>JAWMQO010000001.1:0-1891619 GCA_033283325.1 Halieaceae bacterium WMMBA4
CCACGAATCTGACACGTTCGTCCATAGCGCTACACTCTTTCCACGGCATCTGGGGACCTCCCCAAATACCTTCATTGTGTAACCTATGTCTCCGGTATGGAGTGTTACCTGTGTCTCGGGATACTCAAAAAAGCCTCACCCATCGGGTGGGGCTTTTTCGTATATGTTGGATGGGAATGCGGAGGAGAACCCGTGTTCGACAAAACGCGACCATAGGAGCGTTTTGGACGCAGGAGCGCAGCGACGGCGCCCCGAAGGGGTCAGAACACCCCAAAGGGTGTTCTGATCAGTCCCGTCCGGTCCGCCATATACGAGAAAGCCTCACCCATCGGGTGGGGCTTTTTTGTTTCCTCTCTGGAGTAGCCTACTGCTTACAGTCGGCTATATTGTGAGCAGTTTCTCCGGTCTGCTATTGTTGACGTCTAAAGTCCCATCGGGGAGGGACCATGAGCCTGCTCAGGGAGTTGAAGAGACGCAACGTCATCCGCGTATCGGTTGCCTATGCAGTGACCGCCTGGCTGCTCGTGCAGGTCGTGGACCTGGTGCTGGACAACATCGGCGCGCCCGACTGGGTCATGCAGACTCTGCTCCTGATTCTCACTGTTGGCTTTCCCATCGCCGTTGTTTTCTCCTGGGCTTTCGAGATTACCCCTGAAGGGCTCAAACGCGAGTCCGAAGTGGAGCGCAGCGAGTCGATCACCCGGATTACCGGGCGCAGACTGGACTTCATTATCTTCAGCCTGCTCGCGCTGACCGCGGTGTACTTTTTCTGGGAATCCCGTTTCCACCAGGCACCGCCGGTGGTTGTCGAGACAGGGGTGGAGATGCCTGCGCAAGTCGCCAGTGCCGGGGAGGAAGAACCCCCGTCAATTGCAGTGTTGCCCTTCGTCAATCTCTCTTCCGATGCGGAGCAGGAATTCTTTTCCGACGGTATCTCGGAAGAGCTGCTCAACGTGCTCGCCCAGATTCCGGAACTGCGGGTTGCTGCGCGGACCTCCTCCTTCCAGTTCAAGGGCGACAACCGCGATATTAGCGAGATTGCCCGCCTGTTGAAGGTTAACCATGTCCTCGAGGGCTCTGTCCGCAAGTCCGGCAAGCGGTTGCGCATCACGGCGCAATTGATCGAAGCCAGTAACGGTTACCACCTGTGGTCGGAAACCTACGACCGTGAGCTCGAGGACGTATTCGCCATCCAGGATGAGATTTCAGCCGCCATTGGCGAGGCCCTGAAGAAAATGCTGAGTGTGGGGGAGGGGGCGGCTGAAAGCCCTGCTCCCAGGGTGGCCGAAACTGCCAATACCGCGGCCTACGAGGCCTACCTGCAGGGACGCTACCTGATCAACCAGCGAGGCAACCGGCCAATCACCCAGGCGGTCGGCGAGTTGGAAAGAGCGGTGAGGCTGGATCCTGACTACGCCCCTGCGCACGCGCAACTGGCCATAGCTTATGCCTTGCTCAGTTACGACAACTACGGTGACCTGACGCCCAGTGAAGTTGTGCAACTGGCACAGCCACACATCGACCGGGCATTTGAGCTGACCTCGACCTCGGCGGAAGTCTGGGGTGCGAAATGCCTGTTGGCGTTGGGGGCGGGCCAGTTTCGCGCGGCGATCGACTACGGGCAGCGCGCCCTCGCACTGAACCCGGCCTATGTCGATGCGATGAACTGGACCCAGATCGCCGTATCCTACCTCGGCGACTACAAGTTGAGTTATGACCTGCTGCACAAGATGCTTGAGATCGATCCCCTGTCATTTATCGGCCGTGCCAATTACGTCAGCGGTGAGCTTGCATTTACCGATCCGCAGGAAGCACATCGCGTCGCCGAGGACCTCCTCAAAGTCAATCCTGCCCAGGGCTACCTGGCACACTCGACAACCAGTTATGCCCAGGCCGAGATGGCCCAGTCCGTAAAATGGGCTTTGCTGGCATACCGTGCCAATCCGCTCGACGACAATCGGAACCTGGGTCTCCTGTTTTCGCTTCTCTTGCTGGATCTGCCGGCGGAAGCCGCGCGTTTATTCCCTACGGCCTACTTTTACGCCGCGACGACGCCGCCGCAGTTCAAACAGAACCTGGAGGCCCTGACCAAGGCGGTGGAAGCGAATCCGACGAGTATTTTTCTCAATATCATTTTCGCGCGCTCCTACCTGTACACGGGTCAGTACGCGGCCGCACAGGCCATCTACGCTGAGCTGAAGGCCAATTATCCCGATTACAAGGGCGTCATCCCCGGGTCGGTGACGGCGACTGTCGAATACGCCTGGTTATTGCGTGCTGCCGGCCAGGTAGGCGACGCGGACGCGCTGTTGTCGCTCGTCGAGTCGGATCTCGCCAACCAGATCGATACTCCGGCTTCGCTGAGGCCGCAATTTGCGGAGGAGCAAGTTCTTGTGGCCATTCACCGGAAACGATTGGATGCTGCGCTCCAGGGATTGCAAGCACTGGTCCCACCGTATTCCTGGCTTGATTACGAACTTCAGGGGCCGCTGTTTGAGCCGGTGTATGACACGCCCGAGTTTACCGCCTTCCTCGAACGCTACGAGGCCTGGTTCGCTATTCAGAAGCGGGACGTCATCGCGATGCTATGCCGCGACAACCCCATTCCCGACGCCTGGCAGCCCCTGCCTTCGACCTGTGAGTCGCTGACACTGGCCGTGCGCCCGTAGCCAGCGGACTTACTTCCCCTTGAATGTCGGTTCGCGCTTTTCGAGAAACGCCGCCACCGCCTCGCCGTGATCCTCGGTGTTGTGGCTGATGCCCTGGTACACCGCGCAGAGATCGAGAAAATCACGCAATTCGGAGCGCTGCGCCTTTTTCAGCAGGCGCTTGGTATAGCGCACCGCCTGTGGCGGCTTGCTGGCGAAACTTTCCGCCAGTTCCTTCGCTCGCGTCATCAGCGCTTCCGGCTCGGTCACTTCCAGCAAAATACCGATCTCCTTCGCCTCATCCGCCTTGACCAGTCGCCCGGAGAAAGTCAGTTCCGCGGCGCGCTGGTAACCCACCACCCGCTGCAGGAACCAGGCCCCGCCGTCGCCGGGGATGATGCCGAGGTTGATGAAGGTCTCGCCGAACAGGGCTTCCGTTGAACCGATGCGCACATCGCACATGTTGGCGAGGTCGAAGCCCGCGCCGATGGCGGGGCCGTTGACCGCGGCGATCACCGGTACTTCCAGCGCGTCGATGGCCAGGGGAATGCGCTGGATGCCCGTGCGGTACCGGCCTTCGAGTTCAGCGACATCGCCAGCGAAGTCCGCCTTGCGGTCGCGCATGTCCTTGATATTGCCGCCGGAAGAGAAAGCCTTGCCGGCGCCGGTGATGACCAGCACCGAGATTTCCGGGTTGCCGTTGATCCAGTCGCACACGGCGATGATTTCATCGGCCAGGGCAGAGCCGGTGAGGGCGTTGCGCAGGTCGTCGCGGTTGAGGGTCAGTATGGCGACTCGGCCCTCGATGCTGAGAATGGCGTCGCTGAGCGATGATGTGTTCAAGGTTCTGCCTCGCGGAATGTTGAGTTGTCGTTGACCCTGCCGGGCAGGCACATGCTAGCAGAGCTGTGCGGCTCAGGGGCAGGGCGCCAAGGCTTGTCATCAGCGATACTGGTGTATTAGACTGCCACCGGTAGCACAACTACGACTCTGAAGTAGCCAGGTGCTGCGCAGCAGTGCCGCCCTGGGGCCGGGGCAGGATACCTGGGCCTCGTGAGCACTGTACAGATAATGCACGGGCCCCGGCCAGGCAGTGAAACTGCTGCGTGGAACAGAGCCGGCGCGGACCCGCGGAAATAAGAATAGATGCTGCGACAACTGCCAAAACTGATACTGCTTGTCTCCTGTCTCGTACTCGCCAGTTGCGGCGGCGGGCGCGACGTCACCGTCTTGCACCTCGCCCATACCCTGGATACCGGGCACACGGTACACAAGGCCATGCTCTACCTCGGCGAACGCCTTGAGGAATACAGCGGCGGCACCATGGGTGTGGAGGTCTATCCAGGCGGGCAATTGGGCAACGAGCGCGAGCTTATCGAGTTGCTGCAGATCGGCAGCCTGGCGATGACCAAGGTCTCCGCCAGCCCCCTCGAGGGCTTCGTGCCCGAGATGCAGGTCTTCAACGTTCCCTATGTGTTCCGCGACCAGGCGCACTACACCGAGGTGCTGGACTCCGAGATCGGCCAGCGCCTGCTCGATGCGCCGATCCCGGTGCGCCTGAAAGGACTGGGCTACTACGATGCAGGCAGCCGCAGCTTCTACACCGTGGACCGCCCGGTAAATGCCCCGGCTGATCTTGCCGGCCTGAAAATCCGCGTGCAGGAAAGCCAGACCGCCCTGCGCATGGTGCGCTCCCTCGGCGGCGCGCCGACGCCGATCGCCTGGGGTGAACTCTATACTGCCCTGCAGCAGGGAGTGGTCGATGGCGCAGAGAACAATCCCCCGAGTTTCTATCACTCCGGCCATTACGAAGTCTGCCGCTACTACACCCTCGACGAGCACACCGCAGTGCCCGACCTGCTGCTGATCGGCACCGTGGCCTGGGAATCACTGGATGCGCAACAGCAGCAGTGGCTGCAGCAGGCAGTGGACGATTCCGTTGCCCTGCAGCGCGAACTCTGGCGCGAGGACAGCGACGCCGCCCTCGCCGCGGTGGAGGAAGCGGGCGTGGAGATCATACGGCCCGACAAGGCCGCCTTCCGTGAACAGGTAAAAACCATGCAGGAAAGTTACGCCGGCACACCCATCGGCGAATTGATCGCACAGATCAGCGCAGTGGGGAACTAGTCATGCTCAAAGCCATCGACCACGCTTTTCGTATTTTCCTTGCCGGCCTCATGGGCCTGCTGGTTGTGGCGGTCACCTGGCAGGTGCTCTCGCGCTACCTGCTGGCGGAGCCCAGTTCCTGGACCGAGGAACTCGCCCGCTTCCTGCTGGTGTGGATCGGCGTTCTGGGCGCCAGTTACGCCTATCGCATGAAGATGCACCTGGGCATCGATTTGCTGCCACAACACCTCACCGGGATGAAGTACGCCGTACTGGAATTGGTGATCAACCTCGCGGTGATCGTCTTCGCCGTGGCGGTGATGATCATCGGCGGTGGCAACCTGGTGTCGATGACCGCGGAGCTCAAGCAGGTCTCACCCGCCCTCGGCATTCCGATGGCCTGGGTCTACGCGGTGGTCCCCCTTAGCGGTATGCTGATCGTGCTCTACGCGCTGGAAAACACGCTGGAGAGCTGGCAGGGGAAAGACAGGCAGGGGAGTAACGAACATGGCTGAACTGGCGCTCCTGGTCACTTTCTTCGTGCTGCTGGCCCTGGGCGTGCCAGTCGCCTTCTGCATCGGCCTGGCGACCATGCTGGCGATGCTGGTGTCGATAGATCCGGTGCCCGCCCTCACCACCATCGCCCAGCGCATGGCCGGCGGCATCAACAGCTTCGCCCTCTTGGCGATCCCGCTGTTTATCCTCTCGGGCCTGTTGATGGGGCAGGGGGGCATCGCCCGGCGCCTGATCGAGTTCGCCAAGTGCCTGGTGGGGATGGTGCCTGGCGGTCTGGCCTTCGTGAACGTGGTGTCCTGCACCCTGTTCGGCGCCATATCCGGCTCTGCGGTGGCGGCGACCTCCGCGGTGGGTGGCTTCATGGTCCCGGCCATGGACGAGGAGAAGTACCCCCGCGAATTCAGCGCGGCGGTCACTGCCACCTCTGCCACCACCGGCCTGCTCATTCCGCCCAGCAATATTCTCATCGTCTACGCCGTGGCCAGCGGCGGCGTGTCGATCGCCGCCCTGTTCCTGGCCGGCTACCTGCCGGGCATGCTGGTGGCGATCAGCCTGATGGTGGTCTGCGGTATCTACGCCCGCCGCCGCAACATGCCGGCGGGGGGGCGTGTCTCCGGCCGTGAACTGCTCAACAATACGGTCGCAGCGGCGCCCAGTCTTTTCCTCATCGTACTGGTGATCGGCGGCATCGTCGGCGGCATCTTCACCGCCACCGAGGCCGGTGCCATCGCGGTACTCTACGCCCTGGCGCTGGCGGTGCTGGTCTACCGCGAGGTGAGTGTCGGCGAACTGCCGGGGATCCTGCTCAAGGCCACGGAGACCACGGCCATCGTGATGCTGCTGGTGGGTACCTCCATGGCCATGTCCTGGCTGCTGGCCTTCCAGAACATCCCCACCATCGTCGCCGAGACCATGCTGACTATCAGCGAGAACCCCCTGATCATCCTGTTGATGATCAACCTCGTACTGCTGATAGTCGGATCCTTTATGGACATGACGCCGGCGGTGTTGATCTTTACCCCGATCTTCCTGCCGGTGGCGGTGCAACTGGACATGTCGCCCCTGCACTTCGGCATCATGATGGTGCTCAACCTTTCCATAGGGCTGTGTACGCCACCCGTGGGTAGCGTGCTGTTTGTCAGTTGTGCCATCGCCCAGACCTCCATCGCGAAAATCATTCGCCCGCTGATGCCCATGTACGCGGCGATGATCGCGGCGCTGTTGCTGGTAACCTATGTGCCGTTTTTCAGTGAGGCGCTGCCGCGCTTCTTTGGCCTGTACGAGTAGGTAAACAGGATGAGTAAACCCAGGGTAGCGTCCATTGGCGAGTGCATGCTGGAACTGTCGGTTCCGGCTGCGGGCCCCGGTGCAAACGACCTGCGCATGGGTTTTGGTGGCGATACCCTCAACACCGCCATCTACCTCGCCCGCCTCGGTGTTGCCTGTGACTATGTGAGCGCCCTCGGCGATGACCATTTCAGCGAATGGATGCTCTCGCGCTGGCGCGAGGAGGGAGTGGGTACCGCCCTGGTGGAGCAGGTGCCTGGCCGGCTGCCCGGGCTTTACGCCATAGAAACCGATGACAGCGGTGAGCGGCGCTTCAACTACTGGCGGCGTGAGGCGCCGGCCCGCCAGGTGTTCGAGGACGCGCAAAGAGTCGAACAGATAGAGCGCAGCCTGCTCGACTACGACCTGGTTTATCTGTCCGGGATCAGCCTTTCCCTGTATGGCGAGAACGGGCGCGAGCGCCTGTTTGGCATGCTCGGCAGATTGCGTGAGCGCGGGCTAAAGATCGGCTTTGACGGCAATTACCGGCCAAAAGGCTGGCCACAGTCCGAAACTTGCCGCGAGGCCTTCAGCCGTGCCTGCGCCCTGGCCGACATCGTCCTGCCCACCTTCGAGGACGAGCAGGCCCTCTTCGGCGACGCCTCACCCCGGGATACCCTCGCCCGCATTGCAAATGGCGGCGCCGCCGAGATCGTGCTCAAGCAGGGCGCGCGGGGCTGCCTGGTGGCACTGGGGACGAGTGTCAGCGAGGTGCCTGCAGAGGCGGTCGCAAAGCCGCTGGACACCACGGCCGCTGGCGATTCCTTCAACGCGGGTTATCTCGCCGGTCGCCTGCACGGGAAGTCGCCCGAGGCCGCAGCCCTGCAAGGGCACAGGCTCGCCGCACAGGTCATCCAGTGCCGTGGCGCGATCCTGCCGCCCGGGCAGATGCCCCGCTTCGAGGACTGAGCGCATGCCGGGATCGAAAAACATTGGCATGAATACAGTCCTGCCATTTGCGGGGACTGTCGGCCGTCGCGATTTTATTGCCGGCAGCGCCGTCGGCCTGGCGAGTTTGCTGCTGCCGATCAGGGGCGTTGCAGGGGAAAGTCCATCCCGGCAGGGGGCGCTGCAGGATCTCCCCGCCGGATGGGAGCGGGCGGCGGCCATCCGCGGCGCGATCCGCGAACCGCAGTTCCCCTTGCGGGATTTCGCAATAACTGATTTCGGCGCGGAAGTGGGGGAGGACGCCAGCCAGGCCATCGGCGCGGCGATCGATAAATGCCACGAGGCGGGCGGGGGACGGGTCGTCATCCCTGCCGGCGAATTTCCCTGTGGCCCGATCCACCTCAGGTCCGGGGTCGACCTGCACCTCGAAGCCGGGGCCGTCCTGTCTTTCTCCACCGACCCGCAGCGTTACCTGCCGCTGGTTCACAGCCGCTGGGAAGGTATGGAGTTGATGAACTATTCGCCGCTCATCTACGCCTATGGCCAGCGCAATATCGCGATTACCGGAGCCGGCACCCTCAATGGCAATGCCGACGACAGTACCTGGTGGCCCTGGAAGGGCGAGCACGGCGAACGGCACTGGGATCTGCTGCCGGGGCAGGACCAGAAGCCCGCCCGCGAGCGCCTGCAGGAGGAGGTGAAGGCGGGCGTGCCGGTGTCCGAGCGGCGCTACGGCGAGGGGGCTTACCTGCGGCCGCCACTGGTCCAGTTCTATGCCTGCGAGGAAGTGCTGGTGGAAGGCGTAACCCTGAAGGATTCGCCGTTCTGGCTGCTGCACCCCGTGCTGTGCAAAGACCTCACCGTGCGCGGTATCACCTGCTCCAGCCATGGTCCCAACTCCGACGGTTGCAACCCCGAATCCTGCAATCGGGTGCTGATAGAAAACTGCAGCTTCGATACCGGCGACGACTGCATCGCCATCAAGTCGGGCCGCAATGCCGATGGCCGCCGCCTCGCCGTGCCTTGCGAGAACCTGCTGATCAGTGACTGCGAGATGCGCGCGGGTCACGGTGGTGTGGTGATCGGCAGCGAGATTTCCGGGGGCGTGCGGCATGTCTACGCCCAGCGCTGCAGCATGAGCAGCCCCGAGCTGGAGCGCGCCCTGCGCATCAAGACTAACTCGGTGCGCGGTGGCACGCTGGAGCATATCTACTACCGCGATATCGAGATCGGCAGGGTGAAGGATGTCCTGGTGATCAATTACCACTACGAAGAAGGCGACGCGGGCGAGCACGACCCTATCGTCCGCGACGTGGAAGTGCGCGATGTAGTGGTGCGCGATGCGGACCGGGTGTTCCAGGTACGCGGTTTTTCACGCGATCCGGTAATCGACCTGCGGGTGATACAGCTCGGTGTAGAACATGCCCGTGAGGCCGGGATCATCGAGCATGTCGAGCCCCTGCAGCTGCGCGGGGTGAGCATTAATGGCGAGTGCTACCCCGCCTGCCAGTAATCCCGTTAAACTGTGCCCTTAAGGGGAGTGTTAGCAGTACATGAGTAAAGAGCCCAAGGCCACGATCAACGACGTCGCGCGACTCGCCGGTGTTTCCAAGCGCACGGTTTCACGGGTGTTGAACGACTCGCCCAAGGTGAACGAAGAGACCCGTGCGGTCATCCAGCGGGTGATCAAGCAGCTCAAGTATGTGCCCAGCCCGCAGGCCCGGGGCCTCGCCTCCAGCCGTTCCTACCTGCTGGGCCTGCTCTACGACGACCCCAATTCCCTGTTCATTCACGCGGTGCAGCGCGGCATCCTCAGCGTTTGCGTCGACGCTGGCTACGAGCTTGTCGTGCATCCCTGTGACCACAAGGCCAGCAACCTTGTGTCCCGGGTGAAACAGCTTATCACCCGCTCCAAGCTCGATGGCGTGGTGATCCTGCCGCCGCTTTCCGCCGATGAAAAACTCGCCTCGGCCCTGAAAAAGGAGGGCTACGAATACGTTCGCCTGGCCGCCATGTCGCTGGACGAACCCGAGCGCATGGTGGTTTCCGACGACCGTTCGGTGATGGTCGACCTGGCCCGGCATTTCGCCGAGGAGGGCCATGAGAACATCGCCATTATCACCGGCCCCAAGTACCGGCTCGCCACTGAGGAGCGTCTCGACGGTTTCCGCAAGGGGCTGGAGACCTGCGGGCTGAATCTCGACGCCCGCAATATCGTGGAAGGCGATTTCTCTTACGAATCCGGCATGGAGTGCGCGCGGCGCCTGCTCTCGCGCACGCGCCCGCCGACGGCGATCTTCGCCAGCAATGACGAGATGGCCGCAGGGGTAATCCGCGCAGCCTGGGAGATGGGAGTGCGAGTGCCGGAGCAGCTCTCGGTAGCCGGCTACGACGACAGCCCGCTGGCCTCGAAGATCGTGCCGCCCCTGACGACGTTCCGCCGGCAGAATGAGGCCATGGCCGCCATCGCCGTGCGCAAGCTGATCGCCTGTATCGGCGGCGACCGCGAAGGGGCCGCCGGGCTTCCCTCGACTATCGTGCCGGAACTGGTGGTGCGCAGTTCCACCTGCAAGCCGTTGCAGCGCTGAGTCGCAGCGCGTCTGTTTCCCGCAGTAATTTTCCGGCGAAGCCGGGCGTCCTGTCCCTTTTTCCCGCTGATTGAGCTTATACCGAAATCTGCCTGTTTCCGGGGGTTGCCATCGGTGGCATAAAGTGCTTGAATAAGTGCTACCGGTAGCAACCAAGGCGTATTGCTGTAGTAACAAGGCCACTTTTCGGGGGGAGCCTGCAGCAAGAATGACCGAAAAAGAACAGCGGGTCCGGTCGAGCCTTTTGCCTCTATAACGCTAAATAACGAGTCACAGGTGCAACACGATGAACAAGCAACAATCCTTCAAGCGAAATGTTCTGGCGCTGAGCGTCGCCGCTGCCAGCCTGGCTGGTGCAAGTATCGCTGCGCCCGCCCTGGCGCAGGATGAAGCAGAGCCGCTCCTCGAGGAAGTGGTGGTCACCGGCTACCGGCAGAGTCTCAAGGCTTCGCTGGACCTCAAGCGTGACGAGGTCGGCGTGGTCGATGCGATTGTCGCCGAGGATATCGCCAAGTTTCCCGACCTGAACCTCGCTGAATCCCTGCAGCGTATTCCTGGTGTCGCCATTCGCCGTGAGGCGGGCGAGGGCCGCAATATCACCGTGCGCGGCCTCGGTCCGCAGTTCACCCGGGTTCGGGTCAACGGGATGGAGGGCCTGAGCACCGGCGGCGGTACCGACAGTTCCGGTGGTACCAACCGCGATCGGCAGTTCGACTTCAATGTCTTCGCTTCCGAGTTGTTTAACAGCCTTGTCGTGCGCAAGACCTCTGAAGCCTGGGTCGACGAAGGCTCCCTGGGCGCGACTGTCGATCTGCGTACGGCGCGTCCTTTCGATTACGGAGAACAGGCCGCGGCAATTTCCGCCCAGGGCCTGTACAACGACCTCGCCGAGGAGATCGATCCGCGTATTGCCGGCCTTTACAGCAATGTCTGGATGGACGATACCCTGGGTGGCCTGATCGCCTTCGCCTATACCGAGCGCCAGATTCTCGAGGAGGGCGCCAGCACGGTGCGCTGGCAGAGCGCGGACTGGGCCAATTGTTCCGCGTGCGGCAGCCAGGCGGATATCGACGCGGTAAACAGTTCTTACCACCCGCGAATTCCCCGCTACGGCCGCCTGACCCATGAGCAGGAGCGCCTGGGTATCAATGGCGCCCTGCAGTGGCGGCCCTCTGATCGCACGGAACTTATTTTCGAGGGGATGTACGGCAAGCTGGACGGCACACGTTCAGAGGAATTCCTCGAAGCCCTGATCCGCAACGAGGAAGACGTCATGGACGTCACCGACTACAGCATCAACAACGCCGGCGTGATGACTGCCGGTACCTTTGATAACACCTTCGTGCGCATCGAGAACCGCAAGGACGAACTGGAAACCGAATTCACCCAGTTCACCCTGACCGGCTCCCATTACATTACCGACGACCTGCGCATCGAGGGCATGATCGGTACTTCCGAGTCAGACTTCGTAAACCCGAAGCAGACCACGATTATTTTCGACAATGTCGTCGATGGTTACAGCTACAACTACCGGGATGAAGACCTGCCGCGGCTGGATTACAACTTCGATGTGACCGATCCGTCGCAATTCCTGTACACAGAATTCCGCGATCGTCCCAATTCCGTCAACAACACCTTCGACAACTACAAGCTGGACCTCACCTGGGACCTGAACGAGGCCATCACCCTGAAGACCGGCATCTCCTACAAGGAATACGGCTTCGAGGTCGAGGAAGCCCGCCGCGATGGCTCCGTCGAGGACGTGCTGGGTTCCAGCGTGCCGGTGACCGCCGAGCTGGCCTCCCGCCTGAAAGGCTTCGGCAGCGGCCTGGGTATGCCCGGCGGTAACGACAAGCAGTGGGTGGTACCGAATATCGGTGCCGGCGCCGCGCTGGTGGATCTCTACAACCTGCCCGCGGTACCGCGAGAAGGTGATATCCGTTCGGTGGACGAAGAAACCCTCGCGTACTACCTGCAGGCGAACTTCTTCTACCCCCTCGGCAACATGAACCTGCGCGCCAACGCCGGCCTGCGCTACTACGATACGACGGTGGATGCCACGGGCTTCCTTTCCGGCGACCAGGTAACTGTCAGCAACAGCTATGATGACGTGCTGCCTTCATTCAACGTCGCCCTGGAAGTTACCGAGGAGGTGGTCCTGCGCGGAGCCTATTCCAAGGTCATGGCGCGGCCGGATCTCGGCGCACTGACGCCTGGCGGCAGCATCGGGGTTTTCGGCGATCCGACGCTCAGCTTCGGTAACCCGGACCTGGAACCCTTCGAGGCCGACGCCTTCGACTTCTCCGTCGAATGGTACTTCGCGGATGAAGCCCTGTTCTCCATCGGCTACTTCTACAAGGACATCGCCTCCTTCGTCGCCCGGACTTCCGAGGACAATATTCCCTTCAGCTCCCTCGGCCTGCCCTGTGAGCTGCTGAACGCGTCACCGATCGAGGGCGAGTGCAACACACTGTTCACGGTGACCCGCAACACCAACGGCAATGGCGGTGAGCTGGAAGGTTTCGAGGTGATCTTCCAGATGCCCTTCACCGGTCTGCCCGGCCTGCTTGCCAACACCGGTATCTCCGCGAACTACACCTACGTGGACTCGGAAGTGGACTACGCCTCACCGGGTGAGCCGAAGGAACTGGGGCCTCTGGTGCAGACCAGCGAGAACAACTACAACGCGACACTGTATTACGAGGGCGAAAAGATCAGCTCGCGCTTCTCCTACAACTACCGCGATGAATACCTGATCCAGTTCCCGGACCGCCAGGTGGCCGAAGCAGGGCAGCTCGACTTCTCCGCCTCCTACCAGTGGAACGACAACCTGCAACTGACCTTCGAGGCGATCAACCTCACCGACGAGTTCTTTGACCAGCGTCACCTGGCTGACGACGGCAGGCTCGACCTGAGCTACGTATACCACCACACGGGTCGTAACTACTTCCTCGGCTTCCGCTGGAAGCTCTGAGGAAGGCGCTGGCAAAACTGAGCGAGCGGGGAGCCAACCCTTGGGGAATTGACGGGCACACACCCGGGGATTTTGGGGTCTGGTTCCCATTTACCCCCAGCCAGACAGCTGGCTGGGGGTTTTTTTATCCTTTGGGCCTGTTGACGGGAGCGGTACGCAGCCGCGGACGCTTGCGGGCGAGGGGCGCATCAGCTACCATGTGCTACCGGTGGCATAGCGCTAAATCCATATAATTCGCCCGCCGCTCCGGGCAGCCCCATCCGCCGGCTTTGAAGCTGCGGTATGAGCAGGCCGGAGTCGACTTTGCAGGCAAGTATTCGAGGAAAGCGAAACCATGGGAAAAACGTATCTGGCCAGCGCGGTCTTTCTGCCCGTGCTTACAGCGTACGCACTGGCTTCGAGCGCGGCTGAAACCCTGGCCACCGTGGAAGTGCGCAACCCTTTAGAGTTCAGGCAGCGAGATGCTGCCGTTGAGCTGACTTTCGCCTCCCTGGGCCTGGAAGACGGTGCCGCCAGCGCGGGCGAACTCGTGCTTCTCGCGGGTGCCGCGGCGTTGCCGGTGCAGGCCTATGACAGCGATCTCGACGGCGCTGACGATACGCTGCTCACAGTGGTGGACCTCGAACCGGCCGCGAGCCTGAACCTGCAGGTGGTCCTCGATCCGGAACTGGCCGCTCGGCAGTCCTTTCCCCAACGAACTCAGGCGGTGCTGTCTCACAAGCAGGGCGGAAAGTGGGAAGGCAGGAAGTACATCGGTGGTGACTGGGTGGACGTCGCTGAACTCAGCCCGCCACCACAGCACACGGACCATTCGGAATACATCCGCTTCGAAGGTCCCGGTATGGAATCCGACCGGGTGGCTTATCGCGTTTACCTCGATGAACGCAACGGCTTCGACATTTTCGGCAAGCGCGGCAGCGAGCCGGTGCTGCAGCAGGTGGGTCTCGATGGCTTCTCCTCCTACCACGAACCCGCGGACTGGGGCCTGGATATCCTCAAGGTCGGCGCATCACTGGGTATTGGCGGTTACGGCTACTGGCAGGATGGA
Organism: Halieaceae bacterium WMMBA4; assembly: GCA_033283325.1. GTDB lineage: Bacteria > Pseudomonadota > Gammaproteobacteria > Pseudomonadales > Halieaceae > Mangrovimicrobium. The sequence goes on from JAWMQO010000001.1 coordinate 14,095, forward strand.
AAAGCCCTGCGCGTCTCCGAACTCGAGGGCTGGACAGCAAGGGTGATCGAAAACGGCCCCCTGCAGTCAAAACTCGGCATCCACTACGACAAGTGGAAAGTCGACGGTCGCACCCTGGACCTGCACAGTACCCTGAGCATGCGTGCCGGCAGTGAGCTGGTGCGTGTGCAACTGCAGACCAGCGAGCCCCTGGACAATCTCGTCGCCGGCCTGGTGAAGCACGAGGGCACCGAGCTTATCACCGGCGAGATGGAAGTGACGGGCGACGCGTTCACCTACCTGGCGACCTGGGGCGAGCAGAGCCTCGACGGCGGCAAGCTGGGCATGGCCATCTTCTTCCACCGCAGGGACCTCGTCGCGCTGGAAGAGGACGAACATAACCAGGTCGTCGTGCTGGAGCCGCGTGGCACGCAACTGGAGTATTACTTCCTCGCCGCCTGGGACGGCTCGAACAGGGGGATCAGGACACAGGAACAGTTCGAGGCCTGGCTGCAGAATGTCGCCGAGACCCTGACCATCGAGCCGCGTGTGCGAGTCCGGAGCAGTTTCGCAGACAAACAAAAGCAGTTTCCGGTGGACAGCGAAGCGGCGTTGCACTGGGCGCAGCGCATGGCGGACAGCGAAATCTCCCGCCACGGTAGCCAGCTTGCCTGGGGTGGCTGGGACGAGATGCGCGAGCGCCCTTCCAACTGGGAGTACTCCACCGGCCTGCTGATGCAGGCCTACGATTCCCTGGGACTGGCGCTGGGCATGCCGCAGTACTCGAAAATCGCGGAAAGCGTTGTCGGTTCGTATATCGCGGAGAACGGGGACATCCACTCTTACGACATGCAGAAGTTCAACATCGATAGCGTGAACAGCGGCAAGATGTTGTTACGGCTCTACCGCCGTACTGGCGACGAGCGCTATCGCAAGGCCGCCGCCACCCTGCGCGAGCAACTGGAACACCAGCCGCGCCTCGACAACGGCGCCTACTGGCACAAACAGCGCTATCCCTACCAGCTGTGGCTGGACGGGGTATACATGGGCATGCCCTTCCTCGCCGAGTATTCCCTGGCCTTCGAGCAGGGCGCCAGCCTGGATGAAGCGATCAACGAATTCCTCGTGTCCCGCGATGCGCTGCGCGATCCGGAAACAGGTCTCTACTGGCATGCCCTGGACGAGAAGAAGCAGCAGGTCTGGGCGGACCCGCAAAGCGGCCGATCGAAATACTTCTGGGCTCGCGGCCTGGGCTGGCTGGCGATGGCGTTGGTGGACACACTGGAACTCATTCCGCAGGAGCAGGCCGAGCAGCGCCAGGTGCTGGTCGATATGACGCGGTCACTGGCGAGCACCCTGTTGAAGTACCAGGCGGATTCCGGCTCCTGGTACCAGATTCTCGACATGCCGGACGCCCCGGGCAACTACCGCGAGGCCTCCGCCAGCAGCATGTTTACCTACATGCTGGCGAAAGGTGTCAACCTCGGCGTGTTGCCCGGCGAATACAAGGCAGCCGCCATAAAGGCCTATGAGGGCCTGCTGCGGGACTTTGTCGAGCCGCGTCCGGACGGCAGCGTCAGCCTGACCCATAACTGCGCGGTGGCGGGTCTCGGCTTCGGCCGCGACGGCAGCTACCACTACTACATGAGCGAGCGGGTAGTCGCCGACGATCCGAAGGGACTCGCGCCCTTCATTTTCGCCAGTATCGAAACGGCGAAACTGCTGGAATGACCCGGCCAGGAAAGGCCCGGCCGGGAAAGGCCCGGCCAGGAAAGGCCCGGCCGGGACAGGCCCGCAACAGGATTCAATTTACAGGAGAGAATACATGAGCACTGAATACCAGGTTCGCTACGCGACCCACCCGGACGATTATCGCAAGTACGATACCGAGACCCTGCGCAAGCACTACCATATCGGCAATCTGTTCCAGCAGGACAGGATTTCCCTGACCTACACCCATTACGAACGCCTGATCGTCGGTGGCGTGATGCCGGTGCTGCAGGCATTGCCGCTGAAAACCATCGACCCGCTAAAAGCCGAGTTCTTCCTGCACCGGCGCGAACTCGGTGCGATCAACATCGGCGGCCCCGGCGTGATCAATATCGACGGTGAGGCCTACGATGTGGATTACCGCGAGGCCATGTACATCGGCGCGGGAGACAAGTCCGTCAGCTTCGCCAGCAAGTCTGCCGCCAACCCCGCGAAGTTCTACATCAACTCCGCACCGGCTCATCACGCCTACCCGGACAAGAAAGTCGGCATGGCGGACGCCGACGCCGTCACCCTGGGCTCCGGCGAGACCTGTAACGAACGCACTATCAACAAGCTGCTGGTCAACACGGTGGTGGAAACCTGCCAGTTGCAGATGGGCCTCACCGAGTTCCACCCCGGCAGCTGCTGGAACACCATGCCCGCGCACATCCACGACCGGCGCATGGAGGCCTACTTCTACTTCGAGATTGCCGAAGGCCAGTCGGTCTGTCATTTCATGGGGCCGAAGGAAGAAACCCGGCACATCTGGATGGGCAACGAGGAGGCGGTGGTCTCGCCGCCCTGGTCCATGCACTGTGGCGTCGGCACCGCCAGCTACGTCTTCATCTGGGGCATGGCCGGCGAAAACCTCGACTACGGCGACATGGATCACTGCCAGCCCGACGAACTGCGCTGAGGGGAATCGCCATGAGCAAACTCTTTGATCTTCGCGGCAAGCGGGCCCTGGTGACCGGCGCCACCCACGGCCTCGGCCTGGCGATGGCGAAGGGCCTCGGCGAAGCCGGTGCGACCGTCATCATCAACGGGCACTCCTCCCAGGAGCGCATCGACACCGCGGTGACGGAACTGCAGGACGCGGGCATCCAGGCCCACGGCTATCGCTTTGACGTTACCGACGAAACCGCGGCGGAAGACGCCGTGGCGCGCATCGAGGCGGAGGTCGGCCCGGTGGACATCCTGGTGAACAACGCCGGCATCATCAAGCGGGTGCCGATGCTGGAGATGGAGCTCGCCGAATGGGAGCAGGTGATCCGCACCGACCTCACCGGCGTATTCGTCATGACCCGCCCAGTGGTGCGCCGGCAGATCGCGCGCGGCGCCGGCAAGGTCATCAACATCTGTTCGATGATGAGCGAACTGGGCCGTAGCAGCGTAGGTGCCTACGCCGCAGCCAAAGGCGGCTTGAAAATGCTCACTCGAAACATGGCCACCGAGTGGGCGCGGCACAATATCCAGGTAAATGGAATTGGCCCCGGTTACTTCGCCACCAGCCAGACCGCGCCGATCCGTACGGAAGGCCACCCCTTCAACGAATTCATCCTGCACCGCACGCCGGCCAATCGCTGGGGCGACCCGGACGACCTGCAGGGCACCGCGGTGTTCCTCGCCTCCCGGGCCAGCGATTTCGTCAACGGCCAGATTGTCTACGTGGACGGCGGCATTCTCGCGACCATCGGCCGTCCCGCGGGCGAGGACTGAGCGCGCCGTGGAGGACATGCTGAACAGCGATGGGGGGCGGCCAGCGGAAACCATTCTGCAGTTCGGCACCGGCGTCTTCCTGCTTGGCTTCGCCGACTGGATCGTCCAGCAACTGAACGAGCAGGCGGCTTTCGATGGCGGCATCGTTGCCTTCAAGGCTCGCCCGGGCAGCTCGGCGTCCCTCGAACCGCTAAACCGCCATCACGGTGAATTCCACATTGCCCTGAAAGGCTTTGCCGGCGGGGAACTCATCGATCGGGTCGACACGATCACTTGCCTGCGCCGTGCGATCAATCCCTTTGAGGATTACGCCGCGGCCGGGGCTATCGCTGGCAGTGAGTCGTTACAGTGGGTTATCTCCAACACCACTGAAGCCGGCATCGTCTATCGCGAGATGCCAGCGCCGGACCAGCAGGTTCCCGGGACCTTTCCCGCCATGCTTGCGGCGCTGCTTTATGAACGCTTTTGCCGCTTCGGCGGCGCAGCGGGCAGCGGGCTGGCGATTCTCTGTTGTGAGCTGATCGAGAACAACGCCAGCGTCCTGCGCGACATCGTCCGCCGCCATGCCCTGGACTGGCTGCTTCCGGAAACGTTTATCGCCTGGCTGGACAGGGAAAACGCTTTCTGCAATACCCTGGTAGACCGGATCGTTACTGGCGTGGCAACGCAGATTCCCGTGAACAGCGGCCTGGGCGAAGACGCACTGCTGATCGAGGCGGAAGCCTTTCATTCCTGGGTGATACAGGCACCGGAGTGGGTGCGAGCCAGACTGCCGCTCGCCGGGACCGACCTGCAGGTGGAGTTCGTCGATGACCTGCGCCCCGCGCGGACGCGCAAGGTCCGGGTGCTGAATGGCGCCCACACGGCGACCTTCGCCCTCAGCCTGATGGCCGGCGTTTCCAGCGTGTACCGCAGTATGCAGACGGACTACCTGCGCGGTTTCCTCGAGCAAGTACTCTACACGGAGGTGGCGCCGACCCTGGAAGGCGACCCTGCAGCCAACCGGCAGTATATCGACGCGATTCTGCAGCGTTTCGACAACCCCTTCATCGAGCACCGCTGGCAGGACATCGCCCTGAACGCCCTGTCCAAGTGGCATACCCGGCTGTTGCCGACCCTGGTCGACAGCAGGGCCCGCAGCGGGGAGTACCCGCCCCTGATCACCCTTTCCCTGGCGGCGCTGTTGCTGTTCTGCCGCGGCGAGTGGCAGGAAGAGGCCCTGCCGCTGCGGGACGACGCCAGCGCCCTGGCAAAGATCGCCAACGCCTTTGCCAGCGGCGGTAAAGAAGTAGGCGCGGTCGAAGCCATCTTCGCCGACGCTACCATCTGGGGTGAGGCCTTCCCCGATCTGCCCGGCCTGGCCGGGTTGGTGGCCGGAGAAATGCATAAGCTCCGGGAGATGGGCGTGGCGGCGCTACTCGCCGAGCGGACAGTGGCCGGCTGACTGGATGATCCCGGCAGCGCGCAAAGCCTTCTGCCTGCTCCTGAGCCTGCTCCTCCATTGTACCCACGCCCAATCCGCCAGCGAGGATGGCCCGGATCGCGCCACCGTCGTGGCGGCGATGCGCGAAGCGACGGACTACCTCTTCGAACATGTCAGCGAGCGCGGCGGCTTCGTCTGGTATTACTTGCCGGACCTTAGCCGGCGTTGGGGGGAAATCGAAGCCCGGCCGGGGATGATCTGGATTCAGCCGCCGGGTACTGCCACCGTCGGCCACGTACTCCTCGATGCCTGGTACGCCACCGGCGACGACTATTTCCATGGCGCGGCGAGCAAGGTTGCCGATGCCCTGATTGCGGCGCAGCACCCCGCCGGTGGCTGGAATTATCTCCACGACTTCGATGGCGAAGCCGATCTCATCGACTGGTATGAAACTGTTGGCGCCAATGCCTGGCGGCTGGAAGAATTCCAGCACTACACCGGCAACGCCACTTTCGATGACGGCGGCACCTACGAAGCGACGCTCTTCCTCCTTCGCATGGTTGAGGCGCGGGGCGAGGCACCTTATCGCAAGGGGCTGGAGCGCGCGCTCGATTTCGTGCTCGACAGCCAGTACCCCAACGGCGGCTGGCCGCAGCGCTATCCGCTGGTGAGCGAGGGTCCGCTCGCCTACAGCAGCGATATCACTTTCAATGACGATGTGGCCCTCGGCAATATCCGCCTGCTCCTGATGGCGTACCGCCTGCTTGGCGAGCAACGCCTGCTGGATGCCGCCCTTCGTGGAATGGACGCAGTCCTGCTTTTACAGTTACCTGCACCCCAGCCGGGCTGGGCACTGCAGTACACCCTCGATTTAAAGCCCGGGCAGGGGCGCAGCTACGAACCCGCGGCGGTTTCCGCTGCCGCGACTCGCGGCAACGTCCGCGCACTCATGGCCTTCTACCGCTTGACCGGGCAGGCGCGCTTCATTCAGCGAGTACCGGAGGCTATCCGCTGGCTCGAATCCCTGGCCTTGCCGCCCGCCGAGGTGAGGGATGGCCGCACCCACCCCCGCGTCGTGGAGCAGGGGACGGATAAAACCCTCTATATTTACCGCCGCGGGTCCAACGTCGAAAATGGCGAATACTATTTCAGCTACGAGCCGGGGGAGACCGTCATTCATTACCCCTCGACCGGCCATGTCGATACCGATGAGTTGTGGCGTGAGTACAGGACGCTGGGCAAACCGGATCTATCCCTGGCACTGCCCCAGCGAATCGACGCCGAAGCGATGCTGGGACTCCCGCGCTATTACATCTCTCCGCGAACCCTCGGGCGGATCAAGGGAAGTAATGTCCGGCTCGAGGATTCACCGCTCTCACCGGCCGATGCGCTGGCTATACTCCAGCAGCGCAAGGCGCGAGCTTACTGGCCAACGTTGATTACCCGGCGTACCCACCCCTATTCCGGCGCCGGCAGTGCCGAAGCTGCCGAGGGCGACTACGCCGCCACCTGGGTCGGTGACGATAGCGACACCTCGCCCTATTTTGTCGACGAGGCCATGGAGGTCATCGGCATCGATGCCTACGTGGCGAATATGGCGCGGCTGTTGCGCTTCGTTCAGTCGCTGCGCTGAATCAAGCCCGTCGCCCGAACGATAACGGCGCTTACCCATCCCTGTTGCCAGGCATACTGTGCAGCCTTGATTCCCAGCCAGTAGCCGGCATAGCCGACGAAAAACATGATCCAGGCATTGCGTGATTGCGAAAGCCAGTAGGCTGGCCAGGCAATGGCCCAGGCAAAGTTCAGGAAGGATTCGACGACGAGGTCAATCACCAGGCCGAGCAGTGCGCTGGGATCGAGGTTGATCACGATATCCTTGAGCCCCACCAGGAAGTTGACCACGTCGTCCCACTCGATGAGCAGCCAGGTATACAGCGCGGCCAGGCCGTAGAAGCCGCCGCCGAAGCGGAACCACTTGCCCAGGGCGGGATTGATTTGCTGGCGGCGCTTCCTGTCCTTCTGCGCCTTGCCGAGGGCGTCGATGCTGCCCTGCAGCTCTTTTACCGTCTCGCCGCTGAGCAGGTCCCGATGCAGCGCCCACGCTACCAGCACGAGGGTAAGCAGGAACAGGGGCAGACCGGCGGAAAAGATTGCGCTGAGGATATCGCTTGATGTCATGGAAGAGCCCCGGCTACCTGGACAGCTGGTGGAAGGGCATCATCTCATATCCGGGCTACAGGGAGGCTGCAGAATTCCACATTGGAGAGTGGCCGCTGGGCAAGCTGATTCAGCATGACCACCCAGGCAACACTAGGTAAGACTGTTGCGAAACGTCCAATTTGGGGCGTTTTTATGAGCAATTCAGGTGCAGTGAAACCTGAATGACCACAGGGGATCATCCCGGTGCATAGCCCCCCCGAGGGCCAGCCCCCGGGGGGAACACAGATACTGCTGACCGATGCCAGTCGATGACGATGGCAGAGCTTTTGCTTGTGTTTATCTGGAGATCGGGACACGTTCATGGCCTTCCCCGAAGGCTTTCCACGCAGGAGTGGAGTAATGCCATATCTGATGAAGGCCGCCGAGGTTTGGCAACCAGACCTGAGCGGCCGCACCCTGGTTCTGGGTTCCGCCCATTTCAGTGGCCAGGATGATGAGGGCCTTCAGGCTTTTGGATGCGCAAGCCGCAGCATGCAGTTCGGCATAGACGAGGGTTTGCCTGGTATCACCTGGGCCGTCAGGCGGCCGATGATCTGGACCGACCTGAACACGGGGCTTTTCAAGCGGCATGCGTTGGCAGAAAGCGCAGGCCTGGATTGCGGCCTGTCGATACCTGTCTTCGCGGGTGAGTTCTTGCTGGCAGTAGTCGTACTGTTCTTTACCGCGGACGCGGAAACCTCGGGCGCGGTTGAGGTCTGGCGAAACCGGGATTACTACGACAAGGAACTCAGTCTTTCCGATGGCTTCTACGGCCACCTGAGTGAACTGGACACGGTTTCCCGCGGGCTCAGCATAGGCTACGGGCGCGGCCTGCCCGGGGCGGCCTGGCTGAAAGAATCCCCGATGATCATGAACGATCTCGCGAAATCAGAGAGCTTCCTGAGGTCACGGGATGTGGCCGGCAATGGCATCTCCACGGGGCTGGCGATTCCATTTTTCTACACCCACCGGGACATCCAGGTGGTCACGCTCCTGTCCGCCGCCAATACTTCCGTGGCCCGGCGCTTCGAGGTTTGGTGCCCGGACGAATCGCACAGGTACCTGTTGTTCAGCGACGGTTATTGTGCCGAGGGGGGCGACCTGAAAGCAGAACACCGTGGTATTGGTTACGCTCGCGGTGAATCGGTGATCGGTGAAGTGTGGCTGACGGGCCTTCCGCAGGCAGGCCCATTGGAACAGCCGGGTGGTACAGGCTTCATCTGCATCCCCTTCGTCATCGACGGGGTTCTGAAAGCCGTGGTCAGGTTTGAATTCTGACCCGGTGGTTTGCCGTCCCGAGGGCCTGCGGACAACAAGCCCATCTCACTGCTAGACTGATCCCGCCTCGGCAAGGGTGCCGACGCTGTGCAGCTAACGGGGGAATAGCATGGGCAAGGTATTCGAGAGCATCGAGGATCATCTGGCCGCCTGGATCGGGCGGCAGAAAATGTATTTTGTCGCCACCGCCCCGCTGGGTGCGGATGGCTCGATCAACTGCTCGCCCAAGGGCGGTGACTCCTTCCGGGTACTGGGGCCGAACGAGGTGGCCTACCAGGACCTCACCGGCAGCGGCGTGGAGACCATTGCCCACCTGAGGGAGAACGGGCGCATCGTCATCATGTTCTGCGCCTTCGAGGGGCCGGCGAAGATCGTCCGCCTCCACGGGCGGGGCAGGGCGGTCCAGCCCGGGGATTCGCGCTTTGCGGAGTTGGCTGCACAGTTCCCGAGCCACCTGGGAACGCGCGCGTTCATTGTCGTGGATGTGGAGCGTATCTCGGATTCCTGTGGCTACGCGGTGCCCCTCTACGATTACCAGGGTGACCGGGATGTGCTGGACAAGTGGTGCGATGGCAAGGGGGCCGAAGGCCTTGAGGATTACCGGCGGGCCAACAACGCTGTAAGCATCGATGGCCTGCCGGGGATATAGCCTCACTTTGCGAGCGACATTACTGCGGAGTTTCAATCCTGCCCGGGGCCTCCCCGGTGGCCACCGGGACGAAGCCGAATGCAGCCAGCGTGGCCTAGTCCGCGATACCAGACTCGGCCCCGGCGTTCGCTGCAGCCGCCAGGTCGCTGCAGGTAAACGCCACCGCGTCACTTGCTTCCAGTTCGAGGAGGTCCTGTGTACCGGGCAGGTTCTCGAAGGTTACCTGTGCGATAAGTTCGATACCGGCGGAAGCTAAGGTGGTTGCGTACGCTTCTGAGTAGGCCCCCGCAAACGCCTGGATATCCGCCGCCGCGTCCGCCAGGGCAGTGGCGAAGGCGGCGCCAACTTCAGCATCGTCTATCGAGATACAGCCATCATTGAGCAAGGGGATGTTCTCGAAGCAAAACGCGACTTCCCCGGCCGCAAGCGCCTCTGCATAGCCGTTGGCCGCCGCATAGACGGCGGCTGTCGTAAATGCGCTGGCTGTCGCACTGGCGATGGATGCCGCGGAGACCTCAAGCACACCACCCGATTCCAGCAACATTCCCGCTTCGAAGCGCTCGATATTGGCCCCCTGCACTCTGACAACGGTGCCGGAGTGTGCTTCGTAGGCTCCCTCTGCATAAGCTCCGGACTCGGCAAGGCTGAAACTGCCTGTCTCCGCACTCGCCAGTGCCCCGGCAAGTGCCGCCGCCTCAGCCCCGGAAGTGGCGCCTCCGGAGAAGGCAAGTTCCAGTTTGGGATCTGGAATAAATGGCAAAAGGATCGTGGCCTTGAACCCGTCCGAGGCCAGAGCATCCGCGACCGATTGTACAAAACTTGCGACAACCGCCGCTGTTTCGGTGCTGGCAGAGCTCTCGTTGGTGGCGGCAGTCTCTGATGCAATGGCGTAGACCTGGCCGGCAGCCAGCGAGCCGCTCAGTTCGACAAGGGACAGCGCCCCGTACATGCCATTTCGGGTCAGCTCCAGCTCTGCTTCGCCAGCCCAGAGGATATCCATTTGGCTCGATGCCATTGCCGACGCCAGGGCGAACGAATCCGCAGCTACAGTCTCCGTGGCGGTGGCATCCGCGTCGGCGACGGCATCGCCTTCAGTACCCGGTTCTTCGCTGGTGTTGCCGGTGCCGCTATCGTCGCTGAACATCTGCAGGTCGTTAGCCGAATCCATGGAGTCGATGATGCACGAGTCGTCCGCGGACAGGACGAGGCTGTGTAAGCTGGTATTGTTTCCACCGGCGAGGGCCCCGGGTGCCTTAGCGAGCAACCCGGATGCCACTACTGCCATTATGAGCTTGGGGATTTGCAGTTTCTGCATGATCTTACCTCCAGTTCCTTGAGGCCTAATTGCCAAATTCCGTTTTATCCTGGAAGGCGGTTCGCACCGGACCGGTGCTACTGATGCCTTCGAGGCTTGCGCTTAAAACTAGCATGGGCGTAGCGGGTCAACATCACCCCACGGGGGGATGTATCGGACAGATTATTCTCACTGCTGGTACACGGCATGCTCCTGTTAACAATTTGTTGAGCAGTGGCAATTTTCGTGATCACCGATGCAGGTAGTCCCGCAGGGGCACTGGACTGGTATACCGCCGAATTTAACGCAGTTTGCCACTGCATCGGGGGTGTTCACGAGGCTGTGGCAGCCCAGTATGCTGCAGCACAGTCCGCAGGTTGTGCATGAATCAGCGACCACGGCACAGCCACAGTTATCGGCGCCATCGCTGCTTACCGGGTACATGGCCGAACCATCACTCCAACGGAACTTGCAGGGGTCACAGGCGAACTGTTCACCGCTATCACATCGTTGGTTTCCGTTCCGGTCCTCGAATCCACATTCGCATGCGGGGTCTGACGGGTCCGGATTGGTCTCGGCGGGCTTGCAGTGACTCTGGGCCGGGTTTTCACAGCACTGGGGCTCGTCCGGTATAGCCGTAAAGCTGCCTTCGGCTGGCACCACACTGACTCTGCACGCGGCCTGTTGGGCAGCGGGTGTTGTTGCGGTCGGTGGCGAGGATTTATTCTCCTCGCTCGTCCGCAAAAATTCACCACAGCCTGAAAGAACCAGACATAGCAGCGCCAGGGATATCGGGTAAATCATTTTGAAGAAAGTGCTCATGATCGGACCCTCGGCGCGTCAACGAGCTAATCAAATTTGGGCTTACCAGGCCGCAACTCGTTACACGCCAAATGGCATTTCAAAGAAGCACTGGAACACTCGCCCACGGCTTCCTGTGCATCGGCCCTGCATTTCGTCGCGCACTCGCTGTCCCCGTAGCAGGCGTCGATGCATGCCGGGAGGTCGTTCGCAACCCCAAGGTTGCACCTCTGGATCTTCATGGCACATTCCGCATGGCACACTTCCTTGCGTTCTTCCTGTGCCAGCACGGGCGTAGCGAACAGGCCCAGTGCACACAAAGCCAGCATGCCCTGGCGGAAATAGTGTTGGTGAATATTCCGTTTCATCGTCTTTCTCCTTTGCGTTAGCAGTTTTTGGCGGCTACCGGCCTCAGTCCGGTGGCGCCACGTAAATGCTGTCTGTAGAGCCCGCCTGCAGGGCCTCGAAGTAGCCGGGCGGCAGGGCTTTCGGGTTGAGGTAGGGTTTTGCGGGCGCTGCGCCGTGTTCGTCCGCCACCGGCGAGAAGCTCGCCTGGAAGAATTCGCCGAACACGCGTTTTTCGATGCCGCTGGAGCGGGTGCGGGCAATCACCCGGAAGCCCCGGAATTCGTCCATGTCGCACTTGTGCGCCGCGCCGTGGGCGTCGAAGCGCAGCAGGGGCTGGCCGCTGGCGGGCAGGGCCATTTCGAAAGTCGGCGCGCTCGCCGAGAGGGTGCCGCTGAAGTTCAGCAGGGGCGGCCCCTGCAGTTCCCGCATGACGAATGCGAACTCGATGCTGCACTGCGAATCACTGGCCAGTGGCGCGCCGAGCAGTAGCGAGGTTTGGGCGCCGGGAGCTTCGGATACGTCACCGCCCTGGATGTCCCAGATCAGGCACAGGGGATCTTTCCCGGCATTCGCCACCCCCTGCTCGCAGGTACAAACCGGGTTCGAAGCGCTACCGGTGCCGCAGACGAGGTGGTAGTCCGCCGGGCACTGCGCCGGCGGTCCGATGCCCGACACCGGGTTCGGCGGCACGAAGGGTGGCGCACCCGCTTCGCCGTGTTCGTCCGCCACCGGTGTCAGCCCCGGCCGGACGCGTTTCAGCGCCAGTGGGAAGCCACTGGCGCTGTCCCGGGTGATCGCCACCAGGCCGAGGGACAGGGCCTCGTCGGCGCTGCACATGTGCGCCGCGCCGCGACTGCGGTAGTTCACCAGCGGCTGCCCGGTCGTTGGAAGTGCGAGGGTGTAGGCGGGCGCCGCCGCCGAGAGCACGCCGCTGACGCTTTGCAGTGGCGGCCCGCCCATTTCGCGGGTTTCCAGCTCGAACTCGATTTCGCAGGGGGAACCAGGGGGCAGGGTGGCGCTGAGGACCAGGTCGCTGTCGGTTTCAGGATTTTCTGACACGGAGCCGCCGTCGATGTCCCAGACCAGGCACAGGGGGTCGAGAGAGGATTCGCCGCTGCCCGAGGAACCGGATTTGCAGGTGCATGTGAACACCGTGGAGCCTTCACTTTCGGGGCCGCAAATCGGGGTGTAGCCGCTGGGGCACTCGCCGGAGGCGGCGGAGTGGGTGTTGGCGGCCAGGGTGAGGCAAGCAAGTAGAAGACAAGAGCGAATGAGTTGGATCATGACATTACCCCCATGGTGACAGCAGGCCTGTGGCCCCCGGCGAGTTGTAGAGGGTTGGCGGGCATCAGGGAAGCGTCCTCACCGGGATGGCAAAGGGTGCGCTGCAGGCGGCGGGGCGTGTTGCAGAGCAAGCAACCGCACAGCCGTTGACGGGCGCTGAACGCTGCGTTGACACAGTCATCAACAGGGCGACAAGAAATTCATTTTTCATTCCACTCCCTCCCTGGGTAGATGTTCGGCTGAGCGAAGTTCTGCCGGATTCGCGCCAGCGTGCGGAGGAGGCTGGTCAGTTTGGGCATCCATGCCCCCCGCGTATCGGCGAACCATTCCGCTGGTTCACAGTTAACGCTAGCAAATGCCGGGTGCGCGAACCTCACCCTGCGGGGGGTTGTTTTTCAATAATTCGACAGGGAATTGCGCTCAGTAAGCGCGGGAGAGCAAACGGAGCACCAGCTCCGCCTGGCTGTGTACGTCCAGCTTGGTGTAGATGGATTTCAGGTGGGATTTGACAGTATTGCGTGTCATGCCCAGCGTGTCGGCGGTCTCCCCCGGGCTGCAGGCCTGGGCGGCGAGCTGTGCAACCCGCGCTTCGGCGCGGGTCAGGCCGAGTTCGGAGACCAGGACTTCCAGTGGGACGCTGCGCGGTGGCCTTTGCAGGGGCCGCAGGAAGGCGATGATGTTGGCGGGTACGGCGCTGCCGAGGGATGCCGCCCCAATCGCCGGGGCAAAGGTGATTTCCACCGCCAGGGAGCCGGTGTCGCGGCCACCGAGGACTATCCGCGCGCTGTTCGCCCCGCCGGCACCGGCCGCGCCCGTCGCGGCCTGGAGGATGGCTCGCTGCTCCTGCGTGCTGCGTGCGCGCAGGTAGCCGCCAACACAGCGCAGGGGGCCATTTGCGGCGAAGACTTCCTCCGCCACCGCGTTGTGGAAGTAGACCCTGAGGTGCTGGTCGAGCAGGATTGCGCCATCCTCCAGCTGGTCCAGCGCCCCCGCCAGGCCCCGGGTGAGCGCCTGGGCCTGGCGCAGTCGACGGTGCACTTCCATGGCGCTGCCGATAGGCGGAAGCAGCGCACTGAATTTTGCCAGTTCGCCGCGATTCAGCGGCGCTTCACGCGGGCGGGCCAGCCAGAAGACACTCGCTGTTTCGTCGTCCGCCTGCACCAGCGACAGGCTGGCGTGGAACAGGCCATTGTTCCTGAGAAAGGCTCCCGCCAGCGGGTCCTTGTCCAGGTCTTCGTCGGCGACCAGTTGCGTGCGGTCCAGTACCTTGCCACGCGCCGCCGCGAGGAAGCGGCGCAGGCCCTGGCTACCCTCGGGGGTCTGGGCGGCCTTCGGCACGCTCCGCCACAGGTTGCGGTCCATGCCCGCCATCCAGATATCGCCGCGGCCAAATTCGCTGGGGCTGGATTGGGAGAGGTAGACCGGCGTGTGATTGAACTCGGCGGAGATATCCTCCACCAGTGGCCACCAGGCTTCGGGCTCCAGGGCGGCTTCAAAGATTCGGGGGGCGAAATGCTCCAGCATGCCAGCAGTCTCTCCGTCGCGTCGCGGGACAATCCCAGTCATGAACGTGCCACGAGCCTGAGCACCAGCTCCGCCTGGCTGTGGACATCCAGCTTCGAGTAGATGGACTTCAAGTGGGATTTGACCGTGTTGCGGCTCATGCCGAGCAGTTCCGCAATCTCCGTGGGACTGTGAGCCCGGGCGGCGCATTGCGCTACGCTGCCCTCGGCCGGCGTCAGCCCGAAAAGGCTTGCCAGAATGTCCGGGGGCAGGGTGCCCGGCGGCCGTTGCAGGGGGCCGAGGAAGGCGATGATGCTGGCTCCAGGGTTTTCTGTCCCGCGCCCGGCGCCGATAGCCGCGACGAAAGACATTTCCAGCGAGATATCGCCCGGGCCGGAGGGGCCGATGATGCAGCGAAAGGGCAGCTCGGCGGAAGCCGCCTGGTCTGCCTGCGCCGCCAAGTGCAGCATTCGCTGCTGGTCTTCCCAATGGCGCGCCCGCAAGTATCCACGGGCATTGCGCAAAGGGCCTTGTGCCGCAAGGACCGCTTCTGCTGCGGCGTTGTGGTAATACACTTTCAGCCGCTGATCCAGCAGCAGTGCCCCATCTTCCAGTTGATCCAGCGCGCCCTTCAGCCCGCGGGAAATCGCCTCGGTATCGCGCAAGCGGCGATGTACCGCCATGGCGGAGCCGAACAGCGGCAGTAGCGATTTCAGCCTGGTGAGATCCCTTGCCCTGAAGGGAGTGGCTTCCGGGCGCGCGAACCAGATCACGCTGGCCACCTCTTCGTCAAAATGCACCAGTGACAACGACGCGTGATGGAGGCCGTATTTTTTCAGGAAGGCCGCAGCGATGGGATCCCTGTCCAGTTCCCTGTCCGGCAGGAGTTGCGGCCGATCCAGCAGTACGCCCTGTGCAGACGCAAAAAACCGTCGCAGAACCGGGCTGCCCTCGGGATTCTGGGCGGTTTCGGGGATGTCCTCCCAGACATTGCTGTCGATTCCGGCCGTCCAGATGTCACCGCTGCCGAAAGCGTTCGGCCTGGCCTGGGACAGGTAGACCGGGGCGTGGCCAAACTTGGCGGAAATATCGGCAAGCAGCGGCCACCAGGCCTCTGGCTCCAGGGCGGCTTCGAAAATCCGCGGGGTGAGATCGTGTAGCATGGCGGCACCGCTTGTATATCCATATACACACCGCGCTCACCCGGGGGAGGGCGAGGAGGTGTTCGGTGATTCGATATTCGCAGTATCCCTGAGCGGCGGGCATGGGGGAAATGACAAGAGCTTACAAGTAGCCGTGTTTTTTATGCCCGTGAGTTTGCAGCCACGCTGGCTGCCCTACTGCTGCCTTCGACTCCAAGCCTTTGAAATTACTGGGCCTGCGCAAAATCCGCGAGGGGCCGTACCAATCGCCACATCATAAACAAATGATAATGATTTGCATTTATATTTGCGTATAAATAAACTTGTGCGCCATCAAACAGCATCTCCCGGGGATCAGCGTCATGCCTTGCAGTACCTTGCACCAGAAAAAACTCCTTGCCCGCGCGCTCCTGGCGGCACTTTGCTCCGCCGGAACGGCGCTGGTAACCGGGGCTGAGGAGCAGTCCTCCACCCTGGAATACGTCGATGTATACGGCCAGCAACTCGATGGCTACCTGATCGACGACATGAGCACCGCCACCGGCCTCGGCCTGTCCATCCTGGATACGCCGCAGTCAGTTTCCGCCATCGGGTCCATGCAGATGCAGGACTTCAATATGTACAACCTCAACGATGCCCTGCAGGCGGTGCCCGGCATCCAGGTCGAGAGCGTGGAGACCGACCGTACCTACTATTCCTCCCGCGGTTTCGATGTCACCAACTTCCAGCTGGACGGGGTTGGGGTGCCGGCGACCTACGGCAACCGCAACGGGGAGACCGATACCGCCATCTACGAGCGCATCGAGGTCGTACGTGGTGCCAGCGGCCTGATGAGCGGTGCGGGCAACCCCTCCGCCACGGTAAACATGGTGCGCAAGCGCCCCACGGAAGAACTGCAGTCATCGCTACGCGCAACGGCAGGTTCCTGGGATGAGCTGCGCCTGGAAGGTGACATCAGCGGTGCGCTGACCGATGGCCTGCGCGGCCGGATGGTGCTGCTCAAGGAAGACCGGGAGTCCTACCTCGACTTCTACTCCATGGATAAATCCGTGGTCTACGGGGCGCTGGAGAAGGATATCGGCAGTGCCAGCCAGTTGACCGTCGGCGCCGCCTACCAGGGCAGCGATGCCGACAGCCCGCTGTGGGGCGCCCTGCCGCTGATCTACAGCGATGGCAGCCCGACAGACTACGACGCCTCCACGTCCACCTCTGCCGAGTGGGCCTACTGGGACAACACTGAAATCCAGTACTTCGCCGAGTTCAAACACGCGTTCGCCAACGGCTGGGAAGCGCGCGCCTACTACAGCCACGACGACATCGAGGGCGACAGCGAACTGCTCTACATGTACGACCTGCCGGACCCGCAGACGCAGGAAGGCCTGATCGGCTATGCCAGCGCCTACACCCTGGAGGAAGAGCGCGACCTCTTCGACCTGCGCCTCAAGGGTGCTTACGAGCTGCTCGGGCGCGAGCATGAGCTGCTGTTCGGCTACAACTGGTCCGAGGGCAGCGTGGAAGAGACTTCCCTCTACGACTACACCAATGGCTTCCCCTGGATCGGCGACCTGAACGCCTGGCGCGGCCAGACCCCGGTCAAGCCGGTTTTCACCGACGGCCTCACCGGCAGTGACTTCAAGCAGGAGCAGGGCGCCTGGTACGCCGCCACCCGCTTCAGGCTGACCGATGCCCTGAGCCTGGTAGGCGGCGCCCGCGTGGTCGACTGGGAGGCCGCGGGCGAAGGTTACGGCACCAGCAAACTGACCGAAGTCAGTGGCAAGGTCCTGCCCTACGCCGGCATCGTTTACCGCATCGGCGAGAACTATTCCGTGTACGCCAGCCACACGGAAACCTTCATGCCACAGGACGACATCGCCCAGGACCTGAGCTTCATCGATCCCACCGAGGGCGTGACCGACGAAGTCGGCATCAAGGGGCAGTTCTTCGACGGCAAGTTGATCGCCACGCTGGCCTACTACCAGTCGGAGCAGGACAACGTCGCCGAATTCGCCGGCCAGGTGGTCGACCCGAACAACGAACAGATTCCCATCGATTTCTACGCCGGCCGCAACTACGAGAGCGAAGGCTTCGACCTCACCCTCAGCGGCGAGCTGGCCGAGGGCCTGCAGGTGGACTTCAGCTACGCCTACGTGGATATCGAAAACCGCGAGGGCAACGGGTTGAACCGCGATTACATTCCCGGGCAGACCCTGCGCCTCTACGCCAGCTATCGCCCGCCGATGCTGGAAAAACTCAAGGTCGGCGGCGGCATCAACTGGCAGGACGACATCCAGCGCGTGCACAGTGCCGGCTTCGCCGTCGAGCAGGAGGCCTACGCGACTCTGCAGTTGTTCGCGGCATACCAGCTGAGCAATCGCCTGAGCTTCGCGCTCAACGGTGACAACCTGACTGACGAGAAGTACATCAGCAGCCTGTACTGGGACCAGGGCTTCTACGCCGCGCCGCGCAGTTTCAGCGCATCCGTGAACTGGACTTACTGAGCCGCCCGCAATGAACAAGACCCTGTTCAAGCTGCACAGCTGGATGGCCCTGCTAGCTTTCGCCCCGCTGCTGGTCATCTGCGTGACCGGCAGCCTGCTGGTGTTCAAGCACGAGATCGACAGCCTGCTGTTGGAAGACACCGTGCGGGTGGAACCGGCGGGCCGCGAGCGCCTGGGCCTGGACGTACTCGAGTCCTCCCTGCACAGCAATTACCCGGATTTCGAAATCGTCGGCTGGGCCCTGTTCCAGGACCCGGGCCGCGCCGATCTCGTCTACACCATGCAACAGGGCACCGACGAGTGGACCTACGCGCTGATCGACCAGTACAGCGCCGAACCGCTGCGCCCGCCCATGGGCCTGACCCACCACCTGACCGACTGGCTGCTGGAACTGCATTTCACCTTGCTGATGGATGACGCGGGCATGCTGGTCACCAGCGTGTTCTCCATCCTGCTCTGCCTGCTGGGTATTACCGGCTTCGTCCTCTATCGCAAATTCTGGAAGCGCTTCTTCACCCTGCGCTGGAACGCGCGCCTTATCGTGTACTTTTCCGACCTGCACAAGATGACCGGCATCATCGCGGCGCCGGTGCTGCTTATCCTGGGTTTCACCGGCGCCTGGTGGAATATCTCCCACCTGCTCCACGAGATTGAGGAGCACGCGGACGGGGCCGAACACTACAGGATGGCGGGGCGACTCTACAGTGACGAGGTGGAACTGCAGGGTTTGCTGGAGGACTCCCACACCCGGCTGGAAAACTTCCATGCCACCTATATCAGCTTCCCCTGGGAACCGGGGCGCAAACTGACCTTCTGGGGCGACGTCGACTCAGGCAATCCGCTGCTCAGCCAGTACGCCAGCAACGTGAGCTACGACGCCCGGACCGGCGAGCATCTGTCCAGCTTCGATATCCGCGAGGCCGGGGCCGGGCTGAAAATCCTCGACAGCTACCGCCGCCTGCATTTTGGTGACTTCGCAGGCCTGCCGAGCAGAGTTGTCTGGTGTGTGCTGGGACTTTCCCCCCTGCTGCTTTCGATCACCGGGATTTATGTCTGGCAGCAGCGTCGCGGCAAGCGGAAGAAAGCGCGCGAGAAACGGCGCCGGGCTCAGGCGACATCCCGGTTTACTTCGCCGACCTTCTTGCCGTCCTCGAAGTAGCCCAGCCCGTAGTCGCCCTTGATAGTGGTGCGCAGCGTCTGGCGCTCGTACTTCGCGTCGCAACCTTCCACGGCGTGCAGCATGCGGTGGTTGTCCCAGATCAGCATGTCGGTGTCGGACCACTCGTGCCAGTAGGCGCTGGTGCCTTCACCGAGCCGGTTGATGGTGTGGCAGACCTCGTCCAGCAGGGCGTCGCCCTCCGGGTCCTCGTAGTGCTCGATGCCGAGGGACATCCAGGGTCCGACGTGCAGTACCTTCTCACCTGAATCCCGGGTCCACACGGCGGGGTGCATTGCGCGGGGAAAAGTCGCGGCTTCCTTGAGCAGGACCTCGTTAATCGGGTCCTCGCTCACCACCTTGAAATTGACACCGTAACGCATGGTGCTGAGCCGCGTATCCAGCGAGTAGATGACATTGAGCTTCTCGATCTTCTCGCGCAGCTGGGCGGGAAACTGGCGGTAGCACTCGACCCCGTCCATGAAGCCGGTGCGCCCGCCTTCAGGCGGATTGATCGGCGCCCGCAGTACACCGGCGAGGTTCAACTCGTCGTTGTAGCAGTGATCGAAATGCCAGGGCGAGAAGCGCGCGAGCACCTGCCCCTGGTATTCCGCAAGTCCGCCGGCCATATGGGCGTCGTCACCGGGGATGTAATGCATGTCGATTACCCCGAGGGCGGCGTCGCCGGTTTCCTCATCGCGCGGGGTGGTCTTGGTGGGGTGGTCCTTGATCGGGCCGAAGACCTTGCTGATCTCTACCTGCATTTTTGAACTTGGCTCGACATTCCTGAAGACCAGTACGCCGCGTTCGTGGAAGGCCTGGCGTAATTGCTGGCGGACGGTTTCGTCTTCGAGTGTTGCAAAGTCCAGGCCTTCTACCTGTGAGCCGAAGGAGAGGTCTTTGCTGAGGTCGCTGATGCTGACGCGGGTCATGTGAATCTCCTGAATCAACCCGCTCAGCCAGTATTACTATGTGACCGGGTTTTATTTATTTTCGAGACTCATGATCACTCTATCGATGAGAGAAGACAATAGTCACGCCGCCTTCAGTCGCAGGCCGGTTATGGCGGGCAGGTTACCCGCCTATGGCGTATACCAGATCGGCGAGGTGTAGGCCTGCTCCTGTATGGTCATGGGCACTTCTTCGCCCATCTTCACGCCAAAGCGTATTGCTTCGTAGGCGGTCCATCGTGGCGTGGGGATTTCTATAACCCTGGCGTAGTAGAACGCGGCTTCGTTCTTGTCGAAATCGGGGTCCTGCCAAACGGCGGCCAGTTCAGGTGCGCCGATGGTGTTGCTCCAGGTCGCCTTGGCGATGTCCACGGTATTGCCAACAGCCGGGAGCTTGCCATTCTTTCCGGCTTTACGTTCTCCTGACCATACGACATCGTAGACTTTTTCGTGAGTCTCACCGTTCTTGTCCAGCCAGCCCTTGACGATCTGGATGCGGTCGAGGTTGCCGCTGTAGGGGTCCTTGAGTGCCGCTACCATGAACGAGGGCGCTTTTGCCTGGGCCGCGCCCAGTTCCCCACCCATGGGAACGCCCTTTGAATAGCCGACGTAGGCGGGCGTGCGATTGTGGAAGTCATCCGGGGTGAAACTCCAGCCACCGAAGAAGCGAACGGTCATGCGTGAACCCGTTGTCGCGTAGACCTCCTTGCGCCGCATGGCATCGAATATGGCCTCGCGAGTATTCTCCGTTGCCCAGACGCCCGCGTAGCCCGCAGCTGCCTGTTGCCAGCCGAGAATACTGAGCTTGGGGTCCAGCTGGGCCTCGATCGCCACGTGCTTCCAGCGTCCGGGCTCGGGCTCGACACCCGAGTGTTTGCCGAAGAAGTTGTCTTCCTCGGCGGTAGGCATGGAGGTGTGTGAATCGGTGCTGCCAACCATGCCGTAGCGGAAGGGATTTACGCCGAGCGATTCGTTCAGCTTGAGGCCGTTCTTCAGCGCTTCGCGCGCATACTCGAATTGCAGCATGGATTCCTGCTTCAACTCGGTGCCGTTGAGGTTGGCGGCATCCCAGGTCGCGAAGTCGGCAAATTCATCATCCGGGGAGAGGAAGGGATGGGCCTCGCCATCCCCCTTGATCTGGGTGACTTCCATCAAGGGCTCGGTTTGCGCCCGCAGTGCCGCGAGTTCCTTGCTCAGCGGCGTGCCGTCAAAATTTTCGAGGCTGAACAGGCGGCCGTTACTGAGGTTGCCGTTGTGGGGAATGGCGAGTAGCTGGGCCCCGCTGGCACTGGAAAACTCGTCCAGTGCGCGCCACAGGTCCTCCGGGTTCTGGCTGTCGAACTGGGAGAAGGGGAGGGTTTTGCGCGCCAGTTCGCCATCGCCGCGGAAGATCACGTTCCGGTGCAGGTTGTAGCCGCCGATGGCGGTCCACTCGTAGCCGATCAGGGCGGTGAAGCGGCCGGGTTCGTTGTACTGGTCCGCCAGCCGGGTGTAGGCGTCCCAGGCCTTGCGGGTGGCCTCCGGGCTGTCGATGGGCGGGTCTTTCTTCGACAGGCTGTCGACGATCTCCATCGCGGTGGCGAACTTGCTGTCGTAATCGCCCGTGGTCAGGGCGTCGTACCAGCGCTTGCCTTTCTCGGTTGCGAGTATCGCTTCGTCGCCCGCCAGTAGTTGCGGCATCAGCCCGTACATCTCCGCGTGGTCGGCAATTACCACGAAGTCCAGCGGCCGCCCCAGCCGGGCGCGCAGGCCGTGGGTGGTGGTGATCTCTTCCCCACGGGCAAAGCGGAAGGCCTCCTCCTGCCCGACGGAATTCATGGTGCCGGCGTCCACCGAGACGGCGGTATGCAGGTGGGTATCGCCTCAATAGACGCTGGTGGGGAAATCCCGGCCCGCGTAGGGGGAGAAATCGCTCTGGCCGATGCCCTCGACGATGCCTCTTTCATTGAGGACCAGTTTGTCCTTGTCGGGCAGGAATTCGGTGGCCGCCACGGGCAGGCTCTGCAGGAGCGTAAGTGCCAGAGCGGCGTGCACATATCTCTGGACGCGGGTCATGGTTGAGCTCCTTTTTGGAATTGTGAAGCCGAAGCCAGTTAGCGGGCAGGTAGCGGGTCTGTGTGGGAAGAAAGAGTAGTCCAGTTCCCGATTGTTTGCGGAATTGCGGACACAATGACGGCAAGCAGGGCAGGTAGCCACAAGTCAGGAAAATTTACATCGATACCGGTCGCACTCACCGATGTCCCGGAATTTCCTTTGAATTCGGGATACATACAAATCTGGCAGCATTCTTGCATTTCGGGGGTGTCGGCCTGCTGAGTCCTTCCAGGTGAGTTCCAGGTCGACACATCAAAACCAAACCCAGGGAAGGGGAGCGTAATTTCGGTCGGTAATGCTGGCAGATGTGGCCTGGCAGCCGGCTGCGATGAGTGGCACTTCGTCGATCGACGCTAGCAGGAACTTCCTTATCGATAACAAACCACTTGAGGGTGTTGATATGGATTATAAAAAAAAGCTGGTACTCACCGGGGTGCTTGTCACCGCTTCCACCTTGTCTGCGGGAGCCAACGCACTTCACAATTCCGTTTGGGGGCCGGTCGCGGACATTCAAATAATGCTGGGAACCCAGGATATCGTTGACAGCCACAATATCACTATTGAAGGTGATGTGTTTGAAGGAATCGAATTGATTGGCGAAACCATCGGGCTCGTCAGCGAGATATATATCAAGCTTGAATGGGACCTGCTCGGTCTGCGGCAGGGTATTGACGGCGCCGGCGGCGTGCTTTTTGATCAGGGGACCATACGGATCTCGACTTCGACAGATTCAGGCGTTACCTATGACTTCTACGAAACTATCGACGCCAGTGTAGATAATATCCCCTTCCTGGCCGGAGCGACCGATCACCTGGGCATCGGTCCCATTTCCGGCCTGGTGATCCAGGACAACGTTGAGGGTGCTTTTCCCGGCCTTTATACGGATTTCTCTTCGCTGGGCAATGAGGTCGGTTCGATCAATCTGTTCGGTAACCAGGCCGGCATTTTTCTCCAGGGGACCTATTTTACCGACGCCGAAATGCCGCTGCCGGCAGCCGCCTGGTTGTTTGGCTCCGCGGTGCTGAGCCTCG
The DNA here is from genome assembly GCA_033283325.1 of Halieaceae bacterium WMMBA4. Classification (GTDB taxonomy): domain Bacteria; phylum Pseudomonadota; class Gammaproteobacteria; order Pseudomonadales; family Halieaceae; genus Mangrovimicrobium. Next base: position 37,195 of record JAWMQO010000001.1, read on the forward strand.
CGGGTATCAGCTACAGGCGCAAACGCAATTGCCAGCCTTAAACTGACACCGCTTGCAGGCAGGCTTCGACCGGCTGCCCCAGCCACATAAGCAACTGGTGGACGATGTCCCGTGCGTCGTCCCCGGCACCGCAGATGAAACTGGACTTGCGCCTGCGCATGAAGGGCAGGCCCATAAAATAAACTCCGGGCAGCTCCGCTACGCCGCCCTTGTGGCGGGGCATGCCCTTGCCGTCCAGCACCGGCAGGTTCAGCCAGCTGTAATCGGGGCGGTAACCACAGGCCCAGACTACGGTGCTGAACTCGCCGGTAGCGAGCCTGATCGCAAGGCGAGGCTTTTCGCCCACCGTGGTCAGTGCTGGCCGCCCGCCTGCGCCGGCTGGCAGGCCGCGCGACTCGATGTGTTCGTCGATACTGTCCAGCAGACGGTTCATCTTCAGGTCCGCCAGCTTTATCACATTGGCCAGCGAACCGGAAAACTGCAGGCTGTTGCCGGCGACACCGGCCAGCCGGCCCAGGGTCTCCACGCCCGCCGCCCGCAAGGTGCCGATATCCATATCCAGTCCTTCCGGCGTTCCCGCCAGTTGCGGCGAGGGCAGGCGCCGCAGCCGAGCCAGGTCCTCCACTTCGCGCCAGGACTCGTCGAGCAGGCCGCTGGACTGCATCCAGTGCTGGATATCGCGACCCCGGTAGCGGCGCGGCATGCGCAGGTGTTCGCCGACCGCGAGGCTCACCCGGCGTCCGCTGCGGGCGAGTTCGTGGGCAATCTGCACCCCGGACGCACCCGCCCCGACCACCAGTACCCCGCCGCTGCGGAGCTGCTCGGGGTTGCGGTACTGGTGCGAGGTCAACTGGTCGATTTCCGCGGGAAGTGCGCTGGCCAGGGCCGGCACGCTGGCCCGGGCGAAGGCTCCGCTGGCGACGACCAGCCCGGCGCATAACCAGTCGCCCCGGTCGGTGGACACCCGGTAACCACCGGTGCAGCTGTCCACACCCAGCACGCTGGTGTATTCCTCTACCGGGGCATTGCAGTGCGCCGCGAAACCGCTGATGAACTGCGCGACCTGCGCGCTGCCCATGTAGCCATCCGGCTCATCTCCGCGATAGCTCCAGTCCGGCAGGGTACTCTGCCAGTTGGGGGTGAGCAGGCGCAGGGAGTCCCAGCGCTGGCTGCGCCAGGCCTCCGCCACCCGGCCCCGCTCCAGCACCACGTGCTCCACGCCGAAGCGCGTGAGGTAGTGGCTGCAGGCGAGGCCGGACTGGCCGGCCCCGACCACCACTACCGCGGTGCGCCCGCGCAGGCCGCTGGAGACGCTGCAGTTCACTGCCGCACCTCGACGGAAACTGAGGAGGGATTGGTGATGATGTCGTAGACAGCGGAACGCTTCTGCGACTGGGCAACCAGGGCCTCGATCTCTTCCGGCGTGGCGTCGGCGTCGATGTCGAAAGTCACGTGTATGCCCTCGTAGCCGTTGCGCACGTCCGGGTCGGCGCCGAGGATGCCACGCAGGTCCATCTCGCCGCAGATGCTGGCGCGGACCGAGTTGAGCTGGATGTTGCGGTGCTGGGCGATGGTCGCGACCCCTGCGGTCAGGCAGCTCACCAGGCCTACCAGCACGTATTCCACGGGAGTGGCGCCTTCGTCCCCGGCGGCGAAGATCTCCGGGTGGTCGGCATCGAAACGGAAGCAGCGCTTGTGCGACTGGCCCGCGCCGAGCCCCTGGAAGTGCTCGACCTCCGAGCGGGAGTGGGTGCCGTTGACCCACTGGCAGGAAGCGCGCCACTGGAACTGGGCCAGGTCGGGGGCGCCGGCCAGTGCATCGCGGGCTTCGGTCAGGGCGGCGACATTGACGCCGTTGTCGACGATACGGGTGTAGGTATTCATATTCTGGTCTCCGTTGGTGTTGCGGCGTAGCGTTTGTCCGCCGTTGGAGACCAGAATCCCCCCCACACGTTGGAGGGGGCGTTGAATTCAGCGTGTTTTTTTAATCGAATATGTTGTCAGGCGTGTAATTCCGGCAGGCCCAGACCCGTTCGAAGGGCATCTTCGCCTGTTCCTGGGTACGGCGTACGGATTCGGCGTCCGGCGCCCGGTAAAGGCAGAGCATGCGCTTCGAATCGGCTGAGAAGAAAGAGCGCAGGAAGTTCACCCGGTACTGCTCGAGGCACCAGGCCGCGGCCTCTTCACGCGCCTGCAGCTCATCCATGCTGGCGGCCGCCTCGAAACTGCGCTCCACCACCACGTTGGCCAGGGATGCGAGGTCGGGGCCGTGCACGCTGCCGGACCAGGCGCGTTTCTCCAGCGGTGTATCACCGCGGGTGACAAGGCGGATGGCCTCGGCGTCGGGCGCCTGGAAGCGGCATAGCAACCTGCTTCCGTCCTCCGCGAGGAAGCTCTCATTCCAGCTCGCCCGGTACAGGTCGAGGCAACCCAGGGCCGCCGCGCCCATGCTGAGAAACGCGGCTTTATCCAGTGGGGGTTCGAAGACCCGCTCCAGCAATACGTCAGACATTATTATTCCACCTCTTCGGCGAGCATTTGCTCGCCGCGTCGTCGCGCCCAGCCGGCCACGCTGCCGGCCATGATTTCGTGGATTTCCCCGCACGGGGAATCCGTCAGGAGTCCGGGTTGCGCCCGGTGCACCCGCTCCAGGGTGAGCAGGGCCTGGAGAATCTCCGAGGGGCGCTCCATCAGGCGTGCCAGTTCGAGCGCCTCGCGGGCGAAGCCTGCCGCGCGCTCGTAATGTCCGCCGTCGACACTGCACAGGGCAGCCCGGTTGAGGACGAAGGCCAGCCGCTGCTTGGCGTCCGCGACCCGCAGCAACTCCAGCGCGGATTCCAGCGGCGCCACTTCGCCGCTGATGCCGTAGTGGCACAGGGCCTGCACCGCGCCGGCGAAGGGGCGCTCGCTGCCTTCCCGCAGGCGCTCGCCAATATCCACCAGGGCGCGGGCGTGGCGCTGCGCTGCATGACAGTCGTAGCGCTCGATCTCCACCATTGCCAGGTATTCGTTGACCATGTACTCCGAGAGCCTGTCGCCCTCGGACTTGGCCAGGGTACGAGCTTCCTCGAGGTGGTCCACCGCTTCGTCCAGGCGGTCTTCGTAGTAGCGCAGGATGCCCATGGTCATGGGAATAGCCACGCATTCCGTTCCAGACTGCCGGGCCAGCGCCCGCGCCTCCATCACCAGGGCATCGGCTTCGGAGAGGTCCCGTTCCAGCAATGCCAGGCACTTGGCGGCTTCCGCCTGGCCCAGTACCTGGGCCTCCTCGCTGGCGCCGCGGCTGACCCTTTCCGCCTGCTGGGAAAAACGCCGCGCGGCACGGGTTTCGCCGTGCATCCAGCGCAGGTAGGCGGCCATCTGGTAGCCGATCCGCGCGTGGCTGCGCGAGCCGTGATCCATGGCCTGTTCCGCCAGGCCCACGATCTCCTCGACCAGCGCAGACCAGTCCTCCTCGTTGTGGGCATTGATGCGAATCTCCCCAAGCTCCAGGCTCAGGCAAACGCGCTGGGCGTCTCCCAGCTGGGCGGCGAATTCCATTCCCTGCCGGTAGAGGCTCATGGCGGCTTCGTTGGCGTAGAAGCGCAGGCAAAGGCGCCCCGCCGACACCATGGCCTTCCCTGCCAGCGCGGGATCACCCGACAGGCGGGCGTGGTAGGCCAGGTCCGCGGCGAGGTCGAGGTCGAGGGCCGCTTCCACTTCCAGCAGTTCCGCCACCCGGCGGTGCATGGCGTGTCGGCGGGAGGGGCTGAGGGTCTCGTAGATGGCCCGGCGGATGAGTTCGTGGGCAAAGCGCAGGCCGCGCTCGCCGGGAAGCAGCAGGCCCTGTTGCTCCGCCTTTTCCAGGGCGTCGTCGATCACCGCGGGAGCCCGTTCGCTGGCCTGTTCCAGGCTGCGCACGCTGATCCGCGGCGCCAGTACGCAACACCATGCCATCAGGTTGCGCGCCTCCTCGTCCAGCCCGGCCATGCGCTCGGTGATCAGGTCGGTCAGGGAGCTGCCGCCTTCCATGCCGGCGCGCGCCAGTTCCAGGGCGAAGAGGGGATTGCCGCCGCTCTCATCGGAAAGCGCCGCGGCGTCCGCGCCGGGAAACTGCTGCTGGACCAGTTGCCGGATCTCAGCGGCGGACAGGGGTTGCAGGACGATGTCCTGTAGCAGTCCGTCGGCGCGCAATGCGCGGATTACTTGTTGCAGGGTTGCGTGCTCGCGTAGCTCCGCCTCGCGCGATGCGATGATCACCCGCAGCGGTTCGTTGCGGTTGTTGCGCAGCACGTAGTGCAGGGCGTTGAGGCTGGAGTCGTCCGCCCAGTGGATATCGTCGCACAGGGCGACCACCGGCTGGCTGGCGGTCGCCGACTTCAGGTCCGCCACCAGGCTGTTGAAGACCTGCTCCCGACTCACCTGGTCGCCGCTGGCGAGCAGGCGGCTGGTGCCGTTCTCCGGCAGGGCGCGGCGCAGGGCGTCGTTCCACACGCCGAAGGGGCGCATGCTTTCCGACTCGAAGGCGCTGGCCTTGAGAATCCCGGTGCCGGCCTCCCGGGCCATTGCCGCGGCCGCCTGTAAAAGGCGGCTCTTGCCCAGGCCCGGCTCGCCGCGCAGCAGGAGCACACCGGCACCGTGCTGTGCGTTGATGTGTGCCTGGAGCAGCTCCAGTTCCGCCTCGCGTCCCACCAGGGAGTAGTCCGGGATGGTGCGGCGGCTGGGAGTCGCCGCCGCTTCGGCCCTGGGTGGCGCGTGCTGCAGTGCCCGGCGCAGGGCGCCGCATTCCCTGGCGCCGAGTTCGCGGAGTTTCTCCAGGCCAATGCGGTGCTGCTCCTCAGCCTCCTGGCGCCGGTCGAGGCGCAGCAGCAGGCGGACCAGGTCGGCCCGTGGCAGCTCCTCGAACGGTTGCAACGCCACCCGGGCCTGGGCGTACTCCAGGGCTTCCTCGGGCCGGTCGGCAAGGCGGCTGCAGAGTTCCTCCAGCACCCGGGCCCGGGAGCGAATCGCCCGCTCGCGCTCGCCCACGCACCAGGCGTGAAAATCGTGGAAGTCGGGGAGGTCGAGGCCTTCGAGAAAGGCCCCCTGGCCGCTGCGGGCGATGTCGCGCAGGGTGTCCAGCGATGCCTTTTCCACAGCCCCTGCGGTGTGGTGCAGGGCGAGCACGTCGATGTCGACGCCACTGATATCGAAGGCCACTGTGGCGCGGTCGGCAATGATGCGCGGGCAGTCGTCCTCGTCCACCAGCTTGCGTATCTTGGAAAGGCTCCAGCGCAGCGAGCCGCGTGGATCGTCGGGGATTTCCCAGAGCAGTTCACAGAGCTGTTCCCGGCGCAGGGGGCGCTCCTGCAGGGCGAGAAACGCCAGCAGTCCGCGGGTCTTGCGCGACGGCGGCAGGACCTGGGCGCTGCCGCCCCGGATCACTTCCAGATCGCCCAGTACTCGTAACTCCAGTCCCGACATGTTCCCCCGACTTCCTGTTAGGCATCGCCCGCAAGTATAGGGAGGTCGCGGGAGTGAGTCGAACCCCCCGGATCAGCTAACTTCCCGTTTTCGCTGTAAAAACACGCCGGGTGGACAAATACCACGATGGCTTACACGCTGCCTACAGCGCTCGCGGTGGAGAATGGCCCCATCTTGAGAGCACGGCTGGAGACGAGCCCATGAGTTTTATCACTACCACAGCACCGGAGAACGCCCACGGCCCGACCGAGGCCCTGTACCAGCGCCTCGGCGCCGGGGGCTACCTGCCCAACTACGCGCGGCTCTTCAGCCATCGGCCCGAACTGATGGAGCACATCAGCCACCTGATGGACGCTCTGCGCGAGCCCTTGTCACCGCGCCAGTGGAAACTGGCGAACTTCGCCGCCGCCAGGGCCTGTGACAGCTCCTACTGCTCGCTGGCCTACGCCCGCAGGCTGCTTGGCGAGAACCTGTCAGAAGCGCAGGTACAGGCCCTTGCCGGCGGGAAAGAAGCGGCGCTGGAAGACGCTGAGCAGGCGCTGGTGGATTTCGCCACGCGGGTGGCGAGCGACCCCGCGCATATCGAGCAGGCGGACATCGACCGCCTGCGAACCTGCGGTTATAGCGACACACAGATTTTCGACCTGGCCGCCGCGGTTTCCTATCGCTGCTTCTTCTCGCGCATTGCCGACGCGCTCGGTGCCCGGCCGGACGCGGAACTCGCAATGGGGCTAAACTCCGAACTCGTGCAGGCGCTGTGCACGGGGCGCACTCCCGCGGCGCCAGCCAACCAACAAGCATAAAGGGGACGACCTGATGAACGGCATCTACAACAGCATTCTCGAGACCGTGGGAAACACCCCCGTGGTGCGCATCAACTACCTGGCACCGGAGCACGTCAATCTCTACGTCAAGATCGAGTCCTTCAACCCGATGGGTTCGGTCAAGGACCGCCTGGCCGTGGGCATCATCGAGGCCGCCGAGCGCGACGGCTCGCTGCAGCCGGGCCAGACGGTGGTGGAAGCCACCAGCGGCAATACCGGTATCGGCCTGGCCATGGTCTGCGCCCAGAAAGGTTACCCGCTGGTGATCACCATGCCGGAGAACGCCAGCGTGGAGCGGCGCAAGATCATGCGCTTCCTCGGCGCCCGCGTAGTGCTGACACCTGCTGCCGAGAAGGGCACTGGTATGTTGCGCAAGGCGGCGGAACTGGCGGAGAAGCACGGCTGGTTCCTGCCCCGGCAATTCGAGAACGAGGCCAACGCCGACGCCCACTCGCGCACCACCGCGCCGGAAATCCTGCGCGCCTTCGAGGGCCGGAACCTGGACTATTTCGTCACCGGCTTCGGCACCGGCGGCACCCTCAAGGGTGTGGCCCGGGTGTTGAAGGAGGCGCGCCCCGACATCCGCATCATTGCCACCGAGCCCGAGAACTCGGCCATCCTCGCCTCCGGCATCGCCCAGCAGTACTGCGCCGACGGCACACCGGCGGCCAGTCATCCCGGCTTCCGTCCCCACCTGATGCAGGGCTGGTCGCCGGACTTCATCTCCAAGCTGGCGGGTGAGGTCCTCGATGCCGGACTGGTGGACGAATTTGTCGCGGTCAACGGCGAGGCCTCACTGCGCCTGGCCAGGGAACTCGCCAGCCGCGAGGGAATCTTCTGCGGCATCACTTCCGGCGCCACTTTCCACGGCGCCCTGCAGGTGGCCGAGCGGGCTCCCGAGGGAAGTAACATCCTGTGCATGCTGCCCGACACCGGCGAGCGCTACCTGAGCACGCCCCTGTTCGATGATATTCCCGCTGACATGACCGAGGAGGAACTCGCGCTCTCCGAATCCACCCCGGGCTGCCGCTTCAGTGGCGGTGGCGGCGCAGCAGCGCCGGCCAGCCCGGTAGCGGCGAAAGACAGCGCGCGCGAATTCCTCGAACAGGCCATCGGGGACCGTGAGCGGCCTGTCGTGATGTTTGCCCTGGAGTGGTGTGAGTTCTGCTGGTCGGTGCGCAAGATGCTGCGGGAACTGGGGGTGGACTACCGTTCGATCGACCTCGATTCCACCGCCTTCCAGCAGGACAACCTGGGCGGCGACATCCGCGCCGCCCTGCAGGAACGTCTCGGCTCGCCCACCATCCCGCAGGTTTTCGTTGGCGGCGAGTATATCGGCGGGGCGACTGAAACCTTCGATGCCTTTAACGCCGGAGAGCTACAGCAATTGCTCGAGCGTCATGGGGTCGAGTTCGACCGCGCCATGCAATTCGACGCCTACAGCTTCCTGCCGCGCTGGTTGCAGACGCGTTCCAGTTAGGAGGGCCTTGCGGCCCTCAGCCGTCGATCACACCATCGCAGTCGTTGTCCACGCCGTCGCTCCACTTGGGACCGCCGCGATCCTTGGCGCCAGGATTGACGCTGGGATCGGCGTCGTTGCAGTCGCCTTCCTCGGCGCACCAGCCGTCACCGTCCGCATCGGTGCAGCCGCCGCCGGTGTCGGGGCATACCGGATCGGCATCGCAATCGGGGTCGGCGCAGTCAATGTGCGTGTCGCCGTCGTTGTCCACGCCGTCATCGCAGATCTCCGGGTCGTTGCCGCCGTTGCCGCCTGCACCGAGGAACTGGGAAACCTCGGGATAATAATTGGCGAAGGCGCCGTCCACGGTTGCATTCGAGCTGCTGTCGCAGACCTCGTTCACGTTGAAACCGCAGGCCCCGCTCAACTGGCCAACCACCTCGCCGGCCGCGTTCAGCACTGGCGAACCGCTGCTGCCGCCTTCGGTCGCGCCAAAGGTGTCCTTGCTATAGATCCAGGCGCCGCGTGGCCAGCTTCTACAGGTGGTCGTCGTGGTATCCACGACATGCTCCGAGTAGGCCTGCGGGGCGCCACCCGGGTGGCTGATCCTGAACAACTGCGTACCGTTGCTTGCCGCAACCGGCTGGGTATTCCAGCCCAGGTAGACAGAACCCGCAGGCGGGTTTTGCGACAGCCGCAGCAAGGTGTAATCACTTGTGCGATTGGTGGCGATTATCGTGGAGCCGCTGGTATCCGAGTTGGCGAGAGACAGCGGGCAGGTATTGTTGCCGCTGCAATCCGATGAACTGTACTGGAAAAATGTCTCGAGGGAGCTGGCTTCCTGGCCTTTGCTCACACAGTGATTGGCTGTCAGCAGGTAGGGTATCTCGGAAGCGTTGTCGCTATCGGCAATTAGGCCGCCGGTGCAAACGTAGTAGTAGGGGCCCGAGCGGTAGACGATGCTGGCGTAGGCGTCACGTACCGCCTGGACATTGCCGGGAAGCGAAACGCAGGAAGCGTTTTCGACGCAGCTGGCGTTGAAGTCACAGAGGTTGCCACCCAGGTTGACAGCGCCGACACCTGCGACCCGTGCGATCCCGCGGACGGTAAGTTTGTCGCCAGCGAAGCTGTGGGTATAGCCGTCTTCGGTGTATTCGCGGGCCTGGCCTGCATCGTTGAAAACCACAACCGAGCCTTTAACCTGTGCCAACTCCAGCCGCATCGCCGGTGCCCCCGGCACGCTGATGACCAGGTCGCTGCCCTTGCTGGACTCAGCCTGGGCCAGCGGGCGATGCACGCCAAGCCGGAAACGGCCGGTGGCATCCTTGCCGGTATCGCGCAGGATTTTCCGCTCCGCGTCCGTCAGGTTTACCAACTCGGTTCGCGCCGGACGGGCGGCGCCGGAAACACGAGCGCTCAGTGCGGTCATCTCGCTGGCCTTTTCGGCCCTGGATTGGCCCATGGTGGAAAGTTCAGGGCTCTTGCTCGCTGCGAGTAGTTGCGTGCCGGGAAAGGCTGTCAGCGCTAACACGGCCAGGACGGGAAACAGCTGAATTCGTGCCATGATGGTCCCCTGTTGTTTTATTTGAACACAAGGAATAAGTGTAGCAGACAGCCCGCCGGATCAAGGCATTGGATGTAAGCGGGTGTAAGAAAGGTGTAGGGCTGCCCGGACCGTCGTTAATGTTCCCTGGCGCGGGCTGGACGTGCTCAGGCGCCCCGGCGGCAGAGCTGGATGGAATGCCCCCAGGGGTCCTTCATCATGACGAGGTTGGAGCCGTCCGGCAGGTGCAGGTCTTCCACCAGGGTGGCGCCGGCGGCCTGCAGGCGGACGAGATCCTTTTGCGGTTCAGGGGCGACGAAGGCCAGGTGCAATTGCAGGGGGTGCATGGCGTGGTAGTCGGGCACGTCCTTCGGCGGGTTGTTGTAGATTTCCACCTGCATCGCGCCGCCCGAGTCCACCAGGAAGTGAGTCTTTGCCGCGTCGTCCAGCGCTCGCAGTACGCGCATGTCGAAATGCTCGCAGTACCAGGCGGCAACGGCGACGGGCTCAGCGACGTTGAAGGCGACGTGTTCGATACGCATCGATAGCTTTCCTAGAGCTTGTAGGCCCGCTTGGCCAGTTTGTAGGTGAGTTCTTCTGCAAGCTCCGCGGCCTCGGCCATTTCCAGGCGATGGTCCGCAACCAGTTCGGCGAGGAAGCCGCAGTCCATGCGCCGGGCCACGTCGTGGCGGGCGGGAATGGAGAGGAAGGCGCGGGTGTCGTCGTTGAAACCGGCGGTGTTGTAGAGGCCGGCGGTCTCGGTGGCCTGCTGGCGGAAGCGGCGCATGCCCTCCGGGCTGTCGTGGAACCACCAGGGCGGGCCGAGCAGCAGGGCGGGGTAGTGGCCCGCCAGCGGCGCCAGCTCCCGGCTGTAGCTGGTTTCATCGAGGGTAAACAGGATGATGGTCAGCGCGGCCTCGTTGCCGTAGCGGCTCAGCAGGGGCTGCAGGGCCTTCACATACTCGGTTTGCGAGGGAATATCGGCGCCCTTGTCACGGCCGAACTTTTTGAACACGAAGCCGTTGTGGTTGCGGAAACTGCCCGGGTGAATCTGCATGACCAGGCCGTCTTCCAGCGACATGCCCGCCATCTCGGTCAGCACCTGGCCGCGGAAGAGTTCGGCATCCGCGGCGCTGCAGTCGCCGCCGCGAACCCGCTGGAACAGGGCTTCGCAATCCTGCGGGGAGAGGTCCGCCGTCGTCGCGCTGGGATGGCCGTGGTCGGTGGCGGTGGCGCCCATGGCCTTGAAGAAGGCGCGGCGCGCCCGGTGGGCCGCGAGGTAGCCGTTCCAGCTGCTGGTGTCCTCGCCGGTGAGTTCCGCGAAGCGGGCGAGGTTATCCGCGAAGCCCTCGTAGTCGGGGTCGACCACGGGGTCCGGCCGGTAGGTAGTGATGACCCGGCCGCTCCAGTCGCTCTCGTTGATCTTGCGATGGTGTTCGAGATCGTCCAGGGGTGACTCGGTAGTGGCCAGCAGTTCGATGTTGAAGCGCTCGAACAGGGCGCGGGGGCGGAAGGCCGCGGAAGCGAGTTGTTCGTTGATGTGGTCGTAGTAGAGGTCGGCGGTAGCGGCCTCCAGTTGTACCTCGAGGCCCATGACCTCGGAGAAAACGCTGTCCAGCCACATTCGAGAAGGGGTGCCGCGCAGCAGGTAGTAGTGCTCTGCGAAACGGCGCCAGATCTTGCGACCGTCGGTTTCGATGGCGCTGCCGTCGGCAGTGGGCACGCCGAGGGATTGCATGCTGACGCCCTGGCTGTAAAGCATGCGGAAGACGTAGTGATCGGGAGTGATCAGCAGTTCCGCGGCGTTAGCGAAGGCTTGGTTGTCCGCAAACCAGCTCGGGTCGGTGTGCCCGTGGGGACTGATAATCGGCAGGTTCCGTATGCCCTGGTACAGCTCCCTGGCGATTGCGCGGGTTCCCTGGTCCGTGGGGAACAGCCTGTCCGGGTGCATTTCAAGGGGTTTGGCCATGGGTCTCTGCCTGCGGTGTCACATGATTGCTACCGGTGGCATAGTACGGTATCGTGGCCCTCATGGCAAGGATGGTAGTGTCTTGGCCAGTCCTGTAACGAAGGGGGTCAGCGGCCGCAAGGCAGCTGTCGCTTCCCGGACCGGTGCATGTAGCCGGAGAGCAAGCTTATGCAATTGATACGGATAAACGCGGCGGACAATGTCGCTATCGCCGTCAACGAGATACCCCGTGGCGCCCTGCTGACGGTCGAAGGGCAGAGCCTGGAGGCCCGCTCGGACATCCCGCCGATGCACAAGGTAGCCCTGGTGCCAATTTCCCACGGGGAGGCGATCCGCAAGTACGGCCAGGTCATCGGTTTTGCCAGCCAGCCGATAGCGCCGGGCGAGCACGTGCACGTGCACAACTGCAAGGTGGGAGAACTGGAGAAAGATTACGGCTTCTGTCGCAACGCGGTAACGCCGGAATTCGTGGCCGAGGCGCAGCGGGCCGCATTTATGGGTTACCGGCGCCCCGGCGGCGGTGTCGGTACCCGCAACTACATCGGTGTGCTCACCACGGTAAACTGCTCCGCGACCGTGGCCCGGGGCATTGCCGCGGAAGGCGAGAAGCTGCTCGCCGCCGCGGAGTATCCGGCAATCGACGGCATTGTCGCGCTCGGGCACAGCTCCGGTTGTGGCATGCAGGGCGATGATGAAGGCTACCTCACCCTGCGCCGAACCCTGGAGGGTTATGCCCGCCACCCGAATTTCGCGGCGGTCCTGCTGGTGGGCCTGGGCTGTGAGACCATGCAAATACACCGCCTGCTGGAAGAGACCGGCCTCGAGGGCAGCGGGCGTATCCGCCCCTTCACCATACAGGAGAGCGGCGGTACCCGCGCTTCCATTGCCCGGGGAGTCGCCGCGCTGGCTGAATTGATACCCGGGGCGGCAAGTTGCACGCGCAAACTCGTGCCGGCCAGCGAACTCACCCTCGCGGTGCAGTGCGGTGGCTCGGATGCCTTCTCCGGAATTACAGCAAACCCCGCCCTGGGTGCTGCCGGCGACACCCTGGTTCGCCACGGGGGATCGGTCATCTACTCCGAAACCCCTGAAATCTACGGCGCTGAACACCTGCTGACCCAGCGTGCCGCCACCCCGGAACTCGCCGAGGCCCTGCTGGAGCGGATTCGCTGGTGGGAAAACTACACCCGCATCAATGGCATCGAACTCGACGCCAATCCATCGCCCGGCAACAAGGCCGGCGGCCTGACCACCATCCTGGAAAAGTCCCTCGGCGCCCAGGCGAAAAGTGGCAGTACACCGATGACCGGGGTTTACCGCTACGCGGAACCGCTGCGCAGCAAAGGGCTGGCCTTTATGGACAGCCCCGGTTACGACCCGGTCTCGGTTACTGGCCAGGTGGCCTCCGGCGCGAACATCGTCTGTTTCACCACCGGTCGCGGCTCTGCCTTCGGCTTCAAACCGGTACCGAGCCTCAAGCTCGCCAGTAACCAGCGGCTTTTCGACGCGATGCGCGAGGATATGGATATCAACTGCGGGAAATTACTCGATGGCGAGATCGGCATGCAGGCCATGGGCGAGGAGATCTTCGAGCGCATCCTGGCCACGGCCTCGGGTGAACGTACCGCCAGCGAATTGCTGGGCTATGGTGACTGCGAGTTCAATCCCTGGAAGATTGGTGCGACCGTATGAGCGAAATTTCCGGCAGCGTGTCTGCGCGCACTTTCGGGCTTGTGGCGCACGACCACAAGAAACCGGAACTGCTTGAATGGGCTGTATCGCATCGCGCCTTGTTGGCGCCGCACAAGCTGGTGGCTACCGGCACCACGGGCGGTTTGCTGGAAGACGCGCTGGAACTGCCGGTGCAGAAGTTCAACAGCGGACCGCTGGGCGGCGACCAGCAGATCGGCGCCCTGATCTCTGTGGGAGGGCTCGATGCCCTGGTGTTTTTCTGGGACCCGCTGGACCCGGCGCCCCACGACCCCGACGTGAAGGCTTTGCTGCGTCTGTGCAGTGTCTGGAATGTGCCGGTGGCCTGTAATCGGGCTTCTGCGGATTTGATGTTTGGCAGCGAGTCGCTGTTTGATGCCGCTTATCGGCGTGATACGCCAAGTTATTGAAGAGGTGCTTGGGTGCATCCTCGTTCGCCAGATTTCGCTCCCGTTATCTTGTTGCCGAATCGAAGCTCCGAAACCGAACGCTCCCGGGCGGTGGTAGAGACTGGCCGCGAGACAGGGCTTCCCGAAAACGTACGAGGCCAGGGACGGCCGAGGACGAGCTGCCATGGATGGCGCTTTATGCGGTTTTCGGGAAGCCCTGTCTCGTGGTCAGGCTTTGCGCCAATCGCATTGTTGTGTTTTTCCCCGGCCTTTCAAGCACAAGCGTGTAACTACGATGCTTGCGTCGGTGAAGGCCAGTATGAAACTGTCGGTGCCGCCATCGCCGCAGCGCCGAAGCTCCACAACGGTAGTTGGCAGGTACACATCCCCGCAGGTGACTACCGCGAAAAACTCCTGATCGAAACACCCGGTGTGGAGTTGATTGGCGAGGGGCAGGGTAAAACCGTAATCCGCTACGACGCTTACGCCGGCCAGGAGCGCCCGGATGGAAGTGGCCCCTGGACTACCTGGGGTTCTGCCACGGTGATTGTGCGCGCCCCGGATTTCGCAGCCCGCGACCTGAGTATCGTCAACGACTTCGATTATCCCGCCAACGACGCTCTCCCAAAAGGGCACCCGGGCAAGATAAGCGACGCCCAGGCGGTGGCGCTGATGCTTGATGCGGGCAGCGATCGGGCGCTGTTCGAGCGCATTAGCGTCGAGGGTCACCAGGACACGCTGTTCCTGCTTTCAGGGCGCAGCCTGTTTGTCGACAGCCTGGTCAGCGGCAATGTGGATTTTATTTTTGGTGCTGGCACTGGCCTGTTTGTCGGCTCGGAGATCCGCATGCGCGGACGGGCTTCGGCGCACGAAATAGCGGGTTACCTCACCGCCGCGAGTACGCACATCGAAGATTCTTATGGTCTGGTGTTCATCGATTGCCGGCTTACCCGCGAAGCGGGAGTGCTCGATAACAGCACAAGCCTTGGCAGGCCCTGGCATCCCACCACGAGCTTCGGGGATGGGCGCTATGCCGACCCGGATGCGATTGGCGCCGTGGCATTTATCGACAGCTGGATGGACGGACATATTCGGGACGAAGGATGGTCCTCGATGAAAGGAACAGCCAGGGACGGTGGGCGCGAGGAGTTCCTGCCTGGGGACGCGCGGTTTTTCGAATATGCCAATTCCGGCCCCGGGGTCTCCGGCAGTGCCGTGAGGCGGCAGTTGAGCGAGGGCGAGGTCGACGCGTACCGGGCTTTTCGTGTGCTGGGCGATTGGCGTCCTCGCATACCTCTGCCCCTGCCGCGGGAGCCGGTGGCTTACACGCCGGAGAACGAACTGCGCAAGCACGGGCAGCACTGGCCGGGAATTGCGCTGGTAGAAACTGTAAAAACGTCGTCGATTTTGCGGCTCTCAGGCGAGGTTTATGCATCGGTCGATGGCCGGGAGTTAAGAGCGGACGTCTACTATCCGGCGAATTCTGCTGGCTCAGCCCCCGGGGTGGTGCTGGTGCACGGCGGCGGGTGGCGCAGCGGTGCGCGTGACTACCTCGCGCCTTTCGCCCAGGCCCTGGCGGCACGGGGTTATGTCGCCGCGACGGTGGACTATCGCTTGTCCCGTGAGGCGCTGTATCCGGCGGCGCTGGATGATATCGGGGTAGCGGTAGAGTGGCTGCGCGGGAACGCTCCACGCTTTGCCATGGACCCGGACAGGGTGGCCCTGCTGGGGACCTCCGCCGGCGCGCATCTTGCCAGCCTTGCCGCGGTGACGATGAGTGTGCAGGATGATCCGCAGATGCACAGCAGCCCTGTGCAGGCCCTGGTGAATATCGACGGTGTGGTAGACATGGTCTCGCCGGCGGCGCGCAAATACGAGGACGCGCCGGACAAGACCTCTGCTTTCGGGCTCTGGATCGGCGGGCGTTACGCGGACTACCCGGAGCTATGGCGTGAAGCCTCGCCGCTCACTCACCTGTCGGCGCAGTCGCCGCCCACCCTGTTCATCAACAGTGCGCAGGCGCGCTTTCACGTGGGGCGCGATGACTTTGTCGAGGGGCTGGCGGAGTATGGCACCCGCGTCGAGGTGCACACCCTGCCGGACACACCGCACACATTCTGGTTGTTCGATCGCTGGTTCCCACGGACGCTGGAAATCACCGCGGATTTCCTTCGCGCGACATTCCAGGCCCCGCGGGAGTGAGTCATTGCAGCAGGTAGTCAGCGAGCCCCAGCTTGAGTGCGCGGATTTCAGCTACCGCCAGTCCCGCCATTTCCCTGGCGCCAAGGGGAGAAAAGTGGGTGTTGTCGTCGAGCCCTTCGGGATAGTTTTCAGAAGTACCCGGGGAAAGGATGAGAAACAGCGGGACGGAGGCCTCGGGCCCGAGTTGCAGGAGAAGCGCGCCGCTGTCCCTGTGCATGTCGACCAGCGGGACGTCCATCTCGCTGGCGGTTTGCCGTACCAGGCCCGGGTAGGCGCCATGGGTGTCGTAAAAATTGCCTTGCTCGTCGAAGCGGCGGCGCATGACCGGCGTGAACAGTACCGGCTGTGCGCCCTGGTCCCGCGCCTCGACGACGAAGCGTTGCAGGTTCTCGCGGTACTGGGCGGGTGGGGTGTAGCGGTCCGGCTTGTTCTCGCTGCCATCGTTGTGGCCGAACTGGATGAACACGAAATCGCCCGGCGCCAGCGCGTCGACGATCTTCTGCCAGCGGCCTTCCTCGATGAAGGTGCGAGTGCTGCGGCCGTTGCGGGCGTGGTTTTCCACCAGTATCTCGTTGGGATCGAAATGCGCCTGCAGCATTTCTCCCCAGCCGGTCTCGGGGCGCTTCTCCGGCAGCTTGGGCGCCATGGTCGAATCGCCGGCGAGGAACAGGGTGTGGGGCTTCTCTTGCTCCGCGGCCAGAGCCTGGCGGGTAACAAGGGCTGCCAGAGTGCAGAAAAACAGAGTGGCGAGCCAACGTGGAACGCTTGTTGCTTGCAGTCTCATGGGGTCTCCTTGCACCGCGCTGCGGCGCGAGGCTACATTACAAACTGAAAGTTTATTACACGAGGAGTGCGGCATGTTAGCCGAAAAACTCAAGCAGGCGCGCCTGCTGCCTGTGGTCACGGCGGTGGATGTGGATTCGACTCTTCTTCTTGCGCAGGCCCTGCAGCGTGGCGGCATGCGCGCTATTGAAGTCACCCTGCGCACCAGCGCCGGGCTCGATGCCATCATTGCGGTCAAGCAGGCATGCCCGGAACTGTGGGTGGCAGCGGGCACGGTAACCAGCGCCGCCGAGTTGGAAAAACTGGCCAACCTCGGTATCGACCTCGCCCTGAGTCCCGGTGCGTCGCTGGAATTGCTCGACGCCGGGCGTGATCTTCCCCTGGACTTTGTCCCCGGCGTGGCAACTCCTTCCGAGGTGATGGCAGCCCAGGTACGCGGTTACGAGGTCTGCAAGCTCTTCCCCGCCACGGTGGTGGGTGGCCTGGCCATGTTGAAAGCCCTCTCTGGCCCCTTTCCGGGTATGCGCTTCTGCCCCACGGGCGGGCTGACGCCTGACAACTTCCGCGACTTCCTCGGCCAATCCAATGTCGTCTGCTGTGGCGGTTCCTGGATGGTCGCCCCGAACCTGGTGAAGGAAGCCCGCTGGGATGAGATCGAGCAGCTTTCAAAAGAGGCGATGGTCACGCCCTGAGGTCGCACCGTCGCGGCAAAACCTTACATTACTTTCGCGTCATCAATCTGACTGTAATTTGCATCTGCTTGCGTGCCAGTGGACAATACCCGCCGGCCGGGCACCGCGAACCGGCGACAATAAGCTTCAAGACAGGCGCTAGTTCATGACGACGAAAACAGTTTTCGACGGCCGCACCGCCGGTCGTCTCCTCGGGGCAATCGGTTTGGCATTTACAGCCTGCGCATTCAGCGCAGGCACGGCGGCGAGTTCGGTGGGCGATCACCAGTTCGGCACCAAGTACTCCGACCTCGACCAGGTCAACAAGGGCAACGTCACCCAACTCGAGGTGGCCTGGGAATTCCACAACGGCGACGATCCTACCGCCATCGACGGCATGGTGGCGCTGGAAGACCGGCCCACCCTGATCGAAGGCAACCTGATCGTCTGCAGTATCCATCGCCGGGTTATCGCCCTGGATCCCGCCACCGGTGAACAGCGCTGGGAATTCGATCCCAAGGACCCGATGACCGGCATGCGCAAGTGTCGCGGGGTGGGTAACTGGGTAGATGAGGAAGCGCCCGCGGGCGCCCAATGCAAATCGCGCCTGCTGCTTGGGACCACGGATTACCGCCTGATCGCCATCGACGCGCGCAACGGCAAGGTCTGCCCGGACTTCGGTGAAAACGGCATCGTGCAGATGCCGACCAGCAAGCCGGTACTCTGGGACGGCGAAGTCATCGCCAGCTCAAACCCCGCGGTAGTCAACGGCGTGGTCGTCGTCGGCTCTGCGGTGGCGGACAACCAGCGGGTCGACGCACCCAGCGGCCGGGTCCTGGCCTACGACGCCCGCAGCGGCGAGTACCGCTGGGAGTTCGACCCGGTGCCGCGCGATCCCAACGACCCCGCGATGGCCAGCTGGCCCAAGGGCACCAGGGACATCGGCCAGGCCAACGTCTGGAGCTCGATGGCTGTGGATAACGAACTCGACCTGGTCTACCTGCCCACCACCAGCGCCTCGGATGATTTCTGGGGCGGAAACCGCCCAGGCGACAACCACTACAGCACCTCGGTAGTCGCCCTGCGTGGATCCACCGGCGAGGTGGTCTGGCACCAGCAGCTGGTACACCACAACGTCTGGGATTACGACATCCCGACCCGTCCGATGCTGATCGACTATCCCAAGGACGGCGAGATGGTCCCGGCCCTGGTACAGAACACCAAGATGGGCATCGTCTTCGTCTTCGATCGCGCCACCGGTGAACCGCTGGTACCGATCGAGGAGCGCCCGGTGCCCCAGTCGCCCAAGGCGCCCGGGGAAGTGCTTTCGCCGACCCAGCCCTTCCCGGTAGGCATGCCGATAGTTGCCCGCCAGGGTTTCGACCCGGAGACCGCCGGCGGCATTACACCGATCGACGCCTACCTGTGTGGCAAGGAAGCTGAAAAATACGTCACCGGCCCGATCTATACGCCGATTACCGAGCAGGGCACCGTAATGATGCCCGCGGCGGGCGGCGGCCCCAACTGGGGTGGCGCCTCCTACGATCCCGACAGCAACGTCATGATCGTACCCAGCACCCACGTGCCGATGGTGGTCAAGCTGGTGCCGCGCGCCGAGGCCGCCAACGAGGAGACCAAGAAGGTCGAAGGCCGTGGCCCGATGCGTTTCGCCAACCCCGGTTCACCTTACGCGCTGGAAGTCCTGCCGCTGATGTCGCCCCTGGGTACGCCCTGCGCCGAGCCCCCCTGGGCTTCCCTGGTGGCGCTGGATATCGTGAAGAAGAAAATCCTCTGGGAAGTGCCACTGGGCAGCATCAAGAAGCTCGCGCCCTTCCCCCTGGACATCCACCTCGGCACCCCGGGAGCCGGCGGTCCGCTGCTGACCGCGGGCGGGTTGGTGTTCATCGGCTTTACCCTGGATGACACTTTCCGCGCCTTCGATGCCGACACCGGGGAAATCCTCTGGGAAGCCGACGTACCCGCGGCCGCGGTGTCCATGCCGGTGACCTACGAGGTCGACGGCGAGCAGTACATCGTGGTGGCCGCCGGTGGCCACAGCATGTACGGCTCAACCATGGGCGACGCGGTAGTGGCCTTCAAACTGAAGAAATAACCCCCCCATCTGGGGGAGTGTGGGAGTGTGGGAGCTCGCTCTGCGAGCGATGGCAAAGAGCTTCGCCCAACCACTGATCGCCCGGGGACCGGGCTCCCACAACGCCTGTGGGAGCTCGCTCTGCGAGCGATGGCACAGAGCTTCGCCCAACCACTGATCGCCCGGGGACCGGGCTCCCACAACGCCTGTGGGAGCTCGCTCTGCGAGCGATAGCAAAGAGCTTCGCCCAACTACTGATCGCCCGGAGGACCGGGCTCCTACAGGGAGGGCTCTCCCTGTGGGATTGTCTCTTTTGCCCGGCGCTCCGCTATATAGGTATAAACCACCGGCAGCACAAACAAGGTAAACAGCGTCCCGATCGTCATCCCCGACACAATCACCAGCCCGATGTGATTGCGACTGACCGCCCCCGGCCCCGAGGCGATGAGCAGCGGAATCACCGCCATCACGATCGCCGCCGTGGTCATCAGGATCGGCCGCAAGCGCACCGAGGCGGCCTCCACGATCGCCTCGCTGAACTCCACCCCTTCCTCCTGCAGGCGCCGCGCGAAGTCCACCATCAGGATGCCGTGTTTGCTGATCAGCCCCACCAGGGTAATCAGCCCCACCTGGCTGAACAGGCTCAGGGTGGCGAAATCCAGGCAGAGGAAAAGCAGGGCGCCGCACAGCGACATGGGCACGGTCACCAGCACCACCAGCGGGTCGCGCAGGCTCTCGAACTGCGCCACCAGGAAGAGGTAGATGGTCAGCAGGGAGAGCAGGAAGGCCAGCATCAGGGTGTTGCCGGATTGCAGGAAGGTTCGCGCCTTGCCGCCGTAGTCGGTGCTGTAGCCCTGGGGCAGTAATTCACGCGTGGTTTCCTCGAGGTAGTCCAGGGCCTGCTGCATGGAAACCCCCGGGGTCATCACCATCGACAGGGTCGCTGCGTTGAGGCCGTTGAACTGGGTGCGCTGGGAGGGCTTGCCAATGAGCCGGGTCTCCACCAGCGCGCCGAGGGGGATCAGTTCGCCGCTGGCCGTGCGCAGGTAGTACTGCTCCAGCCAGCTGCGGTCGTAGCGCTGGTCAGCGCCGGCCTGCGGTATCACGTCATAGCTCTCGCCCTGGTAGCTGAAGCGATTGATGTAACCTTCGCCCAGCAGGACCGACAGGGTGGTCGCGATCTGCTCCATGCTGATGCCCAGCTCGCCGGCCTTGTCGCGGTCGATTCGCACATCCACCTGGGGGCTGTCGTATTTCAGGTCGCTCGCGGCGAAGGCGAAATTGCCGCTGGCGCGGATTTCCCGCAGCACCCGGTCGCTGACCTCGCCGAGATGGGGGAACTCGTCAGTGGTCTGGATCGCCAGCTGGATCGGCAGTGCGGCGGCGCCGCCGGCGGGGGAGATATCGATGATGAAGGCGTTGGCTTCCAGGCCCGGGATGGTATTGAGCTGCTGCTGGACGCCTGGCAGCAACTCGATGTTGGAGACCTCGCGCTCGTCCCAGGGTTTCATTTCCGCGATTGCGATGGAGGCACCGTTGGGCATCATGCCCTCCAGACGCAGCGATCCCTGTACACCGGGCAGGGACTTGATCACGCCCTCGAGCTGTTGCGCCTGCTCGCTGGTGTAATCCTCATTGAGGTGGCGGGGTGTGGAGAAGGCCATGTGCAGGTAGCCGGTATCCTCCGCCGGCACCACTTCCTGCTCCGACAGCAGGAACAGGGCGGGAATACTGGCGATCACGACAGCGGCCACCAGCAGCCACACCGGCCGGTACTGCAGGGCGTTGCGCAGCGTGCCGGCATAGGCCAGGCGCAGGCGGTCGAAGCGTTCGTCCAGCCAGTGGGCGATGCCGGTTTCCTGCTGGCGGGCGAGGATACGGGAGCACAACATGGGCGAGAGGGTGAGGGCGACCACACCGGAGATGACCACCGAACCGGCGAGCGTAAAGACGAACTCGGCGATCAGTTGCCCGCTCAGTCCCTGCATGAAACCGATGGGCAGGAACACGGCGACCAGGGTCAGGCTCATGGCGATCACCGGGGCCAGCACTTCCCTGGTGCCCGTGACCGCCGCCTCCATCGGGCTCATGCCGTGCTCGATGTAGCGGTGGATGTTCTCCACCACCACGATGGTGTCGTCCACCACCAGGCCGATGGCGATCACCAGCGCCAGCAGGGTGAACAGGTTCAGCGAGTAGCCGAGGGTCCACATCACCAGGAAGGTGCCCACCAGCGAGAGCGGTATGCTGATCAGCATGATCAGGATGGAACGCGGGTTACCGAAAAAGAGCAGGGTGATCAGCGCGACGATGGCCAGGGCCTCGAACAGCGTGCTGGTGAGTTCGCCCAGGGCCTGTGCCACGAACTGGCCGATATCGAAGAACACCTCGGCCTCGACGTTGGAGGGCAGCTTGTCCTGCATGTTCGCCACCGCGGCACGCACCTCGCGACTCAGGGAGAGGGGGTTGGAGTCCGGGGTCATGGCGATGCCGGTGAGCAGCCCCGGCTCGTTGTTGAAGAATCCTTTCTTGCGCTGCGGTTCCGATGCCAGTTCCACCGTCGCCACATCGCGGATTCGCACCACCGCGCCGGCGTGCTCGCGGATGACGATATTGGCGAAACCCTCCGCGGTACTGATATCGGTTTCCGCGCGCACCGGCTGCACGGTATAGGTGTCGCGGATCTCGCCCGCTTCGCTGGTGAAACTGTTCTGTTCCACCGCCAGGCGCAGATCGCCGGCGGTGACGCCTACCGCCGCCATGCGCACCGGGTCGAGCCAGAGACGCATGGCGAAGGGGCGTTCGCCGATGACCGTGAGGTTGGCCGCGCCTTCCACCGTGAGCAGGACCGGGCGCATCACACGGTAAAAGAACTCGGTCAGCTGCTCCGGCGACATGCTGTCGTCCTTTGCCTTGACACGAACCCAGATCGGCGGCGTGTCGCCCGAGAACTTGGTGACCACCGGCTCCAGTGCGTTCTCCGGCAATTCCCCGCGCACCGAGGCCACCTTGCCGATCACGTCGGTGAGTACCCGGTCCGGGTCTTCCCCTTTGGTGAGGTAGATGGTGATGCTGGAGGCACCGTCAGTGGTGTTCGAGGTGTAGTAGTCGATACCCTCCGCGCCGACGATCGCCCGTTGCAGTGGGCCGGTGACAAAACCCTGCACCACGTCGGCGGGCGCCCCCGGGTAGGCCGTGTGGACACTCACCTGGGCGGTATCCACCTCGGGGTAGGGGCGCAGGTCCAGGTAGCTGAAGGCGACGATGCCAAACAGCAGGATCAGCGAATTCAGTACCCAGGCGAGCAGCGGGCGCTGGATAAAAAGGTCCGTGAAGCGCATCAGGGTTGTTCCTGTTCGTCCGCCGCCACCGTGGACTCCCCGAGGACTTCCGGGTTGACGATGGTGACCGGGGAACCTTCCAGCAGGCGGTTCTGGGTATCCAGGGCCAGTGCCGCCCCGGCGGGGATGCCGTCTACCGCTATCCTGTCGCCGCGCACTTCGCCGCTGCTCACGGCGCGCCGGCGCGCCCGCCACTGCCCGGCCTGGTCCGGGTCGTGCTCCAGCAGGTAGACGGTTTCACCGTAGAGCGAGAAAGCGACGGCCTGGCGGGGCACGGTGACGAGGTCCCGCGATTCGTCGAGGATGACGGAGATCGAGGCAAACATGCCGGGTAGCAGCTTGTGCCCGGGATTGTCGACGAGGGCACGCGCGAGCACATTGCGGGTCGTCGTTTCCACCCGCACATCGACGAAGCGCAGCTCGCCCCAGAAGCTTTTTGCAGCGTGGGTCGGAACCCGGAATTCTACCCGCTGCCCCGGGTGCAGGCGCTCGAGTTCTTTTTCCGGCAGGCTGAAATCCAGGTAGAGGGTGTCCAGGGCCTGCAGGGTAACGATTTCGTCACCCTGCTCCAGGTACTGGCCTTTACTGAGGTTGTGAATGCCGACAGTGCCGGAGAAGGGCGCGCGAATGGTTTTCCGGTCGATGATACCCTCGGTTTCCTCCACCAGGGCCTCGGCGCTTTGCAACTCGGTACGACTCTCCTCGAACTGCTCCTCGGAGAGCAGCGAGCGTTCAAACAGGGCGCTGTCGCGCTTGAAATTGGAGCGGGCCCTTTCCAGGCGCACGCGGGCGCTCTTCAGCGTGGCGCGTTCCACGGTGTCGTCCAGTTGCACCAGCAGGTCTCCCGCTTCGACCCTGTCGCGGGAGCCGACCTCGATATGCTTGATCACCGCGCTCACCTCGCTGCGGATTTCGATGCCGTGGCGGGCGCGCAGGGAGCCGATGGCCGGCAGTCGCTGGTCCCATGTTTCGCTGCGGGATACCGTGGCGCGCAGGGGGATGGCGGGGTTGCCGTGGGTCGCGAGGTAGTCGCGAATCATCGCCTGTTTGTACAGCTTGAAGCCGATGGCGCCACCGAATACCACGGTGAGCAGAAGTGCAGCCAGGAAGAAGCGTTTTTTCATTGTCAGCGCTTGGGTCTCGGAGTGCTCTGGAATTACCAGGTACCGCGGGGGGATCAGCCGGACGTCCTTTCCCGCGCATGAATGGAAAGCAGAGTTTTATTCAACAGGGGGGCTATGCTACCGCAAAAAACGTGTAGCGGCGGTGAAGTTTAACGATTTGTAACCCGCCTCGGGAGTTAACTCCCGAGGGATTTATCGATATTGTCGAACAGCGTGTTGAGGTCCTCGACACCGGATAGGGAAGCGTGCTCCCGTACGCTTTTCACCAGTTTGTGCAGGTGGCGTTCGGTTTCCGGGTCGAGTTGCCCCAGCGCCTTCATGCGCCGGGTGAGCACACCTACCATCATCAGGGAGAGCATGGCGATATGGTCTGTCTGGTCCTGGGGTTGCATAGCTGACTCCTTCGGTGATTGCCGAGTGGGGATTATGTTATGTCGCTGCCAGCGCGGCGCCGGGTGGCGTGCCCGACGGTTTTTTCCAGCCTAGCACAGTAAGCCGGAAGTGGTTGCCGGAGGCGATGACAACATACAGCCAGGTTTCCTATACTGTGGCCTGTTCCCAAGGGTGGGCGACTATGAACAAGAGCAATTACGGGCTGGTGCTGGAAGGGGAGCGCATTGTCGTCACCCGTGCACCCAGGGCCACCTTCTTCGACCCGCGCTACCTGGTGGCGGCCCTGCTCGAATATGTCGCGCTTGGGGACGGCCAGGTTTGCGAACTGGAAAGCGCGAAGATGGTCGACCTGGTGGCCGCACACTTCGGGTTGCCCGAGGCCCAGGCGGAGAAGCGCCTGGTGCAGGCACTCAATCTCTACGCCCGCAGTCTCGACCTGGCGACGGTAGCCGAAGTGCTGAGGGAAATCCTCGACAGCCGCGAGCGCCACGAACTCCTTCTCATGCTGCTGGAAGTGATCGCCGCGGACGGTCGCCAGGGCGCGGATGAACTCGAGGCGCTGGATGTCGTCGCCACACTCCTTGAAATCAGCGACGAGGAGCGCCACGCCGCCTTCGACGCCTACTTTTCCCGCGATGCCAGTCCCACTGGCCGGCGGATTCACCTGTGGCGAAAAAGTACGCTATAGTTGGCCGGAATTTCCTGTTAACAGCAGACACGAGTATATGGACCCGGATGCCAAGACAAGCAAATCGTTCCTGAATGAATTGCGCAGGCGCAAGGTCATACGCACCTGCCTGCTTTATGTCCTGCTTTGCTGGGGCGCCTTACAGGTCTTCGATATCGTCGCGCCGGCGCTGGGTTATGATGCCGATCTGGTGTCCCGCTATTTCCTTTACGCCGCGGTGCTGGGTTTTCCCATCACTTTCGCGCTGGCCTGGTTTTTCCAGATTTCCTCCCGCGGGATCGAGCGGACCCGCTCCTTCGAGGAGCGCCGCATCCTCAATAACGTCCCGCCCATCAACGACCGTCGCAGTCACGGCGTGTCCGGTTTCCTCAAGCGCGGGGGTGACGGCGAGCCTGAGCACCAGTGGATCATCTCCGCGGAGACCGGCCCGCTCAATGGCCTGAGTTACCCGGTGGTGGACGCCATAGTGCTGGGCCGGGCACTGGAATGTGACCTCGCCATCGTCACGCCCCACGTATCGCGCCAGCACGCGCGCCTGGAGGTCGACGACGGGCGGCTCTTCATCGAGGACCTCGGCTCCTCAAACGGTACGGTAGTCAACGGCAAGCGCGCGGTTTCCCGCCAGCAATTGCGCCACGACGATGAAATCCGCCTGCACGATATTATCTTCAGGGTGACTGAGCGCATGTCGCGCCCCAGCAGCGAGCGCCAGGCTACAGACCAGACAACCTTCATTCATGCGTCGGAATTGGAACGCGGCGGCGGTTAAAGCCGGGTAAGCCGCCGCCCGGTTCAGGACTTCAGCAGTACCCAGAGCAGGGCCAGGCCGGCGAGCCCCGCGAGCACCAGCCAGGCCAGCCGGTCGTTGCTGCGTTCTATCGCTTCTGCCTGCACCGCCCTTTCACCCTCGAGCGTGGTCTGGCTATCCGCCCGTCCGGCGGGTGCGCTCCTGGCTTTTTCACCGACGACTATCACCGTGACATTGTCACGGCCGCCGGCATCCAGCGCCGCTTTTACCAGGGCATTGACCTGGCTTTCCGGTGAATCGTTCTCGCGCAGGATTTGCCTGATGTAGTCGTCCGGCACTTCGTCGCTCAGGCCGTCACTGCACAGCAGGAACTGTTCCCCGCGTTGCAGTTCGCCCCGGACCCGCTCGGGATCGACCTTGATCGCGTCGGATACGCCCAGTGACTGGCTGAGGACGTTGCGCTCGGGGTGATGAGCAGCCTGTTCGGGGGTGATGACGCCGCGCGCCACCAGTTCGCTGACGGGATTGTGGTCGCGCGTGATCTGGCGCAGTTGCTCGCCGTTGAAGAGGTAGGCCCGGCTGTCCCCGACCCAGGCCACTTCATATTTTTTGTCCTGCAGGCGCAGGGCGACGACAGTCGATCCCATGTTGCATGCGGGACGCCTGGCGATTTCCCGGAGAATTTCGTCGTGGGCGTTGCGAATGGACTGGACCAACTCGACGCCCTTTTTACTGTCGCTGACCAGGGTGTCCCGCACAATGGCGGACGCGACCTCACCGTTGGCGTGCCCGCCAACGCCATCGGCGACCAGCCAAAGACTGCCGTCGGGGCTTGCTTCGAAGCAATCCTCGTTGTGGCTGCGTTTGTGTCCCGGGTGGCTGTCGGCGGAGAAAGGGGTCATTAAATCTACTGGTTAAGGCATCCTGGCCGGCACTTTCGGATTGAGTGTATACCAATATTATGGCCAAACGAGCGAATTTTTTACGTATTGCACGTAATTGAGTGTAAGCTCCATTGCAATTATGCTAACCGAAGCTAGCTAGTACTCTTCCAATCGCATGGCAGATTTCGAATTACCGGGTTACGAGCTTTACGAGCGTCTCGGCCGTGGCGGCATGGCCACGGTGTATCGCGCGCTACACCTCAACCTTGACCGCGAAGTGGCGATCAAGGTGATGGATCCCGCGATGAACGCCGACGAAAGCTTCTCTGAGCGCTTTATTCGCGAGGCGAGGATTTCCGCGCGTCTTACTCACCCGCACATCCTGCAGATCTACGACGTCAATACCTACAACGGCCTGAACTACATCGCCATGGAGCTGCTTGGCGGTGGCGAGTTGGCGGACTTTATCCACGAAGCCATTCCCCAGCGTCAGATCTACACCATCGTCAAGCAGATGGGGGAGGCGCTGGACTACGCTTCCGGAAGAGGCTACGTCCACCGGGACATCAAGCCCAGCAACATCATGCTGCGCGGTGAGGGTGACTTCGTCCTCGCCGATTTCGGTATCGCCCGCGCCGCGAATTCCGGCACCCAGATGACCCAGACCGGCCTGATGGTCGGCACGCCCAGTTACATGAGTCCGGAACAGGCGAAGGGTGAAGAGGTCGATGGTCGTTCCGACCTCTACGCTCTCGGCGTGCTTATCTACGAGATGCTGACCAAACAGCTTCCCTACGAATCCGACTCGGCAGTGACCACTGCCGTAAAGCACCTTACGGAAGAGATTCCGACCCTGCCGGAGAAACTTTCCGCCTACCAGGACTTCATCAACAAGGCGCTGGCCAAGTCCCCCGCGGACAGGTTCCAGACCGGTGCGGAACTCTACCAGGCCTTTATGGATGCCAGCTCCGGTTTCGATGACGACGAGGCGCTGATGCCGGCCGCGCCACCGCGCGCTTCGCGCAGTGCGTCGAGCGCACGCAGCCTTGCGACATCGGCGGAAAATCTCGAGCGGACCTCCCTGTCCGGGGTCGAATCGACCCGGCTGAGCAATTCCTCCTCGCCGGCGGTGTCCGGTTCCTCCCGCCCCTACCGGCTGGAGGGCAGCCAGCAGCGCGAACGCCTGGTGAGTGGCACCTATGACAGCGGGCGTCGGCGCAAGAAGAAGTCCGGCAGTTCCGCTCTTGTCTGGCTGATCCTGGTAGTGGTCATAGCCGGTGGCGCAGGCGGAGGCTACCTGTGGTGGCAGGCCCAGGGTTCCGGTACTGGCGCCAGCAAGCGCGAAGTGACCGCGGAAATGGCAAGGGCATACAACGCTATGAACCAGGAGGCGCTCGGTGCGGCTGCATCCTCTTTCCGCAAGGTGCTGAGCATGGACAGCCGCAATGCCGCCGCGCAGGACGGGCTGGAGGAGGTGGGTCGCCTCTATACCGCTGCGATCGAAAAAGCACTGGAGAGCGGCGAGACGGCGCAGGCCGGTGACCTGCTGACTGACTACGGTCTCTACTTCGCCAATGCCTCAAACCTGGAAGCCCTGCAATCCCGTGCCGGCCTCATTGAAGATGAAATGCGCCTGGCGGCGGCGAAGGCGGAGCGCTTTGACAAACTCATGGCAGAAGCCAAAGACGCAATCGCGGCGGGAGATTTTGACACTGCGGACGAGTTCATCAGCCAGGCTGCCGCGATCGATCCCCAGGGCAGCGGCCTGGACGAGCAGCGCGAAGCACTGTCCGCGGCGCGGGCCAGGTCCGAAGCCTATGAGCAGCGCTGGGCGGGCTTTTCACCGGAGCAGCGCGCGGCCTTTGGCGAGGCGATTGCCGCCGCTGATGCCGCCCTGGACAGTGCCGCCCTGGATGCCGCACGGGAGCAACTGGACAGCGCGGCGGCGATAGCCCCCGAGGCCCAGGAACTGGTGCCGCGGCGGGAACGACTGGCGGCTGCCGAAGCTGAAGCACAGCAGCTCGCCGGCAAGCGGCTCGATGAGGCTGATGCCTTTGTTGCGGCGATGGACAAGGACCCTGCGAACGCCGCGGCGGCCGTGGCGATTTACCAGGAGGTCGGAGAGAGCTTTCCGCAGGAACAGGCCCGCATCGACGAGGGACTGGCGAAGCTGGAGGCCTGGTACCTGGCCCAGGCAAAGGAGGCCGCAGGCAAGGGAGAATTCCAGGCTGCCCGGGACAGCATCGCCGCGGGTAGCGAAGTGCTGCCGGAATCGGGCGTGCTGGCGGCCTTCGACAAGGAAATCAGCGCGCAGGAATCCGCCCGGGCAGAGCGGCAGGCCGCGGCGGAAGCCGAGGCTGAAAAGGAAAGAAAACGCCTGGCCGCGGAACTGGCGGCTGCGGAGACCGCCGTCAGCAGCGGGCAGAACGCCGTGCGCTCGGGGGACCTGGATACAGCCAAGCAGGTTTACGAAGACGTGAAGCAGAGCCACCCGGACCTGCCGGCGGTAGCAGACCTGGGTGCAAGCCTGCGCGACGCCTACGCGGGCCTGGCCCGCGAACAGATCGGGCTGAGCGAGTACGACGCGGCAACCCAGGCGATAGACCGGGCGGAGCGGGAGTTCCCCAATGACCCCAGGTGGCAGGATTTGCGCTCCGAGATCGACGAAGCGCGCAGCAGCAGCCGTCGCCGACTGGGAGTCTACTGAGCTGGGCCACGCTCTCTGCTACACTTTCAGGCTTGATCCCTTGGAGTCGACATGAGCGCAACCGCGAAAAGTTTGTCCCGCATACTGCTGCGTAATTTATTCGTCCTGGCACTCGGTGCCGCAAGCCTGGCGCCGGCTTACGCCCAGTTCGTCCCGCCTCGCAGTCTCGATCCCGCCGGCGCGACGATCCGCCTGGATACCAACTACAAGAACGACGCCTGGCTGGTGTACACCTACGACATCGACGAGACCGGCAAGGTCGTCGATCCGACCATCCACAGCTCCAATGGTGTGCTGGAGGTCGAGCAGGCGGTGCTGCGCCAGTTGGATAACATGCGTTTCCAGCCGGCCATGCGCAACGGCAAAGCGGTAAAGGTGCCCGCCGAACCCGTGGTCTATACCTGGATTCTCGACCTGCCGCGGGAGATGTCGCCGCGCTTCGAAGAGCTCTACCGCGAGGCCTGGGATCTTTACGCGCAGGAAAATTACGACGGTGCCTTCGACAAGGCAGTGCAACTTAAAAACTACCCCGGTCGCAACGCGCTGGAAGAGGTGAAGTTCCAGATCCTCGCCGCCTCGCTGGCCAGCCGCTGGCAGGATGACGCCGCGGAACTGCAGCACCTCAGCAGGGTGGTGGAACTGCAGTCCCTGGCGATGGACAACAATTTCAAGAACACCTATGTGTCCCATGACCAGTTCCTGAAAATCCTCGGCCGGATTCTCGACCTGGAATTGCAGCGCATGATGCTCGCCGACGGGGGTGAAACCCTGCTGCGGATGCAGTCCCTGGGACGCGGCACGCCAGTGGTGGAAGAGGCGGTCGCGCGCTACCGCGCGGCGGAGGCGGACTTTCGTTCGCGGCCCGAGGTGGTGGTCAGCGGTGAACTGGTTCCCCTCTACCAGGGCGGTTCGGGTTCCTGGAAAAGCGGGCTCACCCGATCGGAGTTTTCCATTTCCGGCGTCCAGGGCCGGGTCGGCGCCGTCTATCTCGTCTGTGGCGCCGGCGAGCGCTCCCTGCGCTACCCCTCGGATCAACGCTGGTCAATTCCGCCGGGCTGGAACAATTGTGAAATTGAAGTCGTGGGCAAGGCGGGAACCCGCCTGAAACTGCACCAGTTCGCCCCCGGCGCCTGATCGCGGCCGGGCGGCGGCGCTCAGGCGCCGAGCAATTCCCTTACGCGTTCGCGGAAACCGCGGCTGACCTTCAGCTGGACCTCGCCTTCCAGGGTCAGGGTGAAATCGCCGTTGCCCAGGGTCTGCGCCCCGGTGATGGCGTTGGTGTTGACCAGGGTTGAACGGTGGATGCGCAGGAATGTCGCCGGGTTCAGCATGCCCTCCAGTTCCTTCATGGTTATGCGCATGATGTGGGTGGAATCGCCCGCGTGGATACACATGTAGTCCCCCGCCGCATCGACCCACTGGATCTCGCTGCTGCGCACCAGGCGGATGTCGCTGCCATCCTTGATCATCAGTTTGTCCGGCCATTTGCGTGGGGTGCTGCCGTCCTGGGCCATGTCCTCGATGGTGCTGGCGCTGGCGCCGGTCATGCCCATCATCAGCTCCATCAGGCGCTGCTTCATGCGCTCCGACTCTTCCTGCTGGTGGTGCAGGCGCGCCCGTTCGATGGCCTCGTGCAGGCGGTCGTCATCGATCGGCTTGA
Organism: Halieaceae bacterium WMMBA4; assembly: GCA_033283325.1. Taxonomy (GTDB): domain Bacteria; phylum Pseudomonadota; class Gammaproteobacteria; order Pseudomonadales; family Halieaceae; genus Mangrovimicrobium. The sequence continues at coordinate 67,824 of JAWMQO010000001.1, forward strand.
GGACGTAGTCCACCGCGTGAATCTTGAAGGCATCCACTGCGTACTCGTCGAAGGCGGTGACGAAGATCACCATCGGCATGTTGTCGGTCTGCAGCTTGCGTACGACTTCGAAGCCGTCGATTCCCGGCATCTGGATGTCGAGAAAGAGCAGGTCGGGTGAGTGTTCGGCGACTGCAGCCAGTGCTTCCTGCCCGTTGGCGCATTCGGCGACAACGTCCACACCGGGAATCTGCTGCATCCTCAGGGCCAGACCGCGGCGTGCCAGGGACTCGTCGTCGACAATGATCGCTCGTAACTGGTTCATCGGGTAGTTTCGCCAAACTCCAGGGGTATGCATATCGTAATCGTTAGACCGTGGGGGTGGGTATCGCTGAGTTCGAAGGACTGCCGGTCGCCGTAGAGGACTTCGAGCCGGTCGCGGCAGTTTGCCAGCCCGACACAGCCACCCTTGCGCAGTTCGCCGCCCTTGAGATCGATGCCGGGGCCGTCGTCCGCCACCTTCAGGCACAGGGTGCCAGCGTCCTGCCGGGAGGCGGAGATGGTGATGGAGCCGCCGTTGATCGCCTTGGAGATGGCGTACTTGATGGCGTTTTCCACCAGGGGTTGCAGGAGCAGGCTCGGCATGAGGGCGTCGCGTACCGGATCCTCCACCTCGAAATAGAGCTGCAGGCGCTCGTCGAAGCGCACCTTCTCGATATCGAGGTAGAGGCGCAGGGCCTCCATTTCCTCCGCCACCGTGACCTTCTGCATCGGGTCGTTGTCCAGGGTGTGGCGCAGGAAACGGCTCAGGCGGGTGACCATCACGTTGGCCAGCTGGTTGTCCTGGTCGAGGATCAGGGTGGAGATGGCGTTGAGCGTATTGAACAGGAAGTGCGGGTTGAGCTGGTAGCGCAGCATCTTCAGTTGCGCCTCGTGGGCCATGGACAGGGCCTTGAGGCTGCGCTGTTTTTCCTCCTGGACGGCCATGTAGTTCTTGATGCCGAAGTAGAGGGCGCTCCACACCAGCATCACCCAGAACGCGGAGACGGCACCCTGGAAATGGGCGAAGACCATCTCCAGCCCCTCCAACTCCTTTTTCCCGCGCTCGCCAGGGAACATGTTGTAGAAAAGAATCCCGCGAATCGACATCCAGACCAGCCCCGCCGCATAGGAACCCGCAACGATGGCGATGATGCGCCGCGGCAGCGCCATCTCCCACATGTAGCGGTACAGGGCGCGCAGTGCGAAGGTCAGGATCATGCCAATGGTGGCGATGATCGGCGGGTACCACTTGTAGGTGGGCGGCACCTCGCTCCAGACCACCGCCCCGAGGAAGAACGACATCGCCCAGCCGCTCCAGCCCGCGAATTGCAGGGCCCAGAACAGGTGGCGTTTGTCCTTTAAAAGGGCGCGAATATCCATGCTGGCATTATAAGGGCGGAGCGAGCCGAGTTCTCGCTATTCGTCGCGCGAATGACGCAACTCGTCTCAGTTCAGGCTGGTTTCGGGCCGCGCCGGGGTTTCATGCCGTTGCTGGGCCTGCCACAGCGCCGCATAGGGCCCGGGCCGCGCCAGCAGCTCCACGTGGGTGCCGGCCTCCACGATGCGGCCGGCATCCAGTACCACGATACGGTCCGCGTCGATGATGGTGGACAGGCGGTGGGCGATCACCAGGGAGGTGTGGCCGCGAGCGATCTCCCGCAGGGCCTGCAGTATCGCCTGCTCCGAGTGGCTATCCAGGGAGGAAGTGGCCTCGTCGAAGACCATGATGGGCGGGCGCTTGAGGATTGTCCGGGCGATGGAGACTCGCTGCTTTTCCCCGCCGGACAGCTTGAGCCCGCGCTCGCCGACCAGGGTGTCGCTGCCATTGGGCAGTGTCGCGATGAATCCGTCGAGATGGGCCAGGCGGATGGCCTGCGCTACTTCCTCGTCACTGGCCAGGGGATTGCCATAGCGGATGTTCTCGAGAATGCTGTCATTGAACAGCACCGTATCTTGAGGCACGATGCCGATAGCCCCGCGCAGGCTCTTCTGGCTGACCTCGCGAATGTCCTGGCCATCGATCTCGATCCGCCCACCCTGCGGGTCGTAGAAGCGGAACAGCAGCTTGACCATGGTCGACTTGCCGGAGCCGCTGGCCCCGACCACTGCCACTTTCTCCCCGGGGCGAACCTCCAGGCTCACCCCGTGCAGGATCTCCCTCTCCGGTGTGTAGCCGAAAGCCACCTCGCGGAAACGAATGCCACCGGACTGCAGTCGCAGTGGCTGCGCCCCCTCGCGGTCCACCACCTGGGGCCGGATGGCCATCAACTCGAACATCTTCTCGATATTCGCCATGGACCCCTTGATCTCCCGAAACACGAAACCGAGGAAACCCAGGGGCAGGAAAAGCTGGATCATGAACTGGTTGATCAGGATGAAATCGCCCAGGGTGATATCGCCACGCTTCACCTGCCAGGCCGCGAGCCCGATCATCGCCGTCTGGGCGATCGCGATGATCAGCGCCTGCCCGCCGTTGAGCACGAACAGTGACAGCCGGTTCTTGCGCCGGGCCATCTCCCAGCGCTCCAGTTCCCGATCGTAGCGCCGCGATTCGAATTCCTCATTGGTGAAATACCTCACCGTCTCGAAATTCAGCAGGCTGTCCACTGCACGGGTGTTGCTCGCGGAGTCCGCCTCGTTCATCTCGCGAACGAAACCTGTTCGCCACTCGGTGGCGTAGAGGGACCAGAGTGCGTAGGCGACGATGGCCACCAGCGTGATCGCGGCGAAGGACAAGCCATAGCCGAAGAGGAATATGCCGATCACCATGGCGATCTCGAACAGCGTAGGCGCGATATTGAACACGAAGAAGCGCAGCAGGAAACCGACGCCGGTCACGCCGCGCTCTATGTCCCGCGCCAGCCCGCCGGTGCGCCGCCCGAGGTGATATTCGAGGTCGAGGGTGTGCACGTGGCGGAAGATCTGCAAGCCGATCCGCCGCATTGCCCGCTCCGTGACCCGCCCGAAAATCGTGTCGCGCAGTTCGCCAAAGAACACGTTGGCGAAGCGCGCCCCGCCATAGGCCAGCACCAGGCCGATCAACAGCGCCGGCGCGAGCGCGCTGAGATCCTTCCCGTCGAGCGCATCGACGAGATACTTGAGCAGGAAGGGAATGACCAGCACGGCGCCCTTGGCGGCGATCAGGCAGGCCATCGCCAGCAGCACCCGGTAGGGTGATTCCAGCAGGTAGGGGACGAGATGACGCAGGATGCCCCAGTTGGTGCGGGCGTCCGGATCGAAGGAAACTTTGGAACTACGAGGCATAAGGAGATTCTACGCCGTCTAGGGTGGTTCGGACCACCGACGGTTGGGGCGGGCAGGGCTGGGAGAGCTCCCTGTGAAACAATCAGGCCGCTGCTTTTTGCGCAGGCGCGTCGGTGGGAGCTTTCGGCGAGGACTGATCGAGTCCCAGCTTTTCGCGTAGCGAAAAGCGGTCGAGTTCCGCAGCCGCCCGCCGACGCGCCTGCGCTTGCGGCCGTTTCACAGGGAGCTCTCCCAGCCCTGCCCGCCGCTCTCAGCGGCTGATCGCTAGCCGCCCCAAGGTTCTGTATAATCTGCCCGTACCAGAGACGTTCCCAGGTAGCCATGTCCATGTCCGAGCCCGAGCTCATCCCCGTCCAACACGTGCCCAGTGGCGAGAAATTCGTCAACGAGCGCGGTATCAGCGCGATCAAGGACGGTATCAAGGCCAGTGCCGGGGCGGGTGCCGCCATGCGCAAGCCGGACTGGCTGCGGGTGCGGATCAAGGGCGGCGAGACTTTCGAGAAGGTCAATGCCATCGTCCACGAACACCGCCTCGCCACCGTCTGCGAAGAGGCCAAGTGCCCCAACATGAGCGAGTGCTGGAGCTCCGGTACCGCCACCATCATGCTGATGGGCGACGTCTGCACCCGGGCCTGCCGCTTCTGTTCTGTAAATACCGGCAACCCGAAGGGCTGGCTGGACGCCGAGGAGCCCGAGAACACCGCCCGCTCGGTGGAACTGATGGGCCTGAAGTACGTGGTTCTAACTTCCGTAAATCGCGATGACCTGCCCGACGGCGGCGCCGGGCACTATGCCGCGTGCGTGCGCCGGGTGAAGGAAGTCAATGCCGAGACCGCGGTTGAGGCGCTGACGCCGGACTTCCTCGGGGTGCTGGCGGACGTGGAGACGGTGGTCGATTCGGGCATCGAGGTCTTCGCCCAGAACGTGGAAACCGTGCGGCGGCTCACCCATCCGGTGCGCGACCCGCGGGCCAGTTATGAACAGACCATCGCGGTGCTGGCCCATGCCAAGCAGCATCGTCCGGACGTGCTCACCAAGACCAGCCTGATGCTGGGCCTGGGCGAGACCGAGGAGGAAATCCTGCAGTGTATGGATGACCTGCGGGCGGCAAATGTCGATATCCTGACCTTTGGCCAGTACCTCCAGCCGACCAAAAATCACTACCCGATCGATCGCTACGTCACTCCCGAGGAATTCGAGAAATACCGCCAGATCGGCCTCGAGAAAGGTTTCCTCGAAGTGGTGTCCGGGGTGTTCGTGCGCTCCAGCTACCGGGCTGAGAAAGTGCTGGAGAAGAACAACGTGGGGCTCGGCTAGGGTCTTTGCCAGCCTCGCGCGGGAAAGTTTCACCGACAAGGTCTAGACTTCCCGGGCCATGATTGCCGACATCACCCGACAACTGTTCTCCGACCCGCCCCGGGAGACCCTTTACCACTACACGTCGCTGTCCGGCCTGCTGGGCATCGTCGGCAGCGGCGTGCTGCGCTCTTCCGACATCCGCTACATGAACGACTCGGCGGAACTGCGCCATACCCTCGACCTGCTGCAGGGGCACATCTCCCGCCGCATCCAGGCGGGCAGCGACAATCCGGCCCTGCTCAACCAGTTACTCGACTGGCTGTCCCATCGTATCGCCAGCGGGCCTATGATCTTCGGGGCCTCCTTCCGCGCCAACGGTAACCTGCTGAGCCAGTGGCGTGGCTACAGTGTCCACGGCAAGGGGGTGAGCCTGGGTTTCGCGCCGCAATTCATACTCGACTGCGCCAGACGGCACGCCTTCCAGGTCGGCCGCTGCCTCTATGCAGAGCGTGAGCAGCTGGCGCTGATCGAGCGTATCGTCGACGCTATTGAATCCCTGGCGAAGCAGACCGAGGTGCGGGACAGCGACTGGACCCCGGCGTTCGAGCAGGCGGAAGAGGACCTGTTGCGGATGGCGGCGATTCTCAAACATCCCTCCTTCGAAGAGGAGCAGGAATGGCGGATCGTCTCCCCGGCAATTGAGCCGGGCCCCGATGCGCCGGTGCATTTTCGCGAGGGCCGCGCCCTGCTGGTCCCGTATTACGCCTTCGACCTGAAGTCGCCGCAACACGGCCAACTGGAACTGGAGCATGTCTTTCTCGGCCCCACCGCGAATATCGAACTGTCGATGAAATCGCTGGACCTCTACCTGCACAAGCAGCGCGCCGCGCCGGCCCAGGGGATCAGCTATTGCCGGATACCTTACCGCCAGCGGTGATGGCGAGGGCTCATCGCTCGCGCAGCGAGTTCCCACAGGGGCTGCAGTATATCGCTTCCAGGGCCAGCACCTGCAGGGCGGATTGCCTGTGGGAGCCCGGTCCTGCGGGCGATAGTCCGGCATACCCGAGTCCATGCCCTTGATCGACTCACTCGCTGGCAAAACCATCCTCGGGGTGCCCTTCGACAAGGTCAGCGTCCTCCGCCTCGACCGCCTTGGCGGCGCCGCACCCGGCAATAAATCCTTCAAGCTGCAGCACAACCTCGCCCGGGCAAAACAGCGCGGAGCCAGGCGGGTGCTGAGTTTTGGCGGCGGCTGGTCCAACCATCTCCACGCCCTGGCCGCCGTGGGCGCGGAACTGGGCATGGAGACCATCGGCGTGGTGCGCGGCGGCGAAACAGCTACAGCGATGCTGGCGGACGCAGAGCGCTGGGGCATGCGGCTGGTCGCGGTAAGCCGGGAGGAGTACCGGCGCCGTGGCTCCCCGGAATACCAGGCTGAACTGGCGGCGCGATTTGGCGGCTGCATGGTTATCCCCGAGGGCGGCGCCAACGTCGACGGCCTCCTCGGCTGCCGGGAGATAGCTGCACTGGCAGAGGCCGGTGGCGCCCACTGGGACCGCGTGCTGGTGGCCGTGGGAACCGGTACGACCCTTGCGGGCCTCGCTGCGGGGCTGCGGGCCAGCGGGGAAGTGGTGGGGGTTTCCGCGCTCAAGGGCGCAGCGGACAGCGAACGGCGTATCGAGGAGTTGCTGGCCGCGGCGGACCTGCAGGCACGGCTACCCTGGCGCGTCGAGCAGGCCTATCACTGCGGCGGATTTGCGCGGATGAACGGGGAGCTGGCGCAATTTATCCCGGCCTTCGAGGCGGCGACCGGCATCCCGCTGGAGCCTGTTTACACAGGAAAGCTGTTTCTCGCCCTCTACGACAAGTTGCGCACGGGCACCTGGGGCAGCGAGGAGCGCGTACTGGCCATCCACAGCGGTGGCCTGCAAGGGCGGCGGGGCTATCCGGGCCTGCCGCCCATGCCCATAGACTGAGGGCAGCGGCCCGTCTGCTGCTACCAGTACAGCCGCAGCCCCGTGGTCAATCCCCAGCCAGCGTATTCGCCGCCGTCGCCGGCGGCGTCTTCCATGCTGGTGTACTGCAGGCCGGTCTGCCATTTGACCTTGTGTTTATTGAAGAAGAGGTTCAGGCCGAGGTAGGCCTCCTTGTATTCGTCACCGCGCCCGGCGACGATCTCGCGCTCGTAACGGTGGAAGCGAAGGCCGTTGTCATCCTCGCTCGACAGGTAGGTATAGCGGAACACCCACTGCAGAAGTTCGCTCTGCTTGAAGAAGGGCATCAGCGAGAGCCCCCGGATGTCGCTCTGGTCGAAGTAGCCCCTGCCCCAGGCCAGATCGCTCCTGAAACCCCAGCGCTCTCCCTCCCACTGGCTGGACAGGCTGAGGATGTCGGAAAACTCGCGGGTATTGTTCTCGCGATCCTCCTCGTTGTTCACGTAGTCGAGGCGCAGCAGTGCCTGCTGGAGGCCGAGGGTGTCGGCCAGGTCGTAGCCGACGGAGGCCAGAACGAATACGCCGCCCTCGGAAACACTGATTTCCGCGTCCCCATCGCCGGAGAAAACACCGGCGCGGTAGTGCCAATTATCCCTGAGGACGCCGCTGGCGCTGAATCCAGTGAAATATTCCTCGGTGAACCAGAGATTGTTGGTGATGTTGTTGCGCTGCAGCGTCAGCAGGCGCTTGGACGAGGTGGCGCCGTCGAGGGTGAAGCCCGCAGAGTGTTTCAGTAGCCGGAGCTCCAGGTGTTGCCCGGGATCCCAGCCGATATAGGCCTCGGTGAGTTTGTTATACCAGTCATCGGGTGACTCGTTGAGATTGAAGTCGGCTTCCACGTGCAGTAGCAGGTCGTGCGCCAGGGCCGACTTGAAACCGAAGCGGAAGCGGCGCCACAGGATATCGTCGAACTCGCCCTGGTCGGCGTCATACCAGGCTGCATCCGCCTGCAGGCGGCCGCTCAAATCGACACTGCGAATTAGCCCCTCGTCCGAGCTGTAGAGATTGGGCAGTCTGCGCATTGCGTCGGGTATCGGCTCGGCGAAGCCATGGGGCGAAAGCGTGGCAAGTATCGCCAGCAGGGTCAGCGCGGGCCGTGTCAGCCGGGGGGCGGCTCCCGCGTGGCTCCGGTAACGAACTCCTGTCTGCATGGTGCATACCCGGCTGTGGTGTTGGCTGAATGCATAGTAGCCGAACCGAGGCGGCTCAGTCCGCTGGCTAATCCCCGGACGGCCAATCCTCAGGCACCACGAAATAACGCTCGCATTCCGCACCCTTGCCGTCGAGTACCGCGACCTGCTGCGGGCGCTCCCGGCCCGCGAGCCGGGAGCGCAACTCGCCGTAGATTTCGTCGCCTGCAGGGAAGGGCTGCGATGCGTTGTGCAGCGGGGCGAACCAGTCGCTGCGGGCGAGTATCACCTGCTGCTTGCCCGCGGCGACCTGCAAGGGCAACTCGTGCAAGTATGCCCACGTACCCAGGGAGAGTCCCTCGGCGGCGGCCGGGGGGGCTGCCTGCCCGGAGCCGCTGTGCCGGTAGAGCCGACCCTTGATTTCCATCTCTCGCAGGACCTCGGTCACGCCCATCCCGGCCAGTATCGAGCGCCCCGCCGGCGTATCAGCCAGGCGCAACTGGTGCTCGCGCATGCGCCGGATCTTGCGGTCGAGCCGGTCGCGGCTGTTCGGCCCCAGCCAGTTATGCCAGCCGGCAGCGGCCCCCGCGCGCAGCAGGTAGAACTTCACCGCCAGTTCCAGGTGCACGTGGCACTGGCGCTGGTGGCAATAGTAGATGACGTCGAATTCCCCGAGGGTATGTGTCGCATCCCGCACCGGCAGGTTGTGGGCGACCAGGGTGACCTTTGCATCCGCGTCGAGGAAAAAGTGCCAGAGCTTCTCGAAATACAGGCCGAGGCGCCCCTTGCGGGCCTCGCCCAGGTGCTTGAGCAGAGCCTCGGGCTCCCGGTCGAGAGCCCGCAGCCATTCCTGTCGTTGCGCGCTGAGTTCGAAGTGGCAGTTGTGCAGGGGAGGGCGATCATCGAAGGCGCTGCTGTCGAGCAGTGCCGGTGAAAAGCAGGCCCAGGCAAGGTCGCGCACGCTGGGGCTGGCGAGCGACTGCATGAGCGCCTGGTAATCCGGGTAGTGGATATTACTGCTCCTTGAAGCGAGTCCGAAGCCAGCAATGTAGCATTGTGGCGGCGAATTGCGCAGACTGCCTCTGGTTAAGTACAGCGAAGCGGGGCACGCTTGATGCGAATGCAGGCCTGGTTGTTCAGGGGGGTGGAATTTCCGCTCGAGTTGATCGAGCGCGATGTCGCGCCGCCGGGGGCCCGGGAGGTGCTCATCGCCGTGCGCGGTTCCGGTTTGTGCCACAGCGACGTCGGGCGCATGGACGGCACCCTGACGCCTTTCATGCCCAAACCCCCGCCGATCATCCTCGGGCACGAGATCGCCGGCGAGGTGCTGGCGGTGGGGGAGAGTGTCACCGAATTCAGCGCGGGCCAGCGGGTGGTAGCCTCGGGTACCCAGGCCTATTGCCCGGGGCGCGACTCCGACGGCGGCTACGCCAGCCATTGCACCGTGCCGGTGGACTGCCTGCTGCCGCTGCCGGACGCGGTCAGCTATGAACAGGGCGCGGCGGCAACGGATGCGGGCCAGACTTCCCACCACGCGGTCGTGGCCGTGGGCAAGGTAAAGGCCGGTGAGCGCGTCGGCATCATCGGCCTCGGCGGACTGGGGATGACCGGTGCGCGGATAGCGGTGCTCAAGGGAGCGACGGTATTCGCCGCGGAACCGCGCCGGGAGGCCTGGGCCGCAGCGCAGTCCCAGGGCGTGCAGGAGGTTGTGGCGGGCATCGACGAGCTGGCGGATCACCAGCTCGACCTGGTTGTCGATTTCGCCGGCTTTGGCGAGACCACCGCCGGCGCCGTGCGCGTGGTCCGCCCCGGTGGGCGGGTCGTGTTGGTGGGCCTGGGGCGCACCGAGGCGCTGATTCCCACCATGCCGCTCATCGCCAAGTCCGTGGCGCTGCTGGGTTCGGGCGGCGGACAGCCCGCCGATACCCGGGCAGTACTCGACTACATGGCGGCGGGGGAGCTGGCGATCGAGGCCTCGACCATCACTTTCGCGGAGATCCCCGCCGGCCTGCAGCGCCTGCAACATGGCGGCGTGGTTGGCCGGATCGTGGCGAGTATGGGCAGCACTGCCTGAAGCGGGTGTTTCCGGCGGCACCGGACGCGTGTTTATAATACCGAACTGACTTTACTGGGGCGTGTGAATGCCGGGGTCCTTCAAGAAAATCGGCCTGGTTGGCCGCAGCCAGCAGGACGGGCTCGACAGTGTCCTCGCCGACCTGCTGGAACTGCTGGCGGAACGCGGCCACCAGGTGATCCTCGAGGACCGCCTGGCCGAGCTGGTGCCGGGCTGCGAAGCGAAGCTGGGCAGCCGGGATGAAATCGGCCACGAATCGGACCTGGTCATCGTCGCCGGCGGTGACGGCAGCCTGCTCAGCGCCGCCCGCACCCTGGCCCGTTACGACACGCCGGTGCTGGGGGTAAACCGCGGTCGCCTGGGCTTTCTCACTGATATCACGCCGGAGCATCTGCAGGAGCAGGTGGCGGCGGTGCTCGATGGCAAATTCACCCGGGAGAACCGCTTCCTGCTGGACGCCCAGGTAGTGCGCAACGGCGAGCAGATCGCCCGTGGCGAGGCGCTGAACGACGTGGTGGTGAACTCCGGCACAACAGCGCAGATGATCGAGTACGAGCTGTCCATCGACGATACCTTCGTCTATCGCCAGCGCGCCGACGGGCTGATCGTTTCCACGCCTACCGGGTCCACGGCCTATTCGCTGTCCGGCGGCGGCCCGATCATGCACCCGGCCCTCAACGCGGTGGTGCTGGTGCCGATGTTCCCCCACGCCCTGAGCAGCCGCCCCATCGTGGTGGACGGCGACTCGGAAATCCGTGTCGATATTCTCGAGCGCAATCGCATTCATCCGCCGGTCACCTGCGACGGCCAGGTCAATATGACCGCCCGTCCCGGGGATAGCGTCGTCATCTGCAAGCACCCCCACCGACTCACCCTGCTGCACCCCCTGGGTCACAGCTTTTACGCCAGTTGCCGCGACAAGCTGCGCTGGAGCAACGCCCTGGTCGACTGATGCCAAAGACTTACACCGTTCTCAGCGTCTCCCTCGAGGAAGACCTGCTGCCGCTCACCATGTTGTTGCGCTCCAAGGGGCTGCGCCACCAGGTCTTCGAGGAGGGCGGACGGCAGGTGCTGACGGTGTTCGACGAGCGCCATGTGCCGACAGTGCAGGAGCTCTACCGCGCCTGGCGCGCCGGCGAAGTGCGCATCGAAGTGCAGTCCGGCGGGGCTCCCGAAGCGCTGCGCAGCCGGCTGCAGTGGCGCAGTTCGCCGGTCACCCTGGCGGTAGTGCTGATCTGCGTCGCGGTGTTCATGCTGATGCCCTTCGCCACCGAAAAATGGATCGGGGCCCTGAGTTTCCTGCCGACGGAATTCGTCCACGGCAGGCCGGCCTTCGGTTCGATGGGCAATGAATACTGGCGCCTGGTAACACCGGTATTCCTGCACTTTGGCTGGCTGCACATCACCTTCAACATGCTCTGGTTCTGGGAGTTTGGCGCACGCCTGGAGCGCGCCCTGGGCCCGCTGGATTATCTCGGTATCCTGCTGGTGATCGCGCTGGTGGGCAATTACAGCCAGTTCATCACCAGCGGTTCGGCGTTCTTCGGTGGCATGTCAGGCGTGGTCTACGGCCTGCTGGGTTTTTGCGCCGTGGCGCCGCGTATCCAGCCCGCATGGAAGATCGCGCCGCACACACCCGTACTGGTGTTCATGCTGGGCTGGCTGGTGGTGTGCATGTCCGGCCTGGTCGAGGCCGCCGGCTTTGGCGCGATCGCCAACGCGGCTCACCTCGGCGGCCTGCTCGCCGGCGCGGCCCTCGGCGCGCTGTTCGCGGGCCTCTCACGCTTCTGGTGGAACCAGCCCGGATGACGGTGCCGGGTCCCTGGAGTCGGCACTTGTTCCGCACAGGCTTCCCACTATACTGCAGGGGTGTACAGTGCCCAGAAAGAGGTGGTCGCCGTGGAATTCGATAACGAGAAACACAGCCTGCAGTGCCCCAAGTGTGGCCATGGCATGCTCGAAATAACGCATGTCGAAGTAGTGATCGACCGTTGCACCCACTGCCAGGGCCTGTGGTTCGATGCCGATGAAGCACACCTGTTGAAGGAACTCCCGGACAGCCAGCTGCTGGACATCGGCGATGTCGAGGTGGGGGTGCACTACGATGCCAAGGGGGAGATCGACTGCCCCCGCTGCGGCAAGCCCATGGAGCCGACCTCCGACGCGAAACAGAAGCATATCTGGTACGAGCGCTGCGAAGTGCACGGCATGTTCATGGACGCCGGCGAATTTCGCGACTTCCGTGAGGAAACACTGCTCGACTGGTTTCGCGGCGTGATCAAGGGTGATCGCTCCAAGATCTGCCCCTGATCCCTGGCCTCCCCTTTACGCCGTTCTGAATCTGAAGTACTGATGTTGCCGAGACGCGCTGTCACGGGCCTTCTGCTCGCGGGCCTGCTGTGGCTGGCCCCAGCGCTGCCGATGATCTCCCAGGTGGCGGGCGGGGCAGTCGTCTCCGCACCGCGTATCAAGGATGAGCGCGCGCCGTTCTACCTCTCCCAGTTTCGCGACAGGCAATTGCAGGCAGACCTGGAAAAACTGCTGGCAAGGCAGGGACTCAGTCCCTGGGTCGGCCGGCGCAAGCTGGCAGTCGGCGTACTGGACATCTCCGATCCCGCGCGCCCGCGCTACGCCGCAGTCAACCCGCACCACATGATGTACGCAGCGAGCCTGCCCAAGATCGCCATCCTGCTGGGGGCCTACCGTCGCGCCTCGCGCGGTGAGCTTAAGCTCGATGCGCGCACCCAGGGGCAGCTCACCGACATGATTCGCTACTCGGACAACGTCGCGGCCACCGATATGCTCAATCGCGTGGGCAGGAGCTACCTGATCGACCTGCTGCAATCCGAAGAGCTGCGGCTCTATGATCCGGAACTCAACGGCGGCTTGTGGGTGGGCAAGGATTACGGTCCGGTGGGCGCCTACCGCCGCGACCCGCTGCACAACCTGTCCCACGGCGCTACGGTCTACCAGGTGCTGCGCTATTTCTTCCTGCTCGATCGCGGTCTCCTGGTGGCCCCGGAGTACAGGGAACAGATGCTGGAGAAGCTCTCCCGGCCGGGTATCGACCACAAGTTCGTGGCGGGATTGAAGCGCTACCCCCAGGCGCGAATCTACCGCAAATCCGGCAGCTGGCGTAACTTCCACTCGGACGCCGCCCTGGTGGAGCTGCAGGGCAGGCGGGTCGTGCTGGTTGGGATCACGGAGAACAGCGATGGCGGCAGCTGGCTGGCGGAGCTGGCGGCCCCCCTGTTCCAGCTCGTCGTCGCCGCGCCCGCACCCAGGGGGGAGTGAACCCGGGGACAGCGAATATTCAGGGCGGGTCGTTCCGCGAATGGGTGTCCCGTATCAGTTTGGCAATTTCCCCCGCCAGCGCCTGGTGGTCGTAGGCGGAATTCTTGCGCAATACGTTGGAGATGAGCACGACGAGGTAGTGTCGCTGTCGCAGTGGCGCAGGGCTTTCGACAATGGCGAAGGAGTTCATGTAGTTGATCACGTTGCCCATGTACTTGCCGCACTTGAAATCCGTCTCCTCCCTGCATTGGTAGAGCGAACCCGATTTGAAATATACGGCGTCCTCGTTGAGTGCCGGGGACGAGGCGTAGCGAATCCGCCGTTCTGTGACATAGAGGAGCCGCTTGATCTCGCGACTGGAAAATTCGTCCACCAGTCGCCCCTGTTCCAGTAGCAGGCCGTAGCGGATCAGCTGGCGTGCGTTGGCATAGCTGTTGCCCGGCCCCGGCACATAGCGCTTCCCCTGGTGGGTGAAGAAACTGCCCTGGCGGAACTGCTGGAGGTCGAAGCCATTGCGCACCAGCGGCTCGTAGAAAGTTTTCCGGTAAAGCTCGGTGAGCTCGGATGTCGCTGTGTTCGCGAAGAAGGCGTGAATCTCGGTATCCGGGAGGGGATAGTCGCTACCGAAGTGGCGCATCAGCATGGCGTCGCGCATCAGCATTCCCGCGGCGGAATTGGAGCTGGGCGAGAGCATCCAGTCGAGATACTGCCAGAGGCTGGCCCGGTCGCCGTCCTGCAGGGCGCGGCGGGTCAGGGAGCGGGAGCCGGGCTCGTAGAGACGTACCGTGTGGTGGTCGGAGTGGGCGAAACCGTCGGCGGTGATCAGCGTCTCCCGCAGCACCCGTTCCCGCTCCGCTACCTCGGGCCAGTTGTCCGCCAGCGCCTGGAAGATCGCCAGCGCCACCACCAGTTTGCCGACACTGCCCACGTTCTGCCGGTAGTCATCCCGGTGCTGCGCGTAGAGCGGTGCGTTGGGGTCGCTGATGTCGAGCAGTGCGATGCCGTAATCCCCGGCATTCTCCCCCAGCATCCCGGTGATGGCTGCGCTCAGGGTCGGGTCCGCGGCGGGAATGGGGAAGGGCGCACGGCCCAGGAGTCTCGGCACCACCTCGGCGAGGCCGAGCAGCGCGCCCGGCGGCTGCCGCGGCCCGTCGATCACGCCCTCGTGTTCCAGCCGCGAGGCTTCCAGTCGCGGAATTTCGCTATAGGCATCGCCGTCCAGGGGATAGGCCAGCGCCTTGAAACCGGCGGCGCACAGCAGCGCGGCTGTGAGGCAGTAAGCGGGGAATTTCATGCCTGCGGTAGCTCCTGTAAATCCACTGGCTGGTCCTTCACGCCCTGCAGGGCCCTGTCCATTTCGATCAGGTAGCGGTTGCTGCGCGCGCCTTTGCTCTCCAGGAAGGGGCGGATCTGGAACAGGCGCAACTCGCCGTTGAGGAAGCCGAACTCGATATCCGCCGCGGCGGGCCGCCCGGCATCGTCAGTGATCCGGGGGAAGCGCTGGGGGAGTTCGTCCCGCGCGAAGCGGATCAGGCGCTGGATTTCCTCCGCTTGCAGCACCCGGTCCGCACCGGAAGCCGCTACAGCGGCTATGCCCCCCGCGGGCACGACAACCCGCCGCAGCGCCGCCGTCGCGGTGCCCATCAGCCGCACTGCCCCGCTGCGGGTATCGACGCGCAGGGACTCGGCCGCCTGGCCGTCCACCGCACCGCCGAGCCCCTCGTTCACGGCTACCGAGAGAACGCCCATGTCGCCGCTGTCGAGGTCCTGGGTGACCAGTACGCCTGACTTGTCCGACGGCACCGCTTCCAGCAGGAGAATGGAGGTGTAGACATGTTCGGGCTCCAGCATGTGCGACTGGCGCCAGGCGAAGGCGCGGGCGGTAAAGGGCGAGGCCCACACCCGGCGGATGCCCGCCACCAGTGCTTCGAATCCGACCACATTGGGGAGGGTGAGGTTGAGTCCCGCGCCGGTGAAGCCGGGCAGGTCTTCCACGTTGGTGTCCGAGCGCACGAAGACCCCGGTGGACAACTCGCCGAATTCCGCCTGCATTGCCGTACGGAGCGCGGTCTTGAAAGCGGCGCTCGGTTCGCTGTCCAGGATCAGCTGGTGGAGTTCCGCGCGGAAGGCTTCGGTACGCGCCGCGCGCTCGGCGCTGTCCGCTGGCATGGCTTCCAGCGCCCGGTATTGCCCGACCATCCAGTCGAACACGCTGCCGCCGGAATCGCGGTAGTCGCGTTCCAGTACCTCAGCCCGGAACATGCCGAAGGGTATCGCCAGGCCCGGGGCCACCGCCCCGGGGAAGGCCTTGCGCAGTTCCCCCAGCTTGGCCGCCTTGGGGCCGACCGTGCGTCCGGAGTCTTCGGCGCGCAGTTCGTCCAGGGAAATGAACTGCCGGGGCGTGAGATCCAGTTTGTCGAGGTCCGGGCGGATGACGACCTCCGCGGAAGCGTCCTTGCTGGCGAAGAAATCCGCCCACTGATCATCGAAGGCATTCAACTCCACCAGTCCCGCGGGGCTGACCGCCATGACGATTTCCTCTCCGTCGTGCCCACGCAGGCGGGGTGTCATGCTTTCCGCCACCGCCACGTTGGGAATACCCAGGTTGCGCGCCAGCAGTTGCACGTGTGAGAGCGGGTTGCCTTCGCCGGCGGTCAGGATACCGGCGACGGGAGGCAGGTCGGACACGGTTTCCGGGAGCAGGTAGATGCCCCGGCTGTCCAGCGAGTCCATCGCCGGTGCCGGGTCTGCCGCGTGCAGTACTCCCCGGGCGATACCGGGGTTCAGCGCATTGAAGCCGACGCCGACGGTCTCGCCGAAGATGCGGTGTTGCACCCCGGCGAGCCGGTTGCCGTCCTGCACCAGGCCGTCGAGCACGCTTGAGTAGAAGAGTAGAGGGCTGCCGCGCAACTGGTCCTGGATGAACAGCTTGGCCCCGGGCTCGACTTCCGCCAGTTTCAGCATCGGCTCCTGGAAAAAGAAGCGCAGGTTCTGGGTCGCCCAGCCCGGGACGCGGCCGAGGTAGTTGAGGGTTGCGAGGTAGTCACCGAGAGCAGGATCCCTCGTATCGAGGGCGGCCAGGGCTCCGTGCATCGCCTCCCGCTCACGCTGTTTCAACAGCCCCACGCCGAAGGCCGCGTCGAGCGCTCCGGCGATTAATTCCAGGCGCTGTGCCCTGGTCATGCCGGTGATCTGCGGGCGCAGGGCGCTGGCGCTGCGCAGGTGTTCCGCCTCCGCCTGCAGGCTGAGATCGAGGAGCCGTAGCCGGGCGACCGGTGCATTTACCCGCGGCAGGTTCTCGCGCAGCGCAGCCAGCAGGGCGCCGCTGGCACGATAGCGAGCGGCGTAACCCGGTGCGTCGAGCAGGGCCTGGCGATGCTCCTCGAGCAGTTCCAGCAACCAGGGCGCCGCGGAGAAGCGCGGCCTGATTTCCTCGAGGACCTGCTCCAGGGGCTGTGCGGTGTACACCGCGTCGATCATTTCTGCCAGTTGCTGGAAACGCGCGGCCAGGGCGGGGTTTTTCGTCCGTGCCGCGTATTCCCGCACGCGTGTGGCGTCAGCGGCATCCGGGGCGCCGTGGATCTTGGCCCGCAGGGGCATGAAGTCACTGTTGCTGTCCGACAGCGCAGCCGAGAGCTGCCGCACCTGTTGCTGCGACGCGGTCGCGGCGCCATGGGGCAACAGGCGGACGCCAGTGCGCAGGCCGAGGAAGTGGGTGTCGATATAGCGGGGTTGGGCGATGAGGTATTCCAGCAGCGCCTGGGCGCCGGCGCTCTCGTCCTCTTCCTGGATGGCGCCGCGATAGAACAGTGCGCGGCGGAAGACCCAGCCGTTGTCCGCCGCCATCAGGTAGTGCTGCACCAGCAACTGGCCATAGCGATCGGCGAAGTCGTCCTGCGCGGCCACTGCGGGGGCGTCGATGCCGGCCAGCAGGGTGGCGACATAGTAACCCTGTTGCTGGAGTTCGCGTGCTTCCTCGTTGAGTTCGCCGTGCTGGTGGCCGCCGCCGTGGTCCTGGCAGGCGTATGCCCTGGGGGGCTGGGTGCTGCCGTCCCTGCAGAACCACAGCACCTGGTCGAAGGGTCCGCGGGGCGCCTGTTTCATCTCCGTGACCCAGCGCTGGTACTGCGCCAGCTGCGGACTGTCCGACCGGCTTTCTGTTGCGCTTGCTGCCTGTAGCGCTGCAACTGACAGTGTCAGGGCAAGGGCAAGTCCCCGCATCGTTGTCGTACCTGCTGATTCGAATTGTTGTTGGCGGCATGCCTCGCGCCGTTGCGAGAAGTGTAGACCTGCTTTCATGTGGGCGTAGGCCTATTAGTGCCATCGAGCGGACGGCTGCGCTGTGCCCGCGCTTCGGAAACCGTGAGGCGACAGGACGTCGCCGACCGAGCCTGTACATGGACGTACGCTTTTTGGCGTGTTTCCGAAGCGCGGGCACAGCGCAGCCGTCCTTGTTCAGTGCCAACGAATGCCGTTTGCCGCGTTCGGCTCGCATTCGCATATCGCTGTGGGAGCTCGCTCTGCGAGCGATAATCGCCCACAGACAGCGGGCTCCATCTTTTCGGGTCGTGGGCTCCCACAGGTCGTGTGTGGTACTGGGCCAGCAGTCGCGCAGGATGAGCTTCCGCGAACGACTATAAACGCTTTGGAGAGAGCGGGAGCTCATCCTGCGCGACTGCGTGACGCATCCACCCACCTCGAACAGCTATTCCCCGAATCCCGAATCCCGAATTTCACTCCACCCCGGGAAAACCAGTCCCCACACAGGTATAATCGCCCGCAACTCCAGCAAGTGGACCCATCCCATGGATTATCGCCAGATGATCGCCAATATGACCCCGGAAACCTACCGCAGCCTGCGCCGCGCCATCGAGCTCGGCAAATGGCCCGACGGCAGCCCGGTGAGCCCCGAGCAGCGCAGGAACGCCATGCAGGCGGTAATCGCCTGGGGGCAGGAACACCTGCCCGCGGAGGAGCGCGTGGGCTATATCGACCGCGGCCACAAGGCCGGGGAAGTCTGCGACGATCCGGCGGAAACGCCGCTGAACTGGAAGTAGGGCAAGTTAGTGAGTGAACATCTCGCCACCGGCCTGGTGCGCAAAATGAAGACCGAGCTGGGCGAGCAGGTGGACTACCGCCTGCCGCTTGGCGATGCCGAAGTGCCGATGAATGCGCTGCTGGGACAGCAGGTGCAGCTGAAGTACAGCGGCGTGATCAACTGCATCCACTGCGGCCGCAAGACCAACAAGAGTTTCAACCAGGGCTACTGCTTTCCCTGTTTTCGCTCCCTGGCCCAGTGCGACAGCTGCATCGTCTCGCCGGAGAAGTGCCATTTCCATCTCGGCACCTGTCGCGAGCCGGAGTGGGGCGAGACCCACTGCATGATCGAGCACGTGGTCTACCTGGCGAATACCTCGGGGCTCAAGGTGGGCATTACCCGCCACAACCAGGTCCCGACCCGCTGGATGGACCAGGGCGCCACCCAGGCCCAGCCGATTTTCAGGGTCGATTCGCGGCTGCACTCCGGGCTGGTGGAGCACCTGTTCAAGGACCACGTGGCGGACAAGACCAGTTGGCAGGCGATGCTCAAGGGCGATGCTGAAGCGAAAGACCTGGAGGCGGAACGCCAGCGGCTGATGGCGGCCTGCGAAAAAGATGTGGAACGTTTGCGCGAAGAGTATGGTCTACAGGCTATCACCGCGCTGGAGAGTGCCCCGGAAACCCGCATCAGCTACCCGGTCCTCGAGTATCCGGTGAAGGTGAAATCCTTCAACCTGGACAAGACGCCTGAAATCGAAGGTACCCTGCTCGGTATCAAGGGACAGTACCTGATCTTCGATACCGGCGTGAT
The DNA here is from genome assembly GCA_033283325.1 of Halieaceae bacterium WMMBA4. Lineage (GTDB taxonomy): Bacteria > Pseudomonadota > Gammaproteobacteria > Pseudomonadales > Halieaceae > Mangrovimicrobium. The sequence continues at coordinate 86,751 of JAWMQO010000001.1, forward strand.
CAACATGCGTAAATACGGTGGCTACGACGTGGCCATTTCCCGCAGCAACTGAGGTTTATTATGCGAGAGGCAAATCCCGGCACCATCTTTCTCAAGGATTATTCCGCGCCGGCTTTCCTGATCAATCGTACCGAACTGCATTTCGAGCTCGGCGAGGAAGAGACCCTGGTCCATGCCCGGCTGCACCTGCTGCGCTCGCCGGAACACCCGGGGGATGTGCCACTGGAGCTGCAGGGCCAGGAACTGGAGCTGCTTTCCGTGGGTATCGATTTCGAGGACCTGCCGCCTGAGCAGTACCGGGTAGACGAAAGCAGCCTGGTGATCGACAAGGTCCCCGAGCAGTGCGTGCTGCGCATGACCACCCGTATCCGCCCCCAGGACAACACTTCCCTGGAAGGCCTGTACAAGTCCAGCGGTATGTTCTGTACCCAGTGCGAAGCCGAGGGCTTCCGCAAGATCACCTACTACCTCGACCGCCCCGACGTGATGGCGGTGTTCACGGTGACCATCAGCGCCGACCCTGCGCGCTACCCGGTGCTGCTTTCCAACGGCAACCTGATGGAGGACAAGATACTCTCCGACGGTCGCCGCCAGGTTCTCTGGCACGACCCCTTCCCCAAGCCCTCCTATCTCTTTGCGCTGGTCGCGGGTGACCTGGAGCACGTGGAGGACAGCTTCACCACCGCCTCCGGCCGCGAGGTCAGCCTCAAGCTTTACGTCGAGGCCAAGGACCTGCCCAAGTGCGGCCATGCGATGGATTCGCTGAAGCGTTCCATGGCCTGGGACGAAGAGGTCTACGGCCGCATGTACGACCTCGATGTGTTCAATATCGTGGCGGTGGACGACTTCAACATGGGGGCGATGGAGAACAAGAGTCTCAATGTCTTCAATACTTCCTGTGTGCTCTGCCACCCGGATACCACCACCGATGCCGGTTACCAGCGGGTGGAGGGCATCGTCGCCCACGAGTACTTCCACAACTGGAGCGGCAACCGGGTTACCTGCCGCGACTGGTTCCAGCTCAGCCTGAAAGAGGGCTTCACCGTCTTCCGCGACGCCGAGTTCTCCGCCGATATGGGCTCGCGCACGGTAAAACGGGTCGAGGACGTCACCCTGCTGCGCACCGCCCAGTTCGCCGAGGACGCCGGCCCCATGGCTCACCCGGTCCGCCCCGAGTCCTACATCGAGATCAACAATTTCTACACCCTCACAGTCTACGAAAAGGGTGCTGAAGTGGTGCGCATGATCCACACCCTGCTGGGAGCGGAATGGTTCCGCGCCGGCTCCGATCTCTACTTCCGCCGCCACGATGGCCAGGCGGTGACCTGCGAGGATTTCGTCAAGGCGATGGAGGACGCCAGCGGTGCCGACCTCGGCCAGTTCCGGCGCTGGTACTCCCAGGCGGGAACACCGGTATTGCGGGTCTTCGATGAATACGACGAAGAGGCGCGGACCTACACCCTGCACGTGAGCCAGAGCTGCCCCCCGACACCGGGCCAGGCGAGCAAGCAGCCCTTCGTGATCCCGCTGGCGATGGGGCTGCTCGGCGATGCCGGCAACCTGCGACTGCAGTTGGCCGGCGAGGAGCCCGACCCCGAAACAGAAGACAATACCCACCTCGTACTGGTGGTGGACAAGGAAGAGCAGTCCTTCGTCTTCGAGGGTGTACCCGAGCATCCTGTACCTTCGCTGCTGCGCGGTTTTTCCGCCCCGGTGAAACTGGATTACCCCTACAGCCGTGGCCAGCTCTGCGAGCTGATGAGTCGCGATGACGACGGCTTCGTGCGCTGGGACAGCGCCCAGAGCCTGGCCAGGCGCATCATAGAGGAAGTCCAGGGGCAACTGGCGCGGGGGGATGAGCCGCAGGTGGATCCGCTGCTTGCCCAGGCCTGTGGCGCGCTGCTCGGCGACACTTCCCTGGAGCCCGCCATGCTGGCGGAAATGCTGACCCTGCCGAGCGAGAACTATCTCGCCGAGCAGGCGAAAGAGGGCGAGGCCGACGTGGAGCTGATCAGCCGCGCCCGCACCGCCGTCAAGGCCGCCCTCGGCGAGGCGTGCCGAGCGCTCTTCCTGCAACGCTACGAGGCGCTCGCCGCGCAGGGCCCCTACGACGTCAGCGGCGAACAGATCGGCAATCGCGCCCTGCGCAATCTCTGCCTCGACTACCTGGCCTGTGCCAACAGCGATTACCTCGGCCTGGCCCGGGACCAGTTTGGCGCCGCGGACAATATCACCGACCGCCTCGCCGCCCTGCGTGCACTGGTCTTTTACGGCGGTGAGAAGGATTGGTCGAAACCGCTCCAGCGCTTCTACGAGGACTGGAAAGACGAAACCCTGGCGATCAACCAGTGGTTCACGGTGCAGGCCCTGATGCCCGGTGACGGCGCGGTCGAGCGAGTGCGCGAACTGATGGGGCACGCGGATTTCGACCTGCGCAACCCGAACAAGGTGCGCGCGCTGGTCGGCGCCTTCGCCGGCCAGAACCCGCTGCAGTTCCACCGCGCCGATGGCGCGGGCTACCGGCTGCTGGGAGAGGTGGTGGAACAGCTCAACGACAGCAACCCGCAGATGGCGGCGCGGCTGCTCGCTCCGCTGACCCGCTGGCGGCGCTACCGCGGCCGCGCGGAGCTGATGCGCGCTGAACTGGAACGCCTGGCGGCCTTGCCCCAGCTGTCACCGGACGTTTACGAGCTGGTCAGCAAATCGCTCTGAGTCGCGCCGACTTCAACAGCGGGCTCGGTGAGCCGCGTAGCGGGGAGGCTCAGTCAGCGGGGTACAGGGCAAACTCCGGCCGATTGGCTTTTCCCGCGCTTCGCCCTGGCCAGTTCTTGCGCAGGCGCTCCGCCGCCGCTTTCAGTTCTGCGCCGTTCCAGCCGCCGGCCGCGCTACCGAACAGCGATGCCTCCAGTCCTTCCAGGGCACTATTCAATCCGCTGTCCGCGAACAAGGCCTTCACTTCGTTGAGCGAAGTCACCCTGCCTTCATCCACCAGTGCGTCCGCCCAGGCGATGATGGCCTTGCGCGCCGGAGCCGCTGCGCCGGAGGTACAGGCGGCGGTCAGGTTGCGGTAGGCCTTGCGGGCGTCCAGAGATTCACTTTGCCCGACAGGGTCTTCCAGGTGCCCCGCACCACGGCGACCGCGGCGCCAGGCGAGAAACACGGTAAGCGCCCAGCCAACGGCGCAGAACAGGGCCAGCAATTGCCAGGGCAGGGCTGAGGCGCCCGGGTCAACTGTGTTCCCGGTAGCGGCGGCGGGACTGGTCGCGGGCACCGAATCGAGTTGGCCGCCCGCGGGAGCGAGATTCCCGGCGGCGGCCGAAATCTTCAGGGTCTGGGCGGGAATGACAGCGGTGCGCAGGCTGTCAGTGGTGCTATCCCACCAGGGAATCTCGATAGCGGGGAGCGTGATCGTGCCCGCCTCGGTGGGAATGATGGCCACGCTGTCCCGGCGTACCCCCTGCAAACCGCCGGCGATCTCGCGGTCCTCGATCTGCGGCTGGTCGGGATAGAGCTTCAGGCCGTCCGTCTTCGGGAACAGCGTTGGCGGCAACTGGGCGCCCTGCAGGCCCTCACCGCGTATCCTGATAGTGCGCGTCACCGATTCGCCCACCCGCAGTTCCTGTGGGTTTTGCGACCACTCTTCCTCCACCTGCAGGCTGCGTGCCGGCAGCCAGTCCGCTGCGGGGTAGTCCAGGGGCTTGGGGCGTACCTCGATGTTCAGCGCCTCGGTGCTGCGGCGCAGCATGCGCCCACGGGGGCCGGGGTCGAAGAGGCTGCGCCGGCCGGCGCTCTCGCGGGCGCTGAATTGCTGGGCAGGGATGGTCAGGGTGCCGCTGTGTTCCGGGAATATGGCAAAGCGCACCTCACGCACCAGCCACAGGCGGCCGTTCATCCGGCGCTGGTAGGACTTCTGTTCCAGGGGAACGACGAAGGCGCCCTCCAGTTCCAGTTCGCTGATGCCCTCGCGCTCGAGGTTGATCGATTGCTGAATCCGCAGGGTGAGCAGCAATTGACCCTGGACGTAGACCTCGTCGCTGTCCACCTCGGCGTCGAACAGGACGACTTCGCCGCCCGGGTCCACCTGGGGGCGCTCGTCGACCTGGATACGTATGGCCTGGGTTCGGCTGCCGCCCACGCTGAAGGGCGGAATGGTCAGGGTACCGCCACGACGCGGCGCTATTTCCATGCGCAGTTCCCTGCTCTGGGTCTGCACGCCGTTGATCAGGCTCATGCTGCTGCGCATGTTGCGTGAGAGCACCTCGAAATCCGCGGCGAGGTGGCTGGTGTCCACGCCCTGGAGATTTTCGTCGTCCTCGCTCGCTGAGAGCGTAAGCACCAGGGTATCGCCCAGCGCGACCTCGCTGCGATCGACGCTGGCGCTGACCGTCGCCAGCGCCGGACGACCCAGCAGGAGGGTAAACAGGAGCAGCACTGCGAACTGCTTGTAGCTTCTACCAGTATTTCTCGTCATTCCTCTGCTCGCCCTGTTGTTGCCGCTGTCGGCTCTGGTAGCGGAATTTTTCCCGCAGCAGGCCGGCGGGGTCGTCGGGCACCCGCCGCAGCCACTGCTCCACGGCCTGGTCGCGTTCCTCTTCCCCGGCCTCGCCATCGCCGGAGGCGAGTCCCGCCTCACCCTCCGGGGCATCTTCACTATCTGCGCTGTCGGCGCGCCCGGCGTTTTCCCTGCGCGCCTCTTCCTCGCCCTGGTCGGATGACTCTTCATTGCGAGCGGCTTCCTGCTGCTGCTCACCGGTCTGGGACTGGTCGCTGTCGCCGTTCTCTTGCTGTCCCTGCGACTGGCCCTGGGAATCCTGCTGTTCCTGCCCGGATGACTGCTGCTCCTGCTGGCCGGACTGCCCGTCCTGCTGACCGGGTTGATCACCGGAATTCTGCTGTCCCTGTTGCGACGAGCCGCTGTTGTCGCCGGACTGTTGCTGGTTCTGCTCGCCCTGCTGGTCCTGGTCTCCCTGCTGCTCGTCGGAGGACTGTTGCTGTTGCTGTTGCAGCAATTCCTCCACCAGTTGCCGGTTGGCCCGGGCGTCCGCTTCGTCCGGTTGTAGCTGCAGGGACTGATCGTAGGCGTCCAGGGCCTCCTGTAGTTTGCCCGCCCGGGCCAGCGCGTTGCCCCGGTTGTAGAGCGCGTCGGCGCTGTCGGCGCCGGAGAAGGCTTCCGCAGCGGCCTCGTAGTCACCGCCGCGATAGGCGGCGGTGCCCGCCCAGTCACGGTCTTTGAACAGTGATTGCGCGCTCTCGTAGTCCTCTGCCTGCAGCGCCCGTTGGGCCTGCTGGTCGGGCGTGAGCCAGAGATCGTCCCAGGCGTTGGCCCGGGCTTCGGGCGGAGAGGGCAGCAGGAGCAGGGGCACGAGGCAGACCAGCCAGCCCCGGCGAAACAACAGGAGTACTGCGGGCAGGAGCAGCAGCACGAGCAGGTAACCCTGGTCCTCCCAGGTGTCGGTTTCCCGCCCCAGGGCGCGACTCTGCTCCGCCTGGCGCAGGGGCGAGGGGGCCAGCAGGGCGTCCAGGTCACTGTCGTCCAGTTGCATGCGGTGATAGCGGCCACCGGTTTCCGCCGCGGCCTGGCGCAAGGCCCCTTCGTCCAGCCCGGGGGTGACGATGGCGCCGTTCTCGTCCTTGAGGAAACCGCCGGCGGGCAGGGGTAGCGGGGCGCCGGTACGGGTGCCGATACCCATGATGGAGAGCTCGATGCCCGAATCCCTGAGGACCTCGCGCATCTGCTGCCGGTCGCTGGGGTCGATACCGTCGGTGAGCAGGAGCACCCGGCCCTCGCGTACGCCGCCGGAATGCAGGAGTTCCCTGGCCAGTTGCAGCGCCTGGGCGGGCTGGGAGCCGGGGAGTGGCATCATATCCGGCGACAGGGCCGGCAAGAGGTTGGTGATGGTGGGGACATCGTCGGTGAGGGGCGTTACCACGTGGGCGTCGCCGGCGTAGGCGATCAGCGCAGTCTGCCCCTCCTTGCGCGCCGCCAGCAGGTCGCGCAGCTTTTGCCGGGCGCGGTCGACGCGCGTCGGGCTGAGGTCGGCGGCATTCATCGAATAGCTGAGGTCCAGTACCAGCACCAGCGCGTCCTCGCTGGTGTGCACCGGTTGGGGAATCTTGTGCAGGCTGGGGCCGGCGGCGGCGAAACAGGCGAGTACCCAGAGCAAGAGCAGAAGCGGCGTGAGGTTGCGCCGCCTGTCCCCGGCACTGCCTTCGAGCAGGTGCGGCAGCAGCTCGGGGTCGATGGCGCTACTCCACTGCCCCCGGCCGCGGGCGCTGCGCCACAGCAGCAGCGCAAACAGCATGGCGGGCAGCAGGCCCCACAGCCACTCGGGGCGGATCAGGTGGAAGCTCATACCCGCACCTCGCCAGTCCGGCCCGGCCAGGCGATGCCGCCCTGCTGCACCAGGCGCGCCAGCACCAGCGCGAAACTGACCAGCAGGGCCAGACCCAGGGGCAGGTAGCCGAGGGCCTGCCGCGGCCGGTAGGTGGCGACGTCGAGTTCAATCGGTTCGAGCTGGTCGAGCAGGCTGTAGATCTCCGCCAGTTCCTGGGGGTTGCGGGCGCGGAAGTAGCGGCCGCCGGTGAGCGCGGCGATCTGCCCCAGGGTTTCCTCGTCCAGTTCCTTGGAGGGGTTGACCTGGCGGGCGCCGAAACTGGTGCCGAACATGCCGGGCAAGAGCATCTGGTCCGCGCCGATGCCGATGGTGTGGATGCGAATGCCCAGGTCCGCGGCGAGGCGCGCCGCCTCCAGCGGCTGTACCGCGCTGGCGTTGTCGCGCCCGTCGGAGAGCAGGATCAGCACCCGCTGTTCCGCGGGGCGCTCCCGCAGGCGCTTCACCGCCAGGCCGATGGCATCGCCGATGGCGGTGTCCTGGCCGGCGAAACCGATCTGCGCCTCCTCGAGGAAACGGCCCACCGTCGCGGTGTCAAAGCTCAGCGGCGATTGGACGTAGGCCTTGCTGCCGAAGAGGATGAGCCCCAGGCGATCACCGCGGCGCTCCTCGATAAACTGCTGGCCCAGCTGTTTCACCGCCAGCATGCGACTGACCATGCGCTGGTTGGCCTGCATGTCCTCGATCTGCATGGAGCCGGAAATATCCACGGCGAGCATCAGGTCGCGTCCGGTCTCGGGCATCTCGACGGCCTCGCCGATCCACATCGGCCGCGCGGCGGCCAGCAAGAGCAGGAGCCAGATCAGCCACAGGGCCGCGAGCCTGTACCAGCTCCCGCCGGCGCTGGCGCCCTGGCCCGCGGCGAGATCCGCCCAGTGCTGGAAAAAGGGGGCGCGCAGGGCGGGTTCCTCCCCGGCGCTCGCGGGGGGCATGAGCAGGCGCAGCAGCAGCGGCAGCGGCAGCAGCACCAGCATCCAGGGCCAGACCCACTCGATCACGAGGCCCTCCGGTGCTGGCGAATCCATTGTTCCGCCGCCTGCAGGTGCTGCTTGACGTCCCCCTCCGGCACCTGGGGACGGTACTGGGCAACCAGCAGGGACGGATCGAAAAGCTCCAGTCCGAGGCTGCGATTGAGGAACCGCTGCCAGGACTCGCCGCTCATCCCCGCGACATCGCGCCGGGGAAAGGCGCGCAGGGCGACGCTCTTCAGCAGGGCGTTGACTGCGCCGAGGCAGGCGAGGCCGTCACCGCCCTGGGAGAAGCGCGCGCGAATGTGCGCCAGTTCGACCAGGGCGCGACGCCGGTAAGCCTCGCGCTGGCGACGTCGCCGCCAGAGCCACAGCAGCGTCGCCAGCAGGATGAGGAGCAGGGCGGCGAGCAGCCACCAGCCCGGCGCCGGTGGCCACCAGCCGATGGCCTCGGGTTCGCGCAGGGGGCGCAGGGCCGCCAGGGGATCGATGCCGCCGTTCACCGCCGGGGTTCCCCGAAATAGGTGTGTAAGAGACGGAAGGGCGACTCGTGGGTATGGGCGTCCAGCAGGGGTATGCCGAGCCGCGCCATTTGCGCGTGGAGGTGCTCCCGCGCATCGGCCCGCTCCTGCTGGTAGCGCTGGCGCAGGCGGCGGTCCGCGGTATCCAGGCGGCTGCGCTGCTCGCCGTCGGTTACCGTATAGCTGCCCGCCTGTGGCAGTTGCTCCTCGAGGACGTCGCGGCAGCAGACCGCGGTGATCTGCGCGTGCTGTGCCAGCTGGAACAGGTGCTTGTCAGCTTCTTCGCTGTCGGCGCCACGGAAATCGCTGACGAGGTAGACACTGCTGCCGGGCCGGGCGACCCGACGCAGGGCGCCGAGCATGTTGGCAAAGCCGCTGCCGTTGCTGCTGCCGGATTGTGGCAGCGCGTGGTTGTAGCTGTCGATTTCAGAGAGAAGGGCCAGTACGCTGCGACGGGAGCGTCGGGGCCGCAGGTCCCGGTGGCGCACACCGTCGAACACCAGGCCGCCCACCCGGTCGCCACCCTCCAGTGCCGCCCAGGCGAAGAGGGCGGCGAGTTGCGCGGCGAGCACCGACTTGAAGCAGTGGCGCGAGCCGAAGAACATGTCCGGCCGCTGGTCGACAACCACCAGTACCGGGCGCTCCCGCTCCTCGCGAAACAGCTTGGTGTGCGCCTCGCCGGAGCGCGCGGTGACCCGCCAGTCGATGCTGCGGATATCGTCGCCGGGCTGGTAGGCGCGGACTTCGTCGAAGTCGATGCCGCGGCCGCGAAAGTTCGACTGGTTGGCACCCGCCAGGCGCGCCAGCGCGCGCTTGCGCCGCGTCAGCTTGAGTTGCCGGGCGACGAAGCGCAGGGCGATCAGTGCCTCCAGTTCGACATAGGCACCGCGCGCCGGACTGTCGATCAGCTCCCGCTGCATTCTATGGCCTGCTCACGCCCTAGCCCACCGGCACCAGCGCCAGCAGCTCGGTGGTCACCTGGTCCGGCGTCACTCCGGCCGCTTCCGCTTCAAAACCCAGCAGCAGTCGGTGGCGCAGCACATCCGCCGCGACCGCCTGCACGTCATCGGGGCCGACGAAGTCGCGCCCGTCCAGCCAGGCGTGGGCCCGCGCGCAGCGATCCAGTGCGATAGTGGCCCGCGGGCTGGCGCCGTAGTCGATCCACTGGGCGAGTTGCGCGCTGTAGGGTTGGGGATGCCGGGTGGCCATGATCAATTGCACGATATACTGCTCCACCGCCTCGGCCATGTGCAGGCCGAGCACCTCGCCGCGAGCGCGGAAAATACTCTCCTGGGCAATCGGCGCGGGCCGCTCCACGGCGCCGCCGGCAGCCTCCTGGCGGGTCAGGCGCAGAATCTGCGTCTCCGCCACCGCATCGGGGTAACCGACGTTGACGTGCATCAGGAAGCGGTCGAGCTGTGCCTCCGGCAGCGGGTAGGTGCCCTCCTGCTCGATCGGGTTCTGGGTCGCCATCACCAGGAACAGCTGCGGCAGCTCGTAGGTGCGCGAGCCAATACTCACCTGTCGCTCCGCCATCGCCTCCAGCAGGGCCGACTGTACCTTCGCCGGAGCCCGGTTGATCTCGTCCGCGAGCACCAGGTTGTGGAAAATCGGCCCGCGCTGGAACTCGAAGTTGCCCTGCTGGGGCCGGAAAATATCGGTACCGGTGACGTCGCCGGGCAGCAGGTCGGGGGTAAACTGGATGCGCTGGAAATCGCCTTCGATGCCGTCGGCGAGGCTCTTTACGGCTCGCGTCTTGGCGAGGCCCGGCGCGCCTTCCACCAGCAGGTGGCCGTCGGCCAGCAGGGCGATGATCAATCTTTCTACAAGGTGTGACTGGCCGATGACCTGGCCGCTGAGCCATTCTTCGAGGGCTCGCAGTTCAGCGCTGCTCACGCGATCTCCTGTCCTTTGATACTTCTGTCCCATGGTGTGGCCCGCTTGGGCCGGTCGGCATTGTAACGCAGCCTGCGTGAGGGTACAGGTGCTTTGCCGGTCGCGGGTTCTGACTGATCTCTCGCGTGAAAGTTCAAGGTGCTTCTATATTCGCGGTGAGAGATACATCCACGGCCTGCTTGCGTCACAGGGCCTCCCGAAAACCGCATAAAGCGCCATCCATGGCAGCTCGACTCCGGCCATCCATGGCCTCCGACGTTTTCGGGAGGCCCTGCATCGAGCACAGTCCTCCACAGAGCCACCCTTTGGGGCCCGTTTTTTCTTCCGGCCATGAAAAAACCGCCGTGAATTGACGTCAAGGGTCAATGGGTAGGCACGTGTGACCAACTGGCCCCGCTGAAACCGTAAGGCGACAGGACGTCGCCGCCCGAGCCTGTACATGGATGTACGCTTTTTGGCGTGTTTCAGCGGGGCCAGTTGGTCACACGTGCCGGGTATCGACGCACCATCCACGCCAGGGAATGAAGCGATCTCCACCGCGGGAGACGAAACAGTATCGCCGCCTGTGTTTGAACCACCGTCGGCGCCGAGGGTCAGAAGCGGGAATAGTCACAGATGCCAGCAAGGGCGCAATTGAAGTCCCGCACACTTTGCTAGAATGGGACCGAGCCCCCGCCCGCAAGCGGTCAGGTATAACCAGTAAAGGAACCGGACGCATGATCTGGGATACGCCCAAGCAACAGCTCCTCAACGAGTTGGAGCAGTATATTAATCGCCATGCCGAGGAGAATGACCGCCAGTCCCTGTGCAACCTGTCGGCGAACTTCTTCGGCCGCTGGGGTGTAGAAGACCTGCGCGGCAGCTCCGTGGAGAACCTCTACGGCTGCCTGTATTACATATTGCACGCCATGGGCAGCTGGCACGGCGAGGAAAAGCCCCGGGTGGAATTTTTCAATCCCGGCGTGCAGAGCCACGGCTGGGAGAGTCCCAATACCGTACTGCTGATACTTTGCCAGGGCATCCCCTTTGTAACCGCCTCGGTGCGCGGCGAAATCAACCGCCGCAACCTGCCCATCAATATTGTCGCCAGCTCCAACCTGGCGGTGCGGCGCAAGGACGACGGCGCACTGCGGGAGATCGTGGGGCACAGCGAGGATTGCCTGGTTGACGGTGAGGATAGCTGCGTCAGCGAAGCCATCATCTATTTCGAGCTGGCGCGGCATTCCAACATGGATGCGCTGGAAGAGCTGCGCCGGACGATCCTGGAGATTCTCGCCGAAGTGGAACTGGTGGTGGACGACTTCGGCCAGATGACCGGGCGGCTGGCGGAGGTCGCCACTGCCCTGCGCGGCGAGCGCTACAGCCAGCTCGATCGCTCGGACTGCCAGGAAGCCTCTGAATTTCTCGAATGGCTGAGCCAGCGACACATGACCCTGCTCGGTTACGAGTACCTGGAGGTGGACCACAGTGGGGCACATCCGGTGGTCACCGCCCGCGAGGACAACCGGCTGGGGCTGCTGCGTCACCGGGAGACCCGCGGCGTGGCGGACATGGAGGCCGACCTCGCTCACCTCTCGGCGCAGCAGTTGCGCGAGGAGCCCCTGAGTTTTTCCAAGTCGCGGGTGCGCTCCCGGGTACACCGCCAGACCTACCCCGATTACGTCGGCGCGCGGGTTTTCGACGCCCAGGGCGAGGTGATCGGCCAGCACCGTTTTATCGGCCTATATACCTCCTCCGTTTACACCATGAACCCGTCTTCCATACCGATCCTGCGGCGCAAGGTGCGGGCGGTCACGGAGAAATCCAACTCCGATTGGGCGGAGCACGAGAGCCGGGAACTGGCCCGGGTGCTGGAACTGTATCCGCGGGACGAGCTGTTCCAGTCCAGCGTCGACGAACTCTACGACACGGTCAATGCGATCAACCGCATCCAGGAGCGGCGGCAGACGCGCCTCTTCGTGCGTACCGACCTGCACGGCAAGTTCGTGACCTGCATCGTCTACGTGCCGCGGGACCGCTATACCACTGAACTGCGGGAGAAGATCGAGGGCATTCTCGGCGACGCCTACAAGGCGGAGGAGTCCGAGTTCACTACCATGTTCTCCGAATCCATACTGGTGCGCGTCTACTTCGTGCTGCGGGTGAATCCCGCCCTGCCGATCGAGGTCGACCACGCGGCGCTGGAAGAGCAGGTGGTCCAGGCCGCCCTCGCCTGGGAAGATCGCCTGCACTTCCGCCTGGTGGACGAATTCGGCGATGAACTGGGCCACGAGTACAGCGCGCTTCTCAGCCGCGGTTTTCCCGCGGGTTACCGCGACGACTGCGATCCGCGCATGGCGGTGGCGGACATCCGTCATCTCTTGCGCCTCATGCGCGGCGAACCGCTGGCCATGTCGCTCTACCGCCAGCCCGAGGACGGCGAGCAGAGCCTGCGCCTGCGGCTCTATCACCGGGCTGACAGCCTGCCGCTCTCCGACGTCCTGCCGATCCTGGAAAACCTCGGTTTGCGGGTGGTCTCCGAGCGGCCCTACGGCGTTCGCAGCGCCGACGGGCAGGTCTACTGGGTGCAGGAGTTCGGCATGCTCTACTGCCTGTCCCAGAACATCGACCTGGAAGAAGTAAAAGACGAATTCGAGGATGCCTTCGCCCGGATCTGGTTCGGCGAGGCGGAAAGCGATTCCTTCAACCGCCTGCTCATCGGTACCCGGCTGAACTGGCGGGAGATCGCCCTGTTGCGCGCCTACGCCCGCTACCTGCGCCAGCTCAACTTTCCCTACAGCACCGAGTACATCGCCGAGACCATGGCGGACCACCTGCAGATCACCGCGTTTATCGTCGAGTTGTTCCTGACCCGCTTCTCGCCGGTGTTCGGCGGTGACGACGAGTGGCGCAACCAGCGCGAGGAGGAAGTCGAGCAGAACATCCTCGCCTCCCTGGAAGAGGTGGAAAACCTCGGCCAGGACCGCATCATCCGCCAGTATGTCAAAGTCATCAACGCGACCCTGCGGACCAACTTCTTCCAGCAGGACAATCGCGGCGAACTGAAGTCCTACCTCTCGCTCAAGCTGAGTCCCTCGCTGATTCCCGAGGTGCCCAAACCGGTGCCGATGTTCGAGATCTACGTCTACTCCCCGCGGGTCGAGGGCGTACACCTGCGCGGCGGCAAGGTGGCCCGCGGCGGCCTGCGCTGGTCGGACCGCCTGGAGGATTTCCGTACCGAGGTTCTGGGCCTGGTCAAGGCGCAGCAGGTGAAGAATGCGGTGATCGTGCCGGTGGGTGCCAAGGGTGGTTTCGTGCCCCGCCAGTTGAACGCGGATATGAGCCGCGACGAAGTCCAGGCGGAGGCCATCGAGTGCTACAAGCTGTTCATTCGCGGGCTGCTGGATATCACCGACAACCGCGGTGACGTTTCCATCATCCGCCCGCCCTACGTGGTGGCCAAGGACGAAGACGATCCCTATCTGGTCGTCGCCGCCGACAAGGGCACCGCCAGTTTCTCCGACATCGCCAACGACATATCCGCGGACTACGACTTCTGGCTCGGCGACGCCTTCGCCTCCGGGGGCAGCGCCGGTTACGACCACAAGAAAATGGGGATCACCGCCCGCGGCGCCTGGGTTTCCGTGCAGCGCCATTTCCGCGAACTGGGCGTCGACGTGCAGAACGAGGATTTCACCGTGGTGGGCATCGGCGACATGTCCGGCGATGTCTTCGGCAACGGCATGCTGATGTCGGAGCACACCCGCCTGGTGGCGGCTTTCAACCACCTGCATATTTTTATCGACCCGGAGCCCGATGCGGCCAGCAGTTTCGCCGAGCGGCAGCGGCTCTTCGAGATGCCGCGCTCAAGCTGGACCGACTACCAGCGCAAGTTGATCTCCGCTGGCGGGGGTGTGTTCTCCCGCAGTGCCAAGTCCATCAGCATTACCCCGCAGATGGCGGCGCGCTTCGGGATAGACGCGCCCCACCTGACACCCACAGAGCTCATTCACCACCTGCTGCAGGCGCAGGTGGACCTGCTCTGGAACGGCGGTATCGGCACCTACGTGAAATCCTCCGCGGAGTCCCACCTGGCGGTGGGCGACAAGACCAACGACGCCCTGCGGGTGGACGGCCGCGACCTGCGCTGCCGGGTCGTGGGGGAGGGCGGCAATCTCGGTCTGACCCAGTTGGGCCGGGTGGAATACGCCCTGCACGGCGGGCGGATCAACACCGACTTCATCGATAACGCCGGCGGCGTGGACTGCTCGGACCACGAGGTCAATATCAAGATCCTGCTCAACGCGGTGGTCGCCCGGGGCGATCTCACCGGCAAGCAGCGTGACGAGTTGCTGGAGGCGATGACCGAGAGCGTCGCGAGCCTCGTACTGCACAACAATTACCGCCAGGCCCAGGCGATCAGCCTGGTGGAATCACAGGCGCACACCCGCTTTGGTGAATACGCCCGCTTCGTCGATACCCTGGAGGAGGCGGGGCGGCTCGACCGGGCGCTGGAATTCCTGCCCGCGGACGACGTACTGCTGGAGCGCCGGGGCCAGGGCCAGGCGCTGACCCGCCCCGAACTCTGCGTGCTGGTGTCCTACACCAAGGGCATCCTCAAGGAGCAGCTGATGGCCTCGGACATCGGCGCCGATCCCTATTTCGGCGCCCTGGTCGAGACGGCGTTCCCGCCCCGGTTGGTGCACGAATACCACGAGGACATCCAGAGCCACCGGCTGCACCGGGAGATCCTCGCCACCCAGCTGGCCAACGACATCGTCAACCGCATGGGTATCAATTTCGTCATGCGCCAGAGCCGGGCCACCGGCGCGCCGGTGGCTGACGTCGCCCGGGCCTTTATCGCGGTGCTGGAGATCTACAAGCTGCGGGAGCTGTGGGACTGGATCGAACTGCTAGACCTCAAGGTGGGCGCCGATGTGCAGGCGGACATGATGCTGAACCTGATGCGCCTGGTGCGGCGCACCACCCGCTGGCTATTGCGCAACCGCCGCCACGAGCTTGCTCCCAGTGCGCTGGTGGCGGAGTTCCAGCCGGGACTGCAGCAGGTGAGTGAAGCCTTGCCGCGATTGCTGCGCGGCCGCGCCGCCGGGGAGTACCGGGAGCGCCGGCAGCGCTACGTCGAGGCCGGCGCCGGGGAGGAACTGGCGGAGCGGGTCGCCGCCTGTCAGCAGGCCTATACCGCCCTGGGGATCATCCAGGCGGCAGCCCAGGAGGAGGCCCCCCTCGAGCAGGTGGCGCGGCTCTATTTCAGCCTTGGCGAGCGCCTGGACCTGGACTGGTTCAGCGGCCAGATCCTGGCGGCGGGTGTTGACAACGAATGGCAGGCCCTGGCCCGGGACACCTACCTGGAGGACCTGGAGTGGCAGCAGCGCAGCCTGGCTGTGGGTGCCCTGCGGTATATGGAGGGAGACGGTGAGATAGACTCCTGCCTGCAGCGCTGGGAAGCCCGTCAGGAGCCCCTGTTACTGCGTTGGCGGGAGATGCTGGCGGAGTTGCATGCCACGGACACGCCGGATTTCACCATGTTCGCGGTTGCCAACCGGGAACTGCTGGACCTCGCCCAGAGCAGCACCCGGCTGGCTGAATTGCAACCCTGAGTGGCCCGGGGAAGCCCGGGCCGGGTGAGTAGTCGCGTCGCTAGAGCGTACGTAACCTATGGACCCCGGAGACCCCGGTAAGGCCATCCCATTGGTCCGAACGTCCCTCGCGCCAGCCGGAAATCCAGTTCTGTCGCTGAATGGCGTTCTCGTGGGGACAGTAGTCCAGGCTGCGGCCGCTTACACCGGCCTGGTAGCCCCTGTCGAATGCCCGGGAGTTCATGTCACGCTTGCGTCTTTTCATACATCAGCCTCCGATTCTGGCGTCGGCACCGCCGAAAGTGGCCGCGGGAGTCGCGTCGCGTCCACTGCGGGCAGTGGTCGTTAATTTTGGAATTACACGTTGTTTTCAGGCTTTCCGGGATTTTCAGCCCGGATGACTTTGCGGAAGACCTCAGTCGGTTTCTAGAGGCAACACCGCGATGGGTGCCGAAGGGCACACCCTCATGTAACCAGACAGGCCATGCCTGTGCCAACAACGATTTGTTCTGAAAGCTCTGGAGGCATATAACAAAACTGTCATCTGGAGATTTTCTCGACAAAACGCCAGCGCACATATGGTCGCTCCCGGAATCAGTTGATAGGATGACCAGCCCGGAATGATTGAGGTAAGCATCCCGATGTTTGATCGCAATAAGAACCGGCAGGCGCCGCCTCCCCCCGAGCCCGCGGCCGCCAAGCCATCCGCACCACCGCCGCCGGCTGACCCGGCGAGTCCGGCGAGCCCGGCACCTGCATCTGCAACCACCAGGAGTAAAGCAATGATCGGACCCAGTATCGAGATTAAAGGCAGTGTCAGCGGCGACGAGGACCTGACCATACAAGGACGAGTTGAAGGCACCATCGATCTGGGTGACCACGAAGTGACCGTGGGCGAAACCGGCAAGGTCAATGCCGACATCACCGCCCGCACCGTGCGCATCGACGGCGAAGTCTCCGGCGACATCCGCGGCACCGAGAAAGTGGTGATTTCCAAGTCCGGCAACGTCAAGGGCAACATCATCGCACCGCGCATGACCCTCGAGGACGGCGCAATCTTCAAGGGCTCCATCGACATGGACCCCGGCGAGCCGGCGAAAGTCTCCCTGGCGCCCAAGGCGGCACCGGCGGCAACGCCTTCACCGTCTCCCGCGGCGGACAAGTCGCCTGGACTCGACCTGAAGCAGGGCTGATACACCGTCAGGAAAATGAGCGAGCAGCAGAGTAGCCAGCTGCTGCCCGGTCTGTTCGAGCGGCTGAACGAGGAGGTGAGGGTCAATGTCCTGCACATTGGCCCCGCCCTGCCGGAGACGGTGGAGTTCTTCTCCGGCTACCGTTGCAAGCTGTTTTTTGTCGACCTGTTCGCCGAACTCCCCCTGGCTTTCGAGCCGGGGGATGAACTTACCGTGCAGCAGCACATGCAGGAATTACTGGATTTCCCCCTGGGCACAAATTTCGATATTTGCCTGTTCTGGGATATCTTCAATTACCTCGACGCGGAAGCCGCGGGCGCCTTCATGGACTGCCTGCAGCCCATGTTGACGCCCATGGTGCGCGCGCACGCCTTTGGGGTGCACAACACCCGGGCCACCCAGAGGGCCTTGCAGTACGGCATCCTGTCCCGCAGTGACCTGAATTTGCGGCCGCGACCGGCCCCCCTGCCGGGCTATGCCCCCCTGCCACAGGCGAAGTTGCAGAGTCTGCTGGGGGAGCTGAGCGTGGAGCGCTCGGTGCTGCTGGCGGAGAGCCGGCTGGAGTTGCTGTTGAAGGGCCCGGGGGTGAAAACCCGGCGGGTGGCGCCACGCTAGCGCCCGCAGGTCAGTCCAGTGTGCCGCGTGCATATCGCCTGTCCTCCATCGCTTTTTTCCAGAGCTTGCAGTCGCTGAAGGCATAAAAAGCCTGTCATCCTGATGGCAGGCAATGCCAGTGAACGCCCGTACACTGGCAGTAAGTTACAACCTGATACCCCCTGAGGAATTGCGCCGCGTTCGCCGCTCTGATGGTAAACGTTTACATTGCGGTGGGCTGTGTGCTTTCACGTGACTCCTGTAAACGTTTGCATGCGGGTTCCGATTGTGAGAGATTTGCAGACCGTCCGGTCGGTGGTCGGGGCTTCTGGTGGGAAGCGTCATTCACGCCGGGGCCAGCCATAGTTGAAGGGAGCTGCAACAGGGATAGTACGAAGCAAGGAAACGGGGAGAATGTTTCAATGGCAAAAATAAGAATGGGCATGGTCGGCGGCGGTGAAGGCGCTTTTATCGGTGCGGTGCACCGCATAGCCGCAGCTATTGATGGCGAAATAGAGCTTGTTTGTGGCGCTTTTAGTAGCGATGCGGAAAAATCCCTGCGCTCGGGAGCCGCCCTGCACTTGCCCGCTGAACGCGTGTATGCGAATTATCAGGACATGATGCAGGCCGAAGCCGCCCTGCCTCCCGCGCAGCGGATGCAGTTTGTCGCCATAGTTACCCCAAATCACATGCACTTTCCCGCCGCCAAAGCCGCATTGGAGGCCGGGTTCCACGTCCTTTCCGACAAGCCCGCAACCCTCACTCTGGACGAAGCACTGGGATTGCGAACGATCATGCGCAAAACCGGCCAACTCTATGGCCTCACCCACACCTACACTGGCTACCCCATGGTCAAGGAAGCCCGTATGCGCATTGCGGCTGGTGAGTTGGGGAGCATTCGCAAAGTCGTGGTGGAGTACCCCCAGGGCTGGCTAGCGGGCCGGGAGGAAGATACCAGCAACAAACAGGCGGCCTGGCGACTCAATCCGGAGCAGGCGGGTATCAGCGGCTGCATGGGTGACATCGGCGTTCACGCCGCCAACCTGGCCGAGTACGTGACCGGCCTGAAGATCAGCGAAGTCTGCGCCGATCTCACCGCCTTCGTGCCCGGTCGCGAGCTGGACGACGACGGTTCCATGCTGCTGCGCTTCGACAACGGTGCAAAGGGTGTGTTGATGGCCAGCCAGGTCAGCGTCGGTGAGGAGAACGCCATTCGATTGCGGGTTTATGGGGAGGAGGGCGGTCTCGACTGGAAGCAGCAGGAGCCCAACACTCTTTGGCTCAAGTGGAATGATCGTCCCACCCAGATGCTGCGCACTTCCGCGCCTTACCTCAGCAGCCTGGCCGCCGCCAACGCCCGCACGCCGGGCGGTCACCCGGAGGGTTACCTCGAAGCCTTTGCCAATATCTACATGGCCTTCGCCGGGCAGGTGCGGGCCCGGGAGGCGGGTGTGGAGCCAGATGAACGCGCCGCCGACTGTCCCGGCATCGAGGACGCGGTGCGGGGGATGACTTTTATCGAGCTGGCGGTAGCCGCGAGTGCCTCCGAGGTGAAGTGGCACAGCTTCCCCCAGTACTGATTCTGCAGGAGAAGGATCCATGTCAAAAATGAAAGGACCGGCAATATTCCTCGCCCAGTTTGCCGGGGAGGCGGCACCCTTTGACACACTCGACAATATCTCCCGCTGGGCCGGTGATCTCGGCTATAGGGGAGTGCAGATCCCCACTTGGGAACCGGGCCTGATTGATCTTGAAAAGGCGGCAGAAAGTAAAGACTACTGTGACGAGTTAACCGGTATCTGTGCCAACAATGGCGTGGAGATTACCGAGCTTTCCACCCACCTGCAGGGCCAGTTGGTCGCGGTGCACCCGGCTTACGATGAGCTCTTCGACGGTTTCGCCCCGCAGGAACTGCGCGGCAAGCCACAGGCACGCCAGGCGTGGGCGGTGCGGCAATTGATGCTCGCGGCCAAAGCCAGCCAGAATCTGGGACTTGGCGCCCATGCCACCTTCTCCGGTGCGCTGTTGTGGCACACGGTCTACCCCTGGCCCCAGCGTCCCGCGGGGTTGGTGGAAACCGGCTTCGAGGAACTGGCGAAGCGCTGGAAGCCGATCCTCGATGCCTATGACGCGGCGGGAGTGGATCTCTGCTACGAAATTCATCCGGGGGAGGACCTCCACGATGGTGTGACCTTTGAACGCTTCCTCGAAGCCACTGGCAATCACCCGCGCTGCAATATTCTCTACGACCCTAGCCACTTCGTGCTGCAACAGTTGGATTACATCGACTTCATCGATTTCTACCACGAGCGCATCAGGATGTTTCATGTCAAGGATGCCGAGTTCAATCCCAACGGACGCAGCGGTGTCTATGGCGGTTACCAGGGCTGGAAGGACCGTCCCGGCCGCTTCCGATCACTGGGTGACGGGCAGGTGGACTTCGGCGCGATTTTCAGCCAGTTCGCCAAATACGCCTTCGAGGGCTGGGCGGTGCTGGAGTGGGAGTGCTGCCTCAAGCATCCGGAGGATGGTGCGCGCGAGGGTGTGGACTTCATCAATCACCACATCATCCGGACCACGGAAAAAGCCTTTGACGATTTCGCCGGTGGCGATGCCGATGAGGCGAGTAATCGCCGCATCCTGGGGCTGGACACCTGAGGCCGCGGTATCCTCGGTCGATGCGGATTGAAGTATCCAATAAATAAATACGGGCAAATGTTATGAAAAGAAAAATCAAGGACACAAGCTCGCTCGCAGCAGTACTGCTTTCATTGACACTGAGCGCGGCACCCCAACTGGTGCGCGCGGAAGCTGGCCCCGCAACAGACTGCCCCCTGCGCGACCAGCCCTATTCGATCGAAACTCCGGTGATGGACATCCTCCTGAAGCCAGAAGCACGAGCGGTGGTTAACCGGCACCTGGACAACATGCTCGAAAAGATGCCCGAGCGCTTCGTCAGTACCACGCCGCCGTCTTTCAGTGCGATTCTTGACCTGGGCAAGCTGCTTAGGCTTGCCCGCCTCTCCGACGAAGTACTGCCCGAGATCGACAGGGAGCTCGCCGCGCTGCCGGTCACGGATGCCGACCGTGAAGCTCGCTGTGCACGCTATGACACGGTCCCGCCTGAACTGGTGCTGCCCGCTGGCGAGCCGCGGGTTTTGTTGTTCGAGAAAATCACCGGTTTTCGTGATGCCCCTTCAGTCGAGGCTGCGTCCGCGGCCCTGAAGTCGGCGGCAGAGGCGCGGGGATGGGCGTTGGTACAGACTGAAAACGGCGCCGCGATATCACCGCAAATCCTGGAAAAGTTCGACGTGGTGATCTGGAACAATATCAGCGGCGACGTACTCACCCTGCGGCAGCGGCAGGCCTTCATCGATTACATGCAGGCGGGTGGTGGTTATGTCGGGCTGCACGGTTCAGGCGGGGACCCGATGTACCTTTGGGACTGGTACGTGGAGGAACTGCTCGGTGCGCGTTTTATCGGCCACAGCATGGATCCGCAGTTTCAGGACGCGTCGCTAAGGCTGGAGGAAAATCCGACGGGTATCGGTGCAGGCCTCAGTACAAGCTGGAGCATGAACGACGAGTGGTATTCCTTTGCCCCCAACCCACGGGAGAAAGGGGCCATAGTGATAGCGACGCTCGATGAATCCACTTACACACCGGGCGGCTACCACGGCCAGGACCTGCGCATGGGCGACCACCCCATTGCCTGGGCACGCTGCATCGGCAAGGGGCGCTCCTTTTACTCGGCGATCGGCCACCGCCCGGAAACCTATTCCGATGCCAATCACGTGGCGCTGCTGGAGCAGGCCATCCTGTGGGCGTCCGGTGCCAGTGGAAGCTGTAACTTACTCCCTGCAAGCGGGGGCGAGTAAAGCCCATGGCTGGCAACACTGGAAATATTGGCGTAGGAGTCAATGCCTGGGTCTGGACCTCCCCCTTCGACGCGGGATCGGTGGAACTGGTAAGTCGGGCTGCCGCAATGGGTTTTGATGCCTTCACCATGCCGGTGGAGAACCCCGCCCTGATCGATGTCGCTGCGATGCGCGCCGCGCTGGAAGAAAATCCCTTACGCCTGTACGTTTCCGGCGCCTATGGTCCGACTCGCGACCTGACCCATGAGAACCCGGACTATCGCAGGGAGAGCCTCGACTACATCCGCCAGGTGCTGGAAATCTGCCAGCAGCTCGGCGTGACGACATTGGCAGGCCCCGCCTATTCAGCCGTGGGAAAGCGGCGAAAAATACCCCGGGAACAGCGGGAAAAGGAGTGGGAGCTGGCAGTAAAAGGATTGACCGAGGCGGGCCAGCTGGCTGCGGAGCACGGTGTGACCCTCGCCATCGAGCCGCTCAACCGCTTTGAGACTGATCTTGTGAATACCGCCGAACAGGTGAAGCGGCTGATTGGCGATATCGCCCTCCCCTCGGTGCGTATTCACCTGGATACCTTCCATATGCACATCGAAGAGAAAGATGTGTATGACGCGATCATGCTGGCCGGTGACGACCTTGTATACGTCGATGCCAGCGAGAGCGACCGGGGCACGCCGGGCGCAGGCCAGGTTCACTGGGACGCCGTCGCACGCGGCTTGCGCGATGTCGGCTATCGCGGCGATTGCATCATCGAATCCTTCACGCCGGCCTGCGAGGAAATTGCCGACGCCGCCGCGATCTGGCGGCCACTGGCCGAAAGCCAGGATGCGCTGGCCCGGGATGGCTGCACTTTCCTGAAAGCATTGCTTCAAGCATAGACCCTGCCTGGACAACACATAACAAGAGGGAGTTCAGCATGACAACAGACACTATCGATCGCCGCCGACTCTATCATGTGGGCAACCTGTCGATCTTCATGATCGGCCTCGGCTTTGCGGTGCGGGCCAATATCGCCCCGGACCTGCAAGGGGAAATCTACGACCAGATCGACCTCGCCAATTCCGCCGCAATGGTGGGGGAGGCCCTGGGCGCCACCTTCACCGGTTTCGCCCTTACCCTGCTGTTCGGCAGTGCTCTGGTGGACCTCGTCGGCATGAAACGCATGCTGTTACTCTCGGCACTGGGATATGTGCTCGGCTCCCTCGGTCTGCTGGCGGCGGCCTTCATGCCGGTGAGTGAACTGGTGCCCGGTATCGTGCTGCTCAGCCTGCTGCTCACGGGGCTAGGGTGGGGGGCGGTGGAAGCGGCTTCCAACCCCATGGTCGCCTCGCTCTACCCCGAGGAAAAAACCCACCGCCTGAATATCCTCCACGCCTGGTGGCCGGGCGGTATCGTGGTGGGCGGACTGATTGGCGTCGGTATCAGTGCCGTGGGCCTGCCCTGGGAACTGAACATGCTGGTACTGATGCTGCCGGCGCTGGTGCTGGCGTGGATGGTCGCAAGTTCCGCCTTCCCGGTGACCGAGCGTGTAGCGGCTGGCGTGAGTTACCGCGACATGTTCGGGGAGCTGCTGAAACGGCCCCTGTTCTGGGTCTTCTGGGTGTGCATGTTCCTGACCGCTGCTTCAGAGCTGGCGCCGGGGCAGTGGGTCAACATTGCCCTGTCGAATATCGTCGGGATGCAGGGCATCCTGCTGCTGGTTTACGTCAGTGCCCTGATGTTCGTGATGCGCCACTTCGCCGGACCGATCGCGGCGCGTATTTCCTCCATGGGCCTGATGTTCGTGTCCTGCCTCGCCGCCGGGATCGGTCTTTACCTGCTGAGTCTCGCGGACACCCCGGCACTCGCCTTCGGCGCGGCAACGGTATGGGGTATTGGCGTGTGTTACATGTGGCCGACCATGCTGGCCATAGTCTCCGAACGTTTCCCTCGGGGCGGCGCCATGGCCCTGGGCCTGATGGGCTTCGCCGGGGGCATGTCCATCCAGTTCGTGTTGCCGCAGATGGGCGCCATATTCGACAACGCCAAGGCCGAGGCTGCCGGCGGCGTGGAGACGCTCGCGACTCTCCAGCCGGAGGCGATGCAGGAAGTAATCCGCTATGCCTCGGTGGAATCCTTCCAGGCAGTGGCCTTCGTGCCCCTGTTGCTCTTGCCTGTGTTTGGCCTGATCTGGTTTTTCGACCGGCGCAAGGGCGGCTTCAAGCCGGAAGTAGTGGGTGAGCCGGGCGCGCCTGTCAGTTCGACGGAAGTTTGACCCGGCCAGTGGGCAGGAAAATGGCCAAACCCCAAGCTGTTTGGATTCCAGGCCTTATTTAGGCCTGGTGGTGGACTCGCGCACGATGAGTTGGTGGGACAGGGTGATGCGCTCTTCTGGCACAGCTGTGCCATCCAGGATACGCAGCATCAGTTTCATGGCTTCGCCGCCCATCTCGCGGCGGGGCTGGCGGATGGTCGTCAGCGGCGGGCTGCAGTAGTCGGCGATATCCAGGTCGTCGAAGCCGATGATGGAAATATCCCTCGGCACCTTCAGCTTGGTTTCCCGCAGGGCCTTCAGCGCACCCACGGCGATTTCGTCATTGGCGCAGAACAGGGCGCTTGGCAATGAGCCGCTCTCCAGCACCGCCTTGACTGTCTGGTAGCCCGAAGCCAGCTTGAACTCCCCGAACTGCACATGACGGGCGGGGGCCTCCAGCCCGGCCTTGCGCAGCACTTTCCGGAACCCCTTGAGGCGCTCCTTGCAGAGCGTGAAATCCTTCGGCCCACCGATGAAGGCAATATGCTCGTGGCCGAGATCGACCAGATGCTGCGTGGCATCAGCTGCGGCCTGTACGTTGTCGATACCAACCCGGGGCAGGGGAATCTTGCCGGTGTATTCGCCCACCATCACCAGCGGCGGCCACTTCTCATCGGCCGACTTGCGGCGCGGGTCTACTTCGAACGGGATCTGCATACCCAGGGTGATGATGCCATCGGCCATGCGCTGGGAAACCAGCGCGCTGTAGGCCTGTTCGATCCCGGCTTCCTGCTGGGTCTCGCCGAGCAGAATCTGGTAGCCCTGCTGGCGTGCGACCAACTCGATCTCCTGTACGATGCTGGAATAGAACTGGTTGGCGATGTCGGGCACCAGCACCACGATGGTCTGGCTCTTGCGGCGACGGAAATTGCTCGCCATGACATTGGCGACGTAGCCGCTCTCCGCGACTGCGGCCATCACTTTCTCACGGGTGCTCTCTGCGACTTTGTCGGGCTTTGAGAGTGTCCTGGAGACCGTGGCTACGGATACACCGGCGATCCTGGCGACGTCTTTGATCGAGACCATTGGAGATTCCTTCTGCTTGTCGCCGAGTATAATCGAATTGGTGGCTTGATTAAGAGTGGATCGGGCTGTGTATGGCGGATGCATTGGCGGGTTGTGTCCCGCGCCTGGAATTGAAACTCCCCCGATGAAACACGCCAAAAAGCGTACATGCCCGAAAAAGAGGGGCAGGCTCTCCATGTACAGGCTCGGTCGGCGATGCCTTTGACAACAAAGTGTTGTCGCCTCACGGTTTCATCGGGGGAGTTTCAATCCCAGACACTACCTCATGCGACATACATCGGGCATGTCGGGTGCGGCGTCCGGCAAAAAAACTCGGGTAACAATTACTTTTGTTCCGTATCGCCTGGGCAATCCTCGCCGATCTGGCCAGATGCCCAAAGCACCGCATTTTCCAGCATCTTCACATGCTCTGCTTCTGAAAAACTCTCCGCTGTATGCCCCATTGCAGAGTAAAGCACCCGACCAGCTCCGATACACTGCTTCCAGACGATCGGATGATCCTCTCCCATGCTGATGTCATCGCCGAAGAACACCGGCGAATAGCTGGATTCATCAAGTGTCGCAAGAATGGTACGGCCAGGCTTGCGTGGACTCTCTGCGTAGGAATACCACTCGTCAGTCCGGAACCACTCGGCCCCGAGGTGTGCCGTTACCGGGTCGTCGGGATGCTCGATCACCACCCGTGCTTCCTGGAACTGTGGATTCATCGGGTGGCCAATAAATTCCGCGCCGATGAGGACCTCGTTCTGCCACTGCCAGGTTGAAGAGGTGTCGCCGGCACCGTGTATGCCGATCCAGCCGCCGCCGTTTTCGAGATAGTCGATCATGGCCTGTTGCTGTGCCTCGTTCAACACGTCGCCGGTGGAGTTGTTCCAGACGATCACGTCGAACTTCGCAAGATCCTGGGCGTTGTGCACCGCCCCGTTCTCGGTCACAAAGACGCTCCAGCCATTCTTCGCCGCTAACTCGCGGAACATTGTCTCCGCTGCCGGAATCGCCTCCTTGTGAATGAACGAGCCGGTCTTGGAGAAGACCAGCACCGCCGGTTTGTTATCGAGTGCGGGAAGCGCGGGCGCTTCCGTTTCGTAGCTGGGCAGGCGCCAGAAGCCCCGGGAGCGCATCTGGTAGTAGGCGTAGGCGGCCATCAGCAGCGCGAGGACGAGGATGGTGAGGAGTATGCGAATCAGCCACTTTTTCATAGGAGTTTACCGTCAACAGGTGAAAGGCAGGCCGGCGCGGCACCATACGCCGGGCGGGCCCGCCGGTATAGCTTCAGATTGCGCCCTCGCGTAGTTGCGTTGCCGCGTAGTCGGCGGCGCGTGCCGTCAGGGCCATGTAGGTGAGCGAGGGGTTCACGCAGGAGTTGGAGCTCATGCTGGCGCCGTCGGTAACGAAAAGGTTGGGCACGTCGTGGGCCTGGTTCCAGCCATTGAGTACAGAGTCGGTGGGGTCATTACCCATGCGCGCGGTACCCATCTCGTGGATGGCCTCGCCACCCACTGACTCGTGGATGAAGCTGAAGGCCATCATGGCGCCGGCCTTCTTGAGCATTTCCTCGCCCTGTGCGGCGATGTCCTTGCGCATGTTGATCTCGTTGTCCCGGTAGCTGAATTCGAAACGTACCTGGGGGATGCCGAAGCGATCAGTTTTGCTGGCGTCGAGGAACATGCGGTTGTCCTTGTAGGGCAGGCATTCGCCAAAGCCGGTGAGGTACATCATCCAGGGCCCCGGCTTGCGCAGGGCGTGCTTGAATTCAGCACCGAAGCCGGGAATCTGTCCCGCCATGGCCTGCCAACCCATACGCATGGCGCCGCCCTGGTAGCCGTAGCCGCGGAGGAATTCCGTGCCTTCATCCTGGCCGTCAAGGTTGCGGTAGCGGGGGATATAGACGCCGTTGGGTCGCCAGCCATAAACGACCTTGTCTTCCGCGACACCCGGGAAAACACCGAAGGCGCCTGTACCGAGAGTGTGGTCCATCAAGTAATGGCCAAGTACGCCACTGGAGTTGGCCAGCCCCTTGGGGAAGGCCTCGGACCTGGAATTCAGCAGGACCTGGGTGCTGCCTACCGTCCCGCCGCAGAGGAAAATCATTTTTGCCGTATAGGTGGCTTTTTCTCCGGTGTTGGCGTCGATGACCCGTACACCGGTGGCGCGCTTGCTTTGTGGATCGTAGTCAATGCCCGCCACCACGCTGTCGGACTTCAGGGTCAGCTTGTTGGTCTTGCGCGCCGCTGGCAGGGTGGAACTCTGGGTGGAGAAATAGGCGCCGGCGGAGCAGCCGCGCTCACAGGGGCCGCAGTAGTGGCAGGCGCCACGGCCTTCTTTGGGTTCCGTCAGGACAGCGACCCGGCCTATAGTCATGATGCGGTCGTCGTAGTTTTCCTCGAGCCTGCCCTTGAAGATTTTTTCCATCGCGCTCATTTCCATGGGCTTCTGGAATTCGCTGTCAGGCAGTTGCGGGAGGTTTTCCTTCTGCCCGCTGATGCCGGCGAATTTTTCCACGTAGCTGTACCAGGGGGCGATATCCTTGTAGCGGATGGGCCAGTCGATACCGTGGCCATCCTTCTTGTTGGCTTCGAAGTCGAGGTCGCTCCAGCGATAGCTCTGGCGGCCCCAGAGCAGGGACTTGCCGCCGACGACATCGCCGCGATACCAGAGGAACTGTTCCGGATCCTCTACGTAGGGGTTTTGCTTGTCGTTGTTGAAGTAGTGACGCGTGGTTTCATTGAAGGCGTAGAGTGAACTCTGGACGGAGTACTCTTCCTCGTAGAGTTCCCGCAGCCGTTTGCCGCGAAAGGGAATCTTCCAGGGTGGCATATGCTCGCCGACGTAGTCCTTGCCGTGCTCGACCATGCGGCCCCGATCCAGCATCAGGACCTTCAGGCCCTTTTCTGTCAGTTCCTTGGCGGCCCAGCCACCGGTGACGCCGGAGCCGACGACGATGGCGTCGAATTGCGCATTGGATTCTTGCATTGTTCTGCCTCTCTTATTCTGTGGCGGGCCTTAGTGAGTGAACTCGCGGCCGATCTCGCTGAAGTCATAACTGCCGTTGTAGTAGCCCGGCATCGGCAGGTAGGCGAGTTCCTGCGTGGCGCCCACTTCCGAGGTGTAGTAGCCCAGTACCACCAGCTCCTTGAGGCGTTTGAAGAAGGGGGCGTTTTCGTCTTCCCTGGGCATGGTCAGGCGGGCTTGCGGCGGCCCTTGGTAGTCGGCCGCGGCCTTTTCCTGAGCCTGCAGCGCCGCTATGCGGGTTTCCTCCGAAACCTGTGTAAAGGGTTTGCCTGCGGCCCCGTTACAGTAGCTGTCGAGGGCCTCGAGTCCGTCGAAGAAAATCTTGCGTTCGTTGTCCTTGTACCACTCGCCAACGATGCTCGCGATGAAGTCAGGAACACCCGCTTCGATGGCACCCGGGGTGTCCGTCTCGGGGATGATCATCTCCGCGAGCAGGTTCACGGCAACTTTCTGCTGCTCCGTGAAAACCGTTACCTCGCTGGCCGCGTGCAGATTCTGTCCGGCCAACAGGGCACTGGAAACTGATGTGCCGGCCGTGGCGCCGAGGAGGGTCATTGAGTATTTGAGCAATTCGCGTCGCTGCATTGGAAACTCCCGGGGCTTTGGCGCCTTGGTTAGAGTAATTATCAAATGCCGGTCTGGCTGCTGCCGGGGGGCAGTTTGCAATCGTTTACATGCAGTGTCAAGGCGTCTGGCAAGACTGACGATGCAACGCCACTCATCGACGGCGGCGGCGTTTCAGGTTCAGTTCAGCTTGGGGGGGTTTCATGACATCCTCGACGAGTCCAAAAATGATAATGAGGAGTTCCGTGGGCCCTGAATGCACGCAATGCCTGTGTTCCGCAAAACACTGGTCAGGCACGCCCTGATGCCTTTTCGCCGCCTGATCTGGCGCGCAACAGCGCTTTTGATCGCCCTTGCCGGCGCAGCGCTGGCTTATGGCTACGTCGCCGCCGGCCAGAGAGACCTGCCGCCCAACCTGGCCAGTCTCGACGCCTCAGCGGAGCAGGGTGCCTACCTCGCGAGGGCGGGCAACTGCATGACCTGCCACACGGTGGAAGGCGGCGAGCCCTACGCCGGTGGCCTGCCTTTCCACACGCCTTTCGGCGTCCTCCACTCGACCAACATCACGCCGGATAAACAAACCGGGATCGGTGGCTGGCGCTTCGAGGATTTCCATGCGTCAATGAAGCACGGCCTGCGCCCTGATGGCACTCACCTCTACCCGGCCTTTCCCTATACGGACTTCGCCCTGCTCAGCGACCAGGACATCGCGTCCATCTGGTTATACCTGCAATCCCTTGCACCAGTGGAACAGCCGGCACCTGAAAACGAACTGGCTTTCCCCTACAACCAGCGCCAGTTACTGGCGGGCTGGAAGGCATTGTTTCACCAGTCGAAAACCTTCGAACCCGATCCCGCCCGGAGCGAACAATGGAACCGCGGCGCCTACCTCGTCGAGGGCGCAGGCCACTGCGGCGCCTGCCACAGCCCGCGCAACCTGTTGGGTGCAGAGAAGCCCTCACTGGCACTCACCGGCGGCAGCTACCTCGACAAAGTGCGCTTCGGCTACCACCGCCCCTGGTCAGGGGTGAACCTGACCTCACACACAGCCGGCCTCGCCGGCTGGAGCGAGGACGACATCGTCGATTACCTGCATGACGGCATCAGCGGCAACGCCATCGTCCACGGTCCCATGCGGGAAGTGGTAGTGAACTCCACCAGCCACCTCAGCGACGCAGACCTGCAGGCAATCGCCGTCTACCTGAAAAGCCTGCCCGCCAATGCCCAGGTCCCCGGCCCCACACCCAGCGCGGAAACCCTGGCGGAAGGTGAAGTCGTCTACACAGTGCACTGCGGCTCCTGCCACCTGCCCTCCGGCGAGGGCGACGCCGGCCTCGGCGTGTCCCTGCTGCAAAACCCGATCGTACAGGCCGCGGATCCCTCATCGCTGCTAAACGTAATCCTATACGGCCCCCACCTGCCCCCGCGCCTGGTAGTGGACCGGAGCAAAATGAAAATGTTCGGCAAGCGCCTCTCGGACGCCGATATAGCGGCGGTAGCAAGTTACGTACGCGAGGAATTTGGTAATGGCGCCGGCGCAGTCAGGCCAGAAGAAGTGAAGAGGCAGCGATGATGAAGGTGTGCCAATCGTGGGAGTGTGGCTCGGAGCCGGTGCGGAAGAAAGTCTGCCTCGGAAACCGTGAGGCGACAGGAGAGCCTGCCCCTCTTTTTCGGGCACGTCGCCGACCGAGCCTGTACAGGGATGTACGCTTTTTGGCGTGTTTCCGAGGCAGACTTTCTTCCGCAGCGGCGGGGTGGAAAGTAGCACTGTGGTTAATGCTACTCCTCCTTCCTGGCAAGTTACTGGCAGAACCCGCCTTCATCCGCGACGGCAAAGCCGGCTTCATCGTCTCCTACATCGAATACGCCCTCGCCGAAGATTTCACCGAAAACGGCGCCTGCCCCAACGGTACCCCGCTCAACCTCGTAGAAATCCACCAACTAAGCCCCGAAGGCAAACGCAAGCCCGGCGAAGATGACAAAGCCTACATGGACCGCATGCGCGCCGCCGCGAAAGCACTTGGCACCAGCCCCGACGGCGAAGACCTGTGCATGAACCCCGAAGTCGCGGCCCCCGACCCCCACTATAAAACCGTGGAAGGCTCCGAAGTAGCAGTCTGGGGAATCGATCTCGACGGCGAGAACGGCGCCGAGGATTTCCCCGGCCTGGAAGGCGGCGAGGGCATCGATAACCAGTGGTACCGCGTGGTCGGCTGCAGCCGCTCCTACCAGTCAGCCGGCCAGTCCAACGGATTCAATATCGCCATGCTGACCGGTTCCTGGGGCATCCTCATCGAGCTGGAAGGCGTGGACGATATCCGCAACGACGAGGAAGTGATAGTCCACCTCTACGCCAACGCCGACCCGATCCGCCTCAGCCCCTCCCGCGAGCCGCTGGCCTACGCGACCTACTCACCGAAGGCCGAGGCGCGTTATCGCGCCACCACCAGCGGCCGCATCGTCGACGGTGTGCTCACCTCGGAGCCGGTGGATGCAGGTTTCCAGAATGAGACCAACAGCATGTATACGGAGCGCCCCCTGCGCCAGGCCCGCCTGCAGATGCACATCGAAGAGGACGGCTCCATGTCCGGCTATCTTGCCGGCTACACGCCGGTAGAGGCGATGTACGACACCGCCTTCGCGTTCCGTTCCGGCATCAAGGCCAGCGGGGAACTGGCGCCTCTGCGCCTGCGCTCGGGCTCGGCCAACGGCGCGGCCTTCGTGCTCGGGCACACCTGCCACGGTGCGTACCAGGCGCTGCATGCCAACGCGGACGCCTACCCCGACGAGACCGGCAACAACACGGCGATCTCGACCCAGTTTCGTATCGAGGCCCTGCCTGCCTTTATCGTTGAACGTGAAGATGCCCTCGCTGTCACAGCTGAAGGGAAACAGGAGGCGGTCCAGTGATGCTGCGATGTCGTCCGCAAAGTGCTGCAGGCCTCACCCGCCGGTGCGTCGGAGTGCTCGGATTTCTTTGCGCCGTCAGCCTCGGCGGCTGTGGTGAAGGTGGGGAAAGACTTGCACTGAAAGAACCGGAAGCTGTTGGCGGTCCCGCCCTCATGCGCCGGCTTACCGAGTCCCAGTACCGCGCCACGGTGGCGGATATTTTCGGCCCCGAGGTCCCGGTGGTGGCGCGCTTCGAGCGGGCCTTGCGCGCCGAGGGGCTGGTAGCAGTGGGCACCAGCGAAGCCGGCATCTCTCCCTTCAGCGTGGAGCAGTACGATGCCGCCGCGCGCGGTGTCGCCGATTACCTGCTCGCCCCCGAGCGCAGGGAGCAGTACCTGCAGTGCGGCCCGCAAGTGGAGACTGGCTTCGATGTCGCCTGCGCCCGGGAATTCATTACCGAGTACGGACCGCGCCTGTTCCGCCGGCCCCTGGACGAGGTCCAGGTCGAACGCTACCTGGCAGCGGCGCAACTGGGCATCCGGCAACTGGGTGATTTCCATGCCGGGATAAAATACGCGCTGGTCGGCATGATGACAGCGCCCCAGTTCCTGCTGCGGATCGAGCGGACGGAAACCGACCCCGGGAATCCCGCACTGCTGCGGCTCGATGATTATTCCATGGCGGAGCGGCTCAGTTATTTCCTCACCGACTCGACGCCCGACCGCGAACTGCTGCGCGCTGCGGCCAATGGGGAGCTGCGTACAAGGGAAGGCCTGGAGCGGCAGGTGGAGCGCCTGATCGCTTCGCCGCGCTTCGAAGCGGCGGTGCGGGCCTTCTTCCGCGATATGCTGGAATTCGATCTTTTCGACGACCTGGCCAAGGACGGGGAGATCTATCCCGCCTTCAACTCGGATGTGGCGGCGGATGCCCGCGAGCAGACCCTGCGCGATATCGTGACTTTGCTGATCGAGGAGGACGGCGACTACCGCGACCTGTTCACTCTCGGCGAGACCTGGATGACGCGGGACCTCGGAGTGGTATACCGACAGCCGGTAGTTTCCCGCGACGGCTGGGAGCAGACGCAACTCTCCTACGCCGGCGAACGCCTCGGTATCCAGAGCCACATTTCCTTCCTTGCCCTGCATGCGCACCCGGGGCGTTCCTCGCCGACCCTGCGTGGCGAGGCCATTCGCAACGTGTTCCTCTGCCAGGAAGTACCGGAGCCCCCCGCGGATATCGATTTCAGCGTGGTGCAGAATCCCTCGCCGGATAACATGCCCACCGCTCGCGACCGCCTGAGCGCCCACAACACCGAACCGGCCTGTTCCGGCTGCCACAAGGTGATGGATCCGGTGGGCCTTGCACTGGAAAACTACGACGGCCTGGGCACCTTCCGCACCCACGAATACGGCGCGCTGATCGACGCCAGCGGTTTCCTCGACGGCATGGCCTACGAGGATAGCGCCGGCCTCGCCCGTGCCCTGCACGACCACCCGGAGACTCCGCGCTGCGCGGTGGAAAAAATGTACCGCTTCGCCGTGGGCCGGGATACGGTGTGGGACGAACGGGCTTACATGGATTACCTGATCGCCGCCTTTGCGGAGCAGGGCTACCGGCTGCCGGCACTCATGCGCACCATCGCGCTGAGCGACAATTTCTTCGCCATTGCGCCGGTGAGGGACGCGGGTCAGCACCTGGCGCATTCTGAATCCAGAGGGAGGGAGCAGTCATGAGCAAATTGTCCCGTCGCGGTTTTCTGCGCGGCACGCTACAGGGCGCCGCGGTGGGCATGGGCCTGCCCCTGCTGAACTGCATGCTGAACGACAGCGGCAAGGCCTTTGCCGCGACCGGGCAGCGCATCCCCGTGCGCTTTGGCACCTGGGTCTGGGGCTGTGGATTCATCCCCGAGTTGTGGATACCCGAGAAAACCGGCAGTGATTATGAGCTGCCCGCACACATTGCCCTGCTGGAGCCCTACCGGGAAAAGCTGGCGCTGTTCACCGGCTTCGACGTCAAGCTCGACGGCGTACCGAACAAGCCCCACGTCACCGGTTGTTTCGGGCTGCGTACCGGTATTCCGGTGCCGGATTACAATGTGAAGGCGCCGACCCTGGACGTGCTGATCGCCGACCAGATAGCCGATACCCGTTTCAGGTCCATTGAGGTGTGTTCCGCCGGCATCGAGCGCTCCTATTCCTACCGCGATGCGGGCTCCCCCAATCCCAGTGAGATTTCCCCGCTGGCGCTCTACCAGCGTATTTTTGGCGAGGGCTTCCAGGACCCGAATGCAGCGCAGTTCACTCCCGACCCACGCTACATGGTGCACAAAAGCGTATTGTCGGCGACCCAGGAGGAGCGCAGGAAGCTCATGCAGGAAGTTGGCGCTGAGGATCGCCAGCGCCTGGACGAGTACTTCACCTCGATCCGCGAACTGGAGCAGAAACTCGCCCTGCAACTCGAGCCGCCGGCGCCGGTAGAGAACTTCGAGATGCCGGGCAGGCCGCCGAGCACGCTGATCGATTCGGAAATGGGCAACGTGATGGAAAACCACAAGCTCATGGCCGGGCTGCTGGCGCGCGCGCTGCAGTGCAACCAGACCAAGGTGTTCAACGTACTGTTTTCCGATACGGCGTCCAACCTGCGTCGCCCGGGTAGTTCGTCCACCCACCACACGCTCACTCATGAAGAGCCGACCGACCCGGAACTGGGCCACCAGCGCGAAGTGGCCTGGTTCGCCGAGAAAAGCATGGTGGCCTGGAAGGATTTCCTCGATGCGCTCGAAGGGATTCCCGAGGGCGATGGCACCCTGCTGGACAATTGCCTGGTACTCGCCCACTCGGATTGTTCGATTGCCAAGGCCCACGCGGTAGAGGGTATTCCGGCAATGGTCGCGGGCAACGCGGGTGGCCGGGTGCGCACCGGTTTCCACATGGCGGGTAACGCCGACCCCATCTCCCGCATCGGTCTCAGCGTCCAGCAGGCCATGGGCCTGCAGGTAGACCGCTGGGGCACGCTGAACATGGAGACCAATCGTACGATCACCGAGCTGTTGGCATGACGGTAGTGTAAGCTTCCCGTACTGCACGACAGCGGAAAAACGATAAATCCATGCGCATCCTGTTGGTGGAAGATGACAAACAGATCGGCGATTCGGTGAGCCGCGCCCTCGGCGCCGAGGGCTATGCTGTTGACTGGCTGGAGGATGGCGCACTGGTCGCTCCCGCGCTGGCGGGCGATACCTTCGACCTGCTGCTACTGGACGTACGTTTGCCGGGCCTGTCCGGCATCGAAGTGTTGCGTGGGGTCCGTGGCGACGGCATACAGACGCCGGTACTCCTGCTGACCGCCTGCGATGCGCTCTCCGACAAAGTGCAGGGGCTGGACGCGGGCGCGGACGATTACCTCACCAAACCCTTTGAAATGGACGAACTCTTCGCCCGCGTGCGTTCGCTGCTACGGCGTACCGGCAATCGCGCCCCGGTGCTGCGCGCCGAAGGCCTCGAACTGGACCCGGCGAGCCGCAGCGTGGTGTTCAATGGCGAGGAGATCGACGATCTCACTGCCAAGGAATTTGCGGTACTCGAAGTCCTGATGCGCAACCGCGGCCGTTTCGTCACCAAGGCCCGGCTGCTGGAAACCAGCAACAGCTGGGACGAGGAAGTGGAGTCCAACACCGTGGAAGTCTACATTTCCCGCCTGCGCAAGCGCCTCGGCCGCGAGCGTATCGAGACCCTGCGCGGCGTGGGTTATCGTCTGCAATGATGCTGCCCTCGCTGCGCCGTAATCTTGTTCTCATCCTGCTGGCCATCACAGTCCTGGTCTGGCTGGTCGCGATGGTGGTGACTGCCCTGCTGGCGCAGTCCCTCGTCGTGCGCCAGGTGGAGCGACAACTGGTGCAGTATATCGACATGGCCCACCATTCGATGAGCGTGATCGCCAGTAGCGAGGAGGTGCGCCTGCACTACTGGCGCAACACGCCGAAAATCTCGCGGGAAGCGGGGATCACCCGGGTGGGAGGTTTCGGCAGCCAGGGCAGTGAGCAGGCGGCGAACGCCTGGTTCGATGATCACCAGGTCGTGGTCGGCGAACTGGCGCCGGCATTTCCCCAGCCGGTAGAGGAAGGCTTCATGACCTGGAAACAGGCGGTCGGGGATGGCACTGTGCACTGGCGCGTTCTCTATCGTTACGATCCCGAGCTCAATATCTGGCTGGCAGTGGGCGTGGATCTCAACCACGCTGCAAACATAGGCAGGGTCACGCTGCTGCGGGCAGTCCTCCCCCTGCTGGTCATCCTGCCCCTCACCATTGCCCTTTTTCTCTGGGGAGTGCGGCGGGGCCTGCGACCTCTCGACCAACTCGCGGCTACCATCGAGGCGCGCGATCCCCATGCCCTCGAGCCGATAGACGAGGCGGGAATCCCCGTGGAAATACAGCCGGTGGTGAGTGCCCTCAACGGCCTGCTGGGCCGGCTGCAGCGGGCGCTGGCGAGCGAGAGCCGCTTCACCGCCAATGCTGCCCACGAATTGCAGACACCGCTGGCGGCGATCAAGGCGGAAGTGCAGCGCTACCAGTTGCAGTCCGGTGGAGAGTTGCATGACCGGGACATGCTGGCGCGAATCTCGGAGCGCGTCACCCGGGCCAGCAGCACGGTGGGCCAGCTACTCACCCTGGCGCGACTGGACCCGGAGCAGGAGTTCCAGCGCGAGCGGGTCGATCTCAATGAGCTGCTTCTCGAAAGCATCGCCGAGGAGGGCGGTGTCGCCGTGGAGCGGGAACTGGATATCCAGCTTACCGAGTGTCCCGGCATCGTGGTCGAGGCGCACCGGGACTGGCTGCAGATCATGCTGCGTAATCTTGTCGGCAATGCATTCCGGCACGCCCCGTCCGCCAGCGCGGTTGAGATCAGGCTGTCGCATTCGAAGGAAGGAGCGGTGCTGTATCTGGCGAACGACTGCGAACCCCTGAGCCCGGCGGAGCGGGAACGCCTGCTCGACCGCTTCTCGACGCGTACCGAAAGCGCCACCAGCGGAGTCGGCCTGGGTCTGTCGATAGCGAAGCGGATTGCGGAGTTGCATGGCGCCACGCTGTCGCTGTCAGCGCGAGAGGGAGGGCAGGGCTTCGCCGTGGAGTTGGTTTTTCCCGCGGGATAGGTATTGATCGGCGATGCCCAGGAAGGCGTGGAGAAAGTCACCTGGACCAGCACGCCGGTCTATTTGAAGTCGGCGCCCCTACGAGAATCGGGGCTGTTGGGGCCGGTGCGTTTGATGGGGCGGCAGTAGCCGCCGCGCCGCTTGAAGAGGCGGGGGCGCGCTTACCGGCGGCTTTCCTGGACTTCCTTGGCAAGCCAGACCTTGATAAGAGACTGGTAGGGCATATCCCTCTTGTTGGCTTCAACCTTAATGCTGTCGAGCAGGCCTTCGGGTAGTCTCAATGAGATGGTTTTTGTTGAGGGCTTGAGGTTAGGCAGAATGGCGCGCTCGGCTTTTTTCAGATCCAGATACTCGCTCGAATCATGGCTCTGCCAAAACTCGCGTTCTTCCTTCTCTGACTTGAAGTTCGGTATTTTCTTACGCTTCGTCATAAATCGACCTCTCTTTCCGGTGCATATCCCGAGCGGAAATTACACGTATCAGTGTGTCTCGTTCCCTGAGAGTAAAAGCGATATGCAGTTGCCGGCCATCATTGGTTTTACCATAGGCGTGGTACCTGCTTTCCTTCTTGCTGTGTTTCTCATCGAGTAATAGCAACAGAGGCTCGTTGAAAAACACCTGCTCTGCCTCTGCCTGACTCACGTCATGCTTCTGCTGGCTCTTTCTGGCGTTTCCATCGTCCCAGTCAAAGCCGCTTATTCTGTTCAAGCTCAGCATGGATTGTATATTTCCATAATATACATTCTGGATCAAGGTATTGGGATGCGTGCGCGCGCTAGGGCGGGCGCGTTTGCCTGGCTGACCTGGATGATCTGTTATGGCTCCAGTGTTGTGGTTTTTTGATTCCGAACTGGAATGTGCCGCTGGGCGATGAGAATAGTGCCGCCAAGGGCCAGGCCGCCGCCCAGCGAGACGATCACCAGGTTGATGGGAAAGACGATCGTCACCACCGCCAGTGCGTCTGCGCCCAGGCGCCCCACCCAGAAGGCGTTTACCAGGTGGTAGCAGGTCTGCACCATGATGCCGATGGCCACCGGAACGGCGAGGGTCATTAGCTGCCGGGTGAGATCTTCACTCGGGGCGGAAGATGCCGTAGGCTTCAAAGCGCTGTTTCCTGTCTGATATGGATTCCTAGCAGGGCCTAACTCCGGCTAGCTGCTCCCTAGGCCTGGTCCGCTTCGATGTACTCCACGATCAGCACCTGAATCCTCGCCTGCTCGAACAGCGCAATCATCTGTTCCGGCGCCCGTGAATCGGTGATCAACACGTCCACGTTTTCAAGAGGCGTGAATATCAGGTTGCTGCGCCGCCCCAGCTTGGAGCTGTCGGCGAGGATGATCAGCTTGTCCGACTGACGCTGCAGTTTCTGCTCCGAGCGGATGAGTAGCGGGTCCGACTCCATCACCCCGAAATCGCCGATCCCCGGCGTGCCCATGAACATCTTGCTGGCGTGGTAATACTGGATAGTGTCGTTGTCGAAGGCGCTGAGGACGATGCCCTGGCGTGGGTAGATCTCGCCGCCGGGAAGGGTGACCTGGTTGTTGCTGTTGGCGACCAGCTCCTGGGCCAGAACGAAGGAATTGGTGAGAATGTTCATCTGCCGGCGGGCGAGGAACTCGCCCATCATGTAGGTGGAGCTGCCACCATTGATGATGATGGAGTCTCCCTCATCGCAGAGGCTCACCGCGCGTTCGGCGATGGCTCGCTTGGTGGCGGTATGTTTCTCACGGTCCAGCAGGAAGGCGCTGCTGTTCAAGGTGGGGCGCTTGACCGTGCTGTCCGCCGTTTCAAGCGCCTCGGCGCCGCCGCGGATCTTGCGCAGTTTTTCTTCTGTGGCGAGCTTGTTGATGTCCCGGCGAATCGTCGCCTCCGAACTGTGGAGTTGCCCGGTCAGGGTCTTGACGCTGGCGAACTGCTGTTCGGCCAGGATGTCCAGGATCATCTGGTGGCGCTGTTTTTCCAGCACGGGGCCCCTTTTCGTTATCTCAATCGATTAAAAGCACTCATCAATGATCGATTATGACTGCTTTACCGCAAGGATTAAACGATACCGCTACCCCCATGCCCGGTAGATGGCCTCTGCGCCGCCACCTTTTCCCGGTAGCCGCTGGCGCGGTAGCAGGCGATGGGGTCGATGGCTCCCTGCTGGCGCTGGCGGGCCATGGCGAGGACGGGTGACACATCCATGTTGAATGCGGCCTTGAGGGTGTTGCTGGCCATGATGGCGTCGTTGTCCTGCTGGTGCTGGTCGAGTGCGGCGCGGTCCACCAGCAGGGCCTTGACGAAGGAGCGCTGCACTTCCAGCGCCGAGTTGATCAGGCTCTCCACCGGGTCGGTGACGTTGTGGGACTGGTCGAGCAGGTAGCGCGGGCCGAAACCCGGCTGGCCGCGGCGCTCGGCGTCCACCAGTTCGTTGAAGATCAGGAACTGCTGGTAGGGATGGATGGAGCCGCTGTCGAGGTCGTCGTCGCCGTACTTGCTGTCGTTGAAGTGGAAGCCGCCGAGTTTACTGAACTGGATCAGGCGAGAGACGATCATCTCGATGTTGGTGTTGGGCGCGTGGTGGCCGAGGTCGACGAGACTCTTGGCCCGGTCGCCGAGTTCCATCGCCGCGAGCAGGTTGCTACCCCAGTCCTGGATCACAGTGGAATAGAAGGCCGGCTCGAACATCTTGTGCTCGATGTGCATTTCCCAGTGCTCGGGCAGGGCGGCATAGATGGCGTGGCCGCTGTCGAGGTAGCGCTCGAAGGCGCGCTGGAAGTGCTGCTGGCCGGGGTGGTTGGAGCCATCGCCGACCCACACGGTCAGGCAGTCTGAACCGAGCTGCTGGCCCCACTCGATGCACTGGATGTTGTGCTCGATCGCCTGTTGCCGGGTGGCTTCGTCGGTGTGGGTCAGGCTGCCGAACTTGTAGGAGTGCGCCTGGCCGGGCTGGTCCTGGAAGGTGTTGGAGTTGATCGAATCCCAACCCAGGCCGAGGGAATCGGCGTACTGGCGCAGTTCGCTGAAGTCGTCCACCCGGTCCCAGGGGAAGTGGGGCGACACTTTGGGTGTGCAGCGGGAGAGTTGCTGGATGACCGCGCAGTCCTGCAGTTTTTCAAACACGTTGCGCGGCTCGCCGACGCCGGGAAAGCGGGCGAAGCGGGTGCCGCCGGTGCCGACGCCCCAGGAAGGTACCGCGATATTGAAGTCGACGGCGCGGGTGGTGATGGCTTCGATATCGATACCGCGGCGCTCGAGTTGCCGCCCCAGTGCGGCGTAATCCTCTTCCAGCGCCTCCACCTGGGATTGGTTGTGCTCCTGAACCTGGGCGTCGCTGATAGTGATCTGGTCGGTCATGGCGGCTTACCTGAAAATTTGCTGTTATCGGTTGTCTGTCAGTCTGAGCGAGTGGATGTACAGCTCATCGGGTGAAAGAGGGCGCGTGCCCTGCGTCCACATTGATGATGTTTCCGGTGGACTTGGATGATACATCCGCAGCGAGGAAGTACACGGCCTCGGCGATATCCTCGGGGAAGACGTTGCGCTTGAGCATGCTGCGTTCGCGGTAGTGGGCTTCCAGTTCATCCTCGCGCATGTTGTAGGCGGCGGCGCGTTCTTCCCGCCACTTGCCGCTCCAGATTTTGGAGCCGCGCAGTACCGCATCCGGGTTGACCACGTTGCAGCGGATACCCAGCGGCGCGCCTTCCAGCGCCACGGCACGGGCGAGCTGGATTTCCGCCGCCTTGGCGGTGCAGTAGGCAGAGGCGTTGGGCGAGGCGACGAGGCCGTTCTTGCTGGCGACGAAGACCACGGCGCCGCCGGTATTTTGCGCTTTCATCAACTTGAACATCTCGCGGCTGACCAGGAAGTAGCCGGTGGCGAGCACGCCCATGTTGGTGTTCCACAGTTCGAGGGAGGTCTCGTCCAGCGGCGCGGCGCTGGCGAGGCCGGCGTTGGAGACCAGGATGTCGAGGCCGCCGAAGGCCAGCGCGGTGCTCGCCGCGGCTGCAATCACGGCACCCTCGTCGGTCACATCACAGCGTGTCGTGGCCACCACATCCGCGCTGAACTTTTCAGCCAGCGCCTGTTCGGTTTCCGCCAGTGCCTCGGCGTTGATATCCGCCAGCATCACACAGGCGCCGTCCTGCAGCAGGCGCTCGGCGGTGGCGCGGCCGATCCCCCCGGCGCCGCCTGTGATAAAGGCCACGCGACCGGCCAGGGCTTTCGGCTTCGGCATGCGCTGCAGCTTGGCTTCTTCCAGCAACCAGTACTCGATGTCGAAGGCCTCCTGCTCCGGCAGGCCGATGTATTCATCGACACCGTTGGCCTCGCGCATCACGTTGATGGCGTTGACGTAGAACTCCCCGGCGATGCGGGCAGTGGCTTTGTCCTTGGCGAAGGTGATCATGCCGACACCGGGAACCAGGTAGACCACCGGATTGGCGTCGCGGATGGCGGGGCTGTCGGCGTGCTTGCAGCGTTCGTAGTAGGCGGCGTAGTCGGTGCGGTAGCTTTCCAGTTGTTCATCCAGCGCGGCGGCGCAGCGCTCCAGTTCCGCATCGGGGTCGGCGGCGTCCGGGTTGAAGTCCAGCACCAGCGGGCGGATCTTGGTGCGCAGGAAGTGGTCCGGGCAGGAGGTGCCGAGGGCCGCCAGTGGCTGCAGGTCCTGCGCGTTGACGAATTCCAGTACTTCCGCGCTGCTGTTGAAGTGGCCGACCTGGCGCTGGGTGGCGCTGGTGCGACCGCGGATCAGCGGCATCAGGCGCGCGGCGATGGCTTCGCACTGTGCTGTTTCGAGGGCGGTGTCCCGTGCGGCGCCGCCAAAGGCGGGGCCGGTATTGCTCTCGGCCAGCCAGTCGGCGGCGCACTGAATGATGTCGAGGGTATTCAGGTAACAGCTTTTCGAGCTCTCGCCCCAGGTAAACAGGCCGTGGCCTTCCAGCACGATACCCTTGATGTCTGGCTTCTCTGCACACAGCGCTTCGAGCTTCAGGCCGAGGTCATAGCCCGGGCGCTGCCAGGGCAGCCAGCCCAGTTCGCCGCCGAAGATTTCCTCGGTGAGGGCCTTGCTGTTGCGGGTACAGGCGATGGCGATTACCGCGTCCGGGTGCATGTGGTCGACGTGGGCGTGGGGGATATAGGCGTGCAGCGGTGTGTCGATACTGGCGGCGCGGCTGTTGAGGTTGAAGGTGCAATGGGGCAGGTAGCCGACCATTTCATCCTCGTGCTCGAGGCCACGGTAGAGCTCCTTGAGCTGGCACAGCTTGTCCATGTAGAGGGTGGCGAAGCCGTCGAGCCTGATTGAGCCGAGGTCACCACCGGAGCCTTTTACCCACAGCACTTCCGCCGGGTCGCCGCTCAGCGGGTCGGCCTGGGTCAGCTTGGCGGAGGTGTTGCCGCCGCCGTAGTTGGTGATGCGCAGGTCGGCACCGAGAAGATTGGAGCGGTATTGCAGCAGTTCGGCTTGGCTGAGACTGGCGGCGTGCTGGTCGTCCCAGAGATTGGGCAGGCGTGGGGCCATGGCGGGTACTCTTCAAGGCTGGTTGTCGGTCTGTGTTGCTTCTGCGGGCTCGTCGCTGTCTGCTGGCCGTCCCGCTTCGTTATGCTTGAAAGTGATTGTAAATGCTTATTTATATTGGTTCAAATGATTGAAATAGGCAAATATTGCGAAATATGGCAGTGATGGTTACTATCACACGCGGTTAAACCCTCAAAAATAATCAAGGCGACGGATTGGACCGTTGCCAACCGCTCTGGAGAGCCTGCATGTCCTACAGCGCCGAGTTCGAAACGACGCCGGTTTCAGCCGATCAACTACAGCCTGCCCGCTACTTTGCTGCCAGTTACGCCGGCGAGCATGTTGCCGGCACCGAGTTTGTCATCGGCGCCATGTTCGTGGCCTGGGGTGTGAGCACGGCGGACATCTTCTGGGGCCTGCTCTGGGGCAACCTGCTGGCGGTACTGAGCTGGACCTTCGTCTGTGCGCCGATCGCCGTCGACACCCGCCTGACCCTCTACGCCTACCTCAAGCGCATCGCGGGGCCGGGCACCATCCGCCTCTATAGCGTAGTGAACGGCATCCTGTTCTGCATTCTCGCGGGCACCATGATCACCGTGTCCGCCTCGGCGGTGCGTATTCTTTTCGACATCCCGGCGCAGGTGCACTGGTATCCCAGCGACTGGCGTTTCGTGCTGGTGGCGCTGGCGGTGGGGGCGGTGGTGGTTGCCATTGCCATCAAGGGCTTCCGCCGGGTGGCCCAGTTCGCCGAGGTTTGCGCGCCGTGGATGATCCTGATGTTCGTCGCCGGCGCGCTCTCCATGTACCCGGTCTTGCAGGCGGAACTGGAGGAGGGCGCGAGCTTCCGCGAGGTCGCGGACAGCTTTATCTGGCAGGGTAACAATTCGGAATTTACCGCCTGGCACGTGGCGGCCTTCGCCTGGATCTGCAACCTCGCCATGCATGGAGGCCTTTCCGACATGACGGTGCTGCGTTACGCCAAACGCTACCAGTACGGCTATTTCTCTGCCCTTGGTATGTTCATTGGCCACTACCTGGCCTGGGTCTGCGCGGGAGTGATGGGGGCGGGTGCCGCGCTGCTGCTCGGGAAATCCATCGGCCAGCTGGACGCCGGCGGCGTGGCCTACGAAGCGCTGGGTGCCGCGGGCATCCTGGCGGTGATGATTGCGGGATGGACCACCTCCAACCCGACGATCTATCGCGCGGGCCTGGCCTTCCACTCTCTTAACCCCGGCTGGAACCGCGCGGTGGTGACGGCGGTGGTCGGCATTGTCACCACGGTGATTGCCTGTTTTCCCTTTGTTTTTTCCAGGCTGATGGATTTTGTCGGCCTCATGGGTTTGCTGCTGGCGCCGGTTGGCGCGGTGATCGTCACCGAGCACTGGCTGTTCCCCCGGCTCGGCTACACTCGTTACTGGTCCCACTACCGGGGGAATACGACCAACATGCCAGCCGTGGCTGCCTGGGCGATTGCCCTGCTCGTAGCCTTCGGCCTGAACCAGGCCGGGGTGCATCTATTCTTCCTGCTGGCCCCGGCGTGGATCACGGCAACGGTGGCCTATCTGGTATTGGCTGGAGCGATGGGTGCGAAGCAGGATTACCCCCAGGCGAGCGTCGATGCGCTCGCCGAAGATCAGCGTAAACAAGCCGAAGCAGCGTTTCTTGCCGGCGCCGCGGCGGCACATTCGGCAGGTGCCGGCCGCGGCTCCCGCCAGCGCAGCGTGCCTGGCCTGGTCGTGCTGCTGGCGCTCGCGTGCTGCGCCGGAATGTCCCTCTGGGCCTTTGGCGGTGGAGAACTGGAACGTTTCAGGGATTGGTTGTGGCTGCCGACGGTGGTGTATTTCGTCGCGGCGATTTTCTGGGTGGCGGGCGGCGAGGCCGGTGAGCGCAATGACGCCTAGTTTCGGACTCTGCGTTATCGTGGCCGGGTGCCCGTTGGGTCAGTTAGCGTGGGCCCTGCCGTGAACCCGGGTGGCGCAGAAAAATTCACGTTCATTCTCGATATCGGCAAGACTCATATCAAGGCTCACCTGCTCGATGCCCGGGGCCACTCTGTCTGTGTGCGGGAAACCGCCAACCGGGTGATTCATGCCGGCGACTATCCACACTACGATACAGAGGCCATCTGGTGCTTCCTGCTGGCTGGCCTCACCGAGTTCAACCGCCAGCATCCGGTGGGTGCCATCGCTGTCACTACCCACGGAGCCGCCGCAGCGCTGGTTGACCGCACGCGCGGGGGTGATGGCCTGGTACTGCCGGTACTCGATTATGAGTACCCTGCCATCGAATCAGTCAGCGAGAGCTACGACGCGCAGCGCCCCCCATTCGCCGAGACCGGTTCGCCGGCACTTCCCGCCGGGCTGAACCTCGGGCGCCAGCTCGCCTGGCTGCAGGCGGAGTTTCCCGCGGCCTTTGCCGCGGCGAGCGATATCCTGCTCTACCCGCAATACTGGGTTTGGCGGCTGTGTGGCGCGCGGGTTTCCGAGCGCAGTTCCCTCGGTTGCCATACCGACCTGTGGCTTCCCTGGCAGGGGCAGTATTCCCCGCTGGTGAGCGAGCGGGGCTGGGATGCCAAGTTCCCCTCGCTGGCAAATGCCTGGGACTGCGTGGGCAGGGTCGCTGCCGAGCTCGCGGCGCAGACCGGCCTGGCAGAAGTCTGCGAGGTCTACACCGGTGTGCACGACAGCAATGCCAGCTACCTGCGCTACCGCAAGGCATTACCCGACGCGGCATTCAGCGTGGTATCCACCGGCACCTGGTCCATTGTCATGGACGCCAGCGCCGGCCAGGAGGCACTGCAGGCCGATCGGGACATGCTCGCCAACGTCGATGTCTTCGGCAGGCCTTTCGTCTGTTCGCGCTTCATGGGCGGGCGGGAATTCCAGGCCGTGTGCGAGCATCTCGGCGGCGCTACCGACCAGCCATGTACTGCGGCAGATGTGGCGGCGCTGATAGCAGCGGATATTCTGTGCCTGCCCGCATGGCAGCGGGGCTGTGGGCCCTTTGGCGGGCAGCTGCCGAAGGTGCAGGGCTATGTCAGCAGTTCAGTCGTACCCTCGGCCCTCGCCAGTCTCTACTGTGCCCTGATGCTTGATTACCAGTTGGACCTCGTTGCCTCCTCCGGCGAGATCATTATTGGCGGCGCCTTCCTGAAGAATCCATTGATATGTGCGTTGCTGGCACAGTTGCGTGCACCGCAGCGCGTCCTGCGCTCGGCGGACCTCACTGGCACAGTGCTGGGCACCGCAATGCTGGCCAACTGGGAGGAGCCGGCGCCAGTGGAACAAATGCAGCCGGTGAGCCCGGCGAAAGTGCGGGGCCTGGCGAGTTACCGCGATAACTGGCGCCAGCGAGTAGAACAGCGCGAGGATGAGCAGTCATGACCAGGAACAAATTTGAGGAAGATCCGTGCCAGCACTGAAGAAATGCTACAACATTGGCGACCTGCGGCGCCGTGCCAAAAGCAAACTCCCCGCACCGATGTTTCACTACATCGACGGTGGTGCCGACGATGAGT
The DNA here is from genome assembly GCA_033283325.1 of Halieaceae bacterium WMMBA4. Lineage (GTDB taxonomy): Bacteria > Pseudomonadota > Gammaproteobacteria > Pseudomonadales > Halieaceae > Mangrovimicrobium. The sequence goes on from JAWMQO010000001.1 coordinate 131,717, forward strand.
GGACCCTGCGACGCAACACCAGCGCCTTCGATGACTGCCAGCTTATGCCGGAATACCTCAGGGACATCTCCAAGATCAACTTGCGCAAGAAGGTGATGGGCCTGGAACTGGACCTGCCTTTCTTTCTGGCCCCCACCGGCATGTCACGCCTCTTCCACCACGAGAAAGAATTCGGCGCCTGCCGTGCTGCGCACAAGTACGGCACGCTTTACAGTCTCTCGACGCTCTCCACTACCAGCCTGGAAGATGTGGCTGCTGCCACGCCCGGCCCGAAGATGTTCCAGATCTATATCCTCAAGGATCGCGAACTCACCCGCGAATTTGTCCAGCGCTGCAAGGCCAGCGGCTACCACGCCCTGTGCCTGACGGTGGACACCATGGTCGCCGGCAACCGCGAGCGCGACCTCGTCAATGGCATGACCATGCCGCCGCGCATCACCAGCCTCGCCAACTTTTTCAGCTATGCCAGCAGTATCGAGTGGTGGTTGAACATGCTCAAGGATCCGGACTTCCGCCTCGCTAACGTCGCCCACCGGGTCGACGCCCTCGGCGGTGGCGCCATGGGCCTGATCGACTACGTGAACTCCCAGTTCGATCGCAGCGTGAGCTGGGATGACGCCGCCTGGCTGGTGGAACAGTGGGATGGCCCATTCCTGATCAAGGGCCTGCAGTCAGCGGAGGACGCCAGTCGCGCGCTCGATATTGGCGTCAGCGGGGTGATGATTTCCAATCACGGTGGCCGGCAGCTGGACGGGGCCCCCGCGCCCTTCGACTGTGTGGAGGATATGCGCGAGGCCGTAGGTGACAAACTGGAGCTTATTGTCGATGGCGGAATTCGTCGCGGCACCCATGTGATCAAGGCGCTGGCCCGCGGGGCTGACTTTTGCTCCATTGGGCGAGGTTACCTGTATGGCCTTGCTGCGGGTGGCCAGGCGGGTGTGGAGCGTGCGCTGGAATTACTGAGTATGGAATTGGAGCGCTCCCTTGCACTGCTGGGCGTCGCCGATATCAACGATTTGCGTCCGCATCACCTGCGGGATCATCAATTATTACCCTGAGTGCCAGCTCCCCGGATCGAGGGCGGACCTTGCAATCCGCCCCGCGGCTCCCGTGTGTCAGAAAGAGAGCCGGAGCGGGCAGTTTAGTGAACGATTACCCGCACCCGATCGAGATTGCGGATTACTCCATAAGGCGTATCCGCATCACCTGATCTTTGGGAAGCACCGCGAAGTGCAACGAAGTAGGTGCCGGGTTCTTCAAAGCGATGGCTTATCGAGATCCTCATACTGCGTTTGCCGCTGGGGACCCGGGAGCTTTGCTCGAAGCTTCCGCTGCCGTCGAAATCCCATTGGGCAGCGACGATATCACCGGCGCCGGGCGGTGCCGAGATACTGCCGCTGAAAGTAAGGGGTTCGCCCACCACGGTCTCGATGCGCTTGCCGCCGCTAACCGTGAGTTCGACTACCGGCTGCAGCCCCTTGCGCTCATCTGCGTTCCCCGGAACTTCAACCTGGCCGTCGACGATGGTGTAGCTGGTGCTGGCCGGCGGTTCGACGCCGTCCTCCACCCACGCCGCGAGGTCTCGCAGGGCCTGCTGCAACATGCCCTGGTAGGGCACCACCCGATTCTGGTCTTCCAGATCCGGTTCGTCGCCGTGCAGGGCGTGGTCGGTGTAGTAAAGTCGGAAGTGTTTATCGCCCTCGCCATTGAAGTGGGTGTTCACCCGCTGGCGGTACCAGTCCGCCTGCCAGGGCATGGCTTCCCGGTCCCACAGGGAGGCGACGACAATCATCTTGCCCTCGAAATCCCCGGTCATCTGCGAGCCGGCGGTGGACTGGACGAACAGCGGCCCGATCAGCATGGGACGCTGGGGATAAATGGGCTTGCCTTCGGCGTCGCGGAACTGGTCCCAGACCGGGAAGTCGGGGCCGGGCACCTGGTGGCGGTGATAGGTCTGGGCGGCCAGGAAGTCCGAGTTGTCCACGCGCACTTTGTCACCCTCTTTCAATTTGGCAACGGCCCCGCCGCCACCCAGGCCGAGAATGACGACGTCGTCGATAATATGTGCAAGCGGGAGTTCCTGTGCCTTCGCCTCGCCGCTTTCGACCACCAGGTCGCCGCCGAGGAAATTCACCTCGGGTGGCGTGCCAGCCAGGCGGAAGCCGACAATCTTCTCGCCTTCGGCACCACCGGGCACCTGGAAGGCTGTGTCTACACCGCCGCGGTCTGCTTCATTGAAAGGGTTGGTATGCAGTCCTTCGCGCGCTGCCTGCGCTGCACTTATGGTCTCCACCACAGTCGTCTCGAACTGGATGCGGTCGCCGTCGAAACTCTCCGGATCGTCGTGGCCGAGATAGCCCGGCTTGGTCCAGAAATCGCTGTAATAGCCAGGGTCGGCCATTTTCACGCCCTTGTAGAGCGCCGCGAAACCGTGCACGCCCATGGTGGCGTAGCCGAACCAGGATTCCGGCGGGAAGCCCATGCGTGTGATTTCACGCAGGGCGTCGGCTTCCTCACTGGTCAGGCCAATATAGGGGTCGCCGCTGCCGCCGGGCTCCACCGCATCGACGATTTGCGGGAACTTGCCGTCGAGGATGCGCATCGCGTGCATGCGTACCGAGAACATGTTGGGAATCGCCATGGTGGAGCCGATGACATAGGGCACCGCACCGTCCCAGACGCCGCGAGTATTCTCCATGGAGCCGATGGTACGGAAGCCGCCACCCGAGCCGCCGTAGGGGTAACCGTAGGGGCGTTCAGTCGTGTCGTAGATGGCCTGGGCTACGGCTCGCGAGTAGCGAGCCGCCGCGGCGTTTGCGCGGTAGGCGGTTATCGTCGGGTCCATGCGCGTGCCTCCCGGGGCGGAAAAGTCCACCTGGCCACCGCCATTGGTTTCGACAAAATAAGCCCCGCTGTCGATGGAGAAGCCGATCTTGTTGTATTCCCCAGCGGGCATTTTCGACGCGAGGTTTTCGCTGTCCGGCACCGGGGTGATGTGCTGGAAAAAGCGCCCGTCGTATTGGTCCGGTGTTGGGAAATAGTAGGAGAAGCGGGTTTCGGTTCCGCTGAAACCACCGTGAATGTAGCGGTGGCGCACGGGCTCATCACGCCACTCGTCGGTGTCGATGTAAGGCTGGTTGAAAAGCACATCAGCTGTCGTAGCTTCGGCTGGCATCGCCGGCGCGGCATCGCCCACCAGGGAGCGGGGTTCCGGCCCTCCTGTGCAGGCGGATAGTGTAAGGAGCAGGGCCAGGATCACTGCGCCTGTCGACTGCTGCACTCTCCGGGTGTTGTTGCGGGCTTTTTTCATGCAACCTCCTTTTATGGTTAGCCGTTTTGTTCGCGGGGCTTGGGGCAGGGTAATCCGGCCATTATGGAAACGTTTACATCCGGACGATAATTAAGTAATGTTAATGCCCGTAGCAAGCCGTTCCCGTCGGAGCGTTATGCGCATGGTGCGCCAGGCAATAAATAATTGGTAAGGCCAATATCTTTCAAATACAATCCGACGATCTTGCTTGCGAGCAGGCAAGCGCATTTTATAACTCTAAACAGACAAATGTCTTAGGTAATGCAAACCAGTAGCAGCCGAGCCCGGCTGAACAAGTAGCCCTGAACCGGTCGGACTCCGTCCGGAAAATTATAAGAGGCCTTAATATGCACACACACCAGTTCCCATATAAGCCCAATGTCCGCCATTATCCGCTGCGCAAATCAGTCGTCGCCGTCTCCGGTGCGCTGCTCGCAAGTATAGGCAGCTCATCACTCGCGCAGGACAACGCGGAACGCAGCGCGGTATTGCAGTTGGAAGAGGTCGTCGTCACGGGTACCTTGATCCGGGGCATCGAGCCTACCGGCTCACAGACCATCGGCATCGACGCGGACGCAATCATGGAAAGCGGTGCGAGCACCGCGACCGATATCCTGGCGACCTTGCCGCAAGCCACCAACCTGTTCAACGGCAACACCGCGCTCAATCCCGAGGCCCCCTCGGTTATCACAATCACTCGTCCGAACCTGCGTAACCTGCCCGGGTTCAGCACCTCTACCGGTGGCGCCACCCTGATCCTGGTCGATAGTCACCGGGTGGTTGGCATGGGTGTACAGCAATCCGCGGTGGACCCCGACCTGATTCCCAGCGCGGTAATCGAACGTGTGGAAGTCATCACCGACGGCGGATCTTCCCTTTACGGTGCCGACGCCATCGGTGGGGTAATCAACTTCATCACCAAGGATGAGTTCGAGGGTGTGGAAGTCGATGCCGGATACAGTTTTGGTGATGCCTACTGGAGCTACGACGCCAGTGTGACTGCCGGTACGAGCTGGGAGTCCGGTTCCGGTTACATCGCGCTGTCCTACTCGGATCGCGATGCGATCCTCGGTCGCGACAGGGACTGGTCCCGGGGAGGCCAGTGGACTGAAAATGGCCTGCAAAATTCCTACACCGAGTGTATTGATCCAGTGGGTACCACCACCACCTATGAGTCCACGGACTTCGGTGGGCTCATTGCCCCCCTGACGGTGTGGAGTTCCCGCGATAGCCAGACGGTAGGTGAGCCCTGCTGGGATGGCGGGCCGAGTTCACTGGTACCGGAGGAGGATCGCACCGGGGTTTTCGCCAGTGTCTCCCAACAACTGGCGGACTATGCCAGCCTAGACTTCAAGGCCTACTACAGCGACCGCAATACTAACTGGGACTACTATCCTACCGGCAGTTCAACGTCTTTCGGTCCGGCCCAATTCGAAGTTACCGACGGTCTGCCGCCCGGCGAATTTACTGAAGGTGGCAGTGTGGGCTTCTCCTACGCGCCGCATTCACTCTACCGGCAGCGCGCACAGACTACCGAAATCGACACCTTCGGGATGACGCCCGAGCTGACGATCAGCCTGGGCGGAGACTGGCAGATGCGCGCGCTGGTCCACTACAGCCGCAGCGAAAGTTCCTTCGTCGAACCCCAGTCCAACCAGATCGCACTTCAGGAGGCCATCGCCGCCGGCCTGTTCGACCCGCTGGATGTTGCGGCGGCAGATGACGCTGCGATGGCTGAGATACTCAACTGGGAATACTCCGGAGAGGCCGTGCAACAACTGTTCCTCGCCCGGGTAATTGCCGATGGGGCTATCATGGAATTGCCCGCCGGACCGTTCAGCATGGCCATCGGCGCTGAATACCAGGACCAGGAAGCGCGGCAGCGGGTGGATGAAACCGTTATCGGTGGACTCGGTGCAGAGCCTTACCCCGAAGTGAGCCGCGATGTGAACGCGCTGTTTGCCGAGGTCTCTATTCCGATCATCAGCGGCATGACGGGGATAGAGTCCCTCACTCTGTCCGCTTCCGCGCGCTACGACGACTACAGCGACTTCGGCTCCACTACCAATCCCCATATTGGCGTGACCTGGGAGCCCGTGGACTGGATCTCTATCTACGGAAACTGGGGGGAGTCCTTCAATGCGCCGACCCTGATGGATGCCCTCGGGGCCAATGCAATCCTGTCATATAACACCGCGGTCGTCGGCCTGGTACAGGACGCGGCAGCGGCAGTCGGGGTGACCATCGAGGATGGGCGCGAGGATGTAGTCCAGATTACCGGTGCCGACGCGGACCTCGAGCCGCAGACTGCAGACACCTGGGCGGCGGGCTTCGAGATTACACCACCTATCCTCGACGGCCTGACGATCAGTGCGAACTATTACGAGATCGAGTTCTACGACATTCTCGGCTCCTTCGACCCGCGTACCACCTCCTCGGCGGTCGCATTCCGCGACAAGTACATCTGGAACCCGGCCCAGGCGGATTTGGATGCGGCGGCGGCGCAAACGGTGAATGGCGCCGACGAACTCGCTGGCCGCCGGCCGGCTGATGTTGCCGCGATCATCGACCGCCGTACCACCAATACCGACGAGGCCATCCTCAAGGGCATCGACTTCGCCATCAGCTACTACCAGGACACCAGCTTCGGCGCCCTGACTTACCAGCTGGCGGGTAACCACCAGACGGAATTCGAAATCGCCTCTGGCGGTAATGATTTTGTCGACCAGTTGGATGCCGGCGTCGCCACCACCCTGATGTCAGCTGCGATCGGCTTGCAGATGGAGCAACTGCGCGCCAAGCTGACCTTCAACTACACCGATGGCTTCGACGTGGATGATGCGGCACAAGTGGATGGCGAACCGCTGCAGGATTCGGTGGATGAGTACCTGACCACCGACCTCTTCGTGGGCTATGACTTCGCCGGTGAAGGCTTTACAGAAGGCCTCTCGGTCCGTTTCCTGGCGGAGAACCTGTTCGACGAGGATCCGCCGATCTACCGCCGTAACGATATTCCATCCTACAGTGGATTTACCCGGGGGCAGGTCTTCACTTTCGGTGTGACCAAGCGCTTCTAGAAAGTGCAGCCGGGGCTTTTCAGCTCCCGGTCCGCTTAAGCCCGCCTGTTCGCAAGCGGGCTTTTTTTCGCGTAACTATTCGCTGTCAGCTTCGACAAAGCGCGGACGATCCCTGCAGCACTGGTCAAAGTATCGTCGAGGGCGGGTGTTGAAGGTTTTCGGAGGAGGCCGGAATCGAGAATTGGCGTTGCGACGGACTGTCCAGTTACACTAGCCGTTTAATTGTCGGGGAAATGTTAATGGCCTCAACCAGGCGAATGGGCTCCATCGAATCCGAGATGGGGGAGGGCATGCTCAATGCGGCCGAAGATATACTCAAGGACGAGGGCTACGCGGCGCTGACTTCCAGGCGGGTGGCGGAGTATCTCGGCGTCAAACAGCGCCTCGTCTACTATTATTTCCGGACCATGGATGACCTGGTGCAGGCCACGTTCCGCCGGCTGTCTGTCCGCGAACTGGCGCGTTTGAAGGATGCGCTGGCCTCAGAGAGACCCCTGCACGAAGTCTGGGATATTTGCATCAATACCAGTGACGCGCGCCTCATTTCCGAGTTTATGGCACTCGCCAACCGCAATGAGGGCGTCCGCGAAGAGGTCATCAATTTCATCGAGGAATCGCGCAAGATCCAGGTCAATGCCCTGCGCAAGGCCATGGTGAAGAATGGTACCCTTAATCAGGGATTGTCTCCGGATGTCATCGCCTTCCTGGGAACCAGCCTGGCACTCGCACTCAATCGCGAGTCCTCACTCGGTGTAACCAAGGGACACCGGGCGGTGAGAAAAACCATCAAGGAGTTTTTCGACGAACTGGAAGCGTGATTACTCAATTACCGGAAGTGAAATTCTAAAGGGCTGCTAACGCAGCCCTTTTTTGTTAAACCAAAACCTAATCCACGGAAACTGCCGCAATCTTGAGACAGCCCGCAGCATGATAGAAATGTAGCGGGCAGGAAGCCCCGCTTGACAGTTTCCGAGTCTTGCTGTCAAACTGACGAACATCTGTCTCAGCCCCGATTCGAGACTAATTCTAATCAAGGCTCCCGCAAGCAATTCCAGTCAACCTGGAGATAGAACGGGAGTATCGGAGGCACCATGAATCAACTGGCAGTTGGTGAATTCCAGCAGCTTGCCGCGGGTATCTATCTCGAGGGCCTCGCCGTCGACCAGCAGCGCGATATGGTCTGGTACAGCGACGTCGTCGGGGGTGGCCTGCACAGCGTATCGCCCGATGGCAGTATCGAAACCTTCAACCCGGGGCGGATGTGGACCGGTGGGGTGATGATGAACCATGACGGTTCGGTTCTGTCATCCGGCCAGGGCGGCATCATGTGGAACAATCCCGATAGCGGCAAGTCGGGATGGCTGGTCAGCGAGATCGACGGCAAGCCCATCAACGGGATCAACGAAATGATGCCCGACGGTACCGGCGGAATCTTCTTCGGCACCGTGGATATCGAGATGGTGATCGAGGGTGCGACGCCGCGCCCGACCAGCCTTTACCGCCTGACTGCCGATCGCGAGCTTATCCTGCTCGAGGAAGGGATCGGCTTCACCAACGGCATCATGTACGACGCCTCGCGCGGAGTCTTCTACTGCAACGACACTTTCAACCGGACCTGGGCATTTGATGTTGCCGGGGACCTGACCCTCAGCAACAAGCGCCCGTTCTTCGAACGTGAAGATGTCGATGGTATGGCGCTGGACGCTGAGGGCAATATCTGGATTACCGGATTCACCAACGGCGTGCTGACCGTGGTGCGTCCCGACGGCTCGCTGTTGCCCGCAGTCGAGACCCCGGGGGAAGCGATCACCCAGGTGCGCTTCGGCGGCAGTGATGGTCGTGACTTCTATATCAACTGCGTACCGATAGATGGTGGTGAGAGCCTGAAAGACGGCAAGGAACTCACCGAGCATCGCTCATTTCTATACCGCGGGCGCTCCGCGGTACCGGGCAGGGTCATGGAGCCGGCTCGATTCACTCTCGACTGATAGCAAAAGCCGGAGGATTACATCATGTCTGCACGCGAAGTGCCGCTGGAAGAAGTGCCCGTACGTATTCCTGTCGAGGCTTATGTGTCGGAGGAGTACGCGCGAGCGGAGAATGAGAAACTCTGGGGCAAGGTCTGGCAGATCGCCTGTCGTGAGGAAGAGATTCCGAAGGTGGGCGATTATGTCACCTACGACATCCTCGACGAATCCATCATCGTGGTGCGCAGCGATCCGGAAACCATTTCAGCCTTCTACAACGTCTGCCAGCACCGCGGGCGCCGCCTCACCAAGGGTTGCGGCAGGACCAAACAGTTCTTTTGCCGTTTCCACGGCTGGCGCTGGAACCTCGACGGCGAGAGCAGCTACGTGCTCGACCGCGAGGACTGGTGCGAGGCACTGGATGCCGAGAATACCCGTTTGCCCCGTGTGCAGGTGGATACCTGGGGAGGCTGGGTCTGGGTCAACATGGATCCGGACTGCGAACCCCTGCAGGAATACCTCAATCCTGTTTCGCCAATGCTTGACGCCTTCGAGTTCGAGAAAATGCGCTATCGCTGGCGGCAGTGGCTGTATTTTCCCTGTAACTGGAAAACGGCCCTGGAGTCCTTTATCGAGAGCTTCCATGTCGACGCTACCCATCCCCAGCTGGGGCAGTGGGGCACCAATCGCTGGTGGTGCCGCACGGGCGGCAAGCATGCCTGGCACGGTATTGGTGCGCCCCGGGGGGATGCCGGGAATCTTGATCCGCGAGTCACCATGTACGAATTGTTCAGGGAGCTCTGGGACACCGTAGGCACCACTACGGAGACCCTGGTATCGGCCGCCTCCAGGGCAAAAGATGAGTTGCCTGAGGGGGCGGGCCCTGAGGAGGTGGCGGGCTTTGTCATGCAGAGCGCGGCGATGGCCGATGCGGAACGCGGCGTGTTCTGGCCACAAATAAGCCCCGAGCATTTCGTCGAGTGCGGCCTGGATTGGCACGTATTCCCCAATTCAGCGATCCTCCCCGGAATGACCTACGCCTTGTGTTACCGCGCGCGGCCGAACGGCTACGACCCCAACAGCTGTATTTTTGAGGTCTATATCATTGAGCGCTACCCGGAGGGTGAGGCGCCGGAAACCGAGTGGGTCTACGAGCCCGATCCCAGCGAGGAAAAGTGGCGCAAAATCCTGAGCCAGGATTTCCAGAACATGCCCGAAATCCAGAAAGGCATTAAATCCCGAGGCTTCCAGGGGCCGCGGCCGAGCCCGGTGCAGGAAGTGCCGGTGATCCATTTTCACCGCACCCTGGCCCAGTACATGGGTAGCGGAGCGCCCGAGGACATCCTGGCGCGAGACTAGCGCTCCCGTGTCAGTCGCGGCTACGAAGCACAATTCAATACTGATAAGTGAGGAAGGTTCATCATGACTAAATCCCTAAACCGCCTGGAAGGCAAAGTTGCCATCATTACCGGCGCTGGCCAGGGTATCGGTGCGGCGATTGCCGAAGCTTACGCTGCTGAGGGCGCCAGGGTCATTCTCACGGGGCGGACTTTCAGCAAGGTCGAGGAAATCGCCGGGAAGATCAAGGCTGCCGGGGGCGAAGCCCTGCCGCTGCAGGCGATCGCCGGAGAAAAGCCTGATTCCGAAAAAACGGTTGATCTGGCAATTTCGCAATGGGGCAGGGTGGATATCCTGGTCAACAACGCGCACTCCTTTACAGACTATCTTCCCTTGGCGGAAGCCAACATGGAGGAAAACTGCAAGGTCGATTTCCAGTCCGCCTTCTTCGGCTCCCTGCAACTCATGCAACTGTGCTATCCGCACATGGTGAAGCAGGGTGGGGGCTCGATCATCAACATGGGTTCGAGTTTCGGGATTCGCTGTGAACCGGGTTTCCTGGCCTATGCCGCGAGCAAGGAAGCGATTCGGGCACTGACAAAGACAGGTGCCCGGGAGTGGGGCAAGGATAATATCAGGGTGAACACCATCCTGCCTTCCGCGCTGTCGCCCAAGGCGAAATGGTATCTCGAGGACAGCGGAACCTACGAGCAGGAACTGGCCAAGGTTGCGATGGGCTTCTTCGGTGCCCCCGAGGACATCGCGCCCACCGCCATCTTCCTTGCCAGCGATGAGTCCAACTTCGTCACCGGGCAAACCATTTGCGCCGAGGGCGGTGCAACCATGCTCTAGAGTGGTTCGTTTTCGAGAAGCTTGAGGATTTAATGTGAGCGAGTCAGTAAACCGTGTAGCTTTGGTGACCGGGGGCGGCTCCGGCATGGGAGCCGCGACCTGCGAGCGCTTCGCCCGGGACGGCATGGCAGTGGGTGTGCTCGATATCAATATCGAGGGTGCTCGCGACGTTGCTGGGAAAATCAATGCCGCGGGTGGGCGCGCACTGGCTGTTGAAGCCAACATCGCCGACCGTACAGCAGTCAATAGTGCGGTGGATTCCCTTCGCGAGCACTTCGGCCCGGTGACTGTGCTGGTTAATAACGCCGCACTCGAGGGCTTCTGCCCCTTCGCGGACCTGACCGAAGAGCAGATCGACAGGATGTTCGCCGTAAACCTCAAGGGCATTTTTATCATGACCCAGGCAGTGCTGCCTGACATGGAGGCGGCGGGTTGGGGGCGAATCGTCAACATCTCCGCCTACGGTGCGCAACTTGTCGAGGGCTACATGAGCCACTACTACGCCAGCAAGGGCGGCGTAATTTCGCTCACCCGTTCGATGGCAGCGGAATTCGGGCCGAAAGGGATTACTGTCAATTCGGTATCCCCGGGCTTCATCGACACACCGATGGCGCGCCGGGCCATAGAGAGCGGTGATCTCGCCGATCCCTCGGTGATTTATAAGGCCTACCCGATACAACGGCTGGGCAAGCCCGAGGAAATCGCCGCAGCCTGTGCCTACTTCGCATCGGAAGATGCGGCCTATGTCACGGCGCAACTGCTCGGGGTTAATGGAGGCGCGGTAGGCTGAGCACCTTCGCGCCGCTCGCTATAAGTTAATAAGGAGAAAGCGATGAAGAAGTTTATCAACCACGTCGACCACGTGGCCTGGTTGTCCCATCCGGATAACCTGGAAGCCAATGTCGCCCGGCTGGAGCAGATCACGGGCGCGACCCTGAGGCGTTTCTCCCGCGAAGACATGGGCTTCACCATGTGCATCAGCTGGGAGGCGGGGCTCGAGGTGGTCGCTCCCATGGAGAAACGTACCGACTTCAACCAGTGGCTGTGGAGTGAGCTGGAAGCCAAGGGCGAGGGCGTTTCTTCGGTGGTCTTCGGGGTCAAGGACCTCGATGCGCATAAGGCCCGGCTGGAGAAGCTGGGCTTTGAAGTCGGCCCGCTGATGGACGATCACCCGGATTCGCCCTGGCACGACCAGCTCGAGTTGTGGGAGCGGAACGCCGGGGAAGTGATGAATACCAATATCATCCTCGGTGACATCGACTATAACGACAACGTCATTCCCTTTGTCGACGCCTGATTACACGCAAACAATAAATTCAACGAGAGTACGGGTCCATGAAATTCGGCATCATCGTCAATCGCAAACTGGTTGATCGCAGTTCCTCCGATCCCTACGGCAGGTTGTACAGCTACCTCAATGAAATGGAGGATCTCGGCTACGATATGGCCTGGTGTGGCCAGCACCGCTTCTCTGACACCACCGCTTTCGGCGGAGACACTGCTACCGAGCCATCGGCGCCACTGTCCATGCTGGCGCCGCTGATGGCGCGTACCACCAGTATGGAATTTGCCACGAATATCATGCTGTTGCCGGCGCACCATCCACTGGACGTGGCAGAACAGATCAATACCCTGCAGGAGATGTCCAACAACCGTTTCACCCTCGGCGCGGGCATCGGTTACAAGCCCGACGAGTTCGAGAACGTGGGCTGGAATTTCAAGACCCGTGCGCGGCGCTTTGAAGAATGTCTCCAGGTTTTGCGACTTGCCCTCAGGGGGGAACCTTTCTCCTTCGAGGGCGATTTTTTCAATTACGACAATGTGATGGTAACGCCGCCGCCACTGCCGGGCACCCATACGCCACTCTGGATCGGCGCGGTGAGCGAACCGGCGATGCTGCGTGCCGCACGCCTGGGTGATGGCTGGGAGATCAGCTTCGCCGAGCACTTGCTGGAGCTACAGGACAAGGTGAAGCGTTACCGGGCCCTGGCAGCGGAGCATGGCCGTCCGTCTACACTTGCCCTCATGCGCGATGTCCATGTGGCGCCCAGTCGTGATGCCATCGATCCCAATTTCCTGCCGAACCTTATCAAGGTCTGGCAAAGCTACGACGACCTGGGCTCCAAGGCCGACCGAGACGAACTTTCCAATGAAGTGATGTTTGGCGGCAAAGAGGTCACCCTGGAGGAATTTGCGCCCAATCGCGCAGTGGTGGGAACGCCCGATGACTGTTGTCGGGAGATGGAACGGATACGCGAACTCATCAATCCCGAGTACTTTTTCATCACACCGACGGGTGTTCCCGACCCTGAACAGCAGATCCGGGAGCTTCGGCTTTTCGCCAAAGAGGTGATGCCGCACTTTCGTGACTAGGTGGGGCTAGCCGGCAGCTCGGCTATCAACTGGAGTTTTCGCGCTGTGCTCGTCTTGGAATCCAGTGTACTGACCCAGTTTGGACAGACACTCACTTGCCGGCATTGAGTCTTGCGGTGGCCAGTTCCCGCAAGTCGGCGAGCTTTACCTTGTTGCTGCCGGTCAGTGGCAGCTCGGACTCTTCGAAGAAAAGTACTTTGCGAGGCACCTTGTAGGAGGCCAGGGATGCTTTGGCAAAAGCCTGAAGTTCTTGCGCATCCGCCTGGGCGCCTTCACGCAGGAGTACACAGGCAACAACCAGTTCGCCGAATGTGTCATCGGCCACACCGACCGTATGGCAGAACTGGACCGAAGGGTGCTGGTTGAGAATCTCGTTGATCTCTGCCGGGGAAACATTGGCGCCGCCGGTCTTGATGATATCGCTGAGACGGCCCTGCCAGTACAGGTAACCGTCTTCGGAGAAGTAGCCCGCGTCTGCGGTGTGGAAAAAGCCTTCCGCGTCGAAGCAATCCTCGGGCATGGTCTTCAGGTAGCCTGTCATCAAGGTCGGTCCCTTGACGATAATTTCACCGGTTTCGCCGATGGGCACGGTTTTCCCGCTGTCAGGATCTACGATACGTATGGTATTGCCCGGCCAGACAGTGCCCTGGGTGGTCTCGTTATAATCCTCTCCCGAGACAGCAGCAACGAAGGTGAAAGTCTCGGTGGAGCCATAGCCGTTCATACCTTTCCACCGGGTACTGACAGTGGGGTGATCGTGAAAGGCAGAGTCTGCGACCATCCGCTTGACGGAAGAGAAGTCGCCTCCGGCCCAGCCGGGACACTCCTTGAGTCGCGCCTCCTGGTGAGGCCAGGCGAGAACGCAGGTGACCCGCTCCTGTTCAATCAATTCCAGGGCCTCGTCCGGATCAAAATAGCGCAGTAAGGCCATGCAACCGCCGCGGCTGAGAGTGCCGAAGGCCATGGCGAAATTGCCGGAGAAGAAAAAGCCATTCGCCGCCCAGACTCTTGATTCAGTATCGAGATCGAATAGCTTGCCGCAGCGCCAGCATTGGAGCGAGGCGGCTCGCTGTGTCTGCCGGATCGCTTTGGGGAGCGCGGTTGAACCGGATGAGAAAAATATCAGCGCGTCGTCTGCCGGGCTTATACTCGCGGCGGAAGCTTCCACAAGATCGTTGGGGACCGCCTCTCCCTCTGACAGGAAGTCGGCCCAGGACTGAATCCCAGCGCCGTGGAAGTCCTCGTCCATGCATACAACACGACGCAGGAAGGGCAGTTCCGGTGAGAGTAGCCCGCCGGGTTCCGCTTCAGCCAGGGCGGGACAGATGCCAGCCAGTTCGTCGACAAAGCGGCGAGGTCCGACACCAGCTTCCATCAGCAGAAGGGCGACATCACCGATTTCGAGTTGTAGCTTCAGTTCCCGCTGTGGAGAAAACGTGTTCAACGCGACAACGGTAGCGCCTGCCATCGACGCACCGAACACGCAGAACAGCCATTCTGGCCGATTGCTGGCGAGAATTCCCACTCTCGTGCCTTTGGTGATGCCGACTGCCAGCAGTGCACGGGCAACCTTGCTGCATTGAGAATAGAAATTCTCGTAGCTATAGCGCTGCATCGATCCGGACAGGTCCCGCCAGCAAATTGCTTCGTGTTGACTAAAACGCTGGCTGACTTCGCGGGCAAAGCCGCCGAGGGTAATCGCTCCGATACCCGACTCTTCCGACAACGGAATACCGGAGAACTCTGAAAGTATGGTACTCATGAAAAGCCTGTCTAATTATCGCTATTAATCTGATTTCAACATTAAGAACACCACGAATACAGGGGGGCTTAGGTCCCCGCCAGGACTTGTTCTAATGCGCTAACATAGTGACGAATATATTAGCGAAATGCAATCGCCCGGAAAGTGATCGGGCCAGTCGCTATCCGGCAGGTGGCGGAAAAAAATAGTCCTCGGAAGACAATCCGATCGGGAAGTCGATTCATGCGCGGCGTAGAGTCAGGTACCTTGGTGATTTTCAGGTTTCAGAAGCCACACCAGGGCGCATGCCAGCAAAGCCAGGCCAATGAAAACACCGAATGCGGGAAGGTAAGTGCCGGTACGGTCGTGGATTTCGCCAATAAATCGCAAAGTCGCAATGGCGAAAGGCTGCATGATAATGGACATGAAGCCCATGACGGTACCGTAGCTACGGGCGCCAAACAGCCAGGCCATCAGCGTGGTCCAGACTGGAAAAATACCACCCACAGCAACGCCGAGAAGGGCAACTGAGAACAGTAGAACTGGCACTGATGGCTGGCTGATGTATATCGCCATCAGCGTGGCATTGCAGCCCGCCACAGCCAGAAAAAGCAGGCGAAGATCTACGCGATCGGCGAGAAAGCCAATCAATAGTTTACCGGCAATGGCAGAGATGGTTTTCACTGAGACCAGTAAGGCTGCTGTCGTAAGGTCAAGCCCCAGGTCCTGGAAAAAGGGCACCTGTGAAACCAGAACGGCCTGGTCGATACCGAACATCACGCCGATGCAAATTGCCAGCAGCCAGAAGTTGCGGCTACGGAAAAGCTCCCCCTTTTGCCACACGCGTTCGCGTGAGTTGGTGTCGATTTCTGCATCAGCAGTTTTTGGGCCGGTATCGAACTCCCCTGCATACCCCGCTTCGTTTCCCCGGGGGCGATCCCTGATAAAGAGGAGACCCGTGATCACGAACACCACTGAAGCGATGATACCCAGAGCCAATAACGCATCTCTCCAACCCAGGGATTCGATGAGCAGTGCGGTCAGGGGTTGAGAAACAAATCCGCCCACGGATGTACTCAGCGCAAGGATTCCCAGGGCCCTTCCGCGGCGCCTGAGAAACCAGCGTACGGTCACGGTGTTGGCGCTGATGATTCCGCAGGCGCCTGTGGCGAAGGTCAGGGGCAGTGCCAGAATCAATAGCATGAGCGGAAGGGAATGTACCCTGGATATCATTATGAGGCTGAGTCCGAAAACGAAACCTCCCATGATCAGCAGGCGCCGGGCCGAGTAATGATCGAGCAGGTGGCCCACCAGGGGTGACATGACTGCCATGCCCAGCATGAAGGCAATCATTCCATTATTGAAATTGGCTCTTGAGATCCCGAAGTCGGTAGATACCGGAATTGCGAACATGCCAAAAATATAGGAGGTAAAGCCGATGGCTACACCGGCGCAGAGGAATGATCCAGACAGAATCTGCCAGCCCAGGTAGGGTTTTCTGATTGTCGACAATTATTTTTCTCCTGAGGGCAGTTATAGTCTGTATTCGCCTGGCAAAGTAGAGCGCACCTCTGAACGGCTGGTCAAGCAAGTGGTGGTAAATACCCCGTGCGTCAGTCGGGGAGTATGGAGTTTGACACTGAAACCGACTCTGCTAATAATGTGACGAAAATAAAAGCCGTATTCCAGCCATGTCTGCGGCGTGACCTCAACATAGTGGGTTCCGAGTCCACTCGAACAAGCTGGTGAGCATAATGACCATCGCCGACGTATCCAGTCACACCATACAGCAGCTCGTTTCCCTGGAGGGGCGCTGCGCCGTTGTCACTGGTGCTGCCCAGGGGCTTGGACGCGCCATTGCCAATCGACTCGCTGAAGCCGGTGCCAATGTTCTGATTGGAGACCTCAAAATCGAGCAGGCCGAAGCCGCCGCGGCGGAAATGCGTGATGCCTATGGCGTGAAGGTGCTGGCTGCGGTGCTCGATGTGACCGACAGTGCCTCAGTTATCGCTACGGCGGAAACTGCCGTAGAGGAATTTGGCGCGATCGATATCTGGGTCAACAATGCCGGACTGTACCCAAACGTTGGTCTGTTTGAGATGTCCGACGAACTCTGGGACGACGTCATGGCAGTCAACCTGCGCGGTGTTTTCAGGGGTTCCCGTGAGGCAGCCCAGCGGATGATAGATGTGGGCCGTGGCGGGGTGATCATCAATATCGTTTCCACCGCGGGCTTCAAAGGTGTCGCGCCTGGTGTTTCTGCCTATGTCGCATCCAAGCATGGCGTTTGCGGCATGGTCAAACAGATGGCTGTGGAGCTCGCGCCGCACGATATCCGTGTGCTCGGAGTGGCACCGACATTCTGTGAAACCGAAGGCAATATGGCGGCACTGGCGCAGTTGCCTGAGCAGGTGCGCTCTGAAATCGCCGCCACACTTACCTCGATGCTTGGTCGCGTGGGCGTGCCGGACGACATCGCCCGCGCGGTGTTGTTCTGTGCCTCGGATATGTCGATGTTCATGACCGGGAGTACGCTACTGGTTGACGCGGGCGAGACCTGCTAGGAAGCTAACTTTTTCTGACACTGGCACACGGCCTCGGCCGAAGGAGGGCGGATGCCTGAAAATGGCGAACATAATGCTTTTTACGCCGCCCGGCCTGTCTCACTCATCGTTGGCTGCGGGGATATGGGCATGGGCTGTGCCCGGGTGCTCGGCAAACGTCGGCCTCTGCTGCTTGTGGATATCGACGAGGGGCGTCTGGCCAGCAGCCTGGAGGCGCTGGAAACGGAAGGCTACGCGGTAAGCGGCAGGCAGTGTGATATTACTGATCCAGGACAGGTGGAGGTATTGGGGAAGGAGCTCTCCGCTGGCCCGGGGGTGGCCGTGCTGGCGCATGTGGCGGCGGTAGCTGGCGCCGCGATCAGCTGGCGCAGGGTGATGGAAGTGGACCTGATCGGGGCGCACCTAGTGGCGAATGCGATCGCACCCTCCATGGTCTCCGGCGGTGTTGCGGTACTTATTTCCTCGACCGGCAGTTACCAGTGCCCGGTAGACACTGCTCTTGAATCCCTTCTCGATGACCCCCTGCAGGCCGGATTTCCTGACCTGCTCGCCGAGGCCTTCGGCCGGGAGCCCGACTTTCTCGAAGCCTATTTCATGGCCAAGCAGGGCGTAAACCGGCTTGCCCGGCGCCTCGCGCTGGAGTGGGGGCCGCGGCAGATCCGCGCGGTTTCGGTCTCCCCCGGTCTCATCGATACCAGCATGGGGCGTACCAGCGGGAAGAAGACCCCGCTGTTTGACGGCGAGGGAAACAAGCGCCTGGTTACCCGCGCGGAGAAGGCAACCGCAGAGGTTCCGTTGCGACGGCAGGGCACGGTACTGGAAATTACCGATGTGGTCGGCTTTCTGGCGTCCGACGCCGCGAGCTTTATCAATGGTATCGATATCCCGATCGACGGCGGCTCGACAGCGCGCCTGCGCTCACTCGGCCTGATCCAGCGCTGAACCCCGTCCTGGTCCTGTTCAGGCAGGCGTGAATGTCACGTACAGGTCCGCGAGGCTGCGGAAGGTGTAAGTGGGTTCATAGCGGTAGTGCCGGTTGGATGCGCTGCCATGCTGTGCCTCGTCGATGCTGAACTCACTGGTCCTGGCGAGAAAGCGTTCGAAGGCGATGCGCGCTTCCAGGCGCCCCAGCGGCGCGCCAATGCAAGTGTGCCGACCCTTGCTGAAGCCGATGTGGTCACGCACATTGGGGCGGTCGATATTGAACTCGTCCGGCTTGTCGAAATGCGCAGGATCGTTACTGGCGGCGGTCATACACACGGTGACAATGGTGCCCGCCGGCACGTCGACCCCGGCAATCGTTGTGTGGCGTCGGGCCAGGCGATAGGCCACTTTGACTGGCGCGTCGAAGCGCAGGGTTTCCTCGACGAAGTCGGGAATACGTTCCGGCTCGCTGCGCAAACGGTTCTGCAGTTCCCTGTCCTCCGCGAGTATCTTGATACCCATGGCGATCAGGCGCGAAGTCGTGTCCTGTCCCGCGCCGAACAGGAAGCAGGCGAGGCGGGCCAGTGTATCGAAATCGGGTGGCGAGCCGTCGCGCAGGGTGGCGGTCGCCATTTCCGTCATCAGGTCATTGCCGGGATTTTCCTGGCGCTCGCGCAGGTACTGCTCGAAGCGCGGCTTGAGGAAGACCAGCGGGTCCGGCCCGACCTTGTGCACCGCATCGCCCTCCAGCTGGCTGGGAGGGGCGCCGATCAGTTCCAGCAGCTCGGCGCGGTCAGGTACGGGGATGCCCATCAGGTCGGAAATCGCGTAGGTAGTGGCAGCATGGGCGAATTCCGGGACGATATTGCATTTTCCCTTTTCCAGCAGATCGTCGAGCAGGCGGTCGGCGAGGCCATAGAGATACTCTTCGTTCTGCTTGATGCGCCGCGGATTGATAATGCCTGACATCAGTGCCCGGTAGTCAGTATGTTCCTGGCCGTCGAAGCAGACGATATGTTGTCCCCAGGGCATTTCATAGCGATGTTGCTCGATCTGCTCGCTGATATCCTCACCCTCCGGGGTGAAGGGAAGGCCGGGAATGGGGCCGACGACTGAAGCAGCGGATGAGAATGTGTCATCGCTGCTGCGCAGTACTTCCTGCACCGCGTCGTAGCCTGTAACCATCAGGGTGTGGTGATAGGGTTCCTCGGCGACGGGCGACTGGGCGCGCTTCAGGTCGAAATAGGCTTTCGGGTCCTCGATGACTGCGGGGTCGCTGAAGAAGTCGGGTTCAGGGTGTTCCATGGCGGGCCTGCTTGAACTGGTGTTTGACGGGTGGGGTAGTGCCGTTTGGTCCGGAGCTACCGTTTCGGCAGCTCCACTTCGGCAGTCGCGACAGCCATGACGGTGCCGTCCTGGTTGGCCATTTTGCTTTTGATCTGAACCAGATTGCGACCTTCTTCGTCAGTCATTTTATCGACGATCTCTCCGGTCTGGATAGTGATGTCACCGGAGAAAGCGGGGCCGCGGTATTGGGCGTTGCTGTGTACGACCATGCCCCATTCGCCAGCCCAGCCGCTCAGGTAGTCCAGTATCCAGGCCCCCATGGATGCGCCGTAACCGTAGGGTCGCGGCATGCCGATGTACTGCGCCCAGCGCGTGAACAGGTGTCCGCGGGAGGGGCCGATGTAGGCGCCGTCGGTATTTTCCGGGTTGATACGCTCCTCTACCGGGTCCATTTCGAAGCCGGCCATCGGGCCTACGAAGCCGAGTTGGGCCGGGTCGCAATCCTGGTTGCGATGGGCGGCGCCCCACACCGTCATCAGGTAGCCGCGCCACTCTGTCGCGAAGCTCGCCACGCTGTGCGGGCCGAATACCCGGACCGGAAGTTCGTCACCCATCTTGACATCATCCCAGAAGCGCCGGCCGTGGCCGAGTTCGTGCATCATGTTGATGTATTCGAGTTTGCGCTCTTCGATGTCGGCGAGTTCCTCGTCGCTCCAGTCCGGATCATCAGTCTGGGTGAGGGAGCCCTTTTCCAGCGCCAGGTCACGGCGATAGCGGATCGATGTTGAACGCTGTTTGGCAAACATGGTGCCATCCTGCTTGTAGTAGTCGTTGTCGCCACGCTGGAAGCAGGTGGGGCCGGCGAAGCCGGTCTCCTTGACCACGTAGTCGAAGGGAGTTTTGTCCTGGATGATGCGATCGCCGGCAAATACGCGGGGACCGTAGAACCACCATTCGTCACCGCCAAAGATCAGGTGTGAATCGGGTATATGTCCGATACCTGCGGGACAGGCGCCATGTCCCTCGGCGGCGGCGATGGCGAAGGACTGGGGGGCAACCAGGCGGCCATAGCGGCTGCGGACTGCAAATTCGTCGTCGTAGTGCAGCAGGTTGGGATAGTGCATGGCCTGGGCCCAGCGCCGGAAATCCGTGTTGTGCAGCGGGTCCTTCAGGGTGAAGGGTGTCATCGGCTTGCCGATGTAGTTATCGAGATCGGAACAGTCGAGCGTCTTGTCGGTCATGGCGAAGATATCCTTGGGTCCGGCGGATTGCCGATGCGTTACAGCTGTTATCGGTATGTTCGTCAGAATATTAGCGCCGCCGGTACCCGTGCGTCAATCACGAGGGTCATGTGATGAAAGCGCGGAGCTATCGCGCTTCAGGTTATGCTAATAAAATGACGAATATTAATGACTGTCAGCACTGTAGAGCGGCAGTTACGTAAGGCAGACTTCATGTGCTCGCTCGGACGCTGTTCTGCAAGAAGCGGAAAAGCGTCGAGAGTTGGCATTGTTAATGCCATCCGAATCTGCACGTGGGAGCGTTTTCACACCTAAGATCGTGGCTGGCAAACGGTGGATCTGGATAGGGAGTGGTGCTGCTGGTTTGAACGGTGCTGAAAGACCAGGCCCAGGTTAGCGAGAGAGAAGCCCGTTATTTCCCGGACTCAGGGGAATGCGAAGTGCGTTCTGGAAATAGCCCACGGTAGAGAACTGGCCGACCAGTACCGGTAGTTCGAAGAGTTGTTTCTCGTTGTAAGACTGGGCCAGCACCGCCCAGGTGCCGTCGGAAATCATGGCCCCATCGCGCAGCTCTTCTACCGCCAGCATCAGTGCCTGTTCGTGCGGGTTCCAGTGTTGCGACGACGAGCCGACGGTCGCCTGTTCGATGTCTTCGTCGGAGAGGCCGAGACTGCGGGATACCTTGACGTGCTCGCCCCAGATGTAGGGAACCTGCAGCAGCCAGGCGGTACGAAGGATGGCCAGTTGGCGATCCCGTTTGGGCAGCGCGGGCTGTTGCAGCAGGAGCATTGAAACTTCCGCGAGTCGTTCGAACAACTCGCGGTGACACATTACTGTCAGCAACATTTCAGGTACTGGAATAGCTTCCACGTCGACTTTCTTGCCGCTGGCGGCGCCCATGACTTTGGCGAGCTGTGCACGAGCTGCCGAGACGACCTCTTCGCTCCTTTGCGCGGCAATACGCGGGGGGCGGCCGGTAATTTCAGACTGTCGTGCCTGTGTCTTTTCGTCAGGTGGCATCTGTACTACTTCTGGTGTTTGGGGGTGCGGGCGAATGCAATCGCGGCTCAGGCGAAAGGTTCGTCACCAGCGATCTGGGTCCGGTACATCAGGCGACCGCTGTCCATGGCGTAGGGCAGCGCGCGGTGCATGGTGCCCGTGTTGTCCCAGATGACGAGATCGCCGAGTTTCCACTCATGGCGATACACGAACTCGGGGCGCGTGGCCCAGTCGCGCAGTTTGGTGAGCAGCGCCCAGCCCTCGCGCAGGTCCATGCCCTCGATATGTGATGCAGTGGAACCCAGAACCAGGGACTTGCGCCCGGAGCGATGGGTCCACACCAGGGGCAGGGTGTTGGGCTGGAATTCCTGCCAGGTCTGCAGTTCTTCATAGCTCGGTTCGGGGCGGACATAGCGTTGGGAGGTCTCGAACATGTGCACGACGCGCAGTTTCTCCAGCGCCGCTTTTTCGTCTTCCGGGAGCGCATCGTAGGCGGCATAGGTATTGGAGAATTCGGTCTGGCCGCCGGTCTCGGAGAGTTTGCGCGAGCTCATAACCGAGGCGAAGATCGGGGTATCCAGCATGGTGCCATCGATGTGCCAGAAAAACGCGCCCTTGATGTAGTCTGCTTTGGGATTTTCCAGCGGATCCATGGTGATCTTGGTGATCTCGTAGCTCTGGCTCTGGGTCGCCAGTGTCTGCGTGAAGGCGATCTGCTCCTCGTCACTGAGATTGAGTTCGCGAAAAGCCACCACACCTCTTTGTTCCAACAGGCTACGGATTTCGTCGGAGTATTTGCCGCCGATCAGCGCTGTCCTGTCGGCGTGTAATTCACTGGCAATGCGCGGGGTAAGGTCTGTTACCTGTAAACCGGGATCGGCAATAGATTCTGTCATCACCATGGTGGCGGGCTCCTGAATTGATAGCTTGATCTATACTGAACAGTTGTTCAGTTTATATCATCGGGTTAGACTGCGTGTCAATCGATTACAGCGCTCGAGTGCCAGACGTTGAGCGGGCTGCCCATCGACGTTTCGTCGTATTGTTAGCGTCGAGGCGCCCAGACATGCTACCCTCGTCGAGCTCCCGATAATCAATGGTTGAGTCCAATAACAGGAGGATTGCCAAATGTTCAGTCACATCGTGCTCGGCAGCGACGATATTCCCGCCGCCAAAAAATTCTACGACGCAGCTCTCGCCCCCCTGGGTCATGGCCCGGGCATGGAAACCCCCGATGGCGCCCGCATTATCTACCAGGGTGACAACGGTATCCTGATGATTACCAAACCCCTGGATGGTGAGCCCGCAACTCATGCCAATGGCGGCACCCTGGGGCTGACCGCCGCCAATGCCGAGGCCGTCGACGCCTTCTACGCCGCGGGTATCGCCGCGGGCGGTAGCGATGCGGGTGTGCCGGGCCCGCGTGACGCCATCCCCGGCAGCTACGCCGCCTACCTGCGCGATCCCACCGGCAACAAGATCGTCGCCTGGTGCATGCCCGCTGCGTAAGAGCCGCATAAGTACAGAGAAAGGACAGAAGCCATGAGTAATTCCAGACCCGTAGCCGTGGTCACCGGCGCCAGCCGGGGTGCCGGCCGCGGCATTGCCATTGCCCTCGGCAGTCACGGTTGTACCGTATACGTGACCGGTCGCTCCGAGAAAGCCGGCGACGCTCCTTTGCCCGGTACCATCTATGAAACCGCCGAGGCGGTTACTGCAGCGGGCGGCGAGGGTATCCCGGTGCGCGTCGATCATGGCGACCCCGAAGCGATCAAAGCCTTGTTCGAGAAGGTCGGCGCGGAGCAGGGTCGGCTGGATATCCTGGTTAACAACGCTTTCGCCGTGCACGATGAGATGATGACCCCCACTCCCTTCTGGGAGAAGCGGCTTGACCAGATCAACATGCTGGATGTGGGGCTCTACGGCACCTATACCGCTTGTTACTACGCGGCTCCCTTGCTGAAGGAGACCGCGGGCAGTCTCATTGCTTTCACTTCTGCGTCCGGCGCCGCCCACTATGTATTCGGGCCGGTCTATGGCGTACACAAGGCGGGCCTCGACAAGTTCGCCGCGGACATGGCGGTGGATTTTCGTGAGTTCGATGTGGCGACAGTCTCGATCTGGATGGGCACCGTGCTCACCGAACGGGTCCAGGTGCTCGCCGACATCGACCCGGAACGCTTCAATGCCCTGCGTGAGAATATGGAAACCCCGGAGTTTACCGGTCATATCATCTGGGCGATCCACGAAGATCCCGATCGCATGAGCGTCAGTGGCAGGGCAGTCATCGGCGCCGAGATGGCGCTCAAGTATGGTATCAGGGACGAGGGCGACCGGCAGCCCACTTCCTATCGGGAGATGCACGGCGTTTATCCCCTCGAACAGTTCGATCGTATTATTCGCTGAGGACCTGTGCCATGAATGTTGAAGAAGAACTGAGGGCCCTGAAATGCCAGGTGCAGCGTTTGCAGGATCGCCAGGACATCCTCGACTGCATCCAGCGCGAGAGCCGCGCACGGGATCGCCAGGATGTAGCGCAGATCAACAACTGCTGGTGGGAGGACGGCGTCGACGAGCACGGCTCGATCATCACCGCCGTGCCGGAGTATGCCGAACGGGCGAATGCCGGGCACCAGGGCGGTTTCCTGATGACCAGCCACAACATCACCAATCACCTGTGTGAAATCGATGGTGATACGGCCCACTGTGAGTCCTACGTGATTGGCGGGCTGTTCTGGAAAGGTGGCGAAAAGACCTCGATGGCCTGCGGCCGCTACCTCGATCGCCTGGAAAGGCGTAATGGCGAATGGCGCATGCACACCCGTAAATGCACGATCGAGATGACCCTCGACGGCGATGCTCAGTGGGTGTATTCCGACGCGGTGAAGGGCTTTCTCAAGGCCCGCTGGGACGGGAAGGATCCCTCCTATGAGCGGCCATTCGTCGCAAACAGGGAAGGGGAGCGCTGGTAAGGCCCCGGGTTCGACAGTCGGCGAGCATTGTGTTTCAATTCGACCGAGTGGTCCAAAATTGAATCCCAGCCCCCGGTACATTGCATGTCGTCTTCGCCAAAAGCAAATCGCAAGAAACGCTACGTCGAGCGCCCCGACATGCGGGTCAAACTCCTCGATGCGGCCGAAGCCGTGTTGCGCGAGGAGGGGTATGCCGCGGCGTCGGTGCGCCGAATCGCCAACAAGGCGGGGATTACCCACCAGGCGGTCTTCTACTATTTCGGTAGCCAGGAAGAGTTACTGCTGGCGCTTTATCGGCGCTCCGCCGACCAGCACCTCGAGCGCCTGCAGGATGCGCTGAATTCAGACCGGCCTATACGTGCCATCTGGGATGTGGTGCGCGACCCGGGCGCTACCGGTCTCGGGCTGGAAATAATGGCCCTGGCGAACCACAACGACGCCGTCCGCGCCGAGATCGCCGAGTACGCTGAGAAGTTTCGCGCCCTCGAAGTCGCGGCGATCGAGAAGCACCTCGCCGACAGGGGTATCACACCCCGCCTGTCGCCGCAGATGGTCTCGATTCTCACCAATGCCCTTGCGCGGCTCCTGGTCCAGGAGTCGGTACTCGGGATAACCACCGGCCACGAAGAGGCCGAAGCCCTGGTCGAAGCCTCCTTCGCCCACTTCGAATCACGCGGCGAGTCCGAGTCGCATGTAGAGCCCGTCGTGGGCGCTTTGTCCGAAGGAGGTTAAGCTCCCGGTTCAGCCGGTGTCCCGGCGGCGATTGGTTCCGAACCCTCTCCTGTTGCTGGGTGCATGCCTTCGCGACCCTCTCTCCCTGTCTCTAGCCTGCCAGTGGTAGCTACTTACCCTGTCTCACCAGCCTGTTCGACTGGTGCGGCCCGGCTTGTCGTGGCCGGAATTATACCAAGTGGTTGAATAAGCATACCGTATGGTATATAACATCACACGCCCCGGGCCGGTGGGCGATGGCGTCGACCAGGCGGCTCTCCGAAAAGCGGTGTCCAGTTGGGGTTGGCAAAGGCAAGAGAGAAGACAAATGCAGAATTTCAGTGAAGTAGACTTTTTTAGCGCCCTCGACCTGGTGGAAGACCCCTACCCGTATTTCGAATACCTGCGTTCCCAGGGTCCAGTGACCCGGCTTCCGAAGCATAACGTTGTCGCTGTGACCGGTTACGAAGAGGGTGTGCAGGTCCTGCTGGACCATGACACGTTTTCCTCGATTAATTCGGCGACGGGCCCCTTGCCGCCAATGCCCTTCACCCCGGAAGGCGATGACATCACTGAGCAGATAGAGGCGCATCGGGGTGAAACCTCATTTGGCTCGATGCTGGTGGCCCAGGATCCCCCTGCGCACTCCCGTTCGCGTTCACTGCTGGTCGGCCTCCTGTCGCCAAAGCGGCTGAAGGAAAACGAGGTCTTCATGCGCCGAATCATCGACAGGCTGATCGATGGCTTTATCGATAACGGACGGATGGAGGCCATATCCGAATTTGCCCACCCCCTGGCGACCCTGACCATCGCCGACCTGCTGGGCGTGCCCGAGGAAGATCACCCCAAATTTCTGCCCCTGTTCGGGCCATTGCCGGGCCAAATTGGCGGCGACGACCTCGACAACAACCCGATGGTCGAGGTCGGCGCGCATTTCTACGCCTACCTCGAGGAACGCCGCCGCGAGCCGAGGGACGACGTGATGACCATGCTCGCCCAGGCGAAGTACCGCGATGGCGAGTTGCCTGACCTGATCGAAGTGGTCACCCATGCGGCTGTGCTGTTTGGCGCCGGACAGGACACGACAGTACGGCTGCTGGCCGCCATGCTCAAAACCCTGGGAGAAAAACCCGAACTGCAGAAGCAGTTGTGTGAAAACCGGGAGCTGATCTCAGCTTTTGTCGAGGAGGTGCTACGCCTCGACGGTCCGACCAAGACGCATTTTCGCCTGGCCAAGAAGCACGCAAAGGTCGGCGATCTCGATGTAACGCCCGGTACTACGATCATGCTGGTGCAAAGCGCCATGCGCCGGGATCCGCGAAAATTCGAATCGCCCAACGAATTCCGCCTGGACCGTAACAATCTCCAGTCGCAGCTTGGCTTTGGCAAGGGGATTCACACCTGTATCGGCGCTCCATTGGCGCGGACCGAAGCGCGACTGGCGATGGAGCATATCTTCGATCGGATTTGCAATATCAGAATCGACGAGGAGAAGCACGGCCCCAGCGACAATCGTCATTACGAGTATGAGGCCAACTACACACAACGGGCGCTGTGTAACGTTCACCTTGAATTTTCAAAGATTTGATCGCTCAGCTACATGCCGAACGATCTACTGGAAAGACGATGAATAGACTCGCGGAAAAAGTAATCCTGGTAGCCGGCGCTGGTGGTATTGGCCGTGGGCTGGCCCTGCGTTATGCGAAAGAGGGCGCAAAGGTCGCGCTGGCAGACATCAAACTGTCCGCCGCCGAGGAGGTCGTGGAGGAAATCAAACTACAGGGCGGGGAGGCAATTGCCCTGGAGTGCGATGGCGCTGACGAAGACGCGGTTGCTCGAACTGTTGGGAAAGCGATGCAGGTTTACGGCGGAATCGACGGCCTGCACGCAAACTTCGCGCTCATGGCGGATTGTAATCCGGAACAGGGGATCCTGGAGTTGCCGCTGGAAGTTTTCGACGAGACCCAACGCGTGAACGCACGTGGCTTTTATCTTTTCACCCGCGCGATATTGCCCGCGCTCGTGGAGCGAGGTGGCGGCTCGATCGTCTATACCAGTTCCGCTGCTGCCTACAGTGGCGGCGCAGCCTTTGTCGCCTACGCCATGAGCAAATCTGCCGGGCAAGCGCTGATGCGTCATGTTGCGGCCCGTTTCGGCCCGCAGGGAGTGCGTGCCAATACCATTGCGCCGGCTATGACGGTACATCCGGCAATCGAAGCGGTATTACCCCCCGAATTTATCGAAGGCGCCAAGGCCGCGGCCTCGGTCAAGAGTCGGGTAGGGAGGCCGGAGGATATCGCCGCTATGGGAGCCCTGCTCATGTCGGATGAGGGATCGTATATCACAGGGCAGGTAATGTGCATTGATGGCGGTACTGTGACCCGGGCCTGAGCCAGTGTCACGGCGCGAATAGGTTGGGAGAATTCTCCACCCCTATATCTAGCCGGACGAAATCCCGAGCGGACTACAACCACAAATACTAGCGGGTACCAACATGGTTTCTAAAGTTTACAAAGACGTCGCTGAAATTATCGATAACTACTCAGGGCTGTCCCGAAAAGTCCTCGATTACAACGTCGTCACCAAGCGTATGAACGAAGAATGCAAGCAAGCTGGCTTCAGGGACGAGGCCTGGGATGAGCACTTTTCCAAGGTATTCGACACAGAGAACTTTCAGCGCATCGGGCACTTGAAAGAAGTCATGGACTATCCGACCTATTTGCGCTTCCAGACCCAGTGGGCGCCAAAGTCCAGTTGGGAGTGCTCTTTCAAGCGTATCACCGAGTCCGACAATGTCGTGGTACTCGAGTTGGAAGAGCGCGCAACCCACGGGGGCGTGACCAATGTGGTGAATACGGTTTCGATCTACGAGTTCAACGATACGGGAAAAATCTATCGACTGGACGTGTACCTGCAGCAACAGCCCGCTTCCACGGAGCAGGTACCCGATGGATATAAGGGAATTGCAAAGTAGGCCTCGGTGGGATTTCAGGGAGTAGTGTTATGACAATGCAGAATGAGTCGCGCCTGTTGGACGGAAAAGTGGTCTTCATGGCGGGCGTGGGCCCATTGATGGGACAGGCAAGCGCGAGAATCGCCGCGGCCGAAGGCGCCAGGGTAGCGGTGGCGGCCAGGAGCCTGGACACCATCGAGACGCTGGCCGGGGAGATTGTCGCATCCGGGGGGGAGGCGATTGCAGTGCAGTGCGACGTGACCGACGAGGCGTCCCTTGAGGCTGCCGTCAAATCAACCGCGAAAAAATTCGGGGTTGTGACCTCGGTCTTTTATAACGCGCCATTCTACGATCACCAGCATACCGGACTGGATATCGATCCCGAGCTTTGGCAAACCACTATGGATGTCAATCTCATGGGCGCAATCACTACCGCGCGTCTGACGGTGCCGGGCATGATCGAGAACGGTGGTGGCGCCTTCGTATTCAATTCTTCGGTGGCCGGACAGTACGCGGATGGCATACGCCTCGGATACAGCGTGTCCAAGGCCGGGCTGGATTCGGTGGTGCGCCATATCGCCCGAAAGTACGGGCCCCAGGGCATTCGCGCCAACTGCGTCTACCCCTTCGTCCTGCCGGAGTACGTACCGCAGGAGATGGCGAAGGGCTTCAGCGACCTGAACTGTCTGCGTCGCTCGGGTACGCCGGAAGAAATAGGAAATGCCGTGGCGTTCCTTCTCTCCGATCGCGCTTCGATCATCACGGGGCAGGGAATATACCTCGACGGCGGTATGTTTGCGCGCGCGCATTGGCCGGAGGTCGAATAGCAGGTGTGCCGGGATTTTTTGCAGGGCCCGGTTTACTTAGTGCTTCTGGGGTTGGAAATTTAGCGAAATAGCTTTCCCCAACAAGAAGATAAATCAGGATATAACAGGAATAAACATAATGTCCCATATCTTGCGTAAAGCAGTTCGTAGTTACGTCCACCTGATGGCTGCGGGAACCGCATCCCTGGCGATCGCGCCAGGCTGGGTATCCGCCCAGCAGGAGGAATCCTCGAAAGTGATGCAACTCGAGGAAGTGGTCGTCACTGGCACCCTGATTCGTGGCGTCCAGCCCACCGGCTCCCAGGTCATTGGCATCGACCAGGATGCTGCTGTGGAAATCGGTGCGGTGACGACCAACGAATTACTGGCCAGCGTGCCTCAGGTCTCCAATTTCTTCAATTCCCGGCCAGAGCAGGACCCGCGAGCCACTGACAGGCTGACGCTGAACCGCCCGAACCTGCGCGCCCTGCCTGGGATCAATTCGGCCTCCGGTTCCACGACGCTGCTACTGGTGGACAGCCATCGCCTGGCCCCGATGGGGGTCAACGAGTCCTCCCTGGATGCCGATGTCATTCCCGGTATCGTGATCGAGCGTATCGATATCGTGCCGGACGGCGGATCGTCTCTGTATGGCGCCGACGCAGTTGGCGGCGTTATCAACTTTGTGACCCTGGACGAGTTCGACGGGGTGAAAGTCGATCTTGGCTACGATCTCGGCGACGACTACGACGCCTCCCAGCTTTCCCTCTTGGCCGGGACTTCCTGGGAAAATGGTAATGGCTACCTTGCTTTTACCACGACAGATCGAGGCCAGGTATTGAACCGGGAGCGGGACTGGGCCACCTACGGTAACTGGAATGAGGAAGGAACCGTACTGACGCCAAGTGGCACTGAATGCAGGGAGCCAGCGGGATCAGTAAACCGCTGGTTCTGGGTCGGCAATGTTGGCGGTAACGACCTCAATATCTGGACTGATAACCCGGCAGCACCTGGCACCGGCGTTTTCCCGGTGGGTGATCCCTGCGATATCAGGGGTGAAGAAGCGCTGATACCTGAACAGGAGCGGGATAATTTTTATGCTTCTGTGAACCAGGAATTTGGCGACAGGATTTCCCTGGGAGCCAAGGCCTACTACATGGACCGTAGAGCCACCTACGCTCTCTATCCGCTGGGTGACTCCATTACGGGACAGACCCCGACAGAACTCGGCATTGTTGGCACGGAGACCGGTGATCTTTATGACCAGCCCGCCGTCGGCTTTTCCTATGCCCCCAGCGCTGCCTACCGGCACCGCGAGCGGGAAGTCGATATAGAGACCTGGGGAATCACACCCGAGCTGGTCGTTCAGTTGGGTGGCACCAGCTGGCAGGTACGCAATACCCTGCACTACGGCATCTCCAAAAACCAGGTGATAACTCCGGATTCGAATCGCGAGAAAATGCTGGCTTATGTCGAGGCTGGACAATTGGATCCCCTCGATGTTGCCGCAGCTGATGCGGCTGTCGTGGAAGATATCCTGGACTGGCAGGTGGGAACCGAAACAGAGCAGGAGTTGTTCTTCTTCCGCGCGATTGCGGATGGAGAAGTGATTGATCTCCCGGCGGGACCGCTTCGGGCCGCGGTGGGGATCGAATTCGCCAGGGACGAGGCAAAGAAACGCAACGGCAGTACCACCGTTGGCGGGCTCTCCAGCCTGGACTGGAAGAGTGGCGATCGAGAGGTCAACTCAGTCTATGCCGAGTTGTCCATCCCATTACTGGAAACACTGGATCTTGCGGTGTCCGCACGCTATGACGACTACAGCGATTTTGGTGACACCACCAACCCCAGCGTCGGGGTGACCTGGGCTCCTTCAAGGTATTTCGAGGTCTACGGAAAATGGGGAGAGTCGTTTAACGCGCCAACCTTGCTGGATAGTCTCGCGACTGCGACCGGCGGCTTTTTCCCGGCACAGGCCAATGTCGTGCCAGACACGAATAACGAACTGACAGACCCGGCACGTGTCGATTCATTCCTGCTTGAAGGCGCTGGCGGAGAACTGAAACCGCAGACAGCGGAAATATGGGCGGCCGGAATTGCAGTTTATCCCGTAGAAAACCTGCGTATTAACCTGAATTACTACGATATTGATTTCGTCGACCTTCTCGGCGCAGTCGACCCCACCTCGGCGACGGCGGTTCAACAGAATCCCGACAAAATCATCTTCAACCCGACCCAGGAAGAACTGGATTTCTTTATCTCCCAGGTCGAGAACGCCGACCAGTTCGCCGACCTCAATGCGGCGACCATGGGTGTCATTGTCGACCGGCGCCAGTCGAATACTGATAGCGCCCGCCTGAAAGGCTTTGATTTCGGTGCCCAGTATTTCCACAGCACCGGTATCGGGGAAATGTCATATGGGCTGTCAGGCACATTCACCGAGTCCTTTGATATCACCAAGAACGGCTTTTCATCGGATCAACTCAAGTACAACCCGGACCTGGCGATGACCGGCTCCATCGGCTGGAGCAGGGACAACATTCGCACCCGATTGACACTCAATTACTCGGCGGGTTCCGACGCCGATCCCGCGGAAGCGATCAACCAGCGCTCGAAAGACAGCTTCCTGGTGACCAACTTTTTTGCCGGTTACGAATTTGCTGGTGACTCGGGTATAACTCAGGGGCTCTCGTTGCGGCTGGTCGTCGACAACATCTTCGATGAAGACCCACCGGAGTACCGCCGGCAGCAGAACCCCAACTATGTGGGCTTCACCCTTGGGCGTGTGTTCAAATTGGGGGTGAGCAAGACCTTCTAGGCGGGTAGCGCATGTAGATGCCCGCCGAAGAGCACGGTTGAACCTGTGAACAAGCGGCAAACGGAGTCTGATAATGAAAATCGTCACCGCGCTGGAAACCAGTACCGAAGTAGAGGTCCTTCGGCGGCGTGCTATTGGTCCGACCGGGTAGCGACGTCCGCGAATACCAGAAAGATAATGGTAAACCCGCCCAGCAATGATGAGTAATAAAGCGCGAATCCGGCGATAGCGGAAACGAAGGTGTTGGCTACCAACACGCCCACGGTCGATATGGCCAGCGCGTAAACAAAAATGGTAACCGGCGTATTCAGTGCGATTACGCCGGTTTTACCAAGCGAACGCAGTGGATAGACAAGTATCGCCCAGAGTAAAACAGACAGGCCGAGGTGTACGCCGGAGACTATGCTCCAGAAGCCGGTGCCTATTTGCCCCATGGTGCTCAACCATACGGGAACCAGGCAGCCCATGATCTGCAGCAACGACGAAAATAATATGGTGAGGAAACGGTGATGCTGAACTGGAGAAAGAGGCCGTTGAAATGCGGCAACGACGCTGGCAAAACCCGCGAGCACAGCTGCGAGTTCAGCGTGTGTTAGCAGTATGTCTTCCAATACGCCTCCAGGATTCAGGGCCGCGTTCAGCAGGATCGCGAACAATACACGAGGATTGATGGCCGGACAATTATGGGTCAAAGCGCTCGGCACCGCAAAGTCAGGATATGGCTCGGGACCCACGAGCTCGAAGATAGAGACATCAAGATGACAATTCCCCGCAAAGATCTGTGCAAGGTTCTAGCGCTTTTTATTGCGTATGCATTGAGTAACTCCCATGCCTGGTCGATGTCGGCAGTTCCCCCTGACGAGATTGCCTCCCTTGAAACGCAGTTCATGGATCCGCCTGATACGGCTAGGCCACGTGTCTGGTGGCATTGGTTAAACGGAAACATTACCCGCGACGGTGTAGAGAAAGACCTGCAGTGGATGCATCGTTCAGGTATCGGAGGCTTGCATAACTTCGATGTAAATTTCGCTGTGCCCAGCATTGTCGAAGAGCGTATTCCTTACATGTCAGCACAGTGGAAAGATCTCTATCGCCACAGTGTATCCATGGCCCAGGAATTGGGGCTTGAATTCACTATCGCAGCATCACCGGGCTGGAGCGAAACCGGTGGCCCATGGGTGAAGCCGGCTGATGGCATGAAAAAGCTTGTATGGAGCGAAACGACCATGGAAGGTGGGCGGGTATTAGACGGCCTCCTGCCTTCTCCACCGACCGTGACCGGCCCCTTCCAGGATCTGGCGCCGCCGAAAGAACTCAACCCGACGCCCAAGCAGGCGGACCCGGTCTTCTATGCCGATATTGCCGTTCTTGCCTACCCTGTGGCCAGGCCCGAGCCTGTGCCACCACCCTCGATTTCACTTGAGAACGGCGCGCTCCTCGACGCGACTCTGCTTGTCGACAGATCTTTCCAGGCGGGGGTGGATATTCCCAAGCCCACCGCAGAGACACCAACGGTACTCTACCTGAACTACGACTCGGTCCAGGCCATCCGTTCCGCGACGCTCTTTCTCCCCGACCAGGCTGACATCTACTCGGGGCCGAAATATACCGGCAAACTCGAGGCACAGGAGGGCGATGGGAGCTGGAGTTCACTTGCCAGCATCCAGTTGAGCACCGTGCCCACGACCGTCGCCTTCCCTGAATCGCGAGCGAAGCGCTTTCGCATTCAATTGGCGCCGGTGGAGGGGGCGTTGAGCAACAGTGGCGATTCCGCCCCCGGCTTTGATGCGCGCTACATGGATGCGATAGCGGCTTTCCTCAGTGGTGGCGATACAGTCATGTTGTCTGAATTACGTCTTTCTTCGGAGTCGCGGGTACACCAGTTCGAGGCCAAGGCTGGCTTTACGGTTTCACCTGATTACTATTCCCTCGATGCTTTTCCCGGCTCTTCTAGTGAGCCCGCGGATAACCAGGGGCCGGAATCGATCCAGCCGGTCTCCCCGGATGCCGTGCTTGAGCTGAGTAGTTTCATGCAGCCGGATGGCACCCTGAACTGGACGCCACCTCCCGGTACCTGGAAGGTATTGCGCCTGGGTTACTCGCTGCTGGGCAAAACCAATCATCCCGCAGTAGCCGAGGCGACCGGACTGGAAGTGGACAAGATGGACGCCCGGGCTGTGCGCCGCTACATGGAAACCTATATCCAGAACTACCGGGATGCCGTAGGGGCTGACCTGCTTGGCGACAGCGGAATTGGCGCCATCCTTACCGACAGCACGGAAGTAGGGGCTTTCAACTGGACGCCGGACATGCTCGCCCACTTCGAGCGCCTGCGCGGTTACAGCGCCCTTAACTGGCTGCCCGCGCTAAGCGGAGAGATCGTGGGGTCGCGTCAGCAGAGTGACCGCTTCCTCTACGATTTCCGTCAAACGATCGCGGAACTGCACGCCTCGGAGCACTACGGTACGGTGGCGAAGGTTGCGCACGAGAATGGTCTGCAGGTTTACGGTGAATCCCTGGAGGGTTGGCGCCCCTCGCTTGGCGATGACCTGGAAATGCGTCGCTATACCGACTTCCCGATGGCTGCACTCTGGTCCTACAACCGCGAGGAGGGCGCGAAACCTCTCTATTTCGCAGATATGCGCGGCGCCGCCTCCATTGCTCACCTCTACGGCCAGAACCTGGCTGCCGCGGAGTCCATGACCTCTACCAGGCACCCCTGGGATCATGTGCCCGCCGATCTGCGGCGGGTAGTCGACCTGGAATTCATCCACGGTATCAATCGGGTGGTTATTCATTCTTCAGTGCACCAACCCCTGGATGACAAGAAGCCCGGGCTGTCGCTGCGGCACATCGGGCAGTTTTTCAATCGGCACACCGCCTGGGCCGAAATGGCCAGGCCGTGGATCGATTATATCGCGCGTAGCAGCTTCCTCCTGCAGCAGGGGCGTTTCTTCGCCGATGTCGCCTACTTCTCTGGCGAGGAGGCCCCGCTCGGCGCACAGGTATGGGACGGCTACTTTGAGGATGTTCCGACACACTACGCATATGACTTCATCAACGCGCCTGCGCTGCTGAATCTCCTGCAGGTAGACGATGGGCGTCTCGTGACGGATAGCGGCGCGAGTTACAAAGTTCTGTATCTCGGCGGTACAAGCGAACGCATGACGCTGCCAGTCCTGCGACGAATAGCCGAACTGGTAGAGGCGGGAGCGACGGTCGTCGGCAATGCCCCGCTCGAGTCGCCAGCTCTGCAGGATGACCCCGAAGAGTTCCGCTCGCTGGTCGCTCGCTTGTGGTCCGGCGAGACGACAAGCCGTACGGGGAGGGGGCGGGTCATCGCCGGGACAGACGTGGAATACGCCCTGCAGCTTCTGGACGTCGAGCCCGACTTGCAGATCAGTGGTGGTGATGGCGAAACGGAGATTCCATTTGTGCATCGACATCTTGAACATGGGGAGGTCTATTTCCTCAGCAATCGGAACAACCGCCCGGAAACTGTCGAAGCCCGTTTTCGGATTGCGGGGAAAGCGCCGCGTATCTGGCATGCGGACAGCGGCGAAATTGTTCCGGTGTCTTACCGCGTCGAAGGGGGTACCACCGTGGTTCCGCTCAGTTTTGCTGCTGAAGAGTCCTATTTCGTAGCCTTCCTGCAGGACACAAACAAACGCTCCCGGGAAATAATCGAGCCAGACTACGAGGTCGTGGAGTTGCTGGCAGGGCCGTGGTCGGTCGCGTTCCAGGCAGGTCGTGGCGCCCCTGCCACTGTCTCGATGGAAACCCTGGAGCCACTGAACGAGAACGCCGATCCAGGCATCAGGTATTTTTCCGGAGTGTCTACCTACTCGACTGTATTCATCCTGCCGCGAGGCCTCGCGTCCGCGGAACGCCTGTTGCTCGACCTCGGTGAGGTGGGCGATCTCGCCGAGATCCGGGTGAATGGACAGCAGGCCAGCACCCTATGGAAGCGCCCCTTCCAGCTTGATATCGGGCCATTCCTCGTGGAGGGGGAGAACAGGCTTGAAGTCCGGGTCGCGAATCGCTGGGTCAATCGCCTCATTGGCGACGCACAGCCAGGTGCCGAAAAACTCACCTTCACTGTTACACCGACCTATGAGACAGGTGCGGTACTGCGGCCAGCGGGCCTGATCGGGCCGGTACAGTTATTGAAGCAAAGCAGCGAATGAATCCTTCGAACGCTGCTACTCATGCCGCCTACTGCTCCGGGTTCTTGCGCCCGGGGCAGTAAAAGCGTTGTGTTTTCCGCGTGCTGATCGCCGCTCGAGAACCCGCGGTCTTACTTGAGTGAGGTATAGACCAGTTCGTCGAGCATTTCGGCGAACTCGGAAACGCCGATACTGGCTTCCGGCTGCGCCAGCCACCAGGAGAGGGCTTCCAGTTGAACGCTCACTGTGCTGATAACGATCAGTTCGACCGGAATCTTCGTGTTCTTGGGCACTCTTTTTATCGCGGGTTGTATGCACAGGCGCAACAGTTCGGCTTTGACCGTTCCGGCAGCGCCTCCGTTGAGGAGCGAAGACCAGAGTTGCCGGTTATCGTTGACGAAATTACACAGGGTCAGGTGGACTGCGTGCCGGTCATCCGACTCCACAACGGGTAAAGACAGTTTGACCAGGCGCTCGGATTGCTCCGCAGCAATTTCCTCCAGCAGTGATTCCTTCGACGGATGATGGCGGAAGAAGGTTGTGTAGTGCACACCCGCGGCAGCGCAGATCTGGCGGATGGTTATTTCGTCCAGCGCATGCTGCTTCAATAAGTCCAGAAATGCACTGTGCAAAGCCTCCCTGCTTCGAATCGTACGTGGATCTTCCCTGCTTGACATAATTCACCTGTTGAAACTAAGCTACACAGTGTAGCATAAGCAAAATAAGCTGCTGTAATCCTCGCCCGAGGGTATAGAAAAAACCACGACGGATAAATATAAGAGAGGTAGTACGCGATGAAGCACACTCGCATGTATAGCGCGATCGGCCTTACCCTGGCGCAGGCACTGGCCGTTGTCCCGGCGGCTAAAGCACAGCTCGAGGAGGTGATCGTCACCGCTGAGCGGCGCGAAGCGTCCCTGCAGGACACGGACATTTCGATGGCTGTATTCTCCACCCGAAGTATCGAAGAGCAGGGTATACAAAGCTATCTCGATCTCTCTGCACTGGCACCAAACGTATTGATGCATGAAATGCCTGGCAAGGCGGGTGGTGCCATCGCCATCCGTGGTTTCAAGAACGCCGAGACTTTCGCTACCTTCGAGCCCAAAGTCGCCCTGTACCTCGACGGCGTTTTGCTCGCCAAGGGTGCCGGCTCGGTTTTCGACATCCTGGATCTCGAGCGGGTGGAAATCCTGCGTGGCCCGCAGGGCACGCTCTACGGGCGTAATACCGTGGGCGGCGCGGTAAACTTTATCACCAAAAAGCCGAGCACCGAGGAATTCTACGGCAAATTGACCGCCACGGCAGGCAACTACGACCAGCGCGACCTCAAGGGTATGGTGAACATACCACTGGGTGACACGCTGGCAGTCAAGGCGAGCCTGGGAAGCCTGAAGCGCGACGGCTTCTGGGAAAACGCCCTCGATAACAACAAAACACTGGGTGACAAGGATCGCGAGACCGCCCACGTGCAGTTGATGTGGGAACCCAACGATAGCCTCAACATCCTCTACTCCTATGACCAGACGGATATCGACGAGGGTTTCTACCCCGGTGCGACGGTCAATTACGGCCCACTCGCACCCCAGCTCGCACCTTGGGTCCAGGACGGCACCGAGGACCGCTATTTCGACGGGCTGGATACTTTCACCAAGGCTGATATCAAGGGTCATGGCCTGACCCTTAACTGGGAGATCAACGACACCCTGTCGCTGGTGTCCATTACCGGGCTGCGTGAATTCCAGGTCGACAGTTTCCAGGATTCCGACGCCACCGCCGTGTTGCAGGGCCACGTCTACTCCGGGGACGACTACGAGAACCTGACCCAGGAGTTCCGCCTGGTGGGAGAGGTGTTTGACTCCAACCTGGAGTACGTAGTGGGCGCCTTCTACATGGATGAGGACATCAAGGACACTTACCAGGATATCGACCTGGGCAGCCTCGGCGTGAGCCTGGCATCGGGTGCGAAGGCCAAGAACGAAGTATGGGCGATCTTCGGAGAGGGTACCTACAGCCTGACGGAAAGCCTCGATCTGACGCTCGGGTTGCGGTATACCGAGGAAGACCGGTCCATGACGAACAGGGCGGCCACCACGGTATTGGGCAGTGGCTTCGTTGTTTCCGACGTGACCAATCCCGACGGCCAGCAGGATTACGATGATGTTTCGGGCACTGTCAGTCTCAGCTATAACTGGACTCATGACCTGATGACATACTTCAAGGTGTCCAAGGGCTACAGCAGCGGCGGCCTGAATGCGCGCCAGGCGAATCCTGAACTTTTCTACCCGGGCTATGATGAAGAAACCGTTATTACCTATGAGCTTGGCTGGAAAACAACCTGGCTGGACAATCGCCTGTTGGTCAACGGCGCGCTGTTCTACAACGACTACAGCGACCTGCAGGTCAACCAGTTGACTGACACCGGTTCCAACAACATCGACAACGCCGGGGACGCGGAGATCACTGGTCTCGAGCTCGAGGTTACAGCCGTCATTACCGACAATTTTGAAGTTGGCGGTGGTTACGGCTACCTGGATCCGAAGTACAAGACCTATATCAACGAGGGTATTCCCAGTGATCCCACCGATGATGTGGATCTGAGCAATAACCACTGGGCCCACGCACCGGACAATACATTCAATATGTATGCCCGCTATGAGGTTGAGGATGTCTTTGGCGGGAACCTTGTAATGCGAGTGGATTACAGCTGGGTCGACGATTACTTCCTGCTCACTGCCAATGGCCCCGACCTGGTCGATGGCAACACGGCGCCGAGTTACGAAACGATCAATGCGCGGATTGCTCTCAATGAGATACCGGGACCGGGAGATACCCGCATGACCTTCGCGGCCTGGGGCAAAAATCTCGGCGATGAGCTCTGGTACAACAGCGGCTTTGACCTCAGCGACGGCCCACTCGGTTACGTGGGCAAGTCGCCCTCGGCGCCGACGACCTTCGGCGTGGATCTCATCATAGAGTTCTGAGCGTGAAGCACGCGAGGCGCAGACCCCCGTTCTCGGCAGAGAGCGGGGGTTTTTTCTGCGCTCTTGACAACAATCACTCCTCGCAACTAAGCTACACAATGTAGCATAGATAATATAAAACAGCTGGAGACTTCGCTGCGGCGAAGTAGTGGGAACATGGTGCAATTCGCAGGTAAGACCGCACTTGTTACGGGCGGTTCACGTGGGCTCGGTCGGGCGATTGCGGTAGATTTCGCGAAACAGGGTGCCCTGGTCGCGATCAACTACGCCCGCAATGATGAGGCCGCAGTTGAGACCCTCGATATGATCGAGGCCGCTGGAGGTAAGGGTTTCCTGATCAAGGAACCCCAGGTAAGTCTCGAATCCGCGCAAGCATTGAAGGATAAACTGGACGCCGGCTTGATTGAACGCACTGGTAGCCCTGGCCTGGATATTCTAGTCAACAATGCCGGTGGCGGTCCCGTCGCCAATATCGATGACACGACAACGGAAATCTTCGAGCAAATTGTCTCAGACAATATGCGTGGACCGTTCTATGTTACCAAGGTTCTCAAGCCACGCTTGCGCGACAATGGCCGGCTAATATTTTTCAGTTCCCTTGGGGCGCGGCATTCACGCCCCAACTTTGTGGTTTACGCCATGTGTAAATCAGCGATTGAAACCCTGACGTATGTGATGGCCAAGGAGCTCGGTCATCGGGGTATTACCGTGAATTGCATCATGCCCGGCTTGATTGCATCGGATGCTAACGCGGATTTGCGAGCGGATCCTGTAGCGAGAAAGCACTTTGAGGATAATGTGCTTCTGGGTCGACTTGGAGAACCTGCAGACCTTTCCGGTGTTGCTTCTTCTCTCGCGTCACCGCAGATGGGCTATGTTACAGGGCAGGTTGTCGAGGTAAGCGGTGGGCTGTTTTTCTAGCGTTCAGCTACCAACAAGCACGATTGACCGTCCACCCCGCCGTTTCGTCGCTGGATTTAGAGAGCTCAATTTATGACACAACCGAACATCGAAGATCGCGATTACTTCACTGACGAAGAGATCCTGCTTGAACCGAACGAGTACTTTCGTCATTGCCTCGCGCGCTCTCCCGTATATGACGTCCCCGGCCGGGACTATATGATGGTCACGGGCTATCGCGAGTGCATTGAAGTAGTACGGAATACCGATGACTTTTCCTCCATATTCTGTTTCTCGCCTTATGGCGCCGGTTTACCACTCCCTTTCCAACCTGAGGGCGACGATATTTCAGAGCAGCTCGAGGCGTGTCGTACGCCGGACGATCTGCTGGTGAGCTATGATGGCGACTTTCATGCTAAAAACCGCTCAATCCTCAACAAGCTGTTTACCCCTGCGCGACTGAAAGCGAACGAAGCCTTCATGCGCGAACAAGCGGACAAACTCCTGGCGGAACTGGTAGACCGCGGTTCATGTGAAGTCATCGAAGACTTTGCCCTGCCATTCGCCACGGGCGTTATCGCGGACCTTCTGGGTATCCCAGACGGAGATCGTGAGCTTTTCATGGAAGTGATTGCAGCGTCGCCACCGATTGGCTCGAAAGTGGATCCGGACGACGTAAAAACCCTGATTCCGCACTTCGGCTACATGTCCGACTTTTTCGAACGCTATATCAGGGATCGCAGGGCCATTCCTGCCCCGGACGTGTTGCACGAACTGGCAACCGCGAAATACCCCGACGGTTCTACCCCGGAACTGATGGAAATCGTGAAGCTCGCCATGTTCATGTTTGTCGGCGGCCGGGGTAGCAGTTCCAAATTCCTTGCTACCTGCCTGTACTTTCTCGCAGATATGCCAGATGTTCAGCTACAACTGCGCAAGGACGGCAAACTGGTTCCGGCGTTCATCGAAGAAGTTTTACGACTCCAGGGTACCACCAAGGCCACCTTCAGGCTGGCACGAAGAAACACGATGATCGGCGATGTGGCAGTCCCGGCGGGCACCAAGGTCGCGGTGGCTTTCGAGGCGGCAAACCGCGATCCGGGCCAGTGGGAGAGTCCCGATGAATTCCAGCTACAGCGTCCCGGGGTTCGCCAGCACCTCGCCTTCGGCCGGGGAGTGCATACCTGTGCAGGGGCGCCGCTGGCCCGACTTGAGGCGGGTGTGGTTATTGAGCGCTTTCTTGAGCACTGTTCTGCTATCGCCCTCGATGAGCAAGTACATGGCGAAGCGGGAAATCGCAGTATGCAGTTTGAGCCGAGCTATATAGCGCGTGGGCTCCGGTGTGTGAATCTGCGACTTGCTCGCTGATCGACGCCATGGAAATGAAATAAGAAATCGGATTTGAACGCTATGAGACGACTGGAAGACAAGGTGATTTTCGTTGCTGGCGCTGGCGGAATTGGCGCCGGTCTGGCCAAACGCTACGCGGAGGAGGGCGCCCGGGTCCTGCTTGGCGATATCGACCTTGCGGCCGCGGAGCAGGTCGCCGGGGAGATCACTGCTAGCGGCCACGACTGCAGGAGCATTCACCTTGACGGATCTGACGAGACATCCGTTAACGCAGCAATAAGTTTCTGCGTGGATACGCTGGGGGGGCTTGATGGCATGCATGTCAACTTCGCATCCCTGGCGGACAGCAATCGCGAATACGGCATCCTGGAACTGCCCCTTGAGGTGTATGACCAGACCCAGCGAGTCAATGTACGCGGGTTTTACCTCTGCACTCGCGCGGCCCTCCCTGCAATGTTGGCTGGCGGTGGCGGTTCGATCCTGTATACCAGCTCCATCGGTGCCTACACCGGAGGTGTGGCCCAGGTAGCCTACTCGATGAGCAAAGCCGCGGGGCATGCATTGATGCGCCACGTCGCCAGTCGCTACGGACCGGAGGGCGTAAGAGCCAACGCGATAGCGCCGGGCCTCATTCTTCATCCCGCGGCCGAGGCGGAAATATCCGATGAACTCCTCGAAATGTGTTGCGCACGTGCGAGCATCAAGAGCAGGACGGGACGGCCCACTGACATAGCCGCGCTGGGAGCGTTACTGATGTCTGATGAAGGCAGTTACATCACCGGCCAGGTTGTCTGCGTCGATGGCGGAACCACTATGCGAGCTTGAGATGAGCCTGGTACGCCCGCAAGTCGTGCGAACCGGAGAAGATATATCCCAATCAACCCAAAGCAGATTGCAGGAGAAATAACAAATGAATGAGACTTCAGATCGCGCTGAACGCCTGATTAAAATTGTCCGTCAATGGGGGGCAGACTACGCCAGGATCACCAGGGATACGCTGGATAGACCTTGTACTCCAGAAGACTTCGACCCCATTACAAATGTGATCGATACACAGAATTTTACCCGTATCGGTGTATTCAAGGATGAGGCGGATTGGCCGCTCTGCCTGGAGAAATATCTCCAGTTCGCTGGCACTTCAGTCTGGACGGGTAAACTACGCTACATCAACGCAGTAAATAATATTGTCTTCCAGGAACTGGAGGAGACCATCACCCGGCCGCACGGCGAGAATGTTATCTATACCATGTCCGTTTTCGAGTTCAATGATGACGATAAGGTGACGGCCCTGAGGGTCTACATGCAGCAGGTGCAGGATGTCGATAATGTGCTGATTCTTGGTACGGAGAATAAACAGTGATCGAAGCTGATCCCCCAGCCCGCCTCCCGCAGATTACGCGGGAGG
The DNA here is from genome assembly GCA_033283325.1 of Halieaceae bacterium WMMBA4. GTDB lineage: Bacteria > Pseudomonadota > Gammaproteobacteria > Pseudomonadales > Halieaceae > Mangrovimicrobium. The sequence goes on from JAWMQO010000001.1 coordinate 174,455, forward strand.
AATTTACCGAGGAAACCGACGCTTTTTTCGCCCAGTGGAGCGACGGCTTCTTCAATAACGTTGATTCGAATCCGGTGCTGTTGACCTTCGCGCATCATCCTGCGCTGGCCAACGCATTCTCGCCTCTTAATGTCCACCTGCTGACCGAAAACACCCTGCCGGTAAAGCAACGCCAGATCGCGATCATGCGCACCGCCTGGATCTGCAAGTGCACTTACATGTGGTCCAGCCACCTGAGGACCAGTCAACGCTGCGGCCTTTCAATTGATATGTTCGAGCCGGTGAAGAATGGCGCCGAAGACCCGTTTTTTAACGAGTTCGAACGTAGCGTTATACGGGCGACGGAAGACCTGGTAAACGAAAAGCGCATCGGCGATGACAATTGGCAGGCGCTTGCGGCTCAATGGAGTAAACAGCAATTGCTCGATTTCATGTTTACCGTCGGCTGTTATGTCATGGTTGCGGGAGTCATGAATTCCGCGGGAGTCGAACGAAAAGAAGAGCTCCTTCAACTGGCGGCGGAACATGGGGCACCCTAGCTTCGGCGTCGGATAATTTGCCGCGAAACTATTCATTGTTTCCGGGACTGAACAGACCTGAATGATAACCCTGCATGCTACTGGCGCTAGCGAGTGCGGTGGAGCCAAGGAGATTACCATGATGGCGGGAGGGCAGGTCAGCATATTACGTGCCGTTGCCTGGCTTTTATTGTGTTTGTCGGCTTACGGGTGCGACAACGACAGTCAGGGCGGGAGTCAGAATAATGCGGCAGATGGCGCACTCGAGGCAGTGGTCGTCGAGCCACTCCCCCTGCCGCCTACGGCGCCATCAACTATCCCGGGTTCCTGTACACAGGCGGTCAATCCCAACGGAACCGGCTGCCTGAGCCCCGATCGCGGGGGTATTGACGGTGCAAGGTCATTCAGCCCCGACGGGATTCATGTCTATGTATCCATCAGGTTTGCCGGGGCGCCTGAAGAGCCTGATCAGGGGAGTATTTATAGCGGCGGTCAACTGATACTGGTGAAAACAGATGGCACGACTTTCGCCAACGGCGATGGATGGCGTTGTGTCACCTGCGGCGTCCCGGAACAAAACCGGGTTGGCATCAATAACCCCAACGACAACACGTACCCTGAAGCCTTTCACGATGGTATGCGAGTCAAGATGGGCACCAATATCCTCGATTGCAGCCCATACCAGATTACGGAAGACCTGTGCACGCCTGAAAGCACGCATATCTACCCTATCAAATCGCCCTTTTTCAATTTTCGTATCATGCGTGAGCTGCGTCTTCATCCGGACAACGTGCACCTTGGCTGGAACCAGCTTTTCCTCACGCCAGACTTTTCCGGCGCAACCCAGTTTGCTGCCTTTGGGCGGCTGGAATTCAATGCCTCTCCCGATTTTGGCCCGCCGGGATATGAATTGCGCAATGTCTCGTTCCTGCTCAGCCCGGAGCTAGGTAAGTCAGGCCGTTTTTTCAGCGTGAAGTCAGCCGGTGAGCTTCGTTTCGAGCCACCGATAGGCGTTATAGGCGAGTTCCGGGGCTTCACCCCGGACGGAACCCATACGCTGGGTATAGGGACACAGGATTCTTTCAACTACGATATATTCGCCACCAGCCTCGTCACGGGTGAGTCCCGGCGGCTGACCAGGGATCCCGCCTATACCGACCCGGCGGTAGTTGCACCCGATGGAAAATCCATGGTCATCATGGACGGGCGAGTGACTACGGAAACCGGTTACCCGGATGCAAACCCGGCGGGCACTGATGGCAGGCTCTATTTTGCCAGCGCGGGTATCGGGGTTCCTCCCTTGATCGATCTGGCTATTGCAGAAGCGATAGCGGGTATCTATACCCTCCCTGCGAGGGGGTCTTTCCTGCAACCCTACCTGATCGACCTGGAAAATGAGATAACGCCCGACGACCCGGATATTCACGACGGTCAACAACTCAACGCTGGAGGTGATCCAGCGGCGGGAAGTGGCAGCATCAGTGATCCGCAGTGGCTTGGCGGCGCGGATCCGGCCTGGTCACCCGACAGTACCGCGGTAGTTTATTACCAGCGCCGGGGATGTAATCCGGAGCCGGCGGAATGCCCGCCCTCCACAGAACCGGGCGAGCGGCATTCACGCCTGATGATAGCCCGGCTGACGGACCGGGAGCCCGCCGAACCGCTGCCGCAGCCGGAACCTGTTCCCGACGAGGTGCCGTGGGGCATGCACTACGAGTTCGGTGATCCTCTGCCGCCGGTGCGGCAAATCGTGCCCGCCGGAACCTATGTGCTGATGGGGGAGAGCGGTTCGGCCGAGGTGGTCGTGACGACAGGTCCATCCCGCTTTAATGAGGGAGAATCAGAGGTAAGCTCTGTGTCAGTGATCTACAGCAACTACAGCGCGGATGGATTCAATTTCATTGACGGTACCGAGTCCGGCGAACGCAACCCGGGTACCGGAGGCACCACTCTCACCTGGCACGCGGATCTTACCTTCAGTGGCTTACACGAGGGGAGCAGGAAAACCAGCGAGCCAGGAGGTTTTGTGGTCAGGTTATCCCGCCTTGGCGCAGCGGGCGAGTTCTCCGGCTCCCTTGTAACAACGCTGGATGGGATGACTTATCGATCCCCTGAGTAATACGCCCGAGGTAATCCCTCCTCGCAGGCAGCGCCGGTCCGGTATGGCCGACGCAAAATCTGATCCCTGCGCCGGACAAGGTTGCTTCCAGAGCTGTTCAATCCGAGCCAGACTGATCTTCGACGAGTCACCGGCATGCCGGGTTGGATGCCCGGGGAAATTCGATGAAGCTGACGCTGGCGGGAGGCAGGCTGACTTCACCAGCGGCAATCGGCTCGCCATCCAGTGCCGGAAATCCGTCATCCGCGCCCAGGCTCATGGTGGTTCCGTTCAGCGCCGCGCTCTGCGGGCCTTCTTTGGCCATAGTCAGAGTGAAGATATTTCCGCCCGCGCCCAGGCTTAGTTTTCGCGCTGTCGACTGATGAATATTGATGGCGAGCACGGTGACCGCGCCAGGAATGCTGCGGTGGCAGTGAGCGTAGATATTCGGGTCGACCACGCCAGTGCCTGGGTCCAGTACCGTGGTACCCATCAGGTTGCGCCACAGCCAGGCAGCCCAGAAATTGGGGCGTGGTGCGAAGCTGTGTTCGTCGAGCAATGCGTAATCACTTGCCGCAAGGGTGTTGTGTGCGAATACCTGCACGCCCTGTTGCGCCGATCGTGCCAGTTGGTCGAGGAAGCGGAAAACATCGGCGAATGTCGCGCCCCAGGGGTTGCCGCCACAGGCGGTCTCGCCGCTCTCGGTAATCCACAATGGCACTCCCGGTGCAACACGATCGCGCAGGTGCCTGGCCTTTGCAATGCCATCATCGATACCCGAAAGCCAATCGGGATCGAAGGCATCGGATGGGTAGCTGCCGAGCAGGGGGATATGGCAACGCTGCGAGGATGCGCCGTAGTAGTGGAAGGAGAACACATCAGGCCGGGGTGAGTCTTCAGTCATGAGTTGTTCGGGTTTGAAGGTATCTCCGCCGAACAGGTAGGCCATGGTACGCATGGGTTCACCCATTTCCACTGCGCCGGGAGCGAGAATCCGGGTCTCCGGTGAGTGCTGTTTGAGCCAGCCGTAGAAGTGTGCGTAATCGCGCTGGTAGTCTGAGGGAGTGTAATTTTCGGGAGGTTGGGTCAGGCCGATCATGTTCGGCTCATTGCTGAACTCAGCGCCGGCAATCCGTGCGCCGAGGCGTTCAGTGTAGCTCACCAGCTGCTCGGCATTATCAGGACGCCACTTTCCGGCAGAGTCACGCGCGCCGGGGCTGGTAGCCAGCGAAATGAGAATGCCTGCATCGGCCTCCCGGGCAAAGGTCACGGCTTTACGCCATTGCTCGCGTGTGAGAACCGCGTCAAAACCACTGGGCGGTTTGGCAGGGGGTTCGTCGCTATCGGCGAAGTAGGTGGCGTTGGCCCATGTGCCGCTAAAGCGTGCATACGACGGTGCCAGCGCCGCCGCCATTTTAAGCAGCCGCGAGTTGGTCAAATCGATTGACGGGCGATATTCGTAGCGATCTTCGCCTTGCGCAGGCTTGCCATCCAGGTAGGGGGCCCAGAATCGCCCGCCGGTGACTTCAACCATCTCGACATTGTAGGCGAGGAAGCGTTCGCTGACGCGCCCAGTGGCCTGCATGGCCTCCGGGGACAGTGAAATGGGCTTTTGCGGCAATGAATCGTGCGCTTCACAGCCAAGCAATGCGCAGGCAAGTAATAGTCCTGGGATGAGGTGTTTTGTGTTCATAGCGTAAAGCTTTCAGTAGATTTATTGTTCATGCCTGGCGGAGTTCGAGGCCTGTTTGTTGTGCCTGATGATAACGTTTACAGTGTGGCGTGGCCACGACAATATTAACTTGCCGTCGGCGTCGAAATCGCGCGTCTGAAAGGCACTGGCAATTGGCAAAGGGTGTGGGAATATGACCAGGTTTAAGCTGACAAAAATATATCCGGGGGCACTGCTGAAGATTCTCGGTTTCTGTCTGATGATGGCCGCACAAAGTGTTGCTTACGCCAACGTCAAGGCTGCTTTGGAGGGGCGCGATGTGATCAGGCTTTGGCCGGGTGACGCACCGGGGACGGAGGCGTGGTCCGGGGCCGAATTTGCGGGAGCCCGTTCGGTTACCAATGTCACGGTACCGACCCTGACCGTGTTCAGGCCGGAACCCGCGCGAGATAACGGTAGTGCTGTTGTGGTATGTCCCGGTGGCGGGTTCACCGGCCTGGCGATCATAGAAGAGGGCACCATGGTGGCGGAGTGGTTGGCGGCACGGGGTATCACGGCGTTCCTCCTGAAGTATCGCGTCCGTTACAGCGCGTTCGCTGGTCAAGCCGATGCTCCCGCAGAAAGAGACAACTTTGATCAACGGAGGATAGCGCTGGAAGCCGGGCGAAAAATTGCAGTAGCTGATGCAGTGCAGGCGATGAGTATCCTGAGAACAATGGCGCTTGACTTGAAAATCGATCCTGATCGCATCGGGATGATGGGTTTCTCCGCAGGCGCCATGACGACTATGAGCGTTGTTGCAGAGGCTGAAAATCAGCACATGCCGAATTTTGCTGCTTCGGCATACGGCGCTATGCCCGGAATTACTGCGCCAGTCAATGCGCCGCCACTGTTTATCGTTCATGCCGCGGATGACGCTGTTGTGCCGGCATCGGGAAGCATGCAGATGTATGAAGCCTGGACGAGGGCGGGCCTGCCTGTCGAATTACATATTTTCGAAAAAGGTGGTCACGGGTTTGGTGCAGTGCAGCGCAATCAGTCGGCTGACCAGTGGCTGGGGTTGTTCGAGCGCTGGCTAGTCGAGCGAGGCTGGATTGCGAAATCTTCCTTTGATCGGCCGTGAATGGATGAATCACTTCTCGATAGATAATTACGTATAAATCGTCTACAAAAGCGAGTGAACAGATGATAACAAATTTGCCGGAATCAGAAGTAGCGCAAGCCTTGCTGGAACTGGAAGCACTGGGACACAACCGCTTTCGCAACTGCTACAACCAGGACAGCCAGGCAGGGATGATGTTCGGTGGCCAGTTGCTGGCCCAGGGCCTGGCTGCGGCCCAGGAGACCACGCCGCCCTGGTCGGTGCACAACTGCAACGCGTATTTCCCCAGCCCTGGCAATTCCAGGGAACCCGTCGAGTTTAGCGTGGAAGTTGTGCGCGACGGGAAGCGCTTTGCCAACCGCCGGGTGACCGGGGTCCAGGATGGCAAGATCATTCTCGATATGCTGTGCGCGTTTCATGCCGCCAAGGGCGGGCCTGAGCACGACTATTGTCCGCCGCCACAAGTCCCGCCGCCTGAAGACCTTATCCCCGAAATCGAGTTCGTTAAAAAGCACGCCGACTCATTGCCGGCAATTGCAGCTGCCGCGTTTTCACAAGCCTTTCCGGTAGAGATATGTATCGTCGATGCAGAGAAAATATTCATCGACCACAGCGCGGATCCGCGGCGGAATTACTGGTTCCGCATGCCGTCCGCGTGTGGTTTGTCCAGTGAAGCCCAGCAAAACTGCATTCTGGCGTTTCTGTCCGACTATCGCCTGGGGGCTGTAACCCTGGCGCCGCATCTTTCGCCGGTAGCGCTGGAGCGCATGATCATCGCCACTCTCAACCACAGTATGTGGTTCCACCAGGCGGTAGATACGAGTGATTGGTTGCTGTTTGCGACGGACAGTCCCTGGGCCGCCCATGGCCGGGGTTTGGCGCGAGGGGCGATTTACAACCGCGAAGGTGAACTGGTCGCCACAGCCGTCCAGGAATTGATGGTGGGGATTCGCGACCTGCCGTGAGACAGGCGGACGGGAATTAACCGAGCGAAAGGGGAGCGCTGCCAAGCAGCGCTCCCCTTGGGTTGGAAGCTCAGGCCTCCGCAGCCTCCGGCGCTTCGGCAGTTTCCGCCTCGTCCGAGCGGCGCTGCATCATTTTCATGATATCGCCTGAAGTGACACGACGCTTCGCCTCGCCTTCTTCCAGGGGCGCATTGCCGCCGGTTGAGATCGGGGTGGTGTCCACGCCGGTCTCCGCGGCTTTCGCCCGCAGTGCGCCAACACTCAGTTCCTCGCGGCTGTAGGTCTTGAACAGGTCGTGACGCAGCCAGCGGCAGGCGTTGCCGTGGGTGACCTTGTCGATCTGCTCGTCGCTGAGGGGCCCCATGGTTTTGTAGAGGAACTCCGGCACGTCCGGCCACAGGGCATCGGAGTGCGGGTAGTCGGTCTCGAAGGCGACCATGTCCTCGCCCACGTCTTCCAGGTTCTTCAGGCCGAAGGCATCGTCCACGAAGCAGGTCATGAAGTGGCGCTTGAACACGTCGCTGGGTTTGAGGCCGCCGTAACCGCAGTGGGTCCAGGCCTTGTGCCGGGAGTGGGCGTAGTCGGCCCGCTCCATGAAGTAGGGCACCCAGCCGATACCGCTCTCGGAGAGGAAGATACGCATCTCCGGGTATTCCAGCAGGGCTTCCAGTTGCAGCCAGTCTGACGCGCCCACGGCGATCGACATGGGCATCGTGGTGATCCAGGCTTCGATCGGCGTTTCCATGGAAGCGATCGGCGTCGGGTTGCCGGAGCCGATGTGCAGGCAGGTGGTGACGTCGTTCTCGACCAGGGCTTTCCACATGGGTTTCCAGTAGTCGGAGTGGATGCTGGGCAGGTCGATCTTGGTCGGGTTCTCGGTCAGCGAGACCGCGTGGCAACCGAGTTCCCGGATGCGCTTGATCTCCTGCACGGTAGCGTCCATGTCCCAGGTGGGAAGGATGGCCAGGGGGATGAAGCGGCTCGGGTCGGTGGCGCACCACTCGTGGATGTGCCAGTCGTTATAGGCGCGCAGGTGCTTCAGGGCGAGGTCCTTGTCCGGCGCGCAGTGGAAGGCGCCGCTGCCGTCGAAGCCGCCGATGCTGCCGAAGTTCATGGAGGCCGCGACACCGCTGACGTTCATGTCGTCCAGGCGCGCCTTGGCGTCCCAGCAGCCCTTGCGCATCTGTGCCAGTGACTGGGGTTCCATGCCGTATTCCTCCGGCACGCGGCCGACCACCGCGTTGAGGCCGGCGCTGGCCATGGTCTTGCCCTGGTAGGTCCAGTGGTTGGTGCCTTCTTTCGTGGTGTGGAACTGGGGCGCGCTGGCCAGGTCGGCACCGCTCAGGTGGCCCTTGAAAAGATCCGGGGGTTCCACGATGTGATCGTCGACGCTGACGATTACCATGTCGTTCATCTGCATTGTCGAAATTCCTCGATAGCCTGTTTATTGGATAGGTCCGGGCCGGACGCTCGTAAGCGGCGTCCTTTTGGCAACAGTGAAAATTCTAGTCAGGGATGGATTGGCAGTCTCGCGCCGAAAGGTCATAATTTGTTCCCAAGCGGCCAAAAATTGCCCTGCGCATGAAAAATCTGGTTTCCCTCAATAAATCCGGGCTCGACCTCATCGGTGGCTCCCATCTCAGCACTGGCCTGGAAATGGACACCGGTTGGCATATCCACGATATGCACCAGTTCCAGTACGCCTTTGAAGGCTATATCGAGGTGGAGGACGAGAACTCGCGCTACCTGGTACCCCACCAGTTCGGGGTCTGGATTCCCGCGGGCACCGAGCACCGCACCTGGCTCAAGGGCGGAGGCTCCGGCTCGGTATTCCTGCGTCGGGACAGCATCGACGTCGAGGACCCGAGGATCAGCATCATCCGGGTGCCGCCGCTGATGCGGGAGATGATCCTCGAATCCATGCGCTGGCCGATCCTGGAGGGCTACGAGGACGAGACCGGCAATGCCTTTTTCACCGCCTTCGCGCTGCTCTGCCGCGAGTGGCTGGCAAAGCGCAGCGAACTCATCCTGCCGGTCTCCGCCGATCCGCGCATCAAGCAGATCATGGAGTACACCGTGGATCACCTCTCCGAGGTCAGCCTGGATTCAGTGTGTGAGGCTGTGGGCATGTCCCGGCGCACCCTGCGGCGCAGGTTCAGCGCGGAGATGGGCATGAGCTGGGATGAATTCAGGCTGCGCGCGCGGATTTTCAAGGCCATCGAACTGCTGGAAAACGGCGCGGTGCCGATCGGCGATATCGCCATGCGGGTTGGCTATAAAAGCCAGTCCGCCTTCGCCAAGTCCTTCAAGGCGCTGCTGCACGATTCGCCGTCCGGGTATCGCAAGCGGGTGATCCGGCAGCGGGAATCTGTGGTTGAAGAAGCGTAGGGCGCGAGTGATGTCGGCGGCGCAATGGCCGCTCGCCCTCAACAGGCTTCAGCCGCTGTTCTGGGCCTTGTCTGATTGCACACCGCTGCGATAGAGCTGCATCCCCCGGGCCTGGTAATTGGCCAGCGCACTCGGGTGATCCAGGGTGCAGGTATGTACCCAGACCCGCCGCGGTGAATCCCAGTTCCAGGCTTCCTCGATGGCGCGGGTGAGGAGGTGGCCGCCGAAACCGCGGCCGATGAAGGCGGGCGCGAGGCCGAAATACTTGATTTCAACCTCGTCGCCGGACTGGCGCTCGAGGTCGAAATAGCCTGCCGGTGAACCTTCGAACCAGGCGACCCAGGTGCGCAGGTTGTCCGCCTCGGCGTAGTCGCGCCACTGCTCGTCGCTCCATGCGAGCTTGTCGTGCCAGTCCCAGGGGCCGCCCACGTATTGGTAGAGGAAGCGGTTGAAGGGGTACTGCTTGATCCGGGCCTCGGTGATATCCAGGCCGTCCGCCGGCCGCCCCGGGCGTAGTTGCGCCGCGGAGCGCATCTCCAGGTAGTAGATAGTGACCGGGTCCATGTCAGTCCTGCCAGATCACCTTCTTGCCGGAGCCGTACCATTCGTCCAGCATGGGCTCGTAGGCCTTCTCGATGACGTCCCGCTTGATCTTCAGGGTCGGGGTGAGGAAGTTGTTCTCGGTGCTCCAGGGCTCGCGGACCACGGTGAGGAACTGGACCTTCTCGAACTCCTCGATCTGCCGGTTGACCTTCTTCAGCAGGTCTTCGAGGTGTTCCTCTGTCTTCTTGCGGAAATGCTTGTCGTCGTAGTGCTTGTGCCCTTCCTCGGAGAGTTGCACCACCGCGTGACAGGCCGGGCGTCCCGCGCCGGCGATACAGCTCAGCTCGATCCCGGCGTGGGCATTGAGCAGGTTCTCTATCGGTGCCGGGGCCACGTACTTGCCTTTACTGGTCTTGAACAGTTCCTTCACCCGCCCGGTGATCTGCAGCAGGCCCTGGGCGGAATACTCGCCGCGGTCGCCGGTCTTGAAGAAGCCGTCTTCCGTCATCACCTCGGCGGTGAGTTCGGGCTGCTTGAAGTAGCCCATCATCATGCCGGGGGACTTGATCTCGATTTCCCCCGTGGCGGAAATACGCGACTCGACGCCGGGCAGGGGCGGGCCGACGTAACCCGGTTCACGGCTGCCGTGCTTGGAGACATGGGAGTAGGCGAAATCCTCGCTCATGCCGTAGCCTTCCATGATGTACAGGCCCAGCTTGTCGTACCAGCGGATGAGGTCGGCCGGCAGGGGGGCGGAGCCGGACATGGCGAAGTGCACGTTTTCCAGTGCCAGCCCGGTGAGAATCTTGCGCTTGATCACCTTGTTGAGGATGGGAATGCTGAGCAGCAGGTTGAGCTTCTGCTGGGGCATCTTGTCGAGCACGCCGGACTGGAACTTCAGCCACAGCCGCGGCACGCTGAGGAACATGGTGGGTTTGGCCCGTTGCATGTCCTGCAGGAAGCTGTCCAGGGAATCGGCGAAATACACGTGCACCGCATGGTAGATACCCCCGGCGGCGACCACCGCGCGCTCGAAGACATGGGCCAGCGGCAGGTAGGAGAGCATGCGGTCTTCGCTGCTGATGCCGAAGACCTGGCCCACCAGCTCCGCCGGGGCGGAGATTGAGTAAAAAGAGTGCATCACGCCCTTGGGCCTGCCGGTGCTGCCGGATGTATAGCAGATCAGCGCGCGCCGCTCGCCGGGCCATTCCGGGCTGTCGCTGATCGGCTCCTGGCTGGCGATCACCTCGTCCCACTTGGGGTAGTCGTTCGGCGGCGCCAGGGGGAAGGCCACTTTGGGCAGCGCCTCCGGTACCCCGGGGCGCATGTGTTCCCACTCGTCTAGCTTGCCGACAAAGAGCAGTTTCGATTCCGAGTGATCGAGGATGTAGCCGACGGTTTCCGCATTCAGGGTGGGGTAGAGCGCCACCGTGCAGTGCCCGGCCATCCAGATCGCCAGTTCGGCGATGATGAAGTGGGCACAGTTCTTCGACACCATGGCGATGTTGCTGTTGTCCGGCAGGTCCATGGCGCGCAGGTGGGCGGCCATCCGCCGGGCCTGGTCCATCACCTCGGACCAGGTGTAGTCCACGATCCCGTCCGGCGTGGGCTGGGTCAGGAAAACGTCCTCCGGCCGCTGCCGCTCATGCTCGTAGGCGGTCTGTAACAGCAGCTTGTCGATGGGATGACTCATGCCAGGAAGATCCCCAGGGTCAAGGGCGCCAGCGGGCGCGGGTTACAAAAAGCGCTAGCTTACTCAGAGTCCGGACAATTCGCGAGTCCCGGACCGCGCCAGCGGCTGAATTTCGTTATTCACAAGTGTAATACCACTTCCCGCTTGCCGCGGTAATGTCGGTGCTCCCAGAGATAGATGCCCTGCCAGGTGCCAAGCAGTAATTCCCCATGCTGGTAAGGGATACTCAACTGGGTGGCGGTCAGGGCCGACTTGATATGCGCGGGCATATCGTCGGGGCCTTCCAGGGTATGCGTGTACAGCGGGTCATTTTCGGGCACCAGGCGATTGAGCCACTGTTCAAGGTCGCGGCGCGCGCTGTCGTCGTAGTTTTCCTGGATCAGCAGGCTGGCGGAGGTATGGCGAATGAACAGGGTACACAGCCCTTCGTCTGTGTCGCTTTCAGCCAGTGCGCGCTGAACGGCTGGCGTAAAAGGGTGCAGGCCCTGGCCGGAAACCGGTATGGACAGACGCTGGATCACGATGGAACTCCTTCCTCAGGGCTCCAGTTTACTCCATTGCAGCGGGGGAATCCCGGCCTATGGCGAGTCAGCTGGCCTGCAGGCGAAGGAAGGGATTTGCGGCCCGGAAGCGCCAGTCGGTGAAGCGCACCGGGGCGTCGAGTACGCCGACGCAGATACAGTCGCGATCCCGGGTGGCTGTCGGGGTGTGACGGTCCTGCGCATCGCGCATCAGGAAGTCTCCGGCGCTGTAGCGGCCTTCCTCGTCGGAAAAGCTGCCTTCCAGCACCAGGGTCAGTTCATTGCCGCGGTGGGAGTGCTGGGGAATGCTGCCGCTGGCACGAATGTGGTAGAGGGCGAATTCATTGTTCCTGTCACCGGTGCGCAGGCGGCAGATGCGAACGTTTCTGCCCATCCGCTGCCAGTCGAGATCGGCGTAGTCGCCGCGCATCAGGCGCTGCACCAGTGCCGGGTAGCCGCCATCGCCTGCCGCAGTGCTGCTGGGGCTGCGGTAGCTCAGGGGCTCTGCCTCCTCGTCCAGCCGCGCCATGACGGTATCCAGCAGGTGCTCGCTCACATTCCGGGGCTGGAGTTTTTCGAATAGCGCGGATCCGAGATCCTGCAGTTGCCGGTGCCGGCGACGGCACTGTTCGCAGTAATTGAGGTGCAGTGAGACGCAGGTTGAGGGCGCCAGTTCAAGGGCGCCGGAAGCGTGCTCGCTGAGCAGGCGGGTGTCTGGGTGATGGTGAATCATAAGCCTCGTTCTTCCACCAGTAGCTGCAGTTTGTTCATGGCCAGCCGCACCCGGGATTTGACGGTTCCCAGGGGCAGGTCCAGTTCCTCGGCCACTTCGCTGTGGGATTTGCCCTCCATGTAGATCTTCGCCAGGATTTGCGCCTGTTCGTGCGGAATGGCCGAGAGCATCTCCCTGATCCGCACGGCGTCGCGCTTCATTTGTACGCTGGTGAACAGTTCCGTGGTTTCACTGTCCGGCCAGATGTCATCCGCGCTCAGCGGGGTGTCGAACTTCTGCAGGCGGCGGTACAAGTCTGTCCGGCAGTTGCGCGCAATGGTGTAGATCCAGGTGCTCGCCGAGGCCTTGCGCGCGTTGTACTTCGCCGCTTTCTGCCAGACCTTGATCATCACCTCCTGCACCAGCTCTTCCGCGTGGTTGGCCGCAAGGGCCGAGCCGTTCAGGGCGAAGGCCTTCACCAGGGGCGCGAAATGCTTGAAAAGACGCGCGAAGGCCTCGCGGTCGCGACGCGCTCCCACCAGTTCCAGGCACTGGCTCCATTCGTCGTCGCGTCGCTCGCTTGTGTCCGGGCCGTCAGTTATGGCCATTCGGCGGATTGCTCCTGTCATAGTTGGCTCGCTCGGTCGAGTCTAGCACCCTTCGTATCTACGCAAATGGTTACGCAGGTACCGCCTGTTCGGATCATCGGGGATCGGATGATCCACCAGCAGCCCGGGCGCGTAATATTTGCAGGAGTTTCACCTTGGCTTGAGGCGGGTTGCGCGAAATGAAAATAGCGGTGGTTGGATCGGGTATTTCGGGATTGGCCTGTGCGCACTATCTCAGCGGCGCGCACGAGGTTCATGTACTCGAGCGGGAATCCCGCATAGGCGGCCACACCGCCACTGTAGACGTAGCCCTCGGAGGCCGTCGTTTTGCCATCGATACGGGCTTCATCGTTTACAACGACTGGACCTACCCCGGTTTCATCAGCCTGCTGGATGAGTTGGGGGTCAAAGGGAAGCCCACCGAGATGAGTTTCAGCCTGTCGGACACCGCCAGCGGACTGGAATATGCCGGCTCCAACCTCAATACGCTCTTCGCCCAGCGCCGCAATCTCGCGTCACCGCGTTTCCTCGGCATGCTGCGGGACATCCTGCGTTTCAACCGGGAGGCGGTAGCGGACCTGGAGGCGGGAAGAGTCGACGGGGAGACCACGCTTGGCGAATACCTGAGGCGGGGCGCTTACGGGCAGGCGTTCCGGGACTATTACCTGGTTCCCATGGGTTCGGCCATCTGGTCCGCGGATACTCCGGTTATGCTCGAGTTCCCGCTGCAGTTCTTCATCCGCTTTTTCCACAACCACGGCCTGCTCAGTATCAGTAACCGGCCCCAGTGGCGGGTCATCGAGGGTGGTTCAAGGGAGTACCTCCGGCCCCTGTGCGAACCATTCAAAGAGCGAATTCGCACCGGTGTGGGGATAGATTCAGTGCGTCGCGACGGGGAGGGCGCCTTGCTGCGCTACGCCGGCGGCGCCAGCGAGCGCTTCGACGCTGTCGTTTTCGCCTGCCACAGCGACCAGGCCCTGGCCCTGCTCGGCGACGCCACGGCGGCGGAACGGGAGATCCTCGGCGCGCTGCCCTACCATCCAAGCACAGTCACCCTGCACACCGACATCCGCCTGCTGCCGACCAATCGCCGCGCCTGGTCCAGCTGGAATTACCAGCGCAAGCCCGGCAATGAGCGCGCGACCGTGACCTACAACATGAACATCCTGCAGGGGCTGCAGGCCCCGGAAACCTTCTGTGTCACCCTCAATGACAGGGAGGCGATCAACCCGCACAAGATTCTCGGGGAGTTCGAGTACTCCCACCCGGTATTTTCCCTGGCCGGGATGGCTGCCCAGCAGCGCTGGTCGGAGATCAACGGCGGCAGCACCTGGTTCTGCGGGGCCTACTGGCACAACGGCTTCCACGAGGACGGCGTGCAGTCGGCGCTGCGCGTGGCGCGGGAGATCGGCGCCCGGCAAGCCCCTCGCGACACTCTGGGCAGCGCGGCATGAGCCACCTGATGAGCGCGGTATACAGTGGCACCGTAGAGCACCGGCGCTACGCCCCCCGGGAGCACGCCTTCCGCTACCGCGTATTCATGCCCCTGCTGGACCTGGACGAGTTGCCGGAGTTGCTGCGGCGTTGCCGTGGCTGGTCCACTGGCCGTTTCTCGCCGGCGCGATTCTGCCGCGAGGATTTCCTCGGCGATCCGGCGCAGCCCCTGAAGGAGGCAGTGCTGGACAGGGTCGAGGCGCAGCTGGGCGAGCGCCCCGGCGGCCCGGTGCTGATGCTCGCCAACCTGCGTTATTTCGGTTTCCTGATCAACCCGATCAGCTGTTATTACTGCTTCAGCGCCACGGGCGAGCTGCGGGCGCTGGTCGCGGAGGTCACCAACACGCCCTGGCGCGAGCGGCAGGTCTACGTCGTGCCCTGCGAGGGCGAAGGCGCATGGACGCAGGCCGACTTCTCCAAGGAGATGCATGTCTCGCCGTTCATGCCGATGGGCATGCGCTACCACTGGCGCAGCAACGAGCCGGCCGAGACCCTCGAGTTGCACCTGGCCAACTCCATGGGCGGTGAGCGCAAGTTTCACGCCAGCCTGCGCCTCGAGCGGCGTGGCAGCTCGCCCTGGACCTTCACCCGCTACCTGGCCCTCTACCCCTTCATGACCCTGCGGGTCGCCGCCGCCATTTACTGGCAGGCCCTGCGCCTGTGGCTGAAGGGGGTGCCTTTTATTCCCCATCCGAGAACAGTGAAAAGCGAGAGTTCTGTATGAGTAATGCAAGTGTCAGCAGCATCCGCCTCCCGGCCGTGCGCAGCTTCTGGAATCCCGCTGGCGTCGCTCGCCGGCTTGTCGAGCGTCAGCTGCAGCGGTTGGAGCGGGGCTCCCTGACAGTCCACGAGAATGGCGTCTCGCGGCACTACGGCGATGTATCCCGGGGCGAACTGCACGCGGAACTGCGGGTCAGCGATCCGCGCGCCTACCAGTACGTGATGAGCGGTGGCGTGGTCGGCGCGGGGGAGGCCTACATGCTCGGCTACTGGACCTCCCCGGACCTGGTGGCGGTGATCCGCCTGTTCTCCGCCAACATGGCGGCGATGGACGCCATGGACGCCGCCGCCTCGCCGCTGCACAAGGGCCTGCTGCGGATTATCGGCTGGCTCAACGGCAATTCGCTGAATGGTTCGCGGCGCAATATCAGTGCCCACTACGATCTCGGCAACGACTTTTTCCGCCTCTTCCTCGACCGCGACATGATGTATTCCTCGGCGGTGTACCCGCGGGCGGACGCGGGGCTCGAAGAGGCATCCCGCCACAAGCTGGAACTGCTGTGCCAGCAACTGGAGTTAAAGCCTGATGACCACCTGCTGGAAATAGGCACTGGCTGGGGTGGAATGGCGGTATATGCCGCGCGCAATTACGGCTGCCGGGTCACCACCACGACGATTTCCGCCGAGCAGTACGAGCACGCGCGCCAGCGGGTACTCGATGAGGGCCTCGAGGAGCGCATCACCGTGCTCTGCGAGGATTACCGGGAGCTGAGCGGCACCTACGACAAGCTGGTCTCGGTGGAGATGATCGAGGCGGTAGGCCACGAGTATTACCGCGAGTACTTCAGCCGCTGCAGCGCGCTGCTCAAGCCCGGCGGCAAGTTCGCCATCCAGGCCATCACCATGGCCGACCAGCGCTACCGCCAGGCGCGCGACGCGGTGGACTTCATCAAGCGCTACATCTTCCCCGGCGGCTGCCTGCCCTCGCTGGAGGTGATCGCCGGCCACGTGGCCCGCGACACCGACATGCAGATCGTCAACCTGCGGGACATCACCGACGACTACGCGCGCACGCTCGCCCACTGGCGGGAGCGCTTCCTCGCCGCGCGGGAGGAAGTGGCGCGGCAGGGCTTCGACGATGTCTTCCAGCGCATGTGGGAGTTCTACCTGTGTTATTGCGAGGGCGGTTTCCGCGAACGGATCATCTCCACCGTGCAGGTAACCATGGCCAAGCCGGATTACCGTTTCCCGGGCTGATACCATGTGGCAGAAACTCGCCAATGGCCTGATGTTCAACCTGAGCTGGCTGCTCATTGTGGGCGGCCAGTCGGGGCTGTTGGCATGGGGAGTGGCGGCGCTGCACCTGGCAGTGCATTTTGCCTGGCTGGGGCGTGGCAGGGCTGAATGGACTTTCATTGCCGGATTCAGCGTTTTCGGCCTGCTGCTGGACCGGCTGTTGTTCATTGCCGGCGTACTGGTCGCGCCGGGCGGGGCGGCACCCCTGTGGATTTCTGCACTCTGGCCAGTGCTCGGCACGACCGCCGCGCACGCTTTCTCCGGGCTCGCCCGCCACCCCCTGGTTGCCGCAGTGGTCGGCGCTGTCGGTGGCCTCCTGAGCTACCGCCTGGGGGCAAGCCTTAGCGATATAGCCTTCGGTACCAGTCCACTGGCGGAGATTGTGTTGCTCGGATTATGGGCAATCCTGTTCCCCCTGATGCTTGTGGTGGCGAGGCGCCTGACAAGCTCAATCCCTGGAAATGGCCATGTGGCGCGCGCTTAACTGCCTGGCCTTACTCTTCGTTTGCGCAGCGGGCGCACCCGTGGCGCTTGCGATGCAGGCCGTGGGCACGGCGTTCAGCACTGATGGTGAGCAGCCCCTGTATCGCGAATATCACAGCTGCGAGCCCGGTACCGGCAGCTGTACCGTCGAGTACCGTCATCCGGAAGGCGAAGTGTTCGCCCGCAAATGGCTCGACTACAGCGAGTCTGCGCGGGCGCCCAGCCTGCGTTTCGAGGATCTGCGCAGCGGCCAGCAGTTGTCGGTCGAGAGCGAAGCGATAAGCGCCGGGGTGGTTATCGACGCGGGCTTCGACAATTTCGTGCGCGAGCGATGGGAATCTCTCTATGCCGGGGAAGCCGTGGCCTTCGAGTTCCTGCCGGCGGACCGGAGCAAGCCCTTCGCCATGGAGGCAAGCCGCCTGGACGAATGCGACGCTGGCCGGATGTGCCTCAGGGTCGCCCCCGACAGCTGGCTGTTGTCACTGTTCGGTGGCGCGATAGAGCTGGTTTACAGCGAGGACGAACGCCGGCTGCTCGAGTTTCGCGGTATCAGCAATATCCGCGACGGGGAGGGTGGGCTGCAGACGGTGTTGATCAAGTACCGCTATTCGCCCTGATTTTTCCAGGCTTGCCCTGACTCTACCCGATGGCCCTGATGGTGGCCGCAGGTGGTGTGGCCAAATACATTCTCACCCGCCCCGAATTTTGTTGAGCGGTGACAAAACTATTGTTGTCGTGTGAGACAAAACCGAACATTCGTGGAAATCTCTCTGGCATTCCCAAACTCGATCCTTTAGTTTCGGGTGCTTCCCGTCTTCCGTGTCCACGAGTTACTTCCGCAATGTCGTCTTTAAAAAATTCCGCGTTTTTACGCCAGTTCGGTTTGATGCTGGGGCTGGCCACGCTGGCGCCATCCGTACATGCCGTCTGTGACGATGTCAGCGTCAGCCTGCAGGCCGGGCTCGAAGCGGCGATCGTCGACTACAACACCAACTGCGCGGCCGGCCAGACCATGACGGTTACCGTCGATGGCACGATCACCCTGGGCAGCGCCCTCTCGGTGATCAACAATGCCACCACCGCCGTGCTGGAGATTGTCGGCGATGGTGACGACGTCCTCGACGGCGCCGGCAGTTTTCGCATCTTCAACCTTAACGACGGCAATTTGCACGTCGACACTATGACACTGCAAAACGGTAGCAACACCGAAGGCGGCGCCATTCGTAATTTTGCCGGCAGCCTCACCGTGACCGACAGTGTGCTGGCCGGGAATACGGCCAGTAATGTCGGCGGCGCCATCAACATGCAGCTTGGATCAATCAGCGTTATCGACAACACCACCTTTGCCAATAACGTCTCTGGAACCTCGGGCACCAGCGGTGGCGGCGGTGCCATCAACAACGGTAACGGCACCTTGACGGTAAGCAACAGCACCTTCAGCGGCAACGCCGTCCTCGCCCTCGGTTTTTCCGGTGGCGCGATCCAGGCCTTCGGCGGCTCTGCCACCAATGCCATCGTCAACAGCACCTTCTCAGGCAACAGCTCGCGGAATGTGGGTGGCGCCATAATCACTGCCGCGTCGTTGGCGCTGACCAACAGCACCTTCTCCGACAACCAGGCACCGGGCGGCGGTGGCGCCGTATCCACCCAGGGAAGCAGCCTGGCCCTGAATAACACCATCCTGGCAAACAGCACCACCGATGGTAGTACCGCCACCACAGACTGCCTCACCTTCGGCAGCACTATTATCTTCAGTGCCGGGCTGAGCAACCTGATTGAACAGGGCAGCGGTTGCGGCACGCCGGGTGGCGACTTTATCCAGGCCGACCCGGTGCTCGGTATGCTGGCCGATAACGGCGGCGCCGTCGAAACCATGGCGCCAGGCGCGGGAAGCCCGGTGATCAATGCGGGCAATAATGCAGCCGCAGCCGCGCTTTTGACCGATGCCCGAGGGGCAGGCTTCCCTCGCCAGGTCGCCGGCGCGGTGGATCTCGGCGCTGTCGAAAACCAGCAAAGCACCTCGGTCGAGTTTGTGTCCGCGACAGGCAGTGGTGCGGAAAGCCTGCCCAACCCGGCACTCCTGACGCTGAGTACTTCCGACGGCCAGGCAACGGTCGTGCCCATCATGATCGAACTCGCTGTGCTGGGCGGCACAGTGATGGACGACTTTACCGCAACCACGCCATTTACAATCCCGGCGGGTACGGCCAATGCTACGCCGTTTGCCATCCCGGGTTTTGCAATCGTGGATGACACCGATGCGGAGCCGAACGAAACACTGACGCTGACGCTGAGCAACCCCTCCCAGGCCACGCTGGGGGCACCGAGCACGATGAATTATATGATCGAGGACAACGACACGATCCCGTCCCCGGCCCCGCCCCCGCCCCCTGCGGCATCCCCTGGTTCGTCGGCGACCGGGCCGTCGGCCATCCCCGCACTGGGTGGCGGCATGCTGGCATTGCTGGCAGGGGCGCTGTCAGTGCTGGGTCTCGGCGGCCTGCGGCGACAGCGCAGGACTCGATAGGCGCTGCACGCCGGCGGCGATTTGCCGCCGGTGGTATCCCGCTACCGTTCTCCCGCAGGTGATGCGGGGAGTCGGGGTGCTACTCAGGCGCTTTGCGTATCAGGCGCTTTCCGCACTCCTGAACGCACGGGCGTCGATGCCGAACTTTTTCAGGCGCGAGGCCAGCGTCGTGGGCTTGATCGCCAGCAGTTCCGCCGCGCCGCCACTACCTGAGACCTTGCCCCCGCAGTGGCGCAGCGCGGCTATCAGGTTCTCCCGCTGCTGCTGGCGCAACTCGTTCTCCGAAGCGACGCCCTCGGCGGCGACGCCGGTGGTCGCCTCTGGCTCGGTGGCGGCGCCTCCGAACAAGTGTTGCTCGAACTTGATGACCTCGCCCCGGGTGAGGATGACCTGCCTCTCGATGACGTTTTCCAGCTCCCGGATATTGCCCGGCCAGTGGTAGCGGCAGAGTTTGTCCACCTCGGACAGCGGTAACTTCAATTCGGGCTTGTTGGCGCGCTGACAGGCGATGCGGATGAAATGCTGGGTCAGCAGCGGGATATCGGCGCGGCGTTCGCGCAGCGGCGCAGACTCGACCGGGAAGACGTTGAGGCGGAAATACAGGTCCTCGCGGAACAGGCCCTCGCGAACCAGCCCGGCGAGGTCGCGGTTGGTGGCGGCGATGATGCGCACGTCCACGTCCCGGGTACGGGCCTCGCCGACCCGCTCGAACTGTTGTTCCTGCAGTACCCGCAGCAGCTTGCCCTGCAAGCGCAGGGGTATTTCGCCCACTTCATCCAGGAACAGCGTGCCGCCGTCCGCCAGTTCGAAGCGGCCGGCGCGCTCGCTGGTGGCGCCGGTGAAGGCGCCCTTGCAGTGGCCGAAGAACTCGCTCTCGAACAGGTCCTCCGGAATCGCCGCGCAGTTGACCCGTATCAGCGAGCGCTGGGAGCGCGGGCTGGTCTCGTGGATGGCGCGGGCGATAAGTTCCTTGCCGGTGCCGGATTCGCCGTGGATGAAGACTGTCGCGTCCGTGGGCGCGACCAGGTCGATCTGCTGCAGGGTCTTCTGGATTGCCGCGCTCTTGCCGACGATGCGGTGATGATTGAAGGCGGAGTTGATTTCCTCCTGCAGGTAGGCGTTTTCCAGTTCCAGCCGGTGCTTCAGTTGTTCCACTTCTTCCAGCGCAGCCTCCAGCCGGCGCCGGTCGGCCTTCTTCTGCGAGACGTCGCGAAAGATCACCACGGTGCCGATGATCTGCTCGTTGTCGCGGATCGGCGTGCTGGTGTACTCCACGTCGATGGGCTTGCCGGACTTGGACCAGAACACCTCGTTTTCCACCCGGTGCACCGCGCCGTCGCGAAAAGCGGCGAAGATGGGGCACTCCTCCACCTCGTAGTGGCTGCCATCGCCGTGGGAGTGGTGCACCATCTTGTGCATGTTGCGGCCGGCGAGTTCCTCGGCACTGTAGCCGAGGATGCGCTCCGCCGCGGGGTTGACGAAGGTAGTGTTGCCCTTGGCATCGACGCCGTAGATGCCCTCGCCGGCGGCGTCCAGCAGCAGGTGGTTCTCGCGCTCGAATTCCTGGAAGACCTGGGAGACCCGCCGCCAGTGGACGATGCCCGAGAGGTAGTGGCGCTGGGCGTCGGCGCGGGCGCGCAGTTCATCCAGTTCCTCCGACTTCTGCATGCTCAGGTGCAGGTAGCGCTCGTCGCCGGATTCGTTGTGGCGACCGGTCACTTCGATGCGCACCGCCTCTTCCCCCGCCTGCACGTGGAGCTGGTCCGACCAGCCGCGCCCCCGGGCAATCAGCTCCTGGGTGAAGGTGAGGAAGCCCGGGAAACTGGGGGCGAAGATGGCGCTGGCCCGGCGTGCCAGCGTCTCCTCCAGGCTGAGCTGGAGCAGGCGGCAGGCCTCCTGGTTGGCCTCGACGACCTCGTCCGAGACCGGATCGATCACCAGTTGGGCGGTTGCGGAAAAATTGAAGTGGCGATCGGGCATTGGGGCTTCCGTGACTTTGCCGGTTGCGGCATGGCTGACGTCGTGTGTCCTGGCAAAGGCATCCAAGTTTCGCGCCAACTTACGAAATATCGTTATTTCAGATCCCGAAAAATCGTAATTTACGAAATATCGTAACTGCGTCGAATCTCGAAGATTCGCATTAAATTCAATAAAAACAGATCCTTGCAAGTTCTGGTAACGTTTGGCACCGCAATTGCAACCACTGCTACATCTGCGTCGAAAACGCCCTCAGGCAGGGGCAGGCCATGGAAAACGGCCGATTCTCCCGCCAACGGGCTGCGCCAGACCATCTCGACGCACCAAAAATGAGCACACTCCGTGAACTGCATGAGGACGCAACACCATGAGCAACAAGAGCCTGGGCAATCCCTTTGATGCCGAATCCCGCCTTAACCACACCGTAGGTTGCAGCTGTGATGCCTGCAGCGCGGAGGCCGCAAGCCCGACAGGACTGGATGATCGCCAGCGCCAGATCCTGCTGGAGCGGCAGGCGGAGAAGCAGGCCGATCACGCTCACGCCCACAATCACGCTCACGCCCCTAATGCAGCCGCCGGCCCGCAGTTCGACAGCTCCGAGGACATGATGGACCGGGTGATTGAAAGCGCCATCGTCCGCGGCGTCTTCGGCCACAACGACGCCGGCCGCCGCAACTTCATCAAGCTGGTGGGCGGCGGCACCCTCGCCGCGGCGCTGGGCGCCATCCTGCCGATGGACAAGGTCAAGGCCGCGGTGAAGGATTCCATGGGCCCGCTGGAGAAGACCAAGCTCAAGGTCGGCTTCGTGCCCATTAC
Source organism: Halieaceae bacterium WMMBA4 (assembly GCA_033283325.1). GTDB lineage: Bacteria > Pseudomonadota > Gammaproteobacteria > Pseudomonadales > Halieaceae > Mangrovimicrobium. The sequence continues at coordinate 196,588 of JAWMQO010000001.1, forward strand.
CTGTGCGACGCCGATCATCATGGCCCAGCCCATGGGCTTCTACTCCAAGTACGGCCTCGACGTGGACGTGATCAAGACCGCCGGCTGGGCAGTGGCACGTGACAAGTCCCTGAACGGCGAATACGACGCCTCCCACATGCTCACCCCGATGCCCCTGGCCATGAGCATGGGCGCCGGCTCTACCGCCACGCCCTACATCATGCCGGCGGTGGAGAACATCAACGGCCAGGCCATCGTCCTGCACAACAAGCACAAGGACAAGCGCGACCCGAAGCAGTGGAAGGGCTTCAAGTTCGGCGTGCCCTTCGACTACTCCATGCACAACTTCCTGCTGCGCTACTACGTGGCGGAGCACGGTATCGACCCGGACCAGGACATCCAGATCCGCGTGGTACCGCCGCCGGAGATGGTTGCCAACCTGCGCGCCGGCAACCTCGACGGTTACCTCTCCCCCGACCCCTTCAACCAGCGGGCGGTTTACGAGAAGGTCGGCTTCCTGCACACCCTGACCAAGGACATCTGGGAAGGCCACCCCTGCTGCGCCTTCGCCTGCAGCCAGAAGTTCGCCACCGAGATGCCCAACACCTACGCGGCCCTGTTCAAGGCCATCGTGGATGCCACCCATTACTCGGCCAAGGCGGAAAACCGCGCCGAGATCGCCAAGGCCATCTCGCCGAAGAACTACCTCAACCAGCCGGAGATCGTGGTCAACCAGGTGCTCACCGGGCGCTACGTGGACGGCCTGGAGAAGAAGGTCTACGACGTGCCGGACCGCATCGACTTCGACCCCTTCCCCTGGCATTCCATGGCGGTGTGGATCCTCACCCAGATGAAGCGCTGGGGCTACGTGGAGGGTGATATCGACTACACGGGTATCGCCGAGCAGGTCTACGTGGCGTCCGAAACAGCGGCTGTGATGAAGGACCTCGGTTACGAGCCTCCGTCAAAAACCTATGAGAACTACACCATCATGGGCAAGGAGTTCGACTACACCAAGCCGGAAGAGTACATCGCCAGCTTCGCCATCAAGCGGACCTGATCATGGCTTCATTGAACATGCGCGCGACCCTGGTGTCGCTGCTGATCCTGGTAGTCTGCCTCGGCCTGTGGGAGGCGCTCAACCAGCCTCCCGAGGCCACGGAAGCGATGTCCGAGTTCGAGCTGCTGATGGGCGGGGCGGACGACGAGGCGCGGGTACCCCCGCCCTCGGACGTCCTCAAGCACGCCTGGGCGGAACTCAGCAATCCCTTCTACGATGCGGGACCCAACGACAAGGGCATCGGTATCCAGCTTGCGTATTCGCTGTTCCGGGTGCTCACCGGCTACTTCGCCGCAGCCCTGATTGCGATTCCGCTGGGCTTCGTGGTGGGTATGTCGCCGCTGATGTACAAGGCGCTCAACCCCTTCATCCAGGTACTGCGGCCGATTTCGCCGCTGGCCTGGATGCCCCTGGCCCTGTTCATCATCAAGGACTCGGAGCAGTCGGCGATCTTCGTGATTTTCATCTGTTCCATCTGGCCGATGCTGATCAACACCGCTTTCGGGGTGGCCAACGTACGCGAGGACTGGGTGCGAGTCGCCAAGACCCATGAACTGGGGCCACTGAAAACCGCCTTCCAGGTCATCCTGCCGGCGGCGGCGCCGACCATCCTCACCGGCATGCGTATCTCCATCGGCATCGCCTGGCTGGTTATCGTGGCGGCGGAGATGCTCGTCGGCGGTACCGGCATCGGCTATTACGTGTGGAACGAGTGGAACAACCTGGACCTGAATAGCGTGATTTTTTCCATCCTGATGATCGGGGTGGTGGGCATGGCGCTGGACCTGATTCTCGGACGGGTTGAAAAACTCGTGCAGTACGAGGAGTAAACATGAGCCATTCTTTTCTCAGCATCGAGGGTTTGACCCGCAAATTCCCGGGTAAAGACGGAGAAACCGTCGTCTTCGAGGATGTGAACTTCAGCATAGAAAAAGGCGAGTTCGTCTGCATCATCGGCCACTCCGGCTGCGGCAAATCGACCATTCTCAACGTGCTGGCCGGGCTGGATACGCCCACCGCGGGCAACATCATCATGGACGGCAAGGAAGTCCTCGGGCCCAGCCTGGACCGCGGGGTAGTGTTCCAGAACTACAGCCTGCTGCCCTGGCTTACCGCGCTGGAAAACGTGGTCTTCGGCGTGCGGGCGCGCTTTCCCCAGTGGGACAAGAAGCAGGTTGCCGAGCACAGTACGAAATTTCTCGAGATGGTCGGGCTCGGCAGCTCGATCAACAAGAAACCCTCGGAGCTCTCCGGCGGCATGCGCCAGCGGGTGAGTATCGCCCGGGCCTTCGCCACCAGCCCCAAGCTGCTTCTGCTGGACGAACCCTTCGGCGCGCTGGACGCCCTGACCCGGGGCATCATCCAGGACGAGCTGATCAAGATCTGGAGTGAAACTCACCAGACGGTATTCATGATCACCCACGATGTGGACGAAGCGATTCTGCTGGCCGACCGCATACTGCTGATGACCAACGGCCCCCATGCGCGGGTCGCGGAGTCGGTGAAGATCGGGATCGAGCGGCCGCGCAATCGCGGCTCCATCATCGAGGATCCCGCCTACTACAAGATCCGCAACTACCTGGTGAACTTCCTCGTCAATCGCTCCGGGGAACTCTCCGGTGCGGAGAACGCCACCGGCCTGCCGCCGCAGGTAGTGGACCCGGTCAGCCTGGAGGCGTCGGCTGCGCCGCAGGAGGAAATACCTGAACAAGCTCAGGCGGAACACCCATCATCCGCGGTAAAGGCCGCGATTTGAACTACATCATCAAATGCAGAGGAAAACGTTATGGATAAAGTCACCATGACCGAAACGATCGTCGCCACCAAGCTGGAAAAAGGCTTGAGCTGGGAAACCATGGGTGCGGAACTGGGCATGTCGCCGGTCTGGCTGACCTCCGCCTGCCTGGGCATGAACAGCGCCCCGCCGGAAAAGGCCGCGGCCATCGCCGAGTACCTGGGCCTGGGGCCGGAAGTCGCCACCGCGCTGGAAGCCTTCCCCACCAAGATCTGGGACCAGACCGTGCCGACCGACCCGCTGATCTACCGGCTCTACGAGATCGTCGGCGTTTACGGCGATACCCTGAAAGAAGTCATCCAGGAAAAATTCGGCGACGGCATCATGAGCGCTATCGACTTCTCCATGGAAGTGGACAAGATCGAGGACCCGAAGGGCGACCGGGTACTGCTCACCATGAACGGCAAGTTCCTGCCCTACAAGAGCTGGTAACTTGGGTTCCACGACCTTGAGCGCGGAGCCTGAAACAGCAGCGGAGCCCGGGACAGTCGCGGCGGACGAAGCCCGTCCGCCGCTGCCGCCCTTCAGCTACGAGGACGCGGTACTGAAAGTGCGCAAGGCCGAGGATGCCTGGAATACCGGCGACCCGGAAAAAATCGCGCTGGCCTATTCCGTGGACTCGGTGTGGCGCAACCGCGCCGAATTCCTCTGTGGCCGCCGGCAGATCGTCTGGTTCCTGCAGCGCAAATGGGAGCGGGAACTGGATTACCGCCTGATCAAGGAGATCTGGGCCCACAGCGATAACCGCATCGCCGTGCGCTTCGCCTACGAGTGGCACGACGACAGCGGCAACTGGTTCCGTTCCTACGGCAACGAGAACTGGGAGTTTGACGAACTGGGGCTGATGCGCATGCGCCAGGCCAGTATCAACGATCTTCACATCGGCGAATACGATCGCAAGTTTTTCTGGCCGAAGGGGCCGCGGCCGGAAGACCATCCCGGCCTGTCGGACCTGGGTTTATAGCGGCCTGACTCACTCACTGAGTCATTGCCCTGGCTCATTCACTCAGGACAGGGAAGTCCTTTCGCGGAAAAGTGGTCAGAGCGCTTTTCGACTGCATGCGACAGCATTTCTGGAGCCACAGCAGCCTGTGCGGTAACGCTGCCACCGATAAGGGTTGCTGCGAGCGCCACGGTGGCAGCGCCCGCAACTAGCGCGCTTCTATAGAAGTTAGCCATTTCCCATTCTCCTCCGTTCATCATTGACGGGTGTGCAATTAGCCCGCGCTATGAGCGAGGGCATTACCCGTCTGTGCTTTACTTCGCGTTGAGGTTCTCGAAAATCCGGTAGAAAAAGCCGATGGTCTTTGCGTACTCATCCACCAGGAGACGTTCGTTCACCCCGTGAAACCCTTCGAATTCCTTAACGTTTTCGAGCTGCAGCGCGGTAATGGTGAAAGTGTCCGGAGCAAACGAGCGGGCCTGGAAATGCTTCGAATCCGAGCCGCCGATCACGAAGAAGGGCGCGACAATCAGGTCATTCCCCCAGGTCTGGCGGATCGTCTTCTCCAGCGCCCGGTAGGCATCGGTATCGGGATTGGCAATGGCGGTCGCGGGGGTGGAGGCGGAAATGTCCCTCACCGTGATGCGATCGTCATTAATGGCGTCCTCCACATGCTTGATGATCACTTCGGGCGTGTCACCCGGCATGGGGCGGAAATTGACCACGGCTGTCGCCGAAGGCGGTAGTACATTGTCCTTGGTCCCGGCGTTGAACATGGTCACGGCGATGGTGGTGTGCAGCATGGCCCGTGTGACCTGGTTTTTGGCCATCACTTCTATGAACTGCTTTTCGAGGTCGGTCATTTGGCCGTCCTTGCCGAAGGCGACTGCCTTGTACATCGGCTGTTGCTCTTCCGGTAGTTCGGGACCCATATAGCGATATTGCGAGCGAACGGCCGGATGAATCCTGTACGGGAATTGCGCAGCCTCCAGCTTGGTAATGGCTTCCGCGAGGATACCGATATTCGACTCCTCGGGCGGTTGTGACGAGTGGCCGCCAACGGCGTGAATGGCAAGCTCGAGACTGATATAGCCCTTCTGCGCGATACCGATCAGCGCGGTATTGTCCGGAATGCCGGGGAACAGGCCGGGGATGAGCGGCGCCGACTCGTCCATCACAAAGGCGAAGCGCTTGATGCCCCGTTTTTCCAGCGTTTCAGCGATGAAGCGGGCGCCTTCCGGCCCGCCCACTTCCTCGTCCTGGCCAAAGACGAAATACATCGTCCGCCTGGGCTTCCAGCCTTCCTTGATCTTCATTTCGGCGGCTTCGAGGATACCGTGGATCTGGTTCTTGTCGTCCACCACGCCGCGGCCCCAGATGTAGCCATCGGCAATCACCCCGGCAAAAGGATCCTGGAGCCACTGGTCACGCGAGTCTTCCGGCACCGGGACCGCATCAATATGCGCATAGAACAGCACAGGCTCCGCTTCCGGATCGGTCCCTTGCCAGGTGTACAGCAGGCTGTAAGGCCGGGGGTCCCCAAGGACCTCCCGCTTAAGCGTCTTGGTCACGTTGGGGTAGGATTCCGCCAGGTAGGCGTGATAGTCGGTGAAGGCCTTGGTATCGAAATCGTCGCGATCCTGATTCGATATCGTGGGGAAAGTAACCGCCTTGGCCAGCCGCTTCGCCGCGCCGTCGATATCAACTTCAACCGGCGCCAGCTCCACCCCCGTCATTTGCATGGATGAAAAATCCTGGCTCGCATGGCCTGTTGAAGACAGGCTGGCGCCGAGCAGAGTGGCCAATACATATTTCTTCCAGCCCTGGTTTGACGTATTCATAGTGGACTTGCTCCTGATCTAGGTGTTCATTACCTGGCGTGTTCCGATTCGCGCTGTGCGACAATAATCCGGCTCACCCCGCCTTTTTAAACGTGTTTACAATCTCCCGCGCCATAACCTCTTCCTGTTGCTTGCCGGTGCTGAACCAGACGACGACGGTATCCGCCGAGGGAGAGACGTAGATTCCCTGGCCGCCTACACCCCCTTTGTAGAAATCACCGTCCGGAAACACGATGTCCCACTGGTAACGGTTGGTAAGCCCCTGGATGTCAGGGAATGAGCTTTGCAGCAGCTTGCCCACATTGCCGCCGAGGTAAATTTCCGGCTTGCCCTCATGCTGGATCGAATCGATCAGCGCCGGCGGGATGATCTGTTCCTTGCTGACCTTGCCCCAACTGGGGGTATACAGCATGGCGAAACGGCCCATATCCCGTAAGGTCGTATTGATGAACCCCCATCCATTGCCCAGTCCATGTTTGGTCACACCGACAAAGGCGTCATTCTGTGCGCCAATCTTGCGCCAGACGCGATCCCCGAATTCCTCGTTGAGCGTATGGTCAGTGGCCCCGTCGACGATCAGTTCCAGTACGAAGGTATTGATGGAGTTGTATTCGAAAGCGGTATGGCCAGGTTTGACCCGCCTCATATTCCGCAGCACTTCGAAGGGCGACAAATTGAGCTTGTCCTTGTCCTCAAACAAGCCGAGACTCACTGCCCAGCGGTACCAGCCGCGCTCGGGGTTGGTCCGCGCGTCGTGTTCTTCGTGTTCGGTGGAATCGAGACCGGTAGCCATGTCCAGGGTTTCTTCGACGGTTACGTTGTCCCACTCGGAGCCTTTCAGTTCCGGAACGTAGTCGCTCACCGGCTTCTCGAGATCGATCTTGCCTTCGAGTGCCAGTAACACCACCAGCGTTCCCGGGACGACCTTGCTGCAGGAAAACCACTGGTGCTTGTCGAAAGACCGCATGGTTTTATAGCGCTCGTAAACCACGCTTCCCTTGCGCAGCACCAACAGGCCATCCATGGTGCTGGAATCGAAATGCCCTGCTACTGTCTCCGACTCCATGCCCGGGCGGGTAAATTTGAGCTGGCCAATTTTCGGATCGATTTTTTCCGGCAAGTGGCTGATTGGGCCATCGCGGTTGATTTGCATGGTGTACTGAAACGCCGACATGTTCTGCCATGCATAGAGTGTCTTGTCACTGGCAACCTGGATTTGAACCACGTTGGCGGGGGTGTGAAAGTAATCAAAGATTTCGCGCACCTCTGCGATAGAGGTATCTCTCGATACGATGGGCGCCTCAGCCTCGGCGGGCAGTATGCCCTGGGTGGCTAACAGGATCGCACCGGCAGAACTGGCCAGGTACCGGGAGATTTGTGAACGACGTTTTGGGTGAAGATGCATCACCGGATTGATGTTTTTCATTTCAATTCCTCTATTCGGGATAAGCCAGAGCTTTCCGCCAGGCTCCATGCTCACCGACACCTCAGGCGGGAATTCGTCACCAGGGAAGCGGCACAACCGGCGCGACAACAAATCGGATTTGCCAATCGGGGCCAAAAGTGTCCGGGGATTCTATGTAGTTCCAGTACTCCAGCCCGAACTTCCAGGGTGTTTTGCCGATGATCGTGGTCTTGTTAATGCCGACACCAACCGGGAACGTCCAGCGGTTCCCGCTTTCGGCTTCGTGATCGTAGGCGAATGTCGGCCCGGACCGCAGTTGCCAGCCTTTTTTCAAGTTCACGACCCAGAAATACTGCCCGGCGGTCACATTGGTATCGACGTCATTGTCCCCGGCGACATCCCACTGGTGGGTCAGCAGCACGCCGAGCGCGCCCCAGGGCTTCACGATTGCCAGCAGTGCTTCCGGGCCCAGCGCCCACTGGTCCTTGCCGAGGGTGTCATCCGTCGCGGTGGGTAGCGTTCCGACCACGCCCCCGATGGCGACCAGACCATTGGGGAAAGTCTTGCCCACGCCCACATCGAAACCGATATCGCCCAGCTCCCATTTCTGCTCCTCGTAGCCCCCGGGTACCGGGACATCCTGCCGGATAACCACGGGAATCGCCGGGCGGGCGAAGAAGTTCATGCCGTTTTCCAGGGGGTAGGGCAGGCTGGGCTGGAATGTCATGCGCAAGGCGCTCTGGTCATCCGCGTCGGGTAGGTCGCCATCGAAGGAAATATAGTCCAGGTTGAAATTCATCGTGCCCAGGGCGGTATTCGGGTTGGCCAGCTCCGCCGCAATTTCTTCGGCTGTTTTCTGGGGTGCTTCCTGTGCATTGACCGAGCCTGTAAAGGCAACTGAACAGGCGAGCACCACAACACCCAGGCACCGGCCTTTAAAGTGTTTCATGGGAGTTCCCCCTGGATTCTTAGACCTTTATGTGCGCCGCCACCATCAGGTGCTAGTAGTAATAAAACGTGCTGAACTGCAACCGCGAGGCGTCGCCGTCGTCACCTGAAACAATCTTCCGCTCACCCCACATGTACTCCATGCCCACCCGGAAACGCGGATCGACGTCGTAGATGAGGTTGACGTGGGCCGCCCAGGCCTCGGCCATCTCATCCGCCGCGAACAGCTCCGGGATCTCTTCGAGTTTGGTGTAGGCGTAGTGGAGGTTGGTGGAGAAGTTGCCGGGCAGGTTCAGGTGCATGCCAATGTTGGCATTCCAGCCTTCGGCCAGGTCCAGGTTCCCGTTCTCGTCAATTGCGGCATTCGGTGTGCCGTCGTTGGCGAAGGCGATGATGTCCGCCACCGTGCCATGGGTATACCCGGCATTGAAGCCGAGGAAATGCTGGTTATCCGGGTCGAGGTAGATCCTCGAGCCCAGCACGGCGGACCAGCCCAGCTCTGATTCGTCATCCAGGCCGTCCGTGCCGTCAAAGCGCACTTCGTTGATCGCGCCACCGACACTCAAGACGCCATGGTCCCAGGGGTAGCTGAGCCCGCCCGACAGGCGGGGCGCATCGGCCCGGGCCAGGCCGCGGCCGTCGAGGGTATCCGGCGTCACGATGCGCGTATCGTCGTAGGCTTCAAGGCCGACCGCCCAGTCGAGGGTGCCGAAGATCTTGTCGCCGTCCCACTTGATTTGCTCGGAACGCCCGCCGAGGATCGCGTCGCCAGCGGCAAAGTCCATGATCAGGGGCAGGGCGCGCAGTTCCGTGATGATGCTCCAGGTGCGCCCCGCCAGGAGTTGCCCGTACTGCATGTAGGCGTGGCGCAGGCGGAAATTGGTGTTGGCCGCGCCATCCCAGAAATCGAATTCGAGGAAAAACTTGTCGATCGGGTAGGGGGAGTTCATGTTGCGGATTTCCAGGTTGGTGCGACTCTCCCGGATATGCAGCTTGCTGTAGCTACCCCCCTGGGGCGAATCGTTCACCGGGATTTCGCCGAGCACGAATTCGTAGGGGTCACCCACGCCGTCGAAGTCGAAGATCAGGTCGGTCTTGGCATAGCCGCCGATGGAAAATCGGTAGTCCGAGCCGAACAGGGGTACAGACTTCTTGAAATCGGGGTCGTTGAGCTGCTCGCCGCGGCCCAGCGGGGCGATCGGCATGGTATCGAGTATCGCTTCAGTATTGGGCCCGGCTATCTGGGCGATATCCCCGCTGTCTACCTCAGCTGAACCGGTACTGTCGGTGGTCGCTCCCCGGGTCGTGCCGGCGGTACTGACGGCCTGGCTTTGCAGTTCCGTCTGCCGGGCCGCGTCCCTTGCGCGAAGCAAGTCCAGTTCCTTCTGCATCTGCTCCATCCTGGCCTGCATGCCCTGCATCTTCTGCATTTTCGCCTGCATGGCCTGTAACTGGGCCTGCATCTCTTCGAGGGTCATGGTCTGGGCGCTCGCTGGTGCGGACAGAGTCGCCAGCAAGGCCAATACAGGGGCAGCCAGTTTCATTGTTGCGCTGGGGATGGGCGCGCTCCGGTATCCAGGCGTCCTTGGGACTCGATGCCGGAACAATTGACGCCGGGATATCTGGCTCCCTTTATCTGCAGGTTGCATGATGTGGGCTGTCATGAATGCGTTGAACTCCTGCAATTTTGCAAAGCAAGATAGACCAGTCTCAGTGATGTCGCGCAATCAACCAGACGAGCCATGGCGTCCGACAAATGAAGGCGGGCCCGATTAACTATAGTCCCCACTATCCTCTTGTGGGTTGATGAAAAGTTGATGAAGCAAAAGAATTAAATGAAAAGCCGTTAATAAATGTTCTCTCCCTACGTTGTAAACAGGCCAATCCACTTTCTCCCTTGATTGGTTTATGCTTTCCCGGAGGAAACAGAGGGCTCAGTAGGTTAAGGATGAAGCGCAGGGCATTGGCGTCTGAAAAGAACGCGAATCTACCCGAGTACCATTTCGCGAGCCTGCATTTCAGCCCGGCTCAGGGCCTGTCTCGCGATGGCCAGCGCCTGTCCCTGCCGCCAAAGGAAACGCAGCTCCTGCAACTCCTGCTGAGTGCGAAGGGAAATGTGGTCTCGCAGGCGACTATCGAAAAGACGCTCTGGCCTCGCCAGAATATCAGCTACGAGTCCCTCGCCCGCTGTGTCTATTCCCTGCGCAAGCTGCTGCGGCAGGCCGGCGTCGATTGCATCGAGACAGTGCCCAAACACGGCTACCGGATTACCGAGGCAATCGAGGAGCAGCTTCCCGCCAGGCCGGTTTCCGCCCGGCTCGACTCGGTGGAGACCACCAGCACGACAGCCTATTCCTACTATATGTCCGGCCTGCGTGAGGCCAGCCTCGCAAGGCCAGAGAAGCTGGCACTGGCCATTGAATTCCTGCAAAGGGCGGTGGAACTCGACCCGGGCTACAGCGCGGCACAGGCCGCCATAGCCGACGTCACCATGTACCAGTGTGTGAGGGGCTATGTGTCGCCTGACACCGCACTGCAGTGCGGCCTGCAGGCATGTCACGCCGTGCTGGAGCACAACGCCCTGCACGTCCCCGCGCGGGTGATCATGGCCTGGTTTGAGGGAACGATAGGCCAGAAGCTCGAGGAAGGTCTGGTGATGCTCGATGAAGCGCTGCAGGACGATCCGGAGTACGCCGCGGGCTATGCCCATCGCTCCTGGTTCATGCGGGGAAGAGGGGATGCGAAGGCAGCTGCACGCGACCAGAAAAAAGGCTTCCAGTTGAATCCGCAGGCCCTGCTAAACCGTCACGGCCTGGCGTTTACCCAGTTCCACGCCCTCGAGGTGGACGAAGCGATAGCGCTGGAAGCCGAGCTGGCCGAAACCTATCCGGACGACGACACGGCACATACCTACTTCGCAGTGTTCTCAGCCTTCAAGGGCAGCCGCAAGGAAGCGCTTGGGGCTGCGGCCCGCGCACTGGAGCTGTCCGGCGACAATCCTGCCGTGGTGGCCAACATCGCTTACGTCGAGGCCGTGGTCGGTAAGCGTTCGAAGGCAGATGAATTGCTCCGCTTTGCGCTGGATACAAAAAAGTACCGCTGTCCCCGGCCGCATATCATTCCGGCGCTTCTCGCAACGGGGCGGGAGGATGAGGCTGTCGAGGCGCTTCTGGCGAGCAGGCAAGAACACTGCCCATGGTTCTATGGCATGCGCACCGATCCCCGGCTTGCTGATATGCTGCTCGACAGTCGCCTGGAAAAGGTCTACGGATAAGTCCGCCAGTGGGCCACCTAGTCGGGAAACTTGTCTGAAACCCGTGCCTGCGCCTTGATCAGTTCCCCGTCCTCGGGCAACAGAAACCCTTTCTCTATCGCGTCATCGGTCGCAGTGTCTATGGCGTCGATGTAATCCGCGCGGGTCGGGTACAAAGCCGACAGGGTTTGCGCGTCAAACAGGCTCGTGGTGCCGAAGACCCGGCAGAATCCGCCGCCTGTCTGGCCGCCGCCGGTGAAGGTGGCGACAGGCGCGTCCACGTAGGGGGTGCGAACCCCGCCGAGTGCATTGCCGTACTGGTCCCGGCGCAAGTCCGTGCCCGCGGCGTTGCGCGGCATCGGCTCTGCCGAGGGGGCCGCTATCCCGGTGCGGATCCACTGGTCCATGGCCCTGACGGCCGCCTTGATGACCCAGTGGCCAGGGCCGTCGTTGATGGGCAGGCCGCATTCAATCAGGCCGGAGGCGATGGCATCAGTGGATTCGACCACTTCCGCGATACCCGGGTCGTCGCCACGGTCCCCCGGCCCCTTGATCACCCCGTAGGCGTCAAAATGCGCGTTGCCCGGTATTTCCCAGAGGCGATAATTGGCGGCGTCCGCCTGTGGTATGCCTTCCCTGCCGAGGGCAAAGACATCGCCCTCGGTCTCAAAGCCGATCACCGGTTCCGGAAAATCGCCGCGGATCAGCGTGGGGTAGGGGGTCTCCACGACGACCTGGGGTTCCTGGGATAGCGGCGCGCTGCCACTGGCGCGGCTGTGGATGATGAAGCCGTCGAACAACTCGACCGTCGGGTGGATGGCGTTGACGTAGGTCGCCATGCGTCCGGCGGACTGGGATTCCCCGATGCCAATCATATATCTCACTCTCAGGCCATCCAGCGGGTCCATGCCCACGGGGTTGCGCACGGACTGTGCCGCCTGGGAATAGATGTCGTAGGAGAAACTGTCACCGGGGTGGTCGAGGCTGCCGTAGCGCTCGGCGTCGAAGGTCTTGAGGGAGGAGGGGAAGGCGCCGCCGCCCTCCACGCCGACGAACTGGGCGGAGACCCCGACCCAGGCGTGCCCCTGGCGCATCAGTTCCGTGTGGGTCTGTATCCAGTCCGGTGCCGCGTCGGTGCCGCCGGACACGTTGAACCACTCCACCAGCAGGGTGCCGCTGAAATCGGCCGGGTCTTCCGGCCGCATTACCACGATGCGCGTCTTGTAGGGGGCGCTGTCCGCTGGCTGTACTGACCAGGCGCCATCCTCGCCCAGTTCGTCCGTGGCGATATAGGACGTGGCGGTGCCGGAAATAAAGAACTCGGTCTCCCGGTAGCCCTTTTCAGTAACATCGAAAGTGAGAGTGGGCGGATAGAAGGGCGTGCCCGGTTGGTAACCCAGGGCCGCGCTGACATCGAAGACAGTACCTCCGAATTCAATCTTGCAGCAGTCCTCGCCACCACCACCAGTGACCGGCCCTTCAACCACGGGGTTGTCAGCCTGTGGTTTTGAGCTGCCCCTGGGTGACTCGCCGTCGAGGCAGGCCGTGAGCGTGAGCAACAGAAATGCCAATGATACGCGCGACAGGAATATGCCGGCAGTGGATCGTCTTGTCACTATTCTCCTCCCCGGCACCGCATCTGGCAGTGCTTATCCCTGGGTTTCGATTATTATGTTGGCGCGTAGACCACCGCGCGTCAGTGAGCATAGCAGATGGGAGAGCCGAGGACGCCTGCCTCCCACTTTGGGGTAAAGAGGCCGCCCTCGCTTGTCGGGATTTTATCGTCTAGACTGGCCGGGTACCCGGCGCCAAGGCTTGATGTTCCTCTATTGCGCGAGCCAAAGGCAAGGACGTTGTTATGCAGCCTGCTCCGGGCAGGGCTGGATCTAGCCAACAAATTGGGAGGTGCGCCCGGTGTCCAGGCCTTATGGTTCGCGAGTCAGGATTCCGCGCCGGGAGTTTCTCACCCGGGCAGCTGCCGTGTCCTCCCTGCTTGTTTCCGCGCCGGTAACACTGGCGGCGATCAACAGACCTGTTGCAAGGGGGAGAGAATCCATGGACCTGGACAGATTTGTCGACGATTGCGTCGCCGCAAATGCAGAGCAAGATGCCCAGTCAGCGGTGAACGAGGTATTGGCCCGCGCTGTCTCCACTCCCGGAGCCGTTCTCGCGGCAGTGGGCGAGCCAGGGCGAGCAGGAATGAAGGTTTTGCTACAGTCACCGACGCTGACGATTTTTGCCGCGACCTGGACACCGCAGATGAATTTGATGCCGCACAATCACCTGATGTGGGCGAATATCGGGATTTACACAGGTCGCGAGGACAACATCTACTGGAACAGTTCCCCTGAAGGAATCAAGGCCTATGGGGCGGACGCGCTGTTTGAAAAGGATACGGCGATGTTGCCCGTGGAGGTAATGCACTCGGTCACCAATCCGCTGCAGCGCTTCACCGGCGGCATTCATATCTACGGCGGGGACTTTTTCAACACGCAGCGCAGCCAATGGAACCCTGAAACACTCGAGGAGGAACTTTCGGATGGCAGCAGGATTCGGCAAATGTTCGAGCGCGAAAACGAGAGACTGGGGCTGGGCTCAGGCTCTTGAGGTTTTCCGGATATGAGCTCAGACCCCTTTCTTCAACTAGAGCACAGTTGCAACGGCCCTGCTTGAGGGTCAGGCGTCTGACTCAGGAATCTACGGAAACTGGAAGCCGGCCCAATTCGTGTTGCACTTGACTCTTGAACCCAGGCAGCGCCCTTTTTGAATAGAACTGATTGATGAACAGCCAACTATAGGATTGATATAGAGTAGCTTCGCATGATGTGCAGCCACCAATATAAACAGATCAAACAGGGCTCTGCTCCCTTATCTCGATCGCGGCAAGAACAGCACGGACACGCTAATGAACAAAGCAATAATAAAATACTGGATGCGCGCCCACGCGTGGGTCCTGAAGGCCAGCAAGGGTAGAGTTTTTAACAGCGCCAAAAACCAGAAATTCCTCCTGCTGACCACGACCGGAAGAAAGACCGGAAAGGAACACACAATCCCGATTGCCTACTTCGAGCATGGTCAGGACTACATTATCGTGGCCTCCAACTGGGCCAGGGAACAGCAGGCCCACTGGTACCTGAACCTGAAACACGATCCGGCGGCAAAGCTGGGGATTCTGGGTGAAGTCTTTGATGTAGTGGCGACGGAAGCCGAGGGTGAGGACTACGAGTCGCTGTGGGAATTCGTTACCGAACGGCACCCACCGTACATCAGCTACCAGGAGAAAACGTCGCGAAGAATTCCTGTCATGGTGTTTTCACGAAGTTGATCGCCCGGATGACGACAAGATCAATCCCCGGGAAGCCTCGCGGGGCGCGGCGGCCGTATTTCCCGCTCCAGTACTTTTCCAAAATCGATCAGAGTCTTCTACATCATTGATTTTCCAGCAGGGTGCTTAGCGTCTACATTATTAAGTGCGCACTGGCCTTAGCCTCCATAACCCATCAGGCCAGGCGAACCAAAGGAGACGATGATGAGCAAGAATTCCGCAAGTGGTGCCGGCAAATGCCCCGTGATGCACGGCAGCATGACCAGCGCTGGAAAGTCCAACACGGACTGGTGGCCCGAGAGCCTGAACCTTGACATCCTGCACCAGCACGATAGCAAGACCGATCCCCTTGGGGCGGACTTCAACTACCGCAACGCGCTGGCAACGCTCGACTTCGAAGCCCTGAAAAAAGACATGCACGCCCTGATGACCGACAGCCAGTCCTGGTGGCCGGCCGACTGGGGGCACTACGGCGGCCTGATGATCCGCCTGTCCTGGCACGCCGCGGGCAGCTATCGCGTCGCCGACGGCCGCGGTGGTGGCGGCACCGGCAACCAGCGCTTCGCGCCGCTCAATTCCTGGCCGGATAACGTCAGCCTCGACAAGGCGCGGCGGCTGCTCTGGCCGATCAAGAAGAAGTACGGCAACAAGGTCAGCTGGGCAGACCTGCTGGTCCTGGCTGGCACCATTGCCTACGAGAGCATGGGCCTGAAGACCTTCGGCTTCGGTTTCGGCCGCGAGGACATCTGGGCGCCCGAGAAAGACACCTACTGGGGCTCCGAGAAAGAGTGGCTGGCGCCCACCGACAACCCCGACAGTCGCTACTCCGGCGACCGCGAGATGGAAAACCCCCTGGCGGCGGTGATGATGGGCCTGATCTACGTCAACCCGGAAGGGGTGGACGGAAATCCCGACCCGCTGAAGACTGCCGCGGACGTGCGTGAGACCTTTGCCCGCATGGCCATGAACGACGAGGAAACCGTCGCCCTGACCGCCGGCGGCCACACCATCGGCAAGGCCCACGGCAACGGCGATGCCTCGATCCTCGGGCCCGACCCCGAGGGCGCGGACGTGGAAGAGCAGGGCATGGGCTGGCGCAACCCCACCGGCAAGGGCTGCGGGCGCGATACCGTCACCAGTGGCATCGAGGGCGCCTGGACCACCGAACCGACCAAGTGGGACAACGGCTACTTCAAGCTCCTGCTGGGCTACGAATGGGAGCTCGCCAAGAGCCCCGCCGGCGCCCACCAGTGGCAGCCGGTGGACATAAAGGAAGAGGACATGCCGGTCGATGTGGAGGACCCTTCCATCCGCACCATGCCGATCATGACCGACGCCGACATGGCAATGAAAATGGACCCGGCCTATCGCAAGATCTCCGAGCGCTTCGCCCAGGACCAGGACTACTTCTCCGAGACCTTCGCCCGCGCCTGGTTCAAGCTGACCCACCGCGACATGGGCCCGAAAGTCCGTTACGTCGGCCCGGATGTGCCCGCCGAAGACCTGATCTGGCAGGACCCGGTACCCGCCGGCAGCACCGATTACGATGTGGCCGCGGTAAAGCAGAAGATCGCCGCCAGCGGCCTCTCCATCGCCGAGATGGTGAGCACCGCCTGGGACAGCGCCCGCACCTTCCGCGGTTCGGACATGCGCGGCGGCGCCAATGGCGCGCGCATTCGCCTGGCTCCGCAGAAGGACTGGGAAGGCAATGAGCCGGCCCGTTTGGCAAAGGTACTTGGCGTGCTGGAAGGCATTGCCAGCGAGAGCGGCGCCAGCGTGGCTGACGTCATCGTCCTGGCCGGCAATGTCGGCATCGAACAGGCGGCGAAAGCCGCGGGTGTCGATGTCGAGGTGCCCTTCGCGCCGGGTCGCGGTGACGCCACCGACGAACAGACCGATGCGGACTCCTTCGACGTGCTGGAACCGATCCACGACGGCTACCGCAACTACCTGCAGAAGGACTACGCGGTGAAGCCCGAGGAACTGATGCTGGACCGCACCCAGCTGATGGGCCTGACGGCGCCGGAAATGACCGTGCTGGTCGGCGGCATGCGGGTGCTCGGCACCAACTATGGCGGCAGCAAGCACGGTGTCTTCACCGACAGCGAAGGTGCACTGACCAATGATTTCTTCGTCAACCTGACGGATATGGCCAACACCTGGAAGCCGGCGGGCGAGGGGATCTACGAGATCTGCGACCGCGAAAGCGGCGCGGTAAAGTGGACCGCCACGCGCCTGGACCTGGTGTTCGGTTCCAACTCCATCCTGCGGGCCTACGCGGAGGTTTACGCCCAGGATGATGCCAAAGAAAGGTTCGTGTGTGACTTCGTGTCCGCCTGGACCAAGGTAATGAACGCGGACCGCTTCGACCTGGCGTAAGCGACGGGGTCAGACCCCCTTTTTCGATTCTTGAAAAAGGGGGTCTGACCCCGGTTTTCTGACCCCGGTTCTCAAAACTGGTACACCACCTTCACCCACACGTACTCGCCCTCGAGCCGATTACGCGTCTCCATCTCATCCAGCCAGCGCGCCTCGACTACGAGGGTGCCTGCGCTCGAGGGCTTCAGGTAGCCGATGACCGGTCCCGCACCGGCGGTGCGGCCCTTGAAATCCCCGAAGATTTCCCGCTGCCCCTTGTCCGCCTCCAGTTGCTCCACCCAGAACGCCTCCAGGCCGAGGGTGAGGAAGCCGGGTCCGAGTGGCAGCAACTGCTGGACGCTCCCTTCGAGGTGGCCGAAAGTCCCGCTGTCGTAATCGGTGTCTGAATTTTCCGTATTGAAGCCAATCCCGCCGTGCAGGGCGGCATTGAACCCGGTTTCGGCGTTGTTGTAGGAAACACCGCCCCAGGGGTTGATGGTCCAGTAGTTGAGGCCGGCGTTGGCCACATCACCCTCGTCGTAGCTGCCTGTAGGGGCAAAGACACTCAGCGCGGCGGAGTACTGCCACGGGCCGCTTTTCCAGGCGAACATGGCAGGGAGGAGGGTGATGTCGCCCAGCCCGGAGGTGCTGTCCTTGACCTGAAAGGTCCCCACGGCAGTATCGATGGTCGCTTTGACATCCATCCAGACGTAGGGCACGGCCGCTCCGACAGAGAAGGTGGCGCCCAGCACGGGCTGGGTGAAGGTGCGAAACGCGGCGAGGGTCAGGGCGTCACTCTCGACATCGAGCTTCAGCGCGTTGAGCCCGGATATCGGGATGTTGTCGATGCTGCCCGAGTCACCCGAATAGTTGAGGTAGATCGGTTCGATGACCCACCCGGGCTGTGAGGGCACGAGGTCGATCATGGTCGCGACAGTACCGGGGAGGTAATGGCTGTTGGCGCCCTCTGAAGCGTCTGCCACGGCTGGTACCACCAGGCCACAGATGGCGATGGACAGGGCGGCCCAGCGCGTCCGGATTCGATCATGAGCAGTTTTCAGCAAATTGTGAATCATGCTTAACACCCGAGTACGTTCCATTGTATTAAGGGGCCGACGCAGCGGGGAGTGAGTCCACGGAGTCATGCCCGGAAATGTAATGATTCTAGTTGCTCCTGCGGAATCCACCTGTGCAATTTACCTGGCCCTTGAACTCCACTAGCTGCCTTCTAACGACGGGTTATCCGATATCAGTACTGGCGCAGAGCCCTTCTTCGCCAGCTTTGTATTCGAGATCATTGAATTGCGCTCTCCCAGCCTGATGGGCGTCGCCATACCCAACGCGCGCGTGAGAAAGATGATCGAATAAATCCTCAAGCCATACACAGCACAGCTATCTTATAATCTCCGAATATCGGGGAACGCGTGGGAGAACAGAATGGCTTTGCAGATCATCGGGGCAGGTTTTGGCCGCACCGGGACAATGTCCCTGAAAGTCGCCCTGGAGCAATTGGGCTACCCCTGTTACCACATGGTGGAGTGCTTCCCGAAGGGGCCCCCGCACTGGAAGCTCTGGGAGCAGGTGGGAAAGACAGAACCGGACTGGGATGCAATATTCGAGGGTTTTACGGCGACGGTCGATTTTCCAGCCAGTACCAGCTACGCCGCGCTGGCGGAATACTACCCTGATGCCAAGGTCGTGCTTACCGTGCGTGATCCGGAGAAGTGGTTCACCTCCCTCCAGGATACGATTTTCGGCAGGGAATGGATGGAATTCCTGCCCGGCACGGAGGCGGGCCCCTACATGAAGGCTACGATCAACGACTATTTCGACGACCGGATGCATGACCACGACCACCTGATCCGGAGATTCCATGAGCATGTGGCCGAGGTCAAAGCAAGCATCGCACCGGAACGCCTGCTGGTGTTCGAGGTAGCTGAAGGCTGGGAGCCGCTGTGTAAGTTCCTCGAAGTGCCCATCCCCGACGGGGAATTCCCACGCATCAACGATACCGAGGCCGTCAAGGGCATTCTCGCCAGCATTATGGAGAATGGTTTCCAGGCAGTGCTTGGCTACGAGGGTTAAGTGTACGGCATTCCCGGTACCCGCCTCTCTGGGGTAGTTCCCCGCGGTGCGGAAGACAAATTTCTGTGGGCTGAGGATTTACATCAGCTGAGGGCATAAGCACATGCTATATGCCTGTTATTTATACTTGATGGTCTTGTAATAATCATTAGCTATTGTAAGTGAGTAAAAATCTGGCTGGTCTAAAGGATTGATGCGGAATTCAGCTACACAGAGGTGTGTAAATTCACTTCTGAATAAAACCAGGTGAAGATTTCATTGAAATACCGCCCTGCACCTCATCTATCCATCTGGGCACCGCTTGGCTCCGGCCACAACCTTCGCCGATAGAAGGCGTGGGAGATTGGCGTTGTTTGATAACCACAGGCATGTCGAGCGGGAGATCAATACATCGAGCGGGCAGATATACCCCAGGTGTCGCCGACCCTGGATACAATCCACAGCCCTTTATCGCCAGTGCCCAGGCGATTTTCACTGATATCGATATCATCAATCTCAACCGCGAAGTGCACTGCAGTGCTTCCGCTTTCGATAACTTCGATACTGTTCATTCTGCTGTGGTCCCAGGCAGCATAATCCAGCGCGTGAAATGCGCTGTTTTCCTGATAATCGATATACTCTTCCGGCGCATTGAATATGAACAGACTGGTGCCATCCACGAGTACATTCGGGTAGTGGTAAAGAGCCGAGAGTTCGGCAGAATTTCGATTGTTCCAGGCATGCAGGTAGCGATGCAGAATACCGATAGCATCCGATATCGCGACGTTGTTGTCCGTCTGGCTGGCGTTGTCGATCTCGTCCGGGGTGGCTAATGGATAAGTCGACCGTATTCGGATTCCCCACTCACCCTTCTCTTTGGTGACTACACGTACTGTCGCCGCGCTGAGGTAAGCTTCGCCGCTTTTATCAATGCGGCTGAATCGCCCTACCAGATGAACTTTGTCCACGCTACTCTGGAAGGCCCTCAACTCGTCCCATTCGGTGTGATCCCAATTCGATGCAAGCAGCGCGGGCAGGGATATGTCTTCTATGATGTCCCTGTAAGTCTCATACCGTTCAATCACAACTAATGCGCCATCACTGATGCGTATATAGGGATAGTGATTTGCCCCCGCTTCTCCATCAGCGTCCAGCCTGTTCCAGGCATCCTGTTGATGGATGTTTAGATCAATGGCTGCCGTAATTGCATCCTTTACCAGAAGTTCACTGCCAACAGACGGGTGATTATTAGTGCTCGAACTGTGGCAGGCCTGAACCAGGACTGTGCACAGGCAGGTAGTGAAAAAGTAAGCGCGCGATGTACTCATAACCAATTTCTCGGGAGTACGTGTCCAGGCTACATTTATAACCGTGTTCCGCGATGGATTTCATTGATGTGTGTCATTGCGCCTGCATGTACCCACAGTACAGTGGCGGGTGAGCCTCGCGAATCATATTGTCAATTAATCTGGCCTTGGTCCTGCCCGGGTTAGTAGCAGAATGTCGAGAACCAGGGGGCTTGATGAAAGGACTCTGAACCCTGTCACCCTTTTACATTGAAGGAGCGCGATACCTCATGAAAATAATTTCAAGAGCCAGTCTTCTCACTTTCGTTGTTTTGCTGTCGAGTTGCGCCCTGCAAGACGAGACGGCGGGAGAGCCGGCATTTTCTTATGAAGCTCCTCGTCTCACTAACGCTCAACCATGGACGGAAGGGGAATTCCTCGACAATCCCGATGACTTCCGCTTTGTGATCATGGGCGACCGAACGGGCGGAGCCAATGTGCAGGAGACATTCCAGACAGCCATGGCTCAAATCAATCTGTTGCAGCCGGAATTTGTAATCAATGTCGGCGATTTAATCGAAGGCTACAGCGATCAGGCGTCGGAATTGAATACTGAGTGGAATGAAGTGGATTCATGGCTTGGTAAACTCGATATGCCATTTTTCAAAACGCCAGGTAACCACGACATCGCCAACAGCACTGCCAGGGAGGTGTGGCTGGATCGCTATGGTGCCACATACTATTCCTTTCTTTACAAGGATGTATTGTTCCTGGTGCTCGATACCGAGTACAACCGGCCGGCACCGCCACCGGATATGAAAGAGAAAATCGAACTGTACAACAGCTTGCAAGTTGAGGACCCCGCCAAGGCACAGGCCATGCTGGCGGAATTCATGTCCGATGAGTCCGTTGTCGCAGGGCTGAGCACACCGGTCGAATTTGACGAGAAGCAGCTGTCCTGGATCAGGCAGACGCTCGCAGCCCATTCGGATGTTCGTTGGACTTTTCTGTTCATGCATGAGCCGTGCTGGGAAAATCCTTCGGAAAGATTCAGAATGATCCAATCAATGTTGAAAGGCCGGGAGCACACCGTTTTTGCGGGCCACCTGCACTATTATGATTACGATAATATTGAAGGCTACGAGTACATCACGATGGGGCCGGTAGGTGCGTCTTTCCACCACGAAGGTCCCGGCAATGTCGATCACATCATGTGGGTCACCATGACCGACAAGGGACCTCAAATGGGCAACATAGGGCTGAAAGGCCTTTTCGATCGAAAAGGCCTGGACCCGAGCATGTTTGGAGCCTATGACCGGAAGGGGCACTAGACCGCTAATGGGCTCTAACCCCTTCGAACTCGAAAGCCTCGGTTGGCAGCCGTTTTTCCAGCAGCAGCTCTCGCTGGAGGAGTGGGAGATTTCCGTGCCCGCCCGGGTGGTGGAGTATCACCGCAGTGAGATGAGGCTGCTTTCAGAGCAAGGAGAATCCACCGTCCTGCTGCAGCACGAGATGCCAGCTATGGTGGTGGGTGATTGGGTTCTCCTTTCCCCGGAAGGCGCATTTCAACGCCTGCTGGAACGCAAAACCTGTTTCCAGCGGAAGGCGGCCGGTTCCGATGTACGGACGCAGCTGATTTCCGCCAACGTGGATACCGCCTTCATCGTTTGCTCCATCAACGACGATTTCAACCTGGGCCGGCTCGAGCGCTACCTCGCGCTGGTGAACGAGGCTGGGGCGGAACCGGTGATCGTTCTGACCAAGGAGGACCTGGTCGACGAACCAGCGCAGTGGGTGCGTGAAGTCCAGCGAGCCAATCCCGGAGTCATGGTGGAATCCGTCAATGCGCTCGATGCGGACAGCGTGAACAAGCTCGCCCCCTGGATGGCCCGGGGAAATACCATCGCGGTACTGGGCTCCTCCGGCGTCGGCAAGTCCACGCTGGTCAACACCCTGGCTGGCAACGAAGGCCAACAGACGGGCGCCATTCGCGAGGATGACAGCAAGGGTCGCCATACCACTACCAGCCGGTCCCTGGTACGCCTTGAATCGGGCGCCCTGATGCTGGACACCCCGGGGATGCGGGAGATCCAGCTCGCCAATAGCGAGAGCGGGATCGAGGCAACCTTCGCAGAGATCGCGCAACTGGCCGAGGGCTGTCGCTTCTCCGATTGCCAGCACGAAAGCGAGCCCGGCTGCGCGGTGCGTCGGGCTATCCAAGAGGGAAAACTCGATGAAAGGCGCTTGCAAAGCTACAACAAATTGCGCCGCGAAGATGCCCTCAACAGCGCGAGCCTGGCGGAGCGACGGTCATCCGCGAAAGCACTGGGGAAGTTTTACAAGCGCACGCTTGCTGAATCAGGCAAGTTGAAAGGGCGGGACAGCTAGCGCTTCGTCCCTCTCAGAACCAGATGTCAGGCCCCGGAGAGTGCCGGTATTGGCCAGGCATGCGGTCCACCACCAGCCATATTCCCTTCTTTAATATATGGGAAGCTTCAAATGAGAAGTCGCTATTACGAGCTGCTAAAAAACTGGCTACTCTAATGCTTGATGTGGAATCCGGTCACACGGAAGTGTGCATGGTCGATTCTGAAAAATACCAATAAAGAGTTCGTTCTGACCATAAATTGCCATGGAGGCTAGTATGTTGCGATTCAAATCAGTTCTATTGTTAATCATCCTTGTAACGCAAAATTCCCTTGGCCAGGAGAGCGCACCGCCAAGTATTGAAGGCAATGAAGGGCTCCCCGGCGCACTTGAGCAAATTGAGATGCTCAGCTCGGAGCTCGCCCAAACGCTCGACGAACTCGCCCTGACCGGGGAGGCCCTCGATGCCACGCTGACGGAATTGTCCGAAACCAAGCAGGTTCTCGAAGCGACCGAGGAGGAACTCGCTGACGAGAAACAGAAGTACCGGGTACCGCAGACGGGCCAAACCAATTGTTGGCAGGCACCCACACTTTTACCGGACAGCCCTCACGCAACAACAAGCTGCGTCGCTACCGGGCAGGACGGTGAGTTACAGGCAGGAATTGCTCCCCCCGCGGATCGATTCGTGAACAATGGTGACGGTACTCTCACAGATATTTTTACCGATCTCGTGTGGACGATTCGAGCTGATTGCGGTGATGATTTGTCCTGGGGCCAGGCTCTGGTTTTTGCAAGCACTTTGAATGGACTTCCGGATACCAACGAGTGCAGCCTGCGAGATGGCTCTCGCGCTGGTTCGTGGCGTATCCCCAACGTGTTCGAGTTGATGAGCCTGGTAAACTACCAGGAGGCCTACGCCATTCCCGAAGCCTTCATCGATGGGGGCGGTTTCTTCTGGAGTTCAACAACCTTCGCCGTGCGCCCGGATACACCGTCGAACCTCGCATTTCCCTGTGCAGACCGGGGCTACGGACAGGATAATTTCACCCGCTTCAACGATGTCTTCGTGGTAGGGATCAGCTCGGGCTCTGTCATTCATGTGCCGAAGCTACAGGAAGACCAGATTACCCGGAGACACTACCAGCTGGACAATAGCTGCACGTTGCGTGGATTTGAGAATACCGGTCCCGACCTGATTATTGCACCGCGGTTCCTTGCGGTAAGGGACGCCCCCTAGTAGTCGGTGCATGCATGCCGGGGTGGCCGACTCACCGTTAAGCCCTGGTCCCTCTGTATGAGAAAGCAACCCCCTGTGGGGTGAGGATTTGCCTAAAGCAAAGTGTGAAACTCACTGTACTGCCGTTCCAGGGAGCATTAGCGTTCTCGCACCTGGAAGGGATCACCATCGGATACGTGGAGAAATGCAGTGATCGCAAGAACGTCGTGGACGACGCTGTTTTACGCTTTGCTGTCATCGGCAGCCTGGCCTGGACACGCTGGGCAGGCGCAGTGTCCTTCGGGGACCGCCATGGTCTGTGGATTCGCGGATACAGGCGCAGATACCCTGCTGTGCCACTGCAAGCAGGGGAGCGGTGATGAGGCAGCAATCAGGTACAGCGAAATTGGAGTCCAGGGGATCACGATTACCGAGGTGAAGGGCTTCGGAAGCCCGGCAGCGACTGGTTCGGCAATTTATATCAGCATCGATTTGGCGGCGGACTCAGGCTGCCAGATCGATTATTCCCTGGAGGTCAGGGAGTTGGCAGGCCCGGTGTTGCATGCCTCCAGTGGCAATCTCAACGCTGCTTCACTGTGGTCCCAGGTCACCCTGCCAACCGCTGGAGAGCCCTATGCGCGAATCAAGGTAGAGGGCAGAGCGGTAGAGTGTACCCTGGATGAGTATCTTTCTTTCGTCGCAATATCCGCAGTGTGGGAAACCGATACGGGCAAACCCCTCGGAAGGACCTTTATAAGGCCTTCCTTCCGGGTCGTGGGAGATGAATCCTTGCCTGTTTATCCTCTCAACCCGTTGCCTTACGGATATTTCGTTTCCGAGGAAGCAAGGTCCGGATCGGAATGATCCGGTGGTTGCGCCAATACCACCTGTTTCTCAGGATTGGCGCCATTTCACTTTTTTAGCTTGGATTGTTTAGGTCACATGGAGGTGCCACACTCGGCAAGTTATATCTCCAGCAATGAGAGCTGGGGATACAGTGGCTATTGGAGTCATTCCAGCGCTGACGGCTATGGTTGTATATTTGCACCAATCGAATTGCCACAAGGTGCGATTGTAAGCAGTTTAACGATAGTCTACGCCACTACCACTCTGGACCCGGTGGTCGTCGAGGGGTCGCTTCTTGGACTCACTAATACAGTCACCAACCGCGTAGCTACTGAGTATGGCCGCCGGTATTTGCATAACAGTAATGTTGCCTTGAGTGGGACAGGGCCGGACATTATTGGATCAGATGAAATCTTCGACAACCCTGGCGATACCACACCGTACGGTGATGTCGCTTTCGTAGAGGGAGATGATTTTGATACCGTGCTGCAAATGTGTAGTTCCGACGAGTTCACTGTCCTGTCCCTGCGTGTGAACTACGAATAGAGCACAGTCAAGGGTAGGTTCAAGCACCCTTCACGATACGGTAGGCCTCCAGTGCGGATTCGCGCGCGGTTTTGTGGTCGACGATAGGGGAGGGATAGTCGTCGCCCAGCGTTATTTCCGTTTCTTCAAGCAGCGATGGGGGCGCCTCCCACGGCGCATGCAGGTACCTGTCCGGCAGGCCGGCGATCTCTGGCACCCAGTGCCGGACATACTCACCCTCTGGATCGAATTTCTTCCCCTGCAATACCGGATTGAATATCCGGAAATAGGGCGCCGCGTCCGCGCCGCAACCCGCCACCCACTGCCAGCCGCAGCTGTTGTTGGCGAGGTCCGCGTCCACCAGCGTGTCCCAGAACCAGCGCTCGCCCCATTGCCAGGGCAGCAGCAGGTGCTTGGTCAGGAAGGAGGCGACGATCATCCGCACGCGGTTGTGCATGAAGCCGGTCTGCCACAGTTCGCGCATGCCGGCATCGACGATGGGGTAGCCGGTCTGGCCGCGCTGCCAGGCTTTCAGGTGTTGTTCGTCGGCTAACCATGGCATCTCACCGAAGGTGTCCTTGAAGGGTTTTTCGGGGATTTCCGGGTTGTGGTAGAGCAACTGGTAGCAGAACTCCCGCCAGCCGACTTCGGCGAGGAATTTTTCCGCTGCTTTGGGATCTGCGTTGCCGTCCTGCCTGATGGCATGCCAGACCTGCCGCGGCGATATTTCACCGAAGTGCAGGTGGGGCGAGAGTCTGGAGGTCTTGTTTGCCGCGGGAAAATCGCGGCCCTCGCTATAGTCGTCGAGCGCGCGTGCGATGAAGTTCTGCAGCGCCTGTGCCGCGCCGGTTTCGCCGGGCTGCCAGATTGCCTCCCAGCCCACTGCCCAGTTCGGCCGCGTTGGCAGGAGGTCCCACTGCGATTCCGGCAGGCCACTGATTTCCACCGCGGCGAAAGCTTTGGCCTTCGGTGCCGGCAGGCAGGCAGCAGGTTCGGGCTGCTGGCGACAGGCGCGCCAGAAGGGCGTGAAAACTTTATAGGGCTCCCCGGCGCCGGTGCGCACGGCCTCCGGGTGATGGAGGAGGGCACCGGGCTCCATGTGAACCTCGATCCCCGCCGCCCACAGGGTGTCGTGTACCCGGCGCTGCTGCAGTCGTGCCCAGGGCTCGTAGGCTTCGCTGCAGTAGACCAGGCCTGCGTCGACCTGTGCCGCGAGTTCGATCAGGGTATGGGCAGTGGCGCCGCGCAGTACCAGGAGCTCGCTGCCGAGTTCGCGCAGCGATGTGTCCAGTTGCCTGAGGCTGTGGTGCAGCCACCAGCGGCTGGCCCCGCCGGGCGCCCAGTCACCCGCTGCGTCATCGTCCAGAACGAAGCAGGGCAGTATCTGCCTGCCCCCGGCGCCGGCGGCGGCCAGTGCCGGCAGGTCGGTGAGGCGCAGGTCATTGCGAAACCAGTAGATGACCGTCTCTTTCAAGCGTAGGACTCTTCAGTGGAGGCCTGGTTGAGCGATACACCAGGGGAGAAATTCTCCAGCCAGTGCATCAGCGCCGCCCGCTCGGCGGGCCCTTCCCGGGTGTCCTTTCGCAGGTAGAGAGGCTGGGGTTGGCGATCGAGGAAGAGCCCGCCGCTGAGATCCCCGGCCTCGCTGGCGGCGGCCAGCCAGGTGATGGTATCGGCGCCCTGCCGGGGGCTGCGCAGCACGCAGCGGGTAAGGCGGTGGAATCCCGGCAGGCCGCGCTCCAGTCCCGGGGTATCGACCCAGCCCGGGTGCATGGCGTTGACGGCTATATTGCATTCACACCACTGTTCAGCCCATTCGCCGGTCACCACCATCAGGGCGCGTTTGGCCTGGGCGTAGGCCTTCGCGCCAGCGTATTCCACCTCGCCCCGGAGCGCCGCCAGGGAGAGCTTTTGCGTGTACATACCGCCGGAGACCACATTGATTACCCGCGCATCACCCGCGTCGCGAAGCAGCGGCAGCAGCCCTGTCGTCAGCCGGTAGGGAGAGAGGAGGAGCAGGGCCGTACTGCGCTCGATACCCTCTGTTGTCAGCGCATGCTCGGGAAACAGCGCGCCGGCGTTGTTGACCAGGATGTGCACCGGGCTGCCCTTGCGCCGCAGGCGCTGGCACAGCGAGTCCACGTCGCCGAGGAGGCTCAGGTCCGCCACTTCGATACGGATATGGCGGTTGCCGGTTTCCGCATCAATTGCGGCGCGTAATTGCTCACCCTTTAAGCGGTCACGAACCACCAGCGTGAGTGCGGCGCCACGCCGGGCCAGGTCGAAGGCGGTGGCCTCGCCCAGCCCTGAGCTCGCCCCGGTGACAACGGCGTGTCGGCCGCGCAGGCCGGCGCTCACCGGGTTCCAGCCGGCCTTCGCCTTGCGGTAGCCATAGCGGGTGAATCGCTTCAGCCTCGAGGGCAGGGAGAGTGCGGCCGGTGTCGTTCCAGGGGAGGGGAAGTTGTCTGCCAGCGCGCAGCGCAAACCCTCCGCAGACGCGGCGCCCATGCGCTGGAAGCCGGCTTCGAGGCGGGGCTCCAGGCGATCCAGCGGCGCGCTGAACTCGAATTGCGCGCGGTAGCCGATGCAAAGTCCATCGAGTTCCTTGCGGAACGTGATGGTGTCCGTGACGGTGAAAAACCGGCACTGGCCGCGCAGAACCAGCCGGTGGGGGCGGTCTGCCTCGATGATTTCGTAATCGAGATCCAGCGAGCCCAGCGGCAGCGCACAATTGATCAGGAAGCGGGTCCCCTCGGCCGGAGGGCCGGGGGTCAGTTTCCGGGCGTTTTGGGCGGTGGCGTCCCACTCGGTGGTACTGGTGAAATCGGCGAGGTAGTCGAAGGCCTCGCCGGGGTCGCGTTCTACCCGTATGGTCTCGCTGAGTTCGATCACGCGGTGGGGTCACTGTTACGTAGCAGGGTCATACCCCTTGCTACGCACGGACCCCGCCTTCGGTTCAATCTCCTTCAGGCTTCCTCGACGATGTCCCGGTAGGCATACCAGGTGGCGTGGCCGAGAAGCGGCATCACCAGGATCATGCCCCAGAGCCGGGTGCCGAAACCGAAGGCCACGAGGCTGACGATGATCAGCGCCCAGACCAGCATCGCCGGCAGATCCTGGAAGAAGGCCCGGGTGGAAGTGCGCATGGCGACAGCGGGGGTGACGTGGCGATCGATGATCATCGGCACGCTCACAACCGAAAGCGCGAAGACCACTGCACAGACCCCGAGAAAAGCCGCGGCATAGGTGATCAGTTGCAAGGTGCTCATGCGTGAAATGACGTCCCCCCAGACTGTGCTGCTGATGCTGGGGGCGTAGCTGCCGGTGGTGGCCATCAGGTAGGCGCCGGCACACATTAGCCCTGCGAGGCCGATGGCGGCGAGTACGCAGGCAAAGTGGATCAGGCGCTCGCGGTTAAGGGTGACCACGGCCAGGGAGCGCTGGAAATCGCAGGGTTCGCCATGGTCGCGGCAACGCGACAACTGGCACACACCCGCGGTCACCACCGGTCCGACGACCAGGAAGGCGGCCACCGCCAGGCCCACGTAGATGGGATGTTGCTGGTAGGCGAGTATCAGGGCGCCGAGAAAGGAGATGATCACCCCGTAGGTCAGGCTGGCTCCGGGGCTGTGCATCAGCCCGTCCCAACCCGCCGCCAGCCACAGGAAGGGGCGGGTGGCGGGGACATGGTGCAGCGGGAAGGCCCCCGCTGAATGGTTTATAGCGCGCATAGCTTCCTCCTTGGGCGAGTTCGACTCACCAGATCGGGCCGGAAGCGGCGCTTGGGCGTGAGTTACTGCGGGGCGCAAGCGCCACTGCCGGAAACCGGCCAACAGTTCTTTCCAAGTTTAGTCCATTTCCGGGGGCGGGAGGTTCCCCGGTCCCCCACAATTCGAAGCCCGGTCTCTGGGCCTGTCTCCCCGCCAGAGCCGCAGGGGCCCACGCCTCGAGCGGCAGGCTACGTCATTTGACGTAGCCGCCTGCGCCAGTTGACGAATAGTGGCGTACACCGCCATCCCCCACTATGGGGCGTATCGGTGATTCCTATGCCGACCACGCGGCGGCGTTTTGCCGCCAGAGAATGACAGCCTGAGCACAGGTGGGGGAAAAGATGAACAGACTTGTATGGAAGACAGCGGGTGCGGCGGTGTTGACCGCAGCCTCCGCGCAGGCCCTTGCGGGGGCAAAAATGGAGATAGGCGAGGAATCCTGGGTCAGCGTGGGCGCCGGCCTGCGCACCGCGTTCACCGCGGTGGAAGACGGCGCTCCCAGCGGTGACGACTGGAGCACGGATTTCGACGTTCAGAACATCCGCCTGTATTTCACTGGCCAGATCACGGACAAGATCGGCATCACCTTCAACACCGACGAGATTTTCGGTGACGGTCCCGTGGATACCCTGGACGTGATCGCGCGCTTCGAGTTCAGCCCGGCTTTCAACGTCTGGATGGGCCGCATGCTGACACCGGCGGATCGCATCGAGATGAACGGTCCTTTCTATACCGTCAGCTGGAACCAGTACACCGTACCGCTGTACCCCTCCGACCAGGGCGGCGACGCCGGTACCTACGGTCGCGATGACGGCCTGACTGTCTGGGGCCGCCTGGGTAAGTTCCAGTATGCGGTGGGCGGCTTCGAGGGCCTGAGCGGCGGCCCCAACGAGGAGGACAACCTGCTCTTCGCCGGTCGCTTCGCCTACAACTTCCTCGCCGCGGAAAACAGCCCGGCCTACTACACCAGCAGCACCTACTTCGGTGGGCTCGGCAACATCCTGACCCTCGCGGTTTCCATGCAGAGCCAGGATGGCGGCACCGGCAGCGCCACGGAATCGGGCGACTTCTCCGGCTACACCGTGGAAGTGTTCTCCGAAACCGCCTTCGACGGCGGTGCGGTGCTGAATATCGAAGCGGAGTACAAGGACTTCGACGCCGACTACACCATCAACTCACCGGCCAGCGGTGACTGCTTCTGCCTGTTCGACGGGGACTCCTGGTTCGCCACCGGCGCCTTCCTGTTCCCGGGCAAGGTCGGACCCGGCCAGTTCCAGCCCTACCTGCGTTACGTGGAGAACTCGCCCTCCGACGGCGACACCTCCGACCTGACCGAGTTCGGCGTGAACTACTGGATCTCCGGTTACAACGCCAAGCTGAACTTCAACTACGGTACGGGCGACGCCAACATCAGCGGTTACAAGGGTTCCGACACCGACGCCTTCTCCTTCGGCGTACAACTCCAGATCTGATTACCAAGCAGAGGAAACAGAATCATGAATTTCAAGAAAATAGCAACGAAGGCGGCGGTAGCCGCTGGCACAGCACTGCTGAGTGCCAGCCTCTACGCCGCGGATACCATCAAGGTAGGGGTACTGCACTCGCTCTCCGGCACCATGGCGATCAGCGAAACCACGCTGAAAGACACCGTGCTGATGATGGTAGAGGAGCAGAACAAGAAGGGCGGCGTCATGGGCAAGCAGCTGGAAGCGGTGGTCGTCGACCCGGCCTCCAACTGGCCCCTGTTCGCGGAGAAGGCACGGGAATTGCTTACACAGGAAGAAGTGGATGTGATTTTTGGCTGCTGGACCTCCGTGTCGCGCAAGTCCGTGCTGCCAGTGATCGAGGAACTCAACGGTTTGTTGTTCTACCCCGTACAGTATGAGGGCGAAGAGTCGTCCAAAAACGTGTTCTATACTGGTGCAGCGCCCAACCAGCAGGCAATTCCCGCAGTGGATTACCTGATGGAAGACTTCGAGGTTGAACGCTGGGTGCTGGCTGGTACCGACTACGTGTACCCGCGTACCACCAACAAAATTCTCGAAGCCTACCTGAAAGCCAAGGGCGTGGCCGAAGAGGACATCATGATCAACTACACGCCCTTCGGTCACTCCGACTGGCAGAGCATCGTGGCTGATATCAAGAAGTTCGGCAGCGCAGGCAAGAAAACCGCCGTGGTCTCCACCATCAATGGTGACGCCAACGTTCCCTTCTACAAGGAATTGGGCAACCAGGGCATCTCCGCCGAGGACATTCCTGTAGTCGCTTTCTCCGTGGGTGAGGAAGAACTCTCCGGTATCGACACCGCACCGCTGGTAGGTCACCTCGCCGCCTGGAACTACTTCCAGAGTGTGGAGAACGACGCCAACGCCGCCTTCATCGAGCAGTGGAAGGCCTTCATCGGCGACGACAAGCGCGTCACCAACGACCCGATGGAAGCGACCTACATCGGCTTCAACATGTGGGTGAAGGCTGTCGAGAAAGCCGGCACCACCGATGTGGACGCAGTCGAGCAGGCGATGATCGGTATCACTACCCCGAACCTGACCGGCGGTGTCGCGGCCATGGGCAAGAACCACCACCTGTCCAAGCCGGTGCTGATTGGCGAGATCCAGGAAGATGGCCAGTTCCTGGTAGTGTCCGAGACCGACGACCTGGTTCCGGGTGACGCCTGGTCCGATTTCCTGCCGGGCTCCAAGGACATTATTTCTGACTGGACGCCGCCGATCAGCTGCGGCAACTACAACACGGTCACCAAGACCTGTTCAGGACAGAACTACTGAGTGTGTAAAGGTGTGAGACGTTGAGAGGCCCCCGGGCCTCTCCTTTTTGTTTTCGTATTTCGACTATTTCCGGAGAGCGCGCTTGAAAGCAAGGTTGTATGTAATCCTGGCATTCTGCCTGACCCTTTGGGGGCCCGGCTCACTTGCGCAGGAACAGGCGGGGGCCGACACTCGCGAGATTGCCGGTGAACTGGCCGGCGCCTCGCTGAGCAAGATGCCCGGCATCCTGGAACGGCTGGCAGTTGCAGGTGGCGAATCTATCGTGCCGCTGGCACAGGCGCTACTGGAGGGCGACCTCTACGCCGTGAAGGAGAACGATACGCTGGCTATCGCAACGGACGCGGGCGGCGGCAACTTGCTGGCGAGCGACGCGCTCGACGGCAGCGCTCTCGGGGAATATTCGAAATCCGATCTGAAAAAACTGCGGGTCAACAACAAGGTCAGGGTACAACTGCGCGGCATACTGGCGCGGCTGACGCTGCAGGCGAAGGACCCCGCAGTTCGTGAGACCGCCGTGCGCAATATGCTGGAGCGGCCCGACGAAGAAAGCGTCGAGTTACTGCGGGACGCGGTAGTCAACGAAACGGACGGGGAAGTCGCCGCGCTGCAGTGGGTGGTGATATCCCTGTACGACCTCGAGAACAGCGAAGACCCGGCGGTACGCCTGCAGGCGCTCGGCCACCTCGAAGGCAGTGTGGAGCCCGCGGTGCGTAACGCCTTGCAGGCGCTGCTGCAGGAAGGTGTCGAGCCGGTGGCGGAAATCCGCCGCCAGGCGAAGAGCCTGCTGGCGAATATCGAGTCGAAAATTGAATTCTACGGCTTCCTCGAGACCCTGTTTTTCGGCCTCAGCCTCGGCTCGGTACTCCTGCTGGTGGCGACGGGACTGGCGATCACCTTCGGTGTGATGGGGGTGATCAACATGGCCCACGGCGAGTTGATCATGCTTGGCGCCTATACCACTTACGTGGTGCAGCTGTTGATGCCCGACCATATCGGCCTGTCGATCCTGGTGGCGATTCCCGCGGCCTTCCTGGTATCCGCGCTGGTGGGCGTGTTGATCGAACGCGGCGTGATCCGCTTTCTCCACGGCCGGCCGCTCGAGACCCTGCTGGCGACCTTCGGTATCAGCCTGATACTGCAGCAGGCGGTGCGCACGATCTTCTCCCCGCTCAACCGGCAGGTTTCCACGCCGGACTGGATGTCCGGCTCTCTGGAGTTCAATGCGGTGTTCTCGCTCACCTACAACCGGCTGTACGTGCTGCTCTTCGCGATTGCGGTGTTTTTCCTGCTGCAGCTGATCCTGAAGAAGACGCCCCTGGGCCTGCAGGTGCGGGCGGTTTCCCAGAACCGCAACATGGCGCGCTCGCTGGGCATCCGCACGGAGTGGGTGGACGCGATGACCTTTGGCCTCGGTTCGGGTATCGCGGGCCTCGCCGGGGTGGCGCTCAGCCAGCTGACCAATGTCGGCCCCAACCTCGGCCAGGCCTATATCATCGACTCCTTCATGGTGGTTGTCTTCGGTGGTGTCGGTAACCTCTGGGGCACCCTGGTGGGCGGCTTCACCCTGGGCGTGGCGAACAAATTCCTCGAACCGGCGACTGGTGCGGTGTTGGCAAAAATCCTCGTGTTGGTATTCATCATCCTGTTCATCCAGAAGTGGCCCCGAGGGCTGTTTCCGCAGAAGGGGAGGGCCGCGGAATGAGCACTCTTTACGGCCAGTTTTCCGCCCTGCACCAGCTGCGCGAGAAGGCGCCGGTATTTGTCGCCGTGTTGTTCGCGGTGACCGCCTGGGCCTCCGCCTGCAACCTGCTGTTGCCGGAAGATTCCTTCTTCTACGTCAGTACCTTCACCATCACCCTGCTGGGCAAGTACCTTTGCTACGCGCTGCTGGCGATGGCGGTGGACGTGGTCTGGGGCTACTGCGGCATCCTCAGCCTTGGCCACGGGGCCTTCTTTGCCCTCGGCGGCTACGCCATGGGCATGTACCTGATGCGGCAGATCGGCGACCGGGGCGTCTATGGGCACCCGGTGTTGCCTGACTTCATGGTCTTCCTCAACTGGGAGGAACTGCCCTGGTACTGGTTCGGTTTCGACCAGTTCTGGTTCGCCATGCTGATGGTCCTGCTGGCGCCGGGCATACTCGCCTTCGTGTTCGGCTGGCTGGCCTTCCGCTCGCGGGTGGCGGGAGTGTATCTCTCCATCATTACCCAGGCGCTGACCTACGCCCTGATGCTCGCCTTCTTCCGCAACGAGATGGGCTTCGGCGGTAACAACGGCCTGACCGATTTCAAGGACATCCTCGGCTACGACCTGCAGGCGGACGGCACCCGGGTGGCGCTGTTCGCGGCCACCGCCATCGTGCTCGCAGTCGCCTACTGCGCGAGCCAGTTGATCCTCGGTTCCAAGTTCGGCCGGGTGATCCTCGCGGTGCGCGACGCCGAAGCGCGCACGCGTTTTACCGGCTTCCGTACGGAGAGTTACAAGGTCTGGCTGTTCGTCTACTCGGCGGTACTGGCGGGGATTGCCGGCGCGCTTTACGTGCCGCAGGTGGGCATCATCAACCCGGGCGAATTCTCGCCGCTCAACTCCATCGAGATCGTGGTCTGGGTGGCGGTAGGCGGTCGCGGAACGCTCTACGGCGCCGTGGTGGGTGCGCTATTGGTGAACTACGCCAAGACCCGTTTTACCGCCATCATGCCCGAGGCCTGGCTGTTCGGCCTCGGCGCCCTGTTCGTCGCCGTGACCCTGTTCCTGCCGCGCGGCCTCACCGGCCTGGTGATGGAACGCATGCCCAAACGCCGCAAACTCGAGGAGGCCACAGCATGAGTCTGCGCAGTACCATGGCGGAGCTGTCGAATCGCGACCAGGTCTGGCCTTTCCTCGCGCCGGAGCGGGCGCCCGCGGTGAACGTCGACAAGCAGATCATCCTCTACATCGAAGGCCTGTCGGTCTCCTTCGACGGATTCAGGGCGATCAACGACCTGAACCTGTATATCAACGACGGTGAACTGCGCTGCCTGATCGGCGCCAACGGCGCCGGCAAGACCACGCTGATGGACATCGTTACCGGCAAGACCCGGCCCGATACGGGCCGGGTCTACTTCGGCCAGACCCTGGACCTGCTCGGCCGCAGCGAGGCGGAAATCGCCGAGCTGGGGATCGGCCGCAAGTTCCAGAAGCCCACGGTGTTCGAGGCGCAGACCGTTTACGCCAATCTCGAACTGGCGATGAAAGCCGACAAGGGCATCCTGCCTTCTTTGTCCGCCCGGCTCACCAGCGACAAGCGCGACCGTATCGACGAGGTACTCAAGACCATCGGCCTTACCGGGCAGCGGGCGTTGCTGGCCGGTGCCCTGTCACACGGCCAGAAGCAGTGGCTGGAGATCGGCATGCTGCTGATCGCCGACCCGCGGCTGTTGCTGGTGGACGAACCGGTGGCCGGGATGACCGCCCAGGAAACCGAGCGCACGGCGGAATTGCTCACCTCCCTGGCGGGGGAGCGCACGGTAGTGGTGGTGGAGCACGATATGGAATTCGTGCGCAGCATCGCCCGCAAGGTGACGGTGCTCGACCAGGGCTCGGTACTGGCGGAAGGCACCATGGACCAGATCCAGAACGATCCGAAAGTGATCGAGGTTTACCTGGGGGAATCACATTGATCAGCTTTGCCAATGTCAACCAGTTGTACGGCGGTACCCAGATCCTCTGGGATCTCGACATGGAGATCGCCAAAGGCTCGGTGACCTGCATCATGGGCCGTAACGGCGTCGGTAAAACCACCCTGCTCAAATGCCTGATGGGCCTGCTGCCCATCGCGTCGGGCAGCCTGACTATCGGCGGCGAGGATTTCAGCAAGCGCAACGCCGAGTCGCGACCGAAGGCCGGCATCGGCTACGTGCCCCAGGGGCGGGATATCTTCCCCATGCTGACCGTGGAGGAGAACCTGCGCACCGCGCTGGCCGCCGGGCGCAGCCCCGGGAACGTGATTCCGGAGAAAATTTACGAGCTTTTCCCGGTGCTCAAGGATATGCTCGGACGCCGCGGCGGGGATCTTTCGGGCGGCCAGCAGCAGCAACTGGCCATCGGCCGGGCGCTGGTACTGCAGCCTGAAATCCTCATCCTCGACGAACCCAACGAGGGCATCCAGCCCAATATCGTCAAGCAGATCGGCGATGTCATCACCCAGCTCAACCAGGAGGAGGGCATGACCGTGGTGCTGGTGGAACAGAAGCTCGGCTTTGCCCGCCGGGTCGGCCGCGAGTTCCGGCTGATGGAGAAGGGTCGCGTGGTGGCATCCGGCGCCATGACGGGACTCTCGGATGAACTCATCGCGAAACACCTCGCGGTTTGAGTGTGGATAAACGCCGGGGGATGTACCAAGCTGTTGTATCGGGCTGATACATCAAGTTCAGGCACGCCCGGCTGACTGGAGATCGATAATGCAGAAACTCTTACTCGCAGCCTCGGGGCTGGCGCTCAGTAGCGCCGCCGGCGCCCACAGCGGACACCACGACGGCGCCGTGCTGCAGACTCTCGCTCATATCTGGACCCACGTGGACCACTGGCTGCCCGCCGTGGCGCTGTTGAGCGCAGTCATCGCCAGCGGGGCGCTGCTGCGCGCCCGTAAAGTGTCCCGTTCCAGCGAGTACCGGCGCGAGGAGTGAACAGCCCCGCAGTACTCCCCTCCCTGGCTGCGGGCACCTGGCCTGCGAGCCTGGAACTGCGAATCGGCCTTCGCGGCGAGAGCAGCCGCCTGCAGCGCTGCCGGCACAGCGGGCCGCTCTATGTCCAGCGCGCGTTTTATCCCGAGGGCGAGGATCTCGCCCATCTCTACCTCTTGCACCCACCGGGCGGCGTGGTCTCCGGCGATGCCTTGCATATCAGCGTGAACTGCCGCGACGGCGCTCGTGCGCTGGTCACCACCCCCGGCGCGGGGCGCATCTACCGCGCCCGCGACACCCTGCCGTTGCAACGCCAGCAGGTGGCACTGTCGGTCGGGGAGGGGGCAAGCCTCGAGTGGTTCCCGCTGGAAACCATTGTCTACGACGGCGCCTGCGTCGACCTGAGTACCGAGATCCAGCTCGCCCCTGAAAGTCACTTCGTCGGCTGGGAAGTCACCTGTTTTGGCCTGCCGGCCTCCGGGGCGCCTTTTACCAGTGGCAGTTTCCGCCAGCGCTATCGCATTCACCGGGACGGGGTGCCGGTGTTCGTCGATGGTTTGCAGATTGACGACGAGAGTCGTGAGGCCTTGCTGCAGGGATCTGCGGCCCTGGATGGGAATGTGGTGATGGGGACATTTGTCGCGGGGCCTTTTACCGGCGGGCGGGAGGCAGTGGCCGGGTTGCTGGAGAGCTTGCGGGAGGTAAAAGCATCGCCCGCTGTCGCCATCTCCGCGGTCGGCGAAATGCTGGTCGGCCGCTACCTCGGCGACAGCGCCGAGGGCGCACGCCGCCAGTTCAGCCACTGGTGGCAACTGTTACGTCCGTCGCTACTCAATCGAGAAGCCTGCGCGCCGCGCATCTGGTTAACCTGAGAAGCTGAATTCAAGAAGGAACCATCATGGAATTGCTACCGCGAGAGAAAGACAAGCTGCTGGTATTCACCGCCGCACTGCTCGCAGAACGACGGCTGGCCCGCGGGCTCAAGCTCAACTACCCGGAAGCCGTCGCGCTGCTGACCCTGGAAATCATGGAGGGGGCGCGGGACGGCAAAACCGTGGCGGAGCTGATGAGCTACGGCCGCGAAATCCTCAGCGTCGACCAGGTGATGCCCGGCGTTGCCGAGATGATCCACGAGGTACAGGTGGAAGCCACTTTCCCGGACGGAACCAAGCTGGTCACCGTCCACGACCCGATACAGTAAGGCGGAGGCCTCGTCATGAAACCCGGAGAACTGTTTCCCGCCGATGGGGAAATCGAACTGAATGCCGGCCGCCCCACGGTGACCCTGTCGGTGAAGAATACCGGCGACCGCCCGGTGCAGGTGGGTTCCCACTACCACTTCTACGAGGTCAATCCCGCCCTCGACTTCGACCGCGAGGCGGCCCGCGGCTTTCGCCTGAATATCGCGTCGGGTACCGCGGTGCGCTTCGAGCCCGGCCAGGACCGCGAGGTGGAACTGGTGGCCTACGCCGGCGCGCGCAAGGTCTACGGTTTCCGCGGCGATGTGATGGGCGCGTTGGACGGAGGTCAGCCATGAGCAGGATCAATCGCGCCGCCTACGCGGCCATGTTCGGCCCCACCACCGGTGACCGG
Source organism: Halieaceae bacterium WMMBA4 (assembly GCA_033283325.1). GTDB lineage: Bacteria > Pseudomonadota > Gammaproteobacteria > Pseudomonadales > Halieaceae > Mangrovimicrobium. The sequence continues at coordinate 234,609 of JAWMQO010000001.1, forward strand.
GTGCGCCTCGGCGACACCGCCCTGGTGATCGAGGTGGAAAGGGACTTCACCAGCTACGGTGATGAGGTGAAATTCGGCGGCGGCAAGGTGATCCGCGACGGCATGGGGCAGGGGCAGATGTCCGCCGCCCAGGTAGCCGACACGGTAATCACCAACGCGCTGATCCTCGATCACTGGGGTATCGTCAAGGCGGACGTCGGCATCAAGAACGGACGTATCAGCGGTATTGGCAAGGCTGGCAACGCCGACATCCAGGACAATGTCACCATCCACATCGGCGCCGGTACCGAGGTCATCGCCGGCGAGGGCAGTATTCTCACCGCCGGTGGTATCGACGCGCACATTCACTTCATCTGTCCGCAGCAGGTGGAGGAAGCACTGATGTCCGGTGTGACCACGATGATCGGCGGCGGCACCGGGCCGGCCACGGGCACCAACGCGACGACCTGTACCCCCGGACCCTGGCACATCGGCAAGATGCTGCAGGCGACGGACGGCATGCCGATGAACTTCGGCTTCCTCGGCAAGGGCAACGCCAGCCTGCCGATTCCTCTCGAGGAGCAGCTGCAGGCAGGCGCCTGCGGCCTGAAATTGCACGAGGACTGGGGCACCACCCCGGCGGCGATCGACAACTGCCTGTCGGTGGCGGAGGCCTACGACGTGCAGGTCGCCATCCACACCGATACCCTGAACGAGTCGGGCTTCGTCGGCGATACTCTCGCCGCCTTCCGCGGCCGGGCGATTCACACTTATCACACGGAAGGGGCCGGTGGCGGCCACGCACCGGACATTATCCGCGCTTGCGCCGAGTCCAACGTGCTGCCGTCCTCCACCAACCCGACGCGGCCCTATACGCGCAATACGGTGGACGAGCACCTCGACATGCTGATGGTATGCCACCACCTCGACCCCTCGATTCCCGAGGACGTGGCCTTCGCCGACTCGCGCATCCGCAAGGAGACCATCGCCGCCGAGGACATCTTTCACGACCTCGGCGCCTTCAGCATGATCGCCTCCGACTCCCAGGCCATGGGCCGGGTCGGGGAGGTGGTCACCCGCACCTGGCAGACTGCCCACAAGATGAAACTGCAGCGTGGGCCGCTGGCGGAAGACAGCGAGCGCGCGGACAACTTCCGCGCCCGTCGCTACATCGCCAAGTACACCATCAACCCGGCGATCACCCACGGTATCGACGGCGAGGTCGGCTCCATCGAAGTGGGCAAGCTGGCGGACCTGGTGCTGTGGAAGCCGGCGTTTTTTGGCGCCAAGCCCTCCATGATTATCAAGGGCGGCATGATCGCCGCGGCGCCCATGGGCGACCCCAACGCCTCCATCCCGACGCCCCAGCCGGTACACTACCGGCCGATGTTCGGCGCCTTCCCCGAGGCGGCCATGCGCACCTCCCTGACCTTCGTTGCCGGCGCGGCGGTGGAGGCGGGGGTGGCCTCGCGCCTGGGCCTCGGCCGGCAGCTGATCGCCTGCCGCAATACCCGCAGCATCCGCAAGTCGGATATGATCCTCAACGCCTGGCAGCCGGTGGTCACCGTGGACCCGCAGACCTACGAGGTGCGCGCGGACGGCCAGTTGCTGACCTGCGAGCCGGCGGAGGAACTGCCGCTGGCCCAGCTTTACAATCTGTTTTAAGCGGTAGCGACTATGTATGTAATTCACCAACGCCTGGCCGCGGTGCCATCGGAAAAGATTCACGACCAGATCGTCCTCGATCACCTGCAACGCGAGCGCGGCCGCTTCCGCGCCCATACCCTGCGCGATGGTGCAGAAGTGCGGGTTTTTCTTGAACGTGGCCAGACCCTGCGGGTGGGGGAGTTCCTGCGCGCCGAGTGCGGCACCTGCTTCGCCATCGCTGGTGCGGAGGAGGAAGTCACCTACGCCGAGTGCGACGACTGGACCCTGTTCAGCCGCGCCTGCTACCACCTGGGCAACCGCCATACCAAGGTTCAGATCGGTGAGCGCTGGCTGCGCATTGCCCGCGACCACGTGCTCGAGGAAATGCTGCGCGACCTGGGTATGCGGACACGAGAGGAATTGTCCGTCTTCATCCCCGAGTCTGGCGCCTACGCGGGGCGTGGCCATAATCACCACCATTCACACGATCACAGTCACGATCACCAGCACGGCCATGGACACCAGCACTGACGCCGCCCTCTGGCGCCTCCTGCAGCTCGCCAGCCCGGCGCTGCCGGTGGGCGGCTACGCCTTTTCACAGGGCATGGAGACGGCTGTCGAACTGGGCTGGCTGAAGGACGCCGCGGCTACCCGCGACTGGCTGGAGCAGCAACTGCTGTATTCCCTGGCGCGGGTCGATGTGCCCCTGCTGCTGCGCCTGCACAGGGCGGCGCTGGCGGAAGACGAAAAGGCCCTGGCCTACTACAACCGCTACGCGCTGGCCTGTCGTGAAACCGCAGAGTTGCGCTTGACCGACAGCGCCATGGGCGAAGCCCTCGCGCGACTCCTGCGCGAACTCGGCGAGCCCCTGCCCGAGTTGGGCCGGGACCTGAGTTTTCTCACGGTTTTCGGCTGTGCCGCCGCCCGCTGGCAGATCGATGAAATCGCAGCCGCGCGCGGCTATCTCTGGTCCTGGCTGGAGAACCAGGTGGCGGCGGCGACCAAGCTGGTGCCGCTGGGGCAGAGCGCGGCCCAGGCACTGCTGACCCAACTGATGCCGGTCCTGAGTGAGGCCCTGGGCGCAGGAGGTGCCCTCGGCGACGATGAAATCGGCGCATCCCTGCCGGCCCTGGCCATGGCCAGCGCCTGGCACGAAACCCAGTACACACGATTATTCCGATCCTGACAGGAGAAAGAACATGAGCAACAAGCAAACCCTGCGCGTCGGAGTCGGCGGCCCGGTGGGCTCCGGCAAGACCGCACTCCTGCGGGCTCTCTGCGCTGCCCTGCGCGAGAGCTATGACATCGCCGTTGTCACCAACGACATCTACACCCGTGAGGACGCGGAATTCCTTACCCGTCACGAGGCGCTGTCCGCGGATCGTATCCTTGGGGTCGAAACCGGCGGCTGCCCGCACACCGCGATTCGCGAGGATGCCTCGATGAACCTGGCGGCTATCGACGAGCTGCAGCGCCGCCACGGCGACCTCGACGTGATTTTCGTCGAGAGCGGCGGGGACAATCTCTCCGCCACTTTCAGCCCGGAACTTTCGGACCTCACCCTCTACGTGATCGATGTCTCCGCCGGCGACAAGATCCCGCGCAAGGGCGGGCCGGGCATCACCCGCTCGGACCTGCTGATCATCAACAAGACCGACCTCGCGCCGCTGGTGGGCGCTTCCCTGGAGGTCATGGATCGCGACGCGACGAAAATGCGCGGCGAACGGCCCTTCGTCTTCTCCAACCTGAAAGCCGGTGAGGGTCTCGAAGACATCATCGCCTTCATCGTTCGCGAGGGCATGTTGCCAGAGCGCGAGATCCGGATACAGGCCTGAGGCCAGGCCGGCCTTCTCAGGCTTTGCGGGCCAGCGACAACGGCGCCCACGGCGATAAAGCCCGGGTGACAATCAGTGGATGCGACAGTGGAAATACGGCTGCAGGCAGAGGGGGACGCGGAGGCGCTCTCGGCGTTCTACCAGCGCAACGATGAACACCTGCGCGCCTGGGAGCCCCTGCGGGAAGAGGGCTTCCACGCGGTCGACGCCTGGCGGGAGCGACTGCGCGCCCGCGAGGTGGAACAGGAAGAGGGCCGCTCGGCCTACTTCGTTTCGGTCGATGTCGACAGTCGAGAAATTATCGCCACCTGTGCCCTGACCAATATCGTCATGGGGCCCTTCAGGGCCTGCAATATCGGTTACGCTATCGACGCCGGCCACGAGGGGCGGGGCCTGATGCGACAACTCTGTGAGCACGTCATCGCCTACGCCTTCGACGAACTCGAGCTCAACCGCATCATGGCCAACTACATGCCGCGCAACCGGCGTTCCGCTGCGTTACTGGAAAAACTGGGCTTCAGGCAGGAAGGCCGCGCCGAGAAATACCTGTTCATCAACGGCGAGTGGGAAGACCACCTCCTGACATCACTGCTGCATCCCCGCCAGCGTTGACTCCGGTGCCGCTGTCACCCGGCCATCCAGCGTGGGCCTACGCACTCTGCCTGCAGTCGCGGCGGGCTTCGCGGGTCTCCAGTTCGATCGCCAGCAGCGCAGCCAGTTCGTCCCCCAGGCCCGCGCGTTCGCGCAGTTCCCCGGCGGCGCGCCGGGAAAGCTCTGAGCCCTCCAGGTCCAGCATTTCCACGCGCAATAGCCACTCCTGCGGGTGGCGATCGAGGCATTCACTGAGCGCTTCGCTCTCTGCTTCGCAGCAAGTGCCCGCGGTGCGCAGCCCGGCCACCGAGGCGTAAGCCTGCGTCAGCTCGTCATCGCGCACTGCCGGCGCTGCAGAAGCTGCGGTCAGCGGTTTGAATAACTGCCAGCGCTCCTTGTCCGCCACACCCCCGCTGACCGAACTTATGCGGGAACCCACTGCCATGTCGTAGCGGCAGGGTGAGGCCGGAAGCAATTCTGCCCCATCGCGGTCGCTGACGCTGCAGTGCTCGAAGCTGAGTATCAGGTTGCGGTGTTCCTGGCGCACGATCTCGCTAAGGGTGCCGCGCACGGTGATACCGGACAGGTATTCGAGGGTGACCGCCTGGCCTATCACGATATCGTGGGCCTTGAGTTCGTCGATCGTGTAGAGAGACAGGCAGCGGCTGAAATCCTTGAGCTGGCCGATGGGCGCACTGAAACCCCGGCTGTGTCGCTCCGTCCCGTGGCCGTAGATTTCCCGGTCGCTGCAGGCGAGCTGGGTCGGCCCTTCACTGCGCAGGTAGGTGGCGTTGCCCACTGCGTCGCAGAGTACCTGGGTGAAAACGCCGCTGACCTGTATGCCGGAATCATAGCGTGCCGTGCAGTGGGTCCCCGCGGCGATCGCCTTGCGCAGGGACTCGGCGCCGCCGCGCTGGAAGGCCATCGACCGGGCGAACTCCTCCAGTACCTGGCCCATGTGCTTGCAACTGCGGGTGACGAAGAGCTGGGGTTGTTCACAGGTGATGTCGTAGGCCTCGCTGACGGCGTCCACCGTCAGCGGGATTTTCTTCACTCGCGCATCGTCGAGGCAGTGGCGGCTCTCGCCGAGGGAGGAGAGCAGGCCCGCGCCGAAGATCCTGTAGTCGTCCACGCTGCCGACCAGGCCGTATTCGACAGTCCACCAGTGCAGGCGGCTCAGGAGGCTGGCTTCCGAGGGCTCGCGGTTGGCCGCATTGGCGCGTGCCAGTTCAGCCTCGGCAGCGCAGATGTCGGTCTCGCTGCTGGCCGGGCATTCTTTCACGATGGACAGGTGCCGGATGGCCTCGTACACCGCCATGTCCTCCCGGCTGGCGATGGCCTTCATGCCGATCTCGCCGAAGCGCTGCAGGTATTCCGCGTAATCGATATCCACCAGGAAAGGGGCGTGGCCTGCGGATTCGTGGACGATATCCGGTGCCGGGGTATAGAAAATGTGCTCGACGCTGCGCATGTCGAGGGCGATGACCAGGATTTTCAAGGCCTGGAACTCCATGAAGATTGCCGGCGGGATAAAGCCGTTCACCACCAGGGCGCGCCAGCCGAGCTTCTCCAGTTGCGCGTTCATCGTGTCGATGGAGGGGATCGCGTCCAGGGTGATCCCGGTGCGGGCCAGGCCTTGCTGGTAGACCGGGTGGGCGCTGCTGGCGAGCTGGCGGCTGAGGTGGCGCATGATAAAGCGCCAGGCGGCGTGGTCCCGCGGCGAGTAATGTTCCGCCTGCTGGACGCAGACGAAGGGTCGCAGGTGAACCGGCAGGCTGTCGATGATGGCTTGCTGGTTCACGCCGGCACCCTACCTAGGCATCGACGGCGTCCGGTTGGACGGCCGGGGCGGCTCGAGCGAAAGCCTCCTGCGAGCAGCAATGTTCGTAGATGCGGCGGATGCACGGGTACTGGCTGGTCTCGATATTGAAGCGGTCCGCGTTGAAGACCTGGGGCACGAGGTAGCAGTCAGCCATGGTGGGCGATTGGCCGAAACAGAAGTCGCCGCCGTACTCGCTGACGGTCTTTTCCACCGCGTCGAAGCCGCGCTGTATCCAGGTCGTGTACCAGGCATGTACCGCGGCTTCATCCGCCGCCAGCTCATCCTTGAGGTAATTGAGGATGGCAATGTTGTTCAGGGGGTGGATATCGCAGGCGATGTTCTGGGCCAGGGAGCGTATCCTCGCCCGCGCCAGTCCATCCTGCGGCAGCAGGGCGGGTGTGGGATAACTTTCCTCCAGCCACTCGATGATCGCCGTGGTCTGGGCGAGGATTTCGCCGCTCTCCAGTTCCAGCGCCGGGATCAATCCCTGGGGGTTGCGGCCCAGGTAGGCGCTGCCTTTCTGTTCCTTCTCGAGCATCTGCACCGCGACGTAGTCGTAGTCCAGACCTTTGAGGTTGAGGGCGATGCGCACCCGGTAGGCGGCGCTGGAACGGTAGTAGGAATAGAGTTTCATGGCGGGCTCCGGTCAGCGTGGCGGATGGTATTGTCGTACGACCTGGTCGATCTTACCGAATACGCTGTGGCCCTGGGTATCCAGCATGTCGATCTCCACCCGGTCGCCGAAGCTCATGAAGGGGGTGCTTGGGGAACCGCTCGCGATGGTCTCCAGGCAGCGCACTTCCGCCAGGCAGCAGGAGCCGTGTTCGCTGCCGACATTGGATACGGTGCCCGAGCCGATCACCGTGCCGGCTACCAGCGAGCGGGATTTGGCGCAGTGGGCGATCAGCGTGGGAAAGTCGAAGGTCATGTCGACCCCGGCATTGGGCGCGCCGATCAGCTCGCCATTCAGTATCGCCTTCAGCGGCAGGTGCAGTTTCGCGCCGTCCCAGGCCTCGCCGAGTTCATCGGGGGTGGCGAGTACCGGGCTGAAACTGGTCCAGGGTTTCGACTGGTAGAAGCCGAACTGCTTGCCCAGTTCCGCCGGGATCAGGTTGCGCAGGGAGACATCGTTCACCAGGCCGAGCAACTTGATGTGTCCGCGCGCCTGCTGTGGGGAAACGCCCGCGGGCACATCGTCGGTGACCACGACCACTTCGGCCTCGAAGTCGATGCCCCAGTTCTCGCTCTCCACTTCGATGTCGTCACGGGGGCCGATGAAGGCGTCGGAGGCACCCATGTAGACCAGCGGGTCGCTCCAGAAGGATTCCGGCAGCTCCGCGCCGCGGGCCTTGCGTACCAGTTCCACGTGGGTCACGTAGGCGCTGCCGTCGGCCCAGTGGTAGGCCCGGGGCAGGGGGGCGGCGCAGTCCGCCGGGTCGAAGGGGAATGCGCCCTCGACATTGTTGGCGTTCAGTTTGCCGTAGCGTTCCTCCAGCGCTTGCGAAAGGGTGGCCCAGTTGTCCAGCGCCTGCTGCAGGGTGACGGCGATATCCGCGACCTCTACCGCTCGGCTCAGGTCACGCGAGACCAGCAGCAGCTTGCCGTCGCGTCCGGATTTCAGGCTGGCGACTTTCATCAATGTGCTCCTTCGCGGTTTTTTGCGTGCAGCCAGGCGGCGTGGCGCGGGGCCTTGCGGGTCCGGCTCCACTCTTCCAGCATAGCTGGGGCTACCCGGTGCAGTTCATCCATCTCCGCCGGTGTGTGGGTATTGGCGGCCAGTTCGATACGGTGGCCGTTGGGGTCGCGGAAGTAGATCGACTGGAAGATACCGTGGTTGGTGGGGCCGATGACTTCCAGGCCCTCGTCAATCAGCGACTGCCGCGCCGCTTCCAGTGCGGCCGGGTCTTCGATTTCGAAGGCGATGTGCTGCACCCAGTCCGGGGTGTTCGGGTCGGCTCCCATTGCCGGGGAATTGGGCAGTTCGAAGAAAGCCAGGATATTGCCCATGCCCGCGTCGAGAAAAACGTGCATGTAGGGATCGGGCGCGCCGGTGGAGGGTACCTCGTCCTCGGCGATGGCGAGAACGAAGTCCATGCCCAGCACCCGCTGGTAGAACGCCACGGTTTCCTTCGCATCCCGGCAGCGGTAGGCCACGTGGTGTATGCGTTTGAGTTCCATCACAAGCTCCTCATGCTACCAGTTCAGGCTGCCGAATCCTTGTGCTCGAGCACGCCGCGGCGCATCTGGTCTCTTTCTATCGAGACGAACAGCGCGCGGAAGTTCCCCTCGCCGAAGCCCTCGTCTTCCTTGCGCTGGATGAACTCGAAGAAGATCGGCCCGACCAGGGTCTCGGAGAAAATCTGCAGCAGGAGGCGCGGGTGCTCGCCCTCGGTGGAACCGTCCAGCAGGATGCCGCGGGAGCGCAGCTCCGCCACCGGCTCGCCGTGGCCCGGCAGGCGCTCCTCCAGCATCTCGTAGTAGGTGTCCGGCGGCGCCGGCATGAAGGGCACGCCGCGGGCCTTGAGGCGGTCGAGGCAGGCCGGCAAATCCTCGCAGGCGAAGGCGATGTGCTGGATACCCTCGCCGTTGTACTGCATCAGGTATTCCTCGATCTGGCCGTTGGCGGTGGCCTCCTCATTGAGCGGGATACGGATCTTGCCATCCGGCGCACTCATGGCGCGGGACTTCAGGCCGGTGTATTCGCCCTTGATATCGAAGAAGCGGATCTCGCGGAAGTTGAACAGGTCCTCGTAGTACTTCGCCCAGTAGTCCATGCGGCCGCGGTAGACGTTGTGGGTGAGGTGGTCGATCACATCGAAGCCGCACCCCGCGGGGTGCCTGTCCACGCCAGGCAGGTAGTCGAAGTCGATGTCGTAGATCGAGGAGCCTTCCTCGTAGCGGTCGATGAGGTAGACGATGGCGCCGCCAATACCGCGAATCGCTGGCAGCTTGAGTTCCATCGGCCCCACCGGGATGTCGATGGCCTGGGCACCTTTCTCCAGGGCACGGCGGTAGGCGGCCGCGGCGTTTTTTACCCGGAAGGCCATGCCGCAGGCAGAAGGGCCGTGTTCCCTGGCGTGGAACCAGGCGGGGGAACCCTCCTGGTAGTTGATGATGAAATTGATATCGCCCTGGCGCCACAGATCCACCGCCTTGGAGCGGTGGCTGGCCACCTGGCTGAAGCCCAGCATTTCGAAGACCGGTTCGAGCACGCCGCGCTCGGTGGCGGCGAATTCCACGAACTCGAAACCGTCGAGGCCCATGGGGTTGTCAAACTGGCTTGGCATGCTACACCTCCTTATTATCCGTCGGGGCCGCAGGGTGGCCGTATAGCGGTAATAAGCTTAGTGCCGGGGGGTGGGTGTTTTTGTTCTAGTTTTGTCCGTAAAGTGCTATAAATCGCAAGAAGCGTTCTAAAAATACATGAATCTGGAAGGATTCCTGCGATGGACTTCGATCGTTCCGAGACCGAGATACTGCGTGTCCTGCAAGCCGAGGGGCGCATCTCCAATGTCGACCTGGCCGAGCGGGTGGGCCTGTCAGAGTCACCCTGTTTTCGCCGGGTGCGGCGGCTGGAGGAGAGCGGCGTGATTCGCGCCTATGGCGCTCGCCTCGACCAGCGCAAGCTGGGACTGCAGGTGACGGCCTTCGTGCTGGTGACCCTTGAGAAGGGGGACGACCGCCGCCAGAGGGATTTCCTCGCCCGGGTGGAGGCGGAGGATTACATCGTTGAGTGCCACGCCATGAGTGGTTCCCACGACTACCTGATGAAAATTCTCGCCTACAGCATGGATCATTTTTCCGATCTGTGTATGAATCGCGTACTGAAGTTTCCCGGCGTGATCAATATCGAATCCAATTTCAGTTTGCTGGCGGTGAAGGAGGGCGGAGCGCTGCCGGTGCGCCAGGGGAGAGCAGCGGAATGACAGTTCCCGGGCCGGTACCCGGCGCAATCCTGATCGCGAAACACAGGCGCGATAGCCTGCGAGGTAACCGTTGATGTACAAGCTCTATATCGCCAACAAGAACTACTCCTCCTGGTCGCTGCGGCCCTGGGTGCTGCTGCGGGAGCTCGGGATTCTTTTCGAGGAAGTACTCACCCCCTTCGACGAGGGTTCCAGCTGGCAGAGCTTTCGCAGTTTCAGTCCCACCGGCCTGGTGCCCTGCCTGGTCGACGGCGAGCGCAGCATCTGGGATTCCCTGGCCATCGTCGAGTATCTCGCCGAGTCCCATCCGGGGGTGTGGCCTGCAGAACCCGAGGCCCGGGCCTGGGCTCGCTGTGCCGCCGCGGAAATGCACGCGGGTTTTTCCGGCCTGCGGCAGCTCTGCCCGATGAATTGCGGCCTGCGGGTCCTTCTCAGGGAAATTCGCCAGCCCCTGCAAAGGGACTTGCGCCGGCTGGATGAACTCTGGGGCGAGGGGCTGGCGCGTTTCGGCGGGCCTTTCCTCGCCGGGGAGGCCTTTTCCGCCGTCGACGCATTTTTCGCGCCGGTGGCCTTTCGCATCCAGACCTTCGAGCTGCCGCTGTCGGAACAGTCCCGCGCCTACGCCCAGCGCCTGCTGGCACTGGAATCCATGGCGGACTGGGAGCAGGCTGCCCTGCGGGAGCCGTGGCGCGAACTGGTCCACGAGGAGGAAATTCTCGAATACGGCGAGATCACCGAAGACTTGAGGATCGCGCATGTCCCATAAAGAGCCCCATCGATCCCACAGGGTGGGCTGGCTGCGCGCCGCGGTGCTGGGCGCCAACGACGGTATCGTTTCCACCGCCAGCCTGATCATCGGTGTCGCCGCCGCCAATACCTCGCGGGAGGGCATCCTGCTGGCGGGTGTGGCGGGCCTGGTGGCTGGCGCCATGTCCATGGCCGCGGGGGAGTATGTCTCGGTCAGCTCCCAGGCGGATACCGAGAAGGCCGACCTGAAACTGGAGGCTGTGGCGCTGGAGAAGCACTACGAGGCCGAAGTTCGGGAACTGGCCGAAATTTACCGGCAACGCGGCCTGGAAAAAGTGCTGGCGAGAACCGTGGCCGAGCAGTTGATGGAACACGACGCCATCGGCGCCCACGCCCGGGACGAGATCGGCATTTCGGAAAGCGCCACCGCCCAGCCTATCCAGGCGGCGGTCTTTTCCGCGACGACTTTCACCGTGGGCGCCGCATGCCCGGTGATCTTCGCCTGGCTTGCCCACGGGCCTCTCCTGATCCCACTGGTGTCGCTCGCCTCCCTGGGCTTTCTCGCGGTGCTCGGCGCTGTCGCGGCGCGGGCGGGCGGGGCTTCCAAACTGGTGGGTGCGGGCCGGGTGACCTTCTGGGGCGCTGCGGCGATGGCGGCCACCGCGGCGATCGGTCATCTTTTCGGCGTCAACGTCTAGCGGCGGCGAGTTCAGACCTCGTCCAGCAGGTAACGCAGGGCGATGGCTGCCGCCGAGGTGCGGTTGTCCACTTCCAGTTTGCGGAAAATCTGTTCCAGGTGCTTGTTCACCGTGCGTGGGCTGGTTTCCAGTATCTGGCCGACCTCGCGGTTGGTCTTGCCCTTGCCGATCCAGTAGAGAACCTCCGACTCACGCTCGGTGACCGGCAGGTGCTCGCGCAACCTGTCGGGACCGCTCGGCGCCCGGCCGTCCATCAAGCGCAGCATGATCTCTCCCTTGTCGCCACTGCGGCCGGCGAATTTCACCTCCAGCGGATAGTCGAGGCCGCCGAGGGGGAGGGTCTGGCCGTCCACCGGTTTGAATGCCAGCCACTGGCGCAATTGTGGTGGTAGCGCCTCCGACAGCCACTGTTCACTCACCGCGGCTTTGCGGAAGAGGTCGCGGGTCTGCGGGGTGGCCCAGAGCAGGGCGCCGTCTTCACTGACGCTGAACAGGTGTTGCCCGGTAGAATCCAGCGCCAGCTGGGCACTGTTGCGCAGTTTGGCGTTAGCGAGATGCACCCGCATGCGCGCCGCCAGTTCGTCGATATTCACCGGCTTGGTGAGGTAGTCGACGCCTCCGGCTTCGAGGCCGCGCACCACGCTCTCGGTGTCGGTCAGTCCGGTCATGAAGATGACCGGGATATCGGCGAGCTGCGAATCGGCCTTCAGCAAGTGGCAGGTGTCGAAACCATCCAGTGAGGGCATGATGGCGTCCAGCAGGATGATGTCGGGCCGGATCTTGCCGGCGATGGCGAGCGCCTGGCGCCCCTCCAGGGCGATCAGCACCGTGTATCCCTGCTGCTCCAGTGCCGCGTTGATCATGCTCAGGCTATCCGGTGAGTCATCGACCACCAGCACCACGCCCAGTGACTGGTTCACCGGGGATTTGGCTTCAGGCAATACCTCTGCCATCAGGCTTCACTCCTTTTCAGCAGGTCCACTATTTCCGGGTAGCGCATTTGTCGCGCCAGCGTTGAAAGCTGTTCCAGCGCGGGTGCCGGCAGTATACCGCCGCGCTGCAACTGGTCGAGTTCTTCGCTGACGCCCTTGGTGTAGCCGATCTCCGCATAGGCGCGCAGCCGGCTGGTGCCAGCGGCGGCGAGTACCGACAGTTCCAACGGGCCGCTCGCGGCCGGGTCCAGTTGGTGCGCGGTGGCGTAGGTCCAGCGCAGTCCCAGCAGGCTCGAGAGCAGGTTGGTGAGGGCGGTGAAACGGATCGGCTTGACCATGTAGGCGTCGTGGGCGGCGTCCGGGTTGTCCTCGGCGCGGCGTTCCTGGGCGTCCGCCGAGACCATGACGATGGGTGCCTCGATGCCGCGGCGGCGCAACTCCCGGGCCAGCGCCAGCCCGCTGATGCCCGGCATCGAAACATCGAGTAAGAAGGCGTCCGGAGCGCAGTCGTCGAGGAGGGCGAGGCAGCCCTCGGCATCTTCGGCCTCCAGGATCCTGAAGCCGAGGGGTTCAAGGTAATCCACCAGCAGGCTGCGGTGGTCCGGCTGGTCGTCCGCCACCAGCAGGGTGCGCGGAGGACCGCTGTAACCGTCGATGTCCTCGCTCGCCGGCAGGGCTTCCGCGGCGGAGCCAGCGTTGTTGAGCATCAGGCTGAGAGTGAACACGCTGCCTTCCCCCGTGCGGCTCTGGACTTCCAGGTCGCCGCCCATGATCTCCGACAGCAGCTTGACGATGGTCAGCCCCAGGCCGGTGCCCGCGACTTCCGGGTTGCCGTTGGTGTGGGCCCGCTCGAAGGGATTGAAAATACGCTGCAGGTCCGCTTCGGCGATACCGACCCCGGTGTCGCTGACACGGATTTTCGCCACCTGGTTGCGATAGCTGATATCCAGCCCGACCTCGCCGCTGGGGGTGAATTTCACCGCGTTGGAGAGCAGGTTGATCAGGATTTGCCGCAGTCGCTTGCCGTCGGTGTAGACGAAGCGCGGGAGGCGCTGGTCGCTCTCGTAGCGGAAACTGATCCCGTTGCTCGCCGCCTGCAGCCTGAACATGTTGACGATTTCGCTGAGCATCAGTTCGAGGTCCACCCGGTCGCGGTGGATCTGCAGTTTCCCCGCCTCGATGCGGGAGATATCCAGCAGGCCCTCGATGAGGTCGGCGAGGTACTCGCCGGAGCGGCGGATGATGGCGATCGAGTTGAGGCGGTCCTCCGGGATACGCCCGTCCCGGGCGAGAATCTGCGCGTAACCGAGAATGGACTGCAGTGGCGTGCGCAGTTCGTGGCTGATGCCCGAGAGATAGCGGCTCTTGGCGTCGTTGGCGGCCTCGGCGATTTCCTTGGCTGTCTGCAGTTCCCGGTCGGTCTGGCGGTGGGCCTCGATTTCCTGTAGCAGCAGTTCGGTCTGCCTCGCGGTCTCCTCGTGGGCCACTTCCCGGCTCTCGTGGGCGAGCAGGAACAGCCAGGCGATCACCCCGAAGACGATCATCAGGAGGAAGAACAGGGTGTTCAGCAGTTCCCCCAGTGCCTGGGCCATCACCGGGTCCTGGGGGTCGATGTGGTAGTAGGCCAGCGACAGCATCGCCCCGTTGGCCAGGGAGATCAGGAACAGGATGCTGGCGAAACGCCCGAGGCGGCTGTCGATCCGGCGCACCGCCAGCGGCGGCAGCAACTTGCCGAGGAAGCGCACCGCCTGGGTGGCGAACCGCGCTTCGCTCTTGCAGGCGTCGTAGCAGCGCGAATCCAGGGTACAGCACAGCGAACAGATCGCGCCCTGGTAGGCCGGGCAGTGGCTCATGTCCTCGGTTTCAAAGTGGTTCTCGCAGATCACGCACTCGTGCTCCGCCTTCGCCAGCAGGTTTTCGTCCTGTTCCCGGGCGATGTAGTAGCGGCCGCGGGTGACCAGGGCGATCAGCGGCACCGAGACAAAAGTGCAGCCGAGGGTAATGAAGTGCGCCAGCGCCGCGGCGACGGGGCCGAAGGCACCGAGGTGGCAGAGCATGCCGACGGTGGTGGCGAGGAACATGGAGCCGACGCCCACCGGGTTGATGTCATAGAGGTGGGCGCGCTTGAACTCGATGAAGGGCGGGCTCAGCCCCAGGCGCTTGTTGATCATCAGGTCGGCGCTGAGGGCGCCCAGCCAGCTCACGGCGACGATGGCGAAGGCCGAGAGAATATTCTCCAGGGCCCGGTAGATTCCCAGTTCCATCAGCAGCAGGGCGATGGCCACGTTGAAGACCAGCCAGACCACGCGGCCGGGGTGGTTGTGGGTCAGGCGGGAGAAAAAGTTCGACCAGGCGATGGAACCCGCATAGGCGTTGGTCACGTTGATCTTGAGCTGGGAGATGATCACCATCACGCCCGCCAGCACCAGCGCCACCGTCGGCGAGTTGGTCAGGTAGCTGTAGGCGCCCTGGTACATGTGGGTCGGGTCGGCGGCGAGGTCGGCGTCCACGCCATTGCTGAAGGCCAGCCAGGCGAGAAATGAGCCGATCAGCATCTTGGGGATGCCGACGAAGATCCAGCCGGGGCCGGCGCTGACCATTGCCAGCCACCAGCGCAGGCGGCCGGTCTCCTCCTGGGGCGGCAGGAAGCGCAGGTAGTCCACCTGCTCGCCGATCTGCGCCATCAGGGCGAAGAGGATCGAGGCCGCGGCGCCGAACAGCAGCAGGTCGAAACCGCCGCCGCGCTCCGCCGCTGCGCCGCGGCCGGCGAATTCGGTCCACTCGGCCGCGTGGTGGGCGTCGTGGTAGACGATGGCGGCGAGGGCCAGGACCTGCAGGCCGATCCAGATGTACTGGGTGTGTACCTGGAAGCGCGAGATGAAGGTTATGCCGTGGGTCACGATGGGAATCACAGCCACCGCGCAGAGGATGTAGCCGATGGCCGGGGGAATACCGAACAGGGCCTGCAGCGCCATCGCCAGGATGGCCGCCTCGATGGCGAAAAACAGGAAGGTGAAGGAGGCGTAGATCAGCGAGGTGATGGTGGAGCCGAGGTAGCCGAAGCCGGCGCCGCGGGTCAGCAGGTCGATGTCCACGCCGTACTTCGCCGCGTGGTAGGTGATCGGCAGGCCGGTGACGAAGATCACCAGGCCGACGGTGAGCATCGCCCACAGGGCATTGGTGAAACCGTAGCTCAGGGTGATGGCGCCGCCGATCGCCTCGAGGGCGAGAAAGGCCGCGGCACCGCCCAGCGCGGTGGTCGCCACCACCCAGGGGCTGAAGCGCCGCGCCCGCTTGGCGGTAAAGCGCAGGGCGTAGTCTTCCAGGGTCTGGTTGGCGACCCACTGGTTGTACTGGCGCCGGGTGCGGAAGATTTGCTGTGAGGGGCGCATGAATGCCTGTCTGCCTGCTCTGCCTGAGTTTCCCTTGCCCAATTTGGCAGCAGTTTTCATGCCAGCGCTGCGGCGGGACGGATTAAAGCCGCAAGTATCTCAGGGTCGCGGAGCGATCTCCAATACGTCATTTGACGCAGGGCTTGCGTGGTGGGCGGCACCTCCTGCTGTGGCGCGCATTGTGGGAGCTCGCTCCGTGAGCGATCCGCGCTTGATCGCCCGCGGAGCGGGCTCCCGCAGGTGGGCCGGCAGATTTTCCATCTCCACTCATTCCGGTCTAAGCTTGGCAGCAACAGCAGAAAAGCGGAGAAGCGAGATGACAAAGCTAAAAGCCCGTGCGCTGGGACTTGCCTGCTGCCTCGCCGTGTCATCCCCCTTTAGCTTTGCCGAAGTTCTCGGCAGCAACGCCGCAGGCTTCGCTTTGAGGGTGGAGGCCGTCGCGCCAGTGGGGATGGAGGAAGCCTGGCAGCGCCTGGTGCACCCGGAACTCTGGTGGGATTCCTCCCATACCTGGTCCGGGAGCCGCGCCAATCTCTCGCTGGAACTGAGCCCCGGCGGTTGTTTCTGCGAGCAGTCCGGGGGCCTGGCGGTTCAGCACCTGACGGTGTCACAGGTCCGCAGCGGCAGCGCCCTGGTCATGCTCGGCGGGCTCGGCCCGCTGCAGGCGATGGGCCTGCACGGCGCGGCGAGTTTCACCCTCGAAGCGCTGGAGGCCGGGGGGACGAAACTGGTCCACGAGTACCGGGTCAGCGGTTATTCGGCGGAGGGTTTCGCCGAGCTGGCGAAGATCGTCAACCGGGTGCAGCAGGGGCAGGTGGACAGCTGGGCGGCGAGTTTCGGGGACTGAGCAGCGTTCAGGGCAGGTTCACGGTCACCCGCGCGCCGCCGAGTTCGCTGTCGCCGATTTCCAGCCAGCCGCGGTAGCTCTCGACGATATCCGCGGCTACCGCCAGCCCCAGGCCCTGGCCCGGGCTCAACTGGTCCAGGCGCATCCCGCGCAGCAGGCTGTGCTCGCGCTCCCCGGCGGGGATACCCGCCCCGTCGTCCTCGATCCGCAGGCGCAGGGTTTTCGGCGCGCCGCCCTCGGCGCGCACCGCGACCCGCGCCGAGCCGTACTTGCAGGCGTTGTCCAGGAGGTTGCCAAGAACTTCCATCAGGTCTCTCTCGTCGCCGCGGAAACGGCACTCCGGGGGCACCTCAACGGCAAACTCGAGATCCTTCCCGGCGTAGACTTTCCGCAGTGAATTACACAGGCGTGTCACCAGGGGCTCTACCGGGATGAGTTGCAGCAGGCGATGTTCGCCACCCGAGGCCCGCTGCAGCTGGTAGCTGACGATCTGGTCCATTTGCTGGCTCTGCTCGTTGACCAGTGCCGGGTAGTCCGGCTGCTGCGGGTCGGCCCCGCGCAGCACCGCCAGCGGTGTTTTCAGGCTGTGGGCGAGATCCCCCAGGGTATTGCGCACCCGCTCGCGGCGTTGACGCTCGCTGCCGAGCAGGGCATTGAGATTACTGGTCAGGGGCTGGATCTCCCGGGGGTAGTCGTCGCCCAGCTGGTCTGCGCTACCGGCTTCGATCGCCGCCACTTCACCGGCCAGTCGGCGCAGCGGGCGCAGCGCCCACTCCAGTACCGCCGCCTGGAAGAGTAGCAGCAGCAGGGCGGAGCCGCCGAGCCAGAACGCCAGGTTGCGCCGGTAAACGGCGATATCCGCTTCCAGCGGTTCGGCGGTTTCCATGACCGTGAACTGGAGCGGGATTTCCTCGCCTTCGCCGGTGGCCCAGACCACCTGCCAGGCAAGGATATAGAGACCGTCACGGCGCTGCAGGTGGTGTTCACCCGGCTGCAGGGGCGTGGGCGCAGCGGTAGTGACAGCCGTGGACAGGGTAATGGTCGATGGCGACAGCCAGAGGATCTTACCGGTGGCGTCGGTGATCCGCGCGTAGAGCCCCGAGTTGGGCTGGTTGTAGCGGCCCTCTATCAGGTCGGCGGGCAGTTGTAGCTGGTCCGTGTAATCCGCCTGGGCGAGCAGGGTGAACAGCTGCAGGCGCAGGCGTTCCGCTTCTGCGGCTTCCAGGCTGCGCCTGTGGCTACCCTCGAGAAACCAGCCGCTGGCGCTGAGAAACAGTGCCAGCAGCAGGACGCTGCCGATGATCAAGCGGCTGGTTATCGAGTCGGGCACGGCTATCACCGGCTGACAGGTTCCAGGGCAAAACGATAGCCAGCCCCGCGGACGGTGAGAATCGGCTGCAGGCTGCCCGCCGGATCGAGCTTGCGGCGCAGGCGGCCGACAAAAACCTCGATCACATTGCTGTCGCGCTCGTGGTCCTGGGCGTAGAGGTGCTCGGTCAGTTCGCTTTTCGAGATGACCTCGCCGGGACGGCTGGCGAGGTATTCGAGGGTGTTGTATTCGTAGCTGGTGAGTTCCAGCGCGACGCCCTCGCGCAATACCCGCCGGCCTGCGAAGTCGATTTGCACCGGGCCGTAGTCGACGATATCGCTGCTGCGGCCTGCGGCGCGGCGCAGCAGCGCGCTGACCCGCGCGGCTACCTCTTCCGGCTGGAAAGGTTTGGTGACGTAGTCGTCGGCGCCGGCTTCCAGGCCTTCGACCTTGTCGCGCCAGTCGGTGCGGGCGGTGAGTACCAGGATCGGGAAATCGAGTCCGTCCTCGCGCCAGCCACGTATCAGCTCCATCCCGGAAATGTCCGGCAGGCCGAGGTCGACGATGGCGATATCAAAAGGAAATTCGCTGCCGAGGTAACGTCCCTCGCGCCCGTCGGGCGCGGTGTCCACCACCCAGCCCCTGTCCGCGAACAGGGCCCTGAGTTGCCGCTGGAGCTGCGGGTCGTCCTCGACGATCAACATGCGCATGAGCTCAGTCCCCGATGCTGACGTTGATCACCCTGCCGTCGTCCTGCAGCAGGCGGACCCTGTAGCCGCTCCCGGAGGGGCTGACTTTCAGTACCCGCCCGCCGTAGCGGGCCTGGGCTTCGGCTGCGGCCTGCTGGGCGCTCATACCTTGACCGCCGGAGTCTCCACGCTTCCCGTCACGTTTGCCGTCACGTGTGCTCTCGTACTGCCCGCTCCGTTTCCCCTGCGGTTTCTGCTGGCGTGCGGAATCCTGTTTGCCGCCCTGGCTGTAGCGATAGCCAGGCTGGGCAGAGGCTTCCGGCACGGGTACGGCAAGCGTGAGAATGCCCAGGAGGGTGCCCAGGAGAAGGGTCTGCGGCAGTGAGGGGCGCGGCATGGCGGTCGTGTCTGTTCCCTGGTGGCGCGCTTCACGGCTCCGGACTTACGTCGACGCGCAGTCGAATGCTGCTGCCGGGGGCCGTGGCGGTCCTTGTGTAATAGGTATTACCCTGGTAGCGGTAGCCGACACGATACCCCACCACCCGCTCGATGTCGCGCAGTTCATATTCGGTCTCACACCGCTGTTCGTTGACGTAGTAACTCCGCGCACTCTGTTGACGCGCGACGTCGTTGCCGATGGATGCCCCGAGGACGGCGCCGGCGCCGGCGATCACCGGCTGGTAGCGGCTGTTGGATCCCGCCGCGCCGCCGACCACGCCGCCGACAACCGCACCGAGCAGTCCCGGCGTGGCCGAGCGGGCGCCGCTGCTGTCCACCCGGACCTGTTCATTGCGGCAGTATTCATGGGGAATCTTGCGCGTGATCACCTCGACGATGGGCTCGCTCTGCACCACCGGGGCCTCTATGTAGGTGGAGCCCTGGGCGAGGGCAGTGCCGACGGGCAGGATCAGTAGCGCTGCGGACAGTGCCTTGTACATGACGGTATCTCCCTGAGTATTCCTGCAGCTATCTTCTCCCGCGCGAGCTGAACGAAGGCTGAACAGGGAATGTGTTTTCGTTCAGCCTTCGTTCAGCTCGCGCTGGCTAAGCTGCAGGCGTGCATCGGCACTTTGGAGGATTTACACGATGAAACGACTTTCAGCGATTTTGATGTCACTGGTCCTGGCGGGCAGTTCTTCCCTTGCGCTCGCCGAACGCGGCGACCACCGGGACAACCACCGCGGCTGGAACAAGGGCCACGGCTACAACGATCGGCATCACGACGGCAGGCACTGGAAAAAACATTCCGGCAAGCACTGGGACAAGCACCACAGGGCGTATTACTACCCGCGGGAAAAACACTACGTGCACCACCATTACCGCTCGCGGGGGTATTACAGTTACGACCCTTACCTGCCGCTGGGTGCGGCGCTGGTGGGTGGCGCGATAGGGTATTCACTGGGACAGGCCAACGACAACAGTGTGACCACCACGACGACCTATATCCAGAACGCGCCCAGGGTTTCCGGCTGCTATCGCATCGAGCGTTACCCCGACGGCAGTGAGCGTCGGGTGGAGCTGCCGCCTTACGAGTGTAATTGAGCGGGGGATGAGTCGCCCGCCGACGGCGGGCCCCGCTTTCGCGGATCGCCCACGGAGTGGGCTCCTGCAGGCTAGCGGCTTATTGTGGGAGCTCGCTCCGCGAGCGAAAATCGCGGATTGTCCACCGAGTGGGCTCCTTGAGCTTGCGACCCCTGCGCCTTATCGCGGCGGGTCGATCCTTCCCCCCATCGAGGTATTCAGCCGGAACCAGCCGGCAACGGAGTAGCGATCCCGCTCCGCCGCCAGCACTTCATGGGGAAATTCCTCGCTGAGAAAGGCCACCAGGCTGCCCATTGCCGGCAGGACTTTTATCCCGTCGGTATCTTCGTCGTCGCGATACAAAACCAGTTCGCCACCCTCGCCGCTTTGCCAGTGGGGATTGAGGTAAGCCACCAGGGAAAGCATGCGATTGGCCTCCCCGCGAAAGGCGTCGAGGTGGCGGCGGTAAAAATCCCCCGGTCCGTAGTGGGCAAAGTGACTCTCGAAGGAAAACAGCCCCAGCAACAGTTCCCGGTTCAGAAAACAGCGCAGGCGCTCGGCCCAGCCCAGCCACGCCGCCCCGGCGCCGGAGTCGCCATTGATCCAGCAGATTTCATCCCGGCGCACGAAATCGTTCAGCATGTGGTCCTGCTGGCGCCCGGTGCCGGCGCGGGAAAAACTGGCGGGGTCCATGGCCTGCACGTACTCGGCGAGCGGCAGCACCAGCTCGGGCGGCAGGGCCAGGGGATTGATGCTGTAGCCTTGCGCGCGGATATCCCCGGCGATTCGGGCGAACAGGTGGGGTTCGCCGGAGCGGCCGTCATCGGCAGGCGCGGTGGAAGTGATGGGCATTCTGGCGGCGGTCCTCTATGAGGCGGAAACCGCCGCCCGCGGATTGGCGCGGAAAATACCAGAGATTTCGGGGGTGGGCACGTTGTTTTTTCGGACTTCGATCCAGGGCAGGGACCCGCTCACATCGGGGTCATAGTCACGACTCTGACCCCACTCCGGAGTGCCCTAACGCTAGCGCGGAATTCCCGCGGGCCTCGGTGGCCGCTCCACGACTTTGCGCTTGCCTTTCGCGCTGGCCGCCAGGTCCTTGATGCCGCGGGGGTCGAAGGCGTCCACCCTGATCACGTCGTAGAGCGCGGTGAGGGCGTCCAGTAGCGGCTCGCGCTCCGCTTCCTCGATGATCTTCTCCTGTACTGCCCAGTCCACCAGTTCGGCGCGCTGGTGCCCCAGCAGGAGGGCAATGGCGTCGATCTGGTCCTCGTCCCGCTTGCGGATCGCGCGGTGCAGCTTGTCGCGGGTGGCGCGGGTGTCCAGGGCCAGGCGGTAGGCATTGAGCACCCGTCCCACCGCATCCTGGGGGTCGTCGTTGCGATAGCAACCCTCGGCGAGGTGCTCGCGCAAGGGAGTATCCTCGACAATCGTCGCGGCGACGAGTGTGCCCAGTGCGTCGTCGGGGCGGCGCTGGCGGCTGTAGCCCGGGGGGAAGACCAGCAGGCGCAGGGGCCAGCGCAGGGAGCTGACCGGGAAGTTGTTGATCGCCGCCTGCAGCGCTTCCTGGGCGCCGAAGATACTGGTCTTCAGGCTCCATTCCACCAGCGGGCGCTGGTCCTCCGGGCGGTCCTGGTCCAGCCAGTACTTGATCACCGCGCTGCCGTAGTAGAGGTGGACGAGGCAGTCCGCCATGCGCCCGGACAGCCGCTGGCGCGCCTTCAGGCCACCGCCAACGCTGAGCAGGGTGACGTCGGTGAGCAGGGCGAAAGCGGCGGAGAAACGCGCCAGCTGCCGGTAGTAGCTTTGCAGCCCGCCCACTTCGGGTACCGTTTCGAGGGCGCCACCCGCGTAGGACAGGAGGCAGGCGCGCAGGGCGTTGCGGCTGGTGTGGGCGAGGTGGCGGTAGAACACCGCGTCGAAGTCCCTGGCCCCGGCGCCTGCGTCGGGATTTTCCGCGGCGGCGATTTCATCGGTAATGAAGGGGTGGCAGCGGATAGCGCCCTGGCCGAAGACCATGAGGCTGCGGGTCAGTATGTTGGCGCCCTCCACCGTGATGGCGATGGGCACCGCCTGGTAGGCGCGGGCGAGGAAGTTGCGTGGCCCGGTAATGACGCCACGGCCGGCGACCACGTCCATGGCATGGTTGATGGCGTCGCGCATCAGGGCGGTATTGTGCAGCTTGAGCAGCGCCGAGGGTA
Organism: Halieaceae bacterium WMMBA4; assembly: GCA_033283325.1. GTDB lineage: Bacteria > Pseudomonadota > Gammaproteobacteria > Pseudomonadales > Halieaceae > Mangrovimicrobium. The sequence continues at coordinate 256,745 of JAWMQO010000001.1, forward strand.
CCGAGGGGCGCACACCCCGATCGAGCATGCCGGAAGTGAGCAGGCGCGCCGCGTTCATCTGGTAGGTGTAGCCGGCCAGGGACTCGAGCGCCTCCTGGACGCCTTCGAACTGGCTGATGGAGCGACCGAACTGCTCGCGTGTATAGGCGTAGGCCCCGGTGGCGAGAGAGGCGAGCTTGCCGGCGCCGGTACCGAGGGCCGGCAGGGAAATCGAGCGGCCGATGGACAGGCACTCCAGGAGCATGGTCCAGCCCTTGCCGAGCATGGCTTCGCCGCCGATCACCTGGCTCATGGGGATGAACACATCGGTGCCCCACGTAGGACCGTTCATGAACACGGTGTTCATGGGCAGGTGGCGGCTGCCGGCGTTCACTCCCTCGAGTTCCCGCGGTACCAGGACACAGGTGACGCCGACGATCTCCTCGCCACCCAGCAGGCCATCCGGATCGTAGACCTTGATGGCCAGGCCGATCAGGGTGGCCACTGGGGCGAGGGTGATATAGCGCTTGTTCCAGGTGACCTTCATCCCCAGTACTTCCTTTCCCTCCCACTCGCCGCGGCAGACGATACCCTTGTCGGGGATCGCGCCGGCGTCAGAGCCGGCCATGGGTGAGGTCAGGGCAAAGCAGGGGATTTCCTCGCCGGCGGCGAGCCGCGGCAGGTAGTACTGTTTCTGTTCATCGGTACCGTAGTGGCTGAGCAGTTCCCCGGGACCGAGGGAGTTGGGCACCATCACCGTGACCGCGCCGGACACGCTGCGGGTGGAGAGTTTCATCACGATTTCCGAGTGGCCGGTGTGGGAGAAACCCTTGCCGCCATACTCTGCGGGGATCACCAGGCCGAAGAAGCCCTCCTTGCGGATGTAGTCCCAGACCGCTTCCGGGAGGTCGTAGTCCTCGTGCGTCATCGCCCAGTCGTCCAGCATCGCGCAGAGTGCTTCGGTCGGGCCTTCGAGGAAAGCCTGCTCTTCCTCACTGAGCTGGGCCGGGCGCGCCTCGATCAGTTTGTGCCATTGCGGATCGCCGGAGAACAGCTCGCCGTCCCAGTCCACCGAGCCGGATTTCAGCGCCTCTGTCTCGGTCTCGGAGAGTTTCGGCAGCATGCCGCGAATCTGGCCCAGCAGCGGCTTGCTGACCTGGTTCAGGCGGAAGTCGCCGGGTCTCAGCAGTACGAAGGCGACGCCCAGGAACGCCGCGCCGAACAGGAAGCTGAAAAGTCCGAAACCGTCCCAGAGCCAGCCGATAAAGGTCGCGGCGGCCAGCACCAGCAATGCACTCTGGCTATCGCTTCGGCGGTACAGGAGCACAAGGGCGGCGATCACGAACAACAGGACGCTCATGGCGAAAACCTCTTTGGGGATACAGTCCTTATTACGTTAGTTCATGCTGCGTGGTTTGCCAGCCCGGGGGGGGCTACACTTCGGTTACCTCTTCACCATGGGAGCTTCGGCAAATGCGACACAGCCCTGTCAGGTCCTGCCTTTTCGCGCCGCTACTGTTAATTGCCCTGGCACTCTGTCGCCAGGGCCTCGCCGCCGAAGGGCGCGAGACCGCTTCCTACGGCTCCTGGCCCTCGCCGATCAGCGCCGCTTCAGTCTCCGAAGGCAGCCGTGGCCTGTTCGACCTGGCCACAGACGGAGACGACCTGTACTGGGCCGAGAGCCGTCCGCAGGAGGGTGGGCGGGTGACCATCATGCGCCAGCGATCCGCTGGCGAACCCGAGGAACTCCTGCCCGAACCCTGGAACGTGCGGACCCGGGTGCAGGAGTACGGTGGCCGCTCCTACGTGGTTGGCGAGGGCACGCTCTGGTTCAGCAACTTCGCCGACCAGCGCATGTACCGCCTGGTGCCAGGCTCCGAGCCGCAGCCTATCACCCCGGAAGCCGCCCTGCGCTACGCCGCCTGCGTGTTTGACGCCCTGCGCCAGCGCCTGGTCTGCGTCCGCGAAGACCACCGGGGTGAGGGCGAGGCGGTCAATGCCCTGGTCGCGCTGCCGCTGGAGGGGGTGCACGAGGGGGAGGTGCTGTTCGGCGACAGCGATTTCGTCTCGCCGGCGGCCCTGTCTGCGGATTACAAACACATCGCCTTCGTGAGCTGGGACCACCCCAACCTGCCCTGGGACAACACCACCCTGCGTTCCGCCAGTTTCGACGCCAGCGGAAAACTGGCGCAGCTGCGATCCCATAACCCCGCGGGCGAATCGGTACTGGACCCGCAGTGGGATGCGCAGGGGCGCTTGTACGCCATCAGCGACCGCGACGACTGGTGGAGTCTCTACCGGGTCGAAGGGGAGAGCTTCACCATGGTGAAGACCGGTCTCGAAGAGGCGGAGCTCGGCGGCCCCGAATGGTGGATCGGCAAGCATTATTACGCCTTCCTCGACGATGGCAGGATCGCTGCGCGCATTACCAGCCACGGCGTGCAGCAGTTGTACCTGATCGACCCGCAGGGGGGCAAAGCTGAACTGCTGGATTTGCAAAGCGCCGCGCTGGAGAGTGTCCTCTCCCGAAAGGGGCTCCTGTACGTGATCAATGAGCCGCTGGACCGTCCCGACGAAATTCTGCAGATCAAAGCGGGTAAACCGGGATCGAAAGTGCTGCGCCGGGCCCGGGACAAGAGTCTCGACCCCGCCTGGGCCGCCCCTCACCAGGCGCTTACCTTTCCCAGCGCAGGCGGGGCGAGCGCCCACGCCCTGTACTTTCCGCCGACCAACCCCGATGTGCAGGCCCCCGCGGATGAAAAGCCGCCGCTCCTGGTACAGATTCACGGCGGCCCCACGCATATGTCCTTCCCCTATTATTCGGTGGATCGCAGCTACTGGACGAGCCGCGGCTTCGCCATTCTCGACATCAACTACCGTGGCAGCACCGGCTACGGACGCAAGTACCGGCAGGCCCTCTACGGGGAGTGGGGCATAGCCGACGTGGAAGACGCCGTGGCCGGCGCCAGTTGGCTGGCCGCCCAGGGCAAGGCCGACCCGGATCGCCTGATCATCCGCGGCGGCAGCGCTGGCGGCTTCACCACCCTGGCGGCACTGGCCTTCCACGAGGTCTTCGATGCCGGCGCCAGTTATTTTGGGGTCAGCGACATGGAGGCCCTCGCCCAGGAAACCCACAAGTTCGAATCGCGCTACCTGGACCAACTCGTCGGGCCCTATCCCGAAAGAAAGGATCTCTACGTTGCACGCTCGCCAATTCACCACTTGCAGGGTTTCAAGGCGCCGCTGTTGCTCCTGCAAGGCCTGGATGACAAGGTGGTGCCGCCGAACCAGTCGGAGATGATCTTCGAGGCGCTGAAGAAACGAGGCGTGCCCACTGCCTACATCGCCTTCGAGGGGGAGGGCCACGGCTTCGTCAAGGCCGAGAACAGCATCCGCTCCCGGGAGTCGGAATACGCATTCTACGCGCGGATTTTCGGCTTCGCGCCCGCGGAGGAACTTCCGCCGCTGGAGATTATCGGTCTCGACTAGTCCCGCTGAGCCGGGTGGGGCGGTTTGACTGCCCATGCCCGGTCCTTATACTTGTTCGGGCTTGATAGCCCATTTATTTGTGGCCCTCACCTACGTTCAGTACGACTGATCCTCTTTTTGTCGTTCATGAATATCTGATCTCCCTCAAGCGGAGCCCGCAGACCCAAGCGCTCGCGGGCCACAAGCTTCTCGTCCTGGCGGGCGTGAGAGTGGACACATTCACTGCACCGGGAGCACCCCTATGAGCCTACTGATCGGCGACAATGTTGTCGCATCCATCCATTACAAACTCACCAACAACGAGGGCGAAGTCCTCGACAGCTCCGAGGGCGCGTCCCCCCTGAGCTACCTGCACGGCGCCGGCAATATCATCCCGGGGCTGGAGAATGCGCTGGTCGGCAAGGCCGCGGGTAGCAGCCTGCAGGTGAAGATTCCACCGGCTGAGGCCTATGGCGAAGTCATGCAACAGCTCATCGATACGGTTCCCCTGGAGGCCTTCCAGGGCGTGGAGTCGGTTGAACCGGGTATGGCCTTCGAGGCGCGGCAGGCGGACGGCTCGGCCCGGCGTATCGTGGTCACCCAGGTGGAAGGTGACCAGGTCACCGTAGACGCCAACCACCCGCTGGCCGGCGTGGAGCTGAATTTCGACGTGGAAGTCGTCGAGGTGCGCGCTGCCAGCGACGAGGAAATCCAGCACGGGCACGCCCACTGAGGGCGGCTTCAGTCCACGGGCTGAAGCTTGTAGAAGGCGGCAAGCGGGTTCGGCAGCGGCAGTTCGTGGGGCGGGCTGCCGAGCTCGATTTCCACACCCACCGGCCTGAATGGCCCCAGGGCTGAATCCGCGGCCAGCCACTGGTAGTGGCCGGGCAGGAGCTGCGACGTGTGCACTGTCAAATCGCCTCCCTTCTCTTCGATCCGGTAGCCGAGATAGGGCGCGGCCAGTGGGTCACCGATGAATACGCCCTGGCCGGGCATCAATACGCTCTTCCAGTAGGCCTCCAGCAAGGTTCGCCCCGCCAGGTACTGTTCAATCATTCGTGGCGGGTGGGGGAACTTTGCGGTGAAATTACAGGGTTCTGTCACCGTGCCGTAACTCCCCGTCGCGCCGGCCTGAAGCCACTCGACGGCGCTCATCTGGCGCCCTCCGCTCAATTGTCCGCCGGCGGAGGTCAGGTGGTCCGCTGCCGCCCCCGGCAGATAGCGATTGCTGGTAATCCCCGGCACCCAGCGTGAACCGGTGAAATAGAACAGGATATCCCGCTGGTTTTCCACCGCTTCGCTGTTTTCCACATGAATCTCCAGTTGCCCCGCAAAGCGATGCCTGGCCTCGGGATAGGAGCTCTTGCGAACGCTGCGGGCCTTGTCCGAGGTTTCCACTAACCAGGCTGCGGGCCTGGTGTCTGGGTGGCGGTAATGCCATCCGCGTGAACTTGCCCCGCGGTCAATCAGGGCTTTCGCCTCTTCCAGGGAGTCGGCGGCGAGCATCATGCTGGGCCGTATGCCGAATTTGCTTAGCGCTTCGAGGCTGCTGGCTCGGGCGTAGTTGTTGACGGCGGTGGTATTACACTTCGAGGCGCAGTACTTTTCATCGAAGCCAAATGTAAAGGCCGAAGTCATCGACATACACTTCACCACGTAAGGCTGCATCCATGTCAGTACGAGGCCCTGTATCCTGTCCGGCAGACTGTTCCTGAGCTGCTGCGTAGCTGTATCGAACTGCGCCGCGCTAATTCCCTTCGCCCCCGGGTCAAGGGCGACATGGAACAGGTTTTCCCTGGGAATCTCGTGCTTCAGGAGATAGTAATCCCCGATCTGGCGGCTGAGGGGGTCGAGATCGTTGACCACAACCCCAAGTGATGTGGGCTGTATACCCGGCTCCGGCAAGGCGATCCCTGGGGGAGCATGATCAGAGCCTTCCACTCGCGCAGTTTGCGCAAACAGGGCAATGAGGAGCAGGAGGATATAGCAAGGCCGCATACAGGTGTCGTGTCGTCCCATCAATGTCGTTACTATAGAGTCATTGCGTCCATGCCGTCATCCTGGCCAGTATAATGAAAAGTCCTATTTTTACAGTTCTGTGCTTCCTGAGCGCTTTCGCTGGCAATGTCATGGCCGACAGCCTGGAGCTGGCGCAGCAGGCGCAAGATATCCTCGAGCGGCGCTGCATGGTGTGCCATGGCTGTTACGACGCCCCCTGCCAGCTGAAGCTGGAGTCCCGGGCCGGGCTGGAGCGGGGCGCCAGCGAGGCACTGGTATACGATTCCACCCGCCTGCGGGAGGCCGAGATGACCCGGCTTTTCATCGACGCTCGAACCACGGCGCAGTGGCGCAAGCGGAATTTCTACCCGGTGCTGGACGACGAAGACCCTGAGCGTGGACTCCTCTATCGCATGCTGGAGTTGAAACGGGAGCATCCCCTGCCGGCCTCCGCTCCCATGCCTGAGGGCTTCGATTTCTCTCTCGACCGCGAGCAGCAGTGTGCCAAACCCGAGGACTTCGACGATTTCAGGAAGGATTATCCGCTCTGGGGGATGCCCTTCGGCCTGCCGGGACTCTCCGAGGATGAACACCGCAGCATGACCGACTGGCTGCGGGCAGGGGCACCCGCGCCGCCACTGCCGCCGCTGCAAGCGGGCGAAGCCGATGCCTTGCAACAGTGGGAGGCCTTTCTCAACGGCGAGGGCAATAAAGAGCGCCTCATGGCGCGCTACATCTACGAACACCTTTTCCTTGCGGATATCTACTTTGGCGGTGTGGAGAAGCCCGCCTGGTTTCGCCTGGTGCGTTCCACCACGCCACCCGGCGAAGCTCTGAAGGTCATCCGCAGCCGACGCCCCTTCGACGATCCCGGCAGCAAGCGGTTCTACTACCGCCTGATGCGAATGCCGTCGCAACCTCTGGTGAAAAACCACATGCCCTATCGCCTGGATGAGGCGCGGATGGAACGCTACCAGGAATTGTTCCTCGATCCGGAATACGAAGTTAAAAAATTGCCCGGATACGAACTGAAAGTCGCAGCGAATCCCTTTATCAGTTTCGAGGCGATTCCCTCACTCTCCCGCTACCGGTTCATGCTCGATGAAGCGCAGTTCACTATCATGAATTTCATCAAGGGCCCGGTCTGTCGCGGCAGCGTGGCACTTAACGTGATCGACGACCGTTTCTGGGTGATGTTTATCGATCCCGATCAAGTGCATAACGAGGGCAGCGAGGCCTTCCTCGCCCGGGAAGCGGGCGCCATGCGCCTGCCCACCCCGCGCACCGGGACGGTTATCGACCTCCTGACCTGGCGCGGCTACGCCAAGGACGCGCAGAAATACGCCAAGAAACGCGCGCGCTACGTCAAGCAACGGCTTGCCGATGAGGGGGGCGGGCTCAACGCCGCTTACATCTGGGACGGTGACGGCAGTAACGCCAACGCGGCCCTTACGGTCCTTCGGCATTTCGATTCCGCGACTGTGCTGAAAGGCTTTGTCGGGCGCGAGCCAAAGACTGCCTGGGTCGTGGGCTATCCCTTGTTGGAGCGGATTCACTACCTGCTGGTCGCCAACTACGATGTCTATGGCGCCGTTTCACACCAACTCGAATCGCGGCTCTACATGGACTTCCTGCGCATGGAGGGCGAGAGCAGTTTTCTCGCTTTCATGCCCCGGGAAACGCGCGGTGTGCTGTGGCACCACTGGTACCGCGACGCGCCTGAATCGGCGACCGATTATTTTGCCGCCCTTTCGAAAACCTATGACGCGAAGAGCAGCGTAAGTTTCGAAACCAGTGATCCCAAGGGTGAGTTCCTGCGGCTGCAACAGAAGCGCATCTACGGAGCGCAGTCGCAGAGATGGGATTATCGCGGTACGGCCAGCAAGGAACTGGTGGAAATATTCGACGGCCTGCAGCGCAATGTCGGCACTCACAACAGCTTCTTGCCGCAGGTAACCCTGCTTAATATCATCGGCGATAAATCCGACCGTGTTTACACCCTGGTCCGCGATTCCGGCTACAGCAATATCGCGCAGTTGTTCGAGGAAACAGAGCGCCGCTTGCCTGGGGAAGATGCCCTGACCGTCGTCCCCGGTTTTCTCGGCGCTTACCCGAATTATTTCCTGGTGCTGAACGAGAAGGAAATGCCCCTCTTTGCACGCAGCGTTGCCGGGCTTGAATCCGCCGAAGACTACGCGGCGCTGGTCAAACGCTGGGGAGTGCAGCGCAGCGACCCCTGGTTCTGGCGAATCAGCGACAAATTCCATGACATGCTCCTGGCGGAGCAGCCGTTGGAAGGGGGCCTGCTGGATTACAATCGCTACCGGGAAGGTGGTGTGCCCGCTGACCGGGAAACAGCCTCGCCCTGAACCCTCGCCGGGCCCTGTCCGGCCGCAGCCACGGCCATGGCGTGAATATTCGCGGCCTCGACACTCAATTCGTGTCCCGCCGAGAGCGCAGCGCGCAAGTCCGCCTCGGCTTTTTCGGCATGCGCCAGTGCTTCTGCAGCCTGGCCCTCTCCCAGCAGCGCTTCGGCCAGTCGCATTCGCGTCACCGCGGTGCTCGGATGTTCCCTGCCAAGTAGATCCTCCTGGATGGCCAGCGCCTGCCGCAGGAGAGTCTCTGCCTCGGGCATATCGCCGGCCTGTAGCTGCCATTGCCCCAGCAGGCGCAGCGAACGGGCGGTTTCCGGGTGGTTTTCCCCCAGGGTGGCGCGGCGCATTGCCAGGGCCTCCCTCGCCAGGGCGAGGGCGTGTGCGGTATCGCCCTGGTCGTAGTAGACCAGGGCGAGATTGTTCTTCAGCCGGGCGATAGCCGGGTGCGATTCACCGAGAAGTTCGGCCTGCATGGCGATGGCTTCCAGGTAGAGCCGCTCGGCGGGTTCATATTTCCCCTGGAGTCGGTAGACCTGGGCAAGGTTGCCCATATTGAGGGCGAGGATCGGGTGGGCCCCCGGGTAGAGCGCCCGGTTCATCTCCAGGGCCTGCTCGTAAAGCGCCCGGGCATCTTCGACCTTCCCGGAGGTTTCGAGCACCAGTGCAAGGTTATTGAGGTTTTCGGCGAGATCCGGGTGCGGATCGCGGCCGAGAATACGCCAGCGCAGGGCCAGTGCTTCCCGCAACAGTTCCTCCGCGTCCGCGAGCCTGCCCTGGTCGAACTGGTTCAGGCCCAGTTCCTCGATGGCGTCGGCAACGGATGCGTCTTCGCTGCCATAGAGCGCCAGCCGTTCTTCCAGTACCTTGCGCAGCAGGGGTTCGGCCTGGGCGTACTCGCCCTGGCGAAAGTGCAGTTCCGCCTGTGCGGCCACAATATCTACATGCAACGCGCTGTTGCCCAGACCTGCGGAATCCAGTTCCAGCAGGGCGCGTTGATAAAGTGTGGCGGCGCTTTCGTAGTCTGCTTTTTCCGTCAATACATTCGCCAGGTTGTAGCGGGTCCTCGCGTTTTCCTCCGGGGGTAGCCCGGAAAGCTTGCTGCGCAGGGCGACGGCGTCTTCCAGCAACTGGCTGGCGTCATCGTAGAGCCCGAGGTTGGTGTAGACCTTGCCAATCGTGTCCATCAGGGTCGTCTGGACCAGGGGTTGGTCGTTCAGTTCCTCGCGGATGCGATCGGCGCCGCGGGACAGAATTTCCCGCGCGGTGATGCTCTTGCCCCGGGCCTCGCCGGGGTCGGATACCCTGAACAGGTCTACCATGAAATTGGTCGTCTGCAGCGCGGTCCGCGCCTCCCTTTCAGCGCGCTCGCGCTGGCGTTCCGCCTCGTTGCGGGCGATCACGGCCGTCGCGGCCAGGCCGATGGCAAACAGCATGCCGACCACCGCAGAGCTCGAGATAAGGGCAAGGCGGCGGTTGCGGCGCTGCAGTTCACGCTGTTTGAGATCGTCGAAGCCGAGCCCGAGCATGCCGGCGATCAGCTTGATTTTCGCGTTCGCCTTGCCATCCTTTCCGGGGCGCAGATCCGCGGCTATGGGTTCTGCCGGAGCGTCACTGAGTTCGCCGTCGTCGGCGAGTTGAAAGCGTAACGCCGGGGGAAAACACTCGTTTTCCTCCTCCCCCGGTATGCCGCTGCTGTAGGGCTCGCCATCGACGATCAGGGAGAATATTCGCTGGGAACGGCCGAGTCGCTTGTAGGCGAGTATTTCCTCGTTTACCCAGTGCGAGCGGGCGGAGGCCCTGGAGCAGATAACGATGAGGCTCGCGGCGTCCTCCAGAGCGGCAGTGAGTTTCTCACCGAGGTCGGTCGCGCTGGCAAGCTCCTCGCGGTCACGAAAAACCGGTGCAAGCTTCGCCGGCACCGCGCCGAGCTGGGTTTGCAGGCCCACCAGTCGCCGCGGCAGGCGATAGGTTTCCAGGGACTTGTGCAGCCAGCGCGCCCAGGCTTCATCGGCGTGTGCATAGCTGATAAAAGCGCGGTACCTGTAGTCGGGTTGAGGCAAGGGCTCAGCCTCCCAGCCGGCAGACTTTCAGCCGCTGGATTTTGAGCAGCGCCGGAATGCGGCGTATGTTATCGCGATCCTTCTCCTTGTCGGCTTCGGACAGGGCTTCCCAGGGAACGAGGTCGGGGTGGAGCATCTGGTCTTCGTCCCGGTGTTCGCCAAAGCTGTAGCCCGCGAGATACTTGTCCGCCATCCAGCGATGATGCTCGAGCCGGGATAACTGCTCGAGCAAGCGGGCGTCTGGCGGGAATTCCACTTCGTCAGCGGCAGCCGCCTCGCTGTAGGCGGCGCAGTCGCACAGGCGGAGTTTTACGTCGATGTGCGCCGCCGCGCGCTGGTTCGCCCGTTTCTTGTGCGCGGGTAGCTCGGACCATGGTATCAGTGAGGCATTGTCATCGGCGGTTTCGCCGAGCCCCAGTTGCGTTTTCGCATAGTCGTTGTGCAGGGTTCGGGCCATCTGGTCCAGGGCTTCGTTGACGACGACGTCTATGGTCAGGGTTTCGTCCAGGGTCTCGAAATACTCGATCGGTTCGTGCGCGGGGAGCCGCTGCTTGTCGCGGTAGATGGGCTCGAAGTCATCGTCGATGATTTCCGCGAGGAAGTTTTGCTGGTTCAGGCAGACGACAAACGACAGGGGCGGCAGGCCGGCCAGACGCCGCAGGCGATTCAGTCGCCGCGCGCAGAGGATGCCCTCCACGTCCCGGCGCATGGCGACGTAACAGACCTTGAAGGTCGAGGATGACTGCAATTCGCGCCAGTACTCTTCGGCGATGGTCATCGGGTCCGCGTAGACAAACTCGATGTCCAGGGTTTTTCGCAGCTGCGGGTAGCGGTAGAGGAAGCGGCCCACTTCCTCCTCGCGCGCGGGAGAGCAAAGTACCGTGGCACGTGGCAGGCGAAAGTCGGTGTAGTGTGCCGTGAGCGCAGTCTGGATGATCAATTCCCGCGCCAGTGCGGTGAAGCCGATGAAGAGGATATGCATGGGCTCGCAGGAAGCGTCCACGGGGCGGTGATACAGGTCCGGCGCGCAGTGCTGGAAGATGTTGCGGGCCATGGTTTCACGGCGGTTGAACAGTCGAATGGAAAAACGGGAGCTGTTGGTCTCGAAGAAGCTGTGGGCGCTGAATACCTCGTAGATGTCAGGCGTGTCCACACACATGAAACAGCGCAGCCCGAGGTGGAGCGGCTCGCCGGCGGCTGCCCGCTCATGGCGACTGGCGATGTTTTCGAGGCGCCGAACCTCGCTATTCCTGAGTCGCCGTGTGAGTCGTTCGGCGGCCTTGGCGATGGCGATATTGGCCTTGTCGTCGCTGGTACAGAGAAACAGCTCTTTGGCATAGACCACCCTTGCGTCGTGCAGCACCAGGGGGTCCATGGCATTGCCATACACGACGGTAGCGCCGATGTGCTTGAGTTCCGCTGCAAGGGGGTTGAGGGCGTCGTTGTCGATCACCACCACGGCCTTGTCGCTGTTGAGCAGGTAGTCCTTGCCGATACGGAAGCCGGTTTCACCGACGCCGGCGATGACCACGTAGCGACGTTTTTTCGACAGCAGCCAGTAGAGCGAAACCTGGTGATGTACCTGGCTCCACACGGCCTTGGCTGCCGTGTAGAGGATGATCACGGGAGCCATTGCCCGGGCCAGTTGCAGGTGAAGCGGCCAGTCCGCCGTGGCGTCCGGGCCTTCAAAGATGAACAGTTGCAGGCTGGCGTAGATAACGTCCCACCAGGTGTGTTCGCCGCCCTCGTCGGCAAAGGGCATGGTCTGGGCGTAACCGAAGCAGCCGAGCGCGAAGGTGAGGATGGCCAGCAGGCCGACCAGTGTCCATTCGTGGCGTGAGAAAAAACTCGCGGGCTTTTGGCCCGGAGCGATTTCCCCGTGTTTTCCGGAACCACCAGCCGCTCGGCTCATCGGCAATCCTTTTCGACGCTGTGTTGGCTTCTCGTACCAGTTACAGGGGCCTCGAACAGGCTCGGCCTGGTAACACTTTGCGCCACCGCACCGGTCACAGCGCGGTGGCGCATCAGGCGGCTACTAGGGTGTTTCCGGGCAGCCGAAATAGGGCAGGCAGGTATTGCTGCTCGGAACGTCTTCGTGGAGCAGGCCTGCCCCGGTGTAGCTCAGCCAGAGAAGGTGCTCTAAATCAGCTCTCAAATGTCCGATAGCGTTTGCCGGCACCAGTGCGTTCGCCCCGGGCGTCGGGTCGGGGTCTTCCTCCACGAAGGCCGTGCTGGTTTCACTGATCGGGTAGGCCTCGAATTCCAGGTCGTAGTAGCAACCGCGCAGGTCCTCGTAGAGGTGGGAAGTGGGATCTTCAAGCCGCGCCAGGAAGCCCTGGATGTAATACACCACATCCTCGAACTTGTCCTGGGCGTAGCGGTCACTGATGAAGTTCAGGTAGTACTGCAGTGTTGACTGACCGGTGCCGTAGCGGTCGATACAGGGAAAAACCAGGTCGACGTAGGCCTGTAGGCGGGCTAGGCCCAGTTCGAACTGTGATCGGTTGAAATTCTCCAGCGCGAGGTCGGCAGGGTCGCCCACCGTGTAGGTCATTTCAGGCAGGGCATGACGCAGGTGGTAGGCGAAGATGGAGTAACCGTCGGTAGTACTGCGGAAACTTCCGCAGGGCCCGATCGTGGCTTCCCGCGGAAGGGGAATGTTGTCGGTGGAGGCGTGAATCGCGCCACTGCCGGACGGGTCGAAGTAGGGTATCTCGTCGAGCGGCCCGGCAAGCGGGCCATTGTCGCTGTTCATGTTATTGGGAAGGTGCAGCACCTGCGGGCGCCTTGCGGGGTCGTCCGAGGTGCAGGCGTATTCGGGAGAATCACCGTCCTGGAGAATCATCTGGACAACGTCCGCGTTGATTTCCACTTCGCTGCGCAGGACGAGGAAGTGGATCTTCGGATCAGAGCTCGGGTAGCCGCAGTATTGCGCGGGTATCATCAGGTCCGCGCCTCCGCCATTCAGGTCAATCGGCAGCGCTTCCGGCGCCGCCGCCAGTCCCTTGCAGTAGTCCCTCGGGTCATCGACGATGACCACGCCTTCCTTGTAGAGGATACCGACCATGTCCTCGTTGGCCTCGATGTCCAGTTTTACCCCCTGGGCAAGGGTGGAGGTGCAGGGGTCCTGTTGTCCCGGCACAGGCAGGTCATCCGCCTGGCAGTCGCCGCTGTCGAATACGACCGGGTTGTTGGTAAAGCCCAGGATATTACAGTCACCACTGCTCGCAGTTACCGTCGCCCGGGTGATGCGCAGGGGGTCTTCGCCATCGGCGACGAAATTCACCAGGAATTCGTTGTTGGGGTTGGCGTCACCTGCGGGAGTGGGGTAATTCAGGGGGTTCTTCCTGCTGAAAGTGAAGGTCGACGTGGTATCGTCCAGGTGAGTCAGGGTGACTTCGCAGGTTTCGCCGTTGCCGGCAGTGACGAAATTGCTGACGTACATCCCGCTCACGTCGAAGGCCGCGGTTCCATCCGCGCTTTGCAGGTCCATGATGAAGGTCTCGCCCTTGTCCACGCCCGGGAGTGGGGGCGAGCCGCTGTCGATTCCCACGCCATCCGCATCGGGATCAGCGGGGCTGGCACAGGTGTCGAGGGTGAGGGTTTCCACGTCGGAGGAAATACTCACATTGTTCCAGTGTCCCGACTGGAAATCGGCGATACGGAAATCGATATCGATGGTCGGGTTGTAAGGGTCGCAGGCAGGTGCCGATCGCGGCGTGCCGGGCACGAGTGTGCTAGTGCCTGGCGCGGATTGGGATTGCAGGGGAATGAGAAAAAATGATGCGGCGGCCACCGATGCAATGAATGGCCGCCCGGTTTGTGGGCTGAACATGGGTATCACTCCCTCGGGAGATCCTGCGGGCCAACTCCCGATGTACATGCGGTCGGGTAGGCTGCTCAGCGTTACCACAAGGGCGGCGGCCCCGACCGGAAGAGGCAACCCGTCTGAAACTCCTGCAGTTACCAGACTCTTCCCTGAGGTTTTTTTGAACTTGGAGCGCTTGCAGAGGCGGCGGTGGAGGGCGTTGTTATGAATATCTGTTAGATAGAGGCCGTTTTTGATACCGACCGGTAATTAAAACCGCCCTGAACCCTGGAATTCCGCATCACGCTGCAGATATGTAGCATGAAAGCTAGCGCATACCAGCAAATCTTCAAGTCCCGAGCAGGGCAAGAGCTCCTTCGGTGGTCGTTTGAGGGCCATGGAATATGGTCTACACACCGGGGTCATCGGGGTGCCAGGTAATCCTCCAGTCCAAATTCCCGGGCGATGCAATGAATCTCCGCCAGTTCCGCCTCGCAGACCTCGCCATCCGCTCCGGCGATCGAATACAGGCAATCCATGAACTGGCGGGCCTGCTGCTCATCAAATGGCGGCTCCCGCAGTTGGCCGGGCTTACCGGATATCTGCCCGCTGTGCTGAATCATCGACAGTTCGAGGATAAATTCCACTTCCGCCGCGCTGAGGTCGGAGATGTCCGAGAGGATGCTGCGGATCATCGCGCGCTCTTCCCTGGTCACCTCGTGATCGGCGAAGGCAACCCGCGACAGGGCCAGTGCCATTGCCGCGAGGTGGCTGGCGACGGTGGGATCATGCTTTTCCAGCAGGTTGAGCATCCGGCTGGTGTTTTCGGAGACAGCTTCGGTCAGGGTTTTCAGGTAACCGTCTTCGAGGTGGAGAATCCGGTCGGCGACATCGAGAATGCGATTGTCGTGGGTCACCAGGATGACTGCGGTGCCCTCTTCGCGCGCAAGGGACTGGATCAGTTCGACGACATCCCGGCCCGATTTGCTGTCGAGCGATGCTGTCGGCTCGTCCGCCAGAACCACCCTTGGCTTGTTCACCAGTGCACGGGCGATACCGGCGCGCTGCTTTTGCCCGCCGGAAAGCGCGGCGGGCTTTTTGTCGCCGTGCTCGGCCAGGCCAACCCGCGCCAGGACCTCATCCACCCGCGCGCTGGCGGAACCGTCGAGTTTGGCCTTGAGTTGTAGCGACATGTAGACGTTGTCACGAATCGACAGGCATTCGAGCAGGTTGTGCTGCTGGAAGATATAGCCTATCTGCCGGCGTACCTTCATTCGCTCGCGTTCGCCGCTGTTCTCGAGCGCGTTCCCCAACACCCTGAGATTTCCCTCCTGTGCCGAACGCAGGCCGCCGATCAGGGTGAGCAGGGTGGTTTTACCCGAACCGGAGGGGCCGGTAAGAATGATGATTTCGCCGGAGGCGATCTCCACCGAGATCTCGTGCAGGATTTGCTTACGCAGTGCGCCCTTGCCGAAAAAGTAGGACACATTTTCCAGTGCGATCAGCGGGGCGTCGGGCATCAGAACACCTCCGCCGGGTCGACGCCGCGCAACTTGCGCACGGTGAGCAGGCCGGAGACCACACACATACCCAGGGTCAGGGCGAATACTGTCGCGGCATTCCTCAGCGACATCTCCAGGGGCAGGTGCGCGGCCTCGGCCGTTGCGCTGAATAGTTGCATCGAGATCAGCGCGCCGGGGATAAAACCGAGGACAGTCAGCACCAATGCCTCCTGCAGCACAACGGACCTGAGGTAGCCGTGGGAGTAACCCATCGCCAACAGTGTGGCGTACTCCTTGAGGTGGTCCTGCACGTCGGCGTAGAGAATCTGGTAGACGATGATCGCACCGACGAACAGCCCCATGATGACGCCGAAGCCGAAGACAATGCCGGTGGGCGTGGCGCTACTCCAGTGGCTGATTTCCAGGTCGGTGAAACCCTTGCGTGTCAGTACCCGTATGTCCCCGGGAAGTGTATCGAGTATTGCCTTGCTGACTTGTGCCGGATCGGTACCGGGCTCGAGTTGGATCAGGCCGAATTCAATCGATGACTTGCTGCGATCGGGAAACATGCGCAGGAAATTCAGGTCGGAGGTAATCAGGCTGCCCTCGATCGCGAAGCCGCTGCCAATGGCGTGCAGGCCGGCAACGGTAAATTCGCTGTCGTTGACCTGGGTCACCACTGTCTCGCCGGCATCCACCAGGTCGCCGATCGGCCCGAATTCCGGGCGTCCAAGGCGATCGAAGCTGACCCGGTAAGGCAGTTGCAGTTGGCGTTTCAGGCCCGCGCCCAGCACATTATCGAAGCCCGGGTCCCGGGGTTCGAAAGCCAGCACAAAGATACTGCGGCGGTTCAGGGGTTGAAGGGGGTGACGCCATATGGCTTGCCCCAGGTAGACCGGCGTCACGGACTGCACGCCCTCGACACCGCGGGCCTGGTACAGTCGATTGCGGGGGAAGCCCTGGGCCGCGACGATGTGCGGAGTCTTCGGGCTCAGCATGATGAGATCGTAGTCCAGCGCCTCGTGGTAGCGCACGGCGCTGGTATACAGGGCCTCCTCGAGTTCCATCTGCATGAACACCAGGATCACCGCGAAAGCTATCCCGAGGGTGGCCGTCAGCAGGCGGAACTTCTGGTGCCACAGCTGGCGTACGCCGAGGGGAAGCGGGAGGCGCATCAGGGGAGTATCTCGACGTCTACCTGCATGTTGGTGTAGCGCGCTACCGCTGCGCTCTCGTCGAGCAGGATGCGTACTTCGATCACCCTGGCGTCGGTGCGGGCTATCGGGTCCGTGCCGATCGCATCGATACGACCGACACTGAGTTCGCTGTCCTCCACGATGCCCCCCAGGGGCTGGTCGAGCGCGGGCAGGGAAATTCTTGCGACTTGCCCCGGCCTGACTGCGCCGATGTCGGTCTCGTAGACTTCGGCTATGGCGTACATCTGGTCGGTTCGCCCCAGTTCGACAATGCCCTCCGGGCCGATCTGCTCACCCGGCCTGGCGTGTATGTCGAGCACCTGGGCGCGGATGGGCGCCTTGACCACGGTCAGTTCCAGTTGCGCGAGGGCCGCCGCCAGCTCGGCCTGGGCAACTTCGAGCTTCATGATGGCATCGTCGAGATTGACGCGGCTGGTGGCGGAGGTTTTCGCGAGGTTTTCCTGGCGCGACAGTTCTCGCCGGGCATTCTTTACCAGGGCGCCGAGCCGTTCGACTTCAGCGAGGCGCAGGGGGTGTGTGTTCAGCAGAGCGACCTGCTGGTCTTTGTCCACCCAGTCGCCCTTTTCCACCGACAGTGACTGGATGACGCCTCCGCCACTGGAAGGGCCGGCCAGCCTGATGACCCCGTCCTTGGGCTCGAGGCGCCCGAGGCAGGTGATTGAGCGCTGCTCGGCGAGGAGCGGCGCGGTGAACAGGCACAGCAGAAACGCGACAATTAGCCGTTGCATAAGCGATATGCCTCCCTGCCGCCGCCGCCCGGCGATCTGGTCGTCAGATTTTCCGAATTCAGGTTTCTGAGACCAGCCAAGTGTTTAATCCCAAGTGTCTAATGTTAGGTGAGCCATGAAAAAGATCAACTGTTCTTCGCTGGCCAGTGTTGCCCAGGGGCTGGCCCCGGTGTAGTTTCCAAGACCATCCAGGCGAAGCGCCGGGCCGGATCGGGAGTCGGAAGTGGAAAAACTGGAAAGCGCCTTGCGTCAGTCCCTGGGGGACGACCGGGTCTACACGCCTGAACAGTTTGGCAAGCGGGCTACCAGTTACTGGGACAGCTCCCCATACCAGGCGCGACTCCTGTTGCAGCCGCGCAGCACGGCAGAGGTCAGCAGGGCCCTCGCCCTGTGTCTCGAACACCGGGTCGAAGTGGTCACCCAGGGCGGGTTGACAGGCTGCGCGAGAGGCGCCGACAGTCGCGCGGACCAGGTTGCGATTTCACTGCAGCGAATGCGGACGATCGAGGAGATCGACCCGATCGCCTGCACCGTAACGGTCCAGGCTGGCGCGGTCCTGCAGGAGGTCCAGGAGGCGGTAGCCGCACAGGGGCTGTATTTTCCACTGGATCTCGGTGCCCGCGGTTCCTGCACAATCGGCGGCAACGTGGCCACCAATGCCGGCGGTACCAACGTCATCCGCCACGGGATGATGCGTGAACTGGTTCTGGGCCTGGAAGTGGTTCTCGCCGATGGCACGATCATCCCGGCGATGAAT
This sequence comes from Halieaceae bacterium WMMBA4, assembly GCA_033283325.1. GTDB lineage: Bacteria > Pseudomonadota > Gammaproteobacteria > Pseudomonadales > Halieaceae > Mangrovimicrobium. Next base: position 274,637 of record JAWMQO010000001.1, read on the forward strand.
AGCATGCTGAAAAACAATGCGGGTTATGATCTCAAGCACCTGTTCATCGGCTCCGAAGGCACCCTCGGGGTGGTGACCCGTGCAGTGCTCAGGCTGCGTCCCGCGCCCTGCAGCCGGGACACCGCGATGGTGGCAGTGCAGGGTTTTGGAGATATCTGCCAACTGCTCTCCATGGCTCAATCGCGACTCGACGCAAGGCTGAGCGCCTTCGAGGTGATGTGGGGCGACTACTATCGCACGGTGACGGAACCGGGCTGGCATCGCCCCCCGCTTGATCGCGACTACCCCTTCTACGCCATCGTGGAGAGTCGTGGCGTCGATCCGGGGCCGGACCACTCGAGTTTCATGAACCTGCTGGAGGAACTGCTCGGAACCGGCGTGATCGCGGATGCGGTAATTCCCAAGTCCGAGTCCGAGCGTGAATCCCTGTGGGCAGTGCGGGAGGATTTCGATGCGGTGACAGCCCGCCAGCCCACCTATCTGTACGACGTGAGCCTGCCGATCCGGCATATGGCCCAGTACGTGGAGCGGGTGCAATCGGCAGTTCGCGCATCCTGGCCCGGGGGCACCTGCCTGGTCTTTGGCCATATCGGTGATGGCAACCTCCACCTCTTCGTGACGCCGGGCGCTGTTGGGGAGGGACAGCACGAGCTTTCCGACCGCCACGTATACACACCGCTTGGCGATTACGGCGGCTCGGTATCGGCCGAACACGGGATCGGCAGGGAAAAGACCCCGTGGTTGTCGGTCTCCCGCTCACCCGCCGAAGTTGAATTGATGCGCCTGTTGAAGCGCAGCCTCGATCCCCACAACACGCTCAATCCCGGCGTGGTCCTGGGCGACGGATTTGGCGCATGAGCTCCCACGGCACCGGGACCGGGAGGATGAACTACACTGACTCTCGCGCGTAAGGATTTTGGATACGGTGAGGGTTGAAGCGACATATGCCGGGCTGCGAGCACAGCGACGCGGAATTTTGCCCGGGCTTTTCCCGGCTGCTTGCCAGTGTGTTGGCTATGTTGCTGGCAGTGCCTGTGTCGGCCTCCATGGAGGAGGAGACTATCGCCGCACTCAGGGCGGAGATTGCCGCCCTGCGCGCCCGGGTGGAAAGGCTGGAGAGCGAGAAGTCTTCCCGCGTACCCGTGGAATACCTCGACGTGGCCGTTTCCGGCTCGGAACAGGCGCAGACCGTGGAGGAGCCGGAAACCGCGCCCGACATCGCGATGGGTGGCGCGCTGCGATTCAACCTCATCTACCGTGAGGACGTGGAAGACTCGACCGGCAAGCGCGGCGAGGGCGGCCTCGATATGTTCCGTCTCAGCGTGGACGGTGAGGTTGAAAAGCTACTGCTGTCCGCCGAGTACCGTTTCTACCCCTACATGAATGTCATTCACCACGGCTGGATCGGCTACGATTTCGGCGAGCAGGGCCAGATCCAGGGCGGCATTACCCAGGTGCCCTTCGGCCTGCTGCCCTATGCCTCCCACAACTTCTGGTACGGCGTGCCTTATTACGCCGGCTTCGCCGACGACTACGACGTTGGGGTGAAATACCAGCGCCAGGACGGTGCCTGGAATACCCACATCGCATTTTTCAAGAGTGAAGAGCTCAACGACGCCACCAATGCCGATCGTTTCGCGTTTGACCTGGTGCGCGCCGGGGAGCAGCAGAACGAGGAATCCAACCAGCTGAACCTGCGCAGTACCTACACGCTGGGGCTCGGCACCTTGTGCGAAACAGAGGTCGGCGCGTCCTACGAGATAGGCGAAATCTATAATGCGGTGACCAGGGATCGCGGTGACCGCTGGGCCGCGATGGCCCACCTGGACAGCCGCTGCGGGCGCTGGAACTTCCAGTTGCAGGGTGGGCGCTATGAATTCGACCCCGCCAATCCGCCGGGCGTGGACAGCGGCGTGGTCCGGCTGGGCGCCTTTGGCGGTACTTACGACCTCGACAGTGAAGCTGAAATACTGGTCGCCAATGTCGCCTATAACCTGCAGCCGCCCTGGCAGTACATCGACAGCCTGACCTGTTACAACGATTATTCGCGCTTGTACAAGAGCCTGGAAGGCGCCATCGACTCCCAGGTCAACACCCTGGGCTGTGCCATCGGTACCGGCCCGATATTCACCTACGTGGATTATATCTTCGCCAACAACATGCCTTATTTCGGCGACGGCACCCTCGGCAGGGGCGGCGAAGACGACTGGAAAGGGCGGCTGAACATCAATGTGGGTTATTACTGGTGAGGAATTTGAGCGACCTCAAACGGCGCATGGTTTTCTGGAACGCCCTGGCCGGCGCGATTCTCCTGGCCCTTGCGGCGCCTGTTCAGCAAGCCCGGGGGGAAGACTCGCTCAACGTGGTGTCCTGGGACGGCGCCTACCTGCGCAGCCAGATACTGGGGTTCATCCGGCCCTACGAGGAGGCGACGGGGAAGCGCGTCGATATTATCCAGTACGACGGTGGTATTGATGAACTGCGTCAGCAGGTACGTTCGTGGAATGTCACCTGGGACGTGGTCGATCTGGAGCTTTTCGATGCGATCAGGGCCTGCAATGAAGGCCTGCTGGAGCCACTGGACGCACAGGGTCTTCCCGCAGCCCCGGACGGCACGCCCGCCAGCGAGGATTTTATCGAACTGGACCCCGCGGGCTGCGGTGTGGGTAACGTGGTCAGCGCCACGGCCATCGGCTACCGGGCGGACCGCTTCAAGCGTCCGCCGGGCGCCCTCGAAGACTTCTTCGATCTGGCCAGCTACCCGGGCAGGCGCGGATTGCGACGTTCCCCCATGGGCAACCTGGAGTGGGCGATCATCGCCGACGGGGTGGCGCCGGAAGACGTATACAAGGTGCTTTCCACCGAGGATGGCCTGGAGCGGGCCTTTGCCGTACTTGACCGCATCAAGCCCTTCATCGACTGGTGGCGCTCTGGGCACGAAGCGATACGCTTCCTCGAGACCGACAGCGTTGCGATGACCTCGGTTTATAGTGGGCGGATTGCCGTGGCGGTGGAGCGCGGCGAGCCCTTCGATCTGTTGTGGGATCACCAACTCTGGTACTACGATGTCTGGGGCATACCGAAAAACGGCCGCAACACGGAACTGGCGCGTGATTTCGTGCGCTTCGCCACCTCGACCGAGAGCCTCGCCGCGCAGGCGGCATATATTCCCTACGGGCCGATGCGCTCTTCCTCTATGAAACTGCTGTCGCCTGCCCAGCGGGAGCAGTTGCCGACAGCCGGGGCCCATCTCGCCTCGGCAATAGCCCTGGACGCGGCCTGGTGGTCAGAAAACCTCGATCGAATTGCGCCGCGATTCGAGCGCTGGGTTGCGCGGCCGGTCATGGTGCCGAAAAGCATGCCGCGGTGAACACGGCAGGCTCGCGTCAGTCATCACGCGCCATCCACTGGCCCTCCCGGCGCTCGAGTTTGAGCCTGTCGGCACAGACTGATTCGACGTCGCCGCTCTCCGGCATCATGCCGGCCATTCCGGCGCCGGCGGCGATCCGGGCTTCCTGGCGCATGCAGGCGTTCATCTGGCGGGCGTATTCCTGCGCCTGCTGCGCGGGGCTGGCCTGGCGGTCCTGCATTGGCCCGGTGTAGTACCAGTATCCCAGCAGCACCAGGCCGGCTATTACCACGAGTCTCAGCATGGGATACCTCCCGTGAGCAGAGGGCTTATGTTGATAACAGCTTAGTCTCCCAGGCGGGCGGCGGCACGGCGATTTGCAACAAAGATTTACAGCGCCCCTGGCCTGTGAGTAAATCCGGGCAGCAGCTCTCGATAATAAGCAGCGCCAAAACGGAGCCATATCGCCCATGACCAGGACACCCGAAGAGATCGTCCGCGCGTTTTGCGCCAATGTCAGCGACCGCGACCTCAGCACCATCGAACCCTTGATCGCCGAGGATATTGAATTCATGAACGTGGGTCTGGAGATCTACCGCGGCAAGCAGGCGGTCCTGGATCATTTTGCCGCGCCGGACACGGGCGTGTGGGCGATGTTTCCGGATACCGTCGAGTTCCTTATCCACAATCTCGGTACCGCGGAAAACCGGGTGTACACGGAGCGCCTGGATATTGTCGGCGTCAACGGCCACGACGCGAAACTCCCCCTGCTCGGCATTTTCGAGGTAGAGAACGAAAAGATCCGCTACTGGCGTGACTACTCGGACATGGGCATGGTAAAGCGCCTGCTCAATGGCGAAACCGTCAGCGCCGAGGAAGGTTTCCCCACCTGGGTCAGCTAGGCCAGGCCCGCCCGCCTGGTGAGCGCCAGCACTTACAGGGAGGGGCGCGACAAGCTGATCTATACTTCCCCCCGTCCACAAGCAACAACGTCAACCGCAAGAGGGTTCCAACATGAACAAACTATCCGTCGCGCTGCTGGCACTGGGTTTGAGCCTTGGCGCTTATGCCGAAGAGGAAGCCGGTACCTGGGACAAGGCCAAGGAGTCATCCGGCGAAGCCTGGGAGAAGACCAAGGAGGCTTCCAGCGACACCTGGGACGCGACCAAGGAAACGTCGAAGGACGCCTGGGAGGCAACAAAGGAAGGCAGCGAAAAGGCCTGGGATGCAACCAAGGAGACTTCTGGCGAAGCCTGGGACGCGACCAAGGAAACTTCAGGCGAGGCCTGGGACGCGACCAAGGAGGGCAGCAAGAAGGCCTGGGATGCCACCAAGGAAACTTCCGAGAAGGCCTGGGACGCAACCAAGGAGGCAGTGAGCCCAGAGGAATGAAAACGGCCCCGGCGGAAGGTTGACGCCGGGGCCAGGTGTCTATCGGCGGGCCTCTCGCGGCCCGCCGCTATTTGCTGGGCGAACTCAGTTACCTCCTTTTTTGGGTAACTTCGGTTCGACCACCGATACCGCCGTCATCGAATCCACAATGACCCCGCCATTCAACTCGGGTACCACATAAATTCCCGCAGTCCACTCGACAGTCTGCGCTACTGCGGGATCTGCCAGGGATGCAGTCCAGCGGAAGCTGGCCAGGTCTTTTTTACCGGGATCAAGCGAGAACGGCACGTCGGCGAAGCTGTCGTATACGGTACCGTCGTCGGCGATGCCGACCAGTCGCACCACGCCGGAAGCTGATTCAAGCGTCTGGTGATCGTTCTCGATCCTGACTTTGATCGTCCGCGAGAGGCTGTCCAGAACGGTTTCCGGAACTTCCAGGCTGATCACTGACAGGTCGTAGGAAACCGGCGGTTCTGTCGGTTCCACTGCCGTGGTGGTATCGCTGAGTCCGCCGTAGGTCACGGAAATTTCGGTGCCGACGGCAGATTCACTGTAGCTGGAGGCCAGGTTGGCTGCGAACACGCCACGATCATCACCCAGCTCGTAGAGGGTGATTGTTTCCTGGTAAATCCCGTCGACCGAAATATCGACGCTCAGCATATCGATGGCAGTCGGATCGAGGTCCGCGTCGGTATCACCCACCCGGGCGGTCAGCACTGCCCCGACTTCGAATACCGGGCCGGGCTCCAGCGTCAACGACGCCTCTGCGTCATAGGCCAGCCAAGGTACCGGGGTAACCTGGGTGTACTCGCCCGATCCCTCCGGCATTTCGACGACGAAGGGCGGGAAGGTCGCCTCGGGAACACCTTCGTCCAGCGCAGTCGGTGTTATGCGGATGGTGAAAGTGCTCGAGGGAAAGGTAGTGACGTCCCCCACGGTGACGATGTAGTTCAGGCCGACATTGACCAGATCGTCTATGACAGCTGCCGTGTAGAGCAGGTTGTTGGCATAGCCTTCGATCACCGCATCATCGACCGCGACAAACTTGTCGGCGACCCCGCGCATCCAGCCAAGGTCTTCCGTGGCCGGGTTGTAACCGTACCAGGCCACCAGCGCCGCATCGGTATCCGGATTGCCGTCATCGTCGAAGAAGATGCCGTAGGGCAGGGCATTGTTCGGCAGCCAGTAACCGAACTGGTTCATTGCCTCCACACCCCGCGGCAGTTCCTCGTAGTTGCTGCCGAGACGGCGGGTTGCATGCAGGCTGGTGGTGCCGAGATCGCCCGCTTCGGTGCCGTATTCATCGATGTAGAATCCAGCGCGAGTCTTGTCGTCGTAAAAGCCGACCTGCCCGTGGGTGTCCAGCGCGCCGAACAGGCCTGCGGAGAAGGTCGCCAGTTGGTCGTAGTCCCACAGGCTCGCCGGTACAGACAGGCTCAGGTCTTCGTCCGCGACCGCGACGAAATCATCGCCGACGCCGAAGCCCACCGCGATGGAGAAGCCGGTGAGCCTGCGGTTGGTCCAGTTGTTGATTTTCTGGAACACCTCGTATTGTCGTGCCACCGCGTCCGCTTCGTCCTCGACGTTGAAGACCAGGTCGACGCTGCCCTTACCTTCATCGAGTATCTCGGGCAGCATGGCGACCTTGAAGCGCTTGTGGGTCTGGTAGTCGCTGCTGCAGATCACCGGTTCCGGGGAGGCGGTATCGAGATAGCTCCCCTCGAGGTAGGAGGTGGCCATGATGCAGTTCGCCGGCCGCCCGTTGCGTACCAGGCTATCGTCGTTGATGACCTTGATGGTGGGAGGCTCGCCAATCGGCCAGTCCTTGGCCAGGACACGGCCCACTACTGTGCTGCCATTGGAGACGTCCGCGTAGTAGGTGTGGTCACTATCCGGTGCGAAGGTGTAAACCCCGGACAAGGCGTCGAAAGTCGCTGGCGTGTAAGCGCCTGCGCCATCACTCATATAAACCGTGACATTGTCCAGGTTCCAGCCACCGAAGCCGTAGGCAATGCCAGCATCGGCACCGCCTGAGCCAATATTGTTCGAGGTGATGGAAGTGATCTTGCCTGCCATGGCGGGAGAGGCGATCAACAGTGCGCAGGCGGGGACGGTCACTGCGCGCCGGACACAGAGCGCCAGGGTCTTAAGGGATTTATTCATAGTCCACTCTACCTTTTTCGGTAACAGAAAATTCGCTTGTACTCCTATGGCGCATCGCGGGCGCGAGTGAATACCAGCGCTTTCCAGCATATCCCGGCCGTCGAAAAAGGAAGTGATCTATCGCAATTCTGGCACTCAATCACTGATTTTATTGACATGGATCAAGCGCAATCTGGCAGAATCGGGGTCTGGACAGGCCAGAAAGACAGATTCCAAGCATAATGAGCCGACCACCCGAAGAGACAGATGCCGTCCTTCACTGCAATGAGGCCACGCGGCGCCACGTCGACTGCGCCAACTGCGTGGTTCGGGACCGCATGCTGTTCGCCGGGATCGACCTGGAAGCGGCGGAGCCCCTGCTGCGCTCGGTGGTGCATTCCTGGTACCAGCCCGGGGATACGGTGTATAAACAGGGCGATCAACCACGCCAGGTATATTCTATCCGCCGTGGCGTGGTGAAACTTTCGCTGCTGTCAGCGGACGGGGATATGCGCATCGTGAGGCTCGCCGGCCCGGGGGCTACGATCGGCCTGGAGGCCTTGACCGGTAGCCCCTACCAGCATCTGGCGGAGTCGCTCTCACCGGCGGATATATGCCAGATCCCGGTAAGCTCGGTCAGCCAACTCGCTCTCGAACAGCCCCCCCTTTGCAAGCGTTTGATGAAGCAGTGGCAGGAACAATTGGCACAGGCTGACGCGCATCTGCTCGAATTTACTGCCGCTCATGTTGATGAGCGCGTCAGGAAACTGTTGCTTACGCTTGATGAACTCTATAAAAAAGGCGAGACAGCATTTGTGCTTCCGTCCAACCCCGATTGCGCCGCTCTGGTTGGTGCACGGGTGGAATCCGTGAGCCGGGTGATGGCCGAACTCAAGCGCAAGGGGTTTCTGCGCAAGACTACAGCCGGCGACTGGACACTGGGTTGAACAGCGTGCGCAAGGCATTCCTCCTGGTCCTGTTCGTTGCGCTACCTGGCCTCAATGGATGCGCTCCTTTCCTGCCGATTCCAACGGGGATTCCGGAACCCTATAACGAAACCACGCTCGGGCGGCTGCAAGTGGGCAAAAGCTCCCGGGATGGGGTTGCATCCGTACTCGGTCATGCCGATGCGCAACTGGACGGCGGTCGTATCTGGATCTATGGCCAATCGCGGATGATCACCGTGGACGGGATACAGCAGTACCAGTCCCTGCTGGTGATGTTTGAGGGCGAGACACTCGACTACTACGAAGCACTCGAGGCGCGTTACGGTTGCTGGGACGCAGGTCTCTGCCTGGTGTCCGGTTGGGTGGGTGTCGCGGTCGGCAGGGAGCCCCTCAGGCTCGAGCGGGAAAAAATCGCAGTCGTGACCAAGCGGCAGGATGACAGTGAGGCCAGGCATTTCGAGCCCGGCGCAGGGCAGTGTGCAGTCTATGTGTACAAGAAAGCCAATCTCATTCTGGGCAGAGACTATCCGCCCGCAGTGACCCTCGGCTCCCTCCGGGATGAACCTTTGCATTACAAGGGCTATATTTTCCATGTGCTGCCTGCCGGTCCCCGGCGTTTGACCGTCGAGGGAGAAATTGCTGAATTCAATTGCCCGGGCGGCGCGCGGATGTATTTCGAGGTCGTGCAGGATGTTCACCTGTCGTCCTCGGAGTTGTTGATTCACAATGTGCCGCCCGGCAAGGGGGAAGAAGCGCTGGGCGACAGGAACCTGTTGATTACCTGGTGAGGGATTTTCCCAACCAGGGCGGAGGAATGAAATGGGGCCTCAAGCTGGTTTGCCGATCTTCACCAGGCCGCGTGCAAGGCTGAACAGGGCGCTGTGTACGGCTCTCTGCCTGAGTTTGCTCGCCTGCACGACCCAGGCGCCGAAGCAGGATACGCTGCCCGCACGTACTTTCGCGTCCATCGCCCTGGTGAGTCCGACCGATATCGTCAGGGTGGATGCGCCCGAAACGAAATCGGAGCGGGTGCTCAAGGGGGCGAGCGCTGGCGGTGCCGGTACTGGCCTGGCAGGCGTCCTGGTTGGCGCAGCCGCCTGTGGCCCCTACCTCTACGGGCTGTGTGTCATAGGCCTGGGCACCGCCGGGATGCTCGCGGGAGGCGTAGCGGGGGCGCTGTACGGCTTTACCGGTATCGGCGAGGACGAGGCGAACAAACTCGAGTCGCGCGTTACCCGCATCAACGCGCGGGAAAACCTGCAGTCGCTGCTGGTCGGCGATATCACCTCGCGGGTGCCCGCAGCCATGCTCGCTTCGCCAGAAACAGCCGCAGTGCAGGCGGTGCTCACGCTGGAGAAAGTCGAATTCTCCGGCGATCACTCAGACGTGTATATCGAGACCCATGTGCGGCTGACCTTCGCGGCGACTGATTCCCAGAGAAAACCGGAATACGGTTCCCGGCTGTATTACAGCCAGAAACACAAGGGCAGGCTCAAGGCCTGGCTCGACGCGGACTCTCCAGCGCTGCAGGAGGCAATCCGTGCCTGCATGGAGGATATTGCTGTAGAGATAGAAACCGTGCTGCGCGAGCACTGGGATTCCCGGGGTGCCGGGGAGAGTCCGGGCGAGACCGCTTTTCGCTTACCTGACGTAGCCGCTGACCGCGACGAAATGGCAGATGGAACCCACCAGCACGAAAAAATGCCAGATACCGTGGGCGTGATCCAGCTTGCTGGCCTTGTCCAGCACGTAGAACACGACGCCGGTGGTATAGGCAAGCCCGCCGGCCACGAGCCAGTAGAATCCGGCTTCCGGTAAGGCGGCTTTCAGGCTGCTGAAGTCCAGCGAGCAGGCCCAGCCCATGCCGAGGTAGATGGCCAGTTGCATGACCTTCACCAGGCGCCCGCGAAACAGCATCTCCGAGCTGATACCGATCAGCGCCAGGGTCCACACCAGCGCGAGGATCATCGGCCCGTTGCTCTCGCGCATGCTGACCAGCATGAAGGGCGTGTAGGTCCCGGCGATCAGCAGGTAGATCGAGACGTGATCCAGCACCTTGAATATTCGCTTCAGCCGCGGCCCGCGGAAGCTGTGGTAGAGCGTCGACATGGTGTAGAGCAGGACCATGGTCAGGCCGAAGGTACTGAAGCCGACGATGAGGGCGGGGTCCCGGCTGGGAATACTCTGGGCGAGCAGGGCGCCGAGGCCAACCAGGGCGGCGATCGCGCCTACCAGGTGGCTGATGCTGTTTAAGCGCTCTCCGTAGTACATGAACTGCCCTGGGCTGGGTGTTTACCTTGGGCGTCGATTGTAAGCCCTGGCCGGGAATGCGGGAACCGGCCTGGAGCCGCTCCCCGTGGTGTGCCGGCTGTTGCGCGTTTGTCAGCCAGCGACCTGGCCTGACAGGACGCTGTCAAAAGCAGCGTAACATTTCTTCAGCCAGACCTTGGTCCGCTGCCGCTCCATCATGCTGAGGTGGGCCCCTTCGGCATCCTTGAGGTTGGCGGCGGCCCAGAAACTGAAGTTCTGCCGGTCCACCTTGCGAATGGTCGCTTCGTGCAATTCGGGAATGAAGATTTGCTGGACGCTGGCGTCAGAGGCGAGCAGGGGAATGGCTTCCACCTCGCTGAAATCCTTGCCGCAACCGCCGTTCTTGACCACAACGCAGTTGAGGTGACTGTGGTAGGCGTCGAGGAATTTCGCCAACAGCGTCGCGCAATCGCGCCCGTCGTCCACCAGGTGCCAGAAGTACACGGGTATCTCCAGTTCCTCGCACAGCTCCAGCACCCCGTTGTCCTCGATCCAGCGATCGAGGAAGCGCTGGCTCTGGGCCGGCAGGTCGATCAGTACATTGCAGTCCTCTTCCGCGGCCAGTTCCATCACCTGGTCGATACTCTCGAAGTGATCGAGGTCGATGGGGGCAGTGAACTCGCCGTAGTAGCGACTGAGCGTGGGGTGGGAGCGGTCTGCATCGAGGGCGCGCCAGGGGCGGGCATTGTCGATGAAGTACTGGGAGAGCAGGCGGGCGACAACGGATTTGCCGACGCCGCCTTTTTCGCCACCGACGAAGTGAATCATGCTCATAGAAACTGGTTCCTGTTGGATATGCGGGTGTGATCTTTGCTGATTTAGGGGTCAGGGACCCGGGGTCGCCGCGCGGCCCTGCGGCGGAGGATTACTGTAGCCCCCGGAATATGACAATGCAATCGAGGGGGCCTGTTAAAGGCGCTCGCCACCCTCCCCGGAGCCGCCTTCCGGGCTTTCGGGAGCGGGGCTTAACTGCGTGAAATCGAATCGCCCGGACAGCCCCATTTGTTCAGCGATGGCCCGGAATCGCGGGTCGTTGTAGAGGGGTGACAGCGGGTAGACCGGCAGGAAGACCATGGCGGCATCGCGCTGGTGGAAGCCGCGAGACAGCATTGCCATCGCGGCATCCGTGTCGCCGGCACCGGCCTTGGCGATGGCGTAGTGCCAGTTGAACTGGTTGGGGTAGGCCGCCAGGTCTGACTCGTAGACGCTCGCGATTACCCGCCAGTAGCCGGCAGCACCGTCAGAGAGATAGGCGTCCCCCAGCGCGGTGGCCAACTCAGGCTGGATATGCGACCAGCTATCGATGGCAGACTGGAAATCACCCGCCTGTTCATAGGCGAAGCGGGTGAAGAATCCGACCTCGGGCAAGTCCAGGCGCTCCGCTGTTTTATGCCACTGCTCGATGGCCGCGCTCGAGTGGCCTGCGTAGGCGAGAATGTCACCCAGGCCAATCAGGATGAAGGGTGAGACAGGATCGATATGTGCCGCCTGCTGTATGTGGGTGACGGATTCCTCTCCCTCGCCCATGGCGCACAGGTAGTAAGCCAACAGGTAGTGGGCCTGGGCCGAATCGGGGGCCCTGGCGAGGCCGGAGCGCAACAACCGTTCCGCATCCTCCCAGTTCCAGTAGTAGACAAACTGCACCCAGCCCAGCAGGGAGTCTGCTATCCCATTGTCCGGATCCAGTCGCGCAATATGTTCGGCGGCGTCCTTCAACTCGCGGTAGGCGATATCCGAGGGCATGGCGCCCCAGAACGCCGCGCTGCCGTACGCATAGGCCATTCCCACGTAAGCGTCTGTCGACGCGGGATCGTATTCGAGGGCCTTCCGGAAGTGAAACAGGGCCCTGTCAAAATTTGCCGCAGAGAAGGCGTCGAGATAGTAGTTGCCGAGAACGACATGTTCTTCGGCGTTCGGTGTCGATTTGCGCTGGCCGGCCCGTCTTTCCCTGGGGATGTCGAGCCTGGAGGCCAGCCCGTCAAGTATGTCGCCGGCGGCGGCGTCCTGGATACTGGACCAGGACTCCCTGGGGTAGGCGAACTCGCCAGACCACAGGGTGTTCCCCCCTTCGGTATCGCGCAGCTCGGCACTTACACGTGTCGCGTCCGGTGTCTGGGTAATTTCACCGCTGAGAACCAGGTTGATGCCAAAGTCGTCTCGCAGCGTTGCCAGGGGTGTCCCGGCGTCGCTCAGGGTGCGAGCGGAGGCGCGGCCGAGGATCATTATCTGTTCAGCGGCGGCGAGGTGTTCAGACAGAATCGCGGCGAGCCCGTCCGCGGGCCTTTCGCTACCGAGGTCTCCCTCTACAAGGAAGGGGCTGACCATGGTCAGCCTGGCTTTGGCGGCGGGTGACGGGGTGACTGGCTCTCGTGTAGTCCAGAAGAACACCAGGAGCAGGGTGGCCAGGATACCCACCCCGGCGATCAGCCAGGAGGGCTGCGACAGCGGTCCACCTTTGGATTTAGGCTCCTGGTTGGCCGCCTGCTGGCGATCTGCCAGCCAGGCATCGATCTCCCCGGGGTAGGCGAAAACTGTTGCGCGCTTGAGGTGTTCGTGCCGGTGGACGGGCAAGCCTTCGTCCCGCTCCCAGCGCTGCGCCGTCCTGACGTCGCGGTGGAGGTAATTGGCTATGGCTTTCCAGGACTTCAGGCTGCCGGCCTGGGCGTCCGATTCTCCTTGCACCTGCGGCCCCGCTCCCTGCTTCAAAGGCATCCACGCCGAGTATAGAGAGGCGTTTTCGGTGCGACAAGACACGACATTGGCGCCAAGTCGTGTGCTGTCGCTTGCTGGAACGGGGCCGCTGGACCAGTCTGGTTTCCTGGGCAGAAACTTCATCAAGGAGGAACACCATGTTGAAACCCACTGTAAAAACTTCGCTTACGGGCCTGCTTTGCGGCCTGCTCATGGCCCAGGGGGCCAACGCCGTGTACAACGGGCACCCGGATAGCAGCCAGCACGCCGTTGGCGGCGTGGGCGTCGATGTCGACGGTGCTGGCCCCATCCCGCCCTTCGGGATTTGCTCGGGCTTCGTGATCAGCGATTACGCTTTTGTAACGGCTGCCCACTGCATCGGTTTTGGCGCCGCATTCGCCGCTTCCTGGGTGGTTACGCTGGAAGCCGGCAATCCCGCGCAACCCGTGGTGAAACCGGGGGTATTCGATGGAATCCATCCGAATCCCATGGACTTCCCCTTCCTGGTGCCTACTTATTACACCGCCAGGAGTGTTTGGGTCCATCCGGGTTTCTACGTGGGGGAGGGTTACCTGCTCAACGACTTCGCCGTCCTCGAGTTCGACAGGGGCACCTTCGACGTGCCGCCGGTACAGATTCCTGAGGCCGGGTACATGGACGGGCAATCCTCGGCCCCACAGTTCCCCCTGATGCCGGTTACCCTGTGTGGCTACGGCGCGGAGGAAGAACTCGGTAATTCGCTGTTCAGGATGCCGGGTTACCGGAAGTGCGGAAAGACTACGGTGAATGAACTATCGGAGACAGAAATCAGCTTTGGTTCCGGGAAGGCAGAGCAGGCCTCGACCCTGGCGGGTGATTCAGGCTCGCCACAATTTTTCAAGGGCTGGGCTGTCTCGATCACGTCCAGCGGGGCGTTTCATCGGTTGGATACCGAAGCAGTGCTGGAGTTCCTGGGCGAGTTTATCGGCGATTAGCGAGATAGTGCCCCACGGCTGTCGCAGGGAATACTATCAAGACTATTGCAACAGCCGCACCTCCCGCTGCGGGAAGGGAATCGTGACATTCATCGAGCGCAAGGTCTGGTAGATCGCGGCGTTGGCGGCGTACTTGTGCTCGAAATAGTTCTTCGAGGGTACCCAGTAGCGCAGCCCGATGATGATGGCGTGATCACCGAATTCCTCGATGCCGATCTTCTTTTCCGGCGAACTGGCGACACAGTCCAGTTCGCTCAGGCTCTTGTTCAGCGCCTCGATCACGGCATCCGTGTCACTGCCGTAGGCGATGCCCACGGTCCCCTCGACAATCTTGTTTTCAAACGAGTTGTAGAGCACTTCGCCGATCAGGTGGCGGTTAGGTACCACAATCAGTTCATCGTCCTCCGTACGCATCAGGGTCATCCCAAGCTTCACTTCCTCCACCACGCCGGATATGCCGGCGACGGATATCGTATTGCCGACCACGAAGGGGCGGGTGAGGATGATGATGAAGCCGGCGCCGTAGTTGGAGACCGGCCCCTGCAGGGCGAGGCCGGCACCGAGGGTCAGGGCGCCCACCGCGGCGACGAAGGGCGCGACCGAGATGCCGAATTTGCCCAGTGCGACGATGATGAAACAGGCCAGGATCAGCAGGTAGACGCATGAGCCGATGAATTTCGCCAGGGTGACATCAACACTGCGCTTGTCACAAAAACGTACGATGACCCGGCTCAGCCAGCCAGCCAGAATCCAGCCGAGGATCAGGATAATGATCGCACCGAGTACCTGGAAACTGTAATTGACGAGAAATTCGGCAACGGTGTTGTAGATGCTTTCGATGGTGTCGATATCCAGGCCCAGTGCCTCTTCCATAACTACCTCGGGTGCTGTTTCAGGTTGGGACCCCGCATCGGCCCGCAGCGGCATGCGGCAATTCGGGTATGAGCATGAGGGTAGTGCCAGGCGAGGCCCAGCTCAAGTGCAGGGCAAATTGTCCCGGCGCATGAAAGTGTACTAAGCTCCGTTTGGGATACTTGGTTGAAGTGGCTTATCGCTCACGGAGTGAGCGATAAACTCCCGCCCCGGTACGCCCTAACAACCCCGGATAAAAATAACGAGGGTCGAAGATGTCGTTCAACACCGAATCCATGGAAGAACTCAACCTGCTGTTGCAGTTCGACAGCTCAAGCCTGCGAAGTGGCCTGAAGGTGCATTCAAGCGCGCGCCCGGAAGTCATCGCGGCCTGCCGTAATCTGTTCGCCAAAGGCCTCGTAACCCAGCCGGATGGCGGTTACCTGACCGATGAGGGCGTCCAGGCACTGGGCCACGTCCAGGTGCTGGCGGGCTTGATGCAGCCGGTCGAGGGCGAGGTATCAGCTACCTGACGGCGGGCTCTGCTCCGGCTGCCTGGGCCGGGGCATCGTGACCCTGAATTCAATGGCTGCGAGGGCCTCTGGCGACTTTCCGATACGTTCCAGGAATGCGTCCCACCTGGGGTCCGTATGCAGGTTGGTGAACAGGACTTCAGCGACGATATCCGCCAGCCCCGGGTCCTGGTACTCCACAGCCTTGTCCAGCCACTCGAAGGCGAGCTCGGTGTCGCCGCAAAATGCCAGGGTATAGGCGATGTTGTAGGCCCACTGCTGGCCGAACTCCTCGATCACCTCGGCCAGCGCTGCATTCGAGGCCTCGGAATCGCCCTCTTTATGGCGGATCATGGCCAGCCCGAGCAGGCGATAGGCTTTGCTGGGCTCCTGCAGGGTGACTTCCAGCGCTCTGTCGGTAAATCCCAGCATCAGCTGCGCGGTGCCGAGAAAAGCATGCGCCCCAGTGTATTCCGGTGCCAGCTTGAGCAGCCCTTCCAATTGTTCAGATGCGTCGGCCCAGCGCGCGGCCGAGAGATAACTCAGCCCGAGGTTGTACTTTGCCGTGGGGTTGAGCGGGTCGCGCGAGACCTGGAACTCGACCATCGACAAGGCTTCGTCAAAGCGCCCGAGGCCCTTCAGCAGCAGGGCTGCGTTACCAAGGATGCCGGTTTCGGTGGGCCGCAGTGCCAATGCTGTCTCATAGTACTTCGCCGCTGCTGGCAGGTCATAGTCGAACCACATGGCCACCCAGCCGAGGTAGGCATAAGCGCCGGCACTTTGGGGGTCCGCCTCGAGGGCGCGTTCCGCCGCCTCGCGTGCACGCGCGAAACCTTCGCCAAAGGGCACGAAGCTGTTGGTGGCCTGGTTGCTGTGATTGACGGCCAGGCCGACCCAGGCCGGCGCGTAGGTGGGATCGATGGCCAGTGCCTGCCGGTAGAGTTCGTTGGAGAACTCGATATTTTCCCGGGAGACAATGTTCCCGGTATAGCGCGCCTGTAATGAAAGCCCGTAAGCCCGGGGATCTGTCTCGGCGACTCGGGGTGCTTCGCCAAGCAGCCTTATCTTCAGTTGGTCGACCGTTCTTACGGCGATATCATCCTGAATGGCGAAGATGTCGCCGATTTCCCGCTCATAGGTGTGGGACCACAGGTGGTTGTCGGTGCGCGAATCGATCAGCTGGGTGGTGATCCGTACCCGCTCTCCCAGGTGCCGAACGGAGCCTTCCAGCACATAGATCACATTGAGCGCTTCCGCGATCTGGGCCAGCGGGAGCTTGCTGCCCTTGTAGGAGAAGGATGAAGTGCGCGATATCACCCGCAGCGAGGGGACCTGGGCCAGCAGATTCAGGAGCTCCTCGGTAATGCCGTCGGCGAAGTACTCCACGGCGGCATCAGGACCGATGTTCAAAAAGGGAAGTACGACGATCGACCGTTCCCCGAAACCCTTGATGGCCCCTTCGTTGCGCCCCGCTTCCCGGGCCGCTTCGATGGCACTCACACTCTCCTCGATCAGCGAGGCTTCGCGCTGTGGCGCGAAGATGAACTTGTCGGCTGAAAAGTAGATCAGTGCCAGGGCCAGCATCAGGATGATCGCCCGATCAAGGTACTTGCTTACCGGGCGTACTTCACCCTCAGTCGCGAGATTTTCGTCCTCGCGGCGCAGTCCATCCGGGGTCAGCTGGAATATCCAGGAAAACAGCAGCGCGGGAATGAAGCCTATAGCCAGCACGATGACTGTCACGCGAGCTGGCGTTTCATCGTAGCCAAACAGCGGGAAGACGGTTTCGGCGATCTGCACCAGGAGCCAGCCGGCGGCCAGATAGAAGCCCGCCGTGCGGACGACGTTGCGGCGTACCAGTTCGGCGACCAGGGACACGGCGCAAACCTGACTGAGGTGGGGGTAGTTTATGGTCGCCCAAATAGCGGAGGCGGATCAAGCCGGTCGCTCAATGTTGCTCGCCGGGACTCTGGTTGGGCGCGGAAGCTCTGGGGACCTGGTACGGGGCGCAGGACGGGAGTGCGCCATTCGCTTGGCACTCTTCCTGATCACCCAGCGGAGCGTCCACCCTCGCGGTATAGGCCAAGAAAGCAATAATCGCAGCTATGATATAGAGGGTTGTAATTGCGTATGCTCTGCACATGGCGATCTCCAGGACCTCCTGGAGACGGTGCTCTGGCGGAGGCCCCTAAGGCAAAACAGCCCTTGTGGTAGTGCTTTCAAGTTATCCCGGGTGAGGTAAATCAGGGATGGCAGCACGCGCCAGCCTGATGACTTTTTGCGACAATCAGTTTTCGTGAGCCACTGCTGCCGTCCTTGCAATGCATTTGGGTCGAGAAATGTCCCGGGCTCGCCCAGGGGCGAGAGCGTGAATGGCTTGCGCCAGCAGCCACGGACCAGACACCCAAGGGAGAACTACCATGAGTGAATACCGTCACGCGCTGATCACCGGCGCCTCGGCAGGTCTGGGTAAGGAATTCGCCCGGCAACTGGGCCGCGAGGGCTACCGGCTGGTGCTGGTTTCTCGCACCCGGGCGGATCTCGAGTAACTGGCGAAAGAGCTGGAGCAGGTCGGGGGAATTGAGTCCATAGTGCTCCCTGCGGATCTCAGCCGTCCGGAAGCGCCACAGGAAATTTACTATGAACTGCAGTCGAAGGGTATTCAGGTCGACTACCTGGTCAATAATGCGGGTATAGCGGGGCCCTCGCTCCTGCGTGACCGGGACTGGGCCGAACAGCAGCGTTTCTACCAACTGATGATGTTGTCGATAGCCCACATGTGCCATCTGTTCGTCCCGCCGATGGTGGAGCGCGGCTGGGGCAGGGTGGTCAACGTCGCTTCGGTTGCCGGCCGTATTGCGCGTGGCGGCGACTGTAACTACGGGGCGAGCAAGGCCTGGGTTATCGCCCTGTCTGAGGAACTCGCACTGACGGTGGGAGATGCGGAGGTCAAGGTCTGCGCCCTGTGTTCCGGCTTTACCCACACGGAATTCCACCAGCGCGCCGAACTCATGGACATGAAAAACAGCCTGCCCGCCTGGATGTGGTACGACGCGGATACCGTGGTCAGGGAAGGCCTGGCAGCGGTGGAGAAAGGCAAGCGCGTGTATGTGTCCGGCCGGCTTTACCGAATGGTGGACCCCCTGTTCCAGTCCGTGCTGACCCGGCGGTTTTTCAAGTTTGACGATCGGCGCCATTGATCACGCAGGCATCGTTGAATCGTGTAATTTAGCGAGCTGGTTCCCCCCGGGATCGCCAGGCACCAGGCATTGAAAGCGTTCCCGGCAGCGCGGTGCGCTGCCGGGAAGAGCAGGAGCCAGTCTTAAACCCGAAGCAGGGCTTTTACCAGGCGCTCCGAGAGTTGATCCTCGGTGAACTGGGGCTCGTTCGGTGGATACAGGCTATCCTCCTCAAAATTGAAGCCGTGTTCTGCCGCCAGGGAAAACATTTCCTTCAGTTTCTGGCAGGACTTCAATTGCTCACCGAGGTCTGCATCGGATTTTGCCTTGGCGGCGAAGGCTGAAATTTGCTCAATCGACATTTTCTCTTCCTCTCGAATTGGAGTTTATTCACGGGATATCGAATTCCCGGTATCCCATGTCGCGATAGCAATTCACGGGCCAATTTCGAGCCCTGGTCAGAAGGCAATTATCCCTTGTAAATCAATGGGCTGGGGGTAGGCGGCGAGGAACGCCCCGGACACTCGTGTGCCAATTGTGACAATTCCGACAAACTGCCGGCCAACATTCAGCCCCCGCACCCCGATGGCTTACTCATGCAAAGCAGAGTTCTGCCACGCAGGCGTTTTCCCTGACATTGTGCAGGGCGTTGTCAAACAGCATCTCGGTATCGAAGAGAATGCTCTTGGCGACCACGTTGCCGTCACTGCCCTTGATCATGAAGAAGAACTCGCCATCGGGCGTTTTTCCCTTGGCGATTTGTTGGCTCATCAGGGAGCCTACGCGCACTTCCTGGATCGCCTTCTCGAGCATCGATTTGTCTTCGAACTCGGGACTGAGCAGGACGCTCTCTCCATTCCCGTTGAGATAGTTGAACTGGTAGAAACCGTCTTCGACGGTAGTGACCTGAAATTTGGGTCCCATGGATTCTCTCCTTTCGTGGACATCCCGACACAAACGATTTCGGCTGTGCCATGAATCGCTCTCAAGGGAGGTACCCTGCAAACAACGCGCCATGGATATAGGCTTGAATTGCCGGCCAATATCAAAATTCTGTCGTAAAAATGTAGGAAAACTGACAAATCAGCGTCGGCTTGTGAGCTTGCAGCAAACACTGGGAATAGTGTTTTTAGCGTGTTAAAACATGCGACACCCAGGCAGGAGGCAGGCGAAATGGACGAGAACACGGACTACGATCAGTACTTCCTGAGTTACAGCGGCGCACGATTGCCGCTCAATCTGGTCAGCCAGATTACCCCGGAGGAAGTCGAAAACCGCAACACCTACTTCGGCGCCAGGCTCGATGAAGAAGGTCGTATCTGCTTGATTCATAAAAGGGTCTACGGCGATGTCGAGCTTTCGCATGAATATCGGTACCACAGCAATGGCGCCCTGGAAACGGCTGATATCCGCAGTATCGACGACGAGCGCATGGTCATCACCTTCGATGATGGCGGCAAAATCATCGACCGTCAGGAGATGGCCTGCGAATAGCCTCCGGCCATCCCGCCGCATCGTTTTACCCACCCCTTGAAGTTTGCACAGTTATTGCAATAGACCCCTTCAGGAAAGACCAGGCGTCTCCACCCGGAGTCGCCTCCAGTACGGGGTATGTTCATGGGGAACGAATTCAAGCTGCTGAAATCGATGGCCACCATCGCTGCGACGGCGTCGGAACTCGCTGCCGTGAATACCCTGATTACGGGTGAAATAGGCAGCGCTGATTTTCTCGAAGAATACGACAGCCTGCTGGCTGACATCCTCAACACCTATCACGGTTTCGAAAACATACTGCGGCCCCTGACCGCCATACGCTCAGCGGAGGACTTCGAGGAGCACTTCAGTGCACGTTTTCAGTTCTACGGTGACAATTACCAGTCAGCGCTGAGTGAACCCAGGATCAATGCTGAATTCACTTTCGAGAAGTACCTGCAGTTCCGCAAACGCCGGGAAGTCAAAACCAGCTATCCGCTGCTGAAGAACGCCTTCTCCCGGCTGCATGAATATATAGACAAGTGGATCGATAACGACATCTGGCTCGCCATGACCATCGATTCGCTGCTGAAGACCCTGTTCCGGCTGCTCGGTGAAGTGAATGCAGTTTGCGCAAGGGACCCCGAGGAAGCCTTTGCCGTCTACAACGCTTTTGTCGCCGGCCTGTCGTCCTACCTGGACCTGATCCATCAGGCCCTGGAACAGATAGAGGCGACACGCCTGCCTGTTGATCAACCCCTGTCAATGACCCTCTAGAGGAGACCTACCGATGTTTGAGCACAAACTCCTGGATGGACAAAACCATCGCATGCTGGATATACCGGACACAATCGTGAAGCCGGAAGTACTGGAGATTCGCGAGCCGAAAAACAACAACCCCCTGGAAAAGACCTGCCGCTATCAATATGGCGTGGTCGAAGAGGTGCTGGTCGAGCGCTACCTGCCGTCCGAGTCCACCGGTGATCGCTGGGCACATGATGCCGTAGCAGAGCCCTGGTGGAACGTGGTGGGCCATCCCCCTCACGGTGGGATCGTGGCCGACTACAACAAGTACATTGGCGGCGCTTACCTGCGTACGCTGGACCCGCAAAACAACGTTGTCGCCTATGCGGAGGCGGGTGAGCCCGTGACCTTTGATGGCAGCAATTACTGTGTCACCCGCCAAAGCGACAGTGCTGAGCTGAAGGGAAACAGGATGCTGGCCTTGCGCCAGCAGTATTACGGCTAGGCACTCTTGCGTCGATCCCTGGAGCCCGGCGTGCCGGGCTCAATGGCACCTTACCTTGGCCGCTCAACTGGATAACGGAGAAATACGGGCCTACCAGCCTGCGCAGGCCTTCTCAAAATCCCACGTCCATACCAGTCGCGTAAATTTCAGCAGGGCATAGAAGAACAGTAGTGGCAAGGCCACCGACTTCAGCAGGACGGAGATGAGCAGGAGCCACGCGTTCTCGGTAAACTCGTCGAGTTCCCTGTCCAGGTCCCTGAGTTTATTCTGGATCGCGGCGACGTCAGGTGGCTCGGGGAGTTTGTCCCAAAGCGTGCAGGCTTCACCCTGCGCACGCTTGCCGAGACAGGCAAGGTGCGCGCGCTGGATCTCCAGTTCCTCCCGGAGGCCGGTGATATGCTCTTCAATGACAGACGCCTCATGCTCCAGTACCTGCAGCTCACGGGATTGGCTTGCAGCGGTATCGGAACAGGTCGGCGATAGTATCGGGGTCTTCAGTGAAACGCGGCAGACCCTGTCTTCCGCTTCAAGTTGCCGTGCGAGCCGGGATTCGGCTTCTGCGATTTCGTCCACTTTGCCACTGAGTTTCCCGCTTGCTGTCTCGATGAGCGACTCCAGTTCCAAGATTTGCTCCTGGGCTGTTTCAGTCGCGTCCGCCAGGTCGGCCTCTTTTGTGGCGATATTTTTGACCTTGCGCAGTTCACCCTCGAATGTCTGCATGGAAGCATGCCTTTGCCTGTCCATCGTGTCGAGAAATGTCGTGTCAATCCAGTGATTGGCAAGTACCACGGCGCCGAGCGAAAAGCGCACAAATAAAGCGATCAGAAAAATTTTCAGCAGCGGTGCAAATACGCGGGCCTGCGCAGTGGCTACCCCGAGAGCGCAGAGCAGGGCTATGCCGGTGAACAGGTAATTGAAGATATTGCTGGCCACTAACAGCAGGAGTATTTTCTGGGCAGCGACGGCTCCCAGAGCAAATAGCACGATAGTGGAAAAGCGCTCGATCAGGTCGTTGACCGGGTCGAGCACTTCACCGATTGCCAACGTGACGAAAGGCAGGTCCAGTTCAGTCCCCTGCAGTACTGAAACCAGGGCATTGATACCCCTGGCTGTAGCGTAGATCGCCCCGGTTGCTGCGAGCGCACCATCCAGGTTTTCGTTTGCCACTCTGTCGATGCTGCCGCTCAGGGCTATTGCAGCGAGTATTACCAGGCTGACAATACAGCTCACTTTTGCCGGCGTTAACGCGAGTTTCATTTGATTCCTTTTCGGGAGGGATTCACAGGAATTTTAGCCCCCGTGGCTATATAAGCACTATCGTTAATTCCCCCGTGTAGAAAGCGGTAAAATCCAGCGGAAGCGCCGGAAGTGCTATTTCTGAACTGCAGGGAGCGAGAGAAGTTTACTCAGGCAGGTCGCTTTCTGGCGAGTTTTTCCAGCGCCATCAGCGCATCCACATGATTGGCGAAGTGTTCCAGGTAGGCGGGGGAAAGCGCCTGCAGGGTGCGGAGCGCCTGGCTGACAAGGCGGTGGGAATTGAGCGGGCCCGCGTCGCTGGGTACCTGGTTCAGCGCATTGTCGATACGCTGGCGGCGCTGTTGTTCCCTGCTGGAAGCGCGAATACGATTCAGGGCCTGCAGTAGTCTCGGCGCTTGCGGGGGCGCCGCGTCCGCTTTGTCCGTTGCCAGCAGGGCGCTTTCCTGGGCGTGCAGTTGCTGCTGCAATGGATCCCGGGGAGCAGCGTCCGGCGTGGCGGGCTTGCTGTAGTGCGCTTGCAACTGCTGCAGCTGGGTCACCGTAGTGGCGCGCCGCACCCGTCGCAGCAGGGTGCGGAAATCCTGGGCTTCAAACAGTTCCTGCAGCATCTGCTCGGGCGCTTCCCCGATGGCTTGCCGGGCCAGGTCCCGGGAGCGATCCAGGGATTGCTGATAGTCGCTCAAGGCATCCGCCAGGCGTTGCAGGCTGCGGGGGCCGCAAACACGCATTTGCCGCAGGCGTTGGCCCTGGCGTTGCAGGAAGCAGAAGCGCGCCGGGTCGAAACGGTGGGCGCCCTCTGCTTCGAGTTGCCCGATCCGGGCCAGCAGCGTGTCCACATCGAAGCGCGCCTCAGCCATGTTCCGGTTCCCCGACGCTTGTATTGCCCTCGGCGTTTGTTGCCGCGGTATCAGTCGAGGCGCTGTCCCGCCGCGGCACCGTGGTCAGTTCCACCCGGCGGTTCATCGCCCGCTGCTCGTCGCCGGCATTGGGTACTACCGGCTGGTGCGGGCCAAAGGCGGCGGCGAAGACCTGGTCCGCCGGCATACCTTCGGCGATCAGGGTGCGGGTAACGGTCAGGGCGCGCTGGGCGGAAAGCCCCCAGTTATCCTGGTAGCGGCGGTTGCCGCGCTGGATCGGCAGGTCGTCGGTGAAGCCGCTGACCATCAGCATTTCGTTGTTCTGGTTGAGGTAGAGCTGGAGCGGTTTCACCAGGTCCTTGAGCAGGAGTTTCCCCTCGGGCTCCAGTTCGTCGGAGTTGAGCCCGAACAGGACGCTGCCGCTGATGCCGATCCTGCCGTCGCGGAAGGTCACCCGTCCGCTGGCCAGCGGGTCCGCCAGCGCCTCTTCGAGGGCGATGCGGCGCTGTTCCTCGGCGATGCGCTTTTCTTTTTCCTCTTCCAGCGACACGCTCAGTTCGAGCTGGATGCCGATAACCCAGACCAGCACCAATACCAGGATGCCGACCAGGGCCGCCATCAGGTCGGAGAAAATGGCCCAGACCGGGGAGGCGTGGCCTTCGTCGTGCAGTTCGTCCATCAGCCCTGCTCAGTCTCGGCCTGGCGTCCCGCCCCGGCCGGCAGGGCAGCGAGTGCCTCGATGATTCCCGCCTGCGAGCTCACGCTGAGTTCGATGACTTCGCGGGCCTGTTCCACGTAGTAGGCCAGTTGCTCGTCGGCGCGAGCTGCGGATTTTTCCATTGCCGCTTCCACCTGTTGCAGGTTGTCGAGGAGCTTGTCGTTACTGTCACTGAAGATCTGCACGGCGGCGGCAAAGGCGTCGCTGAGGCTGGCTACCTCCGCGGCGCTGCCGGTGACGTCGCCGGCCACTTCATTGAGGCGCTCGCTCTGCTCGCTGACCTGCTGGCTGAAGGTTTCACCGACCTGGCCGAGGGTATCGCTGGCGCGGGTGATCAGGGTCTCGATGGCGTCGCGCTGGGCTGCGGCGGTCTCGCGCTGGCTGCCGAGCAGGGCGTCCAGTTCACTCATGATCCGGTGGCGTTCTTCCAGCAGTTGGTTATCCCTCTCACTGTTGCGGGCCATCTCCTCGTTGAGGCGACTGATGACTTCCGCGGCGGCCTTCGGTGTTTCCGAGGCGGTTTCGATCAGCCGGGTCATGGGGGCTTCGAGGGCGGTGCCCAGGCGGCCGAGGTGTTCGCTGACGCTGCCTTCGAGCGCCGCCATCCGCTCAGTGGCGGCTGCACTGCGCCCTGCTTCGGCGTCGCGCAGCGCAGCGAGGTCTTCGCGAATGCCTGTCACCAGCTTGTCGAGACCCAGCTGCTGGTTTTCCAGGAGCCTGGCGGCGCTGCTCTCGAACTGCTGGTTGTGCTCGCTGAGTGACTTGCGCAGTTCATCGATCAGCTCGCCGCTGCTGTTTTTCTGTTCCTGGTTGCATTCCTGCCACTGCTGGCCGGCCTGCTCGATGGCGCCCGTGAAGTGGGCAGTGGTTTGCTCGAGGTTGTGCAGGTGCAGTTCGGCCTGTTGCTGCTGCGCGTCGCGTGCCTGGTCGAGCAGCGCCTGGCTTGCCTTGTGCTGGCTGGCAAGCTCTTCCCGCCATTGCTGGAGGCTGTCCGCGCTGGCCTGTTGAAGCTCCCCGGCGACGGTCTTGAAGTGCAGGGCGCTTGTTTCCCGCAATTCGCGCTGGTTTTCACCCAGGCTCGCCAGCAGCGCTTCACTGCTGGCCCCGAAAGCTTGCTGATACGCGTCCAGTGATGCGCCGGCCTCGCGGATGAGTTGGGCACTCATCTGTTGCTGGGACTCGAGCCCGGCCTGCCAGTGACTGGCGGCGGACTGCGTCGTCTCGCGGAACTCGCGGGCGAGCGTGGCGAGCTGTTGTTCGGTCAGCTCGGTCAGGCGTTGTTGCGAGCCTTCGATCTGCTGGCTGAAGCTGGCCAGGGACTGCGCCATCAGCGGCTGGAGTTGCTCCACCGCTACCCGGCTGCTCTCGGCCAGAGAGCTGTCGAGGGACCGGCCAACGGATTCCGCCAGCTGTTGATACTGGGCTTGCACGCTTTCGTGGAAGCTGCGCTGGTTCTCGGTGAGGGAGTCCCGCAGTTCGTTACCCGTTCGCTCCAGGCGCCTGCTGAGGACCTGCAGGGACTCCACCAATGCGGGAAAGGCATCAGCCTGCTGGTGCAGCGCCTGGTAGGCGGCCTCGCGCTGGTGGTCACGGGAGAACTGGTGCAGGCCGGTGTCGACGAGGCTGTCGAGCATGCGCGATACCGCCAGGCGGTCCCGGCGGCACAGGGTGGCGCTCAGGCCGAGCATGGCCGAGGCGGCGACCCCGGCAATGGAGGTGCCGAAGGCCAGGCTGAGGCCCGCGATCGGCGCTGAAAGTGCGCTGCGAATCGCCGTCAGCTCGCTGTTGCCGTCGAGAGCGGTGGCGGCGCCCTGCAGGGTCACTATCATGCCCACGAAGGTGCCCAGCAGGCCGAGCATGACCAGCAGGCCGGTCAGGTAGGGTGTGAGCACCGGCCCGGGGAGCGGCGCAGGATGGCCGTCGATACGCCGCTGGACGCTGTGGCGCAGGGGGTCCGGCAGGGCCTGCAACCAGTGGCGCAAGGCCTCCCGGTTCTCTGGCAGGTCGCCCAGTTGGCCTTCCAGCCGGGCGCTGTCACTGCGAAAGCGCAGCAACTCGATAAAGCCCAGCACATAGCCGGCGGCGATCAGCAGAGTGACCGCCAGGGCCGCGGCATTGGCGGGAAAAATCGCGGCAATCCAGGTGATGGCGATGGCGCCGATGGCGAAGGGGACGGCAAACAGAAAGCGTCTCATGGGGTGGTGCTTACCTCGTTGTTCTCTTGCCTGGCGGGGGCGTTGCGGGTGGTCTCGCCAGAGTCTGGGGTGGTCGTGCCGGGGAACTGCTCCCCGGCTGCGGCCAGCAGGCCCAGCACCGGCTCCTGCCGGGCATCCAGTTCCGCCAGCAGTAATAGCCTCAGTTCTGCTCGAAAATTGAGCAGCCAGCCCCCCGGTTTCAGCCAGTCGGCGGGGGCGTCGAAGGGGCCTCGCTGCTGCCACAGGGCGCGATAGCGGGCTTCGAGAAAGTCCGGCAGTACGGCGAAGCCCGCGCGGGCATAGCTGGCCAGGCCGCTTTCGAATACCGCATCCAGCTCCGCCAGGTGGGCCAGGCTGCGGTTGGCTGTCGTCAATTGCCGCCTGCAGCGCAGGCGCAGGTTGGCGATGCCGGCGATCATCTGTCGCTGGTGGGCCTGGTAAAAGCTCACGTAGGGGCTGAATGGGGGGCGCTTTGCCGCCTCCGCGTCGCTCGGGAACGCTGGCAGGGCAATCACCGAGGCGCCCTCTTCGCCGTTGAAGCTGCGGGCCAGGTTGTTCAGCAGGCTGCTGCGGCTGGCCAGCAGGTCTTCCCGGAGCCTTTGTGGCAAATCGCCCACCGGCTCGAAAGGGCCATCCGGCCGGTGCCGGGTGGCGCCATCCAGGGCGATGCCATCGGATAGGTCGAACAGGCGGCCCAGGCGTTCCGCAAAGTCCCCGTGGCTGAGGCCAGCGTAGCGCTGGTCCAGCTGGCCGAGCAGCTGCGCGAGGCGGCTCCCGGTGGGGCCGGATTGTCGGGGCAGGGGCGTTCCTGGCATGGAAATGACCGTCGGTGTAACAGGTGGCCGGCGGCGGGGAGGGCGCCGACAAAGCCGGCTATTCTAATCGGGATTGGGGTGGGATGGTAATTGCGCTTCCGGGGCAGATAACTCGGGGCAAAAGGGGGTGATTGGTTAAATAATAAACAGATCGGGCGGCGGCAGCTATTACAGACATGGTTGTCAGCCTGGGAACTGAGGTATAAAGGCAGGCTACCCATATCAAAATTCAGTGCGAGCGATTGGTTGTCTGAGTAATGCGTGCAAAGGGAATTATACGGTCCTGGAATGACCAGAAGGGTTTTGGCTTTATTCAGCCTACAGCGGGTGGCAAGGATGTGTTCCTGCATATCTCCGCGTTCAGGTCACGAGATCGCAGGCCACAGGCCGGCCAGTTGGTAGCCTACACGCTGACCAGCGACGAGCGTGGTCGACCCAAAGCTGCCAGGGCGGCCCTGGAAGGCCGGAATCCGGTGACTCGAAAAAGGCATGGTGGGGCGAAGAGCGCCCTGCTGACGGCGGGACTGTTCCTCTGCCTGGTTCTGGTTCTCGTCTATCTGCACATGATCCCCGCCCCAATCCTGTGGCTTTACCTGGGGGCCAGCATCATAACTTTCCTGGCCTATGCGATTGATAAGAACGCAGCCCGGAATGGTAGCTGGCGTACCAAGGAGAGCTTCCTGCACTGGTTGTCGCTTATTGGTGGGTGGCCGGGCGCATTGCTTGCACAGCAAGCCCTGCGGCATAAATCCAGAAAGCAACCCTTCAGGTCCATTTTCTGGGGTACGGTCTCTCTGAATGTCTTGATTTTAGGGTGGATGCTCACTTCCTCTGGAGCCGGGTTTGTAGAGACCTGGGTCGGTGGGTCGACGTATCACCTGCCTGTTGGTGAGAGCGCACATTTAGAATGGGCGACGCCGCCGGACCGCTAGTTGGATGATCTGAATCAATATTCATCTCACATAAATTCGATAGTATTCAACTCAGGGAGGGTCGTTACTGGCAAACCCTGTGTCCATGTTTTCAAGGGAACTACTGATGATTATCGAAAAACATAGCCTCGCAATCGACCACCCGGAGTTCAAGGATCGTATTCACGAGCTGAAAATGTCCGACGCGAACTTTGCCAGAATGTTCGAGGAGTACAACGACCTTGATAAGGAGATTATTCGAATCGAGGAGGGAATAGAGAACACCTCTGACGACTATGTTGAGTCCCTCAAGGTGAAGCGCGTGCATCTCAAGGACGCGTTGGTCGCCGCTATACAGCGCTAAATTCACCTGGGCGGGGTGGCGCGGCAGCCTGAGAATTTGCTTCAGTCGCCGGCTACGGTGATCCTTCGAAACAGCCCAGTGTCCTGGGCGTCGGGGACTTCTGCGACAATGCCGTATTCGCCTTCCTCAAGTTGTAGCTTGATATAGGCAGTTGATCCTTCTGGCATGTCGTGAATGCCGCCAACAAAATGGGCTGGCGCCGGTGTTTGTTGGCCGTCATTCGGGAAGAAGTCGGGCCATTTCGCGCTGGCTTCAACGTCGGTGTCAGGGAAGATCCTGAAAAAATGCGCATCATGGCCGACAAAATTGTTATAGAGCCTTTGTTCCGCAAACTTTACTCGCACAGTGTTCTCGCCGGCGACAAACTCGCCGTTTTCAATGGCGTAGCCCGAGTTTGATATTGCCAGTGTCACGTTCGCATCGGGCTCTGCCATGCCGCCCGGTTCTCCTTTCACTGTCAATGGCAGGACCATACCGCGCGCGCCTGGGTTTGGATTGTAGTTGTGTTGAACGCCGTTGGTCTTCACGTAGCACTCAACAATGTATTGACCGGGCTCCAGATACATTGTCGTCTCGCCAACGACGCCATGAGACATCATTCCAGGGCCGCCCATCCAGACGAGATCACCAATCCACGCAGGAATGGTCTGCATTATCTCGGCCGCTTTTTCCAGGTCACCAGATATGTTCGCTGTCAGGCTCTCCTGAATGGGCCTTATGACCTGCTCGCTGACCATCTCTTCGGTAATTCCCTCGGGTAATCGATAAACCAGCCCATGGTGGGTCATTCCCGACTCGTTGTTGATTCGAACCGTGGTCCAACCTGAACTGATTTCGGTCGGGCCGACAAACGATAGCCCGACGATATTGAGTGACAGAATATTCTCCGCCGGGCCTGAAGGTGTATTCCCGGAAACGGATTGCGCCTTGCCGCACCCGGGCAAGCAGCAAAACATGGCAAAAACCAGTATTACTCGGCGCATCGAATACTCTCCTTGCTTGATCTTGTTTCTGGGTCGAAGGCGAAATCATCGCCGCTGTTAACGGATACTTGATTGTCCGCGTTGGTCAGCAGCGGGCCTCAGGGAGTTTAGAACAAACTACCCAAAGCAGGCGAGCGCGGTCATAGAATGATCAGCCTGAGAATGAAAGCGACCGCTTTCACCATCTGTCTCCCTCCTTATTCCGGATTGTGGCAAGCGGTGGGAACTGGGTTAAGATGTTGGCGGGGATAGATTTTTGCCTGGAACAAAACCATTCATCAAAGGGTGAGGTGGCGGTGGCGTGGCATCACTATTAGAGGAACTCAAACGCCGTAACGTGATCCGCGTCGCCGTCGGCTATCTGGTACTGGCGTGGATAGTACTGCAAATCACTGACCTGGTGGCTCCCGCGCTGCGCTTGCCCGAATGGACACTCAGCTTTGTCACCTTCATCGGCATCATTGGTTTTCCCTTCGCCCTGTTCTTTGCCTGGGCCTTTGAGCTGACGCCGGACGGCATCAAGCGCAGTGAAGATGTGATGCCCGAGGACTCCATTACCAAAAAAACGGGCGGGAACCTGAACAAGCTCATAATCGGCATGCTATGCGTGGCCATTATCATCTTGCTCGGCGACCGGTTTTTTGGCCTTTCAAGGAAGCTCACCTCAGGCGCTGCGCCGGTCACCGCAGAGTCCACAGCGCCGGGGGAGGTAGAAGCGGATGCGGCGGGCCTCGAGGACGACTTACCCCGCTCCATCGCGGTACTGCCCTTCGTCAACATGAGCGGTGACGCGGAACAGGAATACTTTTCCGATGGCATCTCCGAGGAGTTGCTCAATGCGCTGGCCCAGATCCGCGAGTTGCGGGTAGCCGCGCGCACGTCTTCCTTCGCCTTCAAGGGCATGAACCAGGACATTTCCGAGATCGGTGAACGACTCAATGTCGAAACCGTACTCGAAGGCTCAGTGCGGCGATCCGGCAAGCGAGTGCGGATTACCGCCCAGCTGATAAACGTAGGCGATGGCTTTCATCTCTGGTCAAACACCTACGATCGCGATCTGACGGATATTTTTGCGGTTCAAGATGAGATTTCTGGCGCCATTGTCGATGCACTCAAGGTTCACCTTACCGATGAGAAACAACTCGCCGCTACAGAGCAGGTGGATATTGAGGCTTACAATTGGGCACTGCAGGCGCGCCATGCTGTCAGGCTGCGCACTCGCGAGTCCCTGGAACTCGCGCTACGTCAATACCAGAAGGCGCTGGATATCGCGCCGGACTACGCTGACGCATGGGCGGGCAAGGCCCTGGCAGTCTTGCTGCTTCGAGATGATCAGTACGGGAGCATTCCACAAAAGGAAGCAGCCCGGCAGGGCCAGGACTATCTGGATCGGGCATTCGCGCTCAATCCGCGCCTCAGCGTCGCCCACGGGGTGCAGGCGCTGTTATACGGCACGCTTGGGAAGTATGAGGAGTCACTGGAGAGCATCGATCGCGCCATTGAACTCAATCCCAGCGAGGGTGTTTGGTACATGTGGAAAAGCCAATCTCTGCTTTCCCTGGGAAGGGTTACAGAGGCGCGCATGACACTGCGCAAGGCCTATCAGACCGACCCATTGCATGCCGCTATTCGCCATAACTACATGCGGCAACTGGTGGATGAAAAGCAGTTCGAGGCGGCCCGGGGGCTTACGGTGCCGGGAACATCACAGAACTACTTTATAGAGGTCAGCATCGCCCTGGCACAGCGGGAGCCTGCTCGAGCCTGGCAGGTCCTCGAGGAGTGGGAGCGGGCGATGCCAGAACCCTCCCGCCAGCGGGAGGAACTGCGCGAGTTCACCCGTGCAGCGGGTTTGGCGGACATGACTATTCCGCTTCGGGAAGGCATCCATCCCATCATCAGGGCGATGATCGAACCGGAGGAAATTATTGAGCTTTACCGCCCGGAGGAGCCGCTACAGATAGTGGGAGAACCCCGCCACGCGTATACCGTGGCGCTTTCGTGGCTGGGGCGGTGCAACGATATCCTCGATTTCACCCAGCCCTACAAGCTTTTTGAGCTGGAATCTTATGGCCCGGCGGTTGATGACCATTCCACTTTTGCACTGGGCTTACTGGAAGCCCAATGCCTTGCAGTGACCGGCCAGGGTGATCGCGCGAGTGCGCTGGCTGGGCGACTCTTGGAGGCCATGGAAAGCCAGGGGACCCCAGTTCAGGATGACTATTTAACGGAGGTTCGGGTATTACTCCACTTTCTCGGTGGGGATTCCAGGGCCGCAGCCGAGCTATCACAGCAAGGTACGTTGCGCTGGATGTTCTTCCGCGCAAACCCGGCAGCGAGCCTCTTCGAGAAAGATCCCGAATTGCGTGAACTGAAAGGAAAGGCTCAGGCCACTGTCAATGGAGAGCGTGCCAAGCTCGGGTGGGAGCCGGTGGAGATCTGAATGTTGAATTGCACTCCAGTCCGGAACTTTTCAGATTGGCTATTTGTATTCCGTTCTAACCCACCTTCCGCCTGTCAAGATTCGAACTTGCGACCTGCTCCCAGTGCGACCTGGAGCCGGGGTGGTCAATCGACGCTTACTGCGGGTAACGATAGCCCAGTTTCTGATACGCCCTGCAACACATCCAGCCAATAGTCAGGCCCAGCAGCGCACCCACCAGAATATCGAGCGGGTAGTGGACCCCGACATAAACCTGTCCGAAAGCGATGGAGCCTGCCCATACCAGGAGCGATGGTAACAACCAGCGACCCAGGCGTGAGAAGGCGGAACCCACCAGCCAGGCAAAACAGAAATGATTGGCCGCATGAGAAGAAGTGAAAGAAAATGACGGCCCACAGGGAACTAGTAGGCGCAGCGTATCGACCAGTGCTACCTCGTGACAGGGGCGAAGCCTGCCAATCATCGGCTTTATCAACTGGCTGCTGAGCGCATCACTCAGGCCAATGGCAATCAGGGCCAGCACCATGAACGGCAGCACGCGCCGGCCAAAGCGCCAGGCCCATATTATGGCCAGCAACGCGTAAAGGGAGAGCCAGAGTGATCGACTGCGCCACCACGGCATCGCCAGATCGAACAAGGGGTTGGCCAGAGTGGTGTTGATCCAGACGAATACGTTTTGATCCACTTGCAAGAGCCAATCAAGCATATTGGTCACCGCCGCTGAAGGCCAGTACGTCAATTAGCGCCTACCCGACTATCGGTTGCTTGTGCCTGATAATAACCAGTTAGCGGTCCGCTCGCAGTAGGCAGGTCCCGCTCTTAAACTCGGTAGGTGCAACCCATGTGTTCGGTATGCACCTGATCAAAGTCCGGGGGGAACTCGGATACTTATCACTTAATATCAAACGGTGGCTGATACTCAGACTGGAGATTGAAAGGTTTATAAATGTGATGATGAGATCGTACTCTAAACGTGAAGTTCACAGACTAAAGATTGCGTGGTGAGGTCTCTGCCCCCTTTCTGGTGATAGCCGTATACACCGCATAACTATTGAAAATTATCACCTCGCCTTGCGGTAGCGGGGGACGATGGTCTTGAGTGGGTCTGGCTGGAAAAATTGCTGTTGCCCATATCCTGGTCTAGTCTCTTCAGTGCGAATCCAGGATGAACGGTTCGCGCTTCAGTGTGCATCACTGATCACCGACGTGCCCGCCAGGAGGTACTACAATGTCGACCCATCCTACTCGCAACACCCTTCTCGCCGCCTGCCTATGCCTGCTGTCGGCACCCCTGGCACCCACCGCCAACGCGGCCGATCACCGGGAAGCGCCGATTTTGATTGTCCGGGGCACCGGCACGGTAGCTCGCTGCCCGCAAAGCCTGCACCTCCCCATACTATTCAGCGTGCACTTACCCGACAAAGTGCTTCGCGACAAGAATGTCCCCATGAGCTTCATCACCCGGGGAGCGGACGGGGACGTTGACGCAACTGACTACGACATCTGGCAGGACAATTACGGCACCACAGTATCTGGCGTTCTCAACCCCTCCATCATGCAAAGCTCGGAAGTCTTCATGGCGTTTCCCGCGGCAGACAACCGGGATTACCGTGTAACCTTCGAATTCCAGAGTGTCGAAGGGGGAGATAAATGCACATTGACGGCTACGGTCGCCTACGAACTTGAGCCGGTGCAGGTGGTGAGCTACCACGTCGGCGGGGGGATCTGAGCGGGTTCCACGCATATCGACCACCAGGACAGGTGAAAACCCATCTGCGAAAAAAAGGGCGAATCCATGTCGTCGGTATAAAGTGCAACCCATGTGTTCGGTATGCACCCTATAGAAAATGGTCCGCCTGGCAGGAGTCGAACCTGCGACCTGCCGCTTAGGAGGCGG
Organism: Halieaceae bacterium WMMBA4; assembly: GCA_033283325.1. Lineage (GTDB taxonomy): Bacteria > Pseudomonadota > Gammaproteobacteria > Pseudomonadales > Halieaceae > Mangrovimicrobium. Next base: position 308,147 of record JAWMQO010000001.1, read on the forward strand.
CTGCTCTATCCTGCTGAGCTACAGGCGGAAGGGGCTTCGAAGGAAGGCGTGCATTATTCCGATTCGCACCCCGGAAGGCAAGGACGCCGCGTTTTTTGATCTGGATCAATAGACCACTTACTGCCTCCATTTCGCCCTTGAAAAATCGCCATCCGGGCCTATTTATACAGACATCGGACCAACAAACCCCAAGAGGGAAGGGAGGTGTCAAATGGCCTTGGTTCCACGTAGTAACCTGTTTGATCTCGACCGTTTCTTCGGCGACCAGTGGCCGCGTACGACGGATAACGAGATGGGCGACTTCTTCGCTCCGCGAGTGGATGTTCGCGATGCGGAGGGCCACTTCGAAATTACCGCTGAACTGCCCGGCGTCAAGCGTGAAGATATCCACGTACACGTCACCGACGGCATCCTTACCCTGGAAGCGGAAAGCTCCCAGGAAGACAAGGAAGAGCGCGAGGGTCGGGTGATCCGCCAGGAGCGCCGCTACGGCAAGTTCCGCCGCAGCTTTAACCTCGGCGGGGATGTCAGCGAAGCCGACATCAAGGCGTCCTTCACCGATGGCGTGCTGAAACTGGAAGCGCCGAAGGTCAAGGAAAAGCCGCCGGAGCGTCGGCGTATCGAGGTCAGCTGAGTCGGCCGCGCAGCGGCGCTAGTTGATCAACATGGCCCGGATGACTTTGCGCAGCAGTTGTTTCTGCCGCGCGATGTTCTCCGGGTCGTTTATATCGCCGCCCGCCAGCAGGCGGAACTGCTCGCCTGATTGCACGTAGCCAATCGTCAGGTTGATTACCGCGATCAGGTTCAGCACCAGTGACTGCCGGTCGATATCATGGCCGAGGCCGACCCCCTTGATGCCCTTCACGCCGCGCTCGAACATATCCCCCAGCCATTTCTGGTAGCGTTGCGCTACCTCGGGGCTGCCACCACCCGTAAGCGCCTGCTGCATGAGCGCGGCCCGCTGTGGCCGTTCGAGTAGCACGTCGGTCATCAACGAGGGCAGGTCGGTGTAGTCGGGCAGGCCGGTGGCCTCGTCAAGACGCACATGCACCGCGGTGATCATCGGCGCCAGCGCGCGCTTGAGCACCGCCTCGTAGAGGTCCTGCTTGCCGGCGAAGTGGTTGTACAGGCCGGGCTCGCGAATTCCCACGCCGTTGGCGATCTGGCGCAGGCTGGTCCCCGCATATCCCTGTTGCGCGAAGAGGGTTTCCGCCACCTCCAGTATCCTGGTCGCCGTGCGCTGCCCTTTGCTGAGCTGCGGGCCGGGGTCGGGGGCTGAATATAAGTTATCGCTCATTCGCTAAAAAATATCCTATTTTGTGAGCTGGGTCACACATTTTTAGCTTTGATACCGATGGAAACGGCTAATAAGTGATCGAACATTAACAAAATTAGGGTTTTCCAGGCCAAATCCGGCCGTGTTTGCGTTGGTGAATGGCGGATTTTCCCGGGGCCAGGAATTTTTTCTCCGGGCTTGCATTCCGGCCCGGCCCATATCACGCTATCAGTGTGCAGAGCCGCTTTTCGAAGGCCTGCGCGGCTACGAATTTATTGGTGACGGGTACCGGCCTTGTTTTACAGAGTTGCTTGCTCGCTGCTCATTCTCCTTCTCGCTGCTGGCTTGCCTGCTGCTGCGAGTTCCCTCAGCCCGGCACAGCTGGACAAGGCCCGGGAGGCCTACAGCGCTGCCCGCGGCGCGCTGCGCGAAGGTCGGCTGGACGATTACCGGGCGTTGCGCAGCGGCCTGGACGACTATCCCCTCGCGGTTTACCTCGATTACCACGCGCTCACCAGGACGCCGGCCGATGTCAGTCCCGCAGCGGCGCGAGACTTCATCGAAGCCAACGGCGATACGCCGCTGGCCCTGCGCTTCCTCGGCACATGGCTGCGGCGGGCGGGGCGCGAGCGGCGCTGGGAGGATTTTCTCGCCGTCAAGAACGACGAGCCCAACAGCATCGATCTCAAGTGCTATTACTTCCGCGCCCGGCTGGCCACCGGTGACGAAACCCTCGCCTGGGAGGGAGCCAGGAGCCTGTGGGTCTATGGCGAGTCCCGTCCCAAGGAATGTGACCCCCTGTTTACGGCGTGGATGAAGGCCGATGGCCTGAACGACGAAATTGTCTGGGCGCGCCTGCTGGCGACTTTCGAGGCCCGCCAGGGCTCGCTGATGCAGTACGTTGCGCGCCAGGGTAGTAGTGAGTTGAAGCCCTGGGCGGAACGCCTGCTGGCGGTCTACGGCAAACCTTCCCGCATGCGCAGCGTTTCCCTGCCTCCTGACAACGCCTATTCGGCAGATATCGCCAGCCACGGCGTGGCCTACCTGGCCCGCTACAACCCGGCCCAGGCACTGGATTACTGGCAGCACTACCAGCGGGAGCTGGAGTTCAGCGAGGAGCAGCGGCGCTTCGCGCAATCGCAGCTGGTCCTGCGCAGTCTGTTCGCCAGGACCGAGGCCAATCTCCACTGGCTGCCGGGGGCGATGCGGGAACTCGGTGACGACAAGCTGGTGGAGATCCGCCTGCGCTGGGCGATCGAGGAGCAGGACTGGGCCGCCCTCGACCAGACCCTGCCGCTGTTATCGACCGAGGCGCAGGAAAGCGCGACCTGGAATTACTGGCGCGCGCGCACGCTCTCCCAGTCCGGCAACGACCGGGCCGCCACGGAACTGCTGCGCAAGCTTGCTGGCGAGCGCGAATTCCACGGCTTCCTCGCGGCAGACCGTATCGGCGCCGATTACAGTTTCAACGACCAGCCCCTCGCTGTCCCGCCGGGCATGACCGACGTTCTGCGCCAGTTGCCGGCCGTGCAGCGCATCACCGAGCTCTACCACCACGCTGAGGAGAGTGACGCCCACGCCGAGTGGCACCTGCTGCTGCAGGGCACCGCGGATACGGAGCGCCTGCGTGCGCTCACCCAGTTGGCCGCCGATGCCGGCTGGCACCGCATGGCGATCGATGGCGCTACCCGGGCGGGCGCCTGGGACTGGCTGGCGGTGCGCTTCCCGACCCCTTACTGGGAAGTCTTTGAAAAAAATGCCGCGGCCCGCGGGGTCAGCGGTACCGAGCTGATGTCCATCGCACGGCGTGAAAGCGCCTTCTTCCCGGAGGCCAACTCACCGGTGGGTGCGCGCGGCCTGATGCAGATCATGCCCGCCACCGGTCGCCAGGTGGCGCGGCAGTTGAAACTGCCCTTCCAGCCTTCGGATCTCTACCGGGTGGACTACAACGTGGAACTGGGCAGCGCCTACTACCGCGAACTGCTCGATCGCTTCGCGGGCAACCGGATCTTCGCCCTGGCGGCATACAATGCCGGGCCGCACCGGGTCGATCGCTGGCGCAATGGCAGCGGCGGGCGGGTGCCGGTGGATATCTGGATCGAGACCATTCCCTACAAGGAAACCCGCAATTACGTACAGGCGGTGCTGGCCTATAACGTGTTGTTCCAGAGTCGCCTGGGGCAGGAGGCCAGCCTGCTTACGGAGTCGGAGCGGAGCTCTTTCTACTAGCCTGATTCACTGTTCGTGGGGGAGGGCGCAGGTGTGCTCCCTGCGGGCGGGTTGTTATGGCGGGAAGATCCCGGGGCGGTGTGCCTTTTTCAGCGCGAGTAAAGCCCGGCTGCTGCCAGGCGCCGGTTCGCGCCTGGGTCAGGGGGGGGCCGGAAGCTGTCGCTTCAGGCGCTTTCCCGGGCGTGCCGTGCCGGCGCTGCTTCCACATCCTTGGCCATGCCCGCGCGCTGGTAAAGTAACCAGGCGATCGCGGTGCAATAACTCAGGTTGGTCTGCAATTCGCCGTCCGGGTCGCTGAGAAAAGCCCGCTGGCTGGCCAGGCCGCGCACGCGGCTGGCCATGTCCGGATTGAACGCCAGATAGCGGTCCCAGAGGTCCCGGTGTTGCGCGGCGGTGATGTTGAACAGCCCCAGACCATCATTGCGCGCCGAGAACAGCCCCAGTTCCGGCGCATCCACGGCGGCGTCGAGCAGGAAAGTCTCGCAAGCCGGCGTCCATTTCCCCAGGTATTTGAGGGTCGGTCTAATGACCTGGTCCCTCAGGTGCTCTGCGGTAACATACATAACCTACTTCCTCGCAGGGATGTTGTCACATCCGTCAGATACTGCTGTTTCACTTCTTTCGGTGTTGCGGCGCGGTTATTGTTTGCGGGAAAGCTAAGCCCCATTTCCCCGCAGTTCCGTGCTCACAGGGTAATTTTTAGCACATAAAAAAATAAAATCCAATAAAAATAGGGCCTTGCGGGATTTTATTAATCTTGATTGAGGAGAGTGGCGCCTAACTGAGCGTTTTTGAGCTCGCGGGGGAATGCTTGTTCTCCGCTAAAATCGGATAAATTGGGTTTAAATGTTGCAAAATGAATTGAAAATCATAAAAGTGGCTAGCCGCCGGCGAGTTTGACCTTGTAGCCACTTTTTTCCAGCTCTGTTTTGATGGTCTGTCGCTGATCGCCCTGTATCTCGACGCAGCCGTCCTTGATCGCGCCGCCCACACCACACTTTTGCTTGAGCTGCTTCGCCAGCGCCTTGAGTTCGTCGCCGGCCAGGGGCAGGCCGCGGATCACGGTGACTTCCTTGCCGCCGCGGCCCTTGCTTTCCCGGTGCAGGCGGACGATGCCGTCGCCGCTGGGGGCGGCGTCCTGCTTGCGGCACTGGCACTGGTCGACACTCTGGCCGCAGCCGGGGCACAGGCGCCCCTTGTCAGTGGAGTACACCAGCCCGCCGCGTTTTTTCTGTCTGGACATCTCGCCCCCCGTGTGCATTTGTCTGGCGCGGCAGTATAGTAGCCCGCACATCGGCGCGAAACAGGAAGCGGCATGGCCCACTCAACAGACCCGGATGCGCAACACCAGATCGAGGCGCTGCAGACCCAGATGGCATTCCTGGAAGACACCGTCACCAGCCTCAATGAGGCGCTCTCCGGCCAGCAGCGGGAAATTCTCACCCTGCGGCAACAACTCACCCTGCTGAAACAGCGGCAGGATGAGCTGCAGCACCAGCAGGGCACAGCCCCCGGGGACGTCGCAGACGAGCGCCCACCCCATTATTAGCCCCCTGGGCGGGGAAGCTGCCCCGCAGTCATTGCCTCTGCCCGGCCATTCCGATATAACTACACAAACGGCCTGAGTACCCAGAAGACTCATGCTGTTTGAAGCCGGACAGGGGATACAAACAGCAAGCCATGTACCGCTATTGCGTAGATAACGCCGTAACCTACAGCCCAGAAGACATAGTCCTGTTCCGCGAGTCGCCCTTCGCCTGCTGGATGGAGCGACTGACCCTCGAAAATCCCGACCACGGCACCGCACCGGATGCCGACAGCACCCCGCCCGTCGATCGAGCCCAGCGCCAGGATGCCCTGGCCCAGATGCTGATCAGCGAGAACAAGCATGTCGAACTGATCGACTGGGAAGCGGGTGAGCCGGAGCGCAGAACCGCAACCCTGGGCGCCATGCGCCGCGGGGTCGATTTTATCCTCAATGGCCAGTTGGCCGTCGGCCCGCTCTCCGGTCCCGCTAACCTCCTGATGCGCACCAGCGGTTATTCCGAGTTGGGCAACTATCTCTACGTGCCCGCCGATACCCAGGCCAAGACCACGCTGTATTCCGCTTTTCGCCTGTGTTTCCTCGCCGACCTCCTGCATAGCCTGCAGGGGCAGTTGCCGCCGCAGATGCTGGTGATCCGGCGCGGTTCCGACCTGCTGCCGCTGCGCACGGAAGACCATATCTACCACTATAACGCGGTGAAGCAGCGCTTCATGCGCGCCATGGCGGAGTTTCGCAAGCACAAGATGCCGGATCCGGCGGAGTCGGTGCACTTCGGGCGCTGGTCGGAATGCGCCAACGAGGTCCTGCGCAAGCGTGCCCTGCGTAATCCTGAAGAGTTGGAAGCGGAGGAAAGCGCGCTCGACCAGAGTGAATACGAGGAGGCGCCGCAGGATCTCGCCGCCCTCAACGCGCTGGCGGCGTCCCGTAGTAGTGCGCGGGTCTTCACGCCCGAGCGTGGCCCCGACCCCTCGGCCGGCCTGCAGCGCCTGGATTTCGTTGGCAGCAGGCACAGTGGCGCCCAGCCTGGCTCCTCGATGGATCGAACGCCCCCGGGTCGCCCGGAGCCACCTCCGCGCTCGCCGGCACTGTCGACAGGCCCGTTGCCAGGCGCGTCGCGGCCCCCTCCACCCTCGCTGGGCCAGCCCCATCCGCTGGATACCCGTGATTACCGGGCTGCGGAGCCTCCCCACCGGCACACTGCAGAGTTGCCGGAACCGCGACTGCACACCGGGCACGACCAGGGTGAAGTAGGGAGCGGACTTGAAACCGGGGGAGGGATTGCAGCGGGAAGCGGGGTAGCAGCCGAGGAAGAGCCGCCCGTGGCGCCGCACCTGGCAGCTCCCGTGAGCCGTCCCTTCAGCAGCAGCCTGATCACCGGGCCCGAGGGCGCGGAAGACGAAGACTGAAGCCCCGCTTCAGTCTTCCACCCACACCTTGCGCAGCGGCTCACCAAAATCATCGTAAATGACCTTGCGCCGGGGTCTTGGCAGGCGCGATTGCCGCGGTGCCGGGGTGCGCTTGAAGCGCTCGCGGCGTCGCGCTTCTATCGCCGCGACCACCTCCGGGACCGGTGTTCTCTCGCTGCGCGGTTCGGTGAACAGGCGCTGGTTGAGGAACAGCGGCGCGTCACCGGGCTCCTTGCCACTGGTGCCATTGGGAATCTGCTGGATCTCACCACCCTGGCGCAGGAAGCGCTCCATGGCGCGTTCCAGTTCGGCGCGCAGTTCGGATTTCGTGATGGGTTTTTTCACCTGATCACCTGACGACTATTCGCCTCGGCCAGTCTGGCAGCAAAACGTTTAGTATAACCCTCGCCTGACGGAATGACAGGGGCATTGGCGTCCGTTGACACATTGCCAGTTTTCTCGGGGCGCCGGCTCTGGTTTAATGCACAGCTTTAATTGATCGGGGTCTGTAATGCGCACAATCCGCTCAGCGCTGGTTTTCCTGTGGATTGTCATATCTGTGATTCCCATGGGAATCGCCCTGCTGGTCTGTTCGCTGTTCCTCGATCACGAAAAACTCTGGTGGTGGTTCGCCATTCCCTGGGTGCGCGGCGTGATCGGTGCGGCGCGCTTGCTCGGTGGTGTGGATTACCGGGTCACCGGCGCCGAACACCTGCCGCCAAAGACCGACATGCGGCGTATCGTCCTGTGCGCCAAGCACCAGTCGACCTGGGAGACCTTTTTCATTCCCGGCATGACGCCCCATCCCTGTTCCTACGTGTTCAAGCAGGAGCTGCTGCAGATTCCCATCTTCGGCTGGGCCCTGGGGCGTCTCGACATGGTTCATATCGACCGCAGCCAGCGCAAGAAGGCCTGGATCAAGGTGGCCGAGCAGGGTGCGAAACTGATGGACCAGGGGCGCTGGATCATCATCTTCCCCGAGGGTACCCGCACCGAGCCCGGTGAACCCGGTGAATACAAGACCGGCGGCTCGCGGCTCGCCATTGCCACCGGCGCGGATATCATTCCCATCGCCGTAACCTCGGGCCGCTGCTGGCCGCGGCGTTCATTCTCGTTTATCCCCGGCGTCATCGATGTCTCCATCGGCGCGCCCATTTCCTCGGCAGGCCGCGAGCAGGGCGAGTTGATGGAGGAAGTGAAGGGGTGGATAGAGGGAGAGATGCAGCGCCTCGACCCGCAGGAGCAGGCTGCGTAGCGGGACCGGGGCGTGTGGGCATGTGTCAGCCTAGTGCGCCCTCCAGCGTTTCACAGAGTTTTTTCAGAATCCGCACCCGGGCGTAGTGTTTGCTGTTACCGGGAATCAGGTGCCAGCGGGCGTGCTCGGTATCCGTCAGGTCCACCATCTGGTTCACCGCCTCCGCGTAAGCGGGCCATTTGTCACGGTTGCGCCAGTCTTCCTCGGTGATCTTGTAGCGTTTGCGCGCTTCTTTCTCCCGGGCGCGGAAGCGCGCCAGCTGTTCCTCGGGGCTGATGTGAATCCAGAACTTGGCGACGATATTGCCGTGGGCCACCAGTTCACTCTCGAACTCGTTGATCTCCTCGTAGGCGCGCTGCCACTCGCGGTCACTGGCGAAGCCCTCCACCCGTTCCACCAGCACCCGGCCGTACCAGGAGCGGTCGAAGAGCGTCGCCTTGCCGTCCCGTTGCAGCCGCCGCCAGAATCGCCAGAGATAGTGGTGCGCCGCCTCCTCGTCGCTGGGGGCGGCGACCTGGTTGAGCCGGTAGAGGCGCGGGTCGAGAGCCGCGGTAACCCGTCGGATGGCCGAGCCCTTGCCGGCGGCGTCCCAGCCCTCGAAGGCAACTACCAGGGAACGCTTGTCCCGGTAGGCCTGCCAGACCAGGTCCTGTAGCCGCGCCTGGTAGCGGTCGAGTTTCTTTTTATAGGCGTCGCGGTCCAGGCGCTTGTCCAGGGCCACGGCGGCGAGGTAGTCGTTCCCCGGTGAGGGCGGTAGTGGTGCCGCTGTCGCGGCAGTGGGCGGTGACTGCATCGCCTTGAGGATGATCTCGCCGGCGGTCAGCTCACAGGAGCGGCGGTCTTCCGCGTCGATGATATGCCATGGGCATTCGGCGCTCTGGGTCTGGCGAACCAGTTCCTCTGCGGCGCGCAGGGTGGACTTGTATTTGCCGTGCAACTCGTAGGGGCGGTCGGTTACCCGCGGATTTTGCCGTTTCTGGGGCGCGGACTCATCGAGTTGCTCCCGCTGGGTTTCTTCGGACACATGCAGCCAGAGCTTGATGACGATGGCGCCCTCGGCGCTCAGTTGCCGTTCGAAAATACGGATGCGCTCGCCCACCGTACGCATGGCCTTCGCATCGATTTCGCCGTCGACCCGTTGCTGGATCGGGGTGTGGTACCAGGAGCCGAGGAAGATCGCGGTATACCCGCTGGCGGGAAGGCAGCGCCAGTAGCGCCAGAAGTAGGGGCGCTCGTCCTCTTCGTTGGAGCGGTCCCAGAAGGTGTTGGTTTCGATGCGCCGGGGGTCCATCCACTCGTTGATCCGGTGCACCAGTACGCCCTTGCCGGCGCCGTCGACGCCGGCAACCACCAGGATGACCGAGCGCCCGGAGTCCGCCAGGGCGAACTGCTGTTGCAGCAGTTGCTCCCGCAGGGACTCCACCCGCGCCTTGTAATCCTTGCCGTCTGCCGTGCTGCGTGCGGCCCATTGATCGAACATCGCGGCTCCTGTTGCCCGGTTCTTGTCCCCTGGCTCTTGTTCCCCGGCACATATTGCCCGGCCCCTGTTTTATGGCTCCGCTGCGGAACTTCCCGCCGCGGCCGGGTCACAACACCTGGAATCCTGTTTCCTGTGTAAGAGTAACCCAATGCGGCACAGGGGTAAGCGCGCAGGCGTATTTTTTAAGGCTGGCAAGCGACTATAATCGGACGGCTCGAGGGCGAGTCCGCCAATCAGTTCGGGGTGAGGAGTTTAGGCCAGGTTTGAACATCAGCTATCGCACATTCAGGAGCTGCGTCGTGGCGCTGTTCCTGCTGGCGCCGGGCGCCCAGGCTGATGTTCTCGATGTCGAACTCGTCGGCCTCAAAGGGGAGCTGAAAACCAATGCCGAGGCCTGGCTGGGCAGCCCTCCGCAAACTGCCCATGCCCGCAGCAACTACCTGCACAGTGCCCGGGAAAATATCGCCAACAGCCTGCGCGCCCTCGGTTACTACCGGCCGCAAATCGACCTCGACCTGCAGCACGACGAGGAGCCCTGGCGGCTGAGGATCGAGGTGGACCCGGGCGAACCGGTGCGCCTGCGCCACGTCGATATCCAGGTCAGCGGCGAGGCCTCAGCGGACCCGGCATTCAAAACTTTCCTGGAAGGCGTCGACCTGCGCAGTGAGCAGGTACTCCAGCACGACAGGTATGAGCAGGTGCGCCGCAGGTTGCATGCGCTGGGCCTGCAACGGGGTTATTTCGACGGCCGCTTCGTCGTCAGCCGGGTGGCGGTGGAACCGATTGCCGGTACCGCCGATATCGAGCTCTTTTACGACAGTGGTCCCCGTTATCGTTTCGGGAAGTTGATCTACGATGACGAGGAATTCAGCCCTTCCCTGGTCACCCCGCTGGTGACCGCGCGCGAGGGCGAGCCCTACAACCAGTCGCGGCTCAGCGAGAGCCAGGTCCAGCTCCAGCGCACCGGTTATTTTTCCACCGTGATGCTGCGCCCCGACCTGGATGCGGCGAGCGGGCGGGAGGTCCCCCTGCGCCTGCAGCTCTACCCAGCGAAGCGCCACAGCGTCGATCTGGGCATCGGCTACAGTACGGATACCGAGGAGCGCCTTACCGCTACCTGGCGTACTCCCCGTCTCAATCGGCACGGGCACAGCCAGGAGACCCGCCTGCGCTATTCCAGGATCAATCCCAGCGGCAGTTTCACCTACAGCATCCCACTGAGTCATCCGCTCAACGATACGCTGCAGTTCGGCGCCCGCCTTGAGGATAACGAGTACGGCGATCTCGACAGCCTGCAGAAGGAGTTGCTGGTGCGCAGGGAGCTCAAGCAGGGCAACTGGATCTACAGCTTTTCCCTGCGCGCCCTGCAGGAACGCTGGTCGGTCGCGGGCAGGGATTTCGACGACGAATACCTCCTCCCGGGTTTTTCAATTTCCCAGCGTTTGCGCGGCGGCAGTCTTGCCAATCCATCCTCCGGGTTCAGTCACTGGTACCGGCTGGAAGGGGCGAGTGAAAGCGCCGGATCCGACATCAACCTGTTCCGGGCAACGGCCAACTACGGCTACATCCAGAGCTTCGCTGAGCGCCACCGGGTAGTGCTGCGCTCGGACCTGGGTATCGCGCTGGTGTCGGAGGGGCAGCGGCAGGACCTCGCTCCCTCATTGGGCTTCTTCGCCGGGGGTGGCCAGAGCATTCGCGGTTACAGTTACCAATCCATCGGCACGGAAATCACCACGACCAACGACGAAGGTGAGGAGGTGAAGCTGGTGGTTGGCGGCGAGCGACTTGTAACCGCCAGTGTCGAGTACCAGTACAGCTTCAAGCCCAACTGGCGCGGCGCGATTTTTATCGATGGCGGGGATGCCTTTGACGAAGAGGATTTCGAATTCCACGGGGGCGCTGGCGTCGGTGTGCACTATGTGACCCCGGTCGGTGCGGTGCGCCTGGAAGTGGCGACGCCTTTTACCGAGGACGATCCCGGCTGGCGGGTACACCTCGCCGTGGGGGCAGAGTTTTGAGAGTGCTCGCCGTACTGCTGGTCGTGCTGGTCGGGCCTCTCCTCTTGCTGCTTGCCCTGCTGTTCACCAGCCCGGGAACACAGTGGCTGCTCAATCGCCTGGATGGGCTGGATGTACTGGACGTGCGTTACTCCAGTGGTGCCTTGCTGGGGGACCTGCGCCTGCAGCGGCTTGCCGTCAATGTCGAGGGCGTGGAGGTGGTGCTGGACACTATCGCCCTGCAGCTGAAGCGCGAATGCCTGTGGCGCAGTGAATTCTGTTTTCACTATCTGAATGTCGAAGACCTGCGGGTCAGCGTTGACGACAGCGTGTTTGAGGATGAGGAGAGCGGGGAAGCAGCGGGAGCCGAGTCCCTGATCGAGTTGCCCTATCCACTGGAAAGCGCCGATTTGCGGGTCGATCACCTGCTGGTGAGCTGGCCGGGCGGAAGTTGGGAACAGGGGGAGTTGCGCGGCGCGGCGCGATTTGCCGCTTCCACGCTGCATGTATCGAAGGCGTCACTGGCCACAGCCCACCTGTGGGTGGGGGAAGGCGAGGACGGCGGCGACGGGGATGAGGGTTATACCGGTTTCGAACCCACGCGCGTGTTCCTGCCGCTGAATATCCAGGCGCGGGATGTGAGGCTGGCGCAGGGGAGCATGTCGCTGGCGGGCTGGGAATCGGAACTGGGGCCCCTGGAACTCGCCGGTCAGTGGCGTGGAACACGCCTGGATATCTCAGGGCTGCAGCTGGAGCGCTTCAGCAGCGGTGAACTGGCAATAGAAAGGATTGAAGCACCGGGCTTCCTGGACTTCAGGGACCAGTGGCCGATCGGCTGGCGATTCTCCGGGCAGGTAGCGGCCCCCACTGGCGACGCCGGCCAGGAGGGGCGGCACTTGCAGCTCGGTGCTTCGGGCGACTTTGCAGGCCTGCAGCTGGAGCTCGCCAGCCCGGGTGAGCCCGAACTTACGCTGGGGGTCACGGCGGACATCCGCACTGCGGGCCTGCCATTCACTGCCAGCGGAAGTTTGGCCTGGCCAGCGCCCCTGGCCCTAGGTGCGGCCCTGGACGAGGTGCAGGATGAAGGCCTTGACGTGGACGATGCGCCCGAGGCTCTGGCAGCGCTGCAGGTCGACGAGCCGCTGCGCTTTTCCCTGGCGGGAGACCTGACACATCAATCGCTGACGCTCCAGGCCCGGGCCAGCGGCTTTGGCTATACAGCACTGCAACTGCAAGGTGCGGCGGTGCTCGAGGCGAGCCTGCTGCGGATCGAGCAACTGCGGCTGGAAGATGCGGCCAGTGATTCCGAACTCGATTTCAGCGGTGAATTGCGCCTTGGCGCTGGCTGGTCACTGGCCGGTACTGCCAGCAGTGAGGGGTTTGAGCTTCCCGGGGATCTCCTGCCAGGGGAGGGGCGCCTGCAGGGGCGTATTGGCGTCGAGGCGCAGGGCGCGGATGGCGCCTGGGAATTGCGGCTGCCGGAAGTCGACCTGGACGGTACTTTCGGGGGTCTCCCCGCGCGGCTCACTGGCTACGCCGGAATCGCCGCCGACCTGCAAGCGCTGCCATCCGAGCTGGATGGGAACGTCAACGGCGCGCAGTTGCGATTGCGCCTGTCCGGCGACATGCCCGAACAGGATAGCCTGCGCATTGACGTGGACGATCTCGGTCGCTGGGTGGACGAGGGCCGAGGCTCACTGGCGCTGCGCGCCGAGGGCAAGCTGACCCGGGGGGATATCCGGCTCGACGGCGAGGCCCGGGATATCACAGTGGGAGAGCTGGACATGCCGGAGGCCGCATTCACAGGAGCCTGGCGGCGCGATGAACAGTCCCTTCAGCTGCGGTTCAATGCGGCGCGTCTCGACTATGTGGGGCGGCATCTCGAAGCGCTGGAACTGGCGCTGGACGCTACGCGGGAATCCCAGCGCGCGCGCCTGTCATTCAGTGGCGAGCTCGCATCGCAGTTGCAGGTGGAGGGGAGTCTTTCCGGGGAACAGTGGCATGGAACACTGGCGCCCCTGCGCCTGGATACACGCTCCGGTACCTGGGAACTGGCTCAGGCGGTGGCGCTGGAATGGCAGCGCGACACAGAGGTGGTGAACATTGCGCCGCACTGCTGGCAGCACCCGGATTTCGAACTTTGTGCTGCCCGGGCCCGACTGGGTGCGGCAGGGGATGTCCAGTTACGGCTCACCGGGGATGTCAGCGCGTTCAACGGGCTGCTGCCACCGGATTTGCGCGCGGGTGGGGCGCTGGAAACGTCGCTGGATGCCGCCTGGGGTAGCGCTGGATTCGAACGCCTCGTCGCGCAGGGCCAGGCCTCCGATATAGTTATCACCCGCGAATTCGGCCTCGGTGAGAGCGCCAGCCTGTCCTGGGACCGCGTCCGGTTGGGCCTGCACCGTCGCGACAATCGCCTGCTGGCCCTCGAAGGCAGTATCGAACGGGAGGGCCGCCGGGTGTTCTCGGTGAACGCCACGCTGCCGCCCGAGCGCGATGGTGAACTCGCAGGGGAACTCGCCCTGGATACGATCCGCCTGTCTGCGCTCACCCCCTGGACCCCGCTGTTCGAGGATCTGGGAGGTGCGCTTACCGGGCAGCTGCGCCTCGGTGGCCGGCTGGATTCACCGCTGGTTTTCGGCGAGCTCTCGCTCTCCGAGGGGCAGGCCCTGCTCGAGGGTAACCCCACGGAACTGAGTGACTTCACCATGCAGGTGGGCCTGGAGGGGCAGGGCGGCAGCCTGCGCGGCAGCGGCCTGCTCGGGGGCGGCGCCGTGCGCCTCGACGGAGACTTCCGCTGGCAGCCTGATTTCGGCTTCCAGCTGAATGTCGAGGGTGAAGAGCAGAACCTGCTGATACCGCCGAGTTCGGAAATACTGGTCTCCGAGAAGCTGCGCCTGGCTTATTCGGGCGACACCCTGGACCTGGGCGGCGATGTCCATATCAATGGCGGCCTGTTGCGTCACGAGGAACTGCCCGAAGGTGGGGTCGCCCTGTCGAAGGACGTGGTAGAGGTGGACGCGGCGGGGGAAGCGATCAGTGAGCCCAGCCTCTTCCTGATGAATACCGACCTGTGGCTGTATATCGACGACGGCTTCGAGGTTCGTTCCGACACCCTGCAAGCATACCTCGGCGGCAAACTGCACCTGCTGGAAAAGGCGCCCGCACCGCCGCAGTTATTCGGCTCCCTGGGCATCGCCGGGGGCGAGTTGCGCGTCTATCGGCAGCGCCTGGAAATCCGCCGTGGGACGGTGGACTTCACCGGCCCCCTGCAGAACCCGGCGCTGGATGTGAGCGCAGAGCGGCGTATCCGCGCGGACAACGTGACGGTGGGGGCCCACCTCTTCGGCCCGCTGGAAACACCGCAGCTCGAAATCTACTCCGATCCGCCGATGGGGCAGGGTGAGGCGATGTCCTATCTCATCCGCGGGCGGGGTCTCGACGCCGGTGCGGGTGCCGACGGCACCGCACTGGCCCTCGCCGTCGGCGCCGACGTTGTGAACCGCAGTGGCGTGGTGGAGGGGCTGAACCGCCTGCCGCTGATCAACAACGTGGCTTTCGGTTCCAGTGGGGATGAGGATGAAACCGCGGCCACCCTCGGTGGTTACCTGGGCGACCGGATTTACATGTCCTATGGGGTAGGCCTTTACGAGCCGATCAATGAATTTACAGCGCGGCTCTATTTGCAGAGCAGCCTATGGCTCGAGGTGGTCAGCCGGCTCGAGAACTCGGTGGACCTGTATTACTCCTTCGATATCGACTGACTCGTGCAGGAGCCCGCTCCGCTGGCGATCGCTCATGGATAGCGTGCCTCTCTCTTCGGGTCACGGGCTCCCGCAGTCTTGCCTCAGGCCTTGGGCAGGATGTAGAGCTCCACCCGGCGATTGCTGGCGCGGCCGGCCTGGGTGCTGTTGTCGGCGATCGGCTGGTCGAAGCCCAGGCCCTGCACCAGCATGCGGCTCTGGCTGACACCGCGGGTAACCAGGTAGGCGGACACGCTCGAGGCGCGGCGCTCCGACAGGGTCTGGTTGTGCGAACGGCTGCCGGTGTTGTCGGTGTGGCCGGTGACCCGGATGGTGGTGTCCGCGTACTTGGCGAGCACTTCGCCGACGGAGTTCAGCACCGGGTAGAAGTTGGAGCGCAGGTTATAGGAATCGGTATCGAAGGTGATGCTGCCGGGCATGATCAGGCGCAGGTTGTCGCCTTCCCGTACGACCTGTACACCGGTGCCCTGCAGTTGCTCCCGCAACTTGGCTTCCTGCACGTCCATGTAGGCACCGACACCCGCGCCGACGATGCCGCAGCCAAGGGCTGCGTTGCGCGCGTGCTTGCCGGATTCAATTGCGCCCACCAGGGCGCACACCGCCGCGGCGCCGGCGCCATAGGTTGCCGCCTTGCTCGCCTGTTGCTCGCCGGTGTAGGGGTTGGTGGTGCAGGCACCGAGCAGTGCGAGGCTGCTGGTGAGGGCTATTGCTTTGATCGAGCGCATCTCGAATATCTCCTTGAGAATTTTGCGCTACCGTCTCATCGGGACGGTGGCAGGTAAAGTAAAGAACTGTAAATCGCAGACTTATCAAATTACTTGCATAGCCTTGGACAGGGCCTTTTCAGGAAAAGTCTGCGCAGTATTCACAGGCGTGCGTTGCCCGGGGCCGGAGGCTCAATCCGCCAGTTGTGCCCGGGCCGCGGCCAGTGCCTTGCCGGTCTGGATGGGGGCGCCCTGCTGGCCGAGCACGCTTTCCAGCGCGGTAAGACAGGTGATGACATTGCGCTCGCTGCTGCCGTGTCCCATCAGCCCGATACGCCAGGTCTTGCCGGCGAGCGCGCCGAGGCCGGCGCCAATTTCCAGGCTGAAATCCTTGAGCAGGGTGCTGCGAACCGCGGCGTCATCGACCCCCTCGGGGATTGTTACCGCGTTCAGCTGCGGCAGGCGGCAGTCCGCCGCGACGGCCATGCCCAGGCCCATGGCTTCGAGGCCGGCGACCAGCGCCCGGTGGTTGCGGGCGTGGCGGGCGAAGGCATTTTCCAGGCCTTCCTCCTGCAGGATCACCAGGGATTCGTGCAGTGCATAGAGGGCGTTTACCGGGGCGGTGTGGTGGTAGGCGCGTTTGCTGCTGCCGCCCCAGTAGCCCATGATCAGTTGCATATCGAGGAACCAGCTCTGCACCTTGTGCTCGCGGCCCTGGATGCGTTCCACGGCGCGCGGGCTGAAGGTGACGGGAGCGATGCCCGGTACGCAGGAGAGACACTTCTGGGTGCCGGAGTAGACCGCGTCCGCGCCCCATTTGTCCACGGCGACCTCGATGCCACCGAGGGAGGTGACCGCGTCGACAATCGTCAGCGCGCCGTACTGCTGCGCCAGCGCGCACAGGGCCGCGGCGTCGGAGCGTACCCCGGTGGAGGTTTCCGCGTGGACGAAGGCGAGGATGGAGGCTTCCGGGTGGGCCTTCAGCGCCGCCTCGGTTTTTTCCAGGCTGACCGCTGTGCCCCAGTCGTCCTCGACCATGACCGCGGTGGCGCCGCAGCGCTCGACGTTCTCTTTCATCCGCCCGCCGAACACACCGTTCTGGCAGACGATGACCGTATCCCCCGGCGAGACCAGGTTGACGAAGCAGGCTTCCATGCCGGCGGAGCCCGGCGCGGAAATCGGCAGCGTCAGTTCATTGTCGGTCTGGAAGGCGTATTGCAGCAGACCCTTGATCTCGTCCATCAGCTGGATGAACTGCGGGTCCAGGTGGCCGATGGTGGGGCGGGCGAGGGCGCCCAGCACCCGGGGAGAGATGTCCGAGGGGCCGGGGCCCATCAGGATGCGCTGGGGCGGGTGAAAGCTCTTGGTCATGGTGTGTCTGTCCTTGAATTGTCAGTTATCCGGGGGCGTCGCTCTCAGAGTGAGCTCCCACAAGGCTTATCTTCAGGCGGGGCTGTGGGAGCCCGCTCTGCCCGAACGCGGACCGGGGCGATTGCAGGTCTGCAATCAATCGTCGTTGGTTTCTTCCACGTAGGCCTGCGCCGCCGCGATGCGTGCAATCGGCACGCGGAAGGGACTGCAGGAGACGTAATCGAGCCCCAGCCGGTGGCAGAAGCGAATGGAGCGCGGATCGCCACCGTGCTCACCGCAGATGCCGTACTTGATGTTCTTTTTCACCTTGCGGCTGTCTTCCACCGCCATTTCCATCAGCCGGCCCACCGCGCGCTGGTCCAGGGAGACGAAGGGGTCGGAGTCGATCAGCTTTTTCTCGAGGTATTCCGGGATGAACTTGCCGGCGTCGTCGCGGGAGAAGCCGTAGGTCATCTGGGTCAGGTCGTTGGTGCCGAAGCTCATGAATTCCACCGCCGGCGCCAGGCGGTCGGCGCCGAGGGTCGCGCGGGGTGTTTCCATCATGGTGCCGACTTTATAGGGGATGGAGACGCCGGCATCGCGCAGGACGGCCTGCACGCCGCGGTCGATGATGTCGGTGATCAGGCGAATTTCCCGCACGTTGATCACCAGCGGAATCATGATCTCCGGCCGCGGGTTGAAGCCCTGCTGCCGCGCCTCGACCGCCGCGCCCATGATCGCCTTCACCTGCATCTCGGTGATCTCCGGGTAGACCACGGAGAGACGGCAGCCGCGGAAGCCGAGCATCGGGTTGACCTCGCCGAGACTCTCGGTGATCTCGCGGACAGTGTCCAGGGGCTTGCCGATGGCGTCCGCCAGTTCCTGCATGTCCGCTTCCGTGTGCGGCAGGAATTCGTGCAGGGGCGGGTCCAGCAGGCGGATAGTGACCGGCAGGCCGTCCATGACCTTGAACAGCTCCAGCATGTCGGAGCGTTGGAACTCGAGCAGTTCGTCGAGGTATTTCTGCCGCTCGGCGCCGGTCTCGCTGAGGATCATCGCACGCATTTTCTCGATGCGCTGCGCCTCGAAGAACATGTGCTCGGTGCGGCACAGGCCGATACCTTCGGCACCCAACTCGCGGGCACGGGCGGCGTCCTCGGGCGTTTCCGCATTGGCCCGGACTTTCAGGCGGCGGTGTTTGTCAGCCCAGGAGAGCAGTGTCTGGAAGTCGTCGGAGGAGCTGGCGGCAATCTTGGGAATGTCGCCCAGCATGACATCGCCGGTACTGCCGTCGAGGGTGATCACGTCGCCGCGCTTGAGGTGGATGCTGCCGTCGGCAGTCACCGCAGTGCCCTCGGCGGTGTTGATGTGCAGGCTGCCGCAGCCGGTGATGGCGCACACGCCCATGCCCCTGGCCACCACCGCGGCATGGGAGGTCATGCCGCCCAGCTCGGTGAGAATCCCGGCGGCGACTTTCATGCCGTGGATGTCCTCGGGGGTGGTTTCCCGGCGCACCAGGACGACGCTGCGCCCGGTGGCCGCGACCTTCTCCGCCTCGTCGGCGGAGAACACCACTTCGCCGGTGGCGCCGCCGGGGCTGGCGGGCAGGCCGGTGGCGATGATGTCGGTTTTCGCCTGGGGATCAACGGTGGGGTGGAGGAAGGCCTCCACGTGTTCGGGGGATACCCGCAACAGGGCCTCGCGCTCGGTGATCAGGCCCTCGCCGACCATCTCCACCGCGATCTTCACCGCCGCCCGGCCGGTGCGCTTGCCGCTGCGGGTCTGCAGCATGTAGAAGCGCCCTTCCTGCACGGTGAATTCCAGGTCCTGCATGTCGTGGTAGTGCTTCTCCAGCATGGCCTGGGTCTTGAACAGTTCGTCGTAGACCTCGGGCTGGCGCTCCTGCAGTGCAGAGACTGGCAGGGGCGTGCGAATCCCGGCGACCACGTCCTCACCGGCGGCGTTGAACAGGAACTCGCCGAAGAACTCGTGTTCACCAGTGGAGGGGTTGCGGGTGAAGGCGACGCCGGAGCCTGAGTCGTCGCCGAAGTTGCCGAAGACCATCGCCTGGACGCAGACCGCGGTGCCCATGGTGTCAGGGATGTTGTTCATCTCCCGGTAGATGTTGGCGCGCGGGGTATGCCAGGACTTGAATACGGCTTCTACCGCCATCTTCAACTGGGTGAAGGGGTCCTCGGGGAATGCCACCAGGGTCTTGTAGGTGGCGATAATCGCCTGCCAGTCCTCGGCGCTCATCTCCACGTCGAGGGTCTTGCCGTGGGCGGCCTTGTACTTCTCGATCTCGTGCTCGAATTTTTCCCCCGGCACGCCGAGGACGACGTCGGCGAACATGGCAATGAACCGCCGGTAGGAGTCGTACGCGAAGCGCGGGTTGCTGGTCTTCTGTGCCAGGCCGGCGGCGATTTCGTCGTTGAGGCCGAGGTTGAGGATAGTGTCCATCATCCCCGGCATGGACACCGGCGCGCCGGAACGTACGGAGAACAGCAGGGGATTTTCCGGGTCGCCAAAGCGCGCGCCCATCTGCTTTTCCACCAGGTCCAGGGCCACCCGATATTCCTGTTCGAGCAGGCTTGGCAGCTTGTTGCCACTGCGAAAATACTCGCGGCAGGTGTCGGTGGTTATCACGAAGCCGAAGGGAACCGGGAGCCCCAGCGAGGTCATTTCACAGAGGTTCGCTCCCTTGCCGCCGAGTAATTCGCGATCGTCTTTGTTGCCCTCGCTGAAGAGGTACACCCTCTTTGCCATGATTGAATCCCGCCGTGTAGAAAGTTACGAATGAGGAGAGGGCCGAGTATACGTCATTGCATACGGAAATTGGTGGCCGAAAAGCGCTGGTGGAATGGGGCTCGGTCCCACTTTTTGTCCCGGCTCACCCACCCGGGGGAAGGCTTCTCGCCGCAGTTTGGCAATAAGTCCCTTTGCATCGGCTGCGGCCACGCTAAACTAGTCGCCGCCATGCGTTTGCTCTCATTCATCCTGATCTGTGCCGGCCTGTTGCTTGCAGGCTGCACCGCTGCGCCCGAGAAGAGTGCCCCCGCTACTGCGCACATCGAGCACGTCGATTTCAGCGGCGCCTGGGAGGTGGACTACAGCCAGAGCGAAACGGTGAACGACGCCTACGACAAGCTCATGACCGAGTTGCGCCGGCAGGCCCAGCGCCAGTCCCAGGGCATGGGGCAGGGCCCGGGATCGATCTCCGGGGGGAGTGCCGTTTACGGCAGCAGCAGCGGCATTTATGCCCTGGCACGCATGGCCGAGTTGGTCACCGAGCCGCAACTCCTCGAGATCAAGCAGGGCGATACGGACATCACGGTCAAGCGCGAGGGCAGTTTCGCCCTGCAGTGCGACTTCGCGCCCGCCGCCGAGGGCGCGCGGGATTCGGTCTTTGGCAGGGAAGTCTGCGCCTGGCGCGAGCACCAGTTGCTCTTCCAGGTGGAGTTGCCGGACGGGCTGCACATCCGCCATCGCTTCACCCTGGCGCCTGACGGAGAGCGCCTGCAGGTCGTCACCCAGTTGTTTTCCCGGCAGGTTTCACAGCCTTTGACCGTCGCCCGGGTGTATAACCGCTATGATCCCGAACGCACCGGCATCCGCTGCCGCCAGACCCTGACCCGCGGCCGGGTCTGTACCACCGAGGCGCCGCAATGAAGCGCAGCCTGGTCTTCCTTCTGTGCTTGCTCGCCCTGCCGCTGGCGGCGCAGGAAAGCTATCTCGAGGTGGGCGTGGTGGTATTCGACCCCGGCCTTGCCGCCCCAGATACGCCGGCTCCGGAAACCGAATTCCCCCAGATCCGCCGGGCCGAGGCGATCTACCAGGCAGTGGAGTTGCGGCGGGCGCTGGAAGCGACCGGTCGCTGGGGCGCGGTGCGGGTGATGCCCGGGGACAGCCCGCTGGTCGACCTCACCCTGCGTGGCAAGATACTCGCCGCGACAGGAGAGCGATTGCTGTTGCAGGTCGAGGCCAGCGACTGCAGCGGAAAGCAATGGCTGCAGGGGAATTACGAGGCGCTGGCCACCGAGTCCGCTTATCCTGCGCAGGGCGCTATCGATCCCTTTGACCAACTTTACCGGCGGATAGCCGCGGATCTCGAGCGGCAGCTCGGCGCGCTGGCTTCAGGCGCCCTGCAGCAACTGCGGCTGATCTGCCGCATGCGTTACGCGGAGAGTCTGTCGCCGGAAGCCTTCGCCGGCTATCTCGGCGGTGGCGGCGACTTGCCCTTCACCCTGCAGCGCCTGCCGGCGGAGGGCGACCCCATGCTGCAGCGGGTCGAGCGTATCCGCCAGCAGGAGTACCTGTTTATCGACAACGTGGACGAGCAGTACGGCCGCCTCCACGACGAGTTGCAGGTCACCTACAACCTCTGGCGGCAGAACTGGCGGGAACAGGCCGTCTATGAAAGGGACTATGCCCAGCGCGCCGCCGGTCGGGAGAGCAGCGATCGCAGCGGCAGCTACGCGGCGATGCTAAGCGACTACAGCACCTACCGGGCCTTCCGTATCCGCGAGCAGGACCTCGATGAACTGGCCAGCGGCTTCAACAACGAGGTCGGACCCACCGTGGTGGAATCCCGGGGCCGGGTATTCCGCCTGAGCGGCAGTCTCGAATCCCGCTACGCGGACTGGCGGCGGGTGCTGCGGGAAATCTTCGCCCTGGAGATGGGCGAAATCGTGGAACAGCCGCCCATTCCTTAGCCACGGCAGACTAGGCTATGCTAGAAGCCGGTCTCCCCGAAAGGATTGCGCTGGCTGCACCATGGACAACGACGACCAAAGCAATGATTCGCTGCTCAATTCCCTGCGCCGCCTGACCGGCCAGGTCGCCGGCGGCACCATCGAACTGGCCCGCACCACCGCGACCATGACCGCGATGTTCGGCGAGACATGGTTGCGTTCGACCGTCCTCAATCACTTCGAGCCGGAGCGACTCGAGGCCATGCGTGAAGCGGGCAATTTCCTGCGCGACGCCCGGGAGACTGCCGGCCTGTCGGTCCGGGAAATGGCCGAAACCCTGGGCGTAAAAGACAAGCAGGTGCTTGAGGACGTGGAGCACGGGCGCAGCATCATGCCCCTGGAGTTGATGTTGCGCAGCGCCTCGCTGTTGGCGCGGCATGACCCGATACCCTTTCTTATCAAGTTCATGCGCACCTATAATCCCGCCCTGGAAAAAACCCTGGAGCAGTTGGGCGTCATGGCCCTGCCGCGCCAGTATGAGCGCGAGCGCCGCTTCGTCAATCTTTACCGGCAGCACGACGTGCTGCGCAATTTTTCCGACGCCGAGTTCGAACGCTTTATCGATTACGTGTCGAGTTCCAGCGAGTTGGTGGTGACGATGATGCAGCGTGAGAAAAACGCGCACAGGCATGCTGCCGGCGCCGCGGCGAGGAAAGCGGGAGAAGCGGCGGCAGCCGGCACGAGCGCCCAAACGGCGGGGAAAACCGCAGGAAAGGCGAAAACCGCCCCTCGAAAGTCCGCGGCACAGGGCAAGACGAGCCGCGCCGCGCCGAAGAGTCGCGCCGCAAGGCCAAAGAAGTCGAGCCAGTCCAATAGCAACCGCAAGAGCACAGGCAGTACCAAGAAAAGCTGATGACAGTAACTGATCCCCCGGCAACACAGTGGTTTGCCGCGTGTCCCCGTGGCCTGGAAAACCTCCTGTGCGCAGAACTCACCGAACTCGGCGCGAGCGACGTGCGCGAAACCATTGCCGGCGTCCATTTCAGTGGCCCCAGGGCGCTGGGCTATCGGGCCTGCCTCTGGTCTCGACTGGCCAACCGCATCCTGTTGCCGCTGGCCACCGTAGAGGCCGACGACGCCGACAAGCTGTACGCGGGTCTGAGCGCTATCGACTGGTCGGGCGTCATGGCGGCGCGGCAGACCTTCGCCGTGGATTTTTCCGGCCAGAACCGGAATATCCGCAACACCCAGTTCGGCGCCCAGCGTAGCAAGGACGCCATTGTCGACTGGTTCGTCAGGCACGGCGGGCAGCGCCCTTCGGTGGAACGGCGGCGGCCCGACGTGCGCATCAACGTGCACCTGAGCAAGGGGCGCGCGGCCGTGGCGGTGGATTACTCCGGTGGCTCATTGCACCGCCGCGGCTATCGCAGTGCTACGGGCGCCGCGCCGCTGAAAGAGAACCTCGCCGCCGCGATCCTGCTGCGGGCCGGCTGGCCGGCGATGGCCGCGGAGGACGGCGCCCTTATCGATCCCATGTGTGGCTCGGCGACCCTGCTCATCGAGGGTGCGATGATGGCCGCGGATATCGCCCCGGGGCTGGGCATCGCGCGTTTCGGTTTCGAGGGTTTGCAGGATCACAATGAGGCCCAGTGGCGGGCAATCCTCGCCGATGCCAGGGGTCGCAAGGAGCGCGGTCTCGCCGCCGGGCTGCCGGAAATTCGCGGTTACGACGCGGATGCCAGGGTGATCCGCCGCGCCCAGGAAAATATCGCCGCCGCGGGGCTGGAGAAATGGGTCCGGGTGAGCGCCAAGCCTCTGGGTGAGGTGCGCAAGCCTACTCACCGGCCACTGGAGAAGGGGCTGCTGGCCTGCAACCCGCCCTACGGCGAACGCCTCGGTGAGAAAGCCAGCCTCCAGTATCTCTACCGCGAACTGGGAGAGCTCATGGCGCGGGAATTCGAGGGCTGGGAAGCAGCGGTTTTTACCTCTGACCTGCAACTTGGCCGCGCCATTGGGCTGCGCAGCCACAAACAGTACAGCTTCTTCAACGGCGCCATAGAAACCCACCTGTTGCTATTTACCCTGCGCGACAACGAACTGCGCCAGGCGGGGAACGCGGCGAGTGACGCAGGGCAAAAACCCGCGGGAGTCACGGCCGCTGGCGCGCTCGATGAGGGCGCGCAAATGTTCGCCAACCGGGTGCGCAAGAACCGCAAGCGCCTGCGACCCTGGCTGAAGCGGGAGGGTGTGGAATGCTATCGGCTGTACGATGCCGACATGCCCGAGTACGCGGTGGCCGTCGATATCTACGGCGAGTGGGTGCACGTGGCGGAGTACCAGGCGCCGAAGGGCGTGGACCCGGAAGCTGCCGCCCGCAGGATGGAACAGGTGGCCGCCGCCTTGCCCCAGGCGCTGGACATCGCACCCGGGCGAATCGTCTACAAGCAGCGCAGCCGGCAGCGGGGCAGTGCCCAGTATGAAAAGCGCGACAGTCGCGGTGAGTTCCTCAGCGTGCGGGAGGGCGCGGCGAAGCTGCTGGTCAACCTGACGGACTACCTGGACACCGGCCTCTTTCTCGATCACCGGCCGCTGCGCCTGCGCCTGGCCCAGGAGGCGAAGGGGAAGTTCTTCCTCAACCTGTTCTGCTATACCGGGACTGCCACGGTCCACGCCGCCCTCGGCGGTGCTCGCGGTACGACCAGTGTGGACATGTCCAACACCTACCTGGACTGGCTGCGCAAGAATCTCGCCCACAATGGCCTGGACGAGTCGCGCAACCGCCTGGTGCGGGCAAACTGCATGGAGTGGCTGGCGGAGGGCGACGGCCGGGAGTACGACCTTATCCTGCTCGACCCCCCATCGTTTTCGAATTCCAAGTCGATGGACGGCAGCTTCGACGTGCAGCGCGACCACCCTGATTTGGTGCGTGCCGCAATGCGTCGCCTGCGACCCGATGGCGCGCTGTACTTCTCCAATAACCGGCGGGGTTTCCGCCTGGACCCTCAACTGGCTGCAGAATTCGACTGCCGGGATATCACTCCGGAAACCCTCGACCCGGATTTTCAGCGCAATCAGCGCATCCATTGCTGTTACCTCCTGCGCCACCCCGGAGCTGAAAGTTAGCCAGGGAAATTAGGAAACTTGTGGCGCGGCAAGGTCTTGCAGGTGAGGATTCACTAATTTTTACTCGCCAGGGTTTTCTATCCACACTGCTCGAAACGCCCCTGCCCCAAGAGGGGCGGGATTTGCGACATTTTGATGACAATAATAAATCCAGATAACTTGTTGATTTGTTGGCTAAAAAGTTTTATGCGGCTCGAATGACTCGAAATAGTGCACAGGCTGCTCTGGAATATCTGACTGTCTCACTCAAATTTTTCCCCACACTTATCCACAGGCAGCTCTGTGGATAAGTTCTGGAAATCTCTCTGCCGGCGGCCCTGGTCCCGGCATTCCCGCCAGTGACAGCGCGTGGGCGCTGTGTTGAAATTCCCGGTCGCCTCGCTGGCTTCGCTACCGCTATGAGCAATACCGACCCACCGCTGCTGATCGTCTACCACAGCCAGAGTGCCTGCTGTGCCAGGCTTGCCCGTGAGGCCGCCCGTGCCGCCTGCGCCGAGGATGAGCTGCCGGTCCGGGCGCTGCGCGCCTGTGACGCGGGGGTCGCTGACCTGGCTGACGCAGCCGGCCTGCTGCTGGTTGCTGCCGAGAACGCCGGCTTCCTCGCCGGTGGTATGAAGGAATTTGTCGACCGCGTCTTCTACCCCGCAATCGCCAGGAACATAAGCCTTCCCTACGCCCTGCTGGTCAGCGCCGGTAACGACGGCCGCAACGCGGTGGGCCAGTTGCAGCGGATATTGCGCGGCATCCCGCTGGTCGAGGCAACCGAGCCCGTCATTTGCCGCGGCGACTGGTCCCGGGCCCACGCGCAACGGGCCGGGGAATTGGGGCAGGCCTTCGCGGTGGGGCTGCGAATGGGCGTTTTTTGACTCTCCGGAGATAAACAGGATGACAGATACTGAGTTCGAACCGGTGCCTGAGGGCTTTGAGCTCATGCCCGAGGGCCTGGGCTTCGTCGACGGGATGAAACCGCTTTACCGGCGCTACCGTAACAATACTGTCGACTTCGGAATTCAGGTTGGGCCGCAGCATTGCAACTCACTGGGAATCTGCCACGGCGGGGTCATCATGACCCTGGCCGATCTCGCCGCGGCCAGCGGAGCCACCCTGGCCTCGGAACGGCGCGTCTCCGCGCCCACCGTGAATCTCAATGTCGATTTTATCTCCGCCGGCAGGCTGGGGCAGTGGTTGCAGACCCGGCTGGAAGGTGTGTCCGCCCGACGACGCTTCGGGTTTGCCCACGGTTTGCTGATGCACGGGGAACGGGTTGTAGCGCGCTTCAACGGGAATTTCTATTTTGCCGAGCACAGCGGAGTGGGCGACCTGGGAGATGTGATGCCGGGCATGTGGCGGGGGCTCGATATCCAGACAAAAACCTGAGGGCGGTGGCCGCCGCCGCTTTGGGAGGCGCAGAACATGCCAAGTACTAATGGTCCCTGGTCACTCCAGGCGGTAGAAGAATTTCTCTGTGGTCCTCCCATTCCCCTGCGCCTCGCGGGCGTCCGCGAGGACGGGTACCCGCTGCTGGTCTCGCTCTGGTACCGCTACCACGACGGTGCGCTGCAGTGTGTCACGCATCGCAATTCCTATCTTCTCCAGGTACTTCAGAGGGCGCCACGGGTGGGCTTCGAGGTGGCGCCCAACGCACCTCCCTACCACGGTGTCCGCGGCAGGGGGGACGTAGTGGTCAGTGAACTTGGCGATGCCCCGGTTCTCGAAGCGCTGCTGGATCGTTACCTCGGCGGGCGGGATACGCGGGTGGCCCGCTGGCTGTTGTCGCGCAAGGCCGATGAGATGCTGCTCACCCTGCAGCCGCGGCACTTCAGCAGCTGGGATTTTCGCGAACGCATGGCCGATGTTCCCGCGCCGTCGTAGCTGGCTGGCCTTCGCCGCCCTGAAACCCGCGCAGAAAAAAGCCCCGGCCTGAGACCGGGGCTTTTCGGTTTGCGCGACGGGCCGTCAGTGGGGCCCGGGTGGCACTCAGGCAGCCTGCTGCTGCGGCGCTTCCTGCTGTGCGTCCCGTGCCGCCGGCGTCCCCTGCTGCGGTTCACGCTTGTTCTTGCCCCAGCCGTTGCCGACGTCGTAGGTGCCGAACAGCCAGTCGTAGAACAGGGAGATCGTCGCGAAGTTACCGGAGGTGAAACGCGAGTGGTGCACGTGGTGCATGAAGGCCATGTAGTTCAGGTACTTGAAGGGGAAGTGGTCCACCTCCATGCGGTCGTGGTTGTGCTGGTTGATTTCCGAGAAGGCCACCCAGGTGATGATGATGGTGGCGATGTGGAAGGGCCCCATCAGCCAGCCCAGTACCGCGATGCTGGCGCCGAACAGGCCGATACCCAGGCTGGTTTCCAGCGGGTGCAGGTAGTTGGAATCCTTGCGGCAGGGGTTCTTCTGCTGGTGGTGTACCGCGTGGACCCACATCAGCGGCCCCGGGCCGAAACCACCGTCGTGGAACACGAAGCGGTGGGTCAGGTAGTAGAAGAAATCGTAGAACATCAGGATCACGAAGATGTCCAGCGGATAGCGCCACCAGGGTTGGGCCTCGGCGGTGGTGATGAAGGGGATGACGGCCACGAAGATGGAGGTCTGGACGATCAGGCCCCATTTCATGCTGCGCCGCTGGATAGGCATGTAGAAGCTCTTCTTGACCTGCTTGTCGGCGACCTCGCGGTTCAGTTCACGGGTGTGCCTGAAAGCGGGGATCAGCGGCACCAGTACTCGGCCGACGCCCATTACGGCCATGACGCCTACGAAGGCATAAAGGGAGAGTAGCCACTCGCCCTTGTCCAGGATGCTTGTGATTATGCTTGAGTCCATTACGAATCACCTCGGGTAATGTTTAACAAGTGCTGAGCGAGGGTGCGGCTGCCCGCGACGCCAAGCTCGTTCAGGAGAAAATCGGAAAGTTGCTGTATGCGCGCGGGGAGAATGCCCGCGCTGTCGTAGCGCTCCGCCATCGTCAGGTAGAGCGCCTCGAGGGTGGTGTCGAGAGTCCGGTAGTCGCGCTCGCCCAGCAGCTGGAGGATTTCCGCCTCCAGTTCCCGGGTTTTCGCCAGAGACGCGGCTATCAGTTCTTCACCGCGAGGCGTCAGCTGGACGATGACCTGGCGGCGGTCGGTCGGGTCCTGCTCGCGCGTCACGTAGCCGAGCTCGTCGAGTTCCGCAACGCTGGAAGCCGCAGATTGCTTGCTCACGCCGAGGATGGACGCCATGTACTGGATGTGCCGGCCCTCGCGGGCCACCAGGCCGAGCACCTGCCCGAGGCTGGTCTTCAGCCCGCTGAAACCGTCTGCCCTCAGCGCGGCGCCCAGTCGTTGGCGCAGGGCGTCGCTGAGCATGGGCAGGAGGATGTTGAGCCGCGGCGCGTTCTCGATCTCGGGCTCGACAAAACTGTGGGATGGTGCGGGCAGTTGCAGCGCGATGCGCAGCGCCTCGACGACCCGGTCCAGTTCGGCCAGGCGAGCCTCGCCAACCGCTTCGGTCAGTTCCGCGTGAATCCGGTTGGTTACACGAGTGCCGTCCTTCAGCAGTTGCAAGCCGGTCTCTGTCAGTGTCAGCAGGCTGGAGCGGCTGTCGGCGGGATTGGTCCTGCGGCTGACCAGGCCGAGCTTGTCCAGTTCCCTGAGTATCTTGCTGCAGGCCTGCTTGCTGGTGTCGAGTTTGGCCGCCAGTGTTCCCGGGGTGCAGGGGCCCTCAGCCAGTGCGGCGATGTACCCGGCGTAGGCCAGGCTCAGCTTCTCGTAGCGGCCGCTTTCCAGCAGGTTTTCCAGTGTGGACTTGTGCACAAAGTGTGCGATCACCATCAGGTGCGCCACCAGGCCGCGACCGACGTTGTCGCGGAAATTGCGGATGCTGTGAGGGGTATCGTCCATCATGGGGATATAGTAAACGCATATTGTCTAAATGGTCAATGTTTGGATACTAAATGTGAAGGGCGTCACAGAATGGGCTGGTGGAGGGTATTGCTGGACTGGTGTGGGAGCCCGCTCTGCGGGCGATAGGGGCCGGGATATCGCTCACAGAGTGAGCTCCCACAGGGGATTCCTGCAGCGGACTCCCACAGCAGGCCCCCACAGTGGGGCTGTTTCAGGTGGCGGGGGTGTCGCCGTGCTCGCGCAGGGAGTCGATGAGGGCGAGGGCGGCCCGGGACAGGCTGCGGCCGCGGTGATGGATCTGGCCCAGGGTACGCTCCATCACGATATCCGGTAGCGAGATCACCGCGAGGGAGTCGTCGCGCATGCTGCGGGGCAGGATGGTCCAGCCCAGGCCCACCGAGGCCATCATGCGAATGGTCTCGAGGTAGTTGGTCGCCAGGGTGACCTTCAACTCCAGGCCTTTTTCGTCGAACAGTTGCTTGATGATCTGGCCGGTGTAGGTGTTGAGGCCGGGGAGGATGGCGGGCAGATGGCTGAGTGCGTCGAGGTCCGGCGCGCCGTTGTTACTGAACACCTCGTGGTCCCGGGCGATCATGACCTCCAGCGGATCGTGCCAGATCGGGGTGGCGATGACGTTTGGCTCGTCTTCCGGGGCGAGGGTGACCACCGCCAGTTCGACCTTGCCCTGAAGGACCAGTTCGTAGGCCTGTTCCGAATCCATGAAGTCGATATCCAGGTGCACCGCCGGATAGCTGCGGCTGAAGCTGCTCAGCACCGGGGGCAGGCGGTGCAGGCCGATATGGTGGCTGGTGGCGACCCGCAGGTCTCCCCCTACCGCGCCGGCGAGGTCGCTGACCGAGCGGGCCGCGGCCTGCAGCTCCTGTTCAACCGCCTTGGCGTGGGGGAGGAGGGCGCGCCCTGCCTCTGTCAGGCCGACGCTGCGGCCGATGCGGTCGAAGAGCTTGTTGCCCAGCGCATCCTCCAGCAGTGCCACGCGCTTGCTTACCGCGGGCTGGGTCAGGTGAAGCCGCTCTGCGGCGCCGGAAAACGAGCCGGTTTCGGCAACCAGGAGGAAGGCCTGGAGATTCTGCAAGTCCATAAGCGAGCTACTTAGTATTCCTAATTTTCATCTATCCGATAAAAATAATAAATTTGAGTAATTAATGAATCAAGCCCATAATTCACAGCCCTGATAGATACCGAACAATTCGAGGTGCCCCATGGCAGGACAAACCCTCTACGACAAGTTGTGGCAGAACCACCTGGTCGAGGAGCGCGACGACGGTAGCGCCCTCATCTATATCGACCGCCAGTTGATTCACGAAGTCACTTCGCCCCAGGCTTTCGAGGGCCTGCGCATGGCCGGGCGCAAACCCTGGCGCCGCGACGCCAACCTGGCGGTGCCCGACCACAACGTGCCCACCGATCGCGAAGAGCGCGCCGGTGGCGTGGCGGCGATCGCCGACCCGGTCTCGCGCCTGCAGGTTCAGACCCTCGACGAGAACTGCGAGGACTTCGACATCGTCAAGTTCGACATCAACGACGTCCGCCAGGGCATCGTTCACGTGGTCGGCCCGGAGCAGGGCGCAACCCTGCCCGGCATGACCATCGTCTGTGGTGACTCCCACACCTCCACCCACGGCGCCCTGGGTGCCCTGGCCCACGGTATCGGCACCTCCGAGGTGGAGCACGTGCTCGCCACCCAGTGCCTGATCCAGAAAAAAATGAAGAACATGCTGGTACGCGTCGACGGCAAGCTGCAGACCGGCGTTACCGCCAAGGACGTCGCCCTGGCGATTATCGGCAAGATCGGCACCGCCGGCGGTACTGGCTACGCCATCGAATTCGGCGGCGAGGCGATCCGCGGCCTGAGCATGGAAGGGCGCATGACCCTGTGCAACATGTCCATCGAGGCCGGCGCCCGCATGGGCATGGTAGCGGTGGATGACACCACCATCGACTATGTTAAAGGACGCCCCTACGCGCCGAAAGGCGAACAGTGGGAACTGGCGGTCGCCGCCTGGCGTGAGCTGCACTCCGACGACGATGCGCACTTTGACGCGGTAGTCGAACTCAAGGGTGAAGAGATCAAGCCGCAGGTCACCTGGGGCACCTCCCCGGAGATGGTGCTGCCGGTGGATGGCAACGTCCCCGACCCGGCAGGCATAGAAGACGCAACAAAACGCGCAGCCGTAGAGCGTGCGCTGGAGTACATGGGTCTCACCGCTGGCATGAAGATCGGTGACATCAAGCCCGACCGCGTGTTCATCGGCTCCTGCACCAACTCCCGCATCGAGGACCTGCGCGAAGCCGCCGCCGTGGTCAAGGGCCGCAAAGTGGCGGACAGCGTCAAGCAGGCCATGGTCGTCCCCGGTTCCGGCGAAGTGAAAAAGCAGGCAGAAGCCGAAGGTCTCGATCGCATCTTCATCGAGGCCGGCCTCGAATGGCGCGAGCCCGGCTGTTCCATGTGCCTGGCCATGAACGCCGACAAACTCGGGGCGGGGGAGCACTGCGCCTCCACCTCCAACCGCAACTTCGAAGGCCGACAGGGCTTCGGCGGCCGCACCCACCTGGTCAGCCCGGCGATGGCCGCCGCAGCCGCGATCGCCGGCCACTTCGTCGACGTGCGCGACTGGTAAGGAGAGAACGATGAAAGCATTTACCGTGGAAACCGGCCTGGTCGCGCCAATGGACCGCGCCAACGTCGACACCGACCTGATCATTCCCAAGCAGTTCCTGAAATCGATCAAGCGCACCGGCTTCGGCCCCAACCTGTTCGACGAACTGCGCTACCTCGACGAAGGCCAGCCCGGACAGGACTGCAGCCAGCGCCCCGTGAATGAGGCGTTCCCGCTGAACTTTCCCCGCTACCGCGGAGCGTCTATCCTGCTGGCAAGGGAAAACTTCGGCTGCGGCTCCAGCCGCGAGCACGCGCCCTGGGCCCTGGAAGACTACGGCTTCCGCTGCGTGATCGCACCGAGCTTTGCCGACATCTTCTACAACAACTGCTTCAAGAACGGCCTGCTGCCGATCGCCCTCGACGCGGATATCGTCTCCCGGCTGTTCGACGAAATGTATGCCAGCGAAGGCTACCAGCTGACCGTGGACCTCGAGCGCAAAGTCGTCTCCACCCCATCCGGCGAGGAATTCGCCTTCGAGGTGGACGACTTCCGCCGCCACTGCCTGCTGGAAGGCCTCGACGACATCGGCCTGACACTAAAGCGGGAACCGGCGATTCGCGAGTACGAAGCGAAGTGGAAGGAGAAGTCGCCGTGGTTGTTCGGGGCGATCTCGTAGGAGCCCACTCTGTCTGAACGAGGACCGGAGCGAGCTCCTACAGGGGGCATCGCCCACAGAGTGGGCTCCCACAGTTTGTACTGTGGTTTCGACAGGCGGTTGTAGGTAACGGACAGCCAGAAAGATGGCATTGAGCGTGGGATGCAAACCCGCCCAATGAAACCGTAAGGCGACAGGACGTCGCCGCCCGAGCCTGTACATGGATGTACGCTTTTTGGCGTGTTTCATTGGGCGGGTTTGCATCCCGCGCGGAACCCGATTAATGCACAACACGATATGGAACTTGATGTGAGCAAAAAGATACTGATTCTCCCCGGCGACGGCATCGGCCCCGAAATCGTCACCCAGGCAGTCGCCGTCCTCGAAGCCGTGGACCAGCGCTTCGGCCTCGACCTGCAACTGGAAAACGGCCTTCTCGGCGGCGCCGCCCTGGACGAACTGGGCGAACCCTGCCCCCAGGTGACCCTCGACCAGGCCCGTGCCGCCGACGCCATCCTGCTCGGCGCAGTCGGTGGCCCCAAGTGGGATAAGGTGGAGCGCAGCCTGCGGCCCGAACGCGGCCTGCTGAAAATCCGCTCCGAACTAGAACTTTTCGGCAACCTGCGCCCGGCAATCCTGTACCCGCAACTGGCCGCCGCATCCAGCCTGAAGCCGGAGATCGTCGCCGGGCTCGACATCCTGATCGTGCGTGAGCTCACCGGCGGTATCTATTTCGGCGAGCCCCGCGGCATCCGCACCCTGGAAAACGGTGAGCGCGAAGGCTACAACACCTACAAGTACAGCGAATCCGAAATCCGCCGCATCGGGCATCTTGCCTTCGACGCCGCGCGCAAGCGCAACGGCCGCGTGTGCAGCGTCGACAAGGCCAACGTGCTCGAGGCCACCGTGCTCTGGCGCGAGGTGATGGAAGAGCTGTCGAAGGACTACCCGGACGTCGAGTTGAGCCACATGTACGTGGATAACGCGGCGAT
Source organism: Halieaceae bacterium WMMBA4 (assembly GCA_033283325.1). Taxonomy (GTDB): domain Bacteria; phylum Pseudomonadota; class Gammaproteobacteria; order Pseudomonadales; family Halieaceae; genus Mangrovimicrobium. The sequence continues at coordinate 341,108 of JAWMQO010000001.1, forward strand.
GCAACTGGTGCTGCGGCCCAAGCAGTTCGACGTGATCGTCACCGGCAACATGTTCGGCGACATCCTCTCCGACGCTGCGGCCATGCTCACCGGTTCCATCGGCATGCTGCCCTCCGCCTCCCTCGACAAGGACGGCCGCGGCATGTACGAGCCCTGCCACGGCAGCGCGCCGGATATCGCCGGCCAGGACAAGGCCAACCCCCTGGCGACCATACTCTCCGTCGCCATGATGCTGCGCTACACCCTGGCTGCGCCCGAGGCGGCAGCGGTGATCGAAGCCGCGGTCAGCGGCGTACTGGACGCCGGCCTGCGCACAGGGGACATCCACAGTGAGGGTATGCAACTGGTCGGCACCCGCGAGATGGGTGAGGCCGTACTGGCTGCCGTTCAGGCCTGATTCGGCTGCGCCAGCCAACGATACAGATTCAAGACGAAAGCGAGGTATGCGAAATGAGCAAGCAATATGATGTAGCCGTCGTCGGCGCCACTGGCGCAGTGGGCGAGGTAATGATGGAAATTCTCGAGCAGCGGGACTTCCCGGTGCGCAACCTTTACCCGCTGGCCTCCAGCCGCTCCGCCGGCAAGACGATCAAGTTCAAGGGCAAGTCGGTTACCATCGGCGATCTCGCCGAATTCGACTTCAGCCAGGTGCAGATCGGCCTGTTCTCCGCTGGCGGCAGCATCTCCGAAGAGTACGCGCCCAAGGCCGCCGCTGCTGGTTGCGTGGTCATCGACAACACCTCCCACTTCCGCCGCGACGAGGACATTCCCCTGGTGGTGCCGGAAGTGAACCCGCAGGCCATCGAGGGTTATACCACCCGTAATATCATCGCCAACCCCAACTGTTCCACCATCCAGATGCTGGTGGCACTGAAGCCTATTTACGACGCCGTAGGTATCGAGCGGATCAATGTCTGCACCTACCAGGCGGTGTCTGGTACCGGTAAGGAAGCCATCGAGGAACTCGCGGGCCAGACCGCGAAGCTGCTCAACGGCCAGTCCATCGATTGCGAGGTCTATCCCAAGCAGATCGCCTTCAACGCGCTGCCGCACATCGATACCTTCCAGGAAAACGGCTACACCCGCGAAGAAATGAAGATGGTGTGGGAGACCCAGAAGATCTTCGGCGACGAGAGCATCCAGGTGAACCCGACCTGTGTGCGTATCCCGGTGTTTTATGGCCACTCCGAGGCGGTGCACATCGAAACCCGGGAAAAGATCAGCCTGGAACGGGCCTACGAACTGCTGGCCAGCGCCCCTGGCGTGACCCTGCTGGATGAACGTTCTGATGGCGGCTACCCCACCGCGGTCACCGAAGCTTCGGGACAGGACCCTGTATTCGTGGGTCGCGTGCGCGAGGACATTTCCCATCCCCGCGGTCTCGATCTCTGGGTCGTCTCCGATAACGTGCGCAAGGGCGCCGCCCTGAACAGCGTACAAATCGCTGAAGAGCTTATCGCCAACTATTTGTAAAATGTGCAGATATCGCCAGTTGCCGCCTTGATTAACTCAGGGGCTTAACTGATACTTGAGCCATATTGGGGTTCGCCAGAGGCGCAGGAAGGACGTTTGTCAAGTGTCCCGAATGCGCCCCGCTTAAGCTCATCGGGGCAATAAAATGAGCGTCAGGCGTTGGCGATTCTGACTGGAGCCGAACCATCAGGGGGGTCGGTAGGGGAAATGCAGGACATAATAAGGCTTGGGTATGGCTCGTAAACTGACCGCCGTCGCTTTCTCATTGGGCTGTCTGCACGCAAGTTCCACTTTTGCGCTCGGCCTCGGGGAAATCAAACTCGAATCCTTCCTCAATGAACCGCTGGAAGCCAGGGTAGACCTGCTGAACACCGGCGGTTTGCACGGGGACGAAATCCACATACGACTTGCCTCCCGGGAAGACTTTGATCGCCTGGGTGTCGAGCGGGCATATTTCCTCACCAGCATGCAGTTCGAGGTGAATGTCGATGCCAGCGGTCGTGGCACGATCACCATCAAGTCCGAAGAACCGGTGCTCGAGCCCTATCTCGATTTCATCGTCGAAGCGCGCTGGCCCAGCGGCCGCCTGCTTCGCGAATACACCGTCCTGCTCGATCCGCCGCTGTTTGATTCCAGCAGCCCGCAGATTTCCGCGAGCCAGCGGGTGGAAGAGGTCGAGGGTATTCCGGCCCCGGAAACTGAAGCAAAAAAGCCCGAGGGGGCAGCGGCGACTAGCGGCACTCGCGTCGACGTACGACAGTCGGATCTCGGTCCCGGCGAAATGCCCCAGCGTGACTTCAACGCCGAGACGGCCGCAACGCCGACAGCGGGCAGCCGCTACATGATCTCCAAGGACGACACCCTCTGGGAGATCGCCGCCACCGCGAAACCCGGTAGCGCCTCCGTCCACCAGACGATGCTGGACATACAGCGCCTCAACCCGGACGCTTTCATCAACGGCAACATCAACCAGATCAAAGCCGGTTATATCGTTTACCTGCCCGACGAAGGGGACATCAGTTCCCAGGACCTGCAAACCGCGCTGGCCGAGGTCAAGCAGCAGAACGAAGACTGGCGCGCTGGCCGGGCCAGCACGCCCAGCAGCGGCCCTTCCCTGAGGATATCGGCCGGCGTCGAACCGGAACCCGGCGAGACGGCGGCAGCCGCGGTAGCGGGCAGTGGCGGCAGCATTGAAACCAACGACACCGATTCCAGTGGCGAGTCCTACGGCAGCGGTACCGCCGAGGTAGAAGAATTGCAGCGCCTGCTCAGCCTCAAGGACGAGCAGATAGCGGAATTGCAGGCCGCCCTGGCAGCAGCCCGGGAAGAAGCGGCTGAGGAGGATCTCGGAAGCGGTGAAGAACCATATGCCGGGACCTACGATGAGTTGGATACTGGCGCCGAGTTGGACGCGGAAGCTGCAGCCGAACCCTACGACGAAGGCCTGGAGGACGGCGCGGAAGAAGGGGATACGCTGACAGCGATGCCGGCCCCTGAAACCGATACCGCCCCGGAACCCGAGGTGAAGGCAGCACCGCCGAAACCGGAACCCAAGCCCAAGCCCGCTCCCCGCCCGGCGCCGAAACCCCAGGACTCCGGCTGGATGAGCTACGCGCTCTACGGACTGGGAGCCCTTGTCCTGGCTGTTCTGGTCTTCCTCTTCATGCGCCGTCGCGGCGCCGATGAGGACGAGCAGGAGCTCAGCCCGCGCAAGGGCGCTTCCGATGCATTCAAGGAAGTGAAGCTCAAGTCCGAGCCCGAGCCCGAGCCCGAGCCGGAGCCACTGTTCGATGCCGAAGAGCAAGAGCCGGTGCCCGAGGCCCCTGCCCAGGCCTATGGCCAGCGCAAGAATGACGAATACGCGGCGGACATGGATTCCAGCGACGCGCTCGCCGAGGCGGATATCTATATTGCCTACGGTCGCTATAACCAGGCGCGTGAACTGCTGCGCAACGCGCTGGATTCCGAGCCCGACAACAATGCCTATCGCCTGAAGCTGGTCGAAGCCGAAGTGCACCTCGGCAACCGCCCCGCTGCCCGCGAGCAGCTCTACGAACTGGAAGCGCGCGGTGACAGCGCCGGCGCCGCCCGCGCTCGCGAATTGCTCGGTGAGAGCGACAGCCAGTCCCAGCCTCCCGCCGGCCTGGCCGAAGAAGTCAGCGGTAACCTGGAGTCGGAGTTCGCCGGTCTTGAAATCGAGAGCGGTGGCCTGGGTGACGATGACCTCGACGACGATCTCGACCTCTCCGCCGACTTCGACGAGAGCCCCCTGGGCGACGATGACGAAGACGACGAGGACCTTGTCATCGCCGCCGATGCCAACGGCATGTCCACCAAACTCGACCTGGCCCGCGCCTATCTCGATATGGGCGACGAAGACGGCGCCCGGCAGATTCTCGAGGAAGTGATCGCCGAGGGTTCGGACGAATACCGGGCCGAGGCCGAGGCGCTCCTGCAACGCATTGACTGACCCTTTCCCGCGGCTCTCACCGGAGCCGCTCCCCGCCGGCACGCGTATCGCGTGCCGTGTCGAGTACAACGGCAGCAAGTTCAACGGCTGGCAAATCCAGCCCGATCCAAACGCTCCCACCGTGCAGGCCGCGGTAGAAGCTGCCCTGTCTTCCGTTGCGGCAACATCCGTGCGGGTTCTTTGCGCGGGACGCACCGACACCGGCGTGCACGGCCACGCCCAGATTATCCACTTCGACACGCCCGTGGAGCGCGCCCCCAAGGCCTGGGTCATGGGCGGCAATGCCAGCCTCCCCGCCGAAGTGCGCCTGCACTGGGCCCAGGCAGTGCCAGAGGACTTCCACGCTCGCTTTTCCGCCCTGTCCCGGCGCTATCGCTACGTTATAGCCAACACTGCAGTACGTCCGGCCCTGTTGCCGGGCCTCGTCACCTGGCACCGCTACCCGCTGGACGCACAGGCGATGCACACCGCCGGCCAGTCCCTGCTCGGCGAACGGGACTTCTCCGCTTTCCGCGCTGCCAGTTGCCAGTCGACGACGCCGATGCGCAACGTGCAGGAAGTCAGCGTCCGCCGCAGCGGCGATTTCGTGGTCATCGAGATCCGCGCCAACGCCTTCCTCCACCACATGGTCCGCAATATCGCCGGCTCCCTGATGGCCGTGGGCAGCGGCCGCCAGAACCAGGGCTGGATTGCCGAACTGATGGCTCTTCGCGACCGGACGCTGGCTGCGGACACAGCGCCGCCGGATGGACTCTATCTGACGGACATCGAGTATCCTGAGCGCTACGGGTTACCGCTAACGCCTTTTGGGCCGATGTTACTTACAGGAATGGGTGCCAGCTAAGCGCCAGCAGTGAGCTTGCCGCTGAAACGGCCACAAATTCCGCCCCGCTTCCGGGCGGCTGCGGAACTCGACCTCTCTCCGCTTCGCGGAGAACCGGGACTCGTACAGTCCTCGCCGAAAGCTCCCGGAAGCGGGGCTCCATAAAAGCAGTGGCCTGATTGTTTCAGCGGCAAGCTCACTGCTGGCTCTCCCCCGGAGTGCCCGATTAGCGCCGAAGAAGCCAGCGACAGCCATCAGCTGATCTGCTATGATCCGGCGCCTGAATTTTCCGTGTTTACAGAGCCAATCGTGCCGCGCACCCGTATCAAAATCTGCGGAATAACCCGAGCGGAAGACGCCCGTAGCGCCGTGATGCACGGCGCCGATGCGCTGGGATTGAATTTCTACCCGCCCAGCCCGCGCTCGATCAGCCTGGAGCAGGCGAAAGGCATAGCTGCCGAGGTGCCGCCCTTTGTGACCCTGGTCGCCCTGTTCGTCGATGCGACCGCACAACAGGTGCGTGAGATTGCCGATGCATTGCCAGTGGGCCTGCTGCAGTTCCACGGCGAAGAGAGCCCCGAGTTTTGCGCCCAGTTCGACCGGCCCTGGATCAAGGCGATCCGCTGCCACCCGGACCTGGACCTCGCAGCGGAAACCCGGCGCTTTAGCGGTGCTCGCGGCGTATTGCTCGACGCCTGGCAGGAAGGTGTGCCCGGTGGCACCGGCAAGACCTTCGACTGGCGCCGGGTGCCCGAGGACCTCGGCGCACCACTGGTGCTGGCCGGCGGATTGCGCGCCGACAACGTCGGAGAAGCAGTCCGCTCGCTGCGTCCCTTCGCAGTGGATGTCAGCGGCGGGGTGGAGAGCAGCAAGGGCATCAAGGACGATGCGGAAATCCAGCGGTTTATAGCGGCAGTTCGCGCTGCCGATGAACTGCAAGAGTGATGAACTGTAAGAGTAAGTGGACGAGGAAATGAACGACGACGTGAAACAGGCCGACTACGCCGCCATGCCCGATGCGCACGGCCGCTTCGGTATCTACGGTGGACGCTTCGTGGCCGAAACCCTGATGTCCGCGCTCGATGAACTCGAGTGCCTCTACATGAAAATGCGCGACGACCCGGAGTTCCAGCGGGAACTGGATGAGGACCTCGCCCATTATGTCGGCCGGCCATCGCCGCTGTATGAGGCCACCCGATGGTCACAGCAGGTCGGTGGCGCGCGTATTTTCCTCAAGCGCGAGGACCTCAACCACACCGGCGCCCACAAGGTGAACAATACCGTGGGCCAGGCCCTGCTCGCCAAGCACATGGGCAAGAAGCGGGTGATCGCCGAGACCGGCGCCGGGCAGCACGGCGTCGCCACCGCGACCGTCGCGGCGCGCCTGGGCCTCGAGTGCCAGGTATTCATGGGCGAGGAGGACGTCCGTCGCCAGGCCCTGAACGTCTACCGCATGAAACTGCTGGGCGCCGAGGTGATCCCGGTGACCTCCGGCTCGCGCACCCTGAAAGACGCCATGAACGAGGCGATGCGTGACTGGGTCACCAATGTCGACGACACCTTCTATATTATCGGCACGGTCGCCGGCCCCCATCCCTACCCGCTGCTGGTGCGCGATTTCCAGTGCGTGATCGGCCGCGAGGCGCGGGCCCAGTGCCTGCAACAGGCGGGGGCGCTGCCCGATGCGCTGGTCGCCTGTGTCGGCGGCGGTTCCAATGCCATCGGCCTGTTCCACCCCTTCCTCGAGGACACTTCCGTCGCCATGTACGGCGTCGAGGCGGGTGGCCACGGGATCGAGAGCGGCCAGCACGCGGCGCCCCTGTCCGCGGGTACCCCGGGCGTGCTGCACGGTAACCGGACCTACCTTATGCAGGACATCAATGGCCAGATCATGCACACCCACTCGGTTTCGGCGGGTCTCGATTACCCGGGCGTCGGCCCGGAGCACAGCTGGCTGAAAGATATCGGCCGCGTGAATTATGTCTCCGTGAACGATGACGAGGCCCTCAAGGCCTTCCACACCCTGACCCGGGTCGAGGGCATCATGCCGGCGCTCGAGAGCAGCCACGCCCTGGCCTACGCGGCGAAACTTGCCGCGGGAATGCGCCCCGAGCAATGTGTGGTGGTGAATCTCTCCGGCCGCGGTGACAAAGATATCCACACGGTCGCGCAAATCGACGGCATCGAATTCTAGGAGACAGCAACAGTGAGCCGAATTGCCGGACGCTTCGAGCAACTCGCCCGGGAAGGGCGCAAGGCGCTCATACCTTACATCGTGGCGGGCGACCCCGCCCTTGAGACCACCGTACCGCTGATGCACGCCCTGGTGGAGCGGGGCGCTGACATCATCGAACTGGGTGTGCCTTTTTCCGATCCCATGTCGGAAGGGCCGGTGATCCAGCAGGCCCATGAACGGGCGCTGGCCAACGGTACCAGCCTGCGTGACGCGCTGGCGGCGGTACGCCAGTTTCGCGAGCAGGACAACGAGACCCCCGTCCTGCTGATGGGTTACGCCAACCCGGTGGAGCACATGGGCTACGCCGCCTTCGCCGACGCCGCCGCTGAAGCGGGGCTTGATGCGCTGCTGACGGTCGATATACCGCCCGAGGAGGTCGATCAGGTCAACCGCGAGTTGCACCGGGTAGGCATGGACAACATCTTCCTGGTCTCTCCCACCACGCCGGACGAGCGCATCGCCCGGATTGTGGCCCAGGCCAGCGGTTTCATCTATTACGTATCCCTCAAGGGCGTGACCGGTGCCGGGCACCTGGACACCGTGGATGTGGCAAACCATCTCGCGCGCATCCGCGCCTGCTCGGAGCTGCCGGTGGCGGTGGGCTTCGGTATCCGCGACGCCGAGTCGGCCGCACGGGTGGCAGGGGTCGCTGATGGCGTGGTCGTCGGCAGCGCCCTGATCAGCGCCATGGCCGCCGCGATTGCCGGTGGCGCGAGCAAGCAGGACGCCAGTGCGGCAGCCTGTGAATTGTTGGCAGAGATTCGCGGTGGAGTAGACAGTCCCACCGCTTCCTAGCGGCGGATTCACAATCTATACTGAACCCTGCAGTGGTGTGGGGGAAACCATGAGTTGGATTGACAAGATCCTGCCTTCCGGCGTGAGTAAAGCCGGGGGTGAAAAGCGTTCCAGCGTGCCCGAGGGCCTTTGGAAAAAGTGCCTGAAGTGCGATGCGGTACTTTACCGTCCCGACCTGGAACGCAATAACGAAGTCTGTCCCAAGTGCGACCATCATATGCGCATTGGCGCCCGGCGCCGCCTCGACATCTTCCTGGATGGCGAGGGACGGGAAGAGATTCTCAGCGAAATCCAGCCGGTGGACCGGCTCAAGTTCAAGGACAAGCGGCGCTACCGCGACCGGCTCACTGCGGCGCAGAAATCCACGGGCGAAAAAGACGCTCTGGTAGCCATGCAGGGTCGCCTGCTGGGGATGCCGATCATCTCCGTCGCCTTCGAATTCAATTTCCACGGTGGTTCCATGGGCAACGCGGTCGGTGAGAAATTCACCCGCGCCGCGCAGATCGCCATGGACCGCGGGGTGCCCCTGGTCTGCTTCTCCGCCTCCGGCGGCGCGCGCATGCAGGAGGCCCTGATCTCCCTGATGCAGATGGCCAAGACCAGCGCGGTGCTGGAGCGCCTGAAAATGAACGGCGTGCCCTTCGTATCCGTGATGACCGACCCGGTCTACGGCGGCGTGTCCGCGTCCCTGGCCATGCTCGGCGACGTCAACATTGCCGAGCCGGAGGCCCGCGCGGGTTTTGCCGGCCCCAATATCATCGAACAGACCATTCGCCAGAAACTGCCCAAGGGCTTCCAGCGCAGTGAGTTCCTGCTGGAGCACGGCGCGATCGACATGATCGTACACCGGCTGGAAATGCGCGAGACCATCGCCCGCCTGCTGGCGAAATTCGCTGGCCTGCCTTCACCAGACGCCGACGAGCCCGCCGCGGCCGAGGTGCTGGTCGATGAAGGGCCGGATACGGAAGGGGATGACTGACACACCACTCGAGCAGTGGCTGAAGCACCTCGAAACCCTGCACCCCGACGCCATGGACCTGGGGCTGGACAGGGTTGGCCGTGTTGCCCGCGAACTGGACCTGCTGCCGGTGGAAGTGCCGGTCGTGACCGTAGCCGGCACCAACGGCAAGGGCAGTACGGTCGCCGTACTCGAAGCGCTTTTGCTGGAGCGCGGCAAGCGCCCTGGCGCCTTCACGTCTCCCCACCTGGTCCGCTTTAACGAACGTATTCGTGTCGCCGGCGCGGACGCGGGCGACGCGCAGATCATCGCTGCATTTGAAGCCATCGACCTGGCCCGGGGCGACACCACGCTGACCTATTTCGAATTCGGCCTGCTGGCAGCCCTCTGGGTGTTCCGCGACAGTGCGGTGGATTATGTCGTGCTGGAGGTGGGCCTGGGTGGTCGTCTGGATGCCGCCAATATCGTCGATGCCGACGTGGCGGTGATCACAAGCATAGACCTCGACCACCAGCAGTGGCTGGGAGATACCCGCGGTGTCATCGCCCGGGAAAAGGCCGGTATCCTGCGCGCGGGCCGACCGGCGGTAATTGCCGATCCGGACCCGCCGGCGGAGCTGCTGGCGGCAGTAAAGGAGAGCGGCGCCCACCCGGTATGCCTGGTCGGACGCGATTTCCTGCTTCCCGGCGAGGCTGCGCTGGGCGCACTCACGCTGCGTAGTGCGGGCGGCGAACGCCGCACACTGGCAGGCATTCGCCACACGGAACTGCTGGCCGCCAATATCGCGGCGGCCATGCAGGCCGCGGAGCTGCTGGGCGTGGCGATGAGCGCCCCGGAGGCACAGCGGGCCCTGGCCGCCCTGCGCCTGCGCGGACGGCGGCAGGAGGTGGAAATCGACGGTCGCCGTTTCCTGCTGGATGTGGCGCACAATCCCGCCGCTGTGCTGCGACTGGTGGAAAAACTGGAAGCCGGTCATTGTAGCGGCCGGCGGATTGCATTATTTTCCGCCATGCAGGACAAGGCGGTGGCGGAGATGCTGCGCAGCTGCCAACAGTATTTTGATTACTGGTTATTGCCTGAACAGCCGGATAATCCCCGGGCCATGCCGGCATTTGAGGCGGCGGGGATTTTGCGCGAGCAGGGTGTCTCCGCGATGGAGACCTGTGATGATCCCGGCGCGGCGGCGCGGCGCTGTCAGGCAATGATGGAGAGCGGGGACCAGGCAGTGGTCTTTGGCTCGTTTTATACCGTGGGCGGTGTACTCGCAGCGCTGGAGGAAGAACCGCAGACGTCGGGCAGTCATGAATAATGTAATGAAACAGCGGCTCGTCGGCGCCCTCATCCTGGTTGCCCTGGGCGTGGTCTTCTGGCCGATCATCTTTGTCCAGCCGGAAGCCCCGGCGGGAAGCGAGTCCCTGCAGGCGCCGCCGCGCCCGCAGGTGAATACCACGGCCCTGCCCGCGCCCGACGACGCTGCCCTGCGCCGCCTGCCGCCCCCGCTTGAGCGAGTGCCCGTCAGCGATGCGGAACTGGCGGGCGGGGGAGAGCCAGTGCCTGTCGACAGCAATCAACCCGCGCCGGAACCGGCGGGGATGGTCGCCAGTGAAGAAGCCGGTTCAGGTGCGGCGGAAATCGCTCCGGTCGAGCGCGCAAGCACACTGCCGCAGCCCGGCGAGACCCGCACTGAAGCCCCCGTGAAGCCCGAACTGGACGCCGAAGGCCTGCCCATCGCCTGGGCGCTGCAGGTCGCCAGTATCAGTGACAGCGCACGCGCGGACGCGCTGCGCGCCGATTTACTCGAGATGGGCTACAAGGCCTATATCAAGCGGGTTCGCAGCGGCGGCAAAACACTCTATCGGGTCAGTATTGGCCCCAAGGGCGAGAAGGCCCGGCTGGAGGCTATCCAGGGCAAGGTCGACGAGAAGTTCGGCGTGAAGTCCATGGTGGTCAGGTATTACCCCTGATGAGCACACCTTTTCCAGAGGTGCGGCCAGCGCCAAAAGAGTTTTCGCGCTGGCCCCGGGCTTTGTTAGAATGCGCCGCTATGGCCGGTGAGCATGATTGACCTGACCTCCCTGACAGCCCTGGATTGGGCGATCGTTATCGTACTCGCCCTGTCCACGCTGATCAGCCTGTGGCGTGGGTTTGTACGGGAGGCGCTGTCGCTGCTGGGCTGGGTTGCCGCCTTTATCGTCGCCAACCTCTTCGTCGAGCGGCTGGCGCTGGAAATGGCGGGCCTGATCGCCAACGGCACGGGTCGCTACATCGTCGCTTTCGCGCTCCTGTTCGTGGCGACGCTGGTCCTGTTTACGGTCCTGGTGAAGTTGGCGACCAGCCTGGTGCGGCTGGCGGGGCTCAGCGTACTGGACCGGCTGCTGGGTACGGTCTTCGGCTTTGCCCGGGGCGCGATCATAATTCTTGTGCTGGCATGGGTGTTCCAGAATCTCGCGCCAGCGCAATACAGCAAGTTGACGCATCAGTCGCAACTGATGCCGCAAATCGCCATGCTGGCGGACTGGGTGCAAACGGTGTTCGCACAATCCGGGCCCGAGGGCCTGACAGTCTAGCCGGACAGTTTAGCAAGCAGCAGAGGTGGAATCCGCATGTGTGGCCTGGTTGGAATCGTAGCCCAGCACAACGTCGCTCCCGATATTTACGATGCCCTGACGGTATTGCAGCACCGCGGCCAGGACGCGGCGGGGATCATGACCTGCGAGGGCGGACGCTTCAGCCTGCGCAAGAGCGAAGGCCTGGTGCGGGATGTCTTTCGCCAGCACCATATGCAGCGTCTCGAGGGCACCATCGGCATCGGCCATATCCGCTACCCGACGGCGGGCAGCTCCGGCCCGGCCCTGGCGCAGCCCTTCTACGTCAATTCCCCCTACGGCATCGCCCTGGCGCACAACGGCAACCTGACCAATGCCGCCCAGTTGTCCCGCGAGCTGTTCCAGGACGACCTGCGTCACCTCAACACGGATTCCGACTCCGAGGTCCTGCTCAACATCTTTGCCCACGAACTGCAGACCCTCGGCAAGCTCTCCCCCTGCGCGGACGATATCTTCGAGGCGGTCAAGGCCGTGCACCGCCGCTGCCGCGGCGGTTACGCGGCGGTCAGCCTGATCGTCAACTACGGCGTTGTGGGGTTTCGTGATCCCCTGGGCATCCGCCCGCTGGTGGTGGGCGAACGCGAACGGGCCGGCGGCGGCAAGGATTACATGATCGCCTCCGAGAGCGTGGCGCTGGACGTGCTGGGCTTTCGCCTGCTCAGCGATGTCGCCCCGGGCGAGGCGGTTTTCATCGACATGGAAGGCCAGTTGCACCGTCGCCAGTGCGCCGCCAATCCCAGCCTGCGGCCCTGTATTTTCGAGCACGTGTATTTCGCCCGCCCGGATTCACTGATGGACGAGATCTCGGTCTACAAGACCCGCATGCGCCAGGGTGCAACGCTGGCCGCCAAGGTCCGCCGGGAGCGGCCGGAACTGGATATCGACGTGGTGATCCCGATTCCGGATACCAGCCGTATCGCCGCCCAGTCGATGGCCCACGAACTCGGCGTGAAGTTCCGCGAGGGCTTCATGAAGAACCGCTATATCGGCCGCACCTTCATCATGCCCGGCCAGAGCCAGCGCAAGAAGTCCGTGCGCCAGAAGCTCAACCCGGTGCCGCTGGAATTCAGCGGAAAGAATGTGATGCTGGTAGACGACTCCATCGTTCGCGGCACCACCTGCCGGCAGATCATCCAGATGGCCCGCGACGCCGGCGCGGAGAAAGTCTACTTCGCTTCCGCCGCGCCGCCGGTGCGCTACCCGAACGTCTACGGCATCGATATGCCATCCGCCTCGGAACTGATTGCCCACGGGCGTACCGAGGAGGAAGTCTGCGAACTGATCGGCGCCGACTGGCTGGTGTACCAGGACCTGGAAGACCTGATCGCCTGTTCCCGCGAAGGCAACCCCCACGTGGACGCCTTCGAATGCTCGGTGTTTTCCGGCGAGTATCCTACCGGCGATGTGGACCAGGCCTACCTCGATCAGCTGGAAGAGCAGCGCAACGACGAGGCCCAGTCCGCCAAACGCGCCGCGGCGACGGAGGAGGGCGCTGTTGTGGGCATCCACAACAACGCGTAAGAGGCCATGAGTAAACACGACGACGATCCACTGGCCGGGGCCGCACTCGACACCCTGGCGATCCGTGGGGGCATCCACCGCACCCACGAGGGCGAGCACTCGGAACCGATTTTCGCCACCTCCAGCTATGTCTTCGGCAGTGCCGCCGAGGCCGCTGCGCGCTTTACCGGAGAACAACCCGGCAACGTCTATTCCCGCTACACCAACCCGACGGTGCGCAGCTTCGAGGAGCGCATCGCCGCGCTGGAAGGTGGGGAGGCCGCCGTCGGTACCGCTTCCGGCATGTCGGCCATTCTCTCCACCGCCATGGCCCTGCTGAAGGCCGGCGACCATGTCATCTGCTCCCGCGACGTCTTCGGTACGACCACCAATCTCTTCGGCAAGTACCTGGCGAAGTTCGGCGTCGAAGTCAGCACGGTTCCCCTGCTTGATACCGCTGCCTGGAAGGCGGCTATGCGCACGGAAACCGCCATGCTCTTCATGGAGACGCCGAGCAATCCGCTCTGCGAGGTGGCGGACATCGCCGCGGTGGCCGACCTGGCCCACGCCAACGGCGCGTTGTTGGTGGTCGACAACTGTTTCTGCACGCCTGCCCTGCAAACACCACTGGCGCTGGGCGCTGACATCGTCGTCCACTCTGCGACCAAGTTCCTCGACGGCCAGGGCCGCTGTGTCGGCGGCGCGGTGGTCGGCAGCGAGGAACACATGACCGAGGTGCTGACTTTCCTGCGCACCTGCGGCCCGACCATGAGTCCCTTCAACGCCTGGGTCTTCCTCAAGGGCCTGGAAACCCTGCGCCTGCGCATGGAGGCCCACAGCGCCGCTGCCTTGCAGGTGGCGCAGTGGCTGGATGCCCACGAGCAGGTGGAGCGGGTTTACTACGCCGGCCTGGAAGCCCACCCGGGGCATGCGCTTGCGGCGAAGCAGCAGCGGGCTTTTGGCGGGGTGCTGTCCTTCGAGGTGAAGGGCGGGCAGGAGGAGGCCTGGCGCTTTATCGACGGCACCCGGATTTTCTCTCTCACTGCCAACCTGGGGGATACCAAGTCCACCATCGTCCATCCGGCGACGACTACGCATGGGCGGCTGAGTGATGAGCAGCGGGCTGCGGCGGGCATCCGGCGCAGTCTGGTGCGTCTGTCGGTTGGGCTTGAGGATGTTGCTGACCTGAAAGTGGATCTGCAGCGAGGGTTTGACGCGCTGTAGCTTTGCCGTTTGTGGGATTTGCGCTTGGAGCGGGTCGCGAGCTTGCTTACAGGCTCTCTGAAACACGCCAAAAAGCGTACATCCCTGTACAGGCTCGGTCGGCGACGTCCTGTCGCCTCACGGTTTCAGAGAGCCTGTAAGCAAGCTCGCTCCTCCACCGCCCTGCCAAGTTCCAGTTGTCGCGCTCCGTAGCGGGAGCCCCTTGCATTGACGCGCAAGCAATCGCTCACAGAGTGAGCCCCCACAGGCGGCTCAACCCAAACCCTGTGGGAGCCCGCTCTGCGGGCGATACCACTGCCGCTGATCCGGCACTGCGCCAGCATCCACCCGTGGTTTTGCCTAAGCGACGACTCAGAACGCTTTGGAGGAGTGTGGTAAAACCACGGGTGGATGCGGATACGAAGCTCCCAACCTGGTCATCCTCGCAGACCAATACTCCCCGGAATTTCGAAAAACTCACCGAAAAAACGAGCCATTTCACGCCCCGCTCGGTATCTTGTCCCTAGACTTTACAGTGCCCATCAGGACCCGAAACACATGCAACTACAGGAACGCATCGACGCCGCCGTCATCGAAGTCGGCAAAGTCCTGCTGGGAAAAGAAAGCCAGGTGCGCCTGGCACTGTGTTGCCTGTTCGCCCGTGGTCACCTGCTGATCGAAGACCTCCCCGGCATGGGCAAGACAACCCTGTCCCACGCCCTGGCAGATGTGCTCGGCCTTTCCTGGAAGCGGGTGCAGTTCACCAGTGACCTGCTGCCCGCGGATATCCTCGGCGTGCAGGTCTACGATACCCGGGACGCCAGTTTCAGTTTCCGGCCCGGACCGATCTTCACCCAGTTGCTGCTGGCCGACGAGATCAACCGCACCACGCCGCGGACCCAGAGCGCGCTGCTCGAGGCGATGGCGGAGGGGCAGGTGACGGTGGACGGCGAGACCCGTCCGCTGCCGGAGCCCTTCTTCGTGATCGCCACCCAGAATCCGGTACAGCAGTCCGGTACCTACCCGCTGCCGGAATCCCAGCTCGATCGCTTCCTGATGCGCCTGCAGCTGGGCTATCCCGATCCGCGCGCGGAGCGGGAGATGTTCATGCGGCCGGATGCGGTGGAGACCGCGCGGGTGCGTTTGCAGCAGGTGATTTCCCCCGAACAGTTGCAGCAGATCCGCGCGGCGGTGAACGCGGTGCAGGCCACGGACAACCTGCTCGATTACCTGCAGCGGCTGGTGGCCTACACCCGGGAGAGTCCCGAGTTCGAGGTCGGGCTTTCGCCGCGTGGCGCGCTGGCGCTGCTGGGCTGCGCGCGGACCTGGGCGGTGATGCACAACCGGAATCACCTTGTGCCCGAGGACCTGCAGGCAGTGTTGCCGGCGGTAGCGGCGCACAGGCTGGTACCCAGTGGAGACTATGCCGGTGATGGCGCGGCGCTGGTCACGCTGCTGCAGCGGAATGTCGATGTTATCCGGCCCTGATACTGCGTATGTCGGACGCGGCCTACAGGACTGAGGCTCGGGCAGGATTCCTTGCCCGGCTGTTCCCGGCCACCTACCGGCGCATTCAGGCGCGCTTCGAACGCTGGCTTGAGCAACGTATTCCGCCCGCCCGCGGTGTCACCCTCGACCAGCGCAGGGTGTTTATCCTGCCAACCCGCACGGGGTTGTTCTTCGGGGCCTGCATGCTGGTTATGCTGCTCGCGGGGATCAATTTCCAGAGCAACCTGAGCTACGGTCTCACCTTCCTGCTGGCGAGTCTGTTCGTTGTCGCCACTGTGCATACTACCGCCAATCTTACCGGGCTGACGGTACTGGCGGTGCACGCGCGGCCTGCCTTTCCCGGCCAGCAGACCGAATTCGAGATTGTGGTGGAACGCGGGGACAAGCGCGAACATGTGGCACTCTCCCTGCACTGGCCCAACAGTGCGGTGGTGGATGTGAGCCTTGTCGACAAGCAGCGCGAGCGGGTGCAGATCCACCTGCCGGTGGGTAGCCAGCGCGGTTGGTACCGGCCGGGACGGCTGGTGCTGGAGTCGCGTTATCCCCTCGGCCTGTTGCGCTGTTGGAGCCAGCTCGCCCTCGACCTGCCGGCCCTGGTTTACCCGCGGCCGCTGCCTTCGCCGCCACCGGAAGGTGTGAATTCTGAGGATCCGGAAGGCAGTTCCCTGCCGCAGGCGGGCAACGACGACTTTTACGGCTTCAGGGATTACCAGCAGGGGGATCCCCTGCGCCGGGTCTACTGGAAGGGACTCGCTCGCGGGCGCACCCTGCAGGTCACCCAGTATGTCACCCACACCGACCGCAGCGCCTGGCTGGAGTGGGATATGTTTCCCGGGGTCGGCGCCGAACAGCGGCTGTCCCACCTGTGTTACTGGGTACTGGAACTGGAACGGGCGGGCGAGGACTACGGCCTGCGTATTCCGGGTATCAGTATCCCGCCGGACCGGGGCGACGCACATCGCGACAAGGTACTGCGGGCGCTGGCGCTCTACGGCCGGGAGGACGCCTCGTGAAGCAGGCGGAGCAGATACCGCGCAATGCGCTGGTCTGGATCATCCTTAGCCTGTTCACCCTGGTGGCGCCGCATATCGCGCGGGTACCGCTGTGGGTGCTGTTGAGCTACGTGGTTGCCGCGCTGTGGCGCATCCAGGTCTATCGCGGTCACTGGTCCTTCCCGCGCTGGCCGGCGAAGCTCGGGCTGATCTTCGCCGCCGTGGGTGGGATACTGTTCTCCTTCCGCAGTATGATCGGGCTCGACCCGATGGTGGCGCTGCTGCTGGCGGCTTTTGCCCTCAAGGTGCTGGAACTGGCTGAGCGCAAGGATGCCTATGTACTGCTCTTCCTCGGCTATTTCATCGTGCTTACCGAATTCCTGTTCAGCCAGGACCTGTTGATCGTGCTGCTCTGCCTGGCCAACGTCATCCTGGTAACCACGGCGCTGGTCGCGCTGCATCGTCCCGGGGAGGAACGCTTCACCTTGCGCCCCTTGCGCAAGGCTGGTGGCCTGGTCGTCCAGGCAATCCCGCTCATGCTGGTGCTGTTCTTCGTCTTCCCGCGCATCGGACCCCTGTGGACCGTGCCTATGAAAAGCCCGTCGGGCGTGACCGGCATGTCGGACACCATGCGCCCGGGAGATGTCTCGAGCCTTAGCCGCTCGGGTGCGGTGGCTTTTCGCGTGGCCTTCGAAGGGGAGATTCCGCCGCGCTCGCAACTCTACTGGCGCGGCCTGGTGATGAGCCGGCTGGAGCAGGGCGCCTGGCGCGCGCTGACCTGGTACGAACTTCCCGCGGACAAGCGGCGCGAGGTAAAGCCTGAACTTGTCGGTGAACCCCTGCGCTACTCCATCATCATGGCGCCCACCCAGCAGCGCTGGCTCTATGGCCTGCGCTACGCCGACTCGCCGGACAGCGGCATCATGAACGCGCCGGATTACCGTATGTTCCGCTTCCTTGTCATCGAGGATGACTTCCTCTATCGGGTGGAGTCCTGGCCTGATACCCGGCTGGAGGTCGAACTCGGCGACTGGCGCCGCAGCACCGAGCTCCAACTCCCGGCGGACAACCCCCGCACCCGGGCGCTGGGCGAACGCCTGGCGGCCGAGGCGGACGCGCCCCGCGGTGTTGTCGATGCGGCGCTGAACCTGTTTTCCGAGCAGGAATTCTTCTACACATTGCAGCCGCCCCTGCTGCCACAGGGGGATGGAATAGATGCCTTCCTCTTCGAATCCCGGCGCGGCTTTTGCGAGCACTTCGCCTCGGCATTCGTGATCCTGATGCGCGCCGCCGGCCTCCCCGCGCGGGTGGTGGCGGGCTACCAGGGCGGCGAGATCAACCCGGTAAACCGCACGGTTGTCGTGCGCCAGTTTGACGCCCACGCCTGGGCAGAGGTGTGGCTGCCCGGCGAGGGCTGGGTCAAGGTCGATCCTACTTCCGTGGTGGCCCCGGCGCGGGTTGAGCTGGGCCTGGAGCAGGCGGTCGCTGAGGAGGGTACCTTCCTCGCCGACGAGCCGCTTTCCCTGCTGCGCTTCCGCGGCATCCCGCTGGTCAACTACATCCGCCTGCGTTATGACGCCCTAACCTACCAGTGGCAGAGCTGGATTGCGGGCTTTAACGGCGAGCAGCAACTCGACTTTCTCAATCGCCTGCTCGGCGACGTCAATCCCCTGCGTATTTCCAGCCTGGTTCTTGGAGGCATGGCGCTGGCGCTGCTGCCGGCCGGGATCGCGCTGCTCTGGCGCCAGGGCCGAAACAGCTTGCGCCCCCACGATAAACTCTACCTGCAGTTTTGCGCCCGTCTCGCCCGCATGGGCGTGGTCCGCGAGCCCGGGGAGACACCGCGCGCCTTTGCCCGGCGGGCGGTGAAAGCGGTGCCGCGTCTGGCGCCGGGTATCGAGGCGGTGACCGGCAGCTACGAGCAGGTGGCCTATGCCGGCTCGTCAGCCGAAGCCCTCGAGCAACTGGCGCGAGAGGTACGCAGGCTGCGCTAGAATCACTTCCTGACAGATTTTCAGTCGGTATCCAGGAGTTTCATTAATGATCCGTTCAGTGGGTGAGCAGGATATTGCAGCGCTGGTGGCCATTTACAACCACTACATCCGCAACTCGGTGGCCACTTTCGAGGAGGTCGAACTGACTGCCGTGGAAATGGCGGGGCGAGTCAAAAAAGTGCTCGATGCAGGTTACCCCTGGCTGGTTGCGGAACAGGCGGGAAAGCTCGTTGGTTACGCCTATGCCAGCCGCTGGCGTGAACGGGTGGCCTATCGCTATTCAGTGGAGAGCTCGGTCTATCTGGCAGCCGATGCCGGCGGACACGGCTGGGGTACCCGGCTGTATACGGAGCTTTTCGACCAGCTAAAGGCGCTCGGGGTGCACGCGGTGATCGGGGGTATTACACTGCCCAACCCGGCCAGCGTTGCGCTGCACGAGAAAATGGGGATGCGCAAAGTGGGGGAACTGCCCGAGGTGGGTTTCAAACAGGGCCAGTGGCTCGACGTGGGCTACTGGCAGCGCAATTTCAGCTGAGTAAAATCGCGCCGAAACTCCCCCCAGGCCCCGCGCATCCTGCGCCTGCATATTTCAAGGTTATTTTTCACATGGGCAAGTGGGAATCCCGTTCGTTTCAATGTGTCGATACATCGCAAGCAATCCCCTGGAGGAGATGATTTTTATGATGAACAAGCGGGTAAACTTCTACGGCGCACTGATGACCACGGCTGTCCTGACTGCCTGTGGCGGCGGGGGCGGCGGCGGAGGTGGCGATCAGGCCACCACTGGCGAACTGAGTATCGGTATCACCGATGCCCCCGTTGACAGCGCCCAGCGGGTCCTTGTCCAGTTCACCGGTGTTGCGGTCAAACCGGGCGAGGGCAACGCCATCGAGATTCCCCTGGCGGGTGACAGCCAGACCTGCGGCGAATTGCTCGATGGTATCCCGCCGGCCGCGACCGGGGCTGGCGAGGCAACCGTGCGCTGTATCGACCTGCTGGAATTGCAGGGCACCGAGAGCGAGACCCTGCTGGAAGGTGTGGTGCTTGACGCCGGGGAGTACAACTGGATTCGCCTCGACGTGGACGCGGAACGGGGCGAGATGGACTCGATCATCATGCTGGATGACGGCACGCTCGAGTCGCTTTACGTTCCCAGTGGCAGCCAGTCCGGGCTCAAGCTCAACCGCGGCTTTACCATACTCGCGGGCGGCAGCCACGATTTCATCATCGACTTCGACCTGCGCAAGTCGCTCAACGACCCGCAAGGCACTCCGGACTACCAGCTCAAGCCCTCACTGCGACTGATCGACCTGGCCGAGAGCGGCAGCATTGGCGGCACCGTGGCCGCGTCCCTGCTGACAGCTGCCCATTGCACTACGGATGCCTATGCGGTTTACGTCTACGAGGGCGGTGCCGGGACCATTACCGGCGAGGAGGGGTCCGCCAATCCGCCGCTGACCAGTGCCAGCGTAGAGCTCAGAGGTAGCGAGTGGGCTTATACTGCCGGCTTTATCCCGCCGGGTGAGTACAGCGTGCGCTTTACCTGCGAGGCAGCCAACGACGGGCCGGAGCCTGACGATGACATCCTGTTTGTCGACAGCAGCGATAGCCCGGTGAGCGTGGTAGCAGACGAGGAGAGCGTGGTCGATTTTTATCCCTGACCTGCCGTTCTGCTACGCAAGACTGAAAAGCGGGGCCTGTGCCCCGCTTTTTTTTCGCGCTTCTCCTGCGCTTACCGGCTCACACCGGCGTCGAGTTCAGCGATCAACTGCTCGATGAATACCAGGGCCTCTTGGTGCCCGGTGTCGATCTGGAAGTACTCTTCCGTCGCCAGCGCGCGGGAGAGGGCGTTGAGCACCAGCGACAGCATGGCGGGGGAAACGGGGTGGCCAGCGAAGTCCCTCTCGCTGAACAGTTGTCCGAGGATTTCCACCTGTTCGGCACGGAATTTCCGGCTGAATTCGGCGATCGCCAGGTGGATGCCTTCCTTGTGGTTGGCCAGGGCCTGGAATTCCGTCAGCAGGGCGCCTCGGGATTCGCGCATCATTTCCCACAGGGAGCGCAGGGGCGTGGCTGATTGCAGGGCGGCCTGCTGCCGCTCTACCAGGGCTTCCACGTACTTGTCATACAGCGCCAGGTAGAGCTCGTCCATGCTGGCGAAGTAGTAGTGGACGAGTTGCGGTTTCAACCCGGCCTGGGCTGCCACGCGGCGTGAGGTGACCGCTGCGTAGCCGGATTCCAGCATCAGCTCTCCCGCCGCCTGGATCAGTTTGTCCCGCGGTGATTCCTTTTTGCTTTTGGCTCTCGCCGACATCGATATTCCTGGGCGCTGGACGGGGAGGGCTTTGCTCCCCGTCGCCAGCGATGACGGGGAGCGCAGGATTGGAATGTATCAGAGACGCAGGGTGAAGCGCACCCAGAGTTCGCGACCGCGCTCCGCCACACAGCCCAGCTCGTCGGAGCCTGCGGGGCCCTGCGCCGCGCCGCCCGCGACCTGGCCGCCGAAGATGGTGCCGTTCTGGGTATTGGAGTTGGAGCATACCCCCGCGGTGATCTCATCCTCCAGGTTCTTGCCGATCAGGGCGATTTCCCACTTGTCGTCCACGCCACGCAGCACCACGTTGGCGCTGCTCTTGGTGTAGCTGTCCTGGGTGTAGTCGTCCAGTTCCACCAGGTTGGTGTAGTAGTCGTCGCTGTAGCGGGTGCTGGCGCCGAAGCCGATGCTCATGCCGTTGTCGAGCGGCAGCTCGTAGTCGAAGCCGATGTTGCCGGTCCACTCCGGCGCGCGCAGCAGGGGTTCACCGCTGAGGTCCTGGGAGGTGAACAGGTTGGTGTCGGGATTGAAGATCTGGTTACAGCCCTGGGCGATGGTCTGGCCGTTGCCGCACTGGGCGTTGTCGAAGTCATCGAATTCCGACTGGTTGTAGTTCAAGGCGGCGAACAGGGTCAGGTTGGGCAGGGCGGCGGGCGTCCAGGTCACATCCATGTCCACGCCTTCGACGGTCGCGGAGGCGGCGTTGATCGTGCGCAGGAGAATCGCGCCATCGGCGGAAAGCTCGTTGGCGCCCACCTGCAGGTCCTTGTAGTCGTAGCTGTAGGCGGCGATGTTGGCGGCGAGGCTGCCGTCCAGCGCGACCAGCTTGAGCCCGATTTCGCCGCCCTTGGCCTCCTCGTCCTCGAAGGAGGAGAGCGTGCTCTCTGTGGGCGAGATTACAGTGTTGAAGGAGCCAGACTTGAAGCCCTGGCGATAGGCCGCGAAGAGCGTGAGTGTGTCGGTGGGTGTCCAGGTGAGGGACAGCTCCGGCGAGAGGTCATCGGAATCCAGCTTGGGGTCTGCCAGGGCGATTTCCACGCCACCCTGCAGATTGTCCCAGAAGCGGTGCTCGCGCTGTTCGTCGGTGTAGCGGGCGCCGGCGGCCAGTTCGAGTTCATCGCTCATCTGCCAGAGCAACTGGCCGAACACCGACCAGGATTCGATATCGATGTTGTGCAGCCCCGACTGCAGCAGCGGAGGCAGGCCGAAGAAGGTGTTCGCCCGCAGGCGATTGCGCACCTGTTGCTCGGCGTCCTGGTAGAAGCCGCCGATCATATAGTTGAAGGCGCTGTCGCTGTAGTTCGAGGTCAGGCGAAGCTCCTGGGTGAACTGGGTGCTGTCGAAGGTGAAATCGGCGGCGATGGTCGGGTTGCTGCTGCCGCTGCCGCGAATCAGGTTGTCCTGGATGAGGTCGTAGTAGCCGGTCACCGAGGTCAGGGTGAGCTCCGGATTGAAATTGAAATTCTGTTCCCAGGTGCCGAAAGTCTGGCGTGAGTCGACGAAGGGCACGCCGCCGTTACGGACGCCGGGCCAGAACGCCGGGTCGAAATCGCCGAGCTGGGTTTTGTCATCCAGCTTGCAGTCCGCATCGCCGATGAAGGCGATGCCGACGCCCTCGACCGGGCCGGTGCCGTCCGGACAAAGCACCAACTGGCCGTCGCCGCCGCTGCCGTCCATGCGCTCGTCGGCGAGGTTGAACTTGAGGCGGGTGTCGTACCACTCGACGGGGTCTGCCAGCAGCGTGGCACGGAACATGAGCGTGTCCCGAGGGGCGAAGTCGCGATATTTGGGCGCGACGTTGCCGAGGCCCGGAATCGGCTCGCCGGTATTTTCAAAGTAGCCGTCCATCTCGGAGTAGGCCATGCCCATACGCGCCTTGGCCCAGTCGTTGATCGGCCCGGAGAGGATCAGTTCCCCGGTGAACTGTTCCGCCTCGCTTTCATAGCCGCCCCGGGCGATCATCTCGGGCTCGTCGGTCGGGTCGTTGGAGCGCAGGGAAATCACGCCCGCGGTGCTGTTCTTCCCATAAAACAGCGCCTGCGGGCCTTTCAGTACTTCCACCTGGCCGACATCGAACATCCCGATGGCATAGGCGTAACCCTGGGTGAGCGAGAGCCCGTCGATGTTCAGCGATACTGACTGGTCGACAGTGGCCGTCTGCGAGGTGGGGCCGACGCCGCGCAGTGAGGTCTGGATACCGACCGTGCCGACAGATTCGCCCATGACGAAGCCGGGCACCCGTTCGGCAACGCCGTACATGTCATGCACCTGGTAGCGCTCTATCGCGGTGCCGGTCAGTACCGAAGCGACCACGGGAATCTTGAGCAGGGACTCCTCGCGTTTCCGCGCGGTCACCACGACTTCTTCCAGCACCTGGGCCAGACCGAGGGCCGGTTCCAGGGCGAGGGCCGCAGCGATGGCGGTAGTGAGGGTTTTCTTGTTCATGGCAGGCTCCGTGCTTTTATTGTTAAGTAAGTTGTACTCATGTACTTACGCTACAGCCAATTCACTTCAGTCTTCGCTCCAGGCCCTTGAACTGAGGCCGGTGTGGTCAAAGGTCGGTGCGTCCCGCGGCGGCATTTGCGGCGGCGGGCCGAAGTCCGGGTTTTCAAATAATGGACCGACGATATCCGCCGGGCCGAGGTAATGCGTCTGGAACAGGCGCCACTTGAAGCGCAGGCGGTCTTCTTCCTGGACGAACCACTCGTAATAGATGCCGATGGTGCAGCCCGGCCGCTGGTCGGCGAAAATATTGTTTTCCGTTACATAGGTGCGGGCGCTGATGCCTTCCTCGCTGATATTCACGAGGGGAGTGCGGAAGGTCATCAGGACCCGTTCGAAGTTGGGCAGGAGGCGGCGCAGGTTTTCCACGATTTCCTCGCGACCCCGCTGGACCCTGCCGCCAAGGCGCCACTCGGCGTCGGCGGCGAAACAATCGCCGAAGGCCTCGAGGTCCTTGCGCCAGACGGCGTCGGCGTAGCGGGCGTGAAGTTGCCGTATCTGTGTTTCTACGATGTGCAGCGCTTGCATGCGTGGCGGCTCTCCCGTGCTGTTACTACCCGCGCGGCTGGTCCGCGGGGTAGGGAATGTAGTCTGGATCATCCGTGCCGAAGTAGACGTCAGCGATATTGCCGGGCGCATCGGGCTCGCCGACCAGCCGGGCAAATTTGTGCCCCTCGAAACTGGCGCTCGCCCAGATGCGCGCCGCCATCGCGTCGCCGATGCTGAACAACTGTGCCACCGCGCCTTCGAGTTGTGCCTCGAGCGGATTCACCGAATGCCTGCCGGTGCTCAGGACCACGGCATCGACGCCTTCGATCTCCCAGCTGCGATCGGAGTAGACGTCACAGGCCTCGACGCTGTCACCGGCGATGGACTTGAGATAGGTATTCGGGAGCAGTTCCACGCCGGACTGGCGCAGGCGCTGCATGATGAAGGGGGCGTCCTGTCCGGCGGCGAGCCGTGGCGAGAAGGGTGCGAAGTGGGGGGTCAGCAGTTGTACCCGGGCGCCGCTGTTTGCCAGCATTTCCGCAACGCCGACGCCGGTGTGCATGCCTTCCGCGTCGAGCATGACAATGTGCCCGGACAATTGCACTTCGCCCTTGAGGATTTCTTCCGGACAGTGGACATGGGGCAGCTCATATCCCGGTATGGCGGTGTCCTGGTGGTGGCTGCGGCCCTCCGCGTTGTAGCGGGCGCCAGTGGCAAGCAGGACGGCATCCGGCGCCAGCGACAACACTTCCGCGGCGCTGGCATGCACGCGGGTGCGGACCTCCACACCGAGGCGGCTGAGTTCGCGCTCCCACCAGTCAATGCTCTTGTGGTAAAACTCACGCCCTGGCAGGCGTGACCACAACTCCAGCGCACCGCCGAGCCGCTCACGCGCTTCCAGCAGGATAACAGTGTGGCCGCGCAGAGCGCTGACCCGTGCCGCCTCGAGCCCAGCGGGTCCCGCCCCGACAATCACGACCCGACAGGCTCGGGGAGCGGGTAGCAGGTTTTCCTCTCCCCAGTAACGCTCGCGGTAACTCTCCGGGTTGATAGTACAGCCCATGGAACTTTCGAAAATTGCTGCCATGCACCAATTGCAGGCGATGCAGGTACGGCTGCGCGCCTCCTGCCCGTCGTGGGCGTTCTGCACCAGCCTGGGTTCGGCGATCAGGGCCCGGGCCGCCCCGATCATATCGCACACGCCGGATTCGAGAGCCGCTTCCGCGTCGGCTATCGAGGTCAGGCGCCCCAATACGCTGAGCACCGGCACCTTCCCGGCGGCTTCGCGTACGGCCTCCACGTAGGGCCGGTACACATGGGGTTCCACGAAGACCGAAGGCATCCCGAGATGAAACTGGTTCGGTTCCACTGCGATGTCGAGGTCGGCGAAATCAATCAACTGCTCATCCGCCAGCCGCTTGAGGATCTGGTAGGCGTCCCGGGTATGGTAGCCTCCCTCGAGCAGTTCGTCGCAGTTGAGACGCACGCCCACCGCCATGTTTTCTCCGGCGGCCTCGCGTCCGGCCTGCAGGATTTCCCGCAGGAATCGCATGCGATTGTCCAGGGAGCCGCCGTAGTCATCGTCGCGCCGGTTGAAGTAGGGCGAGAGGAATTGTTCCGCCAGCGCACCGTGGGCGGCGTGCACCATGACCCCATCGAAGCCTGCCTGGCGCAGGTTGCCGACGGTCTGCTGGAACGCCTCCAATAGTAGTGCGATTTCGCGCACACTGATTTCCCGCGTGGTGACCCCGCGTTCCAGCAGGCTGAACTGTACCTCTGAGGGTGCGTAGGCAGGAGCGGGTGGGCTCATGGGCTGCCACTGGCCCGCCGCGCCCCAGTAATACCAGGGCTCGGCGAAAATTTTCCCACCGGCCGCGTGGATTTCATCTGCCAGTTTGCCGAAGGCCGCGATGTTCTCCCGGGGATAGGGGCAGGGTTGGAACGAGCGGCCTCGTGCGTGCATCGCCATGCTCAGCATGATCAGTCCGCAGCCGCCGTCCTTCACCCGGGCGACGTTGTAGTGGATGTAGTCATCGGAGGGCTTGCTGCCCACCGTCATCGGCACCGCGTGGGGTGAAGAATAGAAGCGGTTGCGGAGTTCTACCGGGCCCAGACGGAAAGGGCTGAATACCCTGGGGTACTTCGGGTGCGCTGTCATTGTTGTTATGTCCTGACCTTTGCGCGAGTCGCGCAATGTCTGAGCGATTGCTCAGGAAATTACGCAGTAGCACGGATTTTGTCAAGGCGGGCTCCTGCAGGGGTGGAGTTGACATCCTCGTGGAGTCGACGTAAGTTTTTGAGCGATCGCTCAGAAACTGCGAGCCCGATAACAGTACCGCGAAGGCTGCTGGAACGCGAAGGCTGCTGGAGCAGCTGCGGAAATAAATAACAGGGGCCTGCCGTGGAATCACAGCAATACGGCGCCGCTCGCCGGAGGTTTCAATGACCGCATTCGACACCCTGATCCGTAATGGCCGCATCATCGACGGCACCGCTTGCCCCGCTTACTATGCGGACATCGGGATTCGCGAGGGCCGTATCGTCGCGATCGGCGATCTCTCCGCGGACACGGCCGGCAGCGAGATCAATGCCGCGGGCAAAGTCGTGGCGCCGGGGCATGTGGCCCAGCACGCCCACTACGATGTCGCGCTGTTCTGGGATCCCTACCTCTCCAATTCGGGGGAGAACGGTGTCACCACCGTGGTCAACGCCAACTGTGGCTTCGGCGTGGCGCCGGCGAGACCGGCCGATCGCGAGCGTACCATGCAGATGCTGGAAACCACGGAACAGATTCCCGTGGCCCACCAGCGCGATGCGCTGCCATGGGACTGGGAGACCTTTCCCGACTACCTCGCGCGCATCCGCGCCCAGGACAAAGGTGTCAATATCCTGAGCTACCTGCCGCTGAATCCGCTACTGGTCTACGTGATGGGAGTGGACGCAGCGAAATCGCGCCGGCCCACGGCGGCGGAGATGGCGGATATACACCGCCTGATCAACGAGGCCATGGATGCCGGCGCGATCGGCATTTCCATGTCGTCGATGGGGGCCGAGGGCAATACCCACCTGGATTGCGATGGTTCCCCCATGCCGACGGATACCCTCGACCAGGAGACAATCCTCGATATCTGCCGCGCGCTGGTAGAGCGCGGGGAGGGCGTGATCCAGTTGCTCTCGCACCTGGTGATCTACGGTGATCGCGGCCTCAGCGAACGGGTTCTCGAACTGGCGAAAGGCAGTGGGGTGACGGTGGTGCACAACGCCTTTATCACCTCCGACCTGATGCCGGAAATGATCGACCGCGATCTCGGCTGGCTCGACGCCATGCGCGCCTGTGGCTACGACCTTACCGCCAACTGCTTCCTGCACCGCGGCTGGATAGAAGCCGGATTGAGCCAACTCGACGTGGCCTGCGGCATGCTGGGAGCGGTGCGCAAAATCGTCGCCTGTAAAAGTGACGCTGCGCTGCTGGAACTGGTCTCCGACCCCGGGTTCATTTCCGCTTTTGCCGCGGAGTATGCGGAGAAAGGCTCCACCAACGGCGCCAATGGACTGGAAGGGCAGGTGGTGATCGCTGTAGGTGACGATCCCGGGCTCGCGTCCTACCTCGACCGCAGTATCGCCGACATCGCCGAAGAACTGGGCAAGGGTGCGGTGGAGACCATGCTGGAGCTTGCCCGGCGCTCCGGGCTTGCCCTGCAATTACGCTCCCCCCAGGTGGCATCCAAAGATCCCCGGCAGGCCGCGCGCATGTTGTCCCACACGGCGACAGTGGTCGGCGGTTCCGACGGCGGCGCCCATACCAAATCCTTCGGCATGGGCCACGTGCCCACGGACCTGCTGATCTGGCTGTGCCGCGAGGAGCGCCTGCTGTCCCAGGAGGACATGCATTTTCACCTGGCGCTCAAGCCGGCGCGCAGTGTGCAATTGCGCGATCGCGGCGCGCTCCTGCCGGGTTACTGGGCGGATATCCTGGTCTATGACCTGGAGGCCCTGTACTTCGATACCCGGCGCTACGAGATCGTTCACGACATGCCCGGTGGCGACTGGCGGCGCAAGGGGCGAGCCGGCGGCTACGAGTACATCCTGGTCAACGGTGAGGTGACCCACCGGCAGGACCTGCCCACCGGTAATACGCCGGGGCAAATGGCGAGCGCGGGAAGGCGCATTGGCGCCAGGCTCGCGGCGGTGAACTGAGTGCGGGCAGCGGACATGGGGACGCCATCGGTATGACACTGGCCACAAGAGATGAATTCTACTTCGATCCCTTCTCGGCGGAAGTAGTCGCTAACGCAGACGCCTGGTACCGCCGATTGCGCGATGAATACCCGGTGTATTACAACCCCGATTACGACACATTCTTCTTCTCCCGATTCGAGGATGTCTGGAATGTGCTGCGCATCGGCAAGAACGCCCTGCTGGCAACCGAGACCAACCTGCCAACCCCCGATTACCTGCGTGGCAAGCACAACCACGAGGCGCCGCCGCTGGCTTCCATCAACCCCATGGCGCCGGGGCCGCAATTACATTCACCCTGGTACGAGGCGATGCACCAGGCGCACATCGGCCCGCTGCGGCCGAAGGCGGTGCAGGAACTCCAGCAGTTTACCCGCGATCTCGCCCGCGAGCGCCTGGATGAACTGCTGCCGCGCGGCGAGTTTGACCTGACCTCCGAGTACACTGCCATCGTGCCGGCGCGGGTAATTTGCCACCTTTTTGGCCTGCCGCTGACGGTCGCCGACGAGGTGATCGCCAGCGTCAATGACATCGGCCGCAACAAGACCGGGAAAAGCGGTATCGATCTCACCGCCTTTTTCAGCGGGCTGCAGAAGTACATCGTCCCGGCGATACAGGCGCGCCGCGATGCGGGAGCGGACGGCAGCAACGCTCTGGTGGACGGGCTGATCAACTATCGCCAGGGGCCGGAGGCACGGGCCCTCGGCGATGCCGAAATTGCCGATCAACTGGTGTGCGCGATGGTCGGTGGCCTGGAGTCGGTGCCCAAGGTGAGTGGCGGCGGAATCCTGGAATTGTGGCGCCAGCCGGAGCAGATGGCCGCGGTCCGCGAGGACCTGGACGGCAACATTCCCGTTGCAGCGGAAGAGATGATTCGCTACTGCGCGCCCGCGCAGTACACCTTCCGCACCGCCCACCGTGACATCGTGGTGGCGGGCCAGCAGGTATGCGCGGGCCAGCGTGTCGCTTGCATGCTCTACTCCGCGGCGCGGGATGAGCGGGAGTTCCCTGACCCCGATGCCTTTGTCTGGAACCGCTCGATACCGCGTGTGATTTCCTTCGGTGGCGGGCAGCACCATTGTATCGGTAAGTACCTGGCGATCATGGAAGTGCGAACCCTGGTTCACGAGTTTCTCTCCCGCGTGAGCGAGTTCGAGTTCGATCTCTCGGGGGCCGGCGGCAATGTCGGCTACTTCCAGCGGGGTTGGCTGAGCTTGCCGGTACGCATTCGCGATTGAACCTGCCTGCCTCCGCCTACGTACAGGGCGCCCGGCAGGTCGTTTTTTGTGCAAAGGCGGCATTAGATCTTGCAACTACCTGCCGCTTCCCCTAGCGTTGATGAAATTCGCTGTAAACCGGGGGACACGGACGTGCAAAACAAGCTTCGTATATTTTCTTTTCTTTTCACCGCGGCCTGCCTCGCGCCGGCTTCTTCCCTGACCCAGGCGCAGGCGCTCAATGGCGTGATAGTGGGGCCGGTCGTCGTTCCGCCTCCCGCCGCGGTGCCGCTGTTCAATACAGGGCTGCTCATTGTCCTGGCCCTGATGCTGCTCGGCCTGGCGGTGTGGGTACTGCGCAGGGGGCCGCAGGCGGCAAAGTGGTGTGGACTGGTCGTTCTGGGAGCCGGCCTTGCGCTGAGCGGCGCCGGCGTCGAGCGTGCGATGGCGATCATCCCACTGCTCATGGTGGAGGGAGCTGCCTGTGATGGGGACGCCGAGATCAGCTACGACGCGATTGGGGAAGGATTTGCCTATGGCCTGCAGAACACCTGCCCCAAGGAGGTGGAGATCAAGGAATTCGTCAACCGCCAGTGCCCGCCTGAAGCGCCGCTGGTGACGGAGATCGCATCCTGCAAAGTGGGCACCGTGCTGGCGCCGTCTGGCGAGGATGGTGATTACTGCGAGACCTTGCCTTACTGCCTGGAATAAGGGAGTTACTCAGCTTCCGTCCGGGGGGTGGAAATACAGGGAATAAAGCACCCGGTCCAGTACTGACTGGCCGTTCCAGGCGGGCTGGTTGTTCACCATGGCGACAACGGCCCACGTGGTATTGTTGCTGTCGCGGGTGAAGCCCGCGATGGAGCGAACGTCTTCGAGATAGCCGGTTTTGATCCGTCCCTCGCCCTTCAATTTGGTATTGGTCAGGCGCTTGGTCATTGTGCCGTCCATGGCGATGATCGGCATGGATGACATCAGGTCCGGCGCGTAGGGGCTGGCCCAGGCATGCTGCAGGAGTTGCACCATCTGCTGGGCGGTGATGCGTCCCTCGCGGGTGAGGCCGGCGCCGTTGTCCAGCACCATACCGGTAGTGTCGATACCCATGCCTTCCATCCACTCGAGCACCTCCCGGATGCCTGTCGCCCGGTCGTCCCGATCAACTTCCCCACGTTTCTCGGCGCCGATACTCAGCAGCAACTGGCGGGCCATGACGTTGCTGCTCCACTTGTTGATGTCGCGCACCATGGTCACGAGATCAGGTGAGGTGCTCGTGTGCAGGAGCCGCAGGTCCTCCGGGGTAGTTGCGAAGCGGTCCCCGCCGGTGATCCGTATTCCCAGTTCTGCCAGTGTCGTGCGAACCAGAGCCGCGGAGTAACGCTCGGGCGGCAGGAGCGACATGTAGTTGCTGACCCGGCAGCCCTGTGGAAGTTGGCCACTGATCTCCACCGTCACGCGGCCGTCATCATGAAATTTCGGCTTCCAGTTGAAGTTTTTGCGTCCGGGGCAGTCGCCTTCGGCTGCGAGGGTAAGCTGGCTGTCGATGCTGACCTGGGGCAGTGCGGGCTGGGCCCAGGCGCGCAGGCCGCGTTCGTCCGCGAGCAGGTGGAATTCCTGCAGGTTGAAGTTGCTGAGGTAGCCTGAAGGCGCAACCAGAAAGGGACGGTAGGGCTCGTCGCCGTTGTCCTCGAATGCCGGCTGCTTGTCCTCGAGCAGGAAGTAGCTGCCGTCCAGCACCAGGTCGCCCTCTACGGTGGACAGCCCCATGCCCTTGAGCGCATTGAGCGCACTCCACAGGCGTTCGATGGTGAATTTCGGGTCACCGCCGAAGCGGACATAGAGATTACCCTTCAGGGTGCTGCCGTCGAGGCGGCCGTCGGTGAGGAAATCCGTATCCCAGCTGTAGCTCGGCCCGAGCAGTTCCAGCGCTGCGTAGGTGGTGATGACCTTGATGATGGAGCCGGGACTCATCGGAGTATCGGCGTTGAGGAACTGGGCCTCGCCGGGGCCGTTCAGGGGGACGGCGGCGACGCTGAGGGCGCGGGGGTTTTCCAGTGAACTGGTGGCGTAGTCGGTGATGTCGCTGGCCCAGGGGCTGGGCTCATGACCGCTTGCGTTGCCTGCCGTAACGGCCAACCAACCCATTGCCAGCGTGACGCTGGCGCGCCTGAACCAATACTTTGCTGCGTGCATCGATGTGCCTGGCATGGCCTGAAACTTTTCCGTTACGATAGCAGGCAACGAGGTAATTGTCTGTAATCGACAGTGCCGAAATAACCCGGGTATTTTCGGTATTACTTGCCTAATACTGACTCCTGGGCTAATTGTTACTAGCCCATACGCCCAGTTCTAACGGCGCGCCAATGTAGCCGCCATGGATTGGCCCATCAAGTACATGGAGACGTAATCATGTTCAAAGTACCGCGGGGTGGTCACCCCAAGTTCGATATCCTGGTAGCTCCGCCGGCTGACCCGGATGGCAAAGACTGGCCTATGACTAACCTGGCTGACGGCAAGCATGTTGCAGACAAGGGAGATTACGGACTAACTACGGAATTCTCCAAAAAATCTGACCACGCGCAGCGTCAGAGCGAAAGGGCCACCTTTGAGTTCACCTTTGCGGAAGACCCTGACTTTGACTGGGAATTTGTTGGTGATGGCGTCATCTTTGACAATTCTGGCAGCCACAATAATTCCCGGCTGGATCCCCAGGTGACCGGGGGTGGAAGGACCCTGAAGCTGATGATGAAATGCCTCACGGATGAACGGGAGGATTTCAAGTTTGTGTTCAATGCGCAGCGTACACCCAAAGCAGGGGGCGACCCTGAACCGGTGAAGTCAGAAGATCCTTCCGGGGGGACCTATCGCAGTGACGGAGGTTAATCTACATCCTCTGAAGTGCTGAAGGTATTAGCTGCGCAAGCTGCCGGGTCTCCGGATTCGGTGAGTAGGCGGATGAATTCAGGGAAGTGGCACAGTTCACTGAACCAGGGTAAGTGGAACCAGATGAAACCCATATTGGATTCCAGCGCCTGCTTGACTTTGGCAATTGAGGCCAGGTTTTGGTCGGCGACTGCGTAAACCAGGGCAGCAGTGAACTCGTCCTCCGCGGACTGCTTCTTAATTGAGTCAAGCAATTCGATTGCTGAACCGTACTCGCCGAGAAGTGCAAGTGCCTGTGCCGCAAGATGTACTCCAACCGTTTCGGGGTTGGCGTTGTAGGCATTTACTACCTTCCAGTAGAGCGAACGGGCTTCTTCTGTTTGGCCCGACAGTACCAGTGCGTCCGCCCGGTTCAGGGTCAGGAGCACGCTATCTCCCTCGGCGGCTCGGGCCAATTCGAATTCATCTAGCGCCATTTCGTAGTTGCCCCTGAGCATGTACGCAAGCCCCAGGTTGGAGTGTGAAATACCGCGTGGGCGAATTGCTATAGCAGCATTAAAATTTTCGATCGCTGCGTCGAGTTCCCCCCGGTCAAGGTATATGAGTCCACGCAGATTTATAACGCCGCCATCGTCTGGATATTGCTCGATCGCCTTATCGGCAATTGCAAGTGCTTTGTCGTTCATGCCTGCGTAGTACAAGGCATGTGCGGCCCCTGAATAGCCTCGCCTGGTAGGACGCAATTTAAGTGCCGCCAGGTGAAAATCTTTGGCGATTCCATACTCGCCCTTATAACTATGCAGTCCTGCTTTTAGCGACAGAATGAGCGCTTCGTCCGCTCCCAACTGTTCCATCTCCCGGATTTCATTTTCAGCGGCCCCGAAATCGCGTTTTTGCAATGCAATGTCAAACCATGCGCGGTGGAGTAGTACGGTATCGTCTGCCCAACGGTCTGCCTGCCTCATTATCTCGCTGGCCCGGTCAAGGTAGTTCTCGTCACCACTAACATGGAAAAGCTCCATGGCGACGTGAGCATAGAGGATAGAGAGGGGGAGAAACCGAGGGTCGTCCCGCAGTAACTCTTCCAGCGCGGAAAGGACTTCAGCCATTGGCATGGGGCCGTTGTAGGTATTGTCGTAAAGTTGAAGAAAGAGTCGGTAATCAGCTTCCGTTATGGTTCCGGGACTGGCTGACCGGCGACCCTTGATTTCATAGAGCGTATTCCATTGCCGTTTCGAAATTTCAAAGGCTTCCAGGGTCAGTTCTGGAAGGATGCTGGTGCTCTGCTGCTTTTGCATGTGAAAGTCTGGCCCCACCAGACGTTCAATGCCGAGTTCACAGTGACCCTGGTAGCAGGAGATGGCGGGCACCAGTAGTTCATCTGCGAGCAGGGCTGTGCCGATTTCCCGGGGTGAACCCGACTGCTGGCCGGTCTCCGCGGGGCTGACCAGGGAGTAGCCAGGCGCCTGCATTACCGCGTCGTACAGGCCCTGCTGTACGCTGGAAGCGAGCAGTGCGTATTTCCGCGTGTCGCTGTCGTCGTCAATATGCAACCGAGTGGGCAGAACCGCCACGTAAGTGTGTACATTGCTTGTGCCGCGCGAGTTGATAAAGGCGGCCACCGCGCCGGTCACCAGCAGGATGCCGACGATGACATACCTGGCGAATTTCCCGCGCAGTTGCTCCCCGTTCTGCGCCTCGGCGCCTGCCAGCGGCGTCTCGACCTGCGTGCTCGCCAGCCAGATCTGGCGAAACTCCTGCGCCGCTTCCTCCGCCGTCGGGCGCTTTGCGGGCTTTTTCTCCACCATCCGCGTGATCAGGTAATCGAGCAGGGGACTCTTCCCATCGCAGCGCTGTGTGATTTCGCTCGCGAGATTGCCGAGAGCGAGGATGTCATCTGCAGGGTCGGAATCGGTGCTGGCGATGCCAAAATCGTTGATCTTGGCGGTGCCCTCCGGGCCTATGAGGATATTTTCCGCTTTCAGGTCATTGTGGGAAATTCCTTCGCGGTGGGCCGCCGCCAGGCCGGCCGAGATTTCCGCCAGCCACGTGGTGAGTTCGGTATAGCCCGGGTTGCGTTCCCGCAGGTGGAGGTGCAGGTTCCGCCCCTCGACATACT
This sequence comes from Halieaceae bacterium WMMBA4, assembly GCA_033283325.1. Taxonomy (GTDB): domain Bacteria; phylum Pseudomonadota; class Gammaproteobacteria; order Pseudomonadales; family Halieaceae; genus Mangrovimicrobium. The sequence continues at coordinate 375,424 of JAWMQO010000001.1, forward strand.
CGGTGACGATGGCGAGGGTGCCATCGAACTCGACGATATCGTGAATCTGGACGATGTTGGGGTGGTTGAGGCGCGCCAGTACCCGGGCTTCCCGCTGGAGGTTTACCCGCCAGTGGGCGTCCCGGAGTTCGGGGCGCAGGCACTTGACCGCCACCCGGCGCTCCAACTGGGTATCCCACGCCAGGTATACCTGTCCCATGCCACCCTGGCCGAGCGGCCGCTCGATCTTGTACTTCCCGATCTCTGGCGGGATAGTCTGGTTTGTCATTGTTGTACTCACGCGGTGTGAGCGGCAGTGTAACGGATGCCGCCCAGCTAATCATACTAACCCAGTCTTGTTGTGTGTGAGTACAGGCCCATTCAGTGGTTCGAATACCTTTTTCACTGCTATGCTGAGTCCGAAGCCCGGAACGCGTTCACAACCGGGAAAAGCGGGGGCTGACCAAGTGAAACGAATAATCCGGCTAACACTAGCCTTGATGGTGACAATCATGGCCAATCCGAGCAATGCACAGGCCCAGGCATCCACGCCGGAACCAGGCCAGCGAATCGTCCTGGTCACCGGCTCCACCGGCGGCCTGGGGCGGGAGACCGCCCGGGCGTTGGCACAGCAGGGCGACCACGTGATCATTCACGGCCGCAACGAGGAACGCGGCAGGGCCCTGGTGGAGGAGATCACAGCTTCCGGCAAGGGCAGTGCGCGCTTCTATACGGCTGATTTCGGCAGCATGAGTGAAGTCTGTGAATTTGCCGATGCCATCATCTCCGACTACGACAGACTGGACGTGCTGGTGAACAACGCCGGCATCTCCCTTCGCGACGAGGTGCCCCGGCAGGTCAGCGAGGACGGCTACGAACTGCACTTCCAGGTGAATTATCTCTCCGGCTACGGCCTGATCCGCAAGCTGCTGCCCCTGCTGGAGGCCAGCGCGCCGAGCCGGATCATCAATGTCGCCTCCGGGCAGCGGCCGCTGGTATTCGACAACCTGATGCTGGAACGCGATTACGATGCAGGACAGGCCTATTTCAGGAGCAAGAACGCGCAGATCATGATGACGTTCTACATGGCGGAGGACCTGGCCGCGCGGGGTATCACGACTAATGCCATGCACCCCTCCAACCTGATGAATACGGACATGGTTTTCGAACTGGGTATCGAGCCGCAGTCCTCAGTGGAAACCGGCCGGGATGCCCTGTTGCGACTGATTAACGAAGATGTCGGCTACGGCAAGTTCTTTAACGTGACCAAGGACTGGGAGGCCATTCCCCAGGCCTACGATAGCAAGGCGCAGGCGCGATTGATCGCGATCAGCAATAACCTGCTGACGGCCAGCAAGGCGCCTGCCGATTGTTTCAAATGACCAGAGTCCCTCTGGCACATTCCCGCTAGTGGCTAGAAAGTCAGGGTTGCTGCGCCCTTGCCGATACGCTCCATAATCACGCTTGCGCCGTGAATAACCACACCGTCTATCAGGCAGTCTTCATCGTACCCGCGCGCGCTGGTGCAGGGCGGGCAGGCCCAGACATCGCCGCCGCGTTCGATGAAGGATTCCAGCAGGCTCTTCAGGCTTTCCATCGGGTGCACGTGGGTGTGATCGATCCCGTTCTTGCGCACCAGGTCGATGGCGCTGCTGGTCAGGAACAGGCCGACGGTTTTACCCGAGGTGAGCGCGCCGTTGGCGATGGTGAGGCCCACGGACGATACCTCGTCGTAGATGCCCTTGGTCATGACGATGATCAGGTCGTTGGTTTCGTTGCTCATGATGAATACTCCCTTTTTGTGACTCTCAATTGACGCTGTGTTATGGGTTTAACCAAGTACGCTTGGTTGATTGAAAGTCTAGGGATAAGGGGGGGAGTGCTACAGGGCAAAATCTGTAGCAACTCGCTACAGATTTTGTAGTAAATCAGACCGCGGCGATGCGCGGGTGGTCCGTGGTGAATGAGCTGATACCCAGCCAGCGCCGCAGATTCTTCAGGTATACCGGGGGAGCCACGATTTTTAGCAGGCCCTCTTCGTTGGCCTTGTGGATATCGAGTTCGCCGTACCAGACCCGGGTGAGATTCTGCAGGCTTCCTGTAATGTAGACATCGACGTCGAAACCGAGGTCCTGGATGCAGTCCTGGACGACCCCGTCGCGCACATAGATGTAGCGCTTCGGGTCGCTTTCCACGTCGGTCAGGTTGAATTGCAGTACCGTGTCGCCCGAGGGCAACTCGTCTACCTGCAGTCCGCCGGCAAAGTCCCTGATCATGCCCGAGACAGTGTTCTGCTTGTCCGTCATCCCCTCCCTGGCGTAGCGCATGCCCCAGCGCCCGAGTTCTGTGAGCACCGGTGCCAGGGCCTTCCCCGAGGGCGTGAGGTGATACTCGCTGCGATTGCCGCTGCCACTGCGCTTGCGCAGGATGATGCCTTGTTCCTCGAGGAAGCGCAGCCGTGTACGCAGCAGGGAGGGGGACAGGTTGGGGATGTATTTCTGTATCTCGGAGTAACGCGTAGATCCGAAAAACAGTTCCCGCACGATTTGCAGCGTCCATCGCTCGCACAGCACTGAACTCGCCATGGAGATCGGACAAGCTTCACCGTAATCGAACATATCGCCAGGTCCTGTTTGCATTGTGTGCCCATTATGCAAGCGGCTGTGCGCAGATAAAAGTTTGCGGACGCACGCTCAAATTCACAGGGTTTCGCCACTCCTGGGTGTCACTTTCTTTGACACGGGTGCCCAGCAAACCTGTTGGGCCTCCCATCCTCTTCATATAGTTTGAGACTTTTCAAGCAGTTAGCGGGGCTAGCACTACTTGTGCATAGGTAACGGGGTCGACTGCCTGCGGCCACGCCGGCAGGTAGATGCTATGTCAATAACAATCAACCATGGAACGAAAGCGCAATGCAACACAAGACAAAACTGACTCTGGCTGCCGCTGTGGCGATGGGAATTTCTAACGGTGCCAACGCGATACATGTCTCCGCCACGGTGACCGAGCTGCAAATTTACCTTGGTCTTGTCGATATCATGGCCGAGCCCGAAAGTTCGTTCTCCGGAATGATCATTGGCGGTGACACGGACGCGTCAATCGGGCTGACCCTGGAGGGGGACATGGTGGCCTTCGTCTCGGACACCTATCTGGGCATGAGTTGGGACCTGACCAACGGTATTCGCCAGGGTGTGAATGGTTCTGGCGGTACCAGCTTCCAAGGTGGCACCATCAGCATCAGCACATCCACCGATGGTGTTATCTACTCCGCCTACCAAACGATCGACGCCTCGGTGACCTCGATTGATTTCCTGGCCGGGGAGGACGGACATCTTCTGGCAGCACCAAGCCAGACGACGGCGGGGCTGATCGTCAACGATTCCGGCGGCATAACTTTTCCGGGCTTGTGGGGAGGGGACGTTCTTGGTTCCGGCTTTAACAACGCTGTGGGTACCATGAACCTCTTCTCAAATTCGGCGGGCATTTTCATGGAGGGCACACAGGTACCTCTGCCCGCGGCTGCCTGGATGTTCGCTTCGGCCCTGTTTGGGCTCGCAGGCTTGGGTCGCAGGCGCGGGCGTTAATTATCGCCACTGAGCCGCTACGAAAAAGGCCGCCGGCATTGCGCCGGCGGCCTGTCGATTTGAGTTGAAGCCGGCCGCTTACGGGGAGTAAGGGCAGGACAACTCGTTGTTGTTGTAGGCGTCGAACAGGGAGGCCAGTTGCATCCAGGGGCCCTTGTCCTTGTTGGCGACGTAGGCCGAATCCTTCTTCTTGTTCCCTGAAGCGGGATCGGTGCCGTCGAAATCGACGCCGTCCAGCAGGGCCTGGGCGTCAGCCGCCTGGCTGCCGAGACCGCAGGCATCTGCGCCTGCATTCACATTCAGCAGGTAGGCGAAGAACTGCGAGGCCAGGGCGTAGGCCGGGTCGAAGGCGCGGTTCTCGCCTGCCAGGTTACGCTTGCTGATGATCTGCACCGCGTCGCAGGTGGTGTAATCATCCGGCCAGACCATCTCGCCCAGGGTGACACCGAGGGCCAGTGCATCGCCCAGTTTGTCCTCCTGGTTGCCGTTGCTGCAGTCGCCACTCCAGTTGCGCCAGTAGCCGATGGTGCGGGCGTTGCCTCCCGGGGGCGGGGTGTTCTCCACCTGGAACTGCTCGGTTTCACCCGCTACGAGTGTGAAGGGCACGCAGACATAGCTGTTGTCGCCGGGCAGCGGGTAGAAGACGCTCGGGTCGCTCTCGAGGCTGGAGAGCCAGCCGGCATCCACTTCCTGTTCGCACAGGGCGTAGTTTCCGGGCAGGAAGTACTCGCCGCCGAAGTCCACCGTGCCGTCGAGCTCGGAGGTGTCGGTAGCGATGACCGTGCTGCCCTCGCGGATGTCGAACTGGTAGCCGCCGGCGGGTACGCCGCCCTCGGTCTTGGTCACTTCGACCTGTCCGCGCAGCTGGTTGGTGAACAGGCAGTAGACGGTTTCGCCCGGGTCGAGCCCGATGCTGGCCGAATGGTCCACTGCGTCGCTCAGCGGCGAGGAGGGAACGACGTCATAACCGTTGCTGTCGTAGTCGTCGTCACAGTTGAGGCTGACCAGGTCCCACGCTTCGCTGCAGGGGTTGTCATTCAGCGTGCACGCAGGCGAGGGGTCGGTCTCAGTGACGCCATAACTGCCGGGCAACACGTTGTTGAACGTCTTGGTGTCGGTGCCGCTGGTGTTCAGGCTGAAGCCGACGCCACCCTCGGAGATGTCCTCGCTAAAGGCGAAGTCCATGTCGTAGGGTGTTGGCAGGGTATCCTTGTCGATTATCACCGAGCCGCGCTGGGTATTGGTCCAGGTGCAGGTGAAGGTCTTGCCGAAGATCAGGTCCAGCAGGGTGACATTGAAACTGCACTGTCCGCTCGACACGCCGTCCCAGCCCGCCATACCTGTCTCGGTAATGGTGTAGGCGCCCAACTGGAGATCGGTGTCGAATTCCACGCCGCACTCCTCGGGTACCCCGGCACAGGCGGTGACCTTGGATTCGCCGCCGACAGGGGTTCCGGGACCGTCGAGGGTCATGGTCCAGCCCGCTGCGAGACTGGAGCCATCCAGCGCCTCGGGCACGGTCACCTTGATTGCCCTGGCAACAAGTTCCCCGCTGGGTTCATTATCGAAATAGGCGGTTCCGGCACAGTCATCGTAAGTGTCCGCGGTCATTTCAACCTGGCGTGTGCCGGATACCGGGTCGGTGGGAGTCCATCCAATTGGCGCGTTCTCGGTCACCGTGTAGGTGCCGGGGGCGAGGTTCTGGATGGTCACCGTCAGGGTGGTATCGGAATCGCCGACCGCCGGTTTGGTAAAGGTGATCTGGTGGTTGGACGCGTAGGCGTCCGGACCAGTTACGTCGAAGTCAAACACGATCTGGTTCGGGTCCCCGGGATCGCCAGCCGTCAGCGCGAAGGGAATGGTCTTGCTGATGGTGAGGTCGACCAGCGGATCGGTGGTGAGATCCACCGCAAGATAATCTTCACCTGCGGGGGCCACGCGGATCAGGCCGTCGGATGCGGTCAGGGTCGCGGTATCGCGCAGGGAGCCCGCACTCGCTTTAGGTGCTTTGAAGTAGATGCGCTTGGAGAAGGTGGCTGAGCCGTTGCCGCTCACGCCGTTGATGGACCACTCCACGCTATTGGGGTCCGTGGCTTCACCGATCAGGGTATTCATCGGAACAGCTGTGCCGGCGCTGACCGCGACCACTTCGAATTCGAAGTTGTCTCCACTGATCCACTCGCTGTCGACGATGTCCGCGGTGTCGTTGGTGGAGTCGCCGGTGTTCTGGATAACCGCGTCGGCGGTGGTTTCGCCCAGCGGCAGCACGTCGCCGATGATCGGGTCGTGGATGTCGCCCGTGGCAATGTCGTTCAGCGCCATCCCATCGGCGTAGGGGTACTCTGTCCAGCTCACTGCACACTCAACGACTTCAGTCGGTTCAACTACCAGCAGATCGCCTTCGAATACCGCGTCGCCGCAATCAGCGTTGATGTCGTTGATCTGGGTGGGGCCCTCCAGGGAGACCAGCCCGTTGAATATCTGGTCTTCCAGGTCGAACTTCAGTGTCCGCAGCGATGGGTTGTCCAGGGTGATGATGGTCGCAATCGAGACGTTGCCTGAAGGTACCGGGTCACTGCGGGTCCACTCTACCGTGATGTCCACCTCGGCGTAATCGGTGGCGGGATTCATTTCACAGGTATTGCCGAAGTCCACATTTGCCGGGTCGGCCCCCTTGGTGAGAATCCAGTCGTAGACCGAGCCGAGTGTGCCAGTCATGGTCTTGGTGAACAGGAAAGGGTCCTCCACGTTGGGAATCGGCAGGCTTTCCGCGCCGCCCGCATAGACGAACGAACGGTTGCTTGAGCCGGTAATCAGGTGGGAGGTGATCGCCAGGCGCAGCACGAAGTCGATTTCGCAGATGTCTTCGGTCTGCTCGACCTCGATCACCTGGATGGCCTGTTGCGCCGCGCCACCAATGCCGAAGTCACCGACCTGTATCGGACCGAGGAAAGTAATGTCGCAGCCAGTCGCACTGTCGAACAGTGCCTGGTCGTAGCCGATGATCAGCGGTGAGGTACTGATCAGGTTGTCCGCACCGACGACAAGCTGGTAGGTGGCGGGAATGACACCGGCATTTTTCGCGTCGATGATTATGCGATGAGGGACGAGGTCAAGCTCGTTGTAGAGTGAACCGAGGTTGCCCTGTACATAGGCGCTGTCCTTGCACTTGAGTCCGTCCGTGCTGCCTGGCGGGTCCCACAGGTCCGGGTTATAGAGATTCCCGGGTGCGGTGTCGTTCTCCAGTTTGCAGGCGCTGATGTCCACCGTGAACTCGCTGGCAAGCGGTATCTCGTTGGGGTCGAAGAACTGGATTTCATCCTCGCCCAGAACGCTCATCGGGAAGATCAAACAGCAGATAAAAGCGAGAACCAGGGTGCCTGGCTGCGCACTGGAAACGTTCAGGGCGTTACGCACTAACGTGGCCATGGGGAATCCCTTCACTCTCCATCCGGACTCGTAGGGCGGGAATACAGGATTGTTTTATGGAGAGTGGATTCCCGCCACTGGTGCTCAGGGATCCGAGGCAGCCCGGCCATCCCCGAACAGGGGACCCGTGGTTTTCCGCCCCCGGCTTGCGACGGGTTTGGCTTTTTCTGCGGCGCGATGAGCGCTATTGCCGAGGTGTAAATTTACCTGACGGCTCACTTAAAGTAGTTCCTGAAGCGCAGTTGTCCAATTTTTGACCTTGGGTGATTAGATCGATTCGTTATCTGAAAAAACACTGAGAGAATATTTCTAAATTATGATGCGAATACGATGACCTGGAGTCTCGATCCGGGAAAAAGTCCCGTACCCACTCTTTTTCACTCGCCCAGCATACGTGTAACCCTGGGTCTTACCGTGAGTTTGGCCAGCTTGTCACTCACTTTTACACCTTCCCTGTTGTGGCTCGTTATTACTGCTTCTGTGTATTGAAAAGTCTTGATTATTCAATGCATTGGCAGAATTAGCATTACTTATGCATGGCAGTGTGCAATGCCAATCCAGCTGTATTCGGGCAAGCAAAGGCGATTTGCCCTTGGCCCGGAAAATAGTCTGGAAACTCCGGGGCGTAATCGCACAGGCACCTGGGGCTTTGCAGCACTGCCTGCCGGGTTGCTGCGGAATCCAGAGCCCGATAGGGAAGCCCGCGCCCGCTCAGGCACTCGAGAATAACAAAGGCGTTCGTGGCGCCACGGTAAATGCAGTATGAAAAACTTTTTGTCGCGCATGCGAATCTACTGGGCGGTGTTCTTGCTGCCTTGTTTTGCCGGGGCTGCGCTTGCCAACCCTTATCCCGGTCAGGCACCGGGTTACGATCGGCTGCTCAGCCGGCTTGAACAGGACGGCCGCGTCCGGGTGATCGCCAGGTATAAAACCGCAGGCGGGCAGGCCCAGGCGCCCGCGCAAGTAATAAATTTGCTCGCGGGCCGTAATATCGAGGCACTCAGGCAGATTGGTCGTCTACCGCTGCAAGTCCTCGAAGTGGATCGCGGCCAGCTTGATGCACTGCTCGCCAGTGGGCTCTATGAACTGGTGGTCGAGGATGCCCTGAACGGCCCGCAGTTGTTGCAGTCCATGGCGCTGATCGGCGGTGCCCTCGCGCACAATTTTGGGCTGACCGGGAACGGCGCGGCGGTAGCCGTACTCGACACCGGGGTGGATGCCCTGCACCCGGTGCTTCAGGGCAGGGTAGTGGAAGAAGCCTGTTTTTCGACCCGCAGTCCACTCAACGGCTCCAGCAGCCTTTGCCCGAACGGGCGCGCTTCCCAGTTCGGCGCCGGCGCGGCTGAACCCTGCGCCACGCTTTGCAGTCACGGCACTCACGTGGCGTCGATCGCAGTGGGCGCGCACGCGACCCGCCCCGGTGTCGCACCGGATGCTTCCCTTATCGCGGTACAGGTATTTTCCCACTTCACTGGCGAGTCTATCTGCGGCGCCGGAAAGACCGAATGTGTACTGGCCTACGATTCCGATGTGCTCGAAGCGCTGGACTATGTCGATGGTCTCGCCGGCAGCAACACGATAGCCGCGGTGAACCTGAGTCTTGGCGGAGGCGAGTACAGCGAAAGCTGCGACGCGAGTGTTTACGTATCACCCGTCGCCAGCCTGCATGCCCTCGGAATTGCTACAGTCGTAGCCTCCGGCAATAACGGTTTCACCGATGCGATCAATTCACCGGCCTGCGTTCCGGGTACCGTTGTCGTGGGCAGCGTCGGCGATATCACCGACACGGTTAACAACTGGTCCAACAGTTCGACGCTGGTGGCGATGCTCGCGCCGGGCGGTAACATTTATGCAGCGATCCCCGGTGGGGGCTACACGACTAAATCAGGGACGTCGATGGCGACCCCCCACGTAGCCGGGGCGTTTGCTCTGGTCAAGGCACAGGGGCCGGGACTTGGTGTGGCGGAGATACTGTCGCTACTGCAGCAGACCGGAAGTCCGGTCACCGACCAGCGCAACGGTTTGGTCTTCCCGCGCCTGGATCTCGCTGCCATGACCACCGAAGTGGCCGGCCCGGGTGAGCTGCCAGCGGTAGCGATCCTCTCACCAACCGACGCGGCGGTCCTGGCGGTGGACGCGGGGCCGGTCACGCTCCTCGCCGATGCCAGCGATCCCCAGGACGGGGATCTCACCGCTGCGGTCAGTTGGAACTCGAATCTCGATGGCCCCCTCGTTTCCCCGGTACAGTTGACCGCGGGAAGCCATCAGATAAGCGCGCAGGTCATCGACAGCGTGGGCTTTGCCGCAGCCGATAGCGTGTCGGTCACCGTGGTCAATAAACCTGTCATCACCTTGCTGGCGCCACTGGAGAGCCCGGTCCTGATGGGAGAGGGGGAGTCGCTGTTGTTGTCTGCCAATGCCGAGGATGTGGAAGACGGTGACCTCAGCGAATCGATCGAGTGGTCCTCCTCGATCGACGGCTTCCTCGGTCAGGGAGCACAGCTACAGGCAGTGTTATCGCCTGGCGATCACACTATCAGCGCGACGCTGGTCGATAGCGATGGCCTTGCGCCGACAGAAACTCCTTCCTTTGCAGTAGCGGTGTTGCCCGATAGCGACGGCGACGGGGTGCCCGATGCCCTGGATAACTGCAAGGACACCCCCAATCCGGATCAGTCTGATGTCGACGGCGACATGATAGGCGATCTTTGTGACAGCGGCGGGGGCTGCGGAGGCTGATGTTACCGCTGGTCTTTGCAGGCGTCAGTACCTACAGTCTGATGCTGCCACTGATGATCGGGGTGCCGGTGATCATGCTGCTGGTCCTGTTGCGTCGCGAGGGCGTCTCTGCGCCTTTTATTGCGCAGGCACTGCTTCTGTTGGCCGTCTGTGTGATCGGTGGTGCCAAGCTGTTTTCCCTGGCGAACCGGGGCTGGCCTGGGGACTGGTTCCAGCCGCGAGAGTTGGTTTCCGGTTGGCGATTTTCCGGCGCGGTTATTGGCATGGCTCTGTCCATGCCCCTGGCCTGGCGGCTCTATCTGCGAGAGGTTTCGCTGGCGAGGCTGGCGGATATCGGCGCCCTGGTACTGGTGACGGGAATGTGTATCGGCCGTGTCGCCTGCATCCTCGCGGGTTGTTGTACCGGCGCGGAGGGGGAAGGGCTCCTGCATCTTTCCTATCCGCCGGGGAGCGCGATCTGGTACCACCAGTTACAGGCGGGGCTATTGCCCGACAGCCAGTCCTGGTCCCGGCCGGTCCTCGCACTGCCCTTGCTGTTCTGGCCTGCTTCCCTGTTTGCTGCCGTTGTGATGTTCCGGGTCAATAGCCGGCCGCACTATCACGGCCAGGTCGCGATACTGTTTCTCGTTCTGCACGAGTTGCCCAAGGCCGGACTCGAACTGCTCCGGGTGCCGGTGATCGAGTCGCAACTGCTTGCCGCGGCACTGGCCGGAGCTTGCGGATTGCTGTTGCTGCTTTTCATACGCCTGTCGTCACAGCGCCGGGCAAGGGCCGCAGCAGTGGAGGGAGCCTGGGCGGGGCGTGGGTCCGGGAATCCGACTATACGCCTGGAAAACTAATGTTTACCCGCCTTCTTGATTCCAGTGTGGTCCATCAGCACGAACTGGCCACCCTGCGCATAGGCGGAGGCGTGACCCAACTGGTGGATATCGAAGCAGGATTGCAGGGCGGCATACTGGCCCATGCAATCCAGGGTCTGGTTGACCGCACGCTTCGCCATGGCCAGTGCGTGGGGATGCATCTGGGCGATCTCCAGTGCCAGCTCTCGCGATTTCTCCGCCAGTTCCTCGCTTGGGACGACCCGGTTGACCATACCCCGGCGCTCGGCTTCGACAGCATCGACCGGCTTCGCGGTAAACAGCATCTCCTTCGCCTTGCGCGCCCCCAGTTCCCAGGTGTGGCCATGGTATTCCACGCCGCCGATACCCATTAGCACTACCGGGTCGGAGAAGCGGGCGTTGTCCGCGGCGACGATCAGGTCGCAGGGCCAGGCGAGGAGCAGGCCGCCAGCGATACAGGCCCCCTGCACTGCGGCAATAGAGGGTTTGGGGATCTCGCGCCAGCGGCGGGAAAAACCGAAATAGTGTTTCGCCTCCCACTCGTAGAGCCCCAGCAGACCCCGCTCCGGAATACTCGCGCCGATTTGCTGGAAAGCCGGGTTGCTCTTCACCTCGTCCGGCGACATGTCGTGGCCGGCAGAGAAATGCGGGCCATTAGCCTGCAGCAGGATGACCCGGACCTCATCGTCGGCAGCAGCGCGCTCCCAGGCTTCGTTGAGGTCCTCCAGTAGTTGCTGGTTCTGGGCGTTGCGCCGGTCGGCGCGATCGAGGGTGATCGTCGCGACCCTGTCCGCCACTTCATAGTTTATATAGTTAGACATTTAAATCCCTCCAGTTGTGTGAGGGCTTGGCGGCTGGAAATTGCCGGATGGCCGCTGCTGCGATCCCTCATAACTGTTCTCCCAAGATGGCGATATTGCATTGAATTGCCGTTTTATACGGATTTTTATTCAGGCATGGCGGCCCTTTTCAAGGAATTTTCCCGCTGCCATCAACACTGCCGCCGAAATGAGTATACGCACCGCGCAGGCTAATTAATACTGGCGTGACCTTCAAATAGTTGTATGATTGGTGCCACGCAGAATTCGGGCCACCGCCGGCGGAACCCGCAGCCTGACATCAAAATCACAGCAAGGGCTCGGGACGCCGGAAGCAAGGGCCAAGGCAATGGAGGTCTTCCAAGATGACGAACCTGGCATTTCCCGTTTACGACGCGGATCAACATCTCTACGAGACGGAAGAGGCCCTTACCCAGTTCCTTCCCGACAAATACAAGCGCGAGTTCTACTTCGTTGAAAAAGAGGGGCGCAAGAAACTGGTCATCGCCGGCATGCTGTCTGAATTCATCCCCAACCCCACTTTCGCCGTTGTCGCCGAGCCCGGGGCCCACGAGAAGTTTTACCGTTCGGAAAATACCGAGGGAAAATCCCTGCGTGAACTGACCGGCAAGCCCATTCGCCCGCCGGAGTCCTGGCGTACCGGTAAGGGCCGGCTGGAGCAACTCGACGAGCAGGGCCTGCAGGCTGCCCTGGTTTTCCCGACCCTCGCCTCTGTGGTGGAGGAGCGTATCGGCGCCCGGGGCGACGTTTCAGCCGCGCTGTTCCACTCACTCAACCGCTGGATGGTGGAGGAGTGGAACCTGGCTCGCGACAACCGGCTGTTTATGGTGCCCTTTATCAGTCTCACCGATGTCGATGCGGCAGTGAAGGAACTGGATTACGTGCTGGAAAACGGCGCCCGGGTGGTGAACATCAGGCCAGCGCCGGTGCCGGATATTCGCGGCAGCCGCTCCTTCGGCTACGAGGACTACGATCCATTCTGGGCGCGGGTGGCAGAGGCTGGAATCTTCGTCACCCTGCACGGCTCGGACAGCGGTTATGACCGCATCACGCGCTGGTGGACCGGCGGTGATGGGGAGCAGCTTGCCTTCGCCTTCGATCCGATGAAAGTGGTGGTGGACCTGATCGGCCGGGCGATTTCCGATTCCATCGCCGCCCTGATATGCCACGGCGTATTCGATCGTCATCCCACGCTCAAGGTCGCCTCGATCGAAAACGGCGCCACCTGGGTGCGCCCGCTGTTGCACAAGTTCGACCAGGCCTACGGCAAGATGCCCCAGGTCTTCAGGCGCCACCCGCGCGATGCCTTCCGCGAGCATATCTACGTGGCACCGTTCTACGAGGACGATCTTTCGGAGCTGCGCAAGGACGTGCCGGTGGAACACCTGCTGTTCGGCAGCGACTACCCCCATGCCGAAGGCTTGAAGAATCCCCTTGAATACCTGGAAGAGTTTTCCGATTTCCCCGCAGAGGACGTCGAGAAAGTCTTCAGTTCCAACCTCAAGAGCCTCCTCGAAGGGCGCGCCTAGGGAGAACGAGGCATGGCGCGATATCGCGTGGCCCAGTGCTATACCGGTGCAATAGGCTCGCAGATTATTCGCAGGCTGTCCGGTCACCCGCAGCTGGAGCTGGTGGGGGTGCTGGTCCAGGATCCCGCGAAGGTGGGGAAGGATTCCGGAGAGCTGGCGGGCGGGCAGGCCAACGGGGTGATCGCCACCGATCGCCTCGAAGACATTCTCGCCCTGGCACCGGATGGCGCGATCTGGAGTGGCAAGACCTACGATGTCGAGGCTTACGGAAAGCTGCTGGCCGCGGGCATCAACCTCTACACGGGCATGGGCGGCTACTTCATCGAGGGCGCGCCGGAAGAGCCAGAACTCGCGTCCGCGGCCGAGACGGGCGGTTCCTCGTTCTGCGCCGGGGGCAACATCCCCGGCCTGATCAGCGACGTGCTGCCGCTGTTCCTCAGCGGTTACAGCGGGCGCATTCGCCAGCTTCGCGCGCGCCAGCGCAATCACGTGGCGAGCAGCCACTCCCTGCACCAGCTCAGCAATCTCGTCGGCATCGGCCAGCTGCCCGGCGACAATCCCCTGATGGAACGGGTCAACCAGGGCTGGACCAGCGTGGCCGCCCAGGGCTCGAAGATGCTCGCCAGGGCGATGGGCCTGCAGTGGCAGTCCGCCGAACTGGTCGACGTGGAATACGCACTGGCGGCACAGCGCAGCACACTGCCCGCCAGCGGTCTGGTCCTGGAGCCCGGCACCATCGCGGGTGTGCGCTGGACCATGGCCGCGCGGGCGGATGACCGCGAATTTTACCGGCTTACCAACGAGCTCACCGCGGCCCTCGCACTCGGGGAGGGTTGGCGGCAGAGTACGGAAGAGCCGGCCTGGCAGGTTGAAATCGACGGGGATCCCGCGCTGGTCTGCACCCTGGGCTGGCCAGCGGGCGCGGACCCGCACGCTTCCAATACTGCCTTGAACGCCGCGCGGGCCCTGAATATGCTGCCGCGAGTGATAGAGGCGCGCAGTGGTTTGTTGACTGTGCTGGATTTTCCGGCAGCGGTGGCCGCCGATGGTCTGGGAGAGGGGTTGTGATGAAAGCGGTGGTTCGCAGCGAACCCGGTGTGCTGGAAGTCGAGGAAATGGCGCTCCCGGAGCCAGCCAAGGGCCAGGTCCTTGTGCGTTCCCTGGTTTGCGGCATCTGCGGTTCGGACCTCCACGCCCTGCACCACCTCGAGCACATGTTCAGTGTCGTTCCGGGTGCGAATAAAAGCGCGGGGGAGCCAGTTGGCAAAACGGTCTTCGGTCACCAGTACTGCGCGGAGATTGTAGATTTCGGCCCGGGCACTTCCCGTCGCCTCCCGGTGGGGAGCGCGGTGGTTTCCATGCCCTACGCCAGCGGGCCTACTGGCAAGATGGAGCAGATCGGTTATTCGCAACTACTGCCTGGCGGGCTGGCCCAGTACATGGTGCTGCAGGAAGCGTTGCTGCTGCCGGTGGAGAACGGCCTGTCCGCCGAGGAGGCGGCCATGGTGGAGCCGATCGCGGTTGGCGAACACGCGGTCAATGCCGCGCGATTGTCAAAGCAGTCCGTGGCGATGGTCATCGGCTGCGGGCAGATTGGCCTGTCGGTTATCGCCGCGCTCAAGGCTCGCGGCTTCGGGCCGGTCATCGCGGTGGACTACTCCCCCCTGCGCCGAAGCGTGGCGGAAAAACTCGGCGCAGATCTTGTCGTCGATCCCGCGGCCGAGTCTCCCCATGCCAGCTGGGATGCCTTCAACGTGCCTTCGACGATGGCGGCGCTGGCGGCGGCCCGTCACGGCGGGGACCCGGCGGATGCGGTGATTTTCGAATGTGTCGGGAAAAAAGGCGTATTGCAGGGCCTTATCGAGAAGGCGCCCCCCGCGGCACAGTTCGTCGTGGTTGGTGTGTGCATGGAGACGGATTACTTCGAGCCTGTGCTGGCCGCGGCCAAGGAACTCTCCATGCGTTTCGTTATCGCCTACAGCGCTGAGGAATTTGCCCGGACCCTGGTCAATGTGTCCGATGGCAGAATCGATGCCGCCGCGATGATCAGCAGCAAGGTCGGGCTTTCCGGTGTAGAAAGCGCCTTCGAGCGCATGCAGGACGCCCGTGCAGAGGTAACGGTGCTGGTCGATCCCGGCCTTGAATGATGGCGCTGGCGTAAGGGGGGAAGTGATGGCCTGCCTGGAGGGAATTCGAGTCCTGGACTTTGGGCGCTATGTTGCGGGCCCCTATTGCGCGACCTTGTTCGCTGACTTCGGCGCGGATGTCATCCGCATCGAACGCCCCGGCGGTGGCGAGGACAGGGAGATCACGCCGCTGACCGATGAAGGCGACGGCGCATTGTTCCTGCAGATCAATCGCAACAAGCGCTCGGTGGAACTGGAGCCCGGGAGCGAGCAGGGCAGGGAAGTGATGCGGCGCCTGATCGCCAGCGCGGACGTGGTCGTGGTCAACGTACCGGACAGCGCCCTGGCTAAAATGGGGCTGGATTACCCGAGCCTTTCTGCGATTCGCCCGGACATCATACTGGCCAATATTTCCTCCTTCGGACCGGTCGGGCCCTGGGCGGACCGCCCGGGTTTTGACAGCGTCGGGCAGGCGATGTGCGGTTCGGCCTATCTTTCCGGCCCCGGCGACGTGCCCTACCGCACACCGATAACCTGGGTCGATCACGCCGCCGCGCTTTACGCTGCCTTTGGTGTGATGGCGGCCCTCGTCGAGCGATCGAGGACGGGCAGGGGCCAGCAGGTTTCAACCAACCTGCTCGCCGCGGGCATGGCCTTCAGCGCCACTTACCTGGTGGAGCAAGCCGCGACCCAACCCGGGCGCAAGGCCATCGGCAATCGCAGCTTCGTCAACGGCCCCACGGATACCTTTCGCACCAGGGATGGCTGGGTGGTGACCCAGGTGGTTGGCCCGGTCATCTTCAAACGTTGGGCCGACCTGATGGGAGAACCCCAGTGGCTTGAGGATTCGCGTTTCGCCAGCGATGCACTGCGCGGCATCAATGGCGAAATACTCTCGCGGCGGATGCAGTGCTGGTGCGACTTGCGCAGCACCGCCGAGGCGCTGGAGGAACTGGCGGCGGCGCGCATTCCCGCCGGGCCGGTGCTTTCTCCAGGCGAGGCGCTGGCGCACCCGCAGGTGCAGGCCATGGCGCTTTTCCAGGCGCAGAGCACGGAAGGGGAGGCGCTCCCGGTCTCGCTCATGTCCCTGCCAATCGATATGAGCGAGTCCGGCCCCGCTATCCGCAAGCGGCCTCCGCGTGCCGGCGAGCATACCGAAGAGATTCTGGAAAGCCTGGGACTGCTACCGGGGTAAGGGTGGCGATCAGCGCTCATGCGCGCCGCTCACGCTTCGGGGCTGGCTTGCGTCGTGAAGCTGAAAGGCGTCAGTACACGTTTTCTGAAGCGCCAGCGCGTTCCGCTCAATTCGACCTCGTCGTCGTAGCGACCGATCATGGTGACAATCCCGCGCCCGGAAGGCTGCGCCATTTCGACAATATTCGTCGAGACCTTCGCCCACCGGCCCTCCCTGTCGATGCGAATATCGGTAGTGGTGTTCTGCTGCACCAGCCAGTCGAGGCCGAGAAAGAGCGGCCCGAAAAAGCCGGCGATTGCCTCCTTTCCCCTCAGGGGTTCCGGCTGTCCCAGCAGGCTGGCGACGCCGTGAACTTCCGCGTCTTCGAGAAAGAATGCGCTGAATTCCCCGATGTCGAGCCTGCCTGCGGCGCCAGTATAGTTATTGATCAGTTCCGTGATGGCGGTTTTGCTTTCCCAATCGCTCATGTCGCACTCTCCATGTAGTTATTTTGCAATGCGCGCTGCCTGTTCCTTCACCCAGGCGTAGGTCCGGGCCAGCCGGCAAGGAGGCCGCGCAGGGCGCTAACCAGTGCGATCGGCTGGTCTATCATCACGTGGTGGCGCGCTTCGGGAATCCCTATCACAGGTGTGTCGTCCGGGAGGACTTCCAGGCTCATGCCCAGGGTCGAGGGTGTCAGCAGGGCCGACGCTTCACCGTAGACGAATGCCAGGGGGCAGGCGTTGCGTGACACGAAGCCCGCGGTGTCCTCGGCATTCATCGCCACCCGCCTGGGATCGAACTGCCACTCCCATCCCTCGCCTGTCTGGCGCAGGGAATGCCGGGCGATGTGGTCGGCGATGTAGTCGTTATCGCAGGCTTGCGGTGGCGAAAGACGGAATCGTGCCAGTCCTTCCTCGAGGGTCGCGAAGGGGCGGTGTTTTGATCTGCCCCTGGGGGCGCCCGCGCGAATGTTTGCCAGTTGCTCCGGGTCCACGGCGAGGGGGCTGTCGATCAGTACCAGCCCCCTGAAGGGCGCGTAGTCCGCGCTCGCCATCAGCCCGATCACACCGCCCATCGAGTGACCGACGGCGATGGGTTTGTCGCCGCTGTCCAGCAGGCCCGCCGCGGCGACTGCATCCCGGGCTTCGCGGGCAAGGTCATCCACGGTCGAGCCATGCTCGCGGTGCCGGGAATTCCCCATGCCGCTCCAGGACAGGGCGGCGCAGCGCCAGTCACTGGCGAAGAAGGGCGCGATGTGGCTCCACCAGTCCGCGTGGGCGCCGTTGCCGTGGAGGAAGATCAGTCCGGGCTTCCCCGTTTCGCCCCACAGCAGCAGTTCTATGCTGGCGCCGTTTGAATCGAAAAACCGGCGCTCTGGTTCCTCCGCCAGTGCCGAAACGAACCAGCCGGGGGCGGCAGGGGGTTTTCCCCGGTAAGGGGCGAGCAGGTAGGGGTTGTCGCTGTCATGTACGGGTGCTGTCATCGCTTCGTTCGCCAGTACTGTCTTTTACGGGCCGGGGCCTTGAGCATGCCTTCCGCCCTGGGTGTCGCGCAATCTTGTATTGTTTCCTTATAGTTAGATCATAACCCTTTTTGTTAGATCATATCCCCTCAGGGCTGGCCGGCGTCCCGTGCTGTCAGGAATTTTCCCCTCCGAAAAATGATAAATTGCGCGCGATATATCGGTGTTAATGTTAGTTTGTCAGCCCATGAATTCGCTTGTGGGCATTGTCCGGGCATTGTGCCGGTCTGGTTCTAATAGTTAAATATATAGACCGCATGGACGTAAAATAGGAACTCGTGTGAGCCCTTCCCTGAGTTGCCGGAAAGCCAGCCACAGCAATGTGGTGGTCGAAGACCTGGCGCGCAGCGTCGAACACCTGCAGGAGGTGTTCGGTGCCTCCTTCATGCTGGACTTGCCCGGCGAGCACTGGCACGCCTGCCTGATCGAGGTGGGAGGCTTCATCATGGAGCTGTTCGAGCCGACGCATTTCCTGCTGCACGGCCGGATTGGCCCACACTACCTGGGTATCGAGTTCGAGGCGGACGTGGAAGCCGCCCGCGAGATATGCGCCGAACACGGCGTAGGCATTACCCGCGACATTGGCGCGGCCATTCATACCGATCCCGCCGATGGCTTCGGCGTCGATTATGAATTTTTCGGTGGCAGTTTTTACGGCCCCGAAGCAGCTCACGTAAAAACCCGGACACGACCAGCGCAGTACTGGGCCGAGCACCCGCTCGGCTTCGCCGGCTTTGTAGGGTACTCCCACACTGTAGCGGATATCGAGTCGGCCAGCGCCTTTATGCAGGGTTTTCTCGGTGCCAAAGTCGTCGCTGAATCATTGCGCCCAGCGCTTGGAGCAAAGGTAGTCAGCCTGAAGATCGCCGATGCGCTTTGTGAGCTGCTTTGCCCGGCAGGCGAGGGCGCATTGCTTCGCGAGATGCTGCAGCAGGGGCAGGGCATGCGTTCAACCCTCTACGCAGTGCAGGATATCGAACGGGCCAGCGCCTGGTTCGGGGAGAAAGGATTGCGAGTCATCGCAGGTTCCGTCCCCGGCAGTATCGCCGTCGATCCGCGCGACAACCTCGGCATACTTTTCGAATTTCGGCAGATTCAGTAACAGTAATTTAACACGACAATAATTGGAGGAAGGGTCATATGACGGAAGAAACGACCAGCGGAAAATTCAGGATATTTCGCGCAGACGAGGCACCCTCACTGATCGAGGCCGGCTGTATGGATCTGCCGGAATTCAACCAGGCGCAACTGGAAGGCCTGGCAAAAATCCACGCCCCCGGGCAGGCGCGCGGCGAGGAAGTGACCGTACTGGTCGACCTTCCCGGCTTCCACCTCTCCCACGTCTGGTTCAAGAAGGACTACCCGCTGCCACTGCACAGCCACAACTGCGATTGCCTGTACTACATCATCGCCGGTTCGCTGCGCATGGGCACGGAGCAACTCGGGCCGCGGGACAGTTTCTTCATCCCCGCGGACGTGGCCTACACCTACCAGCCGGGGCCCGACGGCGTGGAATTGCTGGAGTTCCGGCATGCGACCCACTTCGACTTCAATGTCCGGGCGAAGGGTGAGGCGTTCTGGCAGAAGGCTGCGGCTATTGCGGCGGAAAACAATGATGCCTGGCGTGATGCCAAACGGCCCGCGTTGAATACCTGACGGATGCGGGTTCGTGGCACCCATCCTGTCCGCTTTGGTGCCACCAGTCCGGGCTCCGTCCCTGTTCGGGTCCCCGGCGCTCGAGAGCGTTTATACTCGCGCCGGGAACCCGAACAGAGCCGAAGCCCTGACACCGTAGCAGTTGGAAGCCTTGGACTCGCACTGGTCGAGCATCCGGCGGGGAGTTTGCCCGCGCGACGACTCAGAACGCTTTGGAGGAGTGCGGGTAAACTCCCCGGCGGATGCGGGTTCGTGGCACCCATCCTGTCCGCTTTGGTGCGACCATCCGGGCTCCGTCCCTGTTCGGGTCCCCGGCACTCGAAGGCGTTTATACTCGCGCCGGGAACCCGAACAGGGCCGTAGCCCTGGCGCCTTACCGGTCGGCAGCTGCGGATTCGTGGCACCCCGCGTCCCGCGTTGTTATACCTCGATCAGGACTGCGCCAGCCTGCCCACCGCCCGCACACATCGCCGCGATACCAAGCCCGCCACCGCGCCGCCGCAGGTCATTGCACAGCGTGGTGATCATGCGCGCGCCGGAGGCGCCAATGGGGTGGCCGATGGAGCAGCCGCTGCCAGAGACGTTGACTGTCTCCTCGTCGAGCCCCATGACCCGGCACGCCCCCAGGGGTACGGCGGCGAAGGCCTCGTTGATTTCCCAGAGGCTGATGTCCGATTGCCGGTAGCCAGTACGGGAGAGCAGTTTTTCCGCCACCTTGGGAACCGACAGGCCGGTTTTTGCCGGGTCGACGCCGATGGAGGTCCAGCCGTGAACGGTGGCGAGGATCGGGGCGCCTTCTTCCTTTGCCAGGGTGTCGGCGCAGAGAACCAGCGCGCAGGCGGCGTCATTGGCGCCGCTGGCGTTGCCCGCGGTGATGCTGAAGCCCTCGATTTCCGGGTGCAGTACCTTCAGCGAGGCGAGCTTTTCCATGCTGGTATCGCTGCGCACGTGCTCGTCGATGGCGAATTCGAAGCGCTTGCCGTCCATGCCGGTGACGGTGATCGGGGTGATTTCCTCGGCGAAATGACCGGCCTCGATGGCGGCCGCGGCGCGCTGGTGGGAGCGCAGCGCCCAGGCGTCCTGTTCCTCCCGGGTCAGGCCAAGGGTCTTGGCGGCATTCCAGCCGACGGTGATCGACATGTCCTTGTTGGGGGCCTCGGGGCTGTCCGGGTGGGTCGGTGGAATCCACCAGTCCTGGAACTCCTGGGTCGCCGGGTCGCGTTGCTGCATGCGCGGCATGAAGGAACTGGAGTTGACGCCGCCGGCAATCATCGCCCGTTCCATGCCCGCGCTGATGGCGCCCGCCGCGATACCCACCGCGCTGAGGCCGCCGGCGCAATGCCGGTTGACCGCCATGCCGCCGGCGCCGAGCAGGCCGAGTTCCACCGCGGCGTGGCGGGCGATGGCGCCGCCGCCGGCGAGGGATTCCGCCATCACCACATCGTCGATCCATTCCGCGGCGAGGCCGGAGCGGGCCAGCGCCGCCCCCATGGCGACCCGGGCGAGTTCTTCCGGCGGGGTGTTGGCGAGGGAGCCCTTGCGGGCGGTGCCGACGGCGGTGCGAATGGCGCTGGAGATGACGACTGATGGCATGGGATGGCTCCTCTGGTGTTTGCTCTGTCTGTGTTTCGGCTGGCCGGGGGTGGTCCTTCGGGGGCCTGCCGGGAAGGCGGTCTGGCCCTATCCGATTGATAAGTTTAATAATTAGTTAGCTAATTGAAGCATGTCCGGGTTCAGCATAAAAGCTATTTAAATCATGGCTTGCAAAGTCATTCTGCCCATTGGACAATTCGAGGTCAGTTTAAATAGTTAAACGATTAAATCGACGTGCCGGAACAGAATAAAATGCAGCATAACGGCGCTGGACCTGGACGAAAAGCGTGCCGGGCCGGCTGCGTGAGCAGGCGGCCCCGGTGAGCGACGAAGGGGCTGTGGCATTCAGGAACGAGGTTCGGGCCTGGTTGCAGGCCAGTGTGCCAGGGCGGTCATGCCCACCCATCACCCAATCCGGAAGCGAGCAGGCTGATTACCTGCGCCAGTGGCAACGTACGCTCTTTAACGGTGGCTGGGCGGGGATCAACTGGCCCCGCGAGTACGGCGGTCGCGGGCTGGGTCAGCGCGAGCAGATCATCTGGTACGAGGAGTACGCCCGGGCCAATGCGCCGGACCTCAACGGGCTTTTCGTCGGCCTGCAGCACGCTGCGCCGACCCTGATGCTCTGTGGCAGCCAGGCACAGAAAGATTTCCACCTGGCGAAAATTCTCAGCGGCGAAGCCATCTGGTGCCAGGGTTTTTCCGAGCCCAATGCAGGGTCGGACCTCGCCGGCATCGCCTGCCGGGGTGTGGTCGAAGGTGACGAACTGGTGGTGAACGGCAGCAAGATCTGGACAAGCTTCGCCCAGGCCGCGGATTACCAGGAGCTCCTTTTGCGCACCGAGGCCGGTTCCAGCCGGCACAAGGGGCTCAGCTGGGTGATCTGCGACATGCGCAGTCCGGGCATCACGGTGCGACCGATCAAGTCCATGGACGGCGAGTACCACAACTGCGAAGTGTTCTACGACGACGTGCGTATCCCCCTGGCCAACGTGGTGGGGGAAATGGGCGATGGCTGGCGCGTCTCCATGGCGACCCTGGCCTTCGAGCGCGGCACGGCTTTCATCGAAGCGCAGACGCGACTCGCGGTTACCGTGGAGAAACTGCTCGCCTACGCACGCGATACCCGCGACGCACAGGGCAGGGCCCTGCTCGATGACAGTGCGGTAGCGGAGTGTCTCGGTGAGTTGCGAGCGCGTGCCGCGGGCCTGCGCGCAATGACCTATCACGGGGCCGCTCGCTCAGGCGCCCGCGCTGTGCCCGGCCCGGAAGGTACTTACGTCGCCCTGATGCTGGCGGAACTCAAGCAGCAGGTTTACCGGGCGTGGATGAGCCTCGCGGGTGCCGCTGGCCTGCAGTTGCATGGCGCCGGTGACAACCCGGTTCCTGTAGACAGCTATCTATTTTCCTATGCCGGCACCATCGGCGGGGGTACTTCTGAAATTCGCCGCAATATCATCGCCGAGCGGATTCTGAATCTGCCAAAGCACGACGCAATCGTGGAGCGAAGTGCATGAGCGTCGTTCTGCCCGCCGAGGATCAAATAGCCCTGGCCGACGCTGTCGCCAGCTACCTCGGTGCATACCTTCCGATCGAGCGCCTGCGCGAAGGCGCGCCGGATGCGGAGCAGTGGTCGGGACTGGCGGAACTGGGACTGTTCGGTATTGCGCTGCCGGAAGCGCAGGGAGGCCTCGGCCTGGGCTGGATGGAAGGTGCCCTGGCCTGTCGCGAGGCGGGACGCAGCCTGCTGTCCCCCGCCGTCGTAGCCAGTCTGCTCGGCACCCTGGTGGCCGCAGCCAGCGGCGATGAACAGTTGCGGGACGCCCTGTTGCGCGGCGAGCGCAGGGTTGGCCTGGCGCTGTCATCGTGTAGCGAAGGTATACAGCTTATCGAGGCAGGTGATGGACTGTGCCTGCAGATCGAGCGCGATGCTGTTTCGTTGTCGGCGTTCGATCTGGGCGGCGCAACTCAAGCGCAGTGTATCGATGACATGCTGGAGATGCATTGCCTTCCCCGCGGGCAACTGTCGGGCGCGCGGATAGAGGATGCCCGGCTGGTGCAGGGCGCACATCTGTTATTGGCGGCGATGCTTTGCGGTGTGCTGGAACAGGCGCGGGATATGGCTGTGGAATACGCCCGCTGCCGGGTGCAGTTTGGACGGCGGATCGGCGCTTTCCAGGCGATCAAGCACCGCTGCGCCGACGCCGCCCTGGCCGCTGAGCTGTGCTGGTCACAGACCCTGGCAGCGGTAGACGCGCTCCTCGCCAATGCTGCGGACGCCGAATTCCAGGCCCTCAGTGCGAAACTGTTGGCCGGTGAAGAAGCGCTGAAAGTGGCACGCGCGAACATCCAGATTCACGGCGGCATGGGCTTTACCGACGAAGTCGACGCCCATCGCCTGCTCAAACGCGCCCATGTATTGCACCAGTTGCCGGGGGATCCCCGGCAGCTTAAATCCCGTCTGCCGAAGCTGACCATGGAGCTGTGATGAGCGAGGACATTCTGCGTGAAGACAGGGACGGCATCCTCGTCCTCTCCCTCAACCGGCCGGCCAAGCGTAACGCCATGAGCATCGCCATGCGCGAGGTGATCGCCGACGCGGTGGACGAATTGCGTGACAACGACGCGCTGCGCTTGCTGCTGATCCGTTCCAGCGGCCCATTTTTTACTTCCGGTATCGATATCAATGAGCACCGGCAGCGCTTTCCCCCGACCCGCGGCATGCAGGAATTCCGTCGCGATTACCGCCGCAATATCCACAGCATCTTCGACGAAATGGAGAGTGTCGAGAAACCGGTGGTGATGGCCATCAACGGTCCCTGCCTGGGGCTCGGGGTGGAGATGGCCGGTGCGGTGGATTTCCGCCTGGCCTCCAGCGAGGCGAGCTTCGGCCTGCCGGAAGTCGATCTCGGCATGATTGCCGGCAGCGGTGGCACCAGTCGTATCGTGCGTTTGTGCGGTGTGGGCTGGGCCAAGTGGCTGGGCATGGCCGGCGAGCAGATGGATGCGCAAACGGCCCTCGCCGCGGGTCTGGTGCAGGCAGTCTGGCCGCAGGAGGAATTCGAGCAGCGGGTATGGGAATTCTGCCAGCGCCTGGCGGGCAAGCCCGCTGACGCGGTAGGCGTCGCCAAACTGGCTATCGACCTGTGCAGGGATCTCGACCGCGCCGGCGGTCGCAACGTGGAAAGACTGGCGAACACCCCGCTGGTCCTGCGCGATACTGGTCAGGACACTGATGGAAAAAAACCTTAAAAACCAGGGAGAAAATTTCGTGAGCGATAACGCGATCCTGTTTGAAAAGCGCGGCCACACCGCCTGTATCACCCTCAACCGCCCGGAGGTCATGAACTCGATTTCCATCGAGATGATGCGCGAGTTGCGCAGCGTCTGGGCGGAAGTGGAGGCGGACCAGGAGATCTGGACCATCATCTATACCGGTGCCGGGGAAAAGGCACTCTGCACGGGCGCCGATGTCAGCGTGATCGAGGGGACCTATGTCGACGGTCACCCCACCGGCATCGATATGTGGGGGGAGGGAATGCTCACCTCCTACCGCCAGTGGGAAGTGCCCCAGGAGGCGACGCCGCCTTACCTGAACATGGCCAAGCCGATCATCTGCGCGGTGAACGGGGCCGCCTGTGGCGCGGGGCTGGACCTCGTCTCCACTGCGGACATCGCGATCGCCGCTGAACACGCTACTTTCTTCGATCCCCATGTTTCCATCGGCATCGTCTCCGCGCGAGAAATGGTACGCATGTCGCGGGTACTGCCCCTCAACGTCGCCATGCGCATGGCGCTGATGGGTAAACACGAACGCATGAGCGCCGAGCGCGCCTACCAGTTGGGACTGATCACCGAGATCACGCCAAAGGAAAAGTTGATGGAGCGTGCCTGGGAAATCGCCGACACGGTGAACAAGAATGCGCCGCTGGCGGTGCGCGGCACCCGCATGGCGATCCGCAAGGGCTACTCGCTGCCGGTCAACGAGGCGGAACTGCTGGCGGAGAGTTACCGCATGCGCTGCGCCCAGTCCAATGACGCGAAAGAAGGCCCCGCGGCCTTCATGGAAAAACGCGACCCCGACTGGACCTGTTCCTGAGGGCCGGCCGGTGGTGGCAAGCCCCAAACCCGTGCTCGAGGGTATTCGCGTCCTCGATTTCGGTCGCTACATCGCAGCGCCCTGGTGCAGCGCGATCCTCGCCGATATGGGTGCGGACGTCATCCGTATCGAGAAGCGCGAGGGCGGGGAGGACCGCTGGGTCCAGGCGGTGGTACCCGATGGAGTCGGCGCGGGTTTCCTGCAGTGCAATCGCAACAAGCGCTGCATGACCCTGGACCCGGCGACACCGGAGGGTCGGGAGATCGTGCGAGAGCTGGTGGCCACTGCCGACATCGTGGTGGTCAATTTGCCGGAAGCCCTGATGCGCGAGCAGGGGCTGGATTACGCCAGTCTCAAGGCGATCAGGCCGGACATCATCCTCGCCAGCGCCAGCGCGTATGGCCGCGGCGGTCCCTACAGTGAGCGCGTGGGATTCGACGGCATCGGCCAGGTGATGTCCGGTGCGGTTTACCGCACCGGCCCACCGGAGCTGCCAATCCGCACCGCGGTCCCCTACGCGGACTATTCAACTGCGCTTTCGCTCACCATTGCCACCATGATGGCGCTGTTCCACCGCAAGGCGACCGGCGAAGGCCAGGAAGTGGAGGCGGCGATTCTCCCCACCGCCCTGATGATGTCCAACGCGCTACTGATCGAAGAGGCAATCGCCGCTCCCGATCGCGGGCGCACCGGCAACAAGGGCGTGGCGATCGGGCCAAGTGATCTGTTCGAGGTGGAGGATGGCTGGATTCTCGTGCAGGTGGCGGGGCAGGGGATGTTCAAGCGCTGGTGCCGCCTGGTGGACCGGCTGGACTGGTTTGAAGATCCGCGCTTCGCCAACGACGAGTTGCGCGCGGCGAACGGCGACACCCTCAACGCCTGTATGCAGGAATGGTGCGACGGCAAGAGCGTGGAGGAGGCGATGGCCGGTTTCGATGCGGCGCGGATACCCGCCTCGCCAGTGCTGTCGCCGCGGCAGACCCTGCAGGACCAGCACATCCAGGCGATGGGTTTCCTGCATCCGGTGGAATATCCCGGGCTGCCACTCCCCGCGCCGCTGCTCGAAACACCTTTTCGCATGTCCGCCACGCCGGGAACGATACGCCGGCGGCCGCCGGAACTGGGGGAGCATACCGCCGAGGTGTTGGCGGAACTGGGTTACGACACGGAAGCGGTGGCGGGCTTGCGCCAGCGCGCGGTTATCTGAAGCCATGAGGAGCAACAAGGTAAATGCAACTTGAGTTAAGCGGCGACCAGTTGATGATGCGGGAGACCTTTTCCCGCTTCCTCGGCGAAGAGAGTTCCATCGAGCGCGTGCGCGCGGCCCAGCCGGTGGGCTTTGACCAGAGGCTGTGGTCAGGGCTGGCGGAACTCGGCGCCTTTGTCATCCGCGTGCCGGAAGAGGCCGGTGGCCTTGGTCTCGGGCTGCTCGACGCAAGCCTCCTGCTGGAAGAGGCGGGCCGCAGGCTGGCTTCCGGACCTCTCGCCGAGAGTATCTGCGCAATGCGCCTGCTGGCACAGCTGGATCCCGACGATGCACTCGCTGTGCGTGAGCGCTTTGCCAGTGGCGAGGGGGTCCTGAGTCTTGCCCTGCATGACATCGCCTTGCAGCCGCGGCAAGTGGTGGCCGGAGGCGCCGTTGCCAGCAGGGTGATCGCACGGGATGGCGACAGCGTTGTACTGCTTGCTGTACCGGAAAGTTATGAAGCCCCGCCGAGTCTCGCCTCGACGCCTCTCGGCAATCTCGATCTCGCTAGCTGCGAGCGCCAGTTGCTGGCTGTGGGCGCACACGCGGTGGCTCTGCATGCAGCGGCTGTAGAGGAATGGAAGCTCCTGATCGCCGCCGCCCTTACCGGGCTTGCGGGAGAGGCTGTGAGCATGGCGGCACAGTACGCCTGCGAACGTGTGCAATTCGATCGCCCGATCGGTACTTTCCAGGCGATCTCCCACCCGCTGGCGGATCTCGCCGTGGCGACGGATGCCGGTGGACTGATGACCTGGCGCGCCATTCGCGCGGTCGCCGAGGGCGACAGTGCGGCAGGGGAAGCGATCAGTGCCGCGATCTGGTGGGCCTGCATGACTGCCGAGCGTGCAGTGGCGCATTCGCTGCACACCTTTGGCGGTTACGGCGTCACCCTCGAGTACGACATCCATCTCTATAACCTTCAGGCCAAGGCCCTGCCGCTTGTGTACGGTGATCCGCAGGTATTCCTGGAGGAAATGGCCCGCCGTCGATACTGTGCTGAACAGGTCCATCTGCCCGATGTCGGCTCGATGCCCATAGAGTTCAGCCTGGGTGAAGAAGCCGATGCGCTGGCGCAGGAAACACGGGAATTTTTCGAGGAAAACCTCACCGATGAACTGCGTGCCAAGGCCCACTACTCCTTCTCCGGCCACGATCCGGGTATGCACAGGAAAATGGCCGACGCTGGCATTCTCTACCCCGCATGGCCGAAACACATGGGCGGGCGCGGCGCCAGCTCCTACGCCATGCAGGCGGCCTACAAGGTCTGGGACGACTACAACTGGACCGGCCACCCGCAGCGCACCTGTAACATCATCGGCTACATCATGGATCGCTTTGGCAGTGAGGTACTCAAGGCCGAGGCGCTGACCCGCGTGGTGAACGGGGACGCCGTGTGTGCACTGGGCTTCAGCGAGCCGGCCTCCGGCTCGGACGTATTTGCAGCGAAGACCCGGGCGACGCGCGATGGCGACGGCTGGCGTGTCAATGGCCAGAAGATGTTCACCAGCGGAGCCGAGATTTCCGACTACGTACTGCTGCTCACCCGCACCGATAGCGACGGACCCAAGCATACCGGGCTGACCATGTTCATCGTGCCGCTGAAGGCCGAGGGCGTCACCATCCAGGCGGTACACACCTTCCAGGAAGAGCGCACCAACATCACCTACTACGACGATGTCTACGTGCCCGACACCTATCGCCTGGGCGAGGTCGGTGGCGGCCTGAAAGTCATGGCGACCTCGCTGGAAATCGAGCACGGCATGTCCTTCGTGCGCCATCACGAGGAAATGCTTGTCGCAGCGGAACGCTTCTGTCGCAGGACAGAGCGCAGCGGCCGGGTGATGCTCGAGGACGAGAGCGTACAGCAACGCCTGGCGAAGGTGAGTTGTAATATCGCCGCGGCGAAAATGCTGCACTGCCGGACCCTGTGGGTATCGGCGGAAAACAAGCCGAATGCGGCCTTCGGCCCCGCATCGAAGATGTTTTCGTCCGAGGCCTACAAGGCCGATGCATTCGAGTTGCTCAACCTCTCGGCACCGGAGTCGCTGACCTTCGAAAGCGAGGAAGCCAGGTGCATCAACCTCTGCTTCCGCCACTCGCAGGTCTCGACGATTTACGGCGGCGCCAGTGAAGTGCATCGCAGCATGATCGCGGAAAAACGTCTCGGCCTGCCGCGTTCGCGATGAAGCGTGTGCGCCGATCAATTGCCATGGGCCAAGGAGGAATCCTCTGGTGGATGTTGTAGTTACTGAAGACCAGCGCATGTTGCAGGACAGCAC
Source organism: Halieaceae bacterium WMMBA4 (assembly GCA_033283325.1). GTDB lineage: Bacteria > Pseudomonadota > Gammaproteobacteria > Pseudomonadales > Halieaceae > Mangrovimicrobium. The sequence continues at coordinate 404,060 of JAWMQO010000001.1, forward strand.
CCGGCGCTTCCTGGAAAATCGGGCATCGATAGACGCCACCCGTCGCTGTATCGAAGACGGGCTTTCCTTTGCGCAAGAAACCTGGCGCGAGGGCCTGGAGCTGGGCTGGGTGGCGCTGTTCGTGCCCGAAGCCTTTGGTGGTATTGCGGAATATGCTGGCGGCGCCATTGACGCTTCGATCATTGCCGAGGAACTCGGCCGCGTAGTGTATCCAGGGCCTTTCCTGCCCGCTTGCATCGCAGCTTTTGCCATCGCCGACGCGGGCTCGACGGAGCAACAGTCGCTGGTGTTGCCTGCGCTGGCCAGGGGGGACATTCTCGCCAGCCCATGTTTCGCAGGTCACAGCGCACGCAGTGGCACCGAACCCGGTACAGTGCGGGTGAGCCGATCGCGTAACGGTTATGTTCTCGACGGTAGTGCGAGCAGTGTCCAGCACGCAGAACAGGCCGATTACTTCGTGGTGACGACAATGGATGAGAAGGGTGGCGTCTCCCAGTTTCTCGTGCCTTTTGATGCCAAGGGCCTGACCACCAATCCACTCGACCCGATAGACCTCGGGCGCAGCCTGGCGGAGCTGCACTTTCATAGCGTGGCCGTGCCGGAGGAGGCACTGCTCGGTGAATACGGTAATGCCGCCGGACAGTTCGAACGCCAGCTGCAGCTCGCCCTGGTATTGCACAGTGCCGAGAGCGTGGGCGTTACCGACAGGGTGCTCGAGTTCACCCTGGAATACGTCAAACAGCGCTACGCTTTCGGCCGGCCGATCGGTTCCTTCCAGGCACTCAAGCATCGCCTCGCCGACCACGCCATGCAACTCGAAGGCGCCAGGGCGGCCGTTGCCCACGCCGCGCAGTCGGTACATCACGCCGCGGCGGACGCCGCCGCAGCGACCAGCGTGGCCAAGGCCCAGAGCGGGAAGTATGGCACCGAGATCATTCGCGACTGCCTGCAAATGCACGGCGGCATCGGCATGACCTGGGAGCACGACATTCACCTGTACCTGCGCCGTGCGGTGTCCAACGAAGCGCTGTGGGGCGCCGTACCGGTCCACTACGAGCGGTTGTGCCGACTCGCCAGGGCCTGAGGAAAATTCGATGACGCAAACCGACACCCCCATAAGCCAGGCGACGGCGCTGGAAGATTTCCGCCTGCGCGCCCGCAGTTTCCTGCGCGACAAGCTGCCGCCGCGAGTTCCCGGGGAGCCCTTCATGGACTGGGAGCGCAAGGAGCTGGTGGCCCAGGACAGGCAGATCCAGCGGGCCCTGTGGGATGGGGGATTCGCGGGTATCACGCTGCCGGCGGAATACGGCGGGCTGGGGCTGGATCACCATTTCGAAGAGGTCTTCTACGACGAGGCGGAAGCCTACCGCCTGCCCTGGCATTTCGGCAATGCCTTCAACGTCGTGATTCCCGCGCTGCTGGCCCACGCTAACGAAGCGCTCAAAACCCGCTACATCCCCGCCATACTTCGCGGCGAACATATCTGGTGCCAGCTGCTCTCTGAACCCTCCGGGGGTTCGGACCTGGCCGGTGTGACGACGCGTGCCGAATTGCGCGGAGATACCTGGGTGCTCAACGGTTCGAAGGTCTGGACCACGGGGGGAATGGATTGCGACATGGGGATCTGTCTCGCGAGAACCGACCCGACGGTACCCAAGCATTCCGGCCTCACCATGTTCGCGGTCAACATGAAGGCCCCGGGGATGACGATCTCCCCGCTCAAGCTGATTCGCGGCAACAGCGATTTCTGCCAGGAATTCCTCGATGATCTCGAGGTGCCCGCGGACCATGTTATCGGTGAAGCCAACGACGGCTGGACGGTGATTAGGACCCAGCTCGCCGCGGAACACGCCAGCATGGCCCGCGGCTGGCACCAGGGCCTGAAAGTTGCCGTGGAGGCCGCCGAGGTGGAGCTTCCCGGAAAGTACGTCGATATGCTCCGCGCCCTTGGCCTGGAGAAGGATAGCCACGCGCGGCAGCTGGTGGGCGAAGCCTATGTCATCGATGCGGTTTACAAGCTCACCACGCGGCGAGTGGCCGTCGGCGTGCGCAACGGCGCCCTGCCGCATACGGCGGGCTCGCTCGCGAGCCTTATGGCTGCACGCACCGACGTAAGGCGTACAGCCCTGCTTTCCGAGTTGCACGGTCCCGCCGGCATCTATGTCTCACCGGGCGGCGACGGTAATTCGGTCGGTCTGGACAGGGTCTGTACCCACCGTATTGGCGGCGGCACCACCGAGACCCAGAGCAATGCCGTAGCTGAACGCCACCTGGGCCTGCCCAAAGAGCCGAGCAACGACAACACGATTCCATTTAACCAGCGCAAGATTAATGCGAGCCGCAGCGACTAGGTAGTTGTCGCGATAGCCGGCTACCGCGTCGGGAGCGGGAGCGGGTGCTGCGCTAGCAGTGTCGAGGGGGAGAAAGATGCAGCAGGAACCTGAGGAGCGTGCGGGGCTGAAAGTATCGCGGGAGGGCACCGTTGCAGTGCTGGAGCTGAACCGGCCGGAATACCTGAACGCCATCGATATCGAGTTGCGCCGCGGCCTGCTCGACACGCTGGTTGAACTGGGTCGAGACCCGGACACCACGGCAATCGTGCTTACCGGGGTCGGCAGGGCATTCTGCGCGGGAGCCGATCTCAAGGGTGGCTCCATGGGGCGGGACCCCAGCTTGCGCAGCGCGGCGAGGGTATTGGTGCACGATTTCCAGCCGCTGGTCGAGGCCATCTGCAAACTGGACAAACCGGTGATCGCCGCGATCAATGGCGCTGCCGTGGGTGTTGGCATGTCAGTCGCGCTGGCCTGCGACCTGGTGCTGATGGCGGATGACGCCTATATGGCCACCAGCGCGGTGCAGGTCGGGTTGGTACCTGATGGCGGGCTGGCATGGTTCCTCTGCCGGCAGCTCGGTTATCAGCGTACTTTTGAATTGTTGACTGAAGGCTCGCGCCTGGAAGCTGCCCGCTGCCTTGAGATCGGCCTGGCCAATACCCTCGTGGCGGCTGAAGAACTTCGCGCCTGCGCTCTGGAGCGCGCGGCGATCTATGCCGAGCGGGCGCCCATGACGCTGGCGCTGACCAAGCGCCTGGCGCGCTTGGCACAGGGCGCGGGTCTCGCCGACACCATGGCGATTGAAGCCGAGATGCAGGCGCTGTGTATGGCGACCGAGGATTCCCGCGAAGCGATGGCTGCCTTCGCAGAAAAACGCAAACCCACTTTCAGCGGCCGCTAGCGAGTCGGGGCTGCGCCCGTGGCCCCGTTGGCCGGGCGAGCTTCGACGCTGTGTGGGACTGAGCATTCGCTCCATAAGTATATATAAATAATTATCCAGAATTTACACTGATCGATCCCCTGCCGCCGAGCCGGGTCAGTGCAATATTCTTGTAGATATCCCAAAATAATCTATATATAACGTGCCAATATGCATTCTGGTGTCGCGCAAAGCGTGTTTTCAAGGGCTTGTCTGCCTGCAAAAGCTATTCTTGCCTGCCTATATTTGTTATAAATTAGTTATACAAATGGAGCGTGCTCTGTGGCGGACGACAGGCTCAATAGAAGGCCTGAAAAAGCCCGGTGAATTGGTCCTCGAATAATAAAAAGTGGAGACAAGTTATGAGCAACATGGAAGTTTTTGCCCCCCGTTCACGTCATCGCCTCGCCTGTGCGCTGGCAGCATGCGCCGGTTTTGGCTGTGGCGATGCAGCCCTGGCGCAATCCCCTTCCATGCAACTGGAAGAGGTGATCGTAACCGCCCAGAAACGCCTGCAGAGCATGCAGGATGTGCCCGTCGCGGTTACGGCAATCGGCCAGGAGGCGCTCGAGGTCAACCGCGTAATCACCGTCAACGACCTCAACGGACTGGCGCCGAACTTTACCGTCAGGCCTGCAGTCGGCGGGGTGAACATCCCTGCCTTCAGTATGCGCGGCATCACCAGCTACGGCCTGGTGGCCGGTTCCGACAAGCAGATTTCGGTCTATCTCGACGGTGTTTATATCGGCTCGCCGCGGGGTTCCATTTTCAACCTGCCCGATATCGAACGGATCGAAGTCCTGCGCGGGCCGCAGGGCACGCTCTTCGGGCGCAACGCCACGGGTGGCGCAGTGAGCATCAACACCCGCGATCCCTCGGGGGAGTTCGCTGCCCGCCAGCTTGTGGGTTTCGGTAATCGCGATTACCTGCGCACGGTTTCCACAATCGATTTTCCGGCTGTGGGGCCCTTCAGCGCCTACCTCACCTATACGCAGGAAGAGCAGGACGGCGATATCGACAACCTCGGCGCTGGCATAAGCTGGGACCAGACCAGTTTCGGATTCGGTCACGACACCACCGCGGACACCCTCGGCTCCATCGACCAGGAATCGATCTTCTTTGCCGCGATGCTGGAACTGGACGATATCACCCTGTCCTACAAATTCGATTACAGCACCGATGAAGGCAGCCCCAGGGCAAACGTTATGGTCAGCGATATCGACGCCGCGCGCCTGGGCGCCGACGCTGAGCTCCTGCTCGACTCCCTGCAGGCCGCCAACCCGGATCTGCTGAACCAGGGAACGGACCGGCCCGATGCGGTGAACAACGCCTTTTCGCTGCCCCGGGAGCAGACAGTGCAGGGGCATCGCCTTTACCTGGAATGGGAAATCAATGACGAGTTCTCCCTGAAGAACACGCTCGCCTACCGCCAGGCAGAGATCTACACGCCGGCAGACATCTCAGGTACCAGCGGCTGGGTGGCCGGGCCCTTCGCCGGCTTCCTGCCGGGCGGCCCTTTCAGCCCGGAGGATCCCTTTTGCTTCATCTGCTCCCTGTCCGACTCCGACGGCGACCAGTGGAGCAACGAGCTACAACTTGATTACGACAGCGAATTCGCCAGCGTGACTGCGGGCCTGCTCTATTACACCTCGGACGACACCTCGGGCAGCCCGCGCAACGCCGCCAATCTTTACGGCCCCCAGAGCGTCGGCGCCTTCCCCGGTTACGTGATACCGCGCTACGCCCAGAACGTTTCCTATAACGAAGCCGACTCCTGGGCTCTCTACCTGCAGGCGGAATACTACCTCACTGAGCGTATCGACCTGCTGGCGGGTATTCGCTACACCAAGGATGAAAAATCCGGGACCTTCGTCTCCGGCCTCCCTGAAGATGCCCCCAGTGAAAATAATCCGGGCGGTGGCTACTGGGTCCGCGACTTCGATTACGACGACGACCATATCGATTACCTCGTCGGCGCGAACTACGACCTGAACGACAGCGCGATGATCTACGGCAAGTATTCCACAGCCTTCGTGTCCGGCGGTTCGGTAGCGGGTATCGGGTTTGAGCCGGAGGAATCAGACTCCTGGGAACTGGGCTTCAAGGCAGACTTCTTCGACAGCCGCGTGCGCGCCAACTTTGCCTGGTTCGACGTAACCTACGAAAACTTCCAGGCCCCCACCTCGGGCGCGGGTTTTTCCGAGGAGACGACCGCGCCGGAGCTGTGGGAGCAGATACAGGGCGTGGGCACTTTCATCCTGGGGGGCGGCGAATTGCAGGCAGACGGGTTTGAACTGGAAGTCTCGGCGCTTCCCATCAGTGGCCTGGTGGTCAGCGCCAGCCTCGGCTACGTGAATTCGGAATTCACCGAGGCGAACCCCTATGCGATGGAATCCGTCGGCGCCCTCGACCTCAACCTGGCAGACGGTGACAACGCCTACCCGAATTCCTCCTACGAGCAGATTCTCAACCCGGAGTGGAACGGCAATGTCTCTCTGAACTACACCACCAATCCTCTGTTCAGCTCCGCCTACCTGGACATGGGGCTCACCGGCATCTGGACCGACAAGATCCGCCTGGAGCAAAACCCCGGGCGGGCGGCAGTCACTCCCTTCGGCGTGGTCGAGTTCGCGCCCGCCCAGTGGGTCTTCAATGCGCGGGTGGCGCTGCGCAATATCGCCTTCGGTGAGAACTGGAGCGGGGAAGTCAGCCTCTGGGGCCGCAACCTGACGGATGAGGAAAACCTCGCTTTCGTGACCAACTTCGGGGCCTTCGTCAGCGGGAATTTCCAGGACTCGCGCAGTTATGGAATCGACCTGGTGGTCAAGTTCGAATAGGGCCAGATGCCTGCCGGTCACCTCCCCGGGTGACCGCTTTATGCGAACTCAGCCTGCAGTGAGACTCACTCTTGAGTGAAGAGCGCTTCGAGCTCGATCTTGCGAATTTTCCCCGAGGCAGTGACCGGCATGCTGTCGACGAAACGCCAGGTCTTCGGCACCTTGTAACTGGCGACGAGCTGCCGGGTATGGGCCTCCAGCGCTTCGGCGGTAGTACTGGAGCCCGGCCGCAGTTTCACCGCGGCCGCCACGTCCTGGCCGAGTCTCGGGTGCGGGATCGCGACCACCGCCGACAGCGCGACATCGGGGTGGGACTGCAGGGCGTTCTCCACTTCGACCGGGTAGATGTTTTCCCCGCCGCGGATGATGACTTCGCGCAGGCGTCCCTTGATCCGGCAGTAGCCCTCGGTGTCCAGCGAGCCGATATCCCCGGTGTGGAGAAAGCCCTCGGCGTCGATGGTCTCCGCGGTGGCTGCGGGGTTCGCCCAGTAGCCGTCCATGCAGGTGGGGCCGCGCACACAGATCTCCCCGGTTTCATTCACGCCGAGGGTCTCGCCACTGGCCGCGTCGATAATTTTCATTTCGATATGCGGCAGGGGGCGGCCCACGGTATCGCAGGCGATTTCAATCGGGTCGCCAGGCAGCACCGCGGTGATAATGGCGAATTCCGACTGCCCATAGGCAATGCCGCAGCGTGCGCCAAGGCGCGAGTGGATAGCGCGGGCCAGTTCCGGCGAGACACTGGCGCCGCCGAGGGAGACGGAGCTGAGGCGTGCGGAGGGCGAGAGTTCCCCGGAGGCGAGGATGTCGAGCCACATGGTGGGCACGCCGCCCATGCGGGTGGCGCCGACCGCGGGCATGAGGCGGATCAGCTGGTCGCGGTCGTATTTCGGCAGGACGACGAAGGAACCGCCGACGCCCAGTGCCCCGACCACCACAGCGATAGAACCGCCGATGTGGTGGAAAGGTACGGCGTTGAGCCAGACGTCGACTTCGCTCGCCCCTTCACAGTGGGGGCGCAGCCAGCCGCCCAGCAACACCGCGCGGTGGCTCAGGGTGGAGCCCTTGGCCTTGCCGGTGGTGCCGCTGGTGAACTGGATCAGGCAGGGGTCGTTCTCGCTTACCTGTGGCAGTGGCTGCTCCGAGCGGGTGTCGGCAATATTGAGGATGTCCGCCAAGGGCCGCACCTCGCAGCTGGCCAGGCCCCGTGCCCGCGCCAGAAGGTCCTGGCCTGAGTGCCCCTCGCCGGCGAACAGCAGGGACGGCTGCGCCAGCTCCAGGGCGTGGCCCAGTTCGGCGTCGGTCCAGGCCGTATTGAAATGGGTGATGATGTTGCCGGACAGGGCACAGCCATATTGCAGCAGGACGCTTTCCAGCGCGTTGCGCGACCACACGGCAATGCGCTCGCCGGGTTTGCAGCGTGCCGCCAGCCAGCGTGCGCAATTCTCTGCCTGCGCCAGCAATTCTGCATAGCTGAGCGAGTCCAGCGTATCACTGTCCTCATCGATGAGATGGAACAGGGCGGGACGCTGGCCGATGTGCGCGGCGTTGTGGCGCAGCCGATCGCCCACGCTGCCAGTGATCAGTTCAACTGTCTGCCGTGGCTTCCAGTGCGCGAGTTGGCCTTGCTGCTCCGCTGCGGGCGTGTCGCTCATGGTCTCAGTCGTTCCCGGGCCAGGGGTCCAGGTGTGAAAGCTCCTGCTTAAGTCCCGGAAAGTCAGGCGCACGTTTTTCCCCGAAGGCCCTGAGTCCCTCGGCAAAATCGGCGCTGGCCAGGGATTGCTGCAGCAGTGCTTCCGACTGTGCCAGCGCAGGGGCGAGGGTGGTCATCATACTGTCGTAGACCTGCTGTTTGATCGCGCGCAGGGCCCAGGGGGAGCCCTCGGCGGCGATGCCCTGGCAATAGGTCATCGCGGCCTCGAACAACCCGTCCTCGTCGCAGACCTGGTTGACCAGGTTTGCGGCCAGCGCTTCTTCACCGGAAAGTACCCGTCCGGAGTAGAGAAAATCCAGGGTGCGTGGCATGCCCATGCTTCGCGACAACAGCCAGGCGATGCCGGTCTCCGCCACCAGCGCGCGTTTGGCGTAGGGCGCGGAAAGCCGCGCATCGCGGGCGGCGAAGCGCACATCGCAGCACAGTGCCTGTTGCAGTCCGACGGTGTAACAGACGCCGTGAATCGCGGCGATGACAGGTTTGCCGATCGACATGGGATGCCAGTAGGGGCGGTGGTCGCGCTCCGGCGTCTCGCCGCCGCTGGCGGCGATGTTGGCCAGGCCCTTGAGGTCCGCGCCCGCGCAAAAGCCGCGCCCGGCGCCGCGAACCAGGATGACGTGTACCGCTGGATCGGCGGCCAATCGGTCCAGGGTGTCGAAATAGCGGGTGCCCATGGCGGGCGTCCAGGCGTTGAGGCAGTCCGGCCTGTTCAGGGTGACGACCGCGACCCTGCCGTGCATTTCGTCGATGATCGACGGGTTCTCCCCGGATTCCTCCGGCCAGAATTCACTCATGCCAGGGCGCTTCCATAGCTGTGCCCACTCACGCGTTGGCGCCCGCCGTGAGTTCGGCGACGTTGTCGCGCATGATGCGCCGGACGTCTTCCTTGTTGAATCCTTCCACCGCCTCGAGAAACTCCAGCGGCTGGGCGACGCCTTCCAGGTGGGGCCAGTCGCTGCCGAAGATAATCCGCTCCGTCGGCATGTGCTGGGCCAGCTCGCTGAGGTTGTCCTCCCAGAAGGGCGTTACCCAGATATGTTCGTTGAACTGGTCCACCGGGTTCTTCTTGTAGTAACCGGTGGTCTGCGCGTGCCCGCGGTAGAGGCGAACCAGCAGCGGCTCCACCCAGCTCGCGCCGTTCTCGATGGAGGCCATTTTCAGCCGGGGAAAACGCTCGAAAACCTTGTGGCAGACCAGCGCGGCGAAGAAGTCCGGCACGGCCCGTTGGGAGGTCACCACCTTGCGCAGGGGGCTGACCTTGAAGCCCAGGTACTCATCCCAGGGTTCCCATATCTTGCCGAGGAAGTCGTAGCCGTCGTCACCTGCGTGGGGGGCGACGACGATATTGGCTTCCTGCACCCGGGCCCAGAAGGGGTCGTATTCGGGAGCGCCCGGCGAGGTCGTGCCGGTCTTGGTGTACACCGGGCCGTTGCGTATGGAGATGATCTTTGCTCCCTGGGCGATACACCATTCGAGTTCTTCCACCGCCCATTGGGGGTAGGAGAGGGAAAGCACAGGCGCGGCGAAAATACGGTTTTTATAAGCGAAGCCCCAGTCCTCCAGCAGCCAGCGGTTGAAAGCGCGCAGGCTTGCCAGGCAGGCGTCGATGTCCGGCTGGAAGGCCACCTCGATGGTGACGGCGAGGGTGGGGAAGAGCCAGGTCGCGCCGACGCCCTGGGCGTCCATGACCGCCAGGCGCGCGTCGCGGTCGCGGTACTCCGGACGGATCGGCTCCAGTTCACCCATCAGTTCCTTGAAGTCCAGTCCTTCTGTTTTCGCCGCATAGTACTCGTGCATGCAGCCCGGTTTGCCCACCGGGTCGAAGGTCGGGTTGGGTATGAAGTTATAGACCTTGTCCCCCAGCAGCAGTCGCTTGCGGCCGTTGATCTCGGCCCACTTCGGCCCGCGGCGCTTCCACTCCTTCGGCAGGTGGCGGGTGAGGGCGTCCTCCGCCTCGTAGTAATGGCTGTCCGCGTCGAAGGCGGCGAAGCCGAGGCCCGGGTCGATGTTCACGCTGGCGGCGTCGCCGGCGAACAGTGAAAGGTCTACGGTGTTTGACATGGCTTTTTAATCTCCAACCAATCCTTGGGGTGCGAGCCGGCTTTCAGTCACAGGGCAGCTTGAGCAGCTTGCGCGCGTTGCCGGACAGGAACTTCGGCCACACCTCGTCGCGCAGGGGCAGGGCGTCGAGTTCGGCGAAGATGCGCGACAACTCCAGGCCGAAAGGAAAGTATCCGGCGTACAGCACCTTGTCGCTGCCGCGGGTATTGGCGTAATCGATGATTGCCCCGGGTATGTATTTCGGCGCGAAGCCGGAAGTCGAGTAATAGAGGTTCGGCCATTTCAGCATCAGCTTCACCGCCAGGTCCTCCCAGGGTTCAGCCCCGTGGCGCATCACCAGTTTCAGTTCCGGGAAGTCGTAACAGACTTCGTCGAGATGGCCGACATACTGGGCCATCATCTTTACCCGCGGGCCGGGTACCCCGGTGGCGACGAATACCGGCAGGTCCAGTTCCACGCACTTGGCGTAGATCGGGTACCAGAGCTTGTCGTTGATCGGAATCTGCGGATTGACGCCGGCGGGGAAGGTGGTGACGGCGCGAATACCGTGTTCCTCGTGGGCGCGGATAATGTCGCGAACCTGGTCCATGCCGCGATTGCCGTCTGCGGCGAGGCTGCCGATGAAGCGCGTCGGGTGGTCGCGCAGGGCCTGCGGGCTGCGCTCGTCGGTGAGGCTGATCATGCCGTACTCGATGCCGAACTCGTCCATCAGCGCGAGGGTTTCGGCGACGCTGGCCTGGGGGTCATCCTGCCCGTCGAGTTCCGCGGGAACATCCCGGAACATGTAGCCGTGGGGGTGGTGCGCTTCCTTGTCTGCGTCGCGCAGGGCGGCCACGGGTTTTACATGGCGCTGGGCCCTGAATCCGATGAGCGTATCGACGATATCGGAACGTGCTGGTCTCATGGCGGAATCTTATTTTCCTGTGCTCTCTGGCCCATTGTGTTCTGGCAATCTTTGCGGCGTCGGCAGCGGCCTGGCTTCGAGCGCAAAACATCAAATAGTTAACTAATAAATAAGGCGCAAGTCAACGCTTTTATCCGGGCTGTATCAATGAGAAATGAGCAATTACAAGAGGTATTAACGCGATTGTTTCCTGGGCTCACTGGAATTTTTGCCAAGGCACTGCGAATCGTGCAGTCAAATATCTAAATAATAAACAGGCATGTGCTCGAGGGCTTTCCCTCAGCTGTCGCCCGCCCCGTCGCGGGCCGCCTCCAGCACCGCTTTCAGCGCTGGCTGGCTCACCTTCATGGAGGGAGTGCGGGGCAAGTCCGCCACCGCTGTCATCATTACCGGTACCTGGTAGGGCATCAGCCGCTCCCGCAGGAAGTCCTTGAGTTCCTCCCCGGTCGGGGCGCTGGCGCCCTTGCGCAGGGTGTAGGCAGCGGCGGGCACTTCGCCGAGGCGCTCATCCGCCAGGCCGGCGACTGCCGCTTCCAGAATTGCCGGATGCTGCTGCAGCGCCGCGGCGACGTCGGCTGGGCTTATCTTGAAGCCGCCGCGAATAATCGCGTTGTCTGCGCGGCCGCGAATAAACAGGAAGCCGTCCTCGTCCAGTAGCGCCAGGTCGGTGGTGCGCACCCAGGCCTCTCCGTTGCCGATATTCGGGCCGCGCATTTCCAGCAGGCCTGTCTCTCCCGCCGCGAGTTCGTCGCCGCTTTGCGGGTCGACGATACGGGCGCTGATTCCGCGATTGATACGACCCACGCTGCCGCGTTTTTGTTGCCAGTGCTGGTGGAAGTCTTCCAGGGTCCAGCCGGCGGCGCCCCCGGCAAATTCCGTAGCGCCGTAGTTCTGCAGTACCGGGACTTTGTAGCGCTGGTAAAAGGCGTCGGCGAGGTCCGGGTCCAGGGGAGCGGTGCCGGTGCGGTAGGCCAGCAGGCTGGAGAAATCCTCCGGGGGAATATCGGCATCCATGATCATGCGCAGCGCGGAGGGCGGGGCTCCCGCCACCTTGGGCCGGTGGCGCACTAGCGCATCGCGAAAACCCTCGACGGTGAATTTCTCCAGCAGGCAGATGCTGCGGCCCGCGAGAATGTTGTTCATAACAGCGGTAATGCCGGCGATGTGGGCGAGGGGGGCGGATACGATCTGTACGCCGCTGCGCAGTCGCGGTGCGGAGTCTTCGCGACGGCCTTTTTCGAAGGCGGCGGCGGAGAGTAGCGCCTTTTCCAGGTTGCGGTAGGGCAGGGGGATGCGCTTGGGTGCTCCCGTAGTGCCGCTGGTGAGCATCTCGATGGCGATTCCCGGAGCCCTGGCGCGGGTCCACCGGGAGGGTTCGCCGGTGAGCGCTTCGTCCCACTTGCAGGCTCGCGCGGGGTCGGCGTTGAGGATCAGCGCGCGAGCGCCGGACCGGCGGATGGCTTCGCGCAGCTGCGGGCGTTGCAAATCAGTGGCCAGTGCTACGATCAGCGGGGCCTCGAGCGTAACGATATCCGCGGCGAGAGCCTCTTCCGGCGCCTTTGCGTTGAGGGTGGCGAGGCAGCGCCCGGAGCGGAACAGGGCGATCAGCAGGGGCACCATCTCGGGGCTGTTGCGCATCGGTACCCCAACCCGCGATCCTTCCCCGCAGCCGGTTCCGTCGAGGGCGGCGATGATCTGTTCTGATGCCCGGCCCAGTTCACCCCAGCTGCGCCACTGCTGCCCGAATTCCAGTGCGGGTGCAGCGGGGTCGATGGCGAGGGTGCCCTGGATGAGCTGGTCGAGCTGGCGGTGTTCGCACTTGTCGTTCATGGCGTGCTGCTGCCTGGTTTTATGCTGCTGGCCCGATATTCGCGGGCCAGGCTTGTCCATCAAATAGATAAACAATAATGCGCGATCCACTGATAAGCAATCTAATTTGAGTACAGGGAGTCTCGCAGATACTCCTTAAACCTGTCTTTTAAATAGGAATATGGCGTATTTAGACCCGCAAGGAGATCTGTTTTCGCCCCTGAATGTCTTCGCCATAAATAGATAGACAATAGATGGTGTGTTTGCCATCCTTGCTGCTCAACTGGCAATCAAGAGGAAAGGACCAGGCATGCCTGACCAGCCTGGCAGCGACGCCCATGGGGCGCTGGAGAGCGCCGTCCGCTATCGGCAGATCGGCGCAGTAGCCCTGGTCGAGGTCGACCGCCCCGAGCGCCGCAACGCCTGGTGCGCGGATACCGCCCGAGCGCTTATCGCGGCGCTGCAGCGCGCCAACGCTGCCGCCGAGGTCGGCGCGATCGTCCTGACCGCCAGCGGTTCGACTTACTGTGCCGGCGCTGACCTGAAAGCGGAAGCCCGCTACGACGAGGGCAGCGGCCGGCGCCTAACGCCCGCGAGTTTCATGATGGGCTCGGGGGAGCGTAACTGGATTGCGCTGCTGGCCGAATCCAAGCCGCTGGTGGTAGCGCTGAATGGCCCCGCCGTCGGCATCGGCGCCACCCACATACTGGCGGCGGATATTCGTCTCGCGGCGGAGTCCGTCAGTATTGCCTTCCCTTTCCTGCGCCTCGGCGCCATGCCCGAGTGCGGCAGCACCGCTCTGCTGCCGCAACTGGTCGGCGCCGGAAGGGCGCTGGACCTGGTGCTGCGCAACGCGACGCTCAGCGCGCGCGAGGCGCTGGATATCGGCCTGGTGACGGCAGTTTACCCGGACGCACAATTGCGCGAGGAGGCCGTCGCCCTCGCTGGTCGGCTGGCGCAATTGCCTCCCTTGCAGGTCAGGCTGACCCGGCGCATGTTCCGCCAGAATGCCGCCAGTGGCGATGCGGAAAGCGTCATGCGGGTGGAGAACGAGGCTTTCATCGAATTGCTCAGGACACTCAAGCGCGACAAGCCCCTGTAGCGCGCCGCGCAGTCTACTCGCCGGAATCAACTTCCCCGGCATCGCGCAGGATGGACCTGGCACTCAGGATCACCGGCCTGTCCACCATCTTGCCATCCACCACCGCCAGTGCGGATTCGCTGGCCGCGGCAATGACGCGCCGTGCCCAGTCGAGGTCTTGCGTGCTCGGTGTAAATCCCGCGTTTACCGTCGCCACCTGCCTGGGGTGAATACACAGCTTGCCGCCGAAACCCAGGCGCCGGCCCCGGGCGACATCGGCCTGCAGGCGCGGCGTGTCGTGGAGGGCGGTGGTGACGCCGTCGATGGGAGCGCCGATACCGGCCAGGCGCGAGGCCAGCACCAGTTGGCAGCGATAGTGGTAGAGGTCTTCATCAGCGGCGTCCCGCATGCCCAGGTCCAGCTGGAAGTCGAGGCTGCCAAAGGCGAGCCGCAGCACCCCCGGCTGCTGCGCCAGCTCACCGGCCGCTGCCAGTCCGGCGGCAGTCTCGACCAGGGGAATCACAGCTGCGGCGCCGGCATCGGCCAGTGCCGTGAGCTCATCGCCGCGTTCCGCCTTGGCCAGCATCACCGTGCTGATCCCGGGGAGGGCTGCCAGTTCCAGGTCGGCGGCGTGCCAGGGAGTGGCGCTGGCGTTGATACGCAGCATGACCGGGCGCTGCGGGCTGGCCCATCGCCTGATCGCGTCACGGGCGCTTTCCTTGTCCTGCGGTGCCACCGCGTCTTCGAGGTCCAGCACCACCGCGTCCGCACTGGCGGCGACCGCCTTGCCGAAACGCTCCGGGCGGGAGGCGGGTACAAACAGCAGGGATCGCAAACGCATCATTTCAAGCCTTGCTCATCAGCAATTGTCCCGCGCGCCGGCAACGATCCCCTGGTCGTGCAGGCGACCGATCTCGCCACTGGCGAGGCCGAGGAGGCTGGCGAGGACTTCATCGGTATCCTGGCCCAGGCGCGGCGCCGGTCGCGCATCGAGGTGTTCCGCCGCGGAGAAGAACAGGGGGGAGCCCGGCATGCGGTAGCTGCCAATGCCCGCCTGCTCGCATCGCCTGAAGAGGGGGTTTTGCAGCGAGGCCTCGGGATCTTCCTCGAGCAATTGGCGGACGCTCTGGTAGGGGCCGAAGCAGACATCGTGCTGGCGGAACAGCTGGTAGATATCGGCGTAGTCGCGTTGCGCAAGCCAATCCCCGAGCAGTTTGGCAATGGCTTCACGAGCGCTGAAGCGCCCGCCTTCGTCATCGAGGTCGATACCGAGTTCCGCGCCGAGCCGGTCGAAAGCATCGCCCAGTTGCGTGGCCTTGCGCAGGTTCAGCCATTGCCGCTGGCTCAGGGCGATGACGATCACCCGGCGCCCGTCCCGGGTGGGCATGTCCCGGCCGAAGGCGCCGAACAGGTCGTTGCCGTAGCGCGGGCGGTCGCGATCGCAGGCTTCCACTTCGCCGATGAAACCGAGGTGCCCCAGGGTTGCGAGGGCGACATCCAGCAGGGCTACCCTGACCAGTTGTCCCGCGCCGCTGATCCGCCGCTGGCGCTCAGCGGCCAGCAGTCCCACGGCGGCCATCTGCCCGGTGATATTGTCCCAGGCGGGGAGCACGTGGTTGACCGGTCGCGGGTCCTCCGCGGGTCCGGTCAGGTAGGGGAAGCCGACGCGCGGGTTCACCGTGTAGTCCACTTCCGAGCCGCCGTGCCGGTCGCCGGTGATGTTCACGTAGATGAGGTCTTCCCGGCCCAGCTTCAGCCTGGCGTAGTCCAGCCAGCCACGGGCGGGGAAGTTGCTCAGGAAAAGCCCGGCGTCCTCGCCCGGTGCGCAGATCAGCGCGGCGATGAGTTCGCGCCCCGCGGGATTGCTGATGTCCACGGCGATGGATTTCTTGCCCTTGTTCAGTCCCGCCCAGAACAGGCTGGCGCCGCTGTCGCTGAGGGGCCAGCGGCCGTAGTCGAGCCCGCCGCCAATCGGATCGAAGCGAATGACCTCGGCGCCGAGTTGGGCCAGGGTCATGCCACCCAGTGGGGCGGCGACGAAGGCGGAGCCCTCGATGACTCGCATACCTGAGAGGATTCCCTGCATGGCTACTCCCTGCTGGCCAGTGAATTCATGTCCTGCCGGCTACCAGTCTACTGATAGTCGCGGAAAAACTCCCCGACCTCGGCGGCAAACAGTTCCGGCTGCTCCCACGCGGCAAAGTGCCCGCCGCGGGGCATGCGCTCCCAGCGTACGATATTGACGGTCTGTTCCACGGCGGCGCGCGGCGCCGGAGGAATAAACTCCTGGGGGAATTCGGCAAAACCGGTGGGGACTTCGATCGGCGCCGGGGAAAAGGTGCCGCCCTGCATCAGGCTGTTATAGAGCCAGATGCCCGACTGGACATTGTCGGTGACCAGGTAGGTCATCAGGTTAGTGATCAGTGCGTCCATGGAAAAAACGCTTTCCACATCGCCGCCGCAGTCCGACCAGGCGCGGCATTTCTCGATGACCCAGCCGGCGAAGCCGATCGGGCTATCGGCGAGGGCGAGGCCGATGGTCTGCGGCCGTGTTGAATGCGCCAGCGCGTAGGCGCTGTCCATCATGGTCAGCATCATCATCTGGTTCGACCACTCGCTTTCCTCCGGCGAGGGGTCGGGGCCCGGGGTGTGGTGCATCATGTTGAGGTGGATGGCGCTGACCACGTCGGCGTGATTCATGCCGAGGTAGCGCGTGACCACCGAGCCCCAGTCACCGCCCTGGGCACCGAAGCGGGAATAGCCGAAGCCCTCGAGCATCATGCGCCGCCATGCATCGGCGATGCATTCGAGCCCCAGGGGTTTTGGCGGGCGCCCGGAAAAACCGTAGCCCGGCAGGGAGGGTACGACCACGTCAAAGCCCTGGGCGGCAAGGAGCGGGGCGGCCTGCATGAATTCCAGTGGCGAGCCGGGCCAGCCGTGGGTCAGCAGCAGCGGGAAGCCTTTCCCACCCTCTGCCCTGAACAGGAAGCAGTGGATGTCCATGCCATCCACTTCGCAGCGGTATTGCGGCACCCGGTTGAAGGCAGCCTCGGCAATCCGCCAGTCGTAGTGATCCCGCCAGTAGTCGCGCAGGGCGGCCAGCCAGCGTGCATCCACTCCATAGCGCCAATCGCTGTCATCCTCCGGAGCATAGCCGATGTGCGCGTCGGCGACGCGGCGCGCAATGCGATCGAGGATGGCCTGGTCGATCTCGATACGGGTTTCTGTGACAGCCGGCACGGCGGGACTCCCTCGTGAACAGGAAGCCCAGAGGATATGTTGCTCCTATCCCTATTGTCTATACTTATGGCTTGAGGTATTGTCGCTCCCTGTCTCGAAGTGCCCGGAGGCAAGTGCCCAAAGACGTATCAATAAACAGAATTCCAAACGGGAGAAGGGTCGGGGTGAGCGAGTCCGGACGGCGTGTCGCCAGCAGTTATTCGCTGCAGCTCTGTTGGGCTGCGGTATTTCTCTGGCTGCCCGCGTTCTGGCTGTCGGTTGCGAGTCCCCACGCTTCGTCGGCGGCCGCCGTTTCGGGGGCGATCCAGGGCCTCCTGCTGGTTGCCATCGTCATCTTTCACGGCATCATCTGCTACGGCTGGCGGGGCTTTGTCGCCTACCTGCTGATAGCGACAGTGGTTACCTTCCTGCTCGAGGCGAACAGCATCGCCAACGGTTTCCCCTTCGGTTTTTACGTTCATCACGGTGCGCCAGGTCCGGCTCCTCTGGATGTGCCGATCTCGGTCATGGCGGGCTATGTCGTGCTGGGCTGGTTCGCCTGGATGCTGGCCAAATTGATTGTCTGCCGCGGATTGCACTGCCAAAACCGTCTTGTTTCGTGGCTCGTACCGCTGGTAGCTGCATTTATACTCGGTGGATTCGACTACCCTTTCGACCCGATCAATTCGACGGTTCACGGCATGTGGAGCTTCCGCGACCCCGGCGGCCAGTTCGGTGTGCCACTGACCAATTATCTCGGCTGGATCTTTACCGGCTGGGTGATGTTCCAGCTCTTCGCCCTGTTCGAGCAGCGCCATGCAGGCCTCGTCAGTCGCGGTGCAGACCGCGCCGTGCTCGGCAGCACACGCTTCTGGGCAATACCCTTCGTCGTCTGGCTGGGGCTCTCGACCCAGTACCCGATCCAGTTCCTCCTGGCAGGCGACGGGATGGTTGAACTGGCGGGGAGCCGCTACTCGGTGGCGGATATCTACGAAGCCTCTGTTGCAGGCAGCCTGTTCACCCTGGTGTTTGTTTCCCTGCTCGCGCTGGTGAGTCTCTTCGCGCTCTGCGAGGCCGAGGGCGAGGCGGGGGGATACAAGCCCTGAACACCGCTTGTAAATGTATAACTAATAGGGGTAATCTAGCCCCGCAGTGCTTCGGGACCGGCTCGATTTGCCGGCTTTGGCACTGGCACGGGGAACGCGGTTCCCCGCTGCGATGGTCACGCACGGAATGGGAGACTGAGTGATGAGTTTGAGGGTTCGTCAGCCGGAGATCGATTTCGAGGATTGCTTTCCCATCTGGGCACCCAATCTCGAATTCGCCGTGTTCATGAACGCGTTCTCTATTATTCCTGTGCACCTGGAACCCTATATCGTCAAAGTCTATGCCGAGGCGAAAAAGCTTCTCGATCCGGTGAAGGATGCGGAACTGATCGCTGAAGTCGACTGGTTCTGCGCCCAGGAAATCCAGCACTATCGCCAGCACCTGCGTTTCAACAAGATCTTCGAAACACCGCGCTACCCGGAAGTTTCCCCGATCAGCAGGCAGTACGAAGCCGATGTCGAGGACTTCCGCAAGAACCGCTCCCTCATATTCAACCTCGCCTACATCGAGGGCTTCGAGTCCGCGGGCGGGGTGTTCTACCGCATCTGGTTCGAGAAGCTCGGCAAGTACCGCTTCGGCGCGAAGCAGGACGCGCTTCTGCTCTACGACTGGCATTTTTCCGAGGAATTTGAGCACCGGGAAGTCGCCTACAAACTGTATATGGCCATAGCGGCCCGCGGCGGCCTGCTGCGGCGGATCTGGTACGGATACTTTTACCGCATCTATGGCGTAATCAAGATGCTCACTCATGCCGGCCAGTGTATCGAGGCCATTCGCGCACACCTGCTCAGCGTCGAGCAGCAGACCATGTCACCTGAGGAAATCCAGGCATCGGCGAAGCGGCAGAAACAGATGCACAAGTCCTTTTTCTGGTTGACCATCAAGGACCTCACCGCGGTACTTTCGCCTTTTTACAACCCGGCCAACAAGCCGCCGCCGGAGGGCGTGGATGCCATCCTCGCGCAGTTCGACAGCGGTGGCATTCATGGCAAGTCAGTCGAGCGGCCCTCTACAGCAGCGTGAATCACGAAGCGCCGGAGTGCGAGCTGTAAGCGGGGATATGGTCCCCGATCAATAACGCAAGTGGAGAAAAACCATGTACGCAAACTATGCGAGCACAGTGAACGGCGCCTTCAATTTCGCCCGCGATAAAAACAGTGGCGGCGAATTCTCCAACACAAAACCGGAGCGCTCGCGCCAGGACATGCGCTCGGTGGAAGTGGAAATACGCAACGCCCGTGCCTGGCCTGAGGCGCCGAGCCTCGATCGCGAGGGCCTGACCATCACCTCTCATGAGGTGACAGGGCAGGACTGGTCCGACCGCAAGTGGATCGAAGGCGTTTATGTTCCCTCCTGCATCGAACTGGTGAAACGCGTGACCGGGGCGGCTCAGGCCGTGTCGCTTTACCCGGCCCTGGTGCGGCGGGTCGATTACGAGGCCCACAATGATTCCGCACCCACCGCGGGTTTCCTGCACCTCGACCAGCCTCGCGACACAGCGCGGGAACTCGGCCAGCAGCGCTCCTCCGCCGCGGGCCTCAATCTCGAGAAGGGGGTTATCTACAACATCTGGAAATGCCTGACACCGCCGCCCCAGGACTACCCCCTGGCTGTCGCCGACCGGCGCTCGATACCCGAGGCGGATATGGTTTACGGGGAGACCGTCGAATACCTCGGCGAGGGGGACGAGGAGTTCAAGTTCGTCAGCCCTTATTACGCCATGCTCCCTTCGGACAAGCATGTGTTCTATTACTACCCCGATATGGTGCCGGAGGAGTCCCTGCTTTTCATCGGCGCGGACCTCGACGAGTCACACCCGCTCGGTTGCGCCCACGCCGCCTTCAAACACCCCGCCCCCGATGGCCCCTGCGTCCCCCGCGCAAGTGTCGAGGTACGTGTCCTCGCCCTGTTCGACTAACGCGCGTTCGCAGGCTTCTGCTGCGGCCCGCTACTGCTCCTGCATCTCGCGGAACATCGCCATCAGGTTGGGCTGCCCGGTGTGCGCGGTGAGGCCGCCGTCAGCAACCACGATCGATCCGGTCATATAGGAGGCGTCATCCGAGGCGAGAAAGGCCGCCACCTGGGCCATCTCCTGCGCGGTGCCGCCGCGACCCAGCGGCACCACCTCGTCCCAGACTGCCCTGGCAGGCGTCGCATCGAGCCCCGCGGTGAGCCCGGTGCCGGCAATGAAGCCCGGGCACACGGCGTTGACGCGAATATTATCGCGGCCGTGGTCGATCGCCAGGCTGCGGGTGTAGTTGATAACAGCGCCCTTCGATGCGTTGTAGGCGGTAAAACCGTAATCCGCGTGCAGTCCCGAGATTGACGCGGTGTTGACGATTGCGCCGCCGCCCTGTTTGCGCATGTGCGGAATGGCGGCGCGGCAGGCGTAGAGTACGGCGTCTACGTTGATCGCGAAGACCCGCTGCCAGGTGGCGTCGTCGAGGTCCGGGGTCTCTGCGAAGCTGCCGGTACCGGCGTTGTTGAACAGCAGGTCGATGCTGCCCAGTTGCGCCACCGCGGTTTCGATGGCCTCGCTGACCTGGCTCGAGTCGCCCACATCACACAGGTGTTTCACCACACCGGCTTCCGCGGTGGCGATAAATTCAGGATTGATATCCACCGCGAATACCTGTGCGCCCTGGGCGACCAGTAGTTGGGTCAGCGCCTTGCCGATACCGGATGCCGCGCCAGTGACGAAGGCGTTCTTCCCTGAAAAGCGTGCTCTGCTCATTGTCTCGTGCCTTTTAGCCATGTGATTGTTGTTAGTGATTGCGTCCCTGTGTTCTGTTGCAGGGGGTATCAGTTTTCCCAGTAGCGCTGTTTGATCGCATGCTTGGCCAGCTTGCCCACCTCGTCGCGGGGAAGCTTCTTCTCGAAATCGATACTTCGCGGGCACTTGAGCGTGGCGAGTCGCGACTTGCAGTAGTCAATCAGTTCCCGCTCCAGCTCCGCTGCGTCTGGTGGCCAGTCCAGCGGTTCCACCAGGGCTTTTACCTGCTCGCCCATGTCGGGATCGGGAATGCCGAAGACCACTGCATCCGCGACTTTGGGATGATTCAGGAGGATGTCTTCCGCCTCCTGGGGATAGATGTTCACGCCGCCGCAGATAATCATGAAGGCCTTGCGGTCCGAGAGATAGAGATAACCTTCGTCGTCGAGCCGGCCGATATCTCCGAAGGTCGACCATTCAGGATGATCGGGATGCCGTGCATCGTGGGTTTTCTGTGCATCGCCCAGGTACTCGAAGCGCGCGCCCGTATTGAAGTAGACGGTGCCGGTTTCCCCGCCGGGCAGTTCCTCGCCATCGTCGTTACAGATGTGAATACTGCCGATGGAGGCACGGCCGACCGAGCCGGGTTTGCGCAGCCACTCTTCGCTGCTGATCATCGTCGAGCCGGCGTTCTCGGTACCGCCGTAAATTTCTTCCAGCACGGGTCCCCACCAGTCGATCATCGCCCGCTTGGTTTCCACCGGGCAGGGCGCAGCCGAGTGAATGGCGACCTCGAGCGACGAGCAGTCGTAATTCTCACGTAGCGATCGGGGCAATTTGAGCATGCGGATAAACATCGTAGGCACAAACTGTCCGCGCTCCGGGCGATACGTTTCCAGCCCCTGCAGCATGGCCTGTGCATCGAATTTCTCGAACAGCAGGACGCATGCGCCAAGGCTTTGCTCGGCCATCGCCATATTCAGCGGACCACTGTGATAAAGCGGTGCGGATACCACGAAGCGGCTGTCCGGGCCCGAGCCGTAACGGTGTTGCATCAGCGGCGCGAAGGGCGGCGCCGTGTCGAAGGGGCCCTCGCGCAGCGGCTGGCGTACGCCCTTGGGCTTGCCGGTCGTGCCCGAGGAGTAGTTCATGATCTGCCCCGGGGAGGGCTCCGCGATCAGGGCGTCAGGCATGTTCGCGCAGGCCTCCTGCCAGGGTGCGACGCCGGTAATCTCGCCATTCAGGCTGAAGAAGTGCTCGACAGCGGGGCACAGCTCGCGAAGCACGTCCAGGGAATCTGGCGCGTGCTTGAGCGTGGCGTCGACGATGAAGACGCGCGCATTGCTGTCGTTGGCCTGGTAGGCGGCTTCCTCAGCCGTCAGTTTGGAGGGGATGGGCACCATGTACAGTCCGCTGCGTTTCATGGCCCAGGCAATTTCCAGGAAATGTGGGTTGTTGCCGGACCACAGGGCAAAGCTGTCGCCGCGCTGCAGGCCGAGCCGGCGCAGCAGCTGCGCGCCTTTATTGGCCGCGCTCTCGAGCATCGCGAAGGTCACGGTGTCGCCGCTGCCAGCCATGATGATCGCTGCTGCGTCCGGTGAGATGGCCGCCCAGTGGCCGGGGTAGGTCATGCCTGCCTTTCCTCTGTGGAATTCAGTAGCCGCGGAAATCCGGCGGGCGCTTTTCCACGAAGGCACGGCCCGCTTCCCTGCCGTCGTAGGAGAGACTGGCTCGGGCGTTGGTCGCGCCCTCGATGGCCATTGTCTCTTCGAGGCCGCCGTTGATCGCAGCGTTGAGATTGCGCTTGATGCCGGCGTAGGCGAGCGCCGGGCCACGGGCGAATTTTGCCGCCAGGGCTTCGGTTTCGCTTTCCAGCGCAGCGTCCGCCACCACGCGGCTGACCAGGCCCATCGCAAGCGCCTCGTTCGCCGGGATTTTTTCGTCCAGCAGGTAGAGCTCCCGCGCCCGGGCCGGGCCGACGAGTTGGGTGAGCAGGTAACTGCCGCCGGGGTCGCCGCAGCGCGCGGCGCTGGCGAAGGCGGTTTTGAAAACCGCGGTCTCCGAGGCGATGCGCAGGTCGCAGGCGGCGGCCAGCACCAGGCCGCTGCCGGCGGCCGGGCCGCGTATGGAGGCGATGGTCGGCTTGCTCATGCGGTGCAGCAGTACGGGAATCTGCGCGTCTTCCATCAATCGCGCGGCGACCTGCTCGGGTTCCCACCAGACGGGATCGTCGCGGTAGCGCTCGCTGATCGGGTCGCTCTCCGGCTCGCCGCCGGCGAGGTCGAAGCCGGCGCAGAAGCCGCGGCCGGCGCCCGCCAGTACTACGGCCTTGACGCCCGGGTCGCGGGAGCAGTCGAGGAGGGCCTGGTGGAGTTCCCGGCTGAGGGCGCTGGTCAGCGTATTCAGCCGATCGGGACGATTGAGGGTGAGGGTGCGAACGCCGTCGGTATCTCTTATCAGTAGGCTCATCTCTTACTCCGGGACGGGCCAGGGGCTGGCCGTGGTCGAATTCATCGCGTTGACTGGTTTCATGGCGCGGCCTGCAGCAGCGTCCTGAGTGCCGCCTTGTCGATTTTTCCCGTCGGGGTGCGCGGCAATTCTTCCAGCGAGGACAGGACCCGCCAGCTCGAGGGAAGCTTGAAGGACGACAGCCGTTTTGCCAGCTGGTCTTGCAGTTCGGCGAGATCGAAGTTCCCCGGCTGCGCGGGGAGTATGGCGGCAGCGATGCACGGTTCACCGGCTATCTGTAGTTCACTGACAAAAGCGCGTTCGACGCTGCCGCAAGCCTCGATGGCCGCGGCGATCTCCGTGGGGAAGATCGAGACACCGCGGAACTTGATCATCTCGTCCAGTCGGCCGACGTGGTAGAGAAAGCCATCGCTGTCGAGCCTCGCAAGATCGCCGGAGGCGTACCAGCCATCGGCGCTGAACGTCTCTTCGCGCTCCTGGCCGCAAATCCCGCGAAACAGGTTGCGCCCCCTGAGTTGCAGGGCGCCGGTGTCACCGGGCGGCAGCTCGGCAGCGGACTCCGGATCGACAACCCGCAGCTCGATGCCAGGGAAGGGGCGCCCGCAGCTGCCCGCCTTGTCTTCCGGCATATCTTCGTTCATCGGGTAGCCGCAGCAGGGACCGAAGGTTTCGGTCATGCCGAAAAGGCTCGCCCGTCGCCCTGGGGCGCTGTGCTGGTGCGGCGGCAGCAGGGCATCCAGGCTGCCCGGCTTGAGCCCCGCCAGTTCTTCCTGGCGGAAATCCGGGTGCGCGGCCAGCTGCGCCGCCTGGTCTGGCCAGCCGCGAAACAGGGTGACCCTTTCACGCTTGAGGAAGGCCAGGGTCTGTTCGGGGCGGGCGCTCGCTTCGGTGAGCAGGGTCGCGCCGGCGTTCAATGCAGAGACAAGGCCGCCGCAGAATCCTCCGGCCCAGAACAGGGGCATCGGCAGGTAGAGGCGGTCGCCGGCTTCGATGCAGCGCAATTCCAGCCCCGCGGCGTTGGCTCGCAGGGCGCCGCCGTGGGTATGAATGACACCCTTGGGTATGCCGCTGCTGCCAGAGGTGAAAATGATCGCCATATCATCGGCGGGCCGGACACTGGCGCTTAGCGCAGCACTGAGTGCACGGTTCTCGGCGTCGCTGCCTGCTCCGAGTTCGGATTTCCAGAAGACGCTGACCAGGGAGGGCAGGTGCTCCCGATTGGCCAGTTCTCCCGCAGCGTGTTCCGCGCGATAGTGGCGATCGCGAAAACTGTCCGTCGCAATCAGGTGGCGCACGCCAGCCAGCGCCAGTTGCGCCTCGAGTTCGGGCGCCCGCAGCAAAGTGCTCAGCGGAACCAGGGTGGCGCCGATACGCATGAGGGCACAGGCGTTGAGAACCCACTCACAGCCGTTTTCCATCAACAGGCCGACACGCTGGTCCCGGTTGATGCCACACGCGACCAGCCAGGCTGCACGCTCCGCGCTGCGAGTGTCGAGGGTGGCGTAATCGAGGCGCCCGTCGTGGTCGACAACGGCATCGATGGCCGCACTGTCGCCTGCCCGCCGGGCGAGCAGGGCCGGCAGGGTTTCGCCGCTCAAGAGAGCATCTCCACCAGCTTTTTCAGGTCGACCTTGCCGCTGGAGAGGGTCGGTAGCTGGCTCTCGCGCATGCTCACGAAACGGCGCGGCACCTTGTAGGCCGACAGGCGCTCGCGCAGTGCGCTGCGCAGGACTTCCTCGTCGGCTGCGCTGTCGATCATGATCGCGGTAACCAGCTGGCCCCGCTCCGGGTCAGGCACGCCGACTACCAGTGACATCGTACCGCCGGTGATTTCACTGATGGCTCCCTCCACTTCCCGCGGCGATACCTGGGCGCCGGAGGTGCGTATGATGTCCCCCGCCCGGCCCTTGAAATAGTACTCGCCGTCCGCGTCGACCTGCATCATGTCGCCGGTGTGAAACCAGCCCTCCTGGTCGAAGCACTGCCAGCGCTCGCGCCCATAGTAGCCCTGCATGACATTCGGCCCGCGCACCAGGAACTCACCTTCGCTCGCGTCTGCCCCGGTTTCCGGGTCGACGACCCGGGCCTCGATACCAGGCACGGGTTTGCCGAAAGTGCCGCGCTTGTGCTCGGGCAGGTCGATGTCGCCGTTGCCGTAGAGCGATACGCTGCCGGTCTCGGTCATACCCAGCAGGTTCGAGCGCAGCTCCGGGTCGCGAGGGCGGGTATCCGCCGGCATGATGGGGTAGAGATTGCCGCGTCGCAGGGAGGAGAGGTCGCGTTGGGGAAAATCCGGGTGTTTCGCCAGGTAGAGCACGCTGGATGCGACGCCATTACACACATTCACCTGTTCCGCTTCCAGCAGGGCCAGTGTCGCCTCCGCATCGGCGCTGGAGCAGACCAGCCGCGCCCCCGCGATCAGTGTCGCCAGAAAACTGTAGGCCAGACCGCCGATCCAGAAAAAGGGTGAGTTGGAAAACAGGCGGTCCTCCGCCGTGTAGTCCCGCAGGCGGTTTTGCCGCCGCATGTTGCGGATCACCTGGCCGTGGCTGTGGATGACGCCTTTTGGTGTGCTGGTGGAACCCGAGGTGTGGACGATGAGCATCCAGTCGGCGGGGGAGAGCTGGGATTCCGCGATAGCCACTTTCCCCGTGTCAGCCTCTCCCTGCGCTTCCAGTTCTGCGGTGCCGAACCATACCTGTCGCAAGGCTGGCAATGCCGGCAGGCGCAGCTCGGATCGCGCTTCCGTTCCGGTGGCATCCTTTACCCGGGCCGCGAGGTCCTGCCCGCGATAGCGCTCTGCGGCCAGCAGGTATTGGGCATCGGACCCGCGCAGCAGGACCTGCAGCTCGGAAGCGGTCGACAGGGTGCTGAAGGGCATGGCAACCGCGCCAATGCGGGTAATCGCCAGAAAGGAAACCGCAAAGGCGGAACTGTTGCCCATAAGGATGGCGACTTTGCTGCCGCGGCCTGCGCCGGCGCCCAGCAGGGCGGCAGCCAGCTTGCGCGAGCGGGATTCTGCGTCGGCATAACTCAGGCGATCGTCGTCCACGACCAGCAGTGGACGAGGCCCCAGTTGCGCCTGTTGTCCCAGCATGGCTGCTATCGTGTCGGTGCTCATGAATGGCCGGGGCGTCCTGAAATGGGCTCAAATAGTTAACCTTATAGGGATAATCGATGTCAACGCTCCGCTCCTGCGAGCGAGGGGGCCTGGTGACTGTTTTTGGGGATAAATGCTGGGATAAATGCGCTTTACAGTCCGTCCCCGTTCATCATGCATCGACTCATTCAGCCCGGCATTGCTCTCAATTGTATAAATGATTAGACTGAAAGCAAAAGTGCATCCGACGCGCCGAGGAGTGCATAGCTTGAGCGAGGATAAAAACCAGCAGTCCGGGGGAGCGGAAAAGCCCGCGGAAGACCTGAGCCAGAGCGTGCTGTACGAGGTGGTCGAGGACCACATCTGCAGGATCACCCTCAACCGCCCGCATCGCCGCAACGCCATCGCCGTACCCGACATGAGCGAGTTGCTGGCGGATTGCCTGCAGCGGGCCCAGGATGACGACCGGGTCAAGGTGGTGGTGCTGGGCGCCACGGGTGAGGATTTTTGCGCCGGCGAGGACACCCGGCAAACGCCGGTCGAGTCTTTCGGCCTGAAGAAGGGCTCCCGCCTGCCCCAGTCCATCCGCATGCGGCAGATGCGCAAGACCTACGAATCCATGCAGAAGGGCATGATCTGGGGTGACAAGGTGGTCATCGCCGCCTGCCAGGGCAACGTGATGGGGCTCGGCTTTTCCTACGCCCTCGCCTGCGACCTGCTGATCACCAGCGACGATGCCCGCTTCGCCCGCCGCCAGGCGCGCATCGGCTTTGCCGCTTTCGATGGCCAGTTGCCCATGGCCCTCATGAAACTCGGCCTGAACCGGGGGATGGAGATCCTGCTCACCGGACGCAGCGTCAGTCCCCGGGAGTTGAAAGACTGGGGCGTCGCCAATTCAGTGGTGCCGCGGGAGGATCTCGACGCCGAGGCCATGCGTTACGCGAGGGCGATAGCGGCGCTGGCCACCGACGGCCTGATGCTGGGCAAGCGCGCCCTGCACCAGTACCTGCACGGAGTCGGCATGGCCGCCTACCAGAATTTCGCCAGCGTGGCGCACCCGCTGTTCACCAACCTGGTCTGGCGCGAGGACGAGTACAACTTCATGCGCGAGCGCAACCAGCAGGGCAACAAGGAAGCCTGGAAAACACTCAACGACATTTTCGAGGAGCAGGGTTTCGACTGAGCCCGGCGCGGGCCTTATTCCGTTTCCTGCAGGACGTCGATGGGCATTTGCGCCCGGTAGGAACTCAGTACGACTTTTGTGGAGGCTTCGAGGTGGTTGCGCCAGAAGCGTTCCGCCTCGTCCGCCTCTCCCGCTTCCAGGAGTTCGATGAGTTTTTCCCGGCCGCGGATGCTCAACCACTGCATCTTCTTCACACCTTCGCGGGAATGGGTCTTCACTGTGAGGTCGACCATCTGCATGTGCACGATGTCGTGCAACAGCTTGGCGAAGAGGGAGAGAGTCTGGTTTCTCGCCTGGGAGGTCAGCACCTCCGAGAAGTGGGTCTGGGCTTCGGCCAGTGCCACCGGATTGCTGTCTTCGTAGGCTTTTTTCGCCGCTACGATATTACCCTTGAGTTCATCCAGCACCGCCAGGGAGCGATTCTCTGCGATCAGACGCGCCGCGGGAGGTTCCAGGAAGGCGCGGGCCTGCAGCACATCGGCGAGAGTCGTGCCTTCCATCTGCAGGTACATGCCCACCTGGCGCGCGGTGACACTGATATCCAGTTTCTGCACCCGGGCGCCGCCGTGCTGGCCGCGGGAAATCTTGATCAGCGATTCCGCTTCCAGCAGGCGCATGGCCTCGCGCAGGGTAGGCCGGGAGACCTCGAACTGCTCCTGCAGCACACGCTCGGGCAGCAGTTTTTCCCCGGGACGGAGTTCGCCGGTGATGATTTGCCGGCGCAGCAGGTTGGCGATTCTGGAGGCTGCCTTGGGGTTTTTGGGTTTGCCCTGTTTCGCGGTCTTGGAAGCGGTTTCGGTCATGGGTAATGGCAGGTGAAGCTCAGCCGCGGCTCTCGTCGTTCGGGGGATTTCAGCCAGTATACTGACCCACGCCAAATAGTTAAACAATAAAACTTTGGCGCGCTTAACTCACTGAATTCGCGATGGTTTCATCTCCGGCAGCGAGGCCGGCAGCCGCGTCGGTGCAGAGCGCGGGGGCGAGTGGATGCTGCCCTCCCTCCGGGCAGGTGCCTGGCGCTCAGGCGCGCTCGAGAATGGCGGCGAGCCCCTGGCCGCCACCGATGCACATGGTGACCAGGCCGTGCTGGACACCGCGGCGTTCCATTTCCGGCAGCAGGGTTGCCAGGATGCGCCCGCCAGTGGCGCCCACCGGGTGGCCGAGGGAAATTCCCGAACCGTTGACGTTCATGCGCTCGAAGTCCGCCGGCGCGAATTTCCACTCGCGGGTGCAGGCCAGCACCTGCGCAGCGAAGGCTTCATTGAGTTCGATCAGGTCGATGTCGGCAAGCATCATTCCGGCGCGTTGCAGGGCCTTTGCCGTGGCCGGCACAGGGCCGATACCCATGCGCGCGGGTTCGACGCCTGCCAGCGCCCAGGATTTGATCCGTGCCATTGGCTGCAGGCCGTACTGCCGCGCCAGTTCCGCCGTGGTTACGACGCAGGCGGCGGCCCCGTCATTCTGGCCACTGGCATTGCCCGGGGTGACCGTGGCTTGCGGGTCCTGCTGCAGCAGCATCGGTTTGAGTGCGGCGAGGGAGGCGAGGCTGGTCTCCGCCCGCGGGTGTTCGTCTGTCTGGTGGTAAGTGCTGCCCTTGCGGCCCTTCACTTCGAAAGGGACGATCACCGAAGAAAACAGATCACCTTGTTGTGCGGCGACGGCGCGCTGGTGGGAGTGGTAGGCGAGTTCATCCTGTTCCTCGCGGCTGATGCCGTACTCCCGGCGCAGGTTCTCGGCGGTTTCTATCATGCCGCCGGGAACCGGAAAGTTCTGGCCGCCCGCCGTCACCCGGCCGCGCGCGAGGGCGTCATCAAAACTGAGGGCGGGGCCCTGTACGCCCCAGCGGGCCCGGGTCGAGTAGAAGGGGGCGTTGCTCATGGATTCCGCGCCGCCAGCGATGACCACGTCCGAGCCGCCGGTGGCGACCTGCATGGAGGCGTAGAGGATCGCCTGCAGGCCCGAGCCGCAGCGGCGGTCCACCTGCAGTCCGCCGGCAGTGGTGGGCAGGCCTGCGTCGAGGGCGACCACCCGGCCGAGGGCGGGCGCGTCCATGGACGGGTAGCACTGGGCGAAGATGATGTCATCGACCGCGTCTCGGGGCAGGGCGCTTTGCTCGAACAGGGCCTTCACCACCGCTCTGCCCAGGTGATGGGCGGGCACATCCCTGAACATGCCGCCGAAGCGGCCCACCGCGGTTCGCAGGGGCAGGCAGATCACCGCATCACGCATTGCCGTTTCCTCGTTATTTTCCTGACGAACTGCCCCCTCGCGAGGGCCTGCAGCCGAATATTCAGTGTCGTTACTTGCGAAAAGCTATGCTAGCATTCGATATTATATTTCACAATGCGAAACTGTGCTGGTCGATGGCACTCGGCGGTCCCTGGCGCCTTAGCCGCCTTGAATCGCATTCCGTCGGGCCTGGAGAGAACAAATGGATAACGAGACCTACGACTTGCTGCGCAGCAGCGTCCGGCGTTTCGTCAACGAGCGACTGATCCCGGCGGAGGATCGCGTCGAGGCGGAAGATACGGTACCGGACGAGATCGTGGCCGAGATGCGTGCCCTCGGCCTCTTCGGGCTCACGGTCCCCGAAGCCTATGGCGGCCTCGGCCTCTCCGCCGTGGAAGAGGCGGGGGTGATTCAGGAACTGGGCCGCGCGGCGCTGGCTTTCCGCTCGGTAATCGGAACCACCGTGGGTATAGGCTCCCAGGGCATCGTGATGGACGGTACGGAAGCCCAGAAACAGGCGTGGCTGCCGCGCCTCGCCAGCGGTGAGGTCATGGCCTCCTTCGCGCTGACTGAGCCCGACGCGGGTTCCGACGCCGCCTCCCTGCGTACCGTGGCCAGGCGCGATGGCGAGGATTACGTGCTGAACGGGACCAAGCGCTACATCACCAATGCGACACGGGCGGGCATGTTCACGGTCATGGCCCGCAGCGAGCCGGATATTCCCGGCGCGAAGGGAATCAGCGCCTTCATCGTTCCCGCCGATACACCCGGGATCGTTCTGGGCAAGCCCAACCGGAAGATGGGGCAGCGCGGCACGGTCATCTGCGATGTGAATTTCGATGATTGCCGGGTACCCGCCAGCGCCATCATCGGCGGCGTGCCGGGCTGTGGTTTCAGGACGGCGATGAAAGTATTGGACCGCGGTCGTATCCATATTTCCGCGCTGGCCTGCGGCATGAGCGAACGCCTGATCGAGGAGTCGGTGAATTACGCAGTCGAGCGCAAACAGTTTGGGCAGGCTATCGGCGCTTTCCAGTTGGTCCAGGGCATGCTCGCCGACAGCCGCACCGAACTCTTCGCCAGCCAGTGCATGGTGGCGGATATCGCCCGGCGCTACGACGCCGGCGAGCGGGTGAGTGAGGACGTCGCCTGTACCAAGTACTTCTCTACCGAGGCGCTCGGACGCATCGCCGATCGCGCGGTGCAGATTCACGGCGGCGCCGGCTACATGAACGAGACCAAGGTGGAGCGTTTCTACCGGGATGTGCGGGTGTTGCGCATCTATGAGGGTACCTCGCAGATCCAGCAGGTGATCATCGCCCGCGGCATGCTGCGCCGGGCGGGGCTCGAGGCGTGAGGCGCTCGCGGTTCAGCCGGCAGAATCATCACGCGGCCGTTGGCTGCTCGAGGCAGCAATGAAATCATCAAAATCACCCTACGACGCCCTGCTCGAACTGCCTCCCCGGGAGGACGAGAAAACCGATGCGCAGTTCGTGACCTCCCTGGCGCGGGGGCTCGAAGTGCTGCGCGCCTTCAACGACATGGGCGGGCCGCTG
Source organism: Halieaceae bacterium WMMBA4 (assembly GCA_033283325.1). Classification (GTDB taxonomy): domain Bacteria; phylum Pseudomonadota; class Gammaproteobacteria; order Pseudomonadales; family Halieaceae; genus Mangrovimicrobium. The sequence goes on from JAWMQO010000001.1 coordinate 435,294, forward strand.
GGCAACCAGGAACTGGCGCGCTATTGCGACCTTCCCAAACCGACCGTGTCGCGCTTGACCCATACACTGACCAAACTCGGTTATCTCGAATACCTGCCGCGCCTGAGCAAATACCGCCTGGGGCTCGGGGTGCTTGCCCTGGGGCACGCCAACATCGGCGGCGCCGCCCTGCACCGGGCGGCCCACGCGCACATGCAGGCCCTCGCCCTGGAAACCGATGTGTCCGTGGCCCTCGGTGGTCGCGATCGCCTGAGCATGATTTACCTCGATGTCTGCCGGGGCAGGCAGAGTGCCGCCTTCAGCCTTGACGTGGGCGCCCGTATCCCGGTGTATCTCTCGGCGATGGGTTTCGCCTACCTCTGGGCGGTGCCGGAGGGGGCACGGGACTTCCTGCTGGACGCGATAAAAAAGCGGCTGGACGCGGACTGGAAACAGTTCACCAGGCGACTGGACGCATCATTCAAGGCACTGGAAAAACAGGGTTTCTGCATCGCCGACGGGTTTTATGAACGCAGCATCGGCGGTGTCGGCGTGCCGCTGTCACTGCGCGACGGCGCGGAGGTTTACGCCATTACCTGTTCCGCCCCGACTTTCCAGGTGCCGGTGACCCGGCTGGAAAGCGAAATCGGGCCGCGCCTGGCGGCGATGGTGGCCGGCGTGAAGGCGGACCTGGAAGGCGCCGGTCGGGACTGGTAGGGCTTCCCCTTCGCCACGCAAACACAGCAAATTCACAGGGAGGATGGAAATGGCAGAAATCATCGCGGAAAACCCGGTCGAAGGCGTCGTGCTCTTGCGCCTGAATCGTCCGAAGCAGCTCAATGCGCTGAGCATGTCCATCCGCGCGGAGCTGGCGGAGCACATCAATCGACTGGCTGCGGATGAGAATACCCGCTGTATCGTCATTACCGGCGATGAAAAGGCCTTCGCGGCGGGGGCGGATATTGGCGAGTTGTCGCAACGCACGGTGCTGGACCCGGACTTCGAACGTTCCGCCGTCGCCTGGCGCGCTATCGAGGCCTGCCCCAAGCCGATCATCGCCGCGCTCAATGGTTTCGCCCTCGGCGGCGGTTTCGAACTGGCCCTGCACTGCGACATCATCATCGCCGGGGAGGGCGCCAGCATCGGCCAGCCGGAGGTGCGCCTCGGCCTCATGCCCGGCGCCAGCGGCGTGCAGCGTTTTCTGCGCGCGGCAGGCAAGTATGGCGCGATGCGCTGGCTGTTGACCGGGGACAGGATGAGCGGGGTTCAGGCGAAGGAGCTCGGACTGGTTTCCGAGGTGGTGCCCGATGCCGAAGTGCTTTCCCAGGCGCTGGGAATGGCGGAGAAAATCGCCGGGCTGGCGCCGCTGGCCGTGCGCTCGATCAAGGAGTCGGTCGTGCTGGGGGCGGATGCGCCTCTACCGGTCGCCCTGCAACTGGAGCGCAAGGCCTTCCAGTTGCTCTTTGCCAGCGAGGACCGCAGCGAAGGCACACAGGCCTTTCTCGAGCGCCGCAAACCGGTTTTCAAGGGGAAATAGGCGCATGGCTACAGCGGTCTGGAACGAGCCGGAATCATTGCACACCATCGCTGTGGTCGGCGCCGGCGCCATGGGAGCGGGGATCGCCCAGGTCGGCCTCACCGCGGGACTGGAGGTCATCCTCTTCGACCTCGACCAGGATGCACTGCAGCGGGCTCGCGAGCAGATTCGCGGCCACATCGCGCGCATGGTGGAGAAGGGCAGGGCCGCCCCGGCGGTGTTGGAGAACATGGACGCGCGCCTGCAGCTCGCCGGGGAGCTCAGCGCGCTTGCGCCGGCCCAGGTGGTGGTGGAAGCCATCGTCGAACGGCTCGAGGCCAAGCAGGCGCTGTTTGTGGAACTGGAGGACATAGTCGACGCGGATGCCGTCCTCGCCACCAATACCTCCTCCCTGCCGGTTTCGGCGATCGCCCGCAAGTGCCGGCGGCGGCAGCGGGTTTGCGGCATGCACTTTTTCAATCCGGTGCCCCTGATGCGTCTGGTGGAAGTCATCGGCACGCCCGACACGGCGGAGGAGGCCTTTGGCACCGCCCTGGCGCTGGCCGAGCGAATGGACAAGACTCCGGTGCGGGTCAGGGATGTCCCGGGTTTCCTGGTCAATTTGCTGGGCAGGGCCTACGTCACCGAGGCCTTGCACGCGCGCCTGGAAAACGTCGCTCCGGAAGCGGTGATCGACGAGATCATGCGCGAGGCCGCGGGTTTTCGCATGGGCCCCTTCGAGTTGATGGACCTCACCGGCATCGACGTCAATTTCCCCGCGACCACTTTCATCTACCAGGGCTTCCAGCAGGACCCGCGGATCAAGACCACGATCCTGCACGAATCCCTCTATAACGCGGGACGCTTCGGGCGCAAGAGCGGGCAGGGTTTCCATCGCTACGCTGAAGACTCGCCTGTTCCCATCGCCGCGGAAGAAAGGCCGTCCGCGACGATGACACGGGTTTTTGCCGAGGAGGCTTGCACGGGATTTACCCGGCTCGAACAGGATGGCCTGGCTTTCGTCGGCGAGGGCGAGGCAGACGCGATTCTCGTCAGCCCCAGGGGGGAGGATGCGGCTACGGCCTGTGTCCGCCTGGGGCTGCACCCGGAGCGGGTGGTGGCGGTGGATTGCCTGGGTATCGAAAATCGTTTTATCACCCTGATGGCGCCGCCGGGCGGCAATGGTGTAGTGCATGCGCTGGCGGCGACACTGCGCGGGTTGGGTTACAAGGTCGCAGTGATCAAGGATTCGCCGGCTTTCGTTGCGCCGCGAATCCTGGCGATGGTCGCCAATCTCGGGTGTGAAGTGGCGCAAATCGGCGTGGCGGAGTCACCGGAGGATATCGACCTGGCGATGAAGCTGGCCCAGAACTATCCCCGCGGCCCGCTGGAATGGGCTGAGTACCTCGGGCCGAGCGCGGTGCTCGAGACCCTGCTGCACTTGCAGGCCATCACTGGTTCGGACCGCTATCGTCCGAGTCTCTGGCTGCGCCGCCGCGCGCAGCTGAACCTGCCGATCCGCACTCCGGACTGAAGGCGCTTGCGCGCAATGGATACTGCATGAACAAGGAAATTCAACCGCGCCCGGTACTGGCAGAGGAACTCGCAGCGTGGCGCGCCTGTGTCGGCCGGGAAAAAACCCGGCTGGCGATGGCCGATGTGGAGACCCTGCGCCGTTTCGCGCTGGCGGCGGGCCTCGATCCGGAGGTGGAAAAGCAGGTGCCGCAACTCGGCCACTGGGCACTCTTCCCCGACGCCGTCGCGGATGATCGCATCGGGCCGGACGGCCACCCGAAACGCGGTGATTTCCTGCCGGATATCCATCTGCCGCGGCGCATGTTCGCCGCCGCCGAGCTTGTCTTCAAACGCCCGCTGGCGCCGGGTCGGCCGGTGCAGTGCGTATCGCGCATCAGCTCGGTTGAACACAAGATTGGCGCCAGTGGTGAGCTGGTGTTTGTGCGGGTGTCGCGCGAACTCAGCCAGGAGGCGCAGCTATGCACGCGGGAGGAGCAGACCCTGGTCTATCGCGCAGCCGGCGCTCCCCTCGCATTGCCAGTGCAGACGCTGCCGGATACCAGCGCCGGTGAGCGCTGGACACCGGGCACGGTCGCACTGTTCCGCTTTTCCGCGGTGACCTATAACTCCCATCGAATCCACTACGATCTCCCTTACGCGCAGGTGCAGGAGGGCTATCCCGCACTCGTGGTCCACGGGCCTTTCACCGCGGCGAAGTTACTGGACTTCGCCAGCCGCACCGTCCTGCATGGCCCGGCGAGGCGTTTTGCTTTTCGCGGTATTGCACCGCTTTTCGTGTCCCAGCCAGTTTTACTGGCGGCCGGGCCGGGATCAGGCGCGTTCAGCGCGACCCGTTGCGATGGGCTCGACGCGATGACGGCACAGGTTGAATGAGCATGAGCACAGCGACTACCACACTGAATGAGCACACTGCGGACGCATCACTCCTGATGCTGACTTCGCAGGCGCTGGAAGCACTGCAACTTTACCAGGCGGCTGTCACTGCCGCGGTTCGTACCCGTGTCAGTCGCGACGGGAAGATCGATAGCGGACTGGTCGACACGCACCAGCGCCAGGTGCATGGCCTGGCCTGGGTGGCCACCCACCGCATGGCGCTGTTGGCGCTGCATCAGTGGGCCCGGCGCTTGCAGTCCGGGGGGCGACTGGGAGAGCGGGAGCGGCTGGTCCTCTTGCTTGGCTTCGGCGAATATCTCGCCCAGTTTGTCGGCGGAATCCCCATGAGCCAGACCGAGTTCGTTCGCGCTGCCGAACTGGGCGCCGCCGATGCGCTGCTTGCACTGCAGGCGGACAGCGCAGTGGCGCAGTTACTCGACGCCGGTAATAGTGGCGAACTGCGCGCCCGCCTGGTGGTGCTTGTCACAGAGCAGGGGGTCCCCGGTGAAGCCCTCGGTGACGAGACCCTGGACATGATCCGCGACCAGTATCGCGCCTTCACTCGTGAGCGTATCGCTCCCCACGCGCACCAGTGGCATCTGGACGACGTATTGATTCCTGACGCCGTGGTCGCGGAAATGGCTGAGCTGGGCACTTTCGCCGTATGCATAGCCCCTGAGTTCGGCGGCCTCGGGCTTGGCAAGCTGGCGATGTGCGTGGTCTCGGAAGAGCTCAGCCGCGGCTGGATCGCCGCCGGGTCCCTGGGAACCCGTACGGAGATTGCCGGGGAACTTATCGCGATGGCCGGCACGCGGGAACAGCAAGCACACTGGCTCCCACGACTGGCCTCCGGCGAGGTCCTCCCCACTGCGGCATTCACCGAGCCCGACGTCGGCTCCGATCTCGCCTCGCTGAAGACCCGCGCGACCCTTACCGAGCAGGGCTGGGAAATCCAGGGCGCGAAGACCTGGATCACCCACGCATCGCGCAGCGACCTGATGACTTTACTGGTGCGGACCAACCCTGAAAATCCCGGCTATGGCGGGCTCTCCATGCTGCTGGTGGAAAAAACGCGAGGCCACGCGGGCAACGCCTTTCCCGACACCGGGCTCGATGGCCAGGAAATTGAAGTGCTCGGCTACCGCGGCATGAAAGAGTACGCCCTGTTTTTCGACAAACTCACGGTGCCTGCCTCGTCCCTCCTCGGCGGTGAGGCCGGCCAGGGCTTCAAGCAGTTGATGCAGACCTTCGAGGGCGCCCGTATCCAGACTGCGGCGCGCGCCGTCGGCGTCGCCTGGAGCGCCTTCGACAGCGGTCTGCGCTACGCCCTCGAGCGCAGGCAGTTCGGCGAGGCCCTGCTGGCATTCCCGCGCATTTCCGACAAGCTGGCGATGATGGTGACGGAGACGGTAGTGGCCCGTGAACTCACTTATGAGGCCGCCCGAGCCAAGGACAGCGGCAGGCGTTGCGACATCGAGGCTGGCATGGCCAAGCTGCTGGCGGCGCGGGTTGCCTGGAGCAACGCGGACGCCGCCCTGCAGATTCACGGTGGCAATGGTTACGCCCTGGAATTCGAGATCAGCCGCATTCTTTGCGATGCCCGTATCCTCAATATTTTCGAGGGCGCGGCGGAAATCCAGGCCCAGGTGGTGGGGCGGGGGCTGCTGCGCCAGTAGTCCGGCAATCATCTGCCGGAGATTCAGTCATCACCGCGGCTTAGCTCAAATGAACGTATTCGCAGAACGGGCGAAATGCTAGTTTGTATAAGCTTTCCTGAAGAGCAGAAAAATAAGCCAGCATGAACTACAAGTTTTTGGCCGGGGGCAAAGTCTTCCTCGTCGCTTTCGCCACGGTCCTGGCCGCCTGCAGCCCGATAGAAGACCCGACTCTGTTCCCCGAGTACAGCGCGGCCAGTGCCGAGCCGGAACCTGATAAACCGAAGGTGGGCTTCACGGAAAATCGCCAGTTGCTGTGGGGTGACCTCCACATTCATACCAGTTTCTCGATGGATGCCTGGATCAACGGCGTGCGTTCGACGCCGGATGACGCCTATACCTTCACTCGTGGCGGAACTATTGAACACGCCGCGGGCTATCCCATCAGGATATCCCGTCCCCTCGATTTTGCCGCGGTGACGGATCACGCAGAATTCCTCGGCGTGGCGGGGCAGGCCCCGGCCGTACATCCGATGGAGGTACGCAGCCTGCGCGAGCGCCTCCTGGAAGATGGCCCGCTGAAGCTGACCTGGGCCCTGCTGAAAACTGTCTGGGATATCAACCGGCGCCACGAAATCTTCGATATCGAAGGCCACGAGGCGATTTCCCGGGAGGCCTGGCAGGCGACCATCGAAGCGGCCCAGCGGCATTATGAGCCCGGAGTGTTCACCACGTTTATCGCCTATGAGTGGAGTTCCAAGCCCGATAAACAGACGCTCCACCGCAACGTGATCTACCGCGGGACCCAGGTGCCGGAGCTGCCATTCTCGGCCCTGGATTCGCAGGACCCGGAAGACCTCTGGGACGTGCTCGACTCCCAGCGCGAGCAGGGGAAACAGGTCATCGCCATTCCCCACAACGGCAATCTCAGTAACGGCAAGATGTATGACACCATGACCCTGTCCGGTGAACCCCTGAGCGCCTCCTACGCCAGCCAGCGGCTGCGCAACGAGCCGGTGAGCGAGATTTTCCAGGTGAAAGGCGCTTCCGAGACCCACCCCGAATTATCCCCCCGGGATGGATTTGCCAACTTTGAGCTGATGGGAAACCAGGATGATCCCACCCGCTCGAGAAAAGCGGGAAGCTATGCCCGTCACGCCCTGCGCACGGGGCTTGAATTTTCCCATTCAAGCAGTTTCAACCCCTATAAATTCGGGGTCATCGGCAGCAGTGACAGCCACAACGCCAGTTCGACGCCCGACGAGAAAGATCACCATGGCAAATTGCCCATGTTTGACGGTACGGCGGCGATTCGTGCCGGCAACACCTACCTTGTGCCGAGGGATTCCCTGCCTTTCAAGTCCTGGGGCTCTGGCGGGCTCGCGGCGGTATGGGCCCAGGCCAATACCCGGGAGGCCATATTCGACGCCCTGGTCCGCAGGGAAACCTACGCCACGAGCGGGCCGCGGATGCAGCTGCGCTTTTTCGCTGGCTGGGGCCTGGACGAGGCCCTGCTCACTCACCCGGACTGGACCGGCCAGGCCTACAGCCTGGGGGTTCCCATGGGGGGGGAGTTGCGCGGTCACGCCAGTATCGAGGCGCCACGGTTTTTGCTCTGGGCGAGCAAGGATCCAGAGGGCGCCAATCTCGACCGCCTGCAAGTTATCAAGGGCTGGGTTGATGACGACGGCGTCTCCCGGGAACGGGTTTTCGATGTCGCTGGCGGTGCGGGCCGCGAGCGCGATGCGGATGGGCAGTTTGTCGATGTCGGCAACACGGTCGATATCGGGAGTGCCAGCTATCGCAATGACATAGGCTCGGACCAGCTGGCGGCGGTCTGGAGCGATCCCGAGTTCGAACCCGCACGGCCGGCTTTTTACTACGCCCGGGTGATTGAAATCCCGACACCGCGCTACTCAACCTTTGATGCCGTTCGCCTGGGAATCGAGGCACCCCTGCCCGCGACCCTCCAGGAGCGGGCGGTGAGTTCGGCAATCTGGTACCAGGCGGAAACCGCCGCAAGCTTCTAGCTTTAGCAATTTTTTTGACACATTCCCCTGCTGGGGGCAAAGCATGGGTGTGCGGATCAGCGCGCCTTTCGTAATCACACCGCGAGTCCCGGCGACCGGGATTCTTCGGTCGCGAAGCTGTCAGCAATCTTTACATCTCGTCTTGCCGCGGCGTATTTTCCGCTGCTGTCCCTGCCTAGGCGACTGTATTTATAGGCATATTTTTCCGATGGTACACATCCTGCGTGAGTTTTAAGCTGGATGGCGTGAATGATGTATCGGCGTCTCGACCGTTAAAAAAACAGATAACACTGAACACCGGAGCCGACATGAAAACCCCGAGCATGATCAAGTACACGGCCGCAGCCTGCCTGCTGAGCCTTTCCGCTGCCTCGACCCAGGCCGCAACGGTATGGTTGGTAGAGAGCGGGGCGGCCTCCAACTCCAACTCCCCGGGCACTACGCTGGAGATACTGCCTGAAGGCGGTAGCTATGACCTGTACGTAAACTTTACTCCCGATACAGCCTACGGCTGGGATGTGGACCTCACAGTTACCGGGACCGGGCTGGTGAGTAATGTGACCGGCGACAATCTCGACATAGGTGCTCCGATGCCCAACGGGGGTTGGGGGCAGATCGGCGGAGACATTTTTGGCGAGGGGGGCGAGATTCTCCTGTTCAGCTTCGATTTCAGCGGCACTGCAGGCAGCACCCTGACTTTCAGCGGCAGCTACACGGATGACTCTTTCAGCGATGCGCCGTTTCCGACGCTGGACATCGTGAGCGTCTCCGAAGTACCGCTGCCAGCCAGTGGCTGGCTGCTGGCTTCCGCCCTTGGTGCACTGCTGGCCAGGCGCCGAAGCCCGAAGCGCAGCTGATCGAGCTGGCCTGCTTTGCGCTGTCCCTGAAGGGGCGGCGAAGCCATAACATGCGGCAATAATAAAAAGACAATGGAGCTACGCCATGTGTAACGAAAGACGCTGGGCGTTCGCAGCCCTTTTTTTCCTGCTACTGACCCTGCCCGTGCTTCCCTCCTGGGCCACTGTCACCAATACCGGCAAGGATTTCTGGCATTTCGAGAGCGGGCAGGTGAGGCCCCTGGCACTGTCGCCTGACGGCAGCCGCCTGTTCGCAACCAACACGCCCGATAACCATTTGGAGATTTTCAGCGTCACTCCCGGGGGCCTGGAACACGAGTATTCGTTGCCGGTAGGTTTGGAGCCGGTTGCCGTGGCGGCGCGCAGCAACAGTGAAGTCTGGGTCGTGAACCATCTCTCGGACAGTATCAGTGTGGTGGATGTCTCGGCGACGCCGCCGCGTATCGTGCGCACCCTGCTGGTAGGTGACGAGCCGCGCGATATTGTCTTTGCCGGCGTACCCGGTCAGCCCGGTGGCGCGTTGCCCCGCGCCTTCATCACCGCTGCCCACCGCGGCCAGAACGTGCCCGCCGCCGGAAAATACGGTGATTTCCTGACGCCGGGTATCGGCCGTGCCGACGTCTGGGTGTTCGACGCCGATAACCTCGGGCCGGCGCCGGGCGGCGCTCCAGAGAATATCATTACACTCTTCGGCGATACCCCCAGGGCACTGGCCGCGTCTCCCGATGGCACGCGGGTCTACGCCGGGGTGTTTCACTCCGGTAACCGCACGACGATCGTGCCCGTCCAGGGTACCCTGACCGCGCCAAATGACGACTTCAATACGCCGCCGGAAATCCCCATCATCGTGCAGTTCGACGGCAGCGACTGGGTAGAGTCTGACGGTAGCATCAACAACGCGCCGCAACTGATCCTGCCGGATTACGATGTGTTCGAGATCGACGCAGCGGCGGCAATGGCAGTCGAGGTGAACAGCTTCAGCGGTGTAGGCACGATTCTTTTCAACATGGCGGTAAACCCCACTACAGGCAAGCTCTACGTCAGTAACACCGAGGCCAACAACCTCGTACCCAATGAACCGGACCTGACCGGTGACCTGCACCGGGCGCAGATCACGCTGATCGACGGCCTGGGTACCGTAGTGCCGCGCCACATCAACAAGCACATCAATTACAACGTGGTGCCGAGCCCGCTTTCAGTGCGCGACGCCAGCCTCGCTACCCCTACCGCCATGCATATCGCGGCCGACGGTACCCTGTACCTGGCGGCCTTCGGCTCTGGCAAAGTCGGTGTATTCAGTACGGCGGAACTGGATGCGGACAGCTTCGTGCCTTCCGCTGCGAATCACATTCCGGTGACGGGCGGCGGTCCGAGTGGCCTGGCCCTGGACAGCGGCAGCCAGCGGCTCTACGTCATGACCCGCTTCGACAACGGTATCTCGGTGATCGATACCGGCATCGCACAGGAAATTTCGCACCTGACCATGCACAATCCGGAGCCGGCCTCGGTAGTGGATGGGCGCCGCTTCCTCTACGACGCGGTGGAGACCTCCAGCAATGGCGAGGCCTCCTGCGCCGGCTGCCACGTTTTCGGGCAGATGGACAGCCTGGCCTGGGACCTCAGTGACAACCTCGCTACCGACGTCATCCTGAACCCGAACCCCTTCAACATTACCGGCAACCTCGCTTTCATCATGCAGTTGCTTGGTCCGCCCGCCTTCCACCCGATGAAAGGGCCCATGGTTACCCAGTCGCTGCGCGGTATGGACAAGCACGGCCCGATGCACTGGCGCGGCGACCGCAGTGGCGCCCTGGTCGGGGACAGCTTCGACAACGAGGACGAGGCCTTCAAGCAGTTCAATCCCGCCTTTGTCGGCCTGCTCGGTCGCGGCAGCCAGTTGAGCGCATCGCAGATGCAGGCGTTCACGGACTTTATCCTGCAGTTGAGCTATCCGCCCAACCCGATCCGCAACCTGGACAACTCGCTTACGATCGCGGAGCAGAACGGCTTTGACATCTATATGGGCCCGGTTACCGATGGCGTGACCAACTGCAACGGCTGCCACGTGCTGGATCCAGCCCAGGGCTTTTTCGGCACCGATGGGCTGTCGACCTTCGAGGGCGCGCCGCAGTTCATGAAAGTCGCCCACCTGCGCAATATGTACCAGAAAGTCGGGATGTTCGGTGCGATTCCGCAAAGTGGAACCGCGGTTGGCCAGACCGTCTCTTTCCCCTCCGCGGGACCGGCGAACATCCCGCAGATCCGCGGTTTCGGTTACACCCATAACGGCACCATCGATACCCTGGACAGTTTTGTCTCCGCCAGTCTGTTCAGCCTGAGCAGCGCCGAAGAAGAGGACATGGCAGAGTTCCTGCTGTCTTTCCCCAGCGAACTGGCGCCGATTGTCGGGCAGCAGGTGACGCTCGACGCGGGCAATGGGGCCAGTGTCTCCGCGCGAATCGACCTGTTCAGGAGCCGTGCGCAGCAGTTGCAGCCCAACCCCTCTTCGCCGCAGCAACACGAGTGTGATCTCGTCGTTCACGGCACTGTGGGTGGCAACGAGCGCGCCTGGCTCTTCGATCCGGACAGCGGTATGTTCACTCCTGATGCCGCCGCCGAAGCGGACCTGAGCGATGGCGACTTGCGTGCCCTGGCGGTCGGCTCCGACAGTCTCACCTATACCTGCGCTCCCCCGGGCTCGGGGCCGCGTATGGCGCTGGATCGCGATGGAGACGGCCTGCTCAATTTCGACGAGCAGGCGCTGCTGACCAGCGCGGCTAATCCGGACAGTGACGGGGATGGCGTGGCGGATCCCGATGACAATTGCCCGGTGACGGCAAACGCGGATCAGGCGGACAGCGGTGGCCTGGACACCAATATCGGCGATGGCATCGGCGATGCCTGCCAGTGCGGTGACATCAATGGAGACGGCAAGATCAGTAACAGTGATGCGGTGCTGATCCAGCGCTACCTGCTGGGCCTGCCTTCGCCCTTCGATCCCGACTTCTGTGATGTGACCGGTGATGGCAGCTGCACCAATTCCGATTCCGTTGTGATCCAGCGCGCCCTGCTTGGCCTGCCTCCCGGCCTGGGCCAGGCGTGTGTCGCTGCACTGCCGTAACCGTCTTCAAGCCAGCGGGCGTGACGCTCAAGCGTCGCGCCCGTAACCGTGATTCAACCTGGGCTTTCTACCGGCGGACGCCAGTCCCGCCTGCCTGAACCTGCTCGCGGTGCAGCGAAGGGGCAGGGGGTGTGTAATATTTTGCGACACTGCCGCATAATGCGCCTACGGCGCTGCCCAAGGCTCCCCCCAGGTGAAAAAAACAGTCCCGCCCAAGTCCCCATCCGACAGCCGAGCTCCCGCGGATAAGCCCGTGGAGATGTCAAAAAGCTCCAGGCGGTTTCTGGACTCCATTCCGGCGCAGATCGACGCCATCAAGGCGGAGCGAGAGAAGAGGGCGAAGGAACTGCACGCTTCCGACGCATCACCGAAGAAGAAAAGAAAGAAGGGGGAGCAGGAATAGACTGCTTTACTGTGACACCTGGCCAGGAATCCGCTTCCTGCTGCTGAAATTCGTCTGCTGTCATTGCCGTGTCACAGACAGTGAACTATATTCATAGCCACATGCTTTATGGATAAGCATGCAATAAAAACAATCGCAGACAAGGATGTACGAGATGATAAAAGTCAGCAAAGCTCCCCTCGCATTATTTTTCGGTACCCTGGCCAGCACCTTGGCAGCGCCGCTGGCATGGTCTGCCACGGCGTTCGTATTCGAAGTCGATTCGACAGTGTATGAGCCATTGAATAACAACCAGTGGCAAGCGTTCGGCAGCGCCCAATACCAATTCACGCTGGTAGTCGATGATACCCAGGTCAGTACAGCAGACGTTGCGCCTGAAATGCCCGCCATGCTCTACGATAGTTACCAGGATATCTCCATGCCCGTGATCGGGGTCAGCGGCGAGAGCGAAGACGCAATCGCCGTATTGCGCTCAGGCGCGGACCTGGGTGTCTCTACGACGGTGTCGCAGACCGCGATGAGTTCCGAGACGGCGAGTACGCTGCTGGGCGATTCACAGGTACTGAGCTTTGTAGGGCGCGTCAGTGAACGCCATGAAACCGGGGATGCATTTACCCGCGATGGCCAGGGTATCCAGCCTACCTATCAATACACGGAAGGTTTCGACCTGAGATATAACACCTACAACGATGTCGACCCCCAGCCGATGTCACTGGAGGATTTTCTCGCCCTGACATCCGACGTGGTGGGAGTAGAGGGCGCTTTCAGTTTTTCCCATTCCGCGCTCGCTGTCACTGAGGAGTGTCTTGTGGATCAGCCGACGTTCTGTCCGAGCCTGATGGACCCGGGTCTGGTCGCCGCCCTCGGCCTGTCGATCATTGAAATCGAGGGCATCCGTTATTCTGGAACCGCTACGCTCCTTAGCGTAACGCCAGTACCTCTGCCAGCCGCCGGCTGGCTCTTCGTGTCCGCCCTGTCACTGCTTGGACTATTCCGCGGCAAACGCCGCTGAGTAAAAACCTGCGGCTGGTGGCCGCTGCTGCCGGGGGGACTATTACGCCCCCGGTGCAGTGTCCACACCTGCCTCGGCTCCTGTAACCCCTCTCCTCAGTCCTGGTTGAAACGTTCTCCAATGATGGGAAAATCGATGCCGGTCACCGCGCGGGCGCCGTGGATGCCGCCCATGACCGTGCCTTCCATACAGGCCACGTAGAAATCGTTGTCGATCCAGTCGCCGGTGATGCAGAGGTTGTTATATCCGGTATCACCGGCCTTCATTCGGTGCCGGGTTGCGCCCGGGAGGGCGATAGTACAGCGCTCTGAGGGCCCGCAGTTGGAAATCCAGTACTGCTGGTCAAAACGGGCCTTGCCCTCGATCCCACCCGGTGCCAGAAGGATGTTCCAGTCGAGGATGGGTGGTGTTTCGGGATCGATCGCCGCAGGCATCAGTGTGCCGATATTATTTTCGCAGAAGTCCAGCGCCAGGCGTCTCGCTTCGGCATACTGATCCTTCTGGAAGTTGGCATTGGCCTTGTCCCGTGGGTCGGGAGCGAAGGTCGGTCCTTTCTGCGCACCGCAGTAGTAACTGACGTTCCTTGGGCCCTCCCCGGTGGGCCAGTCCTCCCGCGGAATGACCTGGCTCATATCCGCCCATGTATTGAGTGGTTCCACATAAAGGCTGAGCAGGGGGGAGGGCGCTTTCCAGCCGAGTTCGTGCAGGTCCTTCCTGAACCACAATTGGAAGGCCACGGTGGAGACGGACTGCACGTGCTGGACCATTTCCGCCCAACGCGGGCTGTCGTCGACCAGGTCCTGGCACAGGTAGGGTACGGCCCCTATGGGAATAGCGTAAAGCACCTTGTCGTAATCCTCACCCGCCTTGAGCACCTTCGATTCGGTGATTTCCTTCGGCAGGTGGTCGTAGTAGGACTCAAGGTCGTAGTCGCGCAGTTGCTCCGCGTACTGTAGTTGTTCGTAGCACGGTTTCGCCGGCCAGCAGTCCAGGTGCTGGATTTCCACCAGGGGATTGTATTCTTCCAGCCCCTCCCTGAGTTTCGCCTGTACCGTCATCTCGATTGATGCAATGGAGCGCTCACCCTTCGCATCCCGTTTTTCCGACAGGCGCAAGGCCTCTACCCGGTGGAAGAACTCGAACTTCACCCCGCGCTTCCTGAGCACTTCGTAGAGTGGGGCGAAAACCGTATCGCCCATGCCCGCATTCATCTTGTAGTAGTTGTGGCCTTTGTAGGTGAAAGCCATGCGCAGGGCACAGCGCACAGCAGCGCCAGCGGCCACCAGCTGCTTGTCCGGGTCACCGTCCTTGTAGGAAAAGGCGGCGTCGTAGACCACGCGACCATAGGGGGATTTTACGGTGAGTTCGTGAGCGCCATTGAGCAGAAGCCACTCACGAAAATCGTAGTGGTCGATTCGATTGAATCCGCCCTCGGCGAAGACATCGTCATCGCAAATACCATGCACAAGGGCGAGGGTGTAGTCGATCCCGAGCCAGAATCGCTGGCCGGCGAGACTGTGTTTGGATAAAAGACGGATCAGCGGCCACAGCAAGTTGCGAAACCAGCCGGAATAGCGGCGAATCCGTTTGTGCTGCTTCGCCTTGTCGGAACAGGAAAGGGCTTGCCTGAGCGGCCATTCCAGAAGACGCATCAGACCGTTTACCAGTGGGTCGCTCCAGCGTGGGGTGTGCTCGTTGTGGCCGTATTCGTCCAGTGTCCGGGCGCGCTTCCCTGTCGCTTGCTTGTGCCGCTTGTGCAGGGCGCGCCAGCCGAAAATCAATTCGATCAGCGACTGACCCAGCATGGAGAAATAGTCTTCGGGCGTGTCGAAGGTGCTGCCCTCCCCCGGTATGGATTCGTTAGTGGGGAACTCGACCTCCCAGGGTTGCCAGCGGCCCTGGAAGAAATCCTCTACGACACCGAAATTCTCGCCGCTAAAAGCCTTTTCCCAGGTGGACAGGGGGTGGCCCTCGGGGCGGTCCAGTTCCTTGTACACCGCCCGGATCATGGAGAAGAAATTCTCGTAGAAGCCGAACAGCACGTGCAGGCCGTGCTCCAGTATCCTGCCATCCTCGCCACGGCCGCTGGCGCCCTTGCCGCCGAGCCGCCAGCCCAGTTGATAGACGGTAATATCGTATTGGCGACAGCGTTCGGGGTCGTTGGTGATGTGGTAGAGAGCCGAGAGCGCCCCCGGTCCTCCCCCAAGCACTGCGAGTTTGACGGGTTTAGCTTTTTCAGTATCAGCGCCGTCGACGCCTGTGCTCTCGTCGTTCATATGCTGGCGGCCTCTCACGTAGTTGTTGTCAATCCCTGGACTACACTACCGATACCCCTACAGCGATACGACGCGGATCGGTTAAGCGCCCCGAGTACTGCGCAGGCGCTATCCAGTTACAGGATAGCAGTATTCGGTCGCTGCGCGGCGCAAGCCGGCTTTCGCGAGTGTGAAGAGTCGGCTATGGTAGCGGGATTCGCACAGACGATGCCCTGGCGCTCGACGGGCATTTCACTTCCGCATGTCGGTATTCGCGGAGCAAATCGCGGTTGGTTTCTCGGGAGAGCAACAACATGGATGGCAGCGATACCGGCAGCAGGAAAAAGCAGCGCGTGTGTATCCTCGGCGCCGGCCCTGCGGGACTTGCAGCGGCCTATGGCCTGAGTGCAAGCGAGGACTTGCGCGAGCGCTACGACGTGACGATCTACCAGGTGGGTTGGCGGGCCGGGGGGAAGTGCTCCACCGGTCGCTCGGGTGAGGAGATGGCGCTGCAACAGAATTGCGCTCACTATCTCTTCGGCTGCTACACCAATACTTTCAAGATGATGCGCGAAGTCTACAGGGAACTTCCCGCAACGGGACGGCATGAATTCGGCAGTTTCGACAAGGTGCTGTTGCCGCGCAATCTTGTCGCGCTCAAGGAACTGTTCAAGGGCGAGTGGCATACATGGTTCATGGAATTCCCCACCAATGGCGCGGTTCCCGGCGAAGAGCAGCAGGAAACCCTTGATCTGAAATATATCGTGGAAATGTTGCTCGAGTGGCTGCTCGAAGGCATTTTTGGCTGGAAATTCATCAGCAAGATCAACAACCTCGAATTCAGCGACAAACAGGAATTGCCACCGGCCTGGGAACCCCACAGTCATTGGGTAAAGCGTTTACTGCACAAGCTCAGTGGCTGCCTGCTGCGCGGAGTGCTCGGCCTGTCCCGGCACCGGCATGGTCGCGACTGGGTGGACTCAGTACTGGTCGTTGCGTTGAAGCTCCTGCGCGGCTTTTTCTGGTTACTGGAGAAAGGCTCGGTGGAGGATCACCTGGGCGCCAGGCGCCGCTGGTCCATGATCGATTACAACCTCTCGCTGATTATCGGCATGCTCGATGACCAGGTGCTGCAGCCCGGAGGTTACGAGAGTATCGACCATTACGACTATCGAGAGTGGTTGGGAAAACACGGTGCGTCGAAGTACGCCACCGATTCGCCTTTCGTCAAGTTGTGGTATGAGAACTCGCTGGCCTATCATGGCGGCGACACCGGGTTCCCGGCCATGTCAGCGGGCATTGCCCTGTTGGGCCAATTGTATGCCTCGGGGAACTATCGCGGCAGTGTGGCCTATTCCCTGCAACACGAGATTGGCGATTCCTTCATCGCGCCATTGTGCATCGCACTGCGCGGTCGTGGGGTGAAGATCAATTATTTCCACAAGTTCAAACACCTGCAGCCCTCGTCCGACGGCAGGCAAATCCAGACGATTACCATAGAGCAGCAGGTCAAGCTGGTGAATGGTGAAGCTGATGGCTACGACCCCTTCGTCCGGGTCAAGGACTGGCCCTGCTGGCCGAACCAACCCCTGTCGGAGCAGTTCTGCGAGGATGACCGGAAACGCTTCGAGCAGGGGGACTATGACCTGGAGTCATTCTATAGCGACTGGCACAGCAGTCATCCCGATCTCGAGCTGGAATTCGGCCGCGATTTCGACAAGGTGATTTTCGCCGTACCACATGGCGTGATTCCCTTTTACTGCCCGGAAATTTACCAAAGCAACCTCGTCTGGCGCCGGCTGGTGGACGAGAACCCGGCGGTGGAGAGCCAGAGCTACCGGGTCTGGTTCAAGACAGACCTCAGGGAAATCGGCTGGCCGTGGCCGCGGCCGATAATGTCAGCCTATCAATTGCCCTATTGCACCTGGGAGGATGACGGCCAGCTCGCCAGCGTAGAAAAATGGCCTCAGGGTCGTGAGCCCGGGGCCATTGCCTGCGTTTTCGGTCCCCTGCAGGCGCCGGTTTTTGCGCCGGGCCCCGAGGATCACGACTACATCCCGGGGCAACTGGCGGTGGTGGAGCAGCAGTCTTCCGAGTTCGCCAGCTGCTATGCGTCGGGCATCTGGCCGAAGGTGGGAAGCCCGGAAAACCCGGAGGGTATCGACCCGGAAAAAGTCCTGATGGCGGTCGAGCGCGCCAACAGCGGGCCACTGGAACGCTATACCATGACCTGGCCCGGCGCTCTGGCGTCGCGCCCGCGGGTGACTGACAGCGGCTACGACAACCTGCTGTTCGCTGGCGACTGGACGCGCAATGGCGTTGAAGCGGGCAGTATCGAGGGAGCCACGATGTCAGGCTTCGAGGCTTCACGCGCTATCTGTGGCTTTCCAAAGGTAATCTTTGGTGAGAACATCTCTTACCAGTAGCGCCCGACGAGACCTGGAACCCGATGGATACGGACAGCTGGCTCGCTGAACTGGGACTGGAGAAATACGCAGAGACTTTCCGGGACAATCACCTGGACTGGGATTCGCTGCCTTTTCTCGAGGAGGCCGACCTGCGCGAACTGGGCGTCGACTCCCTCGGCCATCGGAAGAAACTCCTGCGCGCCATCGCTGCCTTGCAAGTTGATGGCCAGGTTGACAGCAGGGCGCCGGGCGACAGCGAACGCCGGCAGGTCAGTGTCGCCTTCTTCGATCTGGTGGGTTCCACCGAACTCTCGACCCGCATCGATGCCGAAGAAATGGATGCGGTGATCCGCCGCTACCAGGAAACCGTGACACCCATCGTCGACAAGTACGGCGGCTACGTAGCGCGCTTCTCTGGCGACGGCATTCTCTGTTACTTCGGCTATCCAAACGCAGTGGAGCACGAAGCCGAACTGGCGGTTCGTGCGGGGCTGGAGGCTTGCAGACAGGTCTCAAGGGTGGAGTTTCACCCGGGCGTACAGTCCATGGTCAGGGTCGGCATTGCCACGGGTGACGTCGTCGTGGGCGGAGTGTTCGACAAGGGTACCCACTACGAGGCGATGGTCACCGGTGAAACGCCCAACCTGGCTGCCCGCCTCCAGGGCGCAGCACAACCCGGCACGGTCGCGATCTGCGACAGTACCCGCGCATTGGCGGGCGAGCTGTTTTCCTTTGTCGATGCGGGCCAGCGGGAGCTCAAGGGTTTCGAACGCCCTGTGCAGTGCTGGACAGTAGCGGGGGAAAGCGCTTCCCAGGATCGCTTCAGGGCGAGGTATGCAGCAGGAGCGAGCGACCAACTCAGTGGTCGGCAGGCGGAACTGGACGCTTTGCACGAGGGCTGGGACAGGGCGAAGGCAGGGAATGGCAGCAGTGTGCTGGTTCTCGGTGAGGCCGGGCTGGGTAAGTCGCGTCTCCTCAACGCCTTCTGCGCCGGCCTCGATGAAAACGAAGCCCTGCAGGTGCGCCTGTATTGCTCTCCCTATACACGTTCTTCGCCGCTCTATCCCATCATCAACTTCCTCAATAATGCGATTGGCATAGACCCGGAGGAAAGCGCAGGATTGCGCGCGGAAAAGCTCATGAGATTCCTCGACGCGAGCTACCCGCAGCCCGGCAAGGTCTATCCATTCCTCTGCCGCTTGTTGGGGATCGAAGATACGGAGGTTGAGAGAGCGCTGGCCGGCTTGAGCCCACAGCGCATCCGCGACGAAACCCTTGCCTGCGGCGTGGCGATGCTGACTCACGGAGCGAACGAGCGGCCGATCCTGATCTTCGTGGAGGATGTGCACTGGTCGGACCCCACTACTGCACAGTTTCTCGAGCGCCTGACTTCGGCGATCAGCGATTTACGCAGCATGCTGGTGATGACCTCGCGTCCGGATGGTGCGCCAGAATGGCCGACTGCCGATTTGACCCGACTCTGGCTCCAACGCCTGGATGGGGAGCACTTGCTGTCGATCATTCGCAACCATCTGGGTGATCGCCGCCTGCCGGAGGAAATCCTCAGGCGGGTGCTCGACAGGTCGGACGGTGTTCCCCTGTTCGCCGAGGAGATTTCGCGAAGTCTTGCCGCCCAGTTCGACTCGGGGGAGGACGTCGTTCTCGCCAGCGGCGACATGGATCAACTATCGGTACCCAATGCCCTGCAGAGCGGTCTCATAATGCGCCTGGATCGGCTCGGCCAGTCCCGCGAGTTTGTTCTTACCAGTGCCGTCCTCGGACGTGAATTCTCCCTCGACCTGGTGGCTGCGGTGAACGGAATGAGCGTGGAGGAAACCACGCAGGTCATCGAGAAACTGTGTGATGAGGAAATATTCCAGCGCCTGCCCTCGTACCAGCCGCCGCGCTACAGTTTCCATCACGCGCTCTTGAGGGATGCCGCCTACGGTAACCTGTTGCGCTCACGCAGGCGCGAAATCCACCTGACCGTGGCCGAGGTGTTGCTCACCCAGTTTCCCCAGTCGGTGGCCAACGAACCGGAGCGCCTGGCCCGGCACTACACCAGCGCGGAGCACTTCCCCCAGGCCATCGATTACTGGTTGCGGGCGGGAGCCCGGGCGCTGGCCGCCAGCGCCAACCTGGAAGCCACCCATCACCTCGAGCGAGGCCTGGAGTTACTCGGGCGGCTGGAGAATCCGGAATTGCAGATCGGCCTGGAGCTGCAGTTGCTGATGACACTGGCCCCGGCCCTGACAGCCCTCAAGGGATTTGCAGCACCCGAGGTCAGGGAGGTCCTGAACCGGGCCAGGGAACTGTGCGAACTCCTCGGCGCTTCAGAACAGTTGTTTCCGGTGATGCGCGGACTGATGAGTTTTTACACCGTACAGGCGGACTACAAGGTGGCGATTGCCATGGGAGAGGAACTCGGCGCAGTCCTCTCCCGGGAGAGCGACCCCGGGCACCAGCTCGAACTGGCCTGGGTGCTGGGCTCCGCGCACTTGTTCCGGGGAGAAGTCAGCCGCTCATTGCCCCTCTTCGAACGGTCGATCGAGCTCTACCGCCCCGAACGGCATCGCTCCCATACCCTGGTTTACGGCCAGGACCCTGGGGTGGCTGCACTTTCCCACTATGCGCTGACCCTCAATTTGCAGGGACGTTACCGGGATGGTATCGACGTAGAGCGGCGGATACTCGAGGGCCTGGAGGAGCTCAATCACCCCTTTACCCGTGCACAGGCCCTGGCATTCCTGCAAAGCATTTACTACATGCGTGGTGAGCTTGAGAGGCTCGAAACCCTTGCCAGCGAAAACGTCGGGTTTTGCGAGGAGCAGGGGTTCCCCGTGTTCATGGGTATGTCCATGGTTTACAAGGGCTGGTGCCTGGCGATGCGCGGTGATGCCAGCGGCCCGGTCATGACCCGCAGCGGCATCGATCTGTACGAACTGAGCGGGGCGCAGACCAGTAAGCACGGATTCCTGGCCGCACTGGTGACCGGGCTCCTGCACAATGGTGATCTCGAGCAGGCGTCGGCGGTACTGCAGAAGGCCAGTGAAGAAGCGGAGCGCAGCGGTGAAGTGTTGTTCCGGCCGGCACTGAGCCATTCCCGCGCGGAGCTTTTGTTACGCAACGGTGATCCCCTTGCTGTTGAGCCCGGCATTCTGGAACTGCGTCAGTCCATCAACAAGTCCGAGACTTCGGGATCACGGCACTACGAACTTGTCTGCCGCAGCGCACTGGTTCGCCTGTTGACCTTTGCGGGGGAAGACCCCGCGACCGAGTTGGGCGAACTCGAGCGCCTTTGCGTCGATATGCGCGACCAGGCGGAGTTCAAATCGGTTCGCGAGGCGCTCGGCACCCTGCAGGCGGCGGGCCGGTAGGCCACTCGTCGGTTTCAGTGGGTGGGCTTGAGGCCTAGTGCCAGTAGTAGCCGAACGACGCTACCCAGGTACGTGGATCGCCAGGACGGGTCATTACCCGGTTGGCGGCTATCTGGTCGTAATAGGGTTGGCCGTAGAAGTCGTTGGAGTACAACTCGTCACTGCAGTTTGCGCAGCGTACCGAGGCCCGCCAGCTGCCATCGACGCCGGCCACGCCAATTTCCAGCCCAAGCAGTGCGTATTCGTCGGTCGGATTGATAGCGCCATCCGCGTTGTCGATGGGACCCGGATTCTGGGTATGCTTGCCCTTGTAGAACACGTTGCCATTGGCGAACCAGTCGACACCCTGGAAGAGCCGGCCGGTGTAGCTCAACGCCAGGTGCGCTGCCCAGCGCGGTGCGTGGGGCAATCTGTCGCCCTCAAAACCCGTCACCGGGTTATTGGCCAGCGGATTGGACAGGTCGTCACCAAAGTTTGCCTCCCACAGGTTGGTGATGGATACGCTGCCCTGCAGGCTGTCGGTGAAGGCGAATGCCGACTCCAGTTCGACTCCCTCCACTGCCACCTCTTCCGCGTTATAGGTAACGAACTGCGGCGGTGTCGGGATCAACTGGTTGATCTGGATATCTTCGAAGTCCGAGTGGAACAGGGCGATGTTGAGCCGGCCCCGCCGGTTCATGAAATCCGTCTTCAGGCCGGCCTCCCAGGAATCGACGGTTTCCTCCTTGTATTCAAGGGGGTTGTCCGCGGGCTCGAGCACTGACTGATACATCCCCGCTGCGCCGTGCACCGGGTGGGGTTTGTCGAGGTCGGCCACGGGGCTGCTTTCACTGACCCAGAAGCCGCCGCCCGAAGTGTTGTTCAGGGAGAAGCCGCCGGCCTTGAACCCGGTTGTGTAGGACAGGTAGGCCTGGGTGTGATCACCGAAGAAATACTGCAGGCCGAGGTTATAGGTAAGTTCATCGTCTTTGTGCTTGCGCCCCTCGACATCTGGTCCGGAGGAGGGCAGCGCGACCCAGCCAGGGCCGTTGTACTGGAAAAGGTAATCGCCAAAGCCCTCGTGAGTGCCACCCCCCAGCAGGTTGTGGCGATCCAGTGTTTTCTCCACTTCGGTATAGCGCAAGCCGGCGAGGACGGCCCAGCGACTACCCAGGCGGTAGCTGATGTGACCATAGGCGGCGAGAACTTCCTCCTCCTGCTCGAAGCGGTTATTGGCGATCATCGCCAGGGGATTCACCTGGTCGGGACCCTCGGAGATCTGTACTGGCAAACCGGGGTAGACGAGCGCGTACATCGTGCGCAGGTCGGAACCGGAATCTATGGAGAGGCGGTGGTCTATGTCTTCCCGCGCGTAGTAGAGGCCCGCGATATAGTCGTAGTTGCCGCGGCTTCCGCTCAGGTTGAATTCCTGGCTGAAGCTCTCGAAGTCGAAGGTCTGCTGGTAATTGCCCAGTACGTCCACCGGGCCGGAATCGGGGTCCTGGCCCAACTGGTCGTTCTCGAAACGTGCAATTCCGGTAAGGGAGCGCAGCACCGCATCGCTGGAGAGCTGCCAGCTCACATCGAATACCGTCGCGATGTCCTCGGTCTTGTCATCGCCCTCCCAGTTGACCACCACCTCGCGGTCTTCGAGGCTTGATTCGTAGTAGGGCCCATCATAGGGTCGCAGGTCGGGCCAGTTCGCGCGCAGTGCGAGCACGGTGTTGGCAAGGTCATTCTCCACGCCTTCGCGCTTCCAGCGATCACTGTCGCCGTAGCAGCAGCGCTCGTCGGCCTGTGAATAACTGGCTATGAGCTTTAGCGCCAGCCTGTCATTGGGCTCCCAGACCAGCTGCCCCTTGATGGCCTGGGTGTCGATATTGCCCTGGTCCAGGCCCGAGACCGGATTTTCGTGGAAGCCATCGCGCGTCCTGCTGAATGCGGAGACCCGGGCGGCCACGCCATCAGCGACACGGCCTTCCAAGTAAACCCTGGCCTGCTGGTGCTGGTAATCCCCGAGTTCCAGCTCCGCGCCAGCACCGAAGGCATCGGAGGGCGGCGTGGACGTCATCAGGATGGCGCCAGCGGAGGTGTTCTTGCCGAACAGGGTGCCCTGCGGTCCGCGCAATAGCTCCAGCGAGCTGATGTCATTGAAATGCTGCAGGACCATGCCCGGGCGGCTGCGGTAGATACCATCGACGTAAATCCCTACAGCGCCTTCGAAACCCGGGTTCACGCCGACGGTGCCGACACCGCGTACCTGGATCGGGCTGTTTGAGATCTTGTTGTTGGACACGTCGATATAGAAACTGGGTGATACCAGGTTGAGGTTTTCCAACTGGAACAGGGCGGCATTGCGCAGGCTTTCTGCATTCCAGGCGGTAACCGCGATGGGCACCTCCTGCAGGGAGGCCTCGACGCGTTGCGCGATGACCAGTACTTCCTCCAGCTCCTGGGCTACAAGCCCTGGGCTGCCAATGCCGCAGCAGAGACTCAACAAACTCGCGGCTACAGTTCCCCGGTACCTGCTGTTTACTAATTGCATATCCACTCCCTGGGAATCTTCCAATTGCCCGCTGGGGGCTGTTGTTGGAGCCTGCGCTGCGCTGATCCCGGTACCTGGGACTCAGTATGCATTGTAGTAGCCAACACACTATGTGGCATGAACCGGCTCCGTGCCCGTGCCCGTGGCCAGCCAGCAATAGTCCATGCCGCGAAAGGAAGGTGTCGGTGAAAAACGCCAGCCGCGCCGGGCCAGGCTGAGCCGGGGAAACTGCTGTACCAGGCGGAGGATGGCCTCCTGGGCCTCGATGCGTGCGAGCCAGGCACCCAGGCAGAGGTGGCGCCCTCCGCCGAAGGACTGGTGCGCGTTATCCTGCCGGGTGATATCGAAACGGTCCGGTTCCGGGAATGCCGTCGGGTCGCGATTGGCCGCGGCCAGGGACAGGGTCAGCGCCTCTCCCTTGCCGATGGGACAACCCCGGATGGTAACAGCCCCGGGGGTAATACGGCCGATCGATGTCACCGGTGTGTCGTAGCGGAGGATTTCCTCTACCGCCTGCACGATCAATCCGGGCTGCTCCCGCAAGAGTACCAGTTGATCGGGGTGTTGCAGGAGAGCCCGCACGCCATTGCCGATCAGGTCGCTGGTAGTGACGTTCCCGGCGATCAGCAGTAACTCACACTGGTTGATAATTTCCATGTCGCTGAGCGCCTCGCCTTCGAATCGCGCTGCCAGCATGCGCGATACCAGGTCCTGGCCGGGCTGGCGACGCCGGTACGCGATGTGCTCGGCAAAGTAGCCTTGCAGTGCCTCGGTTGCGGCCTGCCCACTGGCTCGGAGCTCTTCCGGAGGGGCGATGGCGAATTCCGCCTCGATACAGGTGTCGGACCAGCGCTTGAACTGCTGGTGAAGGTCTGCGGGAATACCGATCATCTCCGCGATAATCACCGTCGGGATGGGACCGGCGTAGTCTGCCATCAGGTCGAACTCCGGCCCGCCGAGTTGCGCCAGATGATCCTCGATGACCTCGATAATCCGTGGCCGCCAGGCCTCTACCGCCCGGGGTGTGAAAATGTTGTTCACCAGCCCTCTCAGCCGGCGGTGCTCCGGCTCGTCCAGCAGCAACATGCTTACCTGGCTGTCGTCATCGCGCAGCAGCAGGCGCGCGAAGCTGCCCTCACGGGACTTGCGAGGATCGGTAAAATAGTCTGGATCGCGCAGCAGGCGGCGCACATCGTCGTAGCGGGTCAGTTTGTAGCGGGCGAGGAGGACGTCCTGGTGTAGCGGTTCCTCGTCCCGTAGACGCTTGAGGACAGGGTAGGGGTCTTCCCTGAAACTCTCGTCCAGCGCGGTCAGCGCCAGACCGCTGGGTAGCTCATTCGAATCCATGAATATAGCCTCAGCCCCGGCCCCCGGTCGGATACCACTGCCCTGCGGCCGCTGCTCAAATCATCCTGATCGAGAGGGTTGGGACAAGCCTAGGTGGAAGGGTGTGTGCTGTCAACGCGATCCCTTCACAGGTAAGGCATAGGCCATGACACTGCTGGCCGAGGGGCCTGGAATACCCGCATGCCCACCGGCGGAGATGACTACAAACTGTCGCCCACTTTCCGATGACAGGTAGGTCATGGGGGTAGCGGCGCCGACGGCGGGAAGTTGGGCCTGCCACACTTCTTTACCACTGCCGATATCAAAGGCGCGCAGCAGCCGATCCTGGGCAGCACCGATAAAAATCAAACCTCCCGCAGTAGCGATTGAACCACCTGAATTCGGTACGCCCATGAGTATGGGTAAACCCAGTTCGATGCCCCAGGGCCCCGACCGTGCAGCCGTGCCCAGGGGTTTGCTCCACAACAGCTCCCGCGTATGCAGATTGAAGACACTGATTTTTCCATAGGGTGGTTGTTGGCAAGGGACTCCGAGCGGGGACATCAGGATCTGCCGTTTGAATACATAGGGAATCTTTTCCTGCTGATAAATAGTGGTGTCCCGGGTATGGTTCAAACTCTCGCCTTCGCTCCTTGGCAGCATGCGTCCGGTTTCCGCCATGTGCAGGGAATTGGCAACCAGCAAACCGCGCGCTTTATCGACAGTGACGCTCCCCCAGTTACTGCCGCCTGCCGAGCCGGGATAATTGATGTGGGTGTCGGTAGACGGTGGTGTGAATTGGCCATCGTAGCGCACCTGCCGGAATTTGATGCGACACCAGAGCTGATCCAGTGGCGTCATGCCCCACATACTCGCTTCCGTCAGGTCCTCACCCGCCAGCGAGGGAAAGCCGGTGGTGTAGGGCTGGGTTGGGAAGGTCCAATCTCCCGGTGTGGCGCCCTGTGGCACTGGTTTTTCCACCACCCTGTCGACGGGGGTGCCATCGCGCCGATCGAGTACGAATAGCTGCCCGCGCTTGGTGGGTGCGATCAGCGCGGGAATCATCCCATCGCTACCTTGCAGATCCGCGACCACCGGTTGAGATGGCACGTCGTAATCCCAGAGATCGTGGTGCACGGTTTGGAAGGACCATCGCACTTTTCCGGTGGCCACATCAATGGCGACGATGGATGAACTGTATTTTTCCGATGCCGCACTCCGGTGTGCGCCATAGAAATCCGGCGGACTGTTACCCGTAGGTACGTAGACCAGTCCCAGGGTCTCGTCACCACTGAACACGCCCCAGGCATTTGGAGTATCGATCGTATAAGACTCACCTTCTGGTGGCAGCGTAGTGCGGTCCGGGCGTCCAGCATCCCAGGCCCAGCGCAGTTCGCCGGTGATCGCGTCATAGCCACGAATCACACCTGACGGGGTATCGAAATAGGAGAGAAAATCCGAGACAAATTGGCCGAGAATCACCACCCCGTTGATAACTGTCGGGGGCGATGTCACGGCCAGTGCCCCCGGGGGAATCTCCCCCATGCCTAAACGAAGGTCCACTGCCCCCTGCTCGCCAAAATCCGCGCAAGCCATGCCGGTCTCGGCGTCGACGGCGAGCAGGCGACCATCGGCAGTGCCGTAGACGATGCGTTTAGAGCAAGTTGTGTTTGCGCCACTTGCTGCCGATTGAAGTGCGCCCGGTTGAGGCGCTTCGTAGTAAGCCACTCCACGACAGGTGGTAACGAATATGCCGTCCAGATTGAGTTTGGGATCAAAGCGCCAAAGCTCCTTGCCAGTGTCCGGATTGAGGGCCACTACCACATTGCGATCACCGCAGGTATAGAGCCGGCCATCAGCAGCCAGCGGCGTGGACTGGAACATGTGATTGCCGAAACTGCCGAACTCCGGCACGTCGGACTGGTACTCCCAGGCCAGCTCCAGTTGCTCGACATTGGCGGTGCTGATTTGCTTGAGCGGCGAATAGCGATCGCCACCGGTCGTACGGCCCCAGTGGCGCCACTCACCCTGGTCTGGCTGCGCGGCAACAATGGGCGCAGTCACTTCGTCATTAGCGTAGCGTGAGCCCTCCTGGAGCGCGGCAACACCCAGCGCGGAAAAACATGCCAGCACCGGGATGCCCACCCAGGCCAGGGGCCAGAGGAAGTTCCGCTCGTAACAGCGGCGCGCAACAGGCGTAACAAGGAGCAAAAACCCGACAAGCGCGAGTGCAATTAACCTTGGGGCCAGTGCCCAACCATTCAAACCTGTTTCCCAGAGGCTCCAGATCAAAGTGGCGATCAAGGTCAGCCCAAACAGCATCAGCCCGGCAGGTTTGCCAAGAATCATCAATACGCTGGAACCGGCAATTGCCAACCCTGCTATCAGGTAATAACCGCTACCGTCAGCCGCGATCAATATCGCGCCACCAACAGCCAGCGAGGCGCCAAACGCAATGAGAACAATGAGTACGACCCAGGCAACAACCTGGCTTAAGCTGACCATCGATACAAGCTCTCCCGAAATGGGTTTATCGTTATCGTTTTGCGTTTTCGCCACTCATTTTTGGTCGCTTCCCACTCCGCCCCGTTGTGGGCCTGCAGCAAGACTACCCCTGATTCACCCTGTTGTTGCTGCAGCCGCTCGATCATGCGATTGCATCAGTAGGCGTGCCAATCACGGCGCGGCCGGCATTGACCAGAAAGATTGGTGCGACGCATTGCAAATTCTCACACGAAGAGAGTGGTTACGTGGGTGGAGTCGAATCAAAGGCAATTGGTAATCCTTTGAGTCCTCCCGCCCCGAGGAACGAACGATACCCGACGTTTCCAGCCAGCCTGGGATTTTTCAAACGCTGGGTAATCAGGTGAAATCCTTCCTGGATTTGCGCTCGCGCAATAAACTGCCCCAGACAGATATGCCGACCGAGGCCGAAGGCACTGTGATGACGCCCCGGCTCACGTTCGGGATCAAATTCATGGGGATTGTCGATAAAATCTGCATCCCGTGCGATCACGGGGTTGGTAAACCAAAGCATGGTGCCCTCGGGCAGCAGCACATCGCGAAATTCAAGGTCGCGGGTGAGCTTTCGCAACATGGACGTGGAACTGCGAAACCGTAGCGATTCCTCGATCACCCGGCCGCAGTAATCAATATCGCTTGCGCAGCGCGCGTAGATCCCGGGTCGCTCCAGCAAGGCATACATGGTTAAAGTCATGATGTTTTTTGAAGTGTCGTAGCCACCGACAAATAGATTGATCAGCATGTCGTAAAGTTGCCGGTCGGACATTGCGCCATCCCGGTTTGCTTCTATCAAGGCATCCAGCAAATCGGCCCTCTCACTGGCGCGACTCCCTGACTTTCTCTGCTCAACCAGGTGAATGACGAAGTCATCCATCAATGTGATGGCCTGTTGAAATTTGGGGATGTTGCCAGGGTCCATGCTTAGGGCGACACCCAGCGCTTCGAGTGAAGAACGAATCTGGGGAATTACATCCGCCGGGGCCCCGATGATTGCGCAGATTACAGAGATCGGGTAATAGGAGGCGAACTCTTCGAAATCAAATTCGCCTTTCGGCGCCCACTCATCCAGTAGCTGGCGCATTTTTTCCCGCATCAGGTCACGGCTTTCATTGGCCTTTCTGGGTGTGAACATCGGAGCGACAATATCGCGTAATTGTTTGTGTGGAGCGCCGGAAAGGTTGAGTAACTGCTCATCCATAAAGCGACCCCAGGGCGTACCTTCAACACCCATGATGGACACGACACCATCCAGCGGTACACGCATATCGATATCGTGATCCCGGAACAACTCCTTCATTGCGGCGTATTCATGCACCACATAACCGTAATCGGATGTGGCCAGCCAGTCGTGCTGTTGTTTCGCTATGGAAATAGCGTGGATCGGGTCTGCCGCGAATGCTGTCTCACCTATCTGCAGGTAAGGCAGATCCAGCTCTGATAGTGCTTCCATGGTTCTATTTACTATTATTTTTGCGGAGTAAAGCTAGAATAAGCACGCGCTTGAGCACCGGTCAAGCTGTGACAAGCCAGTGTTCATCTACAGTCAATAAAAACTCTGGGGCTTACGTATACAGGAGTTTGGCCGCTAATATCGTTTGTTAATCGCAGCAATTCGATTCTTTGATAGATTGTTTTACTTTCTATTGCTATCACCTTATTCCGTAATAAGGGGTTTCTTAATTACGTTACTACTCAAACACCGAACAATGAAAATTGACATGACCTGACGAACACATCATAAATTCGCAAACTAAAAAAACAGGAGTACCCCAATGAGCAGGGTACCCATGCTGGAATTGAAGTCGCCGGCGTCACGACAAGCAAGCTATATTGACAGCCCCGGCGAGGCGAAGCGGGCGCTTGCGCTACTTCGTCAGGATCCGTTCCGGCTGCCCGGCCACATGGACCCGGAATACCACGGCCCTTGCACCCTCCGGCCCGCCCACCGGCGCGTGTTCCGCTTCGGGCGGGATTACGTAGGCGTCACCGGCCCCCAGCCAGCGGTCCTCCTTGCCGGCCTCCACGTGGTTGGCGCCGCCCTCGATCACGTAGACGAACTCCTCGCCCGGGTGGTGGTGGCGGGGCACTTCGGCGCCCGGCGGTATGACCACGTCCGAGATAATGACCTCCAATTCCGGCGCAGCGCTAATCGGTGCGCGCAACATCATGTTGGAGCCAGGCGGCGGCCTGAATGCCTGCGTCGCGAAACTGGCGCCGACCTGCAGGGCAGCCATCGCAGCGGCCCCTACCAGAATTCCTGAAACAAAGCGTCCTGCCATATCCTCGCCCCTCCTGTCCATTTAAACGTCGCTGACCCCGATTACAACGCAGGCTTTGCTGCATTTACATGCGCACAGCCAACGGCGATAGTGATAGCGAGAAAAAGTGTGAGGTATCGTTCTTTCGCCATCATGTATTTACTGACCTTCAAACATAGCAATAAATCAATGAGGATAGTATGGATCTCCAACTGAAGGGAAAGCGAGCACTAATCACCGGAAGCAGTTCGGGACTCGGCGCAGCCATCGCCGAGGAATTGGCCGGTGAAGGCGTGGCAGTCGTTATTCACGGTCGTGACCGCGCCAGGACCGACGCTGTTGCGAATCGGATCAGGGAGAAAGGTGCGCTAGTGGCCACTGCCTACGGCGATTTGACCGTCGACGCGCACGCTGACGCTGTGGCTGACAGTGCCCTGGAAGCCTTCGATGGCATCGATATCCTGGTGAATTCCGCAGGCGGCGTCGTACGCAGCGATAATCCGGAATGGGAGGATGTCACTTCCGGGGAATGGCTGAAGAGCTTCAACCTGAATGTCGTGTCGATAATGCGGATGGCCCAAAAGCTGGCGCCGGGAATGAAGGATCGCCACTGGGGGCGCATTATCAATATTTCGTCTATCGGCGGCAGCCAGTACAGGGGGAGGCTCCACGATTACGGTGCAGCCAAGGCAGCGGTTGATCACTACACCGGCAACCTCTCAAAGTCACTTGCGCCTTACGGCATTACCGTCAATGGTGTTGCCCCGGGCACGATCCTGACACCGCAATCCTTACGCTGGATAGAGACTCTCCGCAAGCAACATGGCTGGACAGATGACCTCGCCGAGAATGAGCGGATTTATACTTCGGAATTTTCCCCCCAACCTGTTCCGCGCCTCGGGCGCCCATCGGAGATTGCCGCGGCAGTCGCGTTTCTGGCGAGTCCGCTATCGGCGTATACGACAGGAACGACTTTGCGTATTGATGGTGGGGTGACTACTGGTCGCTAGGACTGGATGCCGGGAACATCACCCGCAATCTTCCGAAATCCCGGAGGCTCAGGTGGAGACAGGCAATATTATTTCCTGTCGATCTTCATATAACGCTCGCTCAACTTCAAGAAAGTGTCTGCTATTTTTACAGCCAGGTTCGTCTGGACCTGTTGAAACCAGGGAAGCCGGTATACCTGAATGTGCTGAATAATTTAACAGATTGTAATACGGCGAATTATCAAGCTTTGGCATGTTTATTGAGTGGTGCTCAAGGTGCGGCATCGGAAACAGGATGTTTGTTGGCCGCACAATTACTATAAATCACCCGACATTATCTGTGGTATCAGCAGGGCCAGTGCACGGTGTGCGAAATACACGCCTGCTTGATTAGCCAGAGGGTATTCAAATTGAAGAACATTCTTTTGGTTTCCGCGATAGCGGCGGCAACGACCTTTTCTAGTGCTGGCAGTGCCTATCCGATAATCAGTGATGTCACCGGCGTTCAGTTGCTGTTTGGCACCAACGATCTGCTGGATGAGCCAGAGTCACGTATCAATAACTTCCAAATTGGAGGCGATACTGTCACAGGTGTAACCATTGAAGCTGATCTCGTGGCGTATACTACAGGTACTCTGGTGTATATCGATATGCAACTGACCGATGGTCTGCGCCAGGGTGTGAACGGCTCCGGTGGGACCGTGTTCACCGGCGGACAAATCTTCATTTCAACCTCTAGCGATGGTGGTACGACCATAACGCCTTTCGATACCATTGATGCCTCGGTCACGAACATTCCCTTCCTTGCGGGCGCCGACGGCCATCTCGCGCCGACTTTCCCCCAAACGACGGCGGGTCTTGTCATCGAGGATGATGCGGACAATTCCCTGCCCGGGCTGTGGGACATGCAAGTCTTCGGCGAAAATTGGGATGGCTCCGTGGGATCAATAGAACTTTTCGGACAAGACCTGGCTCTGTATATCGAAGGTCAAATTGGATGGGGTTCCGAAGTCCCCGTCCCGGCGGCTGCCTGGCTGTTCGGATCGGCGCTATTGGGTCTGGGAGGACTTGGTCGCTCGCGCAGTAAAAAGCGTTGAAGTACCCTGGCTAATCGCTGTCCCCGACCAGGCGGATGAGCAGTTTTCCCTGATTCAGGCCTGCGTAGAGATCTACCAACGCGCCCGGTGCGGCAGACAGGCCTTCACGAATATCCTCGCGCAATTTCAGCTGCCCATTGCTCACCCGCTCGTGCAGATAGCCCAGTGCCTCCGGATAGCGGTGCGGATGGTTGAAGATGACAAATCCCCGCTGGGTGATTTCCTTCATCAGCAACACGCGCTCGCGCCGGGGTGCCAGTGGCGCAGGGTCCCAGGAGGCCACTGCGGCAGTACCTACCTGGGCGTGCACGGCGGACTGATTCATGAGGGCGACCACCTCATCGCTGATCCAGCCGCCGGTCATGTCGAAGTACTTGTGGATGCCGTCCGGGCAGGCTGCGGCCAATTGTTCGCGCCAGTCAGGCGCCCTGTAGTTTACCGCCGCGTGGTAGCCATAGTCCCCGGTACAAAGGGCGACCTTGTCGTCGCTGCCTGTCAGGCCTATGACCCTCGCTCCCTTTTCTCTGGCCAGTTGCCCGGCTATGCTGCCCACGCCCCCCGCGGCGGTGGAGACCAGGAGTGTCTCACCTGCTTTGGGCTGGAGAATATCTTCCAGCACGATGTAGGCAGTCAGTCCGTTCAGTCCGTAAACGCCGAGGGCGTAGCGTATGGGTCGTTCTACCGCGCCAAGCCCGCGCTGTACCGCATCCCGCCCCACATGGGCATACTCCTGCCAGCCGAACCACCCGGTAACGTACTCGCCTTCGAGAAAGTCATCGAGCCCGGATTCAATGATTTCACCGACGGCCAGTGCGCGCATCGGTTCCCCGAGACTCGCGCTGGCGTAGTTGGCGGCCCGGCTCATCCAGCCCTTCTGGGCCGGATCTACCGATAGATAGTGATTACGGATGAGCAGTTTACCCTGTTCACAGGCTTCAATATGGGTGACTGACTCCACGAAGTTTCCGGTGCGGGGCAGGGCATCGGTGTAGGTATCCAGGAGGATCTGTCGGTTGATATACGTCAAAGCGTTTCCCTATTGTGATGGCTGCCAGGCTGAACCAACGGGTCTCGCCTGTCGTGGTCGTAGTGCTTCGCAGCGCGAGGCATGATCAAAATATTGTTTGCCCTGGAAGACAGAAGTATCTACTATTTTTCGGGCGCATATGGCAACAGCGCGCACCAATAAGCGAAAAATATAAAACCACAGCGCCAAAGGAATGGTGATCTTATGCCGCTCAAATTCCCCGCCAGGAACAGATGGTGAAGCCGGTGAATATCCGTTGGCGCCGGCGATAGGTGATCGCTGGCCGCCTTTGAATGCTCAACGGGCCAATATCGACTACCAGATTCAGTAACGCCGTAATTCGCAGGCTGTCGCAGGCCGGGGCTGTTCCGGCGTATTTCCATAAGGCGTTGTGGGTATGGGCTGGAAGCCAGGCCTGATTGACAATCCGATAGACTGATTAGTACAAGGAGAAGTACGAGATGTCGAAATCCACTACAGGCGCATTTTTTCAAGCGCTGGCACCTGCATTTTTCTGCCTGAATTTCCTCTTCTTTTCACCCCTGTCTCACGCCTTCCTCGACCAGGACGACGATGGCATTGCAGACGCGATTGACAATTGCACGTTGTACCCAAATCCCCTGCAGACAGACATAAATGGTGACGGAATCGGCAATCTGTGCGACGCCGACCTGAATAACGACGACATTGTAGACCAGCAGGACATCGATTACTTCAAGGTCCTTCAGCGTGACAAGGACCACTCCGCGGACCTCAATCTCGATGGACGGATTAATACCTGGGACCAGCGCATAGTCGAGGAGGCAGTAGGGAGCGCCCCGGGGCCCTATGCATCAACCACCGGGCCCACGGCCACAGTGTTCGCCCGCCCGAGACTTTTCGCGGACGACGCCAGGCTCGCGGAAGTAAATTCGCGACTTGGCGACGAGCCCTACACTACGTGGTTCGACAACGTGATCAGCAAGGCGGACCAATACGCCGGTGAGGATCCACCCTGTAATGACGATCCGCCTACCTGTGGAGCGAGTGATAGCATCTACGATTATACCGAGTCGAAAGTTCGTTCTCTGGGAAGGAAGCTACCCTGGATGGCGATGGCCTGGCGATTGACCGGAAACATCGAATACGTCGATGGCATGCGCAAATGGATGAACGCGCTCGTCGACTACCCTGTCTGGGGTTGGGATCCCCTCAAGGAGGTGCCGGATCAGCTCGATCTCGGCGATGCGCAGATCCTCTCAGGCATGAGCGTGGCCTATGACTGGGCTTATGACGAATTCACCCCGACCGAACGCCAACTCTGGCGCTCGAAAATGGCCACTGTCGCGCAGGAAATTGACGACGAATATGCTGCAGAAGATGGGATCTGGTGGGCGGATAGCTGGCTGCAAAACCATAATTACACGCTGGCGATGGCGCTCACGCATACCGCGATTGCCCTTTATGGCGAGGAGCCCGCGGCGGATACCTGGCTAATGCGATCCGATGCGAACATGCAAACCGTTCTCGGGCACCTCTCTCCCGACGGGGCCTCGCATGAAGGTGTCGGCTACTGGAGTACCGGGCTTATTTCGCTGCTTAAACATTACAAGGCGCTGGAGCGCTTCAAGCCCTCGGTAATGGGGCAGGTAACCAGTAACGGTTTCCTGCAGAATACGGCGTCCTATCGACTGTACGCCTCACTGCCAGATTATATTGAACACGTGGATTACGCCGACGGCCCGCGCACGGATTACCACGGCCCGGGCGTACTCTTGCGCGCATTGGCAGGTATTTTTGCGGATGAGCGGGCAAACTGGCTTGCGGAGAAGATAGAACAGGCGCGTGGAACATCGGCGAGTTACGACTGGTTGGACTTGCTCTGGTACGACCCCGCGCTCGGCAAGACGCCGCCGAACGACCTGCCAACAGCAAAATATTTCGACAACTTCGGTATTCTATTTGCTCGCTCCTCCTGGGAAGAGGATGCCTTCTGGAGCTTCTACAAATCCGGTCCTTCGCAGGGTTACCATGCCCAGGCGCGTGAATTATACGCTGGCTCGCATATCCACCCCGATGAAGGCTCTTTTCTGGCATGGTCACAGGGAAAGTGGCTGCTCATTGACGATGGCTATGTCACTCCCAAGCACACCGAGAACCACAATGTGCTGGTTTTCAATAATGAAGGACAGGTGGGAGGCGATGACGAGTGGTTTCGCGCCAAAGAGGTGGAGCAGACTGGGGCAAGCGTGAGTCTCGTTCATGCATCCATTGCCCCGGATACGCAATACGTCATTACCGAAAACGCGGATATGTACCGGGACGCGGCTGATGTTGTTTCCTGGCAAAGGTCGTTTGTCTCGATAGAGGAGGGTTACCAGGTCATTTTTGACGAGGTAGTCATGAATAACCCTGGGCAGGTTGATGCGCTCCTGCATGCGCCGTCCGTGGCCAGGTCAATCGATACATACTCCGCGGTGCTCAACCCGGCTGACACCATTCTTGAAGCCTACGACCGCAGTGGCAATGGTTACGACGGTACCGTCTATGGAGGGGTAATCACTACAGGCAAGGACGGCAACGGCCTGGCACTGGTTTCCACGGGCGACAAAGTTAGCGTACAGGAGCTGGATGGAGTGGCCTTTCCGGCGACTGGAACCCTCTCCCTGTGGATAAAGGGCGAAGGCTATGCGGCGCAGGCAAACAAACGAATTTTCGATGGCTATGACGCGCAGAGGGATCACCTTTTCATCCGCGCCTATGCCGGGAGCACCAGCAATCCGGTATCTGGTATACAGGTAGCATTTCAGCCGCCGGACGCAGCCTACGTATTCGCCGGTACCTATGATCTCAGCGAGTCCCAGTGGCATCACGTAGTGGTGACCTGGGATACACAGAACGACCGGGGACAAATCTACATCGACGGGGGAGCGCCGGTAAAAGACGCCGCCATAAGCGATACCAACTGGACGCCGTCCGGCCAGTTGATGCAATTGGGCAATGGCTTCATCGGCGAGATCGATGAAGTCAGTCTGTATTCGAGGGTGCTGGATGAAGCGGAAGTTGCTTCCCTGTATGCACTGGTGGATGTATCCGTAGGTCAGGTGGGTTACTGGTCCTTCAACGGTATCGACTCGAGCGTGAACCCGGACTTTCGTGAGTACGCCTACCGCTTGCTGAGTCCCAGCCAGGCGGTCACTGTGCAGGAGTACGCGATCCCGGAAGAGGAGCACCACAGCGTCGGTAATTACGAGGGCAAGTTGATCTCCAGTGGCGCGCAGTCAGTGAGCACGCTGGAAATGGTCCATTTCATTGGGGACCGTGACACGCCAGTCAGTTACGACGAACTGAACAAGATAGTGTCGATTCAGTTGGCGGGCTACGAGGTCCGTATCGATCTTGTTTCAAGGCAGGTTACGCGCCAGTAGTCCCGCGGATCAAGCGGGTGAGCTTCGCGGCGGAGCGCCGTTCTTCTCCAAGGCCACTCGCATCGCGCCATCGCTGTGGGGCGTCTGCGCCGGGAGAGGATTCGGTGATGTGCCGTAAATAGCAAAAAGGCCGCCCAAGCGGGCGGCCTTGCCATATGGTCCCGGAGCTTACTCCACGCCGTACATGCGGGCGCCGTTGCTCCAGGTGATCTTGTCGACATCTTCCTTGGAGAAGCCCAGTGCGCCGAACTGCTCGGTGCATTTGCTGGCGGTGTCGGGCCAGTTGCAGCAGGGGTGGGGGAAGTCCGTTGACCACATGACGTTGTCTGTGCCGAAGGTTTCCACGTACTCGCGCACCGCGGGTTCGTTGACGTAGGTGCAGGCCATCTGGCGCTTGAAGTATGTGGATGGCAGTTCCTTCACGCCCGGGAACTCGTAGTGGTGCTCCATGCGTTCGTCCAGGAACTTGATGTAGCCGGGCACCCAGAACAGGCCGGGTTCGACGAATACGATCTTCAGCTGCGGGAAGCGCTCGCAGACACCGGTGAGAATGTACCAGGACATGGTCTCGGCCAGTGCGAAGCCCGGCAGGGAGGTGAAGATGCCGGTCTGCGGGGTGGGGTCGCGGCGGAACACGTCCCACAGGCCCTTTTTCAGCGTCAGGTGGTTGGCGACCACGATGCCGGTGTCACAGAAAGCCTCCCAGATGGGATTGTAGATCGGGTCGTGGTAGTCAGGCATGCCCAACTCCGAGGGGAAGTTCGGAATCTGGATCGAACGGGCGCCCATTTTTGCTACACGGTGGATTTCCTGCACGGCGAAGTTGATATCGATCAGCGGCAGCTGGTAGGTGATCAGAATGCGCTTGGGGTCCACCGAGGCGAACTCGAACAGGCTGTCGTTGAAGGCCGTTGCGCACTCCTTCCAGTTGTCACCGATCGCGTAGACCTTGGAGGTGAAGTCGAATTCCGAGTACATCACCTCGCACTCGACGCCATCGGCGTCCATGGCTTTCAGGCGCTCCTTGGCATCGAAGTAGCCCGGGTGGCTGGCAGCCTCCAGGTCGACGAAGTCCTCCAGGCCGAGGATCTTGCCGCCCATGAGGTCTTCCGCCATGTGCTTGTCGTATTTCGCCAGACCCTGGTCCCACTCGTCGTGCAGTTTCGGGGACAGGTTCTTCTTCACCTGGTCGGACGTGATCACGCAGTGGGAATCCACGGAGAAAAACTTGCGATCGGCTGCGGCTGTCATGCTGGTATACCTCTTGTCATGGTTGTGCTTATTGAGGTGGTGAGATTAGGGCCTGCAGACAGCGCGTGACAGTGCGTAAACTTACAATATTCCTAGCAGGGACTACCAACGCAATCCGGTGTGAAAGGCCGCGGTCATGGTCGATAGGGGGGTTCGTGGCCTGTGGTGCTCAGTCGCAGAACTTGGGCGCCTGCAGATTGTAGAACTGCTGGGCGGGATCGATGGAAACTGGATTTTCACCCCTCATGAAGCGTACTCGAGCAGGGCGTCGCGCGCTTCGGTGATCTGGACGAAGGTCTCCTTGTTTCCCCCCGCGTCGGGATGCGCCTTCTGGGCGAGGCGCCGGTAGGCCGTCTTTATTTGCGCGGACGCGAGTGATCCCTCGCTTGGCAAATTCAGCAGCGCCCGGTATTTTCGCTCGCTGTCTTGTCGGACCGGCGCCGGACCCTGCCAGTGGCTGCGGCGATTGCTGTAGCGCGCATTGAATTCAAACAGCCGCTCCTGCGCGGCGCGGCGGTTTTTGCGCGCCTCCAGGCGCAGTTCCACCTGGTCTTCCTGCCATTTCTGGCGGGACATGACGATGCAGGCGGCGAAGCTGATCACGCCCCTGGTTTCCAGTTCTTCCAGACTGAAGGGTCCCACCATGTCGTAGGGTTCTTCCAGCCAGGCGTTTCTACCAGACGCCCCGACCTCTACCTGGCCGATCTCCACCGTATCCAGAATGCCGTGGGTGCCGTTCCAGATGACCCAGAATTCTTCCTCTGCGGAACGCGGGATTTCGTGCATGTTCGGTCTCTTGTAGTAAACGCCACAGGTTTCCCTGCTTTGCGCATGAGACTGCAAGATGTGTTCCATGGGCGATTCCTGGCTGCTTTAGACCTCGCTGATTGTGTTGACTGGATCAGTATCCGGTCGAGAGTCTTTCCCGCCTTATCGGGTGTGCATCAGTATCCTCGGCTGTATTGAAATCGAGCCAAGCGCTCGCGGCTCGGGCTCCACCGCCGTGCAGGGCATTGCCATCCGGTTCTATGCGCACCTCTGGTCAAAAAATCAAATCCTTTCCTGCGAAGGGAATTCGGCGCTGCGGTGTTCAAGTCATACAAAGCATCAGACACCCGTACCACGGACCGGAGACAGGGACCTTCACATGCGTACGCCTCCTGCATTTTTTCTCGTACTGCTGTTAGCCAGCGCAGGGCTCCATGCTTGCGGTGGCGGCGGCACCGGCAACACGGGTACGCCGGTTGCACCCGCTAATTCCGGCACCGCGGAAAACCCTGAACCAGTTGATAGCCCCGCGCCGGACGTTTCCGGTGACGCACCGCCGCCGCTGGTACGCGCCGTGTTTCCCGAGGAAACCGGCCCGGGCATC
Organism: Halieaceae bacterium WMMBA4; assembly: GCA_033283325.1. GTDB lineage: Bacteria > Pseudomonadota > Gammaproteobacteria > Pseudomonadales > Halieaceae > Mangrovimicrobium. The sequence goes on from JAWMQO010000001.1 coordinate 474,090, forward strand.
GACCTGCGCAGTGGTACGCATCTCGTCGCCTTGCCGCAGCGCGCAAGCGACCGGAGAGGCCAGTTGCTACTGTTCTATCCCGGCACCGGGGCAGAGCCCGACTTCTACCGTTCGCTGATAGTGCGCGCCGCCGAATTGGGCTATCACGCGATCAGCCTCGATTACGAGAACACCCTGAGCGTGAACTACAACATCTGCCCCGGGCAGCCGCAGGAGTGCCGGGAACAGGTTCGCCTGGAAATCCTCACCGGCGAGGACAGCACCTACCTTCAACCCGACGTGGACGTCACCAACAGCGCGTTCAATCGACTGGCGTCGCTCCTGCGCCACCAGCGGGACAATCACCCCGGCGAGGGCTGGGAGCAATTTCTCGATGCAGCGGAGACACCCGACTGGCAACGCATCGCCGCTGGCGGGCACTCCCAGGGCGGCGGCCATGCGGCGATGACCGCTCGCCTGCATGAGCTGCCCCGCGTACTGCTGTTCGGCGCCACCGAGCCCGCCCCCTGGACCCTCGACAGCTTCGCGACACCCGCGGACCGCTTCCACGCACTGGTACACGAACACGAACGGGCCCGGGACAGCATATTGGCCTCCTGGGAGAACATTGGCATTCCGGGTACACCGGAACGGGTCAACACCCTGCCGCCCCCGCTCGGCTCGCAACGGGTTATTACCGCGGCCGAGGGCTGCAGCGGCGACCCGGATTCCAACGGTTACTACCACAACTGCTATATCGTCGACGGCTGGATGCCACCAGCGGCAGACGACGGAACGCCCGCCTTCGCCGCCCTGTGGGATCGCATGCTGCTCGGTGAACGTCGGCCGCCGCAGGTTCCCCGCGGTGACATTGCCGAATTGACACCGGAGCGGCAGTCCTGGATCGACCCGGAGGTCGTGCGCTATGGCAACGACATGCTCATGAGCTGGCAGGACTCGGCAGGCGGTATCTGGCTCGCCGCGCTCGACCTCGCCACAGGATTACCTGCCGTCGATCCCTCGCGCATTGCCGACAGCGCGGCGCCCCTGTCGCGCACCTACAACGGCCCCGAGTTCGGCATCGATGCCTTGGGCCTGCATGTCTACTACACCCGCCTCGTGGGGGGCACGCCTCAAGCAGCGCGCGCGAGCCGCAACGGGCAAGTCGAAACCATCACCAACGGCAGTGAACATTTCAGCCCGATGCCCACGCAAATGCCCGGACGCGATTCCACCCGCCTTTTGATGCTGCGACGACCGCCGGACTGGGGCACTCTGCTCTGGCTGGATACCAGTGAAGCCGGCGCTGAGCACGCGCTTGCCAGTCTTGAACAGCGCACCGACGGCGATGCCCGCTGGGCGCCGGGTACCGCCACCTTTGCCACCAACGCCTACGGCGATGTGCGCGGCCAGTTGTTCCTGGTCGATACCGATACTGGCAACGTCCAGCAGGTGACCGACGAACCAGGTGCCAGGACGACACCCTACGCCTGGCTGGCACCGGAGGCAGCGGCGGGCGACCTGCAGGTGCTGGCCATCGTCGATGACACTGAGTTGGTGGTCTGGCAAGCCGCCGGGGAGGGCGCCTGGCGTCGGGTATTTTCCTTCACCTCCCCCAGCCCCCAGCACCCCTACCTCGGCTCTCCGGAACCCTTTGTGGCCGGGGGCCGCTCTTTCGTCAGCCTCACGGCGCGCAGCACCCTGGACCAGGTCCCCGGTGTTACTGACGCCCAGGCCTGGGTGATCGGCATCGACCCGGTAGAAAACTTCACCATGCGCTGTGACAGCGGCGATTCGCTGGCAACCCGAGTCGACCCGGAGACGCTCGCAGGGGCAGAGCAGGTGTTCCTCTACTACTACAGCATCGACCAGAATGGCGCGCGGGTCGCACGCTGTGCCACCGGCATCCTGCCGTAAAAAAAAACGCAGGGTTTGCCTCCCTGCCGTGTTCAAGGGATACAGTGCTCGCCAATCGGCGAAGTGGATTACAATCGGGAAAGAAAGAAGCTTCACCATGTGCAGCATAAAGAAAGGATTCCTCGCGATGGCCCCCGCAGTAGCACTGCTGGCAATGCTTGAGAGCCCCCTGGCGCTGGCCGGAACGCGCAGTGTCGAGCACAGCGGGCCACAGGGCGGCACTCACAGCGCCACCCGCACACGCACCCTGGATCGCCAGCAGGGGCTATACAACAGCACACGCACCCGCGGTTTCAGCAACGCCGATGGCAAATCCGTCAGTGGCAGCCGCGCGGTGGAGCGCTCATCCAACGGAGTGCTGGTGAATCGGGAAGTGAGTGCCGCGGACGGCCGCAACTGGCAATACCAGCGCTCCCGCGGTGACGGACACAAGGAGGTGACGCGCACCGGCCCGGAGGGCGCCAACGTGAACTACACCCGGGATATTCGCGCCGAGGAAGACGCGCTGATCGTCGAGCGACATCTTACCGGTCCCGAGGGCCATACACGCAGCAACACCCGCAGCCATGTGCGACCGGACACCCCCTGAGGCCGCCGCGTGGATGCAGCACGGACGCATGATTCCCCGAGCGATGAAGCACTGCTGGCCAGAGTTTCCGGCGGCGACAGGGAGGCCTTCTCCACCCTCGCCGAACGCCACGGCCCGAAGGTGCTGGCACTGGCCCGGCGCATGCTGCGCAACGAGGCAGACGCCCAGGACATCGTCCAGGACGTGTTTATCCGCCTCTGGCAGCAGGCTGGGAACTGGGAAGCCCGCGGCGCCCGCCTGTCGACCTGGCTGCACCGCGTGACTAGCAACCTCTGCCTGAATCACATCGAACGAGTACAGAAGCGTACCGTGCCCATGGACGAAACGACGATCCAGATCACTGACCCGGCGCCCGCTATAGACGAAAGTCTCGGCGCGGCCCAGCGCGAGCTGGCCCTGAATGCCGCCATCGATGCACTGCCGACGCGGCAACGCGCGGCCATGGCACTGTTCTATTCCGTCGGCGCCTCAACCGCCGAAACCGCGCAGGCGCTCGGTTTGTCGATCAAGGCCACCGAGTCCCTGCTGGTCAGGGCGCGGCAGGCCCTGCGCCGCCAACTGGCCGCCCTGGAGGAGGTCTCCACATGAAGCCTGAAGCCCTCGAACACCTGCTGCTGCGCTACGGCGAGGACCTCGACCACTGGCCCCTGTGGCAGCGGATCGGCGCTCGCCGCCTGCTCTCGCGCTCGCCGATCGCCCGTGAGTCGTTGGCCCGGGTAGCGCGCGAGAACCAGCTCCTGCGCCGCGCAATGGCGCCAACGCAAATGCCCGCCGAGCTGCTGCAAGGTCTCGAACGCATTCCCGAGCAGTTCCCGCAACACAGCGCGGCGCCCCAAACTCCACACGACGGCCGCCACCTGTTCCGCATTGGCGCCGCCTGGGCCTGCGCCTGTGGCTTGAGCGGATTGCTGATCGGCTCCACCGGCCTGCTCGGCAGCGCCGCCGACGATGAGGCTCTGGCCACTCTCGCCTTCGGCATACCGGGCGAGAGTGAAATACACCTGGAGAATACGCCATGAAACAGCACCGCCTTATGATTGCCCTGCTGGTATCAGTGGCCCTGAACTTTGGCCTCGCCGGCATTTTGGTCGGCGATCATTTTTTTGGTCGGGCCAACGCACTGGCAGGCGCGCCGCTGAAGCGCGTGGTCGAGACACTGCCGGCAGATAGCCGCCCGGCGGTGCGGGAAGCGCTGCGTGAGCATCGTTTTGAACTGGCGCGGGCATTGCGCGAATTAAAAAAAAACCGGCGCCGGGTCCAGGACCTGGTGCAGCGGGAGCAAGCTTCGAGCAAAGACCTGGAACGCGCGTTTGCGGACGTGCGCGGAGCTACCGAAGAACTACAGCGTATTCTGCATGGGGCGATGGTGGAAGGTTTGAGTGGGGGATCTTAAAACCGGGGACAGAAAACCGGGGACAGACCACGGTTTTCCAGGCTGAAACGACCCTCCCACAAGGTTCCGCTTCGTCGATAAGTACGGTTGATGTACTGCACATAACGCTGGCCCAGATTCTTCATCATGAGTGCGGCGCTATCACGTCTCTCGGGCGTAACCAGAAGATGCACATGGTTGGTCATCAGCACGTATGCGTACCGCACATCCGTATCCCTGCCTGCTCCTCCAGCGTCGACAGATAACACTCATAGTCGGAATCCGAGAAGAAGCAGGCACTGCGATTGTTGCCTCTCTGGATGATGTGCCAGGGGATTCCTGGCACGGCGATGCGCGCCCGCCTTGGCAACTGGAACCTCCGTGTCCTCTTGAGTCATTAGGGAATTATGTTCCGATCAGGAAGGCTATAGCTGGTGGTGGCAAACTTCTAAAAAAGGGGCGAAAAAGATTCATCTGCCTGCTTAGGTGGGTTAGCGGTGCCGACATGTTAGCCAAGGATCACTGGAAACCGTGGTCTGTCCCCTGTTTTCTGAGCGGAGTCACTAATATCGGCGGCGAATTTTCTAGGCAAATGGCTGCGCTCCATGCTACGGTCACAGAGCATTCGAAATCGGTCAATCCATGACCAGTCGAAGGTGGACTGAGTCTCGGCGTGAACAGGGAAAGTTCGGAACCTCTGTTGGAGTCTCCAACGCGCGTTTTCCAAATTCTCATCTGTGGCACTGGCACTTGGTGTTGTGTGGAAACTCAGGCAACGGTTTCGACGTTGCGTGCTGAAACGGAGTTCAACCATGTACCAGAAATTGCTTCACATCACAGTCGTTAGTGTTTTGTCCTTCTCTGCGGGCGCTGTTCAGGCCGCAACTTTATACTCAGGGACTTTCGCAGGGAGCGATCCCGATGTTTATGTGGACGGGTCCCCCGATTTCAACGCGAGCACATCGCTTTCGGGAATCTCCGGCGAATGGAGCTTTGTATTTGACGAATCACTGGTAACTACCGGGTTTCAGGTCTTTTCTGGAATTCCGGTGGACTATCTCATGCTAAACCCCGACCCACTCGGCGGGGTGGTTTACGACGCGTCGAATACCGTAGCAGAGCTGATCTTCGACAACGGTGCGTTATGGGTCCTGAGGATGGGCGGTGAACCCGATGGAGCCGAAGTGATGAGCGCGAGCAATGACGACTTCTGGGCTTACTACGACGCTGGCAGCATGGCTACAAACGCTGTAGGTTGGAGCCTTGCTTCAGAGTCGAGCATTTTCGCTTTTGCCACGTCATTCGAAGGCGCGTTCACTGTGACCCCCGTCCCGCTCCCCGCGACTGTCTGGCTGTTCGGCTCGACACTTCTGGGGCTCGGGGCACTGAGGCGGCACAAAGCCTGATATCCGTAAAACCGGGGACAGACCACGGTTTTCCAGGCTGCGAATATTTGACAACAAGCGCCGACATCTCACAGGGAGCAGTAATAGGAAAACAGCCTTCAGTTGTCTTTTCGCGGCCTGCCACTCACGCCCGGTACGACACGGCGCCCCAGCGTTTCCCCTATCTGCTCCTGGAAGCAGCTGCTACCCAGTGCAAAGTTCCCATTGGTCGCTGAACGAACCTCCCGCACCTTTTCCGGATCGAGGTCCAGACTGACAAGAGACCGGTAGTTTTCCTGCCGAGCAATGTTGTTTTCGCCCAAACCAAGGTAATGGCGATGCGGCGTCAATAGCGAGCTCGCTTTTCCGGCCGCATTGTACCCATAGCTGGACCATGGGTAGTCTCCGGGAGATTCGACCATTTTCGCCCTGACGGGATTGAGTTCGATATACCGGTAACAGGTGAGCACATAGGCCTCCTCCATTGCGAGACAGGACTTGAAACGACCCTCCCACAAGGTTCCGCTACGTCGATAGGTACGGTTGATGTACTGCACATAACGCTGGCCCAGATTCTTCATCATGAGTGCGGCGCTATCACGTCTCTCTGGCGTAACCAGAAGGTGCACATGGTTCGTCATCAGCACGTATGCGTGTACCGCGCATCTGTGCATCCCTGCCTGCTCCTCCAGCGTCGACAGATAACACTCATAGTCGGAATCCGAGAAGAAGCAGGCACTGCGATTGTTGCCTCTCTGGATGATGTGCCAGGGGATTCCTGGCACGGCGATACGCGCCCGCCTTGGCACCGGGGACCTCCTTGTCCTCTTGCGTCATTCGGGAATTATGTTCTGACCAGGAAGGCTATAGCTGGTGGTGGCAAACTTCCAAAGATGGGACGAAAAAGATTCATTTACCTGTCCAGGTGGGTTAGCGGTGCCGACATCTTGGCTAAGGATGACTGGAAACTGTGGTCTGTCTCCTGTTTTGTGAGGATGACTGGAAACTGTGGTCTGTCCCCTGTTTTTGGGACGAAAAAGATTCATTTACCTGTCCAGGTGGGTTAGCGGTGCCGACATCTTGGCTGAGGATGGCTGGAAACTGTGGTCTGTCCCCTGTTTTCTTTTCTGGCTATGGCTATGGCTATGGCTATGGCTATGGCTATGGCTGTGGCGCCGTGAGCGAAGGAAGCGAAGGAAGCGAAATCCGATAGGCTCAATTAGTGAAAAAGTCCCATTCTTTAGTCCTCCTTATAATATTAACAAGCAGCGGTCGCTCCATTATTATTTCTCTGCTTAACCTCATTGGAGACAAGGAAGCATGAAAGGTATCGTCCCTCTGTTGTTCACACTGCTGTTGTTTGGCGCTAATTCACAAGCCGCGGTTACTATCGATTTCGTTGAATCCGGCGGTGATGTGGTCGCCACATCCAGTGGCACCATCATCACGACTGGTCTGACTAATCCCAGCGAACTCTTCACTACATCAGGCTATGTCGCGGGAACCGGTACTGACGCCAGCTTGTCGTGTGTATTTCTTGTAGGTACAGATCCCTCTGAGGCTGATGCATTCTTCTTTACTAACTGGACAAACGACAATACCGACGTCTGTTCTATAGGCACTAGCCAAGACGCCTCCTCGGGCAGCGGAAATTTTGTCGGAGTCTTCAGCAGGAATGGCGCCACCGACGGAATTTACATTCCCAACAATTATGTCTCGGGCTCACCGATTGCGGGCACTTCCACCTGGGCCGGTGCGACGTTTGCCAGCCTGGGCTTGATCCCGGGTACCTATGTGTTTACCTTCGGTGCAGGTGCTGAAGCAGATTCGATAACGCTCAATATTGGCGGTGTAGTAGCCCCGCCTCCCCCACCATCAGCGCCTCCAGGCGGACCGCCGTCGGCAACACCCGTTCCGACCATGTCCGAGTGGGCAATGCTCGCATTGGCCGCTCTCCTGAGCCTGGCGGTTTATTCCGGCAGCAAAACCAGGCAAAACCGGGGACAGACCACGGTTTTCCAGGCTGCGAATATTTGACAACAAGCGCCGACATCTCACAGGGAGCAGTAATAGGAAAACAGCCTTCAGTTGTCTTTTCGCGGCCTGCCACTCACGCCCGGTACGACACGGCGCCCCAGCGTTTCCCCTATCTGCTCCTGGAAGCAACTGCTACCCAGTGCAAAGTTCCCATTGGTCGCTGAACGAACCTCCCGCACCTTTTCCGGATCGAGGTCCACACTGACAAGAGACCGGTAGTTTTCCTGCCGAGCAATGTTGTTTTCGCCCAAACCAAGGTAATGGCGATGCGGCGTCAATAGCGAGCTCGCTTTTCCGGCCGCATTGAACCCATAGCTAGACCATGGGTAGTCTCCGGGAGATTCGACCATTTTCGCCCTGACGGGATTGAGTTCGATATACCGGTAACAGGTCAGCACATAGGCCTCCTCCCTAGCGAGACAGGACTTGAAACGACCCTCCCACAAGGTTCCGCTACGTCGATAGGTACGGTTGATGTACTGCACATAACGCTGGCCCAGATTCTTCATCATGAGTGCGGCGCTATCACGTCTCTCTGGCGTAACCAGAAGATGCACGTGGTTCGTCATCAGCACGTATGCGTGTACCGCACATCCGTGTATCCCTGCCTGCTCCTCCAGCGTCGACAGAAAACACTCATAGTCGGAATCCGAGAAGAAGCAGGCACTGCGATTGTTGCCTCTCTGGATGATGTGCCAGGGGATTCCTGGCACGGCGATACGCGCCCGCCTTGGCACCGGGGACCTCCTTGTCCTCTTGCGTCATTCGGGAATTATGTTCTGACCAGGAAGGCTATAGCTGGTGGTGGCAAACTTCCAAAAATGGGACGAAAAAGATTAATTTACCCGTCCAGGTGGGTTTAGCGGTGCCGACATCTTGGCTAAGGATTACTGGAAACTGTGGTCTGTCCCCTGTTTTGTGCTGTCAACGCGATGGCCGGAAGCGCTGAAGCTCTCGATCGCCAGAGACGTGTCCATCGTGCCATTTCGCACGTAGTTCTTCATGAATTTGGTGGTGATAGGGGCGCCATATTCCTTATCAAGGTGGGTGGCGTCCTCGTAATAGCGGTAGCCGATGTCTGGAAACTTCTCATTCAGGTCGATGTAGTTATCGACGCTGGTTCTGAGTATGTGATGAAACTTCGCGATCGTATCCTGGTCGAGTCTTTGTTTGAGCCCGGAGTAAATTGGCGCCGTATACAGGAACAAATCGATATTTTTCTGACTGGCTAATTCTTGCAAGTGCTTGATTTGACGTTCGAACTCGTTACTTACTTCGAATGTGTAGGGTGTGTATTCCCCGAAGCGTATCTTTACGCTCTTTTCCATGGCCCTTAATCCCTGGTCGGGTTCGAGCGCGTGGATGGCGACGGTTTCCTGTTCCAGTTCCGATTTACACTTGCCTCCCTTGAGTTGTGCCACCTGGCACTTGACGTCTTCCTTGAGGATGGTGGTAATCATTGACCTGCCCCGTACCAATGGAATGGTCCACCAGTACTCCTGGAGCATGTTGAACGACTCATAGCGTCTGTATGCAGAAAAATTAGCTGCTATTGGGATAGACTCGTTATAACCAACACCGATTACGAGTTTCGATACGGGGGTATCGTCAGGCAGCAACTCGACAATATTCACTGCATCCGAGAGTGACATCCCAAATACCGTGAACACGTAAATGTCATCATCACTCAATTCGTCGAGGAATGACGATGCTACGTAGGAATTGCCAATCACCAGAACAAAATTATCGCCGTCGTTGACTCGCCCGGACTCGTGCTTGAACTGCGAGAAGTTGCTGTCAATTTTCTCCATTTTATTTTCGTACATCTCGCTATTCTCGATATAGCTGTTCAATATCCATACGAGAATAGCGGTGAGAACGAGATAGATTGCTGTATAAAATGTTTTCATACTTAGAACTGGAAATAGATAAATGATCCGCTGTCAGAAGGAGAGAGCATCAGGAAATTCAGTACCAGGAACCATGAGAATGCCCAGCGAACTGGCAATGCCAGCTGGGTGGAGCGGGATTCAATGCCGCGGTCCTTGAGGAAGGAATCGATGATAAACAGCAATAGCACGAAGTAGACGGATAACATAAAGTCCGCCTTGTTCATTCCGACGATAAAGCTTTCGATAGTCAGCGGTATGGTCCCTGAAACAAAATCCGGTACAAGTGACGATATGCTGCTGATAATGATTCCTGCGTCGGACAGGTTTTCAGCCCTGAAGAAGATCCAGCAAAATGCGACGAAGGTGAAGGTCCAGACTGTGCCCATGAATTTCTGGGCGAATTCCGGAATGGCGTTGGTATTAAATCTCTTTTTGACAAGACTTTCGACGATATGCCCACCTGCGTGCAGAGCGCCCCAGACCACGAATGTATAGTTCGCGCCGTGCCATAAGCCGCTGACTAAAAAGGTAATCATCAGGTTTATTTTCGCTTTTGCCTCGCCAGCCCTGTTTCCGCCGAGCGGAATATAGACATAGTCCCTGAACCAGGTCGACAGGGAGATATGCCAGCGTTGCCAGAACTCCTTGATCGATGTAGCGAAGTAGGGGGTATTGAAATTGACCATCAGGTCGAAGCCCAGAGTTTTGGCTATGCCCCGGGCTATGTCGGAGTAGCCGGAGAAATCACAGTAGATCTGAACGGTAAAAAAGAGGACAGCGAGGAGCGCCTGTGCGCTGGAGGCGCCTGAAGGATCGGCAAAGACCACATCCACATAGACGGCGAGCCTGTCGGCTATCAATACCTTTTTGGTCAATCCCCAGAGCACCAGGAAGCTTCCTTCACGGATGTGTTGGAAGTCGACCCTTCTGGATGATTCAATCTGCGGTAAAAGGTGCGTAGCCCTTTCGATCGGCCCGGCAACAAGCTGTGGAAAGAATGCAACAAATGCAGCGAAGTTGGTGAAGTTATGGGTAGGTTTCAGCTTTCCTTTGTAGATATCAATCGTATAGGAGAGGGTCTGGAATGTGTAAAAGCTTATGCCAACCGGCAAGATGATATTCAGGGTTAAATAATTCGCCTCGAGACCCAGGGAGTGAAGCAGGTCAACGAAGCTGTTGACGAAGAAACCAAGGTACTTGAAGGTGGCGAGTATCCCCAGGTTCGTTAGCAGGGAAATGAGTAAAAAAAGCCGCTTTGTTCGATGTTCCCGACTTCTGTAAATGGCTTGCCCACAATAGAAATCGACAACCGTGCTGAGAAGTATCAGGCTCAGGAATCGCCAGTCCCAGGATCCGTAGAAAAAATAGCTGCCAGCGAGTATCAGCAGGTTTCTGTAGTGGAGATTCTTCTGGACAAGCCAATAGAGCGGGAAAAAGGCCGCAAAAAAGAAAATGAATTCGGATGAATTGAAAAGCACGACTTCCCCAACACCTATTTAGATCGAATGCGGGTGCCGTTCAAACGGGTTCCGGCTTATTCGATTTTGTGCGTTCTAAATAAATATCAAGCTGAAGCTTGGGGGCTCGGTGGCGAATCAGGGCGACCGTGCATGGGTTTCATGCGCAGGTTTTTACTTAGCCGTGATTGGTGGTGCTGCGTAAGATGGTTCGGCCCTTTTGTGTCAGCTAAATTCCGTTTTAAAACACCAGCACCGGCACCTGTTGTTTTTAGTGCGCCCGGGCTGGTATGCCTGTAGCTTTACTTACACCTGCCAGGTTTCGATGGTATACCTTATCCATCGCTGTGCCAACACTCCGGGTGCTGCGAGCCTTCCGGTGTAGCGCTAACTACGTCTAGGCGCTGATTGATGTTTCAGAATCCGGGCCGCACACTCAATTCCTGTCCGATTTATTTACAGTTGGTCCCCGGCAATGCCATGGCTGTGCGCGGGCCCGGGCATGGTGACTTACTCCGTATCCCCAAACAGGCGGATAATCAATTTTCCCTCGTTCAGCCCCTTGTAAATATCTTCCAGGGCGGCAGGTAAAACTGGGGACAGACCACGGTTTTCCAGGCTGCGAATATTTGACAACAAGCGCCGACATCTCACAGGGAGCAGTAATAGGAAAACAGCCTTCAGTTGTCTTTTCGCGGCCTGCCACTCACACCCGGTACGACACGGCGCCCCAGCGTTTCCGCTATCTGCTCCTGGAAGCGGCTGCTACCCAGTACAAAGTTCCCATTGGTCGCTGAACGAACCTCCCGCACCTTTTCCGGATCGAGGTCCACACTGACAAGAGACCGGTAGTTTTCCTGCCGAGCAATGTTGTTTTCGCCCAAACCAAGGTAATGGCGATGCGGCGTCAATAGCGAGCTCGCTTTTCCGGCCGCATTGAACCCATAGCTGGACCATGGGTAGTCTCCGGGAGATTCGACCATTTTCGCCCTGACGGGATTGAGTTCGATATACCGGTAACAGGTCAGCACATAGGCCTCCTCCCTAGCGAGACAGGACTTGAAACGACCCTCCCACAAGGTTCCGCTACGTCGATAGGTACGGTTGATGTACTGCACATAACGCTGGCCCAGATTCTTCATCATGAGTGCGGCGCTATCACGTCTCTCTGGCGTAACCAGAAGATGCACGTGGTTCGTCATCAGCACGTATGCGTGTACCGCACATCCGTGTATCCCTGCCTGCTCCTCCAGCGTCGACAGAAAACACTCATAGTCGGAATCCGAGAAGAAGCAGGCACTGCGATTGTTGCCTCTCTGGATGATGTGCCAGGGGATTCCTGGCACGGCGATACGCGCCCGCCTTGGCACCTGGGACCTCCTTGTCCTTTTGAGTCATTCGGGAATTATGTTCTGGCCGGGAAGGCTATAGCTGGTAGTGGCGAACTTCAAATAATGGGGCGGAAAAGATTCATTTGCCTGTCCAGGTGGGTTAGCGGTGCTGACATCTTGGCTTAGGATGACTGGAAACTGTGGTCTGTCCCCTGTTTTTCGCCCTGTTTTTCGAGGCTGGGCAGTTGACAAGCGTCATCGGCTGGGGCACTTTGTCCCACACATAAAAATCAAGTATGGATACTTATTGATTTCCGCGTAGTCGCTTTCTTCCCAAATACTTCAATGCCCCAGCAGGGCTCCTGATCGGCCCCTGAGTATGGCGCGCGCCAGTCTTCCGGCCGGCCCCTCGGGTTCAGCCAGGTCGGCTCGAAGGCAGAGGGTGAGGCGGCAAGTGGTTTAAGCCAAGGAGGCGCTCCCATGATTGCGATATCCGCAAGGAACTTCTGTTTTTCCCTGTTCGTGCTCACCGCACTCAGCTCAATGTCTTTGTCAGCAAAAGCTGCTGACTACTACCTGGACTCGGTAGCCGGGAACGACGCGCTGGATGGCTTGAGCCCGGATCCTCTCGCTGGATCAGGCCCGTGGAAGACAATCGCAAGGTTGAACGATGAGGTACTGGCTCCGGGCGATACTGTGCACTTCCGCTGCGGTGGTGTCTGGCACGAACAGATCAACCTGGAGAGCTCTGGAACCCAGGCGGCACCGATCACCCTCACCTCCTACGGCACTGCCTGTGATACACAAAAGCCGGAAATTGACGCTGGCATCGCTATCAGTGGGTGGCAACCCTATACAGGGAATATCTGGTACGCGGATATCGTCGTAGAAAAAACCCAGTCGAACCGGGTACTGAACAGTACTTTCGACTTCCCTGCGGAAAAGCTTGGCTGGAATTCCTGGTCCAAAGGAGGCGAACAAATTCTCGCGCAGGCAGATGCTTGCAGCGGCTCCGGCGGGTGCCTGGAAGCCGTCCCCGATCCGAATGAGAGCAGCCTGTTTCACACTTTCCCCATGCCCCTGGAATCGGGCGCCGATTACCAGCTCCAGTTTGAATTCCGCAGCGACCTGAGTTCCCTGCCCATTACGGCATACGTTCGGAGAAATGGCCCCACGTTTGAATCAGTCGGCTTCCAGGAAAACTACACAGCCACTGATACCTGGCAAGTTGTAGACACGATCTTCCAGGCTGACGCGACACTGGCTGGCGCGCGGATCGATTTCCAGGTTCCCGCCAACGGCCGCCTCTATATCGACAATGTCCGACTGGTACGCCTGACACCGGAAAACAAGGCCATTACGCAGGTCTTCGTGGACGACATATCCTTGCCCCTCGCGCAACACCCGAACCCCGGCTGGGATACCACATCGCCGACTTCACCCTACTTCCGTATCGCCGAAGATTCGCCCATCGCTGAAGATTCGAACGGCAGCGATCATTTCAAAGTAGGTTCGGATTTCGACCTGGATGCGGGGCAGATTGCTGACCTTGCCGGAGCAGGTGTACACACACGAACCAATCCCTGGACGATTAACGATCGCCTGGTGACCGCCTTCGATCCCAATTCAGCCACGGTTTCCCTGGACAGCCCGACCAGCTACGGCCTGACCAAGGACTGGGGCTACTACTTCGACAACAAGCTGTGGATGCTCGATCGCCCCGGGGAGTGGTATTTCGACAGTGCGATAGACCGCCTGTACTTGTGGATGCCCGATGGCGGGTCACCGACAGGCCGGGTAAGCGTCGGCGGATTTGATGCCGGCCTTAACGCTACCTACAAAGCCTTCGTCGAAATCGATGGCCTGAGCTTTCGCCACGCGGATTCCAGCCTGCAATTAAATGGTGCCTATAGCTTTGCGGTCAATAATGTTGATTTGGCCGATAACTACCTTTACGGAATCTCCGCGGAGAACGCGAATCTCGGTGCTATCGGTAACAGTCGTATTGCCCGCGCGGGACGCGAAGGTATCCAGGCCACTAACGCCCGCGAACTGCAAATAACCGGCAATACTGTCACGGATACCGCCATGTTCCCCAGTGGAGCTCCGAAGAAAAGCCGCGGTGGCATTTTGGCTGGTAATGGATCCGTTATCAGCGAGAACCATGTTCTCAATTCAGGGTACAACGGGATCATGACCGGCCACATGCCCGATACCAACATCACCCACAATCTTGTGGAAAATTCCTGCATGCTTCTGGACGACTGTGGCGCAATCTATACGGCCAGGTCCAGCGGTACTGTCATCACCGACAACCTCGTTCTCAACGCGTTCGGCAACCCTGATGGCAGGCCCGTCGAAATCGGCTCTTCCGCCAAAGGCATTTATCTCGACGATTACACGGATGGTGCCTACGCCGCACGCAATACGGTTGCAAACACCGACTTCGCTTTTCACCTGCACAACGCTTTCAACAATACCGTGGAGGACAACACACTGTTTCACAGTCGCAACTACCTCATCTGGATGCAGGAGGACTCCCTTGGCTACGCTGGTGTGATGCACGATAATCATTTCGCAGGCAACCGCATCTTTGCCCAGGGTAGCCAGGCACAGCTGAAGATGAGCAGCAGCTACAACTGGAACCAGTTCGCCAGCTACGATGCCAACCTCTACTCACTGGTCTACGGCGACCTTGTCGCATTCGAATCCTATCGACCGACACCGGGAGAAGTACTCAACACCAGTTTCGCCTATTCTGCCTGGTCGGGACCTGGCGGTCATGATGCGACCTCGAATGCCTTCGATACTTTTGGCATTGCACCCTTTGTGGACGTGAGCCCCAGTTCGGGTAACCAGATCAGCAACAGCACCTTCGATAGCAGTACCAGCGGTTGGGGTCCCGGCACCTACATTAACTACGCAGCTAACTGTTTTACCGGTTCCTGCCTGTCTTTTACCCCTGAGACCAGTGGGACAACGCTCTTAACGAGTACCAAGTTTCCAATAATTGAAGGCACCAAGTACCTCGTCGAGTTTGACCTGATTGCAGATGTCGCTGATCGTGAGATGGGCGTAATCGTCCGCAAACATGGCATCGGATATGACATAGCCGGTCTCAATACCAATTTGGTGACTACCACTGACTGGCAGACACACTCGTTCATCTTCGAGGCCACAGAGACCTATCAGTTTGCCATCAATGGTTACGAAGCCCGGCTGGATATCCGCTCCTCACCGGGAGTGCCATTTCGTATCGACAATGTACGGCTGGTAGAGGTAAGCGCACTGGAAAATGACACCAGCGACGATGCCGTCCTGGTTTATAACCCTGAGACATTCCAACAGAACATTTCCTGCGAGGATGCCGGAATTCCTGCGGAGCACTGTTCACAATTCGTATACTTCGGTGATGGTAGTGAAGTCCAATTTCCCATTCTCTTGTCCGGCAGGGCCTCCGAAATCGTTGTGTGGACTGAGAACCCTTTCAGGGATAGTGACCTTGACGGGATTGCCGATAGTGACGACATTTGCGCCGATACATATCCCGGTACGGCAACCAACGGTAATGGCTGCAGTTTCAGCCAGCACAACGACCTGGACCATGACGGTGACGGCTATACCTGGTCCCAGGATTGCAACGACAACGACGACGGGATTTACCCAGGGGCCGCAGAAATCAATAGCAATGGTGTCGACGAAGACTGTAACGGCTACGACCTGACCATCGATGTCGTTGCTGCCATCTACTACCCAAATGGCAACAAAGTCGAAATCACCGCGACCAGCAGCCTCGGCCTGGGGGAAAGTGGAATGCTGTCAGCTCAGGGAGAGGCAATGACCTGGACGGGAACACAGGGAGAGCTCGACTACTGGGAAATAAGAATTAATCCCGTACTTTCCAACCCTGGTTCCGTAAGCATCAGCGGCATCGAAGGATCGGAAACTGTGGCAGTGACTGTAGCGGGCAACGGAAACGGCAACGGCAACGGCAACTAGCACCTTGCCCGGAACCTGAGGAACTACTTGCAATTGCGTTGGAAGTCGTTCCTCAGATCGTGCCCAGTATTTCCGAAAATATATGGCGATATCCTGGTATACCACGTTGATCTGCAATTGACCTGGTGTGGATTCAAATCATTGAAACATGCCGGGCATAAGTTTCTCCAGCTTCACCTGGCGTTGAAAAGTCCTACCAACTCACGAACAAGCATTACAAGGAGAGTAATATGTGGTCGCTACGTCGGGTAACTCTTACGCTATTTGGCAGTCTTTTTCTGGCAACTTCAAGCCATGCCCTCGATCCCTTAATACCTACGCCCCCGGCCACACCCGTAATAACCTCGAGTGGAGAGGAGGTGTGGGTTAGCCATACCGGGGACAACTCGACTGGCAATGGCAATATCAACTCGCCCTACCAAACTATCGCCAAAGGACTTAATGAGCTGAATCCCGGCGACACACTGGTTATCGTGGGTTCCGCCACTCCTTACGCCGAGTGGAACACGTTAACAACCTCGGGAACGCCTGCAAACTGGGTTACGATCCGCGGAGAGGACAGCAATGGCGAAAAGGCCCGACTCGCTATTCGCGTTACGATAGATGCTGAATACGTTCAAATGAAGAATGTGCATTTTGGGGCGAGCCCCCAAACTCAAGAAAGCATCAACAATTCAAAAATCGAAATCAAATCTGGCTCCAATCACCTGGTTTTCAAGGATATAACAATCGACTGCGAACAGAGCGAAGGCAATATTAGGGCGGTCTGGCTTGATTCCGGTGTCACCGACGTGTGGTTCAAAGACATGATGGTGCAGCACTGCGGCTACAAAAAGGACAACCTACCCGAGTCTCAAGTCACTGACTGCGCGGGAATTTGTATCAAGGACAATCAACCCCAGTTAGGCAAGATTGATAACGTGGTTCTGGACAACGTTTCTTTCTATCAAAACGTCGGGGACGGAATCAGCGGAAGGTTGAACGTCGGCAGGGTGTATATATCGAACTCCTCCTCTGTGGGTAATAGTGCCGATGGTTTTGATGTCGGGGGAGACCTGGTAGTTATTCGTAACAGCGTCGCTGGCAATAACGGCCACCACCCGGAGGGGCAGCACCAGGGAACGGGATTCAAGATATGGTCCCAGGAGAGCTGGCTGGTAGGGAGTGTCGCCTATAACAACGTCCATTCCGGAACCAGCATAAAGCCCCTGCACGTTGGCCTGGACAAGGCGTTTATCCTGAACAATACCTTTGCGAGCAACAGTATCAGCCGCTACGGTGGACAGGTCCGGACGGTTCCCGACTGGCCGCCTGAAGGCGGTAGTCTCGAACTCTACCTGGTCAATAATATTTTTTATGCCCTGAATACTTCGGGCATTGTTATCGACAATGTCACCAATTCACGCCAAGTCATTCGGGAAGAGCGTAACAACTACTTTTTCTCTGAATACGATGCTGGCAATTATCCTGAACCCCACTGGACCTGGGATAACGCGATTCACCAGAGAGATGGGTTATTCAATGTGGAGGCGGAGTATTATTTCGACGAGCTATACGCCGGGGGGCCATGGAGCATTGTGAGCGGTCTCGGGCAACAAACCATTGGCGAGGCCTATCCAAGCGAATTGCCCGACCCCGGCTTTAATGACCTCGCTTCATGGGATTTGACCCCGCTTCACGATTCCCTCGCCGTGGACGCCGGAGCGGACCTCGGCTTGCTCACGGACATAGCCGGCACCCCTATCCCACTTGGATTAGCCCCCGACATCGGTGCCTACGAGCAGGTGGACCAGGACAATGACGGGGTATCGTCGGTTGCTGACAACTGTCCGCTGGAAAGCAACCCCGGCCAGGAAGATCTGGATTCTGACGGGGTCGGAGACATCTGTGATGACGATCAAGACGGTGATGGATTCTCCTGGGCAGACGATTGCAACGACGTAGATGGCTCGGTTTATCCCGGGGCCCCTGAAAGCAAGAGCAATGGCATCGACGAAGATTGCAACGGCTACGACCTCACTATCGATATCGCCGAGGCAATCTACTTCCCCAACGGAAACAAGCTAGAAATCACCGCAACCAGCAGCCTGGGCCTGGGTCAGCCCGGAATGCTTTCAGCCCAGGGGGAGGCAATGACATGGGTGGGTGAGATCGGAGGCCTGGACCACTGGGAGATAAGGATTAACCCCCTGCAGACTAACCCGGGAAGCGTTACCGTAAGCGGTGTAGAGGGCTCGGAGACTGCAGCAGTGACAGTGTCGGGTAACGGCAACGGAAACTGACCCCGATTCAGGGAGCAGAGCGGGCCCATCGCACTGCTCTCTGTCTCGCTATAAGGCCCCGGTATTCGCGAATAGCCGGGGCATTCACTCCAGCGCCGGATCGACGTCCAGCGCCACTTCCCCACCAAAATCCACACTACAGCGCAGCCTCGCCGGAATCACCGAATGCCGTCCCCCGTTAATGGGGTAGAGCCTGGCGCGGCTTGTTGACTCAGTGTTGGCTCGGAGGAGTTGACTTAGCGTCGAAGTGTCGTAAGTCTTTGATTTAGTGGTAGCTACGGGTGGACTTGAACCACCGACCCCAGCATTATGAATGCTGTGCTCTAACCAGCTGAGCTACGTAGCCACATTCAAGAGGCACGGGGAAGCGGCTTCCCCGAGAGGCGCGAATTTTCCAGATTTACCCCTGCCAAGTCAAGCCTCGGGCGCCCCTTCAACGGCGGTACTAATGCGAATTTTGCACTTGGAGTCTCGGGCCCCCCTGGGCTATTTTCTCTGGATGCGAAAATCGTGTGCATATCTGCTGTTCCTGGTCCTTCCCCTGCTCATCGGCGCGGGGCAGGGCAGTGCCCAGGAGCTCACTCCCCGGGCCTACTGGCCCGCGCCCGAGGGCACTCAGATCCTCACCCTGGGGCTCTCCCATACCAGCGGCGACACAGTGCCCGACCCCTCACTGCCGGTTACCGGCATCGATTCCAGCATCACCACGGCGATAGCCGCCTATTTTCGTACCTTCGACCTGGCGGGTCGCACGGCCTCGCTGACGCTGCAACAGGCCTATGCCATGGGCAGCACCAGCGCCGAATCCGGGGAACTGGGCCGCCTCGAGCGGGATTACCAGGGCGCGGCCGATTTCACCGCCACGTTCGCGGTAAACCTCCTGGGCGCTCCCACAATGAGCCGGGAAGACTTCGCGGAGTTGCGCCGCAATCCGCGGCCTATCCTGGGCGCCAGCCTGCGGGTGGTGGCGCCCAGCGGTCGCTACCAGGAAGACCGGCTGATCAATGTCGGCGCCAACCGCTGGGCGGTGAAGGCGGAACTGGGTTATATGACGGTGCTGCACCCCCAGTGGTTACTGGAATTCGAACTCGGCGCATGGGTATTTGGTGCGAATGACGACTTCTTCTCCGGAATGCGGCGGGAGCAGGAGCCAATCTTCGCCGGCCAGGTGCATCTCGTCCGGCGTTTCCGGCCCGGGCTGTGGGGCTCCGTGGATGCGAATTTCTACCACGGCGGGCGCAGCGAACTCGACGGGCGGGAACTGGATGACCTGCAGCGGGATTCGCGCTTCGGGGCGAGCCTGGTATTCCCCTTTGCCGGCAAGCACGCGATCAAGGCGAGTTATGCTTTCGGCTCGGTCAATGACTCCGACGAGCAGTTCGATATTTACCAGCTGACATACCAGCGCCTGCTCTAGTCAGCCGGAATTCCACATCAACATTCTCCGGTGACGCGCTCACCCTTTTCGACACGCTTGGATGCCAGTTCTTCCGCCAGCTGGAGACCCACCATATCTCCGGTTTCCGCGCGTTCGATCAGCTTGCGGTAGCGCTCGATGCTGGTTACGGTAAAGGGCTGCAGTCCGCCGTCCAGCACCGGTACGCAAACAGTATCGCCGGCGCTCACCGCCCCGCTTTCTATCCGGCCCATAACCACCGTCCCGCGACCGGTGATGACGAAGGCATTCTGTACCGGCATCGAAAAATCACCGTCACCGGCTGCCGTGAACTGGCTGGGAAGGGTGCATAGCGCTATCGCGAGTACGGCAGGCAGGCTGCGCTCAAGCAGCATCGCGCGGCGTCGGTTCTCAGTTTTGTTGTCGGACATCGGTCGTCTCCCTGGTCGGTTCAGATTGCGTCGGCGAGTACTTCTTCATTCGCCTTGTAGAGTGCGTAATTGTGTTCGATGGCCTCAGAGCCGGTCCCCCGTTGCATGCGAGCGGTACGCAGTTGCCCCTTGACCCACATGTGTTCCGCCCAGTTGCCGCCTGCGGACTTGAGCACTTCCATCTCGATGTTGTTCATGCTGACTACCTTGCCCATGGTACGGTACATCGTGATCAGGTCGGCGGTGGACCGGTTCTCCTTGTCCTGCAGTTCCGCCTCTGCCTTCTCCACCTGGGCCGCCTGTTCCTCCATTGCAAGGCGACTTTTCTCGATGACCGAGACCAGTGCGCGCACCTGTTGTTTCGAGACCTCGCCATCGGCGGGGGGCTCGAATTCATCTTCTCCGGCCGCTTTCATCAGCGCCGCCTGGCGCCGCGCCTCGTCGAACACACCGCCGCTGCCCGGCGCTATATCCACCGGCGTACTGCTGCTGTGCCTGCTCGGGTTTGCACTCACCTCAGGTCGCAGTCCGACAAGCGAGAGGACGCCGGCGACGAGCATATTGGCGATCAGTGCGACCACCAGGGTAGCGACGAAGTGCAGCGTGCGTTTTTCGCCGGGCACGCCCAGTGCCAGCGGAATGATCCGGTAGAGCAGCACCAGCGACCAGATACCGCCGGCCAGCGATACCAGGAAACCGAGCCAGGGAATCAGGGCGCCGGCGATACCCGCCAGGCTGGCGGGTATCGCTGTCAGCGAGACCGCGGCGAAGGCGCGGGCGAAGTTCGGCTGGCCGCCAAAGGTACCCGCGAGGAAGTTGATGATAAACACCAGCAGGGTGAAGCCGACCGCTGCCGCGACCAGGCTGTAGACCCAGGCCATCAGCAGGCTTCCCCCCAGCATGGATGCGGAAAGACCGCCCGTCATCCAGGTGAAGAGTACGCTCAGGATGACATTGGCCAGCAGCAGCGGGCCGGTCAGCAGCGCCAGCGTTTTCTGCCACTCGGGTGTCTCGGCCAGGTAGGCGTTCCAGGTGGGTTCCGGCGCCAGCAGGCCACCCTTGACCAGATCCACCGTTTTGCGGATGTCGAACTCCATTACAGTACTCCTTTGCTACCTGAGGGTTTACTCCAGTTTCAGTTCCACAGCGCTCTCGCCGGGAATCTCGACCTTGTCGAAGATTCGCGGCGGTTCCGTTGCCACCACCACGTCGTAGTAGCCCGCTTCGAGTTCCAGCGGCGGGCCGCCCACCTGGCCCGTGGCGACCTCGTTGCCGTTGCCGTCGAGCACCCTGAAGGGTACCCGCAGGGCCTGTTCCAGCGCGGCTGTCAGTCCTTCGCGATCATTCGCCGCGTAGTAGCGGCCCTTGCCCAGCGTGGCCCAGGACTCGAACAGGGCGGCCAGTTCCGGGTCGCCGATGGCGAAGCCCACGATATTCAGGTTGACGTCGATGCCCTTGCTGCGCAGTGCTTCAATCACCGCGGCGGGATCGCCTTCGCAGGTTTCCTCACCATCGGTGACCAGGATGACGACACTGGATTTACGTCCCTTCAGATCGGTCTCCACCGCCGCCAGGGAATCGGCGATTGGCGTGCGCGCCAGGTTCATTGCCTGTATGCCGCCTATGATGCCTGCCGCGGCGGCCGGGTCGAGGGGGGCGAGGGGAATTTCCAGGTCGCTGCGGCAGGAGTCGACCTCGCGGTGGCCGAAGACCCGCAGTGCCACCGGGGTGCCCGCGGGAATCTGCTTGCGCACCGCCTCGGTGAGTACCTCCCGGGCGATGGCGATACGGCGTTTGCCGCCCACCCGTTGCAGCATGGAGCCGGATGCGTCGAGGATCAGTTCGATGGCGGTGCCGCCGCTACTTTCGCCATTTCCCGGGTTCAATACGCTCAGTTTGCCGGGCCCCGGGGCCTCGCGGAATTCGCTCTCGACCAGCAGGGTGTAGCCCGCGGGACGGCGCATCAGGGTGGCCGCCCGGTCGAAGGCGATTTCCATTTCACCGTCATAGCGCAACTGCCTGAAATGGCCTGCATCGATGCTCGCCCAGTCGCGCATCATGTCGAGGTGCCAGCCCTCGTTGCCCGCTACCTGGACGGCGAAGATGCGCGGCCGCGCCTTGCGCATGGCTGCCCATGCCTCCCCGTCCGGGGTGGTGGCGCCGTCGGTAATGAGCATCACCGCCTTGGTCCCGGGGCGCGGTGCCAGTTCCACCGATGCTTTTTTCAGCGTGGTGAGTGCCGCGCTGGAGCCGAGGCCGCGATCGAACTCGTTGAGCAGGGTTTGCAGCATGTAGGGCTCGCCCAGCCAGTCGCGCAGCAAGGGACCGTGAGGGAAGGGCATGAGGTTAACTGCCTCGCGCCCCGGTACCACCTGGCTGCTGAAGGCGACCAGCGCATTGCGGATGCGCGGGATCAGGCTGGCCACGCTGGGGCTCGTGTCCCAGGAAAAGACCACGTTGCGCGGCGGTTCCGAGACCTTCAGCCAGACCTCGCTTCCCGGTGGCACCACCGCCTCATAGCGATGCAGGTCCCATCTCTCGCCCTGGTCGCCGCGACGCAGCGGAATCGGGCTGCCGTCGGCGCCTTCCAGTTCCAGCAGCGTTCTTACGCTGGGGCTGCCCCCCAGCGCGATTGTCAGTGTGTTTTGTCCGTCCGGAACCCGCAGGCGATACCAGTGGGCGAGCTTCTGGTTCAGAGAAACCTGCCCGCCTGCCATTTCGCCGGGGGCCAGCGTCGCGGCGCTTGCGCGACTGGCGTTACCCGACGCGGGTTCCGGTAGCGCCTTGGGCGGGTCGAGCCGGGACTCGTAAAACGCGTGGTAACTGGTGTCGCCCCATTCGCTCAGGACGGAGCGATAGTCCGCCGAGGTGGGCCGTTCCCGGATGCGGATCACATCCGGCTGGAACCCGTAGCTGGCGCCATCGCGGTAGCGGGCCGACAGGCGGATAAACCGCGCCCAGGCCGGTTCTGCCAGGTCGATCACGGCGCCTTCGCGACCCGGGCCCAGCGCAGCCTCGCCCAGGGTGACCCAGGGGCCGGCCGGCGATTCCAGGCTGGCGGACACAGTCAGCTGGTCGAAGTGCAGGTCGCTTTCAGGCTGCCCTTCGCGGTTGAGCCACTCGATCCGGGTGACCTGGGCCGCCCGGTTGCGCTTGAAGCCGATGACGAAATCCTTCACGCCCGTGATGTCGGCGTTGACCCGCCGCGCCTTGCCGTCGTCCTCCAGGATGTCGGACATACCCGCGCTGGCGGGATGCTCCCAGACCACATGCCCACCCAGGTCCGGGCGGGCGATATCGAAGCCCCTGCCGTGGGAGAGGTCGAAACCGGGTTCCAGAATCACCTTCCACTCCGCGAGCTGGACGCCATCACAGCGTTTGGCTTCCTGCCAGGTCGCGTCGACGCGCAGGCGGGCGAAGCGGGCCGGCAGCGCGTGTCCGATAGCGAAGTCTGTTTCACTCAGCAGCGGCTGTACATCGAAGCTCAGCGCTTCCTCGAAGGTTTCGCCATCCAGGGACAGCAGCAGGGTAGCCCGGCGAATCGCCCGGAAGGGTTTGTCGATGCCGAACAGGTTGAGCCCGACCCCGGCGACCGGCAGTGGCTCGTCCCCCGGCAGGTCGAGAGTCAGCTGGGGTGCATTGCCGTCCTCGTCGCAGCTACCGCCGCCGCGGATAGCCGCGTTAACGCCGTTAAACACCAGGTCATCGCGCAGCAGGTGGGGGCGGACAAGCCCTGCCTGGTCCTGGGCCCACTCGGCGCCGAAGGGCGCCCAGGCGGCGTTAAACCCTCCGCGCAGGAGCTCGGGGATGGGCCAGTCGTGGACGCTATTGGACGGCGCCGCATCGCGGTCCGGGCTGATATCCTGCCAGTCCTCGAGCTGGCGGCCGCTGGCATCGCGGACCCGGGCGCTGATGCGCACCGGGCGGTCTGCCCAGGCGTCTGCCGGGACCTGCACGGTCAGCGGAACAACGCGGGTTTCACCGGGCTGCAGGCTGACTTCACGCTGCTCCAGCGTCGCGCGCCAGCGGTAGTCGCTGCTCGCCACTTCGAGCGTGGCTTCCAGGGCTTCCGCGCCGGTATTGGTAAGCGACAGTTCGCCGGGCAGGCGCTGTCCTGTCCAGTAGTAGGCGGATACCGGTGCGCCGGCAAGCGACAGCGAGAAGCTGGCGCTCAGCTCGCTGGTGACGGCTTCCCGTTCACCATTGGGGAATACCAGCTGTACCCGGTAATCCGCGTTGCGCGAGTTGAGCATGACGCGCTTGGCAATGCCAGCCGGCAGCGTGGCGCGATAGCCAGGCAAGGCCGGGTCAAAGGTCAGCTTTTCGCCTTTGCCGGACACAGGCCCCAGCGCCACTTCCCGCACCGCTTCTGGTGTCTGTAGTTGCAGTTCGACCGGCTTGTCGAAGACTGGCAGCTGGTAGTAATCCCAGTCCCCCCAATCGCCGCTGCGGCCTTCGAGCAGCAGGTTCGGCGGCAGCGGGGCGGCCAGCGGTATCCGGCCCATACCATTCGGCTCGCAATCCGCGATGCAGGAAAAGCGTGGCTGGCGCTGCAGCGAGAGGCTGTATTCGGCGTCGCTGGTCTGCACTGCCTTGATGGCGAGCTGGTAGTCTCCCGGCGGGAACAGACCGTCGATGACCAGGGCTTCCCCCGGCGCCGTAGGTCGCCCGTTGCCGATCGTCGAGCCGTACCAGGCCAGGTCCATCCACAAGTGGCCGTCCGCGGGGGGCTGTAGTTCCAGGCGGATGTGATCTTCGCTGGCCAGGAAGAAGCGGTATTTGTCGATGTCGGATTTTTCGCTGACCAGCCCCTTGCGGGTCTGGCCTATCGCCAGCCGCTGCCGGTTGTTGCTGTCGTTTTCTTCCAGTTCGCCGTCCGGGTCGGGCGCGCCGAGGGCGCGGGCCAGCACGGTGTATTCACCGCCTTCATCCCCGCGCCTGGCGGAAATCCGCAGGTAGTGGGTGCCGGGCAGCAGGAAGACGTCCTCGAGACGCACCCGGCGCTGGCCCGCCACCGGGGTTACCTCGATCCGCTTCTCGCCGGCCCCGTTGAAATAGGCCACGTTATGAATATTGTCGCCGATGACCTGGAAACGCCACATCTGCGCTTCGCCGGCGATCTGGAAGCGGTAGTAGTCCTTGTCCTGCCCGGTAAAGCGGCCCTTGATGCGCTGCTTTTCCGGCACCGTGGCGGCGTGGTCCATGGTGTCGTTGGGTTCGACCTCGCGCCCCGCCACGATGCGTCCCTGGGTGGTGAGTGAGAGCGAATAGCTGGATTTATCCGCCCGCTGCAGGGCCACGCCCCATTCGCCCGGCGGCAGCACCAGGTCCGGCAATTCCAGCGGGGTGGTGCCTTCGCGGCATTGCAGCGTGGTCCACTGCTCGTCGTAGAGGCAGATCTGCATTCGTGCCGCCGGCGTGCTTTCCACCTGCAGGGCCAGCACCTGGTCGGCGCTGGTCTCGTCAAGACTGAAGCGGAACACGTCGGCAGAATCAGCCCGATCGATACGGCCGGTCACCGGCTGTGTTACAAGCTCCACGCGATTGGCCTGGTCGCGCTTGTTGTTGGGTTCCGCTTCCTCGCCCTCGATACGCAGGCCGGCCGCGCGACTGCTGACCGCGTGGATAAAGCCCGGTTCTTCCGCCACCAGTTCCAGGTACCAGGTGCCCGGTGGCGGGGCCAGGTCGGAAAACAGCACGCGGCCGTGGCTGTCGGCGTTATCCTGCAGCAAGGTCTTGCCGTCGCCGTCGAGCAGCCGTGCACGCAGTTTGCGTCCCAGCGGCGAGCGGACTTCGATATCCCAGCGTTGCGCCGCCTTTTGTTCGTCGAAGCTAAAGGCGTACCAGGTATGTGCCTCGGTCTCGAAGGTGGAAAACCTGCGCCCGGGGATGATCGACTGGGCTTTTTCGCGGCTGTCGCGCGGGCCGGGATTCCTGCTGACGACCATGGATTCGCCTTCGCTGATCACGAATTGCCAGGCTCCCTCGGTCAGCGCATCTGGCGACGCGTCCGCTGTACCGTCTTCGGCTGTTGCGGATTCGGGAACGCCGGCATCGCCAAAGGAGAGGCTGGCTGCCGGCGGTCGATAGGCACCGCCGCCCTTGGACGCGCCGCCCGCATAGGCGACGCCGATCAGGTATTCGCCCGGCTCAAACAACTGGTCGCGGTGGATGGACGGTGTGGCGCCATCCCGCGTACCCATTTTCATCATGCGCTCGACACCGGCGACGCCACTGCCATCCTCGGTGGTCTCAACCCGGACCACTTCCACAATTGTCAGTGCGCCTGGAATGCCATGCAGCGCGAAGTCCCAGCGCTTGCGGGCGTCGTTGTCCGAGACTGTCCAGAGGAAGCCGTCCTGGTCCTTGCCGACCATACTGCCGTAGAGCCGGACCGCACCGCTGATAGGTTGGGCCTCGGCGGGGGTATTGTTGGGTTCGGTTTCAACCAAGGTGGTCTGGGCAAGGGGAGCCGCGCTCAGCAGCAGCGCAATTATCGACGCACCGAGACGGGTCGATCTCCAGTAACCGGGGCGATGCCGTCTTGAATCCGCCTGATCCAATGCCATGATTACCTTCCGAAAGGCAGTTCACATACCAGTGTGGGGTCAAACACGAAAGTCGTCGCGCCATCCCAGCCCAAACCCGCTGCGGCGCCCGCCTTGGCGGCGCTGGTGGCGTAGCCACTGTTCATTCCGAATTGATTGAGCAGTTTGAGACCAACCAATCCCTCAACCATTGTGCCCAGTGCAAATCCGAGAGCCAGCATGAGGCCGGATATCAGCCCGCAACAGGACAGGGATACCATCTCCCGTGTTATGTCGGCAGAACGTTTCGGGTCATAGCGGGAGATGCAATTGGACATTGACATGGCGAAGGAGGCTATCGACACCCCGAACCCGAGTATTTGCAGGTACTTGACCGATTCACTACCCCGCCCGTCCCCAATTTGACCCACGGTATCTCCGGTCACTGGATCTACCCGCCACCAGCCGGCAGGACCCGGTTGCGAGGAGTCGGCAACGACAAGCACTGTCCCGCGTTCGAGATCATTGCGCATACTCGCGCGAGTGTCTGCATCGAGCAGGAGACTGTCGAGTTCCTCCTCACTTCGTACGATCCGTGTTTTCGCGCCGGCTGCGGTGGCACTTTCCATTGCAAGCATCGTGTTGAATCGCCTGGCCGATGGACCCAACAGATCGCCCTCCACGAAGGTATCCCAGACCCCGGCTCGCAGAACATCTGCGCGATCGAAGACAACCTTGCCATTGTCTTCGGGGGCGATCGAACGGCGGGGGTTCTGTACGATATCGACGGCGCTGATCACGCCCCCGCCAGACGCGAGGCCCTCCCGCTGCACGACAAGAGTCGGGGCAGGGCGGTAGAGCAAATGCTTGCGGTTCAGCGCTTCGGCATGGTCCAGCTGCAGGAACATCGACAGGTGCCCGGCCCAGGCGCTGGGAATTTTACTCAGTAGTTTTTTGAATTGCTCGGGATCGGCGGCATTGCTTTCCGATTGCTCGATCAGTGCATCGACCAGTGGGCGCGAGTCCAGAAGTTGCTGTAAGGCAAGGTCCAGGACCTTTTCATAGGGAATGGAACCGTTGGCCAGCATGAAGGAGTGCCGCTGGACCAACGGCGCGAGATCATCGGAAGACAGCGACAGGTCCTGCCTGTCTACCTTTCCGCTGCGACGTGCCGCCGGCCCGACCCGGTCGATAGTGGTACGGCGATAGGTATTTTCGCTGCCGTCGGGTGCGATCAGGGTCAGCTCCAGCCACTGAGCGGTCAGGACGGGCAGGTTATTCTCGTCGAGTTCGCCAAGTGCGCTGCCAAAGAGGTCGCCAACCGTAGCGACAATTCCGGCACTGGCCGATGACGCTGCCATCGGATCAATCAGGGATCCACGGGTGTCAAAATAGCTGGCCCCTTGCGGCACAGTATCGTTGAAGAGGGGCACGAACCAGCGGGAATTGTCGAGAAATCCACTCGAAGTGAATGCGCTTGTCGGTTGAGACAACATGTTGTCCGGCGCGTTGGCGTATACGAGCGGGACAAAATTCAGATTGGCGGTGGGGCGCTCCCAGGGCGCCAGCACCGGAGTGCTGCTGAGCACGCCGTCCTGCAATTTTTCGATGAAGACCTGGAAGCGGAAACGGTGCAGGAGTTCATCCGGGACCTGCTCCGAGAAATAGGCGGTCGCCTCCACATCGACAGTGTTGCCCTCCTGCAGGACCGGGTGAATATCCCGCCAGTCCTCGCCGGCAAATTCGCGGGCCTGCACCCAGAAATAATCCCGGGCTTCTTCCACCACGATATCGGCCAGGGCCGGAATTTCGGTGCCAGAAGACAGCTCCAGCGTTGCTCCGAGCTGCTCAGCTAACTGCAGAATTTCGTTGTAGTCGCCATAATCGGCGGGGTTATAGCCTTCCTGTTGATTGGCGTTCAAGGCTTGTTGGGCGGCGGGCTCAAGGCGGTCATAGACGCCGTTGTGCTTGAGCAGGCCAACAATGACACTGGCAACCTTCGACGTATCGCGGGCAGGGCGCGGGCGAATATTCTGGTTCAAAAGCGCCTGCGCTTGCCTGCTGGACAGGGTGGCGCGGGCGATCCGGGCATCAAATCCCGCATCGCGCAGCAGTTTCGCCAGCAGCACCGCCTGGTCCACGGCGTTGCCGGCACGGCTCATCAGCGTGCCTTCAGGACCGCGCAGCAGGCCCTGGTAGGGCTCGAAGAGAACGTCGTCGCGGACGAACTCTACCAGCGCCTCCACCTCGTAGTCAGCTGCGTCCAGTACGGCGTCGAGGTCGAAGGCAGTGCGGTCGATTTCACTCCTGGCCTGCTCGGCGGCGCGAAACATGCGATCCATTTCCGCGCGAATTTCAGTGCTGTCGAAGCCGGGCTGGGCGGGAGTTGAAGCCCTTGCCGGGTTTGCAGGAAGCCAGACCATGAGCGCCGATAAAAATATCGACAATACTTGGCGAAAATTCATTCTGTCTCAAATCCCTTGTTGAGAAGTGTGGCGGCGTATTTTTATGCTCGATATTGGAAACCCCGGCTGGCCTTTGCCTGCCGGAGAACGGAAGCCCCGATGCGATGTCAGTATTCTTTGGCCTGATTCACTCCCTGCAGAAACTGTAGACCAAAAATCGGGAGCGCATTGGTAAATGTTTCGCTAGAGCTGTCCACGGTGTTTTCGGCGCGAATTTACTGCCGATTCTGCTGGCGCCCGGCTTTTTCACCGAAGCCCGGCAGCTCAGTGCCACATCAGGCAGACATCAGTGCATATACCTATTTTTTTAAGCACTATCTGTTTTTGGCCCAGCACGGAGGTTTACTGCCGGTCAGGTTGCGGACGAAAAGGAATGCCCCTTGGAAGGAAGCCCTGCTAAGGGTGCAGGGTGAGCGGTGGATAGGCAGGCAGGACGGGGACTGAAGCGGTAGTCGAAGCGGGCTGTCACAGCGCTGCCCGCCCGGGTGCAGTCTGGGCTCAGACGTTGAAGCGGAAGTGGATCACGTCGCCGTCCTGGACGATGTAGTCCTTGCCTTCAAGGCGCCAGCGGCCGGCGTCCTTGGCGCCCTGTTCGCCCTTGTACTGGACGAAATCCTCGTAGGACACCACTTCGGCGCGAATGAAGCCTTTCTGGAAGTCGGTGTGGATTACGCCCGCGGCTTCCGGTGCGGTGGCGCCGACCTTGACCGTCCAGGCGCGCACTTCCTTCACCCCGGCGGTGAAGTAGGTTTGCAGGTTGAGCAATTCGTAGCCGGCGCGGATCACCCGGTTGAGCCCCGGTTCTTCCATGCCGAGGTCGGCGAGGAATTCGTCGCGCTCATCGTCGTCCAGCTCGATGATCTCCGATTCCAGCTTGTTGCAGATGGGTACCACCACGGCGTTTTCGCTCTCGGCGATCTCGCGCACCTTGTCCAGGTGGGGGTTGTCCTTGAAGCCGTCCTCGCTGACGTTGGCGATGTACATGGTAGGCTTCACGGTGAGCAGGAACAGCTGTTTGACCAGTGCTTTTTCGTTGTCGTCCAGTACCAGTGCGCGCACCGGTTTGGCCTCGTTCAGTTGCGGCAGCAGCTTGTTTTCCAGCAGGGCTTTCATCGCCACCGCTTCCTTGTCGCCACTCTTGGCAGTGCGAGTGACTTTTTGCAGCTGCTTCTCACAGCTTTCCAGGTCCGCCAGTGCCAGTTCGGTGTTGATCACGTCGATATCCGACTGGGGGTTAACCGTGTTGGCCACGTGGATGACGTTTTCATCCTCGAAGCAGCGCACCACGTGGGCGATGGCGTCGGTCTCGCGGATGTTGGCCAGGAACTGGTTGCCCAGGCCCTCACCTTTCGAGGCGCCCGCAACCAGGCCGGCGATGTCTACGAACTCCATGGTAGTGGCAATCTCGCGCTGGGGCTTCACGATTTCCGCAATCTTCGCCTGCCGCGGGTCGGGAATCGGCACAATGCCGGCATTGGGCTCGATGGTGCAGAAGGGGAAGTTCTCCGCGTCGATACCGGCCTTGGTCAGGGCGTTGAAGAGGGTGGATTTGCCGACGTTAGGCAGGCCCACGATTCCACATTTGATTCCCATGTCTGTGTCCTTTCTCCGCGCTCAGTCGGCGCTGAAACTGTGTAGTTGGGTCATCGCCCGGGTGAGGTCGCCGCCGAGCATCAGGGGCAGGGCGCGAATGGCCTCAATGATACTCGCGTCGATGCGCTCGCGGTCGTCCGCGGAAGGCCGGTTGAGTACGTGTCCGGTCACTTTCGAAGCGTGGCCCGGGTGGCCGATGCCGATTCGCAGCCGGCAGAAATCCTTGCTATTACCCAGGGCTGGAACGATATCCCGCAGGCCATTGTGGCCGCCGTGGCCGCCGCCGCGCTTGAAGCGCGCGGTGCCCACCGGGATGTCCAGTTCGTCGTGGGCGACGAGTATCTCGTCGGGGTTGATCTTGTAGAACGCCGCCATCGCCGCAACGGCTTTGCCGGAGCGATTCATGAAAGTCGTGGGGATCAGCAGGCGAAGATCGTGGCCGGCGAGATTGATACGGCCGGTGTAGCCGAAAAACTTGCTTTCTTCCTGCAGGGTGCAGGCCTTGTCGCGGGCCAGGGCCTCGACAAAGTCGGCCCCCGCGTTGTGTCGGGTGCCCCGGTATTCACTACCGGGGTTACCCAATCCTGCTATCAGCTTGATGGCTGGCAACGCGGGTGCCTCTTTGGGGAGGATCAGTCCTCGCTGTCGCCTTCGTCGGCAGCTTCAGCGCCGGTGTCGGCTTCTTCTTCCGCAGCATCGGAACCGCCCTTGGGCGCGATGACGGAGGAAACGGCCAGGTCGTGGTCTTCGCCGAGTGCGAGAGCGACTGAAGTGACACCTTCGGGCAGCTTGATGTCGGACAGGTGAACGATCTGCCCGGTTTCGACGTCGATCATATCAACTTCGATGTACTCGGGGATGTCGCCCGGCAGGCAGGAAACTTCGATGTCGGTTTCCAGGTGCTGGATGATACCACCCTGCATCTTGACGCCGTGGCAGGCCTCTTCGTTGAGGAAGTGGATCGGCACGTGTACCTTGATCGCGACCTTGTCGGATACGCGCAGGAAGTCGGCGTGCATGACCAGGTCCTTGGCGGGGTGGCGCTGCAGGTCCTTGAGGATGGCCTTTTGCACTTCACCGCCAACGTTCACGCTCAGCACGTGGCTGAAGAACGCTTCGTTTTCCAGGGACTTTTCCAGGTCCTTGCGGATCAGGGTCAGGGCCTGGGGCTCTTTTTCGCCACCGTAGATGATGGCAGGGATCTTGTCGGCGTGACGACGCAGGCGGCGGCTCGCACCTTTCCCCATGTCCTCGCGCAGTTCCGCTTGTACTTCAAACTGGTCTGACATTGTCAAACTCCTTTGATAAACACTGCAGCACCTGCGACCGGCACGGCAGTGGGTTCAATTTACGCTGTTCTACTGGAACAGCGCGCTGATCGATTCCTCGTTGGCGACCCGGCGCATGGACTCCGCGAGCAGGTCCGCAGTGGTAAGCTGGCGGATCTTGTCGGACTTCAAGGCCTCTTCGCGCAGAGGAATCGTGTCGGTAACCACCAGCTCGTCGAGCTGGGAGTTGGCCAAATTGTCGAGGGCCTTGCCGGACAGTACCGCGTGGGTACAGTAGGCAACCACCCGCAGGGCGCCGCGCTCTTTCAGGGCGTTCGCCGCCTGGCACAGGGTGCCGGCGGTATCGACCAGGTCGTCCACCAGCAGCGCGGTGCGGTCTTTCACATCGCCGATCAGGTTCATCACCTGGGCCTCATTGGCCCGTGGACGTCGCTTGTCGATAATCGCCAGGTCCGCCTCGTTGAGCTGCTTGGCAATGGCTCGCGCCCGCACCACGCCGCCGATGTCCGGCGAAACCACGATCGGGTTCTCGTAGTTCTGGGCGACGATATCGTCGTTCAATATCGGCGAGCCGTAGACGTTATCCACCGGGCAGGAGAAAAAGCCCTGGATCTGTTCCGCGTGCAGGTCCATGGTCAGCAGGCGGTCGACGCCCACCGCGGCCAGCATGTCGGCCACTACCCGCGCGGTGATCGGCACCCGGGCGGAACGCACCCGGCGATCCTGGCGGGCATAGCCGAAGTAGGGCACCACCGCGGTGATGCGATCCGCCGACGCCCGGCGCAGCGCGTCGATCATCACCAGCAACTCCATCAGGTTGTCGTTGGTGGGCGCGCAGGTGGACTGCAGGACGAAGACGTCCTTGCCGCGAACGTTCTCGTTCAATTCCACGCAGACTTCGCCGTCGCTGAATTTGCCGACGTCCGCCTTGCCCAGGGACAGGTACAACCTGCTGGCGACTTTCTGTGCCAGCTCCGGATTGGCATTACCCGAGAAAACCATCATTTTCGAGGACACGATGCGCTACCCCTGTCTGTG
This sequence comes from Halieaceae bacterium WMMBA4, assembly GCA_033283325.1. Classification (GTDB taxonomy): domain Bacteria; phylum Pseudomonadota; class Gammaproteobacteria; order Pseudomonadales; family Halieaceae; genus Mangrovimicrobium. Next base: position 507,069 of record JAWMQO010000001.1, read on the forward strand.
GTTCGACAATTTCAGCCGCCGATAAAAATAATGCCATACAACCATAGGATGCATGGCATCGTGAATATGGCTGGGGTGGTAGGATTCGAACCTACGAATGCCGGGATCAAAACCCGGTGCCTTGCCGCTTGGCGACACCCCAATCATTTTTTGCCTGAGGCCAGTCTCTGCAATGCCGGGGACTGGTTCAGGCCTCTGGCAACGAAACCTGGTAAATCCTCCGGCGCAGCTTGCAGGACGGACCGGGCGGAATCTTCGTCCGGGAAGCTGCTAAATACGCATGCGCCCGTGCCGGTCAATCGTGCACCCCCAAATTTCTCTAGCCAATTCAGTGCTTTATCAACTTCTGGGTGAAGTTTGCGCACCAGTTTCTGGCAGTCGTTCCGGGAGTGCCCCTCGAAAAAGGCCGCCATTTTGATGGCAGGGGAGTTGCGTGTCAATTCCCGATGAGAAAAAATTTCTGCGGTGGAAACATGGCACTGTGGTGTCAGTACCAGGTACCAGTTCCCGGGCAGTTCCACGGGGGTGAGTATTTCCCCGACGCCCTCTGCCCAGGCGCTGTGCCCGGCGACGAATACCGGGACATCGGCGCCCAGCTGCCGGCCCAGTTTCTGCAGTTCGATGCCGGACAGGCCCCGGTCCCAGAGCCGGTTCAGCGCGAGCAGGGTCGTAGCGGCGTCGGAACTGCCGCCGCCCAGGCCACCACCGGCGGGTATCCGTTTTTCCAGCCGGATGCTCACGCCCTTTTTACCAGCTTGTTCACCACCCTTCCCATGCTCCAGCAGCAGCCTGGCTGCACGCACGATGAGATTATCCCCCGGCGCAATGTCCGCGGGTGAACCTTCCAAGTGGATTTCGCCGCTGTCATTGGCGCAAAAGTGCAGCGTGTCGCCCCAGTCGAGCAACTGAAACAGGGTCTGCAACTCGTGGTAGCCGTCTTCCCTGCGCCCGGTGACATGGAGGAAAAGGTTGAGCTTGGCCGGCGCGGGCAGGGTGAGGGAATTGGTCATGATGTGCCGAAGTCCCACTCCCGGAGGATGATCCGCGCGCGCGTAGTGTCCCGCGTGACTTCGATACGGGTGGGCAGGCGGCGGCCGCCAAAAAGCTCAAACTGCCCGTATTGTACGGTCCAGCCCTGTTGTCGCAGCAGGCTGGGCATATTGGTGCCGGGGTCGAATTCCAGTGTATCCACCGCGGCCCCGGGGGCGGGAATGCCCTTGAGCCAGTAGTGCAGTGAAGACAGGGGCAATTGCCACTGGTTTCTTGCCCGCAGCTCCGGGTCATCCAGCGCCCAGCGCTGGAAGTCATCGCCGCGGCGGATCGACAGGTGGTCACCGTCGCTTTCGATGGTGGTCGCGCTGAAGCCCAGCGGGCCGCTCAGGTCGAGGCGCGTAACCCGCCCCGACTGGCGCCAGTCGAGGCTCGCCGATTCCGCCTGCCCGGCATTGCGCAGGGCGATCTTGCCGCGCGCGGACCAGTGAGTTTCTGCCGCCAGTGCCGCGCGCAGCGCCTCCCAGTCGGCGCTGGTCGCCGCCGGCGGTCCCGGTGCGGTGGCGCAGGCGGCGAGCAACAGCAGGCTGGCCAGCGCCAGCCCATGCAACAGGCGCGTCACAGTCCGGGAGCCGGTGGCGGCGTTGGCAGCGCGAGCGCCTCCGGCTCGACGCCGAGGCGACGCAGGGTGGCCAGCAGCAACTGGTGCTGCGGGTCGGCAAGCAGGCCTGCCTGCCAGACCTGCATCGCCCGCTCGCGGTCGCCGCTGGCCCAGAGCGCCTCGCCGAGGTGCGCGGCGACTTCCGGGTCGGGGAACAGGGCGTAGGCCTGGGTGAGGAAGTGTATCGCGCCTTCCATGTCGCCCTTGCGGAACAGGACCCAGCCCATGCTGTCGAGGATGGCGGGCTCCTCCGGCCGCAGCTCCAGCGCGCGGGCGATGAGCGCATGGGCCTCATCGAGTCGTTCTGTCTGGTCCGCGAGGGTATAGCCCAGGGCGTTCAGGGCGTTGGCATTGTCCGGATCGCGGCTGAGGATCTCACGCAGGTCCGCCTCCATGCCCGCAAGGTCTCCAAGCTGCTGGTGTAACATGGCGCGGGCGTAAAGCAGGGATTCCGACTGCGGCAGATCCACCAGTGCCGTGTCCAGCACCTCCATGGCGTCGCTGGGATAGCTCGCAGCCCGCAGCAGTTCCGCTTCCAGTCCGTAGAGTTGCTCACGCAGCCCGGGCGCCACTTCACGCCGTCCACTGAACCACTCCTGTAATTCCCCCACGGCGCCGTCTTCCAGCATCAACTCGCCGATGCGCTGGTTAGCGGCGAGGAACTGGCGGCCCTCGCCGACCTGGCGGTAGTGAGCGAGGGCGGCCCCTGTGTCCCCGGTATTCTCGTCCAGCATGCCGAGATAGAAATGCGCCTCGTCGAGGCGTTCTCCGGTGGTCAGTACCTGCTGCAGATAGGCCCGGGCGATGAGGTCGTCGCCCGCTTCGTGGTTGAGCAGCGCGAGCGACAGCAGGAGATCGGCGTCGCCCGGTGACTGCGCCGAGAGAATCTCGAATTGCTGGCGCGCCGCCTCCGGGTCCGTGGCACTGAGCAGCCGCGCGTACTCGAGGCGCAGGCGCCTGTTGTCGGGGTTTTCCGCCAGCACCTGCTCGATATGGGTGAAAGGCTTCTCCTGCTGCAGTTGCAGGTTCATCCGGGCTTCCAGCAGCAGGGCCTGGTGTTGTTCCGGTTCGATCAGGAACAGTTGGTCGAGTTTTTCCTGGGCGGTCTCCAGCTCGCCGGATTCGGCGCTGGCAAGTGCCTGGGTGAGCAGCAGCGCCGGGTCATCGGGAAACTCGCTGGACAGCCCCGCCAGCGCGGCATTCAGCTCCGCGCGCTCCTCGGGGCTGAGTGAGGCATAGTTTTGCAGCAGGGTGGGGAAATTGGCCTGTTGGCCCGAACGCGCCACGACGGCCATGTGGTCTATGGCTTCCAGTGGCTGGCCCTGCCGCGCCAGCAGGGTGGCGGCGGTGTTGTTGGCCTCCAGCGCACCCGGTTCCTGCGCCAGCCACAGTTGCACCGCCTCCAGGGTATACGCCTCGTTGTCGAGGAACTGCGCGAGGCGGGTGGCGTGGCGTGCTATGCCGGCGTCATTCAGGAGGCGGGCCTGCTCGAGGTAGTTCTGCATGGCGATGTCATAGTCGCCCCGGCGCAGGGCGAATTCCGCGACCAGCAGCGGATAGACGCTTTCGTCGGGGAAGGGGCGCTCGGGGGCTTCCACCACAGGGGCGGGTTCCGGGTTGATTTCCGCGGCTGCCGGTGTGCTCTCCGCTGGGGGCTGCTCCGGCGTGGCGGCGCAGGCGCCGAGAAGTGCGGCTGCCGGGACAAGTGCCAGAAACAGGGCGAGGGGACGGAACATAGACAAGGGGCGCGAGAGCCAAAGCGACATAGGTGGATAATAATGACACAAGGGGGACGTTAAACCCAATTGGCGGGATATTTCATCGCTAACTTGTTAAAATTCCGGATGATTTTTCGCCGATATGCTAGAGTGCGCCGGTTTTAACCTGCGCCCTGACCAAGAGGCCCGCATAACCATGAACCTGATCGCCCTGGGCATCAACCACAACTCCGCCGCTGTCGAAGTGCGCGAGAAAGTGGCGTTCGCCCCGGAGCAGGTCGGTGAAGCCATGGGGGACTGCTGCGGCAGCGCCGGCATCGACGAGGTGGTCATCCTCTCGACCTGCAATCGCACAGAGATATATGCACTCGCACCCGCCGGTGCGGCGCTGGCGGAAAAGGCCGTGCAACTGATCGACTGGATGGCCGGCTACCATCACCTTGCGAGCGAGGATCTGCGCCGCTGCGCCTATCACTACGAGGGCGAACAGGCACTGCGCCATATCGTCCAGGTCGCCAGCGGCCTGGATTCCATGGTGCTGGGCGAGCCGCAGATTTTCGGCCAGCTCAAGTCTGCCTTCGCCGTGGCCGCCGAATCCGGCGCCGCGGGCAGCGAACTGGGCAGGTTATTCCAGCGCGTTTTCGCCCTCGCCAAGAAAGTGCGCACCGATACCGCCATCGGTGAGAACCCGGTCTCGGTCGCCTATGCCGCAGTGGACCTGGCCGGGCATATCTTCTCCAACCTGAATGACTGTCGGGCGCTGCTGGTCGGCGCCGGCGAGACTATCGAACTGGTCGCGCGCCACCTGGCGGATGCCGGCGTCTCGCGTATCGTCATCGCCAACCGCACCCTGGGCCGGGCCAGGGAGCTCGCTGAGCAGTTTGGCGCGGAGGCGGTCCTGCTCGCGGAAATCCCGGAGCAGCTGCCGATGGCGGATATCGTCATTACCTCCACCGGCAGCCAGTTGCCCATCCTCGGCAAGGGCGCGGTGGAGCAGGCGGTCAAGGCGCGCAAGCACCGCCCCATCCTGATGGTCGATATCGCGGTGCCGCGGGATATCGAGCCCCAGGTGAATGAGCTGCGCGACGTCTATCTCTACAGCGTTGATGACCTGCGCGAGATCGTCGACGAGAACATGCGCAGCCGGCGCCATGAGGCGCGCAAGGCCGACCAGATCATCGCCGCGGGTATCGAGGCCTACCGGGAAGACCTGCGCCGTCTCAGCGCCGTGGACCTGGTCAAGGAGTTCCGCGGCGCCGCGGACCAGACCCGCGAGGAAGAACTGGAAAAAGCGCTGCGCAACCTGGCCCGCGGGCAGTCACCCGAGCATGTGGTGACACAACTGGCCCGCGCCCTGACCAACAAGCTGATCCACGCGCCCACCACCGGCCTCAAGGACATCTGCGCCAGCGGCCAGACCGAGCATCTGGCGCAGGCACGGCGCCTGCTGGGCATGGCCCTTGAAAACGAGGAGACAGCCGGGGCTGATACTGCAGCTGCCGATACCCTCGAAATATCCACTGAAGACACCGATCACTCGAGACACACCCTGCAATGAAAGCTTCACTCCTGGCCAAGCTGGAAACTCTGACTGACCGGCACGAGGAGGTATCGGCCCTGCTCGGCGACAGCGAGACCATCGCCGACCAGGATCGCTTCCGTGACCTCTCCCGCGAGTACTCGGAGCTGGAAGCGGTGGTCAGGTGCTACGCCGATTACAGCCGCGTGCGGAGTGACCTGGACGAGGCCCGGGCGATGCTCGAAGACGCCGACCCTGACCTGCGGGAAATGGCCCAGGAGGAACTGCAGGCCGGCGGTGAGCGCCTGGCCGAGTTGGAAGGCGAGCTGCAGACACTGCTGCTGCCGCGGGACCCCAATGATTCCCATAACGTATTCCTCGAGATCCGCGCCGGCACCGGCGGTGACGAGGCGGCGATCTTCGCCGGTGATCTCTACCGCATGTACGCCCGCTACGCCGAACAGATGGGCTGGAAAATCGAGGTCCTGTCAGAGCGACCCGGGGAGCATGGCGGTTACAAGGAAATCATCACCCGGGTGGAGGGGCGCGACGTCTATGCGCAGCTGAAGTTCGAATCCGGCGCCCACCGCGTGCAGCGCGTGCCGGAGACCGAGTCCCAGGGACGCATTCACACTTCCGCCTGCACCGTGGCGATCCTGCCCGAGGCCGAGGAGGTGGACGCGGTGGAAATCAACAAGGCGGACCTGCGTGTCGATACCTACCGGGCCTCCGGCGCGGGCGGCCAGCACGTCAACAAGACCGACTCCGCCGTCCGCATTACCCACATCCCCAGCGGCATCGTGGTGGAATGCCAGGACGAGCGCTCCCAGCACAAGAATCGCGCCCGCGCCATGTCCCTGCTGCAGGCCAAGCTGCAGTCCAGCGCCCAGGACAAGCAGGCGGAAGAGCAGGCCTCCCTGCGTCGGGACCTGGTCGGCACCGGCGACCGTTCCGACCGCATCCGCACCTACAACTTCCCCCAGGGCAGGCTCACCGACCACCGGATCAACCTGACCCTCTACAAGCTCGGCGAAGTCATGGAAGGGGACCTCGGCGCGGTCGTCGGCCCCCTGCGGCAGGAGTACCAGGCCGACCAGCTCGCCGCACTGGCGGACTGATGCCCACGGTGCAGGAACTGCTGCGCGACGCCGCCGGCCTGCCTGGCGACAGTCCGCGCCGCGATGCCGAAATCCTGCTCTGCCACTGTCTCGACAAACCCCGCAGCTGGCTCTACGCCTGGTCGGAATCCGAGGTCGAAGGAGAGAAGCTGCTACAGTTTCGCGAACTGCTGCGGCGCCGCAGCGCCGGCGAACCGGTGGCCTGGCTCACCGGCACCCGGGAATTCTGGTCGCTGCCGCTGGAGGTTTCTCCCGATACCCTGATACCCCGCGCGGACACCGAGACCCTGGTTGAATGGGCGCTGGAACTGCCCCTGCCTGCGGACGCCCGGGTAGTCGACCTCGGTACCGGTACCGGCGCCATCGCCCTGGCCCTGGCCAGCGAACGGCCGGACTGGCATGTCTCCGGGGTGGACTTCAATCCCGCCGCGGCGGCCCTGGCCCGGCGCAACGCCGAACGCTGCGGACTCTCGCGAGTCGGCTTCCTGGTCTCGGACTGGTTTTCCGCCCTGGGCGGTCCCTTCGACCTGGTGGTGGCCAACCCGCCCTACATCGAAGAACACGATCCGCACCTCGAGGAAGGCGACCTGCGTTTCGAGCCGCGCTCGGCCCTGGTGGCCGGGGACGGGGGCTTCGCGGACCTCGATGCAATTATTTGCAGATCTGTCGATTTTCTCGCCGACGGCGCCTGGTTACTGCTCGAACACGGCTTCGAACAGGGCCCCGGGGTGCGCGGCGGCTTGCAGGCTGCCGGTTTTACCGGGGTCCAGACGCGTTGCGACCTGGCGGGCCAGGAACGGATCAGCGGGGGGTGCTGGCGTGCTCAGTGACGACGAACTGCTGCGTTACAACCGGCAGATACTGATGCCGGAGTTCGATATCGCCGGGCAGGAGAAGCTCTTGCGCAGCCGGGTGCTGATCGTCGGCCTCGGCGGTCTGGGCTGTCCCGCCGCGCTCTATCTCGCCGCAGCGGGGGTGGGCGAACTGCATCTCGCCGATGGCGACGTGGTGGAACTTTCCAACCTGCAGCGCCAGGTCGCCCACGGCGATGCCGACATCGGGCGCAACAAGGCCGCCTCGGTGGCCGACAGCATTGCCGCGATCAACGCCGCGGTGAAGGTGGAGGTGATCGCCGAGCGCCTGGATGCGGCGGCCATGGCCGCTCGGGTGGCGCTGGTCGACCTCGTGCTCGACGCCACCGACAACTACCCGGCGCGCTTCGATCTCAACCGCGCCTGTATCGCCGCGCAAGTGCCGCTGCTCTCTGCCGCGGCGGTTCGTGCGGAAGGGCAGCTGGCCCTGTTCGACCCCCATGGCGGCGGCCCCTGCTATCGCTGTGTCTACCCCGTCGAGGGCGATGAAACGGCGCTCAGTTGCAGTGAGAGCGGCGTGCTCGCCCCGGTCGTTGGCGTCCTCGGCAGCCTGCAGGCGATGGAGGCCCTGAAGCAGCTCGCGAATTACGGCAGCGGCCTGAGGGGGCAACTGCTGCTGGTCGACCTGCGCTCGATGGATTTCCGCCGCCTCGGAGTCACGCCGCGTCCGGGCTGTCCTGACTGCGCTCACCTGCATCCCCGTTGACCGGCAGCGGACGCCCCAGGGTCGTCCGCAAGCGCCACATCACCAGCACCATCGCCAGGCAGATCCCGGCGATCAGTGCACCCCAGATGGCCGCCGTACCTTCCGCCGGGGACATCTCCGAACCCAGGCCCACCCACCAGGCCAGCGGCAGCGACAGGCACCAGTAGGAGAGGCAGGTGACGACGAAGGGGAAGCGGGTATCGCGAAAGGCGCGCAGGCAGAAGGAGCCGCCGATCTGCAGGGAGTCGATGATAATGAATAGCGCCGCGAGGCGGATAAGGCTGACGGCAATTGCGTGGATATCCCGGTCGCTGGTATAGACGCCGACCAGTGGGCCGGGGAGGCTGAGCAGGACCAGGGTGGCGCTGAGGGCCACCAGGATGGTAAGTGACATCCCGGTGCGCACTGCCAGCTGTACCGACGCGGCGCGCCCGCTGCCGATGGCGTGTCCCACCCGGGTCGACATGGCGGAACCGACCGCCGCCATCGGCATGTACATGACATCCCAGAGGTTGATCGCTACCTGGTGGGCGGCCATCGCATTGTTGCCCAGCGTGGCGATCATCAGCCCGATGACCGAGAACACTCCGATTTCGAGGAAGAAGGACAGGCCGATGGGCAGTCCCAGCCGGACGATCTCCCGCAGCACCTGCCAGTCGGGGGCGACCGGGCGCAGGGGTGGCAGGTAGCGGCGAATGGCGGGCACCACCGCGTTGTAGGCCGCCATCAGGATGACGCCGAGCCACATGCAGATCGCCGTGGCAATGCCGCAGCCGGCGGCGCCCAGTTCGGGCATGCCCCAGTGGCCGAACATGAAGGCGTAGTTGAGGGGGATATTGGCGCAAAAGCCGATGATGCTGGCGATCATGTAGGGCTTCATCAGGCCCAGGCCCTGGTTGTGGCAGCGCAGGGCCTGGAAAATGGCCGAGGCGGGCAGCCCCCAGGCCACCGCCTGCAGGTAGAACAGGCTCTTGTCGCGGGTGCTCGGGGCGAGACCCAGGGCATCCAGGACCGGGGCTGCGAAGAAGCACGCGGGGCCGATGACAACACCCACCAGCAGGGCCAGCCACAGGGCCTGGGGCAGGCTCTCGCGAATCTCCCGGATTTTTCCTGCGCCGAAGGCCTGGGCGACGATGACCGAGGTCGCCATCATCACGCCGAGGCCGAAGAGAAACAGCGGCAGCCAGATGTTGTAGCCGATGGCTACCGCCGCGAGTTCCTCCGAGCCGTAGCGCCCGGCCATGATGGTGTCCACCACCCCGGTACCGATCTGCGCCAACTGGGCGATCGCCGTCGGCCAGGCGATGGCGAAGAGGGCGCGGGCTTCCCCCCGGTAGTCCTGCCAGGATATCAACATGGGCCGCTACGCCCGCCGTTAAGGGCGGAGCACTTGCCCCGGTGAAACCTTTTGAGCCAATCTACTGTCACAGAAACAACTTGCCTGCAGGAAAGCGAAGGATGGAAGCGATCGCCCGCTCTTATTACTCGATACACCACGCGCTTGTTCCGCGATTGCGGCGGCTGGACGGCCTGCCGGCGCTGGCGATGCGATTGTACCTTGTCCCGGTGTTCTGGATGGCCGGAACCCGAAAAATTTCCTCCATCGACAGCACCATCGAGTGGTTCGGCAATCCCGACTGGGGCCTGGGCCTGCCCGCGCCGGAACTGCTGGCCCACCTCGCTGCCTACACCGAGGTCATCGGCGCCATGCTCCTGTTCCTCGGCCTGGCCACGCGCTGGATCTGCATTCCCCTGATCGCCACCATGCTGGTGGCCATCTTCGCGGTGCACTGGGACCACGGCTGGGCCGCCATCGCCGACTCCGGCGCCAGCGAGGTGGCAGTGCGCCTGGGCGCCGCCAAGGACCTCCTGCGCGAGCATGGCAATTACAGCTGGCTGACGGAGAAGGGCAACTTCGTCATCCTCAACAACGGTATCGAGTTCGCCGTCACTTACCTGATCATGTTGCTGGCGCTCCTGTTCAGTGGCGGCGGGCGTTATGTGAGCGTGGATTACTACCTGGCTCGGCTGTACGGTGGGAGAGCTTGAGGGAGAGCGCGAAAAAAGCCGGAGTTCTACCTCGTACACCTTCGCACCAATAGCCGGAATTATCCGACCATTGACAGGGCGACATTCGTCCCCCAAACGGCTACACTAGCGCGTTTTTCGAGCAGTACAGGATTCGACCTTGATCAAGAGCCTCGTCGGGCGCCTGGCCGGCAAGCGTGAAACCCCCGCAGAACCCGCCACCAAGCCAGCACCCAGGAAAGAGCAACAGCCCGCGCCGCCAGCTGAAAAAGCCGCCGCGCCCCAGCAGCCAAAACGCAGTGCCAGCGGCGCCAAGCGTCGGCGCCGCAAGCCCAAGTCCCCCTCCACGCAATCGGCGCCCTGGAGCATCGACCAGTTCGCGGTCGAGCCGGAGGAGGGCAAGAGCCGCTTTCATGACCTCGGCCTGCGCGACGAACTGATGCACGGCATTGCCGACCTGGGCTTCAAATACTGCTCGCCGATCCAGGCGCAGGTACTGCCGCATACGCTGCAGGGCCACGATGCGATTGGCAAGGCGCAGACGGGTACCGGCAAGACCGCGGCCTTCCTCATCACCATTTTCAATGACCTGCTCTGCAATCCCGTGGAAGGGGAGCGCTTTATCGGCGAGCCGCGGGCGCTGGTTATTGCGCCTACCCGGGAACTGGTGATGCAGATCGCGGAGGACGCCAAGGACCTCAGCAAGCACACCGGGCTCAAGGTCGTCACCCTGATCGGTGGCATGGATTACCAGAAGCAGTTGAACCGCCTGCAGGGGGATATCGTCGATCTCGTTGTCGCGACTCCCGGCCGCCTGATCGATTTCATGACCCGGCGCGACCTGTTCCTCGACCATGTGGAAGTGCTGGTGCTGGACGAGGCCGACCGCATGCTGGACATGGGCTTCATTCCCCAGGTCAAGCGCATCGTGCGCGCGGTGCCGCGCAAGGAAAACCGGCAGACGCTGCTGTTCTCCGCGACCTTTACCCAGGACATTCTCAACCTCTCCTCACAGTGGACCTACGAGCCGGTCACGGTGGAGATCGAGCCGGAACACGTGGCTACCGATTCGGTGGACCAGAAGGTCTATATGGTCAGTGCCCACGATCGCTTCCGGGTGCTGAACAACCTGCTTCGCCAGGACAACGTCAGCAGCGTGATCGTCTTCGCCAATCGTCGCGACCAGGTGCGCCGCCTGCACGAGCGCCTGCGCAAGGCGGGTGTGACCTGTGGCATCCTCTCCGGGGAAATTCCCCAGGCCAAGCGCACCCGTACGCTGGAACAGTTCAAGCAGGGCGATATCAAGGTGCTGGTAGCCACGGACGTGGCGGGACGGGGCATTCACGTTGACGGTATCAGCCACGTGGTGAACTACAACCTGCCGGAGGACCCCGAGGACTACGTCCACCGGATCGGCCGTACCGGCCGGGCCGGCGCCAGCGGAACCTCCATCAGCTTTGCCAGCGAGGACGACGCCTTCCTGCTGCCGGATCTCGAAGCCCTGCTGGGCGAGCCCCTGGTGTGTACTCATCCACCGGAAGAACTGCTGGCCTGAGTAGAGTCTGGCGCTTTCGGCCTGCTTGTGGCCTGGCATCGTCCACTCCGGGGGGCGATGCCCCGTTAAGCTACCGACCGCGTGCCAAGGGCCTCATGGCAGTATCGCGGGGGCTTAACTCACGGCACCACAGCAGGGTCGCGCCCACCACCGCGGCTGGCACCACGAAAAAATTGACCACCGGAATCCCGGTGCACAGCGCCACCAGCCCACCAAAGCCGAGGCTCGACAGGCGCCGGCTGCGCACCGCTTCCTTGACCTCGCCGAAGTCCAGCTGGTGGTTGTCCATGGGGTAATCGACGAACTGGATCGACATCATCCACGCGCCGAGCAGGAACCAGAGAAAAGGCGCCGCGGCATTGATGACCGGGATGAAACTCACCAGCAGCACGAAGACCGCCATCGGCAGGTAGTAGATAAATTTCTTCAACTCGCGGACCATGCTGCGCGGCAGCATCATCAGCGCCGCACCGAGGCCTTCCAGGGCGGGCACTTCCCGCCCCGTCACCAGTTCCTCCGCCTTCTCCGCCAGCAGACCATTGAAGGGCGAGGCGATCAGCAGGGCCACCGCGGTGAACAGGTAGCCGGTGGCGAGGCTGAGGGTCAGGCCCACCAGCGGCCAGAGAATCCATTCGATGAAACCCAGCCAGTCGGGGATGCCCGCCAGCCAGGCGTTCATGAGATCGGTGAGGTAGCTGAGGGTGTAGAAAATCAGCGAGCCGAAGATCAGGATGTTGATCGCCAGCGGCACCATGACAAAGAGGCGCAGGGAAGGGTGGGTGAGCAGTTTCGCGCCTTCAACGAGATAGCCGGCGCCGGCGACAAAATTACCCCTCAACTCACAGCCCCTCGGTAACCCCCGCACAGTCGGGGCAGACACAGCGAGCCAGCTTTTCGGCGTCAGGGAGTGCGGCGAGCGCTTCCCGCTTGACCGGATTGGAGAAGCACCAGCAGTTTTCCACCGGCTCCCCGGCGGCGACCGCACAGCGGTTTTCCGACGCGCACAGGGGGCAGCGCTCGGCGGCGGGGCGGGAAACGGCTTTATACGAGTCACTCATAGTAATGGGTATAATAGCCCATGCGGAGGAACTACACCCGTGAATGACGAGAAAGAAAATTTGTTCCAGGAGGCGATGTCCGGCGTGACGCCCCTGAAACGCGAGGCGCGGGTACGGCTCGACGCACGCCACAGCCAACGCGACAGCTCCCTGCAGGAGCGGCGCGAGGCGGCACAGCGCGAAACCGCGGGCGACGGCAACCCGCTGAGTGACGAGGTGCGGGAAATAGAACCTCTGGATCCCTGGTACGTGCTGGATTTCAAGCGGCCCGGGGTGCAAAACGGCGTCTACCGCCGCTTGCGGCAGGGGCGCTACCCGGCGGAAGCGCGCCTCGACCTGCACCGCATGACAGTCGCCACCGCCCGCAAGGAACTCTACGATTTTATCGCCGACTGCCACCGTTTCGGCCTGCGCAGCGTGATGATTATCCACGGCAAGGGCGAAAGCCGGGCCGACAGGGAGCGCAGTTCGATCCTCAAGGGCTGCGTCAACCAATGGCTGCCGGAGCTCGACCCGGTGCAGGCCTTCCACAGCGCCCAGCCCCAGCACGGCGGCACCGGCGCCGCCTATATCCTCCTGCGCAAGAGCGAAGCGAGCAAACAGCGCACCCGCGAGCAGTTCACCAAGGGGCGCATGCCCGGGGATTCCTGACGCTTCAGGCGACCAGGGAAGTCTCGCCGGCCTTGCGTTCCCAGACGGGTTTCAGGGCGGGTAAAGGCCGCTCGGTGACGATCCACTTGCACATGCGCCGAAGCGGCTCGATGCCGTCCTGCGGGCCAACCAGCCCCGGTCCGTTGAAGGCGTAGCCCAGGGAGACGAAGCGCTGGCCCCCGTAGAGGGCTGCCTTGTGGCGCACCTGTTCCATCAGTGAATCCGGAAAAACCCCGACAGTCTGGGTGTAGGCATCGACGGCGCCGAGCACTTCGTCGAGGGTATCCACCGGGACGAGGTTCACGGTTCGGTCGGCCAGGTAGTCGCGAAAATCCACGGCCTCCGGCATGTGGGAGACGATCACCGCCCCCTCGCCCTGTTCGCCGCCGATGATGTCGTACCAGTCATCCATCAGGCGCAAGCCTTCGATATGCGACTTGAGTTCTGCATCGTAGGACTTCGGGGTAGTGCTGAAGTCTTCCGGCAGCGCGAGGAGTTCTTCATAGACGCCCTGGCCCAGCGCCTTGAGTTGCTCGATGCCCGCGTCATCGGTGCCACACATGACATACACGACCCGGCAGCTGGAGCAGGCGGTCTGGTTGACCGCGCCGACGTCGGCGGCTATCCGCCTGGCGGTTTCATCGAGCATCTCCCGGGAGGCGAGGGCGTCGGCCCCGACGATGCTGGCGCTGTTCTTCGGGTCCAGCGAGATGAGTTCCAGGCCGGGCTGAATGTAGCGGGTGACGTGCTTCACCGAGGCGAAGCCGCCCCAGGCGACAATCTTCTCGATGTTGTGCGGCTGGTAGATTTTCTTCTCCAGGGCCTCGTCTCCGCCGCGCCAGTAGGCCACCGCGAGGTGTTTCGTGATCGGGTGGTCCGGCGCGAACTCGCACATGGTGCGGGCGATCGCCGCCGTGGTGAAGGGATCGTTGGAGGGCACCTTGATAATGGTATCGCTGCGGGTGACCGCCCCGCGGATCAGGGTGAGCGCGCCCAGCACCGGGCCGTTGCCGGCGATGATATGCAGCGCGCGGGAGCCGTAGGCGCGAATCGAGACCATGGACTGCTCGACCTGCTGCTCCACCCAACCCTCGAGGTACTCGATGGGAATGCTCATGTTGCACCAGCGGCGGATGCGCTCGCGGTCGAACATCGCTGGCATGTGGGTGTAAAAACCGCGCATGATGGGCTCGGTGGTCGGCGCCGTCTGCAGGCTCTGCTCGAAGGCCTGCTGGATCCAGGGGTTCTTGTCGAAGGCCAGCTTTTCCCCCAGCTCCTGCAGGAAATCCAGTATCTCCTCGAAACTGAGCTCGTAGAGATCGGCCATTGCCCCGGGGCTGCCGAGGGGAAGTTTATCCACCAGCAGGTTCGGGTCGGGGGCGAGGAAGCTGATGTCGCCGCCGCGGCCGCCAAATTCCAGGAGATTGCTTTCTATCACTTCGCCGCGAATGACGGCCGGTGAGATGAATTGTTCGCTCATGTTGAAGTCCTGCGTCAGATATCCAGGGAGATCAGGAAGTCCAGTGCTTCCGCCTGGGCGTCGGGTGTCGAGGCACAGGTGATCTTGTCGTCGCCACCCTCGTCCGAGAAACGCGAAACAGCACACTCGATGTAGTGCGTGCTGCGGCCGCAGGGGCAGGGCGTATCCCAGTTCACGGTCATCTTGTCGCCGGTGACGATGCCGCCCCAGGTGCCGTCGTGGGTCATGTCGAAGAAGGCGGCTCGCCCGGTCTGCACACCGCTGCGGGGGAGGGGTTGGCCGCTGTCGCGGTCGAGTACGAAGGGTGTTACCCAGGGTACGAAGTGGTAGTGGTTGTGTTCGCAGGATACGAAGAAGGTGTTCAGTTCGGTCATGCCGTAGCTCGCACACATCTTCCGCGCGCCGAAAAACTCCAGGATGACCTCGTTGACGTTCTCCGGCAGTACCATGCCCTTGGCGCCGCCGCCGCCCATGACCACCGAGTCGGGTGAAAATACCTGGCGCACGCCGGCTTCCAGTCCCGCCTGGGCGATCTGGTAAAACATGGGGGTGGTGCCCATGGCGAAGACCTTCTGCCCTTTGAGTTGGTCCACCATCTCCTGGATAAAGGCGGCCTGCCGGGCAGGCGCCTCCCGCTGCATCGCTTCCAGTTCGCCGCGTCGCGCCAGCAGGTTCTCCGGCACGTCGAGGCGTGAGAGGTCGCCGCGGGCCTCGGCCTTGCGCAGCCGGCCCGCCAGCCACATCAGGTCGCTGCTGATCTTGTGGGAGAAGGCGGTGTGCAGGTAGCTCTCATCACCCCCGCAGAATTCCACCCCGAGGTACTTGGCGAAGCCGCCGGCAGAGCTGTGGCCGTCGCGGTACATGGGTGTCATCACGTGCAGCTTTTCCCCGAGGTCGTCGTCGCCGGGGGCCGAGCCGAAATCCTGTACCAGTTGCACCCGCAGTGCCCGGGCGGAGACGCCGTAATCGCGCTTGCTCTTCGGAAAGACCGAGAGTGTGCCGCTGGTGCCCGAAGAGGTCGCAGCGTCCAGTGGGGTCTCGTCACGCAGGCGCGTCAGCCACTCGTCGATGGATTTGCAGTCGCTCACGTCCACTGAGGAAAGATCATGCGGTGTAAGGCGGTTGAGCCAGGTGGTCAGCTGGTCGAAGCGCTGCTTCGCCAGCAGGGTCACCGGGTAGGACTTGTAGACATTGTGCTCGAACAGCAGTGCCGCTGCGGCGTTCAGGCTGTCGACAGTGTCTATGCCCTGGCTGCCGGCCAGCTTTTCCAGAACGGGAATCTGCTCCCGCCTCTGCGCCAGGCGCTGGTTGATCGCGGCGAGCTGTACCGCCTCGAATTCTTCCCGCGACGTGGAGTGGATCAGCGTCGTGGAGTTCTGGAAGTAGCTGTAGGGATCTCGTATCCACTGGTCAGCGGTGCGTTCGATGTCCGGGCCGGTGGCATAGCGGGTATTGGCAGGCATTGGGTCACCTCCTGGTGGGGCTGGCATGCTGCAGCTTGTTATAGTGATACTGGTGTGCCGGGAATTGAGCTTAGCCAAGCCCGCTGCTAAAATCAACCAAGTGGTTAGTTTGCTGTTGCTTGTCATTCCAGCGGACGCAAACTGCATGACACCAGTAGAAGGGACCAGGGAATGAGTGGACCGGGAGTCGAGACGGACCAGGAGGCCTCCAGCGAAGGCAAGGGGGGGCAGCGGCGCAGGAGAGCTTACCTCCCCGCCGAGGAGCGCCGGCAGCAGATACTGGCAGCGGCGCGGAAAGTCTTCAGCCAGACCTCCCTGCAAGGCGCCCGCACACGGGACCTGGCCAAGGCGGCGGGGGTGAACCAGGCGACCATCTACGGCCATTTCGAATCCAAGGAGGCCCTCTTTGCCGAGGCCGTCGTCGAGCCGCTGATGGAAGCGATGCGCGGGATGCATGAGCGAGCGGGCACCTACCGCCAGGCCAGTTCACCCGAGGAGCTACTCTCACTGACCGAGGCCTCGTGCCGGCGCCACCTGGAAAGCATGGAGGAAATCTATCCCCTGCTGGCTTCTGCGCTGTTCGCTGACCAGCAGACCGGTCGCGAACTCTACCAGCAGCAAATCGCGCCGCTGTTCGAAAAGCGCGGCGATGCCATGCGCGAAGTGGTCAAGCCGGGCATTCCCCCCGATTTCTTTTCCCTGGTGGCCTTCGGCATGTTTTTCGCGGTCGCCATGCACCGCAACTTCTCCGGGGATGAGACACCGCTGGCGGATCACGCGGCGCAACTGGCCAGCCTCGCGGCCTTCGGATTCGCCAGTATTCCCGAAAAACACGATAACAACTGAAAACAAGGAGCCGGCAATGCCGCAATACGACAGGCTGAATCTCGATCGAATGGGTGTGCTGCACACCATCAACCTCTACGCGACGGCAGTGGATACCCTGGAGTGGTCCCTGTTCGACCAGGTATTCACCCCGGATGTCAGTATCGACTTCGGCGGCGGCGCCGCCTGGAGTGGCCTGGAGCCCCTGCGCGAAGCTTTCGCAGCCATTCATGCGCCCTTTAGCGCAACCCAGCATGTCACGACCAACCACACTATCCAGGTCGAGGGCGAGCGCGCGCATTGCCTGAGTTTCGTCCACGGACGATTCATTCGCGATGTCGGCGAGGGCGGAAACCTCTTCGAGTCGGGCGGCTGGTACGACGACGTGCTGCTGCGCGTCGGGGATGAGTGGCTGATCAGTGAGCGGGTATGCCGCTCGATCTGGGTCAGCGGTAACCCCGCGGTGCTGGCCACCGGGCCGGAGACAGGTATCCCCGAGCTTTACTCACTGGCAAGCGAGGCCAGGGCGGGGCGCCTGCGCACGGTGCAAGCGCTGCTGGACTGAGAGACTGCGGGCTACCCCCGCACTTTCCCTGCATAAAGCGTATTATCCGAATTACCACACCGTAATTTCCATTTTCGCTGCGTTTCTCATACGCTGGGCGGAACATTGCCCCGTGCATTGGACATAAGTCGCGTCGGTATTCATTACGCCCTGTCGGCATTCAACAAGAAAAGGACTTCGCCAGATCGCCCGCTCCCCGGGCGCTTTGTGCCGTCCTTTTGCTGCCTGGCGGCAGGCTGCGCCCCCCGACGCAAGTTGGCGCACGGAGACAACAACAATTAAGGAGTTGCGGTGGAAGCGTTCGATGAAAATTATGATTTTGTGGTCGTCGGCAGCGGTGGCGGTTCCATGTCCTCGGCCCTCTACCTGCGCAGTGTGGGCAAGCGCGTTCTAATCCTCGAAAAAATGCCTATCGTCGGCGGCACCACCGGCCGCTCGGGTGGCGTCATGTGGATTCCGAACAACCGGTTCATGGCTCGCGACGGGGTTCCCGACAGTCCCGAGCAGGCCCTGGCCTATCTCGAGGCGACCACCGGCGACCAGCCCGATTCCCCGGCGGCCACAGCGGAGCGGCGGCGCATGTATGTCACAGAGGCGCCGCGCATGCTGGAATTCCTGATCAGCAACGGCATCAAGCTGGATCGCGCCAAATACTGGCCGGATTACAACGACAACCTGCCGGGGGGCTCCGAGCAGGGCCGCACCGTTCGCGCGGAAGTCTTCGATCTGCGGGAACTGGGGGAATGGTCGGACAAGCTCTTCCCCGGATTTACCGAACTGCCCGCGTACATGGACGAGATGATGCTGATCGGCTATTACCGCACCTCCTGGCAGGCGCGCAAAATCATGTTGCGCGTCGCATTGCGAGCCATATGCGCCCGCCTGATGGGCAAGCGCCTGGCCACTGCGGGAGCGGCGCTGCAGGGGCGAATGCTATTGGCCACGCTGCAGGCCGGTGTGGAAATCCGTACCGAAGCCCCGGTAAGCGAACTGATCGTGGAAGACGGCGCTGTACGCGGTGTCGTCGCCAATATCGACGGCCAGCCCAGGCGGATTGCCGCAAAGCTGGGCGTGCTGATGAATACCGGCGGCTTTTCCCACAACGCGAAGATGCGCGAGAAGTTCATCCCCAATACCGAAGTTGCCTGGAGCAACGCGTCCAGTGGCAACACGGGCGAAATGATCGAAACCATGGCCGGCCACGGCGCCGCGACCGCGAACATGGGGGAGATGGTCGGTTTCCAGTGCACCTTCCAGCCGGGCTGGGAGGACGACGAAGTCAAAAGCCCCGCGCAACGGCTCACCGCCGCGCCCCACGCCATCCTGGTCGACCAGGGCGGCCAGCGCTACCAGACCGAAGGCGGCTCCTATATGGCCTACTGCAAGGGCATGCTGGAGCACCACAAGGAAGTGCCCGCAGTGCCCAGCTGGGCCATATTCGATTCCCGCGTGATGAAGAAGTACATGATCGCCGGCACCATGCCCGGCAGTAAAAAACCCCAGAGCTGGTACGACGAAGGCTTTCTCAAGGAGGCGGACAGCATCGAGGCGCTGGCCGAAAAAACCAGCATTGATCCCGAGGTCCTCAAAGCCACGATCAGCCGCTTCAACGGCTTCGTCGACGCCGGTCACGACGCAGACTTCGGCCGCGGCGACAGCGCCTACGACCGCTGGCTCGGCGATCCCGCTCACCAGCCCAACGGTACCCTCGGCCGCATCGAAGAGGGCCCCTTCTACGCCATCCCCGTCTACCCCGGCGACGTGGGCACCTACGGCGGCGTCGTCACCGACGAATACGCCCGGGTACTGCGCGAAGACGGCAGCATAATCCCCGGCCTCTACGCGGTGGGCATCTGTGCGGCATCAATGAACGGTGGGGTGTATCCGGGCGCCGGATGCAGTGTCGGCCCGGCCTTCACTTTTGGCTACGTCGCGGCGCGACATGCGGCGGGGGAGTTTGGGAGCTGATAGCCCTGATACCTGGCCTCGCTATTATGAGGCTACTTGCTGCTCCTAGCTCAGGTTGAATCGAGAGTGGGAATTGGCTCCTACGTTAGGCGTAGGTGCCGGTTTATCCTCACTGGAACCGTGAGGCGACAGGACGTCGCCGACCGAGCCTGCACAGGGATGTGCGCTTTTTGGCGAGTTCCAGTGAGGATAAACCGGTGCGTACGCCGGGACACGAAGTCCCGGCCCACGCAAATCGAACAATCACTGACCGCCGACAGCAATCACCTTGGTATCAAGGAAGTCTTCGATACCCTCGCGACCCCACTCACGCCCCATACCACTCTGCTTGAAGCCACCAAAGGGCAGGTCGCCAGTAATGCTCATGCCGCCATTGACACTCAGCGCACCCGCATGGATCCGCTTGGCCACCGCCGTAGCGCGCTCGACACTGCCGTGCACACCGCCGCCAAGGCCATAGTCACTGTCATTGGCAATGCGAATCGCGTCTTCATCATCCTCGAAAGGAATCACGCACAGCACCGGCCCGAAGATCTCCTCGCGGGCAATGCGCATGTCATTGGTGCAATCGACAAAGCAGGTCGGCTCGATGAAGAAGCCATTGCCCTTGTCCGGGCGTGCCTTGCCGCCGGCGAGGAGGCGCGCGCCTTCCTGTTGACCGATCTCGATGTAGCTCAGTACACGCTCGTGCTGGCGCTTGGAGATAACCGGGCCCATCACCTGGTCCGGCGCGTCGAAGTCGCCCCACATCCCCGAGAAGCCCTGGTAGGCCATTTCCAGCGCGCCCACGGCTTCCTCGTAGCGGCTCTTCGGTACCAGCATCCGGGTGGGCATGGCGCAGCCCTGGCCGGCGTGGAAGACCGCCAGGCCAGTCATGACCTTCATGGCGAAGTCCTCGGCGTCGTCGAGGATGATGTTGACCGATTTGCCGCCCAGTTCGAGGAACAGGCGCTTGAGGGACTCGGCGCCGTTTTCCATGATGCGCTTGCCAACCAGGGTGGAGCCGGTGAAGGAGATCACGTCTACCCGATGGTCCTTGGTCAGCATCTCGCCGGCCATCGCCGGGTCCTTTGAGGTGATCACATTGAGCACGCCCTTGGGAATGCCGGCCTGGATCGCCAGTTCACCCATGTAGGAGCCCATCAGCGGGGTGTCCGGGGCGGGCTTGAGGATGACGGTGCAGCCGGCGAGCAGGGCGCCGTAGACCTTGCCGATGTTCACGTAGAGGGGAACGTTCCAGGGCGTGATCGCGCCGACCACACCGAGGGGAGTGTGGTAGACGGTACGCTTGGACATGGTGCCCATGAATTCGCGGCTGCCGCGATCTTCTTCCCACTCGATCTCTTCGAAACACTTGAGCATGTCTTCGCCGCAAGTCAGTGCGTTGTCGACCTGGGCAAAGGCGGCGGCGCCGATGGAAGAACCGGCCTCGAGGCGGGCGATCTGCATCAGGGTGTCGCGGTTCTCGCGCAGCAGCTGGGCGAATTTGGTCACCAGCTCGATGCGCTTGGCGTTGTTGCTGGACCAGTCGGTCTCGTCGAAGGCCTTGCGCGCGGAGACGATGGAGGCTTCCACGTCGCTGGCGGAGGCATCGGCGGCCTGGCCGACGACTTCGGCAGTCCAGGGGCAGATGTTGTCGAATTTCTTGTCGCCCTCGGCGGGACGCATTTCTCCGTCGATGCAGAGCAGGGCATCAGGTAGCTGGCTCATGTCGTTTTCCTCTGGGGTTTATAGTCGGTCGCGATGCGCGATTGTCCATTACTGGGTGTCAAAAGTCATGCTTTACACGGTGCCATCAGGCTGCCGTGGAAAGCGCGTGTCTGGCGGCCACGTAGCCCCAGGTCAGGGAGGGGCCGATGCTGGCGCCGGCGCCGGGGGCGTTCTTGCCCATCACCGATGCGGTGGTCGTTCCCGTGGCGTAGAGGCCCTCGATGACCGAGCTGTCCTCGCGCAGGACCCGCGCGTCGCAGTCTGTCAGCAGGCCGCCGAAGGTGCTGACGTCACCGGGGTAGACCTTGATGGCGTAGAAGGGGCCTTTCTCCACGGCGCCGAGGGTGGGGGACTGCGCCTCCAGCGGGTCGCCGAGCCAGCCGTGGTAGACGTGGCTGCCGCGGCCGAAATCCTCGTCCTTGCCCGCACGGGCAAAGGCGTTGAAGCGATCGACAGTGGCCTTGAGCGCCGCCGGGTCGAGACCACACTGGCTGGCCAATGCCTCGATACTTTCACCGCTTTTGAGGAAGCCGGACTCGGTCCATTCCTTCGGCTTCTTGCTGCCGGCCATGCTGCCGGCGAGCATGTAGGTGTCGATGAACTGGCTATCGACCACCATCCAGCTGGGGATGGCAGGGGCATTGTCGTGGTGCGCGAGCATGGCCTTGCCCACTTCCATGTACGAGGCGGCCTCACTCATGTAGCGCTGCGCCTGCTGGTCCACCACGATGGAGTGGGGCTTGGCCATGTCGCCATGGACGATAGCGGGTTTGCCGTTGGGCAGGAGGGTCATCGGGTTGCCGATACGCTGGTCCATCTGCGCCAGAGCCGCGCCGTGGCGCTGGCCCTCCAGCAGCATTTCACCGGTGTCGCCGGGTGGCGTCAGGGTCCATTCGGCGGAGGTGTGGGGCACGTACTGGTCGCGCATCTGCTGATTGTGGGAGAAACCTCCGGCGTTCAGCAGTACACCGAGTCCGGCGCCGATTTCCCGGGCCTGGCCATCCAGCAGTACCTTTACACCGGTGACCCGCCCGTTCTCCTCGATCAGTTCCTCCACGGCCGCGCCGGTCCGCACTTCCACACCTGCCTGCAGGGCGGCGTGCAGCATCTGTCCCTGCAGGGCCTGGCCCGCGGTGGCCAGGTGCCTGCCGCGCAGGCGATTGCCGATGGTGCGACCGAGGACCTTGAACAGGGTTTTCTTCCCGGTCCAGTTGCGTTTCATATTGGGCAGCTCCATGGCTTCCTCGAGGTAGGCCGCCAGTGGCAGGAAGCCGGGTTGCAGGCGTTCCTTCCACTCACCGAGCTGGTTGAGGTCGAAGAGCTCGGAAATCACCGTGCGACCAGGGACGGATTCACCGGGACCGGGGTAGTAGTCCGGCCAGCTGGGGATGCGGCGAAAGCGCAGGCCCTGGCCGACCAGGAACTCGAGCATTTCCACCGAGGCGTCGACGTATTTTTCCCGCCGGGCATGGCTGGTGCCGGGAGTGTCCTCGCTGTCGCCGATGACTGCATCCATGTACTCGATGGCCTGCTCGCGGCTGTCACTGACACCCGCTTCCTTCATGTAGCGGTTGTTGGGAATCCACATCACGCCGCCGGACACCGCGGTGGTGCCGCCGACCTTGTCGAGTTTTTCCAGTACCACGACGCTCTTGCCCGCCGCGCGCAGGGTCAGGGCCGCGCTGAAGGCGCCACCGCCGCTGCCCACGACGACGAAGTCAAAATTTTCGTTCATAGTTTTATTGTCCTTGTCGCTCAGGCTCTGCGAGCGTGGAGGTTGATACTCGCCGCCTGCACATCCGCTGGCAAGTCCAGCAGGGCCCGGAAAACATTGGTGACCGAATCGAAGTTGGAAATGGGTCTCTCGCCGAGATTCAGCCCGGCTCCCATGGCGGCCTGGTGGAATGCAATGGCGTCCTCCTGGTTGACCTCCCAGACCTTGCCTTCCTCGAACATCTGGCCGGCGCGTACGTTGGTCACCCGGATCCCGTCCGCCTCGAGTTCGGTGCGCAGGCTCTCCGAGAAGCGTTCCAGTCCCGCCTTGCTGCTCTGGTAGACCGTCAGGTGGGGAAAGTGCATGCCCGCGGATTCGCTGGATACGTTGATGATCTGGGCGCCTGCGCTCATCAGCGGGATCGCCGAGCGGGCGCAGAGCATCGGGCCCGCGAGATTGGTCGCCACGGTGCCGAGGATCTGCTGGTCGGTGGCGTTGGTCACCAGGAAGGGCTCGAAGATAGCGGCGTTGTTGATCAGCACGTCAATGCGGGAGTGCTCGGCTTCGATGTGGGCGAAGGCCGCGCGTACCGAGTCGGGGTCGGCCACGTCACAGCCGATACCCATCGCACGCTCGCCAATTTCCGCCGCGGCGGCCTCGACTTTCGATGCGGTGCGGCCGAGCAGGACGACGGTCTCGCCGTCAGCCGCGAAGCGCCGCGCAAGCGCGCGCCCCAGCCCGACGCCGGCGCCGGTGATAACGATGATTTTGGACATGTACTACTACTCCTGACGTAAGCTGCCGGTAGCTGTTTGCGGGCGGTTCCGCGGTGATCTCCGGGGCGGGAGTCGCCAGTTTTAGCTCTGCTGTAGCGCATCGCCGCCGCGCTTCCGGTTAATTGTTATTGAACACCAGTGCTGTATAATAAGTCACCCGGTGAGCGCTTGGCCAGCCGCTTCGCCCGAGAGCCAGACCAGGCGCGGGGCAGGCCGCAGTATTGTACTGTGAGGCGGCGCTGATTTCTTCCCCGGCGGTAGTTGAGTTAGCGCTTCGGCATGGTGTAGTCTGTCGCGCCAGCCCGTAGTGGAGGGAGCCATGAAGCTAAAAATCGACAAGCCCATGTGTGTGGGCAACGCGCGCTGCGCAGCGGTCTCCGAAGAATTGTTCCCCCTCGACGAAGAAGGCTATATCGCACTTGAGGAAATTGATGTTCCCCCCGGCATGGAGGAGCTCGCCCGCCGTGGCGCGAGGGCCTGCCCCGAACGTATTATTGAAGTCATAGCCAGCGAAGAAGGCAGCTAATAAACAGAATTACTGAATCCTGGCAGCGGGCAATCGCACGATGAATTCCAGCTTCTGCCCCGCCAAACATAAGCTCACAAACTCTACAGCATAGGAACCAAGATGGACTTTCTCGGATACAAGAACAAGCGCGTCATTGTCAGCGGCTGCTTTTCCGGCATGGGCGAGGCGACTGCACGCCAACTGGTAGAACTGGGTGCGGAAGTTCACGGCCTCGACTACAAGGAAACCAGCCTTGAGCTGGCTTCATTTACCCAGGTTGACCTGCGCGATGCTGCGGCGATCGACGCTGCTGTCGCCGGTATCGGCGGCAAGGTCGATGCGCTGTTCAACTGCGCCGGCCTGCCGCAGACCGCGCCGCCGCTGGACGTAATGAAAGTTAACTACGCCGGCACCCGTCGCGTTACCGAGCAGGTCGTCAAACTGATGTCCGAGGGCGGTGCTATCGCCAGCATCTCCTCTACTGGCGGCATTGGCTGGAGCCAGCACATGCCCCAGCTGATGGAACTGCTCGCCATCGATGATTACGATGCCGCGATCAAGTGGTGTGAAGATAACCCGAACCATGTCAACGAGGGTTACGCCTTCTCCAAGGAAGCGATCATCGTCTGGACCATGCTGGTGTCCTCGCGCCTGATCAAGCAGGGTATCCGCATCAACTGCACGCTGCCCGCACCCACCCAGACCCCGATGATGAAGCACTTCGAGGAAGCGACTCCCGCGGCGGTGCTGGAAGCGGCGATGCAGCCGATCAACCGTCGTTCCACTCCCGAAGAGCAGGCCGGTCCGCTGATCCTCATCAACAGCGACGCCGCTGGTTTCATCAACGGTGTGGCGCTGCCGGTGGACGGCGGTTTCATGGGCGGTATCGCCACCGGCCAGGTCGACCTCTCCGCGATGATGGGCGGACGTTAAACATATTTAATATTCAAGCTGTAAAGGGTGGCGTGTGCGCCGCCCTTTTTTTATCAGCACCGAGCCCACTGCTCGTGACAAGAGGCTGAATTATGGCAACACGTCCTTTGCCGAGACTCGACAACGATAACCGCGCTTTCTGGACCGGCGGCGCCGAAGGTGAATTGCGCCTGCACCAGTGTGGCGATTGCGGGGGTTTCATTCATCCCCCGCGGCCGGTGTGCCGGCACTGCCTGTCGGACAACGTCGCCCCGCAGGCGGTAGCAGGTACCGGGGTCATCGACACCTACACGATCTGTCACCAGAAGTGGCACCCCGCGATGGAAGTGCCCTGCGTCATGGCTCGGGTCGCGGTAGACGGCGCGCCCGGCGTTTACCTGACGACCAATATCGTCGGCTGCGAAGTCGATGAAGTGGAGTTCGGGGATGCTGTCCAGGTGATCTTTGAGCAGCAGGAAGACGTCTACATTCCCCTGTTTGAGAAGGTCAAATAATCATGCAGTGCAAAGAAGCCTATATCACCGGTATCGGCCAGTCCGAAGTCGGCATGAAACTGACTCGCCACCCGCTGTTGCTTACCGTGGACGCGGTCAAGGAAGCGCTGGACGAGGCAGGCCTGAGTATCGAGCAGATAGACGGTGTATCCACCTACCCGGGCCGCGTAGCGGGCTACCTGGGATTCTCGCCGGTCGGTGCGGATGAACTGGTCGATGCCATGGGTATCAAGGCGAACTGGTATGCCGGTGGCGGGGAGATCACCTCCCAGCTGGGTGCCGTCGGCGCTGCGGTCAATGCCGTTCGCAGTGGCGAGGCGCGGCATGTCATCTGCTTCCGTACGGTCTACGAGGCGGCGGCGATGGCCCGCCCTGACGAGTACCCGATGGCGCGCTCTGAACGGGTAGACAGCTACAGCCAGTGGTTCGCGCCTTTCTACGCGATCTCCGCGGCGACCTGGGTGGCGCAGTACGCCATGCGGCACGTCAAGAAATACGGCCTGACGCGGGAGCAGCTCGCGCAGATTTCGCTCAACGATCGCGCCAATGCGGCACTCAACCCGCGGGCTCTGATCCGACAGCCGCTGAGCATGGACGAGTACATGTCTGCGCGGATGATTTCCGAACCCCTGTGCCTGTTCGACTGCGACCGCTACACGGACGCTTCGACGGTCCTGATCGTCTCCGCCGGCGACGCCCTCGACGAGGTGAAGTGCACCCCGGTTCGTGTAGAGGCAGTTGCCGGATCGGTGGATCGCCACAGCTGGGACCAGGCCGAGTGGATGGCCAGCTACGCGACCGGCCGCGAACTGTGGAAGCGCACCGACTACAAGCCTGAAGACGTGGACACAGTCCAGTTCTACGATGGCTTCGCCTTCCTGGCGCTCACCTGGCTGGAAGCCATGGGCTTCTGCGAGGTAGGCGAGGGCGGCAAGTTCATCGAGGGCGGCAAGCGTATCGCGCTGGACGGTGAGTTGCCGATGAACACCTTTGGCGGCCAGATCGGCGCGGGGCGCCTGCACGGTTTCGGCTTCGCCCACGAATCCGTGGTGCAGTTGCGCGGCAACGGCGGCGAGCGGCAGATCCCCGGCGACCCGAAAGTCGCTCTGGCCACCTCGGGTGGTGGTCCGCTTGCCACGGCCCTGTTGCTGGTGCGGGACTAGAAAACGAGCGCCCCCGGTCCGTACAGGGCCGCGGGGCAGGCGCAAGTTGCTGGAGCCTTCGGACCATCATGAACTGAACGCCGAACGGGGCTATAATGCCCAACAAATTCACTAGGTTATTAACTACCAAATCAGCCTGAAATAAACAGGCGACCTGTTTCGCCCTGGAGGAAGTAAAATGCAAAAAGACGATATGGTGATCATCTCCGTAGATGACCACATTTCCGAACCCCCCGACATGTTCGACAAGCACCTGTCCGGGGAAGATCTCGCCACCGCGCCGAAATTCGGCACCGACGAAAACGGCAAGAATTTCTGGACCTACCAGGGCATGTACATGCCTTCCGTGGGCCTCAACGCCGTTGTCGGCCGCCCGCTGGAAGAGTACGGCATGGAGCCCAACTCGCTGGAAGAAATGCGCAAGGGCGTGTACAACGTCGACGCGCGTATCGACGACATGAACGTCAACGGCGTCGCCGCCTCCCTGAACTTCGGCACCGTGGTCGGCTTTGACGGCGGCCGTTTCCACAAGGCCCCGGACAAGGACCTCGCCCTCAAGCACCTGCGCGCCTACAACGACTGGCACGTCGACGAGTGGTGCGGCGCCCACCCCGGCCGCTTCATTCCCTGCGGCCTGTTGCCGACCTGGGACATGGACGCCACCGTCGAGGAAATCAAGCGCCTGGCCGCCAAGGGCTGCACTGCGGTCTCCCTCAACGAGAACCCGACCAAGCAGGACCTGCCGAGCATCCACAACGAGTACTGGAACCCCATGTACAAGGCGCTGGCCGAAAACGGCATCGTCACCTGCCTGCACATCGGCGCCGGCAACCCGGTTCCCCACGCTTCCATGGAAACCCCCATCGAGGCCTGGATCACCACCATGCCCCTGTCCAGCTCCGTTGGCGCAGCTGACTGGCTGCACCTGAAAGCGCTGTACGAGTACGACATGAAGATCGCCATGTCCGAGGCCAGCATCGGCTGGGTTCCCTACTTCATGGAGCGTGCGGACTTCTCCCACTCCCGCCACAAGTACTGGACCCACAACCACTTCGGCGGCATGCTGCCCAGTGAGCGCTTCAAGAAGCACTTCATGCTCTGCTTCATCGACGACGCCTACGGCCTGCAGAACCTCGACAAGCTGAACGAGGACCTCGTGGCCTACGAGTGCGACTACCCCCACTCTGACACCCTGTGGCCCGACTGCCCGGAGCACCTGTGGGAACAGTGCAATCACCTGACTGACGAGCAGATCGACAAGATCACCCACGTCAATGCGATGAAGTGGTTCAACTTCGACCCCTTCAAGTTCAACAAAAAGGAAGACTTGACCGTGGGCGCACTGCGTGCGAAGGCGAAGGCCGATGGCGTGGATACCACCCCGACCTCCCTCTCCGGCGAAGCGCCGCTGGAAGGAGATCCGCGCCGCATCACTTCCGGCGACCTGGCGAAGATGTTTGCCCATCACGCCCAGGAAGGCCAGAAGAAAGCGGCTGGCTGATCTCGCGTCCTCCGGACGAAAACCCGGCGAGTCATGCTCGCCGGGTTTTTTTTGGTTTATTGTCTGTACATGTAAAAAATAACGACAACTTCGTCAGTTTTGATCTTGACCCGCAGGGGTGGGTTTAGGCAGCATAGGCGCGGTTTTTTTCGGGTCCCAGGGCTCGAGCCCTGTTACACCCACAGGGACCGACAAGCGCTTCCGAGAAAGCGTATTTCAATAGAGTTCCAACTCCTTGGCAAATCACCAGTGATGCACTGGTGTGCGTTTTTGCCACCGTGGTAACCAATCAACCACCACAGAAACTGAAGCGGATTCGATCGCTGCGAATCTGCAATTTCAGTTGCTGTCTGTTATCGCTTCGCCAATAAGAGAGCTGTGATATGAGCAAAAATCAATCAATTGATGCCCGCACCCGCACTACCGCGGCCAAAGTCAGTAACCTGCGCATGCGCCATGCCATTGCCGCGCTGGTTGCTGCCTCGGCCGCACAGATTCCTGCCGTTAACGCCCAGGAAGCAGGGAGTTCCATGCTCTCCCTGGAAGAAGTTGTCGTAACCGCCCGTCGTCGCCAGGAGATCGCCCAGGACATTCCTGTTGCGGTAACCGCGATGAGCGAAAACTTCCTGCGTGAACAGAACATCACCGAACTGCGCAACCTGGGTGTCCATGTTCCCTCCCTGCGCATGTCCGCGGGTGGCCCCGGGGTGAATACGCCCCTGGTAACCCTGCGTGGCCAGCGTCCTTCCACGGCCGGCCTCACCCTGGACCCGGCGGTGCCGCTGTACTTCGCTGAAGTGGTGCTGACCCCCACCGAAGGCACCAACATGGCAATGTACGACCTGTCCAGCGTACAGGTCCTGAAAGGCCCCCAGGGCACCCTGTTCGGGCGTAACAGCACCGGTGGCGCGATCATCATGACCCCGCAGGCGCCGGGCTACGAGTTCGGCGGCTACGCCGACGTGAAGGTTGGCAACTACGATCTGCTGCACCTGGAAGGCGCGGTGGACCTGCCGGTCAGCGATACCCTCCAGTTCCGCCTCGCCGGCCGCAAGCTGGAGCGTGACGGCTACCAGAGCAACCTGGCGGACAACCCCTTTGCCAAGGACGACCAGTTCTGGGACGAGGACTCCTACGGCGTGCGTCTTAGCATGGCCTGGCAGCCCCTGGACAGCTTGAGCAACAACCTGGTGGTCTCCTACGACGAGAACGACGCCCTGGCGCGGGTAGCGGAGCCGGCGTTTTTCAATCACTCAGCGTCGCTGGCAGTTCTCTACAACCTGATCCACAACCAGAATGGCGAACTCGACGCGGCGTTTGCCGAACAGGCGGGGCGTGACTGGACCGAGATCAAGGCTGACCTGCTGGCGCCTGACGTCGTGGAAAACACCTTCGTCTCCAACATCACCGAACTGGATCTGACTGATAACATTACTCTGAAGAATGTCTTCGGCTACCGCGAAGTGAATTCCGAGGGCACCACCGACGCAGACGGCACCGAGATCCCGCTGTTCGGCGGCGTTACCTCCACCACCGAGACCTTCACTGTCGATCCTGTACTGCGGCACCTGGAGGCGGAACAGTTCAGCGAGGAACTCCAACTGGTGGGCGACTCCTTCGACGGCGACCTCGAGTGGCTCGTCGGCGCCTTCTGGATGCGCATGGAAGGCAACGAGAAGTACCCCAACCAGATCGTCGGCGCCAACCCCAACTACACCGGCCCCGATGTCTCTCCCGTGAATACTGTCGCCGCGGAGGGTTACCAGCAGGTTTCTCCCTGGGCTGATGTCGAGAACGAAGCCTGGTCTGTCTTCGGCGAGGGTACCTATACCTTCAACGCCGAGTGGTCCGTGACTGCCGGCCTGCGCTACACCGAAGATACCCGCAAACTGGTCGCGAAGAACTGGGCATTCGACACCGATCGCAACTCCCCCGGATACGGCACTTTCCACTGCGCCATGCGTGATGCGGACAACAACCACCTGCCCGACGACCAGTGCGCCCGCAGTGTGGAGGAAACCTTTGATTCCCCCACCGGCCGCCTGTCGGTGAACTGGACCCCGATCGACGAGATGCTCATCTACGCGAGCCTGTCCAACGGCTACCGTACCGGTGGCTTCAACGAGCGCGGTACCAACAGCTTCAGCCTGCAGCCCTTCGACGAAGAAACTGTCGTCAACTACGAACTGGGCCTGAAGTCCGACTGGATGGTCGGCGGCATGCCGCTGCGCGCCAACGTGGCGCTCTACCAGCAGGATTACTCCGACATCCAGAAAACCGTCTCCGGCAACAACCCGGATACCGGCAACTTCGAGACCTATACCATCAACGCCGCGGAAGCGACGATTACCGGTATCGAGATCGACCTGACCCTGGCGGTGACCGACAACCTGACCCTGACTGCAGGCTACTCCAACGTCGATGCCAGCTATGACGAGTGGCCGCGTGATGTGCTGATCGACGGCGAAATTGTCGTCATCGACTACAAGCAGTCCGAGTTCACCTACGTGCCGGAGAATACCGCGACCGGCTCGCTCAACTACCTGTTCCCGGTTGATCCCGCCTACGGTGATATCTCCTTCATGGCCAGCGTTTACTGGCAGGACGAGATGTTCACCAACGACGACCCCTGGCGCTGGCCCGACCTGGGTTGGAATCCTGAAGACCTGCAGGGAGCGCTGGACACGGTTGAAACCGACGCCTACGCCGTCTGGAATTTCCGTCTCGACTGGCGTGCGGTCATGGAGAGCGATATCGATCTGGCCGTTTACGTCAACAATGCCTTTGACGAGAACTACGTCACCGGTGGCCTGAGCGTACCCGAAGATCTCGGCATCGTGTCCAACACCTTCGGACCGCCGCGCACCTTCGGTGCCTCCCTGCGTTACAATTTCTGACGCTGGGAACAAAAAAAATGGCGCCGAGAGGCGCCATTTTTTTAGCCGGATTTGTTACCTAGCCGAGGGCGTCGGCGTCGGAGACCAGGGGCCGGCTTTCGCGAGTGGCTCGCAAGATTTTCTCCGGCTCGCCGTAGTCGCTGATCTCGATGAAGTCCTCGTGTACCGCCTTTATTTCCGCGGCGAAAGGGAACTCGCCCAGCGAGGGCACCCGGTAGCTCACGGTGTCCCCGACTTTGAAGGTCTCCGGGTCAAAATTGAAAGCGTAGGGGCAGGAGCCGTCACCCATTCCCATCATAATCTTATACCTCTTAAATGTGTGGGTAAGGGACGAGTCTAGGGCAAAGCGACAAAGCGCTCAAGCGGCTTCACGGCGACAGTTTCGGGGTTACAATCCTGAACCCGGCAAGCAGTGCACTCACATTGGAGGAACCTTTTTCCCATGATGGCAGTCAGTGAAGCGGTTGAAACGCGCCGCACCGTTCGGGCTTTCCTCGAGAAGCCCGTGCCCCTCGAAGTATTGAAGCGTGTACTCGACACCGCGAGAATGACGCCCAGTGGCTGTAACTTCCAGCCCTGGGAGGCTACCGTCCTGACTGGCGAGCCGCTGCGGGAGTTGCAGGCCAGGATGCAGCAGTCGCCCATGCAGGACCCCCAGGAGTACCCGATCCAGCCCGCGGGCATCGACGCCAAATATACCGAACGGCTGGTGCAGATGGGGGCCAAACAGTACGCTGCGATGGGTATCGCACGGGACGACCAGGCCGCCCGCCAGGCCGCGCTAATGGAAAACGTGGTTTCCTTCGGCGCGCCGGTGCTGCTACTCTGCTATTTCCCGAGGATAATGGGGCCGCCCCAGTGGTCGGACGTGGGGATGTGGTTGCAAACGATAATGTTGCTGCTGCGGGAGGAGGGCCTGGATAGCTGCCCGCAGGAATTCATGTCGATCTACGCCCGCTTGATCAAGGACTTCATCGGCGTGAGTGATGAAAGCCACCTTCTCTTTTGCGGCATGGGCATCGGCTATCGCGATCCCGATGCGCCGGTGAATAATTTCGAGCGCTCGCGAGTGCCCCTCGACGAGCAGGTGCGCTTCGCCGGTTTCTGAAAGACCGGGTGCGAGTGCGCAGGAGACACCAACAATAATACGAACTGTCGTGCCTTGGCGGACGGTTCAGGACTATAACGACTTTTGAATCAGGAGAGCTTCTTTGCCCGGCTCTGTTCGACGAATCGCATTGATGCTGCTTGGCCCCTTGGTACTTGCCGCGGTAGCGGTCACGTATTTCACTTTGACCGCACGCTACGTCAGTACCGATAACGCCTATGTTCACCAGGACAAGATTTCCATCAGCGCGGAGGTCGGCGGCAGGATTGTCGAGGTGGGCGTTCGGGAGAACCAGCGCGTTGAGGCGGGTGATCTCCTGTTTCGAATCGACCCGGAACCCTACCAGCTGGCGGTGGCCGAGGCGAAAGCGAAACTGGCCAGTGCCCGTGCCCGGGTAGAGGAACTGCAAACCATTTACGACACTTCCAACGTCGAAATCGACAACGCCGAGGAAGACATTAGCTACTACGAGAAGGAGTTCAGGCGGCAGCAGGAGTTGGTCAATACCCGGGTCAGTGCCGAGGCCGCCTTGCAGGCGGCCGAACACGCACTTGCGGAGGCCCGCACAAAACTCGCCAGCGCTCGCGCCGAGGCCCGTCGGGCGCAGGCAGCCCTGTCCACCGGGGGCGAGGAGGGCGGCCTCAATCCCGAAGTGAGGGCCGCGGAAGTACGCCTGGCCCAGGCGGAACTCAACCTCCAGCGCACGCAGGTGCGTGCCCCGGTCAGCGGTATCGTCAGCCAGACCGACCGGCTTCAGCCGGGCCAATTGATGGTACAGAGCCTGCCGGCGGTCACCATCGTCAAGAACGACAGCAGTTGGGTCGAGGCCAACTTCAAGGAGACTGAAATTACCCATATGCGTGTGGGGCAGCTTGGGACGGTGAAAGTCGACACCTACCCGGGGCTCGAACTCGCTGCGCACGTGGAAAGCATCGGGGCCGGTACCGCGTCCGAGTTCGCCATCATTCCCGCGCAGAATGCCAATGCCAACTGGGTCAAGGTCACCCAGCGAATCCCGGTACGTATTGTAATTGACGAGAAGCCGGAGCAGCACCTGATAGCCGGGCAATCGGTTCATGTCCGAGTCGATACCAGACAATAATCCCGCCGAAGACAGGGCAACGCTGGAGACACAGCATCGCGGGCTGTTGATGGCTGCGGTGATGGGCGTGTCGATCATCCAGTTTCTCGACGCGACCATCGCCAACGTGGCCCTGCCGCACATGCAGGCCAGTCTAGGCGCATCCATGGATACCGTGGCCTGGGTCCTGACCAGCTACATCATAGCCACTGTATTGATGACGCCGGCGGTGGGTTGGGTCTCGGACCGCCTGGGCTCGCGCCCGGTTTTCCTTTGGGCGGTTACCGGATTCCTGCTGACTTCCATGCTCTGTGGCGCGGCCACCTCTCTACCGCAAATGGTATTCTTTCGCTCGCTGCAGGGAATGTGCGCCGCGTTTATCGGACCGATGTCGCAGACGATCATGTATGACATCAATCCCCCGAGCAAACAGCCGGCGGCGATATCCCTGTGGGGTATGGTCGTAATGATCGCGCCGATCACCGGGCCGATGCTGGGCGGGCTGCTCACCGACTCGCTCAACTGGCGCTGGATTTTCTATATCAATCTGCCGATTGGTATCCCCACCTTGCTCGTGCTGGTCTGGCTGCTGCCATCGCGTCCACGTGTCGCGCGCGGGCTCGATCGCCTCGGATTCCTGGCGCTGGCCACGTGCCTGGTATGCGTGCAGCTGGTACTGGATCGGGGGCAGACCAACGACTGGTTCAACTCGCGGGAGACCATGATCGAACTGTTGATAGCCTGTGCCGCCTTCTGGGTTTTCATCGTGCATACCCTGACGACCCGTTCGCCGCTGTTCTCCGCGGGGATGCTGCGCAACGGCAATTTTTTCGCCGCATTCCTGTTTATGTTCGTCCTCGGCGCCGCAAATATTGCGATCGCATCTATCCAGCCGATCATGTTCCAGAACGTGTACGGCTACAGCGCCTGGGACACGGGCTTGCTGCTGATGCCCCGCGGCCTCGGCGTGATGGTTACCATGACAGTCGTCGCCAGGATCATGCACCGGGTGGATATTCGTTACCTCACCTGTGCCGGCTTCCTGGTCGCGGCCTATGCGCTGTGGCTGATGTCCCAGTGGGCCCTGAACATGGGTAGGGGGCCCATCCTGCTGGCGGGCTTTGTCCAGGGTTTGGGGCTTGGACTGACTTTCACGCCCATGAATGTCGCCGCGTTCACATCGCTGAAACCGGAGTATCGGCCGGATGCCGCCAGCCTGCTCAACCTGATGCGTAGTCTCGGGGGAAGTTTCGGCATATCCATCATGGTGACCTACATTTCCCGCAGCACGCAGGTCAGCCACGCCGACATGGCCTCCACCGTCACCTCCTATAATTTGCCCGGCTTTGACCCGGCGACCACGGCACTGCGCTACGGCGAATACGGTCCCGCGCTGCTGGGGATGCTGGATATGGAAATGAACCGGCAGGCATTGATGATCGCCTACCTGGATAATTTTTTCGCCATGGCGGTGTTGATTGTCGCGGTTGCGCTGGGCGTTCTGCTGCTCAGGCCCATCCGGATTGGCGGTGCTGGCGGCGGTCGGCGGCAGCGCTGATTGCGCAAGCTGCAGCCCGGGGCGCCCGCGGCAGGCCCGGAGCAGGAAAGTTGACCAGTTGCGCACGCTGTCTTGTCATTCGCGGCAGCGTGTCAAGGAGTGATCTGGGCGAGTTGTCTCGCTGCCAATGCGGCGATATTCTCGCGAACCCGGGCGTATTCTCTAGCGTCCAGACTGCGGGAGGTCGCCACCGAAGATGAGAGTAGAAAAATCTTACTGCCGCCTTTGTCTGGGCTTCTGTGGGCTCGATGTCACGATCGATGACAGTGAGCGGGTGCTTTCGGTGCGTGGCGATCACGATAATCCGGCTACCCAGGGTTATGCCTGTATCAAGGGGCTGGAGGTGACATCGGCCCTCTACGGCGATCAGCGAATCATGCGCCCGCTGAAACGGGTCGGTGAGCGGCATGTCGAGATCGGCCTGGAACAGGCGCTGGATGAAATCGCCCGGCGGATGGGCGCAATAATCCAGGAGTCCGGCGCGCAATCACTGGGTTTTTTCCGCGGTACAGGCACCTTTGGCTCAAACACAGCCATATTCTCCTACCCCGGCCTTGCCGACTCGGTGGGTGGCCAGCGCTTTTCGACCATGACCATAGACCAGTCCGCCAAGTGGGTCGCAGCGGATCGCCTCGGCACCTGGGACGCAGGGCGACACGCCTTCGAGGATGCGGATGTCTGGCTGTTTGCCGGAAGCAATCCGCTGGTTTCGGTCTATAGCTGGCATACGCCGGTGCAGAACCCGACGAAGCGACTCAAGGAAGCGCGCGAGCGCGGCACGAAGATTATCGTGATCGACCCGCGCGAGTGTGAGACCGCCAGGTTCGCGGATATTCATCTGCAGATATTTCCAGGCGAGGACGCCGCGGTCGCGGCTGGACTGCTGCACATCATCCTGGAAAACCAGTGGCACGACGTGGCGTTCTGCGAGCAGCATGTGGCCGGGATCGATGCCCTGCACGAGGCTGTATTGCCGTTTACCCCGGAGCGGGTCGCGGAACGTGCCGGGATCGACGCGAATGACCTGCGCGCAGCGGCCGAGCTCTTCGCGGCGCAATCCCGTCGGGGCAGTGTGAATACCGGCACCGGCGTGAACATGGCGGCCTTCCCGAATCTCGCGGAACATCTCTACGAGTGCATCGGCATCGTTTGCGGGCGTTTCAACCGCGAGGGTGACACCCTGCCGAATCCGGGTGTCTTCAACGGTGGGCCCGCGCCCCGTGCCCAGGTAAGCGGGCCCCGGCGCGGTTTCGAAAAGGCGCCACGCTCCCGTGTGCGGGGCGCGGTGCGGCTCAATGGCGAGTCCGCCACGCCGACACTCGCCGAGGAGATTCTCGAACCCGGTCCGGGCCGGATTCGCGGCCTCATGATTTCAGGGGCCAACCCGGTCAGCGCGATACCCGATACCGACAAGGTAGTGGCTGCTTTTCGCGCCCTCGACCTGCTGGTGGTAGTGGAGCCTTTTCACACGGCGACTACCGCAATGGCGGATTATGTGCTCCCTCCGAAGATCCTGTTCGAGCATGCGGATATGACTTTTGGCCTGGAGATGACCAATTTGTCCCTTCCCTACGCCCAATACACGCCGGCGCTGGTGCCGCCGCCGGAAGGTTCGGAGCTGTGTGATGAAGGTTACGTCGCCTGGGCGCTGGCCAGGCGTCTCGGTGTCACGCTCAACTACATGGGCGTCGACATGGACATGGAAACCGCCCCGCAGGATGACAACGATTTCCTGAGGATCATTGCCCGCAATAGCGCGATACCCTTCGAGGAGTTGCAGGAAAGCGCGATTGGTGGCCGTATCTACGATGAGCTGCCGCCCAAAGTCGTGCGACCCGCAGGGGACAAGGCCGGCCGCTTCGATGTCATGCCGGAAGACGTCGCCGGCGAGCTCGCCGCGTTTTACGCAACGCCTGCGGTATCCTCGCAGCTCTCGTCCTCGCCCGAGTTCGATCTTCGCCTGATAGCCCGGCGCATGCGGGAAGTGAGCAATACCAGTTGCCGCGAGTTCCCCACTGCCCGCAAAAGAGTTCCCTACAATCCCCTGCGCTTACATCCGGACGACCTGCGTTCGCGCGGCTTGAATGAAGGGGACGAGGTTACACTGGTTTCTGACAACGGGCGTATTCCAGCGATTGTAGAGGCTGACAGGACCCTCAAGCCCGGCGTAGTGAGCATGACCCACGGTTTCGGCGGATTGCCGGGAGAGCCAGTGGATTACCGCAAACACGGATCGTCCATTTCTTCGCTGATCAGCCTTGATCGCGATTGCGAAGCGCTGCAGGCAATGCCGCGGATGTCGGGAATCCCGATCAGGATCGAGAGCGGCTGATCGCAAGTCAGTTTTCAGCACAGTGGACTAGCACACTATAGAGAGAGGGTTAAAATATGAATAACACGACGCCTTTGCACGGTGAGCCCTACTGGGATCCGTATACCCCCAGCCTGACTGCCGATCCCTATCCGGCATTCAAGCGACTGCGGGAAGATGCTCCGCTCTACTACAACCCGGAACATGATTTTTACGCCCTGAGTCGCTATGACGACGTCAGGGATGGCCTGCGTAATCATGAAACTTTCATCTCGGGCAAGGGCGGCATCATCGAGGTGATCAAAGGCGGCTTCCCCATGCCGCCCGGCGTGTTCATTTTCGAGGATCCTCCTCAGCACACGGCGCACAGGGCAATCCTCGCCAAAGTGTTCAACCCCAGGGCCTTGAACGCGCTCGAGGGACAGGTGCGTGAATTTACGGTCAAGGCGCTCGATCCCCTGGTGGGGAGTGAAGGATTCGATCTCATCGAGAAACTCGGCGCGGTCATGCCCATGCAGGTCATCGGGATGATGCTGGGGATTCCGGACGAGGACCTGGAAGAAGTTCGACGGCGGACCGATGAGCGCCTGCGGGCAGATGCCGATACGAATATGCAAAATGCCTCGCTCGAAATGATCGGCCAGGGATTTGAATCCTATATCGACTGGCGGGAAAAGAACCCCTCCGATGATTTGATGACAGAGCTGCTCAATACCGTATTCACCGATGAAACCGGTGCGGAACGAAAGCTCTCACGCGCTGAAATTCTCACCTTTATCAATGTCATCGCCGGGGCGGGAAACGAGACCACCAACCGCCTGATCGGCTGGGCAGGCAAAGTGCTGGCGGAACATCCGGACCAGCGCCGCGAACTGGTGAATGATCCGGGCCTGATCCCGAAGGCCGTGGAGGAACTGTTGCGTTTTGAGCCGCCGCCGCCTCACGTGGCGCGCTATGTCGCCAGGGATGTCGAGTACTACGGGCAGACCGTACCCGAGGGCAGCATCATGGTGATGCTGGTCGGCTCAGCCAACAGGGATGAGGAGGTCTTCGCCGCGGGCGATACGTTTAACATTCATCGTTCTCCCAATCCGCATATCACCTTTGGCAGCGGTATTCATACCTGCCTCGGTGCGGCCCTCGCGCGGCTCGAGGGGCGGGTTGCCCTGGAGGAATTCCTCAAGCGTTTTCCCCAGTGGTCAGTGGACCTGGAGCGATGCAGGCTGACCCCGACGTCGACTGTCCGCGGCTGGGAGACACTGCCTGTCAATATAGGCTGACGATCCCCGTTTCACCGGGTGTCAGCATCGATCACCAGGCTTTCCTGGTGGACGGGATTGACTCCAATAGCAAACCCTTTTGCCAGTCGTGGCAGACTCGGCCGCAGGCTGGGAGATAGGTTGCCTCCTCCGGGGTGCGGGTATATTCTCCGTACCCTCGCAAATTTAACGATTATCAGGGGTAGTTCCCAATGAGCGAAAATACCGCAGAAAACATCGTAGAGCTGGACACCAGCGACGTCGACAAATGGGTCGGCAAACAGATCATCTTCGCCGAGATGTGGGATCCCTGTAACGCCACCGACATCCGCCGCTGGGTGCAGGCGATGGACTACCCCAACCCGATCCACTGGGACCAGACCTTCGCCGCAGAATCCCGCTTCGAGGGCATCGTCGCACCCCAGTCCTTTACCGTCGCCATGGACTACGGCCACGGCTGCCACCCCTCCTGCGTCGGCAAGGTTCCCGGAACACACCTGATTTTCGCCGGCGAGGAATGGTGGTTCTACGGTACGCCTGTTCGCCCCGGCGACAAGCTGACCCAGGAGCGTTACTTCGCTGGCTACAAGGTGTCAGATACCGCTTTTGCCGGCCCCACCATGTTCGCCGACGGCGACACAGTTCACCGCAACCAGCACGGAGCACTGGTGGCAAAAGAACGCGCCACTTCCATCCGCTACCTGGTGGAAGAAGCCAACAAGCGCGGCGTTTACGGCAAGGAGAAGCGAGCGCCGAAGGAGTGGACCGACGAGGAACTCGAGGAAGTCTACAAGCTGCGCCACGAGTGGATTCTCTCCAACCGCGAAGGCGTTTCACCGCGCTTCTCCGAGGTCAATGTGGGCGACAAGCTGCCGCGACGTGTCGTTGGCCCCCACTCGGTTGTCAGCTTCGCCAACGAGTGTCGCGCCCACCGCCAGAACATCTGGGGTACCTGGCGCTGGAACGTGCCGGAAGGCGCTGTGGACCCGGCCAAGGAAGACGCTGGCTTCGGTGCCGAGATGAGCTACGACCACGAAGCGCGCAAGATTGACCCGCGCAAGGGCGACGGTCTCTACCACGGCCCGTCATCCGGCCACATCAACCAGCGCAAGGCGGAAAAAATCGGCATGGGCGGTGCCTACGGTTACGGCGCCTCGATGAATACCTGGCACCTCGATACCATCGCCTACTGGGCGGGTCACGAGGGCTACATCTGGCATTCCAAGACCCAGTTCCGCAGCCCCGCCTTCGAAGGCGATGTCACCTACATCGACGCGGAAATCGTGGACAAGCAGGAGACCTCCGCTTTCGGCATGCCGGTGGTCAAGGTGGAGCTGCGCATGACCACCCAGAACGGTGATACCATCCTCAAAGGTACCGCGGAGGTTTCACTGCCGCTCTAGTCCGGCAAATATGCGGGGGCCTCAGAGCCCCCGTTTTATACGGGGGGCAGAATAATAAATGAAGCTCGTGTTCCCGATGCCACACATGCTCGAACTCAAGGCGATGATGCAGCCCTGGGAACTGGCCGTGGACGGTACTGCGCAACGGCGCATGGCGCGCCGCGCCGATGAACTGGGCTATGACATGCTCGCGGTGCCCGAGCACTTCCTCATTCCCAACAGTCACGTCGAGTTGTCCGGCAGCCACTATTTCCATTCGGCGGCGGCCCAGGGCTTCTTCGCCGGCGCTACCGAGCGCATTCGTCTCAATTCCTGCATCGCAATCCTGCCCCTGCAGCACCCGGTAGTGACTGCCAAGGCGCTGTCGACCCTCGACTGGCTCAGCAATGGGCGGATGGTCGCGACCTTCGGTGTGGGGTGGCTGAAAGAAGAGTTCGAGCTGCTCGGCGTACCCTTCCACGAGCGCGGGCGGATGGCGGACGAGTACCTCGCGGCGATTATCGAACTCTGGACCAGCGACAATCCCTGCTTCGAGGGCCGCTACGTTTCCTTCAGGGATGTCGCCTTCGCTCCGAAACCGGTACAGAAGCCCCACCTGCCCATCTGGATGGGCGGTGACAGCGATGCCGCGCTGAGGCGTGCCGCGCGCTTCGCCAGTGGCTGGTGGCCCTTCCTGACCCCCGTGGACAAGCTCGCGGAGCGCATCGCCTTCATCAAGGAGCAGCCCGACTATAGCGGCAAGGACTTCGAGGTCATGTACGGCCTGGCAACCGCGCGTGTGGGCGAGGGGCATGTGGCCAACGACAAGCCTGAGCTACACGGCGAGCAGAGTTTGCAGCAACTGGTGGACGGGCTGTGCGAGCTGCGCGAGACAGGGGTGACCATGAGTTCGGTGCCCATTCCGCCGCTCAGCGATGGTGAGGCCTACCTGGACTACGCCCAGTGGGTGATCGAGGAAGTTAAACCGCGCCTTTGAGCAGGAGCCTGCCGGGGGGCGCAGAACGGGCGGGCTGTCAGGCCCGCCCCGCGCTGGATCAGATCTGGCTTTCGGGCAGGTGGACGACCAGGCCGTCCAACTCATCCTCGACGACGATCTGGCAGCTAAGGCGGCTGGTAGGCTTGACTTCCATGACGAAGTCCAGCATTTGCTCCTCGACATCATCCGGCTTGCCGGTTTTTTCCGCCCAGGAATCATCGACGTAACAGTGGCAGGTGGCGCAGCTACAGGCCCCGCCACAGTCGGCGAGAATGCCGGGTACGCCGTTATCCATGGCGGCCTGCATGACGCTGGTGCCCGCACTGACGTGCACTTCGTGTTCTTCGCCGGTGTGGGTAACAAATTTAATCAGGGGCATGACGGTTAAGACCTCTTATCTCGTTCTGATTTAGCTGAAAGCCTGCTGGATTTCGACGGACTCGTCCGCCAGTTTATCGGGGTCGGCATTTTGTCCTGTGCTCAGGGCGCGCCGGGTCATCATGAATTCCTTCGGACGGTTGATGGCGTCCACCGCCAGCAGTTTGTCGCCCTCGAAATAGAAAGCGGCGAAGCTGCGTCCGGTTTCGGTGTCGCCGCGAACGACCACCCGGTCGAAGCCCTGGGAGAGGCCGGCGATCTGCAGCTTCAGGTCGAACTGGTCGGACCAGAACCAGGGCAGGGCGTTGTAGGCCTCCAGTTTGCCACACAGGGTGTTGGCGGCGACCTTGGCCTGGTCGGTGGCGTTCTGTACCGATTCCAGGCGCAGGTTGCGCCCGTAAATCGGGTTGAAATGGTTGGTGCAGTCACCCGCGGCGACGATGTCCGGGTCCGAGGTGCGCGCAAACTCGTCGACCACGATGCCGTTGTCGATTTCCAGCCCGGCGGCTTCCGCCAGTTCGGTCGCAGGCGCGACGCCGACGCCGATGACCACGACGTCCGCGGGGATCAGGGTGCCGTCGGCGAGCTTGACGGCTTCCACGCTATTGCTGCCCTCGATACCTTCTACGGCGGCATCGGTGATGATGCGGACGCCTTCTTCGCCGTGTACCCGGCTATAGAACGCGGAGATTTCCGGCGCGGTCACCCGGGCCAGTACCCGCGGCATGGCCTCGAGTACGGTCACTTCCATGCCCATCTTGCGCATCGACGCCGCGGTTTCCAGGCCGATGTAGCCGCCGCCGATGATGACCGCGGACTTACCCTTGCCGATATAGCAGCGGATGTTGTCCACATCCCGCAGGTCGCGCAGGTAGCAGACGCCGCCGAGCTCGTGGCCGGGCAGGGCGCTCAGCTTGCGCACGTGGGCGCCGGTGGTCAGGGCGAGTTTGGTGTAGGCGATGGTCGCACCGTCGTGCAGGGTGATGGTCTTGTTTTCACGGTCGATGCCGGTAACCCGGTTGCCAAGCAGCAGGTCGATATCGGATTTTTCGTAAAATGCGGCGGGGCGGATGAGAATTTCGTCACTGTGCTTGTCGCCGTTGAGGTAGCCCTTGGACAGCGGGGGACGGTGGTAGGGCGGGATCGCCTCTTCGCCGACCATGGATATCTTGCCGGTCCACCCGGCCTGGCGCAGGCTGGTCACCAGCTGTGCTCCGGCGTGGCTGGCGCCGATGACTATTGCATGTTCGCTGCTCATTGCATCTCCTTGAAGTTCTTATCTTCCCCACCCGGCGTTGGATGGCGTTGGCCGGGTACCCTTGCTCTCGCCTGGCGATGCGCAGGTGCGCCCGGTCTTCCGACCGCAGTGGGAAGGAGCGTCGCGATACGGGTGACTCGGGCGATCTCGCCGGCCACTGGCAAATTCCAGGGGCGGTGGGGCTGTGCAGTACACATCGCCGGAGGCTTCCGTCTCCCGCCCGGCTGCAAACCTGCTTCGAGAGTTGGTTTTGGGCTGGAAAAGATACCGAATACCCCCGGGCAATGCAATTTACAAACAGGTAATGTCGCGTGTTTTTTGCGCGCGCGGATAATAGCGTCTGCGCGCCGGGAACACCGCGTCCGGGGCCGGTTTCAGGGGCGTTTACCCGAACCGACAGTTTCGAGCAGGGTGTTGATCATCCAGCCGATCAAGGCGCTGGCGCGCTCTGGGGGAAGTTGCCAGTCGGTAATGAGGCGTTCGTAATAGGGTGGGTTCCAGAACAGGTCGAGCATGGCGGCCACTTCGGCCTGACCCTCCTCGGAGGCGTCCGGCATGGAGCGCTTGACGGATTCCAGCAGCGCGATGCGCCGCTCCTCGTCCATGGAAGCGAAGGTCGGGTCCTGTTCAGGCTGGGTGCGGGTGGAAAAGGCCGACAGGAAGTGGAACATGTGGGCGGTGGTGTCGGCGAAGTCTTCCATTCGCAGGGTGCTGAGGTCGATACCCGAGTCAATGACCAGGCGCTGCATGACCGAGTCGCGCAGGTTGCGCTCAGTGGTAAAGTGGCGGTAGACAGTACGCTCGCTTACCCCGGCGCTCTCGCTGACCGCGCGAGCGGTGAGATTGGTCCAGTCCCAGGTCGGGAAGCTGCGTACCAGCTCGACTCCGGCGAGAATGATCCGCTCACGGGTATCTGCTGTCTGTTGCTGTCGAAGGGGGCTGTTATAGCTGCGCTTGCGTGGCGCCTCCCCGTTCTTATTTGAGCTCGTGGATGAAGTCATCGCGGCATCGTTTTCAGGTTGGACAGCCAAGCATAGCAGAAGCTGGCGCGAGAGGTCAGGCGGGGGCTGCGGCGTTGAACCGCTATGGCAAGCTGTGTATAGTCTCGGCACGCTGCAACAGCCCTGTATCGCATTAAAATTACCAGGAGACGAGCCATGTCAGAAGCGCTGATTATCGATGCGGTGCGCACCCCGCGCGCCATAGGAAAACCCGGTAAAGGCGCGTATTCAGGGCTCCATCCCCACCATCTCGCCGCCACTGTGATGGCCGCGCTGCGTGATCGCAACCAGCTGGACACCGCCCAGGTCGACGACATTATCTGGGGTACCAGCGCGCAGAAAAGCAAGCAGGGCGGTGACATGGGCCGGATGGCCGCCCTTGCAGCGGGCTTCGATCCCCGCGCCAGCGGCGTGACCCTCGACCGCTTCTGTGGCAGTGGCCTCACCGCAGTCAGCCTCGCCGCCGGCCAGTTGAAAGCCGGCTTCGAAGACCTGCTGATCGCCGGCGGAACCGAGATGATGTCGCTGATCACCGAGTCCGGCATGGCGGAAATGAAAGCCGGCCTGCCGATCCTTGGCATGAGCATTGGCAACCCCAAGCTGCAGGCACTGCATCCCCAGTCCCACCAGGGCCTCTGTGCCGACGCCATCGCCTCGCTGGAAGGCATTAGCCGTGAAGACCTCGACGCCTTCGCACTGGAAAGCCAGCGCCGTGCGGCTGTCGCCATTGCGGAAGGTCGTTTCGACCGCTCACTGGTACCGGTGCTGGACGAGGAGGGCAAGGTCATCCTCGAC
This sequence comes from Halieaceae bacterium WMMBA4, assembly GCA_033283325.1. Classification (GTDB taxonomy): domain Bacteria; phylum Pseudomonadota; class Gammaproteobacteria; order Pseudomonadales; family Halieaceae; genus Mangrovimicrobium. The sequence continues at coordinate 551,070 of JAWMQO010000001.1, forward strand.
AAGGAACAGTACCCGCGGCCGCAGACCACCGCGGAGGACCTCGCCGCGCTGGAGCCCAGCTTCAGCAAAATTGCCGATTTCCCCGCACCGGGCGGTGAGTTGACCTTCCGCCAGTTGATCAACCTGCGCTACCCCGACCTCGAGATCAGGAACGTGCACCACGCGGGCAGTTCCTCGGGCGTCGTGGACGGCGCCGCGGCGCTGCTGCTGGCCAGCACGGACTACGCCAAGGCCCACGGCCTGAAGCCGCGTGCCAGGGTCGTTGCCGCCACCAACCTCGGCGACGATCCGACCCTGATGCTGAACGCGCCGGTACCTTCCGTACGCAAGCTGCTCGAGCGCACCGGGCTGACTATCGACGATATCGACCTGATCGAAGTGAATGAAGCCTTTGCCGTTGTGGTGGAGAAGTTCATCCGCGATCTCGGCGTCGACCGCGAAAAGATCAATGTCAATGGCGGGGCGATTGCCCTCGGTCACCCCATCGGCGCGACTGGCGCCGTGTTGATCGGCACGGTGCTCGACGAACTGGAGCGCCGCGACCTTCAGCGCGGCCTGGTGACCATGTGCGCCGCGGGTGGAATGGCGCCGGCGATCCTGATCGAGCGAGTTTGAGAAAAGATTTCCCGGAGAGAAAGAATGAGCAACGACAGCATGCTGCCCTGGCCCGAAGATGATTACAGCGCCTACGGGCCTGTAGAAGAGCAGGCCCTGGGCAAGATCCAGCAATACGTTGGCAAGGTCATGCACCGCAACTGGAGCATGATTCCCCACGTTACCCATAACGACGAAGTCGACATCACTGATTTCGAACTACGCCGCAAGGCCTGGAACGCGGATAATCCGGAGCAGAAGCGCACCCTGCTGCCCGCGCTGATGAAGGCCAGCGTGGACCTGCTCAAGCAGTACCCCCAGTTCAACTGTTCGTTCAGCGCCGATGGTACCAAACTCTACCAGAAGCAGTACTTCAACATCGGGTTTGCGGTGGACATCCCCGGTGGACTGCTGGTGCCGGTCGTCCGCGATTGCGACAAGAAGTCCATGGACGAGATCACCGGGGAGATCGTTGCCCTCTCGGAAAAGGCGCGCGGCAAGGGCCTGGCCATGCAGGAGATGTCAGGCGGATGTTTTACGCTCTCATCGCTGGGGCATATTGGCGGCACCTCCTTCTCACCGATCATCAATGCGCCTGAAGTGGCGATTCTGGGGATCACCCGGACGCAGCAGCGCTTCCTGCCGGACGCCGATGGCAATCCGGTGTTGCGGCAGATGCTGCCGCTGTCGCTGAGCTACGATCACCGGGTGATCAATGGCGCGGACGCGGCGCGATTCCTGAAAGGGATGTCCGACTGGCTGGCTGAATTCCAGTTCAGCTAGAAGGCCTTTTCACGAGCCAAAAAAAACCGCCATCTGGCGGTTTTTTTTGGCTTTCGCCCACGGGTGGGCGATTCATATGAAGTATCAGCCTTCCTGGAACATCGCCCGAACCTGGCGGCGCAGCAGCTTGCCCATTTCGTTGTAAGGCAGTTCGTCCACCACCAGGATCTTTTCCGGCACCCGCGAGGAGCGCAGGCGATCCTTGACCAGGGCGCACAACTCTTCGTCGCTGGGGCGTTCGTGGCCCGGGCGAACGACTACGGCGATACCCACGGCCTCGCCCCACTCAGTAGAGGGGATACCCACGGCAACGGATTCAGCGATGGCCGGGTGGGCGTCGAGCACGTCCTCGATCTCGCCGGGGGAGATATTCTCCCCGCCGCGGACGATGACGTCGTCGGCACGGCCAGCCAGGAAGAGGTAGCCGTCGGAATCCAGCCAGCCGGCGTCGCGGGTGGGGAACCAGCCATCGGCGTCCAGCGCCGAGCGCTCGCGGTACTCACCGGAGACCTGCTCGCCGCGCACGTAGATCTCACCGCGCTCGCCCGCCGGCAGCACATTGCCGTCTTCGTCGCGGATTTCAAGCTCGATGGTGGGCAGGGGCCGGCCGACTGAAGCCAGACGCGCGCGCACTTCCGGCTCGTCGGAGAAGAACGCGACACGGTGGTCGTCGGGACCCAGCAGGGCGATGGTGGAGCTGGTCTCGGTGAGGCCGTAGGCGTTGGTGAAGTCGGTGACCGGGAACAGCTCCAGGGCCTTGAGGATCAGTTCCGGGGGCATGCGACCGCCGCCGTAGGCGATGGCGCGCAGGCCGGAGAGCTTCCCGGCCTTTTCCTCGTCGAGGCACTCGATAATGCGCGAGAGCATGGTCGGTACGACGAAGGCGTTGGTGACTTTCTCCTCCGCCGCCAGGCGTACCCACTCATCCGGCTCGAAGGCCGGCAGCATCACGATGCGCCGCATGGCGTAGATCGAGCTCATCAGCGCGGAGATGCCGGCGATGTGGTAGGGCGGCACGCAGACCAGCTGGGCGTCGTCCGGGTCGGCGGACATGAAATCCACGGTGCCGAGGATGTAGCCGAGCAGGTTGGAGTGGCGCAGCAGGGCAGCTTTCGGCGCGGCGGTAGTGCCGCTGGTGAAGATCTGTGCCGCGATGCCTTCGCCCTCGTGCTCTTCGCCGGAGGCCTTGGGAGCAGCTTCCTCTGCGGCGGCGATAAAGCCATCGCGGCTGAGGAAGGTGTGGCCCGCGTCACCGTTCAGGCGCTGGGCGCGATCGGTATCGCCGATCACCAGGGCCGGTGCCACGCGTCCGAGCAGGGCCCCGAGGTCCTCATCCGCCAGCCGGTAGTTCAGGGGAACGTAGGGAACACCCGCCAGCGCCGCGCCAAACAGCGCGATGGGCGCGGCAGCGCTGCTCTCGTCGAGCAGGGCAACATGCTTGCAGCCAGCGTTGGTGATGATATCCGCGGCGCCCCGGGCGGCAGCGGCCAGTTCACCGTAGGACCAGCGGCGTCCGTCGCAGACGAGACCAATCCGCTCCGGATCGGCGTCTGAGGCCATCTGTAGGAGAAGGAAAATGTTCATTGCGGGCTGTCAGTCGGAGGAGGGCAGGGACTTGGCGTCCTTGATGGACAGGGCGACGCCGCCGAGGGACAGCGAGCCCTTGCCGGCCTTGACGCACAGCAGTTCAACCGTGCCCGCTTCATCGACGTAGCGCTTGCCCATGGCAGTGCCTTCGGCGAATTCGGGGCTCGGCTCGCCGGCATCGGCGGGCTTATCGTCGACCATGGGCTGGCCGCCGCATTCGACGACGCCATCAGTGCCACGGATGACCATGACTTCGGTGTCACAGACGGCGCTTTTCAGTTTGCTTCCAGGTTTCATAGTGCTCTCGTTACTGCTTGCTTGTTGACCGGAATCAGGCGATGGCGCCCAGTTCCTTGAGTTTCTCGATCTGTTCCCATTCCATGCCCATCTCCATCAGCACCAGTTCGGTGTGCTCGGAGGCTTCGGGGGCGCGGGTGGTCTGGACCGGTTCGTGGTTGAATTGTACCGGACCGCGGACCAGTTTTATCGGGTCGCCGCCGTCGGCCGGTTCCACTTCGAATACCAGGTCGTTGGCCAGGGCCTGTTCGTCCTGGGCGATCTGCGCGAGGCTGAGCACCGGGGTCCACTGGCCGCTGTAGGTCTTCAGGTGTTCGCGCCAGTAGTCGAAGGGTTTCTTGGCAAATTCCTCGACGATTATATCGCTGGCGGGCTCCCAGTTCTTCATCAGCGCCTCGACGGTGGAGAAGCGTTCGTCCTCCGCCAGTTCCGGACGGCCGATGTGCTCGAAGAAGCTGCGGATGTGCGGCCCGGGGGTCAGGGTGCACATGTTGATGGTTTCGCCATCGGAGGTGGTGAAGTTGCCCATGAAGGGGTTGCCGGGGTTGCCGCCGGAACGCGGCATGCTGACGCCCGGGAATTCGGTGCCGTCCAGGGCCATGTCGATGGAGGTGCCCGCTGCCCAGCAGGCGGTGCTGAGCAGGGAGACGTCCAGTTCCAGGCCTTCGCCGGTGCGCTCGCGGTTGAACAGGGCTGCGGAGATGCCGCCGGCGATGAACATGGCGCCGATGGAGTCGCCGAAGGCCGGGATGCCCTGGCTGATGGGACCGCTCAGTTCCTTCGGGGTGAAGGCCTTGGCGATGCCGCTGCGGTTCCAGAACGCGGTGCCGTCGAAGCCGCCGAAGTCACGCTCCGGGCCCTTGTCGCCAAAGGCGCTGCCGCGGGCGTAAATAATATTGGGGTTGATCGCCTTGATATGTTCGTAATCGAACTTCATGCGCTGGCGCTGCCTGGGGAGGTAGTTGGTCAGGAATACGTCCGCAGTCTTGGCCAGTTCATAAATCACTTCCATGCCTTCAGGCTTGGAAATATCGACACCGACACTGCGCTTGCCGCGGTTGGGGTGCTCGACAAAGGGGCTGCGCTTGGGGTTCACATCGGCGCCGGCCATGCGGATGAAGCCGCGCTGGGTGTCGCCGCGCACCGGGTGCTCGATCTTGATTACGTCGGCGCCCCAGTCGGCGAGGATGGCACCGGCCGCGGGAACGTAAGTGAACTGAGCGACTTCGAGGACTTTTACGCCCTTCATCACCTGAGTCATTCTTATACCTCCGGAATATTTATGCGCCGTGAATTATACAGAACAGCGAGTTTTTGCATAGTTCTGTTCCCTGCGGTATAACAGTGCGCCCCCACACGGGCAAGTTTGCCTACCCCACCAGAATTTCCCGGGAGATAACTACATATGAAGATCGATTCCTCACTGTCCGCCGTGGTGACCGGCGGCGCTTCGGGCCTCGGATTTGCCACGGTGCAGGCACTGCGCGCGGCCGGCGTCAAGGTCGCAATCTTCGACCTGAACCCGGAGACCGGCGAAAAGGCCGCCGAGGAAACCGGCTCGATCTTCTGCCAGACCGACGTGCTCTCCGACGAGAGCGTGGATGCCTCCTTCGCCAAAGCCCGTGAAGCCAATGGCCAGGAACGCATCCTCGTCTGCTGTGCTGGCGGCGGCAACGCCATCCCCACCGCGCGCCGCGACAAGAAGACCGGCGAGATCAATATTTTCCCCTCCGATGCTTTCGAGTGGGTGCTCAAGCTCAACACCGTTGGTACCTTCCGCTGCATTACCCGCGCGGCAGCGGGCATGATGGAACTGGAGCCCATCGACGGCGAACGCGGCGTTTGCATCAACACCGCTTCCGCGGCGGCTACCGAGGGCCAGATGGGGCAGGCAGCCTACTCCGCGGCCAAGGCGGCAATCGTCGGCATGACCCTGACCATCGCCCGCGATCTCTCCCGCGAGGGCATCCGGGTGAACACCATCCAGCCGGGCATCTTCAACACCCCGGCGATGGCCCGCGCCACCCCGGAAATGATCGAGGCGCTCGGCGGCATGGTGCCCTTCCCGAAACGCCTGGGGGACGCCTCCGAGTACGCCAGCATGGCGCTGGAGATGGTCCGCAACGGCTACATCAACGGTGAGACCGTGCGCCTCGATGGCGCGATCCGCATGCAGCCCCGCTAAGCGCGGACAGCTCAGCCGGGGGGTGGGAGTTTCCACCCCAGACAAAAGACTCTTCATAGTGGCGCGCGGCGCGCGAGCGTATACTGCTCGTGTTGCCGGGCGCCTGCCTGCGCCTGCGAATTCCAATAAGACGGGTCAGGAACAGTATGCCGAGAACCGCCAAGACATTCTGCCGCAACTGCGGCGCCCTCTGTGCCCTCGAAGTCACTCTCGAAAATGGACGCCTGACTGGCGCCGTTGCCGATGGCTCGGTATCACCCTATGGCGGCTACATGTGCCCCAAGGGCCTGGCCAGTATCGATTTCCACAACGGCGCTGAAGATCGCCTGATGCACAATCTGAAACGTGGCCCCGACGGCGCTTTCACGCAGGTTCCGGCCAGGGTGGCGCTCGACGAAATTGCCACCAGGCTGGCGCAGTTGTTGCGCGACCACGGCCCGCGCTCGATCGCCGTCTACCACGGTACCGGGGCCTACCGCAGCGTCCTCGGCGGGCTGCTGGAGCGGGCCTTCGTGGCGGCCATCGACAGCCCCAATTTCTTCTCCACCATGACCATCGACCAGTCCGCCAAGTGGGTGACCATGGGGCGGCTCGGCGTGATGGCCAGTGGTAAACCGAGCTATCGCGATTGTGACCTCGGGGTGATCGTCGGCAACAACCCGGTTGTCAGTCACCAGACCTTTCCCTTCGCCCCGGGGGAAAGTGGTGCCCCGGGGAAGTCCTTCGCCGCCGCCCGGGCCCGCGGCGCACGCCTGGTGGTGATCGACCCGCGGCGGACGGAGACCGCACGCTTTGCCGACCTGTTCATCCAGCCAAAGCCCGGCCAGGATGCTGCACTCTTCGCGGCGGTAGCCCACATCCTGTTGCGGGACGGCACTTATAACAAAGACTTCTGTGGGCGCTTCGTATCACAACTGGATGAGCTAAAACGCGCAGTGGCGCCCTTCACGCCCGAATTGGCCGCGGCACGCGCCGATGTGCCCCTGGAGCAGATCGAACAACTCGCCCGCTGGATTGGCGAGGCCGAGCGCCCCTTTGTCGGCAGCGGCAGCGGCCCCTCCATGAGCCTGCACTCCAACCTCAATGATCACATGATCGAGGTGGTGAATGCGCTGGTGGGCGGCTACAAGCGCGCTGGCGACCGCCTGCACAACCCGGGCACGCTCAATCCCAAGCCCTGTGTCGAGATGGCCGTGTCGCCAGGCCGGAGCTGGGAGCGCGGGGTGAAATGCGCGAGTGCGGATATCGGTAAAATCTTCGGCGAATTCCCCAGCGCCCTGCTGCCGGATGAAATCCAGCACGAGGGCCCCGATCGTATTCGCGCCCTGATTTCCTTCGGCGGTAACCCGGTAATGGGCCTCGGCGATCCGGCGCGGGCGGTGCCCGCCTTCGAGGAACTCGAGCTGCTGGTTTCGCTGGATGCGCGTATGAATGAGACCTGCGAACTGTCCGATTACGTGATCGCAACTTCACAGCCCTACGAGCGCCACGACCTCAGTATCCCCGGCGACGCCCTCTACCCGGAAGCCTTCGCCCAGTATGCGGCGCCGGTGGTGGAGAAACCGGGGGAGGTCATCGATGACTGGGAATTCTTCTGGGGAATTTCGGCGCGCATGGGCATTCCCCTGACGCTGAAATACTGGAACTACGGTCTCGATTACGCGGCGATCGAGGAGGGCATGGAACTGCCCCTCGACACGCCGCCGGACCCGGAGGCCATGGTGCGTTTTCTCTGCCGCCGGAGCCGGGTGCCCTTCGAGGATCTGCGCGACAATCCCGGCGGGATGCGCCCTGATATAGCCCCGCAGTATGTGCAGGCGGCGCCGGAAGGCGCCGGAGGCAGGCTGGAACTGTGCCCGCCGGATATCGTGGCAGAACTGGAACAGGTATTGGCAGAGGTCGAAGACGAGCGTTTCAGTTACCAGCTCACTTGCCGCCGCCTGTTGGAGACGATGAACAGTGCCTACCGCGAGGCGGCCCGAACCCGCGACAACTACCCGGTTAACTGGGCCTACATGAATCCCCGGGACATGGCCGAGGAAGGTCTGGAGGACGGTGAGCGGATCGAGATTGTCTCCGAGGCGGGGGCGATTGTCGGCGTGGTGAAGGCGGAGGAACGACTGCGCTGCGGGGTTGTTTCGATGGCGCACATGTTCGGGGGACTGGCGCCTTCACGTGACCCCGAGGGGCAGCGCGGCAGCTATACTGGTCAGCTGACCTCGCTGGAGAAGTACCTGGAGCCGATTAACTTTATGCCTCGGTTTTCGGGGGTGCCTGTGAATGTCAGGAGGGTTGGTTAGCGGTGCTGTGAAATCCCGGGCGCGGCGCTGGAAATGCCCCCCGGAAAACCGCGTCAAGCGACATCTCTGTCAGCTCGTCCTCCCGAGCGCGGACCGGGCCATCCATGGCCTCGTACGTTTCCCGGAGGGCATTTCCAGCCCCACACCCTACCGCCGTGCCAGTCATCGACTGCCGGAAGTAGGAGTCCAACTTGCCGCGTTGCGCGGAAGAATCAGAGGAGTATCACGATGACAATTTCCAAGCGCAAACTCGGCAATCGCGAAGTCTGCCCCATCGGCCTCGGCTGCATGTCCCTGTCCTGGGCCTACGGCCGCCAGCCGCCGGACGAGGAGGGCGCGGCGATTCTCCACCGGGCGCTGGAACTCGGCTACGACCATCTCGACACTGCCCGGCTCTACGGACGGGGTCACAACGAGGAATTGCTGGGCAAGTACCTGAAGGGCCTGCGTGGCGAGTTTTACCTGGCCTCCAAGACGGGCATCTTCTTCGAGGGCGAGAAGCGCTGGGTGGACTGCCGTCCGGAGACCTTGCGCAAGGCCTGCGAGACTTCGCTGAAATGCCTGCAGACGGATCACATCGATCTCTATTACCTGCACCGCCACGATTACGACACGCCGATCGAGGAGTCCGTGGGGGCACTGGGTGACCTCATCGCTGAGGGCAAGATTGGCGGTATCGGCCTGTCGGAAGTGTCCGCCGGGACCTTGCGCCGGGCGGCGAAGGAGCAGCCGATCACTGCGGTGCAGAATGAGTATTCGCTATGGACGCGTAATCCTGAACTCGGCGTATTGGAGGCCTGCCGCGAGGTGGGCGCGACTTTTGTCGCCTTCTCTCCGCTGGGGCGCGGGGTTCTGGCAGGCGGGGTCAGCGACCCATCGGAGCTTGCCGAGAATGACTTTCGCGCGGGGATGCCGCGGTTTTCCGTGGAGAACTGGCCGCACAACCTGGAACTGGTGACGGTGTTCAAGCGGATCGCCGAGGAGGAGGGCGTGACCCCGGCGCAACTGGCGCTGGCCTGGGTGCTGTCCCGCGGGGAGCATGTGGTGGCGATTCCGGGGACGGGGCGTATGGCGCACCTGGAAGAGAACTTTGCGCGCTGGGGCTGGTTGCCGGCACCGACTGTGCTGGGGCGCCTTGATGCGCTGATCAATGAGCATAACGTTGCGGGGCATCGTTACAGTCATGGGATGCGGGCGAATATTGATACCGAGGAATTTACCTGAGCTGGATTGGTTGCAGTCTCTGTTACAGGGTTGGGTGCCTCAATCCGCGCTTTTGGTCCGCTGGGCTTCCGCTTGTTCGAAAGCGTTCTGACTCACCGCGGAAGCCCTGCGAACCAAAAGCGCTTGCCGCGCAAGTAATCGAACAGGCCGGGCGCATGAAACTAGGCCGAACGTCGGTAGCTTTTGAGCCGGAATTCACACCAGGCGTCAGTGAGCACCGGTGCTTGTTTCGTGCGGTGAGTCAAAACGCTTTCGAACAAGCACGGAACAAGCGCCGGTGCTCGCGGGTTCGGAGTGCCGCTTCAGGACGTCGTCGAACAAATATGCAGCATGTGCCAGTGCTCACGGTTTCGAAGCACTGGCCCTGCAGTACGCACCAAAACGGTTAAGCCAGCAATCCCGCAGCAGACCGCTGAATCACCCCATCCTTCATCACCATCAGGATATTGTCCGCGTCAGTGAGAACCGAGAGATCCTGCAGCGGGTTGCCATCCACCAGGACCATGTCCGCCAGCTTGCCTGCCTCAAGGGTGCCCAGGTCGCCCTGTGCGCCGCGCATGGCCAGGCCGCCGTTGCGGGTGGCGCAGATCAGCGCCTCGGCGGGGGAGTAGCCGTAGTAGTCGACAAAGTACTGCAGGTCGCGGGCCTGGGTGCCCTGCATGTTCCAGGTGAAGCCGTAGTCGCCGCCGATCAGGTGGCGGATGCCGCGCTTGCGCAGGGCGGTGTGGGTGGCGACGGATGCTTCGATCAGGGCCGGGATGCCCATCATCTCCGCCACCGCACGCGGCATGCCGACCTCCTCGCCGTCGTACATCATGGTGTGGAAGAGGCCCATGGTGGGGGCGACGAAGACCCGGTCCTTCGCTTCTTCGAGCAGGTCCAGGGTCTCTTCATCGGTGTATTCCGCGTGGTAGATCATGTCCACCCCGGCGATCACGCAGCGGCGCACGGATTCGATGGAGCGGGCGTGGGCGTTGACCATCTTGCCGTAGCTGTGGGCGGTCTCCACGGCCATTTTGATCTCGTCCAGCGCCATCGGCGTGCACTGGGCGGGAGCGCCGGGGTAGAAGGGATCGCCGGAGACGTCTAGCTTGATGTTGTCGCAGCCCTCGCGGCAGGCGACGCGCACCGCCTTGCGCATCTCCTCCGGGCCATCGACGACGATGGAGGGCGAGGTGCCGTTGTTGATGCTGTTGCAGTTGCGCGGGTTGTGCAGGCGCGTCTCGTCGCCCAATGCGCCGGTAACGGTGATTTCGAGCGAACCGGCACGAATCCGCGGGCCGGGGAGATTGCCGGCGTCCACTTCGTTGCGCACGGCGACCGCCAGGCGCAGTTTCGCCTCGGAGGCGCTGTAGGCACTGGTAAAGCCCATATCGAGCAGCTTTTTCGCCACCCGGGCGGTCAGGAACGCGTGCTCCTCCGGCGGCGGCGCCATCAGGTCCTCTGTGCAGGTGAAGGCATCGAAGGACAGGTGGGCGTGGCCCTCGGTCATGCCCGGCATCAGGAATTTGCCGCTGCCATCGATGGTGACGTCGGCGCTGGCGCCGGAGCTGCCGTTGCTGACGGTCTTGATCTGGTTGCCCTCTACCAGCAGGTCGCCGGTAAAGGTGTCGCCGTTGGTGGCGTCGAAGATGGTGGCGTTGGTGATCAGGGTCGTGGTCACGGGGTGGAACTCCTGGAATTTTTATGAGGGGCCTAGTCTGGCACCCGGGGATTTCAGGGTCAAAAGCTTAGTGGGTGGCTGGGGCTGACCAAATGACCATGGGAGTAGCGGGGCTTGTCTGTGTGTGATGAGTTGGGGCGCTGTGCCAGTGGGCCCGAGCTTCGCTCCCAAACAGCCTCCACGGCTCGAGAGCGTTTATACTCACCGTGGAGGCTGTTTGGGAGCGAAGCTCTGACGTCAGTGGAACGCCGAAACTTGTCACAGTTGTCGGGGTGCGGCTTCCACTACGTCAGCAAGCGCAGGCGTACGATCCGTGCTGTGAGTATAAACGCTTTCGAACAAGCACGGATCGTACGCCTGCGGTTGCGTGATCTATGCGCCACACCTACCCAAACGAGCAGGACTAATCCGAGTCTTTCCCGTCCTTCGCCTGTTCAGCCGCATGCTTTTCAATCGCCCGCTGCGCACCCTCCATCATGCGCCCAAAGAAAGGCTCCCGGTTTTCATGCTGCCAGTCGAAGGAGTTCTGGCGGCTCACGTTGTCGCCATTAATTTCCGGCATGACGTAACGCATCATCAACTCCAGCGAGCGCTGCTTGTCAGCGGTGTCCGCCCAGTTCTTGTCGAAGAGTAGCAGGCAGCCGAATCCGGGAACTTTCTCTTCGAGGCGGCGGATCTGCGCGATCGCGTCATCCGGTGTGCCGACGACGGCTTCACCGCGCTCGATCAGGTGCTCGAGGGTGTAGTGGGCGGGGGAATCCGGCAGGTGGCCGGACTGGTTGAGGAAGTAGCGCTGGTTGATCTCGAAGCCCTTGCGCACCTGGTCCATGGCCGCATCGCGGGTCTCGGCGATGTGGATGTCAGTGGCGCAGCGGATGCAGTTCGGGTCCATGCTGCGGCCGAGTTTGGCGGCGGCCTGCTGGGCGACCTGCCAGTTGGCAGCCAGGGTGTCGAAACCGTCGGGGGAGGTGGCGGCGAGGCAGAGCATGCCCGCCTGGTATTTCGCCGCGAGGGTGCCGCCGTTGGGTGAAAACAGGCTGGCGACGCACAGTTCCAGGTCCCGTTGCACCGGCAACAGGTGGCAGTGGGCGTCCTGCAGGTCGTACCAACTGGATTTTTCCGTGATGGTTTCGCCCTTTAACAGGCGGGTGATTACCTCGAGCCCCTGGGCCATCTTGTCCCGGGCTTCCCGGGCGTCCTGTCCACGCATATGGGCGTCGGCGCTGAGCAGTCCCGGTCCCGCGCCGAACATCAGGCGGCCCCGGGTGAGGTGATCCAGCTGGGCGATGCGTTGGGCCGTGTTGAAGGGGTTGTGATAGGGCAGGGAAATCACCCCGGAGCCCAGTTTTATCCGCGAGGTGCGCTGGGCCGCCGCGGCGATCATCAGCTCCGGGGAGGCGGAGATCTCGTAGCCGCCGGAGTGGTGTTCACCGAACCAGTATTCCTCGACCCCGATGGACTCCGCGAATTCCGCGAGCTGGAGATCGCGCTCGAGGCACAGGGTCGGATTATCGTTGAGGGGGTGGAATGGCGCGACAAACAAGCCAAGGCGAAGTTTATTGGGTCGCATTCTGGGTTCCTCCAGGCTGCATCGCAGCGCTTTTAGAAAACAATGTTTATTATGTTGCTGATGCTAGCAAAGCCACGGCGAAATTACTTGCGTGGAATCGTCCCGGGACGCAGTTACACTATCACCCGTGTGCTGATTCTTCAGCTGAAGGGGAGTTTTTTCAAACATGTGGCTTCTGGTCTTCTACGTCCTGCTCGCGCTGGGGGTGTCCTTCCTCTGCTCGATCATGGAAGCGGTACTGCTGCGCACATCCACTTCTTATATCGCCCGGGCCAAGCAGGCGGGCAAGCATTACGGCAAGCTGTGGGAGAAACTGCGTACCGATATCGACCGCCCGTTGGCTGCGATCCTGAGCCTGAATACCATCGCCCACACGGTCGGTGCTGCCGGCGCCGGTGCCCAGGCCACGGCTATATTTGGCGAGGCGTATTTCGGGGTTATTTCCGCGATTTTGACCCTGTTGATCCTGGTGCTATCGGAAATAGTGCCGAAGACTCTGGGCGCTATGTACTGGCGTAAGCTCGCGCCCATCACGGCCGAGCTTATCAATATCACGGTGTGGCTGATGTACCCGCTGGTCATTACCGGCCAGGCGATCACCCGCCTGATTTCCCACGGTGCCCCCACGCACTCGATCAGCCGCGAGGAGTTCGCGGCCCTCGCGGAGGCGGGCGTCGATGAAGGGACCTTCCACCCGGAGGAATCCGCCACACTGCGCAGTGTGCTGCGTTTCAGGGCACTGGTGGCCGAGGACATCATGACACCGCGGCAGGTGTTTTTTTCCCTGCCGGAAAACGCCAGTGTCGGCGAGATCATACACCAGCACCAGCACATGCCATTCTCCAGAATTCCGGTATTTCTCGGTTCGCCGGACAACATCACCGGCTTCATCCGCAAGGATGATTTGCTCTATACCGCGGTCAAGGAGTCGGCGGATACACCGCTCTCCACCCTGCGCAGGGATCTATTCACCGTTCCGGACCGTCTGCCACTGGGCACGCTGATGCAGCGCATGACCCAGGAGCAGAAACAGATCGCCCTGCTGGTGGACGAGTACGGGGCTATCAAGGGCCTGGTGACCATGGAGGACCTGGTGGAGACCATGCTCGGAATCGAAATCGTCGATGAGACCGACACCTCGGTGGATATGCAGAAACTGGCACGTGAGTTGTGGCGCCAGCGGGCCCTGCAGATGGGCCTGGTCGCTGACGAAGAGGAAGGGAACTGAGCCTCCGGTTCACGGCAGAGTCCAAATTGTCCCGGGCCGAGCAATTCTGGTTAAATAGCCCGCCGGAGATCACCCGACAATCAACAAGGCTGACCCGCGTAAAACCAGACCGGCTTGAAGCGGCTTCGCGGGGCGCCAACTCCCACACTCGTAATTCCACACAGGGGCGATAGTACGTGTCAGAACAGAAACTTGCGGTTGTTACCGGCGCGAATGCCGGACTCGGCTACCACACGACCTTGAAACTGGCCCGCAAGGGCTACGCGGTCGTGATGGGCTGTCGCAGCATGGAGCGGGCGGAAGCGGCCCGGCAGGAGTTGCTGGCGGCGGTGCCGGAAGCGCTGCTGGAAATCATTCCCCTCGACCTTTCCGACCCGGATTCGGTGCCGGCATTTGTCGAGGCCTTCCGGGAGCGCCACTCGGGTCTGGACCTGCTGGTGAACAATGCCGGGATTGTCGGTGTGCCCCTCACCCGAAACAGTGCGGGTTTCGAGTTGCACCTGGCGACCAATTACCTCGGCCCCTTCGCCCTCACCGGCCTGATGCTGCCGCTGTTCGACGCCCGACAGCCCGGCCGTATCGTCAACGTCAGCAGCCTCGCTCACCGCATGGGCAAGTTGCCGCTGGACGACCTCAACTGGGAAGGTGCGAAGCCGGAGTACGATCCCATGAAAGCCTACGCCCGCAGCAAGATCGCCACCCAGAGCTTCAACCAGGAGCTGGCGCGGCGCCTCGCGGCCAGTGGCAGCCAGGTCATCTCCGTCGGTGCTCACCCGGGATTTGCGGCGACGGAAATCACCCGCAAGACCGGCTATGGGGAGCCCACCAGCGCCTTCAAGAAATGGTTCCAGGGGAAGATGGAGAAGCTGGTGCCTACCCCGGACCAGGCATCCGAACCGACCATGCTCGCAGCCTGCGGCGAGAGTGTGAAAAATGGGGATTACTATGGTCCCGGCGGTTTCATGGAAATCGGCGGGGCGCCGGCCCCGGCGAAAATGAACAAGCTCGCGCGGGACGTGGAGACGGGCAAGCGCCTGTGGTCGCTCACCGAGGAGATGACCGGAGTGCGTTTTTTATCCGAGCTGTAGGTGCCACCTATCCGAGCCGTAGGCACCACCTCCAAACGCTAACGCGGTCCTTCGCTGACCGGATCAGTGCAATGCCCGGAAGAAATTCCGCAGGTCATCCACCAGTAAATCGGGCACTTCCATTGCCGCGAAGTGCCCGCCCTCCGCGAATTCGGTCCAGCGCTGCAGGTTGTAGTAGCGCTCGGCGAATTTGCGTGGCGGGTAGGTGATCTCCCCCGGCAGGACGGCTATGGCAGTGGGCGCCGCGACGCAGGGCATTGCTTCGTGCTCCGGCCGCCACAGGTCGTGCGCTCCCTCGTAGTAATAGCGCGCGGCACTGCCGAAGCTCTGGGTGATCCAGTAGAGCATCGCCGTATCGATGAGTTCGTCCTTGCTGAAGCGGCGCTCGACGTCCCCGCCGCAATCGCTCCAGCGCCGGCGCTTTTCCACGATCCAGGCCAGCAGTCCCGCGGGTGAGTCGTTCATGCCGATGGCCGGTGTCTGCGGCTTGGTTTTCTGCAGCATCATGTAGCCGGTCTCTTCCATCGCGAACTCGCGCATTTTGGCGACCTGCGCCGACTCGTCTTCGCTGAAATCCTCCTTCGGGTAGCCGCGCCCGCTCATGAAGTGCAGCGGCGCGGGAGTGTGCAGGTGCACACCTATCAGTTTGTCCGGGTACTTGTGCCCGAGTTGCGC
This sequence comes from Halieaceae bacterium WMMBA4, assembly GCA_033283325.1. Taxonomy (GTDB): domain Bacteria; phylum Pseudomonadota; class Gammaproteobacteria; order Pseudomonadales; family Halieaceae; genus Mangrovimicrobium. The sequence continues at coordinate 566,264 of JAWMQO010000001.1, forward strand.
CGAGATAAACGAGCCCCAGTCACCGCCCTGGCTGGCGAAGCGCTGGTAGCCGAGTTGCGCCATGAGCTCTACCCAGAGGTCCGCGGTATTCCAGAAATTGACGCCGGTCTGGCGCAGGGGGGTGGAAAAGGTGTAGCCGGGCAGTGAGGGAACCACCACGTCGAAGGCGTCTGCGGGGTCGCCGCCGTGGGCGCCGGGGTCGGTCAGCGGGCCGAGCACTTTATGGAAATCCCAGAAGCTCCAGGGCCAGCCGTGGTTCAGCATCAAGGGCATGGGCTGTGGACCCTTGCCGCGCAGGTGGAGAAAGTGAATCGGGTTGCCGGCGATCTCCGTGCGGAAATGGGGCAGGGCGTTGATCAGGGCTTCGCGACTGCGCCAGTCGTAGTCGCTGTGCCAGTATTCCACCAGCGAACGGATATACGCCGTATTGGCGCCATAGGTCCAGGCCTCATTGGCGAGGTCATCGGTCCAGCGCGTGTGTCTCAGCCGGTATTGCAGGTCTTCCAGGGTCTCGTCGCTGACCTGTACGGTAAATTTTTCCATTGCTTATTATCCTTGCGAATCCAGTGCGTCAGGGCCTGCCCAGCGACGCAGTCGCGGGGGCCGCGCCGGCGCCCATGGACACGCTGACTTCCCGCGGGTTTTCCGCCGCCAGGTCGTGGAGGAGGTAGTTACCCGCTTCCTCGCGGGTGGATGGGTCACTGCTGAAGACGCTTTGCAGGAAACTGTGCGCCGCGAGTATCGTGAACATGTGCTGGCGCGCCGACTGCATGGTCTTCGCCGGTGGCTGGTCGGCACAGACTTCCATCGTGGCGCCGGTATCGATACCGTCGGGAGTATCACCGAGGACGCCCGTGTACAGGGCGTTGTCCTCGGCCAGTTCGTCCTCCAGGCCGGCGATAACGAACTTGCAGCCGAGTTCGTCGGGATTGTCCAGGAAGCGCATGGCGGTCGCCCCGAGCTGGATGAAGCCTCCGTGGGAGCCGCCGTCCAGCGTGACCAGAATCGTGCCCGGGCGTTTTTTCAGCAGCGGTTTAGCGTTGGTCGCGTAGGGGACCACCACGTCACTGTTGCCGTAGATGGCCAGGTAGGGGGTATCGGTGCCGAGGAAAAATTGCGGCAGCAGCATATTGCTGGGACCCGCCACCGAAATCGCCGCGCGGATGCGCGGATCCCGATAGCGATGATCAAAGGTGGCGAGGGTGGTGGTGAGTCCGCCGAGGGAGATGCCCGATGCCGCGATGCGCTGCGGGTCGATGGTGCCGAAGAGCGTGTCTCCCTCTGTCGCATTGCGTGCCAGCAGGGTGTCGATGATGAAACGGACATCGCCGGGTTGGTTGATCACATCGGTAACCAGCGGCTGCCCCTCGGTGTTGTAGTTGGTCAGGGGGTAGTCTACTGCCACGACGGTATAGCCGTGACTGGCCAGGAAATTGGCCAGGTAGAGGGCTTCCAGGTGGGTGGAAGTGAAGCCGTGGCTGTGAACCAGTAGCGGGCCGGGTTCCTGCAGGCCCTCGGGACGCCACAGCTTGCCCTTGAGGTCGCGCCCTGGAATTCCCGGAAGATCACGGTTCGGGGGTGTGTCCCGGCTCTCGTCCACCGCGTGAAAGTCCTCGCTGGTAACGGAGTAGTGGCCGGGTTGATAGCGGGCCTGGCTCTCCTCTCCGGCGGGACTTACTGTCGCCGGGATCGCGAACAGCCAATACAGTCCCGCGCCGCCTGCCAGCAGGAAGATCAGCAGCCAGTACCTTACTTTCATTAAATTTTCTCCATGTGGATTGAGCACGGCAGCGTATTGCCCGGGCGAGACAGGCCTGTACAGGCGCTGCCCGGACACTGGAACTGGTCACAGGTGCGTGGAATAGTGAAGCATATAGCCCGCTGCCCCACAGGCCAACTACTATAGCGGGACGCGTGAATCGAGATGGAGTCGAGGAGTGTCGCCAGAGCTAGCAAGCAGTTTTCATGTAGATGTCGACGGTCTCAGCCTACTGGGTGAATCCCGGGGTCGGCAGCCACGGGCGGTCTTCCTGCACGGTATGGCCGGGGACCTGCACAGCTGGGACAGCCTGTGGGCCGCCCTCGGCGAGGATCTCCAGGCTTTGCGCTATGACCTGCGCGGCTTCGGCAGCTCCGCGTGGGATTCGCAGCGGCCTTATGATCACGCCGATGACCTGCTGGCGGTGCTGGATGCCAGGGAGCTGGAGACCGTGGACCTGGTGGGCATCTCGCTGGGTGGGTCGGTAGCGCTCAATTTTGCCCTGCGACATCCCGGCCGCGTGCGCAGCCTGGTCGCCATCAGCCCTGGCCTGGTGGCCTGGGAATGGTCGGAAAGCTGGCGCGAGCAGTGGCGCACGGTCGCAGACGCGGCGCGAGAGGGCAATATCCAGGAAGCGCGCGAGCGCTGGTGGCGACACGCCCTGTTCGACAGCGTCCGGGATACCCCTGCGGGCCCCGCGCTGCGCCAGTCGATCTTCCGCTATTCCGGTGTCCACTGGCTGGGGGACCCGCATGTTCGTGCGCTACCGGACATCGAACGCCTGCACACCCTGCAGGCCCCCACTCTCTTGCTCACCGGCCAGAAGGACCTGCCCGACTTTCGCCTGATCGGGGAAGTCATCGCGGCGAGTGCCCCCCGGGTGCAGTGGCGCGACTTTGCCGACTGCGGCCACCTGGTCCACCTGGAGGCCCCCGAGGCCTGTGCCAGGGAGATTCGCGAGTTCTGGAAAATCCCCGGCAATGATTGGGTTTGAGTCGGTGATAGGGTAAAGTACCGGGCGCTATTGCTAAGACGATCAGGGCATGCGCGCCAGGCGACCCCAAGTTTGTGACCCAGCCCGATTCCACAAAAAAACCGATTAACGGAGGCAGACCATATGTCCAAGGACCTTGGCATCGAACCCGGCACGCTGCGCGAGATTTACCGCCAGATGTCGCGCATCCACGAAGTGGACAAGGCGATCCAGGCCGGGCTTTCAAGCGGCAAGTTCATGTTCACCTACTGGCCCATGACCGGCCAGGAAGGGATACCCGCATCCATAGCGCCGCTGATTTCCGAAGAAGACCACATGGTCACCATCTACCGCGGTATTCACGACCAGGTCGCCAAGGGCGTGCCGCTTAAAGGCCTGTTTGCCGAAGCCCTGGGCCGTATCGACGGCGTCAACAAGGGCAAGGGCGGTTCCCCGCACATTTCCGATCCCTCTTCCGGTTCCATGCTGACCACCGCGATCGTCGGCGCCGGCGCGCCCATCGCCAACGGCCTGGCCCTGGCGGAAAAAATGCGCGGCACTGACAAGGTCACCATCGTCAATTTTGGCGACGGCGCCACCAGCATCGGCGCGGTACACGAAGCCATGAACCTCGCCGGCGTGTGGAAACTGCCGGTCATCTTCATGTGCCAGAACAACCTGATCGGTGAGTACACACCGATTCCCGAGTACACCGCCAGCGAAAACTTCACCGATCGCGCCGAGGCCCTGGGCTTCCGTGGCGTGAAGCTGGACGGCAACGATCCCGTCGCCTTCTACAACGGTATGAAGGAAATCATCGAGAGCGTGCGCAAGGGCGAGGGCCCGGTCTTCGTCGAAGCCATGACCCTGCGCCTCGGCCCCCACGCCGGTGTCGGCTGGAGCCACCTGCTGAACAAGGACGAGCTGGGCGTGGCCAAGGAAAAATGGCCGGTGCCCGCCACCCGCAAGCTGCTCCTTGAGAGCGGCATCTGCACCGAAGGCGAACTGGATGACATGGACGCCGCCGCCAAAGCGGAGGTGGCCGAAGCCGTCGAATTCGGCCTTGCCAGCGAGGTGACCGGCGAGGACGAAATGCTCCTCGACGTCTACGGCGATCCCGATGTCGTGCCGGTGCGCGGCCAGCGCAGCAAGCGAGCCGCCGAGCCGGAATTCACCGGCGAGACCAAAGAGATGGCGATGTTCGAGGCTGTCCAGGACGCCCTCGACCTGTCCATGCAACTGGATGACAACGTCTACTGCCTCGGCGAAGACATCGGCGACGATCCCGGCGGCGTGTTCAAGTGCTTCAAGGGCATGCAGAGCAAGTGGGGCGAGCGTATCCGCCCGACCCCGATCGCCGAGCAGGCGATCATCGGCTGCGCCACCGGCTCCGCGCTGGTAGGCATGCGCCCGGTCGCTGAAATCATGTTCGCCGACTTCGTCGGCGTGTGCATGGACCAGATCACCAACCACGCGGCCAAGCAGCGCTACATGTCCGGCGCCACCACCAACGTGCCGATGACCGTGCGCATGATCGCCGGCGGTGGTATCGGCGGCTTCGGTGCCCAGCACTCCCAGTCCACGGAAGCGATGCTGCTGCACCAACCGGGCCTGAAAGTGGTTTACCCCAGCACGCCTACCGAAGCGAAAGGCCTGCTGATGAGCTGTATCTTCGACGAGGACCCCTGTGTCCAGATCGAATCCATGATGCTGACCTACGCCCTCAAGGAACAGGTGCCGGTGGGCGACTACCGCATTCCCCTGGGTGTGGCCAAGGTCAAGCGCGAAGGTACCGACGTCACCCTGATCACCTACGGCTGGCAGGTCATGCAGTGCATGATGGCGGCCGAGGAACTGGCGAAGGAAGGCATCAGCGCGGAAGTGCTGGACCTGCGGACCCTGCTGCCGCTGGATTACGACCGCATCCTGTCCTCGGTTGAAAAGACCGGGCGCGCGCTGGTCGTACACGCCGGTGTCGAGTTCTGTGGCCTGGGCGCCGAGATCGCCAGCACCATCAACGACGAGCTCTTCGGCAAGCTGAAGGCGCCGGCCTCCCGCTTCGGCGCGGCCTATGCCCCGATTGCCTACTCGAAAACTATCGAAACCGCGCAGGTGCCGCACATGGGTACGATCGCCGCACGGGTTCGCGAACTTGTTAAATAGCAATCAAGGAACACGACCATGTCAACGACATTGACTATCCCCAAGCTGCAGATGTCCACCACTGAAGGCACCCTCGCCGAGTGGCTGGTGGACGACGGCGCCCAGGTAGAGGAGGGCCAGCCCATCTACTCCCTGGAGACCGACAAGTCCGTGCAGGAGATCGAGGCGCCGGCTTCCGGCACCCTGACCCAGAAAGTGGCGGCGGGCGAAACCTACGCAGTGGGCACCGAGATCGGCGAAATTTCCTGATCGCGGTTTACCCCGAGGCCCGGCCGGAGCCATCCCGCCGGGCTTTTTTATGCGTCGCGATTTTCGGCTCGACCTGAGCTCGACTGGTTCAATCCGCCCGTCGCAGTTCGTCGCCCCGCGCATCGCCGCTCGGGGCGAGCTTTCGACTTTCCAGGCAGAGCAGGGCGAGCAGGCCGCAGGCCACGGCGTACCAGAGCGTGGCGAGGCGGATGACGATGGTCGCGGTGATCGCTTCGAACTCGCCCATTCCGGTGGCGACACACAAAAGGTACATCACGACTTCGGTTCCGCCGAGCCCTCCCGGTACAAAGGTCATGGCGCCGGCGATAACCGCGATGCAGAAAATACTCATGTAGAGCACTATCGAACCCTCACCGCCGAGTTCCCTCGCGAGCCAGGCGAAGGCGAAGCCCTCCGTGGACCAGGCGAGAATCCCCACCAGAAAACCCAGGGTGAAAGAGCGGGGAGAGAGCAGTGTACCGGTTCGCTGCAACAGGATCGGTAGCTGGTCCAACAGAGCGTGCAGTAGCTTCAGGCGCACGATCCGCAGGCTGTTGGCGAGGAACAGCAGGAGTTTCCGGTGTGTCACCAGTAACACGACGACTGCGACCGCTGCGCTGAACAGGGCGCCGATCCAGCGGACATTCTCGAAGGTATAGAGCGCGAGTGTGCCGAGCAGGAGGCAGGCCAGCGCATCCATCAGGCGCTCGGTAAACAGGCTGGGCAGGCTGTGGCTGTAGGGAATGCCGTGGCGCAGCTTGAAATAGTAGCTCCTTACCACCTCGCCGCTTTTGGCGGGTGTGGTGGTGAGTGCGAAGCCCGACAGGTAGCAGAGCAGCTTGTCCGGGGTCGGGGCGCTGTGCCCGAATCGCTTCAGCAGGTAATTCCAGCGCAGGTAGCGCAGTGCATAGTTCAGCGTGGAGAGCAGGCAGAGGAAGCCGAAACCGCCCCAGCCGATAAGCGCCAGGGACGAGAGGTTGCGCTCCCGCTCCCCGTAGCCGACCCACAGGCCGATCAGTGCGAGGGTGAGCGCGGCGCAAATGATGACCCAGCGGAAGTGAGGAGTCAGCTGCAGCGAGTTGCCCTCGGCATCCGCTAACATTCAGCCACCCGTCCGCTGCAGCGCCTGTAGCGCTCCCTGGTGGGAGGGATCGATCTCGAGGGCTCGCTTCCAGTGTGTCCGGGACATGGCCAGGTTGCCCTCTTCCTCGAAGAGTACCGCGAGACGGTAGTGCTCCTCGGCATAGCCGGGGTGGCGCGAGAGCGCTTCCTGCAGGGCGAGCCGGGCCTTGTGGTGATCACCATACACACGTTCCAGGTGAACGAGGTTGAAGTTCGCTGCAGCGTAGCCAGGATCGATTTGCAGGGCCCGCTGGAACAGTGCCCGGGCCTCCTCGACCCGCGCATCCGCGGCGTAGAGAATGCCCAGGCTGTTGATCTGCTGGATGTCGTCGGGCGTTACCTTCAACGACTGTTCGAAGTGCGCAGTTGCTTCCTCCCGGCGATCGAGGCGCAGCAGCGCATTGCCGTAAAGTGTACGCGCACCCGGATGGGCGGGGTTGGTGCTCACCCATTGCTGGCTGAAGACCAGGTCGTCCCGATAGAACGGACCGCGGTTGACTGTGACCAGGACGGCCAGCAGAAACGCGAGTGTCGCCGCAGACAGGGCCAGGGTCCTGGTCGTTCCCCTGAATTCCACCCCGGATGCGAGGGCCGCGAGCAGGCCGGCGAGGGCTGGCAGGGCGGCAAAAACGTAGCGTTCGGCAAACGGTGTCTCCTGGCCCACCAGGTTCGCCGTGGGTAGTACCGCCAGCAGGAAGTAGGCACACCAGAAGATTGCACTGCCGCCAATCGTTGATCGCCTTTTGTACACTGCCAGCAGGATCAGCCCGCTGATGGCCAGGGACAGCGTCACTCTGGCAGGGGAGTACCAGTTTGCGTAGTAGGGTTCGTAGTACAGATTGAGGAAAGGCGTGAATACGACCTGCAAGGTATAGAGAAAACTTTGCAGTGGCGTACCAGCGACCTCCGAACTGGCGGCCTGGAATTCCCTGCCCTCGAAAACGCTCAGGCGGATGAGCAGGTAGACGAGTACCGTGCCCGCCAGGCAAAGCCAGCGGGGGAGGTGCCGCTGCCACTTGTGCGGCTGCCCATCGCGCAATCCGGTGACATCGCTGAGCACCAGCAGGGCCGGCACGATAATTCCCTGCTCCTTGCTCAACAGTGCGAGGACCATGCAGCAGATGGCCGCCGGGAAGCTCCACCTCCCGCCATGCAGGTAGGACAGGAGGCTGGCCATGCCGAAAACGGTCACCAGCAGCGTTTCCATGCCGGAGATGGGATAGACGACGGAAGCGCTGACCGGATGCAGGCAGCACAACAATGAGAGAAAGACCGCAAGGGAGCCACTGGCCGCAGGATACAGGCGTCTGAGAATCGCGGTGAAGAGCACGAAGACCAGGCCAATCAGGGCCACATTTACCGCGTGATAGGGCGCTGCGTGGTCGCCGAACAGGCGCTTCTCCAGTCCGTAGACGAGTTTCGTGACAGGGCGGTAGTAGTACTGGCCCTCGTAGTGGGTGCCAGTGAAATACTCGATTACCTGCTGCGTCGTGCTGAGGGGGACGTTGTCGATGATGAGCAGGTGGTCATCGTAGATAAAGCCGTTGCCACGCTGCAGGCCATAGGTGACGATCAGCAGCAGAAGTCCCAGCATTACCAGGGTTCTGGTGCGGATTCCCCGGGGGACGAGATCCCCTTGTGGCAGTGTTTCCATGCGTTCGATGGTAAGGTCTGGAAGCGCAGATGGACAGCAATAGCCGGCGAAAACGCCACTTCCCCGCGGCGTTCTGGCGAGCACTGGTTCCGCGTTTGGCGGGCCCTGGACCGCAGTGGCGCCCAGGGGCGCCCTGCAATCAATGCCGGTTTATGCCTTTGCCTGGGACTGCCGCTGCAGTTCCCGAAAACTGCCGATAAACCCGCCGTCCACCTTGAGGTCGAGCCCGCTGACGTAGGAGGCGTCCTTCGACACGAGGAATAGTGCCGCACCGGCTATTTCCTCCGGTTCGCCGTGGCGACCGAGGGATATCAGGGTCTCCATCCAGGCGTAAGTATCCTTGCCGGCGGCTTCTTCCTGCTTGCCCATGCCCGTATCGATCAGTCCGGGGGAGAGGCTGACAAGGCGTTTGCCTTCCTTGCCCCACTCGCCGGCCTTGGCTTCGACGTAAGTAATCAGGGCGCGCTTGCTGTAGGGGTAGGCAGCGGAGGGATCGTTCAGGGGCGCGCCCGGGAGTTGGGCCAGCCTCTCCGGCAGCCCCGGATTTTGGGAGTCCGCCAGCAGTGCCTCGATTTCCGGGTTCGGCGGTACCATGTGGGCGCTCATCGAGGAGATACAAACCGCGCAGCTCCCGCTGCTCAGTGTCGGGCGCAGGGCCTCCAGTGCGGCGATGAATCCGATCAGGTCGACTTCGACGATACGCGGCCCTGCGGCCATGGTGGGCGACAGGCCCACGGTGTGCACCAGGCCATCGATACCACTTTCGCCGGCGGCGCTGACGAGGGCGTCGATGCTTTCGGAATCGGTCACATCCAGCACGCACCACTTGGCGTCTGCGCCTGCGGTGTTGCACTCATCGGCCAGGGCGACGAGTTTGTCGGCGTCGAGGTCAGCCAGGAGCAGGTCCCAGCCCCTGTCGATGGCGGCGAGGCAGGTGGCGCGGCCCATACCACCTGTGGCACCGGTGACAAGCAGGCGGGGGCGAGGGGAATCAGTCATCTTTTTATCCTGTTATTTACGTTCGAGGTATCAGCCTCAATGTTGCGAGGCATCCATAAGCCTGTCAATCCGCGATACCAACAGGCCCTCTGAGGTGGCCGACTTTCGATATCATTGGCGCCCGATACCGTGCTCCTGCTCCTCCCTCCCGGGCTCCGGGATTGCACTACCGGAGCGGCGGGTTACACTCATCGCTTTCAAATCCCGGTCCTGGTATGCAAGTACGGACTTCACTGATCATTGCAGCTCGCGAGCTGCCTGCCACGCCGGACTGGCTCTATCAACAGCCCTGTCCGGTCATTGCCGTGGGAGAGAGTGCGCCCAATGCAGACCTCTGCGTCGCCTCATTCGAGGAAGCGCAGGCGCTGGCAGGTCGAATCGCACAGCAACCTGCGGCGGCCCTGGCCCTGGTACAGGTACTGCGCGCCGTGGAGCTGCTGCCGCTGGAATTGGGGCTGAACGTCGAATCCCTGGCCTACGCGACATTGCAGGGGGGTGCCGGGCACCGTGCATGGCTGGCCGCTCGCGCTGAGCCGCCGCAGGCGATAGCGGGGGGCGAGGGCGAGGCAATCCTGCTGGAGCGGGACGGGGATGTGCTGCGGGCTGTTCTCAACCGGCCCCGGGAGCGCAATTCGATGACGGTGGAAATGCGCGATGCCTTGATCGAATTGTTTGAACTGGTGATCCTCGATAACAGCATCGAGCGTGTCGACCTGAGCGGGGCGGGCGCCTGTTTCAGTGTCGGTGGTGAGCTGCGCGAGTTTGGGCTCGCCGTGGACACCGCCGAGGCCCACCGGATTCGCAGCCTGTGCCTGCCGGGGCGCCTGCTGGCGCGCTGCGCGGATCGCGTCCACTGCCATGTGCACAGCGCCTGTCTCGGTTCCGGCGCGGAGTTTCCCGCCTTCGCCGGGAGGGTCATCGCCCACCCGCGAAGCTTTTTCCAGTTGCCGGAGCTGGACCTCGGGCTGATTCCCGGCGCCGGTGGCTGCGTTTCCATCAGCCGGCGGATAGGGCGCCAGCGCACCGCGTGGATGGTGCTCTCGGGCAAGCGGGTGAACGCTGCGACAGCGCTGGAGTGGGGTCTGGTAGACGCTATCGCCGAATCACCCGGCGCTGTAGATTAATTCCCCGGCTCGCCAGGCACTGCGCACCAGGCCCGCATCGAGTTCTTCCCGCGCGCTTTCCCAGGCTTTGCCCAGGAGGCAGAGGTCGGCCGCTTCTCCGACTTCGACCTGGCGCTGCCGCACACCCGGCGCGTCCGCTGGCGAGAGAAAAAGCTCGAGGGCCTGTTCCGGGCTCAGCGCCTCCGCTTCCCCCATGACCACACCGGCAGGCGTTTGCCGCTTCACCGCCGCGCGCATTGCGGCCCAGGGATCGGCGCTGCCGAAGGCTGCGTCGGAGCCGGCTGCCAGCGGTATGCCGGCCTCGACAAAGGCGGCGCAGCGGTAGAGCCAGGCCTGGTCTGCCGGGTCCACCTCGCGCAGATACTGGTCGCCCCGCTCACTGATAAAATGCGGCTGGGTCACGACCCGCAGGCCGAGTTCAGCGATCAGGGACAACTGTTGGTCCGGGCAAACCGAGGCGTGTTCGATGCGATCTCCCGTGATGCTGCCGCTGTGCTCGAAGGCCGCGAGGGTGAAGACCAGTTCGGTGAGGGTCACGCAGTGGACCGCGACGGCCCGTCCGTCCGCATGGGCTGTACTGATATTTGCGCACAGTAGATCAAAAGGCGGCAGTTGCGACTCCAGCAAGTGAATTTTCAGTTCCCCGCGCTGCAGCGCGCTGCTGTTCGCCTGTGCGTCAATGGCCTCGCCGCCCATCATCCGCACCCGCTGCAGCAGGGAGCCACTGGCCTGGGCCTCGTGGAAACCGGCCCATTCCATCGCGCCGTTGTGTGGGGTGGTATCGGTGATGCCGGTCACCCCGTAAGCCGCCAGCAGCGCGCTGGCGCGGGAGAGTTCCGGCAGGCGGCTGCCGAGTCGCTGGCGCAGCCAGACATCCGCCTCGTAGAGGCGCCCGGTCGGCTCGCCGCCGATGCGCTCGAGTCCCGCCGGTCCCTCCCCCCGCAGCAGCTCGAGTTCCGCCAGCGCGGCTGAATTGAGCACCCAGAGGCGCCCGCCGCGGTGTTGGATGCGGCAGGGACGGTCGGGAATGTGGCGGTCCAGCCAGGCGCGGTCGATTTCACCCGCCACCGAAGGGTGATAGGCAATTCCCCGCAGCCAGCTGTCCGGGGCGGTGTTGGCGCGCTGGAGGGCCGCTGCGAATTGCCTTGCGTCGGTGATGTCCGGTGGGCCGCAGCGCAGGGAGTCGAGTGCGGCTGCCAGCGATACCAGGTGAATGTGATGATCGTGCAGGCCGGGCAGGAGCGCGGCGCCCCGGGCTTCGACAAGGGCCTCGCCCGGTAATGGCGGAAGCGATTCGGCGATGGCCGCTATGTTGCCGCCCTGCAATCGCAGGTCGCGCAGCCCCGTTCCGCCATAGATTTGCGCCTGTCGGATCAGTGTGGAATTGGGCATACCGCGGCTAGGCCCTTCGCGCCGCGGCAGCGGCGGCGATCTTTTCCGCTTCCAGGTAGTCGCGCCAGGCGGAGTAGCGCTGCCGATAGTCGCCATTCGCGGGTGCGGTGCCCGTGATGCAATGCCGCACGCTGCGCTCGAGGGCGAGGTCGACCAACTGCCCGCCTCCTTCCTGCCAGGAAGACCAGCCCGCCCGCGCCGCATGCAGGCCGGTCAGCGGATCGGCGATGGCGTCTCCAATCACCAGCCACTGGCCTGTCGCTGCGTGGCATACCGCGGACAGTCCGGCAGCAATGCCCGCATCGTCGCCGTAGGCGATGTAGTTGGCCTGGGGCTCCTCCCGCCCATAACCGGTGATGCTGATCCAGCTCAGGCCGGGCTGTTCGGCGAGAATGTTTTCCGCCACCAGTCCCATCTGGCGCAGGGCGCGGGGGCGCGATGCTTCCAGCACGATGTCAGCCTCGCGGATCAACTCGCGCAGTTCGCGTCGGCCCGCGTCTTCGTGCAGGGGCAGGGAGATTTCCCGCTTGCCCGCGTTCAGTAGCTGGAAGAATTCCGTCGACCCCTTGCGGGCGCCGTCCGGGCGCTGGCTGCTTTCGACCTTGATGACTTCCGCGCCGGCGGATTGCCACAGGTGGCTGCACAGGGGGCCGGCCCACAGGCTGGAGAGATCGACAACCCGCGGCGGGCGCTGTCGCGGCGGGCGCCGTTCGCCGATGTGTCGCAATTGCAGGCAGGCTGGGTTGCCCTGGGGAATGCGGGTGGCATCGACAACAGCCAGGCCCAGCAAGCGGGCGCGCTCGATAAGTTCCCGCGCCGACCGGCGTGAAACAAGCTCGCGCAGTTGTTCCCAGCTACCTTCTACCGGGATCTCCAGCCAGGCGGGGAGCAGTTCCCAGTCGCTGTCCCGGGGCAGGTTGATGCCGAGCATGCCGTCTGCGGTGGGCAGCAGGCGACAGAAACCGTTGTGTGATGCGTCGCCCTGGGCCCGGCTGCCGGTGATGGCAGAGCGTTCCGTCAGCAGCGTGGCGCCGCTGACACCATGAAGTACTTCTTGATTGGTGATGGCGCGGAAACTTTCGAGCAAGGTGTCAGCGTAGCTGGCCAGGGGAACAGGGCAGAGCGCGGGCGCGCCGCTGTCGCCGCTCAGGGACATGACGCCGCTGCGTGCTTCGCGCGCGGCGGCCGCGTCACGGGTTCGCGCGCTGTCCTTTTCGCCTTGTCGGTGTATCTGCATGCGGGGGAGTTTACACGATCCCGCCAGGCCGTCGCCGCCCCTCGTGTTTCCCCGCGCAGGCCCTGGACGGGAGGGCGAGGACAGGCGCACTCCCGCTTGCTAAGCTGGACGGAAAACCGGACAGCACAGGGAGAGCCCCGCATGCCCACCAATTCCGAGATCGTCACCGAGTTCATCAATTCCTGGGCGGAACTGGATGTCGAAAAGATGCTCGCTTATTTCACCGAAGATGCCGAGTACATCAACATTCCCATCGACCCGCCCAATCGTGGCAAGGCGGCGATCCGGGCAATGATCAGCGAGTTCCTCGGCATGGCCCAGGCGATGGAGTTCATTACCCACTACCAGGGCGAGACGCCCGAAGGCCATATCCTCAATGAACGTACCGACCGCTTCCTGATCAATGGCCAGTGGCTGGACCTGCCGGTGATGGGCATCTTCGAACTGGAGGGTGGAAAGATAAAAAAATGGCGGGACTATTTCGATATGAACCAGTTCACCAGCCAGATGCCGCAGTAGCTAGTTCGAAGGCGGCAGGCGCAGTGCCGTCCACGCGGGAAATTCCTGCCTGAAGCCGACTTCGGTCGCCACCAGGTCGTGAGGCGGCGTGATACAGGCCAGCGCCATGTGCATTTCACCCGCCCACTTGCTGGAGCGAAACAGTATCCGGGTGCCGCACTGTGGGCAAAAGCCCCGCTCGGACTCGGCACTGGAAGCGTACCAGCGGACGACGTCATCGTCCGTATCAAAGCGGAACTGCGGTGTCCTGACCCCGACCCAGCAAACTGCCGAGGCACCGTGTGCCCGGCGACAGGATTCGCAGACACAATCGGCGACGAAGCGCGGTGGCCCGCTGAAGGAAAAGCGCACCGCGCCGCACATGCAGCTTCCCCGGTAGATTTTTTCCACGCTGACCTGCCTCCGCACTGATCGGGATGATGACTCCCACAGTCTAGTGCGCCGCAGGAGCGGCGGCCACGGCGGCGGTGCCGGCGGTTGCGGGGCGTCTGGTCAGAACGGGAACTCGTGTTGCGCCTCGTTTGCACTGTCCTGCTTGCGATCGCTTTTCGGCGCGCCGCGTTTCAGCGGCAGCAGGTCACTCGGCAGCGTCCCCCCGATTTTATCCTGTACCGTCTCCGGCACGCCCGCCACGCTGGCGAATTCACGCCAGCGTGAAACCGAGAGCGCCACCTGCTCGACTATCGCTTCGGCCCGACCGCGCTTCATCGAGGCGTTTTTCGCACAGGCCCTGAAGTCTTGCATGTCAAAGCCCTCCCGCTTGCCGTTCATGGACATCTGGTGGGTAGCGGTCCAGACGCCCTCGGGGTTGAAGCTGTAGGTGAGGTCGAAGGCAGGGGAGAGGGACCACTCGCCGGCCTTGTTCATCAGGAAAGCAATGTTCTTGACGTGATCGTCCTGGTTGCGGGCGAGGATATTGAAGGTCATGCGCCTGAACTGCTCTTCGATATCACGCATGGGCAGGCCGAGTTGCCGCATCACCAGCAGGGATTGCTCGTAGCTGTATGCGCCGGCCATGTTGAAATCGTAATGGGCGAGGGCGCAGAGCGACTGCATGTGGAGCTTTTCGCCGCCCGCCAGGCGGTCGAAGCGCCGGGTCATGAAGTGCTGCCGGCCGTTCTCCTCGAACAGCCGGCACTCCTCGATGTCGATGCCGCAGTCCCGGGCCATCAGGAAATAGGCGTACTCGATCAGGCCGTAACCTTTCGGGTCTTCCAGTTCCTTGTCGCGGTTGCCGCTGACACCGTCGAATTTCAGCAACCAGTATTCGAAGCCCTCACCCGCATCTACCTGTCCCGAACGCACTTCATTGCTCTGCGGGTTCCAGGCGATCACTGCCTTGGCCCTGGCGCCGCCGGCGGAGGTGCCTACTCGCAGGATGTCGCGCATGGCATCGGCCCTGTCCTCGCTGGCGAAGGAGGCTTGCAGGGTGTTGCGGTGAGTCAGAATCTCAGAGGCCAGTTCCACCAGCTGCTCCACTTCGATCCGGCCTGCCTGGCGTGGGGCCGGGCCAGTGGCGGGGGCGAACTCCAGTGCTCCCATGCCACGGGCGCCGGTGTAGCACAGGCGTTCCACCGCGTTGAAGGATTCCGGACCGCGGCCCTGTGCCGCCAACCAGGCGTTGATTAGGGCGTTGCCGAACTTGTCCGGCAGGGAGTCCGCCAGCAGGCCGGGCAGGCCGTGAAAGGTTTCCCTGGCCAGTTCACCGAAGCGGTAAACGCGCCGTGACAGGGGCATGACGATGGGAGATACCTCAATGCCGCTGCCGGCGAAGTCCGCGGCGTATTCAAAAGCCGCGATATCTTCACCCTCGGCCAGTGACACCGCACCAATCGTCCTGCCCCAGAGCCGGACTTCCGCAAGGGTGGTCAAGAGTCATCCCCCCATTCCCAGGAGGCTGTATTCGTTTTGTCACCGCGCCTGCCGGAGGCGCGCTGCCGCCGTTTGCCCTTGCGCTGCAAGAGGTCCATAGGCCGTGGGCCTGCTTCCGCTACCAGGCTCTCCAGCCCTGCCATGGCATCCAGCGCCCGCAGTACCCGGATCAGGCTGGATAACTGGGAGGATTGGCCGGCTTCCATCCGCTCCAGGGTACGTTTGGCGACCCCCGCCTGCTCCG
Organism: Halieaceae bacterium WMMBA4; assembly: GCA_033283325.1. Lineage (GTDB taxonomy): Bacteria > Pseudomonadota > Gammaproteobacteria > Pseudomonadales > Halieaceae > Mangrovimicrobium. The sequence continues at coordinate 581,571 of JAWMQO010000001.1, forward strand.
CCACCGCGGCCTGGGTGAGTTGGAGATCGACCCGGTGGGCAGCGAGACGCGCTCCTATTTCGCCGAGTATCGCTTCATCAGACATCAGAGAGGATATTTTCATAGTCGTAATATATGACGAATAACATGCAAAAATGGGTTTAAGTCGTAAAAATATACGATAAAGCAGTCCTGATCAATATATCGTCAATTATGGCGAGCAGGAATCCCGGTCGCAATGCGCGCGAGTGTGGGCAATTTGGTGCCGGGCAGTCGCAAGGCTGACTTGCCGAAGATACCCTTGCACTTGTACCGCACCCTGTGAGGCACTTGGGTTTTCCCAGTGATTCCGGCATGGGATTTACTTCCGTTTATATCGCAAAATATGTCGATATAAATGGGTGTATTGATTTAGTACGAATTTAATGACGATTTAAATTCTTCGTTAGCACTAACCTGATAACAGGAATTCCAGTTCCATTACGTGCTCGTCGTCGTCCCCCAACTCCCGCAGGGCTGCCGCGAGCCGCAGCAGGTATTCCCGGTTGCTCCCGCTCGGCCCGTGCGAAGTGGCAATGTGATTCGCGATTTCACTCACCGGCGCCTCGCCCAGGAAGGCGGGGTTGTCGGGGGCGGCAATATAGAACACGCCCTCTACCGTTTCGCCGGGGTCGCCGCACAGCATCTCTGTCGCGATACGCTCGTAGCCGTTCTTCTCACGGTGGTCCAGATGGGCGAAGACACCGGGCTCCACCAGGTAGGCTACCCCCTTGCAGACGCGCCCGGGTGCGGGAATGAGCGTGACCACCCGGCCCGGCTGTTCGGGCGTGCCGCGGTGATCGTGGGAACCCTGCCAGAAACGCCGCTGCCAGCCGGTGATGCTGGCCGGCTCCCGGCGCAGGAAGGGGAAGTCGACCTTGTAGATCAGGGAGCCGTAGCCGAATACCCAGGTAGCCCCGGAGCTTACTCCCCGCATGGCACTTCCACCAGGAGGGTGTCTCCCACGGCGATGCGCCCGCTGGACAGGATGCGGGCGCAGAGGCCGCCGTGGCCGAGCATGGCAGCGACACCGCCCCTGCCCAGGGCCTCTTCCATCCGAGCACAGGGATGGCAGAGGGCGGTGGCCTCGAACAGCGCATCGCCGATCCTGAAGCGCTGGTAGCGCAGGGCGCTGAGATTGATGTCCCGCACGACGAGGTTGCGGCGCAATAGCCCCGGCGGTAGAGGGTCCCGGCCGGTAAAGTGAGCGATCTGGCCGATGTATTCCTCGGAGATCAGCGTCACCTGGCGTGCCGATCCCGGGGTCTTGTTGCAGCGGTGGTCGCCCTCGAGTCCGAGCCCCTCCAGGGCCACTGCCGACTGGACGCAGACCATGGGTTGGCGGCGCGAGGGGCGCAGGCCGATCCAGCTCAGGGTGCCCGGGGGCAGGTCTGCCGCGTAGCGGCCGATAAGTTGCTGCCTGGCGCTCATTTAATCCTGTGGGTAGGCAGGTGTGTCCGATGCCGGTCCGCTGACAAAACAGTTCGGGGGCGAGTGGGCTCAATCATAGAGCAGGTCAATTGGCCGCTACAACAGCCAGCCAGGCCTGCTATTCGATCCCGGTCCTGGCCAAAGTCGAGCACAGGCCGCCAAATTGAGTACACTGCTCGCATACTGATAAGAACAGGAGTACCCGGATGTTTTCATTCGAGAACGCCAATGCGCTGGTGGTTGGAGGCGCCGGTGGCATCGGCCGCGCCCTGGCGCTGGAATATGCGCAACGTGGCGCGCGCGTGGCAGTTGCAGACATCGACGAAGAGGGCGCGCTTGAGACCGCCGCGCTCATCAAGGCCGCGGGGGGGTATTCACTCGGCCTCGCCTGCGATGTTACTGATGCAGTCTCGCTCACCGCAACCGTGGCATCCGCCGAGGAATCTCTCGGATCGATAGATATATCCTGCAACGCCGTCGGTGTGCTGTTGAGTGGTAATCCCGAGGATATTCCCCTTGCGGAATGGGAAAGGGTCTTCCGGATCAACGTGTTCGGTGCAGCGCGTCTCAATGAGCTGGTTCTGCCAAAAATGCTCGAGCGGGGGCAGGGATACATCGTCAATATCGCCTCGGTGGCCGGGCTCACCCCCTTTGCCGTAACCCGTATTCCCTACGCCGCCTCGAAAGCCGCACTGATCTCGATGTCGGAGAATCTCGCAATTTACCTGAAGCCGAAGGGGATCCGGGTGAGTTGCCTCTGCCCCGGGCCGACTGCCACGCCCATCGGCACGCGTTCGAACGACTGGACCGAGGGCCTGCAGGTGGTCGGCCCCGGGGGGGACTATTCACTCATGCTGCCACAGCAGGCGGCCCGGATATTCTGCGACGGGATGGAGGCGGGGCAGGTCGTCATCCTCTCTCACCGGGATACCACCCGGGGCTATATGCAGCGCCATGCGTCGTCACCGGAGCAGTTCATCGACGAGCGTATCGAACAGTTTGCAGAGGGTGACTACGGCCTGCCGGATATCGATCTCTCGGATCCCGGGATCGTCAGTGCGCTCAGGTCTGTGCAGGGTGGGAGCCAGGGCCAATAGAGTGGGCCCGGTAGAAGCCCGGCCCCCCCGTTTATTCCAGGCGCATGCGTTCGATGATCGCGGCGAGCTCACCACTGGCTTGTGCCTTTGCGAGTTTCTGCCTGGTGATTTCGACGCTCTCGGGGTCCTGCTCGCTGATCAGGAAGCGCATCGGCTCGTCGCGAAACACTGCCGTGTCGGCGGCATCCAGGTTGTTGGCCCGAATGATGCCCTTCAGTGAGTTCACGTATTGCTCGCCGCGCTCGGAATAGCGCAGCAATCCATCGGCGAGGTGCAGGGAATCGAGCGGTTTTCCCGCGGCACGCAATTCGGCGCGCAGTCGACGAAAATCCTCGTAGGCCGGATGTGACATCAGGTTGATGAAATAGCCGCGCACACTGTCAAAAGGCCACTCGAAGGCCTTGATACGGTAGTCGCCCTTGCTGGAGGTGCGCTGCTCGCGTGGTTTCAGGCCTTCATCGCCGTAGGTCCACTGGCCGAACAGGGAATTGCCCTCGCTTGCGAAGCGGGAGGTACCGTAGCCGCTCTCGTAGGCGGCCTGGCCCAGCGCAAGCCCCGCGGGAATGACATCGACCCGGTAGAGCAGGCCGTCCAGCAGTTCCCGCATTTCCACGTGGTTCGCCTGCAGGGTTTTACTGTCCTCGATACTTATCCCCGGTACGAGCGCGGCGAGGCGCTGGACCAGCTCAAGGCTTTGCGGGGAAATCTCTCCTTCGGCCTCAAATTCATCCCTGGCCTGCAGAAGTCCCTTGTGAAAATTCATGGCCATCTCGTTGGCGTGCATGACCAGAGGCAGCATCAGGCGGTAAAACAAGGCTTTCTTGTCGCTGACCTGCATCTGCGCGGCGTACTCGCTCCAGGAAGGGTGGATAGCCGTGATGAAGATCCGCGGTACGGTCAGGCTTTCTCCTGCCTTGACTTCGCCCCACCAGTTCTCCGACTCCAGCCAGGGAATCATTTCATCGCGGCCGTAGAGCACCACCACTTCTGGAATTTCCTTGCCAGAATCCACTTTCACGCTGCCCGTGGAGGCGGGCGGGGGTTCGGATTTCTCGGCACAGGCGGTGAGTATCAGGGGGGCGATGACTAGCGCGAAGACAGACGCGACGCGCCTGAAGTGGGGTGTTCTCATAAATCAGTTTTCCCTGGTTGAACCTGCCCCGGTAATGCCTGCCTGGTGGCGGCTCGGAACAGGGTTGTCCGCAAATGGAACCGGCAGCTTACCTCAGTCCTCGGCGCTTGCCGACCTGCTCCGGGCAGTCGGCCGATGAGAGGGTGCTTTACCGTGTTTGGCCCTGCAGGGGCCGGCCTGGTCCCAGCTGCCGGCAGAATCCCTGCTGACCGAGTGACGGTAGTAAAAGAATAATAGAAACAGTGCCTTATGACCTCATGGCAAGGTAGGGAGGTCCAGCTTAATGGAAACCCGTGGTGCAAGGTGATCAAAGTGGGGCACGCAATTGCAAAACTTTGGTGCACTAAGCTTGCGCGGGCCCTCACGGCAGCTCGGCAAAGGCCAGCGTCTTCAGGTAGCGATAACTCAGGACTTCTTGCTCAGCTCTCTCAATTTGTCATCGAGCATCTTCAGAATCTGTCTCCGACTGATGATGCCAAGTACGCGCTGGTTGGCGTCAACAACCGGGTATATCTTGGGCTTGGCCTCCAGCATCTGACGTGCCAGCGTCAGGAGATCGTCGCTCACGGAAACTGACAGTACCTCCTTGCGCATCAGGTCGCCGACGGTGGCGACGCGCTGGTTGTAATACACCACCTGCAGTGCTGCCTGCAGGCACTCGTGCTCGCTGATCCAGCCGACCATCGTGCCAGCTTCATCGGTTACCGGACTGCCCAGCAGGGAATACTTGATCAGCAGGGTGGAGGCCTCCACGACCGGCATGTCCGGGTGGATGCCTGGAAAGCTCTTGCTCATCAGGTCCTGGATAGACGAAGACTCCATACTCTCACCTCGATATTATATGGGTTGGGAATCTGTACACCGCACAATACATAAGCGGGAAACATGCCAACTTTCGGCAACTCACTCGCCCTGGCGTTATCGACATGAAAATATTACTCAGAGCGTCCAGCCTGTATTTTCTCCTGGTGTTCTCGGCTGGATTTCTGCTGGGCGCGGCAAGGGTGTTGCTTGTGGTGGGGCTGGTGGGCGAACGCAATGCCGAGCTCATCGAAATGCCCCTTATGGCCGTGGTCTGCGCATTCGCAGCGAAGTACCTGGTCGCAAAATACAGCTCACACCTGAGTCCCACCAGCGCCTTTTTATTGGGCGTGATATCGCTGCTCATGCTGCTGGCAGTTGAGTTCAGTGTCGTACTTACGCTGCGCGGCCTGTCCGTTAGCGAGTACTTTTCCTCCCGAGACCCGATTTCCAGTGCCGCATACCTGGCATGCCTGGCCTGGTTCGCACTGGCGCCGCTGGTATTTTATCGGGTTGTGAAAAAACGGCACCGGGCAAGCTGAAGCAGTAATAGGCGCTCTGCATGAATACACACCCAACGGGCTCAAAGTGGCCTGGTTCTGGCGGCAGATCGATGAAATCTGTTGTTGCATGGCCTGAAAAAATTAAGGGGCTCTGAGCCCACTGCCACCCAAACTTCAGCGCCCGCAGATTTGACGGGCCTGCGCCCGGGATTCTCCGGATGCTCTAGAATCAGGTCAGGTATATGAACTTGTCATCAGGCCAGTCGGGGGTTCGGTCATTCCCTGAGGCCGGAATAGCGAGGTGGCTGAAATGCAGCCAGCCGACTTTCTGTCTCTCGTGGTGGAAGTCAGCATTACCATTGCGGGCTTCTCCGGAATCGTCATTGTCCTCGGCCGGCGCGCTTCGGGCGAATGGTCGCCGAAGGACCAGATTCAGCTGCGGGCGCTGCTCTTATCCAGCATCACGCCTATATCCATCGCCGGGCTGGGCCTCGTTCTGCTGACGACCACGATACCCGAGGACTACATCTGGAGAATCTGCAGTGGGACCGGAGTGGGCCTGTTTTCATTTTACGCAACGACAGGAATTCGTCGGGCGAGGAAGCTGCTGAAAACGAAACTGGACCCCGTGGTATCACGAGTTCTCCTGCCAATTGCGATTCTTACCACCCTGCTGGGGCTGGCCAATGCGGTGGTCATCGCCGCTTTCTGGCCGCTCGCTATCCTGCTGGTCTGGCTTATCGGGGTATCAATATTCAATTTTATCCAGCTCCTGTGGCGGGCGATCCTGGAGGACTCGACCTGAGGATTCCTCTACGCATGCCAACCCCTCCGGGATGGAATCCGAAAAAAGCCCCCGCCGCGCTAGCGGCAGGGCCTCTCTTGTCACTGTGTTAGCAGTCGATACGGGGAGAACCCACGTAAGGCTTACTTGCCGTCGCGCAGGAAGACCTTAGCGAAGGTGGTGGTCTGGGTCAGGCTGCCGTCGGGGGTGAGTACCGCGCCACGGTAGCTGTCGTTGAACTCTACACCGATCGTGCCGATGTCGTTGGCGCTCCTTTCAGTGCCCACCTCACTGGTACCCCGACAGTGGAGGTGTTGGCTGTGCGGAGGGATGACTAACGTGTCAACCCGGCGGTAGAGGCGATAGTGGATCACACCCGGAACCTGCTGAATCGGAAAGTGGGTTCGCGCGCCCGTAGCGGCTAGCCAGGCTGGCGCCGGGATACCGGATTGAACTATTTATGGAATTCGCTATCTTTAAGGTCACGGGTAATGTCATTAACTACAGGATTACAGTACGCTGCGTCCCATGGGTAAGAGCAGGTTCAAAATACTGGCTTTATGGCTGTTGATACTGGCCTACGCCGGCCAGTCTTTCGCCGCCATGGAGTTGCCCTGTGACGGCAAGCAGGATCACGGGGCGCATTCCAGCGTGGACATGTCGATGGACACGCCTGAGACCGGGGGGATGCAGCACCCGGGGCACGACCACGCCATGACGGAAGTGACCGACACGGGCACTGACGATGCCTGTGACTGCTGTGACCAGGCGCAGTGTGCCATGGCGCACTGCAATGCGGCGCCTGCCGGCGCCGGCAGTTTCCCTGCGCCCGATATCACCTACCTGGGCGAAGCATTCGATTCCCGCTACGCCGTCTCCTACCTTGCGGTAAGCCCCACTACCCTCTACCGACCGCCCATTTCCCGCTGACACGGGGTTAGTGCGCCTGAAATACGGGCGCCACCCCGGGCTGTGAGCGGGAGAGTCTCTCTCCCGAAACCGAATGAAGCGCGCGAGCCGTGACCCGCGCGCCTGGCTTGGGAGCAACTATGAACAAGTTTCTGATGGGTGCCATGCTGGCATTGCCGGCGATCGCCCTCACCGTGGAGAACGCCGCGGCGCAGCTGCCGATGGGCGATGCGATCGCCGCGGCCGTCGCCGCGGACCCCTGGCTAACGGGTAGTGAACTGCGCCAACAGGCCCTCGCCAGTGAGGCAGTGGCGGCAGAGAGCCTGCCGGACCCGAAGCTCAGCCTCATGGCTGGCAATTTCCCGGTGGATACTTTCGACATCAACCAGGAAGCGATGACCCAGCTGGCTGTCGGTGTCACCCAGATGTTTCCCCGGGGGGACAGCAGGGCACTCAACCGGCGGCAGAAAGAAGAATTGTCAGAACAGGAACCGCTGCTGCGCGCTGACCGACAGGCACGGGTCGCGGCCAATGTCGCGCGACTCTGGCTGGATGTGTATCGCGCCCAGGAATCCATCGCGCTGATCGAGACTAACCGCTCGCTCTTCGGCTACCTGGTAGACGCGGCGCGCTCCGGCTATTCCTCAGCCCTCGGCCGCGCCCGGCAACAGGACCTGGTTCGCGCGCAACTGGAGCTGACGCGACTGGAGGATCGCCTCTCGGAACTGCGCCAGCGGCAGGAGGCGGCGCAACGGCAATTGTCCGAGTGGGTGGGCGCCCTCGCCGGCCAGCCCGTAAGCACTGCGCTACCGGCAGTCCGCACAGCGGTGCCGCTGGAACGGCTCGCAGCCGGCCAGGACGGCGACCAGCAGGCATGGGAACTCCTGCAGGGGCATCCCGCCCTTGAGGCCATCGACCAGCGCATCGAGGCGATGGGCACCGGCGTGGAACTGGCGCGGCAGAAGTACAAGCCGGAATGGGGGCTCAGCGCGCAGTACGGCTACCGCGACGAAGACATGAACGGACGCGATCGCGCCGACCTATTCACCCTTGGCGTGACTGTTGACCTGCCGGTTTTCACCGACAAGCGGCAGGACCGGGAGGTGGATGCAGCGCTGGCCCGGGCGGAAGCCCTGAAGACCGACCGGCTCCTGATGGCGCGGCAGATGGTCGCGGAATTTCAGGCGGCGGTGGTGCAACTGCAGCGGCTGGAAGAGCGTAACAGCCTCTACGTCGACGAGTTGTTACCACAGATGGCGGAGCAGGCGGACGCCGCGCTGAGCGCCTACAACAATGATGATGGCGATTTCGCCGAGGCGGTGCGCGCGCGCATCGCCGAACTCGATGCCCGGCTGGCGGCGCTGGCGCTGCAGGTGCAGCGGCACCAGGCAATCGTGCAGATCAATTACCTTCTGGCCGGATCGGGACGCGCCGACCACACCCCTGGAGGGGAAGAGCAATGAACGCCACGACGAAACTGGTACTTGCCACGCTGATCGGAGGTGTCGCCGGCGCAGTGCTGGCCTCCCTGCTGCTGCCGCGTGAGGAAGCGCCCCGGGCGAGCGCAAACGCCGATCCTGAGCCCCTGTACTGGGTGGCGCCCATGGACCCGGACTACCGACGCGACGGGCCGGGTAAATCGCCCATGGGGATGGACCTGGTCCCGGTCTACGCCGAAGAGCGAAGCGCGGATGCGCCCGGCACGGTGAGTATCTCCCCGCAGGTCGTGAGCAACCTTGGCGTGCGCACCGGCGAAGTCCGCCGCGGCCGGCTGTCCGGCGGGCTGGATACCGTCGGCTACGTGCAGTACGACGAGGATCGACTGGTGCATGTGCACCCGCGCGTCGCGGGCTGGATCGAGAAGCTCTACGTCAAGGCCTCGGGCGACCCGGTACGCGAAGGAGAGCCCCTTTACACCCTGTATTCACCGACCCTGGTCAATGCGCAGGAGGAACTGCTGCTGTCGCTCAAGCGCGACAACCCGCTGCTGATCGATGCGGCGGCGGAACGGCTGGCGTCGCTGCAGGTACCGGAATCCGCCATCGCACAGTTGCGCGAATCCGGCAGGGTCAGCCGCACGATCACACTCTATGCACCGCAGGATGGCGTGGTGGACAACCTGCAGGCGAGGGAAGGCATGTACGTCGAGCCGGGCATGAAAGTGATGTCGATCGGCACCCTTACCCACGTCTGGGTGATCGCTGAGGTGTTCGAGCGCCAGGCCGCGCTGGTGCAGACCGGCGATGCAGTGCAAATGCGGCTGGACTACCTGCCCGGCAGGCTCTGGCAGGGTAGGGTTGACTACATTTATCCGACCCTCAACCCGAAAACCCGAACCGTGCAGGTGCGCATCCGCTTTGAAAACCCTGATGCTTTCCTGCGTCCCGGCATGTTCGCGCAGATGGAAATCGCGACCGCTGCCGGTGAAGAACGGTTGCTGGTTCCCCGCGAGGCCCTGATCCGCACCGGCAGCCAGTCGCGGGTGGTACTCGCCCTCGGCGAGGGACGGTTCAGGTCGGTCGCGGTTGAGGTGGGCCGGATCGCGGGGGAGCAGGCCGAGATACTTTCCGGCGTCGAAGCCGGCGATCGCATTGTCACCTCGGCCCAGTTCCTGATCGACTCCGAATCCAGCCGCAGCTCGGATTTCACCCGGATGGATATCCCGAAGGGGGAGATGGATCATTCCGCCCATGTCGAGATGGATCATTCCGGTCACGCCGACATGGATCACGCCGGGCCAGTGCAAACAGAACGGGAAAGCGGGCAGGCGATGGATCACGCTGCTCACGAGGCCGCAAACGGGAATGAGCACGGGGAGCACGGACAATGATAACGGCAATCATTCGCTGGTCGGTGCATAACCGCCTGTTCGTGGTGCTGGCCACGCTGGTTCTCATCGGCTTCGGCACCTGGTCGATCAGGAACACGCCGGTGGACGCGATTCCCGATCTTTCCGATGTGCAGGTCATCATCAAGACCAGCTTTCCCGGGCAGGCGCCGCAGGTCGTGGAAGACCAGGTAACCTACCCGCTGACCACCGCGATGCTCTCTGTGCCGGGGGCGGTCACCGTGCGCGGCTACTCCTTCTTCGGTGATTCCTATGTCTATGTGATCTTCGACGAGGATACGGACCTCTACTGGGCGCGCTCACGGGTACTGGAATACCTGTCCCAGGTGGCGCCATCGCTGCCGGCCAATGCACGCCCGCAGCTGGGGCCGGATGCTACCGGCGTGGGCTGGGTCTATCTCTACGCCCTGGTGGACCGTTCCGGCAAGCACGACATCAGCCAGCTGCGCAGCCTGCAGGACTGGTTTCTCAAGTACGAACTGCAGACGGTACGCGGGGTGTCGGAGGTGGCGACCGTGGGCGGGATGGTCCGCCAGTACCAGGTCAGGGTGAACCCCGACAAGCTGCGCGCTTTCGGCATCCCGCTCGCGCATATCCAGACGGCGATCCAGCGCGGAAACCAGGAAGTGGGGGCGTCGGTGGTGGAAATGGGCGAGGCGGAGTACATGGTGCGCGCCTCCGGTTATATCCAGGGCAGGGAGGATCTCGCGAATATTCCCCTCGGACTGGATGTCAACGGTACGCCGCTGCTGCTGAAGGACGTCGCCGACATCGACGTGGGTCCGCAGATGCGCCGCGGTATCGCCGAACTCAACGGCGAGGGCGAGACCGTGGGTGGCATCGTGATCATGCGCTTCGGCGAGAACGCGCAGCGAACCATCGACGGCGTCAAGGAACGGCTCGAACAACTCGAGGGGAGCCTGCCCGAGGGCGTGGAAATCGTCCCCGTGTACGACCGTTCGGCATTGATCGAACGCGCGGTCAGCAACCTCTGGCAAAAAGTTCTCGAGGAACTGCTCGTAGTGGCCCTCGTGTGCATGGTGTTCCTGTTCCACGTGCGTTCCTCACTGGTTGCCATTATCAGCCTGCCGGTGGGCATCCTCTGCGCGTTCACCGTCATGCACTGGCAGGGCCTCAACGCCAATATCATGTCCCTGGGCGGCATCGCGATCGCCATCGGCGCCATGGTCGACGGCGCCATCGTGATGATCGAGAACATGCACAAGCACATGGAACGCACGCCGCTGACAGCGGAAAACCGCTGGGAGGTCGTGGTGAAGTCGGCGACGGAGGTGGGGCCGGCCCTGTTTTTCAGCCTGCTGATCATCACGGTGAGCTTCATGCCCGTGTTCACCCTGCAGGCGCAGGAGGGCCGCATGTTCTCCCCGCTGGCCTTCACCAAGACCTATGCCATGGCGGCAAGCGCGGGGCTCGCGGTCACCCTGGTTCCTGTGCTGATGGGCTATTTCGTTCGCGGCAGGGTGCGGGCGGAACGGGACAATCCGGTGAACCGCGCTCTGGTTGCGCTGTACATGCCCCTGCTGGGCGCGGTGCTTCGCCACCCGGTGCTCACGGTATCACTGGCTGCGCTGCTCACGGTCGTCGGTCTCCTGCCCCTGGGCAAGATCGGCAGCGAGTTCATCCCCGATCTCGACGAGGGGGACCTGATGTACATGCCCACGACCTATCCCGGCCTGTCCATCGGCAAGGCCCGGGAGTTGTTGCAGCAGACGGACAAGTTGATCGCCAGCGTACCGGAGGTGGATAGCGTGTTCGGCAAGATTGGTCGTGCCGATACGGCTACCGATCCCGCGCCGCTGATCATGATCGAGACCTTCATCCAGCTCAAGCCGCGGGAGCAGTGGCGCGAGGGAATGACCACCGAGAAGCTGAAACACGAACTGGACAGCCTGGTGAAATTCCCGGGCCTGACCAATGCCTGGGTGATGCCGATCAAGACCCGCATCGACATGCTGGCGACGGGTATCAAGACCCCGGTGGGCATCAAGGTCGCCGGTCCCGACCTGAAACAGATCGAGGCCATCGGCAAGCGCCTGGAACAGGTGCTCAAGGAGGTGCCCGGCACAGCCTCGGTCTACTCAGAGCGGGTGGTCGGGGGGCGGTATATCAAGGTGGATATCCAGCGTGAGGATGCCGCCCGTTACGGCCTGAATATCGCCGATGTGCAACAGGTCGTGGCTACCGCCATCGGCGGTATGAACGTGACCCAGACCGTGGAGCGGCTGGAGCGCTACCCGGTCAACCTGCGCTACCCGCAGGGTTACCGGGATTCGCCGGAGCAGCTCGCCCTGCTGCCGCTGGTCACCCCGGGTGGCGAGCGAATCGCGCTGGCCGACGTCGCCGATATCTACCTGGAGGACGGCCCGCCTGCGCTGAAGAGCGAGAACGCCCGGCTGAACGGCTGGACTTTCGTCGACATCGACGGCGTCGACGTTGGCACTTATGTCGAGCAGGCCAGGGCGGTAGTGGAGCGGGACGTGGACTTGCCCGCCGGCTATTCCCTCAACTGGTCGGGACAGTATGAGTACATGCTCCGGGCAAAAGAGAAACTGGCCTACGTGGTGCCGTTGACCCTGGCTATCATCGTTGTGCTGCTCTACCTGAATTTCCGCAGTTTCGCCGAGGTTGCGATTCTAATCGGCACCCTGCCGCTGGCGATGGCGGGCAGTGTCTGGCTGCTTTATCTGCTCGACTACAACTTCTCCGTTGCGGTAGGTGTCGGCTTCATTGCGCTTGCCGGGGTGGCGGTGGAAACCGGCGTCATCATGCTGCTTTATCTGAACCAGGCGAGTGCCGCACTACAGTCGACGAGCAAGGAGCAGGGTGTCGAAGCGGATGTAGAAGCCATTCGCGACGCGGTGCAGCGCGGGGCCGGCCTGCGGGTACGGCCGGTCACCATGACCGCGACCGCCACCATCGTCGGCCTGCTGCCGATCATGGTCGGCTCCGGTACCGGTTCCGAGGTGATGCGGCGCATCGCCGCGCCGATGGTGGGAGGTATGGCCAGCGCCATGCTACTCACCCTGCTCGTGCTACCGGCGGTGTATTTCCTCTGGAAGCGCGCTGCCTCGGCCCGCTCTGCCAGCCGGGGGAACGAAGGCCAGCATTCAAAGTCCCACAGGTGAGGGAGGGTGTATGAGCGATCATAGTCATTGTTCCCATCAGCACTACGATACCGGCTTGCAAGATCCGGTATGTGGCATGTCCGTGTCCAGCGAATCAGCACACCAGCACCGGCACGAAGGCAAGGACTATTACTTCTGTAGCGCAAAGTGCAGGGACAAGTTCGCCGCAGAGCCGGGGCGCTACCTGTCGCCGGCAGCAGACGCCAGCGACGCTGGAGACCCCGCAGCCTGGTATACCTGCCCCATGCACCCGGAGGTACGCCAGCAGGGCCCCGGAACCTGTCCAAAATGTGGTATGGCGCTGGAACAGGAAACGCCCTCGCTGGAAGAGGAGGAGAACCCCGAACTGGTGGATTTCACCCATCGCCTCTGGGTCAGTGTGCCGCTGTCCTCAGCGGTGTTCATCCTGGCCATGTTTGGTCACGGCTGGCTGCCGTCGGCCTGGCACAACTGGGTGGAATTTGCGCTGGCGACGCCGGTCGTGCTGTGGTGTGGTCTGCCGTTTTTCCTGCGCGGCCTGCAGTCACTGGTCAATCGCAGCCCGAATATGTGGACGCTGATCGGGCTGGGTACGGCCTCGGCCTATGTCTACAGTGTTTTCGCGACAGTGGCGCCGGGGATATTCCCGCCTTCCTTTACCATGCACGGACGAGTCAGCGTCTACTTCGAGGCGGCCGCGGTGATCATCAGTCTCACACTGCTGGGCCAGATCTTCGAACTGCGGGCCCGTTCCAAAACATCGGAGGCGATCAAGGCGCTGTTGCAACTGGCGCCGGAGTCGGCCCGGCGTATCAACGACGACGGCAGCGAGGAGGACGTGCCCCTGTCGCAGGTGAAGGAAGGCGACCGGCTGCGGGTGCGTCCTGGTGAGAAGGTGCCGGTGGACGGGGAAGTGGTCGAGGGCGGCAGTGCGGTGGATGAGTCAATGCTCACCGGCGAGCCGGTGCCGGTCTCCAAGCGCCCGGGCGACAAGGTTATCGGCGCCACTATGAACAGCAGCGGCACCCTGGTCATTTCCGCCGACCGGGTGGGCGAGGACACCACTCTGTCCCGTATCGTCCAGATGGTCGCGAAGGCCCAGCGCTCCCGCGCGCCGATGCAGCGCCTGGCGGACGTGGTCGCCGGCTACTTCGTTGTCGTGGTCGTGGGTATCGCGGTGCTGACCTTTGTGGTCTGGGGCCTGCTCGGTCCCGAACCGAGTTGGGTCCACGGGCTCATCAACGCCGTCGCGGTGATGATCATCGCCTGCCCCTGTGCCCTCGGCCTGGCCACACCCATGTCGATCATGGTTGCTACCGGCAAGGGCGCCTCCCAGGGCATCCTGTTTCGCGATGCCGCCGCAATCGAATCGCTGCGCAAGGTCGATACCCTGGTAGTGGACAAAACCGGCACCCTGACCGAGGGGCGCCCGGCTTTTCGCGAGGCGATCGCCGCGGAGGGTTTTGACAGGGGAGAGATACTCCGGCTCGCGGCCAGCCTCGACCAGGGCAGCGAACATCCCCTGGCCGCCGCGATCGTCAGCGCGGCGCGTGAGCAGGGCATGCAGCTGTCCACGGCCACCGACTTTGCATCGGACTCGGGTATCGGCGTGACCGGAGAGGTCGAGGGCAGGGCCCTGGCCCTGGGGAACAGCGCCCTGATGCGGCAACACGGCATCGACGCCGGCGCGCTTGGCGCGGATACCGACAATTTACGCGACGAGGGCGCGAGTATTGTCTACCTCGGGGTCGACGGAGCCCTGGCCGGGGTGCTGGCGGTGGCCGACCCGGTCAAAGACTCGAGCCGGGAGGCGATCAGGATGATCCACGCGGCAGGTATCCGGATCATTATGGCAACGGGCGATGGCGAGCGTACCGCCCGCGCTGTGGGCAGGGAACTGGGTATCGACGAGGTGCACGGCGAGATCACCCCCGACGGAAAGCTGGCGCTGGTGGAGTCATTGCAGGCGGAGGGCGCGGTCGTGGCCATGGCCGGAGACGGCATCAACGACGCCCCGGCCCTCGCCCAGTCCAATGTCGGCATCGCCATGGGCACCGGGACGGATGTCGCCATGAGCAGTGGGCAGCTCACGCTGGTGAAAGGAGACCTGCGGGGCATCGCGCAGGCGATCCGGCTGTCAGAGCTGACGGTGGGCAATATGCGCCAGAACCTTGGCTTCGCGTTTCTCTATAACAGTATCGGGGTCCCGGTTGCGGCGGGGCTTGCCTATCCCTTCACCGGTCTGTTGCTGTCGCCGATGATCGCCGCCCTGGCGATGAGCCTGAGCTCGGTCTCGGTGGTGAGCAATGCGCTGCGCCTGCGCCGCCAGCAGTGAATCCGGTGGCGAGGACGGTGCCGCGGGAACGGTCCGGGCACCGGAAACAGTGCAGAAAGTCTCATTGCGACTACAATTCACATCTGTATACTTGCCGGCCGCCAAATTGGCACCATCCACCGCAGGCCCCCGCCATGTCCTCTGATACCCATGCGACAAGCTTCGCAGACCTCGCCCTACCCGAATCCCTGCAACAGGGCCTGCGGGACGTGGGCTACGAGACGCCGTCCGCCATCCAGGCGCGCACCATCCCGGTACTGCTGAGCGGCAAGGACCTGGTGGGCCAGGCCCAGACCGGCACCGGCAAGACAGCGGCCTTTGCCCTGCCTGCCCTGGCGCAACTTGACCTGGCACAGAGCGAGGCCCAGGTGCTGGTGCTGGCTCCGACCCGGGAACTGGCCATTCAGGTGGCGGAGGCCTTCCAGAAATACGCCCATCACATGCCTGGTTTTCGTATCCTGCCGCTGTATGGCGGTTCCGATTACCGTGGCCAGTTGCGCCAGCTGCAGCGCGGGGTACAGGTCATCGTGGGTACGCCGGGGCGGGTGATGGACCACATGCGCCGGGGTTCCCTGAAGCTGGACCATCTCAAGCTGCTGGTCCTGGACGAAGCGGACGAGATGCTGCGCATGGGCTTCATCGACGACGTGGAGTGGGTGCTGACCCAGACCCCGCCGGAGCGGCAGATCGCCCTGTTCTCCGCCACCATGCCCGACGCCATCCGCCGTATCGCACGCTCCCACCTGAGCGAGCCGGCGGAAGTCACCATCGAGACCAAAACCGTCACCAACGAATCCATTCGCCAGCGGGTGTGGATGATGGCCGGCGTGCACAAACTGGACGCCCTGACCCGTATTCTCGAAACCGAGGACACGGACGGCGTGATCATCTTCGTCCGCACCCGCCTGGCCACCACGGAACTCGCGGACAAGCTGGCAGCGCGGGGCTACATTGCCGCCGCCCTCAACGGCGACGTGGCGCAGAAGCAGCGGGAGAAGACTGTCGATCAGTTGAAGCGCGGGCAGGTTGATATTCTTGTCGCCACCGACGTGGCCGCCCGCGGTCTTGACGTGGAGCGTATCAGCCACGTCATCAACTACGACATTCCCTACGACGTGGAAGCCTATGTCCACCGCATCGGTCGTACCGGCCGGGCAGGGCGTAAGGGCGAGGCGATATTGTTTGCCGCCAACCGGGAGCGGCGCCTGCTGCGGGCCATCGAAAAGGCCACCGGCAAGCCGATCGAACAGATGCAGTTGCCCACTGCCGCGGACGTACAGAGCAAGCGTACCGAGCGTTTCGCGCAGCGGATTACCGAAGTGCTGGCGAGCAGGGACCTGGATACGATGCGCGAAGTGATTTCGGCCTACCAGCACGAACACGGCGTCCCCGTTCTGGATATCGCTGCAGCGCTGGGTGTAATTGCCCAGGGCGAACGGGCGGTGCCTGGAAAAGGCGAAGCCGAAGCCGGGCGCGATGACTCAGGTGAACGCAAGCCGTCGTCGGGCAAGCGGGAATCCGGCCAGCGGGAATTTGGCCAGCGGGAATTTGGAAAATCTCGGGAGTTTTCCGAGCGCCCTCCGAAGGAGCGTAAAAAGCCGCGGGCCGACAAAGGGCCCCCGGATGTCGGCATGGAGCGATTCCGTATCGAAGTGGGCCACAGCCACGGCGTGAAGCCCGGCAATATCGTCGGCGCCATCGCCAACGAGGCGGAAATCGACAGCCAGTACATCGGCCACATCGATATCTTCGACGACCACAGTACCGTCGATCTGCCGGATGGCATGCCGAAAGAGATTTTCCAGCACCTGAAGGGCGTGTGGGTCAGCGGCCAGCGCCTGCAGATCAGCCGTCTCGGGGCGGAGCAGCGGCCGGGCAAGGCGCCTTTCAAGGGCAAACCCGGTAAGGGTCCTGGAAAGGGGCCCGGCAAGGGCAAGCCGCCCGCTGCCCGACGCAAAAACCAGGGGGAGTGAGCGCGCCACTGGCGGGCACTCCCCTCATCCAACCTCCCGTTTAAAGCGAGTTCAGGAAAGCGAGCAAGGCCTCCCGCTCGTCGCTGGCAAGGGCGACCACGCCATTACGCGCGTCCTGCGCCTCCCCGCCGTGCCACAAAATCGCCTCCAGTAAGGACCGTGCGCGACCGTCGTGGAGGAATTCCGTGCGCCCCTGGACGACAGCGGTCAGGCCGATACCCCACAGGGGCGGGGTGCGCCATTCGCTGCCGCTGGCGAGGAAGTCCGGACGATTGTCAGAGAGCCCTTCGCCCATGTCGTGTAACAGGAGGTCGGTGAAGGGGAAGATCACCTGGTTAGCCAGTTCTGGTACGGCGGGGAAGTCCCCGGTTTCCGTTTGCGGTATATGGCAGCCCGCGCAACCCAGGTCCGCAAACAGTTCCTCACCCTGCAACACTTGCGGGTCCTCCACCGAGCGCCGGGCCGGCACACCCAGGGTTTGCACGTAGAACGTCACGACATCCAGGGTCTCGTCCGCCACCTCGACCTCGTCGAGCAGTTCGTCGTACTGGGTCTGGGCGAAGGAAGATTCCTGCGGCAGTACCGAACTGGTCACGCCCATATCCTCGGAGTAAGCCATGGCGTTTTGCACCCGCAGGGTGGGAAGGTTGGCCTTGAGACCGAAACGGCCGAGCATGGTGTCGCCGGACAGCGGGTCGATCACCTTGTTTGCCTTGCCCGAGATGCCGTCGTTGTCGGCATCGGCCTCGTCTTCCCAGCCGAGTATGGTCGCCTCGGGAATGGCCTCGAGCAGGCCGCGGCCGAATACCGGCGGCGCCATGCGGGCACCGAGAAGCGCGCCCTCGGGTAGCGGCTCGTAGCTTTCAGTCACGGTGAATACGGGCTCGCGCAGGCTCACAATCTCGCCGTCGGCGAGGGTCACCTCGCTCTCTTCGTAGCTGACATCCACACTGACTTCCGGTTCGACGCCGAAAACCGCACGATGCTGCAATTGCAGGCCGAAGCTGTCCGCCGGCATGGGGCCGGTCAGCGGGTCGTTGCCGATGCTGATGCGCAGGAAAATCGATTCCTGCTCCTCGCCGGGAATCGCGGCGCGGCCGCGCCCGTCACGGGCATGGCAGCGTATGCAGGAGCTGTTGTTGAAGATCGGGCCCAGGCCGCTGTTGACCGGCGCAGGTGCGGTAACGAAGACATCCTCAAAGGCGACGTCACCAGCCAGGTGCAGGTCGAGGCGCTCGCCTTCCAGGTTCGGCGCCGGAGTCTCGAAGGCGGTACTGGTCTCGGTGAACACGGTGGTGTCGCCGCCGGAGAGACGCTTGTCCACTGGCACGACGACAGGTTCATTGGGATCTTCGACCGGCGGCGTCACCGGATCGGGATCACTGTTGTTGCTGATGACTACCGGGTCGGAGTCGCCGCTGCCGCTACACCCGGCCAGGAGCAGGGCCGCTGCGAGCAGCCCGGGGATAATTTTTGCGTTCATGCTTCAGCCTCAGAAAGCGAATTCCACGTCCTCCAGTTGCCCCAGCAACTCATCGGACATCAGGTCCATCAGGGTGAGGATGGCGTCGATGGCGTCCTGGATGGAGGCCGCCGTGCCGGCGTCCGTCGCAGCGGCTTCCACTGCCTGGTAGTAGGGGGCGGGAATGTCGGCGATGGCAGCGACAGCGGCGTCGATGGCATCGATCATCTGCTGGTGCAGTTCCGGATTTTCCTCGCTGACCAGGGCGGCGAGACCGTCATTGCCGGAAGCGATACAGGCGTTTTCCGCGCTCTCGGTACCGATCGACTGCACACCACAGTAGAGGTTGCGCAGGCTGCGCATGTTGTACTGGAAGTCGGTGAGGGAGTTGCCGCTGAACTTGGACTCCACGGTCAGCGGGTCGTTGTTGCTGAAGGGGTCGCCGATCTTGCCGGAACCCACTTCATCGGCGATGCCGATCATGCCCTGGATGACTTCTTCCAGCAGTGCCGACTGGCTGGGGTAGGTGGCGCTGCCCTGGCCGGCGTCGAGGACCTGGGCGATGAAGTTGCCGCCGCTGGCCAGCCAGGCATCCAGGGTCTGGTGGGCCACGTCGTTGACGTTGATGGCGATGCCGCGCAGGTAGGCCGCGCGGCGCGGGTCGGCCAGTGCGGCCAGCACGTTGCCGTAACAGTCGCTGCTGCCCGGCGCCGCGGCGCCGCAGCCGGCGGTGTCTTCGTTGCCGGTGCCGTCGTTGAACAGCAGGTACTCGATGGTGTGGAAACCCTTGACCGTGGTCTCGAGCTGGTCGATCACGCTCTGGTTGGAAACATCCACGCTGGTGTCGGCGAGAATATTGTCCAGGTCCACCTTGTTCACCGGCCAGTCGTCCAGCCGCGGGTCGAAGCCCTCGGTATCGATGGGGCCCCAGAGGAAGCCTTCGCTGCTCTCCCAGTACTTGCGCGTGGTGAACCAGGCCTGCTGCGCGGTCTGCAGGTTGGACTGGGTCAGGTTGCCGTCGGTCAGGATAACGATGGCGTCGACCAGGTCCTGGGTGCCTTCCGCCATCCCCCGGTAGGTCCCCACGATAACGGTATCACCGATGGTGTCGATCAGGCCGGTGGCGTCGAAGCCGGTGCTGACTGGCGGGGTGTCGTCGTCATCGTCGGTGCTGCCGCCATTCTGGATGATGACATCGGCGCTGTCGCCGCCACAGGCGGTGAGCAGCGCGAAGCTTGCGAGATACAGGCCGCGCCTGCAGGCAGTCAGAAATTTCACTGGTATTTCCCCTTGCTATCAGTAAACGAAACCAACGCCCAGGGCGAAGGTGTCTTCCTTGTTGTTGCTGTCGAGATCCACTTCGCGCTGGTTGTACTCGGCCTTGAAGGTGATGTTGCGAATCGGCGTGTAGTTCATGCCCAGGGTCCAGGACTGGCGGTGCCAGCGCGGGTTGTCGAAGACCAGGCCCTCGGTGCGGTACATCGAGTCGTAGTCGTCATAGCGGCCGAAGAGCACCAGCTTCTGGTCTGTGGGCCCGAACAGGCCGAAGAGGTCGTAGCCCGCCTCCAGGTACCAGGACTGGGCCTCGCTGCCGACGGCGGTGCGTTTCACGCCGAGATTGTTGGACAGACTCCGGTTGGCCTCGGTGACGAGGTGGGAGTTCTGCAGTCGGCCCCAGAGATACTGGCCGCGCAGGATGAAATCGCCGGGCGTCCACTGGCCGTCGAAGCCGACGATGTCGACAAAGGCGTCGTAGTCGAAGTCGTTCTTCGGCCGGTTGTTGGTGTCGCCGCCGTACCAGGCGGCGCCCAGTTGCAGGTCGTCGCCGAGGAAGTAATCCACTCGGGCCAGCATGGCGAGCTCTTCCGCCCGCGCCTGTTCAAATCGTTTCTGGTGGCCGGGAGCGACCCAGTTGCGCGAGCTGAAGCCGGTGGAATCGAGGCCGTTGATCACCTGGCCTTCCCAGGCCACCGTGCCCCAATCGCCCAGGGACCAGCTGCCGTAGATCGATACCCCGGTCTCGTGCCAGAGTAGGGGAATCATCGAGGCATCCGCCTCGGAGCGGGCAACGGTGAAGTAGTCAGCGGGTTTATGCCACTTGTTGGTCCGGCCCATGGGCAGGACGAAGTGGCCGAATTTTGCGTTCAGCCAGGGGCTGTAGTTCCAGCCCACGTAGAGTTCTTCCACCAGGACTTCGCCGCCGGCCTCGATTTCCTGCTCGAACTCGCCGAATTCCTCCTGGCTGTCGAGTTCGAGGGTCGCGCCGCTACCGCCGTGCTCGTATTCCAGCTCCGCCTTGGCGAACCAGTTTTCATCGAAGCGGTATTCCACCTCAAGGATGAAGCGCTCCACGTCGACGCTGTCCTTGGCGAACTCGTCGGTTTCCCAGTCGCGCTGGTAGTAGTTGGTGATGCCGTAGCCGGAGATTTCCAGGCCCAGTTCTTCCTCGTGCTCCTCGACTTCCCGGGAGGCGAACAAATGCTCCTCTGGGGGCAGGGCGTCTTGCGGATTAGAGGGGCTGCTTTCTGCGGGGAGGGCGGAGAGGGTGACACTGTCGATCCCCAGTTTTTCCCGTACCTGCGTGGTCAGGGAAAGCAATTCCTGGCGCTGGCGATCGAGTTCCTGTTGCTGGGCATCGAGGGCGGCCTGCTGTGCAGCCAGCTTTTGCAGGACGGCCTGCAGCTCTTCAGTGTCCGTGCTCGCACAGGCAAGCGGCGTGGGTAGCGCCAGCGCAAGCAGCAGAGCGGCTCGCGGCGCAGACGGCCGTCTGGTCATGGAAATCCCCCCAAGGATGTACCGAATGAAAAAAACGAATTGGAACTTTCAGTCGAGTCTATGAAAATTAAAACATAATGTAAATGATAATGAATCGTATTATATTTTAAATAGTGCAGGCATGAGATCGGGAGGGTATTTGGCTTCCGGCGCCGGGAGTGAGTCGGGTAGCGCATGAGGCGCTGGCGCTGCAGTCGCGGACAGACTGCGCGTTTTTGCCGGAAAAACAGGCCTTTCAGGCCCCGAGCGCAATCTTGCCGAGCACACCGAACAGGAAGCCCGCGACCGCGCCAAGTGGGGGTGCCCAGTGTTTCGCGAGCCGGGACTGGGGGGCGATATCCTGGAAGATGATGTAGAGAATCCCGCCGGCCGCAAACAGCGATATAGCGGCAACCAGTTGTGGAAAGCCGGCTAACAACAGGTGTCCGGTGAGCCCTGCGGCCGGGCCCAGCAGGGCCATCAGGGCAAAGGCCAGAACAATCTTCGGCACCCGGAAATGCGTTGAAGCGGTGAGTTCACGGCAGGCATTAAAGCCTTCCGGCAGGTTCTGCAGGGCGATGATTCCAGCCAGCAGCAGGCCCGCCTCGCGGGAAACGACGAAAGTCGCCCCCAGTGCGAGGGCTTCGGGCACGAAGTCGGAAAGCATGGCGACGAGCTGGCTGGCCGCCGTGCCACGCTTTGCCAGGTGCGCGTCGAGCAACATGAACGCAACACCGCCGCCGAGAAAGCACAGGGACACAGGCAGGAGGTCGAGCTTGTGCATGTTTTCCGGCACCAGGACCAGCGCTACTGCCGCCAGCAGGGCGCCGCCACCGAAGGCGATGATACTGTGGCGGATATCGTTTTCCAGCCAGCGCGGACGGATGCGCTCGGCGCCTGCGAGCGCCGCGCCGACCGGCATGGTGATCCCGGCCAGCAGGGTAAGTAAGACGATCTGCAACCAATCGGCCAAAAGCTTATCGCTCGGTGTGTGAAAGGTCGGGATTGTGAGGGCAGTGCCGGCGGCGATCAAGTCGCCAGCTCAGGGCTCAAGCCGGACGCTGTCCACCGCAGAGGACCTCGGTCACTTTCTCCGTGTCGAGGTATTCCCTCAGGTGCAGAATTTTCCCGTCGACGAATTCGAACAGGAAGTGGTAGTCGTTTTCATACACCTTGCCTGAAACGTGATCCCCATGTGAAGTCGCTTCCACCGCCACGCGATCGCCCTCGGCGGTCATGGCCTTGATGGTGAAGGTGATGCCAGCGGGAAAGGCCTCGTATATCTGCCCGGCGTATTCGGCGATCTCGGATTTGGTATGGGTGTTCGAGATCAGGGTATTGCCCATGGTGCGGACGTCGCCGTTCTCGGCGTAGCTGCCGACCATGGTGTCCATGTCGCCCTCGCACATGGCCTGGAAAAACCTGCGCACCCGTTGTTTGTTTTCCTCGGCAGACATTGGCTACTCCTGTCAGGCGCTTTCCGCTGGCGCAATGCCAGCCATCTGCGCATCGATGATGCGCCGCTTCATCGGTTTCACCCAGGACTCCTCCAGGCTGGGCTCGAGCAGGCCCGCTTCTTTGAGTTCATCGCAGAGCTTCATCTGGTGACAGATGTCGAAGAGGTCGTACTGGGAGGAAAACTTCCCGTCGCCGCCATAGGTGATGAAGCTGACACCATGGGTTTCGTAGAAGCTGCCGTCCGGCCGCGTGCCCGGGCCGCGATTTACCCAGCGGGTGATGATCTGGTTCCCGTCGACGGCGATATGGGTGATTGGGAAACTCCAGCCCGCCCAGCCGGAACCCACTTCCATGTCGCGACCGTAATGGGTCGCGCGGATCTCGTCGCGGTTGTGCGCCATCACCGGCATGACACCGCCGTAGGGACAGAAGTAAGTGGCGTCCTCGTGGTAGAACTCATCGGCGATCCAGGACCAGCTGTTGCGTTTTTCCGCTTCCACGAAGGCCGCCTGCAGGCGCTGCGCGGCGTCGAGCACTTCCTCCCGGGGATACGTCATCACTCAGACCCCGTAACCGCCATCCACCGAGAGGATCTGGCCGGTGACGTAACCCGCCCGCTTCGAGGCCAGGTAGACGGCGGCGTAGGCGACTTCCTCGGGTTCGCCCCAGCGCTTGACGCACAGGCCCGCCTGGACCGCATCCTTCCACTGTTCGTCAAAGGTGCCGTCGGCCCAGAGGCGTTTGAATATCCCGGAATTGATCACGCCGATGGCGACGCTGTTGGCGCGGATGCCGAATTGTCCCTCTTCCTTGGCAATGCCCTGGACGAGGCTCTCGATAGCCGCCTTGGGCGCCACCGACAGAACGTCCCGCTCCGGCCACTTGTGCAGGCCAGCGGAGCTGATGTGCACGTAAGAGCCGCCGCCAGCGGCTTTCATGTGGGGCAGGGTATGGTGGACGATGTTGAAGAAGCCGTTGAGGTCCGCATCGATCACCGCCTGCCATGTCTGCGGTGTCAGGTCGCGGATCATGAGCTGCTCGATATCGGAACCGGCGGCAATCACCACGGTGTGGATACGGTGCCTGGCAGCGAGGTCGCTGACAAGTTCCTCCACCCGCTGCGCATCACCGATGGAAAGCTGGTGGTATTCAGCTTTCCGGCCGTGGGACTGTACCTGTTCGGCAACCTCACGGGCCCGGTTCTCATTGCCGTGGTAGGTAAGTGCTACATCCGAACCCGCCTCGGCAAACTTTTCACAGATCACCGAGCCGGTGCCGCCACTGCCGCCGATGACGAGTGCGATACCCTGAGGAAATTCTTCAATCACTTTGGCCTCTCTTATTCATATTTACAGCACGGAAATTGAGGATTTGTCGCCGGCTTCCCGGCCGCCCCCGGATCAGGGGCCGTCGCGCAGCTGCACCGATTCGAAATAGAGGTAATCGTTTTTCATGCGGGCGATTTTCCACTGGCCATCGACCCTGGCGTACTCCTCGAAATACTGCACCGAGGAGAGCGAGGCGATGTCCTGCCCCTCGCGGATAGAGAGGGCTTCTACCATCCAGCGCCCGCTGGCGCTGTTTTCCCCGGTGAACTGGATAATGCCGTTGGCCCCGCGGGGTACCTGGCTGACCAGCTCGGGGCTGCCCAGCAGCTGATTGAAGAAGTCGCGGACTTCCTTCTTGCCGCGCAGTTCGATGCCGAATCCGTATTCCAGGCACACGTCGTCGGTGAACAGTTCGACCAGGGCATCCACTTCCTTGTCGAGGATGGCGTACCAGTAGCAGTAGCGCAGCTCCTGGATGTCGCTCTTGTCGATGTATTGCCGAATTTTGTCTTCGTTGGCTACCGTCGTCATGTTTTTACTCTTGTCAGGACAGTTAAAGTTTCAGCTCGATCAGCCGCTGTATTGCGCCAGGCAGTCCAGCCAGGAGAGCCAGCGTTGTTCGCTGGAGCGGTATCGGGGGTGATCGTAACGTCCGGCAAGTATACCCGCATCGCCCAACTGGACTACGTCCAGGACTTCGAGCTCGCGCGCGTAAATCGCTTTCTGGGCGTCCGCCACTGCCTTGTCGGCGCCCTCGGCCCACAGGCCCGCCGCGCTGAGGCATTGCACGAAGGGCGCCAGCTCGGTGGTGGCGCCGGGGGGCTTGAAAAGGTAGAGGCTGGCGTTTTCCGCAGTTGCCGAATCGAAACAGGCCTCGCAGTCGAGGAAAAGTGAGCCGTCTGTCAGCGGAAGGTGCCGGATTTCCATAGGCCAGGTCCTGCCTGTGTTGTTCTTGTCAGGCAGATCATGGTAAGTACTGCAATACCTGAAGTCAATAACAATTGACTAATATGGGGCCTGCAATTAGGCTCCCTCGATGAGCCGGCTGATGGGCGGTTGACTCGTGGTCAGGAAAACCGAGTATGGGCGATTTCGAAAACAAGGTATATATCATTACTGGTGGAGCCAGCGGCTTCGGCCTTGCGATGGCAAAGATTCTGGTCGAGCGCGGCGCCCGGGTCGGTCTGCTGGGTCGCCGCCAGGCTGCGCTCGACGAGGCGGTAAGCCTGCTTGGCAAAGACCGGGCCTTCGCCGTCAGCGCGGACGTCGCCAATCTCGAGGAAGTGCGTACAGCTTTCGCCCGTATAAAAGATCACTTTGGCCAGCTCAATGGTGTGGTCAACAATGCCGGTACCGCGGCGCCGAGCCGGGTCGAGAGCCAGGCCCCCGCGGCCGTGATCGCACAAATCAATACCAACCTGCTCGGCACTATCCTTTGTTGCCAGGCCGCCATACCCCTGCTGGTGGGAGAGGACAACCCCCGCATCGTCAACGTTTCCTCGGCCTGTGCTGTACACATGGACGAGATGGCCCACCTCTCGGTGTATGCGGCCACGAAGGCGGCGGTAGAGCGCTTTTCCCGCGATTTACGCCTGGAAGTGGCGGCGCAGGGGATTGGCGTAAGCTGCCTGCGCCCGGGCAGTGCCCCGACCAATTTCGCCGGCCATTGGGATCTTGCGAAATTTCAGGAAGCGATGGGGGTGTGGTTCGAACAGGGCACGTATACCAGTGTCGGTATGGAGGCCGAGCATGTCGGGAAGGCGATTGCCGATACGCTGGCCTATCCCCAGGGTGTGGCCATCGACTTGTTGGAAATCCGCCCCAACGCGCCTATGGCGAAGCGCGACTTCGCCTGAGGCGCGCCGGGCGGCCCTGGCTAGTCCTCCCCGGTTTCGTCCGCCCGGAATTCGGACGGGCTCTTTCCTGTCCAGCTCTTTACCGCCCTCGACAGGCCGTTCGGATCGGCAAAGCCGGAGAGTCGCGCAACCTCTGCAATAGGTACCGAGGGATCGCGCAGCCAGTGCATGGCTACCTTGCGGCGGATGTTGTCCTTGATCTGGCGGAAGCTGGTCCCTTCTTCTTCCAGGCGCCGGCGCAGTGTCTGGCTACTCATGTTGGATTCGCTGGCCGCGTCTTCCATCGAGAAAAAACCCAGCGTTTCATTGAAGTAATGTTCCAGCCTGGCTTCCAGCCGGACGGCCAGGGCGCTGTCGACTCCGGGTATGTAGGCCAGGTCGTAGCGGTTGTCCATGAAGTCCTTGAATTCCCCGGTCCGCCGCACGTTGTACTTGTCGAGGTAGCGTGCGTGGAAGCGGATGAGGCTGGCTTTGCGCTCGAACATGCAGTTGCGCGTGAACATGCGCTGGTAGTCCTCCAGAGGCGACTGCATCGGGTAAGCGAATTCCGCATGGGTCAGGGGTATCGCCTCGCCCACCAGCCAGCTGGCGAAGCGGTGCCAGAGGAGCAGTTGCCACTCGGTAAGGAAGTGCAGTGGGTCCAGTTCCGGCTTGTCCAGCTCTATGCGTATCTCCGCGAACTGTTCCGAGCGGTTCAGGGAAAAGCGGATATCGTCGCTGGCCACCCGGTAGTAGCGAATGGCCTTGCCCAGCGCGTCCCCCAAAGTGTGGAAGTTCATGGCGATCTCGATCATGAACAGGTAAGTGCCAACCTTGCAGGGCTGTTCGGTGAGGCCGTAGAAGTCGTCGCCAACCAGCCACTTGATATTGCGCTGCATGGCGAAAAACAGCGCTGGCTTGATGTCGAGGGGCCGGTCGAGATCGGGCACCGGGTGGGAGAGCTTGGCGTTCTCGACGTCGCGGCGAAAGGTCGCCAGCGCTTTCCTGGTGGGTGGCACCTCCGCCGGATTGACCGGGTAGGAGATGGGCACTTCCACCGCCTTGAACACGGTTTCGATAGCGTGGCCGCGCCGCAACGCGCCCTGGATCATGGCGCGTACGAAGCGCTCCATCAGCGGAATTTCGCGTGCCTCTGTCATGCAGTGGCCCCGTTCGTGGAGCGCCTGGGAAGTACGCTATATCGCGGGAAACTCATGCGGGAAGGGAACCTCGGTAACGGCATTGCGGGCCCGGCATCCTGTCGTTATACCCACTTGTTATCTGCTGCGACTCTTTCCGGTCGCCATGCGCAAATTCTAACAGGAACCTGCTGCCCTGAGAAAACAGTGTATTTTTCTCCAGCTGTCACAAAAGTAGGCGCCAGTTGTCAGAAAGGGATATAGGCATGTGTGATAGCCGGTTTTAGACTTTTGCCCACTGTAGAGTTCAGGTACCCGAGTAGAGGATATAACCATGACCGAACGCCTTATCTCCGCCGATTCCCACGCCTATCTATCCGATGACTACATCAAGGCGCACTTCTCGGCCAAGACCCAGCAGGCCTGGGACGAAGCCCGGGAGAAGTACAACGACTACGAGGCGAAGGAATTGCGCGCCGGGCAGCCTGGCCTGCAGATGGAAGATTTCGTCGACCTGGAAGCCGCGCAGGACCCGGGCTACCTCGACCCGCACAAACGTCTCGAGGCCATGGACCGGGACCAGGTCGAGGCAGAGGTGATTTTCTCCGAAGTCGGCGGCAACAAGCTGGCCACGCCCAAGCTCATGGGCCCCGCCTGGAAAGATGCGCTGATCGGTTTCAATGACGCCATGGCGGAGTTCGCCTCGGTCAATACCAGCCGTCTGCTCAGTGCTTATCATCTCCCCCTGTTCGATATCGACTTTGCCATCAAGGAAGTGGACCGCCTCGCCGCGAAAGGCGCGCGGGCCGTGCAAATCCCGAGCTTCCCCAGCGAACTGGGGCTGCCCGAAGTCAACGATGAGCGATATGCGCCGCTGTGGTCACGCCTGGAAGAGACCGGCATCGCGGTATTGAACCACCTGGAAATTCGCGAGCACTTCTGGAAAGTCTTCCGTAACGACCCGACACCGCAGAAGGGTATTTTCACCGCAATGCCCATTATGCAGATGCACGAGACCATCATGTTCTGGATCCTGACCGGCACCCTGGAACGCCACCCGAATCTCAAGGTGATCCTGGTCGAGCCCTTCCTTGCCTGGATCCCGATGTTCCTGAAATGGCTCGACTCGCGCATGGATGAGCACTACGAGTTCCCCGGCATGAAAATGAAGCCCAGCGAGTACTTCCAGCGCAACATGGGCGCGACCTTCATGTACGAGCCCGATGGCCTGCGGGAAATGTACAAGGCCTTCGGTGCGGATTGCCTGTTCTGGTCAACTGACTTCCCGCACCCCGCTACCTGCTGGCCGGATTCACAGAAGCAGGTCGTCAGCCAGTTTGCCGAGGCCGGCATTCCCGACGAGGACCGTCGCAAGATCGTCTGTGACAATGCGGCCAAGGCCTTCAACCTGGGGCTCTGATCGAAAACAGGCGGCGTGAAGGGTTGAAATATGGCGGGTAGCAG
The DNA here is from genome assembly GCA_033283325.1 of Halieaceae bacterium WMMBA4. Taxonomy (GTDB): domain Bacteria; phylum Pseudomonadota; class Gammaproteobacteria; order Pseudomonadales; family Halieaceae; genus Mangrovimicrobium. Next base: position 609,967 of record JAWMQO010000001.1, read on the forward strand.
TCCGGTAGAAACGCGTCGATCCAGCGAGATCGACACATGGAAATTTGAAACCGATGTGGCCATCGTCGGCTTCGGTGGCGCCGGGGCCTGCGCCGCGATCGAAGCTGCGGATGCGGACGCGGAGGTCATGCTGTTCGAACTGGCGAGTGCCAGCGGCGGCTCGACGGCCCTGTCCAGTGCGGAGCTTTACCTCGGTGGTAATGGTGGTACGCCGGTACAGCGCAGCTGCGGTTATTCCGATTCCTCGGACAACATGAAGGCTTTCCTGAACGCGGTCTTCGGGCGCAACGCCGACCCGGACAAGGTCGAGGCCTACGTCGACAACTCGGTCGCTCACTATGAGTGGCTCGTGAGCATGGGAGTACCCTTCAAGCACTCTGAATTGAAGGAGAGGGCGATCATGGCACTGACCGATGATTGCCTGTTGTATACCGGCAATGAGAAGGCCTGGCCTTTCCGGGAAGCTGCGGAGCCGGTTCCGCGTGGCCATAACCTCGAGGTCGAAGGCGACAACGGTGGCCCGCTGTTGATGAAGATACTTACCGAACAGGTGGAAAACCGCAAAAATATTAGTGTGCACTACGATAGCCGGGTTATCGCATTGGTCACGGACGCCGACGGCTCTGTGGTCGGCGTGGTGGCGAGAATCGACATGGAGGAAGTGGCGGTCAGGGTGCGCCGCGGCGTCATCCTGTGTGCCGGGGGTTTCTGCATGAATCCCGAGATGCTGCATCGCTACGCGCCCATGTACGCCGATGACCTGGCGCCGCTGGGTAATCCCGGCGATACCGGTAGCGGCATTCTCATGGGGCAGGGCGCGGGGGCCGGTGTGGTCAATATGCAGGAGTGCTTCGTCACCCTGCCTTTCTATCCCCCGGCGTCCCTCACCTACGGGATTTTCGTCAACGACAAGGGCCAGCGCTTTATCAATGAGGATTGTTACCACGGCCGGGTGGCCCAGGCGGTGCTCGAGCAGCAGCGGCTGGTTTCCCGGCGTGTGTACCTGGTGGCGGATGTCGAAGCCTACGCGGATTACGAGCAGGCCAGCTACCTGCAGGCCCCGGTGGCAGCCACTGGCGAGACCATCGAGGAGCTGGAGGCAGAGCTTGAATTGCCCGAGGGCACCCTGGTGGAAACGGTGAATCGCTATAACGCTGGCGCGGCCCGGGGAGAAGATACACTGTTCCACAAGGACAAGGCCTGGATGCGGGAATTGAAGCCGCCTTTCGTTGCACTGGATTGCACCATTGGCCACGGTGCCTTCTATCCCATCTTTACGCTCGGTGGCCTGGATACCCTGCCCAGCGGCGAGGTGCTCACGCCGGACCGCCGGCCGATACCAGGGCTCTACGCCGCGGGACGCACTGCCGCGGGGATTCCGCGAACCGCTGCCGGATACGCCAGTGGTATGTCGGTGGGGGACGCGACCTTCACCGGACGCATGGCGGGGCGGAGTGCCGCAGCAAGGGAGTAAGCTGATTCGGGGCCGGCGCTAGCTGGTCAGAATCCTGCCGAGGGTCCGGGCCCGTTCCGGACCCAGTTCGGCCTGCAACTCGGCGGCGCGTTGTTCCAGTGCCAGGTCGAAGAGTTCGCCGAATTCCACTTTCGCCAGTTCCAGTCCATCGTAGATGGCTTCCATGCAGCGCTTCAGCGCGTTCAGCCGGGTCTTGCCGATCTCGCCTGCGAGTTCCTCCTCCAGCAGGTCGACGCTGGTGGCGGAGTCCTGGATAAGATCGAAGCCCTTCTCGCTGAGGTGAAGGCGCTGCTGGCGAGGTGATTCCGGGTCGGGCTTGCGGTAGATATAACCCAGCTCTTCCAGTTCGTTGGCGATGGCACCGACGGCCTGCTTGCTGAGGCCGCGCACCCTGACGATATCCTGGATCTTGGTGCCGTTGGGGCGCAGCAGCGTAAGGATGTGGGCGAAGGAGAGTTTGAGTTTCTCGTGCCCCTGTGCCCTGGTCAGTTCCATCAGGCGGTAGCTGACATAGTCACTGACCCGGGACAATAACAGCCCGAATTCGCCGCGATTGTTCGATTGCCGGTCGGCATTGTAGTAGCACAGCGAGAGGGAACGGTTGAGGGCGACGAGCGCCGCAAGGGCGGCATCGAGCTGCCGTGTGCTCGCGAATTGCAGGAAACGCTTTTCTACCATGATGTAGGCCCGCAGGCCGTCCGCCATCATCTGTTGCCCGGCGTCGGTGACGCTCAGTGTCTTGGCGCGCCCGTCTTCCACACTCTGGGCACGCTCGACGTAGCCGAGGCGCACCAGTTCGGCAATAGTCTGCGCTGCCGCCTGCTTGGTGATCTTCAACCGGGCTGCCAGCTCGCTCAGGCCATCGCAGCCGTCGTTGATCAGCATGAGGTAGGGCTCGAAATTCAGCCTCAGCTGGTCGTGGCCGCCGCGGGTGGCCATGATCCGGATGATCTCTGTCTGCAGGTAAAGCGTGACCGCCAGTAACTTCCGCGGAAAGTTGCTGCGGTATTTCAGCCAGATCGTCGGGTTTTCCATGAGTTCGCTAGTCAGGGTCGGACTCCCGCACGGTAATGAACAGGCTGCATCGGGTCAAATGTTAAGTGAGCGGGCACAGGCCTACGCCGCCGCCCCCAGCTCAATGAAGCGTGAAAGGTGGTAGTCCTCGTCGCCCAGTTGGTGATCAATCATCACCAGGCGCTTGGCATAGTGCGCAAGTGGCAGTTCCCAGGTCATGCCGATGCCGCCATGCATCTGGATCGCCTCTTCCGCTACCAGGGTACCGACGCGTCCGATGGTGTACTTCGCGGCGGAGACCGCGCGCTCACGGGTGTGCCGCTCGGCCTCCAGCGCGTTGGCGGCATTGATCGCGGCGGAGCGCGCCTGCTCGATTTCCAGCGCGACGGTCGCCATGCGGTGTTGCAGGGCCTGGAACTTACCGATGGGAACGCCGAATTGCTGGCGTGTTCGCAGGTATTCCAGGGTAGCTTCCCTGATGGTATCCATGAGGCCGACGGCCTCCCAGCACAGGGCGACGATGCCCGCGGCGAAAGCCGCTTCGATGAGGGCAAGGCCATCTTCGCTGACAAGGACAGCGGGAGTATCGGCGAGGGTGAGTTCGCCGGCCCTGCCGCCATCGATCACGGGATAGGCGCGAATGTCGCTTCCCGCCGCACCGGCTTCAACCAGGAAGAGGCCGATGCCTGCAGTATCTCCGGGCTGGCCACTGGTGCGGGCGGAGACAAGGATGTGGTCCGCACAATCGAGGAAAGGCACGACGGCCTTGGTGCCCGTTAGTGCCCAGCTATCGCCACGCTTATTGGCCTGCACAGTGACATCCGCGAGGTCGTAGTGAGCCTGGGGTTCCTCGTGGGCAAAAGTGGCGAGGCTGCCACCGCCGATAATATTTTCCAGTAATTCGGCGTGCCCTCCGGCTGTTTCCAGGATGCGCCCGGCCAGCAGGGTGGCATGGAAGGGCTCTACCACCAGGGCCCTGCCCAGTTGTTCGAACACCGCTGCCAGGTCGAAGCCCTTGCCGCCAAAACCGCCGGAGGCCTCGTCGAAGAGCACGCCGGTAATGCCGAGTTCGGCGAGGGCGTTCCAGTGTTCGCTGGAAAAGCCCTGCGCCGAGGCACTGACACGGTGGCGTTCGTCGATCGGGTAGCGGTCGCGCAGGTAGCGGCCGAGGGATTCCGCGAGCATCTGGCGGTCTTCAGTGTGATTGAAATCCATGATCAGAGCTCCAGGATGGCTTTGGTGATGATCTCGCGCTGCACCTCGTTGGAGCCGCCGTAGATCGAGAGTTTGCGGTTGTTGAAATAGTTCGCCGCCAGCGGCGCCGCGTACTCGGGCCCGATGGGTTCGCCGCTGTAGCCTTCCTCCATGGCCTCGAAGACGAAGGGGCGGGCATAGGGGCCGAGAGCCCGGCGCATCAGGCTGGTGATCTCCTGGCGCAGTTCAGTGCCGCGAATTTTCAGCATCGAACCTTCCGCGGCGGGCGCGGCGCCCTCGCCGGTGGCCGCGAGCACGCGGAGGTTTGTGGTCTTCACGTTTTCCAGGTCGATTTCGACCCGGGCCATGCGCGCTGCGAAGGCGGGGTCGTCAATCAGTGGGCGGCCGTTCTTGCGCTGCCCGGCGACCACATGCTTGAGCTGCTCGAAGGCGGACATGGCGTGGCCGAGGCCGGCGATATTGGTGCGTTCGTAAGTCAGTAGGTATTTGGCGTAGGTCCAGCCCATGTTTTCCTCGCCGACTAGGTTTTCCACCGGCACCCGCACGTCGGTGAAAAACACCTCGTTGACCTCATGTTCGCCGTCTAAAAGTGTGATCGGGCGAACTTCCACACCGGGGGTGGTCATGTCGATGAGCAGGAAGGAGATGCCCTGCTGGCGCTTGCCTTCGTTGGATGTTCTCACCAGGCAGAAAATCATGTTGGCGTTGTGGCCCCAGGTGGTCCAGGTCTTCTGACCGTTGACGACATAGTGGTCGCCGTCGCGCACCGCGCTGGTTTTCAGGCTGGCGAGGTCCGAACCCGCGCCGGGTTCGGAGTAGCCCTGGCACCAGAAGTCGTCGCCCCTGAGGATGCGCGGCAGCCAGTGCGCACGCTGGGCATCGGAACCGTACTTGATCAGCACCGGGCCGAGCATGGAAACGCCGAAGGGCACGATCATCGGCGCGTTGGCGAGAAAGCACTCGACGTCGAAGATGTGTTCCTGGGCCACGGACCAGCCGGTGCCGCCGTACTCCACCGGCCAGTGTGAGGCGTACCAGCCGCGGGCATTGAGGATGGCGTGCCATTCCTCCATGTCTTCCTTGTTGAGGCGCTTGTGGGTGCGCACCTTTTCGGAGATCCGGGTGGGGAGTTTGTCGCGCAGGAAGGCCCGCACTTCTTCCCTGAAGGCCTCCTCCTCGGGGGTGAAATTCAGATTCATGTCGTCATTCCCTGGTAGTTTGGATTCAAATGGATAGCGTCCGGGCGATCGCAGTGCCTAGAGCGGCATTCCCTCGGCTGCCCGTTGCCGCAGCAGGGGTGCGATGGCAAAGCCCTCGCCGAGGCGGTCCGCATATCGCTCCAGGCCGGCGACAATCCTGTCGAGCCCGACCTGCTGCGCCCAGAACAGCGGGCCGCCGGTGTGCCGGGGCCAGCCGTAGCCGCAGTGCCAGACCACGTCGATATCGGAGGCCCGCTGTGCGATGCCTTCATCGAGAATTTTCGCGGCCTCGTTGATCATTGTGTAGAAGGTGCGCACGACGATTTCCTCGTCGTCTATCTGGCGCGCTTCCACGCCCTGCCGTTCGCGGTAGTCGCTGAGTATTTGGGCGAAAGCCGCTGAGTTCGAGCGCTTGCGGTTTTCATCGTAGTCGTAGAAACCGGCCTGTTTTTTCTGTCCCCAGCGCTCCTGCGCGCACATCGCGTCGCGCAGGCTTTCGATGCGCGTCGGGTCCCGGTGCCAGCCGATATCCGTGCCGGCCATGTCGAACATGGTGAAGGGGCCCATGGGCATGCCGAAGTCGGTGGAGACCTTGTCGACCTGCTCGGGCGTGGCACCTTCCAGCAGCAGCGCTTCGGCGTTGTCCAACCGTGGTTCCTGTGAGCGATTGCCGATGAAGCCGTGGCACACGCCCGCCACCACCGGGATCTTGCCCACCTTGCGGCCGATGCTCATGGCGGTGACCAGCGCGTCCGGCGCGGTCTTTGCGCCGCGGACCACTTCCAGCAGTTTCATGATGTTGGCGGGTGAGAAGAAGTGCATGCCGAGCACGTCCTGCGCGCGCGAGGTCACCGCGGCGATTTCATCGATATCGAGGTAGGACGTGTTGGAGGCCAGCACCGCACCGTGTTTGGCTATTGCGTCGAGGCGGGTGAAAACCGATTTCTTGATTTCCATGTCTTCATAGACCGCCTCGATCACAAGGTCGCAGTCTGCCAGCAATTCGAATTCCAGGGTCGGCTGCAGCAGGTTCATGGCCGCCTCGACATGCTCGGGCTTGAGCCGGCCCTTCGCCGCGCTGGCTTCATAGTTGCCGCGGATCACGCCGACACCGCGTTCCAGCGCCTCTGCCGTCATCTCGACAATGCGTACCGGAATCCCCGCGCTGAGGAAGTTCATGGCGATTCCGCCGCCCATGGTGCCGGCGCCGATGATACCGACCCGTTCGACCGGGCGTGCTTTGACGGCGCTGTCCAGCCCGTCGATTTTTGCCGCCATGCGTTCGGCGAAGAAGAGGTGGCGCAGGGCCAGGGACTGCTGGCCCGCGACCAGTTCTTCGAACAATGCCTCTTCTTTTTGCCGGCCTTCGGCAAAGGGGAGGCTGGTGGCGCTGCGAATCGCGTCGATACAGCCGAGAGGCGCGTCCAGGCCCTGGATTTTTCGGGCGTGCTTTTGCGTGAAGGACTCGATGGCGGCTTCATCGGCGAGGGCTTCCAGTTCGCTGGTGCGGCGAACGTTCACCGCGTCGCGGGCAAAGCCTATGGCCCGCTCGCCGAGTTGTTCGGCGTCGACCACCTCGTCCACCAGGCCGATAGCCAGGGCCTGCGCTGCGCTGATCGGCGCGCCGAGCACAATCATTTCCAGTGCGGCCCCTACACCGACCAGGCGCGGCAGGCGCTGGGTGCCACCGGCGCCGGGCAGGATGCCGAGGCTGACTTCCGGCAGGCCGAGTTTCGTCCCGGGCGCAGCGAGACGGTAGTGGCAGCCCAGGGCGATCTCCAGGCCACCGCCGAGGGCCAGGCCGTGAATTGCCGCGACCACCGGTTTCGGGCTCGCCTCGATCCTGTCGATCAGGTCCGGCAACCAGGGGCCGTCCTTGACCGTTCCCTCGTCGAATTCGGTGATGTCGGCGCCGCCGGAAAACAGTTTGCCGCCACCGCGGATCACGATGGCCCGGACCGCGTCGTCCTCCAGCGCGGCACTGACCGCCCGCTCCAGTCCTTCGCGCAGGCCTTTGCCCAGCGCGTTGACCGGCGGGTTGTTCATGATGATTTCAGCGACATCGTCGTGTAAGCGGCTTTCTATCATTACTTATTCTCGAAGCTGGATTGGATTAGTGGCCTGTAATCGTTGGCAGGGCTTGCTGTCTGCTCAGATGGAGCCCTTGATCGTCATGCCCCCGTCGATGATCACGCTCTGGCCCGTCATGTAGGCCGAGGCGGGGGAGGCGAGGAAGACGGCGGCGCCGGCGATTTCCTCCGGTTCACCGATGCGGCCCAGTGGCACCGCGCGCTTGAAGGCGGCTTCGGCTTTCGGGTTTTCCCACAGGGCCCGCGCAAAATCGGTACGGATGATCCCCGGAGAGATGGCGTTGATACGCACCTTGCCGGCACCGAACTCCACCGCGAGGTTGCGCACCAGTTGCAGGTCGGCGGCCTTGGAAATGTTGTAGGCGCCGATACTGTCGCTGCCGATGAAGCCGCCCACGGACGACACCAGGATGATCGATCCCTCGTCGCGGGCCCGCATGCCCGGCGCGACCATGTTGATCAGCCAGTGATTGGCCAGCACGTTGTTATCGAGAATCTTGTGGAACTGTTCGTCACTGATCGTCGCGAGGGGGCCAAAGTGCGGGTTTGACGCGGCATTGCAGACCAGAATGTCGATCTTGCCGAAGCGTGCCTCGGTGGCGCTGACCAGTGCCTGCAGTGCGGCCTTGTCGGAAATGCTGGCGGCGACGGCCAGCGCGCGTTCTTCCCCGTGGGCCTCGTTGATTGCCCGCGCCACCGCCTCGCAGGCATCCTGCTTGCGGCTGGAAATCACCACGCTGGCACCGGCTGCGGCAATGGCTTCGGCGATGGCCCGGCCGATACCGCGGGATGAACCGGTAACGATCGCTACTTTGCCGGTGAGGTCAAAGGGATTCATAGAAGTGTCTCTCTGCCACGGGGCTGGTCGGACAGCCGCGTAGATAGTGCCGGGGAGTGGGTATCGCCCGATTCCGCCTCTGGTTCTAATGTCAGAGGAGATTGCCTCATCGAGGGTTTATAGTCAACTAGCATTGACTAAATTCCGGGGGCGTAAATCGAAATTCCCCGACAAAACAGGCCCAAAACGCGTTAAACCGCTGCACTGCCAAGGCATCGGTTTTGCCGGCAGCGAGAGCGGGTACGACAGCTGCTCATGGCTCCGACCTGATGCGGGTGAAGGTGTTGACCCCACCGGCATAGCGACCGACGTAAACGCCGTAACTGCGTTTTTCGTGGTCCCGGTAGAATTGCTTCATCGCCTCCGCGACATCCGGGTAAGCGTAGTCCTCCCAGGGCACGTCACCACTGGCGAAGAAGGCAACTTCCCTGGCCTCCGCAGTGGTCTCGCAGACATCGGATTGCAGTTCCCCGTGGTAAACCAGGTAGACCTCGCTGATTTCCGGCAGGGAGCCAACCAGGAAGAGGTCCAGCGAAGCCGGCTCGATTCGGGCGTTGGTTTCTTCGTGCAGTTCGCGGCAGGCCGCCTGCTCCGGGGTTTCGCCCTTTTCGACAAAACCCGAGGGAATCGCCCAGTAACCACGCTTTGGCGGAGTGCCGCGCTTGATCCACAGCACCTTGTCCCGCCAGGTGGCGATACAGGCGACGAGGATCTTCGGGTTTTCGTAGTGAACCCGTCCGCAGGCGGGGCAGGTGGGCCGCTCGCGGTGATCGCCGGCGGGCCTTGTGTGCACCAGGCTTTCGCCACAGGCCGTACAGTAGTTGGGTGTCTGCTCAGGCACTGGTCTGTGCACCCCGATCAACTTGTTTTTTCATACTATAGCTGAGCATTGATTTGCTGCTGTGTTGGCTCTGCTGCCGGGGCGCTAACGTACGATGGCGGGGTGGGGGATGCGCGGGTCGCCGAGCATCTCCCGGTAGGAGGCGGGCTGCCGGTCGCCGGAATCCCTGAGGCCGTAGTGCAGCGCCTGCTCCGCACCGATCAGGGTCTGCCCGGAGAGTTGCATCAGTTCCGGGTCCTCGTAGAGCGCGGCAAGCAGGTGGCCGGTAAATTCCGGGGTTTCCGCATTGGCCATGAATTCCTGGTACTGCTCCGGATGCTGTTCCAGCGAACGCCTGGAGCGTTCGGTCAGCAGCGGCCCCATCCAGATCGACAGGGCCGCGACCCCCGTGGCGCGCAGGTCCACCGCCATGTCCGCGGCGAACTTGTCGATGCCCGCTTTTTGCGCCCCGTAGGCCGGTCCGTGCATGTAACAGACGGAGCCGAAGGAGGAAGTGAAGGCGATCAGCCCGCTTCCTGCCTGCACCATCAGCGGCGCGGCGTACCAGGAGGCGACGTAGTGGCTGCGCAGTCCGACGTCGAGGATGTCCACCATGTCCAGGGGTTTCTCCCAGAAGGGCTCGGGCTTGATCAACTCGTCGTGGAGGAAGGCCGCGTTGTTGACCAGCAGGTCGAGCCGGCCGCTTTCCCCGGAGATCTGCGCGAAGAGGGCTTCGACATCCGCGTCCTTCGCGTGATCCACGGCTACCGCGATACCTTCGCCACCGGCGTCGTTCACCGCACTGGCAGTCTCGAAGATGGTGCCGGGCAGGGGAGCGCTACCCGCCTCACGGGTGCGCCCGCTGACGTAGACCCTATAGCCGTGGGCGCCGAGGGCCAGGGCAATACCCTTGCCGGCGCCGCGGCTGGCCCCGGTGACCAGCGCCACTTTTTGTTCGCTCACTCTGTAGTCCCTCGTGTATCCACAAACAAATTCGCCCGGTAATCAGTCGCGCCCGCCCTGGTCGCTGCGCCCCGCGAATACAACAGACGCAATTCCCTCCGGCGACAGCTTCTCTATCCTTACCGAAGCGCGCCTGGCGACGCTGCGGGCGATCCACCAGCGGCCTTCGCGGCGCACGAACTCGTCGTCGTAGGCTACGGCCATCTGTGTCTGCTGCTGGCTTTGCAGGTCCATCTGGAAAAAGAACAGGTCGAAACAGCCCCGCGCGCTGTCCGCTCCGGTCAGTTCCACCACCGGGTTCTGGCCGTGGTGCATGTCGACGATATGCGGTTGGCAGCCGAATTGCCGGTAGACCTCGACGAAACTGTCGCGGTTCTCGAACAGGGGGAAGCCCTCGTAGTCGATCAGCGCGTCCTCGATAAAACAGTCCCTGACCTCGTCGGGCAACTGCCGGTCGCAAGCTCTCAGGTAGCGCCACTTGAGGACTTCGATGGCACGAATATCCTCGAGCGCCGCAATGCGTGCTTCGAGATCCCCGTTCATGTCGCTACCTCACTCATGCCGCCCTTTTCACTGTCAAAATTGATAGGACGCACTCAGCATCCAGCGACGCGGCGGGTTGTAGGAGGCCTCGGTATAGCCGAAGAATGCCACTCCGTCGAAACCGCCGATCCTGGCGCGCTCGTCGCCCAGGTTGTCGCCACGCAATTCCACCTGCCAGCTGTCTTCGGGTGACAGCCAGGCGATACCTGCGTTGTAGAGGGTGTAGGAATCCTGCCGCAGGGCCTCGGTATTGACCGCGTCCAGGTAGTACTCATCCGTGTAACGCATGTCGGCGCTGAAGCGCAGCGCGCCCGCGGCGCCGAGTTCCAGCCGGTAGGCCGCCGCGGCGGTGGCGCTCCACTCGGGGGTGTACTGCAGTTCGGTATCGCTGTAGTCGCCGGTGAGGTCGACCCAGCCGTCGGAGTCGTCGTCGATGAAACTCAGGCCCAGGTTCAACTCGAGGCCGCTCACCGGGAGCAGCGCGGCCTCCAGTTCGAAGCCCTGGGTCGTGGCCTGGGAGGCATTCTCGATTGCCACCGCGCCGGCCTGGATAATCAGCACCTGCTTGTCCTGGTAATCGTTGTAGTAGAAGGCGCCGTTGAGTCTCAGCCTGCGCTCCCACCATTCGGACTTGAAGCCCAGTTCGTAGCTGTCGAGGGTTTCCGGGTCGTAGGCGCGAATATCGTTGACCGAGGCGAAGGGACGGCCGTTGAAACCGCCGGAGCGAAAACCGCGGGACCAGTGGCCGTAAAACATCAACTGCTCACCCGGTTGGTACTCCAGGCCCAGCTTGGGGCTGAATTCCTGCCAGTCTTCGCGGCAGGAGTAACTTGTGGTGGTGGCCGCGATATCCGTGCAGGCACTCTCGGGGGTGGCAAGGCCGGGGCCGATACCGGGTGCGCCGGGAATGAACCACGGCGCCCCCAGGTCGATGTTGGTGATGGTCTGGTCGAAGTCCTTTTCTTCGTCGGTCCAGCGCAGGCCGGCGTTCAGTGCCCACTGCTCGTTGAAGTGCCAGGTGGCGTGGGCGTAGGCCGAGTAGTTCACCGTCTCCTGGGCGTTGGCGTAGCGCGGCGAGGCGAAGGTGACGCCGGGAACGATGAACAGTTCGGTATCATCGCGGCTGTCCTCGCGGAAATAGTAGAGCCCGGTGAGCCACTCCAGGCGGTTGTCGAAGGACGCGCCGCTGAACTGGAACTCCTGGCTGAACTGGTCGTGGCTCTCGTCGTGGCGGTCCCCGTTCAGTTCATCCTGGCTGTTGTCGCCGTCCCTGCCGAACAGGGCGTCCATGTCGCGATAGGCGGTGATCGACTTGACCTGCACATTCCCCAGCAGGAATTCATTGGTCCAGTTGATGCCGAGGTTATCCAGGTCGTCGCTCGGCAGCGTATCCCCGGCCTGGCTCTCGTCGATGTCCCGGTTGGGGAAGCAGCAGTTGGGCGAGAACACATCCAGCGGAAACGCGGTTACGCCGGGGATCGGGGTATAGGTATGCATCACGTTGGGGTAGCCGTTCTGCCGCCTGCGGGTGGCGTCCACCATCAGTAATGACTCGAAGTTGTCTGTCGGGGTATAGCGCAGGCTTATCCGGCCGCTCAGGACATCGATGTCGCCGGCATCATCGCCGGGGCGTTCCTGCCAGCCATCGGCCTTGCGGTAGAGGCCGGATACACCGAGCGAAAGCGTGTCGGTGACTGGCCCGCTGACGTAGGCGCTCGCGCCCTGGTAGTCGAAGCGGCCGACTTCCGCCTTCACCACACCTTCGAGTTCCTCGCCCGGCTTGCGGGTGACCACGCTGATGGCGCCGCCAATGGAGTTCTTGCCGAAGAGCGTGCCCTGGGGGCCGCGCAGGATTTCCACCCGCTCGACATCCGCCAGTTCCGCATTGGCGCCGAAGGCGCGGGCGAGGTAGACGCCGTCGAGGTAGGTGCCCACCGCGGGATCAGCGGTGATGATGAAGTCGAATTCCCCGGCGCCGCGGATAAAGGCGTTCACCGTGCCGCTGCCGCCGCCGGTGCCGGGTGTAAAGGTGACACTGGGCGAAAGTCGCTGGACATCGGTGACGGTGGCGACGCCAGCCCGGGCCAGTGCGCCCGCTGAAAGGGCGCTTACTGCAACGGGGCTTTCCTGCAGGTTTTCCGACTGCCTGCGCGCCGTGACGACAATTTCCTCGAGAGTGTTTTGTGCCGCGAGTGACAGGTCTGTCCAGCACAGGCTGGCCAGGGAGGTGGACATTAGCAGCTTGCCCAGGCCACAGGTGCGCGAAGTCTTCATGCGCTGCTCCTTTCAGATTTATTGTGTTTATTGTTCTGTGTTTTCCCGGGGTGCTTGCGACACGCCGGGCGCAGTTGGTACTGCGAGAGCATCGAGTATAGGTAGGAAAAAATGCTACAACAATGTTATTGCCCCTGTCCCGGCGCCCTCGAAATAGTCCATATGGACATATAGTCAATCTGAATTGATTGTAAGTAAGATTGGATTGACAAGTGGGGGCTGCCGGTTACACTTGGGCAGCTGAAAACATAAAAGCGCGAGCAAGCGTATCGACTCTGCCAGTGTGTTTTTCTCGTCACTGGCAAGGCAGGCGGCCTTCCATCTCGCGGAAGGCCAGCCCTAACAAGCGGGTATCAGAATAATGAGCGAACAAGGTCAAAAACCTGTCGATCCCATCCCCACCATGGAAGACAAATGGTACTGGGAGGCAGCCGATCGCGGCGAGTTTCTCGGCGAGCGTTGCTCGGCATGCCAGACTTTCCGCCACCCACCGCAACCCATGTGCCCCAGGTGCCACAGTCTCGAACACGAGCACGTGGCGCTCAGCGGAAACGGAGTTATCGATAGCTGGGTCATGCCCGTTCATCCACGTTCCTGGGGCTTCGATGAGCCGCCGATCGTCGTACTGGTGATGCTCGACGAGGGCTACCGGGTCCTGGGCAACCTGCTGGACACGAATATGGATGATGTGGAAATGGGTATGCCGGTGAAAGTGGCATTCCAGGAGACTTCCGGCGGGCACCAGTTGCCTGTCTTCAAGCCGGCTGACTAGATTTTTCGCCAGAAACACACGCGGGCCTGTGCCCGAACGATAAGAAGCGGAGCGAATACATGGGTTTTAAGGGACGGGACGTGGCGATCGCCGGGATCGGCAACACGGAATATTCGAAGAATTCCGGCAGAAGCGAATTGCAACTGGCCGCCGAGTGCAGCCTGGCGGCGCTGCAGGACGCGGGCATCGAACCGGCCGACGTCGACGGGATGATCACCTTCACCATCGATAACAGTGATGAAACCGGTCTCAGCCGCTGCCTGGGCGTTCGTGATCTGGCCTATACCTCCCGGGTCCCCGGGGGTGGCGCGGGCTCGGTCGCTACCCTGCAGCACGCTGCGGCTGCTGTAAGTTCCGGCATTGCCGATACGGTAGTGATCTGGCGCGCGATGAACGAGCGCTCCCAATATCGCTTCGGGCAGCCCTCCGCGGGAGGCGCCGCCACCGCCGGTATGGGCGCATCGTCGCTGATGAGCGCCATACCCTACGGCGCGCAGAGCCCCGGCAGCTGGCTGGCGCTGTCCGCGCAGAAATACATGCACACCTACGGCGTTACCAATCGCGATCTCGGGATGGTGAGCGTGCTGCAGCGCGCCTATGCCGCGAACAACCCGGATGCCTGGTTTTATGAGAAGCCAATCACCATCGACGACCACCAGGCATCGCGCTGGGTGGTAGAACCCATCCTGCGCCTGCTCGACTGTTGCCAGGAAAGCGATGGCGGTGTGGCCCTGGTCGTCACCACCCTGGAGCGGGCCCGGGACCTGCGGCAGAAGCCGGTGCGCATTTTGTCGGCGAGTTCCGCGATGCCCTACAACAACGAGGTCATCACCAACTTCTACCGGGATGACATGCTGGCAATGACCGAATCACGTGCCGTGGCGCCGCGTGTCTTCGGCCAGGCCGGCCTGACACCTGCCGACATGGACGTCGCCATGTTCTACGACGCCTTTACGCCCGCCGTACTGATGCAGATCGAGGCCTTCGGTTTCTGTGAGACGGGCGCGGCCAGGGACCTGCTGGCGGATGGCTTCGGCCAGATGGGCAGTTCCCTGCCTTTCAATACCAATGGCGGGCTCATCGGCGAGGCTTATGTCCACGGCATGAACAGCATTATCGAGGTCGTGCGCCAGTTGCGCGGTACCTCCCACAACCAGATCGCGAACGCGCAGCTCGGCCTGGCCACGTCTGGCCCCGCCGGCGCGATTCTCGCCGCTGACTGAACAGCGCGTGGAACCGCCGATTGAGCTGTCGATGGCAGGGCGGAAGGCGCAACTTGGAAGGTAACTGTGTGCCCACTGGCAGTTTTGGCTATGGGGCACATCTTCCGCCTGGGCTAAGGTAGGGACATTCAGGCGAAAGCCCATAACTCAGCTGCTAATAAGACTTATTGATCTACCCCGGAGGTAATAATGGCTGGAGTACTTGAAGGAATACGCATTCTCGATCTGTCACAGGGAATGGCGGGACCCCTGACGACCATGGTCCTGTCGGACCAGGGAGCCCAGGTGACCAGGATTGAATCTCCCGCCGGCGATCCCTTCCGTCAGACCTTCAAACTCGGTTACCACGCCTGGCAGCGGGGCAAGCGCAATGCGATCTTCGATCTCGAGCAGGAGGATGAATTCGCCAGCTTCCTCGAACTGGTGAAGACCGCGGATGTCCTGGTCGAGAGCTTCAAGCCCGGGGAAACCGCCCGGCTGGGAATCGATTACGACAGCCTGAAGGCCCTCAACCCTCGCCTCGTCTACTGCTCCATCACCGGCTATGGCCGTGATAACGAACTCTCGGACCGGCCGGCTATTGACGCACTGGTGGCGGCCCGTGTCGGTCTGCCCTACGAACAGCGCGGGCGGGTTGGCGGCATTTGCTTCGCCGCTGGGGAGGAAACACCGTACGAAGATTACGAGTTCGCCCCCGACGGGGTGATGGGACCGCGCCACGAGGACCGCGACGGCCCGCTGTTTTCCGGCACCTACTGGCCCAGTGCCGGCGCCGCCTACGCCGCCCTGGTGGCCATCAGCGGCGCGCTCTTCGTGCGCCAGAAGACGGGCAAGGGGCAGTGGGTCGAAACCAGCCTGCTGCAGGGCGCGCTGACTGCCGGCACCCTGGCCTTCAGCCGCGCGGACAATACCGGCGCCCCTTACTTCGCCACCTGGATCAATGATTCGCGTTCGCCGAAAGGCAATTTCGTCGCGAAGGACGGGCGCTGGGTAATCAACTGGGTGCCCAACCCCAGCTTCGTGCTCGGCGCTTCCGAAGGCGATACGCTCAACGCTTCCCCAGACATGTCCGCACGGGAAGATCCCGACCGCATTATGCCCGGCGTGGAAGACGCCCTGGTACTCGATCACTACTACCCGATGATGGCCGAGGCCATCAAGCGCTTTGACGCCGATGACTGGGTAAAGGCCGGCGCGGTGGCGGGGCAGTGCATCCAGAAAATCCGCTCGCCGGAGGAAAGCCTCAACGACCCGGACTTCCTGGCCGACGGTTGCGTGGCGGAAGTGGAAGACCCGGAACTGGGAACAACTCGCCAGCCCGGTATCTTCTACAATCTCGAGAAGAATCCCGCCCGGGTCAAGCAAGGCTACGCGAAACCCGGTGAGCATACCGACGAGGTGAAAGCGGAAGCTGCAAATGGCGTCGGTAGCAAAGCGCAGCTGGGCAGCGCTGCAATGCCTGGGCGCCCGCTGGAGGGCATTCGCGTAATCGACCTCGGCCTCGCCATCGCCGGGCCCTTCTGTACCCAGGTCCTGTCGGATCTTGGCGCGGACGTGATCAAGATCAACCCGCCCTACGACTGGTTCTGGCACTCGACCTGTATCGCCATGTCCGCCAACCGCGGCAAGCGCAGCATCGGCGTCAATATGCGTGATCCCGAGGGCCTGAAAATCATCCAGAAGCTCTGCGCGGAAGCCGACGTGGTCATGCACAACATGCGCTACAAGGCGGTGGAAGGCAAAGGGCTGGATTACGAGACCCTGAAGAAGATCAATCCGCGTCTCGTATACTGCCACACCCGTGGCTTCGAGAAGGGGCCCCGGGAGCCGCTTCCCGGCAACGACCAGACCGGCTCCGCGATTACCGGCGTGCAGTGGGAAGACGGCGGCTGTGAGTACCCGGAAGGGCGCCCCTACTGGTCCCAGACAACCCTCGGCGATACCGGCAACGGCTACCTCGCGGCGATCGGCATCGTGCAGGCGCTGATGGAACGGGAGAAAACCGGCGAGGGCCAGTGGGTCGACACTTCCATCGTCAACGCCCACCTGATGAACTGCTCCCAGGTGATTGCCCCTAACGACGGCAGCGGTTTCGAGCGCCCGCACCTGCGGGGCGATGGCCTGGGCTATTCCGCCGGCTATCGGCTCTACCAGTGCACCGATGAATACATCTGCCTGGCGCCGCAGACCGACGACGATTGGGCTGCGCTGTTTGGCGCCATTGGCCAGGCGGAACTCGCGGTCGATGTACGTTTCGCCTCTGCCGAGGCACGCCGCGAAAATGATGCTGAGCTGACCGCGATCATCACCGCTGCGGTCAGCGGAAGGCCCGCGAAGGAAGTATTCGCACAACTGGATAACGCGGGCGTACCCTGCGAAATCGTCGACGAGCGTTTCTGCCAGTGGATGTGGCGCGACGACTCCTTCATCCGCCAGCGCCAGTGGCTGGTCAACCTGCCGCACCCCGTCGCCGGGCACATCGGTCATGTCGGCATCCCCTACGATTTTTCCGACAGCAAGCCCGCGGTACAGGGCCGGCCCCTGCTGGTCGGGGAATGCACCCGCGAAATTCTCGACGAACTCGGTTATTCCGCGGAAGAGCAGGCGAAGTTGTTTGAAGGGCAGGTCGTTGTGGATGAGTCCTGTTACATGTACGACCTCGGCCTGGACCGGGAGAAGGAAAGCGAGGCAGCCTCTGGATGAGGCGGTAGATCTTTCTGGCTACAATACGCCACGAGGGCCGCAGGGACGCTGGCCGGAATCCTGACCCCCGCACCCGAGAAAGGCTATGCGCTGGTTTCTGAGGCAAGCATGATCAAACTTATCTACCTGGCAAAGCGCAAAACCGGCTTCACTTTCGATGAATTCGTGCGGCGCTGGCGCATGCATGGCGCCACCGGCATGGATACGCCTTTCTGGCGGCACGTGCTCGGCTACGTCCAGGCCGAGCCCATCCTGCCTGCGGCGATAGAAGGCGCTTCGGAAGAATTCGACGCAGTTGCCTGCCTGATCACCCGGGACGATGCCTTTGCTGCGATGGACGAGGCGGACATGGAGGGCGCCATGCGGATGGCGGCGGATGAACTGGAAACCTTTTCCTGTCCTATCCCCGAGGTTTCCCTGTGGGTCACGGAAGAACGGATCAAACCTGGCGTTCTCGGCGGTATAACTGCATTTCTTTTCTTCAAGGACATGGATGTTGCGCGCGCTGCCTCGGAAAAGGCAGGGCAGATCGAGGGGCTTAACCGGGTGACGCTCAACCTCAGGGACGACAAGACAGTGGGAAATCATGCCAATACGCTGCCTTATGCAGCGGTGCTCGAATGTTCAGCCTATAGCGTGGCAATTCTCGAGCAGGTTCTGGGAAGGGGCGAGGACAGCCTGCTGCGCACAGCAGACCTCGCCGTGGTCACCCGGGAAGCAGTACTCTGGGACAGGCTTTCCGCCTAGAGGCGGAAAGAGAGCCGGAAAGATAAACGGAAAGTGGGGATGTGTTACGCAATCCCCCGGGACCGGACTCAAGCAGTATCGTTCGCCGCGAACCACGCCACCGCGTCGCCCACAGTCTCTTCTACCGGCCGCGGTTCCCAACCCAACTCCAGGCGCGCCTTGCTGTTGTCCATCTCCTTGAAGATCTGTGACAGCATGATCGAGGAAACGGCGAGCCTTGGATTGCTGATTCCGCGTAGCGCAGAGATGCGTTCGTTGATCCACGCAATACAGTAGGCCAGCCAGATCGGCAGGGTTTTCGGTGGCTTGACGCCGGCCTTTCGCGCCGCCAGGCCATAGAACTCGGGCAGGGTCACGAATTCGTTGGCGATGATGTAGCGCTCGCCGGCGCGGCCGTAGCTTTCCGCCAGGATCATTGCCTGGGCGGCATCGCGTATATCGACCATCGGCGCGCCGCAGTCCAGGGCGGCGGGAAAGGTTCCCCGGGCCACGTCGCGCAGCATGCCGCCATGGGGTGTGGGTTGCACATCCTCGGGGCCGTAGGTGTTGGCCACGCAAAGTGCGATACCTGGAAGCCCGCGCTCCCGGCAGTACTGCATGAGCTTGTCTTCGGCGAAGACCCGGGATTTGATGTAGTCCGGGGCCCTGTCCATCCAGTTGAAGATGTCTTCTTCGGTGACCGGTCTTTCGGGATGGAGGCCGAGGGTGGCCATGCTGCTGCAGAAAATAAAGCGCTCGACACCTTCGGCCAGGGCGGCTTCCATCGCATTGACCGCGCCGTCGACGTTGTTGCGAAACAGCGGGGTGCTGTCAGTCAGGTGGCTGCGGGTGTCGACGACGCAGTAGAAAACACTGCTGCACCCATGCATGGCCTGGCGCAGCGAATCGACATCGAGAACGTCGCCGTAGCAGATTTCCACGTCGAGCCCGTCGAGATTGCTGGTGCTGCTTGTCTTGCGCAGCAATACGCGAACTTTACGCCCCGCTGCGACCAGTTGTTTAGCCGTGTGACTCCCCACGAAGCCGCTGGCGCCAGCAACCAGCACCGGTTTGTCGGGATCAATCGTAAATTGCGCCACGCGATCATTCATACAGTGTCGGGCCCGTATTTTGTTTATTATTGATTTTTTTGCGCTACTGCGACTCGTCAACGCCAGTGACAGTAGACTGTGTAACATATTTATTAAAACTGGCGCATCCGCCTTTGACAATCGAAATAGCCGGACGCGCCTGAATAATCGTCTTCTCGCCCCACAGCAGGCTACTTGATTCCCGCCCGGATCATCTTCCTGAAGAACTTTGTATAGGGCGGGAAGTTAACATTGAAGTCTCGCCACCCAAGCGGTTGCTCCAGTACCCCGCGCTCGTTGGACATCTCGATAAAGCCCCGATAGCCGCCAATGCGGCCGATACCCGAGGCGTTGATGCCACCGAAAGGCAGGTGCGGGTTGGTGCCGGCGTGAACCACGTTGTGGTTGATGCACATGCCGCCGGATTCCGTGCGCTGGGTGAAGTACTCGATGTTGTCCTTGTCCTGGGAAAAGATATACAGGGACAGGGATTTGCGCCTGCGGTTGACGATCTCCACTGCCTCTTCCCGGGTCTTGAAGGGGATGACGGCGACGATCGGCCCGAAGACCTCCTGGTGCATGATGGTCATGTCCTCGGTGACATCGCTGAGGATGGTCGGCGAATAGAAGCGGCTGGTCGCATCACCTGAGCCGCCGAAGCGCACGCTCGCGCCCTTGCTCGTCGCGTCTTCCACGAGGCCCTCAACACGCTGGTACTGCTGGTCATTGAGCATGACGGGGAGGTAGGGTGAATTCGCCAGGCCCTTGCCGTCGGAGTCGAACATGCTCTCGATGAAGGCACTGAGGTGCCCGATAAACTCATCGCAGACCGACTCCTCGATGACCACGTAATCCGGGCTGACACAGGCCTGGCCGCTGTTCACCAGCCGTCCCCATGCAGTTTTGCGCGCGGCGTCCTTGATGTCCGCGGTGGCGTCAATGATGGTCGGGTTCTTGCCACCCATTTCCAGGGTCACGCCGGCGAAATGGTCTGCGGCCGCCTTCATCACAATCGACCCCACCCGTTGGCCGCCGGTATAGTAGATGTGGTTGAAAGGCTGGCGCAGCAGTTCCTGCGAGACCTCGGCGCCGCCGTTGACTGCGGCGACTTCGGAAGGGTCGAAAGTCTTGTTCACAAGTCCGCCGATAAGCTCGGCGGTTTCGGGCGCGAGTTCCGAGGGCTTGATGCACACCGTGTTCCCCGCAGCAAGCGCCGCGATGGCGGGTACAAAACTGATGCAGATGGGTGCGTTCCAGGTGGACAGGTTCAGCACCACACCCTTGGCCTGCGGCCGTACGTAACATTTCTTGCCGATGGTCGCGGAACTGTTCTTGACGCGCCGTGGTTTCATCCACTTTGCCAGGTGTTTTTTGGCGAAATCCACTTCCGCCTTGACCATCATCATCTGGCCGAGTACGCCTTCTTCATCTACCCGAAGTTCGTTGTAGGCGGCCTTGACCAGTTGCGGCCTGCAATCCACCAGGCCCTGCCACATGGCATCCAGACGCTGCAGGCGTTCTTCCGCCGTGGTGAGCCTGAACTGTTCCGAGCCGGCGCGCAGTTGATTGAACGTTTCCTCGATTGTCATTACCTCAGCCCTTCCTTCTTATTGGTTTATGCCTGTTTTGCTCAGTCCGGGAGCTGGTAGACCACCAGCGCGTCCCCCAGTAGTTCGCCCAGTTTTTCCGGCCCCTTGGCGGCGTAGGCGAGGGGTCCGTGTCCCCCCGCGGCAATCGCCAGGTATTGCTTGCCATTCTTTTGCAGGCGATAGCTCATCGGTGTCGCCTGCGCCGGGGCGGGCAGTTTATCCTGCCACAGGCGTTCGCCGCTGTGCAGGTCGAAAGCGCGGATATAACCATCCAGTGTCGCGGCGACGAAGACCAGGCCTGTCGCTGTCTGCAGGGTGCCGCCGGTATTGGGCGTGCCCCAGTCGAACCAGCCGCCCACGCCCAGGGGTGCGAGTTCCTCGAGGTTGCCCAGGGGCTTTTCCCACAGGGTTTCCCCGGAATCCAGGTCGATGGCGGTTAGCACACCCCAGGGCGGCGCGGTGCAGGGCGTATTGTGCGGAGAGAGAAAGCCGCCGCGGATGACCACGTAGGGCGTGCCTTCCTGGGCATTGGCGCCCACCAGGTCGCTGCCATCGAGGCTGTCAGCTTCTTCCCTCGGAATCAGCTTCACCGTGTAGGGAACCCGCATGGAGTTGACTACCATGATGTTCTGTTCCGGGTTGACCGAGACCGAACCCCAGTTGACGCCGCCGCCCAGGCCCGGCCACAGCAGGGAGGGCTTGCCGAGGGCTGGCGGGGTGAAAATTCCCTCGTAGTGCATCTCCCTGAACTGCGCCAGGCAGGCGCTGCGATCGCCCGGGTAGATTCCCCAGATATCATCCTCAGTAAGCTTTTCGGGGTGGACCGGTTTGGGCAGGGTAGGGAAGGGCTGGGTAGTCGAGGTTCGCTCGCCCGGAACCGGGGAACTCGGCACCGGCCGCTCCTCCACCGGGAACAGGGGCTCCCCGGTCTCCCGGTTGAGCAGGAAGATATGGCCCATCTTGGTGGCGGCGATCACCCCGGGGGTTTTGCCGTGCTGCTCGAAGAGTACGGGCTGGGCTGCCACGTCCCAGTCCCAGATGTCGTGATGCACCGCCTGGAAATTCCACAGTGGTCTTCCGCTGCTGGCGTCGAGTGCGACGACCGACGTGCCGTAGTGATCCAGCTTGCCCCGCGGCGGCCCGCCGTAGTGGTCCAGCTGCGGCCCACCCATCGGCAGGTAGATGATGCCGCGTTCGGGGTCAGCAGAGAGATTGCCCCAACTGTTGGGTGTGGAGCGGGTAAACACGGCGCCGGCTTTTGCATCCTCCGCGGTGACGGGTTCCATGCCCGGCGGTACCGGGTCGAAGGCCCAGCGCAGTTCACCGCTGCGCACATCGTAGGCGCGGATCACCCCGGGGGGCGCGTCGGTGCGTTGCCCGTCCATGACGAAGGCGCCGGTGACGACGAGATCGTCGATGACCAGTGGCGCAGAAGTCACATAGTATTCCGCCAGGCGCACATCGCCGAGATTGGCCTTCAGGTTGACGCTGCCGCCCTCGCCGAAATCCGTGCAGGGCTCGCCGCTGTTGGCGTCCACCGCCAGCAAGCGGGCGTCGAGGGTAGCCGAGAGAATGCGACGCTGGCACTGATCGTTATCCGCTGGCGTTTTCTCGCTCTCCCAGTACGCCACGCCGCGACAGGTGGGGGTGTAGACACCGGTCATGTCCACGCCGGGGTCATGGGTCCACTTCTCCGCGCCGCTTTCCGGGTCCAGGGAGATGATCCGGTTGTAGGGCGTGCACAAATACATGCTGTCGTTGACCACCAGGGGGGTCGCCTGGAAGGCGGTGGCGCCGTGGGTGTCCGTGCCGCTGGAAACGTCTCCCGTGTGATAGACCCAGGCAACTTCCAGTTTGTCGACATTGTGCGGGGTGATCTGCTGCAGGCTGCTGAAGCGCTGCGCGCCGGGGCTGCCGCCGATACTTGGCCAGAGTTCCGTCGCGCCGTTGTCATCGTTAGGCGCCGGTTGGCAGGCCGACAACAAGACAGCGCCGGCAAGCGGCGTCAGGATATTTAACAAATGGGGGCGCTTCATTCGCTCGGGCATACCTTGGCTTTAATCATTATGGTCGAATAGCGGGTCTGGCATACGGGCCGGCATGGATAATAACATAGTTATAGAAATGTTTTATATGCTATTATCTCGCCACTCGAATAATAAGGAGCCTGAGACGGTATGTGGGACGCAGAGTATGACGTTCTGGTCGTAGGTAGTGGAGCCGGCGCGCTGACCGCGGCCCTGCGCGCCAGCGACCTGGGTAACGACACACTGGTATTGGAAAAGACCGGCCAATACGGTGGTACCTCCGCCAGCTCCGGCGGCGGCCTGTGGATACCCAACAATCACCTGATGCTCGCGGCGGGGATCCCGGACAGTGAGGAAGACGCGCTGGAATATCTCTTCCAGCTCACCGGTGACGACGTGGCCAGGGATGTAGTCGAAGCCTTTGTCCGCGAGGGACCGGTGATGCTGCGCTATCTGGAAGAGCGCTCCCACGTGGTATTCCAGTCCATGACCTACTACGCCGACTACTACCAGGAACTGTCCGGTTCGCGCCCCGGCGGCCGTTCCATCGACCCACTGCCATTCCACGCCCGCGACCTCGGCGAGTCTTTCGAGACCCTTGGCATGCCGCATATCCAGACCCGCGTGATGGGTCTTATGGGCTACTCCAACCAGGAGGGTGGGGCATTGCTGAGCAAGGCGCCCGGCTGGTGGAAGGTGATGATCAAGTTGGCGCTCGAATACTTTCTCGATATTCCAGCGCGTTTAAAGGGCCGCCGCTCGCGGCGGCTGGTGATGGGCAATGCCCTGATCAGCCGCCTGCGCCGCTCCCTGGATGATCGCGGTGTCGGGGTGCAGTTGTCATCGCCGGTGACGGAACTGATCAGGGAAGACGGCAGAATCGCTGGTGTGGTGGTAGAGCAGGGGGGCAGGGCAGTACGCATCGGCGCCCGCAAGGGTGTGATCCTCGGCGCCGGCGGCTTCGAGCACTCCGCGCAGCTGCGCGAATCCTACCTGCCCGCCCCGACACAGACTGCCTGGTCCGCCGCGTACCCGGCCAATACCGGGGACTTGCTCAAGGCCGGTATCGCTGTGGGCGCGGCGACTCACCTGATGGATGAGGCATGGTGGGGCCCGACCATCCTTATCGAGGGCGAGGATCGCGCGCGCATGCTGTTTACCGAGCGCTCCATGCCCGGGTGCATTCTTGTAAATAAAAAAGGTGAACGCTTCGTCAACGAATCCGTCGCCTATACCACCGCGGTGCAGGCGATGTACGAAGCGGAAAACCTGCCTTCCTACGCGATTTTCGACAGCCGCTACCGTCATGAATATCCCTTCGGGCCGCTTTTGCCCGGCGGCATGCACATGGATTTCATGCAGCCCGGCAAGGTGCGCAAGGAGCTGCTGACCGTCGCGGATACACTTGAAGAACTCGGCGAAAAACTCGGCGTCGAACCCGCGGCCCTTGCGGCCACCGTGAATCGATTCAACGGTTTTGCTGCGTCGGGTGTGGACGAGGACTTCCACCGCGGGGAGAACAGCTACGACAAGCTCTACGCCGACGTGCGCCTGCAGCCCAACCCCTGCCTGGCTGCCCTCTCGGAAGGGCCATTTTATGGCATCGAAGTCTACCCCGGTGATATCGGCACCAAGGGGGGGCTGTTGACCGACGCCAACGCGCAGGTGCTGGACGAGCAGGGCCAGCCGATCCCCGGGCTCTATGCCATCGGCAATACTTCTGCGTCTCCCATGGGGCGCTACTACCCGGGGGCGGGCGCTACGCTCGGCCCGGCAATGACTTTTGGGTATATCGCCGCCGGGCATATCAGTAGTCCAAATGCGTAGTTGCGGCAGTAATTGAAACTTGCGATTCCCTCATTGGGGGTATATATTGCAAAAAAACATTGCACAAGGAATGTTTTAACAAGGAGGCCAGTGTGACCTATAAACCTAAGAAAATGCGCTTCGGAGCGTTTTTCGCGCCCTTCCACAACGACCGTACCAGCCCCACCTTTGCGCTGGAGCGCGATCTCGACCTCGTGCGCTGGCTGGATCACCTGGACTTCGACGAAGCCTGGATTGGCGAACACCACTCCGGTGCCTATGAATGCATCGCTTCACCTGAAGTGTTCATCGCGACGGCGGCGGAGCGCACGCGCAAAATTCGCCTGGGCACAGGTGTCAGTTCCCTGTCCTATCATCATCCGCTGATCCTGGCGGACCGGATTGCGCAGCTGGACCACCAGACCCGTGGCCGGGTCATGTTCGGCGTCGGCCCCGGGCAGCTGATCGCGGATGCCTACATGATGGGTGTCGATCCCCAGCGCCTGCGGGACCGCATGGGCGAGTCTTTCGATGTGCTGGTCAAGCTCCTCAACGGAGAGACGGTCAGCGCACAGACAGACTGGTTCACCCTCAATGAAGCGCGCATGCACATCCTGCCCTACCAGGCGGATCTGGAATTGGTGGTGGCTTCTGCCATCTCGCCCACCGGCGCGCGGCTGGCCGGCCAGTACGGCGCAGGTATGCTTTCGGTTGCCGCATCCAGCCCCAAGGGTTTCGAAGCGCTTGCGGACAGCTGGAGCATCTGTGAAGCAAAAGCCGAGGAATACGGCCAGACCATCGACCGCAGCACCTGGCGGGTGGTGGCGCCTTTCCATATCGCCGAGACCCGCGAGCAGGCCCGCAAGGACCTGGAGTTCGGCCTGATGGACATGTTCAACTACTTCCACAAGTTCGGCGGCGACCTGTTCCCGCAGGCGAAGGACCTGGACGAGGCCATCGAGACCTGGTGTACCGGCGGCCTCGGCGCCTTCGGCGTCGGCCTCGTAGGTACCCCCGACGATCTCGTGGAGCACATCAAGAAATTGCAGGAGCAGTCCGGCGGTTTCGGTGCCTTCCTTTCACTGGCCCACAATGCCGCCAGCTACGAAGCGACCAGGAAATCCTACGAACTGCTCGCCCAGTACGTCATGCCGCATTTCCAGCACTGCAATGACAATCGCACACCCTCCCTGGAATGGGCGGCGTCCAATGCGGATCGTTTCATGGCGGAATACATGGGCGGAATCGAAAACGCCATCAAGAAACACGAGGCCGAGGTAGCGGCCAAGCAGGAGAAGGCGAAGCAGGCATGATCCAGCACATCACTCTCGTTTATTTCAAGGACGGCACCGATAGCGAACGCAAACAGGCGGTGCTGGAGGCTTTCCAGAAGCTGCCCTCGCTGATCCCCGAGGTGAAGGCCTTTCGTTGCGGTCTCGACCTTGAGTTGCTGGAAGGCAACGCGGGTCTTGCGGTGATCGCTGAATTCGCCAGTGTGGAGGACTTCATGGCCTATTCCACTCACGCAGCGCATGCGGAGGTGGTGTTTCCGGTGTGTGGGGAGGTCATGGCGAGTTACGCCACCAGCCAGTTCGAATTCTGAGCTGGTTCGCTAGCGAAAAAAGCCGGGCACTGCCCGGCTTTTTTATTGAATGAGATTGCTGCCGCAAAGAGGACACCCCGCTGTGGGAGCTCACTCTGTGAGCGATTCGCCCGCAGAGCGGGCTCCCACAGTAGTGAATCCGCTGTCAGTCTTCGACTTCCACCAGGGAGATGGTCTGGTTGGGGCAGTAATCTACAGCGGCCTGTACTTTTTCCATCAGGCTCTCATCAGGAAAGCGCTCTTTCACCAGCACCTTGGGATAGCCGGTCTTCATGTCCTTGACGTCGAAGACCTCGGGGCACTCCTCCTTGCACACCCCGTGCCCCTGGCAGAGCATGAGGTCAACCTGAACGCGGTATTTGGGCATTCTATTTTCTCCGAAAAAATCTTCAGGCA
The DNA here is from genome assembly GCA_033283325.1 of Halieaceae bacterium WMMBA4. Lineage (GTDB taxonomy): Bacteria > Pseudomonadota > Gammaproteobacteria > Pseudomonadales > Halieaceae > Mangrovimicrobium. The sequence goes on from JAWMQO010000001.1 coordinate 636,333, forward strand.
GCCTTGTCGCGCACCCGGCGGCGATAGCGCAGGATGCACGGGTCCGAGGGGCGCAGGATCAGGGAGGGCATGATCTCGGCGTATTCGCCGGGCGGGCCCGCCAGTTCGAATTCGTACTCGCTCAGCAACACCGAGAAGATGACCTTGACCTGCAGCATGGCGAAGGCGTTGCCGACGCACTTGCGCTGGCCGCCGCCAAAGGGAATCAGGGCAAAGGGGTTCTTCGGCATCGGCCGGCCCGGTTTGAACGTTTCGGCGTCCTCGAACTCACTTTCGAGACGGTGTGCCACGTAGGGGCAAAGCATGACGTTCTTGCCCTTCTCGATGACGTGGCCCTTGTACTCGAAGTCTTCCATTACCCGCCGGGTGAGTGTGTTCAGCGGCGGGTGCAGGCGCAGGGCCTCACGCACGAAGCCTTCCAGCTTGGACATGCGCCGCAGTACCTTGAGGTCGTCGGCGGTGCCGGCGGCCATGACTTCATCCACCTCGGCGACCACTGCCGCGGCGAGTTCGGGGTAACGAGCCATCTCCACCAGGGTCCAGGCAGCGGTATTGGCGCTGGTGTGGTGCCCGGCGAACATGAACCAGACGATCATCCCGGTCACCTCGCTGGTGCTGAGGTGGGTGCCGTCGGCATAGGTGGCATCCATGTAGACTTGCAGCAGGTCCGGTTCCACCTCGCCGCTGGCACGGCGTTTCTCCACCCGCTCGCCAATCAGTTCCTCCAGTCGCGCCCGGGCCTGGTCGCGGGCGTCGTAGGCGTCCTTGCGCGCCGAGGGATCGTTGAGGCCGGCGGCATCCGCCGCGGCGCCCAGGGTGTGGTAGAGCGTGGCGAATTCGTCGGTCAGGGAATAGCGGAACTCAGGACCCAGCAGGCAGTGGGTGGAGGTGTTGATCGTGAGGTGGGCAAAACCCTCGTAGAAATCCAGTTCGCCACTGTCGCCCCAGTCAGCAATCCAGTCGCGGGCTTCCTGGGCGATGATCGGTGCATAGTGGACCATCTTCTCGCTGGCCAGGCCGCGGGAGTGCATGCGCAGTTGCTGGCGCTCGATATCCAGGGGGGCGCCGTACTGCACGCCCTTGCCGAATATCGGCACCATGAACTGGTAGGCCTCGGGGGCGCTGACCTTGACGTCATCGGCGCGGAAAACGGCCTCGTGTGCCTCCGGTCCGACCATCAGTACCGTGGGCATGCCGCCCATGTCGAACTCGGCCAGTTCCCCGCACTCCTTGTAGGCGCGCATCAGGAAATTCGCCGGATGGGCGCAAAATTCCTCGAAATGCCCGCCTTCTTCGGGGCTTTTGCCGCCGCTGACGATCTTGATGCCGCTGCTGGATTGGCTCATGCTAACCTCGGATTCTTATGATTAAAAACATTCCAACAGAAATTTTTTAGCAGTATATTCCATGCCCTGTACAGGCGCAAGCTGTGGCAGCTGTACGGATTTCCATGCTGGATTGGCCGTTGTCTGTTACATTAGCGTAACTGTCGATTAACCAATCTGGAGAAATGTATTGTGGCCAAGCTCAACACCGACGATGTTGATGTGATGGGCCGCCAGGCGGCCAAGAGCAAGGCGACCCAGGACAAGATTATCAATGCGGTGATTGGCCTGATCAAGGAGAAGGGCTTCGCCGCCGCCAGTTCCAGCCAGATCGCCAAGCGCGCCGGCGTGACCTGGGGGGCGGTGCAACATCACTTCGGCGGCAAGGAAGAGATCCTCGAGGAAGTCCTGCAGCGCTCGCACCTGAAGTTCCAGGAATCGCTCAGTTCCAACAGCTTCACCACAGGGACGCCAACACGGCGGATCGCGAAATACGTGGATGCGGCCTGGTACCACTACCAGGGTGACGAGTACATGGCGACCCTGGAAATCCTGCTGGCTACCCGGGGTCACGGCAAGGCGCGCAACGACCTCTCTGTCAGTCGCACCCGCAATGCCCACCAGAGCCTCGCCCGGCGAATTTTTCACGACAGCAGCGCGAGTGACGCACTGATGCAGGAGGGGATTTACCTGGTGCACTGCATGCTGACGGGTCTGCTCATCGAAATCGCGCTGGAGCCGGAGAGCTTTTCGCCGAAACCCCACATGAAGCGCCTCAAGTCAGTCCTCCTCGGCATGTTGTACGACTGAGCACCTTTCCCGCCCTGGAACCCCCTGCGGCTTGCCAGAAAAAACATTGCAGTGATAACGTGTGAGCAGGCTGTGGCAGGCCCCGAACCCGCCCGCCGCAGCCCCGACACGGACCACAATTCCAATAAGAGCAACTCAACATGGATAGAGACACCAGGGCCATCCGCGCCCACAAAGCCTCGATACAACACGCCATGGCGGGCGACAAGGAAGCCTGGCTGGCCCTGTTCGCCGATGACGCAACCCTTCACGACCCAATGGGAAGCTCACCCCACGATCCCGAGGGAAGAGGTTTTTCCGGCAAGGAGCGAATTGCAGAATTCTGGGACACCATGATCGGCCCCGGCAGTGTGACTCTCGAACCGCATGCGCGCTATCCCTGTGGCGAGGACATCGTCGCCGTGAACATGACTGCCCGCAACGATTTCGGCGGCAACGAAATCTGCGTCGACATGATCGTTACCTACGAACTCAATACCAGCGGGCAGGTAGCGAGCCTGAAGGCTTACTGGGATATCGTCGCACTGCTGCCTCCCGGCGAGGGGGACGTGTCGTGAAAGTCGGCATCTGCCTGCCGTATTCGGAGCCAGGCATCACTCGCCAGACCATCCTCGACTGGTGCCGGGCTATCGAGCAGGGTCCTTTCCACAGCATCTCCTGCGGCGAACGCGTCTCCGGTGCCGACGCCGTCGATATGCGGGTGCTGCTCTCCGCCGCGGCGGCCCTCACCGAACGGGTGCGCATCGTGCCTACGCTCTACGTCCTGCCGATGCACAACGAGGTGCGGGTGGCCAAGGAAATCGCCAGCCTGGACCTGATGGCCGATGGTCGGGTAGATGTCGTGGTGGGCACCGGGGGCCGCCCCTTCGACTACCTGGCGGTGGGCGCCGAGTACGCCGGCCGCAAGCAGCGCCTGCCACAACAGGTCGAGCGCATGCGCTCCATCTGGTCGGGTGGCTTGCCCTTCGAAGGGTCCGATCCTATCGGCCCGCAAATCGCCCGGCCGAATCTTCCCCGCGTACTCGGCGGGTTCTCCGGACCCAAAGGTATCGCCGATTCAGCGCAATGGGCCGATGGTCTCTACGCCTTCTCCATTCCGGGTGACGCTGGCGAGATACGCGACAAGTTCGCTCAGTTTGACCGGGCCTGGGATGCGGCGGGGCGCGAGGGGAGGCCCTGGAAAATCGGCGGGTTCTGGTATTCCCTTGCGGATGACGCGGAGCAGACACTGCGCCACTATGCCTATGAGTACATGCGGATTGCTGGCGACGAAATTGCGCAGGCGGTAGCTGACAGTATGACGCAGTTCACTCCGGAGCGGATTCTCGAGACCATGAGGGGGATGCGGGATACGGGGGTTGACGAACTGTTCATGGTGCCGGGGTCGGCGGATGTTCGCGAGGTGGAGCGACTGGCTGATCTCGTGCGGGAGCTTGAGTCGTCATAGTTTTTTGGTTTGGCTTGGCCTGTGGCGGCCTGGCGGCCGCTGCATTGTCGCTGCGCGGTGAAGGGCTTTTGCTTCATTACGGGCGCTTGCGGCGCGTTGACCCTTGGTGTTCTTTACCTCGCGAGTTGCGATCGTGTGCTGGATTACCGCCCAGCGTAGTGAAGGTTCGGTGCTTTGGGGAGGGTTGGTTCGGCAGGATGTGCGCGCAGCCTTGGTGACTAAAGTAAGAGGAGACGGAGTTCGCGCCGACGCCCTCCAAGTCCGCAAAAGCCCTTCACCGCACAGCGCCAATGCGGGGTGCGAAATGACCTGCAAAGGGCGCTCTAATTGGCTTCACGGTAATCAGGATAGGGCAGGGGGTTGAGCGGAGTGCCAAGGGTCGACCTCACTCCCGCGTTGGCTGTGGGTGGCTAAGGTCTTTTACGGACTTGGAGGGCGTCGGCGCGAATTCGGCCTCTCGCGGAACCTCAGCGCATCGCATTCCTCCTGCCGAACCAACCCACCCACGAAGCACCGAGCCCTCAATCGGCGCAGCGCCACATCCAGGCACGGTCGCAACTCGCGAGGTTCCGGGCGACACCGGTAAACGCGCCGCAAGCGCCCGCAATGTAGTAAAAGACCTTAGCCACCCGCAGGCAACGCAGCGGCCGTAAGGCCGCCGCTCTCACTAATCTAACGACCGGAACCGATGCTCAGGAAAAGTACGCTTCAACGAAGCCAGAACCCCTTCACGCCAGCCGTAACTGCAAGGCCCAGTAATCGCCTGACGCCCCGAGATGTCGCCCAGCCCACCGTAATAACCAGCCGCCTCGTCAGTCACCAGATCAGCATCGAAACCACTGACTTCGGCGATATACCGAGCCAGTTCATCCTCATCCACAGCATCGTCACCCACCCAGTTAACGATAGTGGCAGGGACTGTCGCCGCAGCCAGCAGCGCCGGAACCTGGGCAACGATATCCTCCTGGTAAATCATCGCACACCAGGACTTACCCGCCGGAGGCACAGGAATCGACTGCCCGGCCTGCATCGCGCGAAACAGCATGGTAGGCACGCCGCCGTGGCCGCAGGAACCGTAGGCAACGCCGAGGCGGCAGATGATGGTGGGCAGGGAGAGTTGGCGCGCCATGGTGCGAACCACCGCCTCGGTGGCCACCTTCGAGATACTGTAGCTGGGCGCGTAGGCGGGATGGCAGCCGAGGGCGTCGGTGACCTTGCGCACCTGGCTGTTGTCCTCGATGGAACTGTAGACGTTCATTGTCGAGATGTGCAGGAAGGCTTTGGCGCGGCGGCAGTGGGTCATCAAAAGCCCGGTGCCCTCGGCGTTGACGCGGATGGCGTCGTCGTAGTCATTGGCAACCTCGAAAATGGCGGCCGCGGCGTGGACCACGTAGTCGAAGTCGTCAGGGAGATCCGACAGTCCTTCCTCACCCAGTGACCAGACCCGGGTAGTGATACCGAGCGCCTCGAGATCGCTGCGGGCCTGCGGGTCGCTGAAGCGGGCGAAGCACCAGACTTCGTTGTCCGCGGCCAGTGACTCGGCGATGGGGCGTGCGACCTGGCCGGTGGCGCCGGTCACCAGGATTTTCTGTCCTTGCAGCATGCTTTTGACTCTCCCTTGTTATTGTTCCGACGGGCTTACTCGCGACTGAGGATGAAACGTTCGCGGTACTCACTGAACTGCTCCTGCAGGCCCTCGGCAGTAAAGCCGAACTCCTCCAGTGTGTAGTGGTGCTCCGGACGCAACTCGCGACGGTTGAATTCCTGCCAGGCGCGCATCTCCGCTGTGGCTTCTTCGGTCAGGTCCATGCCGATGAAATCGTAGATCTTGCGGATTTCCTCCAGCGGCTGGCTCACCGTGTCCTCGAACCAGAGGTCGAGAAAGCGGTCACCGCCGAGTCGGTCGCGGGCCTGCAGTGACTTGCGGGTGCCATCGGCGAACTTGCGGGCCCAGAGGGCGCCGCACTCTACCGGGTCGGTATCGTCGGAGTAGATCTTCCAGCATCCGTAGATCAGGCTGATCAGCGAGGGAATGGTTTGTACCGGGTCGCGGTGTGTCTGGACCACCCGGGCGTCCGGGAAGACCTTGAAGACCAGGTCGAGGAAGTGCAGGTGGTGGGGCGCCTTCAGGGTCCAGCGCTCGGCGGACTGGCCGTTGCGCTTCTTCTGCCACTGCAGGAACTGCACCAGAAGCTTGAAGTATTCATAGCCCGGGGTGTGGTCCTGCGCTTCGATCCACGCGCCGAAGCTGGGCATGCGGGCCAGTGCCTCGGTATTGTAGGAGTAGAAACTCTGCTCCAGCAGCATGATGCACTCGTCGGGGCCGACCGGGTCCATGGGGTGGCTGGCGGTCAGTTCCGGTGAGGCCGCCAGCATCTGGTCCATCTCCGCGGTGGCCAGGGTGATACGGGGATCGGGGCTGCTGAAATCCCAGTCCGCATGAGGCGCCGGGAAGCGGACTTCATACCAGAGGGGCGCGAACATCCGCGGGTCTGCAGCGATGGTACGGTGGAGCATGGTGGTGCCGGTGCGGGGGAGACCGATGATAAACAGCGGGTCGTTAATCTTCTCTTCGCGGATTTCCGGGAAGCGCCGGCAAAAGCTTTCCACCTGTAACTGGCAGGAGAGGATATCCACCAGGCGCTGGCGCATCAGCACGCGGCCGAGATCGTTCAGCCGCGCTTCCCCGGCCAGGGATTCGCACATGTGCTCAAGCGGGGCGCGGTACCAGTCGCTGGCGAAGTGTTGCAGCCCGGTGGCGGCCCGGGCGTCGCGCAAGATCGCATCGGGCTCGAAGTCAACTGACGGCAAGGCCTGTCCACTCATGTTTCGCTTCCTTTCAAATCGCTGAGACTGACAACCCGGGTGACAGGGTCGACCTGCTCCGCGGCGCCCACCCAGCGAAAGCACAGCGTCCCGCATTTGTGCCCGGTGGTTTCCAGCCAGTTGGGCAGGCCGGGGTCGCGCTTGCTGATGACAATACGTACGCTGCCGTCACTCTCGTAGCGGGCCGTGTGTTTATTGACGTGGATCTGGTGGTAGCGGTAGTCCAGCGACTCCATCCAGTAGTTGTCCACCTGCAGGTTCCAGGTCTGGCATTCGGGGATGCGCTCGACCTCGACGACCAGGGCCTGGTCGTCCTCGAGCTCAAAGTAGCCGTGATAGTAGATGATATTCGGGTCGCCCCCGGCCTTGCGGCATACCGCCTGGTCCGCGGGGGGCAGTTCGTTGGGGCGGGGCAGGTAGCCCTGGGCCCAGTCGGCGAACAGGCGCGCGGTACCTTCCACGAAGGCAGTGGTGGAGCGCAGGTTCTGTGCCACTTGTTCTGCGCTGAGGGGGAGTGGCTTCTCGCTGGCGTTTACCCGCTCGATCGTCAGGCGGGCGGGTTCCTCGGCTCCCCGGTCGAGGAAGGTCTGTCGCACCAGTACGGCGCAGGTGTCTTCGGTCAGTTGCAGCCAGTTACCTGACTCCTTGCCCGGGATGGCTTCGCGGCTCAACAGAATTTCGATGCTGCCGTCAGCATTCGCCTCGAGACCCTGGTGGGTGTCGATGGCGGCGACGGGCTGCATCCGCGCGTCGCTGTCTTCGTAGCCGCCGGCGATGGCGATCAGGCCAAGGTAGTGCACCGAGCCACGGCTGCCGCTGACCCGGTACTGGTGATTGCCGTCGATCTCGGCGCGCAGGTAGAGGTTGTCCGGGTTGTCTGCGCCGATCTTGGCGGTCTCGTGGGAGGGCATGTAGAAGGTCGGGAAGTCCCGGTCGCTGCACTCCATGAACATGTCGAGGGCGATGCGCGTGAGGCGGGTGAGGTAGCGCCAGCCCTCGGCCCGGGTGAAAGCGTCATCGGGCGTCTCCGGGCGCAGGATCTGCTGGCCGGCCTGTTTCAGGTGATCGCAGAAGGCGTTCCAGACCTCGCCGTCAATAACCTGTTGCTCGATGGATGTTGCGTTCGCGTCCTTGTCGTCCACCTTTACCTCGTCCGAAGCTTATTATTATCTTGAGTAGGGCAGGATAACCGTGATCGATTGCCTCTGCCAGTGGAGAGCGCGACGATGCGCGGCTCCCCGGATTCCAATCGTGTTTCTGGCGGCGTTCAGTAGATATGAATATCCGCCAGGTCGATTACCCAGCTAGCCAGGTCGATCAGCAGCAGGGTGATCATTCCCACGAATGACGATTCCAGCAGTACCCGGCGAATACTCCAGCGCTCGCCATCCTTTTCCTCATCGAGCCGATAGATATTGGGAAACGCCACGATGAAATACAAAGCGTAGAACCAGGAGCCGACCCAGAGCATGTTGTGCAGGTCTTCGTACCACACGTTCATCGCCGTGGGATCGTCGCCGTGGGAGATCATCACGAAGTACATGTAGGTCTCGCCCCAGCCCCAGAAGGCGGAAACCAGCGCGACGATGGCACACCAGGCGACGAAGCGGGAGGTGGCGGAGCTCCAGCCGAAGGTCATGGTGCGGATGCGGCGCATCGCGATGATCGCGCTGTTGTGGTAAACCGCGAAAAATACGATGGCGTTGAAGTACATCGAGGGAGGGACTTTCTGGTAGGTCTCCAGTGCCGTGGCCTCGTCCGGCCCCACCAGGGCCGAATCCAGGTACATATGGACTTCATCGAAGCGGTAGCGCAGGCCCAGTACCTCGAAGAAATACTCGGTGTGGAAGTAGGTCGCCAGGAATACCCACCAGAACATGTAGACGTTGAACTTGAGCCAGTAGCTCTGGTTCCAGGCCACGCCGCTGTTGCGCCTCAGGAACCATGGCACCAGCACGCAGTAGGGAAACCACATCAGGAAGTTCTGCATGAAGTTCCAGAAGGTGCCGGTTTCCAGCCAGCCCATCTGCACCATCAACATGTTGTAGAAGAACCAGAAGGGAATCAGCGTCAGGAAGAATTTCTCCGCCCAGGCCTTGTCCGGGTTGGTGGAGAACCAGTAGCCTTTCAGCATTTCAAATGCTCCTGCTTTATTGCTTCGTTATTCATTTGATAATTCCCTGCGCGACCATCCAGTCGCTCATGTCCCGCAGGCTCTGTTCACCGCCGATCAGGTCCGAGCCAAGAATCCCGCGTGCTTCCGAATCCTCCTGGGGGACGCAGCGGGTCAGCACCAGCGCGGCCTCGTAGGTGAGGTCCGGTGTCGGCCCGCCGAAAAGCTTCTGCTTGATGTCTGCCACGCGCCCCAGCAGTCGCATTGTCCAGCCGGGCATGCTGATCGCCTTGATATCGCGCCCGGTCTGTTCGCGCATGATATCGAGTACCTGCTGGTGGCTGAGGTAATCCGCGCTCGCCATGATCCGCCGCGGCCCGCGGCCCGGTTCCAGCAGCCGGGTGACCAGCAGGGCGAGGTCGCGCACATCGGTAAAGGTGAGGCCGCCCTCGGTCACCAGCATCCTGCCGTCGTTGACGCCATTGGCGAGGAACTCCTGGCCGCTGCCTACAGTGGGATCGAGTGGGCCGTTGACTGAAGCGGGATAGACACACACTAGCGGCGCGCCCTGTGCCTGCAGGGCACGCGCGTCGCGCTCGCCCTGGGCCTTGGTCTTTGCGTACATGGAGTCCGGTTCGCGCACCGGGTCGTCGGCCTGCATGACGGGACCCGCGGGCGGAAACATGGCCATGAAGCTCGACAGGTGGATGATCGGATCGAGACCTGCGCTGACCGCCGCCCGGAGCAGGCGATCACTGGCACTGACGTTGAGCGCCCAGAGTTTGTCAGCGTCCGCCATGTTCTTGGACATCATGCCTGCACAGTGCACCAGGGCATCGTAATCCGCGAGGAGCCCGGGCCAGTTGCAATCGATGACGTCCCCCTGGTGCAGGATCACTCGCGCCGGATCGACATCCAGCATCCGCAGAACATCCTGCTGTTTTTCCGGGTTGCGGGCCAGCACACCGACCTCGTGCCCGGCGCGCAGCGCGTGGTCGACGATATGGCAGCCGATAAATCCAGTGGCGCCTGTTACCAGAACTTTCATTGCCTGTACGTCACCTTGCCTGGTATGCCCGGGGCTTTTGTAGGGAGTTAAACGAGATAGCGCCCGGCAAAAGCATCCATATCCCGCAGTTTCTCGTCCAGGCTCATGCGGCTGGCCATGCCGGCCTCGTCGCAGAAGGCGTGACGGTAGAGTTGGGTTACCCCCAGTTCCTCGCAGCGGGCCATGTTCTCGTCGCTTGGATCATAGAGGCCGACGCAAATTTCATAGTCGTCCCCTACAGCATGGTCCTGCCGCGCCCGATAGTCCTGCAGCAGGCCCAGCATCTGTTCCAGTTCGTCCATCTCGTGCTGGCCACCCACCCAGCCGTCGTGGCGCGCCGCCCGCTGGAGGGCAGGGGGGCTGAAACCACCGATGTAGATCGGTAGCGGCTGTTCCAGGCCGGGGGACATCTGCAGGTTGGGAAACTGGAAGAACTCGCCCTCGTGGGCCACGGGCTCGCCGGTCCACAGCTTCGTCATCACGTCCAGCATCTCATCGCAGCGCCTGCCGCGGGTTTCGAAGCGCTGGCTGACAAGTTCGAACTCGCTCTTCTGCCAGCCCACGCCAACGCCGAGGGACATGCGGCCCTCGCAGAGATTGGCAGCAGTACCGATGGATTTCGCCGCCTCGAAGGGGTCGTGCATGGGTAGTACATAGACGCTGGTGAGGAATTTCAGGGTGCTGGTCACCTGTGACAGGGCCCCGATCTGCACCCAGGGGTCCGGCCAGTGGGTCCCGGGGTACCAGCGGATCAGGTTATCCTTGCTGTAGTCGTAGCTCTCGTACTGCTCCGAGAAGGTGATCAGGTGCTCCGCGAGGGTGATGCCCTCGAAGCCCAGTTCCTCGGCGTGACGGGCCAGCCTGGGCAACTCCTTCATGTCGATCATGGCCAGACTCTGCCAGTGCTTCACATTATTATCCTCGCGCGGGTCGTCGGCAGGCCAATATTAGCAAAACACCTTTTGGATGAAATGTTTTGCTGTGATAATTTTATAGGCCACTTGCACTACGTGCTGCACTATACCGGGCATAAAGTAAGTGATAATTTACCCAAAGACAAATAAGATTGACTTAAGCGACAGAATAACAATGGAGGTAGCCTGTATGGGCGCATTGGCGAAAGTGGGTTATATCGGTCTGGGCAATATCGGCAAGCCCTCGGCGGTCCACCTGTTGAAGGGAGACTGGGAAACCTGTGTCTACGACGTATATGCCCCGGTCGTCGAGGAACTGGTGGAGAAGGGCGCCACCGCATGTGAGAGTCCCGGCGCGCTGGCGGCCCAGTGTGAACATATCGGCATCTGCGTGCGCGACGACGAACAGGTCGAATCCCTCCTGTACGGCCATGACGGCCTGATCGCCAGGGCGCGCCCCGGCACACTCATCGCTATCCACAGCACGGTGACCCGCGAGGGCCTGCAACGCTGGGCCGCGGATGCCGCGGAGAAAGGCATTGGACTGATCGACGCGGCCATCTCCGGCGGCGCCGCCGTCGCCGAGAAAGGCGGTCTCTGTTACATGGTGGGCGGCAGCGCGGAAGACGTGGAGCGCGCCACCCCGGTGTTCATGACCTCGGGCCAGAAAGTGGTACACGCCGGCGACCTGGGTTGCGGCATGTTGTTGAAAGTCTGCAACAACACCATGACCTACGCAGAGTACCTGGCCATCAGCGAGGCCAAGCGCCTGGCCGAAGCCGGGGGCCTCAATCTCGACATGCTGCGTGAAGTGGGATCCATCAACGGTGTGGTCTGTGAAGGCATGTATCTCTTCGCCCTCGGCCAGTCCTACCTGAAGGTCGATGAGCCTTCGGAAGAAATACTGCACCACTACGACGTCTTCGGCCGTCTGGCGGAGAAGGACATCCAGTGCGCGCTGGATGCGGCAAAGGAACTCGGCGTGGACTTGCCGTCCACGGAAAGACTCAGGCAGGTGGTCTACGACCTGTTCATGGGCAGGAACTAGGAGCAGCCGATGAATCCCGAGACCCGCCTGTTTATCGATGGCGAGCTGACTACAGCAGCATCTGGCAAGACCTACCCGAACATCAATCCGGTTACCGAGGAAGTGATGGGCGAAGTGGCCGACGCCGGCCCGGAGGATATGGAGCGAGCCATTGTCGCCGCGCGCCGTGCCTTCGACAGCGCAAACTGGTCCACCGATCACGCCTTCCGGCACAAGTGCATTCGCCAGTTGCAGGAGGGCCTGAAGGCGCACCTCGACGAATTCAAGGAACTGGTCGCGGCGGAGACCGGGGCAACCATGGCGCTATGCGGCCTCGGTGGCCCCCAGTGCGAGGTGCCGATTTCCTTTATCGAAAACACCCTGGAAACGCTGGCTTCCTACGACTGGTCCCGCGACATCGGCCTGACCCAGATGATGGGCATCACCAGCCGCCGCCTGGTGGAGAAGGAGCCTGTGGGCGTGGTGGCCTGCATCACGCCCTGGAACGTGCCGCTGCAGATCAACCTGGCCAAGTGCGTGCCTGCGCTCGCCGCCGGTTGCACCGTGGTGCTCAAGGCCGCGCCGGATACCCCCTGGTCCGCCACCCTGCTGGGCAAGGTGGTGAAGGAGCACACCGAAATCCCGCCGGGAGTGTTCAACGTGATCACTTCTGAAGACCCGCGTGAAGTTGGCGAGCAACTGATCAGCGACCCCCGGGTGGACATGATTTCCTTCACCGGTTCGACGGCAGTGGGCAAGCACATCATGGCCACCGCCGCGCAAACAGTGAAAAAGGTCTTTCTGGAACTGGGCGGCAAGTCCGCCAACATCGTCCTCGACGACGCCGACCTCAACCAGTGCCTGCTCAGCGCCCTTGTGGTCTGCTTCCACGCCGGGCAGGGCTGTGCCACCTGCACCCGCCTGCTGATCCCGCGCAGCAGGCAGGCGGAGGTCGAGGAAATGCTCAAGGCCTTCTTCGGCTTTATCGAATACGGCGATCCCGCATCGGAAAGCCAGATCATGGGCCCCCTGATCAACGCCCGCCAGCGCGAACGGGTCCTGTCCTACATCGAGAAGGGCAAGGCGGAGGGTGCGCGGCTGCTGCTCGGTGGCGGCACACCAGGGCACCTCGACAAGGGTTATTACGTGGAGCCGACGGTCTTCGTAGACGTGAGCAACGACATGACCATCGCCCGTGAAGAGATCTTCGGCCCGGTGCTGGCGGTGATCGCCTACGATGACGAGGAAGAGGCGATCGCGATCGCCAACGATTCCGACTACGGTCTCTCTGGCTCGGTCTGGTCCGCCGACGAGGCCCGGGCCCTGCGGGTCGCCCGGCGTATTCGCACCGGCACCATCAACGTCAACGGCGGTAACTTCTACGCTGCCGACGCGCCCTTTGGCGGTTACAAGCAAAGCGGCGTGGGCCGCGAGATGGGTTTGGAAGGCTTCGAGGAATACCTCGAGACCAAGACGATAGCGCTGGGTGTACAGGCCTGAATCTCGTACATCGCACTGACTGAATAAGAACAAGGGAGAAAGCAATGGATTTCACGGGCAAGACGGTGATCGTCACCGGCGCCGGCGGTGGTATCGGCGAGGGCTACGCGAAGGGCTGCGCCGCGAAGGGCATGAATGTGGTCATCGCGGAACTTAACGAGGAAGGCGGCCAGCGTGTCGCCGACGAGATCAAGGCCTCCGGCGGCAGCGCGCTTTTCGTCAAGACCGACGTGGGCAGCGAGGAGTCCGCCCAGGCCTGTGCCGCGGCGACTGTCGAGGCCTTCGGCGCGATCAACTACCTGATCAACAACGCGGCGATCTTCGGCAACATGGAAATCCAGCCCTACCTCAGTGTCGATATGGACTACCTGGAAAAATTCATGCGCATCAACACGCATGGCGCCCTGATCATGACCCGGGCCGTGGTGGAGCCGATGACCGCGGCCGGGGGTGGCGCCATTATCAACCAGTCATCCACCGCGGCCTGGATGGCCGCTGGCTATTACGGTGTGGCGAAGCTGGCCCTGAACGGTATTACCCAGTCCCTGTCCCAGGAGCTCGGGCCACGCAATATCCGCATCAACGCCATCGCGCCGGGCCCCACCGATACCGGAGCGCTGCAGAAAACTGCGGGGGACTTTGTCGAACACATGCTGCAGACCATGCCCCTGAAACGCCTCGGCACGGTGGAAGACATGGCCGACGCGGCCCTGTTCCTGCTCTCCGATCACGCGAGCTGGATTACCGGCCACATTCTCAATGTCGATGGCGGCCAGTTGATGCGCCCCTGAGGGGAGCGCAGTTGAATCGCAGTGCCACGGAAACGGGTAAGGCAGTGCCTATGCAGGATGAACTCGATCGCCGGACCTTAGGTATTCCCGTCGAGACTCTCCAGGGGGAGGGGCTCCAGGGATTGACGGTATCCTGTGCCCTGGTGCTACCGGAGCCCGAAAACCTGCCTCCGCAGCCCCGTGTACTTTTCTGCCTGCCGGGGGGCGGCATGACCCGTGGTTACTTCGATCTGGAAACCGAGGGTGACCGCAGCTACAGCTTCGGTGAGGCGATGGCGCGCAAAGGCCATGTGGTGGTCCTGGTCGATCACCTGGGGCTCGGGGATAGCTCGCAGCCCGAGGACGGTTTCCTCCTGCACCCGGGTGTACTTGCGGCGGCTACTGCCGAGACTGTCGGCAAGCTACAGGATCTTTTTAGAAACGGACAGATCGAGGGCTTCCCGGCGCTGCCAGAGTTCCTCTCCATCGGTGTGGGGCACTCCATGGGCGCTATGCTCACAGCCCTGACCCAGGGCCGTTTTCGCCCCTACGATGCTGTGATCATACTGGGTGCTGGCCCCTATGGACTTTATGATTTCCTCGATGAAAAGCTGAAACCGCTGGCCAACGAACCGGAAAAGGCCAACAGCGAACTGGAAGGAATCCTCCGGGCCGGTAACGGCGATGCCTACTGGGTGCTGCCCGCTTCGCCGGAATCCAAACAGATGTTTCGCGGCGGCGACCGGCGCGGGGCCTCGACCCTGCGTGATGTACGCTGCCACCTGCTGGCGGTGGCGGGCATGTTCAGCATGATACCCGGCTCCTGGGCGCCGGAGTGCGCGAGTATCGAGGTGCCTGTCTTTATCGCCTTTGGCGACGAAGACCTGTGTGACAGTCCCCATGCGGTTCCCGCTTACTTCAGCGCTTCACCCCATGTGAGCCTGTCCGTGTTGCCGCAGACCGGCCACACCCATTTCATTTTCCCATCGCGGGAAATTCTCTGGCGGCAGGTGGACGACTGGCTGACTACTGTTCCCGGGTGAGGAGCGAAGCCCAATGAAAACACTCATCGTTGGTGGTACCGGCCTCACAGGCGCCCACGCGGCCTTGCACCTGCGTGACGCCGGTCACGAGGTGAGCATCATGTCACGCTCGGCACCGGCTGTAGATTCCCCTGTTGCGGGATTCGCGCACATCGCCGCGGACTATGTTGCAGATGAAATCGGCGTAGAAGCACTCGGAGGTTTCGATGCGCTGGTGTTCTGCGCCGGCCTCGACATTCGCGGTGTGCCGCCAGGCGCGGACGCCGATGCCTTGTATCATGAGGCGAACACCATCGCGATTCCGCGCTTTTTTGCCGCAGCAAAGATTGCAGGCATTCGCAACGCGGTGCTCATTGGCAGCTTCTACCCGCACATCGTCCCTGAAAAAATCGACACCGATACCTACGTGCGCTCGCGCTACCTGTCGCGGGAAGGCGCACTGGCACTCGCGGATGAAAATTTCCGGGTTTGTTGCCTCGATGCGCCCTTCATCATCGGCCATGTGCCGGGCCTGGCGGTAGAGCACCTTGCAGTACTGGCGTTATTCGCTGCGGGGCAACTCGAGGGCGTGCCGATGATCGCGCCGGACGGCGGCATGAACTTCATCGCATCCACTTCCATGTCCGAAGCCATTGCCGGCGCCCTTGCCAGGGGTGAGCCGGGCAGGGCCTATCTCGTCGGTGACGAGAACCTGAGCTGGAAGGCCTACCTGCAGATGTTCTGCGAAGCCGCGGGTAATGATGTGGACCTGCCGGTGAGCCGCGATGAACACCCCCTGCTGCCAGATGCCATCCTCTTCGCCGGGCGCAATGCCACGGTGCATTACGAACCCGAAGTCGGTGAACTGGCCTATAGCCGCAACCGGGTGCGTGAGGCGGTTGAAGCGGTCGTCGAAGCTGCTCTTGGTGCAGGGCGAAGATAGGGCGGAACCTGGAGTACCTGTTTCCCTCTGCCTGGTGCCCAGGCAGGCCGAATAGCCTTTACCTAGCTCTCCCCGGGGCTGTAGGACAGGCTATCCAGGTCCGGCAGGGTCTCGCCACGCTCAAGGGCGATACCGGCGAGGAAGGTCTTCAGGGTCTTCAGCCACATCTGTGGGTCGTAGGCGACAAAACTGTCCAGTACCTGGCGCACCGCGACGACTTCGCTCTCATCGCGTTTCTCCAGGGTCTCCACGAAATCGTCCTGCCAGGAATCGCCGCGCTCTTGCGCGGCCTGCATACCGGTGATACCCAGGGCGCTGCCCAGGACGATCAAGCCGATTTCCCGGTGCAAGCTGAGGCCTTCCTCGAAGCTGAAACCGTGCTCCGCCATGGCCTGCATGAACTGCTCGAGGATGTCGATCTCGCTGTGGGGCTGGAGATTGCCGTTCATCAGTTCCACCAGCAGGCCGGGCTCGGCGCGGAACAGTTCGAAGAGGTTACCGGCATAGCGCACGGCAAGTTCCGCCCAGTGTTCGCTGGCGCCCTGGTTGAGCTGGCGCTGCAGCATCAGGTGCATGACCGCGATGCGCATGAGTTCGTCGCGGCTGCCGACATGCCGGTAGAGCGTCACCACGTTGACGTCCAGCGCGGCGGCGAGGGCCTTCATATTCAGTTCCCTGAGGCCCAGGTCGATGGCGGTCTCGATGATGCGCAGCATGGTCAGGCTGCGCGGGCGACCGACGCTGCGTTCAGTTCGGCTCACGGGAGGAGGGCACTGCGCGCCGGGGTGATATCACTCATAAGGGGCTCTTTTATCAGGGCTTATTTATAGGGGCTCGGCAAATGTACGCCTACCTTAAACCAATCCGCGAAGCCGCGTCCACGGACTTGCCTGCTGGGTTCGGGGAACGGCCCATATTGACTTATGCAACCCATGGTTACAATATCGTGCATTGCTGCACCCGCGCCGCCAGGCGCAGGGTGCGCATTAGTGCTCCACACATAAAATACTTACAGGAGTAGTAAGGCCATGACCAGCGATATCATGTCCAACGCACCCTCGTCCGTGCCGCGACCACCACTGGTTTCCGGCCTGCCGTTTATCGGCAGCACCCTGTCGATGGCCAAGGACCCGGCGCGTTTCCTCAAAGACTGCTACGAGGCCTACGGCAGCAGCTACCGCGTGCGCGTGTTCGGTAACGAATTCAGCGTCATCGCCGGCGCCGAGGCAGCTACTTTCATGGGCACCCGCGAGGGCAAGGAGTGCCTGCGCTCCAAGGAAGTCTGGCAGCCGCAGATGGAAGAGTTCAATTCGAGCAAGATGCTGACGGCGGAAGACGGCGAATTGCATGCCCAACTGCGGGAAGTGATGAAGCGCGGCTTCTCCAAGGATACGATCAACGGGCGCTACCAGTACATGCTCGACATCACCCGGGATGCCCTGCTCAGGGACTGGCAGGTCGGCCAGCAGGTACCGGTGGTAGAGGCGATGCAATACCTGGTGATCGACCAGTTGGGCATCAGCATGACCGGCCAGGCGCCGCGGGAGTACGTCAAGGACATTCGCACCACTATCCTCTACATCCTCAACGTGCTGGTCACCCGGCAGCGGCCAAAGTTCTACCTGAAGATGCCGCAATACAAGCGCGCCAAGGCGCGCATGATCGAACTCGGTGAAAAAATGGTGGCGGAGTACCGCGCCCGCAATGTCGAGGTGCCGGAGGAAGAGCGCAACCTGATCGACGACATCATGGCGGCTCACGAGCGGGACCCGGAGCTGATTCCCGATTCCGACCTGCCGATGCTGATGGCAGGGCCCTACGTGGCCGGACTGGATACCGTGGCCAATACCACCAGCGCCATCGTTTACACCGTGCTCAAGGAGCCGGGCGTACTGGAGCGGGTCCAGGCCGAGGTGGATGCGGTGATGTCCCAACCGATCGACGAGAAGGAATTCATGAAGAGCATGCCGTCGCTGTATGGCGCGATCATGGAGACCATGCGCCTCTATCCCATCGCCGTCGCGCAACTGCGGGTAGCCAACAAGGATTTCGTTTTCAATGACACCCAGTTCAATGAGGGAGAAATCATCTACGTGGGCACGGCGGTGCCGCACTTCAAGGACGAGTTTTACCCGGATGCCGAGACCTTTGACATCGACCGCTATACCCGCGAGCGCAAGGAGCACATGCAACCCGGCGCCTACTCCCCGTACGGGCGCGGTCCGCACACCTGCCTGGGCAAGAGCTTGTCCGACGTGCTGCTGATGATGAGCATGGCCCAGCTCTTCTACCTCTTCGATCTGGAACTGCCATCGCCCGATTACGTGCTGAAAACCAAGTCCGCGCCAACGCCCGGCCCTTCAATGGGATTCAAGGTGAAAGTGAAGGGCCGCCGCCACTAACACTACGAGCGGGCATGGAAGCAGGGCCTGGAGGCAGGTCAATAAAAAAAGCCCCCCGACCAAGCGGCCGGGGGGCTTTTTAGTTTCAGGCAAGGTCCTAGTAGGTGTAACTCAGGTCAACACCGAAGGACTGTGCCTGGCCCCAGATCACGCCCCGGGATGAGTGAGGGTACTCGCTGGTTGCGTTGACCACGTACTCCTCGTCCAGTGCATTCTTGATCCATACTGCGGCGCCGATGTCGCCGTTAAACATGCGGAAACCGCTCCAGCTCAGCCGGGCATTGACCAGGTCGTAGGACGGCCAGCTCGAATCGTTGGGCGCCGTCTCCACGTCGGCGACGCCGTTGCGGTCGTCCATGTAGCTGTAGCTGAGGTAGAGGGAGGCCTCACCCCAGGTGCCAGTGGCGATCGTCCAGTCCATGCCCAGGTTGTAGGAATGTTCCGGTGCCGAGGGCAGCTGGTAGCGATCGGTGACGTCCTCGCCGGTCAGCGGATTGCGTACCTCTTCCATCTGCCCGTCGAGGTAGGCGTAGCTGAAGTTGAAGCGCAGATTCTGGGTAGCGAGGAAAATCGCGTCGAGCTCGAAGCCGTCCAGGGAAACTTCGCCGGCGTTGATGTACTTGGTGTCGCCAATGGCAGTACCGGGGATGACGAAGCTGGTAACGCGATCCTCATAGTCGCTGAAGAAGATATCCATATTGAGCCGCGCGCGAGAGTCGAAGAGCTCGCTCTTCAGGCCGATTTCGTAGGTACCCACGGTCTCCGGGGAGAAGCCTTCGGCGAAGCCGACGCCGAAATCGCTGGTGGAGCCGTCGGCGTCCGGGTCCCGCACGTTGAAGCCACCGGCCACATAGGCCTCGCTGTACTTGACGTAGGCGTTGATGGAGTCGGTGAACTCGTAGGCGACGATCCACTCGTAGGAGGTGTTGTCGTCCTTGCGGTCACCGCTGCCTTCCCAGCCGGTGATGGAGTCGATGATTTTCACCGGCCCCAGGTAGACCGCCTGGCGGCTGTAGCGGAAGGCCTCGGACTGCCTTTCGTCTTCGGAATAGCGAACACCTGCCGAGAGGTGGAGGCGCTGGTCGAGAATCTGCGGGGTGTAATCCAGGCGCAGGTAGCTCGCCCAGCCCTCGGTGCTGGAGCTCGACTCCCGGTCGACGAAGGTGGCGACGACAGCGCCGTCCAGGCCGGAGCCAGGGTCTATCACCCTGCCGTCGAACTGGTGCCGCCAGGGCGATTCGCTTTCGCTTACATCCTCTTCGAAATAGACGGCGCCCCACAGGAGCCTCGCCCGTTCGTCGAGGAAGTCGAAGTTGAACTGCAGTTCATGGGAGGTTTGCTCCTGCTCTACCACGAAGCGCTCGAGAGGAAACTCTTCGCCGTCGGGCGCGGTATAGGCAGCTGTGGTCAGTGAGAACTCGGCGCCACCGCCAAGGTCAACGTAGCTGGCGTTGTCCATCTCCCGGTGGCCGAAAATGTACTTGAGTTCCGAGCTGTCGGTGCTCCAGGTGAGCACTGCCGTGTGGCCGGAAATGTCACTCCAGGAACTTTGGTTGGGGTTAAAGGAGCGCAGATTGTCGATTCGCTTGCCGGTGTAGCCGGGCCCGTTTTCGACCGCCTGGATGAAGAAGGGGTCCAGGGGTGTGGCCGGCGGGTCGGTAAGCTCGGGCGGAGTCACCGACTGGTAGGTGCTGTTGTAGAAATCGAGATTGGCGAAGTCGTAGCCGTAGTCAAAAGAGAAGGCATCCGAGATCTGCCAGGCGAGGTCGAAACGCCCGCCCTCGGAGTCCATATCGCCCCAGTCCTCCTCGCCGGCCGGATTCTTGATGAAGCCGTCCTGGTCCTTGAACAGGCCGGTAAATTTTACCGCCAGGTCGTCGGTCACCGGCAGGTTGAGCATGCTCAGGCTGGAGAGCTCGCGATCGCCAACGGTGAATTTCTGCTTGAACTCGATGCTCTCGGTAGAGGGCCGGCGGGTTTCCATGATCAGGGCGCCGCCAACGGCGTTGCGGCCGTAGAGCGTACCCTGCGGGCCGCGCAGTACCTCGATGCGTTGCAGGTCGGCGACTTCCAGCGCGAGGCCGGTGTTGCGGGCGATGTACACACCGTCCATGTAGACGGCAACCGGGGAATCGATGGTGACCTGGGAGTCGAGTACACCGATACCGCGGACAAACAGGTTCAGGGTCGAGGCATTGGTGACGAAGGGTGCGACCTGGAAGTTGGGTACGCTGGACTGGATATCATCGATGCCTGTGATGCCCTGCTTCTCGATGTCTTCAGCGCTGAAGGCGAACACGGAGAGCGGGGTGTCCTGCAGTGACTCGACCCGGCGCTGGACCGTAACGATGACTTCTTCGAGTTGGGGCGAGCTGCGTACCTGGGAAACCTCGTCCTGCGCGATGGCGCAAATCGGAACCGTCGCCGATACCAGCGTGGCAAGGGAAAGTTGCTGCAGTGGCAGCCTGTTGCGCGTCCTCATGATGCGTACCTTCAGTTTATTATTGGCGTTCACCTGGCGTCTGAACGCCTGGCTTCTGTACAGGTAATAACCTCACCGGGAGGCGGGCGGCACATCAACGATAGTCACTCCTATGGCTCGTAGTCGCTCCCTGCGGTGTGGTTGAATCTGGCTCCTTCGTGGGTCCGTCGTGAACAGGGGCATAGTGTACGGCCTGGGGCTCGCGGCTTCCTATAATTGGTATAACTCAAATGGACTACAGCCTGCAGCAGTGACCCCAGGAGGCCTCTTCAGGGAGCGAATCCGTAAGGATAATTGGCGCCTGAGTGTTTATTGATATTGTTTGAACTCAGGGTTTCGAGCCGCGATACCAGATCGCAGAGGTGACCGCTCTTTCCTGGAGTGAGACCGGCTCCGGGGCCTCAATTCCCAGCTTTACGGCATCGAAGGTCGTCCAGCGGGGTGTGGGTATTTCCAGGACCCGAACGTAGTAGAATGCTTCCTGTGCCGCTGAGAACTCGGGGTCAACCCAGGTGGTGAACAGTTGCGGAGCACCGATGTCGTTGGTGTAGCTTGCCGTGTTCACATCGACGGTGTTGCCAACGGCGGGCAATTGTCCTGTCTCCGGGTCGATGCTGCGCTCCCCCGCCCAGGCGATATCGTAGACCTTCTCCCGGGACGTCCCGGATTCGTCAACCCAGCCCTTGATTACCTGGACCCGGTCCAGGTTGGCTCCTTGCGGGTCGCGGCTGGCGAACACTGCGAAAACCGGGGAAGCCTCGCTGTCCTCTGGCGGCAGGTCGCCGCCCATTGGCACACCGCCCGCGCGTGCCTGCGCAATCCAGTCGGGGTCTTCCAGCAGGTCCCGCGGATAGTCCCAGCCCGCATAGAACCTGACGGCGATCCGGGTGCCGGAAGTCGCGTAGGTTTCTTTAGCACGCATCGCGTCGAACAGGGATTCCCGAGTATTTTCCTCTGCCCAGACCGCAGCCAGGCCCGCAGCGCTCCACAGGCGCCCGCCGGGCATGGTTTCGGGGAAGTAAGAGGCGGTGCGCATCCGCAGTCCGGCGCTGCCGTCGAGCAGGGGCAGCTTGCCGTGGTAGTTGTCTTCCTCCACAGGGGAGCTGGCGTTATGCCCATCCGAGGAGCCGATAACGCCGAAACGGTAGGGGTTAAAACCCTGTTTGTGGGAAAGCTCGATGCCCAGTCGCAGGGCGTCGCGAATATAACTGCCCTTTGGCTGGGAGTCTTCCATGCTTTGCGAAAGAGTGGTTTCGTAGAGCTCGAAACCGGCAAATTCATCCCTGGGAGAGAGCAGGGGATGGGTTTCCGAGGAACCCTTGACCTGGAAGATTTCGCTAACGGGTTCGTTGCGCATGCGGGTCCTGGCGTAGTTCCGATCGAAGGCGGTGCCGTCGTAGGCAACGGAATCGTACATCAGGCCATCACTCACGTTGCCGTTGTGGGGTATCGCCATCACTTGCATCCCCACGGCGCGTTGTCGCTCGAGCGATTTCCAGAGTTCGCGAGGATCCTCTGAATCGATTGAACTGAAGGGCAGTTCCGGCGCGTGATCGCTGCGGTAGATCACGTTCCTGTGCAGGTTGCGCCCGTTGGGCATGGAGGACCACTCGTAGCCCACGAAGGCGGTGAACTCGCCGGGGATGTAGTTGTTGTTGGCCGCGGCTACGGTGTCTTTCCAGGCGCTTTTGCCGATGGAAACAGCTTCATCGCTCGCTACGTTACGCAGATCGAAATCCATCAGGGAGCGCACCAGGAACCAGGTGATACTGACGGGACCGTCTTCGAGCAGGCGCTCCCGTAAACCGCGTTCCTTGATTGGAAAATCCGGGTCCATCTGCCGGACCACGCCGAGGTACTCGGAATGATCGGTCACGGCGGCAAAATCCAGCGGCCGTTGCAGGCTGATGCCATAGCCCGCGGCGTGCGCTATCTCGCCGCCTCGGGCGAAGCGGTAGGCGTCTTCTGGTGTCGCCCTGACGCCCATCGTGTAGGAATCGGTGGAGTAGCTGGTGTGAATATGCAGATCGCCGAAAAAGACGGTTTTATTCTCGTTCCGGGGTACTGCTGCTTTCGGCGGAATGGCTCTTGCTGTCTCTGGAGTGTAGGGCGGGTTGAGACTCGGTGCCGGGGACGCGCCACAGCCGGCCAGCAAGCAACAGATTAGCGGTATAGAACAGGCGTACTTCATTTTGCGGTCTCGAATATTGTTGTAATGTTGGCGATTCGATGTGTTTTTATAGTTTACTGATCAAGCCATGATCAGGGGAAACAAGCTTGGAAAAACTGCTCTACATAATTTATAAACCAGGGGAGCAATCCACTGAGGATTTCAGCCATCTCCTGAGAGGAACCGTGGCGGGATATATCCTCAACCGGCCCGGGGTGCACAAACTCCGTATCTCCTTAGCGGATGCCGCAGTTGAAGCTGCCTGCGAACTGTGCATGCAAACCAGCTCCGAAGTTCCCGCTGCCCTGCTGTCCGTCTGGATGGACACTTGCCTCGCACGACAGCCCGTCGAGGCTGAACTGAGTGATCACGGCCTGCGCTTCCACGGCTACCTTGTGTGCGAATCCGAGCCTCTGCCTAATCTTCGTCACCCGGCTGCCGACGGTGAGCGCGTTTACGGGATGAACCAGGTAGTGCTGTTGCAGAAGCCACCACGACTTGATTATGTCCGCTGGCTCGAGCTCTGGCAGGGCGGTCATACCCAGGTCGCCATCGATACCCAGTCTTCCTTTGGCTACCGGCAAAACCTGGTGGTTCGACCTTTGACAGCGTCGGCCCCGCCCTGCGATGCCATCGTTGAAGAGAACTTTCCTCCGGAGGCGATGACATCGCAACTGGCATTTTATGCCGCAGCCGACGAAGCGGCCTTGAAGGCCAATCTCGACCGGATGATGGCAAGCTGCGCCAGCTTCATCGATTTCGACAGGATCGATGTGGTCCCCATGTCGGAATACGTGATCCGCGCCTGACACCCCGTCATCGTTTCCCCGACCGCTTGCTCAATCGCGCACGGGCCGGCTGCTGATTTCCCAGTCCGCGGGCAGTGGCGACTTCACTTCCAGCAATCGCTCGTAGCCTGAATACTGGATCAGCCATTTATCGCCCTGTTTGACGTAGCGATCCTCGTACAGCGCCGAGCCCTGCCAGAATTGCTTCTCATCTTCGTTGATAAAGATATCCTGCAGGTACCACAGTCCCGTTGCGGTGTCGCCAGTGACCTCGATTTCGGGATGGTGGCCGTTGTGCACCCCGTATTTCTTCGGGGAGAAGGCCTGACGGAAAAAGCCTTCCAGTTCCGGCCAGCCCTCGAAGCAGATGTCATAGGACGGGCTTTTGTAGGCGATTTCCGCGTCTTCGCAGAATACGGATTTAAGGCCCGCGATATCCGCGGTATCCAGAAAGCGGAAGTAGCGCGCCTTGAGTTGCCTGATTTTTTCGATGGCTTCCAGGTCCAGCATTATGTGTCCCTCTTTTTGCGGAAATCAGCCTGGCGATCCAGGGCCTTGCTACTTGATGAATTCGCCTGCGTACCACTGGAGCTGGGCTATTTTCTCATCCAGCGGTTTGTCCTCTTCCATCGCGTACACGTCGCGGAAGCCGATGATCACGTCGGTAACGCCGATTTCCTCGAGCTGCTCGATGCCTTCACTGGTGAAGGCATCCTGCCCCGTGGTGAAAATACGGAAGGTCTTGTCTATCGTGCCGTATTCCTCTCGCATGCCCTTGATCCTGGCGATGTAGTTCGCGAGATCGTCGAGGTTGGCGCCGGCGCACATCCAGCCGTCGCCGACACGCGCCGCGCGCCGCAGGGCCGGCTCTGCGTGTCCGCCGATGAGCAGTGGCGTGGGTTCGCTGGGCACCGGCCTCATCCGGTTGGCGGGCATTGTGATCAGTTCGCCGTCATAGCCGAAATAGTCGCCACTTTCGAGCCCGCGGAGAATCTCGATCTGTTCGTCGAAGCGCTGGCCGCGTTTTTCGTAGGGAACACCACAAACCGAGAAATCTTCCTCCCAGGGGCTGATGCCGATACCGAAGTCGAGGCGATTGCCCGAGAGCGCCTGGATGCTCTGCACCTGCTTGGCCACGACCGGCGCCTGGCGCACGGCCAGCTTGTAGACAAAGGTCGCGAAGCGAATGTTCTCGGTCACTGCCGCCATATGGGCGATGGCGATGAGGCTTTCGATAAAGGGGACGTTTTCGAGAAATTCCCGGCTGCCGTCATCGTTGTAGGGGTATTTGGAACTGGCCTGCTGCGGGTAGCAGATGCTGTCGGGAATCGTCAGCCCATGGTAGCCCGCCGCTTCCGCGGCCCTGGCCAAAGGCAGGTAGTGATCGGCATCGCACATGCCGACCTGGTAGCTGAACCTCATGCCCTAACTCCTTATTTTTTTGGCGGGACGCTGTTCGAGCGACAGCCTCCCGAGTTTTCGAGCCTGTCGATCATTCTGTATTTCGGGCTGGCGATGTTGAATACCCTATTCGGACTAAAGCAATTTTGTAAGTATTTTTACGGACTGCCTTACAATCCCGCTACCAGCCGAAGCCCCTTGCGACGCTTCGGCTTTTCGGTTCAGGACAGCAAGACCATAAAT
The DNA here is from genome assembly GCA_033283325.1 of Halieaceae bacterium WMMBA4. GTDB lineage: Bacteria > Pseudomonadota > Gammaproteobacteria > Pseudomonadales > Halieaceae > Mangrovimicrobium. The sequence goes on from JAWMQO010000001.1 coordinate 661,564, forward strand.
CTAATACTAGGGAGTCCTGCAAGATGATTGCACCTGCTCGAAACACCATGACCCTGGCGACAGCACTGGCGTTGGGGGTCGCAGCTTCACCCGGCTATGCCCAACTGGAGGAAGTCGTCGTCACTGCACAAAAACGCGCCGAGTCGCTGCAGGACACACCCCTGTCGGTTGCAGCCTACAGCCAGGACGTACTCGAGGCGCGGGGGATATCGAACCTCAGTGAGCTCAGTGCCCAGGCGCCGAGCCTGCAGGCCTATGACTTCCCCACGACCACCAGTAACGTTTCCCTGTTCATTCGCGGTTTTGGCAATACCGATTCCCAGACGCTGACCATCGACAATCCGGTGGGGATCTATATCGATGGTGTCTATATCGCACGCACCTCGGGCGCCACCCTCGATCTGCTCGACCTCGAGCGGGTCGAAATCCTCCGTGGACCCCAGGGCACCCTGTTCGGTCGTAACTCTTCTGCCGGCGCGGTGAATTTCATCTCTACACGACCCGGCGACGAGTTTGGCGGCAAACTGAAGGCAGGCATCGGCAATTTCGGTAGCTGGAATGCGGGGGTCACCCTCGACGTTCCCATCTCCTCCAGCCTTCGCAGCAAGTTCAGCTACGCGGCATCGGGAGAGGATGGCTGGGTCGAAAACAAGGGCCCCAACGCCGTGCCTGGCCAGGAAACCGAGGATTTTTACGAACAGGACCAGCAAGGGTATCGCCTGGCCCTGGCCTGGGACGCGACAGACAGCCTGAGCGTGGACTACAGCTTCGATTACTCGAAAGTCGACAGCACGCCCCCTTACTACCAGACGGAGCGCAAGGACCGCCAGGAAGACACCAGCCACGTGCTGCTCGGTGGCGCTGCCTTCCGCTATGTACTGCCCGAGTCCGATACCAAGCTCTGGGGCCACAACCTGACCCTCAACTGGACGATCAGCGACAGTCTCAGCCTGAAGTCCATCACCAGCTACCGGGAGATGGAGGAGTACACCATCCAGAACTGGTCGGACACGCTGTTCTTCTCCACGGCGATCGACTGGGCTACCGAGGCCGTCAGCCAGGAATTCCAGCTGGTTGGCAATGCCTTCGATGAACGCCTCGACTACATCCTCGGCTACTACTACTTCGAGGAGGACGGCGAGAAGACCGAGGAGTCCTGGACCAACGGCACCAACTTCGAACTCGACAATTTGGCGGAACCCAACGCCTCCACCTCGATCCTGCTCGGCGGCACCAACCTCGGCGCCCGTAACTTCGAGACCAACCTCAAGTCCCAGGCGGTGTTCGGCCAGGCGACCTATACGCCGGACATCCTCGATTCACGGCTGTCGGTTACCGCGGGCTTGCGCTACACCGAGGACGAACGGGAGGCAGTGCGGGGCGTCGATCCCGGCAACCCGAGCATCACCCACCTGCCGGGTGAGAACAGTCTCGATTACGACCACGTGGACTACACCTTCGTGCTGGATTACGCGCTGTCCGATGACGCCAGCGTCTACTTCCGGACCGCCACCGGCTATCGCGCCGGCGGCTCTGGCGAGCGCACCCTGGACTTCAGCCTGACCTTCGACCAGGAAGACAACGTGAGTTACGAGATCGGGTTGAAATCCGAGTGGCTGAACAATCGCCTGCGGGTCAACGCGGCTGCCTTTACTACCGAGTACGACGACCTCGTGGTGCTGATCGAGGGCCTGCCGCCGTTTTACGCCTCTTACGTGGAAAACTTCAACGCGGGCAAGGCCGAGGTGGAGGGTGTCGAACTGGACGTGATCGGCCTGATCGGCGATTCAACCTCACTGACCTTCAACTACACCTACCTGGACAACGAACTTAGCGATGTCGTGGTGCCCGAGCAGAGCATCCTGCTCTCGGGCCCGCCCTACAGCCCGGTGGACCGTCGCGGCCAGGATATCACCGACAGCACCTATCTGCCCCTCGCGCCCGAGAGCGCGTACTCGATCTCCCTCGATCATTCCTTTGCCCTGAACAATGGCAGCAGCCTGGACTTCAACCTCAACTACGTCTGGCGTGACGAGGTATTCCTGACCGGGACGACGGATATTACAGCACCGGAACTGGGACTGCTGGGGGCGAGGCTGGCGCTGACGGACTGGGAGATCGTCGGTATGCCGCTGACATTAGCCCTGTGGGGCAAGAACCTGACCGACGAGGACAAGTACGTCTATACCCTGTCCAACCTCGGCTTCCAGTACACCCGGCCACTCAGCTACGGCCTCGATGTGAAACTGGAGTTCTGAGCAAGGGTATCAGGCCCCATGTTGCGGACACGGAGGTCCGTCAATCAGGGAGGGGCTCAAGTGATATCGGGGACGAACAGTTCCATGCCTTCCGGGCAGTTGACGCAGGCTTCGTCCCAGAAGGCCCTGGCCGTTGCAATCAGACCGTCCTCGTTGAGCACGAAGTGATCGGTGACCTGCAGGTCCAGGCCCTTGTTTTCAGCGGGGATGCGGACTTTCATGGTGAAGTGCAGGATTCCCTCGTTGGCGCAGGCAATGATTTGTCGGGGTTCTGCCTCCAGTTCGCGATCATTACCCTGGTGGGCGAAATCCCAGAAACCCGCCACGCCTTCATGGCCGACGAAGGTCGGGCCGCCTACCGGGTCTGTCCACTGGGCATCCTCCGCGAACAGCGACAGCAGCAGCGCCTTGTTGTTGGTGTTCCAGGCCTCGATGTAGTGGCCGATGACTTCGCGAACTTTCTCCGGTGTGGTACTCATCTCGGGTTGTTCTCCTCGGGTAGTGCCGTGGGCTCATGCGCCGCTTGCAGTTAGGGTCGATTGCAGTTGGGGTCAGCGTGGCTCAATCACGATATGCCGAAAACGGCCATCTTCAATCTGGTAACTGCCGCGCAATTCAAGGGACATCACCTCGCCCTTGTGCAGGGCTACCCCGAGAAAATCGTCGATGGCCTGCCGGGCGACGAGACGGTCGATGATATCGACCGACGCGGTGTTCTCATCCATAGTGATGCGCCGCGGTTCCATCCGGTCCTCGAAGGCGCTGATCATGTAACGGTAGCTGGCGAGGATTTCATCGGCACCGCGCATGATGCCCCCGGGAGAGTGCAGCTCCGCCTCCGGGTGGTAGAAGCCGGCGAGGGCATCCGGGGCCTCGCTGTTGTAGGTGGCGTAGTACTCGCGCATCAGGGCTTCAGACATGGGCACCACTCCTGATTATTGGTCGCTGGCGTCGAGCAAGGGCGGCGCCTTGCCGTTGGCTGGTGCCTGGGTTTCGATGCTGGCCACCTCACCGTCGATCCAGCCGCGCCGCATTAATTCCATTTTCACCATGATTTTAACCATGTTCCAGCCCAGCTTGACCTGGTCCCACAGGGGCGCTTCGTAGCGGGCCTGTTCGCGCAGGAAGTGCTGCAACTGGACGATTTCATCGTCGCTGAGTTCGGGGAAATTCGGCATCCCCACGCTCTCCAGTGCGCCATCGCGTACGATGGCGGAAAGCGCCTCGAAGGAGAGGGGAATCGGCGAAGCCCGCAGGTCCGGCGCGTACCCACCTGCGACAGCGCTGACGCCGTGACAGATTGTGCACTGCAGGTAAACGTCCCGACCTTTGCGCGCCAGTGCCGGGTCGACTTCAAACTCCGGGGCGATCAGGGGTTCTACCACTGTTCTGGGCGGCGAGGGCGGCATTTCCGCGTCACCGTCCAGCACGTAGGTCAGTACTCGCCGCGGATGGTTTCGCCCGACCCAGCCGTGCTGGGCCGAGAGGGAGCCGAGCAGCATCTGCCCGCCCGACCAACCGGCGAGTACGGTCACATACTGCTTGCCGTTAACTGAATAGGAAATCGGTGTCGAGACGCTGCCAACACCCATGAAGCTGCTCCACAGGGCCTCGCCGCTGAGGGCATCGTGGGCGATGAACTGGCCATCGGCCTGGGGCTGGAAGACAAGGTCCCCTGCGGTGGCGAGTGTGCCGCCATTGTGGGAGCCGACTTTCTCCACGCGCCAGACCTCCGCCTGCGCTACCGGGTCCCAGGCCAGCAGGCTGCTGGAGCCCGCCGACTTGGGAACATCGGTAAAGGGCTGGTCGAGGCCGCTGAAATCGAGGTCGGTGTAGTCCCATTTTTCCGGAGTGCGATTGCCCTGGTCGTAGAAGCCGGCAAGGCGGATGGTGGGGATGTAGGTGAGCCCGGTGCGCGGTGAAAAGGACATGGGCTGCCAGTTGTGCGCGCCGCCAGAACCCGGGAAGGTCACGGCCGGGCCGTCTTCATAGCGAATACCGGGGTTTTCCACCGGGCGCCCGCTGGCCATGTCGACATGGCTTGCCCAGGTGACCTTGTCGAATTTTTCCGCGGAGACCAGCTTGCCGGTGGCGCGATCGATGACGTAGAAAAAGCCGTTTTTCGGCGCATGCAGCAGCACATCCCGGGTCTTGCCGTCGATCTCCAGAGTGCTCAAGGTGATATCCATGGTGGAATTGAAGTCCCAGCTCTCGCCGGGCGCGGTCTGGTAATGCCAGACGTATTCCCCGGTGTCGGCGTCGAGCGCTACCACGGAGCAGAGGAAGAGGTTGTCACCACCTTCTGGTGAGCGCAGCTGGTGATTCCACGGCGAGCCGTTGCCGGTACCGATATAGACCCGGTTGTATTTCGGGTCATAGGTCATGGCGTTCCAGGCCGTACCGCCGCCGCCGAAGCGCCACCATTCACCGGTCCAGGTTTTCGCTGCCATTTCCATGGCGGCGTTTTCGAAGCCGTCCGCGGGGTTGCCGGGAACGATGTACCAGCGCCAGGCCTGCTCCCCGGTCTCGGCGTCGTAGGCGGTGACATAGGCCCGCACGTGGCCGAAGTCCGCGCCGCCGTGGCCGATGATGATCTTGCCGTTGAAGGCCCGCGGTGCGCCGGTGATGTAACGGTTGTCGCCGGGGGTGGTGGTGAGGGTTTCCCAGACCAGTTCGCCGGTTTTGGCATCGAGGGCGAACAGTCGTCCGTCCTGCACACCGGTGTAGAGCTTGCCGTTCCAGTAGGTCAGCCCGCGGATACCCCAGGCCATGCGCATTTTCTCGCTGGAGACTTTGGGGTCGTATTTCCACAGCAGTTTACCGCTGACCACGTCGACGGCGTGCACGATGCTGTAGCCGGCCGCGAAGTAGATGACGCCGTCGACCTCGATGGGCACCGTCGCCATGTTCCACAGGCCGTCGACCTCCAGCGACCACGCCAGGCCGAGACGATCGACATTATCCGCGTTGATCTGTTCGAGGGGGCTGTAGTGCTGTTCGCTGAAGGTGCGGCCGTAGGCCGGCCAGTGCTCGCCGTTGCTTTCATCCGCGAGTAGCGCATTGTCGACGGTGACAGCCCCGGCAGACACACTCGCCACAGTAAGCGCACAAGCCAGTCCCAGGCTCGATAACAATCCTGCCAGGCGCTTGAGTGAAGTCCCTGTGGTCTCGATCATTCTTGTATTTCTCCTCTAGCCATTGCTGCTGCCTCAGGCGCGGGGGCCCTTCGCGAAAAGGCGGCTCGCCAGTAATTCGTAGCTTGGGTCCTGTGAAGGTTCCGGCTGGTCCGGTAGCTTGTAGGGCCGCTGGGTGCGCATGTCGTAGGTGACCACGCGCTTGCTGAAACGCCAGCGGCCGTCTTCACAACGGCGGTAGTGATCGAGATAGCGCACGCAGAGCAGGTCTTCGATCCAGCCGTCATTACCGTCGGGAAGAACGTGGTAGGCGATTGCGTAGATTTCGCCCTCTCCCGTGTCCCCGTCCACCGAGATCAGGTGGTTGCAGATGTGGTGACCGCTGTAGCGCATGAAGCCGAAGCAATCCTCGAGGAAATCGACGAAGGCCTCCGCCGTGCCGCTGAAATCGTCGCCGTGGGTGTCCGTGGCATCTTCCGTGTAGAGGGTGCGCAGCAGCGCCGGGTCCTTGCGATCCACTCCGCGGGAGTAGAGCAGGGCCAGTTCGCGAATCTGCTCTTTGGCCAGGTAATCGTGTAATTCCTGCGGCGATGGCTGCATTGGGGATACTCCGGAAAAACGTTCGCTGCGCGCTAGCCTGCGGTGATGCCGTTGTCGACGGGAATCGAGGCGCCGTGGATGCTGCTCGCTGCATCGCTGGCGAGGAAGGCGACCATTGCCGCCACGTCCTCGATCGCCACCGAGCCGCGCAGGGGGGTGTAGCGCTGGATCAGGGAGGCGTCGGGTTCCTGCAGTTGCCAGAAGCCCGCTGCGAGGGCGGTATCCATGCCGCCGGGGGCCACCGCGTTGATGCGGATAGGCTGGTTGATGTATTCCATCGCGAGGGCTTTGGTGAGGTTGGTGAGCCCGGCCTTGCTGGCGCAATAGGCGGCGGTATAGGCCTGGCCCTGGCTGGCGGCGCAGGAGGTGACATTGACCACCGCGCCATGGGCTTCCAGCAGGTGGGGGAGGGCGGCCCGGAACAGGCGGAAGGGCGCGCCCAGGTTCACCGCCATGGTCTTTTCCCACTGGGCGTCGGTCATCTCGCCGGCGTGGCAGGCGACCATGACGGCGGCGATATTGCACAGGGCGTCGAGGCGGCCGAAACGTTCCACGGTGGCCCGGACGGCCTGCTCGCAGTTCTCTGCCACGCCGAGGTCGGCCATTTGAACCAGTGCTTCACCACCCAGGGCGCTGATTTCTTCCGCGGTGCCGGCCAGGCCTTCGGGGTCGATATCCACCAGGCACAGCCGGGCCCCCGCACGGGCCAGTATCAAGGCTGTGGCGCGCCCCAGGCCGGCGGCGGCGCCGGTGACCAGGGCGACCTTTCCATCCATTGAAATCGCTGAGTCCATAAGCTGCTATCCGTTGTTATCAGTTATAGAGATTGCTGCCCTGCAGTTTGCCACGCTTTCGCGTTACTGGGAGCCTCTATACGGACTATTCGCCAGCGTGTGAAGCGTGGCCGGTTTCAGCCGGCGGGTGTGCCGCCGGCTTCACCCTTGCCCTCCAGTTCCCGGGGGTGGATTTCGTAGGTGCCGAAGAGTTTGTCGTAGAGCAGTGTGATCGTCGCGTAGTTGCCGTGGCGCATGTCCAGGTGGTGGGCATCGTGTTTCATGGCGATCCAGTTCAGCAGCCGGTAGGGGAAGCGATCCAGGTCGAAACGGCAGTGGTTGAAAGTATTCAGCTGCACGTAGATCACGCTGGAGACCACGATAGAGGCGACGCTGAAGGGCGCCATGCCTAGCAGGCCCAGGAAGACGATGGTCAGGTAGTAAAGGCCGATGCCGATCAGTACCTCCATGGGGTGCAGCAGGTGCGAGTCAATCGAACTGACCCGGCTACGGGCCTGGTGGTGTACCGCGTGAACCTGGCGCAGGTAGCCCGTGCCGTGGAAGTAGTAGCGATGTACCACGTAGTAGACCAGGTCGTAGACCATCAGGATCAGGAAAACGTCCAGCGCGATCCGCCAAAGGGGCTGCGGCGCCATGGTGACCAGGAAGGGCAGGATGAAGATATGGCTGAAGAGGTAAGTCGCCATGCCGACCTGCTGGGCGGGCTTCACCCGGGGCGAGTACAGCGGGGCGCGCTGGGTCAGCTTGCGCTCGTTTTCGGCGCTGTCCTGCATCTGGCTCTGCTTGAGGGCGGGAATCAGCAGTACCAGGTATTTCAGGATGGCCCCCGCGGCAAAGATGATGACGAGCGTGAGCAGGCTGGCCTGCCAGTCATAGTGGAGATTCATTCGCTGCCCTTGCTGGTTGCTATTAGGTTGAGGCGCTGATATCGTAAGTAACAATTGTCTAATGGTCAATAATAATTGATTAAATGTCGGGACCGCCATGCCTGAGATCCTTTCCCTGACCGACCTTCCCCGCAGCGACCTAGTCACCGACGTCATCGTCTGTGGCTTTGGCGGCGCCGGGGCCTGCGCGGCCCTCGAGGCCCATGCCGCAGGAGCCAAAGTCACCGTGCTCGAGCGCTTCAGCGGCGGCGGTGGTTCCACCATGCTCTCCGCCTGTGAGATGTACCTCGGGGGTAGCGGGGGAACCCGCCTGCAGCGGGACCTCGGTATCGAGGACAGCTCGGAGAACATGAGCGCCTACCTGAAGGCCTGCTTCGGTGACTTTGCCGACGACACGAGGATCGCCGCCTTCGTGGATGGCGCGGCGGAACACTTCGACTGGATGGAGGCACAGGGCATTCCCTACCGGCGCAGCCTTTTCGAGGGCCGCGACGTGGTCGCCCTGACCGGTGATTCACTCCAGTTCACCGGCAACGAGCGGGCCTGGCCCTTCGTCGATATCGCGCAGCCGGTGCCCCGGGGCCACCTGCCGGAAGAGGCGGGGCACGAGGGCGGCCAGGTGGTGATGACGGCCCTGATGGGCAAGGTTGTCGCGGCGGGCATCGATGTGCGTTACGACACCCGGGTCACTTCACTGATCCAGGCGGAAGACGGCCGCATCTGCGGCGTGGTGGTCAAGGCGGACAATCGATTGCAGTACCTGCTGGCGCGTCGCGGCGTTATCCTCACCATGGGCGGCTTCATTATGAACGAGCGCATGACCGAGCGGCATATACCCCAACTCGCCGCGATCTGTACCCGCCACGGCAATCCCGGTGACCGGGGGGAGGGCATCCTGCTCGGGGTCGCCGCCGGGGGCAACGCCATCCACATGGGCCAGGCTTTCGTCGGCGTCGCCCACTACCCGCCGCCGCAGCTGACCTTCGGTATCTTCGTCAACCGGCAGGGCCAGCGCTTTATCAACGAGGACGTCTATCTCTCCCGCCTCGGCGATGCGGTTTCCCGGCAGGATGGAATGCGCGCCTACATGTTCATCGACAACGCCCACTTCGCCCGCCCGGACTACCACGACAAGGCGGAAATTGTCGCCGTTGGTGAGTCGGTTGCCGAGGTGGAGCAGGATGCCGGCCTGCCGCCGAATTCCCTGCAGGAGACTGTTGCCTATTACAACCGGCACGCGGAGCAGGGCGAGGACCCCCTGTTCCACAAGGCCGCGGAATGGCTGAAACCCTTGCAGCAGGGCCCGTTCGCCCTGGTCGATTACAGTCTGGCGACCTTACAACCAACCTGCTTCACCCTCGGTGGGCTGGAAACCCTGCCGACGGGTGAAGTGCTCACTCCGGAAGGGGAGAGCATTCCGGGGCTTTACGCGGCGGGCCGTACCGCCTGCGGTATTCCACGCACCGGTGCCGGCTACGCCAGTGGCATGTCGGTCGCCGACGCCACCCTGTTCGGCCGCAAGGCAGGAAGGCAGGCCGCGGCTGCGAGCCCGTTCAGGAAAACGTTGCCAGGCTCTTCAGGATAAGGCTCACCAGCATCGACTGCTGGGTCACCCCGGTCTTGGAAAAGATGGAGCGCAACTGGGCGCGGGCGGTATTGCGCGCGATGCCGAGGCTGGCGGCGCTCTGGTCCAGGCTCTGTCCCTCCGCCAGGTTCTTCGCCAGCAGGGCCTCCGCCCGGGTGAGGCCATAGAGTGACATCAGCATCTTGATGTCGATTTCGTATTTACGTTCCGGATCGCTGATGAACACCATCAGGTGGGGCGTGCGCGCCGACTCCACGGTCTTGTCGATGGCGATGGGCTTGATCAGCAATTCGTAGGGCGCCTTGCCTGACTGCCTGTCCACCGCCATGGCGTGGACCGGCGACTGTTCCTGCTTGCGGTTGGCGGCGATCACCTCCTGGATATAACCGTTGAGGCGATCCCGGTGGGCGCTGTTGACCAGGTGAATCTGCTCGTTGACGATGGCGATGCCGTCCTTCTCGCGCACGAATTCGTTGGCGGAGAAGTTGCAGTTGACCACCTTGCCCCGTTCGTCCAGCGTGATGGTACCGATGGAGCGCCCGGAAATCGTCTTGGCGAAGAGCTTGCGCTCCAGGTCCATCTGCACCAGCTGTACCCCGCTGGCGACGGCGCGCTGGATATGGGAGGAGAGGTCGGCAAAAAAGGCCCGGTCCTCCTCGTCGAAGTTCGGCGCGTCCTTTGGCCGGGCCAGGCGCACGCTGAAACGCTGGCCGCTGGCGCCGCGCAGGTCGGCGCCCATCATGTGGTAGATGTTGATCGGCTCCATGCAGATGCGGTAGAGATCCGTGGACTCGAAGGTGGCGTAGGAGGTGATCTGGTCGAGGGTTTTCACCTCGCCCCAGGGCAGGTTCACCATCAGGTTGGAGGTGTAGTACTGGTCGGTATAGGGGTTGCTGTGGTCGTCGACGTAGGTTTTCTGCAGCAGGTCGTTGGAGACGAAGAGCAGGCCGCCATCGTCGCCCACGGGCTCGCGCAAGGTCATGGAGGCGAAGTTGCATTCGAGCACTTCCCGCAGCATCTGCAGGAAGTTGCTGTAGGGGTCCTCTTCGATGTGCCCGCCGTAGAGGTGTCCCAGGAGCTTGCTGAACTCCGGGATAGTCAGGCCCGATTTCATAATTATATACAGCTACGACCAGTGGTCTCGGGGTAATTTGCGGGCCTATTCTAGCCCGTATCGACGCGGCGGGGCCAGCGCCGCTTCAGCCCTGTCCGATAAGGGCTTGCTCGAGTGCAGGCCCGGGCGGGCTCAGGACTACCTTCTTGCTCAGGACTGCTCTCTTGTTCAGGACTGCTCTCTTGTTCAGGACTGTTTGGCCAGCGCGATGGCCACATCCTCGATCAGGTCCTCCTGGCCGCCGACGGTCTTGCGCCGGGCCATCTCCAGCAGGATCTCGTGGGAGGGCACCCCGTACTTCTTCTCCGCTCGCTTGGCGAACAGCAGGAAGGAGGAGTAGGCGCCGGCATAGCCGAGGACCAGCGCATCGCGGCTGATCCGCACCGGCTCGTCCATGATCGGCAGCACCGCGGTTTCCGCCGCGTCCATCAGTTTGAAGATATCCACACCGGTCACTGCGCCCATGCGATCCAGTACCGCCGCCATGACTTCCAGCGGCGTATTGCCCGCGCCGGCGCCGAGGCCCGCCGCGGAGCCGTCGATGCGCAGGGCGCCGGCCTCCAGCGCGGCCAGTGAGTTGGCCACGCCCATGGCCATGTTGTGGTGGCCGTGGAAGCCGATGTCGGTCTCCGGCTTCAATTCGGTGCGCAGCAGTGAAATCCGCGCGGTGACGTCGTCCGGCAGCATGTAGCCCGCGGAGTCGGTGCAGTAGATGCAGTTGGCGCCGTAAGACTCCATCAGCTTGGCCTGCTCCAGCAGGTGAGCGGGTTCGATCATGTGGGCCATCATCAGGAAGCCCACCGTATCCAGGCCCATTTCCCGGGAGAGGTTGATGTGCTGGCGCGAGACGTTGGCCTCGGTGCAGTGGGTGGCCACCCGGATGGTGCTCGCGCCACACTCGGCCGCCATGCGCAGGTGGTCGACAGTGCCGATGCCGGGCAGGAGCAGGGCGGAAATCTTCGCCTGCTTCACCGCGCCAGACACCGCGGTGAGGTATTCCTCGTCGCTGGCGGTGGGGAAGCCGTAGTTGACCGACGCGCCCCCCAGTCCATCGCCGTGGGTCACCTCGATCAGCGGCACGCCGGCAGCGTCCAGCGCCGTGGCGATGCTCACCATCTGCTCAACGGTGATCTTGTGCTGCTTCGGGTGCATGCCGTCGCGGAGGCACATGTCGTGGAGTACTACTTTCTTGCCTGCCAGGTCCATAATCAGTTCGCTCGTCTGGTTCTGCTAGCTAGGGTGTCGCGGCCTTTCAGCCCGCAGCACGCTGTTGCGCGATCATCTCCGCGGTGCGCAGGCCCGCGGCGGTCATGATGTCGAGGTTGCCGGAATACTTGGGCAGGAAGTCACCCAGGCCCTCCACTTCCACCGAGATGGTGACGCGATTGCCGTCGAAGATCGGCTCGTTCAGCATGCGGTAGCCCGGCACGTATTTCTGCACTTCGCTGATCATGTCCTTGAAAGACTGGATGATCGCTTCCCGGTCGGGTTCAGTCTCGGTCAGGCAGTGGACAGTGTCGCGCATGATCAGCGGTGGCTCGGCGGGGTTGATGATGATGATCGCCTTGCCCTTGCCGGCGCCTCCGATCTGCTCGACTGCGGCAGAGGTGGTGCGGGTGAACTCGTCGATATTGTCCCGGGTGCCCATGCCCACGGATTCGGAGGCGACGGTGGCGACGATCTCGCCATAGCTGACCGGCTGGACCCGGCTTACCGCGGCTACCAGCGGGATAGTGGCCTGGCCGCCGCAGGTGACCATGTTCACGTTGGACTCGACGCCCTTTTCCAGCAGGGCGTGGAGGTTGACCGGCGGGATGCAGTAGGGGCCGATCGCCGCGGGTGTCAGGTCTATCATGGTGACGCCGCGGCTGGTGAGCTTGTCGGAATTCTCCTTGTGCACGTAGGCCGAGGTCGCGTCGAAGGCAAAGGCGATGCGATCCTCCTCGATATGGGGCAACAAACCGTCCACCCCCTCGGTGGTGACCTTGAGGCCCATCTCCCGGGCGCGCTGGATGCCGGGAGAATCCTCGATGCCGACCATCCAGACCGGCTCGATCCACTCGCTGCGCAGGGCCTTCATCAGCAGGTCGGTGCCGATATTGCCGGGCCCTATGATCGCGGCTCGCGCTTTTTGGGGAAGGACATTTTCAGTCATGGTCTGGGCTTCTTCATTGGGTGGTCATTGGATAAAGCTGCAGTGAGCAGAGCAGGTGTCGATTCCCTCGCCGGACATTTCCAGGCGGATACTGTCGCCGGCCTTGACCGGCTCCAGCGGCACCAGCGAGCCGGAGAGGATGACCTCGCCGGCCAGGAAGGGGATGTCGAACTCCCCCAGGGTATTGGCCAGCCAGGCAACAGCGGTCAGCGGGTTGCCCTGTACGGCGGCGCCCTTGCCCGAGCTGATCTCGCTGCCGTTCTTGAATACGCGGATTTCCAGTGCGGCGAGATCAAGGCCGGCGGGGTCGATTTCAGCGTCCCCGAGTACATAAACGCCGCAGGAAGCGTTGTCGGCAATCGTGTCCTGGATGCGAATCTTCCAGTCGTCTATGCGTGAGTCGACAATCTCGAAACAGGGCAGGATGCACTCGGTGGCTGCCAGTACATCCGCCTCGCTAACGCCGGGGCCGCGCAGGTCGGACTTCAGGCGAAAGGCGATTTCGCCCTCGGCCCTGGGCTGGATGAGATTACCGGCCACGGGGATATCGGCGCCGTTGGCGTAGGCCATGCGATCGGTGAGAAAGCCGAAATCCGGCTGGAACACGCCGAGCATGTTCTGTACCGCGGCGGAAGTGACGCCGATCTTCTTGCCCACCACCACCTCGCCGTCCTTGGCCAGGCGCTGCTGCAACATGGCCTGGGAGATGTGGTAGGCGTCCTCGATTTCGATGTCCGGGTACTGCTCGGTCAGGGGGGCGAGGGTAGTGCCTTCGCGCATGGCGCGGTAAAGGGCTTCGCCGATGGTCTCGCGGGTATCCTTGTCGAGCGCCACCGTCAGGCGCTCCCGGAATGTTCGAGAAAATCGAGGCACTGCCGGTTGAAGTAGTCGGCGTACTCCACCATCACCCAGTGGCCGCAGCGGGTGAGCAGGGTAATCTTTGCATCGGCGCAGTTCTCGACCAGGGTCGTCGCGCCGGAGATCGGACAGAACTTGTCGTCCTGCCCCCAGAAGGCCAGGATCGGGCAGTCGATTTCATGCAGCCTGCTGGAGAGATTCGGTACGTCCATGGAGACCAGCACCTGCGGATTCTGTGTCTGCAGGATCTGCCAGCGCTGGTCCACCAGTTCCTCGGTGACCTGCGAGCGATCATGGACCAGCAGGCCGAGCAGTTCCCGCAGCACGTCCCGGGTGAATTCCGGCGAGCCCATGGGGTATTTCACCATGGCCTGAATACCCTCGGTCTGGAAGTAGACCGGTTTTTCCTCGAGGCCGCCGCTGGCCATGAGGATCAGGCGACTGACATTGCCAGGGTGGGCGAGGGTATAGCCCAGGGCGATGGCACCGCCGAGGGAATTTCCCACCAGGATGGTGTCTTGCAGTTCGAGTCTGTCGATGAATTCCGCCAGGTAGCCGCTGAAAAAATCGAGTGTATAAATCGCGTCCTGGGGTTTGCTGGTGTAGCCGTAGCCCGGCAGGTCAGGCACCAGGACCCGGTAGCCCGCGTCGGTGAAGGCAGCCACGTTGTGCTGGAAGTTGCTGTAGCCACTGGCACCGGGACCGCTGCCGTGAATCAGTATCACCGCGCCGCGGGCGGCCTGGTTTTCTGGCGCGAAGTCGAGATAGTGCAGGCGCATGTGCTGGCTCAGCTCGAGATAGGCGCCTTCCGGAAGGGTGGAATCCATCTGCGTGGCCCCCTCAGATAAACATGTCAGTGTTTTCGAGGCCCATGCTCACCATGCCCAGGTTGCGGGCGAAGGCGGCTGGGCTATTGGCCACGTGGGAACGTGCGATATGAATGTCGTTCCAGATGTTTTGTATCGGGTTGCCGAGGAAAACGGAACGCCCGCCGGCAACGTCGAAGAGTGTATTGATGCCTTCGCTGCACTTGTCGATCACGATGCTCGCCTGGTAGCGGTATCTCACTCGCTGCTCGATCGTCGGCTGCCAGTTGTTGACTTCCATCTCGTCGAAATTCTTGAACAGGATGGTTTCGACCTCGTCGATCAGGTTCCACACGTGGGCGACGCGGCACTGGGTGTCGCTGTCAGCCGCCAGCTTGGTCGGGTCGGTGCTGGCCGCGCCGCGGGATTCGACGAACAGGGCCAGGGCGTGCTTCAGTGCGCCGATGGCGGGGGTGTTGACCACGCGGATAAAACCCTGGGCCCAGGGCATGTTGTAGACCGGGTTTTCCTGCTTGTGCTGGCAATTGAAACCGTCGAGGCGCTTGTGACTGCGGTAGTCGGGCACGAACACGGGTTCGTCGATGACGATGTCGTTGGAGCCGGTGCCCTGCAGGCCCATCACATGCCAGGTGTCCTCGATACGGTAGTCGCTGCGGGGGATGAGGAAGGTGCGATAGCCTTCCTCTGGCACGATGCCGCCAAGCAGTGCCCACTGGCAGTGTTCGGAACCCGAACTCCAGCCCCAGCGGCCGCTGACCATGCAGCCGCCTTCGGTCACGCTGACTTTGGCGCCAACCGGATTGTAGGAGCTGCTGATCAGGGTGTTAGGGTCTTCGCCGTAGACATCCGAGAGAGCCTGTTCATCCATCAGGGCGAGCTGGAAGGCGTGCACGGCGATGACGCCGCCGATCCAGGCGGTGCTCATATCGGCTTCCGCCAGGCGGATCTGGTCGCGGAAATAGTCCTGTGGCCGACATTCCAGGCCGCCCCATTTGGCCGGGAGGAACATGCGCAGGAAACCACAGTCCTTTAGCGCCTGCACCACTTCAGGCGCTACCTGGCGATTCTCGCGATTGGTTTCTTCATGACTGGCGACCAGGGCCAGAATCTCGTCATTTATTGTTTGCATCTTGCATGCCTCAAAGTAATGGTCGCTTTCCTTTCGACAACGGTCGTCGTGTTGACCGGGATTCCTGTCAGGCGATGTTCTTGTATTGCCCCTGGTAGAAGACCAGTGGTGCTGCATGGGTGGTTTTTTGTCGATTGTCGTACTCGTGTACACGGCCGAGAATGATCACGTGGTCACCGCCGTCGTAGCGCTGTTCAACGCTGCATTGGAAGCAGGTGTGATAATCATCGAACACCGGGACGCCGTCGAGGCCGGGGTGCCAGTCGATGGCGGCGAACTTGTCGGCATTCTTCGTGGCACAGAGGTTCGACAGTTCCTGCTGGCCGCTGTGCAGGATATGCACGGCAAAGCTGCGCGCACGCTCGAAGGCTTCGAAGCACTGGGCGTTCCTGCCGATGCTCCAGAGGATCAGCGGGGGATCGAGGGAGACGGAAGAAAAACTGTTCGCGGTGATAGCGACGGGCAACGGGCCGCCGGTGGCATCCGGCCCGCCCGTTTCATCGATAGTGGTCACGATGGTTACCCCGGTAGCGAAAGCGCCAAGCGCGTTGCGCAGTTCTCGGGTGTCTTCGACACTCATCTCCAGGTCCCTGTTAAATTGTTGAAAGCTGAATTGCTGAAATTGGCCGTGTTGTTCGAGTCGTTATGATCCTTCACGGGCGTGCAAGGCGCATACCCCATATGAAGTAACCCCGTTTATTCCCCGGGCCCTTTGAAAACGTGGCCCCAGAAGCTGGGAACGGTACTTTCGAAAACGCTATATTCGTCCCAATTGTCCACCCGCATGCCTTCGGCGCCGTATTCCACGTCGAAGCCCGAGGGAGTGGTGATGTAAATCGAAACCATGTGGTCGTTGGCGTGCCGCCCGAGGGTGGCGGAGAGGCGTACGTCGTGGGCGATACGACGGTCCTCCAGGCGGCCCACCTCGTCGATGTTTTCTACTTCCACCATGCAGTGCACGCAGCCGGCGGGGTGCTCCATCTCGAACAGGGCCAGGCTGTGGTGGCGCGGGTTGCAGTGCAGGAACCACAGGCGTTTTATCGGCTCGTTGGGGTCGGGGGTGAAGCGGATCTGCATGAAGTCCGACAGTTCGAAACCGAGGAGCTCGCGGAAGAAACCCACGGTGTCGTCGAAGTTGGGGGCCGGCAATACCACGTGGCCGAAACCCATGTCGCCGGTAATGAACTTGCTCACACCCACCGGGGAGACCAGGCGGCGGAAGTCGGAGATGACACCCCAGTAAATCTCGTGCCGGTTGCCAGCGGGGTCGCTGAAGCGGAAGAGGCGGCTGACCTTGCGCAGTTGCGCGTCTTCCGCGCTGGCTTCCTCGATCTCGGTGCCGGCCTCGTGCAGTTTCTCGACGCTTTCCAGCAGGCCCTCGAGGGTATTGCACTCCCAGCCGCAGAAACCGAAACGGTCAGCATCACTTTCGGAAACGATCACCCGGTAGGGATGCTCGTCCATCTTCAGGTAGAGATTGCCGCTGCCGTCGTTGATGTGGGCGGTGGCGTCCTCCATGCCCAGTACCTCGGTGCCGAAAGTTACCCACCGGGAGAGGTCCGTGCTATGAACGCCGATATAGCCCAGGCTGCTGACTGACATGGTGACTCCTTCACATTTTTTAAGCTGTTGTTTGTGGCTTGCGCAGCCGAAAACGTTCGCGCAGTTCGGCCTTGACTACTTTGCCTGAGGCATTGGTCGGCAGGCTGTCGACGAATTCGTAAAGGCGCGGCACCTTGTAATTGGCCATGTTTTCCCGGCACCAGGCCCGGATATCTTCTTCCGGGATCGGCTCGCCGCTGCGGGTGACGATCCAGGCCATAGCGACTTCCCCGAGCCTTTCGTCGGCAACGCCGATGACCGCGGCCATGCTGATTTCCCCGTGGCTGCAAAGCAGATTCTCGATTTCCGCGGGGTAGCAGTTGAAGCCGCCAGTGATGAACATGTCTTTCAGGCGGTCGGTGATCGAGAGATTGCCCTGCTCGTCCATCACGCCAATGTCGCCCGTGTGCAGCCAGCCCTCGGTATCGATGGCCTCGGCGGTCGCCTGCGGGTTGTCGAGGTAGCCGGCCATCACGTTGTAGCCGCGGACCAGGATTTCACCCGGCTCGCCGCGGGGGACTTCGCTGCCGTCTTCGGCGGCGCAGAGCACTTCCACGTCCGGGATGGCGCGGCCCGAGGTATTGGCGATCACTTCGGCGGCATCGCCGCGGCGGCACATGGTGGCAAGGCCACAGCATTCCGAGAGGCCGTAGGCGGTGAGCACGGTCTCGATGCCAAGCACTGATTGCATGTCGGTGATCAGTTTGACCGGGATGCTGGCGGCGCCGGTGATCGCCTTGCGCAGGCTTGCCAGGTCATAGTTTTCCCGTTCGGGGTGACTGAGCAGGGACTGGAAAATGGTCGGCGGACCGGGCAGCAGGGTGATCTGTTCCCGCTGGATAAAGTCGAGTACCGCCTGTACATCGAATACCTGCCAGGGGTAGAGCGTCGCGCCTTTCATCAGGCTGGTGAGAATGCCCGCCTTGTAGCCGAAGGTGTGAAAGAAGGGATTGATCGCCAGGTAGCGGTCTGCTACGTCGAGACCGAGGACGTCCGCCCAGGTGCGAAAGGCCATAAGGTTTTGCCCGTGGCTGGTTATTACACCCTTGGGGGTGCCTGTTGTGCCGGAGGTAAACAGGATGTCGGAAGGGGAGTCTGCCGCCACTGCCGTGGCGATCGCGTCGATGGACTCGCTCCCTTCACTGGCGAGAAACGCTTCACCGCGGGTGAGGAAGTCCTGCCAGTCTGTTCCGGATTCACTGTCCGCTTCCTGGAAGAGCACCAACTCCCTGAGCGAAGGCAGGGACTGGTCTTTCAGCAGGGCAGGGTAGTCGGTATCGAGAAAATTACCGGCGCAGAACAGGACCGACGCGCCACTGGCATTCAACACCGTGGCCGCCTCGCTCCCCTTGAAGCGGGTATTCAGGGTGACCAGGGTGCCGCCGCAATACTGAATGGCGAGGGCGGCGATGGCCCACTGTTGGCAATTGGGTGCCCAGATCGCGGCCTTTTCCCCTGCATTGAATCCACCGGCGACGAGTGCAGCGGCGGCGGTCCGGGTCAGCTCGAGAAACTGCCGGAAGGAAATATCCCTGTCGCCTTCGCGGATAAATATCCGCTCTCCGAATTCTGCCGCGGCGGCGTGGACCAGTTCCGGCGTGGTCGTGGCTTTTTCGGTACCAGGGTCGGCGCCAGGTCCGGAGCCTGATGGCGAGGCGTGCGGCATGGAAATCGGGTCTGTTTCTTATATCGAGGGGCTAATATAGACAAAGGCCCAAATACCGTCATAGTCCGTATTGATGATGCCCGGGTTCTGGGCAATTCCGATAATGTGCAGACGCCAATCGTAGAGAATTCCCCCGCCCTGCAGCGTTTGAATTTCCCTGCAAGACTATAAAAACCGGAGTACAAACAGAAGGTCGTCATGGATAAGGTTCTATCCCCACAGGCCGCAGTGGCAAAAATCGAAAGCGGTATGACTGTCGGCATCGGCGGCTGGGGTCCGCGGCGCAAACCCATGGCGCTGGTGCGGGAATTACTGCGCTCGGACGTGAAGGACCTGACCGTCGTCTCCTACGGCGGTGCCGACGTCGGCATGCTCTGCGCCGCCGGCAAAGTCCGCAAACTGGTCTTCGCCTTCGTCTCCCTGGATTTCATTCCCCTCGAACCCTTCTTCCGCCAGGTGCGCCAGGCAGGTGAGATCGAGGTCATGGAGATCGACGAAGGCATGATGCTCCTCGGCCTGCGCGCCGCCGCCTGGCGCCTTCCGTTTATCCCGACAAAAATAGGCCTTGGCACCGACGTCATTCGCAACAATCCGGGTATCGCCCTGGTCGACAGTCCTTACGACGATAAAGAGTGGGTCGCCATGCCGGCGCTTAACCTGGATGTCTCCCTGCTCCACGCCGATCGCGCGGATCGTCGCGGCGTGTGCCAGGTGAAGGGCCCCGATCTCTACATGGATGATCTCTTCGCCCGTGCCGCAAAGAACTGCATCGTTTCCTGTGACGAACTGGTGGAGACGGAACACTTCCATGCGGGCGACGAGGCGCGCTACGTGTTCTGGGAGCGCTCGATGACCAGCGCGGTGGTGCCGATTGCCGGCGGTGCCCACCCGACCTCCTGTTCACCGCTTTATGGCTTCGACGTGGAGCACTTCCAGGAATACAGCGCCTGTGCCGGCGAGGGTGGCTTCGAGGCCTACTTCGACAAATACATTGGCGGCAAAAGCGAAGAGCAATACCAGCAGAGTGTCGGTGGTCTCGACGCCATCCGCGCATTGCCCTTGCCGGTCTATTGAGCCGATCAGAGTCCCAGTAATACAGAACTGCCAGGAAGCACCTGATGAGTAGCGAACAATCCGCCTACAGCCTCGCCGAGTTGATGATCGTCGCCGCCGCCGAAGCCTTTCGCAATGACGGCGAAGTGCTGGCAACCGGCATCGGCCTGCTGCCGCGCCTCGCGGCGAGCCTCGCCATGAAAAGCTTCAACCCGGACATGATGATGACCGACTCCGAGTCCTGGATGCTGAGCGAGCCCAACGCCGTCAGCGGGCGGGAGCCGGGGCAGGCCCAGGCCCAGGAAACCTGGATGGGTTTCTCGCGGATTTTCGACAATGTCTGGAGCGGCAAGCGCCACGCCATGGTCGGCCCGACCCAGATCGACCGCTTCGGTCAGTCCAATATCTCCGCTCTGGGGGGAAGCTACGAACAGCCCAAGGTCCAGATGCTCGGTGTGCGGGGCTTTCCCGGCAACTCCATTTCACACGCCAATTCGTTTTTCGTGCCCGCCCACGGCCCGCGGGTTTTCGTCTCCGGCGAGTGCGACGTGGTCTGCTCCATCGGCTACAACCCGGAGCGCCTGCCGCGGGGTTACCAGTTCGACGACATCGATATCCGCAGCGTGATCACCGATCTCTGCGTCATGGACTGGCAGGGCCCGGACCACCAGCTGCGCCTGCGCCGACTGCACCCGGGGGTGAGCGTCGAGGAGGTAATCGAGAATACCGGCTTCGAGATCTGCATCCCGGAGGATGTCAGCGAGACCACCGCGCCGACGGCG
Organism: Halieaceae bacterium WMMBA4; assembly: GCA_033283325.1. Taxonomy (GTDB): domain Bacteria; phylum Pseudomonadota; class Gammaproteobacteria; order Pseudomonadales; family Halieaceae; genus Mangrovimicrobium. The sequence continues at coordinate 682,008 of JAWMQO010000001.1, forward strand.
GAGCAGATGGAAATCATCGCGGCCCTCGACCCGCTGAACCTGCGTGCCCGCCAGCTGAAGGGTAACCCCCCGGGCGTGCGCACGCCCGGCTAGAGGACGAATCATGGAACTGGTATACACAGCGGAGCAGGAAGCCTTTCGCGCCGAAGTGCGCCAGTGGCTCGAGGTGAATGTTCCCGCACAGCCCCTGCAGTCCTTCGATACCCGTGAGGGTTTCGAGCAACACCGGCAGTGGGAACAGACCCTCGCCGAGGGTAACTGGGGCATGGTCACCTGGCCGAAAGAATACGGTGGCCGCGGCTGCAACCTCATCGAGTGGCTGATCTTCGAGGAGGAGTACTACCGGGCCCAGGCGCCACTGCGGGTCAACCAGAACGGTATCTTCCTGCTCGGCCCGACCCTGATGGAATACGGCAGCGACGAACAGAAAAGCCGCTTTATCAGCAAGATGGCCAGCGGCGAGGAGATCTGGGCCCAGGGCTGGTCGGAACCCGGCGCCGGTTCGGACATGGCGGCAATTCGCTGCCGGGCGGATCGGGACGGTGACGAGTACGTGATCAACGGCCAGAAAATCTGGTCCACCCGGGCAGTTTTCGCCGATTGGGTCTTCTGTATTTTCCGCACGGACCCGGAATCCACGCGCCACCACGGCCTCTCCTTCATCTTCGTACCGCTGGATGCCCAGGGCGTCACCGTCCGGCCGATAGAACAGCTCAATGGCCTGCCCGGTTTCGCCGAGATATTTTTCGACGACGTGCGGGTGCCGGTCTTCAATCGCCTTGGCGAGGAAGGAGAGGGTTGGAAGATCGCCATGTCCACCGCCGGTTTCGAGCGCGGCCTGATGCTGCGCAGCCCGGCGCGCTTCCAGCAGTCGGCGAAGCAGTTGCTGCAGCTTTATTACCAGAAGCGTAACGAGATCCTCGATACCTCGCTGGAGAACGATGTCGTGTCCTGCTACATGGATGCGGAAGCCTATGCGCTGTCGACCTACCAGACCGCATCGCGCCTGATGGCCGGGGGTACGATCGGACCTGAAAGCAGCTGCAACAAGATCTTCTGGTCCGAACTGGACCTGCGGATACAGACCACGGCGATGAGCCTGCTCGGCAGCCGTGGGGAAGTGGTGCCCGAATCGGAAAGCGAGCAGGGCGAACTCGGCCAGTGGCTGGAGGGCTTTTTCTTCGCCCAGTCCGGGCCGATCTATGCCGGCACCAATGAAATACAGCGCAATATCATTGCCGAACGCATGCTGGGCATGCCGCGCAAATGACTACCCTCGCAAACTGGTATTGCAAGATGCTCCGCCCGGCAGTTTAGGGCCGGAAGTTCAGGAAAGGACCATGGATTTCACATTCAGCGATGACCAGAAGCTGTTCCAGGAGAGCGTGGCGAGCATGCTGGCGGGGGAAGTTACCCCCGACTCTATTCGCGCGCGCTGGAGCAGCGAGAGCGGCTTCGACGAGGCGGCCTGGCGCCAGTGTGCCGAACTCGGGCTCACCGCGGCCCTGGTGCCGGAAGCGTTCGGCGGCCTTGGCCTGGATGAGGTCGACTTTATCCAGCTGGCGCAGGAGTGTGGGCGCGTCGCGTTGCCGGAGCCGCTGGTGGATACCGCATTGGTCTCGGTGCCGATGCTCGCGGAACTCGTGGCGTTAGATACTGCGCTCACCGACCGCTGTGGTGAATTGCTCTCACAGGTCGCCGAAGGCAGTGTCCGGGTTGGCGCCGCCCACGTTATCAATCCCTACCTCAACTTCGCCGCCGACATGCAGTGGCTACTGCTCGCCTATGGCGAGGAAGTCCACCTGGTACCGACAGAATCGGTCACCCTGGAGGCTCACAAGAGCCTCGATCCAAGCCGCCGGCTCTACCGGGTCGGCGACTGGCGGCCCTCTGCCGAGACACGCCTGATCCAGGGTCAGGACGGCGCCCGTTTGTGGCGCGCGGCCCTGAATCGCGGTGCATTGGGCAGCGCGGCGCAGTTGATCGGGCTCTCCGAGGCGATGGTCGCGCAGGCCGTGCGTTACAGCGGGGAACGGGAGCAGTTCGGCCGCGCCATCGGTGCGAACCAGGCGGTGAAACACCTGCTCGCCGACTGCGCGGTGAAGAACGAATTCGCCAAGCCGGTGATCTACCGGGCTGCCTATACTACCTCCGTGAACGCCCGCCGGGCCGATTGCGTGGTATCCCACGCCAAGGCCGCCGCCGCCCGCGCCGCCATGCTCAGCGCGCGCAACGCCATCCAGGTGCACGGCGCCATGGGTTATACCTGGGAGTGCAACCTGCACATCTGGGCCAAACGCTGCTGGGCCCTGGACAAGGCCTGGGGCGACACCGGCTTTCACGAGAACCGTATCAACGAATGGCTGCTGATGGCGGATGCGCCCCTGGGGCCGGAAAATACCTTTGGCGCCGGACGGATTCCCGGCGAGATCAACGACAATAACCCACTGAACGAGGTTGCCAAATGAGCACAACGCCACAGGCCTATATCGTAGACGCGCTGCGCTCGCCCACCGGGCGCAGGAAAGGGGGGCTGGCCCATGTGCACGGCGCGGACCTCGGTGCCCATGTGCTGAAGGCGCTGGTCGGGCGCAACGCTATTCCCGACAACGAATACGACGACGTGATCTTCGGCTGCGTCGATACTATCGGCCCCCTGGCCGGTGACATCGCCCGCACCGCCTGGCTCTGCGCGGGGCTTTCCGACGAGGTGCCCGGCACCACCGTGGACCGCCAGTGCGGCTCCTCCCAGCAGGCGGTGCACTTCGCCGCCCAGGCGATCATGTCGGGCACCATGGACGTGGTCGTCGCCGGCGGCGTGCAGACCATGACCCAGATCCCGATCAGTTCCGCCATGACTGCGGCGGAACCCCTGGGCTTCACCGACCCCTTCACTGGCTCCAGCGGCTGGGTCGAACGCTATGGCAATGAGCCGCCCACTCAGTTCAAGTCCGCGCAAATGATCGCCGACAAGTGGGAATTCTCCCGCCACGATCTCGAGGTCTACTCACTGGAATCGCACACACGAGCCTTGAAGGCGATCGCGGAAGGACGTTTTGCCCGCGAGATCGTGCCGCTGGCAGGCGTGGAGAACGACGAGACTCCGCGCCAGTCCACGCTGGAAAAAATGGCTGAGCTGGAGGGCATCTTCGGTTGCGACAAGGTCACCGCCGGTGTTTCCTCCCAGACCTGCGACGGTTCCAGCGCCATGCTGCTGGTCAGTGAGGCGGCGCTCAAGCGCTATAACCTGACCCCGCGTGCGCGCATCCATCACATGAGCGTGCGCGCGGAGGACCCGATCTGGATGCTTACCGCACCGATTCCCGCCACCGCCTACGCAATGAAGAAAGCCGGCATGCGCCTGGACGACATCGACCTGGTGGAAATCAACGAGGCCTTCGCCTCCGTGGTCATGGCCTGGTTGAAAGAAACCGGCTATCCCCACGAGAAAACCAACGTCAACGGCGGCGCGATCTCCCTCGGGCATCCCCTGGGTGCCACGGGCACCAAGCTGATGACCACACTGCTGCACGAATTGGAACGCACTGGCGGCCGCTACGGCATGCAGACCATGTGCGAGGGCGGCGGGCAGGCCAACGTCACGATCATCGAGCGCCTGTAAGCGCCGCGAAAGCTGTAAAGAACAAGAGGGCAGGGACTATGGGTATATTGCAGGGCCGCGTGGCCATCGTTACCGGGGCGGGTGGCGGCCTCGGCGCAGCGCACGCGAAAGTGATGGCCGAAGAGGGCTGTGCTGTCGTCGTCAACGACATCAACGTCGAGGGCGCGCAGGCGGTGGTCGACGAGATTCTCGCCGCCGGTGGCAGGGCGCTGGTCAACAGCTCCGACATCACCAGCTACCAGGACAGCGAGAACGCGGTAAAACAGGCGCTGGACGCCTTCGGTGGCCTGCACGTCGTGGTCAACAACGCGGGCATCAACCGCGACCGCATGTTCGCCTCCATGACGGAACAGGAATGGGACGCGATCATGGCGGTGCACCTGAAAGGGCATTTCTGCATCTCATCCCACGCCGTGCACTACTGGCGTGACCGCGCCAAGGCCGGGGAGTCCGTGGACGCGCGCATCATCAATACCACCTCCGGCGCCGGCCTGCAGGGCTCCATCGGCCAGACCAACTACGCCGTGGCCAAGGCGGGCATCGCCGCCCTGACCCTGAACCAGGCGGCGGAACTGGCGCGCTACGGTATCACCGCCAACGCGATTGCGCCTTCCGCCAGGACCAACATGACCATGTCTGTCGATGTAATGGCCCAGCGCATGGCGAAACCCGAGGACGGCAGCTTCGACTATTTCGCCCCGGAGAATGTCTCCAGCCTCGTCGCCTGGCTGGCCTCTCCCGAATCGGCGGGCTTCAGCGGCCGGGTGCTGGAATCCGACGGTGGCAGGATCTGCATCGCCGACGGCTGGCGTACCACCGAAGGCGTCGACAAGGGGGCGCGCTGGGCGCCGGCGGAAGTAGGCCAGGCCATCGAGCAACTGCTGGCGACGGAAGTGCCGGCGCAGCAGGTCTGGGGTACCTGAACCGTGGCTGCCGATTCAATCGATCTCGCCCTGCGGAAATAGCCATCCATGGAATTCGCCTTCAGCGAAGAACAGTTGATGATCCGCGACACCGCGGAAGCCTTCCTTGCGGAGGTTTCCAGCAGCGAAGCGGTGCGCTCTGCGATGGCCAGCGAACTGGGCTACGAAGAGTCCGTGTGGCAGCGCATCAGCGGCGAGATGTGCTGGCAGGCCCTGCACATTCCGGAAGCCTATGGCGGCCTGGGGCTGGGCTATGTTGAGCTTGCGGCAATTCTCGAACAGTGCGGGCGGCGTCTGCTTTGCGCGCCGTTTTTCTCCACGGTCTGCCTTGGGGTCAACGCCTTGCTGGTCGCCGGGAGCGAGGGGCAGAGGGCCGAATTCCTGCCGCAAATCGCCGAGGGTAGCCTGACAGCTACACTGGCCTATACCGGGCAGAGTGGCAAGTGGGGCCATGCTGCCGTTGAAGCTACTTGCCTTCGCGAAGGCGATGACTACCTGCTGAACGGCGAACTGCGCTTCGTGCCCGATGGCCATAGCGCTCAGTTGCTGGCGATCGCAGCGCGGGCGCCGGGCAGCCAGGGGGCAGAGGGTATCAGCCTGTTCCTGCTGCCGGGGGACAGCGAGGGCCTTTCACGCAAGCATCTGCCCACCATGGACCAGACTCGCCGCCAGGCTCATATCACGCTGGATAATGTCCGCGTGCCCGCGGCAATGCGCATGGGTGACGAAGGCACAGCCTGGCCGCAACTGGCACAGATCATCGACCTGGCGACCATCGGTCTCGCCGCAGAGCAGGTGGGTGGCGCCCAGCAGGCCCTGGACATGAGCGTCGACTACGCCATGGAGCGGGTGCAGTTCGGCCGCTCCATCGCCAGCTTCCAGTCCACCAAGCACAAGGCCGCGGACATGATGCTGCAGGTGGAGGTGGCGCGTTCCGCCGCCTACTACGCCGCCTGTGTCGCCCAGGAGTTTTTTGAGGGCGGGCCGTTGGCCGCCGAACTGGCGGAAGCGGCGTCTATCGTGAAGTCCTACTGCAGCGATGCCTACTTCGCCAACGCGGGCGAGGCCCTGCAGATCCACGGTGGCGTCGGCTTTACCTGGGAGTACGACGTACACCTGTATTTCAAGCGCGCGAAGGCGGACGAACACTTCCTCGGCAACGGGGCCTACCATCGCGAGCGTCTCGCCTGCCTGCTCCTCGACGGGGCACCTGCGGAGGCCGGGCGATGAAGCTGAGTTTCAGCCCGGAAGACGAGGCCTTCCGTGCAGAGGTGGCAGGCTGGCTGGCGGAGAACCTCGCCGGCGAATTCGCCCTGCTCAAGGGCCGCGGCGGCCCCGGTGACGAGCACATGTTTCCTGAGGAGCGCAAACGCTGGGAGCGGAAACTGGCCGAAGGCGGCTGGACCTGCGTGGGCTGGCCTAAAGAATATGGTGGCCGCGGCCTCTCCATCGAACAGCAGGTAATTTTCTTCGAGGAATACGCCCGGGCCCAGGCGCCGGGGCGGGTGGGCCACATCGGCGAGGGCCTCGCCGGCCCGACCCTGATTGCCTTCGGTAGTGAAGCGCAGAAGCAGAAATACCTGCCGGGCATCGTCGCCGGCACCGAACTGTGGTGCCAGGGCTACTCCGAGCCCGGCGCCGGCTCCGACCTCGCCAATGTGCGCACCAAGGCGCGCTTCGATGAGGCCGCGGGTAAATGGCACATCACCGGCCAGAAAGTCTGGACCTCCCTCGCGCATGAATCCGACTACATTTTCGTCGTCGCGCGCACGGACCCCGATTCTGTCGCCCACAAGGGCCTGGGTTTCTTCCTGTTGAAGATGGACCAGCCGGGCATCGAGGTCCGCCCCATCGAACAGATCACCGGCACCTGCGAATTCAACGAGGTCTTCTTCGATGAGGCCGAGTGCGATGCGGACGATATCGTCGGCCAGCCCGGGGAGGGCTGGAAAGTGGCCATGGGCCTGCTCGGTTTCGAGCGCGGCGTTTCCACCCTCGGCCAGCAGATGGCCTTCCAGAATGAGTTGGACGAACTAGTTGCCATTGCCAAAAGCAATGGCGCGGCGCAGGACCCGGTGATCCGCCAGCGCCTGGCGAAGGCCCACGCGGAGCTGAAGATCATGCGCTACAACTCCATGCGCATGCTCTCCGGCCAGAGCGGCGGCGATGGATCGCTGCAGAAGGAAGCACTGATCTACAAGCTGTTCTGGGCAACCTGGCACCGCAGCCTCGGCGAACTGGCCATCGACGTACTCGGCCCGGAGGGGCAGGTGCTGGAAGGCGCGCCCTACGAACTGAGCCGGCTGCAATCGATGTACCTCTTCGTGCGCTCGGACACCATCTACGGCGGTACCAACGAGATCCAGAAAAATATTATCGCGGAGCGCGGCCTGGGTATGCCGAAGGAACCGAGGCCGAGGTGAAGGGTTTGCGCGTAACACCGCCGTACCAAAAAGAACGAGGTGACACCTAATGGACATCCATAAGCCGACTTATGTGGAAGGCCACGGCCTGCTGGCCGGGCGCTCGGTGCTGATCACCGCGGCCGCTGGCGCGGGCATCGGATTCGCCGCCGCCAAGCGCGCGGTGGAAGAGGGCTGCCGCGGCATCGTGATCAGCGATATTCACGAGGGCCGGCTCGCGAGCAGCGTGGACAAGCTCAAGGAAGAAACCGGTCTGCAGGCGGTGTACGGCAAGACCTGCAACGTCGCCATCGAGGAAGAGGTGCGCGCCCTGGTGGATTTCGCCGGGGAGACCCTGGGCGGAGTGGATGTCCTGATCAACAACGCCGGCCTCGGTACCTCGAAGGCGCTGATCGACATGCCCGATGAAGAGTGGAACAAGGTCCTCGACGTCACCCTTGGCGGCACCATGCGCATGACCCGCTACATGATGCAGGTGATGAAGGCGCGCGGGGAGGGCGGCGTGATCGTCAACAACGCCTCCGTCCTCGGCTGGCGGGCGCAGAAGGAACAGGCCCATTACGCCGCGGCCAAGGCGGGGGTGATGGCGCTGACCCGCTGTGCCGCGCTGGAAGCGGCGGAGTTCGGGGTGCGCATCAACGCCGTATCGCCCTCGCTGGCGGTACACCCCATGCTGAAAAAGTCCGCCCCCGAAGAACTGCTCGCCGAACTGGAAGGGCGCGAGGCCTACGGGCGCGGTGCCGAGGTCTGGGAAGTTGCCAACGTGATGATGTTCCTCGCCTCGGACTACGCCAGTTACCTCACCGGTGAGTCCATCGCCTGCTCCAGCCAGCAAGCCTAGCTCAAACTACACGACTACAGGTAAAGCACATGAAAGAAGCCGTTATCGTCTCCACCGCACGCACCGGGCTGGGCAAGTCCTTCCGCGGCGCCCTCAACGACACCGAAGCCCCGGCCATGGGCGGCCACGTGGTGCGCGCCGCCGTGGAGCGCGCCGGCATCGACCCGGCGGAAGTGGACGACTGCATCATCGGCGCCGTGGCCCAGCAGGGCACCCAGTCCTACAACCTCGGCCGCCTCTGCGGAATTACCGGCGGCCTGCCAGAGAGCGTGGCGGGCATGACCATCGAGCGCCAGTGTTCCTCCGGCCTGATGTCCATCGCCTGGGCGGCAAAGAGCGTGATGGCCAACGAGATCGATATCGCCGTGGCCGGTGGTCTGGAATCCATTTCCCTGGTGCAGAACAAGCACAAGAACAGCTATCGCGCAGTATCAAAGGCAGTAACCGAGATCGATCCTACGGCCTATATCCCAATGATCGAGACCGCAGAGATCGTCGCCGAACGCTACGGCGTATCTCGCGAGCGCCAGGACGAATACGCCCTGCAGAGCCAGCAGCGGGTCGCGGCAGCGCAGGAAGCCGGTCTCTACGCCGACGAGATCGTGCCCTTTACCACGACCAAGACCGTATTCAACAAGGAAACCGGGGAGACCAGCTACGAGGAAGTGACTCTGGACCGGGATGAGTGCAACCGCCCCTCAACCACCCTGGAAAGCCTGCAGGCCCTGGAACCGGTGTGGAAGGACGGCGAGTGGGTGAAGCAGGGCAAGTACATCACTGCCGGCAATGCTTCACAGCTTTCCGACGGCGCCTCAGCTTGCGTGGTCATGGATTCGAAACTGGCCGAGCAGCGCGGGCTGGAACCGCTGGGCATCTATCGCGGTATGGCTGTCGCCGGCTGCAAGGCCGACGAAATGGGAATCGGCCCGGTCTTCGCCGTGCCCAAGCTGTTGAAGCGCAATGGGTTGAGCGTCGACGATATCGGGCTGTGGGAGCTCAATGAGGCTTTCGCTTCCCAGGTGCTTTATTGCCAGGACCAACTGGGTATCGACAACTCGATTCTGAACGTGAATGGCGGCTCCATCGCCGTCGGCCATCCCTTCGGCATGTCCGGCGCCCGGCTGGTGGGACACGCCCTGCTGGAAGGCAAGCGCCGGGGCGTGAAATACGCCGTGGTCACCATGTGCATCGGCGGCGGCATGGGCGGCGCAGCCCTGTTTCAATTAAGCTGACTAATGCCGACGACCCTGTAGGAGCTCGCTCCGCGAGCGATCGCCCGCGGAGCGGGCTCCTACAGGGAGCCGGTCGCCTGCTATTTCTTTGAGAGGAAACTCTCCACCGCCTCCTTATGCTCCGGCATTGAAAAACACTCCCGCAAAGCATCCGACTCCCGCCGCCAGACCTTCGCCGTATCCGCCTCCAGCCGGTTTTCATCCAGCAACTGCTTGATCATCCGTAACATCGGCACCGGATTGCCAGCAATCGAAGCCGCGATCTTCAGGGCCTCATCCAGCATCTCTTCTGCACCATACAGATAATCCACCAGGCCGATATCCAGCGCCTCCTGTGCTCCAACCGCACGCCCCGAAAGCAGTATCTCACTGGCCCGCCCAAAACCCACCCGAGCAGGCAGGTAGCGGGTGGAACACAACTCGGGAACGATGCCCAGCTTGGCGAAGGGGAAGTGGAAGCTGGCCTTCTCAGAGGCCACCAGTACATCCGCCCCCAGGAAAGCCGTGACACCACCGCCCACGGCGGCGCCGTTGAAGGCTGCGACTATGGGTTTCGATTCCCGCAGCAGTGTGGTCCAGTCCGTGGGCAATAAGGCCAGCCCGCCGAGAAAGTGATCATCGTCGTCATAGGGCTCTTCGCCGCGCATCTTGGGGAGGAAGAGGCCCTGCATGTCGGCGCCGGCACTGAAGGCCCGGCCTTCACCGGTGATGACAATGGCGCCGATCGCATCGTCACTATTGGCGAGTTCGATGGCATCGACCCACTCGCGTACGGAGTCGACGCTCATGGTGTTCATTTTTCCGTCGTTCAGGCGGATCAGGGCCACGCCCTTGCTTGCGGAATACTCCAGGTACTCAAAATTGGTGCTCACCTTGGCTCCTCGATAGTTCTTTCAGGCCGGGATTGGAATCGCGGGCTATGGTACGACAGGGTGGGCAAGACCGCGAATTTCTCAAGGAAAGGGAAGGGCAGAGCTGCTGATTTCGACGTTCGCTTTGCACCGGTATTGGCAGTGGTACAGGCCTGGGCCACCTGACCTTCCCTCGGCACTCCCTGCCGTTCCATTTGCGCTTTTTGAGGTATTACCTCAGTGCATCGTCCCGATTGTCTCCTATACTTCGGAACCTTCAACGGACAAATGGATTGTTGTCATGAAAACCTATAAGAAGTTCCTGTCTGCCATATTGCTTTTCGCTATTAGCCTTTGTGGGCCAGCCCTGGCCCAGTTGCCTCCGCCCACGCCGATGCCGCCCCTGCCACCACCCAATCCGGCATTTGACAAGACCACGGGTAACGCGGCGACTGAAGTGATTATCCCGACTGTGGCACCAGTGATATTCGGCTATGTGTCCCCGAGCGGCGGCGATGCTCCGCTGGTTTTGCGCATCACGACCATGATCACCAATGCCTGGTTCGATGCCACCGCGCCCTACCACGAGACCGCGGTGGGCGTATACACGCGGCTCGGCAGGCAGCCTGAACCAATAGATAACTCGGAGATGAATGTGGCGATCCTGCACGCCTCCTATCACGTGCTCTCGAGCCTTTTACCGGCCCACCAGCCGGCCTGGGACGGTATGTTGGAAATCCTTGGTCCGAATCCGGATGTGGAGACTGTCGACCTGACGACGCCGGAAGGCATCGGCAACGCGGCGGGAATGGGTGTTGTGGCCGGGCGTGTGCACGACGGCATGAACCAGCTCGGTGATGAGGGCGATCGCGACTTCAACCCGATGCCCTACATGGACTATACGGGTTACGTGCCGGCGAACACCGCCTACGAATTTCGCCGGCACAACCACTGGCAACCTGACCTGCAACGCGCCGGTATCGGTCTCTACAAGGTTCAGCAGTTTGTCACGCCCCAGTGGGCCCTTACGGAAGCCTATACCTACGACGATCCGAGCCACTTCGACTTCCAGCGTCCCTTCGACAGCGACACCTCCGGGCCGCTTTACCGGCAACAGGCCGACGAGGTACTTGCGGCCTCGGCGAACCTCACCGACGAGCAGAAAGCCCTGAGCGAACTGTTCGACAACAAGATATTCGGCCTTGGCTTTTCCGCGCTCTTTGCCTCCCAGTCCAGGGGGCATTCATTGATGGAATTCGTGCAACTCGATTTTCTGACCAACATGGCGGCTTTCGATGCCGGCATTGCCGTCTGGTACGCCAAGCGCGAGTACGATGCCGTGCGTCCCTTCAGCGCCATTCAATACCTCTACGGCGACTCCCCCGTCACCGCCTGGGGCGGTCCGGGGCAGGGCACGGTTTCTGACCTGCCGGCGTCCCAGTGGAAGGCCTACCTGGAAGAAGCGGACCACCCGGAGTATCCTTCGGCCTCGACCTGCTTCTGCCACGCTCACGCCGAGTCGGCTCGTCGATTCTTTGGCGATGATGCGCTGGGCTGGGTCGTACCCACCCCAGCTGGGTCCTCCAGAATCGAGCCGGGTATCACGCCGCAAAGCGACATTGCCCTTGCCTTTCCGACATGGACTGAATTTGCTGAGGACTGCGGTCAGAGCCGGGTCTGGGCCGGGGTACACTTCCAGGCGGCAGTGGATGAAAGTGCGCGCGTTTGCCCGGTCTTCGGGGAGATGGCCTACGATTATTTCCAGTCGCTGATGGAAGGGACTGCCGCCGAGCGGCCACCGAGCGACGGAATGGAGGTGCCGTGGGAGTGGCGCCACTGAATTGAGGCCGACGGTATTCGGGAGGGGCGGCGTGCACGATGCCGTCGGCCCTTTTGTCCTGCCGTTCCTTTCGCGCGGGCTTCCTTATTCGTGTTGATAGTCAGATAGCCATTGAGTCCACGCTCAACAAGGTATCGTCCAGCCCGGCCAGCAATTCGGACTGGCGCTGGACTTTGGGCAGCTCCCAGCGGTAGAAAAATTTGCAGGCGTTCAGCTTGGCCTGGTAGAAGTCTCGTTCCGGGCCGTCCTCCAACAGCTTCCGTTCTGACACCAGCGCCTGTTGCAACCAGCACCAGGCTATCAGCGTGTGGCCGAACATCTCCAGGTAGACCCAGGAATTGCAGAGGAATCTCTCGCCTTCATCATTCTCGTTTGCCTCGATCAGCGACCGGGTCGTAGTTTTGGCGGTCTCTACTGCCTTGCGTAAATCGGCGGCGTAGCTTGCAAGAGAGCCGACTTCTGCAGCCGCTGCGGCGGTCGCTTCCAGGCGTTCCATCATCAGACTGAATGCCCGGCCACCCTGCATCGTCACCTTGCGACCCAGCAGGTCGAAGGACTGGATGCCATTGGTCCCCTCGTGAATCGGGTTCAGGCGGTTGTCCCGGTAGATCTGCTCCACGGGGTAATCGCGGGTGTAGCCGTAACCACCGAGGATCTGCAGCGCCCAGTAGTTGGCCTCCAGGCAGAAGTGCGAGGACCAGGCCTTGATCACCGGTGTGAGAATTTCCAGTTCCAGCAGCAGGTCCTGGCGCTCATCCGCGTCCTCACAGGAGGCCCGGCGGTCCACCAGCATTGCCCCGTACAGACACAGTGCCGCAGCGCCTTCCGCGTAGGCTTTCTGCGTGAGCAGCATGCGTTTCACATCGGGGTGTTCAACGATGTTCAACTGGGGCTGGGTGGCGTCACGATTGCCGATACTGCGCCCCTGGGGCCTTTCCCGCGCGTAGTCCAGCGAGTACTGGAACGCCGAGCAACCCTGTACAGCGGCGTTCAGGCCGACGGCAATACGCGCTTCGTTCATCATGTGGAACATGTAGAACAGGCCCTTGTGAGCCTCGCCGACGAGTTCACCGATGCAGTCGCCGCCCTCGCCAAAATTGAGCAGTGTGTTGACCGTGCCGCGATAACCCATCTTGTGGTTCAGCCCTGCCAGTACCACATTGTTACTCTCGCCGGGATTGCCGTCTTCATCCAGGCGATAACGGGGCACGATGAACAGTGATATGCCCTTGGTGCCCGGCGGTCCACCGGGGATCTTCGCCAGCACCAGGTGTACGATGTTTTCCCCCAGCTCGTGCTCGCCGCCCGAAATCCACATCTTGCTACCCTTGACCAGGTAGCGCCCGTCCTCCGTGGTGGTGGCGCTGGTGGCGATGTCAGACAGGGATGAGCCTGCCTGTGGCTCGGAGAGACACATGGTGCCGAAGAAACGCCCCTCGATCATGGGCTGCATGTAGCGCGCCTGTTGCTCGCTACTGGCATGCGCGAAGAGGAGATTCGCGGCGGCGCTGGAGAGGAAGGGGTATCCGGTAGTTGGGCCGTTGGCCGCATGAAAGAAAAAGGCCACGCCCTGTGAGACGGTAAACGGCAGTTGCAGGCCACCGAGTTCTGCCGGGAAACTGGCTGCAAGGAAGCCGTTTTCTATATAGGCATCTACGGCCTCCTTGATCTCGGGGATCAGCACCACCTTGCCATCGACAACCCGGGGTTCATTGGCGTCAGAACGCGCGCTGTGATTGGCGAATTTTTCCGCAGCGAGGCGCTGGGCTGTGTCCAGCATGGCATCGAAGCTTTCCCTGCTGTGCTCGGCGAAGCGGGGGGAGTCACACAGGGACTCAACCTGCAGCAGCTCATAGAGGTAGAAATCGAGGTCGCGGCGGCTTACTGGCATAGTGTTCTCCTGACTCCTCGTTGTGCCTAGCCGAAACGCTTGCGCCGTTCGGCCAGCGCAGCCTGAACGCCTTGTTCGGCAACTGTGGTGAAGAAGCTGACAAAGCTCTCGCTCTGGTGGAAGACGGCGTCGAGTTCGGCCGCCTGGTCGCCGGAGGCGAACAGGCCCATGTTCTCGTAGAAGCGGCTTGTCGCCTGCTTCAGTATGGCGAGGTTGTTTACTGGCGTTTTCGCTACATCGGCAGCGAGGGCATCCACGACGCTTTCCAGCTGCTCTAGAGGCACCACGTTATTGACCAGGCCCAGGCGCTCAGCCTCGGTGGCACTGAACAGCCGGGCGGTATACAGGAACTCCCGGGTCTTCTTCATGCCCATGAGCATCGGCCACAGGAACACTGTCGGGGGAATACCCAGGTCCCGCCCCGCCGGGTGACCGAACTTGGCCGTTTCCGCCGCGACGACGAGGTCGCACATCGCGATCAACTCGCCCCCGCCGGAAAGGCACAGGCCCTGTACCTGGGCGATGATGGGTTTCGGGAACTTCCACATCGCCCACCAGTATTCGAGGAGGTCCTTGATCTCCTCCCGGTCGCGATCGAGATTCAGCCGTCCTTTCAACTCGATCGGGTTCTGCTCGAGTACCCAGTCGCTACAATCCAGGTCGTAGCCGGTGGTGAAGGCTTTCCCGGTGGCTTTCAGGAGTACGACGGAAACGCTGTCGTCGTATTTCACCGACTCCAGGGCCGCTTTCAGATCTGCCAGGAAGCTGCCCGTCATCGCGTTCATCTTGTCTTCGCGATTGAAGGTGATGGTGAATATCCTGTCGCTTTTCGCGGTGAGTATGTTCGGTCCGGTCATTGGCGTCGCCTGCACAGTTTTTAAGCCCGATGGTAAGTGACACCGCGGGAATCGACACCCTGCATATGGACTACGCGTAAAGTGGAGTGGTTTGCCTGGTCCAGTCGGGGTGCGCGCTAGAATGGTTGCCGAAAGGCGACTCACGGAGTTACCGGCCGGCCTCGGTATCATGCCGGGATTGCAGGGATGGAAACCAGGGGATTTGAATGACCGACTTCCTTTCTGATTGTTTTACCCCGAAATGCCTGAATGGCCTGACGCTGGAAAACCGCTTCATCAAGGCCGGGACCTTCGAAGGCATGTCGCCAGGGGGTAGCGTTTCCCCGGCGCTCTCCGATTTCCACCTGCGGATTGCAGACGGTGGCGTTGCCATGACGACCATTGGCTACTGTGCGGTGGAAAAGGACGGCCGCCTGCATGAAAACATGCTCTATATGCATGAAGGTATTCGCGATGAGCTGACCAGGCTGATAGCGGCTTTGCACGAGAAAGGCTGTAAGGTCAGCGGGCAGATGGGCTATGGCGGCGCTTTCTCCAAGAATCGGCAACTGGAGCGCAAGCGCCCACTCGGACCCAGTTTCAGCATCAACAGCCTGGGTTTTGCCCAGGGCATGTTCTTCTGCGACGCCATGACACAGCAGGATATCGACCGGCTGGTCAGTAGCTACGGTGAAGCGGCGGCTTTCATGCAAGCGGCAGGCTTTGATTGCCTGGAAATTCACTTCGGGCACGGATACGGGCTGTGCCAGTTCATGAGCCCGAAAACCAATAAACGGAAAGACCGCTACGGCGGCACCCTGGCAAACAGAATGCGCTTGCCATTGCAGGTACTGGCGTCTGTTCGCAAGGCGGTGGGGGAGTCGTTCCCCATAATCGGCAAGATAAGTCTGACAGAAGGGGTCAAGGGCGGGCTGGACTACGATGACGCCATCGAGATCGCAAATTTGCTGGATCGAGGGGGCATCGATGGCATCGTGACCAGCGGCGGTACCAGCACCATGAACCCGATGATCATGTTCCGGGGTGGAAATCTCCTGCAGCCAATGTTGAAGGCAGAGAACGGCCGACTAATGCGCATGATGTTGCGCCTGTATGGGTCGAGCCTGTTCAAGAACTATCCCTATGAAGAACTGTATTTCCTTGATCAGGCGAAACGGGTGCGCGACGCAGTGACCTGCAAAATGATTTACGTAGGTGGCGCCAGCACTACCGCCAGTTTTTCCACCCTTATGCGGGAGGGCTTCGATTTCATTCAACTCGGTCGCAGCCTGCTAAGTGACCCCGATCTGCCGACCCAGGTGCGATGTGATTCCGGATTTGAAAGTCGTTGCCTGCATTGCAACGAATGTGTCGCCACCATTGAACACCCCAGGGGAATTCACTGCACACGCTTTGATCCGGGCTTTGGACAAACGAATCAATAACAAGCCGCTAAACGGGAACAGATATGAAGAACTTGGGGGGCAGGGTTGCGGTGATTACTGGCGCGGGTAGCGGCATCGGCCGGGCCCTGGCCAGGGCATTTGCCGAACAGGGCTGCCATCTTGCCCTCGTCGATATAGACGAGAACGGCTTGCTGGCTACCATGGGCGAGTGTAAGGAGCTCAAAGCGTTTGAAGGGCGCAGAATCACGACTCACGTATGCGACGTGTCCCAGCGACAGGCCATGGCTGATTTGCCGCGTCTGATTGAACAGCAACATGGCGCCATTCACCTTCTTTTCAACAATGCGGGCGTAACCATCAATAAGCCCTTCGAAGAACACAGCATGGAAGATATGGACTTCGTGCTGGGTATCGACCTGTGGGGCGTGATCTATGGTTGCCACTACTTTTTGCCGATCCTGAAGAAGCAGGACGAAGCGCACATCATCAATACTTCGAGCCTGGCGGGCCTGCTGGGCCTGCCCAACCAGAGTTCCTACTGCCTGAGCAAGGCCGCGGTCAAAGCTCTTAGCGAAAGCTTGTACGCCGAGTTGGCGGTGCACAATATCGGAGTGACCAGTATTCTTCCCGGTACGATCAGCACCAATATCCTGCGCAGCGCGGCAGGGCGTTCCGGCGCGGGGGAGACTACGGCTCTCAAACTGGCCGGGCTGATGGAGCGTCATGGTATGTCGCCAGACAGGCTGGCTGGGAAAGTGGTCAAGGCGGTGCGCAGAGGCCGCATGCAAGTCCGGATCGGGTTTGATTCGTATCTGGGGGACTGGTTGAAACGGCTGTTTCCCAGAGCAGTTCACTGGCCTTTAAAGTGGGGGTTTGCGCGAAGCCGGATCGATGACTCTGTTTGATAGGGGGGTCAAAGCCTCTCCAGCCACTCACGGAAACCCTCAGCCTGCGTTTCACGGAATGCGATGCAGGCGTCCGCCTGCTCCAGGCTGAGGGCCAGCGCCCGCTCTGCGCCCGGAGCTTCGTTCTGCTCGAAAAAGTGAGCGACATCATCGCGAAGTGCCTGTTCGCAGAAACTGGCGATGGCACGCAGTGCGCCGGCCCCGCCAAACGAAACAACCTTTGATTGAAGTTCCGGCCAGTTGGCTTTCAAATAGGACCATGCCTGTTCGCGGGTGGCATTGTTGCGTAGTAACTCGGCATAGTAAGAGGGGTAGCGGTCGAGGCGCACAATCCCCGACTCCGGCAAGTGGATTGCACTGCTTGCGAGCGCCGGGTCACGGAAGCGGGTGAGAGCGGTGAGGACGAAATCGTATGTTTGGCCGGATTCCGTTTCTTTAAGGTGTTCCTCGAGGCGGTCAAACATCCCGGAATCGCCATGTGCCGGCACATAGTTAAAGGCGATCTCCGTGAGCGATGCCTCGGCCGATGTGGGGTCCTCGAGGTACGCGACCATAGTTTCCTGAAGAGACTCCAGGACTGCTTCGTCGCCAGCACTGGCCAGTATCGCTACCAGTTTCGCGCGCAAAGCGCGCTTTGTGTCGTCCTCGCCGCGTGCCGGAATCATGCCCAACTCATCGGCCAATTCCCGGTACAGACTGGCAGACCAGGTGTCGAAGCCCGAATTGGGCTCTCCATCCAGTAGCGCAGCACGGATATCGGCGATCGAGTCGGACATTGTCCGTAGTACGAAGCGATCACGCTCGCCACGGTAGGAGGCGAGCAGGTCAAGATAGCTGCCGATACCCAGGTGGCCGGCTTCGGCCATCGCCCAGGCGTCGGACAGGATCGATAGTCGTTCCTCGGGAGGCAGTGTCGGCACGACCGGGATCAATGCGCGCAACTGTGCATCGGTAAAACCGACACGGTAATAGCCGCTTGCGCCGGCATTGCCGATGAGCCATCGCACCTCAGCGGGTACTTTGATAGTCGCTCCATTCTCAGGCAATAGCTCGCACACTTTGCTGGTGGAGCCATCCGCCAGTCCCGCACGGATGCAGACGGGTATCTTCCATTGCTCACTGGATTTCGTGGCGTGCTTCAGGAATCGCTCTTGCCCAAGGCTCACGATGGTGCCGGAGCCCTCCTGCCGTGTAGAGAAACTGACGATGGGCACACCGGCCTGCTTGACGAAGCCCGGCATGATCGATTCAACGTTGCCGCCGGAGACCTTTCCGATGGCTTGCCACAGATCTTCGGAACGCGCGTTGCCATTGGCGTATTTTTCCAGATAGGCGCCTACCCCCCTGCGAAAGTTCTCCTCGCCAACCCAGGCCTCGAGCATGCGCACTATAGCGGCACCCTTGGTGTAGGAAATGCCGTCGAACATCTCCTTGATCTCGTCGGGTGTCGATGCATGCGCAAGAATTGACCGGCTGGCGGGGAGGGAGTCCATATCCATTACCCATTGTGCATCTGCCACGGCCGCAGCTTCCCATTGCCATTCGGAGTTGTAGGCTGCAACGGCTTTGGGTGCCATCCAGCTGGCGAATCCTTCATTGAGCCAGATGTCGTCCCACCATACGGGGGTCACCAGGTCGCCGAACCACATATGCGCGAGTTCGTGGCTGACCAATCCCGCGACGGATTGGCGTCGGGTAGCGGAGCTTGTGGTGGGATCCACCAGCAGGAAGGACTCGCGGTAGTAGATAGCTGCCGTGTTCTCCATGCCACCCCACTCGTAGTCTGGCACCGCAACCATATCGAGCTTACCGAAGGGGTAATGGATGCCATACCACTCGTTGAGGAAGTGCAGCGACTTGCGGGTTACATCCATCGCAAACTGGAGTTCATGTTTTTTCTCCGGCCGGCCACAGATCCTGACCGGCACTTCGTCGATGGTTTCGCTGAGGCAGTCGTAGTTGCCCACTGCCAGCGCGACGAGGTAGGTCGACATCTTCGGGGAGTCGCCAAAGCGGACAATTTTGCGGGTCCCCCCGTCGACCAGTTCTTCACTGAGAAGCGGCCCGTTGGAGATCGCAGTAGCCGTGGCGTCGATCTCCACATCGAGGGCGAAAGTCGCCTTGAATGCTGGCTCGTCGAAACCTGGGAACATCATGCGTGCGTAGGTCCCCTGCATCTGTGTCGCGGCGAAAACATCCTCGTCGGAACGCGAGAGGTACAGGCCGCGGAGCCCTTCCTCAAGGGGCCCCGAGAAGCTGATATCGATCGCCGCATCGCCGGCCGCGAGGGGTTCTTCGGCGTGCAGGATTATGCGTTCATGCTCCAGGTCCAGTTCAACTTTGAGGGGATGGGCGACGCTGGCCTGGCGAAGCATTGCGCTGGAGATATCCAGGCCCAGTGAGTTGAGTACGATGCGCTGTGTTGGACTGACTATCCTGACTTCAATGGTTTCTTCGCCGCTGAAGCGCTCGGCCTCTACGTCGAGATCCAGTGAGATTCGGTAGTGGGAAGGGGTGACAGATTCCGGGAGTCGCCACGGCTGAAGGGCTTCTCCGTTCAAGGCTGCGGCCATTGCGATCGCCAGCATGGGGCACTCCCGGCAAGTAGTTGCATTCAGGGCAGGGCGCTGAGCAAGTTATCAGCTAGTTTTCCAGTACCTGCTAATACCAAAGCTTAGGGAAAATTAAGACCAGGCGCGAGCCGTATTCAATCGCAATCGCGGCGCAACCACCTGCTTATCAGACCTGTGAGCTCCTGCCTGCTCTCAGAAAATGAGTGATCTCCCTTGATAATATGATCCTCAAGCGACAGGCCGGGGACGCGCTGGTAGGCTTCCACAATCGGCGCGAACATGGAGTCGGGCGGGGTGACATCATCTCTATCCCCATTCACCAGGAATACGGACTTTGGTTTGAGGCGAGGCCCGAACGTGCGCAGGTCGACTGTGTCCAGGGCTGCTCCGGTGAGCTCTTGCTTCATTTTCTCGCCGGAGTACCCGCGCAGCATGAACAGGCTGTCGGCATAGCCCAGTATCCAGTTGCCCGTACCGGACTCGATGGCAGTTTTGAACTGGCCGACATTACCGGGAGCCATCGCGCCCACGCACACTATGTCTGGGTCGTTGGCGCCTGCTGCGAGTGCGGCGTACCCACCCATGGAATGGCCCAGCAGCGAGAGTTTTTCGGTATCGACCCTGAGCGCGTCAGCGTTTTCCGCTGAGCGCAGGTATTCAAGTACTGAGGCAACGTCGTCCGGTTGGTGGGTGATTGAGTAGTCGCCTTCAGCTCCCCAGGCTCCCCGGTAGTGGAAAAACAGGACATTGAAGCCTTCCCTCCTGAGCGACTGGGCTATATCCAGGTTCTTCTCATTGCCCGGAAAACCGTGCAGCAGGATAAGCGTCGGATGGGGCCCCGGTCCCTCTGCCAGGTACATCAAAGCCGGCATCCGGTAACCAGCACTTGTTATAGTCAGTTCAGCGATGGCCGGCGGGAAATTCTCAGCGCTGGTCGCCTCGGCCCAGGCGCCCCTCGTGAATAGTGATATCAGTGAAATGACCACGTAGATGGCACATCGGTAGGACCAGAATTTTGACGTTATCACTGCGTTCCAGACGAGCTTGCTTGAAGATACATTCAAGCCTGTTCGTCCAACCAGGACAAGTCAAGCCTCTAGCCGTCGGGTAGAGGGGCGGTTTGTGCCTACGGCGCCGTGCGAAAATAATCCGGCTTACCCGCGGTCCACAATTCTCCCCACAAGGTCCCGCCACCGTCCATGGTCACCACTTCCCCGGTCATAAACCCGGAAGCCTCCGAACCCAGGTAAGCCACCATCTGCGCCACTTCCCAGGCGGAGGCAAAGCGGCGCATCGGGTTGGACTCGGTAAAGCGCTCAACTGCCTCGGTCGGGTAGACATTCATACCCTCGGTATCGATGATGCCCGGGGCGATACAGTTGATGCGGATATTCAGCGGCGCCCATTCCACGGCCACTGATTTGGACGCGTAGATCACTCCCGCCCGCGCAGCACAGGTATGGGCGACGCCGGGCATGCCCTTGTCGATCACCGTAACCAGGTTGACAATGTTTCCCGGCATTTCAGCCTCGGCCCAACGTTTCGCCGCCGCCTGCATCATGAACCAGGTGCCGTTGAGGTTGGTGTCGATCACCGCCTTCCAGCCGTTGGGGCTGAAGTCGATGGCCTGCTGCGGGAACTGGCCGCCGGCGCTGTTCACCAGCACATCGATGGGGCCGAGTTCTTCCCATATCGCCTTGAAGGTCTCGTCCACTGCCTCCGGATCGCGAATGTTCAGCGCCCGGGTCGTGATCTTCAGGCCGGCTGCCCGCATGGGCTCGGCGGCACTCTCCAGTTTTTCCAGGGTGCGTCCGACGATGACCACTTCCGCCCCCAGCCGGCCCAGCAACCAGGCCGAAGCCTTGCCGATACCGCTGCCCGCGCCTGAGACGAGTACACGCTTGCCGGCGAACAGGTCCGAAGCGTAGATAGAACCCGCTGATGCCAGTTCTTCATCCGTCATGCCGAAGGCTTTGGTCATGGCGCTATACCCCTTACTTGAGCAGTTCGCCCGCGATTATCATCTTGCGCACTTCGGTGGTCCCGGCGCCAATTTCCAGCAATTTGGTGGAGCGGAACAGGCGGTTGATTTCGGACTCCCAGATATAGCCGTTGCCACCGAAGATTTGCACCGCGTTATCCAGTACCTGGTTACACATGTTGGCGCAGTACATTACCGAGGCAGCGGTCCGCGCGTGAATCGCGCCGCGGCCCGCCTGTTTTTCGTCGACGCCGCAGATCTCCGCCAGCACCGACCAGCAGATGGCCTGCATGGTTTCCTTCCACACGTACATGTCGGCGAGTCGTGACTGGACCATCTGGAAGTTGCAGATGGGCTGGCCGAACTGTTCGCGGGTCTGGGAGAAGTCGATGGCCAGTTCCAGGGCGCGCTCGGCGATACCGAGGTTGATCGGGGCGATCAGGGCGCGCTCGTAGTCGAGGCCGCTCATCACCACCTGGTGCCCCATGTTCTCTGTGCCGACGATGTTGGCGGCGGGTACGCGCATGTCTTCGAACACCAGTTCCGCCGTCTGGCTGCCGCGGAAGCCCATCTTGATCAGTTTCTGCGCCACCTTGAATCCGGGGGTATCGGTTTCCACCACGAAGGCGGTGATGCCCTTGGAACCCTTGCCTTCCTCGGTCTTGGCGTAGAGCAGGCAGATATCCGCTACCGGGCCGTTGGTGATGTAGAGCTTGCTGCCATTGATAATGAAGTCGTCCCCGTCGCGAACGGCCTTGGTACGCATGGAGCCCAGGGCGTCGGAGCCGGCGCCGGGTTCGGTCAGGCCGAGGCAGCCGGTCCACTCGCCGCTGCAGAGTTTCGGAAGGTAGCGCTGGCGCACGTCCTCGTTGCCGTTGTTGTAGATGTTGTTGGCGCAGAGGTTGTCGTGGGCCACCCAGGAGAGGGCGAAGGCGTGGTTGTAGCGGGAGAAGGCCTGCAGGATAAGGCCGGCGTCGAGCATGTTCATGCCGACGCCGCCGTACTCTTCGCCTACCGTGATACCCAGCAGGCCGAGTTCGCCGAGCTGGGGCATCAGGTCTTCCGGCCACCACTCCTCGTTGTCCATTTTTTCTGCAACGGGGAGCAATTGTTCCCGAGCAAATTTGTCGGCGTGGTCCAGTAGCTGGCGTTGTTCCGAAGTCAGTTCGAATTGGTTCATGTCATATATCCGCGTGTTATTGCTCTTGCCTGCTCAGTAGCGCATGACGCCGTAGCTGGTGCCGCCGAAGGGCGCATTGAGTGAGGCGGAAATGGAAATACCCAGGGCGTTGCGCGTGTCCACCGGGTCGAGGATGCCGTCGTCCCAGATATCGGAGCTGGTGGCGTAGGCCGAGGTGGTGTTCTCGTAGTTCGCCAGCACTTCGGCACGTATTTTTTCCAGTTCTTCCGCGCTGGGGTCGAGGCCCTGTTTCTTGAGTTGGTTGATCTTGATCGTCGCCAGGGTGTTCGCCGCCTGGTCGGAGCCCATCACGGCGATCTGGCTGTTGGGCCAGCTGAACAGGGTGCGCGCGTCCCAGGCGCGGCCGCACATGCCGTAGTTGCCCGCGCCGAAAGAGCCGTTGGTCATCACGGTGAACTTCGGCACCTCCACGCCGCCCTGGACCATCAGCATCTTGGCGCCGTCCTTGGTGATGCCCTGCTGTTCGTATTCCTTGCCGATCATGTAGCCGGTGATGTTCTGCAGGAAGACCAGGGGCGTGTTGTTCTGGTTGCACAGGGCCATGAAGTGGGCCGCCTTCAGCGAGCTGTCGTTGAAGAGTACGCCGTTGTTGCCGAGGATGCCCACCTTGTAGCCCCAGATATTGGCGAAGCCGCAGACCATGGTGGTGCCGTAGTCCGGCTGGTACTCGGCGAAGCGGCTGCCGTCGACGATACGGGCGATGACTTCGCGCATGTCGAACTGCTTCTTGATGTCGTCGGGGATGATGCCGTAGAGCTCGGCCGGGTCGTAGTAGGGCTCCTCGGGTTTTTCCCGCTGCAGGGGGTACTTGGGCTTCTGCTCCCACTGCATGACGATTTCACGGCCGATGGCGATTGCTTCTTTCTCATTGGCGGCATAGAAGTCGCAGGTGCCGGACACCGAGGTGTGCATGCGCGCACCGCCGAGTTCGTCAACGGTGACGTCCTCGCCCGTGGCGGCCTTCACCAGGGGTGGGCCACCGAGGAATACCGCGCCGGTGCCCTCGACGATCACGGAGTAATCCGACAGCGCCGGGATATAGGCGCCCCCCGCGGTGCAGTGACCGAAGACCAGTGAGAGCTGCTTGCAGCCCATCTTGGAGAGCTGTACCTGGTTGCGGAAGATGCGGCCGGCCATGTACTTGTCGCCGAAAAGGTCGGACTGCAGGGGCAGGAAGCCGCCGGCGCTGTCGCAGGCGTGGATCACCGGCAGGTGGTTTTCCACGGCGATATCCAGTGCCCGGACCATTTTCTTCACAGAGAGCGGGTACCAGGCGCCGCCCTTGTTGGAGCTGTCGGAGGAGTTGATCAGCACCTCGCGCCCGCCAACGATGCCGATGCCGGTAATACAGTTGGCGCCGGGGGCCGTGCCTTCATAGGCTTCGCCCGCACCGAGGGAAGAAAACTCCAGGAAGGGCGTACCGGGGTCGAGCAGGAGTTCCAGGCGCTCCCGGGGCAGCAGCTTGTTCTGCTTGCGCAGGCGCTCGATATCCCGCTCCGGGCGGGTGTGGCGAGCGTCGTGCTGCTTCTGCCGGAACTGGGCGATCAGCTCGCTGTTGTGCCGGCGGTACTTCTGGTACTCGCTGTCGTTGGTGTTGATTCTCGACTGTATCCTGCGCACGGTATAACCCTGTGTGTGCTCCGGGCACGTAACCCGGAGTGTGTTACCTGTTTATATTTCGCCTGTCGCCTTATTCATCGCTTTCCGTGGACGGCACTTCGATGTCCACCAGGATCGCGCCCTTGTCGAAATTGTCGCCCTCGGCAAAACCGATGGCTCGGATGACGCCGGCAACGCTGGACTTGATCTCGGTCTGCAGTTTCATGCTCTCGATCAGCATCAGGGTCTGGCCGGGCTCGACGCTGTCGCCTTCCCGGGCGCTGTTCTCGACCACCACGCCGGGCATGGGGGCCTTGATCTGTCCCGCACCGGCGCCTTCGCCGCCCGCGCCGGAGAATTCGTCCTGGGACTCGATCTGCCAGGTCTTGCCGGCGAAGTGCAGGTAGAGGGTCTTGCCGTCCTGCGCCACGTAGAGGCTGTTGGCGCTGCCGTTGACGATCAACTCGGCCCGGTTGTCGTCCTGCCAGTGCAGGCGCACGTCGAGGAGGTGGCCGTCGATTTCCAGGGTGACCTGCTCGCCGAGGCGAAGCGGCGTCACCGCGTGGACGACATCATCGACTATGTAGCGTGGTTGCATGCTGGTTTTCTCGCCTGTTTATCCGGGGTCAGTTGCGCCAGTGGCCGATCGCCCCGTAGGGCTCTGGCGTAGCCGCGTGCAGCAGTCGGGTGCCGCGATCGGAGAGGTAGGCTGCGGCGAGGGCCACCTGCAACTGTTCCTTGTCCACAGCGGCCGCGGCGAGCGCTTCCCCGTGGACGCCGACGAAGGCGGTGTCCGTATCGCCGCTGGCGAAGGCCGGGTGTTGCAGCACCCGGGCCAGGTATTCGGTATTCAACCTGACCCCGAGGACGACCAGTTCGCCCAGTGCTGCGATGGAACGCTGGATGGCCTGTTCCCGGGTAGGGGCGTGGACAACCAGCTTGGCCAGCATCGGGTCAAAGGAGGCGGTGACCTGCTGGTCGATGTGCAGGCCGCTGTCGAAGCGCAGGCCCTCACCGGCCGGTTCCTTGAGGAAGAGCACGCGGCCGGTCTCGGGAGTAAAGCCGTTGAAGGCGTCCTCCGCGCAGATGCGGCACTCGATGGCGTGACCATTGATCACCATTGCATCCTGTTCAAGGGACAATGACTCGCCCGCTGCGACGCGGATCTGCTCGGCAACCAGGTCCACCCCATAGACCATCTCGGTCACCGGGTGCTCCACCTGGATGCGCGTGTTCATCTCCAGGAAGAAGAACTCGCCCTCCGGTGTATAGAGAAACTCCACGGTGCCGGCGCTGCTGTAGTTCGCGGCCCTGGCGATACCGGTGGCGACTTCACAGATTTCACGGCGCTTGTCCGCATCGAGTGCGGGGGAGGGGGCCTCCTCGATCAGTTTCTGGAAGCGCCGCTGGATGGAGCACTCCCGCTCGCCCAGGTGGATGACGTTCTTGCCGTCACCGAGTACCTGTACCTCGATATGCCGGGCGCTGGGGAAAAAGCGCTCAAGATAGACACGGGCGTCGCCGAAGTATTTCTCCGCCTCGGACGCGGCGATACGGGCGGCGCTCTCCAGTTCGTCCGGCGAGTTGACGATGTGCATGCCCTTGCCCCCGCCACCCGCGGAGGCCTTCACCACCAGGGGGAAGGCCAGGCCGGGAACCGACTCGACGGCGCGGGCGATGTCGCCATCGGCGAAGACAGAGGCGTCGAGAATGATGGAGGCGGGCACCGGGAAGCCGTGTTGCTGGACGAATTCCCGCGAGCGGATCTTGTCGCCCATGAGTTCGATGGCGTCGACGCCGGGACCGATGAAGGCGATGCCCGCGTCGGCAAGGCTGCGTGAAAACGCCGCGTTCTCCGAGAGGAAACCGTAGCCGGGGTGGACTGCACCCGCCCCGAGTTGTTTGCAGACCGACACGATCTGCGCGATGTCGAGGTAGGCGCCACTCGGGCTGTCGCCGGTGATTTCCACCGCCTCGTCCGCCTGGCGGACCGCCGGCGAGGCGCGATCACTTTCGTGGTAGACGATCGCCGAGGGGATTTCGAGCTTTTCCAGGGCGCGCAGCACCCTGAGCGCGATCTCGCCGCGATTGGCAATAAGAACCTTGTTGAAGCGCGCCAAAGCTGCCTGCTCCTGAATCTGCATTGACAATTGAGCGTAACTCAATAAAAATTTGGATGTCAACTGTACGGGGGCTCTCTTTCGGCTTGAGAAGGTGGGCATATAGACTGTATGGCGCACTTAACGCTGCTTGGTCAGCTGTGCCGCTTTGCTGGACTTCCTGATTATAGTTGAGCATAACTCAATAAAATGACGGCGAGACTGTCAGCGCGACAAAACGGTAGCCCGGCCAGCGAGGGCCGGACGCCAGCGAACACAACTCACAGAAACACAGGTGATATATGCCAGGAATCTATTTTGAAGAGGCCGAAGTCGGCAGGGAAATCGTCCACAGTATGTCGCGGACAGTGACCGAAGCGGATAACGTGCTGTTCTGCTGCCTCACCCACAACCCGCAGCCCCTCCACCTGGATGCGGAGTACGCCGGCAAGACCGAGTTCGGCCAGCGCCTGTTCAACAGCATGTACACTGCCTCCTACGCGGCGGGCGTATCGGTCGAGGACACGACCCTCGGCACCCTGGTGGCCAACCTGGGTTTCGGCGAGATGACCTTTCCCAGGCCGGTCTTCATCAACGACACCTTGCGGGTGACGACAGTGATCAAGGACAAGCGTGAGAGCAAATCGCGCCCCAACGCGGGCATTGTCACCTTCGAGCACCTGGTCTGGAACCAGCACAACGAGGTGGTCTGCACCATGATCCGCAAGGCCCTGATGCAGAAACGGCCGGCCTGAACCCGGTATTTGAGCGATTAAGGGAGGGGAAAACATGCTGGCAAAGTCCTATCTGTTCGTGCCCGGCGACAGCGAGAAGAAGCAGGCAAAAATCCAGGAGTCCGGTGCCGACGCGGTCATCATCTGCCTCGAGGATTCGGTCATGGAGGCCAACAAGGCCATGGCCAGGGACGTCACGCGGGACTACCTGCAGGCCTGGCGCGGCAAGAGTGCGCCGCAACTGTGGGTGCGTATCAACCCGATAACAACCGAGCACATGCTGAAGGACCTCGTGAAGGTCATCGCCGGCGCACCTTTCGGGGTTTTCTTTCCCAAGCCCTCGTCCGCGGCGGATTTCCAGGTGCTGGACAATTACCTCACCGCTCTCGAAGCGCAACACGATATTCCCCTGGGTTCCACCCGCATCATGAGCGTGGCGGAATCCTGCGTCGGCACCCTCAACCAGAGCCAGTTCGCCACCGCCTCGCCCCGCCTGAGCGGTTTGTGCTGGGGTGCGGAGGACATGTCCGCAGATCTCGGGGCCAGTACCAACAAGGAGGAGGATGGTAGCTTCTTCCTCGTTCACCAGATGAATCGCGCCGCCTGCCTGGTGGTCTGCAATGCCGGCGGTATGCAACCCGTCGACGGCATCTGCGCGGACTTTCGCGACGAGGCGCTACTGCGCGAAGAGTGCCGCAAGGCGCGCATCGAGGGCTTCACCGGCAAGATCGCCATCCACCCTGCACAGGTCGCCGTGATCAACGAAATGTTCAGTCCTTCGGGCGAAGATATCGCTTATGCGAAGCGGGTAATCCAGGCCTTTGCGGACGCCCCGGACGGCGCCGGCACCGTCGGCCTGGACGGTCAGATGCTCGACATTCCCCACCTGAAGCGCGCCCACCGCCTGCTGCAACTGGCGGGGGAGGGCCAGGGCTGATGGAAGAACTCGCCGGCAAGCTGCTCTGGGAACCCTCTGCGGAGCGCATACAAGATTCGGGAGTCACAGCGTTTATCCAGTGGGTCAACCAGCGCCACGGCACCGCGATCGAAACTTACCGGGAGCTCTGGCGGTGGTCGATCGGTGACATCGAACGTTTCTGGGAGTCCGTGCGCGAGTGCTACAACATCGAGTTCTCCGGGAACTACGAAACGGTACTCAAAGACCCGGAGATGCCCGGCGCCGGCTGGTTCGAGGGCGCGCGGCTCAATCTCGCCGAGTATTTACTCAAGCAGGGTGATCTTGGCGACCTCGGCCGCACCGCGATATTCGCCGAGAGCGAAAGCTTTGCGCCGACTTCGATTGACTGGCGGGACCTGCGCGAGCAGGTTGCCCGCTTCGCCACTTTCCTGCGCAGTAAGGGTGTGGGCCCCGGCGATCACGTGGCCGCTTACCTGCCGATCTCCATCGAATCCGTGGTCGCCTTGCTCGGCACCATCAGCGTGGGCGCCGTATGGTCCAGCTGCTCGCCGGACTTCGGCGCGAAGAGTGTGTTGGAGCGCTTTTCCCAGGTCGGCCCCAAAGTATTAATCGCCGCCAGTGGCTACCGCTACAACGGCAAGGCGTTCGACCGGCGGGCCGATCTTGCACAGATCATCGGCGAACTGCCGAGCCTGCAATGCCTGGTCGATCTTCCCTGGCTCTACGACGATGTGCCTGCGGTACCGGCGGGCGTGAACGTAAGTGATTGGCGCGCGGCGCTGGACAACGACGCGCGCTACGACTCTTTCGAGTTCGAGCAGGTCGCCTTCGAGCACCCGCTCTGGGTGCTCTATACCTCCGGCACCACCGGCTTGCCCAAGGGCATCGTCCACAGCCAGGGCGGCATCCTGCTGGAGTTCACCAAGTTCGGCTGGCTGCACGACGACCTCAAGCCCGAGTCGGTGAAGTTCTTCTTCACCACCACCGGCTGGACCATGTTCAACCTGCTGGTGGGCGGCTTCGCCACCGGCAGCGCCATCGTCGTCTACGACGGCTGCCCCAGCTACCCGGACTACAGCAAGCTGTGGGAGATGTGCGCTCGCTTCGGCATCACTTACTTCGGGGCGAACCCCACCTATTTCAACGCGCTGGCCAACCGGCAGTACTCCCCTCGGGAGCATTTCGACCTGACCAAAATTCGCACCATTGCCACCACCGGTTCGCCGGTCTCGCCGGAAAACTTCGCCTGGATCTATGAGAACGTGGGCGACGATATTCACGTGGTCTCCATGAGCGGCGGTACAGATGTGGCCGCTGCCTTCGTCGGCGGCGTGCCGATCATGCCGGTCCATGCCGGCGAGCTCCAGGTCCCCTGTCTCGGGGTGGACGTCTGCGTCTTCGACGAGGACGGCAAGGAAGTCGTGGACGAGGACGGCGAACTGGTGGTCCGCCAGCCCATGCCTTCCATGCCGATCTATTTCTGGAACGACCCGGACAGGAAGCGTTACCTCGGCAGCTATTTCGATACCTTCCCCGGTGTCTGGCGCCAGGGGGACCAGGCGCGTTTCAACGATCACATGGGCTGCGTGATCTCGGGCCGCAGCGATGCCACCCTGAACCGCTTCGGTGTGCGTATCGGCACCGCGGAGATCTACCGCAATGTCGAGGCGATCGATGGCATTCTCGACAGCCTGATCGTCAACCTGGAACTCCCCGGGGCGAAGTTCTTCATGCCGCTGTTCATCACCCTGGAAGAGGGCGTCGAACTGGACGACAATCTGCGCGAGCAGATCCGCCATGCACTGGCGACGAACTGCTCGCCCCGGCACGTGCCCGATGAAGTCCACGTGGTCGAAGCCATTCCCTATACACTTAGCGGCAAAAAGCAGGAAATCCCGGTGAAGAAATTGCTCCTCGGCGTGCCGGCGGAAAAAGCGGTAAAGCTGGAGGCGAGCGCCAACCCCGAGGCGATCAATTTCTTTGTCGACTTCGCCAGTCATGTTCCTGGTTGAAAAAGTCCTGGCTGAGCAAACACAGAGAGCCCCGTGAGCAACAACAGCGAACGCAAGAAATCCACCCGCCTGTCCCGGGAAGCGCGGCAGGCAGAGATTCTCGCCGCCGCCCGGGCGAGCTTCGAGAAAAACGGCTACGAGAACACCACTGTCGCCGAGATCGCCGCCGGGCTCGATCTCGTCGAGGGTACGGTCTTCCACTATTTCGGCAGCAAGCGCGGGCTGATGCTCAGGGTGATCGAGTCTTTTTACCAGGAGATTACCGCCGAACTGGAGGATGGCCTTGCCGCGGTGAAGGGCACTCGCAACCGGCTCTACTACATCACGCGTTTTCACCTGCACACCATCAACAGGAGCGCGGAACTTTGCGCGGTGATCCTGCGGGAGTCCCGCGGCCTGGAGCCGGACATCTCGGCGGAAATCCATCGCTTGAACCGACTCTACACCGGCCACCTGATCGCGGTGATCAAGGCCGGCATCAGCGCCGGCGAAATCCGCTCAGGCACCTCACCCACGCTGGTGCGCAATACGGTCTACGGCAACATCGAGCACGTGCTCTGGGACAGGGTTGGCGACGGTAAACCGGTGGACGTGGAGCGAGTCGCGGAAGAACTCACCGAACTGGTCTTCAGGGGCATCAGTGCCGAAGAGACCCGCCTGGAAGAGGGCGAGGTGGCGGCGCTGGTCAAGCGCCTCAACCGGCTGATCGATTAAGCCCGCGACCGGGCCTTCCGGCACCCGGTACCACGAATTCCCTTATTCTTCCCCAGCCACCGGAAAATACGCGGGATCGTAATCCGGCAATCGAAAGGGCAGGTTAGTGTCCTGCAGCCCACCGTCGTAGCGGACGATCTCCGCAGTCATGTAGTCCGCCGCCGGTGAGCAGAGGAAGGCCACGGTCTCGCCGACCTTGTCGGGATCGCCGATGCCGCGCAGGGGCGTCTTGTCCTTCAGGCCCCGCTCGAAGCTCTCGTCCGCATCGATCAGGGTGCGCTCCAGCGCAGGCGTCATGATCGAGCCCAGGGCGACGGCGTTGACCCTGACATGGGGCGCCAGTTCGTCCGCCAGGCTGCGGGTCAGGTAATCCAGCGCGGCCTTGGCGACGCCGTAGGACATCATCCCCCGGCCGGTCAGGTGGCCTACCGCGGAGGAGACATTGATGATGACCCCTTCGCCGCGGCCCAGCATGTGGCTGGCCACGCGCTTCGACAGCATGAAGGCGGACTTGGTGTTCCAGTCGAAGATATGGCTGAACTCCTCGTCGCTGATGTCGAGGAAGCCGTTGAAAATCGTGCCGCCGGCGTTGTTGACCAGGATGTCGATACGGCCGAATTTTTCGACTGTTGCGTCCACCAGCCGGTCCAGGTCCGCGCCGCTGGTAACGTCCCCTGGCACCGCGATAGCGTCCACTCCGTGCTCTCTTACTCGAGCGGCCACTCGCTCGATATCCGCCGTCGTGCGCGCGTTGCACACCACGCTGGCGCCGGCGCGGGCCAGGGCCAGGGCAACGCCTTCGCCAATGCCCATACCGGCACCGGTGACGATGGCGACCTTGCCGGACAGGTCGATACTCAGGCTCATGGGCAATCCTCCAGGTCGATTTATTGTTTTGTCTGGGTCTTGTAGCGCTTTGCCTGGTTGATTGTAAGTGCTTCCAGGCCCGCAGAGGGCGCTGGAATTTAAGCCATATTGACTATTCTCCGAAGCGCCCCCGCTCCCCTGCAGTCCTTACTCTGCGAGGTTTTCCAGTATATTGTCCTGCACACCAATACCAATAACACGGCTACGGCGGCGCGGATGAAATTGCTGACTCCCTTCGCCATCGGCAACATGCGGCTCAAGAACCGCATGGTTATGGCGCCGATGACCACCAACTACGCCAACGAGGACCAGACACCCTCCCGGCGCCTGCAGGACTTCCTGGTAGAACGCGCCCGGGGCGGCGTGGGCCTGATCACGGTGGAAGTCTGTACTGTCGATCCGAAGCAGAAATACCAGCCACAGTCGATGACCCTGGGTGATGACAGGTTCATCGACGCCCACCGCCGCCTCACCGATGCCCTGCACGCCCACGGCGCGCGGGTCCAGCCGCAGATTACCCATCCCGGCCCCGAGTCGATGGTGTCGATCTATCACGGCGAGGCAGCGCTCGGCCCCAGCCACGGCACGGGCGCCTGTCATGGCCTGCCTTCAAGGGAATTACAACTCGCGGAACTCGAGAGCATCGTCGATGATTACGCGAAGGCGGCGGTTCGCGCACGGGATGCCGGCTACGACGGTATCGAACTGCACGCGGCCCACGCCTACATGCTTCTCGGCGCCTTCCTCAGCCCGCTGAAAAATCACCGTCAGGACGAGTACGGCGCCGACACCCTGGAAAACCGCGCGCGCCTCCTGTTGCAGGTCATCGCAAAGATCAAGTCCGAGGCAGGGCAGGACTTTCCCCTGACCCTGCGCATCTCCGGTTTCGAGCGGGTACCCGGCGGCAGGGATTCCTATGATACGGCGGCGCTGGCCTGTCTGTTGGAAGCGGCGGGCGTCGACGCATTCCACGTGTCCGGTGGCGTCAGCGACCCGATGGTCTCGCAGATGATCTGCGGCCCGGAATATACCAATGGCTATAACCTCCCGGGTGCAGAAGCGATCAAGCGTGTCGTCAATGTACCCGTCATGGCCGTGGGACGATTCCTCGATCCGGAAGTCGCTGAAAAGGCCTTGCAGGAGGACAGGACGGATCTCATCGTGATGGGCCGTGCCATCCTGGCGGACCCGCAACTGCCTAACAAACTGCTGGCCGGCAAGGCACGCACTATCCGTCGGTGTATCTCCTGCCAGAACTGCATCGATTCGATGTTCCTCTGGCCGATGGACGCGCGCATGAACTGCGCGGTCAATGCCGCTACCGGACGCGAGAGTACGCTGAACTACAGGCCTGCGGCGCAGGCAAAGAAGGTAGTGGTCATTGGCGGCGGCCCGGGAGGCATGGAGGCGGCGCGGGTGGCGGCCCTGCGCGGCCACCGGGTTACCCTGGTGGAGAAGCAGAAGCGTCTCGGCGGCTCACTGGTGGCGGCCTCGGTGGTGCACGGGGAAAACCAGCGCCTGCTCGACTTCCTGATTTCGCAAGTCGATGACCTGCCCATCGATATCGCCCTGGATACCCAGGCCACCACCGCCATGATCCAGTCACTGGAGCCCGACGAGGTGGTCGTGGCCACCGGCGCCAGGCTCAACTATGACGCCATTGCGGGCCTGGACAATCCCGGCGTTATCACCGGTTCGCTGCTGCGGGAACTGGCCAGTGGCCGACCGGGTCCAGCTGTCGCGGTGCAGAACGGCCTGCTGCGCTTTGCTGCCAGTACACTGGGGCCCGCCGCTGATCGCTATGCCAGTCCGCAGGCAATCCGTTCCCTGGCCCGGGCGTGGCTGCCTTTGGGTAAGCGGGTCGTGATCGTGGGCGGTGACCTGCCCGCCATCGAACTGGCGGAATTCCTCGCCCGCAGGGGCAGACGGGTGAGCCTGCTGGAAAAAAGCGCTATTATCGCGGGCGAGATCGGACCCAAGCGGCGCTTCGAGCACGAGATGCGTCTGGACAGGCTGGGTGTCACGATCAATACCGGCGTGGAGGTCACCGCGCTCGGTCCACGGAAGGTCAGCTTCATCACGCCGGGCGGCAGGCCCACCAGCCTCGAGGCGGACTCGGTCATCGTCACCGGTGAGCCGGTAGCGGATACCGGCCTGCACGATGAATTGTTGGAAGCAAATATAAGAAGCCACTGTATCGGCGACGCCAGCGGCCCTGGCCTTATCGTCAAGGCGGTCTACGAAGGCAATGCGATCGCCCACAGTTTCTGACCCGCCTGTTCCGGTATGGCGGGCCCATAAATAAAACAGCATGCCCGCAGCATGACAGGTTCCACCCATGACACTCCCATCGAAGGACGACATCCTCAGTCAATTGAGCCGCGAGGAGAAAGCGCAGCTCTGCTCCGGCAAGGACTTCTGGCACCTCCACGGCCTGGCTCGTTTCGGCCTGCAGGAGATCATGGTCACGGATGGCCCTCACGGCCTGCGCAAGCAGCAGGGTGAGGCGGATCATGTCGGCCTCAACGAGTCGGTTCCCGCCACCTGTTTCCCGACCGCCTCCGCGCTGGCCGCCACCTGGAACAAGGAGTTGCTACGGGAAGTCGGGGAAGCCCTTGGCAGGGAATGCCGCGCCGAGAACGTTTCCGTCTTGCTCGGCCCGGGAGTGAACATCAAGCGGCATCCCCACGGCGGACGCAACTTCGAGTATTTCTCCGAGGACCCCTACCTGTCGGGGGTCATGGCGCGCCAGTGGATCAGCGGCGTGCAGAGCCAGGGTGTCGGCACCAGCCTGAAGCACTATGCGGCGAACAACCACGAGTACTGTCGCATGGTGGTGGATGTGGTGATGGACGAGCGAACCCTGCGCGAGATCTACCTGCCAGCCTTCGAGATCGCCGTCACCGGGGCCCAGCCCTGGACCGTGATGTGCGCCTACAACAAGCTCAACGGTACTTACCTGGCCGAGCACGAACAGTTACTGGGCGACATTCTGGAACGGGAGTGGGGTTTCGAGGGCCTGGTGGTCACTGATTGGGGTGCCAACAATGATCGCGTGCGCGGGCTCAAGGCGGGCCAGGCACTGGAAATGCCGGCTTCGGGTGAGCCCGGCGTGGCCATTATCCTCGAGGCTCTGGAGGAGGGCAGGCTGACGGAGGCGGAACTGGATCACTCTGTCGGCAAGGTCCTCGACCTGATCATCAAGGGGCGCGAGGCGCAACAGTGCACCGAAGAAGCCGATATGGAGGCGCACCACCGCCTCGCCCGTCGTGCGGCGGCGGAGGCCTGCGTGCTCTTGAAGAACGACGGCCCGTGCCTGCCGATCACTGACGGGCAGTCTATAGCGGTGCTCGGTGCGCTGGCGCAGCAGACGCGCTACCAGGGTGTCGGCAGTTCGCAGATCATTCCCTACAAGCTGGAACAGCCGCTGGAGGAGTTCCAGCGGGCGTTCGGCGCGGAGCGGGTCAGCTTCAGCGAAGGCTACAGCCTGGCGGGTGAACTGACCGCGGCGCAGGTGGAGGAGGCACTACGCGTTGCGCAAGCTGCCGAAGTCGTAGTCCTGGTCGCCGGACTGACGCCGGACCTGGAATCAGAGGGCTTCGACCGCGAGCACATGAACCTGCCCGCGCAGCAGTTGGCGCTGATCGATGCCCTCGCGCCCGTTCACCACAAACTCGTTGTAGTCCTGCAGAACGGTGCCCCTGTGGCCCTGCCGTTTGCCGACAAGGTGCCCGCGATCCTCGAGGCCTATCTCGGCGGGCAGGCGGGCGCTTCCGCGCTGGTGGATATCCTGAGCGGCGCCGCCAATCCCGGCGGCAAGCTCGCCGAGACTTTTCCACTGCGGCAGAGCGACGTGGCCAGCGACGCCTGGTTCCCCGGGGCCTCGCGGCAATCCCAGTACCGGGAGAACATCTGGGTCGGCTACCGCTATTTCGATACTGCGCAAGTGCCGGTCGCTTTCCCCTTCGGCCACGGGCTCTCCTATACCTCCTTTGAATACAGTGACCTGCAGTGCACAGGTGCTGGCGGGGAGGGCGGCGCCCTGGTGCTTGGGGAGTCCGATACGATTGACGTGAGTTTCGACATAAGCAACACCGGGGCCATCGCCGGCGCGGAGGTCGCCCAACTCTATGTCGGGCAGCTCGAACCCTCGGTGCACCGGCCGGTGAGGGAACTCAAGGGCTTCGAAAAGGTGTTCCTGCAGCCGGGGGAAACCCGCAAAGTCACCCTGCAGCTCAAGTGGCGCGACTTCGCCTGGTGGTCGGTGGCGGATTCACGCTGGGTGGTGGAGTCCGGGCAGTATCGTATCCATGCGGCGGCTTCGGTGGCCGATGTGCGGCTGGAAGCGCTTGTTGACATCGATGGGGGTGCGGCCGCAAACCGGATCGCTGACAATTGCTCCCTGGCGCCTGATCCGGCGGGCTTTAGCGACAGCGCTTTCGCGCGCCTGCTCGGCGGCGCTATCCCGGAGGCGGTGCCGGTCTTTCCCATCCATACCAACTCCATGCTCGGGGAGATCAAGCACAGTTGGCTGGGGCGCAAGATCGTGTCGGGTATCAAGAAGAAAATCGCCGAGGACTTCGGCAGCGGGATGTCTGCCGGAGAAATCCGCATGCTGGAAACCATTGTCGAGGAGATGCCGCTGCGCAACCTGGTGATGATGAGCCAGGGCCAGATGAGCATGAAAACCCTGTGGCGCCTTGTGCACGTGATGAACGGCAATTACCTCAAGGCCATCACCGGAGCACCGGTCACCGCGCGATAATTCCGCGGGGGAGGGTGATGCCCGGGTTCACCCGGGCATTCAACGGGCCGGCTTCACTCGAAGAGACCGGCCTCCAGTTTCCTGATGCCATCGCCGGGCTCCGGTAGCGCCTGTACGCCGTGGCGACCGTTGATCGCCTGTTGGATGCCTTTTACGTCGCCACTCTCGGCGTAGAACTGGCTCAGCCACTGCCGGCCCTTGAAGAAGGGGCCGTCCACCGGCATCTGCATGGGTCGCAGGGCCGGCTTTTTGTGCTTCCAGATCTCGAAATCGCTGCCGAAGATTTCCAGCGCGTTGGCCTGGATGCCGCGGGCACGCTCGATATCGGCGTCAGTGACTTTCTCGCCCTCCGCAGGGCTCAGGCAGGCGTGCCAGACCCGGCTCACGCCGTCGTCCACTGGCGTATTGGCGATCATCTCGAAGGTGAGCATGGGTCCGAACTCCTGCTTGGAGAGCAGCATGCCCGGCCCGGTGTACCAGGTCACCGTGTTGAGCTGGGCCTTGTAGTCCTGGTGGAAACCGCCCTGGCGCTGTATGTAGATGTGGTCGCGGAACTCGTTCTCGAACTCCTCGCAGGGGGCGCCGTGGGTGGGGCCGAGGTGGGAGGCGTCGGCCATGTTGTCGAGGATTTCCTGGCAGTGGATGTTGAGTACGCCCACGTGGTCGAGTTTCCAGTGCACCCAGCGGGGGTCGTCCCACTCCTTCAGGTAGGGCGGCTCGAATGCCGGCGGGGCGCCCTCGGGGTCGTGCCAGGTCATGATGCAGCCCATCACTTCCCGCACCGGGTAGGACTTCAGCGGCGGCACGTCCGGGCAGGTGTCCATGCCAGGGATGTCGTCGACCTTGCCTTCGGGTGAGTAGCGCCAGCCGTGGTAGGGGCAGCGGATGCCGTCGCCTTCCAGTTGCCTGCCGTCGCGGACGATGGCCGCGTTGTCGCTGGCGAGGTGCGCGGCCATGTGCCGGCAGTAGGCGTCCAGCATGACCACCCGCCCGCTTTCGCCGCGGTAGAGTACGTAGTCCTCACCGAAGTAGTGGATGGGGATAGGCCCGTTATCCAGTTCACAGGCTTCGGCGACGATAAACCAGCCACGTGGAAACGTAGCCGGCCCCAGTTTGTAGTCCTTTGAGGTTGCCAAGATCATCTCCTTACGAACTGTGGCAGTCGCGCTTGCGCGAGTGCCCTGTTTTAATTATTGAACTTGCTGTCGCGTTTCTCCACGAAGGCGTCGCGCGCCTCCTGGGAATCATCGTCAGTATACGCCTGCAGGGTAAAGCCCTGCTCCCAGCGATATTTGTCTTCGAGGTTGCCGTCCTCGATACCGGTGAGCGCTTCCTTTGCCAGTTGAATCATCGGCGAGCTTTTCTCGGCGATCTTGGCGGCGATGGACAGCGCGCAATCGCGCAGCTCATCCACCGGCACTACCCGCTCCACCGCGCCCAGGCGGTAGGCTTCCGCGGCATCGATGAATTCCCCGGTGAAGTACATGTAGCGCACCTTTTGCACAGGGAACATGCGCTGCAGGTGGGCGCCGCCGCCCATCGCGCCCCGATCCACTTCCGGTACGCCGAAGCGGGCACACTCGGAGGCCACGATAATATCCGCCGCGCCGGAGATGCCGATGCCGCCCCCCAGCACGAAGCCGTGAACCGCGACGATCACCGGCTTGGGATTGCGGTGGATCGCGGCGAAGGTGTCGTAGTTGCCCTTGTTCACCGCGACGATTCTGGTGCTGTCGGCGGCCAGTTCCTTGATGTCGACTCCCGCGCAGAAGCCCTTGCCCTCGGCGCGGATGACGATGACTTTCACTGTCGGGTCTTCACCGAGCGCAAACAGGTGGCTGGCGATGGCCGCCCACTCGCTCGAATTGAAGGCGTTTACCGGTGGCTTGTTGAAGACCACTTCGGCGACGCCGTTTTCAATTGTTGACTCAAAGGCCATCTATACCAACTCCCATAATTTTTATTGGCTTGTCAGCGCAGCGCCGCCAGGCTATCGAGCGAGGCGCGGGCCTCGCTCATGATTTGTTCGATGAGTTCCGCCACAGGGGGCAGGTCCGCGATATTGCCGGCGATCTGGCCACTGGGGAGTACGCCGCTATCCGGATGCCCCTTGACCATCGCTTCCTGGATCATCATCGGCGCATTCGCCGACATCAGGGTCTGGGCAAAACTCATGTTATTGCTCTGTTTCATGCGCCAGGCGCCAGCGAGTATCGAAAACAGGGAATCCCCGCTGATCTTCGAGAAGGCCAGGCCGTTCTTTATCGCCAGTACCAGCATGCCAAATGACGAGGTGTTTTCCAGCGACTGCAGGCACTGATTGTAAATCATCCGCTGGGGCATACCGTCCAGCCGCGTGCTGACGATGATCTCGTCCACTGCGGCCTGCACATAGCGGGATTTAGTTACTTCCGGCACGGGGGATTCGCGGGTCATCAGGAAGCGGGTGCCCATGGCGATACCCGCCGCGCCGTAGGCCAGCGCGGAGACCAGGCCGCGGCCATCCTTGTAGCCGCCGGCAGCGACCACGGGAACCTCCAGTGCGTCCACCACCTGGGGCAGGAGAATATTGCTGGCCACGCTGCCGGTGTGGCCGCCGCCTTCGGAGCCTTGTACGACCACCGCGTCGGCGCCCATCTGTACGGCTTTCACGGCATGTTTAAGTGCGCCCACAGTGGGAATACAGACAATGCCGGCGTCTTTCAGGCGAGTGATCATCGCCGCTTCCGGGGAGCGGCTGTAACTCACCGCCCGCACCCCGTGGCGGATGCAGATCTCGATGATCTCCTTCGCCCCCGGGGAATACATGTGGAAATTCACGCCGAAAGGTTTGCCGGTGCGCTGCTTGATGTCCTCGATGCCGGCTTCGACTTCCGCCGGAGTCATTACCGCTCCGGCGAGAAAACCGAAGGCCCCGGCCTCGGCGCTGGCGGCCACCAGGGCCGGGTCCGCCACCCAGCCCATCGCCGTCTGGATGACGGGGTGCTCGCAGCCCAGCAGTTCAGTCAGCCTGGTATGCATTCAGTGCTTCCCTTCCTGTTCGCCGGCAAGGTAGAGGAAGACCGGCACCTCGCCGCCACCGTCCACCTCGAGGCTGGCGCCGGAAATGTAGGCGGCCTTCGAGGAAGAAAGGTAGAGACAGGCATCGGCGATATCCGCGGGGCTCGCCATACGCTTCAGGGGCAGCATTTCAGAGATTTTGCGGAAGCCTTCCTCGCCACCGTAGTGTTCCACGCCGCCGTCGTGGCGAACCAGGCCAACGACCAGCGCATTGACGCGAACTCGCGGGCCCCATTCCTGCGCCAGCGAGCGGGTAGCGTTCAGGAGGCCCGCCTTGGCGGCGCCGTAGGCGGTGGTACCGGGGGAGGGGCGCACGCCGCTGACGCTGGCGATATTGATGATGTTGCCGACGCCGTCCTGCTGGCTCATCACTTCGTAAACCTGCTGGGAGAGGGTGAGCGGGGCGGTGAGATTGAGGTTGATGATTTTCTCGGTGACGGACGGGCTGGCGCTGCCGGCATCCACCGGGGGGCTGCCGCCGGCGTTATTGACCAGGATGTCGACGCGGCCGTAGCGGGCCACCGCGGCGCTGACCACATGGCTGGATTGTTCCGGGTCACGGATGTCGGCCTGGACGAAGTAGGCTGTATTTTCGCCGGCGATAACGGGAGCAACGGGTTCACGCCGGCCACAGATCACCACATTGGCGCCGGCCGCCAGGTAGGCCTCGGAAATCGCCCGGCCGATATTGCCGGCGCCGCCGGTCACGATGACTGTCCTGTCCTGGTATTCGCTCATCTGCTTGCTCATTTTTATCGCGGCACTTGTTGCTTCAGGCAGCCGTTTCAGGCGCTTTAGTGGCCGCTATACAGCCTTGTTCTTTTCGTGCCGATTATAGACGTAAAAGATTATCAACTTATCGTCCCCGCTTATTACCGCATACGGACTATTTCCCGGCGTTTCTGTCCGCGCGCTGGTATTTTCCCCGCTGGTTCGCCGCTAGAATCCCAGCGTGGACCTGCATTCAAGGTCCATGGCTTAGCCAGAAACTGCGCAGGAGAAGACAGTGAGCACGACGGTATTCAACACCCCCGGGGACCTGCTGGGCAAGGAGGGCACCCAACTCGGCCCCACCGAGTTCATCACCATCGACCAGCCCCGTATCAACCTCTTCGCTGACGCCACCGGCGATCACCAGTGGATACACGTGGACGAGGCGCGCGCGAAGGAATCCGACTACGGCTGCACCATCGCCCATGGCTACCTGACCCTCTCCCTGTGCAACCTTTTCCTGCCGCAGATGCTGCAGATCGAGAACTTCAGCGTGGGAGTGAACTACGGTGCGGAGAACGTGCGCTTTCCTGCGCCGGTCAAGGTGAATTCCCGGGTACGCGGGCGCGGAGAGATCATCGAGGTGAGTGAGGCCAAGGGCGGCATCCGCTCTGTGGTTCGCGTCTCGGTGGAAATCGAGGGTGGCGATCGTCCGGCTTGCGTCGTCGACACTATCAGTCTCTATTACCCCTGAGTTGAGAAGAACGCTCCATCGGATTATCGTTCGCTCGCCAAGCCCGCTTATAAAACAGGTACAGAACCCGTGAACGAAATGAAAGAAAAGTATGGCCCCTGGGCCCTCATCGCCGGTGCGTCCGATGGCACTGGCGCCGCCTTCGCCCGGCAGCTCGCCGAGAAAGGCTTCAATTTGCTGATGATAGCCCGACGTCTGGAGCCGCTGGAAGAACTGGCTACAGCGCTTGGCAGTGAGTTCGGTGTGGATACCCGCACAGCCTCAATCGATTTCTACCAGGCTGAATCGGCACAGCGTATTATCGACGCCGCCGAGGGGCTCGAGATTGGCCTGTTTGTCGCCAATGCCGGTGCCGACACCAATGGCTCCACCTTCCTCGACGCCGAATACGGCGCCTGGGAAGACCTGCTGACCCGCAATGTCATGACCATCTCACGCTGTGCTTACCATTTCGCCGGACCCATGCGCGAACGGCAGCGCGGCGGAATTAATATTCTCTCTTCCGGCGCGGCGCTGGCCGGCCAGCCCGGCGGCGCCATCTATTCAGGCACCAAGGCTTTCCAGCTCAATTTTTGCGAATCCCTTTGGAGTGAACTGCGCCACTTCAACGTCGATGTTTTGTGCGGCGTCTGTGGTGCCATGGATACGCCCTCCCTCAGGACACTGCTGGAAAAGAACAAACTCGATGCGCCACCCCTGCTGCAGCCCGGCGACGTGGTGGCGGAATTTCTGTCCCTGCTGGGCAAGCAGCCTGTCCACATCACTCCTTACCCCGGGACGGAGGAGCAATTCCTGGCCATCGAGAAGGACCGTTACGAACGACTGCTGTTCATGGAAGAAGCGACCAAAGCCTATTACAAGTAGCCGCAACGCCTGTCCAACCTGGCTCGTGCTCCCGTTTTTTTATCGGGGCTAGCATTTTGCAACTGTGTATTGCAAAATAGCCCCGACGATGCGCTAAGGATATCCGTGTACCGGCGAAACCAGCCGTCGGGCATAGTCCGGGCGCATCCTGAATCGAGCAAACTGAAGGTATTTATAAGAATTCACCACAGGAGGACATGTCCATGTCCACGCAAGCTTTGCCCAAGGATGTCGAGAACCTGCCGTTGCCGCCCGTGGTGGCCGGCCTGCCGATCATCGGCAGCACCCTGCCCATGTCCCGCGACCCGGGGCGTTTCTTCAAGAAGTGCTATGACGAGTACGGCCCTGCCTTCCGGGTGAAGGTCTTTGGCAACGAGATCAACGTGATCGCGGGGGCGGATGCCGCCAACTTCGTGAACAGCTCGGAAGGGCGCGAAAACCTGCGCTCGAAAGAAGTTTTCGGCCCCCTCGCAGAGGAATTCGGCGCCACCAAAGTGCTGACGGGTGTCGATGGCAAGCTACACATGGAACTGCGCAACGTTATGCGCCGCGGTTTTTCCAAGGATTCCCTAAAGGGCCTGTACCAGGAGATGGTCGACGTCACCAAGGACTCCCTGATGCGCGACTGGAAACCCGGTACCGAAGTACCTGTGGTAGAAGCCATGCAGTACCTGGTCATCGACCAGTTGGGCATGAGCCTCACGGGCTACGCGCCGCGCGAGTACGTGAAGGACATTCGTACCACGATCCTCTACATCCTCAACGTGCTGGTGACCCACCAGCGGCCCAGGATCATG
Source organism: Halieaceae bacterium WMMBA4 (assembly GCA_033283325.1). Lineage (GTDB taxonomy): Bacteria > Pseudomonadota > Gammaproteobacteria > Pseudomonadales > Halieaceae > Mangrovimicrobium. The sequence continues at coordinate 724,428 of JAWMQO010000001.1, forward strand.
CTGCACATGCCCGAGTACAAGCGGGCCAAGGCGCGGATGATGGAACTGGCCAACAGGATGGTGAGCGACGTGCTGGCCCGCCCGGAGCCCGGCCCGGATGAGCGCAAAACCCTGATCGACGACATCGTGGCGGCCCATAAGCGCGATCCGGAGCTGATCCCCGCAGGGGACCTGCCGATGCTGATGGCCGGCCCCTACGTGGCGGGCCTCGATACGGTGGCCAACACCACCTCGGCGATTGTCTATACCGTGCTCAAGCATCCCGAAGTGCTGGCCCGCGTGCATGCGGAAGTGGACGAAGTCTTCTCCCAGCCTATCGACGAAGCCACCTTCATGGACAAGATGCCGTCGCTTCGTGGCGCCATCATGGAAACCATGCGCCTCTATCCCATCGCCGTCGCCCAGTTGCGGGTGGCGAACAAGGATTTCGTTTTCGGCGGGCATCTCTACCGGGAAGGGCAGTTCATCTACATCGCCACGGCGGTACCCCACCTGGAGGATCGTTTCTATCCGGATGCGGACAGTTTCGATATCGACCGCTTCAACGACGATCGCAAGGAGCACATCCAGTCGGGTGCCTACTCACCTTACGGGCGGGGCCCCCATACCTGCGCGGGCCGGACCCAGGCAGATGTATTGCTGATGATGACCATGGGCGCCCTGTTCTACCTCTTCGACCTGGACCTGACGCCCAAGGACTACAACCTGAAGATCAAGACCGCGCCGACGCCCGGACCCGAGATGAACTTCAAGGTGAAGGTGAACGGGCTGAGGCACTAGGGTCGCGTGCCTGACAGCAGCAGGCGGGTCCGCTAGCCGGGCTTGCCTGCTTTCGCCAGCAGCCTGTCGAGCTTGTCGGCGAAGGCCTTGCGGTCAGTCTGGCTCAGTGCCGGTGGCCCGCCAGTGTGGACACCGCTGGAGCGCATGCTCTCGAGAAAATCCCGCATGTTGAGGCGGGGGCCGATATTGTCCTTTGTATAGCGTTCACCGCGCGGGCTGAGTACCAGTCCATCTTTTTCTATCACTTCCGCTGCGAGTGGGATATCGCTGGTGATCACCAGGTCTCCCGCACTCACCCGTTTTACGATCTCGTTGTCTGCGATATCGAAACCGCTGGGTACCTGCAGCATGCGGATATGCGGGGAGTTGGGCACCTTGATCTGCTGGTTGGCGACCAGGGTCAGGGCCAATCCCGTGCGCGTGGCGGCCCGGAACAGGATTTCCCGAATCACGACAGGGCAGGCGTCGGCGTCGACCCAGATGTTCATTGCATTACCATTTCAGTAAACAGGGGAATTTTTCGCTCACTCCGCGGGAGCGAGCCCCCGGGCCTGCCGCGCGTCATCGATGCCGCCGGCGTTACTTACATGGGTGTAGCCCGCTTTTTCCAGCGCTGCCCTGGCGATTCCCGCGCGCCTGCCGCTGCGACAGTAGAGGTGAATTTCCGCGTCTTTGTCACTGACGATTTCAGTGATACCCGTGAGGATCTCCTCGTGGGGAATCCAGGGGTCCCCGGCGATCTGGTCCTCGGCGTGTTCCTCTACAGTCCTGACATCGATCCAGGTGGCATCTGCGAAGGCCGGGAAGCCGGTAGCGATAAGCAGTGCGAATAGCAGGGTATGCAACTTGCGCATGGTCGGTCTCCCGCGGCGGATTTGCGCCAATTCTGCAGGCTTACGCGGTATCGATCAAGCGAGCCCGGACAGTGTTTCAGCGGCCGGCCATCCGGCCGCCCGCCGCCTGTCCCAGGTGGGATTTGAAGAAGTCGACGGTTGTCGCGTGGGCGTCCCGGGCTTCCGGGAAAGCGGGGAAGTACTGGTAGCAGTGCCCCATACCTTCGGCGACGATGAGGGTGGATTCGACGCCTGCCTTGATCAACTGGGAGTTGGTGTAGACCGCCGGGCTCAGGTCCGTGGCACGGGTGCCCGTGGTGATCAGTGTGGGGGGGAAGTTCGCCATCAGGTCCGGGTGCATGCCCGGCGACACCAGTGGGCCTTGCAGGTCGACGCCCGCGAAGTAGCCGCGGGTAATGTCCGCGCGTTCTTCACCCTCCCGGGGAGGCGGGGGAAACGAGCCGTCTATGTAGGCGGCGACATAGCCCGAATCACCGCTGCCAAAGGGTACCGCTCCGGCGCCGAAGATCCCGATGGCGCCGGGCATCTCCATGCCTTGCGTCGTTAGCATGGCAGCGGCCTGCGCCGTCAGCACGCCACCGGCGGAGCAGCCATAGATGCCAATTTGCTTGCTGTCGTACTCCCGGGACAATTCCCGGTAGACGGCCAGCACATCCTCCGCGCCGGCGGGGTGCTTCGCTTCCGGCGCCATCCGGTAGTTCACCGATACCACTTTGAAATTGCCGAGGGCGGACACGGGGGCGGATTCCAGGATGGAACAGGCATCCCAGCACACCGAAAACGCGCCGCCATGCAGGTTGATGAGGACTCGTCCCGGGTCGGGCTCGGCATCGGCGGGCGAAAAGATGCGCACTGGTACGCCGGCGATCGCGGATTCCTCGATAGTGACCGGGTAGCGCTCGCGCATGGCTGACACCGTCGACGACATCAGCTTGTCCAGCGCGGTCCGGGTCTCATTGATGTCCTGGTCGGGATCGAGGTCGGGCATTGGCATGGCCGCCCGCAGTTTCAGCATGTTGGCGGATTCCTCGCTCATGTAGCTTGATGGCGGCAGGCGGAATTCCGGTACCGCGACGGAACCGTCCAGCGCGTATTTGGGCGCTGCGTAGGGCAAATCGGGGTTGGTCATGCGGCTCACGAGGTAGCCGGCGACAAAAGCGAGGAGGGCGAACAGGGCTACACTGACAAGGGCGAAAAAACGTCTCATACGAATGTCCGTTGCGGTCTTATTGGTTTTGGTCCCAGTCGCTTATGCCGGGCAGGCCCGTGCGGGCGCAGTGCACAGCCTGTTGCATGCCGCCTCGATAATAGCAAAGGGGAAAGCCTTAAATCCCCCCGTGGCCGCAAATTGCCGAGGATAGGCTAAAGTACTGCTCAGACAGTCAAATACCACGTCACGAAAAATCAGCGAGGACAGCTCATGTCGATTCTCCTGGAAGACCGCAAGGCATCCGCCCCCTGGCACCTCTGGATGGTTGGCGTACTTTCATTGTTATGGAACGCAGTGGGGGCCGTGGACTACGTGATGACCCAGACCCGCAACGAACAGTACATGAGCGTCTTTACCGAAGAACAGCTGGCGTTTTTCTACGGCCTGCCGGGCTGGGTGGTGGCCTGTTGGGCTCTCGCCGTTTGGGGTGGTGTGCTCGGTTCGCTGCTGTTGCTGTTCCGCCGCCGGCTGGCGGTGGCGGTATTCCTCATCTCCCTGATCACTATGGTACTCACCTCCATTCACAACTATTTCCTGTCCAATGGCCTCGAGGTCATGAACGATCCCTTCGCCATCTGGTTCTCGGTGGCGATCTTCGTCATTGCGGTTCTGCTCTTCCTCTATGCTGCCTGGCTCAGCGGACGAAACGTCTTGCGCTGAGTATTAGCCGGTCACCGGCGTTCATCGCGCCGATGCCATCGACCAGGCGGAGGTTCTTCACCTTGGTACCCACTTTTATCACTGAGGAAGAACCCTTGACCTTGAGATACTTGATAACCGTGCCCGTGTCGCCATCGCTCATCATGTAAACCCCTGGTTATGGGGCGCTTAGCCTGGCGGCTTTTCCAGCTCGTCGATCAGGTAACCGATCTCCTCGGTCTTTTCGCGAAATAGCTGCTGCGCGTCCGCCAGGCCCTGGTTGTAGATGGCGGGGCCCAGTGCTTTGGCGATCAGGTCGATCAGGAATTCCGCCTCGAAAGCGCCGAGATCATGACCGAGTTCGTCGTTCATGTAGGCTTTGACCTTCGCGACCAGCTGCGACTTCTGTTCTTCGCTGAGGGAGACATCATCCATGCGGCGGATTGTAGCGCAATTCCTGCGCCGCCGGATTCGGTCGGGGTGGATGTTTCTTGATCACTTTCTGGTCATTGGCCAGGTGATCTCAAGGTGTCGGTGGAATGGTGCTGATGTGGTAGACGTCAAATATGAGCCGCCCGTTCCATCCTTCCAGCAATTCAAGGGTCATGTTCAATTCTGCAATCGGTGGCTGCGCTGATTCTTCGCTGAGGTCGCTCTGGCTATTGAAAATTCCAACATAGGGCAGTCTCAACAGCTGTTCGTCGGCAATATATACAGCGCGGCTCTGCGGACATTGTTCGATCCGGTTTTCCGTGCAGGCCGTGAGCGCATCCCGGGCAGCACTGAAATACACTTCCTGCAGCGCATCGAAGGTGTCTATCGACATACTCTCGGTCTCGTGCGCACAGTCGGGAGACAGGAAATTACCCGCGCAGCTGCTATCGCGAATATAGCCTTCGATCTCTGCGTCGACGATTTCCATTTCCGCGAAGCAGGAAGCCAACTGGTAGCTCAGTGCGTTCCCAGCCTGGTAAAGCGGGAATACCCACTCCGAGCCGATGGGGAAGGACGCAGCCTCCGACGTACAGGACAATCCACTGCCACCCTGGACCACGATGGTTTCGTCCACTTTCCCATTGAAGACTCTTGAAACCTGCAGTTCCATGGCCTCGATTTCACCGTTTTCATTCTCGAGGTGCCGGATGACGTGGGCGCTGACGATTTCGGAGTTGATGGAGGCGGGTGAAAGCAGTGGCCAGGCTGCACAGGTGCAGGCCATGATGCTGGTTGAATTCGAGATCAGGCACAGCGCGCCAACAATCGTCAGTATGCGTTGCATACAGTGATGCTCCCTTTAAGGTCTTTTATCGTTTGCTGTCATTGTAGACGATTCCCGGCAGCGCTTTGACGCAAGGGAGTCCTGCAATGAATGCCTGGCCTGTCTCCTGCCGGCGCGGGTCCGCCCGGCGTTGGGAAGCGTAGCTGCTGCCGATACTGTCGTAATGCACCCCGGGCATTTTCGTCATCCTGTACCTGTTAGCGCCTGCTCCATCCTGGATGGCCTGGAAAGACTCTCTCAGGCGCGGACGATAGTGCCGTCGTCGTGCTCGCTGTGCACTTGCCAGCCGAGCTTGGTATACAGCTGTGGAACGTCCGTGAGCGCATACAGTGTCGGCGAGATCCTGGTGGCTGCCCTGATGAGCTGGGATGCGATTCCCCTGCCACGAAATTGCGGCTCGATATAAACCGCGTTCAGCCAGAGCACCACTTCGCCGTTATCGGGTGCGTGGTATGAAGTGAAGGAGGCGCCACCCACGACGCCACTGTCCGCAAGGGCTACCAGTGGCCGTGGGATGGCCATGCCTTCGCGAACCTTTTCCAGTTTCTCCAGGTCGTTCCACTCGGACTTCAGGAGGGTCAGGAGGTCCCTGGCTTCTGTGGAGTCAAAGTCTGCCTGGCTGATTTGCATGGATTGTCTCGTTAACGGTGGTCGCCATTCAGATAGTACCAACGCCCGTCGATTTTCTCGAAGCGGCTCAGTTCCTGCAGGCGGTGAGCGCGCCCGTTTTCCTTGAAGCGGGCGACGAATTCGACGGTCCCGCTGCTGTCGTTCTCCTCGCCGGCATCGGTGCCAAGAATCCTGAGGCCGATCCAGCGTTGGTCCGGGTCGAGCCGGACGCGCGAGGGCCGCGTGTCCGGGTGCCAGGTGGCGAGGAGGTATTCGGCGTCACCGCGGGCGAAGCCGGTGTAGCGCGAGCGCATCAGATGCTCTGCGGTCCGTGCGGGCGCTGTGCCGTCGAGGCGAGGCCCGCAGCAGTCCGGGTAGTCCAGGCCACTGGCGCAGGGGCAGTGTGAATCCTCCTGGGACGCTTTACTCGCCAACGTTGTGATATACCTTCTGTACGTCCTCGACGTCGTTGAGCATGTCCAGGAACTTTTCGAACATGGCCTCGTCGTCACCGCCAACCGAGGTGGTTTCCTTCGGCACGAACTGGATCTCCTGGATTTCGAAGTCGATTTCACCGAAGGCCTCGTTGAGCGCATTCTGCGCCTTGGCGAACTCGGTGGGCGGGGTGAATACGGTAATGTTGCCGCCTTCGCACTCGATGTCCTCTACGTCGACATCCGCCATCATCAGTGCTTCCAGAGCCGCCTCCTCGTCGTCACCCGGGAAGACGAAGATGGCGCAGTGATCGAAGGAGTGGCTGACGCTGCCGGGGGTGCCCAGCTTGCACTTGGTCTTGGTGAAGCACTGGCGCACGTCGCCGATGGTGCGGTTCGGGTTATCGGTCAGGCAGTCGACGATCACCATGCAGCCGCCGGGGCCGAAGCCTTCGTAGCGCGCCACTGCGAAGTCTTCGCCCGCGCCGCCCTTGGCCTTGTCGAGGGCCTTGTCGATGACATGGCTGGGTACCTGGTCCTTCTTGGCCCGGTCGATGGCGCTGCGCAGGGCCAGGTTGCCCGAGGGGTCGATCCCGCCCTGTTTTGCCGTCACATAGATGACGCGGGCATGCTTGCTGTAGACCCGGGCCTTCTGGTCCGAGGTCTTGGCCATTGACTCTTTTCGGTTCTGGTATGCTCTTCCCATGGTTACAAGTCCGCCAAAAGGGCGGATTCTACCCGAAAACACGAATTCGGGGGACAGCTGTGCGCCCATCTCCCGCGGAACACGGTGGTCCTGTCCTGCCGGGGCCAGAATCCTCCGGACAACAAAAAAAGGCAGGCCAATGGGCCTGCCTTTCCGGGAGTTAGCGCAGCGCTCAGATCGCTACGATGTTCTCCGCCTGGGGGCCTTTGGCGCCCTTGGTGACGGTGAACTCGACCTGCTGGCCTTCAGCCAGGGTCTTGAAGCCGGAGCCGGAGATTGCGCTGAAGTGCGCAAATACGTCGGGGCCGTTCTGCTGCTCGATGAAGCCGAAGCCTTTTGTTTCGTTGAACCACTTGACGGTGCCGGTAACACGCTCTGCCATGGTAAATATCCTCTAAAGAGTAAAATTTAATAGCCCTTGCGGGCAGGTTTTGCTGTCAGAAGATTGATATTTCGATACTACAGGACGAACACGTACAGAGGTGCGACGAAATGGAGAACGTAAACACAAGACTATCTTTCTAGCGTGTCTAATTCTGGGGGTAGCGGGCGCAGGAGTCTAGCCCTCTGTTAGGTATTTTTTCGCCCCTCCGATGCCGCTAATGGCCATGCCGTATCGGCCGGTTCGGCCATTCCTGCCACGGCATCGGGCAATTCCGGGGTACAGGAGGAGGGGTCGAAGCGGATTGGCGCCGCGTGGCTCCCGTTGTCAGTCGTTTGCAGCCTGCCTCTGCGCCGCCAGCTTGGCCCCGATGTAATCCCCGTGGGGCACATAGATCAGCTCCGCCGCCCTGCGGATGAGGTGCTCCTCGTACCTGTCGAGCCTGCCGTCCACGTAGGCGACGACCCACATGGCCTCGATCAGCCTGAGCTTCTGTTCCGGGCTGGCGTGATCGTTGATCACCCGGGTGAATTCGTAGAGGGAAGTGGCGGCATCCACCCGGTCCTGTGCCGCTTCGACAAGCCCGTGTACTTCGTCCGCCGGCAGGTCGAGGGCGCGGCAGAGCAGGGGCTCAAAGGCGGCCTGTTCGGCTTCGTCCTGGCTGAAGTCGGCGCGGGCGGTCTCCACCAGCAGCGCCGCGGCAGCGAGATTAAGGCGGTGTTGGCGCTCCGCGTCGCTCTCCTGCGGTGTGGATTCGAACAATGCCTTCAGTGCGCTTATCATTTCGAGTCGTAAATCTGCTAGTTAGCAATAGTCAGGGAGCGTCGGATCACTTTTCGGCGAGTGGTGGGGCTTTCCTCAGTCAGCCGCCAGCCAGTGCCCCGCCGTCGACGTGAAACTCGGCGCCGGTAATATAACTGGATTCGTCGGACGCCAACATTACCGCGAGGGGGGCTACCTCGCCCGGGAGCCCGAAGCGGCCCATGGGGGTGCCTGCAACAAAGGCGTCGATATTCGCCTCACGTGTAGGCCCCTCTCCGAGTACCGGCTCCCACAGCGGTGTCATGATGGAGCCCGGGTGGATGGAATTGCAACGGATGTTCAAATCCTGGCCCGCGCAATACAGCGCCACGCTCTTGGTGTGGTTGCGTACCGCGGCCTTGGAGGAGGCGTAGGCTGCCGCTGCTGGGACGCCGATCAGGCCCGCGCGCGATGACATATTGATGATCGAGCCGGAGCCGGTTTGGCGCATGGCCCGGATCGCGTATTTGCAGCCGAGAAAGGTGCCGTCCAGGTTGATCCGGTGCACTGCGCGCCAGTCCTCCAGCTCCGCGTTCTCCGGATCCTGCAGGGCCTGCCCCTCGCCGACGCCGATGACGCCGGCGTTGTTGACCAATACGTCGAGGCGCCCGAAGGTCTCCAGTACCCCGGCGATGACGGCGGCCCAGTTGGCTTCGTCGGTCACGTCAAGGAAATCCCAGTGCCCGCCGATCTCCGCGGCCAGTACCTCCCCGGCTTCGCTGTCGACGTCGGTGACAATGACCCGGGCGCCTTCCCGCGCGAAGGCCCGGCAGAATGCTTCGCCCAACCCTTTGGCGCCTCCGGTGACGAGCGCGATCTTGTGTTCCAGCCGCATTTACTCCCCCTGTGGAGTACGGGTATGTCGGTGTAGTTTACTCAATTCCCCATGCCAGCACCTTCCCCATCGGGCGTGGGGTAAACTGGCGCGGCAATTCCCGGGGTCATGGAGCAAGTAAAGGCAAATGCACGACGATTTACGCCAGTGTTACTGGTTTGACGCCCTGGCACCGGTCGCGAGCGCCAGGCCGGCCCTGTCACGGGATATTGACGTGGATGTCGCCATCGTCGGCGCCGGTTATACGGGCCTGTGGACGGCCTACCATCTCAAGCAACTCGAGCCGGGGCTGTCGGTCGTCTTACTGGAGGCAGAGCACGTGGGCTTCGGGGCCTCCGGACGCAATGGCGGGTGGCTGATGGGTGAAATCGCCAGCCTTGATAGCTATCTGGGCGCCTGTGAAGCGGACCTGCGTCGAGTGGGCTACAGGGAAGTACACAGCATTCCCGCCCGAGTGGGAGAGGTGCTGCAGAGCGAGGGGATAGACTGCGATTTCGCCCACGCCGGGGCGATCTATGCGGCCGCGCGCTACCCCGAGCAGCTGGAAAGGGCTCGCGATCACCTGCAGGCGCTGCGGGCCGCGGGGCATGGGGAGGAAGATTACCGCTGGCTCGACGCGGAAGAACTGCGGCAGCGTAGCCGTGTCACCGGTGGGGAGGGGGCAATCTATACACCGCACGTTGCCGCCATACAGCCAGCCAAACTGGTCCGGGGGCTGGCGGCGGCGGTCGAGCGCCTCGGAGCCGTCATTTACGAGGGTAGCCGGGTGATCGCCGCTGGCGAGGGAGTGCTGCGAACAGCGACGGGCAGGGTGCGCGCACCGGTGATTATCTCCGCCCTGGAGGGTTATGGCGGAGATTTGCCCCCGGGCACAGCGGCTGGGGATAAAGGCAGTCGACCCTACATCCTGCCTTTCCAGAGCGGCATGGTCGTGACCGAGCCACTGTCCGCCGCGGTGTGGGATGAGATTGGCCTCGCCGGGCGCCCGGTACTCGCTGATTACAGCAGGCAGGCTACCTACCTGCAGCGCACCCGGGACGATCGCCTGGTGTTTGGCGCCAGGGGTAATTACCGATTCGGTGGCAGGCCCGTCAGCCAGTTTCCTGCAGCTGACCCGGCTTTCGCGATGCGCCGCGAGCTGGCCAGATGCTTTTTCCCGGTGCTGAAGCAGGTGGCCTTCACTCACGCCTGGGGTGGCACCCTGGGTATCGCCCGCCGTTTTGCCCCCCACGTGGTCTTCGACAGCGCCAGCGGGACCGGGACCGCTGGCGGTTATACGGGGGAGGGTGTGGGAGCTTCCTTCCTCTTCGCCCAGACCCTGGCAGAACTGGTTCTCGGGCGGGAAACGGCGCGTTGCAAGCTGCCCTGGGTCTTTCGCGGCAGCGCAGCCAGCGTACTGCGGCGCTGGGAGCCGGAGCCCTTGCGTTGGCTGGGCTTCAAGGCTGCCTGGACGATTTATGCGTGGGAGGAGGCGCTGCTCAAGGGGGGGAGGGCGGGGCGCTGGCACAAGCAACTGGCCGGCATGGCTGCGAATTCGCTTGCGCGAGTCATCTCTCCGTAGGGTCAAGTACTGAACAAAAAGTAGTCTTCCGTCGAAGCCAGGTGGGAGTGCGCCTGAAGTGCAGTGCTAATTCCAGAAGCCGGAATCATTGAAGACCAAAAAACTCCTTGAATTCTTCACAGGTAGCGCGCATCTCTGCCTGCAACCACGTAAGGAAAGCGTGCGCGGGACTATTGGCGTTCAGGTCTCCGTGGGTCAATACCCGGTACCATATTCCCGAACGAGCGATTCGCGTGCCCAGCATGGCCAGTTCACCACGGCGTATGGCGTCCAGAACAACTGTCGCCCGGCCCATGGCGATACCTTCTCCCTGGCGAGCAGCAGCTACGGCGAGGTTTGCCAGATTGAAGAAGCGTCCGTCGCTTTCGCTTGTGGGCTTCATGCCCGAATGTACAAGCCACGTATCCCATTCCTGTGTTTTTGGGGCGCCTGCCCATGCTTCCGCATCATGGAGTAGCACGGAGTCCTTCAGCAGTCGCTCAAGGCTTGCATCGCTGCAATCGCCCCGGGGGAAATCAGGGGCCACGACCGGAAAAATCAGTTCTTCATGCAGATTGAGTGCATTCAGCCCCGGGTGGTTCAACTGGGGTTCGTAGCGAATCGCGAGATCGGTGGAAGTCCGTTGAAGCAGTTCGCGCGTTGGCGATTGATACTCGGCTGCCACCGTGAGTTGAATATCCGGATGGAGACCGTAAAAGCGTGCGAGGCGCGGCATCAGCCACTCCATGGCGAAGGACGGGGAGCAACTTATCGCTATCCGGGATTCCTGTCCCCGCTTCAGGAGCGCGGAAACGCCGTCTGAAATGCTGGAAAAGCCCCCTTCGACAGCGGCAAACAGGTCCGCTCCGAGTGGTGTCAATGAAATCCCCCTCGAATGGCGAAAAAACAGGCTCTCCCCGAAACGTTCCTCCAATTGCCGTATTCGTTGGCTGACCGCAGCCTGGGATACGTTGAGGTCCAGTGCGGCAACGCTAAAGGACTGCCGGCGGGCCACGACACTGAAAAAGTAAAGGTCTCCCGCCAGGTAGGGTGTCATTTTGAACTTAGGCATAATCATTTCTTATATCTACTATCAAATACCGTTGCTTGTCCAGCTTGTGGATGACACATAGTCTCAGTTCCAGTGGATTTAGCGTAGGACCCGGGTTTGTCGTCCGAGCTATGGTCATAAGTTTATATGATGTGTAAGGGCGAGCCCGGAGTGAGTGAGCCTGAGTTGAACGAGAAAGAGTAAGTGGAACTAGAGCAGGCAATCAGAACGCAGTCCCCCAGTTTCTGGATTAACCCGGAACTCGGCGGCTCACCGCGGCGGGGCGAAGGGGAGACCGTAGATGCGCTCGATTTCCAGCATGCGCGTCGAGAGTGGCAGGAGATGCAGCCGCTTTTCGCCCATATCTTTGCTGAACTCCCGGAGGGTTCCCGCATTGCCTCTCCCCTGGGGCGAGTCGGGTTCGACCTCGTGCAGGGCGAGTCGGGCACAATTCTCCTCAAGCAGGACCACAGGCTGCCGGTGGCGGGATCAATAAAAGCCCGGGGCGGGTTTTATGAGGTGGTTGCTCATGCGGCAGGTATCGCCAGGGCCTCTGGACTAATGTCGGACTCAGAGCCGCTCACAGCCCTGGCCCGTCCAGAAGTGCGCCGTTTGCTAAGCGAGCGGCGGGTGCTCGTCGCCAGCACCGGAAACCTCGGGCTCAGCGTCGGTTTGATCGGGAGTGCGCTGGGTTTTCAGGTGGAGGTATTCGCCTCGAGGGAGGCAAGGCGATGGAAAATTGATCACCTGCGTTCGTTGGGCGTACAGGTGCATCAGACGGAAGGCGACTACCTGCGTGCGCTTAACGCGGCGCGATCGGAACATGAGCGTGATCCGCAGGCCTATTTCGTGGACGACGAACATTCAAAGGGGCTATTCCTTGGTTACAGCGCCGCTGCCCCCGAAGTGGCGTCGCAACTGTATTCACAGGGATACAGGATCGGCCCTGAGCAGCCACTTTTCGTGTATCTCCCCTGTGGCATTGGTGGTGCTCCCGGAGGCATCGCATTCGGCTTGAAACAGATCTTCGGATCTGCGGTGCACTGCTTCTTCGCCGAGCCGGTTGCTTACCCCTGCATGATGATCGAAATGTCGACGCCCGTCGGGGTGCATCCTTCGGTGACTGACTTTGGCCTGGGCAACGCTACTGAAGCGGACGGCCTGGCGGTGGGACGAGCCTCTTTACTGGCGTCTAGCGTAATGCGTCACCGATTGTCCGGAGTCTACACGGTCGAGGAAAGTGAAATGCTCGGCGACCTTTTCAATATGGCGCTACGCGGCGGGGAGCGGCTGGAGCCCTCCGCAGCTGTCGCCCTCGCGGGACCTAGGCGCCTATTGCGTACATCCGCAGGCCGCAACTATCTCCAAGAACATCGATTGCTCGGCAAACTCGACAAGGCCGTACACATCGTGTGGGCAACGGGGGGTTCCCTCGTGCCCGAGACAGATCATCAGCGCTGGTTCGAAGCCGGACGGCAATTTGCGCCTGAACTATCAGACCAACGGCAATACAACTGAGACCAAGGAGTTTATGCGATGCTTAAAAAGTCACTAGCGGCAGCAGTGTCCGCGACTACCCTTACAACATTTTCTCAAGTCTCCGCCGGACAAACTGCGCTGGAGGAAGTTGTCGTCACCGCGCAGAAACGGGAACAGAACCTCATGGATGTTCCCATGAGTGTCTACGCCAGAACCGGTGCAGACCTGAACGAAAGGGGAGTCAGTGATCTGCAAACCCTGGCGCTCGAAGTGCCTGGCCTGTACGTGGCTGATGGCGGAAGCTACCAGCGTCGGGTTTCGATACGCGGTGTAGGAAACATCTTTGGCGCGTCGTCACTCGTAGGTATCTATCTCGATGAGGCCCCGGTCACGGCTATAGCTTCCAGCGCCATTGACTTGCGCGTACATGACATCGCCAGGGTCGAGGTGCTCAAGGGGCCACAGGGCACACTGTACGGGCAGGGCTCAGTGGGGGGGACAATTCGCTATATCACCAACGACCCCCAGTTCGATGTAAGCGGCGGCAGTCTCTCAGCGGACGGCTATGCGACCAAGGGTGGCGGCTTTTCGACAGAACTGCGTGGCGTGCTGAATGCACCCCTGGTGGACGACACCCTCGCGTTACGCGTCGTAGGACAATACGTGAGCGATGGAGGCTGGATAGACCAGCCCGAATTGGGCAAGGATGACATCAACGACTACGACATGTTCAACGTCCGCTCCAAATTGCTGTGGACACCGACAGATGACCTGAGCATTAAAGCCACGGCAATTGTGCACCGCAACGACGCGGGCGCTCAGAACACCGGGGAAGATGGCAGCGGAAACTACCAACAGGCACTCGGCGACCCGACAACGCCAGCGGCCGAAGATGAGTATGATTTCTACGACCTGACGGCTGATTACAGTTTTGCCGGGATGACCCTGCTGAGCACGACGAGCTATCTCAACAATACCAAGCAGGTCGATAACTGGGGCTACGCCTGCTGTCTCTACGATCCGGACAGTGACCAACTCTGGAATGTTGAAATCGTTGACTACGCTCTCGAGGCCGAGGCCTTCACCCAGGAGCTTCGGCTGAGCTCGGACGAGAGTGACGCGGTGCTGTACTGGACGCTCGGCGCTTTCTATCGGGACACTGAATTTGTCGAAACCTATCAGCCTTATTATCTTGGCCTGCCTGGCGGTATTCCCGGAGCCACTCTGTTTGAATATCCCGCATTCGAGTCGGTCAGTAAATCCCGGTCATGGGCGGTTTTCGGTGAGGCCAGTTACGATATTACCGAGAAACTGGAAGTGGGAGCGGGATTCCGCTATTTCGAAGACGAGCAGGAGTACCAGGCGGATCGGGGGCTCGACTACATCGACGCCGATTTCGATAGTTTCAATCCAAAGTTTTTTGCTTCCTATGCGCTCGGGGATGAAGCGAACATCTACGTCAATGCATCCAAAGGCTTCCGCAGTGGTGGTACCAACGGTGCGGGAGCTCCGAATTACGAACCTGAGAGTCTATGGTCCTATGAGCTTGGTGCCAAAGCGCGCTTGATGGACGGAAAACTGTATACCGAGGTGGCGGTATTCTATAGCGACTACAGTGATTACCAGATCGTCGGGGTCGATACCTCGGTCGGGCTCAATATCACTTCCAATGCCGGCGACGCCGAAATAAAGGGGGTCGAAGCCACCCTGGTTTACAATGTCCTGGAGAACCTTGAGCTCGGTTTCAGTGGAAATTTCATGGATACGGAATTCACCAAAATTGGCGTGACTTCCACCAGTCATGCTGTCGGCGACCCGCTGGACCTGGTGCCGGAGTATGGTTACAACCTGTGGGCGGATTACCAGTTTAACTGGACCGAATACACCGACGGTTTCCTACGCCTCAACTACAACCAGCAGGGAGAGGCGGATTTCCGTAACCGCTCGCTCAGCAGCCCGGAATACGAGTATTCAAGCAGTTCCGGTGTGCTGAATGTCCTCAACGCACGATTGGGGTGGCGCCAGCAGAACTGGAGTACCGAGATCTACGCGAACAACCTCCTAAATGAGCGCGGCTATCTTGGGCCGCTCAGCATCGAGAAGAACGCTGCCCGGTTGCGGCCACGTACCTTCGGCATCAAGCTGAGTTATGACTTCTGAGGCCCTCGTTCCGGCGAGAGCCCCCCTGGTTGCAAGGTGAGCGTATGGGCCCTGTGAAAGCGCTGCAATCGATGAGCATGCTTCTCCTGCTGCTCTGTGCCAGCGGTTTCACGGTGCCCGCTTATGCCGCAGGGGCCTTTGACGTCAGCGACTCCGGGCAGGTAGGCGCATTTATCGAAGCCGCAGTAGTGCCGGCCATGGAGGAGCATCATAGCCCCTCCGGGGTAGTGATCGTCGCGCAGGCGGGTGAAATAGTGCATGCGAGGGGCTACGGTTTGGCGGATATCAGCCAGGCCGTGGCTTTTGATCCCGCGCAGACCATTTTCAGGCCGGGTTCAATTTCCAAGCTGTTTACCTGGGTGGCGGTGATGCAGTTGGTGGAGCAGGGGAAGCTGGATCTCGACAGCGACATCAACGCGTATCTGGATACCTTTCAAATAAAGGATAGTTTCCCCGGGCGGCCGGTGACATTGCGTCATATCATGACTCATACCGCAGGCTTCGAGGACGGCAACATCGGCTATGTCATTGTCGAAGATCCGGCCAAGGTGATCCGCCCCTTGTCGAGGGCGCTTGCTGAAACCCAGCCCGAACGCTTCGCAGCACCCGGGGAATACTCGGCCTACTCCAACTGGGCAACAGCGCTTGCGGGACTCGTGGTAGGCAATGTGTCGGGGCAGGGCTATGCCGCATATGTCCAGGAGCATATCTTCGACGTGCTGGGCATGACGCATTCCAGCTTCGAAGAGCCTCTGCCTGCACACCTGGCTCCATTTCTGGCAAAGGTATATTCCTATAACAGCAATGCGGCGCGCTATGAGGAGCGAGCGCCCGAACTGGCTGCCAATATAGGGCCCGCCGGCGGGATGTACTCATCCGCAAAGGACCTGGTGATATTTGGCCAGGCCTTGTTGGGAGATGGGGCGGTCGACGGAAAGCGGATTCTGGGTGCGGAATCTGTCCGCCAACTACTGCACGGAGGCTACAAGCTCGATGATAGGCTCCGGGGAATCGGCCTCGGCGTGGTAAAACGTAATTTTGGCCCCCCGGGATTTGACAGCTTCGGTCATGACGGAACCACCACAGACTTCGCATCTCATCTGGGTTTGTCGAAACAGGCGGACTTCATCTTCGTTTCATCTTTTTCCGGCCCAGGTTTTCAAAGTGTGCAGCAGGCTCTGGTGAAGCCATTTTATGACGCATTTTTTCCGCGGGATGTCCCAGCGCGGAATCCGCCCGCAGATTTCCACGAGCGCGGGGCGAGGTTTGCTGGCACCTACCTGAATCACCAGCGGGGTTACAGCACCATCGAGTCACTCTATGGGCCCTTTACCGCGATTGACGTGCAGACCCTGGCGGATAACACGCTGAAAATCGGTCACAAACGGTACGTGGAAATCGATGAAAGATTGTTTCGAGAGGTGGACGACTACGGGCGGGTCGTCTTCCTGGAGAACAGTACCGGCGAGATTACGGGGCTCGCGTACGACGACCTCGGTTTTATGCAGTACTATCGCGCGCCGTTTTATCAATCTGCGGGTTTCAACCTGCTGGTGATTGGGTTCTCCGTACTGGTCTTCACTTCTTGCGTCTTGAGGTTTCTTTTCCAGTGGGACAAGTATCGCCTCATGGCAGGTCCTGAGCGGCGGGCGACCGAGGCATCCCTGTATGTGGCCGTTTTAAATTTGTCGGCGCTCGTACTCGCGATCATGTCCTTCAGCGGGGGCCTGTATGCGGTCATCCGGGATATGCCGGATACCCTGAAGTTTGCGGTTTTTCTGGCTACCCTGGTTACGCTCCTGGCTTTTTACCAGCTCTATTGGGCCTATGTAGTGTTGAGGCGGGGGCTCTTTCCCAATTGGCGCCAGAGAGTACTCTATGGCGTTTCGACTGTCAGTGCCCTGATGATGGCGACGTTTTATATCTACTGGAACGTTTTCGGCTTCAACTATCACGGCTAAGGGAGTGCTGGAAGCCCTGGCCATGGCCAGTTCCCCGGAAGGATAAGGCCAGAGATATTGAGGTTTGCCGGCGTCCAGCCTGGTCGGTGCCGCGCTTGCGTGCAGGTATCGCATTCGGGTATAGAATGGAGGATTCAGGTAAACTCCCTCGAACGTCCCTCCAGGAGAATCCGTAGCCAAGGTGGATTTATTTCGTCATTCAAGTGACCCAGGGGACAACCTTCTCCCCAGGGACGGGCTCGTCAATTACCATGGCCCGATAATGCCGCTGGCTACCGCCGATCAATATTTCAGTAGATTGCTGGCGACGATCGAGTGGAAGCATGATGAAGCCGTGATCTTCGGGAAACATATCGTTACCAAACGAAAAGTCGCCTGGTATGCCGATCGACCCTTCAACTACACCTACTCCAATACAACGAAACAGGCCCTCGCCTGGACGGACGAACTCCTGCAACTCAAATCACTGGTGGAACGCAGCACCGGCGAGTGCTTCAACTCCTGTCTGCTGAATCTTTACCACGACGGCAGTGAAGGGATGGCCTGGCACAGCGACGGCGAGAAGGAACTGAAAAGGCACGGCGCGATTGGCTCCCTGAGTCTCGGGGCGGAACGGAAATTTGCCTTTAAGCACAAGCGCAGCAAGGAAACCGTCTCCCTGGTGTTGGAACACGGCAGCCTGCTGGTGATGCAGGGCGTAACACAGAGCCACTGGTTACATCGCTTGCCGCCTACAAAGAAGATTTTGAGCCCGAGAATCAACCTGACGTTTCGCAGCATGGAATCCGAGCCCTGATGGAACCAATTGATCAGGCCGGCCTCAAACTGAAGGTAAATCCATCGTGATCGGGGGTTAAGTTGCAATCCAATCATCCACAGATTGTCGGGGGTAAGTAATGTATACGATCCTGGAAACCAGCAAGTCATTTGAGCAGGCTTCTCGTGATCTCGATGCAGCCGTCAAGAACAACGGATTCGGCGTACTGCACATTCACGATCTCGGCCAGACGCTCAGGAGCAAGGGTATCGACTACGCGGGAGAATGCCGGGTATTTGAAGTCTGCAATCCCCTGCAGGCTTCGAAAGTCCTGGCTATCGATGTCCGCCTGAACATGGCCTTGCCCTGCAGGATCTCCGTTTACACCGAGCAGGGACAGGTAAAGCTCGGCTATATCAAACCTGCGGATATGCTGAGTGGCTTGTCCAGCGATTCGGCACTGGCTGGAATTGCGAGTGAAGTCGAATCTTCAATGGTCAGTATCCTGAACGAAGCGGTATCGTAGGGACCCTCTGCCCGCCTCAAGCAGTCACATTACATCCGGGCGTCAAATGCGCGGCTTTTGGGCCGCATTATTGGTATTACGAATCAGCTAATGGATTTATTTCTCCAGGTATGGGGAGGACTCTGCTACCTCTCGAACAAGATTCTCTTTGCCGTTTCCGTCGATCAGCAGGAGGCCCTCAGGCGCCAGCTGAAAATCGCCGGCTGGATCATCTACATCATCGGCGTGCCCGCCTGGGTCATTATCCTGATTGGGAAACATGACTGGATCGCAGCCTCGATCGAGGCCGGCGGCGTGCCCGCGATGCTCCTTGGCCTATACAACACCATTCACAATCACCAGCGGATCAATCGTTTGTTCAATCGCCTCGTCGCCCTGTGCACCTATTCCTCCCTTGGGGTTGGGGTATTGGTGAGTCTCTATCATCACGGCGGGCTGAGCTCCTTTTCACAGGTCCTGGAAATCGGGGTGATGTTCGGTTTTCTCCTCGGCAGCTATTTCCTGGCGAAGAACAATACGCACGGGTGGCTGTTCTTCATGCTCATGAACGTGAGTATGGCATCGCTGATGTTTATCCAGGACAAGCAAATCCTCATGGTCCAGCAATTGCTCTCCCTTGGTTTCGTTATCTACGGTTACTGGAAATCCGTAGGCCCCTTGCGTGGCCAGAGTGCATAGCAATACCGGCTTTTCGTCCGCATGGACGATGCAGGAATTCAGCCCATCCAATATAAGAAAATAAGGGGTCAGAGCCCTTTTTGAACGGATTGGATGTATTGCGCCTGGCCAGACGAACGCTGGCCGCCGATGCAGGAACTGTCTTGTACCGAAGGGACTCAGCCCTTTCAAAATAATTAGTTTTATATCCAGGGAAGCTATGAACAGGGACCGTAAAATAATATTTCTCACCGGTGGCACCGGTAACATGGGCAGCGAGGCTATCCGCCATATCCTGCAACTTCCCGATCCACTCGAGCTGAGGGTGTTGGTGCGTCCGCAGGAAGCCCGGCTAGCCAGCGTGAAGAAACTGCTGTCCGAGTCGAATGTGACAATCGTGTGGGGCGACCTGACAGATCCCGCCTCCCTGGAGGAGGGGATCAGGAATGCGGACGTCGTATTGCATGTGGGCGGCCTGGTGTCACCGATGGCCGACTATCTCGAACCTGCTGCGGTCGAAGCGGTAAACGTGAACGGCGCCGCCAATATCATCGCGGCGATCAAGCATGTGGCAGACCCCGAGCGGACCCGGCTGGCCTACATCGGCACGGTGGCCCAGACCGGGAGCCGTAATTCACCGGTGCACTGGGGTCGAACCGGTGACCCGATCAAGATCAGTGCCTACGATCACTACGCCATTTCCAAGACCAAGGCCGAGGTGCTGGTTGCAGAATCCGGGCTCCGTTACTGGGTATCCCTGCGCCAGTCGGGGATGCTGCACAACAATATGTCGAAGGACCTCGACCCCATCATGTTCCACAACGTCCTCAATGGCGTATTCGAGTGGTCCACAGCCAATGATTCCGGACGCCTGATGGCCGGAGTTTGCAGTGACGATGTGCCGGAAGTCTTCTGGCGGCGCTTTTATAACATCGGCGGTGGTGTGCAGTCCCGGATCACCAACAAGAAATTCTTTGAGCTCACCATGAGTACGATGGGAGTAAAGGATTTTCGCACGATTTTTCGCCCCCACTGGTTTGCCACGCAGAACTTCCATGGCCAGTGGTACAGCGACTCCGATGAACTCGAGGCACTGGTTCCCTACCGCGAGCAGAGCGTAGATGCTTTTTTCGTCGAGCGTTCCCGGCAGACGCCGCGCTACCTTAAATGGGCTGGCCGACTCGCTCCCGGGGCGATTCACAAACGCCTGGGAAAACTCGCAGAGGGCCCCCACGGCACGCTCCACTGGTTTGCGCACAATGATGAAGACCGAATCAGTGCGCACTTCGGGTCTCGCGAGGCGTGGGAGAGCATTCCCCGTGACTGGGACAGCTACACTTTTATCAGTCCCTCCATGGAGCCTACCGAACTCCAGCATGGCTACAACGAAAATAAGGCGTTGGAAGATATCACTGAGGAGGACCTGGCTGATGCCGCTGAATTTCGTGGCGGTCACTCTCCCAAAGGCTGTATCGACAGCCCGTATGCTCCCGTTGCCTGGCGCTGCGCGGAAGGGCACGAATTCCTGCTCTCGACCAATGCAGTGGTGAAGGGAGGGCACTGGTGTCCGGTGTGTAGCTACGATTACAAGAGCTATGCGCGGCAGGCTGCGGTGAATCCGTTTTTCGCGCAGGTGTGGACGGAGGAGGCTTCCGTTTAGCGGAGGGGTGGAGCGCCTCCTCGTCGAGTGATGCCAGCCTGCGCTTGATCCACCCGGTTCACCGGCGGGGAAATCAGTTCCCGTTTCTACCTGGGCTCGGAGCCAGTAGGCCTGCCAGGGCACCTACCGCGGCGGAACCTATGGCCATAAATATTTCAGGCATCTCCAGGTCTACATTCGGGGCCGTGCTCTTTAGCGTGATATAGAAAGTAAAGGACAAGCAAGCGAGTATCGCGAGCCCTAATGCGCCGACGACCATGCGATAGATCCATTTGTCGGTATCGAGTGGTTTTCCCGCTTCCTCAACCTCCAAAAGCATTTTTTGCTTCGTCGGTTCATCCAATGCGGGGGTTTGGGTAATCATCGATTCAAGATTGTTCAACGCCTTCATCTGCATCTGTCTGCTCCTTGACTATGATCTAAGGCTTGACTTCGGGGGAACAGTCAGCCGTCTCCAGAGGGCTGGATTATCCCTGCTCCCGACACCACCATAAGCGCTAATGTACGCATTTTTCACTTACATGTGCTTACAAGCGTAAGGGCCTGGTTCCCGTCGAACCGGCCAGGCTGGATGCCATCTTCTGGCTAGAACCAGTAGTCCCGCACGCACTTGCCATCGCGGGGCAGCTCTTCGAAGGACACCAGGCCATCGAAGTGATCAATCGGGATATCGGCTACCGCATCGGGCTCGGCGAGCCTGAGGTTGACCGCGATCCGCCGGCGGCCTTGCGCGTCGGCCTCGAGGGAGCGCCAGTAGCACACGCAGCCGCAGCTTGGGCAGAAGTGGAACCCCAGGCTGCGGTCACCATGGCTGTAGACCTGCGTGGCGCCGGTCACCTGAATGCCTTCGCCCTCATAGCCGTAGGCCCACAGGACGCCGTAGCGCCGGCAGACCGTACAGTTACAGGCAGTTGCGCCCTCTGGCCTGCCTTCGAAGCGCCAGGTCACATTGCCGCAATGGCAGGAACCGTCCAGAGTCATGGTCGAGCCTCCAAGTGTTTGCCCGGCGCGGCTTTCCACCAGCGCGCCACTGGCCTATAACTATATCCAACTTCCACAACAATAGCGGACGGAGCCATGGATAACGATAACAGGGGTCAGCGACTTGAGGCGGCAGCAGCAGAGGTGAAGGCCGGGTTAGCAGGCAGGCTGGGTGACATCTGGTGGTTCCTCCTGATAAGAGGCATCCTGGCGCTGCTCCTGGGAGTTTTCGCGATCTTCTGGCCGGGGGAGAACATGCGCCTGCTTATCATGGTAGTCGGCATCTACTGCCTCGCCGACGGCGCAACCACGCTGGTCGGCGCCCTGCGCAATTCGACGCTCCATGAACAGCTCGCACAGGCCCTTCTGGTTATCGCGATCGGGACCGTGCTGGTGTTCTGGCCAGGCGCCACCGTGCGAACTTTGCTGATGACGCTCGGCGCCGCGATTTTCTTCGTCGGCTTCGGCCAGATCATGACCTCGCGGACGCTCGCCGCCGATGACCCGGCGAAGGAGACTACGAGGCGAGTAGGGATGTGCGCGGCGGCGGTCGGGCTGGTGCTTGCGTTCTGGCCGGGTGGCGGTGTAGTAGTTCTGTCCTGGGTCATTGGCATAGCGGCGCTGTTGGTCGGAGCGCTGCTTATTTTCCTGGGGACGCGGTTCAGGCGTCTGCAGCAGCGGGTTGAGGCGCCGGTGGATTAGTTGGGGGCTGGCCTGGACCCTGGCCTGCGGGAGAGATGCCCGGGGGCACATTCGGATCGTGTAAGGGGCCCGGGGGATAACAAGGCCCAAAGCCACTGGGATAGTGGCGCATGTATTTGTAGTCCTTGTTTACCAGTGACTTCAGATTTTCATTGTCGAAAATTTTGATGGGCATCGGATCGGTGCTGCCTTCACTTGTCCAGACGGAAAGGCCGACTTCAACTACGCAGTCCCCCGAGTCCTTGTCTCGCTTTACCCTTGTGCTGGGCGCCCGGATTAGGTCAAACGTTGCAATAATCCCATCCATGTCGGGCAGCACTTCGATTCGGCTCGCCTTCTGGTTACCCAGCATTACGACAGTACTGCGCCAGAGTTCCTTGCCCCGGATCAGTATCGAGGCGTTTTCCTGGCCAACAAAAAATTCAGACTGCTGCAGGGGTGACTCGCTGGAGTCAAGCCGAGGCACACGCTCGATGGAGTAGCCGAACTTGCGTGGCAGTTCGTCGATGGTGGAGGGCAAGCGCACCGAGAATTGCTGCGCCGGTGCGCGGTGGGCCGAGTGATCGTTGCAGAATCTGTCGGGTTCTTTATCTTCCGTCAGTTCAAGTAGCCGAGATCGGTGGAGCCAGCAGGTGGTGAGATTAACCTGGATGCTGGACCACCAACTCGGAATGGAGACCACGGCGGAGAGCGATTGCTGTGAAGGCGTTTGCACGAAAGCAAGTGGTTTGTCAGAGGTGCTGTGGTTTCGGTACTTCGGGCCAACCAGCCAACCAAAGTCCGATTTTGGTGTGTCTCCTTCGCTTTCAGCGGCTATCTCCGTGCTCGGTTTGCGGTTCGCAGGCCTGCGCTCCGGCACGCTGGCGAAGTGGGTTCCACGGCCGAAGCTGAGCACCACCGGTTGCCTCTTGATCTGCTCTAGCCTTGTCCAGTTTTTCTCCACGGCTTCAAGGGCCGTATTGATGTCCATCTTGCTGCCACCGCCGGACATCGCGCCGAACAGTGTCGCGAAGAGTTGGGTCTGGCGGCTGTTCTCGTCGGCGATAGAGTGTCGCTGGGAGCTCTCGCGGGGTGTAATCGCGTATGAGTAGGCGCTGAGGTCCTTTTCGAGTAATTCACTGAACCAGCCCTGCATGCGTCTATCGAGAGCTTTGTCGGCGAGATTTTCGCTGGATTTGTCAGTGATGTTCAGTGCTTTCTCGCGTTCGAATGGGCGATCGACCGCGATCCGGCAGAGCTGGATTTCGCAGTCCTTGACTTCCAATTCGGCAAAGCATGCGAGGATACGACTGTTGGCCAGTACAGGTCTGCTAAGCTGGATCTGATGCTGGCAATGCTGCACAGTATCGTCATGCGATCTTGCCTGGGATATCTCTCCACCGTACTTGTCGACGAGATAGTTGCTCATTACTTGCTTGATAAGTGTATCCTCCCACTTTCCGGCACTTTCGAGTTCTTGTTGCAGCCTCATCAGTCGGTACCCGATCGGGGCTTGAACTTCGACCAGAAACGGGTCGTCACTGGAAAAGTAGAGTTTATATAACTCGACGAGCTGACTTTCCTCGATTTCCCTGTGCCACTTGGCAAAATAATCGGGGCCTTCCGGTGGAATACAAATCGACTCATTGCGATGTAGCAGCCTGCAGGTAGGGTCAACGTCTTCTTTACCTTTGCCTCTATTCACTATGTTCGTTTTCTGAATGTGATCGTTCTGTTCTGCATAGAGAGATTCGTAATATGCCGCTGCCCGACTGAGGTGGGAGAGCCACATCACGTAGGGATAAAAGTCCTTCTTCATCACCTCTAACTCGGCCGATGGTAGGCTCGCAGTATCTTCTGGTGAAGAATCGGTGCTTTCGAGCCGTTCCGGAACCAGCTTTGATGCTCCTCGTCTGGCGCTTAGTAGTATCTGCTTATGTAACGTGAAGCGCGCATGTTGCAATCTGGCTTCCATAGCTTCGCGATTCCCGTTCAGGTGAGCAATGTCGAAAATTTCTGTATAAGCCTTTCTCGCGCATCTGATGTCATTGGGGGTTTCCTTCGAGGCTGGTTGACAGATTACGCTCTGGATTCGGTTCAGGCCGGCAATCAACTGAACCAGATCCATGCTCTTGTAGCCGCTGGGGCCCCCAATATTGCCGGGCTCGCGCTGGGTGTACTTATAGGAAAACCGTGAGATGTTCGCGAGTTCAGACGGTGCTATCTGGCCTTTTACAAACAACTTGTGTAGTGAGTCCAGCGCGTTGTTGAGGATGGTTTCAGTCTGTACGATCCACTGGTCTCTCAGGTCTTCCATATTTATACAGAGTTCGCCGGTCACCCCTGGCTCATCACAGGATCGGCTACGGGAAAGTGTGGCTTCGATGACCGCCCACTGCTGAGTATCCTCCGAGGGAAAAATCGTGGTGTCGAAATTGAGGCGATACAGCGTGTTGCCTTTGATATCGTGGCGGTCGTCCAGCATGGTTTCCATAATTTGCTTGCGGATTTCCTCGCGGTAGGCGAGCTTGTCCCGGAACTCGTCAGTCGGTGTCAGTCGCGCGGTGTTTTCCTTTTTGCCACCCTCCTGCGGGGCTTCCGGCGCGGTTTTGGGCGGGAATTCTGCCGCTTCCCCACCGTTGGGCGCGGTTTCGTTTCTGCTTACTCCGGCAGTGATGCTCGCGTTCAGCATCATCAGCGACTTGATATTTTCAACTGACTGGTTGGGGAAGTTCACGGCCCAGGAGTTCTTGAGTTCCTGTTCCAGCCACGCCGTTTGGGTAAAACGATCATTGACGAGGCGTTCACGGGAATACACTTCGGGGCTCTCTACGATAATCAGCCCCCCTTCACGCCGGCGTTCATCCAGGTAGTTCATGAACCAGTGGGCTGCGAAATACACAGCGGCTATGAGCGCGATGAGCTGAATCCAGCCGCGCCACGACCCGGGCAGGAAGATCCATTTGTTCGCGCGTGGAGTCGAGCCTGGCTGTTCGGGTGGCATCCTTGCCTCACTTGTCGTTTAGTGCGGCCTGCCGGAGCCGATTACCGGAGATGTCCTCCAGTATTCTCAGTCCGACATCCGTGCAGGTTTTTTTTTGCAATCGGCAGAAGGCCGTCTCCGTAGCGTCAAGCTTGTGCAGTTCCGCGAGCTTGTTCGAAGGCGAACCGCCCATACAGAAATCAAAGTAATCGCAGCTCTTGGCACAGTTGTCGACACCTTCACGAATAGCTGACCATTGTGAGCGGAAGGCCGGACTTGCGGTGCATGATTCAAAGCTTGAGGTGTGGACATTTCCGATGAAGAAATCGCCGTAATCCGGATGACGGGAGCCGAGCAATTCGGGGGAAAACGTTGAGAAATCGCCTTCGACATTCACATTTAGGATGCGAAAGGGCGTATTTTCCTGGTTGAATGCCGACGATTTTTCAGAAGTTTTACGGTATTGGAGGATGCTGGTAATCGGGCCGTCGATCTCCCTGATCGAGAGTCTGGAGGCCAGTTCCACCCGCGCGCAGTGCAGTTGGTACAGAAACCCGGCGTAGTCCACTGATCGGTCCGTCGCGAGAATTTCCGATGCCGCGTTGTCGCATTCGATCTCCTCGACATTGAGGCAGAGCGATTGGGTGAGGCCGTCGAAGTATTCGATAAATTCTTTTGGATGCTTCAGTGTCTCCGGAGTGACCACGGCAATAACATGGAAGTCGATACCGCGAGCCCGCAACATTTCTCCCGCCGCGTGAACACGCACGTGGGTCCCTTTGCCGTTCCGGGTCCTGCGGTGCACGTCGTGTAGATGGGCTGGGCCGTCGATACTCAGGCCCAGCGAGATCCCGTGTCGCTCAAAGAAATCGCACCATTGCTCGTCAATCAGCACACCGTTGGTCTGGATGGAATGGGTGACGCTGACGTTCGGCGGGAGCACGGTGTCTATCGCCTCTATGCAGGACTCGTAGTAGTCCACGCCGAGTACCAGCGGTTCCCCCGCATGCCAGACAACGGTGAATTCCTTATCGACCAGTCCAGCAGAAAGCACGAACTGCACTGCAGCGACGGCGGTTTCGACTGACATGTGGCTGCGGTTGTCCCGTTCCGGCAGGTAGCAGTAGTCACAGTCCAGGTTGCAGAAGGGTGTGCCCTGGAGAATCAGGAGTTCCAGCGGGCCAAACAACACCTGGCCGGAGCGCGTGGAACATACAAGATTCTCTGGCGAGCTATTTTTCAGCCAGGAACGATTACCGCGGGACAGCCTTGCGAGCATGGCGAATCCTCATCCTCGGTGTTGCCGAACTGGTGTGCGGTGGCTGGAATCAGTAGTTGTACCAGTTATTCCAGTTGTTCCAATTCCGCCAGTCGTTGAAATTCGGCCAGTTCGGCCAGTTGTACCATTGCGCCAGGGGCGGCAGTTTCCATTTGCCACGCGTCTCGGACGCGGGATCATCCCGCAGCGCGTCCTGGATTTTTTCCACACGGATGAGAAGTTCGTTGGGGTGTTCGGCTGCTTTGCCAGTGTCAGGCGCAGCATCAGAGGAGGGCGAGAAAATGGCAAGCCCGAGTATGGAGGCGAGTAATGTCGATATCTTCCTGATGCGACGCACGGCTTGACTCCTGTCTTTGCCGAATCTGTTCTTTAGCAATCCTAGTACAGGCTGTAAATTATTACGATACGTCTTTTGGTAGAAAAATATCTAAAGAAATACTTTTTTATCCTAAAAAGGAATATAGGGTTACCGTCATAGTGGGGGGGTAGTGGTGTTATTGACTGCACTATAACGTTCCACCGCGGCCGGCATATTCTGCAGTGTTCGCGTGACAGAGACCGCGGCCGCGTAGTTGGCAAGCCAGGTGGGCACCCGGCCGCCGGGGTTCCCATGTACCTGGTAGGTGATCTTGACCTGTCCGTCGCCCAGCGGCGTCAGCCGCCAGAAGCCGCCGAATTCGGGGACCCGTACCAGCCCTGGTTTTTCCGGCAGGAAGTCGGGGAAGTTGGTGATGTCGATGGTGATTTCCAGGGTCTGCGGGTCCTGCCGGTAGTCGAAGCGCACGATGGTGTCGCGGTCCTGCATCGGCCAGGGCGCATCCACCACGCCGTAGACATAGGCCTGGTTGTCGCTTTCCATGCGCAGAATACTGGCGCCGCCGCTGCGGTAGACCCACTCGTGGTTGTAGTCGGCGTCTTTCAGCAGGGTCATCAGCGCGTCGAGCGTGGCTGTGACACGCATCGTTCCCCGCATCTCCAGCAAGGGCGAGTCACCCCAGGCGCGCTGTTGCACACGCACGCTGCCGTCGTCGTGCACCGTTTCCCATGCGAGGGCGGCGGGCGCGAGCAGCAGGCACAGCAGGGTCAAGCTCCCAATCACAGGCCTCATCGCTGCGCCCCGGGGTCGCCGATTACCGGGTGACCATTGCCAGAAGGGGCGGCGGCTCCTTTACTTCGGAGCGTGTCGCCGAGCATGAATCCCGAACAGGGCCAGCAGGCCGGCAAGGGCACCCAGTGCGGCAAGGGGCAATGCGGGAACGGGCGCCGGCGGCCCCAGTTCCTCGACGACCAGGTTGTCGTGGTAGGCCGCGGCCTCGAAGGTGTAGTAGCTGCCCGCCTTGAGTACCAGGGTGACGGTATCCGATGGCGCAGTGAACGAGCCGGCGAAAGACTCCCACTGGAATTGGCTATTGGAGCCGGGGGGGAGGTCGTTCTCTTCTTTCAGGGCGATCAGTGTGTCCTGCGGCGTAGGCCCGGCGTCCATCTGCGCCTCAGTGGGTACGCCGTCATACACTTCCACCCGCCAGAATGTTCCGTTGCCCGTCGTGTTGGCATGCACACCACCGCTCCATTGCCCCGAGACCTGGTAGGTCTGGCCCGCGACAACGCTGATCGTCTGGTAGATCCCCCCCAGCGTGTTGCCGGAGCCGCTGCCTTTTTTCTGCGCGTGGGACGTGGTGCCGGCGTAGGGGCAGCCATTGGTCGGGACCCAGATATCGCAATCGTTGGTATGCAGCCAGTTGTCGTCCCAGAAGCCGACAGGGGCGCTCCAGATCGTCCAGCCAGTGAGCCCGGCCTCGAAATCGCCGTTGCTCAGCAGGTTCTGGGCATTTACGGGAACGGCTGCGAGCAGCGTGCTGCACAGCAGGATACGGAATAGTCGAAGAGTCATTGCGGGCCCCGGAAAAGAAGAAAGTAGGGGTGCCATTGATTGCACCTTGACCCGAGCATAAACCACCTGTGCAGGGAATTTAAGTACCTGGCCTCCTTTCCCCATCCTCGCGACCCTGGATTGGGCGGAGTGGGACGCCGCCGCACTCTGCACTAGATATGTGCAGGCCGCACCCCTAAAGCTGCCCAGAATGACGCGTGACTGACCGGTAAATCACGTTAAATCAAGCCTATAACCAAATGGCATAGTACTTGCACCTCTGCATGCGAACCCGCTGGGACGGTAGCGAGCGGGGGCCAACTGGCCTGTTTTCTACGGGCTTACAGTGCTCGCAGTACCTCCCGAGGGATTCTTTCCCAATATCCGCCACAGGAGCAGGACGTGCGCACGTATTTCAGAACCCGACTTTCATTGGCCACCGCCGCAGCAATTTCAACTCTATCCCCGCTACCTGCGTTCGCGCAGGATGACACCCAGCTTGCGCTGGAAGAAGTCGTCGTCAGCGGCCGCCGGGTCTCCCAGACCGACCTCGCCATCGGCCAGGACCAGGCGAGCAATACCGTGGGGGTGACCCGCGAGGAACTGCTCTCCGCGCCGGCCGGTATTTCCGGCCTGAAAATGCTCGAGAGTCTGCCCGGTTTCAACGTGCAGACCGATGGCGCCCTCGGCCTTTATGAATTCGGCAACTCGGTACAGGTGCGAGCCTTCAACCTCCAGCAGATCGGTTTCGTGCTCGATGGCGTACCCATGGGGCGTTCGGACGCCTTCGGCGGCAGTCCGATCTTCCGCTACGTGGATAATGAAAACCTCGCCTCCGTAATAGCCTCGCCGGGGGCGGGGGACGTCTCCCTGCCCAGCTACGCCTCGCTGGGCCCCATGGTCTCCTACAATACCACCGCGCCCAAGGATCACTTCGGTGGCATGGTCTCGCTGACCAGCGGCGACTACGACCTGCAACGCTCGTTCCTGCGCGTGGACACCGGCGACATCGGCGGCTTCAGCGCCTACCTCAGCCGCTCCAAGACCGACAGCGACCTCTGGCGCGGCCCGGGCAGCATCGACCGCGAGCACTGGGAGGGCAAGGCGCGCTATGAATTCGGCGAAGCGAGCTACCTGCAGGCAAGCTACGTCAGCAATGAGTTCTTCGATTACGATTCACCCTCCGGCCCCGAAGCGGCTTTCGAAGCGGATTACGAGTACGCCTACCTGCCGTCGATTCCGGATGACTGCGCCAACCCGCAAGCGGGGGTGTACGACTTCAACGGCGACGGCGCCATCGACGGTAGCGATTTCACACCTATCTACACCGGCAGCAGCTGTACCCGCTACTACGAAGACCGCATCAACGTTCGCGACGACAAGCTTTACTCCCTGTCCTTCGGTACCCGCCTGGCTGAGAGCCTGTTCCTCGACGCCACTTACTACTACGAGGACAAGGACGGTTACGGCGTATCGCCGGATAGCTACCCCAACTCCCTGGGCATCTACCAGGAACAGGTAGCCGCGGGCCTCGACGTGGTTCACCCGCGCGGGGTGCAGTACGGCCTCTCCGAAGTGGGTGGGGATCGCGAGGGCTTTACTGCCGGCCTGCAGTGGCAACTCGGCAATCACGCCCTGGCCTTCGGCGGCTGGTACGAGGATGAAACCTACAACCGCACCCAGCAGCGCCTGAACAAGACCGGCGGCAGTGCGGATGGCGAGGTGATCTGGGACGAGGTCGCCTACTATCGCCGCAATTACACCAGCGTGCGGGAAACCGTGCAGCTTTACGCGAAGGACACCATCAGCCTGATGGACGATCGCCTCAACCTGGTGCTGGGCGTGAAGAGCCTGAGCGTGGACTACAGCCTCGACGGCTACCGCGACTACGCGGACTATGAGATCAACAGCATGCCCGGCTATGGCCCGCAGCACATCGAGGCGGAGTACTCGGAGCACTTCCTGCCGATGGTCGGCGCGGTCTACAACCTCAACGATACCGACCAGGTCTTCACCTCCTGGTCTCAGCAGTTCGCCCTGCCCAAGGGCGCGGACGATATCTTCTCCACGGCGACCAGCTACATCGCCGATCCGCCGGACGGGGAAGAGGCAGAGAACTTCGAGATCGGTATCCGCACCAGCCGTCCTTCCTTCAATGGCGCGTTCTCGGCCTATTACACAGCCTTCGACAAGCGCCTGCTGGCGGGCAATGTGCTCAATCCGGCCACCGGCCAGCCCGAGACCTTCTACGTCAACGCAGGAAAAACGACCTCCTACGGTTTTGAACTCTCCGGGGTTTACCAGCCTTCCCTGTTCAACGAGTCGGTCTACTTCAACGCCAACCTCAGCTACAACCGGGCGGAACTGGACGACGGTTTCGGCAGCAATCCGGCGGGCAGCCAGATTGCCGACAGCCCCGAATGGCTATTCACCGGCGGTGTGACCTGGGAACCCACCGACTGGCTGCTGGGCAACCTCTCGCTCAAGTACACCGGCGAGCGCTATGCCGACTACGCGGAGCAGTTCGAGATGGAGGACTACACCGTCTTCAATGCCTACCTCGACATCAGCGGTTCGGTGATCGGCCTGGATATGGCCAGCCTGCGCTTCAACCTGGATAACGTGACCGACGAGCAGGTGCTGTCGTTCGTCTACGCGGGCTCACCGTATTTCCGGCCGCTCAACCCGCGTACCTTCCAGGCCACCATCACCTTTGACCTGTAAGGGGAGGGCGCACAGATGTTGAAGCAGGCTGTAGCCCTGGCACTGGGGGTGGCGTTCGCCGCCCCCGTTTTCGCGGAGATTTCCGCCGCGGCCATCCACAAGCGGATCATGACCGTGGATACTCACGTGGATATCGACGTGGGGAATTTTACCCACGACCACAACTATACCCAGCCCCTGGCGACCCAGGTCGATCTGCCGAAGATCGAGGAGGGCGATCTCGATGTGGTCTGGTTGATCGTCTATACCGGGCAGGGCGAACTGACGGCGGAGGGTTATGCCGCCGCCCGGGACAATGCCATCGCCAAGTTCGATGCCATCCACCGGCTCACCGAGGAGCTCGCCCCCCAGCGCATCGGGCTTGCCCTGACGGCGGACGAGGCGGAGAAGATCGTCGCCGAGGGCCGCAAGGTGGCGATGATCGGCGTGGAGAACGCCTATCCACTGGGTAACGACGTCTCCATGGTGAAAGAGTTCTACCAGCGCGGCGCGCGCTACATGTCTCTGGCCCACAACGGCCACAACCAGTTCTCCGACTCCAACACAGGTGATGCCGACGGCGTTTGGCTGCACGACGGCCTGTCGGAGATGGGGCGCGAGCTGATCGTCGAAATGAACCGCCTGGGCATGATGGTGGATATTTCCCACCCCTCAAAGCAGGCCAACCTGCAGGCGATGGAGCTTTCCGTCGCGCCGGTAATAGCGTCCCACTCCTCGGCGCGTGCGCTCAGTGACGTCAGCCGCAATCTCGATGACGAGGAGCTGCTGGCGCTGAAGAAGACCGGCGGCGTCGTCCAGACGGTAGCCTTCGCCTCCTACCTCAACGCGGAGAAGTACGCGGCCTGGGAAACCGGCGCCAAGAAAGTGCTGGGAGAACTCGCCGCCGAGGAAGGTTTCGAACTGCGGGAGTGGAGCGAGCTGCGCGGGATGGAGGCGGAGGAACGCAGCGCCTACCTCAAAGGCTTCCGTGAGCTGCGGGCGAAAGCCGCGCCCATCGTCAAGGCGCAGGTGGACCCGGTAACCCCGCCCGTGGACATGGAGGACTTCATGGACCACATCGACTACCTGGTGGAGCTGATCGGTATCGAGCACGTTGGCATCAGCTCGGACTTCGACGGCGGAGGCGGTGTGAGCGGCTGGCAGGACGCTTCCGAAACTGTCGCTGTCACCGAGGCCCTGCTGGCGCGCGGCTACAGCGAGGCGCAGATCGCCATGCTGTGGGGCGGCAACCTGCTGCGGGTGATGCGTGAGGTCGAGGCGGTTGCGTCTGGCCTTGCCGCGACCGCAGGAGAAGACGGCAGCGCAGGCAGCTGAATATGGGGTCAGAGCCCTTTTTGGATGAATTTGATTACATTTCGAATTGCATATGGGTACTTCGGTAGCTGCTAATCAAATATGGCCAAAAAGGGCTCTGACCCCTTAATCTCCTTAATCTCGCGGCGCGGTCTCAATATACACTGAGCGCCAGGAACCAATTTATCGCTTCTGCAACCTGGTTTGAAAGTGTTGCGTCGGGGTGGACGCCGTCGAAGCAGCGCTCGGGCTCCCAGACATTGTTCAGGTCAAAGACCTGGAGGTTCGGATGTGTGCCGCGGAACGACTCGATCAGGGTACGGTGCTTTTCAAGCAGGGCGTCGAATTGCCCGGCGCCAGCAGTGATAACCGGTATGTTTACCAACAACACCTTGAAGTTCCTTTCCAGGAGGAAACTGAGGTGATTACGCAAGCGGTATTTGGCAGAGGTGATTTTCGTATTCTGCAATACATCGTTGGTGCCAAGGAAATAAACCACCGTCTCGGGCAGGACCGCTGATGTCCACAGGTCTCGTGGGGGGTCGTAGTCCCTTATGGTTCGCCCATTCTGGGCATGTACCAGAATGTTCCAGCGGGGAGCGATGTTCCGCAGGAAACTGGGCCAACTGTCGTGGTGGACGCTGAGACTGTCTCCGATCACGATCAAGCGGGGCTTTTCGGAATCGGCCCGGGAGCTCGTGGACAATCCTGCTCCCAGGACGCAAATTAGAACGAGTAACAGACAGAGAGGCTTCCTTGCCGCGTTATCCTCACTGCCAGCTGTGTGCATGGCGTCATCTCCCTTTATTATATCTTGGGCATGTGATTGATTTGCAGCCCGGCTAGCTTAAGGGTTCAGAGCCCTATTTGAAAGAATCAGATGGGGTGTCCGGGCCCCGTCAGCACCTGGTCTGACGCATGCCAACCCATGTGAATATGGGGTCAGAGCCCTTTGTGGATGAATTTGATTACATTGCGAATTGCAAATAGGTACTTCGGTAGCTGCTAATCAAATATGGCCAAAAAGGGCTCTGACCCCTTAATGTCTCATGTGCCCGGTGTACGGTCGTATCAGGTCAACAAACTGGTGGAGAGGTAGAACATGTTTTTCAGTAGAGACGAACGACAGGGGCCCGGAATCACTTTCTGGAAAGCGCTCCGGCACCTGGTGGCTTTTCAGATCAAGCTGGCCGCAGATGCATTACGTGACCTGGTCATGAGCCCGCTCAGCATCCTGGTGTTCTTCCTCGATGCCCTGCGCAAGCCTACACTGGAAGACAGCTTTTACCTGAGGCTGATGGTAGTCGGGCGGCGCACCGATCGCTTCATCAATTTGTTCGACGAATACAAGGACAAAGGGCACGCGACGATGGATGAAGCCATCGAGACACTGGAGGCGATGGCTTCCGGGCTGGCGCCGAAAGAATCGGAGAAATCCCGCGAGTAGCGAGTGCCAGGGTCTCTCGGTGTATTCCTCACGGCTGGCGCACTGGTGGTGAGATCACGCGGATATCAGATGCAGCCAAGAGGGCTCTGACCCTTTATCGCGGGCTATTCCTTTACGAGATCAATCGCCACCTCGGCCGTGAAGAGTTGGGACCTGTCCCTGTATTCGGCCCACCTGAACAGTGTTTCGGCGCTCTGCGCGACTGCCGAGTCGAACACGGTCTCGTCGTTGGCTATGACTTTGATGGGCAGGCTGAAATCTATCTCCTCCGGGTTCAACAGCAGGCTGAACCGGGCTACGCCCCTGCTATCAACCTGGTAGGTGTTTGCCCGTCTGTGGGCGTGGATCCAGCCTGGTTCGTGCTCGTGTTCCAGTGCATCGATGCGCAACCAATGGATTCTGTCATAGGGCTCGGGGCCATCGCTGGACCAGCGCAGCGACTCGGGAAGCGGGTCTCGCGTTCGCCCGGCCTTGAACGCTTCGATGTGCGGAAGTTCTTTGTCCAGCCAGCGTAGATCGTGCCTCCCGTCCTCAATGACCCGGAATTGATAGTCGACCCCTGCCGCCTCGAGGATATCCATGAAAGGCTGAACCGATTCGGCGGGGTATCTGGCGTCGTCAGTGCCGTTTACGACGTACAGGCTCAGGTTTTTCAGGTTCTCGACATCGAGACTGTCCCCCCGAATGGCGTTCTCGGTAAACAGCACTGCGGGGTGTCCGATGTAGGAGAAGAAGGCCGCCCAGGGTGTCGCCTGCCTGAAGGCGAAATAGAATACGCCCGTACCCCCGTCGGACACGCCGGATAAAAACACGCGATTGTCGTCGATGTTGTAGGTCGATTTCAGCTTGCGCAGGATGGCCAGCAGGTTTTCGCTCTGCTCCTCAGTCCACCAGGGATGGTCGAGCCAGGACGCCGGAAATACGCTTATCTGTTCGCGTTGCAGGTAGCGTTCGTAGTGCTCGCCCCCCAACCACCAGTCACCGCCGCGGCGCCATTCGGGCCGGGCCACGCCGCCGTGAAGGTAGAACTCCACCGGGTAGGCTTTCGAGGGATCATAGTTTTTTGGCACAACGTAGATGTAAGGGTAGCGAGCTCCTCTGTGATAGCGATAACTTTCCTGTAGCCCCACGGGTACAGAAGCGGAAAACACAGGCCCGTCTTTCAGCCAGCGGTACAGCAGCGGAACGGACCGATTCGCCGCGGAAACCAGTTGATTCCTTGCCTCGGCCTCTTCGTTTTCGTTGGCTGACCACCAGGTGTTAACCAGCGCACGCCCTTCCGCTGGTATCGCATCATCCGCCAGCAGGGGGAAGGAGGCCAGAACAGATAGCAGGCAGGCGGTCAGTACTCTCGAGAACGGCATTTCCAAGGCGGCAATCCATCATTTGCGACAATTGCACGGGTGACAAAAATAGCCTGACGCGTACGCTTCGGCCATCCAGGACTAATGGGGTCAGAGCCCTTGATTCCGCGCGTCCCGCACTTCCTGTTCGCTTACCATCAGCACATCACCACCCCAGTTGTTGGTGATGTATGCAATGACCGCGATGATCTCGATGTCGGAGAGGAAATTCAGCGAAGGCATGAGTGTCGTATCTTCACTCCCGCTAGTGGCGTGGTGTCCTTTGCGGCCGCTGAGGATGGTCTGGACCAGCAGTGTCCTGTCGTGCAGCAGGGCAGGGTTGTGCAGTGAGGGGTAGAGGCCGCCTTCGCCCTCGCCATTGTTCTGGTGGCACCTCGCGCAGACCTCGCCGAAGACCTGGGAGCCGAGAGCAATCGCGTCGCGGATTTCTTTCTCCGACGCTGGCTCCGACGCGGGAACTGCCAGAGAGAAGAGCAGCAGGACCGCGCCCAGGGCAGGGGGGATTCGCAAGTTTGGCAAGGTGGAGTCCTCAAAGTGTCGCTGCTGAATGCTCCGATTATAGGATATATTTTCGCGCCCTGGCTCGGATATCACATGGGAACTAAGGAACTAAGGGGTCAGAGCCCTTTTTGAACGCTTGTGATGGGCGCAAAATGTGCTCTATCCAGTTATCACGCTAAAGCTCGCCTTCAAACATGCTGCCCATGGACTGGCGGAATTTGTCCATCGCGGCTTCCGGCGTTTCAAAGCTCGCGGCGGCCTCGGGCGTCACCTTGCGGCTGTAACGGATGTCGTTGTCGAGGAAGAGGCGGCGCAGCTGCCCCGAGAGTTCCGGGTGGTGGTAGACGAGGGCGCTTTCGCTGTTCAGTTGTTCACTACGGGGGTCGAGGTTGTAGGAGCCGACAAGGCTGATGGCGCCGTCGAACACCGCGTATTTCGAATGCATGGTGCCCTGGCTGGGATTTTCCTCGTTCGGCGCCTGTCCCATCCACTCCCAGATATGGACCCCCGCGTTATCCGCTTCGCAGTCCGCCACTGCCGGTGATTCGTTGATGGCCAGGAGATCTCGGTAATAAGCGCGCCCGACCAGGCTGATCTCGGGGTGATTGTTGGTATCCGGGCTGTTGGTGATCAGGTTCACCGACACGCAGCGCTGTGCCGCCTCCTCGATAGATGCCGCAAGGGCCGGGGTCGGCACGAAGTAGGCATTGGCGACGAGGATCTCCCGCTCCGCCTGGGCGAAGAGCTTCTCGTAGGCCTGCTGGATATAGGTCTCTTTCATCCGCGGACGGTTCTGCAGGAAGCGGCAGGTGGCGTCCTGATAGGCGGGCTGCGGGTCGCGGCCCTCTATCTGCGCGAGGTACTCGACGATGGCGGGGTCGGTGGTATAGCTGATGGGCATTTTCCCCGTGCTGTCCATCACGTCTCGCGTGGCGTCCCAATACAGGTTGGTATTGAAAATGCCCCGGCTCTCCTTGATGTCGATGAAATAGTCAAAATTGCGATCAAAGGCCGCGACGAGGTCCTTCACGATGTCGCCGCGGACCACCACGTCCTGGTCGCGCCAGGTGTTCACCGGGTCCTGGGGGTTGGCGCGGAAGTATTCGTTGCCGATGTTCAGGCCGCCGGTCACGGCCACCGCATGGTCCGTCTCGCCGTCGATGATCCACATTTTCTCGTGGTAGCGCCGGTCCATGTCGAGCAGGTCACTGTGGGGCGTGAGCAGGGGGACGGGTACTTCGTTCAGCCACTGCAGGGCCATGGCCTCGTAGCCTTCTACCTCGATGCCGTTCTGCTTGAGGTCGAAGAACATCCACTGGGTCTGCAGCCAGGGGTTGGACAGGGCGTCGACGATCACCCGGACGTCCAGCCCTTCCGCCTTTTTCTGCTTCAGTATCTCGGCGATGCGCAGGCCCGACTCGTCACCCTTGAAAATCAGGGTCTGGATGCGAATCGAGGTATCCGCCTGCTTCAGCACCTCCAGGCGCTGGGCGAAGGAGGCTTCGCCGCCATCGAGGACCGCCACCGAGCACTGCTGGGGCGCGCGGACGGGAAACAGCCCGTCCAGCCCCACCTCGGGGAAGGGGCTGCCGATAAACACGCTTTGCTCGTCGAGGACGGGGGTGGTGGTGTCCGTGCTGACTGCCGCCTGCCCGGACGTGTAATCCGGGATGGCGCATGCGGCCAGCAGGCTGGCGGATACTGCACACAGTGCAGGGAGGAGGGACTTTCGCTGAACAAGGGCCATGGCCTAGTTTAGGCTGCTGCGGTGGCATTTGCCCAGCCTTGAGTGAGCAGGTCCTTTCCGGTAATTACAGGCGCCGCGCCGCTGCCAACAAAGTCCCCAGTATGGTCAGCACAAGCCCGTAGAGCGGCAATGCAGGCACCGGCGTAGCCGGTGAACTGGCGCTGGGGGCGGTAGTCGGTGGGGCAGGGGGAGGCACAGGATTCGCTGCCAGGGGTAGGGAAGTGCAGACAGAAGCGTCTACCGGGTCAAATTCAATGACATCGAGAAGCGCACCCTGTTGTGCGCCAGCGATATTGGCAGAGGCCGTCGTGACTTCGGTGGTCACATCATAAACTCGCAAGGTAAAAGGGCGATTCAGGGGCTGGGTAATGAAGGGGTAATTCCATACCTGGCTGGGCAGGGTAGCGGAAAAGCCTACGCTTACCGTAATGCCAATATAGGCGAATGCGTTGTCCTCGCCGTCATAGAGAACGAGTGTCACCACATCACGATCCGGCCCATTGATATCGGCCACCAGTCCTTCAATCGACATCTGGTGAGTGATTTGCAATACGCTGGCACAATCTCCAGTGATCGCCGGGAAGTCGATGATGTCTACATTGGCGGCCTGTGCGGATACCGCGCCAAAACAGGCTCCCAGAAGCAGGATGCCGGGAAGTGCTGGTGCCTGCTTCAGGCGGCGTCTTGCAAAGCCTGAATTTCGATTGGTTCGGAGCATGCACGCCTCCGGGTCGCGAGGTATTTGAGTTGAGGCTCGGCTAAGCCTAGAGGGGTTCCGCGAGGAAACGGAAACCCTTATGGGTGATTTCGGTGACTTTTTTGGGTGTTCGGAAAGCGCTTTGAGTCATTTGTGCCGGTCTTATCGTCCCTTCGTCACCTTGTTGCCATACTCCCGGCAACCGCCATCCTTGAACCTGTCTTCGTAGTCGCGGCGCTCCCGCTTCCATGCTTCCATTGTCTGTGCATCGCCCCCGCGTTTGCGCAGTTTGGATAGGCGTTCAATCTGATCCTGCCGGTGCTGGCATTGGCGCAGAGACGCTTCCTGTGCGTGAACAGGAGCGCCTGTTTACCTCAGGCTGCTTTCGATTCCGCCCTGGCCTTGTGCTCGAGGTATTCGTCATAGCTGCCCTGGAAATCGACCAGTTCCCGGCCCTTGATCTCCACCACCCGGGTGGCCAGCGAGGATACGAACTGGCGGTCGTGGCTGACGAAGACCAGGGTGCCGTCGTAATTGGCCAGTGCCTTGTTCAGCGCCTCGATGGACTCCATGTCCATGTGGTTGGTCGGCTCGTCCATGATCAGGACGTTGGTGTCCATCATCATCAGCTTGCCGAAGAGCAGGCGGTTTTTTTCGCCGCCGGAACAGACGCTGACCTTCTTGTTGGCATCGTCCGCGGTAAAGAGCAGGCGGCCCAGGATACCGCGCACGGCGAGGTCGTCGTGCTTCGGGGTGCGCCACTGGCTCATCCACTCGAAGATGGTGAGGTCGCCGCTGAAGTCCGCGCTGCTGTCCTGGGGGCAGTAGCCGATGGCGGCGTTCTCTGACCACCTTATGACACCACCCTCCGCCTGGAGCTCGTCGACGAGGCAGCGCAGGAAGGTCGTCTTGCCGGCGCCGTTCTCACCGATTACCGCCAGGCGCGTACCGGCTTCCACGATCATTTCGCCACCCTTGAACAGTGGCTCCCCGTCAAAACCGTGGGAGAGACCTTCCAGGACCAGCGCCTGGCGGTGCAGCTTTTTACACTGGTTGAAGGTGATGTAGGGCGAAACCCGGCTGGAGGGCTTGATTTCATCCAGCTTGATCTTCTCCATTTTCTTCGCCCGCGAGCTGGCCTGCTTGGCCTTCGAGGCATTGGCCGAGAAGCGGTTGACGAAGCTCTGGAGTTCTTCGAGTTCCGCGGCTTTCTTCGCGTTGCCCGCGTGCAGTTGTTCCTGGATCAGCGTCGACGCCGCGACGAAGGCTTCGTAGTTGCCCGGGAAGATGCGCAGTTCGCCGTAGTCGATGTCCGCCATATGGGTGCACACCGAGTTGAGGAAGTGGCGATCGTGGGAAATGATGATCATGGTGCTCTTGCGCTGGTTGAGCATCTCCGACAGCCAGTGGATGGTGTGGATGTCCAGGTTGTTGGTGGGCTCGTCCAGCAGCAGGATGTCCGGGTCGCCAAACAGCGCCTGGGCGAGCAGGACCCGCAGCTTCCAGCCCGGTGCGACCTGTTTCATCAGGCCGAAGTGCAGGGATTCCTCGATGCCCGCCTCCAGCAGTATCTCACCGGCACGGCTCTCCGCGCTGTAGCCGTCCATTTCGGCGAAGCGGACCTCGAGCTCCGCCACGCGCATGCCATCCTCTTCGCTCATCTCGGACAGGGAATAGATGCGCTCGCGCTCCTGCCTGACCTTCCACAATTCCGCGTCGCCCATGATCACGGTGTCGATCACGCTGAATTCCTCGAACGCGAACTGGTTCTGGCTCAGTATGCCCAGGGTGCAGCCCGGCGCGATGGAGACATTGCCGGCAGTGGGGGACAACTCGCCGCTGAGGATCTTCATGAAGGTCGATTTGCCACAGCCATTGGCCCCGATCAGCCCGTAACGGTTGCCGTTGCCGAACTTGGCGGAGATGTTTTCAAACAGCGGCTGGGCGCCGAACTGCATGGTGATGTTCGCGGTGGTGATCACGTCCGTATTCCTGGGAGTTTGCGGCTGATGATAGTGGAGATTGGGTGTCGCTGTGCGAGGGCGCACAGAGGGGCGGCCACTATACGGACATAAGGGGAGAGTGTCGAGGGATTGTTCAATTATTGATCAGGGGGCGGTGCAAGCGGGCCCTTCGCCCGTTAATCAAGTGCCGGCCGATCAATGTGCCCATAAAGGGCCCTGGCACTAAATTTACTTATCAGGAGAAGAAGTCCTCGAGGGCAGCAGTGACCAGCACGGGCTTTTCAATTGACGACGAATGTCCGGCACCGGGAATGACCACCAGGGTCGACCCCTTGACGGCTGCGTGTATGCGTTCGGCCTTGGCGGGCACCGTGGCCAGGTCCTCGTCGCCTACCATGACCAGTGTCGGTACGCGGATGCTCTCCAGCTGCTCGTAAACGCCATCGCGGTCGATGACGCCGTATGCTGCCCTGACCGTGCCCCTGCGATTGAGATTCAGCAGATGCCTTCTCCAGCGTGATCGAGCTTCCTCCTGCTCCGGGTCATTGAGGAAGGTGCGTCCGAACATGATACCCATGAGTGGCGTGACCACTGCACGGAAGCCGAACCAGCGACCGATAAAAGCCAGCTTTCGATAGGGTTTCACGTTCACTTCCGGGTCAGCGGAGGTTTCCATCAACACCAGGGAGCGCAACAAGTGAGGATGGCGAATGGCCAGCCGCATACCGATAAAGCCCCCCATGGACAAACCGACAAAGTGGCACGGCGCGGCCCCCAGTGCCTCGATCAGGGCAGCGGCGTCGTCGGTCAGCGTATCCATGTCATAGCCGGATTTTGCGATGGCGCTGCGCGCCTGCCCGCGGTGATCGTAAGTGATACAGCGATAGTGGCGGCTGAGCGCCGCTACCTGGGCGTCGAACATGCTTCCGCTCATCAACAGGCCGTGGGAGAAGACGATAGTCTCCTCGCCGGCGCCATGCTCTTCGTAGTAAAGCTCTGTACCGTTGACGATTTGGCTGGGCATAATGAAGTCTTTGGCGTGTCGAGTGCGGATTTTAAGAGGGCAGCGTCGCTTTTGTCATGCGCAGGGGCTCTGAAGCTTCAGTTTGTGCGTGCGGCAATCCTTCCCACTCAAGCGACGCTTATGCTGCGCGAGCGGAAAGGGCTCCGGCCCCCGATTCAGGAGAAACCAGCCGATGACTGAAACCAGCACCGGGAAACTGTGTCGTTGGCCGTGTGCGTTGCTTGTATTGTTGCTGGCCAGCTTCTGTTTCGGCAGTAGTCCGGAATCGCCCCTCAAGGTGAAGGTCTTTGTCGCTGCCATGTTCGAGATAGGCCAGCTGGAAGGCGACAGGGCAGGGGAGTTCCAGTACTGGTATCAGCGCTATTTCGCTGATGCCGAAGGTCTTGCGGTCAAGGGTGCCGCCGGCGACGTGTTCTGTAACAGGGATGGCGTTTGCGGTTCGGTTCTGGGTATGGGCAAGGTGGGCTCCTCGGCATCGATGCAGGCAATCGTATTGGACCCCCGGTTCGACTTCAGCCAGGCCTATTTTGTGATCAGTGGTGTCGCTGGCACCCCGCCCAGCCAGGGGACCATTGGCGATGTCAGCTGGGGCACCTGGCTGGTGGACTACGACCTCGGCCACCGCTGGTCGCCAGAGGAAGAGCCCGACGTATGGCCCGCATTTTCACCGCGCAAGGGCTATGAAAGCATTCGCGTGTATCAATTAAATCCTGACCTGCTGCGCAAGGTGGAAGCCATCACTGCGTCCATACCGCTTCTGGATTCCGAGGGTGCCAAGGCTTATCGAGCGAAATACCCGCAACAACAGGCCAAGCGAGCTCCCAGGCTCATCTTTGGCTCGCATTTTTCCAGCGATACCTTCTTCCATGGCCCGGGTTTGTCACGTGAGGCCCAGCATATTGCGGAACTCTATGGCGCGGACGATTATGTCATTACCGAAATGGAATCCGCCGCCATCGCCCAGGTGCTGGACCGAACCGTCGGTATCGACCGGCTCCTGAGCCTGCGCGGGGCGGTGAACTTCGACCAGGGCAATCCGCAGGAATCCACGCTTGATCATCTGGACCCTGCCCCGGGGGAAACCGCTGGTGGGTTTGATGAAACCTTGCAGAACATCGTTCTGGTTGGAGGCGAGCTGGTCGATACGATCGTGGCCAATTGGCGGGATTGGCATTAAAACGGGCCGCGTCCAGGACCGCCAGTTCGTCTAAAGCGCTTTCCGCGCCGACAGCGGACTCCCCGCCGGTGTGGGTGGCTTCGTCAAGCAGGTAATATCCCCTTTAACCTGTACCCGAATTCCCGTCTGTACCGTTAGTTTCACCAGCGCCCCCGGCGCCCCCAGTGCCGCCAAAACCGGAACCTGACCCCAGGTACACGTTGCCACCATCGCCTCCATCACCACCGGAACCACCGACAAATGCGCCGTTCCCTCCGTTTCCGCCATTACCGCCTGCGGGATTGCCATTGGCGGCATTGGCAGTGACATCGCCACCGTCGCCACCGTTACCGCCGTTTTGGCTCCCGTTGCCGCCGTTGCCACCGGTGCCAGCGCTAACGACAGCTGTATCGATTCCCCCTGCGATGGAAACGCTTCCACCCGAACCGCCGTTGCCGCCAGTTTCGCCTGGCCCACCGGTGCCCCCATCTCCGGAATTGATGACTGTTGCGTTATTGAGGTCTGCTGATACGCTGATTTGACCTCCTGGACCCCCGTCACCACCGTCACGCTGGATAAGCCCCGCATTATTCAGCGTACCTACTGCGCTCAGTGTAACTGTACCCGTCGGACCACCCACGCCGCCGTGGCCCGCTGTGAGTGTGCCTGTATCCCCATTGCTCGCTACGTCGCCGCCCGCGCCACCATTGCCGCCGGACACATTGATCACACCGCTAAACACAAGATCGCCAAGCGCGTGGATGTCCACGGCTCCTCCGGGGCCACCCACAGAGCCGTTTTCCGCCGGGTTATCCAGTGATCCGTCGGCACCGTCGCTGCCCTTGGAGCCGCTGAAATTCAGTGTGCCCGCAAGCGTGATATTGCCCTCGCTGCGAATTACCAGGGGGCTGCTGCCAGTGACGGTAAAGATGGCCCCGGGCTCGATGGTGAGATCGACGAGGCTCAATTGCTGTAGCACGGGATCCCAGCCACTGGGGGTGACTGGCGACTGGCCCTGCAGTGTGAGCAAGCCCGTGTCGGTATCGAAGCTGTGGTTGCCGGCTGAAAACGCAAGGCTCGAGGTACAGACGTAAACGGTGGTACAGCTGGCGCCATTTTCAAGGACCAGGCTTGAGAGGCACTCCCCCGCAGGCGCGCTGGTGGTACAGGACGGTGGTGATGATACGCTGCCTATTTTCAGTGTAACGCCGGAAGTGTTGGTGTAGATGGCGTCCGTTTCTGGAATATCAACGGTTCCGCCTGCGGCTTGATTCAGCTCAATCATTACTGCCGCGATGGCGTCCTGGATTTGGAGACTACTGATAAGCCCCATGCCCACACCGGCAGTGAGCGTAAGGGCGCCGAGAATTTGCCGGCAATCAGGCTGCTTGCGCAGTGCCCGGCAGCCCAGCCACACGAGTGCCAAGCCCAGGGGGAACAGAAGAAAAGAAAAGACTGGCACTGGCAGGGGCGCCGCCGCGGGGGCAACTGCATTGGGCGCGTAGGTCAGGGTACCTGTGGATTGCGCAAGAGCGAGCGTCGAAGCAGGCAGTGTTAGCAGTGCGGTCAGCAGTCTCTGGAGTGACATGACAAGGCCCCTTATGCGCCAGTTCCTGTGCATACTTGAATACAGAACGACAATCCGTGTGAAAACCCGGACCAGCAGGCGGGGTAGGGCGTAGACCGCTATCCGTTTTTGTTGTCCCTGCCGAGATGTATCCCGGGTTTCGGCGGGTTTGTTATAACGCAGATTTGCAGCCCATTGCTACTGAATAGATGGCGAAAAGCCATTCACATGGAAGGGCTGAGGAGCGGGTGGTAAGGTCAGTGCCGGACCGGGACGCCCTTTCCGAGGGC
The DNA here is from genome assembly GCA_033283325.1 of Halieaceae bacterium WMMBA4. GTDB lineage: Bacteria > Pseudomonadota > Gammaproteobacteria > Pseudomonadales > Halieaceae > Mangrovimicrobium. The sequence goes on from JAWMQO010000001.1 coordinate 768,316, forward strand.
TTTACCGCCGCGGTCTATTTACCGGCTTGCACTCTTTACGCAGCGCTGGCCGAAACTGGCTCTGCTCCCTTTATTCCCCGTCGGCGTCTCGCAGGCGTTCCAGGCGCGCTTCCTCCTCAGCCAGTGCCGCCTTGATTTCGAGCATGACCGCGTCGACGTCCGCGGTGTGAGTGTCCAGTTCAAACTGGCCGGTAAGCTGGTGGTCCGGGTGCAACTCGCCGTCTTCGTACAGCGCCCAGATTTCCTCGGCGTAATGGCTCTCCAGTAGCTCGGGGGCGTACTGGCCGTAGTACTCTGTCATGTTGTTCACGTCGCGCGCCAGCATGGACTGGGCATTATTGTTGGACGCCGCGTCCACTGCCTGGGGCAGGTCGATGATCACCGGACCGTCTTCATTCACCAGCACGTTGAATTCGGAGAGGTCACCGTGGACCAGCCCCGCACAGAGCATGCGCATTATGTAGTGCATGACCAGGGCATGGTCCTCCCGGGCTTGATCGGCCGACATGGAGACGTCGTTCAGGCGCGGGGCCACGTCACCGCTCTCGTCGGTAATCAGTTCCATCAACAGGACCCCGTCGAAGCAGCCGTAGGGCTGGGGAACCCTGACATCCGCCGCAGCGAGGCGATAGAGGGCATCGACCTCGGCATTCTGCCAGGTTTCCTCCTGCTGCCTGCGCCCGAAGCGGGAGCCTTTTTCCATGGCCCTGGCCCGGCGGGAGTTGCGCACCTTGCGGCCCTCGGTGTACTGGGCGGCCTTCTTGAAGCTGCGTTTGTGGGATTCCTTGTAAATCTTGGCGCAGCGCTGTTTCGAGCCGCAGCGGACCACGAACACGTCGGCCTCCTTGCCACTCATCAGTGGCCGGAGCACTTCGTCGATGATGCCGTCGTCGATCAGGGGCTGCAGGCGTTTGGGTGTTTTCATCGGTATTACTTTGTCGGGAGCTGGCCGCGAGCCAATGGTTCCGCTGCTGGAAGATTCTATTATGCGGGATTCTGCCGTAGCCATCCCCGCTAGTCATCCACTATCTTGGGGCCGTTGCGCCTGGTATTCGTTAAATACCCGGAACGTAGGAATGACCGGCAGGAGGCGCGCCGATGCTTTAACCCATCAGATGCGGCTGAAAAGGGCTCTGCCCCCTTTATTCGCTGCTTAGCAGCGCTTGAGCGGCGCCGAATCGAACGAGACGCCGCTCCAGCCGTAACGGATAAAGTTGCGGATGTTGCCGTGGTCGTCTCCGTCCGGTGTGTTCAAAACGTCCTGGTAGAAACGTCCGAAGCCACGCAGGACTTCGGCTTCGCTCAATTGCATCAACTGGCCAAAGGCCAGGATCTTGCAGGAACCCGCGTTCTGGCCAGCTTCGTTGCGCTGCTCACCGTTTTTAAAGGCCGTGGCCGTATAGTCGTAATGCGTGTCGATCACCGCCATGGTGTCTTCGAATTCCACCGCCTGACGGGTTTTAAGTGCGTCGACCAGTTGTTCGGGTGTCATCGATCAGTCCTGGGCCAGGTAGCTACAACAGTAATCTGTCACTTCGATGATCTTCAATTTGAAGCTCGAATTAGCCGGCACTTCAAAGGATTCACCAGCGGATATCTGCCTCCAATCCTCGCCGACCAGTTGTATCTGCAGATCGCCAGAGAGGATCTCCATTATTTCCTTCGCCTCGGTACCGAACTCATACTCACCCGGCAGCATTATTCCAAGCGTCTTGGTTGTCCCGTCCGGAAAGTGCACGGCCCTGCTGGTCACCTTTCCGTCAAAGTAGATGTTAGCTTCCCGGGTGATTGATACATCGTTGAATTGTGACATGGCTTAATATCTCTAGTTACTGCCCAAAAATATGGCCCAGGTCGAGTTGCGCAGAGGGCAAGCGAAATGGGCGCGGCCCTTTCTACCCAATTTCCTGGACCGGACGCATTCTCACAGGGAATGCCGTCATCGTCACCATTCATTTTCAGAAACTGAGGGGTCAGAGCCCTTTATGCTCAGCTTTGATGTACCTACTGTTCGAGCGGCATGAGCCGTGTGAGCGAATACCAGTATTGGCGTGACACCTATCAGATATGGCCGAAAAGGGCTCTGACCCCTTTATTCGTGAGCGTAAGGGCGCCGAGAATTTGCCGGCAATCAGGCTGCCTGCGCAGTGCCCGGCAGCCCAGCCACACGAGTGCCAAGCCCAGGGGGAACAGCAGAAAAGAAAAGACTGGCACTGGCAGGGGCGCCGCCGCAGGGGTAACTGCAGTGGGCGTGTAGGTCAGGGTGCCTGTGGATTGTGCAAGAGCGAGCGTCGAAGCAGGCAGTGTTAGCAGTGCGGTCAGCAGTCTGTGGAGTGACATGATAAGGCCCCCTAAGCGCCAGTCCCTGCCGAGATGTATCCCGGGTTTCGGCGGATTTGTTATAACGCAGATTTGCAGCCCATTGCTACGGAATAGATGGCGAAAAGCCATTCACATGGAAGGGCTGAGGAGCGGGTGGTAACGTCAGTGCCGGACCGGGACGCCTTTTACAGGTCCCCATGTTTATCGAACAGGCGCCGGTAATTTTGTGCGCGTTCCTTCTACGTAGCACCCAGTGACAAACATCTGGCATTAGGAGTGGCCAGGTGATCCTGCCTGCCCAATCACCCATCAAATGTGACCGAAAAGGGCTCTGACCCCTTTTTTGCCTTTTTTGTTAATCGACCCCTTTAATCGCGATACTTCCCTGCCATCATTTTTTACATAACGGCCACAGACTCTGCTCGCCTCGCCGATAACTATCTGATTTTTAAAAGGTGGCTCGTTTTTTGCATCTTGGTTTGAAGAACTAGACAATAAATTTACGAGCAGGAGCACCTCTGATGCTTAGGCAATTCCTAATCCCTGTCAGCTTGGCATTTGCGTTTTCAGCTAACGCGGAAACTATTTTTTTAAGGTTGCCAATCGACGTAGGCAGCAACTACGAGGGGGGTAGTTGGGACTTTGATCGCCCCCCCACACCTGACTACAGCGCATCCCATTATAGTGGTAGTGCCCTTGGATATGAGGACTACTCCGACAGTTCTTGGGGGATTAGAAGCTATCACAGCTATTACTTAACCGATATTCCGGGAACTGTAACGGGCGCTGCCCTCGATATCCAATTCGCAAGCTCCGACAGCCAGGCTTCGATACTTACAGTCGGCTTCTATGATGTAAGTACTCCTGTAGAGTACCTGCATAACATAGCTACTTACACATATGAGTCACAGGAGATAAATATCCATGTTGATCTTGGCACTGGAACTACTTATGGCTCGCTCGATGTAGCCATACCTCAAAAATATAATTATGAATTCGGAGTCGGCGAAGGTGGGGGCGAAGTCACATTGAATGCAGCCGCAGTTGACGCAATCAATGCAAGTTTAGGTGGCTGGTTTTCAATTGGAAGTTCACTGGCACAGCATTCTGGTTTTGACAATTTATACTACGCCCGGCCTGTAGAACTAATTCTCACAGTGGAGGTTGCAGACCCCGCGGATCCGCTCGATGTGGACGGTGACTCGATCCCCGACGCAACTGACAACTGTGTCAATTACTACAACCCCGATCAACTGGACATGGACGGAGACTCGATTGGCGACCTATGCGACCCTTACCCGAGCGACACTGACAATTTAGGTGCATGCCTCGTCGATGTCGGAACACTGGAGCAATCGATCGTTGAACTTTCCGACGGAAATGCGTCCCTGCAATCAGAAATCGACAGCTTGAACGCAGAAAACACAAGCTTGAACGCTGAAATCGACAGCTTGAACGCTGAAATCGACAACTTGAACGCAGAAAACACAAGCTTGAACGCTGAAATCGACAGCTTGAACGCAGAAAACACAAGCTTGAACGCTGAGATCGACAGCTTGAACGCAGAAAACACAAGCTTGAACGCTGAAATCGACGCGCTCCGGTCAATCGACAGGGATGGCGACGGTGTTCCCGACGTCGATGACCTCTGCCCTGGGACCAGAGAAAATCTCAGGAAAGGCGTCGATGCGGACGGCTGCAGGCTTTGAGGGGGTATAACATCTCCTTCGAACCGTAGGTAGTTCACCAGCGCATCGGCCTGGCACTGCGCTGGTGAACTTAATTCGGAGCGAGATCGAAGCTACCTTGAGAAGCCTTAGCGGAACGGTCTAGCGCGAGCGGCGAAATCGTCTTATGAACCACGAAGCACTTGAGCCATCAAATTTGTTCAAAAAGGGGGGCCCCCTTTAATGCTTTTTCTGGCCGAGATCAATGTTCCTACGGCTCAATGCGTTAGGCTTGCACCAAATCCATAGCCACGATGACCAGGCATGCAGTCCACCGTTCCCTTCAATGCCGCGCTGCTGAACAAATACAGAAACTGAGGGGTCAGAGCCCTTTATGCTCAGCTTTGATGTACCTACTGTTCGAGCGGCATGAGCCGTGTGAGCGAATACCAGTATTGGCGTGACACCTATCAGATATGGCCGAAAAGGGCTCTGACCCCTTTATTGACCCCTTTATTCCGAATCTGCATGAAAGGATTGTCATACGCACCCGAACTCCTTTTCGCTTACTGTTCGGTCGCCGCAGGCGCAGTCAAGAGTGATGACAAGGGGGAGGCCGTTGTCCATACAACACGGTAGACATGATGCCACGTAACAAAATATCTGAAATGCCCTGAATTTCCAGTTGCTCGACTCTCGGAATAGACGCTGAAAGCGGAAAAGGCTCCGATCCGTTTATTCAGATGTAAAATAAATCACTTGAGTTATAATAGCCTGAAAGTCTCACCCGCAAGCCATAACAATAAGTCAGGTAGCCGCCATGAAGACAAGCACCAGCTCCGCTGTAGCCCGGTCACAACAGCCCATGAAAAAGGCCGTGCCTGGCTTGACCGCCGCTCTCATCGCGCTGATTACGCCCTTGTTCGCGCTTTCCACCACGCAGACAAGTGCAGCGGAGCAAGCCCGGGAGCACTACTCGCCCTTCGTCGGGCGCAGCTATCCCGAGAACCTGTACTGGGGTGACACCCACGTGCACAGCAACCTGTCCATGGACGCCTACACCATGGGCAACCGCGCCGAAACTCCGGAGACGGCCTATCGCTTCGCCAGGGGTGAAACCGTCACGTCCACCAGCGGCCAGTTGGTGCGCCTGAGCCGTCCCCTCGACTTCCTCGTGCTCTCGGATCACGCCGAGTGGCTGGGGCTGTTCCGGCTGATCGGCGAGAAGGATGCGCGGGCCCTGGCTACTGGCCCCGGCAAGCGCTGGGCCGGACAGTTCGAAACGGCCGTTTCGCCACAACTGCTACAGGACATGCTGCTTCTTAATACTGCAGGCGATACCGCGGCGGAGGTCGCCCGGCTGGGGGTCGAGCAGGACCCGCAATTGCTGCAGACCATCTGGCACCGGGTCACGGCGACGGCGGACAAGTTCAACGAGCCGGGCAAGTTCACCGCCTTCATCGGCTACGAATGGACCTCCATGCCCAATGGCGACAACCTCCACCGCAACGTGATTTTTCGCGATGACGCTGCACTGGCCAACCAGGTGCTGCCCTTTGCCTCGACGGTCTCCCAGGACCCTGAAGACCTGTGGAGTGCGTTGGCGGACTACGAAGACAAGACCGGCGGGCGGGTCCTGGCGATTCCGCACAACGCCAACGGCAGCAACGGCGGCATGTTCCTCGACAAGACCTACCGCGGCGGCGCGCTCACCACGGAATACGCTGAACAGCGGCGGCGCTGGGAACCCCTGGTCGAAGTGACGCAGATCAAGGGCGACGCCGAGTCGCACCCCTATCTCTCGCCCGATGACCGCTTCGCCGACTTCGAAACCTGGGACCAGATGAACTTCGGCATGACGCCCAAGGAAGACTGGATGCTGCGCCACGAGTACGCCCGCGGCGCCCTGAAACTGGGCCTCGAGCTGGAAAAGCAGCTCGGGGTAAACCCCTTCAAGTTCGGCATGATCGGCAGCAGCGATACCCACACCTCCCTGGCGGCGGTGGAGGAGAACAACTTCATCGGCAAGTTCGCCAACGAAGAGCCCGCCGCGGGCAGGATGACCAAGGGCTTCAACCCCAAGCGGCCGAACTCCATGTACAGTGCAGGTGGCTACGTTGGGGTCTGGGCCCATGAAAACACCCGGGCCTCCCTGTTCGACGCGATGGAGCGCCGTGAGGTCTACGCCACCACCGGGCCACGCATGCAGGTGCGGGTCTTCGGCGGCTGGGGCTTCGCCCCGGGAGACCACACCCTCCCGGGCTTCGTGTCACACGGCTACGCAGGTGGCGTCCCCATGGGCGGCGACCTGCCGGCCCCCGCGGGCGCTACCGACACGCCACGCCTGCTGATCGCCGCCATCAAGGACCCGGAAAGTGCGAACCTGGAGCGGATACAGGTGGTCAAGGGCTGGCTGGATGAGGATGGCGCCTCCCGGGAAAAGGTCTACGACGTGGCGCTCTCCGATGGCCGCACGCCCGACGGCTCCGGTGCACTGCTGCCGCCCGTGGCCTCGACCGTCGATGTGAAAACCGCCACCTACCGCAACAGTGTCGGTGCCAGCCACCTGGCGGCCGTGTGGGAAGACCCCGACTTCGACCCGTCCACAACCGCCTTCTATTACGTCCGGGTCATGGAAATACCGACCCCGCGCTGGACCACGATAGATGCGGTGTTCTTCGACGTGCCCCTGCCGGAAAACGTCCCCGCCGAAATCCAGGAGCGCGCCTATACTTCGCCGATCTGGTATACACCCTGAGCAGGTGGACTATGCTGAAGGGTGTCGCCCCAATGTCCTAAGCTATTGATTTTATGTGACTGTCACAGGGATTTCGTATGAATGTCGCGTGCGTGTCGTGTTGCAGCGCCTGTAAATCAGCGAGACTTGGCCTGCCTCGAATAGCAAGGGTGACGCCGTGATCGTGAGGAAGCTGCGACTGAAGCGCGGGTGGTCCCAGAGCCAGCTGGCCGAAATGGCCGGCGTGACCACCCGGACGATTCAACGCATCGAGCGCGGCCACCGGCCAAGCCTGGAAACCTGTAAGGCACTTGCTGCTGTGTTTGAGGTAGATCTATCCCTACTGCAAGCGGAGGAAGTGCAAGTGAACGATGAAACCCAACTGAAGGCGGATGAGCAGGCGGCGCTCCTGTATGCCAAACGGATGAAGGAGTTTTACGAGTTCCTGATTATCTATGTGGTGTTGGCGGTGGTGTTTCTTCTGGTGTTCCATGGCCGGCCCTTTGTGTACATCATCCTGGCGGGCATCGGCATCGGGCTGATCCTGAAAGGCCTGATTGCCTTCGAGGTGATCAACATCGTGACCCCGAACTGGGAGAAAAAACTGGCCGAAAGGAAGCTCGGGCGTAAGCTCTAAGCTGACCCCTGGTTCATTGGTGCAGGATTGGAATCAAGGCCGACCGGTTTTATCCCTCAGGCCTTTCTTGCCTGTATTTTCCTGCCCTTGACGCCGCTACTCGCCAGGATCGCCAGCGCTTTAGCAGCCTGTGCCCGAGTGATGGCAACGTAGGCTACCATATCGAAAATGTCGATCTTGCCGATATGATCTCGCGTCAGTTCCCCCGTGGCGGTCAGTGCGCCCAGAATATCGCCGGGGCGTAGTTTGGCCTTGCGCCCGGCGTTGAGCGCCAGTGTTTGCATGCTGCCTTTGATCGCAAGGGTGGGTTCCGATAGGGCGGGCAGGTTTTGCAAGCTGGGGCCCCGATTCAGTAATTCCTCGATCGGAGTAAAAAGGGGTCAGAGCCCTTTTTGAATGGAACTGATGGGGCCGGATGCCGGGGTCAGAGCAATCAATGGCTCTGACCCCTTTCATCCCTCCTATCCTAGGGAGCGGAACAATTACCCGCCGGGCTCTTGCTTCCACCAAGAACCGCACCGGCTGGAACCCCTATACCAGTATCGATCAACAGGTTTTTACCGACTGTAGCCGCTGCGCCGACGCTGCTGTACTCGCATAGGTGAACGTCACGGTGGATTACGGCATCGTCGCCAATGCTGACCCCCGGCTCAATGATCACGCCCTTGCCGATAAATACATTGTTTCCGATGCTGACATTGTCACCCACCGATACGCCCTGATCTATCTGGACGTTCGCGCCAACCGAAACCCCGTCTCCCAGTGTGGTGTTCTTGCCGAGGGAGACAAATTCACCGATCCGGGCCTCATCACCGATAGCGACCCCTTTGTTGATTGTGCTGCCATTGCCGATGACGGGATTCAAGCCTACGCTTGCACCGGGTGGAATTACACCCGGCGGGACACAGGCGTCGCCAAAGCCATCGCCGTCGCTATCGCTCTGGTCGGGATTCGGCAAAGTTGGGCAGTTGTCGTTCAAGTCATCAATCCCATCGGCGTCGATATCGCTACTGCCGAGGGCACGGACCAGCCAGTTGCCGGCAAATACCGAACTATTGGGATTTGCGTTCGTGATATCCAGGCTTGTCGTTACCCAGCTTTCGCCAGCATTCGGTACACTCTGGTCCAGTGCGGCCGGATATCTGCCAGGCCCTTGGTCATCAGTGAACATCACGCCCACAAAAAATGATCCAGTGACGAAGGTGTCGGGGATATCGAAGACATTAAATGTATCTGTGTCGGCATCGGTAATCGTGCCGTTCACGCTCTGGAGCAACACTGCATCCTGGGGGCTACCGTCGCCGTTGGGGTCGCTCCACAAGCCCACAGTAACCTCGGCGCCATTGGAATTCCCCGCGACCCCGCCGCGCTCCTCTATATAAGGATCGCCAAACGCGACGAGGATTTTGTCGATAGTGTCACCGGTTTCCGGCGTGACAAATCGGTTTGCCCAAACGAAACTGCTGCCAGTTCCGATACCATAGCCTACTGAAACATCAGCCATCCCGTCGTCCAGGGCGTAAGGGGCTATGGCTGCATGGCTCGTGGCGATACCGGCGGATGCGAAGATAGTCGCCATCAGGTTTCTGGGGAAATTATTCATCAGTGCTCCTTTCTTTCAATCAACCATTCGTTTCTTGAACATAGAAAATGGTAAGTAAGGTCGGAGCAGCAGAACCTGACGCCTGGTAGCGCGCCTGAATAGCAGCCACAAAAAAGCCGGGATGCAACAAACTTATAGTCCTGCAACCCGGCCGTCGTTTTTAAAAAAAGACCCGTAGCTTTGCGACACCGGCTCACACCGGCTGTGCCATGTGCATTAAGATTTAGGCGAACTTTGTTTCGATCTCAAGTCGCCCCGGTGATATCAATCACCAACGCCATGGTTTTTCGTAAAAATGTGATCTGGGTCACACTAATTGGAAAAAGGGGTCAGAGCCCTTTTTGAACGAATTTGATGGTTTGTGGAAAAAGGGGTCAGAGCCCTTTTTGAACGAATTTGATGGTTTGTGTAGTCCGGAGGTCAAATGCCTTTTTCCGGTCGTCCACGTGAGACTTGGCCGGTAGGGACAGACAGGGCGTCCTCGATTTTCTGCCGGAATCGCTGATCTCCCAAAGGTGTACCGGATTGGGTGTGCAGGCGAATCTCATCCAGCTGAAGTGGTTCCCCCTGCTCTATGAATAATCGTTGATAGTTTGCAGCACAGTCCCTGGCGGTGGTTCCCAGTGACAAATACCGGGGGTGAGCAGTGACCAAAGCATCCTCCCTGGAGAAAGCATTACAGGCATGGCTACTCCATGGGTAGTCAGCGGGTTCCGCGACCATCTCTGCCCGTACCGGATTCATTTCGATATAGCGATAGCATGCCAGGAGGTAGGTATCGCTATCGATGATGCTGGCCTTGAAGCGTCCTTCCCACAGTGTTCCGCTGCGTTCATATTTATTGTTAATGTAAGGTACGTAGTAGCGCCCGATGTACTGCATGGTGCGACTGATCGCTTGCTCGCCGTCTGGTGTGATGAGGAGGTGGACATGGTTTGTCATCAGCACATAGGCGTGTAATGCGCAGTCGTATCGGTCTATTGCTTCAGCGAGGAATGACAGGTAGGTGGCGTAGTCGTCCTGCTCGAAAAATATCGGCTGCCGATTGTTCCCTCTCTGCACAATATGAGCAGGCAGGCCAGGAATGAACATGCGTGGTTTGCGCGGCACGAGTCGATCTGGTGTCTGGGTGATGTTGACCATGCTAATAGCTGCTTCGGGGAAGTGAACAACCAAAGTGGTCCGGCGTTCATCAGATGTGGCCGAAAAGGGCTCTGACCCCTTTTAATCCGTCAACTCAAAAGCCTGATAAACAGATTGATGACACCCGCGTTCAGCAGGTCTATGAAAAATGCCCCGACCAGGGGAATAACGATAAGCGCCTTGGGTGATGGCCCGTAGTGCTCGCTTACCGCCTCCACGTTGGCAATGGCGACCGGAGTGGCGCCCAGTCCTAGACCAGTAAACCCGGCGGCCAGCACCGCGGCGTCGTAGTCCGACCCCATCAGCCTGAACACCACGAAGCTGGCGAAAAGCGTCATGGCGACGATCTGCAGAGCAAGTAGCAACAACACGGCCAGCAGCATGGATGACAGTTGCCACAACTGCATCGTCATCATGCTCATGACCAGGAATAGATGCAGGCTGACGCCGCCGAAGGCATTCAGCGTTTTCAGATCTGCCGGACGCCCCGCGAGATCGAGTATGTTGGTCAGCACGATGCCGACAAACATGGATGCCAGGAATCCCGGCAGACTCAGGCCGGTTTCGGCGAGGGAGCGGTTGATCAGGTCTCCAAGGCTGACGCAGATAGCCAGTACCAGCAGGCCGCGCAGGACGGGGTAGAGTGGGTAGTCCGCGAACACTGCGGGTATGTTTGCCTGCAGCAGGTGGACTTCGGTAGCTGCACTGGCGTCGTGCCCCGGAGTGCTCAACTGCTTGCGGGAAATCAGGAAGCGCGCGATCGGCCCGCCCAGGAGTCCCCCGCTGATGAGGCCGAAGGTGGCGAACAACATGCCCACTTCACCGGCCTTGCTGAGTCCCGCGGCCTGTGCCTCGACTGCCCAGGCGGCGGCAGTGCCGTGTCCGCCGGCCAGCGACACACTGCCCGCCATAAGACCGTAGCCGAGTGGGGCGCCGGCCAGGTAAGCGAAGCCGACGCCGATGGTGTTCTGCACCAGCAGGAATACCGCAGCAATACATACCAGGATCACCAGGGCCTTGCCGCCACGCGCCAGCTGGGACAGTCGGGACGACAGGCCGACAGTACTGAAGAACACCAGCAGGAGCAGATCCCTGAAGCGCATATCGAATTCAAACTGGATGTCCGCAAGCAGGTAAAACCCGGTGGTGATCACGCTGAAGACAATCCCGCCGCTTACCGCGGGGGGAATGTAGTTGCGTTTCAGTACCAGCAGGCGGCTGTTCAGGTACATGCCGACGAACAGGACGAAGATGCTGACGGTGAGCATGTCCATCGGCTTGACCTGCCAGATGGTAACGCCTGGGTCGACCATGCTCGCTCTCCCGCGATGTCCTGTCGTTTAGGACTTTAATGAACGTCCTGGAGGAGATCAAATTTGGCCGAAAAGGGCTCTGACTCCTTTATCTGATCGCCGGCAGCGGGGCGGACGGGGGAATTCGGGCAGTCCAATCGGGAAAGGGCCGAGTTCATAACGCGGGCACCTGAACCGGCAGATTTCTACGGCTTATTCTAAAACTGGAACATTATGATATTGATAATCGTTCTCAGTAGCGTTAGGGTGTGCGTTTTCCGATTGACACCACATTCTCCCAAAGGATACCCGATGCGACACAGTAAGCTCCCCGCCAGTGTACTGGCCTGCAGCAGCCTTGCCCTGCTGACCTTGCCGGCAAGCGCCAGCGAACTGTCCGAAGAAATCATCGTTACGGCCAACCGGGTAGAAACCCCGCTCAGTACCGTTCCGAACACCGTGACCGTGATCAATGAAGCAGAACTGCAGCGGCAGTTGGCCATCCACAACGACATATCCACCGTGCTGGGCAACCTGATTCCCAGTTACTCGCCTTCCCGGCAGAAGATGACCAGTGCCGGAGAGACGCTGCGCGGTCGCGAACCCCTCTACCTGATTGACGGCGTTCCCCAGTCGAACCCCCTGCGCAACGGCGGACGCGACGGGCACACCATAGCTCCGAGCATGCTGGAGCGGGTGGAAGTGCTGCATGGTGCCAACGCCATCCATGGCCTGGGCGCCGCAGGCGGCATCATCAACCTGATTACGAAACGCCCCAGCGAATCACTGGAGCAACACGTCAGGGTGGATAACAGCTTCCAGAGCGAGAGCATCAGCGAAAGCGCCGACTACGGTTTTGCCTACAGCCTGTCCAACAGCTTCGGCAACGCCGATGTGCTGGCCAGCGTCGACTACCGCAGCACCGGAATGGCCTACGACGCGGATGGGGAACTGATCGGCGTGGATAATACCCAGGGCGACACCATGGATTCCGAGGCGCTCGACCTGTTCCTGAAGACCGGCTACAACTGGGACGACCAGCGTCTGGAACTCATGGTCAACCGCTACGATATCGAGAGCAATCACGAGTGGGGCTCCGTCGGCGGGGACGTGGACGCGGATATTCCCAGCGGTGCGATCAAGACCGACCTGCCGGCCGAGGGCGCGCGGAATAAAGTCACTACCGTGAGTGTCGGCTACGATAACGAGCAGTTCCTCGGCCAGTTTTTGCGCGTACAGGTCTACAGGCAGGATTTTGAAGCCACCTATGGCGCCCAGATCACACCCATTGCCACCTTCCAGGACCCCGCCTACGGGGACGACCTGATCGACCAGTCGCAGAACAATTCGGAAAAGCTGGGGATGAAACTCACCCTGTCGAAAGCGCAGGTGGCGGGGCTGCCGCTGTCCCTGGTCTACGGCCTCGACGTTCTGCAGGACGAGACCTGGCAGGCGCTGATCCAGACTGGCCGCACCTGGGTGCCGGAAACCCGCTACGAAAATTACGCTCCCTTCCTGCAGGCGGAATTTACCGGTATCGAAAACCTGACAGTCACCACCGGCATCCGCCACGAGAAATCCACTCTCGAGGTCGATGATTTCACCACGCTCTATCGCTATGGCAGCCAGTTCGTGCAGGGCGGCGAGCCGGACTTCTCCGAAACGCTTTACAACCTCGGCGGCACCTACCAGTTCACCGATGCCTGGCGGGTGTTCGCCAACTACTCCGAGGCCTACTCCATGCCCGACGTGGGTCGGGTGCTGCGCGGCATCGACGAGCCCGGCCAGGACGTGGAGAGCTTCCTAGACCTCACGCCGATCCTGACAGAGAACAGTGAGTTCGGCGTCGAGTTCGACAACGGTACCTTTGACGTCGAGCTCAGCTATTACACCTCGGATTCCGATTACGGCCAGCGCCTGCAGCGCGGGGACGATGGCATCTATACCGTCAAGCGGGAAAAAACCGAGATCGACGGCATCGAGTTTCGCGCCAGCTGGGCGCTCGGCGACAGCGACCTGCTGGGCCTGCGTTATGCCGAATCCGAAGGCCGCTATGATTCCGACGAGGACGGCAGGGTGGACTCCGACCTCGGCGGTACCAACATCGCCCCCGACCGCCTGAACCTGAGCTGGGACCGCGCCTGGGGTGACGCCGTGAATACCCGATTGCAGGTCAATTACCTGCTCGATCGGTCCGTCAAGGACAGCAGCGGCACGACGGTCAACGAGTTTGACGGCTATACCACGGTGGATTTCAGTACTGACGTAGAGCTCTTCGGCGGCATGTTGAGCCTCTCGGTGCAGAACCTGACCAATACCGACTATTACACCTACTACTCCCAGAGCAGCCCCAATGACCTGCGCAACTTCAAGGGCATGGGGCGCAGCTTCTCCGTCGCCTACCAGTACAGTTTCTAGCCGCGGCTGAACTGCCTGTATCGTGGAGCGAAAGACTGTCGCTCGGTCCACCCGCGAGCCCAAAAAGCGCCCCCCGGGTCTCTGGCGCTGGCACCTCTGGGCGGGACTCGCGGGCCTGCTGGTACTGTTGCTGGCGGGCCTGAGCGGCGTACTGCTGGTCTACCAGAAAGAGCTGGTCGCGCTGGTGGTGACACCGCGGGCCGAGCTGCCCGCGGACTACGGACCCGTCAGCGTCGCTCGCGAACTCGAGGCAATCGCTGTGGGGCAGGGGCTGGAGCAGATGCTCAGCATCAAGGCGCCCAGTGCCCTGGAACCCTACTGGACCCTGCGGCGCGAGGAGGGGATGGAGTTGCTCTCCCTGGGTACTCTCGAAACCTACAGCGATCGCGCGTGGTTTCTGCGCGTGGTCGAATTCGTTCGCCAGCTGCACGTCGATCTTTTCGCCTCTGCCTGGGGCGAGGCCGTGCTGCTGGTCAGCGGCCTGCTGGCGCTGTTCCTGTGCATCAGCGGCCTGGTCCTGTGGTGGCCTGGCCGGCGCAGGTTTCACTGGCGTTGGGTATTGCCCGGCAGGGTCCGTCCGTCACAGCTACTGCAATATCACCGCCATGCGGGCGCGCTGGCCAGCCCCCTGTTGCTGCTAATCCTGTTCACCGGTTCGCTCATGTTGTGGCAGAAACTGGTGATCCCCGTTTTACCCCCGGCGGAGACCTACCCGCTGCCCCCTGCGGCTGAGGCAACGCAGGCGCGCGGCGTGGCCGCCAGTTATCTGCTCGCACAGGCGCAGGTAGCAGACGGCTGGCCGACCTACATCCGCATCTGGCCGGAGCAGGGCGGCCATAGTATGAAAGTACGTTTTCGCCTGCCCGACGAGTGGCACCTCAACGGCCGCACTTCGGTGCAGATCAGGCTCGACACCGGCGACATGCGCCTGAGTGAACGCGCCGATCAGGTGGGCGTGGCCAGGAACCTGGTCAACCAGTTGTACCCGCTGCATTCCGGGTTTGGCATGAATGGCGTCTACCGCCTGCTGTCGCTGGCGGTGGGCCTGGCGCTGTGCTGGTTGAGCGTGACGGGTGGCTGGCACTACTTGAAACGCTGGCGGCGCAGTCGCGGGAAATGGGGTCAGAGCCCTTTTTGACCAGTTTTGATGTGGTCGGGAAGAGCGCAAGGATGCTCATCAATTCCGGCCAAAAAGGGCTCTGACCCCTTTAACGATTTCTATCTATACTTCCAGCCTATGTATTCAATGGCGCGCCCACTCCCGGCCCGGCTGGACCTCCTCCAAAGCCTGAGCGGCCTGTTATTGGCCCTGTTCATGTGGGCCCACATGCTGCTGGTATCCTCCATCCTGATCAGCGAGGAGGCCATGTACCGCGTGGCCCGAATGTTTGAGGGTTATTACCTGTTCGGCAGCGCCCATCCCTGGTTGGTATCGCTGGTGGTTGCCGCAGTCATGCTGCTGATGATGCTGCACGCGGCGCTGGCCCTGCGCAAATTTCCGCACTCCGCCCGCCAGTACGGCGCCTTCCGTGAGCACCAACTGCGCATGAGTCACAGCGACACGACCCTGTGGTGGTGGCAGGTGGTGACCGGTTTCCTGCTGTTTTTCCTCGCCCCGATACACCTCTTCGGCATGTTCTCGCAGCCGGACCAGATCGGCCCCTACGCCTCGGCCGCCCGTGTCTACCAGACGCACTGGCCGCTGTACCTGGTACTCCTGTTCGCTGTCGAACTGCACGGCGCCATCGGCCTGTATCGCCTGGCGCTGAAATGGCTGGTGCTGCCCGGCTGGCCGCCGCAGCAGCTGCGTCGCCGGCTGAACCTGCTGAAGTGGGGGCTCAGTGTCTTCTTCATCGCCTTGGGCCTGTGCACCCTGCTGGCCTATTACCAGATCGGCCACCATATCAGTGACCAGCCCGGCCTGCGTTACCCGGCAGCAAGTGGAGCACCGGCGTGAGGGTGATACATTCGGATGTGCTGGTGATCGGCGGCGGGCTCGCCGGCCTGCGCACCGCCATCGGCGCGCGCCGCCGTGGCCTGGAGGTCACCATCCTCTCACTGGTGCCGCCCAAACGTTCCCATTCCGCGGCGGCCCAGGGCGGCATGCAAGCCAGCCTGGCCAACAGTATCAAGGGTTTCGGCGACAGCGAAGACGTCCACTTCGCAGACACCGTGCGCGGCAGCGACTGGGGCGCCGACCAGGAAGTAGTGCGCATGTTCGTACACATGGCGCCCAAGGCCGTGCGCGAACTGGCGCACTGGGGGGTGCCCTGGAACCGGGTCAAGGCCGGGCCGCACCCGGTGGTGATCAATGGCGAGCCGGTCACCCTGCAGGAACCCGCCGCGGCCCACGGCCTGATCACCGCGCGCAATTTCGGCGGCACCGCCAAGTGGCGCACCTGTTATGTCTCCGACGGCACCGGCCACTCCATGCTCTACAACGTCAGCGACCAGGCCATCGCGGCGGACATCCCGGTGCACGAGCGGATGGAGGCGGTAGCCCTGATCCACGACGGCGAGCGCTGCTTCGGCGCCATCGTGCGCAACCTGGTGACAGGGGAATTGCTGGCCTACACCGCCCGTGCCACCTGTATCGCCACCGGCGGCTTCGGGCGCATCTACCGGGTCAGCACCAACGCCGTGATCAACGAGGGCATGGGCGCGGCCATCGCCCTCGAGACAGGCGTGGCCACGCTGTCCAACATGGAGGCGGTGCAGTTCCACCCCACGGGCATCTTTCCCGCCGGCATCCTTGTTACCGAGGGTTGCCGCGGCGACGGAGGGCTGCTGCTGGACGGCAGCGGTCATCGCTTCATGCCCGACTACGAGCCGGACAAGGCCGAGCTGGCGTCACGCGACGTGGTGTCGCGGCACATGGAGCAGCACATCCGCCAGGGACACGGGGCGCAGTCCCGCTTCGGCCAGCACCTGTGGCTGGATATCCGCCTGCTGGGGGAGGAGCACATCAACCACAAACTGCGGGAAGTAAAAGAGATCTGCCAGCACTTTCTCGGCATCGATCCGGTTCACGAATTGATTCCCGTGCGCCCCGCCCAGCACTACTCGATGGGCGGCGTGCGCACCGACGCGCTGGGGCAGAGCCCGCAGCTCGCCGGCCTGTTCGCCTGTGGCGAAGCCGCCTGCTGGGATATTCACGGTTTCAACCGGCTGGGTGGCAACTCGGTGGCCGAGACCGTGGTCGCGGGCATGATTGTTGGCGAGTCCATCGCCGATTACTGCCAGTCGCCGGCCGGCGACTGCGCGGTCGACACGACGGTATTGCGGCACTGTTTCCAGCGCGAACAGGATGCCCTGCGCGAGCTCCTGGCCAGCACCGGCTCCGAGCGCGCCACGGACCTGGTGCGCGCCATGCAGAACACGATGACCGCACAGGTGGGCATCTACCGGGACGGCCCCGGTCTCGCCCAGGCGGTGCAGACCCTGGGCGAACTGCTGCAACGCAGCCGCCAGTTGGGCCTGCACTACCGCGCCCCCGGCGCCAATCCGGAGCTGGCGCTGGCCCTGCGCCTGCCGAAGATGCTCAAGCTGGCCCTGTGCGTGGCGCAGGGGGCGCTCAATCGGGAAGAGAGCCGCGGCGCCCACAGCCGGGTGGATTTTCCGCGCCGCGACGACAGCCGCTGGCTCAAGCGCACCCTGGCGCGCTGGCCCGAGGGCGCCAGCGCGCCGGAACTGACCTACCAGGACCTGGATGTGATGGCCATGGAACTGCCACCGGGCTGGCGCGGCTACGGCGAGCGCGATCACATCCACCACCCCGATACGGCGGGGCGCGAGGCGCAGGTGGACGAGGCGAAGCAGCAAATTGCTGATCCCGCCGCGCGGCAGCAGGCCCTGATGCCGTTTGAGCATCTCCTGCCCGAGCGCTACCGGGCACCCAACGCCCGTTTCGAACCCCCGCAGGAGGCGGACGAATGACGTCGAATAAAGCCACCGGTAGTGCAGCAGCCAACGGCGTGGTGCCGAGAACGCTGGCGCTCGAAATCCTGCGTTTCAACCCCTCGGATCCGGACAGCCGACCGCAGTTCCAGACCTACCAGCTCGAAGAGACTCCCGGCATGACCCTGTTCATCGCCCTCAACCTGGTGCGCGAGGAGCAGGAGCCGGGCCTCCAGTTCGACTTCGTCTGCCGCGCCGGGATCTGCGGCAGTTGCGGTATGCTGATCAACGGCCGGCCCGCTCTGGCCTGCCGCACCCTGACCAGTTCGCTGGAGCCGCATATCCGCCTGGCGCCGCTGCCGGTATTCGAGTTGATCGGCGACCTCTCGGTGAACACCGGCAAGTGGATGCGCGGGATGAGCGAACGCCTGCAGACCTGGGTGCCGGCGGTAGAGGACGTTGACGTCGATGCCATGGAAACGCCAATGGAACCGGAACTGGCGGAACAGATCTACGAACTGGAACGCTGTATCGAGTGCGGTTGTTGCGTGGCGGGTTGCGGCACCGCGATCATGCACGAGGAATTCGTCGGCGCGGTTGGGCTCAACAAGATCGCCCGCTTTCGCCTGGACCCGCGGGATACCCGCAGCGATGCGGACTACTACGAGCTGATTGGCGACGAGGACGGTATCTTCGGCTGTATGTCGCTGATGGGCTGCCAGGACGTGTGCCCGAAGGAACTGCCCCTGCAGACCCAGCTGGCGTATTTGCGCCGCAAAATGCTGCGCGAGGGGCTCATCGCCTCGGATCGGGCGCGCAGCGGCTGATCGATTGCCAGAGGAAGAGGCTTAGCGTGATGACCGGACAGCCCCCGAAGCCCCCCGAAACCACCGCGACTGCGGATACCGCGCCGGACTGGTACGCCAAGGAGGTGGCCGAGGCGCTCGCGGCGCTGGGCAGTGGTCGCGCTGGCCTTGGAGAAGAGGAAATCCGGCAGCGGCAGGCGCGCTACGGGGTCAACGAACTGGAATTCACCCGGACGCCTGCCTGGCTGCGCTTCCTGCGCCAGTTTTACGATCCCATGGTCATCATCCTTCTGGTCACCGCCGTGGTGACCGGCGGGCTCACCCTGGCCGGCAGCCACATGCTGCCCGACACCGTGGTCATCCTCGGCGTCGTGCTGCTCAACTCGATACTTGGCTTCGTGCAGGAGGGCAAGGCCGAGGGGGCGCTGGAAGCCCTGCGTAACATGATGGTGCAGGAGTGCCTGGTGGTCCGGTGCGGCGAGGAATACTGCATTGCAGCGCGCGACCTGGTGCCCGGGGATATCGTGGTGCTGGAAGGGGGCGACAAGATCCCCGCGGACCTTCGATTTATCGATACCGCCAACACCCACGTCGACGAGTCCTCCCTGACCGGTGAATCGGTGCCGGTGCGCAAGACGGTCGAGGTGATCGCGGGTGAGTCCCTGGTGCCGGGGGACCAGCGCAACATGGGCTTCTCCGGGACCTTCCTCAGCCAGGGCACCGCGCTGGGCGTGGTGGTGGCGATCGGCTCGGCCACCGTCTTCGGCCAGATGGCGGACCTGGTGCAGGCGGCGGATTCTGGCCCCACACCGCTGCAGCGCAAGATGCAGGTATTCGTGCGCGCGCTCATCATGGCCATCCTGGTGGTTGGCGTGCTGAATTTCGGCTTCGGCGTCTACATCGGCTATCCGCTGAGTTACAGCTTCCTCGGCGCGGTCTCGCTGGTGGTGGCCGCGATCCCGGAAATGCTGCCCGCCCTGGTGACATCCATACTGGCCCTTTCCAGCGTCGCCATGGTCCGGCGCAACGCCCTGGTGCGCAAGTTGCCGGCGGCGGAAACGCTCGGCGCGACCTCGGTGATCTGTTCCGACAAGACCGGCACGCTGACCGAGAACCGCATGACCGTCACCCGCGTTTACGCCGGGCGGCAGGTCTTCCAGGTCACCGGTACGGGGGAGGGCATCGAGGGCTTCTTCCTGCGCGATGGCGAGGCGGTGGAGGTGAAGGCCTGCCCGGCCCTGCAGCGCAACCTGTTCACCGGATTTTTCTGCAACAACGCCAGCCTCTCGGCGGAGCACCACGCCACCGGCGACCCCACCGAGGTGGCCCTGCGGGTTTCCGGCGCCAAGGGTGAATTTACCGCCGCCGGTACCCGGCGCCTGGCGGACATCCCCTTCGACAGCGCGACCAAATTCATGGCCGTTGTCGTCGACTGGCAGGGGCAGCATTTCATCCTGGTCAAGGGCGCGCCGGAAGTCGTCGTGCCCATGTGTACCGGGCAACTCGATGCCCACGGCGAACTCGTGCCGATGGACGCCGCGGCCGCCCTGGCGGTCGCCGGAAGTTTCGCCCAGGATGCGCTGCGCACACTGGCCCTGGCCTTTTTACCACTGGATGCCGCCTGTACCGACCTCAGCCACGACGACCTGAAAGGCCTGACCTTCGCCGGCCTGCAGGGCATGATCGATCCGCCCAAACAGTCCGCCATCGAGGCCGTGGAGCAGTGCGCCCGCGCGGGCATTCGCACCGTGATGATCACCGGAGATCACCCCGATACCGCCCTGGCGGTGGCGCGGCAACTCGGCATGCCGGCGGAGCGGGCGGTGACCGGCGCGGAACTTGCGAAGCTGGATGACGAGGGCCTGTTCGAGATCACCCGCCACGTCTCGGTGTTCGCCCGGGTGGCGCCGGAACACAAGAAACGCATTGCCGAAAGCCTGCGCGCCCACGGATTCGTGGTCGCCATGACCGGCGATGGCGTCAACGACGCGCCAGCCCTGAAGGCCGCTGATATCGGTGTGGCCATGGGGCAAAGCGGCACCGAGGTGGCCAAGGAAGCCGCCGACATGGTGCTGGTGGACGACAACTTCGCCACCATCGTCGCCGCCGTGGAGGAGGGGCGTCACGCCTGGAACAACCTGCGCAAGGCGATTCTCTATACCCTGCCCACCAACGCCGCCCAGGCGCTGCTGATCATCAGCGCGGTCCTGCTCGCCGCCTACCTGCCGATATTTTCCCACCGCTTCGTGCTCGAACCGGTGCAGATACTGTGGGTCAACCTGCTGGATTCCGTGCTCCTGACCATGCCGCTGGTGATGGAGCCGAAGGAGAAAAATCTCCTGCTGGGCCCGCCGCGAGCGAGCACCGAGCGCATCATGGACTGGCTGTTCCTGCGCCGGGTATTACTGCTGGGCCTGGCGATCGCCTTGCCCGGCGTGCTGGTCTACCAGCATTTCGGCGCCGCCGCCGTGGTCGATGGGGAACTGGTGAACCCGCTGTTGCTGACCCAGGCCCAGACAGCCGCCTTCTGGGCCATCCTGCTGGCGCACTTCGGTTACGTGGTGTCCGCCCGCTCGGTGCACCAGTCCGCCTTCACGCTCAACCCTTTCAGCAACCCCTGGTTGCTGGGCGGGATCACCCTCAGCATCGCCATCCGCTTCCTGCCGACCGCGGTGCCGGAGGCGGCCTCGCTGTTTCGCACTGCGGAGTTTCCGAGCCACTGGTGGCCTGTCATATTGGCGTGTTTCTTTCCGAGTTTTATTGCCATCGAGAGCGACAAGTTGCTGGCGAAAGTTTTCAGGCCGAAGCACTTATGCTAGTGAGTATGAATTAAAGGGTAACCCCTTTAGTCTGATTTTTGAGCAGAGGATTTCCAGCCCGGGAAAGTGTGATCTGCGTCACAGTTTCTAAATTTATATTTCAACGCGATGAGCTTTCCAATCGAAGCGGTCTAGTATTTATAATTCCGGGGCACTCCTGATGTGAGTCAGGGTCGCAAAGCCAGAGGTCTCTAATCGAGATGGCTCAGCTGCACTAATTCGACTCACAAGCAAGGAGGCTTCACGTGAAAATACTGCCTAAATTTCCGCTCTTACTGTTCGTTGTTCTGGTCTCTATAGCCCAGGCGGCATAGCACCATTGCACAAGTGAATTCTCGACGGCTGTCGAGGTAGTTCCTCCCGAAAAGCGAAGACCTGAGCCAGCATGGCCAGGAGAACTGAACTATATCACCTGGTTGCTCAACAACCGCCCGCGAAAGCGTTATGGGTTCGTATCGCCACAGACTCGGGTAGAGAAAAGCAGAAACTTACACAAAAGGAATTTGAGTATGAATCCACTGCATAAATATGTTTCAAAGCACGTTACACGCACTACTGCAATTGGCGCAACTATTGGGGCGCTTTGCTTTGATACTTATGCGGAAAAAATGTTCACGGAAAATGTTCTGAACTATAGATTTCTACTGATGGCGTTGTGTTTGTTCGTCTTTGTTTATCTGTTGGCGTGGGTTAGCGAGATTGTTGTTTTTGAACAGGTTATTGGAAAGCAGAATATTAGGAAAAAAATATTTGGTAAAAAGTTTATCGAAGGTTTATGGGCAGAGGCAATTTTACAGGAGGGAAAGAACGGTAAAAAACTGAGAGGTGTCTCGATAATAACTATAAGCAATAATAATGAAGACGTACAAATATCTGGCGAAACATTTCTATGCAACGGGTCGCCTGATGGTTCCTTCGCTTCGAAGTCAACTACATACCATGGGTTTGTTCTGGACTACACATACATTGGCGCTTTACTTAGGTCTGACAAAATCCCATTGGGTTACGGGAGTTTGGTGTTTGGGCAATTAAACGAGAGTTCCCCAATAAGTTTCCATGGTCGATTTAATGGTGAAGAGCTAAATGAAGACGGAAGATCTATTCAAGTGAAGGGTTTAAAATTGAAAGAAGAAGACGTTATTCGTTGGGAAAAAGGTGATGATAGGACTGAGATTGTAACCAGATATGCCGCGTATTTTAAGGAGCGATTTCCCGATTTTGAATCTTCCTGTCACCACCGTGATTCGGGAGAAAAAAAGGGGCAGGTCGATGGTGCTTGTTGAGGGCCTATATCATTGATTCTCTAAATCAAAAAATTGTTCTAAATCATTTAATAATCTCATTTTCAGTTAGAGTTTAGATGGAGGCGGGAATTAGTGCTTGAAGAAAAGTATGACGGACTTGTTAATATTTATGCCGAAAATCGCGGGAATTTTCCGATTGTTGATATTCTCGAAATGTACCGCCTCAATATGAACTTCTTGACAGGTAGGATGCTCGATCTGGGGTGTGGTACTGGGTACCCAGTTTGCGAATTCTTTTTATCGCGAGGTTGGAGCGTTACAGGTGTAGATGTCTCATCTAAAATGCTAGAAATTGCAAAAAATGCTTTTCCAACTGGTTTTTATATTAAAGCTAGAATGGAGGATTACGATATGGGTGAGAATAAGTTTGAGGCAATATCTGCAGTATACAGTTTATTTCATATTCCATTTGATAGCCAAAGTAGAGTTTTTTCCAACGTGTATAAAGCGTTGAAAGAAAGGGGAAAATTTTTGTTCACTTATGCGACTAAGGAATACACCAAACATGAAGAATTTTCGGGAACAATGCGTTTTATGGATGAAGAGCTTCCATATTTTCATAAAAGTGAGACAGATCTAATCGAAGAATTGGAATCGATAGGGTTCTCTGTTGATATACAAGCGAAAATTGAGAAGGGTGGTGAGCGGTTCCTTTGGATGGTGGTTTCAAAGTGACCAGTTATATGCGGAAACATCGCCGAGGAAATAGGCTTATCCAGGAATAAAGGGGTCAGGGCTCAGGCTTGATCTGCGGACCAGTCGGGCGCTACGGCCATGAAAGCGAATGAAATAGTGGTCTGGTACATATCAGAAGCGGCCGAAAAGGGCTCTGCCCCTTTGATTATCCGATTCCTGCCGATTGCGGTGCCGGAGGCGACCTCGCTGTTTCGTACCGCGGTGTTCCCCGGCCACTAGTTGCCCGTCATACTGTCATGTTTCTTCCCGAGCTTTTTCGCCATCCAGAGTGACAAGCTGCAGGCGAAGCGTTTCAGGCTGAAGAGCTAAAAATAAGGGGTAGCTTTGATCCCAGTTGCACTTGCAACTAGAATCCAAGCAGATTCCATTCTCTACTTGGCTGAACTCATTTATCCAGTCGGTTCCTCATTTGGCAGCTTCCAGAATTCGCGAAGACTGCGGGCCGTCAGGCTTGCCAATATGATGCTTGTTAGTAACAGTAGGGCTAGAATCCACTGAGCGATACCAAATTCGGCCAGCATAAAAAGTAGCATCGACAAACTCGGAAGAATGCATAGCGTCAGTCCTGATACGCAAATAGAAGGTGTGTCATCATAGAAGCCCAGCCATGGATAAACTAGCTTCCGGCCGGATAACTGATTAACCAAGTTTCTATGATGCAAAAGAAAATATAATTGCAAGATGACAAGCAATGGAGGCGTACAGTAGAGGAGTATTTCCTGCTTGATCGGGATACCCGCGATTGTTGCTTGGCCTATCTCAATTCGCTTTTTGTCTAGTTGTGTCTGTATGGAGTCAATGCTTTCTTTCGATGAGATTTCAGGAGGATCGGTTTCGAAAGAGTCAAACATTCCCGGATTGTCGAGTTCGCTCAGATCACCAACTACTTCAGCTAGATAGGGGAATGCATCGCCAAATTTCATTCCAATTCTACTACGAAGTTCTGGATGTATAATCGGTTTTCCTTTTTCCCAATCGACACTAAAAAGCAATAGGCTATTTGCACCAATCCATACACAGAATTTGGCTTCGTTGTCTGGAACGGTTTGGGCCAGTTGTTGCTGGAATGCCGTCAGCTGTACAGGGGCTGTTCCCGCGCAATCTCTAAGGTTGTTATTGGCTATTTGGCGACTCGCGCTAATAAGTGATTTGGCGTTGCTTTCCGTAATAGGTACGGCGGCCTCGGGGGTCACCAAACTTAGCCCTATGGTGGGCTGTATTTTTGCTATGAACAATTCGTCTTCACCTAACCAGGTGCAGGCGACAGGAAAGGAAACTGAGGTTAATAGGTTTGAAATTGGCCGAAAATCTGAGCGATTGATGTTACTCCAATTTCCGCAGTTTCCAAGATCGGAAGCGTTTGACGCCATTCCAGGTATCAGGCCATCACTTAGCGCATGTACCATCGGAGATTTATCTGATACGTGGTATACATGACCTTCAGATGCTTCGTAGGTATAGCGTTGCACAACCAGCAGATTCTCGCCAAGCCATTCACAGTTAACAAATTTCACCCGTTGCTGATTTAGCGCGTTTGTGAAGGGCTCCGCATCGAACCTCTCAATACGATTCCAATTGTTACAGTTTTCGAGATTTTCAACAGATGCCACCGTGGATAAGCTCAAGGACAACTTGTCCAGTTGAATCTCTCCGGTTTTGGAAAATGCCTGGATATTTGTTACGGCAAGGGAATCAATAACTTGGCTCCACTGTTCTTTCACGTCGGACAGGCTGGTTCCTTGATTCTCATTTGCTCTTGCTAAGTGATTTTTGACGAGTTCTAATTCGTCCATTGCCCTGTGAACGGAAATATTGTTGTAGCCATAGATCACTATCAACAATCCTATACTGGCCATCAGTACTGAGAAGTGCACAGTCCGCACATGAGAGCCTAGGTTAGCAATGTCTTCCTTGTTCATTTTCATCCTTGCTCGACTTGTATCCGGTTCAGGTAATCGACTTAGAATCTTTCTACACGAGAATTGGTAATCTCCCAGAGTCAACTATGAAGTACTTCATCGCATTCATTAACTCGAGACTACCTCGGTCGTAGAATACGCGAAGTGCAGTCGCTTAAAATATTACTCGGAATTACCGATTAAATGTGTCAGAAGTTTCCCAAGATAAATGGGGTTAGCTTAGAATCCAGATGCAATTGCAACTAGAATCCAAGCTGCCTCCGTTATTCTATTCGGTCGCGAGTAATTGATTATCGGGAGACGGCCGTGGGGGTGTTTGGACAGTGATCTGCAAGCCAAGCGCCTTTGCGACTTTTGCGACTGTACTGAAGGTAGGGTTACCCTCTGGTGATAAGGCCTTGTACAAACCTTCTCTGGTAAGTCCTGTATCTCGTGCAAGTTGGCTCATGTTCCTGGCGCGCGCGATAACACTCAACGCATGCACAATGAATGCAGGATCGTCACCGGCCTCCTCCATACAAGCCTCAAGATACCGTTGAATATCTTCTTCTGTTTCAAGATGCACTGCTGAATCCCAGAGCGTAGTTTTGACGCCCATAGCTTTATACCTCGAACTGCCTGGCAGCCGTCCCGACCTCTATTGTGTGTCAACTTTAGTTCACACACAGGAGGGGTGTCAACTGCGGTTGACACAACCATTCAAGCACTGCACTCAGCTGCGGTTGACGCGCGACGTCTTCTTCAAGTAGATAGGCTAGGAACGCACATGCGTAGTTTTCGGGGCACGGTGAAGCCGATAGCAATACGATGGCAGTACTATGCTCGGGAGAGTGATCAGGACTATGCAATGCGGTTTTGCTGACCAAGATCAATGTTCCTCCGGCTCAATGCGTTAGGCTTGGACCAAATCCATAGCCGCGATGACCAGGCATGCAGTCCACCGTTCCATTCAACGCCGCGTTGCTGAACAAGTACGATACTTTCGGCCCGCGTTACACCTCCTACCCGACAGCCCTGCAGTTCTCGCCGACCTTCACCCGCGACGATTACCTGGCGGCGCTGGCGCGCAGCAACGCGGGCGGCAAGCCCCTGTCCCTGTACTTTCACATCCCGTACTGCGAGTCCCTGTGCTTCTACTGCGCATGTAACAAGATTATTACCCACACGCGTGAACGTGCGCGGCCCTACCTCGAGAATCTGTACTGGGAAGTGGGCTTGCAGGCTGAGCGGGTAGCGGGGCGGCAGGTACGCCAGTTACATTTTGGCGGTGGTTCGCCGACCTTCCTGGATGACGAGCAGTTAAACGGATTGTTGCAGCACGCCGAAAGGCATTTCAATTTCGCCCCTTTCGCCGAGCGCGAATTCTCCATCGAGATCGACCCGCGCACCGTGGGCGATAATACAATTGCGCTGTTGCGCGATTACGGCTTCAACCGTCTGAGCCTGGGCGTGCAGGATTTCAATCAGGAGGTACAACGAGCGGTCAATCGCCTGCAGTCCGTCGAGCAGGTTCAGGCGGTGCTGGATGCGGCGGAGCGGGCCGGCTATAAATCGGTGAGTATGGACCTGATCTACGGCTTGCCGCATCAAACCCTGGACAGTTTCAGCCAGACGCTGGAAGCCGTTATCGCCATGCGGCCGCAGCGCTTGGCCGTCTACAGTTACGCCCACATGCCTCAGAAAGTGAAGGCGCAAAAGCTGATCACAAGCGAGACGCTACCCGATGCCGTCACCAAGCTGGGCTTGTTGGAACTCAGCATCCAGCGCCTGCAGGGAGCAGGCTATGTCTACGTGGGCATGGACCATTTCGCCCTGCCGGAGGATGAGTTGGTGGTGGCGATGCAAAACGGGAGCCTGCAGCGTAATTTCCAGGGCTACTCGACCCATGCGGACACCGACATGATCGCCATGGGCGTGAGCTCGATCGGCAAGGTGGACGATTGCTATAGCCAGAACCAGCGTCACGAAAAGCATTACCTGAGTGATCTCGCGGCCGGTCAATTGCCGGTCATGCAGGGCTATCGCCTAAGCGAAGACGATAAGCTGCGGCGAGAGGTTATCCAGCGCCTGATGTGCCAGGGGGAACTGGATCTCGCCCAGATCGAAGCACAGTATCCGATTCGTTTCGATCAGTATTTCAGTGAAAGCCTGGCCGCCCTGGCGCCACTGGCCGAGGACGGGCTCGTGCATGTCGATTCGCGGTCTATTCGGGTGTTGCCGCTGGGGCGTTTGCTGGTGCGCAATATCGCCATGTGCTTTGACGCGTACGTCAAGCCGGCGCGTGAGCAGCGGTTCTCGCGGGTGATCTAAGGAAAAAGGGAAGAAAGGGGCCGCCCCCTTTATTAATTTGGGATAATATCGGCAGCCTGTCCCTGGGGAAGATATAAATCAGAATGATGAAAAAGCTCTTTGCACTGGCTGTGGCCCTGGTTCCCATCAGTCATGTTGGCGCGCAGACGAGTGCTGGTTCGCTAGTCTACGCGCCGATAACAGCGGCGCCGGGTTCTGTGGACAACGTCCAGGCCGTGCCACTTCCCGTAGTACTACTTGTAGCGCTTGGGGCGTCCCTCTTATTGCTTGGAGCCCGCAATTTACGCAGGTATGGCCGTCACCATTCCTTCGGCCTACTGCTGGCGCTGTGCGGTACAGTTACTCTGGTTTCCAGTGGCGTATATACCCAGAGCGCTTCTGCTCTCGCGGCCATCATTAATCTAAGCAATCCAGCTGGGGATACGATCAATCTCCCGACAGGCGGGTTTGAACTGGTGAATACGAGTGGCGTGGATCTTGTGATTGATTCCATCGACGTAGCCAGTGGATGTACATCGAACACGCCGACCGAGGAGTGCCTGTCAGGTACGGCCCTGGCACCACTGGAAAGTTGTTTTACAGATTATCAGTGCACCCCGCCGCCCATCGACACGGACGGCGATGGTTTCCTGGACGATGTTGACGCCTGCCCAACGCAAGGTGATCAGGGCTATGGTGTTGATGGAACAGGCTGCCCCAACCCGGTTCCGGATTCAGACGGTGATGGTGTCCCGGACAACGTGGACGGGTGCCCGGCACAAGGTGACCAGGGCTATGGCGTTGATGGAACAGGCTGCCCCAACCCGGTTCCGGATTCAGATGGTGATGGTTTTCCGGACAACGTGGACGCGTGCCCGGCACAAGGTGACCAGGGCTATGGTGTTGATGGAACAGGCTGCCCCAACCCGGTTCCGGATTCAGACGGTGATGGTGTCCCGGACAACGTGGACGCGTGCCCGGCACAAGGTGACCAGGGCGATGGAGTTGATGGGACTGGCTGTCCGAATGTGGTCTAGGAATTGTGGTGTCAGCGAAAAGGGCTGACTTTTTTATTCCCTGTATTCCTGGCGTATGGACGATTACTGCAGTTTTAACTTCCTCCCAGCGGGAAGTTATGCTGGAATCACGCACATACTAAAGTGTGTTTTGTTTTAATGCAGGGGCACTCAGGGAATGAGAATTACTTCTACGGTTATCGCTTTATCCGTTATGGCCGGCCCCGCGCTGGCGCAGACTTCCACTGGCTCTTTGGCGTATGCGCCCATCCAGGCTGGTGCGGCTGCAAGCGCGTTCACCGCGGTGCCGCTTCCCTCGCTGTTCCTGGTACCGCTGGGGATCGTGCTGGCTGTGCTGGGTATTCGCACACTGCGCTCCGGGTCGGGCGGTCGCCTGCTTGGGGCGGTCCTGCTTGCCTCCGGTCTCGGCGCAGCCATAGTCTCAGGCGTGCATACCTCCGCAGTAACCGCGGCAGATACCGACTACATCAACCTGGATAACCCGGATGGCGGCACCGTCGATATTCCACTCATCGATGCCATCTATACCAATACCTCTGGCGTTTCCCTGACGATAGGCACGGTAGTAGCGCCGCCTTCCTGCACCACTTCCTCGCCTGTAAATGAATGCATCGAAGGCATGGTACTCGCTGTGAATGACACCTGCTCCACGGCATATGTCTGTGGCCCCGTATTTGGTGTTGGAGGCACCGGAGGTTCTGGCGGAGATGGTGGGGACGGTGGAGACGATGGGGGTTTTGGCGGTGTTGGAGGCACGGGAGGTTCTGGCGGAGATGGTGGTGCGGGAGGCACTGGAGGAACTGGCGGTGTTGGAGGCACCGGAGGCACTGGAGGCACTGGAGGCACTGGAGGCACTGGAGGCACTGGAGGTGCCGGTGGAGACGCCACGACTCCCTAAAAGGTAAAAGGGGTCAGAGCCCTTTTTGAACGGAATTGGTGGGGCGGCTGAAAAGGGCTCTGCCTTAAATCGACTGCCAACAGCATTCCACCCGGAACCAGCGGTAAAAGCCCCTGCAGGCTTTCGGCAATCGTAAGTGCGTCAGCCTGTATTTCCGCTAATCGGCCAGTATCCGTTCCGGCTTCCCGGCCACATGGACCCTGAATACCACGGCCCTTGCACCCTCCGGCCCGCCCACCGGCGCGTGTTCCGCCTCGGGGGGGATGACATAGGCGTCACCGGCCCCCAGCCAGCGGTCCTCCTTCCCGGCCTCCACGTGGTTGGCGCCGCCCTCGATCACGTAGACGAACTCCTCGCCCGGGTGGTGGTGACGTGGCACCTCGGCATTGGGCGGTATGACCACGTCCGAGATAATGACTTCCAATTGCGGCGCCGCGCTTATCGGTGCGCGTAACATCATGTTGGAACCGGGCGGCGGCCTGAATGCCTGCGTCGCGAAACTGACGCCGACCTGAAGGGCTGCCATTGCTGCGGCCCCTACCAGGATTCCTGAAACAAAGCGTCCTGCCATATTCTCACCCGTCCTGTACAAATAAGCGTCGAGAGCTTGATTACAACGCAAGCGGCGGGCTTTGGCAATTAGCGGCAAAGGGTGTAAGAGCCCTTCGGTAAAAGAGGTCAGAGCTTCAGTCTCTGCCGCCCTTTAATCCTCATTCATTGGCCTGTTCCACACCGTTTCCGTAGAACACGGCCAGCCAGACGGTGACCTGATCCGGATCAGTCCAGCTGACCCTGTGCCTGGTGTGTGCGGGAATATTAATGTAATCCCCGGCAGATAGTTCACAGGTGCTACCGTCGGCAAAGGCCAGGGTCGCCTGGCCCTGGAGCACCAATACCCACTCGTTCTCGTCCTGGTCGTACCAGCCGTCCAGGGGTGAAGCGTGGCCTTTCGAGACTATACGTTCGATGCGTACCGAGTCGCTACGCGCAAGATCCTCGAAGTCTTCTGACTCCAGATCAGCGGGCAGGGCATCGAAGAGGTTGGCGGGTTTCATTGCTTGCTTAATGGGCTCTGGCCCCTAGTCCGATCAGTGAACACAGTGTGAGTATAAGCAATCCGGCGTACTTCATGACATAACTCCCTGTTTTCTCGCATGAGCATTTAGGGGCAGGGTGTGGAGCCTTTCAGCCGCTACATTTTATCGGTCAGTAGGCTGCCATCAGATTTGGCCGAAAAGGGCTGACCCCTTTACTGTTTCCAATAACCTGTCCGGGTCATCTCTGCGTCCTTCCCGGAAAACCAGCTGGAAAATTGCAATAGACTGCTGCGACATACCCTGAATAATGCCGGCGCGCCTGACGCCAGCTTGAAAAAGGAGTATTTCCATGCCGAGAATCGTCCTTTCCACTTGCGCTTTCGCCTTACTGTCCCTGCTTCCAGGAACATCCACTGCCGCCATCGTATCGATAAGTAACACCACGAAGGGGCTGGAGTGGCCCTGGACCACCTGGACCAGCTGGACTACGGACTACACGCTCGCATTCAACGATGCCGACGAAAACCTCGTGCTCACGCCGGCAGAATTGCTCGGCATGTCATGGGTCCGCACGGCCGAAGGGCTTACATATTCCGGGACATCCCTTCCCCGTCCCGGAACCCATTATGACGGTATTGAATTTGTTGTATCCGAGACCCTCGAGCTGCTTTCCGCCTCGGACGATGCATATATTTTCGACCTCGATGGGCACCAATTAGGTATCGGCGGCTCCGGCGTGGGGTGGTCCCATATCAACTATTTCGGCAGCTGTACTGTCGGGTGTGGCCCGTATGCGCATCTGGACACCTTTACCGTCACCATTGCACCGGACCTGGCAGCTGCAATCACACCGGTGCCACTACCCGCCAGCCTCCCGCTTTTCGGATTGGCGCTTGCCGGCCTGCTGGGCTGGTCACGGCGTGGAGGTAGGCAGGGAGCCCTGGCGACGTAAGAGTCAGCGACTGCGATAGCGCTCAGCCCGGAACGAGCAAGCCGGCAAGATAATCGCCCATGTGGCATTCACGAAAGCGGTCGTTGCACCAGGCCTCGGCGGACAGGAAGTCGTAATACCGGGGCCGGAATACATAGGTATGGCAGTGCCGCGAAGTACCGCAATCGAGGTAAACAAGTACAGACTCCCGCTGGTAGAAATGGCCTTCGTACTCATCCAGCAGCGCTATCGCGCGCTGGTCCAACCCGGTGAGCAGGGCGCCCTCCACGCTGCTCTCTCCGTCCGGGCGGATCGCAGGAAACATCTGTCCCGATACCCGGACCCGCCTGTAGCCGGGCAAGCGGGCGCCGACCTTGGACAAGGGCTGGTCCAAAAGAATTCCCAGCACCTCATCGTTCAATAAGGTGCCGTAGACGAAGATATCCTGCATTTGACGTAGTTGACCCTTTACCGCTTTGG
Source organism: Halieaceae bacterium WMMBA4 (assembly GCA_033283325.1). GTDB lineage: Bacteria > Pseudomonadota > Gammaproteobacteria > Pseudomonadales > Halieaceae > Mangrovimicrobium. The sequence continues at coordinate 800,248 of JAWMQO010000001.1, forward strand.
TGAACACTGCAAGCTCGGCCTCGCACTGCGGGTCTATTCTAGACCAGGAGTGGCTTTCGCTGTGCACCAGGAACCCGACGGAATCAGTCCCACCTATATAAGGGGTCAGAGCCCTTTAACTTCAGATCCCTTTTCTCCTACCTGGACCTTTGGCAACGCCGGGCGCCTATGGCGCCCAGAACCAGCGACAGCAAGCCAAGAAGCCCACCACCCATTACGGGAATCGCCTTCGGCATGTCTGCCGGAGTGGGTGCGGCTGGCGGCGGCGGGGGGAGATCGTCGTCCAGGTTGGTCATGAGCAGGTCCGCCGGGTCGACGCCATTGGCCGCCCGCTGCGAACTGGAAGCGGGGGAGAGGACGATCGTATAACTGACATCCCCATCATCGCTTGCGTCGTCCTGGCCGGTGACGGTGACCACTTGGGGAGTGTTCCAGTTGCCATTGGTAAACACCAGCGAACTGAGGTCCGGTGTGCCCTCGGCAGGATTACTGCTGCTGATGCTGATCGTCACGTCGTCCAGCGGCTGGCTGTCCAGTACCACGTTGAACTGGGCCGTGCCACCGGCTTCGGTGGTTTCCTGCGCTGTGAGAGGCGTAACCGTGACCCCGATACTGGTGAAGGCGTCGCGCAGCACCTGGCCCAGGCCGCCTGCGCCGCCCCTGGCTGAGTTGATTTCCCCGATGCCTCGGGCGCCTCTTGCAATCACCAGCGAACCCAGTTCATCCAGGTTGGCATAGGTCAGCATGATAAGGCCGCCTGCACCACCGCCACCACCGGCTGCCCCGGTGCCCTGGTCGGCGTTGCCGCCGCGCCCGCCGCTTGCATCAATGCTGGATGACGCCCCCAGAATGATGTTTTGCGCACTGATAGTCACGACGCCACCGCCACCGCCGCCACCGCCGCCGCCGTCATCTTCAACACCAGGTATTCCGGTCTGTAGAGGCACATCATCTTCAAAGGCGCCGCCACCACCGCCGGAACCGCCGATCAGTGGTGGGCCACTGGCATACGCTGCACCCCCCGTACCAGCTATGGATGGTAAGCCGGTAGTGGAGCCGGCTTGACCGGCGGTCACATGGCCACCGCCACCACCGCCAGCGGTGTCGGCGCTGGCGTTGCCGTTGACGCCTCCGCGTCCGCCACCTGGGCCCAGGCCATCGGCCCCGTCTTCACCATTGGTGCCTGGAGGAAGGCCGCCGCCAGCGCCACCGGCGAAGCCTCCCGGGCCGGGCAGGCCACCGGCTCCACCGGGGCGGTCGCCGCCGCCATCACCGCCGGCCCCGCCGCTGACATCCAGAATACCGTCGAGGGTAAAACTGGTGTCGACATAGAATTGCAGGGGCTGCGAACCCGACACGGTAACCACAGCGGCCGCGTCGATCAGTACACTGGTGAAATTAAAGGCCGTGCCATCGAATTCGGCGCTGGGAAGTCCATCGATTTCTCCACTGTCGGTATCGATGGTATGACCGCCTGCATCGAGGGTCAGTGGCCCGGCGATACTGACAGCCGCTCCAGACAGGGACAGGAACAACAACGAGTTACGGGCAAGGCGAAGTGCGTGGGGCTGCGGCACGGACATAATCCTTCTGGCTATCTGGTTTCAGCGTTCAATCTGGCATATCGGTGGATTATAGAAGACACGGGCATAAGTGCATATGCTAATTGAGGCTTTTTGGAATAATACGACGACGCCCTTCATCCTGGGCTGTGAAGCCCTGAAGTGTTCAGGCATCAATCAGATGTGGCCGAAAAGGGCTCTGACCCCTTTATCCCTTCAGGCCTTTCGTGCCTGTATCTTCCTGCCCTTAACGCCGCTACTCGCCAGGATCGCCAGCGCTTTCGCGGCCTGCGCCCGGGTGATGGCGACGTAGGCTACCATATCGAAAATGTCGATCTTGCCGATATGGTCTCGCGTCAGTTCCCCCGTGGTGGTAAGTGCTCCCAGTATATCGCCGGGGCGTAGTTTGGCCTTGCGCCCGGCGTTGAGAGCCAGTGTTTGCATGCTGCCTTTGATCGCCAGGGTGGGTTCCGATAATGCGGGCAGATTTTGCAAGCTGGGGGCCCGATTCAGTAATGCCTCGATCGCATTGACCCGGGACACTTCCGCGGGCAGGAACAGGCTCAGGGCCAATCCTTCGTTGCCCGCCCGGCCGGTGCGGCCGATGCGGTGGATGTACACCTCGGGGTCGTGGGGTAACTCGTAGTTAACGACGGCAGCCAGTTCCTTGATGTCGAGGCCGCGGGCTGCGACGTCAGTCGCAATAAGTACCGGTATGCTGCCATTGGCAAAGAGCACCAACACCCGGTCGCGGTCTTTCTGTTCGAGGTCACCGTGCAGGGCGACGGCGCTGATGCCGCGCTGCTTCAGTGCATCGGCCAGTTCTTCGCACTGTTGTTTGCGGTTGCAGAAAATGACACTGCTCTCGGGGCGGAAGTGTCGAAGCAAGGTTTCAATGGCGTCCAGCTTGCTACCCGATCCGATTTCGTAAAAAAGCTGTTGGATCACGCTATCGTCGTGGACGCTCTCCACGGTAATTTCGACGGGATTTTTCTGCACCTGATTGCTGATGGCGAGAATCTCCTGCGGGTAGGTGGCCGAGTAGAGGAGGGTCTGGCGTTGATCCGGCGTAAACGCGATCAGGGCGTTGATGTCGTCGAGAAAGCCCATATCGAGCATTCGGTCGGCTTCGTCCAGGACCAGCGTCCGCAGCTGGTCCAGTTTCAGCGAGCCTTTCTGGCAGTGCTTGAGCAGCCGACCCGGCGTGCCTACCACCACCTGTGGCGGGTGCTCCAGCGACGCCAATTGCGGACCCATGGGCTTCCCGCCGCAGAGCGTGAGAATTTTTACATTGGCGAAGGGCCTGGCAAGCTGGCGCAGCGCCTTGCTCACCTGGTCGGCCAACTCGCGGGTTGGGCAAACGACAAGGCTCTGCGTCTGGTACAGACGAGCGTCCAGGCCTTGCAGCAGGCCAATGCCGAAGGCGGCGGTTTTACCACTGCCTGTCTTGGCCTGGGCTTTAACATCCTTGCCTTCCAGCACCGCTGGCAGGCTTCCCGCCTGAATGGGAGTCATGGTCTCGTAGCCGAGGGTCTTGAGATTGGCGAGTACTTCGGGCGGTAGCGGCAGGCCGGAAAAGTCGTTGCTGTTCATGGGGTGTTTACTCTGCTGTAGGCCATCAAAAACTCCGCGTTAGCGCTGGAGCTACTTTTGCTGGCAGATAGCATAGTCTACGACGAAAAGGGAAAGGGGGTCGGACTCACCAAACCAGGTCAGTTGCGTGAGGTTTTGATGGGAGTATGGTTGCAAAAAGGTGATATTTTAATGAAGTCCGGAGATTGAGGAGATTTTAGCGGTCGGGGAAAGCCAGTGGAGAAGCCTATAAATCCCCAGCCATATGGCCCTTGCACTGCGATTAGAAATATCAAAAATCTGTGCTATCTTTGAGCAGTATACGGACGATCTTGGGTAAGAGGCATGGAGGCTTAACCAATGTGCAAATGGCCACTCGTCGCGGCTGCGACTTTTAAGCTACTTCTGTTTTCCGTCGGAACTAACGCTGCGTTTATCCAATATGACTTTAACTTCTCCACTGGGGGAAGCGGTGGTTTCCTATTTGATGAGGACGTCCCCAGAATCACTTGGATGACTTTGGATTTTGGCGAGTTTGGCAGCGCAGGCCCTAACGAGCTACTAAGCAACAGTGTCATTGAGTACTTCGGTCATCCCCCCTCAAGTACAATACTCAAAGATAATTTCCCGCTTCTGCTTTTTGGCGGTTCAGCCTATGCAGTCAGGTTGATGGTTGACGGCACCTTCTGTGTTCGCCCCGATGGCAACCTCTGTGGTCTGGGTGCTCCGGATCTATTGACTGGCACTTACTCAATATCGCCTGTGCCCGTCCCTGCAGCTGCCTGGCTGTTTGGCTCAGCAGTATTGATGTTAGGTGTAGCAAAGCGTCGTTACGAGCGCAAAAAGCCTGCTCTGGGGGAAAGGGGTGTGACGCCTTTAATCTCTGTCCTCTGCGCAAAACTTCCGAATATCAGCCCCCACCGACTCGAAGACGGTTCTCTTGTAGTTAGTACTTGAGAAGTGTGGCGCCCCATAGATTAGTGTTTCTCGTACACTTTTCATGGGCCCTAGACTGAATTTATCTGGCTACCAGAAGAAAACGTTATACCTTTTTTTGCTTCTTGCATATATTGACTAAAAATGGACTTTGAAAGAACGACCATACGGCGGGCACCAGACGAGACCAACATATCAATTTTTTTGGCGTGATCTACATCAAACAGAGACCAAAACTTTGAAGGATCAGTCCGCCCTGTGGTTGGAATAGGCAAGATCTCGATAAAAGAGACCTTTTCAGCATAGGATTCGTCCAATCCCAACCACGTGAATTTTCGATGGTACGGTACACCACCTGTAGTTCTATTTAATGGATATGCCTCTAGTAGAAAAGGATGATGAACTCCATACGTTTGCCAGAAGGATACGCCATCCCTGTGGTATTCGCTGATTACAGCCATAAAGTCGGGATGCTTTCCAATCTGGGGCGAGTAGTTTGCATCAAGACCAAAGAATATAACTTGTGCTTGTTTGGGGTCCTGGCCCTGGAAGGGGAAAGGGGTCAGAGCCCTTTTTGCTTGGATTTGATGTACGAATCAGTCGAGTGGCGCAATCCATTAAGGCGACGGGCGGTATTAACTTGGCACCCATCAGATAAGGCCAAAAAGGGCTCTGACCCCTTTAATGTTCTTTAATCGCCTTTAATCGAGCTCCAGCACGATGGCGCCGACGCGTTGCTCCGCGTCCACCCGTCGATGGGCCTCCACGGTCTGCTCCAGTGGATACACGGTGTCGACGATGGAACCGATCCGGCCCGACTGAAAACCGGGGTCTGTCCCTGGTTTTCTTGTTAAGTTTAAAAATCAACAGGTTCAGTGTTTGATGTGAATAATTGCAAAACCTATACTCGAACTTTGCTTACTATCGAGAAAATGCGTGGCAGGCGTTTCTATCGTTGACGTTTGGACTTTCTTGGGCGGGAGTTAGCACTTTGCATTGTATACGATCATTTTCATTGGTTTTCCAAACTCTTCTGTTACTTACCGCGTTGTTTATATTACCAAAAGCCTATGCTGTGCCTGAGATCTCAGTCGCCGAGACCGGACTGGGACAGGGTGCCGTTCCCGATGGCGGCACACTTGCGCAGGGGACTCAGGCGGCGGGTAGCTCTACGACACTGACCTTTACCGTCACCAATTCCGGCACCACGAATCTCACCATTGCCACCGCCACCTCCTCGAGTGTCAGCAATGTGACTGTAAACTCAATCTCCGCACCCGGCTCGAACACTGTCTCAGCCGGCGGCGGTACCACAACCTTTACCGTGCAATACACGCCCACCCTGGCGGGAGCTTTCTCTTTCAACCTGTCCTTCACCAACGACGACAGTGATGAAAACCCCTATAACTTCACCGTCTCCGGTACAGCAACCGGCGCCCCTGAAATCTCAGTCGTCGAGACCGGACTGGGACAGGGTGCAGTTCCCGATGGCGGCACACTCGCGCAGGGGACTCAGGCGGCGGGTAGCTCTGCGACACTGACCTTTACCGTCACCAATTCCGGCACCACGAATCTCACCATTGCCACCGCCACCTCCTCGAGTGTCAGCAATGTGACTGTGAACTCAATCTCCGTACCCGGCTCGAACACTGTCTCAGCCGGCGGCGGTACCACGACCTTTACCGTGCAATACACGCCCACCCTGGCGGGAGCTTTCTCTTTCAACCTGTCCTTCACCAACGACGACAGTGATGAAAACCCCTATAACTTCACCGTCTCCGGTACGGCAACCAGCGCCCCGGAGATCTCAGTCGCCGAGACCGGACTGGGACAGGGTGCCGTTGCTGATGGCGGCACACTCGCGCAGGGAAGTCAGACGGTGGGTGGTGCGACGACTCTCACCTTCACCGTCACCAATTCCGGTACGACGGATCTCACCATTGCCACCGCTACCTCGTCGAGTGTCAGCAATGTGACTGTGAACTCAATCTCCGTGCCCGGCTCGAACACTGTCTCAGCCGGCGGTGGTACCACGACCTTTACCGTGCAATACACGCCCACCCTGGCGGGAGCTTTCTCTTTCAACCTGTCCTTCACCAACGACGACAGTGATGAAAACCCCTATAACTTCACCGTCTCCGGTACGGCAACCAGCGCCCCGGAGATCTCAGTCGCCGAGACCGGACTGGGACAGGGTGCCATTGCTGATGGCGGCACACTCGCGCAGGGAAGTCAGGCGGCGGGTAGTGCAACGACACTCACCTTCACCGTCACCAATTCCGGTACGACGGATCTCACCATTGCCACCGCTACCTCGTCGAGTGTCAGCAATGTAACTGTGAACTCGATTTCCGTGCCGGGCTCGGCCACTGTCTCCTCCAGCGGCGGCACCACGACCTTTACCGTGCAATACACACCCACCTTGGCGGGGTCTTTCTCGTTCGACCTGTCCCTCACCAACGACGACAGTGATGAAAACCCCTATAACTTCACCGTCTCCGGTACGGCAACCGGCGCCCCTGAGATCTCAGTCGCCGAAGCTGTGCCCATCCCCGGGCTGCTGCTGATGCCACTGGGGCTCGCGCTCATGCTGCTTGGCTTGCGGTTTATCCACGAAAACAAAAACAGGGGACAGACCACAGTTTCCAGTGATCCTTAGCCAAGATATCGGCACCGCTAACCCCCCTAAACAGGCAAATGAATCCTTTTCGCCCCATTATTTGAAGTCTGCCACCACCGGCTATAGCCTTCCTGATCAGAACATAATTTCCGAATGACGCAAGAGGACAAGGAGGTCCCGGGTGCCAAGGCGGGCGCGTATCGCCGTGCCAGGAATCCCCTTGGCACATCATCCAGAGAGGCAACAATCGCAGTGCCTGCTTCTTCTCGGATTCCGACTATGAGTGTTATCTGTCGACGCTAGAGCAGGTGGCAGGGATACACGGATGTGCGGTACACGCATACGTACTGATGACGAACCATGTGCATCTTCTGCTTACGCCCGAGAGACGTGATAGCGCCGCACTCATGATGAAGAATCTGGGCCAGCGTTATGTGCAGTACATCAACCGTACCTATCGACGTAGCGGAACCTTGTGGGAGGGTCGTTTCAAGTCCTGTCTCGCAAGGGAGGAGGCCTATGTGCTCACCTGTTACCGGTATATCGAACTCAATCCCGTCAGGGCGAAAATGGTCGAATCTCCCGGAGACTACCCGTGGTCCAGCTATAGGTACAATGCGGCCGGCAAAGCGAGCTCGCTATTGACGCCGCATCGCCATTACCTTGGATTGGGCGAAAACAACATTGCTCGACAGGAAAACTACCGGTCTCTTGTCAGTGTGGACCTCGATCCGAGAAAGGTGCAGTAGGTTCGTTCAGCGACCAATGGGAACTTTGTACTGGGTAGCAGCCGCTTCCAGGAGCAGATGGCGGAAACGCTGGGGCGCCGTGTCGTACCGGGTGTGAGTGGCAGGCCGCGAAAAGACAACTGAAGGCTGTTTTCCTATTACTGCTCCCTGTGAGATGTCGGCGCTTGTTGTCAAATATTCGCAGCCTGGAAAACCGTGGTCTGTCCCCGGTTTTCAGTGTTGTAGACAGATAGATTAGGCTGTTTTGGCGGGTTGTACCATGGTTTTTCAGCACGCCACTAAATAGCAGTCTTCAGGCAATCATCACTAGACAAAAAGGGCTTTGACCCCACTGCTGTTCCTCCCGAAAGATCGAAAACGTCTCACCCCTTTAATCTCTGTCCTCCGCGCAAAACTTCCGAATATCAGCCCCCACCGACTCGAAGACGGATCTCTTGTAGTTAGTACTTGAGAAGTGTGGCGCCCCATAGATTAGTGTTTCTCGTACACTTTTCATGGGCCCTAAACTGAATTGATCTGGCAACCAGGAGAAAACGTCATACCTTTTGTTGGCTTCTTGCATATATTGACTAAAAAGGGACTTTGAAAGCACGACCATGCGGCGGGCACCAGACGAGACCAACATATCAATTTTTTCGGCGTGATCTACATCAAACAGAGACCAAAACTTTGAAGGATCAGTCCGCCCTGTGGTTGGAATAGGCAATATCTCGATAAAAGAGACCTTTTCAGCATAGGATTCGTCCAATCCCAACCACGTGAATTTTCGATGGTACGGTACACCACCTGTAGTTTTATTTAATGGATAGGTCCCCAGTAGAAAAGGATGATGAACGCCGTACGTTTTCCAGAAGGATACGCCATCCCTGTGGTATTCGCTAATTACAGCCATAAAGTCGGGATGCTCTCCAATCTGGGGCGAGTAGTTTGCATCAAGACCAAAGAATATAACTTGTGCTTGTTTGGGGACCTGGCCCTGGAAGGGAATTTCCTGAGAGGAGAAAATCTCATTCAACTCGATAGATTCATGTTTCCCGTAACTATCTGGCAATTTTCCGCTCATAGTTCCTCCTGCTGAAAGTGTCCTTATCGGTCTGTTGCTTTCAATTTCTTGCAATAGACCGGAAGCTCTCTGGCCTTTTGGCGAGCGGACCTCCTTGCCTGAGATAGAGTGTGATAAAAGGGGTGAAGTTTGTTCATACTGAGATTCAAAGGTAAGTACAGCTGGCCTACCGCCGCACGCTCAATTACCCAGGGAGCTTCATGTTGCACCCAGCAGACTGATGCGTTCTGATCCAGCCACTCGGATAGTAGATCCTCTCCCTCAGAAAAGTGCATTCGCTCGGTCTTGCCATTTCTCCGCAGCTGGATTCCCAAAGTGGGGGACAACAGGCAACCTAGAGACAGGCGTAATGTGGAGCCTGATGCGTTCCCATTCATATGCCCTCGAATTCGCTTTCGAAGATTATTTTTACTAGCTTTACCCCCATGTGTTTTCGCCTCACTGGGTGAAATTCCAACGTAAAGCAGACGAAGCCCATTCGATTCATTGCACCTGTTCCAGTCGATCTCGGGGGAGGGAGTCGTCTTGAAATACCAGGCGTAGATACCTGGCTCGGCTGGAACTCTGGACTCTCGACCCAGCACGTCTTTCCTCAGGAAAAGATGCCTCGGTTTGACTAAGTGAGCAATAGTTTCATCCATAGTCGAGAATTCCTTTTCGGGTCAGGCCAACTAGCGCTCTGACTCAGGCCTCATTTTTGGGCCAATAATCTTTCTAATCCATCCCATGTTGACTTGATAGGTTCCCGATTCCTGGGGTCAACCAGCCCAACTTCTTCTATGAGGTAGTTCATCCTTCCATAATTGCATGGGGCGCACGTAATAACGATATTTGCGAGATCGTTATCTCCCCCTCGAGCATGCGGTACCAGATGATCATATTGTAGCCACATTGCTTGCAGCCCAGCGTGTTGCTGAACATTCTTCTTGCCCCAGTAGGCTTCATTTGGATATTGAGTGTTCAGGTAATCACGAACCTCTTTTCTTATCAGAGGTATGCCGCAAAATCGGCAATGGTATCCGTCTCTAGTATGTAGAACTCGCCTTTCATCTGCGTTCGGCATTCTCACTTCGGCGCGCTCTGCCTTGGGTATGACTGCCGGGTTACCAAGCGCTCTTTGGAGCTGAGTATAGACGCCACCTATACCCCATATGGCCTCAGTCCACTCACGAACAATTTCCATGTCTGACGCCACTATCAGCTTCTTGGCCAGTTTTGAATTACCCAGAAGATGTGCTGAAGCGGCAGCGTCTAGAAATATACTAGCGTCGTATATTTCAGGAATTGGCGGTTTCAGGCATTCGTTACGCATAGTCGATTAATAGTTATCGAAGTCGGAATATACGTGATTTCAAGTTAGTGATTCCGTATACCGACATTTTGGAAAACGACTACACCCCATAAAATCACTGCCTGCATTTGCGCCACGATGCGCCCGGCGGCGGACCAGCGGGGCAGAGCACCGTGGACATTGTGGCGATTTCTCTGGCTCTCGGTAAATTGGAAGCGTGTGCTGCTTTGGTGGATTTTGTACGCTCCCGGTTAGCGTTGCCAGGGTAGTGCCATCGACAAGATCAATTGGTTTGTCTTGTGCGAACACCTTCGCGTCTTCGGTAAATATTCCCGTACAGACGACAATTCCCGCGTCTGCGCCTTCCGAGGTCATAACACCAAACAATTCGCGAACAACCGATACGCCGACCTTGCGAGTATGCCAGTGTTTACATTGTACGAGCGTGAATCCGCCGTCCTTTGTCAGTCTAAGGTCGATACCTCCATCTGGCCCTAGAGAGGTGTTTTCGGCGACTCGGTACCCACGGCGGCGATATATTTCCGCTACAAGTTGCTCAATCTCGCGCCAACCCAACTGACGGATTGAGCTTATACCAGTTTGGCGGTCAACCCGACGTCGTCGGTTTCGGCTATTCCATGCTGCAATTGGAGCGGGGACAAGCAACAGACCTGCAAAGTAGGGCGCGGCGTTGGGTAAGACCTGCGCTAGGCCGCTTAGGATGGGGTTAGAGGCTGTAAGTGCTGGAATGATATAGGTCAAACCAACATAGGTCAGTGCCGACACCAATACACTTGCCCACCACGGAGCGACCATCAATAGATCGAACAAGCTCTCCTTTCGCCTGGGCATGGGATTCCTTTCTGCCGGTATTTAGCGTTGTGGCTAAGTAGAGTAAGCTGCTTTGGTGGGTTGTACCATGGTTTTTTTACTATGCTTTGAGCGCGAGATCGGGGATGGCTATATGTTTAGCAGGTAATCAGATTCAGCCAAAAAGGGCTCTGAACCCTTTATTCGTTTCAGCGCTATTCTAACAAGTGCGCTCTAAAAATGAGGTTCTTCCCAATCATCATCTTCTACATCCAGTTCTTCTTCCTCGACAAGGAGCAGCGTCATCGTCCGATCAAATTCTTCGTTCCGAATTGAGCAGTAGCGAATTGCATTTGGGAGTCCTCTGGGATTCAGAATAAAATCTGTAGCGTCACACTCCCCCATCTCATCGGGCAGTGTTCCTCTCATATCGGGAAAGGTAACAAGATTGGAAGGAAATGGCGTAGTATCAATATAAGTTTTAAATGAGCTAGAGAACGTAGGCGTCCACATAACATTGTCTTTGTGTATCACCAAAGCGCACTGATCCTGGGAGATGCTGACCAGTCGCCTAGCTGCGGCCTCAAGAGATGCACCAGTATCTGCTGAAATTTCATCTATCAAACTCCAGGATAAATCGTTACGGGATACTTTATTTCCGATTAATGACCTGGGCATTAGCAGTGCTGAGGCAAATTCGTTTGCCTCTTTCTCGAAGGCCTGATTATTTCCATTAGAACTCAATTCTAATTCTGAACACGTAAATGCTGACTGCTTCCCAGTGAATATATGGAGCAGGACGTGCCCGACCTCATGAAATCCAGTGAATTTTTTTCTTCCTGGGTTTGAAATTTCGGAATTAACTACGACTTCAATTTGATCTCCATGCGATATTGAAATTCCGCAGACTCCGGGAGTGGTTAACAGCTCTTCGCGGTAATTTACTTTATGCTCTGCAGTCGATATCTCATGGCAAACTAGTTTGGGTTTGATAGGGAGTGAAAGTCCTAAGTCGGATACCAGATTTTCAGCTTCACTTTCTGCCGGGGTCAACTGACTTCTCCTTCATACTTTTAACAATTCCTTTTATCAGCTGTTGGTCAGCTTCACTTAAATCTAGGATGTCGCCATGGTCGCGGAAAAACGCCTGCGCCTCATTTGAAATTTGCGTAGAAGTAGGACTGTCATCTCCGGTTAGCTCCCTGACGGTCACTTTGAGCGCACTAGCCAGCTTTCTGCTGACAATTAAAGAGGGTAAGCGGTCCCCTTTTTCCAGCAAACTTATAGCTGCACTCGTTACGTCTGCCTGCCGAGCAAGCTCAGACTGCGACCATCCCGCCTCCAATCTTAACTGTTTGATTTTATTAGATATATAAGCTGCTTGGGCCTTTTTATCCGCCATATCGTTAACCCTTGTTAAAGTTCATCAAAAATAGCTGTTGACAGTGGGTCAATCATGATTGTAGCCTACAACTGAAGTTACAGGCATTCGAAAACACCTGTTTACTCAAAGAAGTTGTTCTTCTTTTTAAGGATATGTATCGACCAAATCTTCGAAAGGTAATCCAATATGAGCAGAGACAATTCAAATCGTCCCCCCGAAAACCCTGGAAAAGGCCACGGCCACGGCCACGGTCATGGTAGGCCTGACACCCCACCGAAGCCGCCCAAACGTCCGGTAGGGTAGACGGTGCCATGGTTCGAAGAACGTCCGGCGATTTTTCAGGAAGAGCTGGATGAGCTTCAAGTCAGGGGCTTCGAGTACCAGGTCAGCGATGAGGCCAAAATAAATGGCTTTATCGTTCTCACGGTAACCTACCCTATTGACACAAGAGCACGCCCTTATCTGCCATTATCCTGCAGCTTATCCTTATTTTGCACCAAGGGTAGTCGCCCCGACACTTCCGTCTGGAAGGCACATCGATCCATACTCAAAAAGTGTCTGCCTGTTCAGAGACGAGCAGTCGTCCTGGAATCCCAGCAAAGATACTCTGGCCTCCGTGCTAGCTGAACAAATACCCATCATCCTTGTCGCCCACAAAAGCCCGGGCGTGCCGGCTGAAAATGAAGCTAGAGAGGGTTACCAGGTTTCCGGGCAATTTGTTTATGAGGAGGGGTCTACTATCTTCGTCGGCGATACTAAATTCCCTATAAGCCTAGCTTCAGGTGATACGTATCTCCATTTGCTTAACAATGTTAACAATCAGTCGCAGATTCGGGGGTTTGTAACCAGAATATGCCATCGAGACGAAACCCTCGGTAGTTGGGATGTGCCGAATAATCTTAATCAACAGTTTGGGAGTGTACACAAAGCTCGTTGGGTGAAATTAGCCAACCCTCCTGCCTCCACATTTGGTAGAGAAATATTGGAGGAGGCTATTGAAGTATGCCCTGACATTCGCACCCCAAATTTCAAAGGAAAGGGTATTGATATCGTGGGGATAGTGTTCCCTGAAGAATCGGAATACCTAAAGTCAGCACTGAACTGGGCGTTTGTTGTTAGACGCCAACGACCAAAGGGCAAGAAAGGTTGTAGCGCGCAATTCGCTCCAGCTCTCGTCAGGAGTGACCGACTGGACCGCACGAATCTTTCAGCTCGTACACCCAGACTAAGAGGCCTGGAATCTAAAAGTGTTGTATTAGTCGGAGCTGGGGCCCTAGGATCGCACATCGCCTGGCAACTAGTTCGTGCAGGGGTCAAATCGATAACACTAATTGATCACGACATCGTACAGGCTGGAAACATTTCTCGCTGGGTGGTTGGCTTTCCCTGGATCGGCCATCCCAAGGTCAAGGTACTGGCTCAATATTTTAGAGAAAGCTACCCGCATGTTGAGTGCAAGCCGCTTCGAATGTATGTGGGCGTGGATCAACAGCTTAATGTAGACGACATCAAATACGATGCGCATGACTTCTTCGTTAATGACATACTCAGTGGTGCAGATTTATTGATCGACGCAACTGCAGAGTCAAATGTAAGTATGTACCTTTCAGATGTCTGCCACCAGAACGGCATTAATTACATGTGGGCCACTGGAACACAGGGAGCCTGGGGAGGCATTGTTGGGCGAATAATTCCTGGCGTGACGGAAGGTGAATGGCGAGACTTCGCTTATAAATCCGATGCCGGAGAGATTCCATTGCCAGCCGCAGAAGATGGATCGGACGTGCAACCTGTAGGTTGTTTTCATCCAACTTTTACAGGCACAGGAATTGATCTTGATCATATATCACTTATGGCTGCACGATTAGCGATCTCGACATTGTCGGTAAATGATCAGCAAGGCTACCCAAGTTTCGATTGGGATATTGCCGTGCTGAATCTGTGGGATGAAAAGTCTGGCAAACCGATTAGTCCGTCATGGGAGACAATAGTTCTGTCAAAATATGTTAAGAATGAGGACGCATAGGCTGTCGAAGTTCTGGATAAGCAGGTGTCTTTATGAGCAAATTTTGCGAGAAGTAGACAATTTTACAGAGACTGAGACTGGTGGTGTTTTGATGGGATACTTTGCCGCAAACGGAGACACTGTTGTTACAGATTTGATTGGCGCGGGTGAAAACGCTGTTCATAAGGCAACTAAATTCATTCCAGATCAAAATTTCCAGCGTCGCCAGATTGAACTGATTTATTTAGATTCCGGTGGAACAATTACTTACATCGGAGACTGGCACTCTCATCCAAAGAGCTCACCCGATCTTAGTTATTTGGATAAGAGAACATTGGCCAAAATTGCATTTTCCCGAAAAGCCCAATGCCCCACACCTGTAATGTTTATCATAGGGTCGATTCCTGGCTCCTGGGCAATGAAGGCTGTTAGATTGATTTCAAAAAAGCGTAAGTCTTGGCTTTTATCCCCGTTAGGTTACGAAATTCTGGATCTTGAAATCATGGTTCATGATGAGTGATTCTATATTTCAAGCCTGCCATCGCAAGCATATTTACATGATTTAAAAGCAGAACGAAATATAGAATACGGGAAATTATTTCCACGACCGAATGTAAATTCATATCATAAATATACGCACAAAAAGTGGAAAGTCTGTAATGAATCACAGAAGACACAGCCTAGTGTGCATATATGTTAAAAAGGATTTCGGATTAATTTCATTGGCTAACCAGAAGGGGCCGAATAGGGCTCTGACCCCTTTAATCGAAAGAGCATTAACCCCTTTGTTCATTTGCGTGGTAATGCTTCTGAAAAGGTGCTTTCGCCAACGCACCACGACTTGGAAATATCATATCCATGTTTTGTAAGCAGTTCTTCTATGGTTTTTCCGTCAAGTACTCCATAGTAGGATGTTCCTTTCGGTCCGGTGCGCAAGTACCCATGAAGCAATTTTTCGCCAGATTCGTATTTTTTAAAATATGAATTTCTATGTTGGTTTACAAATATGGCGAGTCCATTTCCTTTAAGAAGCCGGAGTATGTGGTCCAAAATTTCTGACAACGTTTTACTACATGGAATTGCCGAAAGGACATTTGTACATGTAATCACATCGTACGAATCATTGTGCTTAGCGAGTAGTTCGTAAGGTATCGTTTGGCAGTGAGGGTAGTTGGTTTCAACGTATTCTTTTACGTTAGTTTTTTCACCCCTTATTATCTGATCGCGGTTAAGCTGGAGTTTGGAATCTACAAACGTCACTTCTGATGCAACAGAAACCAATGTATCTGAGTATCGAAGCTTTCCGCATCCGAAGTCCAATATTGCGGGATTGCCCTTAATTGACCCTAGATAGGAATCTACTGAAGAAGATTTTTGGGTGCTAGGTTTTGCTGCGTTTTCTGATCGAATCTCCACCCCATCAATAATGTATCGCATTGTTATCCTTAGCTATTGAAGAATGAAACTATTTTTGAATCCGGTATTTGATTGGCCTGATCTGTCGATTTTTTAGTGACTACAAATGCCCAATGTGAAAGGGCAAGCAAAAACACTATTCCCAGATAAATAAGTAGTCCGGTGTGCGGTAAAGTCTGATTAATGATCCACAACGCGATCGTCGTTATTAAAACAACCAAAAAGTGTTCAAAAATAACCCAGAATTGAAGCGCATACCGCCAAAACACATGAACATAATGTTGGTCTATATTTTTTATCTCTGGATAGTACAAGCCGTTCATGATTTGCTTAACTCGTCCGTGATTTAGCTCCTGGCTTATGCCAGCCTTTTGAAGCATGGGTTTTACGATATACATCCTGTCCCAAATATATCGAAGGAAAATTAGCTTCGAGAGTTTATTGTGTATCTCAAATATGGTGCTAAATAACCAAGCCGCACTCGCGCCGGCTAAGGGGATAGCGCCAAACGAAAGGCACCACTCAATAAGTCTTTCATAGTCCTCAATCGGGGGGACTAGGGCGTGATTGATCTCGATTTTTGGTACCAGTTCGAAGAAGCGTAATCCTATCAGAAACGCAAAGGTTGTAAGAAAAGTCAATTTTCCAAGCTTTGACAGCATTTGGTTATAGTTTTCTGGTGAAGCCATTGCCTTCCCTGTTCCAGTGGCTCAGTAGTCAATCAGGTGTCGTAAAGTTGACAGTTTTCAAACCTGGATATGTTATCAATTCTTTTTATTGAACCACATGATAGCCAACTTGATTGTGCATTGATTCACATCCTTAAAAAATTACATATCTTTACCAACTTTCCGATGATCCGCCCAAACAAAAAAGCCCCACACCTCCCGGTGCGGGGCTTTCAAAAAGTCTAGCTAAAGTCAGCTAAGATTCAAGCACTAAGCTCCGTAATCTCCACAGCCGCAATCCGCTTCCCTTCCTCGGCACTCTTCTGGAACTCCACAATCTGGTCAAAGTTCATATACCGGTAAATCTCAGAACTCATAGCATCCAGGTTCTTCGCGTACTCCAGGTACTCAGCCGGGGTCGGCAACTTGCCAACAATCGCACCGACCGCAGCCAGCTCCGCGGAAGTCAGGTACACATTCGCACCATCACCCAGGCGGTTGGGGAAGTTCCGGGTAGAGGTGGAAAGCACGGTGCTGTTCGCCGCCACGCGCGCCTGGTTACCCATGCACAGGGAGCAGCCGGGCATCTCGGTGCGCGCGCCGGCGCGGCCGAAGATGTTGAAGTAGCCTTCTTCCATCAGCAGGTGCTCGTCCATGCGGGTCGGCGGGGAGATCCACATGCGGGTGGTGATGCTGCCCTTGTGCTGGTCCAGCAATTTGCCGGCCGCGCGGAAGTGGCCGATGTTGGTCATGCAGGAGCCGATGAACACTTCGTCCACCTTGTCGCCGGCTACTTCGGAAAGCAGCTTGGCGTCGTCGGGGTCGTTGGGGCAGCAGACGATGGGCTCGTTCACTTCCGCCAGGTCGATCTCGATGACGGCGGCGTATTCGGCGTCGGCGTCGGCTTCCATCAGTTCGGGGTTGGCCAGCCACTCTTCCATTTTCTGGGCGCGGCGCTCCAGGGTGCGCGGGTCGCCGTAGCCTTCCGCGACCATGCTGCGCAGCAGCACGATGTTGGAGCGCAGGTATTCGGCGATGGCGTCTTCCGGCAGCTTGATGGTACAACCGGCGGCGGAGCGCTCGGCGGAGGCGTCGGAAAGCTCGAAGGCCTGCTCGACGGTCAGGTTGTCGAGGCCTTCGATCTCCAGCACGCGGCCGGAGAAGATGTTCTTCTTGCCTTTCTTCTCGACGGTCAGCAGGCCCTGCTGGATCGCGTAGTAGGGGATGGCATGCACGAGGTCACGCAGGGTGATGCCCGGCTGCATTTCGCCCTTGAAGCGCACCAGTACGGATTCCGGCATGTCCAGCGGCATTACGCCGGTGGCGGCGGCGAAAGCGACGAGGCCGGAGCCCGCGGGGAAGGAGATGCCCATCGGGAAGCGGGTGTGGGAGTCGCCGCCGGTGCCCACGGTGTCGGGCAGCAGCATGCGGTTCAGCCAGCTGTGGATGATGCCGTCGCCCGGGCGCAGGGAAACACCGCCGCGGGTCATGATGAAGTCGGGCAGGGTGTGCTGGGTGTCGATGTCCACGGGCTTGGGGTAGGCCGCGGTGTGGCAGAAGGATTGCATGGTCAGGTCGGCGGAGAAGCCGAGGCAGGCCAGGTCTTTCAGTTCGTCGCGGGTCATCGGGCCGGTGGTGTCCTGGGAGCCGACGGTGGTCATCTTCGGTTCGCAGTAGGTGCCGGGGCGGATGCCCTCGACGCCGCAGGCCTTGCCGACCATCTTCTGCGCCAGGGTGTAGCCCTTGCCGGTGTCGGCGGGCTGTTCCGGGGTGCGGAAGAGGGTGGAGACGGGCAGGCCGAGCGCTTCGCGGGCCTTGGTGGTGAGGCCGCGGCCGATGATCAGGTTGATGCGGCCGCCGGCGCGCACTTCGTCGAGCAGCACGTCGGACTTGAGTTCGAACTCGGAGAGGGTCTCGCCGGCTTCGTTAAGGATCTTGCCGTCGTAGGGGCGGATCTCGATCACGTCGCCCATGTTCAGGTCGTCGACCGGGGCTTCGAAGACCAGCGCGCCGGCGTCTTCCATGGTGTTGTAGAAGATGGGGGCAACCTTGCCGCCGATGCAGATGCCGCCGCCTTTCTTGTTGGGTACGCCGGGCATGTCGTCGCCGAAGAACCACAGTACGGAGTTGGTGGCGGATTTACGGGAGGAGCCGGTGCCGACCACGTCGCCGACGAAGGCTACGGGCAGGCCCTTGGCCTGAATCTCGGCGATCTGCGCCATCGGGCCGGTCACGCCGTGCTCCTCCGGGGTCAGGCCGTCGCGGGTCATCTTGTACATGGCCAGGGCGTGCAGGGGGATGTCCGGGCGGCTCCAGGCGTCGGGAGCGGGGGAGAGGTCGTCGGTGTTGGTTTCACCGGTCACCTTGAAGACGGATACCTTGATGGACTCGGGCACGTCGTCGCGGGAGGTGAACCACTCGCCCTCGGCCCAGGATTCCATCACCGCTTTCGCGTTGGCGTTGCCGGCCTTGGCCAGTTCGTCCACGTCGTGGAAGGCGTCGAACATCAGCAGGGTGTGCTTGAGTTCGGTGGCGGCCAGTTCGCCCAGCTCGGCGTTATCCAGCAGGCCGACCAGGGTCTCGATGTTGTAGCCGCCGTGCATGTTGCCCAGCAGCTTGACCGCTGCGGCCTTGTCGATCAGGGGGCTTTCGGCCTCGCCCTTGACGATGGCGGAGAGGAAGCCCGCTTTCACGTAGGCGGCTTCGTCAACACCGGGGGGTACGCGGTCGGTGATCAGCTCCAGCAGGGCGGCTTCTTCGCCGGCGGGTGGGTTCTTCAGCAGCTCTACCAGGCCGGCGACCTGCTCCGCGTTCAGCGGCTTCGGGGGGATGTTCTGTGCGGCCCGTTCGGCCACGTGTTCACGATATGCGTCAAGCACAGTTAGAGCTCCTTTGCGTATGTCAGGGGCGGCGCGGGCGGGGGGATGCCGGCGCGGGAAGCCTGTGGAGGTAAAAAACAGAGGGGGGATTATAGCGGATACGGCGAAACAGTTAAATGAATCAGGGGCTTATACCGTGCATTCAAGGGGCTGATACCGTAAACTGCCGGTCCAGAGATTCTCCCCCGTCCAATGCTCAACGAATTCGTCAAAACGCCCTGTATCGGGGTCTGTTCCACGGGTATCGGCGATACCGTCTGCCGTGGCTGCAAGCGTTTCCAGCACGAGGTCATCCACTGGAACGGCTATACCCAGGCGCAGAAGCGCATCATCGACGGGCGCCTCGCGGGCTTCCTTTCCCAGTGTGTCAGCAACAAGTTGCGGGTGGTCGATCCGGCCCTGCTGAAGTGGCAGCTGACGGTGCAGAATGTGCGCTATACCCCCCATCATGACGAGTACTGCTGGGTCTTCAGCCTGCTGAAGGCCGGGGCGGGGCAGATTGGCCAGCCGCGGGACTTTGGCTTCGAGGTGGATAGGGCCTACCGCGATTTGCCGCTGGTGGATTTGCGGGACCAGATCGATGCGGAGTTCTTCCTGCTTTCCGAGGCCCATTACGACCGCTATATCGCGATGCCCGATTTGTTTGGAGATGACGACTGATGGGCAAGCCTGTCGACCTCACGCCGATTCGTGAATTCCTGCCCTGTGCGACGCCCCGGGCGTGGGTGGAGTGGGCGTTGGAGAACCCCGAGCTGCTGCTGATTGATCACGCCAATTGTGAGAAGAAGGCGGCGTCGACGGCCTTGAACCTGATGTATCGCTATGTGGAGCATCATTCGCTGTTGCATAAGCTATCCCGCCTGGCCAGGGAAGAGCTGCGGCATTTTGAGCAGGTGATTGCCTTGATGAAAAAGCGGGGGGTTGAGTACCCGCAGATCTCGGCGGCGCGGTATGCGGGTGGTTTGCGGCGGGCGGCGCGGGATGGGGAGCCGGGGCGGCTGGTGGATACCTTGATTTGCGGGGCGATTATTGAGGCGCGGTCTTGTGAGCGGTTTGCTGCCCTGGCGCCGGAGTTGGATGGGGAGTTGCGGGAGTTTTATGACTCGCTGTTGAAGTCCGAATCGCGGCACTTCCTGGATTATTTGAAGCTGGCGGAGTCGTTGAGTTCGAAGGAGGAGGTGGCGGAGCGGTTGCCGGTGTTCCTCGCAGTCGAGCAGGAGCTGATCGAGTCCCCAGATACCGAATTCCGTTTTCACTCGGGCGTCCCTGCCTGAGATTTGCTGCTCTGCTGAGCTGCAGGGCTGGGCTGCTGAGCTGCAGGGCTGCAGGGCTACTGTGGGAGCCCGCTCTGCGGGCGATCGCTCACAGAGTGAGCTCCCACAAAGCTTGTGCCTTGGGATGGGGTTGGGAGTCTTTCTGCTCGGGCGCGGGCTGTGGCGATATCGCTCACAGAGTGAGCTCCCACAGGGGTGGGAGTATCTCGTAAGATAAGGCGAGTTATTATTGTGGGTGGGTTAAATCGTAATATTCGTCGATTTAATCCGCTGAGCTCAGGCCCTCAAGCTTGCGATAGAGCGAGCGAAGACTGATGCCGGCGAGTCCCGCCGTCTCTTCCTTGTCGCCTCCGCAGTGCGCCAGCAGCTTCTCCAGGTAGCGCCGCTCCTGGGTCTTCAGGTCCGGCCAATCCTCTCCCGCCTGCGGCGCACCCGCCGCAATACAACCTTCCAGACTGCGCTCCAGTACCTGCGCATCGATCACGTTCGAATGGGTGAAGATAATCGCCCGCTCCATGATATTGCGCAGCTGGCGCATGTTGCCCGGGAAGGGCTCCTCCTTCAGCCGCTTGATGGCGGAATCCGTCAGGTGGTACTTGCTCCCCGGCGAGAGTTTCTCCAGCAGTGAACGGGCAATCAGCGCCACGTCCTCCGGCCGCTCCCGCAGGGGTGGCAGGGTGATGGGGAAGGTGTTGATGCGGTGGAAGAGATCCTCGCGGAAGCCGCCGTCGGCGATCAGCGTGGGCAGTTGCTTGTGGGTGGCGCAGACCAGCCTGAAATCCGCCCACTTCACCTGGGTGCTGCCCACCGGGCGGTAGGTGCCAGTTTCCAGCAGCCTGAGCAGTTTCACCTGCATGCCCAGGGGCACGTCGCCGATCTCGTCGAGGAAGAGGGTGCCTCCGTGGGCTTCTTCCAGCAGCCCCGGCTTGTTCTGGGTGGCGCCGGTGAAGGCGCCTTTCACATGGCCGAAGAGTTCGCTTTCGAACAGGGTCTCGGTGAGGCCGGCGCACTCCACGGTCACGAAGTTGTGGTCTGCCCGCTTGCTGGCATTGTGGATGGCGTTGGCCGCCAGTTCCTTGCCGGTGCCGGATTCGCCGAGCAGCAGCACCGAGGTGTCGAAGGGCGCCACCAGGTTGATCATTTCCACCAGCTTGTTGAAGGCGGCGCTCTGGCCGACCATGCGCTCGCCGTGGATCTCGGCGCTGGCGATGTCCACCGGCTTCAGCATCTCGATGAAGTAGAGCACCTCGCCGCTGTTGTCCTTCAGCGGCACCATCTCCACGTCGATGTGCTCCCGGCCCCGGGGGGTGTTGTGGATGTGCAGCACCCGTTCCTTCTCAAGCGAGTTTTTGCAGGCCAGTAGCGGGCAGCTTTCGCCGGCCTGGTCGCAGGGCTTGTCGTAGCCGTGGGAGACGCGGTAGCAGAAGTCGCCTTTGGCAATCTCGCCGAAGCTTTCCTGGTAGCGCTGGTTGCTGGCGAGGATGTGGTAGTCGGGGGAGAGCAGGATGGCGGGGTGCTCCAGGCTGTCGAGGAGGGAGCTGAGGTCGAATTCCCGGTTATCGGTCTGGCTCATGGGGTATGCCAATAGTGACAAGAGGTTTGCCAATTATGGCATGGAATTCGGGAGTTCAGGTTTTCTTTAAGTTGCCGATTTCAGTTAGATGAATTTAATTCTATATAAAACAGATATCTAAAATATTTATCTAATGTAAATTCGATTTAAAGAAAACTGGCATGATTCCCGCAATACGGCTATCAGACACATAGCTCTCGACAGCTCTCAACAAAAAAGCGCCCGGTGTTGCCGGGTTCAGTGCCAGAGGAAGTACCCATGTCCCAGATACCATTCCCGGTGGACCTCGCCAGCAAGCCGGAAGTCATTCCCTTCTATGACGAGGACACCAACACCTTCTCTTATGTAGTGAAGGACCCCCAGTCCAAGGCCTGCGCGGTGGTGGATTCGGTGATGGAGATCGACTACGCCGCGGGCCGCCTGAGCCTCAAGGGCGCCAACGACATGATCGACCACATCCGCCGCAACAACCTGGTGCTGGAGTGGATCATCGAGACCCACGTCCACGCCGACCACCTCTCGGCGGCGCCCTACATCCAGGAGCAACTGGGCGGCAAGATCGGCATCGGCGAGCACATCGTCACGGTGCAGGAGACCTTCGGCAAGATCTTCAACGAGGGCACCGAATTCGCCCGGGACGGCTCCCAGTTCGACCGCCTGTTCCGCGACGGCGACCAGTACATGGTTGGCAACCTGGTCTGCCACGCCATGCACACGCCGGGGCATACTCCCGCCTGCATGAGCCATGTGATGGGCGACGCCTGCTTCGTCGGCGACACCCTGTTCATGCCCGACGGCGGCACTGCCCGGGCCGACTTCCCCGGCGGCGACGCGCGAATTCTCTACCAGTCCATCCAGCGCCTGCTGTCCTTACCCGGGGAAGTGCGCCTGTTCATGTGCCACGACTACATGCCCAACGGCCGCGAGGTGGAGTACGAAACCACCGTTGCCGCCGAGCGCGCGGAAAACATCCACGTGCACCAGGGCACCAGCGAGGACGAGTTTGTGCATATGCGCGAGGCCCGCGACGCCACTCTTGGCATGCCGCGGCTGATCCTGCCTTCGCTGCAGGTGAACATGCGCGCGGGGCATCTCCCCGAACCCGAAAGCAACGACACCGTTTACCTGAAACTGCCCCTCAACCTCTTCTAGGAGGACACCATGGACCTCAAACGACTCGATAACAAACTGACGGTCTCCGGCCAGATCAGCGCCGACGATGTGATGCAACTGGCCAAAGAGGGTGTGAAAACCCTGATCTGCAACCGCCCCGACGGCGAGGGCAGTGACCAGCCCGGCTTCCAGGAAATCGCCACAGCCGCGGAAGCCCTGGGCATCGAGTGCCACCACCTGCCGGTGATTTCCGGGCGGGTGGAAGATGCCGATGCCGAACGCTTTGGCAGTCTGCTGGAAAATGCCGACGGGCTGGTGCACGCCTACTGCCGCAGCGGCATGCGCTCTACCACCCTGTGGGCGCTCTACGAGGGCCATCGCCGCCCGGTGGCGGAGATTGCCAATGCGGCGAAGAAAGCGGGCTACGACATGAGCGGCATCGCCGCGCGAGTCAGTGGCCGTTCCGCGAAAGAGGAGAAACTCGCCAGCTACGATGTGCTGATCGTCGGCGGCGGCGCGGCGGGTATCGCCACGGCGGCGAGCCTGCTCAAGCGCGGGAGTGACCTGTCGATCGCCATCATCGATCCGGCGGACGTGCACTACTACCAGCCGGGCTGGACCCTGGTGGGCGCGGGTATCTTCAAGCCCGGGGAAACCGTCCGCACCCTGGCCTCCCTGATTCCGAAAGGCGTGGACTGGATCAAGGCCGCGGTGGCGGCCTTCGACCCGGCGCGCAATACCGTGGTGCTCGAGGGCTGCCGCCTGGTGGGCTACAAGCGCCTGGTGGTCGCTCCCGGCCTGAAGCTCAACTGGGAAGGCATCGAGGGCCTGGCCGAGACCATCGGCCAGAACGGCGTCACCTCCAACTACCGCTTCGACCTCGCGCCCTACACCTGGCAACTGGTGCAGGAACTGAAGGCCGGCAAGGCCCTGTTCACCCAGCCGCCGATGCCGATCAAGTGCGCCGGCGCGCCACAGAAGGCGATGTATCTCTCCGGGGATTACTGGTTCCGCAACGGCCGCCTGAAGGATATCGAAATCGGCTTCTACAACGCCGGGCCGGCGCTGTTCGGCGTGGCAGACTACATCCCCGCGCTGATGCGCTATGTGGAAAAATACAATGCCCAGCTAAACTTCGGGCACAAGCTGGTGCGCATCGACGGCCCGGCCCGCAAGGCCTGGTTCGAGGTGGCGAGCGCCGAAGGTGAGCCGACAATCCAGGAGCGCGACTTCGACATGATCCACGTGGTGCCGCCGCAGGTCGCCCCGGACTTCATCCGCGTCAGTCCGCTGGCCGACGAGGCGGGCTGGGTGGACGTGGACCAGAACACCCTGCGCCACAAGCAGTTCGAGAACGTCTGGTCCCTGGGTGACGTGATGAACGCGCCCAACGCCAAGACCGCCGCCGCCGCCCGCGTGCAGGCGCCGGTAGTGGCCAACAACATTCTCGCCGACATGGGCCGTGCCAAAGGCGTTGCCCATTACGACGGTTACGGCGCCTGCCCGCTGACAGTGGAGAAGGGCAAGATCGTGCTGGCGGAGTTCGGCTACGGCGGCAAGCTGCTGCCCAGCCTGCCGACCTGGCTGCTCGACGGCACCCAGCCCACTCGCCTGGCCTGGCTGCTGAAGGAGCGGGTGATGCCGCCGCTGTATTGGCAAGGCATGCTGCGCGGTCGCGAATGGCTGGTGCAGCCGGTGATCGGGGAGAACTGATCGGTGAAGCGCAACTGGCGCCGCTATTTCCCCATCCTGGAATGGGGGCGGGAATATGATCGCGCAGCGCTGGCCAGCGACCTGCTGGCGGCGGTGATCGTGACCATCATGCTGATCCCGCAATCCCTGGCCTACGCGCTGCTGGCGGGCCTGCCGCCGGAGGCGGGGCTCTATGCCAGCATCCTGCCGCTGGTGGCCTATGGCATCTTCGGCACCAGCCGCACTCTCTCGGTGGGGCCCGTGGCGGTGGTTTCCCTGATGACCGCTTCCGCCGTTGGCGGCATCGCGGCGGCGGGGGAGGTCGGCTACATGGAAGCGGCGATGCTGCTGGCCCTGATGTCCGGCGTGTTTTTGCTCGGGCTGGGTTTCCTGCGCATGGGTTTCCTCGCCAACTTCCTCTCGCACCCGGTGATTGCGGGCTTTATCACCGCCTCGGGAATCATCATCGCTGTCAGCCAGATCAAGCACCTGCTCGGGATAAAAGCGGGCGGCGACAACCTGCTGGAACTGGTGTTGAGCCTGCTCGGGGCACTGGGGGAGAGCAACATGCTCACCCTGGCGGTGGGCCTGCCGGTGCTGCTCTTCCTGTTCTGGGTGCGCAGTGGGCTCAAACCTTTATTGATGCGCCTGGGCCTCTCGGACTACTGGGCGGGGATGCTGTCGCGCACCGGGCCGGTGATCGGCGTGATCGCCACCAGCATCATTGCATGGGCCTTTGACATGGGATCGAATGGCGTGGACCTCGTCGGCGACATTCCCAGCGGCAT
The DNA here is from genome assembly GCA_033283325.1 of Halieaceae bacterium WMMBA4. Lineage (GTDB taxonomy): Bacteria > Pseudomonadota > Gammaproteobacteria > Pseudomonadales > Halieaceae > Mangrovimicrobium. Next base: position 825,643 of record JAWMQO010000001.1, read on the forward strand.
CCCGGCCCTGGGCCTGCCCTCACTGCTCAATCCCGCCTGGAAGGAACTGCTGGTCGCGGCGATCTTTATCTCCATCATCGGCTTCGTCGAGTCGGCTTCGGTGGGGCACACCCTCGCCGCCAAGCGCCGGCAGAAGATCGATCCGGACCAGGAACTGGTGGGCCTCGGCGCCGCCAATATCGTCGCCGGCGCCAGCGGCGGCTACCCGGTGGCCGGCGGTTTCTCCCGCTCGGTGGTGAACTTCGACGCCGGCGCCGAGACCCCGGCGGCGGGCATGTTCACCGCCATCGGCGTCTCCTGCGTGGCGCTGTATTTCACGCCCTACCTGGCCTACCTGCCCAAGGCGACTTTGGCCGCAACGATCATCGTCGCGGTGCTCTCGCTGGTGGACCTGTCGATCATCCGGCGCACCTGGGACTTCGGTAAATCCGAGTTCGTCGCCGTGATCACCACCATCCTGGTGACCCTGTCGCTGGGGGTGGAGATGGGCGTCGCCTGCGGCGTGCTCGCCTCGCTGGCCCTGCACCTCTACAAGACCTCGCGGCCGCACATGGCAGTGGTGGGGGAGGTGCCCGGCACCGAGCACTTCCGCAATATCAATCGCCACGACGTGGTGACCCACGCCCAGATCCTCTCCCTGCGCGTCGACGAAAGCCTCTACTTCGCCAACGCCAGTTACATCGAGGACCGGCTCTACGAGCTGCTGGCGGAACGGCCGGCGGTGAAGCACGTGATCCTGATGTGCACGGCGGTGAACGAGATCGACCTCAGCGCCCTGGAGACCCTGGAATCCATCAACCTGCGCCTGTCCGGGAGCGATATCGGCTTCCACCTGTCCGAAGTGAAAGGCCCGGTGATGGACACCCTGAAACGCACCCACTTCCTGGAGCAATTGAACGGGCAGGTCTGGTTGACCCAGCACCAGGCAGTGACCAGTATTCTCAGCGCGGGCGATGCGGCCGCGCCAAGTGCCGGCGAGAAGTCCGCCTGAACACGGCCCTCATCACCGACGTATAACTTTCGACCAAAGGAAAGAACAGCATGGAACAACTTCCCCACACCTACAGCGCCTCCGTCGCCGCGACACCCGAGGGCGCCGTGCAGGTCAGCGCAGCCGGCGTACCCACCTTCGACGCGGCCCCGCCGCCCCAGTTCGGTGGCCCCGGCGACCAGTGGTCCCCGGAAGACCTGCTGATGGCCTCGCTGTCCAGTTGCATGGTGCTGTCATTCCGCGCCATCGCGAAGATCGCCAAGCTCGACTGGTCGGACCTGCAAGTGGTGGCCGATGGCGAACTGGACAAGGTCGAGCGCTACATGAAGTTCACCAGCGTCAAGGTCACGGCGAAGCTGGTCATCGGCGCGGAAGAAGACCTCGAGAAGGCCGAGAAGCTCCTGCACAAGGCGGAGGCGAGCTGCTTCATCTCCAACTCCCTGAACTGCGAGCGCGCCCTGAGCTGCGAAGTGACCAGCGGCTGAACCGCTGGTCCGCCAGGGCCCCGATTCCTCACGCTACTTATTTACTCGACTTACAAATTGTTCGAACGCCAGGAACACCATGACAATCGTAAACTTCACGCCGTGGCCCGCGCTCCTCGGCGGGGCCCTCATCGGCCTGTCCGCAGCACTTTTGCTTTTCCTTAACGGCCGTATCGCCGGCATCTCCCGCATCGCCGGCGGCGCGATCCATCCCAAGAAAGGTGACTTCAGCTGGCGCCTGATGTTCGTCATCGGCCTCGTGCTGGGCGGCTTCATCTACCAGTGGTCCGGAATTGCTCCCGGAGTAGGGCACATCACCGCCCTCGTCGATACGCCGCAACTCATCGCAGCCGGCCTGCTGGTCGGCATCGGCACCACCCTCGGCAACGGCTGCACCAGCGGCCACGGCATCTGCGGCCTCGCCCGCGGCAGCGCCCGCTCCCTGGCGGCGACCCTGAGCTTCATGCTCGCGGCCTTCGTCACGGTCTTCGTCGTGCGTCACGTGGTGGGAGGCTGAACATGAGCCAGGTATTACGCGGCCTCTGCGCCCTTGCCGCCGGCACCCTCTTCGGCCTCGGCCTTTCCATCGCCCAGATGATCGACCCGGCCAAGGTCCTCAACTTCCTCGACGTCTTCGGCACCTGGGACCCCTCCCTGGCCTTCGTCATGGGCGGTGGCCTGGCAGTCAACGCCATCGCCACACCGCTGACCCTGCGGCGGCCTCACCCCTTGCTCGAGACGCGCTTCCACCTGCCGACTCTCCGGCAGATCGATTGGCGGATTGTTGTCGGTGGTCTCATCTTTGGTGTGGGTTGGGGTTTGGCCGGGTACTGCCCCGGGCCGATGGTGACATCCCTGAGTTTTGCCAACGGGGATATCCTGACGATTGTGCTGGCTTATGCGGTTGGAACCGTGGTGACCCGGCTGACCCTCGAACGGGTTGGTTGAGGTTCGGGGAGCAGGGCGCTTCGGAATCGCAAGAGCAGGCGCAAGTCCCGTGCTTGCTCGAAAGCGCTTTATGTACAGGATGTACGGTATGTCGCGAGAGCCATGGATGGCGGTAGCGACGAACTCGCCGCACGGAACTTGCGCCTGCTCTTGCTTGCGCAGTGCCACATCCACCGGCTCGCACCCCCTGAGTCGGAATTGACCGCCGTCGCCAGAGCTTCAAGCCCGCGTGGCTTCCGCTGTGAGTATAAACGCTTTCGAACAAGCGGGAGCCACGCGGGCTTGAAGCTCGGATTCCCGGCACTAACGCCCGGGCACACGAACCGCAAGCCCGGAATCAGTCACTCCAGGCACTTTAGAAAGCTGCTATAAGTGGTTGTTAAATAGGAAACTTCTGAAGCTCGAAGCCACTTGAAGTAGATTCGAGATACCAACCGTGGCTGTCCCAGTCCCCCAGCACCCAACGCTCGCCAAAAGAAAGCTCATGGCACGCCGGCCGGTGCGTATGACCGTGGATCAGGTAGCGAACACCGTGCTCAGCCATCTCCCGTTCGACCTCAGCAGGAGTGACATCCATGATGTCCTCCGCCTTGTTGGAGTTGGCCTCCTTGCTCTGTGCCCGCAACTGGGCCGCCAGGGCGCGGCGCTCCGCCAGGGGCCGGGAAAGCACCTGCGCCTGCCACCCCGGATCCCGGGCCATTGCACGAAATTGCATATACGCCGCATCACCAGTGCAGAGGCTGTCGCCATGCATCAGCAGGGTCTGCCGACCATAGAGATCGACTTCGGTGGGATCGGCGACCAGATCACCGCCAGCCGACTCGCACCAGGCACCGCCGAGGAGGAAATCCCGGTTGCCGCGCATGAAGTGCAGGGCGGGACCGGCGGCGCTGAACTCGCGGAACAGGCCGGCGACTTCCGCCGCCAGGGGGGCGTCGTCATCGTCGCCCACCCAGGCCTCGAAGAGGTCGCCGAGGACATAGAGGGCGTCGCAGTCCGTGTTTGAACGCAAAAAGCCCGCCAGGGCCCGGATGATTCCGGGCCGGGCTGGGTCGAGATGCAGGTCTGAGATGAAGAGGGTGCGAGACACCGGTGACTCTTTCAGGAGAGCGCCGCTCTGAGCGGGAGCCTTACTCTTCGACAGTGACGGATTCGATGATCACCGGGTCGACGGGAACGTCCTGGTGGCCGGACTTGGAGGTGGTGGGGACGGCGCGGATCTTGTTCAGGACCTCTTCACCTTCGACCACTCTGCCGAACACGGCGTAACCCCAGCCCTGGGCGTTCTTGCCGGTGTGGTTGAGGAAGTCGTTGTCCTTCACGTTGATGAAAAATTGCGCAGTGGCGGAGTGCGGGTCCATGGTGCGGGCCATCGCCACGGTGCCAAAGTCGTTTTTCAGGCCGTTGTCCGCCTCGTTCTCGATCGGGGAGCCGGCAGACTTTTGCTTCATGTCGGTGTCGAAGCCGCCGCCCTGGATCATGAAATTGTTGATCACGCGGTGGAAAATCGTGCCGTCGTAGTGCCCGCTGCGGGCATATTCGAGAAAATTGGCGACAGTTTTCGGCGCTTTTTCGGCGTCCAGCTCCAGTTTGATTTCGCCAAACGTCGTGCGAATGGTGATCATAGATCTACTTCCTGTGGGTTATTTCTTGCGGACCGTCCATGATACGGCCTTTTGATTTGCAGGAAAACAGCGAGTGGGCTGCCACGGGTGGCAAATGCCGGTAGCAATTCGCTTAAAGCGGGGCTTGCAAGCGGCTATAATACGCGCCTTTTTGGTCCAGGGTTTTCCGTTCTAGATGCAAGACACACCGCCCAAGAATTTCCTCCAGGCAATTATCAGCGAAGACCTGGCCAGCGGCCGGGTGAGCGAAGTGCACACCCGTTTCCCGCCGGAGCCCAACGGCTACCTGCACATCGGCCACGCCAAGTCGATCAGCGTCAATTTCGGCCTCGCTGAGGCCAATGGCGGCAAGTGCAACCTGCGCTTCGACGACACCAACCCGGAGAAGGAGAGCCAGGAGTACATCGAGTCCATCCAGGAGGACGTGCGCTGGCTGGGTTACCAGTGGGCCGGCGAGATCCACTACGCCTCTTCCTATTTCCAGCAGCTCTACGACTGGGCCGAGTACCTGATCGAGCAGGGCAAGGCCTATGTCTGCGACCTCAACGCCGAGCAGGCCCGGGAATACCGCGGCACCCTGAAGGAGCCGGGCCGCAACAGCCCCTATCGTGAGCGTACGGTGGAGGAGAGCCTCGACCTGTTCCGCCGCATGAAGGCCGGCGAGTTCGCCGAGGGCGAGAAGGTGCTGCGGGCTAAGATCGACATGGCCTCGCCCAACATGAACCTGCGCGACCCCATTCTTTACCGTATACGCAAGATCCACCACCACCAGACCGGCGACGACTGGGTGATCTACCCCACCTACGACTTTGCCCACGGCCAGGGCGACGCCATCGAGGGGATTACCCACTCCATCTGCACCCTGGAGTTCGAGGATCACCGTCCGCTCTACGACTGGTTCATCGACAACCTGCCGGTCCCGGCGAAGCCCCGCCAGTTCGAGTTCGGCCGCCTCAACCCCAGCTATACCGTCACCAGTAAGCGCAAGCTCAAGCAGCTGGTGGATGAAGGGCTGGTCAGCGGCTGGGACGACCCGCGCATGCCCACCATCTCCGGCATGCGCCGTCGGGGTTACACCCCCCAGGCCCTGCGCAAGTTCTGCGAGATGATCGGCACCACCCGCTCCGACGGCGTGGTGGACGTGGCGATGCTGGAATTTGCCATCCGCGAGGACCTCAACGCCAACGCGCCCCGGGCCATGGCCGTGCTGAAGCCGCTGAAAGTGGTACTCACGGACTACCCGGAAGGGCAGGAAGAGACCGTCAGCGTGCCCAACCACCCCAACCGGGAAGAACTGGGCAGCCGCGAACTGGCCTTCACCCGCGAGCTGTACATCGACGTGGAGGACTTCCGCGAGGAGGCCAACAAGAAGTACAAGCGCCTGGTGCTGGGCAAGCGGGTGCGCCTGCGCAACGCCTACGTGATCGAGGCGGACAGCGTGGTGAAGGACGCCGAGGGCAATATCCTTGAGGTGCACGCCCACACCATCCCCGATACCATCGGCAAGGACCCGGCGGACGGCGTCAAGCCCAAGGGCGTGATCCAGTGGGTCTCCGCCAGCCATGGCAAGACCGCCGAGGTGCGGGTCTACGACCGCCTGTTCAACCACGAGGCGCCGGACCGCGGCGATGCGGATTTCCTCAGCCACCTGAACCCGGATTCGCTGAACGTGATCAGCGACGCTGTCATCGAGCCTTCCCTGGCGGAAGCGGCCCCGGAGCAGGGCTTCCAGTTCGAGCGCGAGGGCTATTTCGTCGCGGACCGCCACGAGCACAGCGCCGGGAAACCGGTGTTCAACATGACCATCGGCCTGCGCGACACCTGGAACGAAGGCAACTGAGGAAAATGGGAACTGACGACATGGGCAAGAGCAGCAGCCTGAAAATCTACGACACCATGCGCGGGGAGAAAGTCCCCTTCGAGCCCGTGGTGCCCGGCGAAGTGACCATGTACGTCTGCGGTCCCACCGTTTATAACCTCGCCCACATCGGCAATGCCCGCCCGGTGGTGGTCTTCGATACCCTGTACCGCCTGCTGGAAACCCATTACGACAAGGTGACCTACGCCCGCAATATCACCGACGTGGACGACAAGATCATCGCCGCGGCCCGCGAGGGCAATCGCAGCATCGAGTCGGTCACCGACGAGTTCACTGCCAAGTACCGCGAGGACATGGCCGAGCTCAACGCGCTGCCGCCGACCCTGGAACCCCACGCGACGAAGAACATCGACGCGATGATCGAGCTCACCCGCACCCTGGTGGAGAAGGGCCACGCCTACGAATCCCAGGGCCACGTGCTCTTCGCGGTGGATTCGATGGAAGACTACGGCAAGCTGTCGAAGCGTTCGCTGGACGACATGCTCGCCGGCGCCCGGGTGGAAGTGGCGGACTACAAGCGCCACCCCGGCGACTTCGTGCTGTGGAAGCCGGCGAAGGAAGGCGAGCCCGGCTGGGACAGCCCCTGGGGCACTGGTCGTCCCGGCTGGCACCTGGAATGCTCGGCGATGATCCGCGCCCACCTCGGCAAGACCATCGACATCCACGGCGGCGGCCGCGACCTGATCTTCCCCCACCACGAGAACGAGATCGCCCAGAGCCGCTGCGCCCACGGCGAAGACGAGTTCGTGCGCTACTGGATGCACAACGCCTACCTGGATATCGACGGCGAGAAGATGTCCAAGTCTCTCGGCAACTTCCGTACCGTGCGCGAACTGCTTGGCCGGTACCGCGGTGAAGTGCTGCGCTTCGCGCTGCTCTCCGCCCACTACCGTTCGCCGCTGAATTTTTCGGCGGAGCTGCTGGAGCAGGCCGAGACCACGCTCAACGGCCTCTACAACACCCTGCGTGAAGTGGACGACATCGCCCTGGACGTGGATGTCTCCCTGCTCGACGAGCCCTTTTATGCGGCGCTCAATGACGACCTCAACACCCCGATCGCCATCGCCGAAGTTCACGCCATCGCCCGCGAACTGAACAAGGCGGCGCCGGAAGACAAGCCCCGGCACAAGGCGCGCCTGCTGGCGGCGGGGGGCATGCTGGGCATCCTCGAGCACCACGCCGAGGAATGGCTGCAGGGCGGGGCTTCCGATGAAGGTATCTCCGCGGAAGAGGTTGAAGCCCTGATCGTCGAGCGTGCGGAGTCCAAGAAGGCGAAGAACTTCGCCCGCGCCGACGAGATCCGCGACGAGTTGCTCGCCGCCGGCGTCGTGCTCGAGGATTCCCGCGAGGGGACCAAGTGGCGGCGACAGTAGCCCCCCTGACGCAAAGGCCCTTACCTTGACAACACAGCGTAGGGACACAATACTCATTTTCCACTCTTGAAACTGGACGCTGTTCTGGAAACGGTCGGTCTGTTCCCAGGGCAGGGTGGAGGTGACCCGGATGCGCAAACGGAACAGCGCTTTACTTGCCGGCCTGTTGGCTTCGGCCCTGTCACTCCCCGTCAGTCCAGTGGTCTTTGCGTGCGGAGAGAGCCTGTTTCCGGTCGGCAAGGGCCTCATCTTCCGCAGTTACGCAACACCCCTGCCAGGTAGAATCCTGGTCGTAGCCCATTCCCCCGGCGCCCTCCAGATGGTTGAGCAGCTGCGTGCCGCAGGGCACGACGTGCAAGTCGTTTCCGAGCCCGAGCAAATTGGGGCGAGCCTGGGCAAGGCCGATTTCGATATCGTGATGTCCCTGTTCAAGCAAAGGCAGGCTGTGGCCGCGCAAATGGGCGCAGCCGGTTCGGCGGCGACCTACCTCCCTGTCGCCGAACACGATTCGCCGGAAATCCAGCAGGCGCAAGCATCTGCTCCGCGCTATCTCAGTACCGACGACAACGTGAAGACGTTCCTTCGGGTCATTCATCGCACGCTGAAAGATCAACAAGTTTAAGTCTCCCGTGGCCAAGCCTTTACTACAGGCCGCGCTGTTCTTCATGAGTCTTGCGCTGGCCCCGCTTGGCGCCGCGGCAGAATCCCGGGGCAGCTGGTCCCTCACCTACCAGCAGATCAAGGTGAGTAAGATCAAGGTCAATGTGGGGGAGGTCGATATCGGCCGGGTGGATACCCAGACACTGGACTTTTCCGGTGCGTATCGCCTGACGGACCGGCTGAGCGTTTACGCCGGTATTCCATTGGTGCGCAAGCGCTACAAGGGCCCGATGCCACACCAGCCGGCCAACATTCCCGGCCGCGAAGATGAGGAGTTTATCGACGACGGGGATTTCCATGTCGAGTGGCAGGATTTCTCCCTGGGACTCTCCTGGCTCGCATTCGAGAGCATACAGTTCCAGGTGGAACCCTTCGTTTCCTATGGCATACCGAGTCAGGATTACCAGCACTTCGGCAACGCCGCGGTCGGGCAGAACCTGTGGCACTTGCAGCTGGGAACACGCTTTACCTACGTGCCGCTGTTTTCAGATTTCTATTTCCGTTTTGATCCCAGTTACACCTTTGTCGAGGAAACCCTGGGTGCCAGTGTCAATCACTGGCGTGCCCACATCGAAGTCGGTTACTGGTTTTCCAACACCTTGTCCGGACGCGCGTTTGTCATGTCAAAGTACGGCAGGGGGCTTGAGTTCCCCGATGATTTTCCGACCCAGACAGACGAAAACTGGTTCCAGCACGACCGCACGATCAAGCACAACTACACTAATGTCGGCCTGGGTCTCGAGTGGCTGTTCAACGCCAAAACCCGGGCGAGAACCTCGGTCCTGCGCATGGTGGACGCGGACCAGATTCACGTGGTGGACTACGCTTTCAGTCTCGGCGTGACCCGCTCATTCTAGGCGCGAGCCAGCCAGTCTCGCCTGCACCTTCTCCCGCTGCCCGGCCATTCTCTTTTCGACAGCGCTTACGATGCCGAGGTAGCGCCCGTCGTTGTTGAAGGCCTGGAAACAATGCAGGTCCATAAGCCAGGGATACCAGACGAGCCCGGTGCCACTGCTGACATTATCCAGGTATTGATACATCGATTTGTCGTCCCCGGCATAGCCGTAGGCGCAGGCAACGAAAAGGCTGGCCCACCAGCCCCTGGGATCACCGGTGGTGTATGAACCGAGGACGCTGGAGAGCAGCCACCGGGTATATTGCTCGGCCTCCGCCTGTCGGTCCATTGCCTGCAGCGCGCCGATGTAGGTCGCCATCGCCTCGGCGTCTGCCGCGCGTCCATGGCGCTCGAGCACGATCCCCGGGTATCCAGCCAGTTCGAGCAGGCGCGCGGCTTCGGCAAAATAGCCTTCGGCAAGGTACGCGAAGGACAAGAGGTGATAGAGCTGCATGTCGTCCGGATACTCGATCAGGAGTTCTTCGCCGACGTCGATCAGTTCTGCGTAGCGGCGGCTGTGGAACAGGAAGGCCACGTTGGTTTCGACATTGAGCTGGATCGCGTGTTCGTCATCACCGATACGCGCGTAAAGCTCGCTCAGTTGCCAGCTTGCGTCAGGCACTGCCGGCTCCGCTTCGAGGGCCTTTCGGGTCCAGTAGATCGCCTGGTCGAAATCGCCGAGGACTTCGTAGATGCGGCCAAGGGCACGATACCCGGTGACGTTGGGGAAAAGCTGCTCGACCTTCCCGGCTATTTCCAGCCCCGGTTCTCGCGTGCCGGTTAGGCCATAGAAGTTGCCCAGGTCTATATAGCGCTGCAGTGTGAGTGGGTCGATGAGCAAGGCCTCGCGCAGGTACCTTTCAGGGGTAGTGGAATCGTAGCCGTTCCAGAGCCACTGGCCGTAGGCGGCGAGGGCGTCCGCATTGTTGGGGTTCAGGGTCAGGGCCCTGTGGAATGCCTCCCCGGCTGCGCTGTCACGGCGTTGCCAGAGCAGGAGTCCGTTCGAGTAATGCGCTTCCGAGAGCCCGGGATCCAGTGCCAGCGCTTCCTCGATCAGGGGCTCTGCTTCGGCCAGTGAGCCCCGGTACAGCAGCACCGACGCGAGCCGGCTGTAGGCCAGTGCGTTGTCCGGTTCGATCCCGATGACTTGCGAGTACAGTTCTATCGCCCTGTCGAGCAGCACCGGGTCCAGCAGCGCGTTGTCGCGAACTTTATGCTCGGTATGGCGGGCCAGTAGCATCAGCGTGTGGGCCGAAACATCGCGCGGCCCGGGATAGGCTCCGGCCACGTCCTGCGTCGAGTCCGGCAGGATCTGCGTAACCACCTGCATCGCAATATCCTGCTGTACGCCCAGGATGTCGGATTGCAGGTGATCAAAGCTCTCGGACCAGGACTGGAAGCCGGTTTCGCCGTCGATGATCTGGATGGACACCCGCAGGTGATCGCCCTGGCTGCGCGTCGTGGTCTCGATCAGCCAGCGGACCCCCAGTTGCGCCGCGATCTGTTTTGCATCCATCGCGCGGTCTTCGAAAACCATCGACGATGACCTCGCGGCGACGCGCAGGCCAGCGATCCGGCCCAACTGGTCGCGAAGCTCGTCCCCCAGCCCGTTGCTCAGGTACTCGTGTTCCTCGTCCCCCCGGGAAACCACGGGTAGAACGGCTACGGAGTTGGAATCCCGGGTGCCGGGGCTGTTTACGCTACTGCCATCAAAGCTGGTGATTGCAAGGACTGCGACGAGCACTCCAATGCAGCTGAGGGTGGCGAGGAGGGGCAGGAGGAAGCTGCGTTTGTCACCGCTGTCCGGTGCCAGGCTGATATCGGTGGCCCGGGAAGGCTCGACGTCGACCAGCAGCCGATAACCCTCGCCGCGAACCAGGCCGATATAGCGTGGATTCTGGGCGTCGTCGCCCAACGCGTTGCGCAGCAGTTTTATTCGCTGGGTCACGGTTTCCGGGCTGACCACCCGGCCAGACCAGACCCGCTCGATCAATTTGTCGATGCTGACCAGGTTCGGCGCGGATTCGACCAGCACGTAGAGTAGCTGGAAGGAAAGTTTAGGCAGCTCGATGGCGACGCCATTACGGCGGACTTCCCGTTTGCCGAGATGAATCGTGAGATCACCGGCATGCAGCGATACGGGTATTCGATTGGACCCAACCTCTTCCTGAGTCATATCGACACTTTCATCCCTCGCAGGGACCGACACTTGCCTTCGATGGCCTGCGCACCTGCCCGATATTGAGGTCACTAGCATAACCCCTGGGGAGAAAAGCGCCAAAAGCCCCTGAAACCCCTTTCTTCACTGAATCTTCACTCGCACTTCATGCACTTCAGCGCGGCGGAAACTAGCTTTGACAGGGCAAAACGGGCTCGGCAGGACGCCGGCGAAGGCGAAGGTGTCTGCGCCTTAACAGTTTGAGCTCGCCCTTGCTGAACTCGTAATCCTGTATTCACGGAAGTGAAGGAGCATGTTATGAATAGTTACTCGAAGTTAGTCGGTGCGGCGGTTCTCACGATGGCAGCGCCCTTCGCCCTCGGGGAAGGTTCTATTGTGGAACATTCCGATGTCATTGGTCAGGGCACGATGGGGCCGTTGGTAGCTGCGAACGGCGCGACACTCATGCGCTCGGAGGATGGGCTCAATATCAAATTTGCCATGCCCACCCCCCAGGTTGGCAGCTACGTCTATCCGGCGCCGAACGGATTCCAGCCCGAGGTGTACGAAGGTGCCCCCGAGGTTTTCACTGGCTGGGCATTTATTTTCAATTATCCCGACCAGTGCAGCGACCCCTGCGATTTAAATGACCTGGGCACGGACAAGCCGGCAAAGGGTGGTGCCTACAACTTTGCCGGTCACGTGGTGGGTGGAAGCATGCTTCGACTGAGCGGCCGGGTCAGTGTCGGGGACACTCCCCATCACGCAGCGCCCGGCGCGCCCCTGGAAAACCCCCTGGGAGCCGAGGTTCATATCGCGATCGCCCCTCACGGGACTTTGCAGCCGGACCTGTTGCCCGTGCAGATAACCCACCCGATTGGTGGTATCGATCACTGGTGGTACGCGTTTTTCTAGGCTGATACCCGGGTGTGCCCGGCGGGTACATTGGCTCGCCGCGATGCGCGAACAGTGGACCTTTGCGAGAATCGTCCTAAGCTTGAACCACTGTCCTGCTTTCACCCTGGAGGGCACCCTGAGATGTGGTGCCCTTCAGCGTGCTTCGTCGCGCATAAAGCAGTCGGCACACTCAATGGAGGAGGTTACCAAGATGAAGGACAAGAAGGGACCGTTTGTGAAGGATCGGCAGCGCTGGATACGCAGGATTCTGTGTTTGGGGCTATTGTCATTGCCCTGGCTAGCCCAGGCCGAATCACCAGCAGTGATCATCGGCGAACGACCCGCGCTGGAACAGCATATGGACCAGGAGCAGATCGAGTACGGGAAGATCCAGCTGCGCAAGTTGATCGACCACGGCCAGCGATTATTCGATGCGCGATTCAATGTACTGGATGGCCAGGGTCGGCCCGCTTCGACCGGGACGGGAGCGCCGCGCAGCCCACATCAACCTGCCTTCGTCCGAACCTCGGCGCCGGACGCTAATTCCTGCGCCGGGTGCCATAACCAGGCGGGTTCAGGTGGCGGCGGCGATTTCGTTGCCAATGTGTTCGTCCTCGCCCAGGCACTCGACCCGGTGACATTTTCCACGGCGCCGGAGTTCAGTAATGAACGAAATACCCTCGGCATGTTCGGCTCCGGGGCGATCGAGATGCTGGCGCGGGAAATGAGCTTTGAGCTGATCGCCATACGTGAAGCGGCCACCGCAGCGGCAGCCACCAGTGGTGTTCCGGTGACCAGCCAGTTACTGGCGAAAGGGGTCGACTTTGGCCAGGTCACGGTGATGCCGGACGGCAAGGTCGATCCCTCCGCGATCGAGGGGGTGGACTGGGACCTGATCATCAAACCCTTTCACCAGAAGGGTGCGGTTGTTTCCTTGCGCGAGTTCACCAACAACGCCATGAATCATCACCACGGCATGCAGTCCGTGGAGCGTTTCGGCCAGGGCCTCGATCCGGATCTGGATGGCGTCTTCGACGAACTCAGCGTGGGTGATATCACCGCGGCGACCATCTTCCAGGCCAGCCTGGCAGTGCCTGGCCCGGTCGAGTCCCCCTATCCGGAACGTCGCCATGCCGCCCTGCGGGGTGAAGCCCTGTTCGAGGATATCGGCTGCGGTTCCTGTCACCGTCCCACACTGGCGCTGGCGTCGAGCCAGTTCAGCGAGCCCAATCCATTCAACCCTCCGGGCAATTTGCGCCCGGGAGATGTCGAGCACCTGCTCGTCTTCGATCTTGCCGAGGGCGTACGGGGCAGGAACCTGAAGAGGACAGCCGGTGGCGGCGCCCTGGTACATGCTTTCACCGACCTCAAGCGGCATAACCTCAACGATGCCGAGCTCGATCATTTCGACAATGAGCTCATTGCCCAGGGTACCCTGGCAGGTTTCGCGAATCCCGGGGACTTCACCGTGGCCAACCAACCAAGGCCGACGGGTGAGTTCTTAACCCGCAAGCTCTGGGACGTGGGGGACTCCGCCCCCTATGGACACAGGGGTGACCTGACGACACTGACCCAGGCGATCCACTTCCATGGCGGACAGGCGAGGTCGCAACGGGACGCCTTTTTCGATCTACCCTCCGGTGAACAGGCGGCAATCATTGAATTCATGATGAGTCTCCGGGCTTCTCCCTTGCCCTGAACACCGCAAATGATTCCCACCGGGAAGCGAAATGGCTAAAAGTCGAGTAATGGCTTGTCTCCCGGCTGCCGGCCGGGCAAAAATCCCTGTTCGTTAAGGGGAAATACCTTGAAATACAATAGAACGCGCTTCAAGAGGCTGGTGTGTCGGTGCCTGTCTGTGCTTCCAGGTTTGCTGATGCTCAGTCCGGTCCAGGCGGCAAATTTTATCGTGTCGACCACCCCGCAGCTGATCGCTGCCATGAATACTGCCAACAGCAATGGCGAGGACGACACGATCAGCCTGGATGCGGATATATCCCTGAACGCAGTCGACAATATTACCAACGGGCCGAATGGACTCCCGGCTGTCCTGCCGGACGCCGGCCACAGCCTGACCCTGGACGGCAATGGCCATGCAGTGACTCGCCTCCCGGCGGCCCCCGTGTTCCGCATTACTTACGTGGCCGCGGGCGCGCACCTGGTGCTGGACAATATCGCCATCGAGAATGGGAGCCTGGTCGGGGAATCGGCAACTCCCGGTGCGGGCATTCTGAATCATGGCCTGCTGGAAGCGAGTAACTGTTCGTTTAGCGGCAATGACCAGGGAACAGGTCTAGCGCAGGGCGGGGCCATAGCGAACGATAGTTCCGCCACAGCGATGATCGACAGTTGTACCTTCGCGCAAAACGCAGCGGCCGGCGGGGGAGCGATCTCCAACAATAACGGTTCCATACTCACCGTCTCGAATTCCACCTTCTTCCAGAACACGGCTGATTTTGGCGGCGGCTTGCTCAATATCTCTACGGCGACCGTTACCAACAGTACTTTCGTGGAAAACTCGGCGATTACTGCTGGCGCAATCGGCCAGCTGGCAGGCTCCCTGACACTGCGGAGCAACACTCTGTGGGCTAACGTCAGTACTCAATACGCAGGTTCGGACGGAGCGGGCTTGCACAGTACGGGTACGCTGAATTTTTCCAACAATATCATCGCCAACTCCAGTGGCCCGGATTGTTTCTTTCAATCACCCAGCACGAATACCAATAACCTCATCGAGGATGGCACTTGCTCCCCCGCCCTCAGTGGCGATCCGCTGCTCAGCCCGCTGGCGGACAATGGCGGGCCCACCATGACCATGGCCCTGCAGATCACGCCCTCGCTTTCCCCGGCGATCGATGCCGGGGCGAACTGCCCGCCGAGCGACCAGCGCGGCGAGGCCCGGGATGATGGCGCCTGCGATATCGGCGCTTATGAGGCGGATCTCTCCGTGCTGGCACCCGCGTCTCCGGCGGCGAGCCCGGGCGCGGTCCCGGCCGATGCCGAAGCCCGGCCCGTACCAGTCCTGCCGGCGCTGTGCTTCCCTTTGCTGGTCCTTGCGCTCGGTTTCGCTGCGCGAGTATTCCAGCACAAGACCTGACGCACAGCTCAGTGCTGCGTCGTTCCCGGCGGGTGGTGTAAGCTTCCGCCGTGAGTTCCCGCGAGAGCGGGAGGGCCTTGGCGGGAGAAAGAAGATGTGGTCTTTAGTGTCTGAACTGCTCGGCGGGCTCGGCCTGCTGCTGATCGGCATGTCCCTGATGACCGACGGTTTGAAACTGGCCGCCGGTTCCGCCCTGCGTGACCTCCTCGCCACCTGGACCAGCACCCGCCTGCGCGGCCTCGCTGCCGGCTTCCTCATCACTGCCATCGTGCAATCCTCCAGCGCGGTGACCGTGGCCACCATCGGCTTCGCCAACGCGGGGATGCTCGGCCTCGAACGAGCCATCTGGGTGATCTTCGGCAGTAACGTCGGCACCACGATGACTGCCTGGATCGTCGCCCTGGTGGGATTCAAGCTGGATATACAGGCACTTGCACTGCCGCTGGTCGGCGTCGGCGCGTTGCTGAAATTGACTGGCGCCAAAGGGAAGCGAAGCTCCTACGGTTTAGCCGTGGTGGGTTTCGGCTTGCTGTTTCTCGGCATCGGCGTTCTCAAGGCCGCTTTCGATGGCCTGAGCGAGGGTTACACCCTGCCCAGCTTCGAGCAGCTGAGCCTCCGGGCCATACTCGTTTACGTGGCCATCGGTTTCGTGCTCACCAGCCTGATGCAGTCCTCCAGTGCCGCCATGGTGGTGGCGCTCAGTGCTGCGGAGAGCGGGCTGGTGGAACTCGACGCGGCCGCGGCGGTGGTGATCGGCGCCAACCTGGGGACGACGTCCACCGCACTGCTGACGGTGTTCAATGCCACCGCCAACGCCCGGCGCGTGGCTATGGCGCACCTGGGCTTCAACGTGGTGACGGCGCTTGTCGCGATGCTCCTGCTCGGGCCCATGCTGTGGCTGGTGGCATGGATTCAGGACGCGCTGGAACTGAGCGCCGCGCCGGCAATGACCCTGGCGGTTTTCCACACGGTATTCAATTTGCTGGGCGTCCTGCTCATGTGGCCCCTCTCGCCCTGGCTGGTGCGCCTGCTCTCTGGCATGTTCCGGGAAGCGGAGCGCCAGGTTGCGACGCCCCAGTATCTCGATCGCGCAGCCTTGAGCGTGCCCGATACAGCGGTGGGGAGCATGGTGCTGGAGGTCGAACGGGTGGCCCAGTTGGGGATTTCCACGCTGGAAATGTCGTTGCAGCCGGGTGAACTGCACCGCTGGCAGGAAGGGCGGGACGATATTCGAGACCTGGCGAGCGCGGTGACCGACTTCGCCACCCACCTGAACCGTGAGCCGCTGAGGCCCTACCTGGCGGAAACGGTGACCGGGCTGATGGAGTCCCTGCAGCAATACCTGCTGGTGGCCAATCTCAACGAGGAAATCGAGGAACTGGAAGCCGAGGCGGAACTCTGGCGGGCGCCATTCCCGGCGATGGAGCATTTTCGCGCGGACGTGGAGGCATTCCTGGTTAACTGGAGCGATTTCCTCGAGAAGGGCGGTGAAGAGCCCCCGGCCTACCAGTTGGTGGAGGAGAGCTACCGGCGGTTGAAGCTCGATCTCCTGCGGAAGGCCAGTGTTGGCGCGCTGGATGTGCGCAAGCTGGAGCTCTACCTGCAATACATGAATGAAGTGAAGCGAAGCTGCCGGCAACTGGGCAAGGCCAACAGGCGCCTGGTGGATATCCGTGCCGCGCTGGGTCACCTTGAACCTGTTGAAGCGGAAGCCGAAGCCGGCGAGACAGCCGGGGAGGGGGAACAGGGCGAAGAGGGGGAGCAGGAGGATGAACCGCGCCAGGCACTGGCGCCTGAATAGTCGGTGATAGTTCGGGTGTTAATCAGGTTGCTGGTGCTTCCCGGCTGAAGGCTGTTTATCCGCTGAAGGCTCTCTACCAGCTGAAGGCTCTCTACCAGCTGAAGGCTCTCCCACCGGGAGCACCTTGCACAGGCCGGCGATGGCGACCAGGGTGGCGGAGCAGTAGAGGGGCGCGCTCGAACTGCTGAAGCCCAGGGCCAGCAGTCCGGCGGTGAAGGTCGCGCCGACTGCCTGGCCGAGCATCCGCGTTGTGGTGACCATGCTGCCGGTGGAGGCGGCCAGCCGCCGGGGTGCGGAACCGATAATCAGACGCGCGTTGGGCGAGAAGAACATGCCGAAGCCGGCGCCGCAAAGCCACAGGCGCCAGGCGATATCACTGCCACCGCTGCCCTCGGGCAGGCCCGCCAGCAGGAGCAGCCCGATGAAACTGCAACACATGCCGGTGATACACAGGCGTGTCACCGGAATATGGTCGGAGAGGTAGCCGGAAACCGGCGCCACCATCACGCTGGCCAGGGCATAGGAAGCCATCATGCCGCCTACGGCGCCGGGCGTGTAGCCGAGGTTCTGCTGCAGCATGAAGGGTACGAAAACCAGGATGATCATCGAGCCGATCACCGCGCTGAAATTGGCCAGCAGCGAGACCGCCAGCTTGGGGATGGCCAGCAGTTCGATCGGCAGGATGGGCCGCTGGACCTTGCGCTCGAAATTGACGAATACCCAGGCGACCAGGCCGCCCACGCCGAGAACCACCAGCGGAAGTAACACGCTCGATGTCTGGGTGAAGAGTTGCAGGCCGGTGACCACGAGGCCAAAGGTGACGGCGCAGAGGGCGGCGCCGCGTCCGTCGAAGGGCGGCGGCGACTCCGGCTCCGGGTCGGGCAGGGCGCGGCTGAACAGCAGTGAAAGCATGGAGAAGGGAACTGCCGCGGCGAACACCCAGTGCCAGCTCAGGGTCGACAGCACCAGCCCGCCCACCACCGGGGCCAGCGCGGTGCCGCCGGCATTGGCGATGGTATTGATGGCCATTCCCTTACCGAGGTGCTCCAGCGGATAGATTGCCCGCAACAAACCGAAGGCCACACTCAGGGAGGCCGCGGTGCCAATGGCCTGCAGCGAGCGGGCGATGAGTAGCGTTTGGAGGCTGTCCGCGTTGAAACAGAAAAACGCGGCGATGCTGTGGATGACCAGCCCGCAACTGTAGAGCCGGCGCAGGCCGATGCGCTCGCCGAAGGCTGCCATCGGCATCAGGGTCATGGCCAGGATCAGCTGGTAGGCGGTGACGATCAGCACCGCGTCGGCGCTGTCTACCTGCAGTTCCGCGGACAGGGAGGGCAGCACGATGTTGGCGATCGACACGTCGATCATCAACATCATGTTTCCGGCTGAAACCGCGAAAACCGCGAAGACGCGGCGTGGAAAGGGCAGCCCCGGGTGGGAATCAGCCACGGATACGCATGTAGGTTACAGCCGGGGGAGGCAGTGCCTCAGCCCAGGCTTTTCTCGCCGGATTCCACGCTCTGCATGATCAGCGTGTTGATGGTCATCGGGCCGACACCGCCGGGGACCGGTGTGTAGGCAGAGGCTTTTTCGGTAAGCGCTGAAAGCTCGATATCGCCCACGCCGCCGGGGTGATAACCGGCGTCTACTACCACGGCGCCTTCCTTTACCCACTCGGCACGGATGAATTCCGGCTTGCCGACGGCGCCGACCAGGATGTCCGCCTGGGCGACGAGGGAGGGCAGGTCTTTGGTGCGGGAGTGGCAGATGGTGACGGTGGCGTTCTTCTGCAGCAGCATCATCGCCATCGGCTTGCCGAGGATGGGGCTGCGGCCGACGACCACCGCGTGCTTGCCTTCGATCTCCACCCCATAGTGTTCGAGGATGCGCATGATGCCCTGGGGCGTGGCGCAGCCGTAGGCTTCCTCGCCCATGGCCATGCGGCCGAAGCCGAGGCAGGTGACGCCGTCCACGTCCTTGCCCAGGGCGATGGCGTCGAAGCAGGCGCGCTCGTCGATCTGCGGCGGCACCGGGTGCTGCAGGAGGATGCCGTGGACGTCGGGGTTGGCGTTGAGCTCTTCGATCTTGGCCAGCAGTTCCTCGGTAGTGGTGGAACTGGGCAGTTCGACGGCCAGGGAATCCATGCCGACGCGGCGACAGGCGTTGCCTTTCATCTTGACGTAGGTGGCGGAGGCGGGGTCGTCGCCAACCAGGATGGTGGCCAGAATGGGGGTTTTACCGCCGGACTTGTCCTTCAGGCGCTCCACCCGGGCGAGCAGATCCGCCTCGGTTTGCGCCGCCAGTGTCTTGCCGTCCAGTACCTGTGCCGTCATCGGGTGTATTCCTCTCGCTAGCCCGCCGTGAAGGGCGCGTATTGTCCCACGGCAGCGCCCGAAAGTGGAGCATTTGAGGTGTCGGAAGCACCCTGACAGCGTTGACGCCGGATGTCCGGGTGCGTATCATTCGCGGCCTTCGTCGGGGTATAGCGCAGTCTGGTAGCGCGCCTGCTTTGGGAGCAGGATGTCGGGAGTTCGAATCTCTCTACCCCGACCACTTTCCCGCTGTAACTTCAAATTACACCCCCTCCCTGAAGAAACCCCGGCCGGGTTTACTCCAAGACACAATTTAATTCGCCGTACGCAGTGATGCTGGCCTGGAATGGCCGGATGATTGGCGTCTCTTTTACTTGTGGCGCCAGCGCATCGCTGTGCCACCCGCCAACGCGAGGAGCCCGGAGAGCAAGGCAAGTGCCCAAACACCCAGCGCGGGCACAGCCACAGCATCCGCACCAGGAGTCACCGGGGGAGATGGCGGCGCCAGCGGTGGCGGACCCAGCGGCGGCGGGATCTGTGCCTCGAAGAGCACGGCGAAGGCGCGCATGGAGACAAAGCTGTTTGAGACGGTCGGTTGCTGGGTGACGGTGATTGCAGCCATGGGATCGACAAGGGTGATGTCGCCGATCGGAATCCACTCGTCACCGGCCCCGTTCTGGTCGAGGTCGACGACTACGTCTGCCGCACCGGGGGTAGAGATGGTATAGCGGGTGGGGCCGCCACTGACATTTTCGGTGTAGGGGTAGAGGATGTAGACGCGGTAGGGCGCGATGCCACCGCCGACACCGCCGGAAGCGAGGTTGCCCGAGCCGAGGTCGGTGCCCTGGGGGATGACCAGGTTGTCCGCGTCGGTGGAAGGTGTATAGGTATAGATGTAGGTATCGGGATCGAGGTTGCCGTCGCCGCCGAAGATGCTGTCTCCCGGGGTGGTGCCGTAGGCGGTGGCGACGGCGCTCTGCGAGGCGGTGGTGGTGTCGTTGCCGAAGGCAAAGCCGGCGTTGTAGCTGACCGGGCCATCGTCGGCGCCATCGGTGTCGATCTGCAACAGGTAGGCGGCGGATGCGGCCTGGGCAAAGTTGAACAGCAGCAGGGCGGCGAGGATTCGTAGCGGGTAGCGTGAGATGCCTGGAAGAGCCGTTTTTTTGCGCCGGGGAGAGATTGCTTCCATGCCTGTTTCCTTCCTGGATTGGTGGCGTTAGTGTGACACAGGCTTTTCGGGATGGACAGTTCAGGGGGGCTCCATCATGCTATCCACACTGCCAGTGCCTGCCGCCTTTCCCGCGCTTCGTCGCGCAGTTGCGACCCGATGGGCGCGGATTCAGATTCCTTCCATCTCCCTGTTTTTAAACGGTTTTGTCCGGTTTTTTTACACCAAAACCTTGAGCCAGTCGACAGACTGGCGCATCTGGATCGATATTCGTCAGCCTTCCTTGACAGAGTTCGACATTGGTTGCAGCATCATGACACTTAAACAATAATTCGAGGAATTCCTCCCATGTCCAGCCAGTCAGCGCCAGTGGGCAGCGGTGTCTACTACGACCCCTACAAACGCTCCATCGCCGAGAGCCCCTACCCGACCTACAAGCAGATGCGCGACGAAGCGCCTCTCTACTACAACAAGGAATACGATTTCTACGCTCTGACCCGCTATGACGACGTGCGCGCCGCCTTCCTGAACCACCAGGCACTGAGTTCGAAGCACGGCGATATCCTGGAAATGATCCAGCAGAAGATCGCGATCCCCCCGGGTACTTTCATCCACAACGACCCGCCGGCCCATTCCATCCACCGCAATATCGTCGCGCGCATATTCTCCCCGCGGAGGATGAACGGCCTCGAGGCGCAGGTCCGCCAGATCACCCGGGAATGCCTGGACAAGATCGCCGGGGAGAAGGAATTCGATTTCATCGAGCACATTGGCGGCCAGATTCCCATGCGGGTGATCGGCAAGCTTCTGGGGATTCCCGAGGAAGACTTCGAGGCCGTGCGGGAAAGTGTTGATTCGCGTCTCGTCACCGATGGCGGCAAACCGATCGAGTACAGCGAAGGCGCGGTACAGATGGACCAGAGTTTTGGCGACTATGTCGACTGGCGGATGAAAAACCCCGCGGATGACGTGATCACCGAGCTCCTCGGCGTCGAGTTTACCGACGAGACCGGCACCCAGCGCCGCCTTACCCGCGACGAGTTGATCACCTACGTGAATATTCTCGCCGGCGCTGGCAACGAGACCACCAACAAACTGATCGGCTGGGCCGGCAAGACCCTCGCCGAGTTCCCCGACCAGCGCAAACTGCTGGTGGACAACCGCGACCTGATTCCCGAGGCGGTGGAGGAACTCCTGCGCTTTGAACCCCCGGGACCCCACGTGGCGCGTTATGTCGCCGAGGATGTGGAGTTCCACGGCACGACCATTCCAGCTGGCAGCGCTGTGCTGCTGATTGTCGCCTCCGCCAACCGCGACGAACGGATCTTCCCCAACCCGGACCGCTTCGACGTGCAGCGGGACCGCGCGGCTCACGTGACCTTCGGCTACGGCATCCACACCTGTATCGGCAACGTGCTGGCGCGGATGGAAGGCCGGGTCGTGCTGGACGAACTGCTCACTCGCTTCCCCGAGTGGGAAGTGGACCTGGAGGAGGGCGAATTGCTTTCAACATCCACCGTGCGCGGCTGGGCGACCCTGCCGGCCTGGGTCGGCAAAGAGCGTCCCAAGCGCAAGCCGAAGCCTGTGGCACAGTCGGCCGGTGCGCCTCCGGCCACCATCGATGGCGAGTGGAATGTCACCATCAAGGGGCCCACCGGCCCGATGCCGAGCACGCTCAGCCTGGCCACCAACAACGGTGTCCTCGGCGGCGAGCAGAGTGGGGACGGCACGACAACACAGATAGAAGACATCGATTACAACCCCGACAGCGGCGCCGTGCGCTGGATCAACCGGGTGACCCAGCCGATGAAGCTCAAGCTGGAATTCACCGGAACCGTGGATGGCGATACCATCGCCGGCAAGGTCAAGGCGGGCTTCATGGGCTCTTATCCCTTCACCGGGAACAAGCTCTAGGCCCAAGCGGCACCCCGGTAACTGCCCGGCCTCGCTTGACAGCGGGGCGGGGCCACATTAACATCCCGCCCGCGTTGAAGCTGGCACCCGCATTGATCAGCCCAGATCGGGGAGCCTCGAAGTTTCAATTTCGCAATGGTGGCCGTAGCTCATCGGGTAGAGCACCGGATTGTGGCTCCGGAGGTGGAGGGTTCGAGACCCTTCGGCCACCCCAATTTCCCACACCCCTTCAAATTTCTGCACAGTTCAGCCCCGGCGTGGACCTTCAAAGCTCGCGCCCATAGGCGAAGCTGCTGGCAGCATCGCGCGCATGCGCTGCGATATGGTCGGCCACGGCCCGGATGCGCGCGCTGTGGCGCAGGTCCTCGTGGGTTACCAGCCATAAGTCCTCACTGAACACCGTCATCCCTGGAATAACCGCCTTGAGTTCCTGGTAGTTGGACGCCCAGCGATGGGAGAGCAGGCTGATGCCCAGCCCCTGGCGGACGCTTTCCAACTGGGCTGCGGGGCTGTTGGTGGTGATGGTGAAATGCCCGCCCAGGTTGTGCACAGCGAGAAAATCCCTCAGGGGGTCGCTGCCGCGCTCATTGAAGCGGCCGACGATCCATTCCTGGGATTCCAGGTCCTCGGTTTTTAGCAGTTCGCCAGTTTTCGCGAGGTAGTCGCGGGAGGCGTAAAGGCCGAAGCCGATGGTCACCAGCTTGCGGGTAATCAGGTCGCCCTGGGTGGGCCGCCCCATGCGCAGGGCGATATCCGCCTCGCGCTGGACCAGGTCGGCATTGCGTGCCTCGATGCGCAGTTCGATGGCGATTTCCGGGTACTCCCGGTGCAGGTCCGCGAGGATTGGCACCAGCCACTTGGAACCGGTCCCCTCCGAGGCGGAGATGGTCACGGTGCCGCTCAGGCCGCTGGCCTGGCCATCGGCGACCCGTTCGATGGTGGTCACTTCCCGTTGCATCAGCCGTGCGCTTTCCAGAATCGCACGCCCGGCGTCCGAGGGCAGCATGCGCCGGCCGGTGCGTGCGAACAGGGATACGCCAAGGGCCGATTCCAGCGCGGCCAGCCGCCGCCCGGCGGTGGGTTGGGAAATGCCCAGTTTCTCCGCAGCGGCCACCAGGTTGCCGCTCTCGGCGATGGCCAGGAAGATGCGGATATCTCCCCACTGGGCGGAATCGTGGCTTTTCTTCATAAATGTATAGATGCTAGTCATTTGGCGTATTGCTATACATTTCTAGCAGACCTAACCTGTTTCCACCAGTTGAACAGTGGGCACAGGAGGTGCTGCGATGCTCAACAAACACATGCAGCGTTTCGCGCTGCGCACGGTATACATGGCCTTTGGCGCGCTCGTAGCGATCACGGCGAACGCCGAACAGGGCCACGAAGGCCACGATATCGTCTACCTGAACTCTGCCCTGAAGGCGGTGCGCAGCGGCGACGGGGCGGGTGCCCTGGCATTCCTCAGCCAACAGGGAGAGGAGAACCTTTGCCCCACCCACAAGGCCCAGCATTTCGGGCTGGCCTGTCGCGCGCATCTTGCCACGGGTGATGCCAGCGCGGCGCGCAGCGCCTGCGCCCGGGCGATCGAGTCACACGATGTGCGCGGCAACTGGCGTCACTACAACAACCTGGGAATTGCCGAATTCCAGTTGGGCAATACCGCCGCGGCGGTGCAGGCGCTGGAAACCGCTGTCCTGCAGTCGGGGACGGTGGCGACACCGCGCAAGAACCTGGCGGCGGTGCGCGGCGCCGGGGCCGGCGATGCGCAGGTCCAGCAGGTGGCCGCGCGCCTGCAGGCGCGCTAGCAACAAGCTGTGGTAGTTCTCCAGCGCCTCATGGCACCCCACGGACCTTGCAGGTATACTTGCGCGCGTTCCTGGTCAGCCGGCCAGGCCGCTACGGGGGTATAGCTCAGTTGGATAGAGCAACGGCCTTCTAAGCCGTGGGTCGAGGGTTCGAATCCTTCTACCCCCGCCATTAAGCCATTGATTTAAATTTATTTAATTAGATCGATGCGCGCCTAGAAGTTGTGGAAGTATTCGGTAAGTGCAATATAAGTGCTTGGGGCCTCAATCGGCTCCCAAGGCGCAGCCACGCCCTGAGAGCCTAACCACAACCACCTACGTAGGAGGTGATTTATGGCTGACCAGAGTGTAATTCACCAGAAACTCGAAGACGTCCTAAAGGAACATGCCCACATAGCTCACCTTATGCTTGATGAGATTGGCAGGGGAAGTTTCGAGTTGCACCATATCCAGGCGGCAGACGCTGTCGAAACCATTGCAGACATGCTGTTCGATCACCTTTCCGGCGACTCTGAACTAGGGCTAAGCTATCGACAAGCTCAGTCGCTCTGTAGCGCTTTACAAGCAATTTCGCGCTGGCAGGCGAGTGAGACTTACGAAATGAGTGAGCGAGCCAAGAAAGCGCTAGGAGACAAAGTTTGATCGAGAGCGCGAATCAGCCAAATCCGGCCATTAGCCCGCCCTCAATAGCGGCACGGGCTAGGCTGTACCTGTCACTGTCGGCAGCCCCCGAAAGGGGGCTTTTTTATTGCCTGCAACTGGGGTTGCTTCACCCACGAGCAAAAATCAAAACGCCCATGCTTAGTTGGCTTCACTGTGTGGGTCTTCAGGTTTCCCTACGCTTCTTGAGCACTCCGAGTCCGAGCACAGCAGAGCCAAACAACCAGGCGGCAGCCGGTATAGGCACCTGAGTTACGGTGGCAAAATAGTAGGGGGTCGAGTTACCGTTTTCGCCGCCCCCCACAAAGGCACTACCTCCGCCCTCGGCATTGTAGAGTCCGTTCCAAGAATTGTAGGGGCCGTAGTTATCCGATAACACGAAGAATGGGGAAAGAGGGGTATTCTCTTCTGATGTGCCAATCCCATCAATAATATTTGGATATCCGAGGCTACCTCCGACGAGGTCGGCCAAGGGGATTAGCAGATTGACATCGCCAAATATGATTTGATCCTGCAATATTGGCTGAAGGTCGCCATAGGCACCGTATATTGCATCCACGGAATAGGTACTGCCTCCATACTCGACGATGACGCCTGAACTTACTTCAAGAGCAGTGAGTGAAAAAACCAGAGAAAAAATTACGCTTGAGAATTGCTTGGTCATGGGGAAAGTCCTTTTAGGCAGTCATTAGGTCAGATTGAGTACTGCCAAATAATTTAAGCACCTCTATGTCACCACCGCAATGAAGGGAAAGCGGCCTCCTATTCCTATTGCCGTCCTTCGCATCAAATCAGGTCTAACAGCTCCCAAACTCTCCTCCGGGGGGTATCCCTTCCCTGTATGTTATAACGATGCACACGATCTAATCAGCGCTCTCTACAAAGCCCTAGACCGGTTGGAAGAGCTAGACCCTGCGCCTTGGTTCAAACTGATCGAGCAGGCCGTAGATGAATCGCTAGCGCCTTCAGTCGAGAAGGTAGTGAAGACCATAAAACACTGAGCGACCCTCAGGGGGGTTAGTCTGTAGCTGTTCTGTTGCTGCTTCCCTGACACACTCAAGGCCCTTTCCGAGGGGCCTTTTTGATTTTCCATTTGGTTGCCCTTGTTGGAAAGCTCGCTTCTAGTTAGCCTACCCCTTATAGGCGCGAATATTGGTAGTTCGCAAACTCAATGATGAGTTGAAGAAATAGAAAGGACTTCAAGCATGAGCACAGACCTTTGCCCCATATGCGCAATTCCCTTAATCGACAGTGGTCATGCCTACGGGGGTGAAGCGAAACAAATCGATTGTGCGAATTGCGGGAAGTTTGAAATCTCTGGTTCAGCACTCGCAACGATGAAAAGCTCTATTAGGGAAAATTCGCACGCGAGAGCGGTGCTTAGTCATGCAGTTTATCGCATGCAGAAAATTGATGAGTGGCCACAGATATCAACATCCACAATCGCCAAGATTCTTGAGAATGACTATTTACCTACTCCCTTTGAACAGGGTGAAAACCTGGTGCTTCTTGTTGGTGAGCGGTCAACGCCCGGAAAGCACTTTAAAGTACATCCCTTGCATTCACGTGCTGCTGTTGGCAGTCAGACGCAAGAGGAGCTCCAGTTCGTTCTGCAAGCAATGATCGAGAAACAAATGCTTGTACGAGCCACTGGTGTCCCCGGTGAGGCTGCAGATATTCGTCTAACATTTGACGGATGGGAATATTTTCAAAAGCTTCAGCGACAAAGTACTGAATCCGCGCCTAGAATTTTTATGGCTATGGCCTACGGAAATCAAGTCCTAGCAAGTATCGTAAATAATTTCTTTCGAAGCTCAGCCGAACAGGCCGGATTTACCCTCAATCGCTTAGATGACGTCCCGGAAGCAGGGCTTATTGACGAGCGCATGCGGGTAGAGATTCGGCGCGCTTGCTGCTTGATTTCAGACCTCACGGACCGAAACCCAGGAGCCTATTGGGAGGCTGGCTTTGCAGAAGGTATTGGAAAGCCAGTCATTTATACTTGCGAAACATCTGTATTTGATGAGGTGGTACACTTCGATACGAACCATCATCTAACGATACGATGGGACGAAAATTCGCCGGAAAAAGCGGCAGATCAGCTTAAGAATAGTCTGCGAGCCACACTGCCCCATTTGGCAAAAATGCTAGACGACTGATGGACAGTATGTGTCGCATGTACGCAGCAAATATCAAGTACATTGAAACCCTCAAACGAGAATCCAGCTAGGCAGTCCACCGCCTTGTGCTGCGATGCGTCATCGTCGGCATTCTGATTGGCATCCCGCTGGGGTTGTTGGTAGCTGAGCGGACCATGCATCCAGTGGTGGTTGAAGTGAAGGAATGCAACGGTATTAAGGCTCAGCACTGCAGAATTTGAACTTAATTTTTTCGGAGAGTACAAGGATGTATAAGGCTAAAAAAATCGTCGTTGATCCTCAAAACATATACGCTGAGGACAAGCTGTCTAGAAAAGATAACGTCGATAATCTATCGCAACTCCTGAAAAATATATCTAGCCCGATCGTGATGTCCATTAACGCTCCCTGGGGAGCGGGCAAGACTACCTTCGTACAAATGCTGAAGGCCCATCTAGGAAACGCTGGCGAACACACGGTTTATTTCAATGCCTGGGAAACGGACTTTGCGCAGGATGCGCTCCTGGCTTTCCTTGGCGAAATAGGACCAGAGATTGAGGCAATTGCAGGAGAGGACGCTTTTAAGCAGGAGGTTTGGAGGTCGAGCAAGTTATTAGCCACGAAATTTATAAAAAGAGGCATGCCCGCGGCGTTAAAGATCGCTACCGCAGGGATTATTGATGCCTCGGAATTCACAGAGGATACCTTGGCTGATTTGCTAGGCACGGTCTCTGGAGAAATGATAGAGGAATACTCGAAAACCAAGAATGCTATTAATGAATTCAAGGAAAATATTGTAAAAATACTAGAATCAAATGAAGAGCCCTTGAAGTTATACATCTTCGTCGATGAGCTCGATAGATGTCGTCCCACCTATGCGATAGAACTCCTAGAAAGAATAAAGCACCTCTTCGACATTGAGGGGCTGGTGTTCTTGCTAGCAATGGATGTGGAGCAGTTGACGCATAGCATAAATGCAGTTTATGGAACAAATTTTAATTCTTCAGAATACTTAAGAAGATTTATAGATGTAGAGTATCAGTTGCCTCAAGCTGAGATGGCAGGCTTCGTCCAGCAAAAGTTGATTGAGTTTGGGATTGCAGACTATTGCACTCGCAGGGATCAGATACGCGAGTTTAGGGGCGAATTTGTATTTCTGCTAAAGGCTATATCGAGTTTGGCAATTAGGGCGCAAATGTCGTTGAGGGGCATTGAGCAGTTTATCGCACACATAAACATCGTGTTGAGGACGTCTGAATGGAATCAGTTCATGATGCCACCATTGCTAATCTTTCTTGTTTTTATGAAAAAGTATCATTCGAATGTTTATCGCACATATACGTTTTCCAAAGATGGTCTGAAGGAGGCGCTTCGAATTTTAGATGAGTTGATGCCAGATGACAGTTATGGTGATGCTTATATGAAAAATATGATTGAGGGGTTCATAATCGCCGCAAAAGCCCCCGCAAACGGTAAAGAATATCAGGAGGTTAGGGGCGAGTTACTCAGAGATCGTGAGCGTGAATCACTCAGTGATAGAGAGCGAGAGCGCATCGGCAATGTGTTGGAGGTGCTTGATAGACCCCCTTGGCTTAGTTTTGCCCATGATGTGCAAATGGACCACCTTGTTAGCCGTATCAATATGCTTGATTCGTTCAAATTTTCACAGGAGCAAAAGTAGGCTTGCTTCAATAGATCGATGGACAGGCCGCGAAGGTTCCATCTAGGTTTTGCCTTTCCCCCTAGTTTCGCAGCCTAATCTGCGACAGGTCGAACCACCCCCCATAGGGGGCGAAATTTTCCGAAAATCCGCGCTCCGCGTCCCCCGTGCGGCGCTATGCCGTAGGAGGACCCGCGAGAATTGAGGTTGAGCCCGTCACGCCGGTAACCAGCCGACGACCGGAGGACTCGCCGCACAGCTCACAATCAAAACTGCGCCCGGTGGCTGGCCCATAGCGCGGCGTGCAGACCGCGACCAGAGAGCCGTTGTGTGACATAGCAGACGAGGAGCGTACGCCACACCTGGTTCAGTCGGATCAGGTAGTGCCAGCGTTAGTGACAGCGCCGCGGTAGTCGATAGCAGCAACACCGAAGTCCAGGCGGGCCCGGTATGCAACTCCGTCCACGCTGAAGAGACTTTGCATTTCGAGTTCCGGCTCCATCTGCCCGTTGAGGAAGGCGACTTCAATCACCGGCGCCTGCCCGGGACTCGCGAACAGGTAATACCGGGTTCCGGTTAGGCGGGGAGTGTCCAGCACTTCATCAAACAGGCCGCGGACAGCGTTGGGCTTTTGCAGCTTATTGGCAGTGTCCGGGTCATATTGGGCGTCATTAATCGTGCGGGCAGAAGCACCAGAGCCCAGGGGCCCCAGCCACACGGCAGGGCGCAGGTACAGGAAGTCATTGCCGGATACATCCGTTTGACTACCCATCACTACCCGGTCAGCCTCAATAGTCGCGGCGGACAGCGCAGCCCCGGTGCCGATGTTGTTGCCCCCGGCGCGAGCATGGAACAGGGGATTACCATCTGCCATGTTCGGCCCCAGGCCAGCGTTTTCATTCAGCAGCGCGAATACCGCGGCCTCGATAGTCCGCTTGCCACCCCGGCCCAGGTCGCTGGCGATATTCAGGAATGCGCCCAGGTCGTCATTCACAAGCATTTTGCGGGTGAGATTGATTATTGCGCCTTTCGTGTCAGCTTGAATCGTGGACTTCTCGCCATCGGAAAACGCCTTGTTCACGAATTCACCCGCTTCGTTAACGGCGTCGTAATTCCCGATGCTGCCCGTCCGGTAGCGGCTATGGGCGCGGAAGTCCCGCACGCTACCCGTCCGGCAGAATCGGCTCCAGGTGTCGGGTTCGATCTGGTAGGCGTCGAGCAGGGCCTTGTGCATGGTGTTTTCGAGCAATACCGGAAAATCGCTCGTGGTTTGCGTCAGGGCGTACCCGGCGATTTTCATCGGGTCCATGCCGCGGGTACTCACCCCCGCACGCTCCAGGCTGTGTTTGGCATGGTCTACCAGTGAGAGGTTGCGAACACTGGACTTGGACGCCTGGCGCCGGGTTTCCTTGTCCGCCAAGCCAGCGCGGGTCAACAGGCAGGCGCTCGCGTCAGCCAGGTAACGGTCATTGCCAGAGGGCAGCGTGCGGATAGTCGGAGATCCCGCCGTCGGCGCCCCCTCAGCGAATTGGCCGAAGACGTAGTTACCGGCCACCGGTTCAACACCTTCGGCCAGTTTGTGCAGCAGGCGCTCGCCAGCGGCCTCGGGGGTAACGCCGTAGTCATCCAGGCAGCTATCCAGTAGCGCCTGAACTCCCTCGCGTTGGGTGAAGGGCTGGAACCGCATACGAATATCCTCGCGGCGGGTTTTCTCTCTCGCCAGGACTTCAGTTTCCGGCGCGTTGGGCTTGGCAGGGGTAGGCATTGTGAATTCCTCACGTTGATGCGTCGAAAGTTGTCCCGGCTTGATAAACCGCGCCAGGGCGTCTTGTGGAATACGGGAATGGGCAGCGATAGCGACAGACTCTGTTATCTGGTCAATGAATCCCTCTGCCAGTGCTTCCTCGGGGCTGAAATAGCGATCCGCGCCATCCAGCAGGGCGCGAGCGTGCGTCATGCCGCGGCGGGTCTTGCGGGCATAGCTGGTCGCCATCGCCTCGGCCCAGCGGTCGAGCGTGTCGGCGTGTTCGCGTAGTTCTGGCGCATTCCCGGCGACGATGGTCCATGGTGCGTGAACCATCAGCAGGCTGCTTTCTGCCATCTCCACATGGTCGCCCGCCATTGCGATCAAGCTGGCAATGCTCGCTGCAATGCCGTCGATCGCTACGTTGATTTTTGCCGGATGGCGAATCAGGGCGTTGAAGATCGCGAGCCCATCGGGAACACTGCCGCCAACTGAGTTAATCCGCACAGTGATTTCATCGGCGTTGATGGCATTCAGCTCTTTGATGAAGTTGGCAGCAGTGACAGAGCTCTCTGACCAAGATTCACCAATATCGCCAAAAATGAAAATCTCTGTGCCTGTTGCGTTGACGGTAAACATGCTGCGGGTTCTCCAGCGTCGATAGCTGCAGTAAACCGAAAACAGCCATCTCACATTAGGGGAAAGTGGGACTAATTTTGGATCACCCGGTAAACCGTAGAGCGCGACACCTGGTATTTGCCGCAGATAGCCTTCAGGTTTCTCCCGTTGAACTCCCGGCGTATCGCTGCATCGCGTTCAGCGGTCGGCATTGCTCGCACCTTCAGCGGCCAGTAGATTTCTGTTCCGGCGTGTCCTGCATCGGCCCCATGATCGACAAGTGCCGCGGCAAGCCGGGTAGCTTCATCGGGTGTAAACCCTTCAGCGTTCAGGCCATCGCGGAGAATGTCGAACAGGGAAGCCAACTAGGTGCCTGTCAGTGCCTCACCCCCGGCAAGCGGCCCTGCACCTGTGCGGTATAGGCCAGCCGGGTTAGCAGGTCGGAATATTCGGCTATGGTGGTCAACAGGTCTTGCCAGCAATCCGCTTCCCGCCAGATTTCAGCCCGCTCGATTTCGTCACCTTCAGCGTCCAGCATTCGCATGGTGGCAGGCAGGTACTTTTGGAAGCGTTCCACATCGGCGGTATATCTCGCTAGGTCGTGAACATGCAAAGCTATGGGCCCGAGGTTGACGTAGTTTATCGGCAGCCAGATGATTAGCTCTTGGGTCATGGTGAATTGTCCTCAGTGGTTTCACTCAGTCTCTTGCGTACTCCATGCTCGCCCAGGTGCCGGAATCCCTCGGGCTTGAATCCGGTTTGAATCGTGACCACTTCCCAACTGGTGCCGGGAAACTCCCCCTCCAGCATCGCTATGGCGTGCTCTGCATAGGAGCGATCAAAGAAAACGCCGGAGCTAATTCCGTCTCGGTGGTTGACCAGGCAAAGGCGAGTCACTGCCCACCTCCAGGCCGGACATGGCCGGACGTGTCCAAGCGGACCAAATTTGAATAAGTGCCTTTGGACGAATTGGTTTTGGAAGTGGTAGGTGGTGGTTTAGTAGGAGTGTAGGAAATATGACACCTGTAGATGCCGCTCCTAGAGTGTTGGATATTTGACACCTGTGGACCCTGAAAACGTGCTGTATGTAGGATATTTACCACCTGTAGAGGTGCCAGAGGTGGCGTATTTCCTACGGTAGAAATTTTAGGATTCATGGTTTTTGTCCCAGTCGTTCGTCGGGTACTTGCTGTTCCAGGGAAGCCAGGTCAATCGCCAGGTGCGGGTTTTCGACTTGGTTCGCGAACAGAAAATACTTTCGTCGATCAGCTTGATAAATCCCCGCTCCTGTAGCTCCCTGAACGCCTTCATAGCCGTTTTGTCGGCACATGGAATGTTCCGCATTGCCTCGCGCACTCCGTAGCCAATAGGCACGTCTGGGCGCCAGTGAACGTGCATCAAATGAAGGAGTGACTTTGCGTAGGGTGATAACCCCAGATAAGCGTCCGAGGTCATCAGGCGGCGCTGCACTACCAGCCTGCCGCCCCTGGTATCGAAGGGCAGAGGATTCTTGCGCTTGCTCACTAGCGCCGCCTCTCATAAAACTGCAGGTTCCAGCGGTCAGATTGGTGTAAGCTGTGAATCACGCTCAATACCCCGCACGGTATGAGTTCCGAAAAGCCCGGTGCCCGTCAGCATCGGGTTTTTCTTAAGCACTCTGAGATTCCTTGAGCTTTCTGAATTGCTCCTCCTGCTCGGCGGTAATCAGGCGGCGTTTTCCAGCCTTTATGCTGCCTAACTCACCGCAAGCAATCAGGTTGTAGGTAGTGTTTCGTCCCCACCCCCATCGTTTTGAGAATTCATCAATGGAGAAGGCGCGTTTTTCTATGGTGTCTTGCATAGCTGGAAGTCCGCAGTTGTTTACTACGGTTCCAGTCTATTTAGAGGGGTTATATTTGTGTGGGGGACAATTTTTAGTTTCTTGTCCCCCTGGTAGGTTTAGTTTTGGGTGTCTGGATTTCGAGGTAAGGGCTTGTCGGTGTATTCACCTAATCCCACTCGAAACTGTGTATCACCTGAATCTCTGCGATATTTTAGTTCTCGCTTCAGTGCGGCGAACATTGCACTTTCAGACTTTTTATACCTTTCCGAGACAAACTTAAGCGCCTTGGAACGGGTCATTTTTTCATCGTAAAAGTCTCCCGCTAATGCGGAAAGATAGTCTTCGAAATATAGATCCTCTGCATTACGCTTCGGCAGCAACTTGGAGATCGCTTCTCGAAGCTGTCTACTTTCCTGCTCAATAGCTTCGTAATGAGGAGCCAATAATATGTACTTTTGTACTTCGTTTGCCAACTCGGCTAAGTGTTTGGCGGAAATATCTACTTTGTCATCTCGGCACTTATGTTGTTGAAGGTATGATCCATCGCTGCCCAAAGCTTGAAATGCAGCCCGCAGTGCCTGACTTAGCTTATCGCTCATTTTCCACCCCCGAATGCCTTTTCTAGCGCAGCCGCTTTGTGATCCGGCGACAGGTGGGCGTAGATCAGGGTCATTTTTATATCGGAGTGAGTCATCAACTCCCGAACAGTGTTTATATCCACGCCAGCCATTACAAGTCGAGAGGCGAAGGTGTGCCGCAGGTCGTGAAAGCGAAAGCCTTTGATACCTGCATCGCTCAAGATCGTCTCAAAGCCCTTCTTAACATCCGTCAGAGGACCTCCGGTGATGGGGGAGGGCAGGACGTAGGGTGATTCCCCCCGCTGCTCGTGGCACTGCTTGAGGACCTTGTACGCCTCAGGGGAGAGTGGGAGTACAGCGGGCTCCAGTTTCTTTCCCGCCTTGCGTTTGGAGTGTGAGGTTTTGCCGATGATCTTCCGTATTTGCCGCCGCCCCAGGTCAACGTGATCCCATTGGAGAGTGAACAGATCCCCTCGGCGCAAACCCGTATTGAGGGCCAGCAGGATCAGGGGCTTTAGGTGGTCGGCGTATTCGTCGGCCCCTATGGCGGGGGAGAGGGCCTTTCCACGCTCCCGCTGCCACTGGCGCATATTCTCCCGGCTTTGCCTTAGATCGCCCTCTCTGGCCTCCAGAGCCTCCCTGAGGCGCTTTTCCTCGCCTTCTGAGAGGTAGCGCACCTTGGCCTCGCTCCCGCTCTCAGACAAGCTGGCTTTCACTTTGTACTGGGTTAGCTGGTGGCGGGGAATGATCTTGTTGGCAACTGCGTGATTGAGCAGGGCTTTCAGGTAGGTCAGTTCCCGGCGGCGAGTCTCAACGGAGACGCTTGTGCGCTCCCGCTGCCACTTGGCCATGTCTAGCTCAGTAATGTCCGTCATGGGCTTGTCGAGGACATGGTGGAATACCTTTCGGATACGGGCGAGCATATCCTTGTGGCTGGCAATGTTGGCCTCGGCGTGGGCCTTGAAGGGGCCTTCGAGGTAGCTCCGCAGGGTAGTGTCTTTGAGAATGCGCTTCAGGCGGCGCTCAGCCTGGAAGTCGTGACCGTCCGCCGCTTGGCCTAGGATTGTTTTGGCCTTCTTCCTGGCCTTCTTTAGGGTGTAGGCACTAGCGTCTCCAATGCGTTCCCGTTTCCCTCGGGCGATCTCGACATAGTAGGTTTTTTTGCCGCTGGGCTGGATTCGAACCAGCAGCCCTGTCACGGATTCTTTGCCGCCCTTGTCCCGTACCTCATAGGGGCCGCTAGGTCTGGGATCAAATCCCGGTACACTTTTTTCGGTGAGGGTGGCCGCCATCGTCTACACTTCCGTAAGTGCAATGTAAGTGCAAAAGATGGTAGCATGAGCAAATCCCGACAAACAGAGAAAAACGTAAGTAACTGTTTAGTGGGGTTTTATTTCTCCAGGTGCTTGATTGTATTGAGGGTATTTTCCGCCTTCTAAGCCGTGGGTCGAGGGTTCGAATCCTTCTACCCCCGCAATTCAGCCTGCGCCTCGGGGAACTCCCCGGAGGCTGGTCCCAGAAGAAAGAAGCCCGCATTCAGCGGGCTTTTTTCGTTCCAGGGTATAGCGATTGCTTAAAAACACAGGTCTATAATCACTCTGGAGATTGACCCCAGCGCGTTTTTCCCGGCGCTGGTCTGCTAACAGATGAGTGAGGGATCACGCGATGGGCATCAAGGTTGGCGCAGTTGAATTCTATGCCGGGCCCCGGCATGTCGGCGGGCCGGACAATCTGGAACAAGTTATCGTCGATTTCATCAACGCTGCGCAAAAGCGGCTCGAGATCGCCGTGCAGGAACTCGAGAGCAAGGAAATTGCCCAGGCCATCATCGACGCGCGCCGGCGCAAGGTCCTGGTCAGGCTGGTGATTGAACAGAGCTACCTGCGGCGCACGCCACCCAAGGATGATCCCTGGGAATCCGGCGGGAAGAACGAGCCCAACCGGGCGGTACACGACGCCATCCTGAGAACCAACATCGACGTCAAGGTGGACTACAACAGCAGCATTTTCCACCAGAAGCTGATCATCCGTGACGGGCAGTCGGTCCTCACCGGCTCTACCAATTTCACCCCGACCGGCACCCACCACAATCTCAATCACATCGTCATCATCCACGACGAAAAGGTAGCGAAAATCTACGGTCGGGAATACAGGGAAATCCAGAAGGGCCACTTCGGCAAGCGCAACGAGGGCCACGACCCCAAGCCCGCGCAAGTGGTGGTTTCCGATGTGCCGCTCAAGGTGTTGTTCGCACCGGACCACAATCCCGAGATGGAGATCATGAAGCAGATGATGAAGGCGCGCTCGCGAATCGACTTCGCCATTTTCACCTTTGCAAAGAGCTCGGGTATCGACGACACGATGCTGCGGCTGCTCGACCTGAACATGCCCATTCGCGGCGCCTTCGATGGCGGCCAGGGTTTTCGCGAGTGGTCACCGATTCCTGACATCGCCGCGAAGGGCGCTGACCTGCATGTGGTGAAGAAGGGGGGAGGCATCGGCAAACTCCACCACAAGCTGATGGTCCTCGACGACAGCGTGGTGATTGCAGGTTCCTTCAACTATACGGGGCCCGCCAACATGCTCAACGATGAGAACATCATCATTATTGGCGACCTTGAAGCCACTACTGTTCGGCAGAAACGGGCCCAGGACAAAATAGCGCGATTCGCCAGGGCTGAGATCGACCGGATAATCCAGCAACACGGCGCGCCCATCTAGCGCGTGGAGGCCTGTACCTTTCGCCCTGCAGAGTAGCGGTAGTGGAATTTTCACGCTTGTCTCGTCAATGTCACTGGCCCATCATCACAGGCTGTCCCGACCATTCAGCTTCCTGTGGTGAAGGGCATCGTGAGACTGGAGAAATTCGCTGGAGACATCCGATAATCGAACAGCAAAGGAGTGTTAAATGAATCGTCGCTACCTTTTACCCCTCGCACCTGTCGCAGTCTGCCTCGGCCTTGGCATCGCCGGGCCAGCCTGGTCCCAGGCTTCCCTGCCTTTCGCCAAGGCTTTTAACCCGGGCTCGATCCTGGCGGGTGGAACCAGCAATCTGCTGTTGGCCATAGACAATATCAATGGCGGGGTGGCCGTCACCAACCTGGCTGTCATCGATAATCTCCCTGCGGGAATGGTGGTAGCCAATCCCTCCAATGCCGCCACTACGTGTACCGGCGGTACCCTGACGGCAGTCGCGGGAAGTGGCACGATCACCTATACCGGTGGCAGCCTCGGGGCGAACGCCTACTGTGAAATCTCGGTGGATGTGACCGTGGCCAGCGCCGGCACCTACGTCAACACGACCGGCGACCTGACCTCCAGCCTCGGTAACAGTGGCCCGGCCACCGCGACTCTGCTGGCGACGGCAACACCGCCACCGCCTCCGCCGACAGCTGCGCCGACAGCTGTACCGGGCCTTCCCCTGTTCGGCATGCTTGCCCTGGGTGGCATTCTCGCCGGCCTCGCTGCACGCACCCTGCGCAAGCGAGGCTAGACCACGGGGTGTTTGCCGGCGGAGCAGGGCTCGAGCGCCGCTCCGCTGGCACCC
Source organism: Halieaceae bacterium WMMBA4 (assembly GCA_033283325.1). Lineage (GTDB taxonomy): Bacteria > Pseudomonadota > Gammaproteobacteria > Pseudomonadales > Halieaceae > Mangrovimicrobium. The sequence continues at coordinate 862,418 of JAWMQO010000001.1, forward strand.
TTTCCCGGCACCTCTCCCGGCCCTTCTCCCAGCCAGCGAACCTGGCGTCGCCGCTGCTTCGGCGCAAACGTCTGTTTAGCCGCTAGCTGGCATTGGTGGTCTACACTGCTCTGATACCAGCGAACGAATGCGCATGCGGCCAATCACAGCTGCGATAGCCACTGTTCGTCAAGTAGCTAGCAGAAACTCTTGGCAAAGCCTAATTTTCTTCCGGGTGAAGTGAAACTGAAAAGAAAAGGAATGATCGGAGCGATAGTAACTGCCTTTTACGTGGCGGGTTTCCTCATGGCGCTGCACGCGGCGATGACGAGCCGCACTCCTACGGGCGCAGTTGCCTGGAGCGTATCCCTGGTCAGCATGCCGTTTGTCTCCGTTCCCGCCTATGCGGTTTTTGGCAGGAATCGCTTTGAAGGCAGGGCTGCCGCCTTTGAAGAACAGGCGGAGCGGATCGATCGCATCCTCGCCGGATACCGCGAGCATCTCGAACCCTGGCGAGTGCCCGAGCACCAGTCTCCGTCGTGGCATAACGCGGTATACCGAATTTCGGAGCATGAACTCGTCACCGGTAACGCCGTTGACCTGCTTATCGATGGCGCGACCACTTTCGACAGCATTCTCGAGGGCATCGCCCAGGCGGAACAGTACGTCCTCTTCCAGTTTTACATGATCCACGACGACGGCCTCGGGCGCCGGGTGAAGGATGCGCTCAAGGAGCGGGCCCGCTCCGGTGTAAAGGTGATCGTGCTCTACGATGAGGTCGGCAGCTCCGGCCTGCCGGACTCATACATTGAAGACCTGCGGGCAGCAGGCGTCGAAGTGAGTGCCTTTAAACCTACCCAGGGGTGGCAGAACCGCTTCCAGCTGAATTTTCGCAATCATCGAAAGATGGTGGTGGTCGATGGGCGAACCGCTTGGGTCGGCGGCCACAACGTCGGCGACGAATACCTCGGGTTGGACCCGGATTTCAGCCCCTGGCGCGATACCCATGTGAAAATCGAGGGGCCCGCTGCACTGCAGGTACAGTTGACGATACTGTCCGACTGGTACTGGGCAACGCGGGAAATTCCCCAGGTAAGTTGGGCGCCACAGGCGTCCGGCGATAGCAATCAGCAGCTTATGGTCCTGCCTACCGCGCCGACGGGACAACTCGAAACAGCCAGCCTGTTTTTTGTCGCCGCACTGAACGGCGCGCGTGAGCGTATCTGGTTGTCGGCGCCTTATTTCGTTCCCGATGAGGCGGTGCTAAAGGCCCTGCAGCTTGCGGCCTTGCGCGGTGTCGACGTTCGCGTCATCACCACGGGCAAACCGGACAGCTGGCCGGTCTACCTGGCCGCCTTCCACTACATCGAGGAATTGCGCGGCCTGGGTATCCGCTTCTATGCCTATAAGCCCGGTTTCCTGCATGAAAAGGTCATGCTGGTCGACGACGAGATCGCCAGTGTCGGCACACACAATTTCGACAACCGTTCCTTCCGCCTGAACTTCGAGGTGGCGGCGGTGGTGGTGGATAGGGAATTCGCTGGTGAAATGGCCGCGATGTTCGAAAAAGACTTCGCGCACGCTGAGGAAATAGACGCGGATGCCTTAGCGGATCGCCCCCTCTGGTGGCAGCTCGCGGTAAAAGTATCCCGGCTGGCAGCCCCTGTACTGTAGGAACCATCTTCGCGCTACACTGCGGGAGATCTTCCCGCACTAGGAGAATAGTCTATGCCGCTGAAACCCCTTTGCCTGAGCCTGAGCCTCGCCCTGTCTTTGGCGCCACAAACGCTGCTGGCGGGCGAGGCGCCCCAAAGCGGCGAAGCGCCGCCGGGCCTGGTAGAATTGCGCGCGGTGGGAATGCAATTTGAAGGCCCCCGGGAGATAGCATCGGGCTGGACCACTTTCCGCTTCGTGAACGCCTCCGCGTTTACCCATTTTGCCCTCATTGACGCACCGCCGGAGGGTGTCAGCATCGAGCAGTTCTCCAGCGAACTCGCCGGGCCCTTCCAGCTCCTGATGGACGCCATGAACGCGGGCGACGATGCCGCGGCTGAAGCCGCACTGGCGAAATTTCCCCCCTGGCTGGCGGAACTGGGCCGCGCGGGTGGGCCGGGTTTGCTCTCGCCGGGGCTGACTGGTGAAACCACGGTTTACCTGGCGCCCGGCGACTACATCGTCGAGTGCTATATCAAGAAAAACGGTGTATTCCACACTACGAGCCCCGCTGAAGGCCAGATCGGGATGCTGCACGCCTTGAGCGTGACTGAAGCGTCGAACGGCGCCGAAGAACCTGAGGCCAACGCGATCCTTACACTGCGTAATGCCGGGTTTGAACTGGAGGGCGGTGAACTGCTTGCCGGGCGCAACACGATTCGCGTCGACTTCGTCGAGCAGCAGGCCCTGCCAACCTACGTCGGCAACGACGTTCACCTGATGCGTGTCGGCAGTGCGGTGGATATCGCCATGGCCGACGTGTGGATGGACTGGAGTTCTCGCGACGGCCTGCAGGACCCGAGCCCCGTGCAGTTTCTCGGCGGCGTGCATGACATGCCCGCCGGCAGCCACGCCTATTTCAGCGTCGACCTCGCCCCCGGCAAGTACGCATTCATCGCCGAGATGCCGGCCCCGCTGGCCGCGGGTTTCACGCTTACCTTCGAGGTGGAATAGCGGCGTGGCGACGGTTTGCCAGAACGGATGGGGAAGGGGAGCGGGGCATGACTGAGAAGTTATTGCCAGACGCGCTTAAATACATCAGTTTTTCCACCCTGCGCAGGAATGGCAACTGGGTGGATACGCCGGTGTGGTTCGCGCCCGCGGCTGACTGCTACTACGTATTCAGCGCCGGGAACGCGGGGAAGGTGAAGCGGCTGCGCAACTTCAGCCAGTGCCGGGTCGCGCCCTGCACATTCAATGGCAGCCTCACTGGCGAGCATCTCGCGGGGACTGCGTGGCTGGTGACGGAGGCGGAAGAGGCGGGCAAAGCACTTCAGGCCCTGCGCGACAAGTACGGCTGGCAGATGCGTGTCACCGATTTCGGCGCAAAGCTCAGCGGGCGTTTCGACAGGCGCCAGTACATCGGCTTCCGCCTCGACTGAGAGAGCCGCGGCCCTGCAGCTGCGCCGCAGGCTGAAAACTTTAGTTCGCCTGCAGCGGTATATCCAGCGTGTCCTGCCAGGTGTTGAGGCCTGCCCGCGGATTGAGGTCCTCGTCGTAGAGCCCGATGTCCTTCCAGATGGCAGAAAGGTCATCCTGCCCGAGGGCGCCGTGCCAGAAGGCGTCGAAATCCACCGCTTCATACCAGATGACGAATTGCGCATCGAGCGCGCCCGCCTCTTCGAGCAATTTGGCCACGTATGCGTCCTGCATCTGGGTATCGCTGGTGACGCTGAGCTCCAGGTTGGGTATGTCCAGGTTCTCCGCGGCCCAGCCGGTTTCGGTGATGGCCAGCGCCTTGCCCGGGGCGATCTCCTGTACCTGGCTGAGCCAGTTATCGGGCAGGGTTTCTACAGTCGTACCGTTTTCGCTGTAGAAAAACGCGTAGGGGTAGATACTGACCCCGACGACATCCACGTAGTCCGCGATGCGGGCAAAGCCTTCTATCAGTGTGTCGTTGCTGTCGAACTCCGGGTTTCTCAGGGAGAGCGAGACCACCAGGGGCAGGTCGGGGTGGACGTCCTTGATACCGCTGTAGACCTGCTGGGCGAACACAACGAACTGGTCGAAGCCCGCCGGGTTATCGCGCATGAGTTCACTGATTTCGGTGCTGTAGCTGAAATAATCGGGCTGGAACTGCTCGATCATGTCCAGTGAGTAGTTGATAAATGCCGTGATGACTTCCTCGTCATCGAAAGAGCGAGCGCTCCAGTCACCGCCGCGGGCTACCGTGCCATTACTTGACCAGGTGCCGATCAGTTCGTCGCGCAACATGCTCAGGGAATCGATGGCGAGGAAAACGGCCTGGTCTTCCAGGGTGCGGGACAGGCGCCCCTCGATCTCGTTGGTCACGTGGCTGGGGTAGGGCAGGTCGAGGTAGGCTTCCTCCCAGGGCAGGCCAAGTGACAGGTGGTGGGCGATGATGTCGCCGTGCGTGTGGATCAGGTCATAAGTGTTGTTGATCGCCTCGGCCGTTGCGTCATAAGGCCAGGGAGTGAAACCCATATGGAAGGATCTGGAAGGGCTGGTATCGACGGGATCGGTGGGAGTTTCCTCGCCGCCGCCTGCACCAGTATCCGCCGGATCGCTACTGCTCTCGCAGGCGGCCGCCTTCTTGCCCTTGCCCTTGCACGCCGTGGTGTCCGTATCGCTGGTGCTGGCCTGGGTCTCGCTATCGAGTGTCGTATTCTTGCCCGATTTCGGATTGGGTGCCGCCAGGGTGATGGCTGTCGCAATACCCATCACCAGAACGGCTGCCAGTTTGACCGATTGTTTCATAGTCTGCTTCCCCCATCAGAGTCGAGGTGGATAGTCAGACGGAATTGAACAGCTCTGCGTCGATAGAGCACGGTGCAGGTAGAGGCCAGGGCTGGCCCGCACGTGCTCTACAAAGGCTCTGCAATCCCGCTGTCGTAGAGCTTTCGCTCCTTAGACCGGTGACTTTGCGTCCTCATCTTTCGATGAGTTTGCCGTTTAAGTCGCCCCCATTTGCCGAGCGCAAAATTGCTGCGCTCACTACTCAGTCTAGGGTCGCAATTACGCAGTTCAATCGCTAATTGGACTTTTCAGCAGATTCGAGGATGAAGTTTTTGTGACTTTATGCTGACAGCAAATGAGGTCCCGCGGTCGAATTCATACACCCGGCGGGCGTATTTCTCCAGCCGACCGGCGGGATATCAGTCATCCGCCCCGGTCAGTCGGCGCGGATCGAGTAATTCGGCCAGTTCCTCCCGGGGCAGGCCGGTTTCCTCCACCGCGACCTCGAGCACCGGCCGCTCCTCGTGGTAGGCGCGCTTGGCTATGGCGGCGGCTTTCTCGTAACCGACACGGGCGTTGAGGGCGGTGACGAGGATCGGGTTCGCCGCGAGATTCGCCTCCACCCGCGCCACGTTCACGCTGAAACCGCCGATGCAGCGGGCAGTGCCCTCGCAGGCCCAGCGCAGACCGTCGAGGCTGGCGTGCAGTTTTTCCGCGATCAGCGGCAGCATCACATTGAGCTGGAAGCTTCCCGACTGGGCGGCCAGGGCGATACTGGCGTCGTTGCCGATCACGTCGGCGGCAACCATCAGGGCGGCTTCCGGCAGCACCGGGTTGACCTTGCCCGGCATGATCGAGGAACCGGGCTGCAGCGCTTCCAGGGTGATCTCCGAGAGGCCCGAGAGGGGGCCGGAGGACATCCAGCGCAGGTCGTTGTTGATCTTGGTGAGGACCACTGCCAGGGCCCGCAATGCGGCCGAGAGTTCCAGCGCGCAGTCCTGTCCGGCCATGCGGGAAAAGGGGTTTTCCGCTGCCTGCAAGGACAGTCCGCTAGCCTCGGCGAGGCGGGCGACGCAGAGCGCCGGGAACCCGGAGGGGACATTGACCCCGGTGCCGACGGCGGAACCGCCCAGCGGTAGGCTCCCTAGGCGGCCCTGCAGGTCCGCCAGGCGCTGCTCGCACTCCTTCAACTGCGTGGCCCAGGCGCCCATCTCCTGGCCGAAGGTCAGCGGCATCGCGTCCATCAGGTGGGTACGGCCAGTCTTGGTAATCCCGTCGAGTTCCGCCGCACGGCCCTCGATGGTTTGGCGCAGTCGGAGCATTGCGGGAGTCAGTTCATTGACCAGGGTGGCCAGCGCGGAAAGCTGGATACTGCTGGGGACGACGTCGTTGCTGCTCTGGCTGCAGTTGACGTGATCGTTGGGGTGCACCGCTTGCCCGCTGGCTTCGCTGGCGAGGTGGGCGAGCACTTCGTTCATGTTCATGTTGCTGCTGGTGCCGGAGCCGGTCTGGAACACGGTCAGGGGAAACTGCGCACTGTGCTCCCCGGACGCTACTTGCGCCGCGGCCGCGCTCACCGCGTCGGCGATGCCGGCGTCGAGGGCGCCACAGTCCCTGTTGGCCTGCGCCGCGGCGCCTTTGATTTGCGCCAGGGCGCGAATAAAAGCTGCCGGCATGGGGCGTGAGCTGAGGCCGAAATTATTCAGCGCCCGTTGCGTCTGCGCGCCGTAGAGGGCTTCGGCCGCTACGGCTACCTCGCCCATGCTGTCCCGCTCGATGCGCTCAGTCATGTTTTCCCGCTCCTGCTATAGTTACCGGACACACACCCAAAGCATAGCCCGGCGTCCTTGTGCCGGGCCAGTCCGGAGGTTTTTCATGAGCAGCCGCTATCCGCGGGAAAAGACACTTCACATCGACGGCACGGACTACACCATCTTCCCCTTCGATGAACTGGAGGCGCCCGGCGATGCCTCCACCCTGCCTTTTTCGCTGAAGATCCTGCTCGAGAACCTGCTGCGCCATGGCGCCGAGGATTATGTCACCGACGATGATATCGAGGCCTTGCTGGCCTGGGACCCGCAGGCGGAGCCTACCCAGGAGATCGCCTTCGTGCCGGCGCGGGTCCTGCTGCAGGATTTCACCGGCGTGCCGGCCATCGTCGATCTCGCCGCGATGCGCGACGCCATGGTCGAACTGGGCGGTGACGCCTCGAAGATCAATCCGCTTTCCCCGGTGGAACTGGTCATCGACCACTCGGTGATGGTCGATTACTTCGGCAGCGAGGATTCGCTGGAGAAGAACACCGAGGTGGAAATCGAGCGCAACCTGGAGCGTTACCGCTTCCTGCGCTGGGGCCAGCAGGCCTTCGATAACTTCCGGGTGGTGCCGCCGGGCACCGGCATCGTTCACCAGGTAAACCTGGAATACCTGGCCCGGGGTGTATTCACCGCGGAGCAGGGCGGACGCCAGCTCGCCTACCCGGACACCCTGGTGGGCACCGATTCCCACACTACCATGATCAACGGCCTCGGCGTTCTCGGCTGGGGCGTGGGCGGTATCGAGGCGGAGGCCGCGATGCTCGGCCAGCCCGTCACCATGCTGATCCCGCAGGTCGTGGGTTTTCGCATCACCGGCAAGATGCCCGAGGGCGCGACGGCGACCGACCTGGTGCTGACGGTCACCGAGCAACTGCGCAAGCACGGCGTGGTGGGCAAGTTCGTCGAATTCTTCGGCCCCGGACTGCCCAGCCTCACCCTTGCGGACCGCGCCACCATCGCCAACATGGCGCCGGAATACGGCGCCACCTGCGGAATCTTCCCGGTGGACGAAAAGACTCTCGAATACCTCGAGCTCACCGGGCGCGACGCGACGCAACTGCAACTGATCGAGCAGTACATGAAAGCGATGGGGCTGTGGCACGACGACAGCACCCCCGACGCCCGCTACAGCTCGGAACTCAGCCTCGACCTGGGCAGCGTGGAGCCCTCCCTCGCCGGGCCCAAGCGCCCCCAGGACCGCATTCCACTGAGTGGGGCCAGCGCGGGCTTCCAGCAGGCGCTGCGGGAATTCCACGAATTGCGGGTCGCGCCCGCCGAGGAGAGCGAGTGGGCGGAGGAGGGCGGCAGTCCGGCCGCCGCCGAGGCTCACCAGGGCGTGGAGGTCAGTCGCGATGGCGAGACGTTCCACCTCGACCACGGCGCGGTGGTGATTGCCGCGATCACCAGTTGCACCAATACCTCCAATCCCGCGGTGCTGGTGGCCGCGGGCCTGGTGGCGCGCAAGGCCCGGGCCCTGGGCCTGAATGTGAAGCCCTGGGTCAAGACCAGCCTCGCGCCGGGCTCCAAGGTGGTGACCGAATACCTGGAGAAAACCGGCCTGCTGGAAGACCTCGAAGCGCTGGGTTTCTACCTGGTGGGCTACGGCTGTACCACCTGCATCGGCAACTCCGGGCCGCTGCCCGACGACATCACCGATGCCATCCGCAGTGGCGACCTGCTGGTCACCTCGGTGCTCTCCGGCAACCGCAACTTCGAGGGCCGCATCCACCAGGACGTGCGGGCCAATTACCTCGCCTCGCCGCCGCTGGTGGTGGCCTACGCACTGGCGGGGAACATGGGGCTGGACCTGTCCACGGACGGGCTCGGGACCGACAGCAAGGGCAAGCCCGTAACACTGGCGGATGTCTGGCCGAGTAGCGACGAGATCAACCAACTGGTGGCCGCTAACGTCGACCCGGGGATGTTCAAGTCGCGCTACGCCGATGTCTACACCGGTAACGCCATCTGGAACGGGCTGGAGGTGACCGACAGCGAGCGCTTCGACTGGCCGGATTCCACCTACGTGCGCAAGCCGACCTTCTTCGACCGGATGCCCGCCGAGCCCCACCCGCTGGAGCCCATTGTCGGGGCGCGCTGCCTGGTCAAGGTCGGCGACAGCGTCACTACCGACCACATCTCGCCGGCGGGGTCGATCGCGCCGGACAGTCCCGCCGGCCGCTACCTGGTCGAGCACGGCGTCGAGCAGAAGGATTTCAACTCCTACGGTTCCCGGCGCGGCAACCACGAGGTAATGATGCGCGGTACATTCGCCAATGTGCGCCTGCGCAACGAACTGGCCCCGGGTACGGAGGGAAGCTGGACGACCTGTTTTGTCGACGGCCACCGCACCTCGATCTTCGACGCCGCCGAGCTCTACCGCGAGGCCGACGAGCCGCTGGTGGTCATTGCCGGCAAGGAATACGGTACCGGCTCCTCCCGCGACTGGGCCGCCAAGGGCCCCAACCTGCTCGGCGTGCGTGCGGTGATCGCGGAGAGCTACGAGCGTATCCACCGCTCCAACCTCGTCGGCATGGGCATCCTGCCCCTGCAGTTCATCCCGGGCGAGAACGCCGCCTCGCTGGGCCTGGATGGGGAGGAGCACTTCGATATCCCCGCCGTGGAGCCGGGGCAGGAGCGGGTGGAGGTGATCGCCCGGGAAAACGGCGGTGAACCGGTGATCTTCGAGGCGGTGATCCGCATCGATACCCCCAATGAATTCAACTACTACCGCCACGGCGGTATCCTGCACTATGTGCTCAGGCGGCTCGCCAGCGAATAAATTTATAATTTTTTTGCAGGACGAGGGAATAAACCCGGTAGCCCATCCGTCACCTAGATAGAGTGGAGTGAAACACCACACCAGAGGTAACGGGCAGCAAGCCTTGGGTACGCATCGCCAGGCCACAGAGCCAACTCAGAATGCGTGGCTGCCGCCGCCGCCCTCACCCTATTCCACGGGTCGCCCGGGATGATTCCCGGGCACCCGATTTCTCTGTCTCACAGAGCGGGGACCGCTAGCCCTCCGCCCTGATCTCCAGGGCCTGTCGTCTACATGGGGCGACAGGCCCTGTTTCGTTTCTGCCTTTCCCTCTTACCGCATGCAGTTCATAGCCACGAACAGGGCCTGTGACGTATTCCCCGGAATCCCCCTTATATAGCTTTTAGTCATAAAAAAGGCCGCGGCTTGCGCTCGCGGCCTTTTTTCCGGCCCGGGCCGGGTAATGGGGGCTCAGTCAGCCTGCCAGTCAGTGGCGATCAGCCCGGATTCCTCACTGGAGGAGAGGGCGACGCCTTCGGCCCGACGGGCGGTGTAATCGGCGATGGCATCCACATCCGCTGAAGCGGCGGGGCGATACATTTCGCTGCCGCCGGGAATTTCCGCGCTTACCGCAAGGCGGGTTTCCCACTCGCCCTGGTCGCGACAGGCGACCCCGCGAGAGCCCTGGCCGTGATTGTCGAGCAGGAACTCACGGCACCAGGCGCCGTCCACATCGCGGAAGGTCAGGATCGGGCGGACGAGCTTGCCATCGCCCAGCGGCTGCCAGCCGCTGGCCATGGAAGGGGTGATTTCGAGGACTTCTGCAAGGGTGGGACCGCTCTCGCTGGAATCCTGTAACTGGAGAGTCAGCAACAGCCCGGCGATGGCGGCGACGGAGGCGGCGATCGCGTAGGGCAGGGGGCGGCGGGAAACCGGGCGCTTCGACGGTGCCGCGCTGCGCAGCAGGTTCGCGATGTGGGCGGGCACCTTGTCTTTCGAGCCCAGGGCCAGCTGGATCTGGCGGTCGAGGCTGAGCATTTCGCCGAAGGTGGCGCGCAGGGCCGGTTCTGCTTCGAGCCGTTGTTCTACACGTCGGGTGGACAGCTCGTCCAACTCGCCGTCGAGGTACTGGGATAGCAGTTCAAAGTCTTTGTCAGTCATTTCTGGTCTCACTGGCCCGTAGTCCCCGGGTTCAAAGTTTGTAGCAGCTGCTTTCTGGCCCGCGCGATGCGGCTCATGATCGTGCCGACAGGCACTTTCAGGATCGACGCCGCTTCCGCGTAGGTCTTGCCGTCGATGGTCACCAGGGTCAGCGCCAGTCGCTGTTCCCTGGGGAGTTCCGCCAGCGCCGCCGACACCGCGGCGACTTCCCGCTCGCTCTGCGCAACCGCATCCGTGGCGCGGGCGGTTTCTTCCTCGTCGGCGACTTCCGGATAGCGTGCCCGGACTTCCCGGGAGCGCAGTTCGTCGATCCAGACGTTGCGACAGACCCGGAAACTCCATTTCATCGGGTCGGCATCCTCGGGCATGCCCTTTTGCAGTATCCGCTCTACAGTGGTCTGCAGGAGGTCATCGGCGTCGGCGTTATTGCCAGTCAGCGAGTAGCAAAACCGGCGCAAGCCGCCAAGTTCGGCCATCAGATCCTCACGCTGTGATTTGCTGAGCGCTGCCATATGTTTCCTGTTAGTATTAGGACGATTCAGCGTCCGGTTTTATTCCCCTGACGGGAATAATATTCTGGTCCGATACGTCTTATCTATAGACGATTCACATCCCCGTGCGGCGGTCGATGCTACCATGAAAATGCGCAAGTTATTGAATGTAAAGGGGAATAAGGGCATTTTTTGGCTTTCTCCCCTCGCTGTTCTCGTAACCCTTTCCCTCATCATGCTTCCCGGCGCGCAGCTCTGCGCCCAGATTCCCGGTCCGATGACCGGCTCACCCGACCCGGTCGAAGACCAGATCGAGGATGAAGTCGAAGAGCAGGTGGCCGAGGAGGTCCAGGAAGAAATCGTCGACAACACCGAAGAATCGGTAGCGGAAGAAATCGAGCAACAACTGAGCCTGGGTGTCGACCCGGCCCTGCAGGCCTTTATCGAGCGCCAGCTGGAAGAGCAGGTCGCCGACTCCATCGATGATGAAGTCGAGGAGGGCGCCGAGGACGCGCTGGAAGACACAGTCGAGGAGAGCGTCGAGGAGACGGTGGAGGAACAGATCGCCGAGACCGTGACCGAGGAGCTCGAGGACAACGTCGAGCAGAGCGTCGAGGAAAGTGTCGAGGATACCGTCGCCTCCCAGGTCGAGGAGAGCGTGGCCGGCGATGTCGAGGAGCAGGTCGAGGAATCGATCGAGGAAAGCGTCGCCCAGAACGTCGAGAACAACGTGGAAGAGGGCGTGCAGTCACAGGTCGAGGAAAGTGTGGCCGCCAGCGTCGAGGACTCCGTAGAGAACCGGGTGGTCGATACGATCGCCATGGCGGCGGAGAGCCGTAGCGCGGACCTGGTCGACGAACGGCTCGACAGTGAAATCGACAACATCCTCGATGACCTCGAAAGCGATCTCGAGGCCGACGAGGAAAGAATTCACAGTGACCAGTGGCTGGTGATGGCGGAACCCCAGGTCTTCGAGGAGCTGGCCGAGCAGGGCTATCTCTTCGACACGGTTACCGACCTGCCGGCGCTGGGCATGCAGCTCGCGGAAGTCGCCGGTCCCTCCAGTTTCGATATCACCGAAGTGCGCCGCGGCGTGCTCGATGTGGTGGGCAAGGACCGCGCGGAAGTCGACCTCAACCATATCTACACCGCCGGCGCCGAACGCGAAGTCGCAGCCTCCGGCGTGAGCCCGCGGGTCGCCGCGGACCTGCCCGCGGCCAGCGCCCCGACTACCGAGGTGGCGCGGATCGGCATGATCGACAGTCAGGTCGATGTCGGCCACCCGTCGCTGGCGGGCGCGCGCATCGTCAGCCGCAGCTTTACCCCCGAGGGTGCCATCCTGCCGAGTTTCCACGGCACTGCGATCGCCTCGATCATGGTCGCCAACACGCCGGACTACCAGGGCCTGGCCCCCTACGCGGATGTCTACGCCGCGGCGGTGTTCCAGCAGGACGCGGAGCGCGGCGAAATCGCCTCGACAGTGAGCCTGATCAGGGCCCTCGACTGGCTGATATCCAGTGAGGTCGATGTCATCAACATCAGTCTCGCCGGGCCGCCCAACCGCCTGCTCGAGGTGGCCCTCAAGCGCGCTAGCGACCGCAATATGCTGGTGCTTGCCGCCGCCGGAAACGGCGGGCCGGTGGCGGGGCCGATGTACCCCGCGGCCTATGATTCGGTGGTGGCTGTGACCGCCGTCGACCAGTCCCGGCGAGTGTTCCGGTTGGCCAACCGCGGCGCCTACCTGGACATCGCCGCCCCTGGCGTCGGCCTGCTGCATGCCCAGTCCGGTGGCGGCTATACGGCTTCATCGGGCACTTCCTTTGCCGTGCCCTTCGCGGCGGCGGCTGCTGCCACCCTGCGTCGCCAGCACCCGGGTGAGGATGTCATGGCCCAGTTGTATGGCGCGGCTGAAGACCTCGGCCCTCCCGGGCGGGATGAAATCTACGGCTACGGGCTGTTGCGCTTCCAGGGTTCCTGAACAGGCAGCGGGGGCGGGAATTCTCCCGTCTCCCTCCAGGCCGCCTGGCCTGAATTACCAGCTATAGGAAAAACGGGTACCGACGACGAACTGGTCGTAGTCGGCGCTGGGGTAGTTGGAGTTGTAGTCGGCGTAACCGCCGTAGAGTTCGACCGACGCCTGGGTCAGCACCACGTATTCGAGTGCGGCCTTCCAGCGCTGCCGTCGGTCCCAGCGCTCGTCGCCAATGCTCGGTGTGATCGCAGTGTAGTCGCGGTATTCAAAGCGCCAGGCAAGCTCCATCTTCAGCGCCCGTTCATACACGTCCCAGCGGTGGATGTAACGCAACTTTATCTCGTTCGAGTCGTAGTCGTACTGTTCCGCCTGGGCATCCTCCTGCTTGAACTTGTAGCCGGCGTTGAAGTAACTGCGCAAGCCGCGGCGGAAGAAGTACAGGTCGAACTCTCCCGCATGACTCTCGGAATCGCGCCCCGGGTTCTGCTCGATCTGCTTGTCCGAGTAGACATAGGCACCCCTGGCAAACCATTTCTTGGCGAGGAAGCCGGAGAGGTAAGGAGAGCCCCGGTAGTACTCCAGGAAAGCGTTGCCGTCGAGACGCGCATTGATGTAGTAGATGCTCGCACCGCCAGTCGCCGGCCCGAGATCGGTGGCGAGGTTGGTTCCCAGCAGGTGGGTCTGCCGGTCGAGCTGTGAAAACTCCTGGTAGGAGGTATCGCCGAAGGTGTAGGTCAGTGATACATCGGTATCGGGGGTCAGCTGCTGCTCCACCTGCAACTGGGCATCCAGGGTGAGCGCATAGTCGCCCTGGCTGCTGCTGGCATCGAGTTCATCGATGGAGACGTTGCTGTCGTATTCCGCGCCGATGCCGAGCTCCGCGGAAAACTCGGGACCCGCCGCCCACACAGCACAGGGCCCGGCAACCAGGCTGATAATGCAGAGAATACCAAGCGGGTTGGCGCGGTGCTGCATAGAAGGGGAATTCCCGTGGGCAGTGCTGTGCAAAAGTGGGCACAAGCATAGCAAAAAATCCCGGGCGCAGAGCGTTATTCGCGGCGACAAGGTGTGGAAAGTGCTAGAATCCCGCGCTTTGCTTTTGCCATCCGGATACCGGGGAGCTACTGATGTCCAAGTCCGATACTGAACTACACCACGAATGCCTGAACCGCTTTATCGCGCTCGCCAACACGATGAAAGACGAGGGCGCGAACACCGCTGTCGTCTCCGCGGCGCTGATGGCTTCTTCAGCTGTTTACGCTACTTACGTCGCCGCGGGGAACAGCGGCGCGCTGGCGCCTTCCGGGGTCGACAAGGTGGTCGAAGCCTATCGCGGCAATCTCGCCCGTGTACAGGAAATGCGCAAGGCGGAGATGGACGCAGCGGGTCAGTCCTGAGCCTCTTCCCAGTCGCGGAACTCGGGCGCTGTGACCACTTCGGGGTAGCGTTCCGTCAGCGGTTCCGGCAGGCCGCGCGCATCGATGATCGCGGCGTGGCCGCGGTTCAACTCGTGGGGGTGCATGACACCGCAGGAATGGGCGATCACCTCCACCTCATGGGCCATGTTGCGGGCGAAGTTCGCTACCCGCACTGCCTTGTTCTCGGGGTCCAGTCCCTTTTGTAGATCTTCGTTGTGGGTAGTTACGCCTGACGGACAGGTGTTCTTGTTGCACTGCATGGCCTGGATGCAGCCCAGGGAAAACATGAAGCCGCGGGCGGTGTTCACGCAGTCCGCACCCAGGCACAGGGCCATCGCCACGTCCGTGGGGTTGATGAGTTTGCCCGAGGCGATCACCCGTACCCGCTGGCGCAGGCCGTAGTATGTCAGCTTGTCCGCCACCAGAGGCAGGCTGCGGCGGACCGGCAGCCCCATGTTGTCGATCAGGCTTTGCGGCGCGGCGCCGCTGCCGCCGTCCCCGCTGTCCACGGTGAAGAAGTCCGGGGCGTACTCCATGCCGCGCTCGTGGATGCGCTGGCAGAACTCGTCCAGCCACGCGGGTTGACCGATCACTGCCTTGATGCCCGTCGGTTTGCCGCTAATGCTGCGCACCCGGTGGATCATGTCGAGCAGGTCGTCGATCGAGTGAATTTCGGGGTGGCGGTTGGGGCTGATGGAATCCACTCCCGCAGGGATACCCCGGGTACTGGCGATGACCTCGGTAACCTTGATACCAGGGAGGATGCCGCCCTTGCCGGGCTTGGCGCCCTGGGACAGCTTGATCTCGAACATGCGCACCTGTTCGATGGCGGCAATCTCGGCGAGCTTCTCCTCGCTCAGGCCGCCGTTTTCGTCCCGCACGCCGTATTTCGCGGTACCGATCTGGAAAATGATGTCGCAGCCACCCTGCAGGTGGTAGGGCGATAGCCCGCCCTCGCCAGTGTTGAGCCATATGCCGGCCTGACTCGCGCCGTGGGAGAGGGCGGTGACCGCGGGAGCCGACAGGGCGCCGAAGCTCATGGCCGAAATGTTGAAAAAGGAGCGGGTCCGGAAGGGGTTCGCCGCAAAGGATTCGCCGAAGGTGATCCAGCCGTCCTGGCTGATTTCGCTCTCCAGTGGCGGGAGCAGGGAGTTGAGGAAGATCACCTGTCCCGGCTGGTTCATCGGCTGGGTCGAGCCAAAGGCCACGGTCGAGTCGAGGTTTTTCGCCGCGCGGTAGATCCAGGTCCGCTGGGCGCGGTTGAAGGGCAGTTCCTCGCGATCCATGGCGAAAAAATACTGGCGGAAAAATGCGCCCAGGTGCTCGAAGAGATAGCGAAAGCGGCCGATGATGGGGTAGTTGCGGCGGATGGCGTGCTTCTTCTGGGTGACGTCAACCACATACATGTAGCCAAGCCACAGCAGCAGTCCGATGATCCCCAGTACCAGCAGCAGGGCGCCGGCTTCTATGACGTCGATCGTCAGGTTTCGCAGGGCGCTGGGCTGTACATCCACGGAATCTGATCCTCCAGGAACTGAGGTGCCCAGTCTAACGGTGGAAGCCGGTCACGCCTAGCGGCGCGGGCCTTTCACGACGCCAGAGGGATTGCGTCGAGGTGGTGGTCGAGGTCGTGTTCCAGCATGGCGGCGTTGACCCTCGCCGCGTTGGCGGTATTCACTGATTCGGTCTGGTACTCCGATTCGGTGGTCATCCAGATGAAATGGCCGTAGACGAGGAAAATCACGTACTGCCGCATGGCCTCGTCGAAGCCAGGCGCGTCGACGTCGTGCTTGCGCAGGCTGTCGAGGTAATGCTGCACCAGCGCGGCTTCCCAGTGGGGCCGGTCAGCGCTGTCGATGGACGCGGAGACGTGGTAGGAAACCTCGATCATCCCCGGTCCACGGCTGGCGAGTGTATCGAAGAAACCGGGCGTACCGTCCGCGGCAATGTAAAGGTTGCCGAGGTGAATGTCGCCGTGAAGCACGCAGTAGGGCTGCTGCTTGGCGTAGGCTTTCATCTTTTGCCAGGCTTGCAGCATCCAGTCGCGATCCTGGTAACGCACCGAACTGGCAACCCCCCGGGGAGAGCTGACGAAGCGCTGCCATGTCGCGGGCTCGGTCTTGAGTGCGAAGAAACTGTCGACGGTGTCGAGGAAGTCCACCAGGTCTTCCCACTCGCCGCCGGCCTTGACCCCGGGGCTGTCCCATGTGCGGGCGTGAAACCCGGCCAGCACCTCCAGGCGACGTGCTACCTGCTCGAAGCTCTGCGGCTGGGTGGCGTGGCAGAAGGTGGCGCCGCTGGCGACCAGGTCTTCCATGATGACGATACCCTGCCTGCGCTCGGCGTCGAAATCCGCGAAATAGCAGGTGGGGGCGGGCAGGGGGAGGCGGGTCAACACGTCCCGGTAGCCGCGGATCTCGCGCTCGTGCATGAAGTCGAAGTTGCGACTGTGGGCTTCGAAACCACCCTTGAGGATTACCGTTTCGGGAATGCCCGCGGCCTTGCCCGCCTCGTCCAGTTCCAGCCGGTAGCGCAGCTTGGAACTGGTGCCGCGAATTGCGTCGATGAATTCGAGTTTTTCTACCGTCACTTCCGGGTTGCGCTGGCGCAAGGCCGCCGTCATCCACTGGGCAGTGATTTCCGCTTCGGTGACTGGCAGGGGGAAGTAGGCAGCCTGGTTCATCGCTCGGGGTGCTCCGGATTGTTATCGTTTACGGGCGTGGCGGCGGCGCAGCTTCAGCTGTTCATCGCCCGGCTCTGCGCGTCGAAGATTTGCTGCACGTGATTGACGCTGTCGCCGGCGGAAACGCCGCCGTCAACGGGAATCACGATGCCGGTGACCTGGCGGGCGCGCTCGCTGGCGAGGTAGAGGGCGGCCTGGGCCACGTCTTCCGGGCGGCCGTCCTGCTTGATCGGCTGGTCGGCGAAGTTGATCTCGTCGAGATCCTTCTGCAGTTGCTTGAATCCGGCCTCGCTCATGCCCGATTGGGACCAGCTCGACATGGGCGTGCGGATGTGGCCGGGATTGATGATATTGACCCGGACACCGTGCTGGGCGAGGTCGATCGCCGCGCACTTGCTGAAGTGGAGTACCGCCGCCTTGGAGGCGCGATAGGTAGCAACCCCGAAACCCGCGACCGCACCGCCGAGGGAGGCGGTGTTGATGATGGAACCGCCGCCGTTTTTCGCCATGTGGCGCGCCGCGCGCTGGGTGCCGAGCATCACCCCGAGCAGGTTGACCTGCATCACCCGGTCGAAATCCGCGAGATCGTCGTCGAGGAAGCTGGGGAACAGGCGGTTGGAGATGCCGGCGTTGTTGAACATGATGTGCAGGCCGCCGAAGGTCTCGACGGCGAAATCGACCAGTCCCTGCACGTCGCTCTCGCTGGAGACGTCGGTGCGGCGGTAGCGGACCTTTTCGCCCAGTTCCGCGGCGAGGGCTTCACCGGCCTCGTCGTTCACATCGGCAATGACCACGCAGGCACCTTCCTGCGCGAACAGTTCTACGCTCGCACGGCCTATGCCGCTGGCGCCGCCGGTGACGATGGCCACTTTGCCGGAAAGTTCGTTACTCATGTCAGGGAACTCCAAATTTTCTGTCGATTCGGCTCCGCGCCATTGCTGGCGACGAAGACGGGGACTGCAAGAATACTACAGCTGCCCACGGCAAAGATGTTCGATACCGTACGAGCAATTATCTACCGATGAACGCCAGGCCGCGCCCGCGACCCTCAGGCGGGGAAGGGCTGGCGCTGGGTATTGCGGAAGGATTTGGGGGTCATACCGGTGGCGCGCTTGAAGGCGCGTCCGAAGCTGGTTTGCTCGGAATAACCCAGCTGGAAGGCAATTTCATCGAGGGAGCAGTCGCTCCAGAGCAGGGCGTGCTTGGCGAGCTTGATCCGCTCGTTCTGCACGATCTCGGAAAACTTGATGCCCATGCGGGTCAGGCGCTTCTGCAGGGTGCGGGTGGAGGTACCCAGCTGTTCGGCGCAGGCGTCGAGGGAGCAATGGCCGCAGGAGAGGGCCTGGCGTACCCGGCTCTCCACCTGTTCGACGAAATTGGCCCGGCTGTTCTTGCGGATCTGGGTCATGCCGCCGCCGAGCAGGGCGAAGAGCATCCTGTTGGAGGTGGCCAGGGGCCGGTCGAGAAACTCGGAGGAGAAAGCGATGGCGTTCGCGCCGGCGCCGCCGCTGACCCGGCAGCCGAGTCGCTCCTTGAGACGCAGGGCGTCGGCGCGGCTGACCTTGCAGGTGAGGTTGGCGTAGCTCGGGCGGAAATGCGTCGCATCGAGTTTCTGCAGGATTTTCAGTATCAGGAGCATGCCGTGGTAGTGAATCTGGGCGCGTTCGCCGACCCCGATATGGGTGCTCCAGCGCAGTTCCGCCACGTCCCGGGAGGTCACCAGTTCCATTTCGCACTCCGGCGATACCGAGATCTGCACGTAGTCGATCAGGCAGCGCAGGGCCTCGCGGACATTGGGCGCGGCGCGAGCGTAGACCAGTGCCACCCCGTAGACATCGGGGTCCTGTAACTCGGCCAGGTGCAGGCCGAAGAGAGGGTCCTGCAGTTTGCTGGCGCAGTGCTCCAGCAGGTTGACCGCGGTAATACACTCGATGTCCTGGTCCGGGTCTTCAAAACTGGCAGGATCGATATTGTGGTATTCGAGAATACTGCGGGGGTCGTCCCCCAGGCTGCTGACGAGGCCGGTCAGCCCGCTCAGGTAACCTACACGGATGCGCCCCCGCGGCGGGAGCGTGATTTCGGGGCTGCTGAAATTCGGCACGAACGCTTGCACGATTTTCCTCCCGGCCGGTTCCCGGGCTCTTCGGCGTGAGAGCCGAAATGCGCGCGGTCGGGCCGTGGCGATTGTTATGTCGGGCTAGCTTATCCGCCCGGCATTCACTGCGCAAGCGCCACCGAGCGGCGGGCGCTGCTCAACTGTTGCCGGGGGCGAGGGTGGGGAAGCGCTCTTCGTCGAGCAGTTCGTAGGGCTTCAGGTGGGCCGGGTCAAAGGCCTGCGGCGGCGCGCCGTTCCAGTGGGCGTCGGCGGGCAGCATGGAGGTGATCATGGCCCAGCGCGGCTGCCCCGAGAGGTTGGCACCGGCGCCGTGAACGGTCAGGTGGTCGTGCACGGTGACATCGCCGACCTCGTAGCTCATCGCTTCGGAGACTTCGTAGTCGAGCAGCTCCGGCCAGACCTCGGTGATGTCGCGCCCGTCGTAGGAGGTGTAGTTACCCAGGACGCCGGCCCTGTGGGAACCGTTGAAGAAGGACATGGTGCCCTTGTCCGGGCCGCAGGCCTGCAGGGGGATCCAGAACTGCATGCCGCCGGAGCGGTCCACGGCGAAAGTGATGAAATCCTGGTGGAAGCTGGTGGGGCCGTTGCCGCCGCGCTCGGACTTTTTGCCGGCGGGCAGCTTGGGGACAAAGGTGTCGAAGAAGTAGCGAACGCCGGTTCCGGACTTGCGGTCCATCAACTGCTTGGCGGCGGCGGCGACGCCCTGCAGCATGTTGCGTATCTCCGGTATGTCCAGGCCACCGCAGGGGAAAGGATTGAAATAGGGCTGGCGGATGCCGAAATCCTCGTTGCTGGCGCCGTCCTCACCCATCAGTTCGATACCGCGCTGAAGCAGCTGGCCGACCATTTCCGGATCGAGAAAAGCTTTCAACTTTACCCAGCCATTTTCCTGGTAGAAGGCGATTTCCTCGGCGGTGACACCGCGGCATGGAAAGCCCCCGCTGTCGCTGTATCTGGATTGACTCATGACTGCTTTGCCTTCTCGGTTTATCGCGAGTTTGAATCTAGCAGTGGGCCTTATGCGCCGCTCAACATCTGGCGTACATTTATCTGCAACGACCGTCGTGGCCTCCGGGACCCTATCGACAGCGGGGCAGCTTATGTCGAGAACACGCTACAGGAGTCGGGATAGCCTTCTTCTGGTTGGGCAGGTGAAAGTCACTGGAGAAACCAAGAATGAGCCGCTATCGCTTTGACGGGCGCACCGCGATAGTCACCGGCGCCGGCGGTAATCCGAGCCTGGGTCGCGCACATGCCCTGCTGCTCGCGGAGCGCGGTGCCAACGTGGTCGTCAATGATATCGGGAGTGACCCGGAAACTCCCGGTTATGAGGGGGTGGCCTCGGCGGAGGCGGTGGCGGCGGAAATCCGCTCCCTCGGCGGGAACGCCGTGGCCGATACCAACAGCGTGGCCAGTGAAGCGGGCGTCCGGGCCATCATGGCCACTGCGATGGAGGCCTATGGCAGGGTCGATATCCTGGTCAACAACGCGGCGATATCGATAGCCGCCTCGCTCGAGGAGATGAGTGACCGGGATTTCGAGCGGCACCTCGATATCAACCTGATGGGGCCGGTACGGCTATGCCGCGCCGTCTATCCACAGATGCGGGAGCGGGGCTTTGGCCGAATCGTCAACGTTACCTCAGGCGCGCTGACCGGTTTCGCGCTGTTGTCGGCCTACGGTGCCAGCAAGGGCGGCTTGTTGTCCTTCACCCGCGCCTTCGCAGCGGAATGTGAGGGCAGCGGGGTGCAGGTGAACGCCGTAAATCCCGGCGCCTTCACGCGCATGATTTCGGCCCAGCAGGAAAGCACTTCCCCGATGCTGCAGCACGCGCAGCAAAATCTGCCCGCGGAACTGGTGTCGCCGGTGGTCGCGTGGCTGGCGCACGAGTCCTGCCCCCTGAACGGCGAGTGTGTCGAGGCGCTTGGTGGTGAAGTGCGCTCCCTGTACATCGCTGCGACGGAAGGCTTCAGGGATTCCGGCCTGACTGTCGAAGCGCTTGCCGAACGCTGGCCGGAAGTTTTCCAGGGGACCACGGTTTTCGCGATTCCGCAGGGGGCGGCGGATCCACGTGACTGGGCGATCAAGCCCTATCCGGGCAACCACAGCAGTGCCCCATCGGCCTGTCCGATCAGCGGCGGCGCACTTCAACTGACGGGCGAGGAGTCACGGCTCGACCCCCTGATTCGCAATGATCCCTATCCCTTCTATCGCGCGATGCGCGAGCAGAAGCCGGTGTATTACGACGCCAAACTCGATCTCTACCTGGTGAGCCGCTATGACGATGTCATGACGGTACTGCGCGACCCGCTGACTTTCTCGCTGGAGCACGGCTACCAGGACCGTTACGCCAATGGTTTTGTCGATGAACTGGCCGAAATCATGAATCGTGATGGCGGGGGTTTTATCCGCGATATCATCGCCTGCGATCCGCCGGAACACACCCGCCTGCGCAAGCTGCTGGAAAGCGCCTTTACCGCCCACAGGGTGAAAACCCTGGAGCCGGGTATCCGTAAAATCGTTGTCGACCTGCTGGAGCCGCTCGCTGAACAAGGGCATGCAGATGGCATGAAGGACATCGGCGCCCCCCTGACCGCGCAGATTATCTGCGAGCAACTGGGCTTCGACTTCGACGAGGTCGGCACTGAAAAAATCGCCAGTTGGACCACCGCGCTGCTCGCCCAGATCGGCAGGATGCAGACCCGCGATGAAGTGGCGGGCAATGCCCGGGAAATCTGCGACCTGCAAAACTACATCATGCCGCGGATTCGGGAACGCGAGACGCAGCCCCGTGAAGACATGATCTCCGACCTGGTGCATGCGCGCCTGGACGACGAGGAGCGACCGCGCCTGAGTTTCGAGGAGCAGGTGTCCTGCGTGCGAGCGCTGTTGATCGCGGGGAACGATACCACCGCGGCTGCAATCACCAATCTCCTGCTGGTTCTGGCCGGTGACCCGGAGCTACAGCAAAAACTCTACGCCTCGGTCGACGATGAGCGGGTGATGTCCCGTTTCGTGGAAGAGCTACTGCGCATGAAGCCCCCGGTGCACGGCCTGTTCCGCACCGCCATGCACGATGTGGAACTGGGGGGCACGCAAATTCCCGCGCTTGCGCAGGTCTGCGTGCTCTTCGCCTCGGCCAACGAGGATGAGGCAAAATTCCCCGGGGGCGAGGAAATGCAGCTGGAGCGCAACAATGCGGGACGGCACCTCACTTTCGGGGCGGGTATCCATTTGTGCATCGGCGCTTCACTGGCGCGCATGGAGATCAAGGTGGCGGCGCAGGAAATTATCCGCCGCCTGGCCAATATCGAGTTGGCGGTGCCGGTGGAAGAACTCGAGTACCTGCCCACACTGGCAACCCACACACTGACCAGCCTGCCCCTGAAGTTCTCCCGCAGGACCTGAGATGAAGCCGCCGCGGCTTCAGGCGGCGTCCTCGAATTCGATCGGCAGGCCTTTCAGCCCACCCACGCCGTAGAATGGCCGGTGGCCTACTTCGCCGGCGATTTTCGGATGCCTCATCCGCTGTGCGATCAAATGCAGGCCTTCCTCGATCTGGGCACGGGCGATGAACTGGCCCAGGCAGATGTGCATGCCCCGCCCGAAGGCGACATGGCGGGCCTTGCGCTCGCGCTCGGGCAGGAACTCGCTGGCCCGGTCGAAGTAGCGGGGATCGCGGCCGGAGATATTGGCGGTGAAGAAAATCATCGTCCCTGCCGGCAGCAGGACATCGCGGAATTCTATGTCCCTGGCCACCTTGCGGAAAATCATCGAGGGGTTGTGCAGGCGGATCACCTCCTCGACCACTTTCGAGCAGTATTTCACGTCCGCCGCGCATTTTTCGTAGTCTTCCGGGTTTTGCAGCAGGAAGTGCATGATCATGGTCATCACGTTCTTGGAGGTGTCGTAGCCGGCGACGAACATGAAGATCAGCAGGTCGTAGATTTCCCGGTCGGAGAGTTTGCCCGCCTTTCCCGCGTCCAGCAGGTCATCCAGCAGGTCGTGGGTGTTCACCCGCTGTCCCTCGGCGCGGCGGTCGGCAACCAGGCCCTGCACGAAGTCGTCCAGCAGGGTGACCGCTTTCTGCAACTCGGGCAGGTGATCGCGATTCAGGCTCATACCCAGTCCCATCGTTTCCAGGGAGTGGCGCAGGCGCGGAATTTCGGCGCTCGGCGAGCCCAGCATCGCGCTGAGCACGGAGATCGGGTAGTGAGAGATGAACACCTCGAAATCGAAATGCTCCTTCGGCGCCCACTCGTCGAGCAGTTTCGCCATGGTGCTGCGCATAAGTTCCCGGTTACGGTTCGCCGCGGCGGGGGTGAACATGGGGGCGAGGATATCGCGCATGCGCTGGTGGGAATCACCGGTGTGGGCCAGTAACTGGACTTCGGTGAAACGCCCCCAGGGGGTGTTCTCCGCGCCCATGGCCTCGATGATGTTGTCGAAACTGGGGCACATGTTGTCGTCCATGCGCAGCAGTTCCTCGATGGCCGTGTGGTCGTAGACCACGTAGCCAAAGGCGCAGCGGCCGATCCAGGGGTGCACTTCCCGTGCTTCGTCGAACCAGTGATAGGGGTCGGCGGCGAATTCGTCCTGTTCCATGGCGAGATAGGGCAGTTCCAGCGTTTCAAGGTTTTGCATTTTTATCCTCCCGCTTTCGGGCCTCCTGGCGAGGTCCGATGGCTGAATGTCAGCGCTCTACATGTCGAATACTGGTACTCGTGGCTACGTTTTCCTCGTCGTCAGCTCCAGCTCAGGTCGTGCTTGCGAAATGGTGTGCGCCGCAGGCGCTTACCGGTGGCCTGGAAGATCGCGTTGCCAATCGCCGGCCCAATCGGCCCTACCGGGGCTTCACCGATGATACTCATACGCTCGTGACCGGAGAGGGCATCGAAGTGGACCCGGATGGTCGGCAGGTCATCGCCCATGCGCAGCATGGGGTAGCGATCGAAATTCAGGTCCGGCGTGGCGCCGTTTTCAATACTCAGCTCTTCGTTCAGCGTCATGTTCATGCCGAACAGCACGCCACCCTCGATTTGCGCGCGCACTGCGTCCGGGTTGGCCACACGGCCGCAGTCGAAGGCGACGTCGACCTGCCTGACAGTGAGTTCTCCCGCCTTGCTGACCGAGACCCGCGCCGCCGCACACATCACCGTACCTGCTTCGCGCATCGCTCCGGCAGGCCAGTTGGAGATCGCAATGCCCAGGCCTTCGCCCGCTGGCAGCCTGCTTCCCCAGCCGGCTTTTCCCGCGGCGACCCGCAGGCAGTCCGACCAGCTCTTGTCCCACTTCGACATCAGGTGGAGCCGGTACTCAAGCGGGTCGATGCCCGCGGCGATGGCGCAGTCGTCGATGAAGGTTTCCACGATGAAGACATGGGAGTTGAAGCAGGGCCCGCGATAGGCGCCGTTCATGATGTTGACCGGCTGGGTACTGGTCGACAGGTGCAGGTTGGGAATGATGCCGCTGGTGAAGTAGGGCATGTCGTCGTAGCCCAGGGTGAGCTGGTAGAGCGGCTGAGTGCCCGTGAAGCAGACCCTGGAGGTCACCGCCTGCGGGTAGCCGTCACTACCGAGTACCGCCCTGAAGCGGGTATTGATCGGCGTGCGGTAGCGCCCCTGGGCGAAACACTCTTCCCGTGACCAGATGGTCTTTACCGGTACATTTGGGTATTCCCTGGCGACGGCTACCGCCATGCGCACGTCGTCGGCCTGGGTGCCCCGACCGAAGCGGCCGCCGACCAGCGTCTGGTGCATGAGCACCTGCTCGGGCGCCAGGCCGGTCTCGTCGATAACCACCCAGTAGGCCTGCAGCATGTCCTGGGTCGGGCACCAGACCTCCGCACCCTGGTCGCTGACCTGGGCCGTGGCACTGAGTGGTTCGATCATCGCGTTCTCGGCGTAAGGCGTGGCGTAGTCGTGCTCGACGATTTTCCCATCGTTGACGGAATTCACATCCCCGCTTTCGCGCAGCACCCGCGCCGGAGGCTGCTCGTGCAGGGCCGCGGTCGCGGCGTAGATTTCGCTGGAATTTTCCCAGTTTTTCCCCGCGCCCTTTTCCCATTCGCAGGGCAGGGCGTCCAGCGCCATTTTCGCCTGCCAGTAATGGTCGGCGATGACCGCGACGCCACTCTGGACCTGGTTCGTGGCGAGGCCCCAGGTGGATTTTTGTTCCAGTTTTGTACCCCGGGTGTTCGACGGGTCGACCACCACCACGGCGCGTACGCCGGGCATGTCCAGCACGGCTTCGGGTTCGTGGTGTTTCAGCCTGCCGCCGTGGATGGGCGCCTGCTTCAGCGCGGCGTGGACCATGCTGGGTACTTTCACGTCGATGCCGAAGACTGCCTCGCCGCGGGTGACGGCGGGAATGTGCAGTTTGGCCGGGGAGGCCTTGCCGAGGAAAGTCCATTCACTTTGCGGCTTGAGGGCGGGCTCCTCGTCGAGCGCGATAGTCGCGGCCGAAGCGGCCATTTGGCCGTAGCCCACGCTGCGGCCGGAGGGTGTGTGCGTCAGGGTGCTGTTTTCCGCGCGCACCTCTGCAGGCGCGACTTTCCAGTGTTGCGCCGCGGCCAGGATCAGGCGTTCCCGGGCGCTGGCGCCCAGTTGCATGATGTAGTCCATACGCTCGTGGTCATTGCCGTGCCCGCCGAACCAGGGCAGGAAACCGCGGGTGTAGACGCCGGCCTCCCGGTAGTCGCGGTTGATGGAACTGGATTGCACACTGACCCTGTTCCAGTCGCAGGCCAGCTCCTCGGTGATGTTCATGGCCATCTGGGTCATCGCGCCGTTGCCGATTTCCGGGGTCGGCACGCGTACGATCACCCTGTCGTCCGCGGTGATCTCCAGCCAGGGTGACAGCTCGCCGGCGGTGGAGTTGTCCGGCCCCCAGGGAACCGGGCTCGTCCCGGCGCGCAGTTCGCCCATGCCGAGCAGCATGCCGCCGGCGAGTGCGGAACTTCTGATAATGAACTGGCGACGGCTGAGATCGACGCCTGTGCTTGCCCGGCGATTCATGCAATGGCTCCCGCACGGATTGCTTCCGCGGCCTTGTGGATCGCCGCGCGAATACGCGGGTAGGTGCCGCAGCGGCAGATGTTGGTAATCGCCGCGTCGATGTCCGCATCGCTGGGATCATCGTTGCGTTGCAGGAGGTCGGCGGCGGCCATCAGGATGCCGGACTGGCAGTAACCGCACTGGGGTACGTTCAGGGTGTACCAGAGTTCCTGCAGGGGGTGGTCACCGTTTTCCGACAGCCCTTCGATGGTGGTGATGTCCAGGCCTTCGATTGCGGAGGCCGGAATAATGCAGGAGCGGGTGGCAGTGCCGTTGATATGCACCGTACAGGCTCCGCACTGGGCAATGCCACAGCCGAACTTGGTGCCGGTCATGCCGAGGTGATCGCGCAGTACCCAGAGCAATGGGGTGGTCGGATCGACCTCGAGTTGCTCCGCTTTGCCGTTGAGTTTGAACTTGATATCCGCCATGTATCGCTCCGGCCGGGTTTAGCGTTTCGATTGCAGTATCAGCTGTCGATTTGCAGCAGTACGGGATTGAAGTACTCGCGAATCAATACCAGTTTGTCCCCGCGAAAGCGGAACACCGCGATGTACTCGTTGGCGTAGGTGCCGGTATTGCCCTTTTTTACTGCCTTGCTGCTGAATTCGGCGATCAGTACCTCGCCGTCGGCGCCCGGGTACCAGTCCTTGGGAATGAATTTGAGGGTGTCCCAGAATTCCGGCAGGGTCTTCTTGAACTGGGCGATGATCGCGGCCTTGCCCTCGAAGAGATTGTCACCGGGCAGGTAGGGGAAATGCATTACCGCATCGTCCGCCACGTGCTCTCCGGCGTGGTCGATTTCCAGGGCGCCGAGCCTGTCGAGGAAACTCGTAACGATGGCTTTCTGTGTTTCTGCTGACATGGAGAGATCTTGTCCTTTTTGCTGAGGTTGTTGGTCCGGCGAAACAGTGGCCTGGTCTTTGTCCTGGTCATTCTCCTGGTCACCCGCCTCGTCGAGGGCCTGGCCGCGGGCGCGCAGGTACTGGCGAATGGCCTCGGCCTGTGCCTCGCTCAGGCTGTCGAATTTTGGCATGCCGTTGGTCACCAGGGCACCTTCGCGGACGACGCCGTGGAATACTTCCCGGCTGCGCACGATGGGGGACAGCCGCAGGTCCGGCGCAGTTCCCCCGGCCACCGCATTGCTGCCGTGGCACACCATACAGCCGGCCATCATATATTGCACGGCGCCTTCCTGCTCCAGTGCCGCGTCGGCTTCATACTGCGGATCCTCCGGCGCGACCAGCGGCGGGGGCGGCGGATTGGGAGGGATATGCGCAGTGCCGTCCAGGGCAAAAGTCAGTACCCTCCGGGGCATGTGATAGTCGGTGCGAAAATTCTCGATGCCGTCTGCGAACAGTCCGCCACCCGAAGTGCCATTGCCGGTGAGTACCGTGATGTACTGGCGCCCGTCCACCGCGTAACTGATCGGCGGCGCGACCACCGGGACGCCGGCATTGAAAGTCCACAATGCCTTTCCGCTTGCCGCGTCGTAGCCTACGAAGCGGCCATCGATGGTCCCCTGGAATACCAGGTCGCCGGCGCTGGCCATGGTGCCGCCAGGCCAGTCCCCCGGTGTCTCGACGGTCCAGCGCGCCTTCTGCTCTACCGGGTCCCAGGCCTTGAGGAAGCTGGTGCGGGCGCCGGGGATATCGAGATTCATGTCGCCGTGGATGCCCATGCTCACTTCCGGGGTGTCGGTCTCGGGACCCGGGTGATGAATCATCGAGGCGCGGCGCAGTTCCGGGATGTAGACCAGGCCGGTCCGCGGGCTGAAGGACTGGGGTTGCCAGGAATGGGCGCCGGTCACTCCGGGCCACAGTTCGAAGGGCTGTTTGTCGCTGTCGCGAAAGCCGGGGGCCTCCACCGGGCGTCCGCTTTCGATATCGATATGCGTTGCCCAGGTCACTTTGGAGAAGGGCTCGGCGGAAATCAGTTCTCCGTTGCTGCGATCGATGACATAGAAAAAGCCGTTTTTCGGCGCCTGCATCAATACCTTGCGTGCGCGCCCGTCGATTTCGAGGGTGGCCAGGGTCATGTCCATGGCCGAGTTGTAGTCGGTCTGTTCCGCCGGGGAGTTCTGGTAGTGCCAGCGGTACTCGCCGGTGTCGGCGTCGAGGGCGACCACCGAACTGAGGAAGAGGTTGTCCCCTTCGCCGCTGCTGCGCAGGCGATGGCTGTAGGGGAAGCCGTTGCCGGTACCGATGTAGAACTGGTTCAGTTCGGGGTCGTAGCTGATGGCGTTCCAGACGGTGCCGCCGCCGCCGTGATTCCACCAGTCCCCGCCCCAGGTTTTCGCCGCCATTTCCATGGCGGGCTGTTCGAAGCCACCGGCGGGGTCGCTGGGAATGGTGTAGAAACGCCAGAGGCGTTTGCCTGTCATCGCGTCGAAGCAATCGACATAGCCGCGTACGGGGGCGGTGTCCGCGCCGCCGTGGCCGATCAGGAGCTTGCCGTCGAAGACCCGCGGTGCCCCGTTGACGTAGCGACCGTCGACTTCCTCCGGCAGGGTGCGGGCTTCCCACAGGGGCTCACCGCTGGCCGAATCCAGTGCTATGACCCGTCCGCCCTGGGTGACGGTGAAAACCCGCTGGTTCCAGTAGGCGAGGCCTTTCGCGCCATAGCCGAAGCGCAGTCGTGCCCCGGACTGGCGACGTGCGTCGGAGTCGTATTCCCAGAGCAACTCACCGGTGGCCGCATCCAGGGCGCGAATATAGGAGTGCCCCGTGGTGACGAACATCTTGCCATCGGCCATGACCGGTGCGGTCATGGTATTGCCCGCTGGGAGGTCGAAATACCAGGCCGGGGACAAGCGGGAGACGTTTTGCCGATTGATCTGCGCAAGTGGGCTGTAGTGGTCCTCGGCGCCATCGCGACCCCAGGAGGGCCAGTCGGTGGGCGTTCCCTCGGGGATCGGGGGAATGGCTGCGGCTGCGCTCCCGGCAGTCTCCGTGGGCGCAAGTCCGGTTTCCGGTGCTGTCGAGCGTTCGCAGCCAGCACTGGCGAGTGCCATCACCAACACGGTGGCCAGCCAGGGAATGTGTCGAAGCGGAGCAGTGGGCATAGCTGATCTCAAGGTTGTTATTGGTGAACTCGGGCAGCGCGGTTTCCGTGCGGCTGGAAAAAAGGGTGCCGGTCCCGGGATGGCGCTCGCGGATTCACGCCCCGAGCCGGTCGATAATCGTGCGGCCGTCGCGCAGGAGTAACTTCAGCGATTCCTGTGGCCGCGCCAGCAGGCCGAGATCGTCCAGGGGATTACCCTCGACCAGTACCAGGTCGGCCAGCGCGCCGGACTCGATCACCCCCACTTTGCCGCCGGCATCGCTGAGGAGTTCACCGGCGGTGCTGGTACCCCAGGACAGCACATCCTCGGCGGAAAGGCCCTCGATTGCGCCGTAGTAGGCGAACTCGCGACCGTAGCAGCCGACCTGGTGATCCAGCGGATCGTCCTCGAGCATGTCGCGAAAGACGCCGCTGTAGTCGTCGCCAATGAGGATTTTCACGCCGGCCTTGTGTGCCCTCGGGAGGATCTCGCGCACACTGTCGTAGTAGCGCTGGGTAGATCCATCGGCTTCGCCCCAGCCCATCTGCAGCAGCAGCTTGGGGTAGACCAGGCTCGGTACCCAGTAGGTGCCGTGTTTCAGCATGGCCTCGACAAGCTCGTCGTCGACGGCGTCGCCGTGGTCGATGATGTCGACCCCGAGTTCGATGCACTCCATGATCATCGCCTTGTCCGCCACGTGGGCGCGTACCTTCGCGCCGGATTCGTGGGCCGCGTTGACGATGGCGGCGATTTCATCGCGGGAGATGTTGCGCACGGTGCGGCCAGGAAAACCGTGACCGGCGCTGGCGAATATCTTGATGGTTTCCGCACCCTTGCGGATTTCCTCGCGCACCATCTTGCGCAATTCCTCGGGGCCATCGCCGTAGAGGTCGATGCCCGGTGTATCGTAGCGCTGCCACCACTTCTTGCTGTCGTTGAGATTGGCCGTTGTGCCGATGTGGTGGCTGCAGGCGCGAATGCGCGGCCCGTCAATGATGCCCTCGGCGATGGCGATCTTCAGTTGTGGGTCGATATCGTGTGCACAGGAGGCGCCGACATAGCCGGTAAAACCGCTTTCCAGCAACACGCCACAGGTGCGCACCGCGATGGCCATCAGCACACCCGGCGGTAACTCCTTGCCAAGGGGAAGTCCCGAGAGCCCTTCGGCGAGGGAGAATTTGTAGAAGTCCGGGTGCAGGTGGCAGCTGATCATGCCCGGCATCAGGGTGAGGCCGGCGGCATCGATTTCACGCGCCCCTGGCATCGCCTCGCCCTGGTCCAGCCCGGCGATGCGCCCTTCGCTGACAGTGACGCTATGGGTGCCGTGCAGGAGCTTGAGGCCGTCGAAAACGCGGGCGTTGGTGAAGGTGACATCGTTGTTCTGGTTAGCGGCCATGCTGCCTCCTCAAGCATCGTCCCAGTATCGCATGGGGGCAGCTCGTGGTTTTCGATAGTATACGACCGGGTGTATGGAGATTGCGCCAGTTTAATCTTACCGGCCTTGACCTCGTGTTGGCGGCCCAACACACTCTTCGACCGAAGAGCATAAAGGTCCTGTTGATGAGTGTGCAGTCCGATCCCGCCGAGTTGATAGCCCAGGTTGAAGCCAGGGGCCGGCGTTACGAGACAGCCTGTGGCGATGGCGCACTGGTGTGGCGCAACTGGGGCAGTGGAGCGCCGCTGCTGCTCGCCCACGGCGCCGGCGGATCCTGGCTGCACTGGATTCGCAACATCGACGCACTGGCGGAGGATTACTCCGTTTGGGCAGTGGACTTGCCGGGCTACGGTGAGTCGGCCCTGCCGGCAGAGGAAAACCACAGGACGATATCCTCGGCGCTCGCGAACGGACTTGTCGAACTGGTCGGTTCCCGGCTGCCACTGGACCTTGTCGGCTTTTCCTTCGGCGGTGTGGCGCTGGGCCACCTCGCCATGCATTACCCCGAACTGGTCCGGCGCCTGGTGCTGGTGGATACCGGCGGCCTGGATACCCCCCGTTCCCACCCCGACCTGCGCGGCATGCGCGGCCTCGACGCCGCGGCGCGGGTGGAGGTCAATCGCCACAATCTCCTGCAGCTGATGCTATACGCCGAGGAGAGCGTGGACGATCTCGCCCTTTACATCCAGGCTCGCGTGGGGACCCAGGCGCGGCTCAATCCGATCGACCTGGTGCTGCCGGACAAACTGCTGAAAATCCTGCCGAAGCTGAGCCTGCCGGTTGACTGTATCTGGGGGGAGCTGGACCAGCCGCACCCGAACCCGCCCGCGCAGGAGGCCGTGTTGCGGCGCTTTTTTCCGAAGATGGACTTTCGTGTTATCGAGGGAGCGGGGCACTGGGTGATGTACGAGCGCCCCGAGGCTTTCCACGCGGCATTGCGCGGGATTCTTGGCAACAGCTGCAAAGCGGCATAGTCGATAAAACGACATCTTCTGTCGATACTGGGGCGGAGGCATCGGCCAGACTGGCTGTTTTCACCCCGTGCCATCGAGGAGATGCCCCCATGCAAGTCATGCCGTTCCCGGACCGGAATTTCATGCAGTTGGCCTGGGTGGTACCCGACCTCGAGAAGGCCATGGAGCACTGGACCCGGCGTGCGGGCATCGGTCCCTTCTTCGTTTTCGAGCAGCTGAGCTATGAAAACGCCGTCTACCGGGGCGAACCTGTCTCTTCCACGCCATTCAATATAACCGCCGCCATCGGCCAGGCCGGTGACACCCAGATCGAACTGATCTGCCAGCACGACAACGCACCTTCCATGTTTCGCGACCTGGTACCCGAAGGGAAGACCGGGCTCCACCACGTGGCTATTTACTGCGAGGATTACGACGCCGAACTGGAAGCCTACCTGGCCCAGGGAGCGGAGGTCGCGTTCAGCGGCCTGATGATGGGTTTTCGAACCTGCTGGCTCGACCTCAGCAGCACCCTGGGCTTCATGGTCGAGCTGCTCGATGCGAACCCGGTAGCCGACGGCGTTTTCCAGGCCTTCAGGGATGCTGCCGAAAGTTGGGACGGCAGCGACCCAGTGCGCACACTTGGCTGAAGCGCAAGAGATAGCGCCGCTGATGGCCGACTGTTCACAACTGAAAACCCTGCCGGCAGTCTTCGCCCGACAGGTGCAGACTCGCGGCAGCCATCCCGCTGTGGTCATGGCGGACGAATCCCTCAGCTACGCGGAACTGGAGCGGCGCTCGGCGCAATTCGCCCGCGCCCTGTTACAGGCGGGAGCGGGGAAGGGCACCCGTATCGCGCTGCTGTCGTCCGACGGGATTTTCTGGCTGGTCGCCTTCCTCGGCTGCCTGCGCATCGGTGCCCTGGTGACCCTGGTCAGTACACTGTGCACCTCCCGGGAACTGGCCCACATGCTGCGCAACAGCGATATCCAGTTCCTGATAGCCCAGCGCCGCTTTCTCAATCACGACTACGCCGGGAAACTGCGCGAGGCGCTGCCCGCAATATCCGCTGGCGCGGCTGGGATGCTGCGTCTTGCGGAAGCGCCGTATCTGCGCGCGGTCTGGTTAGACGATGCGGCAGGCGTCCCATGGGCCCGGGGCGTCGATGAATTGCTGGCGCTGGCAGAATCTCCGGGCGCAGCGGACGACAAACTGCTGGCTGCGATCGAAAATGAAATCGCCCCCAGCGACGACGCGGTCATCGTCTATACCTCCGGCAGCACCTCCGCGCCCAAGGCGGTGGTGCACAGCCAACGCACGCTGGCCTGTCATCCCCCGGAAGTGGCAAAGCACTTCCTGCTCAAACCCGGGGACCGGATGATGCCGACCCTCCCGGTGTTCTGGCTGGGCGGCCTGGTGATGGCGCTGGAAGTCATGAGCGTGGGCGCCACGCTGGTTTATCCCGAGTCACCCTCACTGGAGGACATGGTCGACGCGATCGTGAACCTGAAGGTGAACCGGGTCAACAGCTGGGGCGACATGATGGCACGGCTGACCGAGTCTGCGCGCGAGCGCGGCGTGGACGTGGACGTGGACAATATCATCGGGCTCGGGGAATTTCGTGAGGCTGACGGTACTGTCATCCCGCCACAGCTGCGGGTGAATCCCCTGGGCATGAGCGAGACTTTCGCGGTGCACAGTTGCGAACCCCTGGATGCGCGCATGCCCGGGGACAAGCCGGGCACCTCGGGCCGGACCGTGAACGGCTACCAGCGCCGCCTGGTCGATCCCGAAAGTGGCGAGGAAGTCGCGGTGGGAGAGGTGGGCGAACTGCAGCTGCGCGGCGGCGGCCTGATGACCGGCTTCTACAAGCGCGAGCGGGAAGCGGTATTTACCCCGGACGGTTTCTACCCCACCGGCGACCTGTGCCGCGAGGACGAGGACGGCTACCTGTATTTCATCGCTCGCCGCGGCGACATGATCAAGACCCGTTCCGCCAATGTCTCCCGCCTGGAGGTCGAGGCCGCGATGCGCGAACTTCCCGGGGTGGCTGTCCCGGTGGTGGCGGGTATCGACGACGCGGATTTCGGCCAGCGGGTGGTTGCGGCGGTCGTGCTGGCAGAGGGGGCCAGCGCCAGTGAGTCGTCCCTGCAGGCGGCACTGAAACAGCTACTATCCAGTTACAAGGTGCCGCGCAATATCGTCTTTATCAGCGAGGCAGATATTCCCCGCACCTCCACCGGCAAGATCAGGCTGGCCGAGATCGGGGCCATGATCGCCGCGCGCATCGACGCATGAGAATTTTGCTGTAATCACTTCCAGGAGTTAGCCATGAGCGACGACACACTGCGACCGCCGCCGGAAGAAATCATTCTTTACGAAAAAGACCCGAAGACCAAGATCGCGACCATTACCCTTAACCGCCCGGGGCACCTGAACGCACCGACCATCGCGGCCCGCCAGCGCTACGCCAGGCTGGTGCAGCAGGCCAACGTGGACGACGAGGTCAAGGTACTGATCCTGCGCGGGGTGGGCGACAACCTCGGCAGCGGCGCCGACCTTCCCGAGCAGTCCGAGCTGTTCAGCAGCGAGCAGGACTCCTCCCTGCTGCACGAGTTCGAGATCCCCGAGGATGCCGACGTCAAGTACCCGCCGAAGGACAGCTACCGCTACCTCTCCACGCTGGTGCACCAGTACGCGCACACGGCCTCGGGCATGCGCAGCCTGCAGGACTTCAAGAAGATCAGCATCGTCGAGGCCAAGGGCTATTGCTACGGCTGGCACTTCTACCAGGCCGCCGACGCAGACCTCGTGGTGTGCTCCGACGAGACGCTTTTCGGCCACTCTGCCTGGCGCTATGCCGGTTGGGCCGCGCGCATGTGGCAGTGGGCCCTGATGATGGGCCTGCGCAAGTTCCAGGAGATGGTCTTCACTGGGCGTCCCTTCACGGCAAAGGAAATGTACGAGTGCCATTTTGTCAACAGCGTGGTGCCGCGGGAGCGCCTCGAGGCGGAGACCCACAAGTACGCCCTGGCCTGTTCCCGCAGCCGCCCCACTGACACGGTGATGATGCAGAAGACATTCTTCGAGGTTTTCAAGCAGAACCAGGGTGAATACATGGGCAGCGTGCTGGCGGCCTGGCTGGAATCCCTGCTGCCGATGGTGAAGTCCGACGGCGAACTGGAATTGGGCGACGACACCTTCGACAAGGGTTTGAACAACGCGGTGAAGGATAACGATGAGTTGTTCCCGGAAGACTGGCGCCTGAGCAAGCGCAGCCGCAAGGTCCAGCCCGACCCCGAGACCCAGGAGATCGAACAACTGCGGGCGCAACTCGCGGCCATGCAGGAACAGTTGAGCGCGCTGCAGCAGAAGCTGGGTCCCTGATCGCGGTACACGAGCGTGACCACTCGTAGCGCAGGTGACAAAGGCCGGGGAGGGCGAGGCGCAGGTCCCGGACACCCCGAAGCACAGATAAGGGAGGGTATTTCGTGAGTACGGAGAAAAAGAAAGTCGCATTTGTCACCGGTGCCGGCTCAGGCATCGGCCGGGCTACCGCCAGGCTGTTTCTCGAGGCGGGTTACGCGGTGGCCCTGGTGGATATGAACGCAGACGCGGGCTCCGCGACAGCGGCTGAATTCTCCGCCATTGGCAGTTGCAGGTTCATCCAGTGCGATGTCAGCGATGACAGCAGCGTGGCGGCGGCGGTGCGGGAGTGTGTCGACACCCTGGGTCCCTTTTCCGCGGTGTTCAATGCCGCGGGCATCGATGGTGAACACGGCAAGAGCACCGCCGATACGGATCCGGGCAACTGGCAGCGGGTTCTCGACATCAACCTGACGGGCATGTGGCAGTGCCTGCGCCACCAGATACCGGTGCTGCTGGAGAACGGCGGCGGTGCCATCGTCAACTGTGCCTCGGTGGCGGGTATGGTCGGCGCGCCATTTCTGTCCCCTTACGTGGCGTCCAAGCACGGGGTCGTCGGCCTCACCCGCTGCGCGGCACTGGAGTACGCCCGCCAGAACATCCGGGTGAACGCGGTCTGCCCGGGAATGATCGACACGCCCATGTCGCGCAAGTCGATGGACCCCGGTGTGCACGCGATCCTGCTCGAACAGAGCGCGATCGGGCGGCTCGGCCTGCCCGAGGAGGTGGGTTCCGCGGTGCTCTGGCTGTGCAGTGAAGGGGCGAGTTTCGTCACCGGGCAGATTCTGCCGGTGGATGGGGCGTGGACGACGGCCTGAATCGGTCCTGATTGGGGGTGAGGGCCGGCCAGCACGCTTTACCCCCGGGGCGAAATCCAGTTCAATGTGCAGCTTCGTCGCAGGAGCACAGTTCAATGGATGGAAGCAGTGTGACCGATTCCCTCCCACCCCCGGATTCCCAGCAGGACAACCGGCGCACCGGGGCCGCCGACGCCATTCTCGATGCCGCCGAAACCCTTTTTGGACGCCACGGCACCGAGGGTGTATCCCTTCGCCAGATCGCGGTAGCGGCCGGTTCGGCCAACCATTCCGCCGTGCAGTATTACTTCTCGAACAAGGAAGGCCTGATGCGCGGCATCTTCGAGCGCCGCCTGCAGTCGCTGGAGCAGGCCCGCAGCCTGCGCCTCGCGCAGGCGCGGGACGCTGGCAGGGGGGCTGATGTCCGCAGCCTGCTGGCAGCACTGCTGCTGCCCATAGCGGAAGAGCGCGATTCCGAGGGACGCTGCTCCTTCGCCGCCTTCCTGCTGGGCATGCGGCTGTTTGGCGATATCAGCCAGTGGAGCCTCTACGCCCAGTCCGCCCAGGTGACCCGCGAGATCGATGGGGCCCTGCGCACGGCCCTCGGCGCCGCGGGTACTGAAGCGTTCCAGCCCCGGATTCTTTCCGCCGTTTCCCTCTTCCTCATAGCGGTGACCGACTGGGATCGCGGTATTGCCGGCGGAGATGATCGCTCCACCGCCGCCCGCGCCAGCTACCTCGACGCGGTTATCGATTTTGCCGCGGCCGGCCTGCAGGCCGCCTACCCCGGTAATTGACTTAATAAGACAGCTGTCTTAATGTGGCGGCCCGGCCTGGTGCCGGGTGGGCCAAGGGCTGCTTTGCCCTGTGCTCCCGAGAATTTGATCTAGACTGCGAGCGCAGCATATAAAAATCCCCGATGGAGGCCAGCATGAAACCAGGATCGATACTCAAGTTGCTGGGGGCGCCTGCGCTGGCCGCGCTGCTTGCCCTGCCAGCATCTGCGCAGAGCAGCGCCGAGCGGATGGCGCTGCCGATCCCGCCAAAGCCTTTTGAGGGCACGCTCGAACCCACGGCAAAAACGTCCTCGAACTATGTTCACGCCGGGGTACAGGCGCCTGAAGGCGCGCCCAATATCCTGCTGGTGATGACGGATGACGCGGGTTTTGCCACCTCTAGCGCCTTCGGCGGCGCGGCTCCGACCCCGAGCCTGGATGAACTCGCCGAGCGCGGCCTGCGCTATAACCAGTTCCATACCACCGCCATCTGTTCCCCGACCCGCGCGGCGCTGCTCACTGGCCGCAACCATCACGCGGTAGGTCTGGGAACCCTCTCGGACATTCCCACCCCGTACCCCGGCTACACCGGCCGGATCACACCGGAAGCCGCTACCGTGGCCCGCATCCTGCGCGACAATGGCTATTCCACCGCCATGTTCGGCAAGGATCACAACATTCCCCAGGCGGAACGTTCGCCGGCTGGTCCTTTCGACCAGTGGCCCACCGGGCGCGGCTTCGATTACTACTACGGCTTTATCGCGGGTGACTCGGACCAGTTCGTACCGGCGCTTTACGAGGGCATCACCCCGGTGGACGACGCCGACCGGCCGGAGGGTTACCTCGTCGACGAGGAACTGGCGGACAAGGCGATCAACTGGATTCATAACCAGAAGGGCGCCGCGCCGGACAAGCCTTTCTTCATTTACTATTCCAACGGCTCGCCTCACGCGCCACAGCAGGTGCCGCAGGAGTGGATCGCCAAATTCCGCGGCCAGTTCGACGCGGGCTGGGACGTGCTGCGCGAACAGATCCTGGCGCGCCAGATCGAGCAGGGCATAGTGCCCCAGGATACCAAACTGGCGCCGCGCCCTGAGGTGGTGCCCGCCTGGGACAGCCTCAGTGACCAGCAGCGCAAAGTCTATGCGCGGTTCATGGAGGTCTTCGCCGCGGTGATGGCCTTCCAGGACCACCAGTTCGGCCGCATCATGGATGAACTGGAGCGCATGGGCATTGCCGATAACACTCTGGTCGTCTTCGTACAGGGCGACAATGGCTCCAGCGCCGAAGGCGGGGAGTGGGGCTCCATCAACGAAATGGCGGATCTGAGCACTGGTAGCCACGGTATTCCCCTGGACTACCTCGAGGATAACCTCGAAGTCCTCGGTGGGCCGCTGACTTACCAGGGGCCCCAGTCCGGCTGGGCGTTTGCCACCGATACGCCTTTCCCCTGGTTCAAGCAGATCGCCTCCCACCTCGGCGGTATCCGCAATGGCCTGGTCATTTCCTGGCCCGAGCACATGAAGCAGACCGGTGAAGTGCGCGAGCAGTACCACCACGTGATCGATATCATGCCGACCCTGCTGGAAGCCGCAGGCGTGCCGGCGCCCGAGTATGTGGACGGGATCAAGCAGATGCCGGTACACGGCAAGAGCATGCTCTACAGTTTCGATGACGCCGATGCGCCCTCTGTTCGCGACACACAGTACTACGAGATCATGGGCCAGCGGGCGATCTACCACGATGGCTGGATGGCCAATACCACGCCGCGCAACATGCCCTGGAACATGCCGGTGACCAAGGGGGGTGACACTACTACCTACGAGTGGGAGCTCTACAACCTGGAGGAAGACTTCAGCCAGTCGCGCAACCTGGCCGCCGAAAACCCGGAAAAACTTGCGGAAATGCGCGCGCTGTTCGACGCAGAGGCGCGCAAATACAATGTCTACCCGATCCAGGACGAGGGCGGCCTGCAGCGCGGCATGAGCATGATCATGGCGACTCGCAAGATGCCGCGCATGAGCTACGAGTACTGGGGCCGCGACGTGCGACTGCAGTACGGTGTCGCACCGATGATCTTCCACATGCCCTTCAGCATCGAGGCGCAGGTTCGCGTACCCAAGGGTGGCGCTGAAGGCGTGATCGTCGCCGCGGGCAGCCACTTCGGCGGCTGGAGTTTCTACCTGGAAGACGGCAAGCCGACGGCCTACAGTTCGGTCTCGGGTCTGCCGCTGGAAGGCGCCCAGTCCAAGGTCAAGGCAAAACGTGCGCTCAAACCCGGTGCCCACACTGTCCGCTACGACTTCAAGGTTACCGGCGACGACGGCATCCTGAGCATCAGCGTCGATGGTGAGCAGGTCGCCGAAGGACGGATCGCCCAGCGGCCGAAGATGATTGCCGGTAACGGTGAGACCTTTGATACGGGCCGCGACAGCAATGTCGCCGTATCGCCGGATTACGAACGTGAAGGCGTGTTCAGCGGCGAGATCGACAAAGTCACGGTCAAGCTGCAGATGCCCGGCATGGGCGGCGGCAATAAGGGCGGTCACTGACCCTTTTCCGACCAGCTGGCCCGGAAAACCCCCGCAATAGCGGGGGTTTTTCTTTTCCTGGCCCTGCTGCCGGCGCGAATGATGCCTCAGCAATGGCGAGTTTGCACGCCGGCTCCGGTATACTCGTACTCCATGACCAGCCCCGCCCTCGAGACCCTGCAAAGCATCTTCGGCTACGATGATTTTCGTCCCCACCAGGGCGAGATCGTCGAACTCGTCTGCGGCGGCGCCGATGCCCTGGTGCTGATGCCCACGGGCGGCGGCAAATCCCTCTGCTACCAGGTGCCCGCGCTGGTGCGCGATGGCTGCGGGGTGGTGATCTCGCCCCTTATCGCCCTGATGCAGGACCAGGTGGATACCCTGCGCCAGCTCGGCGTGCGGGCCAGCTACCTGAATTCCAGCCTGTCCGCCCAGGAAGCGGCGGCGGTGGAGCGGGAACTCCTGGCCGGCGAACTGGACTTGCTCTACATCGCCCCGGAGCGGCTGATCCAGGAACGCAGCCTGGACCTGCTGGAGCGCGCCCGGATTGCCCTGTTCGCCATTGACGAGGCCCACTGCGTCTCCCAGTGGGGCCACGATTTCCGCGCCGACTACCTGCGGCTGAGCCTTTTGCATGAGCGCTTCCCCGCGGTGCCGCGGATCGCCCTGACCGCTACCGCCGATGCGCGTACCCGGCAGGAGATCGTCCAGCGGCTGGATCTCGGCGAGGCGCAGCAGTTTGTCGCCGGCTTCGATCGCCCCAATATTCGCTACCGTATCACCCTCAAGCAGAACCCCCGGCAGCAACTGCTGCGCTTCCTCCGCGACGAGCACCCGCGGGATGCCGGCATCGTCTACTGCCTATCCCGCAGCAAGGTGGAGGAAACCGCCGCCTGGCTGTGCGAGCAGGGCTTCGATGCCCTGCCATACCACGCCGGGCTCGACGCCCGCCTGCGGGCCACCCACCAGGCGCGCTTCCTGCGGGAGGAGGGGGTGATCATGGTCGCCACCATCGCCTTCGGCATGGGTATCGACAAACCCGACGTACGCTTCGTCGCCCACCTCGACATGCCCAAGACCGTGGAGGCCTACTACCAGGAGACTGGCCGCGCCGGCCGCGACGGCGCCGCGGCGGACGCCTGGATGGTCTACGGCCTGCAGGACGTGATCAAGCTGCGGCAGATGATGGAAGGTTCCGAGGGCAGCGAGGAGCACAAGCGGGCGGAACAGCAGCGCCTCAACGCCATGCTCGGCCTGTGCGAGATCACCAGTTGCCGTCGCCAGGCCCTGCTGCATTACTTCGGTGATCACCTCGACCTGCCCTGCGGGAACTGTGATACCTGCCTCACCCCGGTGGAAACCTGGGACGGTACAGAGGCGGCTCAGAAGGCGCTTTCGGCGGTCTATCGCACCGGCCAGCGCTTCGGGGTAAACCACCTGGTGGACGTCCTGCGCGGCGCGGACAGCGAACGCATGCAGCGCTTCGGCCACGACAGCCTGCCGACCTTCGGGGTTGGCAGGGAACTGGACGGCAACCAGTGGAAATCGGTGTTTCGCCAGCTCGTGGCCCGCGCCTACCTCAGCGTGGACATGGAACGGCACGGGGCATTGCGCCTGCAGGAGAAGTGCCGGCCGCTGCTACGCGGTGAAGAGCAATTGGACCTGCGCCGGGACCCGGTGCAG
Source organism: Halieaceae bacterium WMMBA4 (assembly GCA_033283325.1). Taxonomy (GTDB): domain Bacteria; phylum Pseudomonadota; class Gammaproteobacteria; order Pseudomonadales; family Halieaceae; genus Mangrovimicrobium. Next base: position 902,922 of record JAWMQO010000001.1, read on the forward strand.
AAAGTTGCGAAGCGGCAGACCAAAGGCCCGCTGCCGGAACATATCGACGTGGTCCTGTGGGAGGCCCTGCGCAACTGCCGGCGCGAGCTGGCGGAAGAGCAGGGGGTGCCGCCCTATATCATCTTCGGCGACCGCAGCCTGCAGGAGATGGCCGAAATGCTGCCCCAGAACCTCGCCGAGATGGCCCGGATCAACGGCGTGGGAGAGCGCAAGCTGGACCGCTATGGCACAGCCTTCCTCAACGTGATTAGTAATTTCCTGGCTGTGGGGAACCCGGCCGAAAAGGGTGTGCCCGCGGTATAGCCCACACATGCGGGCGGGTCGCTCGTTTATTCAGCCGTTTGCGATTGCTGCAAGAGCATCGCCTTCAATTCGATTCCCTGGCCCTCATAGCGCCACTGGTAGTCCTCGAACTGATCGGGCTGCAGGAAGAAAGCCGCGCGAATTTCCAGCGGCCGAGGTGGGTCGATCTGCCCTGAAGCAGCAGAAACCTCGCAGCGGTAGAGGTGAAAGCCGGTATCGAAGACTTTTAGCAATTCCTGCGGCGCAATACGCAGGCCGCTTTCCTCCCAGGTTTCCCGGTAGGCAGTGCACTGGGCCGACTCGCCGGGCTTGGCGCTGCCCCCGGGCAGGCTGATTTTACCGCTGAGGTCCTGTACCAGCAGCAGGCCTCCAGCGGAAGTGGCGAAGCAACCGGCGCTGGGCGCGCTATCGCCGCTTGCCGGGAGGGGACATTCCGTGGTGGCGGTGGAACAAGCCGCAAGCGCCACTGGGCAGGCGAGAGTAATGAGTACACGGCGCCAGGTAAAATTGGCGAAAAGCGCTAGCGAATTCAGGGAAGCTCTCCTAATCTCCTGATACATCACGGGTGCCGGAGCCAAGCCATGCGAATTTCAGCCTGTATTTCACTGGTTTTCTGTTGCTGCCTCACGGCGCTGAACACACTGGCCAGTGACATCGCGGACGCAATCTACTCCAAAGGCACCATCATCACTATAAACGATGAGCAGCCCACGGCAGAAGCGGTGGCGGTGAAGGAAGGAAAGATTCTCGCGGTGGGCGATGCGTCAAGCGTATTCCAGCACGCGGGAGAGGGCACCAAACAAATCGATCTCGCTGGCAAGACCCTGCTGCCCGGTTTCTTCGACTCCCACGGCCACGCCTACATGATCGGCATTCAGGCAACGACTGCCAACCTCCTGCCACCGCCTGACGGTGTCGGCAAGGATATCGCCAGCCTGCAGGCTCTGCTTACAGACTGGGCGAAAGCCAACTCCGAGGCGGTTGAGAAAATTGGCTGGATCGCCGGTTTCGGCTACGACGACTCCCAACTCGCCGAGAAACGCCACCCGACCCGGGACGACCTCGACAAGGTTTCCACAACCCGCCCGGTCATCATCATTCACCAGTCGGGCCACCTTGGCGTCGCCAACAGCAAGGCCCTGGAAATCGCCGGTGTCACCGCAGAGACTCCCGACCCGAAGGGCGGGGTGTTCCGTCGCCAGGCCGGCTCCAGGGAGCCCAACGGCGTACTGGAAGAATACGCCTTTTTCTACCTGGTCAGTAAACTGGCCGCCAACTTTGACGATTCGGTGAACGACGTCCTGGTGGAGGAGGGCACGAAGCTGCTCGCCGCCTACGGCTACACCACCGGCCAGGAAGGCAGGGCGATGGGGCCGGCAATCGAGGCGATGAGGCGTGTAGCCGCCAACGGTAGGCTGGAGATCGATCTTGTCGCCTACCCGGATATCCTGGAAGTGGAGGATATAGAGCCCAGCCTGGAGTACAGCAATCGTTTCCGCATCGGCGGGGCCAAGCTCACCATCGACGGCTCACCCCAGGGCAAGACCGCATGGCTGACCGAGCCCTATTTTGTTCCCCCGGAAGGTCAAGCGAAAGACTACCGGGGCTACGCCGCTATCGATGAGCCGACCACATTCGCGGCGGTAGAGAAGGCTTTCTCCAATGGCTGGCAGATACTCGTGCACAGCAATGGCGACGCCGCCAGCGACCGTTTCATCGAGGCCATTGGTCGCGCAAGGGAGAAGTACCCTGAGGTGAATAATCGTCCCGTACTGATTCACGGGCAGGTACTGCGGGAAGACCAGGTCGAGAAACTCAGGGAACTGGACGTCTTTCCCTCACTGTTTCCGATGCACACCTTCTATTGGGGCGACTGGCACCGGGAGTCGGTGCTCGGGCCGGAGCGCGCGGAGAATATTTCCCCCACCGGCTGGGTGCTGGAGCGGGGGATGAAGTTCGCCTCCCATCACGATGCGCCGGTTGCGCTGCCGGATTCCATGCGGATTCTCTCCGCGACTGTCACTCGTAAAACACGCAGTGGTCGCGTGCTCGGAGCGGAACATCGGGTGCCAGTGGCGACCGCCCTGAAAGCGCTGACCCTATGGCCTGCCTGGCAGCACTTCGAGGAGGACAGCAAGGGCAGTATCGCGGTGGGCAAAGCCGCCGACTTCGTGATTCTGTCGGATAATCCCCTGACAATTGACCCGGACCTGCTGGACGATCTCAAGGTCATCGAGACGATCAAGGGCGGTGAGCCGGTTTACCGGCGCCCTGCCGAATCGGCCGGATTATCCTTGCCCGCCGTCTTCGGCCTCGTATCCTCTTCACCCTTCCACCAGGAAGAGGAGCATTATGGGCATTCGCATGCCCGCGGTGACGGCTGTTTCAATGCCGGCCTGGATGTGCTGCTGCAGGCCTATGAACGAGGGGATGTGCGATATTAGGCCCTTGGAGGACGCGATTGTGTACTCAATGCCAAAGCTTGCATTACTATCGTAGCTGCTGATCGTTGCTAGCGATCAAAAAAGCCAGTTATTCCAAGCCCCAATAAATAGGGGCCAGCAATCTTCAGGGGATCATCGCTATGCAAGGCCCGTCCAAGCTGCGCCACTGTGCCACGGCTACCTTTGTTTCACTCAGCGCCACCGTGGCGGCGGTCAGCCTCGCTCAGGAAGATCAGGGCACCGCTTCGCGCTACACCCTGCAACTCGAAGAAGTCCTCGTCACCGCGCAAAAGCGCGAGGAGGACTTCATGTCGGTGCCTGTGGCGGTAGATGCCTTCACCGCCCAGGACATGATCAACACCGGCGCAATCAACATCCGGGATATCGACGCCTTCATGCCCGGGGTCGAGGTCAGCGCCAGCGAAAACACCTCGACGCAGGTCGATATCGAGATACGCGGTGTCAGCGGGATCAATATCAGTTCCGGCCAGGATCCCTCGGTGGCCACCTTCTATGACGGCGCCTACATGCCCCGCGCCGTGACGTCCATTCCCTTTACCGATATCCAGCGGGTCGAAGTGCTCAAGGGTCCCCAGGGCACCCTGTTTGGCCGCAATGCGACTGCGGGCGTCGTCAATATCGTGCCCAACAAGCCCAGCCAGGAACTGGAAGGTTTTGTCAGTACCCGCCTGGGCAACCAGAACCTGCGGCGTTTCGAGGGTATGCTGAACGCCCCGCTCGGGGATTCGCTGGCGCTGCGCGCAAACCTGTTTTCACACAGTCGTGATGGCTTTACCGAGAGCGTCGACGGCGGCGACGACTTCCGTGACGAGGGTTTCTGGGCGGCCCGTGGCGCGCTGCTGTGGACACCGGCCGACGACACCGCCATCCAGCTGGCTGTGGACTACGAGGACCGCGACGAGATGCCGAGGCCGGCCATCGGCGTGGGCAAGTACGCCTACCGTGCGAGCACCGATCCCTTTCGCGGCAAGGACCGGCACGACGTGGTCGGCGGCGAGGAAGAGACCCGCGAGATGTACGGCGTGTCCTTGCAACTGGAGCAGGGTCTCGGCGACGCCTGGTCCCTGTTCGGCATTTTAAGCTACCGCGACTGGGAAACCACCAACCTGCAGGAGGAGGACGGTACGGCGGACCCGCGCCGCTACCTGGACACCAACAACATTGAGGACTCGGATATTTTCTACACCGAGTGGCGGATCAATTATGTCGAGGGGCCATTCAACCTCGTTGCGGGCGCCAACTACAGCAAGGAGGATGTCTACCAGCGCACCGACATCGGCCTGTTGAGCGACTCCTACATGCAGTTCGTCAGCCTGTTGTTACTGCCCGAGATCGGAATTCCTGCGGACCAGGACACCCACGCCTGGGACATCTTCGCCGATTCCGATGAATCCTTCTGGCTGGGGGCGAGCGAGTTGGCGGGCCTGGCGGTCCTGCCCCCGGCCTTCGCCGGCCAGTACATGACAGAAACCATGGATAACACCGGAGATTTTCTTAACTGGGGCGTGTTTGCCGATCTCAGCTACCAGCTGAGCGACAGCCTGCGGCTTATCGGCGGCCTGCGCTACAGTTACGACGAGAAGGACTACTCGTGGCAGACTTTCGCCAGTGATCTCGACTGGCCTTTGCAACCCGCCCGGGTCCAGTACGACCCCGCGCTGCTCTCCGTCGACACTGCTGCCTACTACGACAAATACACCGCCTCCGACGACTGGAGCAAGCTCACCGGGCGCCTGGTGCTGGACTGGGAGTTCAGCGATACGGCCATGACCTATCTCTCCTACGCCACCGGCTACAAGTCAGGGGGCTTTGACGGCCAGAGTTTCTCGGCGGTGCTTTCCGGCTCCTTCGACCCGGAGGAGATGACCAGTCTCGAGTGGGGCCTGAAGGGCGATTTCTTCGACACCCGACTGCGGGCCGAGCTGGCGCTTTTCCACCAGGAGCTGGACAACCGCCAGCAGCAGGCCTCGATCAAGGAGTCGCCGGATGACCCGGTGGCCGCTCCCGGCGTCATCAGCAGCGATGACACGACTGATGGCGTGGAAATCACCCTGACCTGGAAAGTACTGGAAACCCTGCGCCTCGCCGCCCTCACCACGTACAGGGAGAGCGAGAGCAGGCAGGAAGCCTACTTCAACTCTGCCGGGGAACCCGCCGGTGGTAGCAAGGAGCGTGAGGATAGCGATACCGACTACACGCTGGTTATGGACTGGACGCCGCAGATTCCCGTGGGCTACCTGCTAGTGCACATCAATTACCAGTTCGACGAGGAGCCGGGCCCTGATCGGGATACGGTGATCTACCAGAGCGGGCCCTGGTACTTCGATGACCGCAAGCTGTTGAATGCCCGTATCGCCTGGTCCAACGAGGCGGACAATATCGAGATCGCACTGTGGGCCGATAACCTGCTGGACGAGGAATACGCGGGCAATCCGGAGGGCCTGGCCGCCGATACACTGGGGCCCGCCCACACCACGCCGTTTGATACTCGGACCTATGGGGTCGACCTGCGCTACACCTTCTAGGCGGCAATCCGGGTGACGCCGGGAAAGTGTACATAATCCGGGCGGCCGGGCTGGCCCGGGTCTACAATGCAGGTTCCGGCCAGTAAATGGCCGCCGAGATCGAATTTGCCAGGGACAGGAGACACACCAATGAGGAACAAATTCGCTGCCGCGGCACTATCAACTGTTGCAAGCCTCAGCACCAATCACGCGCTCTCACAGGAAGCTGAAACGCTTGTTTACGTGGCAGTGGAACCCTGCAGGATTCTCGACACCCGCAAATCGCCAGCCGGCCCCATCGATGCCGACAATCACCGCAATTTCCTGGTGGCAGGAACCGCGGTTGATCTTGCTGCACAGGGTGGGGAAGTGGATTGCCTGAATCCCAAGGGCGAGATCGCGCCGCATGCGATATCCGCCTACATCATTGCCGCCCACGGTGGCGCCACCACCAGCGGTGGCGTACTTACTGCCTATCCCTCGGACCAGCCACCACCGCCGATGGGCGCCGGCTCCACGGTCAACTTCGACCAGAGCCAGATCATCGGCAATACCACCAATGCCACGCTCTGCGTCGACAGTTGTCCGGCGGATGGCGAGCTGGCGATTCTCTCGCGCAATACCGACCAGCATGTGGTGGTCGACGTGCAGGGCTATTACTACCCAGCGAGCACCCTGGAATCCTGTGCGACGGAGGATCTCGCGGGCGACTGGCAGACCTTTATCGCCGAGGAATCACTGGGCTGGTACACCTGTGCAGTTGAACTGGATGAGACTGGAGCAGTCGACAACGGCTCATGTGCGGGCGACGGCGGGGCAATTGTCACCAGTGGCGACTTCCTGATCGATGGGGCCTGTAACGTCTTCGCGCAGTTTTTTATCGACGCCATCCTGCACGAAGTGCAAGTGGCGAGAATGTCGTCTGATCACAATACGATCATGGGCGTCGTGACGGTCGAGGGCACCTCGACGACCTTCAGCGCGATGCGTTACTGAGTGCTCTAGTCCAGGTAGCGTTCGCCATGAGGATTGAGCTTGCCTGAGATGGCGACGAAAGGCCGCTCCAGCGTGCGCACCCGCAAAGTAAGCGAAGCGTAGTTTCCTTTGCGGGTGCGGAGGAAACAGAGTAACTCGGCGCGGTGATTCCATTGGGGGTGGTCCGCGTCAAAGCCAAGTTCCAGCGCGTCCAGGTAGCCACCCTCCGGTGCCTGGTCGCTGAACAGGCTGTGTACGCTCTGGATACCGCCGCCCGGCGCGCGCACCTGTAACCGCCAGTCATAGCGGCCATCGTCTCCGGGCTGTCCACGCAGTAATTCGACAAGCAAATCGGCATCGTCGACATCCACCGTATAGCGCGGCCGGCGCAGCGCGATCCCGGCGACTTCGCCGGGACTGATGAGAATCGAGCCGAGGCGAACCAGTTCCGTACCCGCAGCTTCGGGTTTCCTGTCGAGTCGAAAAATGGCGGGGGCGTCGCGCGCGGTCGGCAGTGGGTGCAGGTTGCTATCCCGGCGCGAAGGCGAGTAGTAGAAGATACGCTGGGCGCGTTTATCGTCCACATCCCAGTACTCCTCGTTGCTCACCGAGACCACCAGCGCGGCGCCCTCGAGACCGCTGAAGTCGAACCTGCCCTCGCTGTCGGTGCGAATGTCGCCGAGAGAAGACCAGCCGAAGTAGGGTGACTGGAAGGGGTGCAGAACCCGGTCGAAAATCACCGCTTTCACCGGGTGACCCGCAATTGCTTGACCGAGTTCGTCCAGTACCAGTCCGTGAAATTCCAGCGGGGTCGCGATTTCCGCTCTCACTTCCTGTTCGATTTCCCCCCGGTTTATGCCGCCGAAATCCGGTTCCCAGCCGCGCGCCTGCAGCGAGGCGATGTCGAAGAGACTGTAGGTGTCCCTTGGCGTGGTGATACAGCCACCCAGCGTGAGCACTGACACCAGGCAGATAACCAGTTGCTGCTTGCGTCGCATCACTGCTCCGAGCCGGACTGCCCGGCGTCGTTGTAGGGAATGTTGAACACGTCGAGAATGAGGTTGGAGTAGGGCAGCACTTTCTGCGGATTCCAGCGCCACATGGCGACGTGGTCCGCCTGGAACTCGAAGGGCGGTTGGTGCAGGTTGTAGGCGGCTTCCACCACGCCGCCGACGCGTCCCTCGCCTCCCAGTGCCTGGCTGCGTGCGGGAACTGCGATGGCCATCGCTTCATGCTGGTCGTCCACCGGCCGTGACTGAATCCACCAGCGCCTGAGTTCGTAGGGTTTTCCGGAGCTGTTATTCGGTACGTAGGCATAGCGCCGGTCAAAGCCGGTGAGCGGCTTGGCGATCTTCTGCGCGGCATTCCAGCCGAGCCAGGTCACATCGGCGGGATTGTAGGCCGAGTAGATCGGTGTGCGGGTCTCGCTGATGTAGCCGGCGTGGCCCATCGAGTTTGCATCGCGGGGCATGTCGAGATCCTTCAGCTCTGGAATAATCAGGGATTCGTTGCTGTCAAAGCTCTCCGCGGGTACCGCTGAAACCTGGAACAGTGCTTCCTCGACATCCAGGCCGAGCTTGATCGCCTCCATCAATAGCACGCCGCCGAGGCTATGGGTGGTGATGTGAATACGCTTGTCGGCCGGCAAGGTCTCGACGAAGTCGAGGAGGGCTGGCGCGCTCTTGTAGCCGCGGTATTCGCTGATGTACAGGCCGAACATCTGGTGCTTCTTCACCGTCGGCCAGCGAAAGTGGATGACGCGCCCGCGAAAGCCCTGGTGCCAGAGACGCTTCCACATGGTCTCGAAGGAGAACACCAGGGTGCGCTGGTAGTTCTCCGGATCCTGGGGAATCCAGCCGTGGACCCAGACGATGATGTCGTCGGTCTCGTACCAGGGGCGCTGGAAAGGGATACCCATGGGTTCGGGTTCGGCATGCAATTCCGGGCTGGGCGGCGTGCCGATGTAGGTCCAGGGCGGCCGCAGGTCCTCGGGCCAGCTCACGCCTACGCGATCGTAGAAGCTCTTCACCGGTCGCAATTCGATATGCAGGGGTGGGGACGTCTCCAGGGTCTGCCCGTCGCGTACCAGCGAGACATCCAGGGTGCCGCGACCTTCACTCACGCCCTCGAACAGCAGGCAGAGCCACTGGCGCTGGCGTTCCTCTGCAGTCCACCGGCCAAGGGGCAGGGTCAGCCCCTGTGTGCCGACGACCCCCAGGGCCTGGCGGTAGGGCGCATCGATCTGGCGCTGCCCGACAGCAGTTTCCTCGAGATAGCTCCGACTGCAGCGGGGAATGCCGGAACGCCAGACCCGGATCACCGGCGCCTGCCCGCCTTCACGCCAACGCAGCTGCAGGCTCACCGTGGCGGGATCCAGCGCCGCCCAGTTCTCCTGCTCGATTACTATGCGGGTGAGGTCCTCGAGATCGCGCAGGGAGCCGGGGTGATCGTCGCTGTTGTCGGGTACATCATGGGGCCAGCTTTCATAGAGTTCGAGATCGTCCTGGTCGTCGTTCAGCCAGAAAAGGAAGGGCTGCGCCGGGGAGGTCCTGTCCGCAGGCGCGGCGTAGCCAGGAATTGCGGACGGGTAGACCAGTCCGTCTCCGTTCTGGTCTACCGCAGCGGTAAGGGCGTAGACCGTATCGCACAAGGCGCAGGCCAGGATCGCAGGGAACAGCCTGCGGAGCAGAGACATCAGCGTTTACTCTCGCAGCGTTGCAGGCTTTCGCGCGGGTAGGTGGTAAAGGTGAAACCTTCGCTTCTCGCCCAGGTAATGAGTTCCTCGATTGCAGCGGGCAACCAGCGCTTGTCCACTGAGTCATCCTCACCGGGATCTTCCCGGTAGCGGCTGCTGTGAAAGACAATTGCGCCGCCATCGTGGGCCAGCAGGCCCTCCCGCGTCGCTTGCATCACCGCCGCCGCTTCCTCGGGGGACTCCGCCGCGGAGTCCCTGGTATAGAAGGTGAGGCGGCCCAGTCTTATCTCACAGCGATCTTCCAGCGCGCCCACCGCGGGCGTTACTATGCCTCGCGGTGGGCGGTAGAATAAGGGTTCCGCCATGGGCGTATCGGTGGCCCTTTCTATCGCGCGTCGGGCCATCGCCACTTCCTCGCGCAGGGCATCCAGCTCACTCCAGACCGGCCAGCCGGACTCCCAGCCATGGATACCAAGCTGGTGGCCCTCGGTCGCGGCTCTCAGGACGAGTTCGGGGCTGGCCTGTGCCCGTTTGCCGACGAAGAAAAACACTGCCGTGACCTGCTGCCGTGAGAGCACATCGAGGATATTCGACGAAACCTCGCCCTTCGCCTCCGGGCCGTCATCGAAGGTGAGGATGATTTCACGCTTTCCGGCGGGCGGTAGTCTCGCATCGAGAATGGTGAACGGCCAGGCAAAGGTCGGAATCGCCTTGAGGTTGGCGAGGAGCAACATGGTAGAGGTGAGGCGTCGCGGCAAGTAGGCTAGCAAGGCGGTATTCGCGGTCTCTTTTGTTGCTATGTTCTCGCGTCATTGTTTAATTTTTGTGACACGTACCGCACCCTGTATTCCGTATGCCGTGCGTTCGCGACTATATTGGAAGTGTTCCCATATCTATGAGGGGAGGCGATATGTCAGGAAACACTGTGTGGGATATATGTGCAGAAACCAGCGGGACGCTGCTTGCCGGTGGCGGGCGGATGCTATCCGGCGTCGCTCGTCCGCTGCGCTTCGCCGTTCTGCTAACGGTCTGTTATCTGCTCATTGCCTGCGCTGTCAACACGCCATATCCGACGCAGGCCGGCAGTTCGGCTCCGCTGGCGGAGCGCCGCGAGTTCATCGTTACCTCACCCCAGGGCAACCGGGAGGACGCCTATTACTGGCTGCGGGACGATACGCGTGAAGACCCCGACGTGCTCGCCTATCTCAATGCGGAAAACGCCTACACCGAGGCCGTCATGGCGCCCTACGCCAGCCTGCGAGAGAGCATTTACCAGGAGATCGTCTCCCGCCTGCAGCAGGATGAATCCAGCCCGCCAACCTTTCATTCGGGTTACTGGTACTACACGCGCTATGAAGCGGGGAAGGACTACGCCATCCTGGCCCGGCGCAAGGGGAGCATGGATGCCGAAGAGGAAATCCTCCTCGACCAGAACCAGCGCGCCGAGGGGCAGGCCTATTACCAGCTTGGTAAATACAGTATCAGCCCCGACAGTCGCTACTTGGCGGTGGTGGAGGATTTCGTCGGGCGCCGGCAGGGTCGCCTCGGGATCAAGGACCTGTATAGCGGCCAGTGGCTGGCGGACAGCGTTGCGAATATCAGTGCGGACCTGGCGTGGGCCGACGACAGTCGCACTATTCTCTACCTGGAAAACGACCCGGTCACTCTGCAGGGCAAGCGAGTGCGCAGTCATACCCTGGGTGATTCAGGCCCGGACAGCCTGGTCTACGAGGAAACTGACTCCACCTTTTTCATGCAGGTTTCCCGCAGCAAGTCAGGACAGTTTCTCTACATCGAATTGATGAGCTGGGACGCGACCGAAGTGCTATACGCAAGAGCCGACGATCCCGGGTTGAACTTCCAGGCAGTACTGCCGCGAATTGCCGGCCACGAATACTACGTCGCCGATCATGGTGATGAGTTCATCATCCAGACCAATCAGGGCGCCCCTAATTTTCGCCTGGTGCGAGCACCCTTCGAGAGCAGCGTTGACACTTCCCACTGGATAGAAATCCTGCCCGCCAGCGAAGACAAGCTCATCGAGTCCTTCGATGTCTACCGGGACTTTCTCGCGATCAACCTGCGCGACCAGGGGCAGCGGCAGATCGAGGTGCGCAAGTGGAGTGGTGGCGAGGCCCTGCGGATCGCAGCGGACGAGGCGGCCTATGCAGCCAGCCTCATCCCCCTGCCGGAATACGGCTGGCCCTGGTTGCGCTACCGCCTCGATACCCTGACGCACCCGAGGGTCACCTACGATTTCAATGTCGAGACCGGCGAAAAGCGCATTATAAAGGTCGAACCGGTTGAAGGTGATTTCGATCCCGAGCTGTACCATTCGGAATACCTCCATGCCACTGCGCGTGACGGCTCGCAAATCCCGATCTCGCTGGTCTACCGCAAGGACTTGCGCCAGCCGGGTGAGAACCCGCTATTGGTCTATGGCTATGGCTCCTACGGGTATTCGATGAGCCCGCGTTTTTCCATCTCCCGGCTCTCCCTGCTGGACCGCGGCTTCGTCTACGCTATCGCGCACATTCGCGGTGGCCAGGAAAAAGGCCGCGCCTGGTACGATCAGGGCAAGCTCGAAAACAAGATGAATACCTTTACCGATTTTATCGATGCAACGAATTATCTCACCGCCGAAGGTTACGGGGCTGGGGACAAGGTCTTTGCCGAGGGGGGCAGCGCGGGAGGACTGCTGGTGGGGGCGGTGGCAAACATGGCACCTGAACTCTATCGTGGCATCGTGGCCGAGGTGCCCTTTGTCGACGTGGTGACTTCCATGCTGGATGATAGCATTCCCCTGAGCACTAACGAGTATTCCCAGTGGGGCAATCCCAAATACCAGCCGGATTACTCGACCATGCTGGCTTATTCGCCCTACGACAACGTCACTGCCCAGGACTACCCGGCGATGCTGATCACCGCCGGGCTCTGGGACTCGCAGGTGCAGTACTACGAGCCGGCCAAGTGGACGGCGAGGCTGCGTTATCGCAAGACAGACGACAACTGGCTGCTGCTGCGAACCAACATGGACGCGGGGCACGGCGGCCAGTCAGGCCGCTATCGCCAGTACGATGAAGTCGCATTGACCTACGCCTTCATACTCGCCCAACTGGATGTCAGCAAAGCCGCGCAGTCACTCCTCGACTGAGGGTGACTGCTTGCGCTGTTCGAGCAGTTCGACCGAGGCTTTCGGGTTCATCAGTTTGATGGTCCGACTTTCCAGTTGTTTCTCGTCGGCGCCGTCAAGGATCAACTGGCGTACTTCTGCCACGCTGAGTTCCGGTTCCAGCGCCCATAGCTTGGCAGCCAGATTGAGCACCTGGGGCGAGGCCATGGAAGTGCCGCTGAACTTGATGCGGTCACCGCCGGGTACGTAGCTTTCCACTTCAAAACCATTGGCGTAGATGTCCACCTTGCCCAGGCTGGTGAAACTGGTTTCGTCGCCTGCCATGTCGACCGCGCCGACACTCAGCAAGTTCGGGTACTCGTAACTGCTCGGGTAAAACTCGTCGAATTTCACGTCGTTGTCGGAATTGCCCGCGCTGGTAATAAACAGGATGTCGGGGGAGCCGCCGATTGCCGCGCGCAGGCCCTCATCACCGATCTGGTAGATTTCCCGTGCGAGGGCCTTGCGTACCGCGGGGCTGCCGCCGGCATTGTGTGCCTCCAGCGCCTCCTCGATCCCGCGCAGGCTGCCGCCCCAACTCATGTTGACTGCCTTCACGCCCTGGGCGCGAAAATAGGCGCCGACGTCACGAAACATCTTCGCGTCGCGGTAGGCCTGCACCAGCGTAGGTTCGAGGGGCATCTGGGTGTGGTTGTAGGTCATCCTGGCGACCAGCAGGCGGGCGAAGGGGTTGCCCTCGATCGCAATACCGGTGACGTGGGTGCCGTGGGCATAACCGCTGTAAAGATTGAGGGATTCCAGGAACTCTTTTACATCGGCCTGGGGCAGGGTCGACAGGTGCTTGCGCAGGGCGGCGGCCTCATCGCTGTCGACATTGCTTAGCATGTCGCCAAGACCTTTTGAGTATTGCTGCCATTCACGGGGTTTGACGCCGAAATCCGCTTCGATCGGACGCAGAAGTTCGGGCACCTTCAACGACTCCAGATCGTAGGCGATGCCGTGCAGATCGTCCTCGAATTCATTGTCGTCGTCGTCGCGACCGTTGAGTACCTCTAGTTCATTGGTCCAGAGCAGACCCATGGGCTCGAATATGGCTGTATCCACGCCTGAGTCCCACACCGAGATCACAACCGGAGTCGCGTCGGTATTACGGGCGAGTTCGACTTTGCGTTCCTCCCAGATGTCCGGTTTCTCGACATCGTTGGCGGTGATATGAGTGGCGAGAACCTCGTTGATTACTGCGGCGTTGGGAATGAAATAATCAAGGGTAAACGATACCCCGACGAGAGAGGAGGCGACGTCGTAGCTGATCTTTCCGCGGGTGTTGTCCACCAGAGGCTGGTAGCTGGACTCAAGATTGCCGAGCACCAGAGGGCGGGTGAGGTATTCACTTCTCCCCTTGGTGCTCTTCAGGTTGTCCTGCACAGTCTCATAGGGCATGGCTTCGATTGAGCGCATCAGCTCCGCGCGCAGTGCGTCCGGGTCATCAGCTTTGCCGGCGAGGTGGAGTCGGGCAATTGCCTCGCCCAGCATGCCCATGGTGAGACGGTTGGCTTCCTTGGTTTCGAGTTCACGGCGTCGCTCGAGCAAGTCGAGGTAATCCTGCCAGCGCGATTCCAACAGGGCCACGCTGCCCAGGTCCGCGTAAAAGTCCTGTATGGTGTTATCGTCCTGGATATCGTATCTGTCCAGATCGTTCGTTACATCCTTGCCTACCGCTGCTGCCAGTGCCAGCAACTTGTCCCTGTTCTCGGGCTTGTAAAGTTCCACGACGGGAATGTTGAGCCGGTATTCGTGGCGCGGAAGATCGTCCTTTTTCACGACGGCCTGCTTGCCATACTGTGCGTGGGCCCCGGTGTTTAGCAGAATCATTGCCAAAATGGCGAAACAGCCAACGAATTTTCCCTTCACAATTTATTCTCCTTAGTCTGAACGCCTAGTATATGCACAAAAAGCCCTGTTGATCGAAGCCAGATTGGCTAAAGCGCCAGCTTGCAAAGGAAAGAATGATTGATTAGGGTGTGAGGCCTTAATTCTTGTCGGGGTGCCTGCTTGCCAGGCTGAGAGATCACCCGTGGAACCTGACCAGGCTAGTACCTGCGTAGGGAACAAGAGAGTCCATCGATGCGTCTGCAATCTGTCCGGATCGCGCGCACGCCGACCGCTTTTCCCCAGGCCCCACCAGATCTTCCCCGGCGTAGCCAATGCCGCGGAGGACGCCGTTATGGGGAGCAAAGAGCCGTTGAGAGTACTCAGCCAGGAAGCACAGGTAGACAGCGAATCACTGCGGGATTTTCCTGCCTCACGTAAAATCCATGTCGAGGGCTCCCGCGGTGACATGAGGGTCGCGATGCGCGAGATCAAGCAGCAGCCGACCGCGCTTGCACTGGAGGGTGGGGTGACCGAAGAGCGGACCAACCCGGCGATTCGGGTGTATGACACCTCTGGCCCCTACACCGATCCTTCCGTGGATATCGATATTCGCAAAGGCCTGGCACCGCTGCGGGAGCAGTGGATAGCCGAGCGTGGTGACACCGAGGTGCTTGCCACAGGCACCTCTGTTTTTGCCGCCAGCCGCCGGGGGGACGAGAGCCTCGAGCACCTGCGCTTTGACCTCGACAGGCCGGTGCGCCGGGCCCGGGCAGGCCGCAACGTTTCCCAGATGCATTACGCCCGTCGCGGCATCATCACGCCGGAGATGGAGTACATTGCCATCCGCGAGAATATGGGCCTGCAGCAGGCGCGGGCGCTGGGCGAAATCGGCAAACAGCATCCGGGTGAGGCTTTCGGCGCGGGAATTCCCGATGAAATCACCGCGGAATTCGTGCGCCGGGAAGTCGCCGAGGGCAGGGCGATCATCCCTGCCAACATCAATCACCCGGAACTCGAACCGATGATCATCGGTCGCAACTTCCTGGTGAAGATCAACGGTAATATCGGCAACTCTGCCCTGGGTTCTTCAATCGAGGAGGAAGTGGCCAAGCTGACCTGGGGCATCCGCTGGGGCGCGGACACCATGATGGACCTGTCCACCGGCGCCAACATCCACGAGACCCGGGAGTGGATCGTGCGCAACTCGCCGGTACCGGTGGGAACGGTGCCGATCTACCAGGCCCTGGAGAAGGTCGGCGGTGTCGCCGAAGACCTCACCTGGGAAATCTTTCGCGACACCCTGGTGGAGCAGGCGGAGCAGGGCGTCGATTATTTCACCATCCACGCGGGCGTTCTGCTGCGTTATGTGCCGCTCACTGCAAAGCGTGTGACCGGCATTGTATCCCGCGGCGGCTCCATCATGGCCAAGTGGTGCCTCGCCCATCATCGCGAGAACTTCCTCTATACCCATTTCGAGGACATCTGCGAAGTCATGAAAGCCTACGATGTCAGCTTTTCGCTTGGCGACGGGCTGCGTCCCGGCTCACTTGCCGACGCCAACGACGAGGCCCAGTTCGGCGAGTTGGAGACCCTCGGCGAATTGACCCAAATCGCCTGGAAGCACGACGTGCAGGTGATGATCGAGGGACCCGGCCACGTGCCCATGCACATGATCAAGGCCAACATGGACAAGCAGCTCGAGCACTGCCATGAAGCGCCGTTCTATACCCTTGGGCCACTGACCACGGATATCGCGCCGGGCTACGACCACATTACCTCCGGCATCGGCGCCGCGATGATAGGCTGGTACGGAACAGCCATGCTCTGCTATGTCACACCCAAGGAGCACCTTGGCCTGCCCGACAAGGACGATGTGAAGACCGGTATCATCACCTACAAACTGGCGGCCCACGTCGCTGATCTCGCCAAGGGGCATCCGGGCGCCCAGTTGCGCGACAACGCACTGTCGAAGGCGCGTTTCGAGTTTCGCTGGGAGGATCAGTTCAACCTGGGACTCGATCCGGATACGGCGCGGGAATTCCACGACCAGACCCTGCCGAAGGAGTCGGCCAAGGTGGCTCACTTCTGTTCGATGTGCGGCCCCAAATTCTGCTCGATGAAAATCACCCAGGAAGTACGCAGCTACGCGGCCGAAAAGGGCTATGAAGTTGCGGGCGAAGCCATTCGCATGGTGGATGTCGAGAGTGGGATGCAAGCCAAGTCGGCGGAGTTTCGCGAGGCTGGCGGCGAGATCTATCGCGCAGTCATGGAGCCCAAGCGGTGAAAATCGGTATCGCCGGCGCCGGCCTCATGGGCCGCCTGCTGGCCTGGCAACTCCTGCGCGCGGGGCACGAGCTTACTCTCTTTGATCGCGGCGAAAGCAGTGGCGAGGAATCCGCGGGCTACGTCGCCGCCTCGATGCTTGCGCCCTTCAGCGAGGCGGTGACCGCGAGTCCCGAGGTGCTTTCGCCAGGGCTGGTTGCACTCCAGCGCTGGCCGAAATGGCTGCAGACACTCGCCAGCGAGAGCGGGGAAACGGTGCCTTTCTCCTATCGCGGCAGCGTGGTTGTGGCACATCCCACGGACCGCGCCGAACTGCACTGGTTTCACCACCGCCTGCGGACCATGCCGGAAGTTACCGAGGCTCACCGGCAGTGGCTTGGAGCGGCTGAACTGCAGGAAATCGAGCCAGATCTTCGGGACTTTGCCGAAGGACTCTACCTGCCGCTGGAAGGCTGGGTGGATAACCGCGCCCTTTATCGAGTGTTGTACGGGGCTATCCTCCGCGCTGGCGCATCCTGGCGCGAGAACGTCGAGATTGACGCGGTCGCCCCCGGACGCCTGTGTAGCGGTGAGCGGGAGTTCGGCTTCGACCTCGCCATCGACTGCCGCGGCTTTGGCGCACGTGCCCAGCTCGATCGCTTCCGTGGCGTGCGTGGTGAAGTACTACGGGTGAGGGCGCCGGAAGTGAATTTCAGCCGCCCGGTGCGCCTCATGCACCCGCGTTACCAGCTCTACATTGTGCCCCGTTCGGGCGGCATCTATGTGATCGGGGCTACCGAGATCGAGAGTGAGTCGCTGGCACCGGTCAGCGTGCGCTCCTGCCTGGAATTGCTCTCCGCCCTGTACAGCCTGCACGGAGGTTTCGCCGAAGCCGAAGTACTGGAGTTCCGCGCACACTGCCGTCCGGCCTTTGCCGACAACCTGCCGCGGATAGTTCAGGGCGATGGCCTGTTACAGGTAAACGGCCTCTACCGGCACGGCTTCCTGCTTGCCCCGGTGGTGGTGGAGAGTGTGTTATCGCTGCTGTCGGGCGGCGAGGTCGGTTCGCTGGTGCAAATCCGCCAATTTACCGGGGAAAGTGCCCCTGATCGCATCGGGGAGAAGAGATGATGAGAGATACCTGGAACGCCTACGGCATTGAAATGCGCAGTCGCCTGCTGCTTGGTACGGCGCTCTACCCGTCGCCGGAGGTGATGGCGGAAGCTGTAGCCGCCAGTGACGCGGAGGTCGTGACAGTCTCCCTGCGCCGGCAGTCGCCGGCGGCGGGCGGTGGCAATACTATCTGGGATTTCATCCGCGAGATGGACAAGCGACTGCTACCCAATACCGCCGGCTGCCACAGCGCGGCGGAAGCGCTGAACCTGGCGAGAATGTCGCGGGAGATCTTCCAGACCGACTGGATCAAACTTGAAGTCATCGGCGATGACTACAATCTGCAACCGGATCCCTTCGAACTGCTCAAGGCGGCGCGCAGCCTGGTCGATGAGGGTTTCGCGGTTTTTCCCTACTGCACTGACGACCTGGTGCTCTGCCAGCGGCTGCTGGACGTGGGTTGCGAGGTCCTCATGCCCTGGGGCGCACCCATTGGTACCGGGCAGGGCCTGATCAACCCCTACGCACTGGAAACACTGCGCGCGCGACTGCCGGAAGTGCCAATCATCGTCGACGCCGGCATCGGTGTTCCTTCCCATGCCGCCGCCGCCATGGAGATGGGCTGCGCTGCAGTACTGTTGAACACCGCCGTGGCCAGGGCAAGCGACCCTGTGGGTATGGCTCGGGCTTTTCGTGCCGGTGTCGAAGCGGGTCGCGGGGCCTGGCTGGCAGGCGCCATGCCAAAACGACAAACTGCCCAGCCCAGTACCCCGGTGCTGGGCACTCCGTTCTGGCAACAGTGAGCCCCACGATGTCGAGCACCCAGACGCAGCAGGGGTCACTGCCCGTGGTTTACACCATTGCAGGGTCCGATAGCAGTGGCGGCGCTGGAGTGGAAGCCGACCTGGCGACCCTGCGTGATTTCGGTGTGCACGGCTGTCCGCTGATTACCGCGCTTACTGCGCAGAATAGTGGGGGAGTGCAGCGGGTGCTTCCCACTCCGCTGCCGCAGCTTCGTGCCGCCTGGAGCGTTCTGGAGAGTAGCGCGCCGGCCGACGCGGTGAAAATTGGCATGCTCGCTACAGCCGAAATCGCCGGCGAAGCCGCCGCGTTACTGGCGCGCTACAGTGGGCCCGTGGTTTGTGACCCGGTGATGTCGGCTTCGGCGGGGGGCGAGTTACTTGGTCCCGGCGGAGTCGATGCCCTGCGGGCGCTGCTGCCGCGGGTATCGCTGCTGACACCCAACCTCGCAGAAGCGCAAAACCTCACGGGGCTGCCCGTTCGCAGTGCGAGTGAGATGCATAGCGCTGCCCGGGCGCTGCTGAAACTGGGCGCAGGTGCCGTGCTACTGACTGGCGGACACTTCGAGGCTGGCGATCCCTGGTGTCACGATTATTTCTGCAGCCCCGGACTCTCCTTCTGGTTGCGCGGTGAGCGTATCGCTACGCCACACAACCACGGCACGGGCTGTACGCTTGCCTCCGCCATTGCCGCCTGCCTGGCTCGCAGTCTGCCGCCGGAGGACGCGGTGGTAGTGGCAAAGATGGCAGTGAGCCGGGGATTGCGTCGGGCGCGAGCACTTGGCCCCGGACCCGGTGCAGTCGCCCACGGCGACTGGCAGGCGGAGCTCGCTGACCTTCCGACCCTCTGGGACGATTTTCCCGGGAGCCGTGAAACGGGGCAGTTTCCTGAAGCAGATGCGGCGGGATTGGGGCTCTACCCGGTGGTCGACTCGGTACAGTGGGTTGAAAAGCTGTTCGCCGAGGGGCTATGCACCGTGCAACTGCGCATCAAGCGTGGAAGTGATGAACATATTGACGATTCGATCCGTCGGGCTGTCGCCGCCCAGGACAAATACCGGGCCCGCCTTTTCGTGAATGATCACTGGCAACGTGCAATAGAACACGGTGCCTATGGCGTGCACCTTGGGCAGGAGGACCTCGCCGGCGCGGACCTCGCGGCGATAGCGAAAGCCGGCCTGCGCCTGGGCACCAGTAATCACGCCTGGCATGAACTGGCCCGCTCACACGCGATAGTGCCATCCTACATCGCCTTGGGACCCATCTATCCGACCACCACAAAAGTCATGCGCTTTGCGCCCCAGGGCTTGACCCGCTTGCGGGAATGGGTAGATTTGCTTGCTCCCCGCTATCCCTTGACCGCCATAGGCGGAATCGATGAGAGCCGTGCGCCGGCGGTGGCAGCTACCGGGGTGGGCAGTATTGCGGTCGTCCGGGCGATTACCGAGGCCGCCGATTATCGCTCGGCGGTGCGCAATCTTCACGCCAGCCTGGCGGAATCGGGTGCAGGGGATCGTTGTGGCCCTGACCGCGTTATCAGGAGAAAAACAGCACAATGAAGCTACTCATCAATGGCGAATGGCTGCAGACGGAAGCATCGACGTTGGAACATTTGCTCGACGAACTGGACTATAACGCTGCCCAGGTAGCCACGGCGGTGGACGGGGTATTCGTTTCCCGTGATCGTCGGGCGCTGACTGGTCTGTCAGACGGCATGGCGCTGGATATCGTAGCGCCAATGCAGGGCGGCTGAGGCTTGCCAGCCGCCAACTGGTGTACCTTCAGGACTTCAGGAACTCCCACATTTCCGCTGTCGCCCAGACGTATTCGAGGTAGTGCCCGATACTGTCGCGGACGTCGACATACATGAAGTTCAGGCCCTCGGGCATGTGGTGCTCGACGGCGATTCTCCAGCCCCGGCTTTCGATTGCGGCGTGGATCTTGTCCCAGTCATCGACGCGCATGGCCGCGTGGTGAAACACGGGTGAGTCATCCTCCGGTAGAAATTCGGAGTAGATGTCAACGCTGCCCCCGACCGGTTGGATCAGCTCGATCAGCATCTTGTCGTCGGCCCAGCCCAGGGCGGCGCGGCAAATTGAGTGGCGTGGTCCCTCCGGCGTCATGACTTTCATGTCCGGATCCATGCAGAGGAATCGTTCTATTCCGTAGTGGGACTTCATCAACTCCATGGCCTTGTCCAGGTTGCGAGTGACATAGGCATTCTGGAAGTGCTGGTGAAAAATCATGGCTTGGTCCTGTGGTCGATTATTGTTCCCGGGTCTGGCGCAACCCGGCCAGCTTCATTAACAAACGTTCTATAATTTCGCGATGATTTCCCCGGCCAGCCATTCGACGCCGCGCAGCGGATTCTCGCCGAGGCTGGGCAGAGGGACGGTCAGCCTGTGCACGCCGAGTTCCTCGTAGCGCTTGATTTCGTCGAGACCGCCGGTGTTCGCCCAGATCGCGGTGATTTCGAGTTCCTCGTAATTCCTCCCCACTTCAGCACAGACGGTGCGCATTCGCTCGAGCAGGGGGGCGAGCTCGGCGGCGCTGTAGACGGCCGGGTACCAGCCATCCGCGTAGCGCGCCGCGCGTTCCAGTGCCTTGCCGGCGTGCCCGCCGGTCAGGACAGGCAGCGAGGACTTGTGCGCCGGGGTTGGCAGGCTCTTGAAGCCTCGCCAGTCGATAAACTCGCTGTGGTGATCTACTGCTTCGCCCGACCAGACCTTGCGCATGGCCTGCAGGTAGTCGTCGAATCGGGCGCCCCTGCGCTCGAAGGGCACCCCCATGGCCCGATACTCCTCTCGCATCCAGCCCAGTCCGAGGCCGAGCAGCAGCCTGCCGCCCGCAAGGGCATCCAGGGAGGCGGCCTGCTTCGCCAGCAGGAGCGGATTCGCCTGGGGCAGGATGTTGATGCCGGTGCCGAGTTTCAGCGTCGAGGTGGACGCGGCCACCGCGCCCAGGGTGACCAGTGGATCGAAAAAATCTGCCGTGGTATCCACGGGCATTTCCCCACTGTCGGTGTAGGGGTAGTCGGACTGAATCCGTGTCGGAATAATCACGTGTTCGGCGGTCCACACGGATTCCACGCCCACGCTCTCTGCGAGCCGGGCAACGGTGACGATTTCCTCGAGCCCGCTCAGCCCGATGTTGATTGGGATGATGCCAAATTGCATGCGCTTTCCTCAGCTAGCTCGCCCCCGGCGACGGTTATGATTAAAGTATAAGCTGTATAGCTTAGAATGCCTTCAGCCCGACGCCTGGTAGTCCGCCTGCATGCCGGCGCTCGCAAAATCGATACAGGCTTCCAGGTAGGCTTCCCGCGACGGCATGAGCTGCTGGGAGAAAATCCTGGACTGGTCCCAGTCGACCACCGAGACGAGAAAGAGCGTGAATGCGGCAAGGAAGCGCATGTCGACGATCTCCTCCGGGAGGGGTTTCAGGCTCGCCTTCAGCATCTCGTAAAGGTTCAGGGTGATCACTGGAGAATCTGCCATGATCCGCCATTGGGAAATATCATTGAAAACCCGCAGCGCCAGCAGGAAGGCCGCATAGGCGCATTCCCCATCGGCATTTCGCTCCTCTGCGATTGGCAGCAGAATCGCCGCCATTAGCGCCCGGCTGTCCTGTTCGAAGCCACGTTTGACCAGTTTGCCCAGGAGGTTCTTGCGACGCTCGTCGATCGCATCGGCGCGCTTGTTGATCAGGGCCTTTATCAGCCCGTCCTTGTTCTTGAAGTAGTAGTGCACGGCCGAGTGGTTGGCGGTGCCGGAGGCGAGGGAGATTTCACGCAGTGACACGCCCGCCACACCGCGCTGGCCGATCAGCTGTTCCGCGGTGTCGAGAATGGCTTCTCGAGGGTCCTTGTCTCCTGCGCGGGCGGTTTTCGCCTGCTTCCTGTTGCGTGTCGTCATCAGCTTCCGTTGTTCCGGGTTGGTGAGAGCAGTGTTCAATAAATCACTGGAATTCCTTGCATACTAAGCTAGATAGCTTATAGTGTCGACCCATAACATAAGTATTCGTGGGAGGAGTCGCGGCAATGCCTTTGCTCACAGGAAAAGTTGCTCTGGTTACCGGAGCCGGCACCGGTATCGGTCGTGGAATCGCCGCACGATTTGCGGCGGAAGGGGCGCAGGTCGTCATTGCCGCCCGTCGCCAGGCGCCGCTGGATGAAGTGGTAGCCCTGTCTCGCGGCCATATAAGCAGCGTCTCGATGGACCTGACAGACCGCGGGGATCGTGAGAGGGCGCTTGATGCGGTTATCCAGCGCCACGGCAAACTGGACATCCTGGTGAACAACGCCGCTTACCAGCTCTGGAAACCGTTTCTCGAGACCAGCGACGAGGAAATAACAGGCGTCTACGCGACCAACATGGTGGCCACCACCTTGCTGATCAAGCAGGCGGTTCCCCACCTGGCGGCGAGCGGCGGGAGTATCGTCAATATTTCCTCGACCGCCTCGCGCTATACCGGAATGCCCTCGGAATATCTCAGCGTCTACGGGGCATCCAAGGCCGGATTGAACCAGCTTACCCGAACCCTCGCGCCGGAACTCGGCCCCCTCGGAATTCGCATTAACGCGGTGGCCCCTGGTGTGACGGCAGGGGAATACGCAATGCAGGAGATAAATAATATTCCCGGCCACAAGGAGGCGCTGATTGCTCGCACACCCCTGGGGCGCATCGGTACACCCGAGGACATTACTGGCTGCGTGCTGTTTCTGGCATCGGAGCAGGGTGCCTGGGTGACAGGGCAGGTCATTGATGCCAGCGGCGGCTGGCAGATTGCCGCCGGCTAATTCGGGCAGGTCTCCGTTTCACAGAAATATAGGGAATACGCAATGGCACGCGATGGCGTTCGTACAGTACTGATTACTGGCGCTGCAGGCGGGATAGGCCGAGCTGCCTGCGAGCGCATGGCGGGAAATGGCTGGCAAGTGGTGGCCGTGGATCGCGATGGGCAAAAACTCGCCTGGACTGCCGATTTCACGGGTGTTTTCGCCCACACAGCCGACATCAGTTCAGCGGAAGAAAACGACGCAATGATCGTCGAGGCCGAAAAACGCTTTGGTACGTTGAGCGCAGTGATTCTGAATGCGGCCATACCCATGGGGGGCTCCATCGAGGAGATCGACTGGAAAGACTTCGAGCGGGTCATCGACGTCAACCTGATGGGAACCGGGCTGGGAATCCGCGCCGCCCTGCCGGCACTGCGACGCAATGGCGGCGGCGCGATCCTGGTAACAGCCTCGACCCATGGACTGTCCGGCGAGGTCGCGAACTGTGCCTACGTCGCCAGCAAGCACGCAGTGGTGGGGCTGGTGAAAAGCGTTGCCCGGGATGTGGGTTGGGAAGGTATACGCATCAATGCGATCTGCCCCGGACTTACCCGGCAAACGGGTATGACCAGTTTTCTGGAGAGTGGGGAGGCGCCGCCGGAAGCCCTGCAGGGACTGGTTTCAGGGATACCCCTGCAGCGCTGTGCCGAGCCCGCGGAAATCGCATCGGTGATGGAGTTCCTGGTGTCTGCCGAAGCTTCCTATATCAATGGTGTGGCGCTACCCGTGGACGGCGGGGCGATCACCGGTTCGGGCTTGTTGCCGCCTGCGAGGGGCTGTTGAGCGCCGTGACCAATCGAGGCCGAAGAGGGTATTCGTGATGACAGATACAAAAACCGGCATGCAGCAGGCGAATTTCGCCGCGCGCACGGAGTCGGAAGCCGTGGCAGCGGACTTCGCCACCGATGCCGGCGCCCTACATTACGCCAACGGCCAGTTGGACAAGCTGTTTGCGGCGATGCGCTACAAACTGGAAAAGCACGTCACCGGCTGGCCGGGCGACGACCGTGAGCTGGATACCCACGAGGCCCTGCGTCACCTGCTGCGGGACATCAGCTTTGGTCACGCAGCCTACATGGAGGCGGATTACGCCAACCCCAACCTCACCAAGATGAGTGGCACCAGCCGCATCCAGTTCCAGTTGCCATCGCCCGACTGTGTCTACCACTCAGCCATCCTGCACGGCGATTACATCTATCGTATCCGCGGTAATCGCGGCACGGCCCGGGTTTTCCAACTGACAGTCTACTCGGGCCATGCCTGTGACCTGGTCGGCTGGAAAACGCATTCCCTGCTGAACAATCTCGACCAGCCAGAGGCCCTGGCGCCGGGGGGAGAAGTCGATATTATCCTGTCGCGATCACGCCCCGCTGATACCAGCGGTGCACTGTGGCTGGAACTCCCTGAGGGTCCCTGCGAGCTGCATACCCGTCAGTACTACGGCGACTGGGAGAGCGAGGAAGCGGCCGATCTGCTTCTGACCGTCGAAGAACAGCACTTCCCGGCCCGCCTGCTGGATCGGGCCAGCGCGGAAACCCGTTTCAACCGCCTCGTCGACCTCTTGCGGGTGCATACAGACTTCTACCGCGCCGGCGTGCAGGCCCACCTCGACGCAGATCCGGAAGACGTCGAAGAACTGGTGATCCCCGGTGCATTCGAGGGTACGCGTTACTACCCAGGGCACTTCCGCTGCGCCGAGGACGAGGCGGTGATTATCGAGACTGACGATCCGGGTGCCTACTACTGGAATACCGCCCTGTTCCAGATGCAGTACGAGCCCGGCGACTGGTGGGCGCGCATGTCTTCACTGAACTCCCGGCAGGTACACGTCGATCCAGATGGCAAGGTTCGAATCGTCTGCTCCTGGACAGATCCGGGCGTGCCCAACTGGCTGGATGCCTCGGGTCGCGAGTTGCATCTTTTCGCCTACCGCTTTTTCCGCGCCGGGCGAACACCGGCCAACCCCCGGCTGAAAACGGTTCCCTTCAGTGAGCTTGGACAGCACCTGCCGGCGCAGACTCCGACCGTCAGTAAAGCGCAGAGGCAAAAATCGCTCGAGGCCCGCTTGCTATCCGTATACCGCCGTCGCTGTGGCGACTTCTAGGAACACCAGATGACAGAGATCGAGACACTCAGGCAGTCGCTGCGCCTTGAGCCACTGCTGGAAGCTGCGCTGAGAGAGGCGCCAGCGAAGGAATTCCGCGATACTTCTTTCCTGCCCAGCCTGGAAAAGGTGCTGGAAATTCCCACGCGGCTGGATATGTCTGCCCGCGGTCTCGCTGGCATGTACGCCAACAACATCCGCTTCCTGGTCAATCGGCTGCGTTACGAGGCGGACCTCGAGCGACACCCGGAGATCCTCGACGAGGACGTATCCGACCCCATAGTCGTGCTGGGTTTGCCGCGTAGCGGCACGACGAAGTTACAGCGCTTTCTCTCAGCCGACCCGAATCTGCAGGCCACTCCTGCTTATGCCATGTTCAATCCGGCGCCTTTTCCCGGAGAGCAGCCCGGCGACCCCACGCCCCGTGTCGCCTGGACCCAGCAGATGATGGCGGCGGTTACCAACACTGGTGAAAGCTACCAGGTGATGCACGAGTTCGACGCCTATATGGCCGATGAATCGAGCTTCGTGCCCCTCGCCAATTTCGACTACGTGATGCAGTACATCACTGCACCCGACCCCCAGTTCCTGGAATGGGCCCGAGCGGTCGATCGCACTTCGCCATTGGGCTGGCTGAAAAAAATGCTGCAGTACCTGCAGTGGCAGGACGGTGGCAAGCGCGATCGACCCTGGCTGCTCAAGAACCCGGGCCACACGGGAGAGGTCGCGGAGATGCTGCAGGTATTCCCCAACGCGACATTTGTGATTTCCCAACGCGACCTCAGCGCGACGATGGGTTCCAGCATGCGCATGATGGGAGAGATCCTGCAGAACTCCTTCGAAACGTACGACACCGGGCAAATGGCCGATGAACTGGTGGACTACTGGCGCTATGAACTGGAGCGCTATCAGCAGCAGCTTCGCGAACTCGGTGGCCGGCTGCGCCTCGTAAAAGCCCCCTATCAACGCTGTGTCAATGATGCCATCAGCGTTGCCCGCGAAGTCTATGCCCTGCACGGTCTGCCCTGGACCCGGGAAGGTGAAGCGGCCATGAACCAGTGGGAGAAGGAAAACCCCCGGCATAAACTCGGCGCTTACAGTTACAGCCTGAATGATTACGGTTGGAGCCAGGAAAAAGTAGAGCAGGCCTTCGGCCAGATCGCCATCGACTGGCGCGGTAACTGATCGCCAACATCGGGAGCAATACCATGTTTCTACAGGGACATATGCAGAACGCCTACGTGACCCACGATCTCGATCGGGCGATGGATATCGTTGGCGAACGATTCGGGGTGGAGAAGTTCGATCGTTTCGACCCCGAGATGACGGTCATGACAAGTCAGGGCGAACAGCCCCTGGTGACCCGGGTTGCATCGTTCTGGGCTGGAGGTCTGAACGTTGAAATCATCGAGCCGGTGAGCGGTTACGTCGAACACTACCTGTCGATGCTACCGGCGGATACCAGGGACGCAGTGCCGCGCTTTCACCATATTTCCCTGCGGCGGGATGACGAGAGCGCCATGCGCGAGGAAATCGCAAGGCTGGGCCTGCCGCTCGCCTTCGAGGGGCCGCTGTCGATCAGGGAGGCAATCCCCAGCCTGGTCTTCGTCTACCTCGACGGCAGGCAAAGCCTCGGGCATTACGTCGAGTTCACCTGGAAAAGCCCGGAAGCCTGGGCCTATGTGGGTTGGCCCGAAGGCCGGCCGGTCTGGTAGGCGCGGCCCGCTGCCGTTTCCGCCTGAACAGCCTGTGGTACCGCACAGGCTGTCCACTGGCGCTCATCCTGGCGCAGCTGGCCACCTTGTTGTCGCTTGAAGCCATGTAGATGCCCCCGAGGGTGCCCTAGCATGGCCTTTAAAGGGGCAGCTTGCGAGCCCCTCCGGCGACACAGGGAGCTATGCCATGTTTGATCAACTGCAGCAACGTTGGGTCTATGCCAGTGTTGTATCCGCGTCACTGGGCGAACTGTTGGATGAAGGCTTGCTCTGCGAACAGCGCGCCACCCGGCTGCGGGCAGATTTCGAGGACGCAGGTCGACTGGACGCCAGTCTCGCCTCGATCGCCACAGGCCGCGTGGAGAACGCAGCGATGGCCTTTGCCTGCGATTGCGCGCTGCTGTACCAGGAAGCGAGCGCCAGGGGTGAAGACGACTCGGGTGACTACCTGAAACTGTCCGCACGCGCTATGATGCTCGCCGAAATGCCCGACCCCTTCATTCGCGTCAGACTGTCGGAGTTGCGGGCGAGTACTGGCAGGGATGCGCACAACACTGTCTCACAGGCAGGCACATATTAGTCGCCAGCATTAATCCCCCTGTATTTTATGCCCAGATTCAGCCGAGTTTACGCCCTCCGTCTTTCCAGTTTCTTCGTCGCCGAGAGGGGGTTTAGACGCCTTTCCCTGGGCCTTGGGGCAAGGCTTGGGGCACTTGCCCTGGGCCTCGGCCTCCTGAGTGCCTGCGAGGCCCGTGAAGCAACCGAATTGCCTTTCTCAGTCACCGTGGTCGCGGATTTCGACGAGCCCTGGGCGATGACTTTCCTGCCGGATGGCCGCCTGCTGGTGACTGAGAAGAAAGGCAGCTTGATGCTGGTGGGAAGCGCGGGAGAGCTATCCGCCATAGAAGGCGTTCCGGAGGTCGCCTACGGCAGCCAGGGTGGGCTGGGTGATGTCGTCCTGCACCCGCGATTCGCCGAGAACGCCTTGGTCTATTTCAGCTATGTCGAGGCAGGCGAGGGTGGCACCGGCGGCGTGGTTGCCCGGGGCAGGCTCGTTCTGGATGCGGACCGCCCCCGTCTGGAAGACACCCGGGTTCTGTGGCGCCAATTGCCCAAACTGCGCGGCACAGGGCACTACGCCTATCGTATAGCCTTTGGTCCCGAGGGTTATCTCTGGATCAGCTCCGGAGAACGCCAGCAATTCGACCCCGCCCAGGATATGCAAACCAATCTCGGCAAGATCCTGCGCCTGAATGAGGATGGCAGCCTGCCCCCGGATAATCCTTTCGCCAGCGAAAACCCTGTCACCAGCCAGATCTGGTCCCTCGGTCACCGCAACCCGCTCGGCCTGGCCTTTGATCAGCAGGGCAGGCTCTGGGAAGCCGAGATGGGCCCCCGGGGCGGCGATGAACTGAACCTGATCGTCCGGGGCGGGAATTATGGCTACCCGGAAGTCTCTGAAGGCAAGCACTACAACGGCATTGGAATCCCTGACCATGTCACCCGCCCCGAGTTTGCAGCGCCGAAAGTAGCCTGGACCCCGGTGATATCACCCTCCAGCCTGCTGTTTTACAGCGGGGACGCGTTTCCCCAGTGGCAGGGTAGTGCACTGCTGGGCGGCCTGTCCTCGAAGGCCCTGGTGCGGGTCGAAATCGACGTAGACAGCGCAAGGGAGGCTGAGCGCTTCCCCATGGGCGCGCGTATTCGCGAAGTAGAGCAGGGGCCGGACGGCGCCGTCTGGCTGCTCGAGGACGGCAAGAAAGGCTCCGAGGGGCGCCTGCTGCGCCTCACGCCCCGGAGCTGAGGCGGGGCTCAGTCGCCGTAGCGCAGTTCCACTTGCGTGGCCTCGCCATTCGGGCCCATCGGTGAATCGTACTCGACCACACTGCAGACCGGGTTGGCGTGGGAAGCGAAGAGATTGGCTTCATCTTCCTTGACCATTGGCAGGCGCTCCGGGTCGCTGATGATCCGCTGGGAATTTTCGAAGTCCTCGCGGCTGTTCCACCAGATTTCCATGATGCAATCGTAACCGGGGTCGTGAACTTCCCCGGTCACCGGGTTCTTCTCCGGCTGGAGGTAGCGACGCACGTAGCGAACCGCATTGGGTATGGAGGGTGCGCGCCCCATACGCTTCGAAAGCTGGGAGTGCTGGTTTTCGTAGTAGTCCAGGAACTCCTCGGCAGTCATGTCCGGGCGTTTCCTGAAGAAACAGATTTGCTTGAACATAAAAATTCTCCGTCTGGCGGCTTCTTGTTATCTATTCAAACCACGCCCCGCCCACACGAACGGCGACGACATCCGCCACGGCACAGAGTGTTCCAGCAGAACTCAGTTCGCAGCTGAGAGTGATTTTTTTCTCCCTGGCTTCGATCACTTTCGCCCGTAACGAGACCCCGGCTGCTATCTCAACCGGGGCGCGGTAGGAAACATCCAGTTTACCCGTGACGAACCAGATCGTCTCCCCCTCGCCGATTTCACGGCCCTCCATCTGGTAGGCCTTGGCGATGGCGGTGCCGATGCTGTGGCAGTCAATGAGTGTGGCGGTAATGCCGCCGTTGAGGTAGCGCAGGGGGCCGGCGGAGTGGTGTGGGGCGGGCATGTAATCACAAACGGATACATCTTCGCCGTCCCAGTAGCTCTTGATTTGCAGGCCGTGCTCATTGCCTGGTCCGCAACCGAAGCAGTGATTGTGGGGGATCAGGTCCTGGAAGGCGGGGCTGCTTGGCATGGGTAACTCCCGGTTCAAGTATCAATCGATCCCCAGTCTAGTTGAAATCGGGCTGCCACACGATGTTCACCAAACGTTAGCAAAAATGTCATCTGCGCTATTCATAGTCACTTGTTCGTCCCCCCACTGACACAGTCTTGCAGTGCCAGGGCCGTCCCCATGCCAGAATAAAGGAGAACTGTAGTGTCTGTGTTCAATAGCTGTCGGCGCACATTCGCGCCTACCCTCATGACCCTCGGCCTGATGGCTGCCACGTCCACCACCTGGGCCGCGGATGCGGGGAAAAACTTCCAGCACATCGCCACCTTCGACGTGACTTCCAACGGCACAGAAGTCGCCGAAATTGTCGATGCCACCGTCAATGGTAAAGGCCTCGTGTACACCGATAGTGAAATCGAGGTGCTGGGCTTCGTGGACATCAGCGACCCAGCCAACCCGCTTCCTGCCGGGATTATCGAGCTCGGCGGCGAACCGACCAGCGTCGCGGTGCAGGGTCCCCGTTACGCCCTTGTGGGCGTGAATACCTCCCCCGGTGATGAAGAGGATGAACCCGCGGTGCGCAGCGGTTACCTCGCTATCGTCGACCTCAAGACGCATGAAATCGTCCGGGAGATTGAGCTTGAAGGACAGCCTGACTCGATCGCCATCTCTCCGGACCGCCTGTACGCGGCGATTGTGGTCGAGAATGAACGCAACGAGGATTACAACGACGGTCTGTTGCCCCAGGATCCGCCGGGTAAACTGGTGGTACTGCAGATGAACGGCAGCGTCGCGAGCTGGCAGGCCACAGACGTGGACCTGACAGGCATCGCCGATGTGGCTCCCAGTGACCCGGAACCGGAATTCGCCGACGTCAACGGCCGCAACGAGGCCGTAGTCTCCATGCAGGAGAACAACCATTTCGTGATTGTGGACCTGGTGACTGCCCAGGTAATCAACGATTTTCCCGCGGGTTCGGTGACTATCCACAACATCGACAATACCGAGGAAGAACTCGGTCCCCAGGAAACCGGCCTGATTATCTTCGACGAAAGCATCACCCGCCGGCGCGAGCCCGACACCGTCGCCTGGGTGGATGACGATCACTTCGCCTCGGCCAACGAGGGCGACTACGAGGATGAATCCGCTGAAGAGGGCGGTAGCCGTGGCTTTACCGTATTCAACAGCCACACCGGCGCGGAAGTGTTCGAGTCCTACGCGACCTTCGAAATGGCCGCTGCTTCGGCCGGGCATTACAACGAGGGGCGCTCGGAGAACAAGGGCGGCGAGCCTGAAGCTGCCGAGTACGGCAAGTTCGGTCCGGACCACCTGCTGTTCATCGGCTCGGAGCGCGCCAATATTCTCGGGGTGTACGACTGGGATGGCGAGAGCGCAGAACTGCTGCAGTTGCTACCCACCGGTTCCGGTCCCGAGGGCGTTAAGGCCATCACCAGCAAGCAGCTGCTTGCGGTTGCCGCCGAAAACTCCGAGGAGGGCGCCTTTCCCTCGATGATCACGATCTACCAGCAACAGGAAATGGCCCCCGCTTACCCGCAGATCCAAAGCGTGGATGAAGCGCCTGGCGTGGCCCTGCCCTGGGTGGCCCAGTCCGGTCTGGCGGCAGACCTGGACGACGCCAGTACCCTGTACTCGGTGAGCGATTCCTTCCTCGCCCAGAGCTACTTCTACACGATCGACGCCAGCGTTACACCGGCGCTGATCACTGCGCGTACCCCGGTGGGCGATCCCGATGGCGCCTACGACCTCGAGGGTATCGCTGCCGCACCCGAGGGCGGCTTCTGGCTGGCTTCCGAAGGCCGCAACGGCGCTCGTCCCAACCTGATCGTGAAGGTGGATCAGAACGGAGCGATCGAAGATCAGTTCGAACTTCCGGCTGGCCTGGTCGCGGGTGCTACCAACAGCGGTTTTGAGGGTGTGGCTGTCAGCGGCGAGTCAGAGAGTGAATACGTCTACGTGGTCGTCCAGCGCGAATGGGCGGATGACCCGTCCGGCGAGGTCAAGATCGGCCGCTTCGAA
Source organism: Halieaceae bacterium WMMBA4 (assembly GCA_033283325.1). GTDB lineage: Bacteria > Pseudomonadota > Gammaproteobacteria > Pseudomonadales > Halieaceae > Mangrovimicrobium. Next base: position 934,444 of record JAWMQO010000001.1, read on the forward strand.
GTCGCCACGCAGGAGTGGACCTTCGTTCGCTATCCCCTCGAGGATCCTTCACCTGCCGGTGGCTGGGTCGGTTTGTCCGAGATCACCCTCCTGCCTGACGGTACTTTCGCCATCATCGAGCGCGACAACCAGTTGGGGCCGAACGCCACCGTCAAGCGGCTCTACCAGGTCGAGCTGGAAGGCGCCGATTTCCGCGAGTGGGACGATGGCGATGGCCTCGTGACTATTGGCAAGACCCTGATCCGGGACCTGCTGGGTGTAATGGAGGCCAATAGCATCTGGACACCTGACAAACTCGAGGGTTTTGCCATCGCTGTCGACGGTGAGACATATGCCAGCACCGACAACGACGGCCTGGACGATGCGCTGGGACAATCCCTCTTCCTGCGCCTGGGCGAGATGGACTAGGCTCAAGTGAAGCGCCAGGAGCGGGGATATACCCGTTCCTGGCTTATCCCCGGATCTGCCGCTCATCTGACAGCGGGAATCAAAAGTGGCCAAACAGGGCTCTGCTCCCTCTATCCCTCCTGCACCAATTTCCGCAGTCACCTTGCTCACCATTATTTTCGGAAACTGATTACGACACGAAGCGATAAAACCCGCATGTCGTTTTATGTCGCTTGTGAATACAGCCTTTCGCGACCAGTCTCATTCCTGACGTGACACGCCATCCACGCTATGGGCGGTGTGATACAGCATGGTGCTGACATTCACACCCGTCGGGTTTGTTTCCGGCAGGTAACCCCAGGGAGAGCCAATCATGAAGACAAGGACTTTGATGTTCGCGGCAATAGCTGCCTTGCAGCTTACCGCCTATGGTACCCATGAACTTCGCGCTGAAGAGTCGGGATGTGCACTCGCCTCCAGTCCGGGGTTTCAATCCGGAGAAACAGGCATCGGTGAGGTTGAACTGGTGCTTGGCCTGCCTGATGGCGAAAAGCCGGAGGGGATCGCCTTCGACAAGGAAGGCAACCTCTACTTCGGCAACCGCATTGCCGTATCCGCCACCGAATTTGACTCGGAATTACGGAAGCTCACTTCAGACTGTAAACACGACGTGGTAATTGCAACATTTGCCCGTTCTGAGGGCAGCGCATTGCTCGGACTTGTCGTCGACAAGGAGGGTGACGTCTGGGCGGCGATGGAAGGGGGGGACGACCACGGCGTCTGGCGGGTGAAAGCGAACGGCGATGGCAAGGTCCGGATTTCAGGTTCCGAGCAGATAAATTTCCCCAATGCCCTGGCTTTCGACGCCAATGGAAATCTTTACGTCAGCGATAGCGGCCCGACCCTGCCCCCAGTGGGGGGCGCCATATGGCGTTTGAAGAAGGGTGCCTCGAGCCTGGAATTATGGACGGATGACAGCGCCCTGGCGCCGCTTCCCGATGACCCCTTCGGTTTTCCTACCGTCGGTGCGAATGGCATTGCCTTCTATCCTCCGGACTCCATCTACGTGGCGAATACCGAGAAAGGCCAGCTTTTCAGGTTTCCGGTTCTGCCCGACGGCAGTGCAGGTGCGGCGGAAGCCGTGACCCCGTTCTATGCACTGCCCTCGATCGACGGCATTGCCGTCGATGTACACGGGAATATCCACGCTGTTTTGCCAGGTCACGCGATTCTGGGGTTTCTGCCGCCCGTCGTGAGCATCGATCCAGACAGCGGTGTGGCCATGCGATCAAGCCTCGAAGGTTTCGACGGAGATTTCGACATCCCCTTGAGCCTGGCATTCGGTACAGGCCCGGGGCAGAAGACCAGCGTGTTTGTTACCAACGGAGACTTGCCGGTTGCACCCGTCGGGCCCGGACCGAGTCTGCTGCGCGTGAAAGTCGGCGTGAAAGGCAGGTAGCCTGCCCGGATGGGGGCCGGTACCCGTCCCCGAGCGGGCTCCCGCTAAGGTTCATCGGCGCCAAGTGATTCTTCGAGATAACGCAGCAGCGCCTCCATAAACGCCTCCCTGGGGTAGTCGTTATGGTCCACCAGAGTCTCCCGCAACAGCGGATGGCTGCGGGACACCGGAACCGCGATTGCCCAGTGGTCGGCGTTGACCGACGCAATGATCGTAGAGCCGGGGATGGCCTGATCGAGCGTGATCACCTGGGTATCATTGCGTGGATCGCTTTTGCCCAGGAGTACGTAGCTGTTGCGCAGTGCCCAGGAAATACGATCCGGTTCCGGGTAGGTGATCACGCTGTAGTAATGAACGTTCGCGGGCAGGCTGTGGCTTTCCAGCCACTCCTTGCGCACACTGGGCCGGATGCTGACGATGGCCGCATTGTCCCCGTCTGCCTTCTCGCACTTCGAGCCGGGAACCATTGTCAGCATGTTGGCCTGGGCCTGGGTTGCGTCTTCAGCGAGCGGAGAGCCCTTTACTGCGCCAGAGATGCTGACCACCGCAGCCACCCGCTCCGCGAGTTCGGGATATTCCACTACCGCTTCGAGGATGTCCGGCGCGCCCTTGGAATAGCCGATGAGCACCAGGGGGCGCTGGGCGTCGTGCGGTGGCAGAGCGGCGACATAGTCGCGGATCATTTTCGCGTTGTTGGCGGTGCTGGAAAGACCATCCACCGGCACAGGGCGCAGATCATAGCCAAATTGCGCCACGTGCTTCGGTACAGAGTAGGAAAGGTCGAGCCAGTCCTCGAAACAGTTCCAACCCAGGCCGGGAACCAGCAGGACCAGGAAATCGGCCTTGCTTTGCCCCAGCGGGACAGGTTCGCCTGTGGAAGTCTCTTCCAGGCCTGTGTGCCGCAGGGCCTCTTCGCATGGTCGGTAATCCGGCAGATCGTTACCGCGTGCCTCCAGGACGGCACAGAAGATTTCGCGGAATCGCCCGCGACCGTCGACCAGATGCTCCGAGCTCAGGTAATCCTGCAACTCGGCTACCGTCTGTTCCATGCTGGGCTGTGGCGGGGCCGTGCTGGTACAGCCCGCAAGTGCAGCGAAGAACAATACCGCGGAAATTCTGATTGATGTCAGCAATGTGTACTCCAGCGAATGGCTAGCGCTTCCCGTCCACGAGGGCCGCATTGCGGCTGCAGCGGACCTTGCCGAATCTAGCTGGCAATGACAGCAAGCGTCGTAAACGCGAGGTAACCAATGGTAAACACGGGCCAGAATAAAGCAAAAAATTTGTGGTAGAGCATGTTTGAGCAGAATATTGCAAGCGCTGCCAGGCTCATCTGTATGACGATCAGAACCCAGTAAGCCTGGGGAAGGGACCTGACGCCTTCTTCGGCCTTCAGTACTGTCTCGGGGACATCAAGACACCACGCGAAAAAGAACACTGAGAAGAACCAGGTTCTCGTCTCCTCGAAATGGACCTTGAAGTCAAAGTCGCCTGGCATGTCCCAGGGAAACAACAAGGATGCGGCCAGAAACAGGGTTATGGCATATAGCAGCAACAGGAGGAACTCGAAGAAAGACCAGTCAATCTGCTTGCTCCACCAAAACATGCCCCACCAGATGATCAGGATGTAGATGAGGATATTGATTGCCCAGAGTGTATGAACCCAGTTGAGTTTAAGTGTTTTGCGATAATGAATCGTTTTGCTGAACCCAACGAGAATATGGGTAACGCCCAGGCCCATAATGACGGACAAAAAGACACTGAGGTATTCAAATAAGGTCATGGACCCACCCGGGGGCAGAGGAATTGCCCACTATCCAGCACATTGCTCTTATTGATTATGCCCTTGCCCTATACGGAACTTTGCACCTTGCGCATCGCGCATGAGAGCGGGCCAAAGCCGAGTTTAACCCAGTTTTCCGCTTTCAGGAGACTACGGAGATCGCCTGTGTCTGCAAAGCCTTCGGTCGTCAGGAAAAGGTCTCAGAGCCTTTTTCTCAGTGATGACGCGCTGGAGCAATGCGTGGTCCTACGCCTTGGAGAATTTGACCAGGCGCCGTGTGGCACTACAAGGGAAGCTGTTCTGGAAAAATCTGTGGTACCGGAGGCGAGACTTGAACTCGCACGCCCTTTCAGGCAACGGATTTTGAATCCGATTGAAATATAAAAATAGCTAATATAATCAGACAGTTAAAAGCTCAAAAAAGGTAGACGTCTACCTTCGGGGGGATTTTCACTCACCTACACCAGTTTTCACTGTAATTCATCCGCCCTTGAACTCGAATGGGTCCTGATCATCATTTTCATGGTCTCAACTTCACCGTGTTCAAGGGCGGTGTTCAGCCATTCCCGTTCAAATGATGTATCGGTTTCAAGCTCACTGATGAGGGCAGAATATTGCTTTAGAAGAGCGTCGAATTCAGCGATACGATCCAGGACTGGTGTCATCGAGTGAGTTGAATCCAGTATCGGGTAGTACTTTTTCTGAAGGCTCAGTCCAATCTTCACCGTAATAAGATTGCGACCCTTTTTCTCCATCGCCTCACCGAGACTCAAACAGGCTCTCAGCCAATCCTCATTGTTTGTAGTTTGTGCATCACACATCAAAAATATCGAGGCATATGAAGGTAAGTTAAAGGCGGCTGCTTGGGCAGCAAATCCAAATGCGCACTGTCGACTTTCCGGAAGGTGGGTCTCAACGACTTGTGCGAACTCGGCCATCTGCTCAATGTAGTTATCGTTCATTTCAGGACGCCCCACAGCGTCCTGGATAAAATTGAGTGCATTATTCGCGTTTCCCTTCCGGTGTTGGGAAATGGCATTTTCAAGGTAGTAAAATCCATTCTGGGGACTAATTCGAACAAGCTGAGGCAGTGGATCATCTTTACAGATCTCTTGTATTTTCGTGGACCTTCTTTGGAAGTAGCATGCATCTGCCAGTGTCTGAAGAAGCAAACCGTTTTCAGCGTTTAATCGTTTTGCCTTCTCCAGATACAGTGCTTCAGGCAGTTCTGAAAACTCCTCCAGAACCTCCACTCCCGCAAAAACAGCGCCCAACACCAATGCGTTCACATCATTAGTAAGAAATAGCCTTTCGATTTGCTCAGCCGAAGGGTATGACGTTTCACAATCGCCCCCACTTTGTTCGTCGCCGGAGACGACCGGATTGAACAGGGTTGCAAATGCGAAACCGTATGCCGCGAGTTTTGGTCTTTTTCGAAGAAAGTGCATTTCGTGACTGGGCATCCTCCTTGATGATGGCCCCTGACTTTTCTCGTCTGGGACGGAAGCACTATGTTGCCTAGTTTAGTTCAATGACAACTAGAATTAGTGAATCAAGCTTATTTAGACAACTTCCCTTCGATCCAAATGGAACTGTGTAATTAAATACGGACAAAAACAGTATTGGTACCGGAGGCCGGACTTGAACCGGCACGCCCTTTCAGGCAACGGATTTTGAATCCGTCGTGTCTACCATTCCACCACTCCGGCATTGAGCAGTCGGGCGGCCTGTGAAAGTGGTCACCCGGGGAGAGCGCGCGATTATAGCAACCGCTTCCCAAACTGCAATAAGCCACTTAAACCTTCACCCAAATCCCTGTAAACTCCGCCACGGTCGGGCTTCACGCCTCGGCCGCCTTCCCATCCGTGCCTCGGGCCGACGTGCGTTCGGTCGGGCTGGCACGGTGGGGGATCTGAGTATCTGCAACCTGAATCGAGGCCTTTGGGGCCACAAGGGAGAAAGGACCATGTCCATGAAACTGGTAAAGAAAACCGCCGAATACAGCATCTACAAGCGCCGTGACGACCGCTTCGCGGTAAAGGACGCCAAAAAGCAGTCCGTCAACGGTGAAGAGAAAGTCAAAATTCTGGTGGCCGAAGGCCTGGTGGAGGTGAAGCTGCCCGCACCGGTCGAGGAAGCGCCTGAAGAGGAAGCCACTGCCGAGGAAGCCACCGCTGCAGCAGAAGAAGCGCCTGCTGAAGAGGAAGAGGCCAAGGAAGAGTAATTCCGGCCCCGGGTCATCGAGAAGCCGGCCCAGTGCCGGCTTTTTTATCCCTATTTGCCATGAAACGAACAGACTTTCACTACGAGCTACCCGCTGAACTGATTGCCCAGCACCCGCTGGCCCAGCGCAGTGCCAGCCGCCTGTTGTGCCTGGACGGGCGCGATGGGGTGGTAGTGCACCGACAGTTCGCCGACTTGCCAAATCTCCTTTCCCCGGACGATTTGCTGGTGTTCAACGACACCCGGGTGATTCCCGCGCGCCTGTGGGGGCGCAAAGAGACCGGCGGCAAGGTCGAGATCCTGGTCGAGCGGGTGACCGGCTCGCACAGCGCGCTGGCGCATATTCGATCCAGCAAGTCGCCGAAGCCCGGCACCCGCCTGCTGCTCTGCGCTGACGAGCACAGTGAGCCGGGTGAATTCGCGCTGGAAGTCAGCGGCCGCGACGGCGCCCTGTTCCGGATCGAGAGCCGCTGCCCTGTGGGAGCCCGCTCTGCGGGCGAATCGCTCGCGGAGCGAGCTCCCACAAGGACTAGCGGCGCTGTGGGCGATTCTGCAGCACCGGCCATCACCGAGGTAATGCAGTCCATCGGGCACATGCCACTGCCGCCCTACATCGAGCGGGAGGACGGGGTCGAGGATCGCGAGCGCTATCAGACGGTCTATGCCCGCAAGGAGGGCGCCGTGGCCGCGCCCACCGCGGGCCTGCACTTCACCGAGGCGCTGCTGGCGGACATCGACCGCCTGGGCGTGCGCCGGGAGACTGTCACCCTGCACGTGGGCGCCGGCACCTTCCAGCCGGTACGGGTGGACGATATCGCCGAGCACGTGATGCATTCCGAGTATGTGGAGGTGAGCGCGGCGGTCTGTGAGGCGGTGCGCCAGACCCGTGCCCGCGGCGGCAGGGTGATCGCGGTGGGGACCACGGCGGTACGCTCCCTGGAGTCCGCCAGTGCCGGCGGCGAGATCCAGCCCTTCACCGGGGATACGCAGATATTCATCTATCCCGGCTACCAGTTCCGCAGCGTGGATGCCATGGTCACCAACTTCCACCTGCCGGAATCCACCCTCCTGATGCTGGTCAGCGCCTTCGCCGGGCGCGAGGCTATAATGGCCGCATACGCCGCGGCAGTGGAACAGCGCTACCGCTTTTTCAGTTACGGAGACGCCATGTTTATCAGTCATCGCCGGGAGGCGCCGTGAGCCGCGAATGCCACATGCAGTTTGAGCGGCTTGGTAGCGACGGCAAGGCCCGCCGCGGGCGGCTGCACTTCCCCCGCGGCACAGTGGAAACCCCGGCCTTCATGCCGGTGGGCACCTACGGTACGGTCAAGGGCATGCTGCCGCGGGATGTCCGTGAGATCGGCGCCCAGATTATCCTCGGCAACACATTCCACCTGTGGCTGCGCCCTGGTACGGAAATTATCGAGGCCCACGGCGACCTCCACGATTTCATGGCCTGGGACGGCCCAATCCTCACCGATTCCGGCGGCTTCCAGGTCTTCAGCCTGGGCAAGATGCGCAAGATCAGCGAGGAGGGCGTGCGCTTCCAGTCGCCGGTGGACGGCTCCAAGGTCTTCCTCGACCCGGAGACCTCCATGGCCATCCAGCGCTCCCTGGGCTCGGACATCGTCATGATCTTCGACGAGTGCACGCCCTATCCCGCAACGGAGACCGAGGCGCGGGATTCGATGGAGCTGTCCCTGCGCTGGGCGGCGCGCAGCAAGGCTGCCCATGGCGAGAGCGCGTCGGCCCTGTTCGGCATCGTCCAGGGCGGTATGTATCCGCAGCTGCGGGAGGCATCACTGGCGGGTCTGGAGAATATCGGCTTCGACGGTTACGCGATTGGCGGGCTCTCGGTGGGCGAACCCAAGGAGGAAATGCTCAAGGTACTCGAGGTGATGCAGCCGCTGATGCCCGAGGACAAGCCGCGCTACCTGATGGGCGTGGGGACCCCCGCGGACCTGCTCGAAGGCGTGCGCAGGGGTGTCGACATGTTCGACTGTGTGATGCCCACCCGCAACGCGCGCAACGGCCACCTCTTCACTTCCCGCGGCGTGATCAAGCTGCGCAACAGCCGCCACAAGCGCAGCACCCTGCCGCTGGACGAGAATTGCGGCTGTTACACCTGCAGCAACTTCAGCCGGGCCTACCTGCACCACCTGGACAAGTGCAACGAGATCCTCGGTTCCCAGTTGAACACCATCCACAACCTCCACTATTACCAGCAGCACATGGCGAACATCCGCGCTGCGATCGAGGGTGCTAAGCTGGAGGCTTACGCAGAACAATACTACGCGGAGCAGGAAGGTGATGTATAAACTTGGTTTCTACGTACCCGAATCCCACCTCGCTGCGGTAAAGGAGGCCTGTTTCAACGCCGGGGCAGGCCGGATTGGCGACTACGAACACTGCTGCTGGCAGACGCCGGGGGAGGGCCAGTTCCGCCCGATGAGCGGCAGCCAGCCATTCATCGGCAACCAGGGGGCGCTGGAGCGCGTGCCGGAGTACCGGGTGGAGATGGTTTGCGAGCGGCCTTATATGGCCGGTGTGGTCGAGGCCATGCGTGACGCCCATCCTTATGAAGAACCGGCCTGGGATGTGGTGGAACTGGTCACCGACCTGTCCCGTATCTGATCACGCTTAGTGGGGTGAGAGCCTGTTGACGGCCCGTGGGAGCCCGCTCCGCGGGCGATTGGCCTCGGTATCGCTCACGGAGTGAGCTCCTGCAGCACCAACCCGGCCCGCATGGCGGGACGCTTTGACAATGTGATTTGAGCAAGATGGTATTCGACAAACTCAGCCAAAAACTTCCACTGGACGGCCTGCACTGGGACACCAGCGACCGGCCGCAGGCCGCCGTGCTGGTCAGCCTTTCGGACGAGCCTTCGCCCCGGGTGATGCTCGGCCGACGCACCCAGCGCATGCGCCACCACCCCGGCGAAATCGCCTTTCCCGGCGGCAAGCGGGAGAGCAGGGACGCCACGCCCTGGGTGACAGCCCTGAGGGAAGCGGAGGAGGAAGTGGGCATGCCGATGAGCGCGCCGCGTCCGCTGGGCGAGTTGAGCCCACTGGTTACCCGCACGGGCTTCGAGGTGCATCCCTGCGTTGCAGTCACGCCTGCCGTGTTCCAGCCGGTGGTGGACACCCGGGAATTCGAATCCGTGTTCACCCAGCCCCTGGCGGTATTCGCCGATCATTCGGTGTTCCGCCTCGAGCGCATCCAGGTGGACGGGCGCGAGCGCATGGTGCCGCACTACGATGTGGAGGGCGACAATATCTGGGGGGTAACCGCCGCGGTGCTGGCCTTGCTGGCCAACATTGCCTACGATGCGGGGCTCGAACTCAATCGCGACTGGAGCGTGGCACCTTGAAGTATTCCCTCGGCGAGAAACAGGTACAACTGGTTGGCGAAGGCCAGTTCATCGCACCCGGCGCCGCGCTGATTGGCGACGTGATCCTCCACGAGGAGGCCAGTGTCTGGTTCTGCGCGGTACTCAGGGGCGATGTCGAGCAGATCGAGATCGGCCCCGGCAGCAACATCCAGGACGGCACGGTAGTGCACGCGGACCCGGGCTGCCCGGTCAGGCTGGGGCGCGACGTGACAGTGGGGCACAATGCCATGATCCACGGCTGCGAGATCGGCGACGGTAGCCTGATCGGCATCAACGCGGTGGTCCTGAACCGGGCCAAAATCGGTAAGGGCTGCCTGATCGGCGCGAATACACTGATTACCGAGGGCATGGAAATTCCCGACGGATCGATGGTCCTGGGCTCGCCGGGCAAAGTGGTGAAGCAACTGGATGAGGAAGGCCGCGCCCAACTCTTACTCAGTGCCGAAGGCTACCGCCAGAAGGCGCGCCGCTACCACCGGGAACTCCGGGAGCAGCCGTGAGCGGGGAGAAACAGTCGTGAGCCAAGAGGTACCCAGGTCCCCCTGCATTTCCGTCTGCGTGCTGGACGAGAAGGATATTTGTACCGGCTGCTACCGCAGCGCCGGGGAGATCACCGACTGGTTCATGGCCAGTCCCGAGCAGAAACGCGAGATTATCGCCAGGGCGCGTGAACGCCAGGCCGCGGCGAGCCGCATTCGTCTCTCCTGATTACCTGATCAGATTTTTTCCCCGCCATGGGGAGCTCAGTGACGTTTGGCCTTGGCGGGCAGTGCGCGTACCGCCTGCACCACGTTGCTCTGCAGCTCGAGAATTTCCAGCTTGTAACCCTCGATGGCCAGGCCGGCGTTGCCGTCGGGGAAGCTCTCAAGGGTCTCCAGAATCAGCCCGCTGAGGGTTTTAGGGCCATTGGTGGGCAGGTGCCACTTCAGTGACTTGTTGATCTCCCGGATGTTGGCGTTGCCGGCGATGATGTAGCTGCCGTCGCGCTGGGGGTAGATATTGTCCTGGCTGTCCTGCAGGTTTGAGGTGAACTCGCCGACGATCTCCTCGAGGATATCCTCCAGGGCCACCAGCCCCATCACCTCGCCGTATTCGTCGACCACCACGCCGAGACGGTGCTTGTTCTTCTGGAAATTCATCAGCTGGGTGTGCAGCGGAGTGCTCTCCGGCACGAAGTAGGGCTCGTCCATTTCCCGCTGCAGGGACACCCGGTCGAGGCCCCCACCGTCGATCACCCGGGTCAGGTTGCGGGTGTGGAGTACCCCGACGATATTGTTGATGTCCTCCCGCCACACCGGCAGGCGGGTGTGGGAGCTCGCCTGGATTTTCTTCAGCACACACTCGTCGTCTTCATCCAGGTCAATACCATAGACCTCGTTGCGCGGCACCATGATGTCGTCCACGGTCACGTATTCGAGGTTAAGGATATTCAGCAACATGCCGCGGTGGCGGGCGGGAATCAGGCGCCCGGCATCGGTGACGATGGTGCGCAGTTCCTCCGAGGAAACACTTTCATCTGCCTGCTTCTCCGGATCGAAACCGAGCCCGCGCAGAATACCGTTGGTAATCCAGTTCACCATGACCACGATCGGGAACAGCAGCTTCATCAGCGGCAGCAGGATCAGGCTGGCGGGGAAGGCAACCCGCTCCGGGTGCAGGGCGGCGATGGTCTTCGGCGTGATCTCGGCGAAAACCAGCACCACCAGGGTAAGGGCTATCGAACCGACCAGGATGCCCGCGTCGCCGGCAATGCGGATGGCGATTACCGTGACTATCGCCGCCGCAAGATTATTGACGAGGTTATTGCCAATCAGGATCAGGCCGATCAGGCGGTCAGGACGGTCCAGCAGCTTGCCCGCGCGGTTGGCACCGCGGTGATGGTGTTTCTGCAAGTGGCGCAGGCGATAGCGATTCAGCGACATCATGCCCGTCTCCGAACTGGAGAAGAAGGCGGAGAAGAGAATCAGTGCTGCCAGAACGGAAAAAAGAAGACCTAGTGGTGCTTCGTCCAAGGCGGTGAGCAACCTTTAACATGGGCGAGGGCGTATCTTGAAGAAAAAGGCCGGGTTGGGCAAGCCCCAGTGCCCTCGGTTTCGGGACTCGCATGAGTCAATTCTGAGCGGTGAAGTCGGGTTTCTTTTTGCCGGAGTCAGGGTATGGAGCTCCGGGAATCGCATTCGCCGCGGCATTTTTCCGCGCTTGCTCCAAAGCGTTTATAGTCGCCGCGCGAAAAAATGCCGCGGCGAATGCTTGCGCAGTGCAGGTTCCACGAGACAAGGTACCACAGCGCTGGTCAATGGAACGACGCGAGGTGCCGGCTCAAATAGCCTCCCGCCGCGACTCAGAACGCTTTGGAGCGGCGGGAGGCTATTTGAACCGGTGCCGGGATGCCCGCTACAGCAGTGAAAAATGCGGATGCCTCCAGCCCAATAATCACAAGACTGCAAAGAAATTGCTCAACCCCGCTGAAGTACCAGCTCCAGCACCAGCTTCGAACCAAAAAACGCCAGCATCAATGCCGCAAAACCGGCCAGGGTCAGGCGTACCGCCGTCTGCGCCCGCCAGCCCAGCTGCAGGTGGCCCCAGAGTAAAACCGCGAACAAAATCCAGGCCAGCATGGTCAGGGTCGTCTTGTGCACCAGGTGCTGGGCGAAAAGATCGTCGACGAAGAGAAAGCCGCTGACAATGGATACCGTCAGCAGGAACAGCCCCGCCCACAGCAATTCGAAGAGAATTTTCTCCATCAATTGCAGTGGGGGCAGGATCTGCACGATGCCACGGGTGTGGCGGTGGTGGAGCTGGTAGTCCTGGGTGGCCACCAGCGCGGCCTGGGCCGTAGCGAGGGTCAGCACCGCATAGGCGAGGATGGAGCTGGAAATATGCAGCACCATACCCGGGGGCTGGTGACGGGAGAGTACCTCGGTATCCGGCGCGTAGGCGGAGACCAGGACCGACAGGGCAGAGAGGGGGAACAGTATCACCAGCAGGTTCTGCAGGGGCCGCCGCAGCATCAGCAGCACACAGGTGATGTTGATGGTGAGGAATATGAGTGCGGAAATCGTGTAGAAGCCCAGGTGCAGGCCGCCGGTACCGGCCACGCTGGTGATAGCCACGATAGCGTGGGTGAGCAGGGCGCCGGCGCCGAGGGCGATGACACCGCGGCCCAGGCCCTGCTGGCGCTGGGTGATATTGAACAGGTGCAGGCCGGTGGCGGCGAGATAGAGCAGCGCGGCGACTGGCGCGAGAATGGCGACCGACATCGGTTTGGGCTTGGTCCGGAGGGTGACGTATAATTCGCACCTTTGTACAGAACTGCCCCGGCGGAATCAATAGCCGCCATGTTTCGAGAGTGACTTCATGTTCCAGAGCCTGAGCGATCGTCTTTCCAACAGCCTGCGCAATATCACCGGCAAAGCCCGGCTGAGCGAGGAAAATATCCAGGACACCCTGCGCGAGGTGCGCATGGCCCTGCTGGAGGCGGACGTCGCCTTGCCGGTGGTCAAGGAGTTCGTCGAATCGGTCAAGCAGCGTGCCTTGGGCCAGGAGGTGATGAAGAGCCTCAGTCCCGGCCAGGCTTTCCTGAAGATCGTCCAGGCCGAACTGCAGCGGGTGATGGGGGAGGCCAACGAGGCGCTCAACCTGCACACGCAGCCGCCGGCGATCATCCTGTTGGCGGGTCTGCAGGGTGCGGGTAAGACCACATCCGCCGCCAAGCTGGCGAAACTGCTGATCGAACGGGACAAGAAGAAAGTCACCGTGGTCTCCGCGGACGTCTACCGCCCGGCGGCGATCAAGCAGTTGGAGACCCTGGCGGGTGAAGTGGGCGCCGATTTCTTCCCCTCGGAGACCAGCCAGAAGCCCGTGGATATCGCCCGGGCCGCGATCGAGCACGCGAAGATCAAGTTCAGCGATGTGCTGATCGTCGATACCGCGGGCCGCCTGGCGGTGGACGAGGCGATGATGGCCGAGATCGCCGAACTGCACAAAGCGGTGAATCCGGTGGAAACCCTCTTCGTGGTGGACGCCATGACCGGCCAGGATGCCGCCAATACCGCCCGCGCCTTCGGCGAGGCGCTGCCGCTGACCGGCGTGATCCTGACCAAGGTGGATGCCGACGCCCGCGGCGGTGCCGCGCTCTCGGTGCGCTCGGTCACCGGCAAGCCGATCAAGTTTCTCGGGGTGGGTGAAAAGACCGCCGCCCTCGACCCCTTCCACCCGGATCGCCTGGCCTCGCGTATCCTCGGCATGGGCGACGTGCTCTCCCTGATCGAGGAGGCGGAGCAGAAGGTTGACCGGGCGAAAGCCGAGAAACTCGCGCGCAAGGTCAAGAAGGGCAAGTCATTTGACCTGGAAGACTTCCGCGACCAGTTACAGCAGATGAACAACATGGGCGGCATCACCGGCATGCTGGACAAGCTGCCGGGCATGGGCGGCATGGCCCAGATGGCCCAGCAGAGTGTCGACAATAAAATGTTCGCCCGCATGGAGGCCATGATCAACTCCATGACCCCGGCGGAGCGGCGCAAGCCCGACCTGATCCAGGGGTCCCGCAAGCGCCGTATCACCCAGGGTTCCGGCACCCAGGTGCAGGATCTCAACCGCCTGCTGAAGCAGCACAAGCAGATGCAGAAGATGATGAAGAAGATGAAGGGCGGCGGCATGGAGAAGATGATGCGCGGCCTCGGCGGCATGATGGGCCAGGGCGGTCCCGGCGGCATGCCCCCGATGCGCTGAGGCGCGATGCATAAGCCCGCGAAATGCATGAAAAATTTCCGTTTTCGGGCTTTCCTTCAGGGCGGGTTTTCCGTATGATACGCCACCTTTCCGGCCCGGGTGCCGGCTTATTGTCGTGGGCAATCGCAAGCAGGCTTGCGTGATGCCTTGAATATCCAGGGAATGTAGAGCAAATGGTTACTATTCGACTTGCACGTGGCGGTTCCAAGAAGCGTCCGTTTTACCACTTGACCGTGGCTGATCACCGTACCGCCCGTAACGGCCGTTTCATCGAGCGCGTGGGTTTCTTTAACCCCGTTGCCCGTGGCCAGGAAGAGCGCCTGCGCGTGGACAGCGACCGCATCGCCTACTGGCAGGGCCAGGGCGCCCAGCTGTCTGAGCGCGTTGCCAAGCTGGTAAAAGACGCCGCCGCAGCCGCCTAAGGACTGCGCGACCGGTCTACGATGGGTGGGCCCGGGTCCAGCGCGCTGACCGCCGGTAAAATTACCGGCGCGTACGGCATCAAGGGCTGGGTGAAAATACACTCATACACCTCACCGGGTGAGAACCTTTTCGACTTCGGTGAGTGGACCCTGAAAGGCCGGGGCGGCCGGAATACCGAGCAGCCCGTCCACTTTGACGAGTGGCGGCGCCAGGGCAAGGGCATGATTGCCCACATACGCGGGGTGGACGATCGCGATCTGGCGGAGTCCTACCGCGGGCTCGAAATCCTGGTCAAGGCGGACAGCCTGCCGGACCTGGAAGAAGGCGATTATTACTGGCACCAACTCGAGGGTCTCGAGGTCTGGGCCAGGGAGCCGGGCAGCAGCGCCGAGCGGGTGTTGCTGGGGCGGGTGAACTACCTGCTGGAGACCGGCGCCAACGACGTGCTGGTGATAAAAGCCAGTGAGGGCAGTATCGATGACCAGGAGCGCCTGGTTCCCTATCTGCCCGGTGATACGGTGGTCTCGGTGGACCTCGAGCGCAAGCGCATAGAGGTCGACTGGTACATCGACGATTGAAGGGAAGACAGGTTCACGGATGCATTTCGCGATTGTCAGCCTGTTCCCCGAGATGTTCGCCGCAGTGAGCGAACACGGCGTGACCGGCAGGGCGGTAAGCCAGGGCCTGGTGGCCATCAGCCACAGCAACCCGCGGGACTACGCCACTGACCGGCACCGCACGGTGGACGACCGGCCCTACGGCGGCGGCCCCGGCATGCTGATGAAGATTGATACCTTGCGCCAGGCCATCGCCGAGGCGAGGGGTGCCGCGGGAGAGGGCGCGAAGGTCGTCTATCTCTCGCCACAGGGTAAAAGGCTGGACCACGATATGGCTGCCAGCCTCGCCGAAGAAGCCGGCCTGGTACTGGTCGCGGGGCGTTACGAAGGCGTCGACGAGCGACTGATCGAGGCCGAGGTGGACGAAGAGCTGTCCATCGGCGATTACGTGTTGAGCGGCGGCGAGCTGGCCGCCATGGTGGTCGTCGATGCGGTGACGCGCCAGTTGCCCGGGGTGCTGGGCCACGAGGCGTCCGCGGAGGAAGATTCCTTCGCCGACGGACTCCTGGATTGCCCGCACTACACCCGACCGGAAGAGTACGAGGGCCGGCGGGTCCCGGAAGTATTACTCAGCGGCAATCACGAAGCGATTCGCCGCTGGCGCCTCAAGCAGGCACTGGGCCGGACCTATGAACGCCGCCCGGACCTGCTCGAGGGGCGGGCCACGACGGCCGAGGAAGACGAGTTGTTGGCGGAGTATCTCCGCGAACGTGGATTAACAGATACTGAATAGCCAGCTGTGAAGCTGCATTGAATTTCAACAGGAGCGCACCATGAGCACCAACAAGATCATTTCCCAGCTCGAAGCTGAACAGATGCAAAAAGAGCTGGCCGAGTTCAGCCCCGGTGATACCGTGGTTGTGCAGGTTAAAGTCAAGGAAGGCGAGCGTGAGCGTCTGCAGGCCTTCGAAGGCGTGGTCATCGGCAAGCGTAACCGCGGCCTGAACTCCGCTTTCACTGTGCGCAAGATCTCCCACGGCGTGGGTGTCGAGCGTACCTTCCAGACCTACAGCCCGCTGGTCGACAGCATTTCAGTCAAGCGTCGCGGCGACGTGCGCCAGGCCAAGCTGTACTACCTGCGTGAGCTGTCCGGCAAGGCTGCGCGAATCAAGGAAAAGCTTTCCTGATCGACGCAGTAGCGTTAGTGAAAAAAGCGGCCCTTGTGGCCGCTTTTTTTGTGCCTGTCCCCCCAGCCAAGTGCCTTGTGGGAGCCCGCTCTGCGGGCGATTATCGCTCACAGAGTGAACTCCCACAGAGTGAGCTCCCACAGATGGAGCTCCCCCAGGGTCTGCTCTTCCTGAGTGCATGAAGTTTCCGCACGTGACAAAGTCATTTTCTACAAATGATTTCGTGCTACCGTACCGGCCATGTCAGCCGACCTGCCCGACAATCCCGAGATCGAACGCTTCATCGACGCCATGTGGATGGAGAAGGGGCTCAGCGACAATACCCTCGGCAGTTACCGCCGCGACCTGCGCCAGTTCGACCGCTGGCTGCAGAAGGAACGCGGCAGCACGCTGCTGCGCAGCGACCGGGCCGACCTGCAGGCCTACCTCGGTGCGCGCCTGCGCCAGGGCAGCTCCCAGCGCTCTACCGCGCGTTTCCTGTCCTGCCTGCGCGGCTTCTTCAAGTACCAGCTGCGCGAGGGCAGGGTGCATCTCGACCCGACCATCGACGTCGACAGCCCCCGGCTGGGGCGGCCCCTGCCGAAATCACTCTCCGAGGCCCAGGTCGATAGCCTGCTGGAGATGCCCGACCTCGACAATCCGGTGGAGTTTCGCGACCGCGCAATGCTCGAACTGCTCTACGCCTGTGGCCTTCGGGTCAGCGAGCTCACCGGCCTGCAAATCAACCAGCTCAGTCTCAACCAGGGTGTGGTTCGGGTCTTCGGCAAGGGCAGCAAGGAGCGCCTGGTACCGATGGGGGAGGAGGCGCTGACCTGGCTGCAACGCTACATGAATGGCCCGCGCAGGGAGCTGCTGCGAGGAAATCTCTCGGATGTGCTGTTTCCCAGCAAGCAGGGGCGGCAGATGACTCGCCAAACCTTTTGGCACCGTATTAAAATCTACGCCCGCCGTGCCGGGATAACGCAGCCCCTGTCGCCGCATACACTGCGGCATGCCTTCGCCACGCACCTTCTCAACCACGGTGCGGATTTGCGGGTAGTACAGATGCTGCTGGGGCACAGTGATTTGACCACGACACAGATATACACACATGTGGCGCGGCAGCGGATGCAGGAACTCCACGCACAGCACCATCCGCGAGGATAGAGGGAACTACCACCGCCACAGGTGGTCTTTAAAACCAGAGGTCGGCCGTGCATCCCGGCAGGGAGACCATAATTGAGGACATACTATGATTACCCGCTCGCTCCAGCTTGTATCTGCCAGCGTACTCCTGCTCACAGCATCCCTTGCCCTGGCTGCGGAGGCGGTGGACAAGGCCGTCGTGGACAGGCTCAGCAGCGCCCTCAATAACCCGGCGAATAACCTCAAGGTCGAGTCGGTCTCTTCCAGCGAAATGCCCGGTATGTACACGGTGCAATTCGAGAACGGCCCCCGGGTTCACGCCTCGAAGGATGGCCAGTATTTCGTCGTCGGCGACCTCTACCAGGTGACCGGTGATGGCTTCGTCAACCTGTCCGAGAAGCGCCGCGACACCGATCGCAAGGAGATGATGGCCGAGGTGGATACCGCGGACATGATCGTGTTTCCCGCGGAAGGGGAAACCAAAGCCCATCTCTCGGTGTTCACCGACGTCACCTGTTTCTACTGCCAGAAATTGCATCGCGAAGTGCCGGAACTCAACAAGCGCGGTGTCGAAGTCCGCTATCTCGCCTTCCCCCGTTCCGGCATCGGTTCGCAGTCCTATGACATGCTGGTGACCGCCTGGTGTTCGGAAGACCAGCAGACCACCCTGACCAAGCTGAAGAACAAGGAACAGGTGCCTCCCGCTACCTGCGACAACCCTGTCGAGGCAGAGTACGAGCTCGGCCAGCGGATGGGCGTGCGCGGCACGCCGGCGCTGGTTACCGAAGATGGCAAGCTCATCCCGGGTTACCAAACTGTCGACCAGCTCATGGTCACCCTCGGGATGAACTGATTTACACCGGGATTCCTCCCCGTCGCATTGACATAACTACCTAGAAACCTTACTGTTTCCGACCTTTTATACGCGCCCCGGAAGCCTCCGGGGCGACTGGACAGAGATACGTAAGTGGACGAGCAATTCCGGCGCATCTCGCGCCTCCCGCCCTATGTTTTCAACATTATCGGTGAGCTGAAGCAAAAGGCCCGGGCTGCGGGGGAAGACATTATCGATTTCGGCATGGGTAACCCCGACCAGCCCACGCCGCAGCATATCGTCGACAAGCTGGTGGAGACTGCCCAGCGCGGCGATACTCACCGCTATTCGCAGTCCAAGGGTATCCCGCGATTGCGCAAGGCGATCTGCGACTGGTACCAGCGCCGCTACGACGTCACCCTGGACCCGGAGACCGAGGCAATCGTCACCCTGGGCTCCAAGGAAGGCCTCGCCCACCTGGCGCTGGCGACCACCGGCCCCGGCGATGCGGTTCTGGTGCCGAACCCCTCCTATCCGATCCACCCCTACGGATTCGTGATTTCCGGCGCTGACATCCGCCACGTGCCCATGGGTGAAAACGAGAACGTCTTCTTCGAGGAACTGGAGAAGGCGATCCAGAACAGCTGGCCGCGGCCCAAGATGCTGGTGCTGAATTTTCCCTCCAATCCGACGGCCCACTGTGTCGAGCTGGATTTTTACGAAAAGGTCGTGGCGATCGCCCGCGAGCACGACATCTGGGTGGTCCAGGATCTCGCCTACGCCGACCTGTGTTACGACGGTTACGTGGCGCCCTCGATCCTGCAGGTGGAAGGCGCGCGGGATATCGCCGTGGAATTCTTCAGCATGTCCAAGAGCTACAACATGCCGGGCTGGCGGGTGGGTTTCTGCTGCGGCAACAAGACCCTGGTCGGCGCGCTGGCGCGGATCAAGTCCTACCTCGACTACGGCATGTTCACCCCGATCCAGGTGGCGGCGATCAAGGCCCTGGAAGGCGACCAGAGCTGTGTCGACGAAATTCGCGAGATGTACCAGTCGCGCCGCGACGTGCTCTGCGGTGGCCTCAATGCGGCTGGATGGCCGGTAACGCCGCCCCGGGCGACGATGTTCGTCTGGGCGAAGATCCCCGATTTTTACGCCGAAATGGGTTCCCTGGAGTTCAGCAAGAAACTGCTGCAGGAAGCCTGCGTAGCGGTGTCCCCGGGTATCGGGTTTGGTGAGTACGGCGAGGGCTACGTGCGCTTCGGGCTTATCGAGAACGAGCACCGCACACGCCAGGCGATTCGCAACATCCGCAAGATGATCAAGAACGATGGCTTCGCCTGAGGCGGCGCCGGTAGCAACACGGAACAAGCAGGAAACTATGAGCGCGCAAACTGTAAAAGTCGGGATCTGTGGCCTCGGGACTGTGGGCAGCGGCACCTTCAATGTGCTGCAACGCAATGGTGCGGAGATCGCCGCCCGGGCGCGCGTCGCGGTAGAAGTCGTCCACGTGGGCGCACGCCGCGACAACCCCGCCTGTGAACTGGGCGACACCCGGGTCAGCCGCGACATCTTCGCGGTGGCCAGCGACCCGGAAGTACAGGTCCTGGTGGAACTGATCGGCGGCACCAGCGTGGCGAAGGAACTGGTGGAAACCGCCCTGCGTAGCGGCAAGCACGTGGTTACCGCCAACAAGGCATTGATCGCCGAGTTCGGCAATGAACTGTTCAGTCTCGCCGACGAGTGCGGGGTGGCCCTGCGCTACGAGGCGGCGGTGGCCGGGGGCATCCCGATCATCAAGGCCCTGCGCGAAGGGCTGGCCGCCAACCGCATCGAATGGCTGGCGGGCATTATCAATGGCACCGGTAATTACATCCTCAGCGAAATGCGCGAAGCCGGCCGCGACTTCGCCGACGTACTGGCCGAGGCCCAGGCCCTGGGTTACGCCGAGGCGGACCCGACTTTCGACGTGGAGGGCATCGATGCGGCCCACAAGCTGGTGATCCTGGCCTCGCTGGCCTTCGGTATGCCGCTGCAGTTCTCCTCAGTGTTTACCGAGGGTATCAGCCGCCTGACCACCCAGGACATGGAGTACGCGGAAGAACTCGGTTATCGCATCAAGCACCTGGGCATCGCCAAGCAGGGCGGTGGCGGGGTGGAATTGCGGGTGCACCCCACCCTGATTCCCGAGGCGCGCCTGATCGCCAACGTGAACGGCGTCAAGAACGCCGTGCTGGTCGAAGGCGATGCCGTCGGCCCCACGCTCTACTACGGCGCCGGTGCCGGCGCCGAGCCCACCGCCTCGGCGGTTATCGCCGACATCGTCGACCTGGCCCGGGAGCTGTCGGGCGGGCAGGGCTGCCGGGTGCCTTCCCTGGGCTTCGACCGGGATGCCCTGCGGGACCTGCGCATCGTGCCCATGAGCGAGGTGGTGACCCCCTGGTACCTGCGCATGGAGGCCGAGGACAAGCCGGGCGTGCTCTCGCGCATCGCCACTATTATCAGCGACCAGGGCATCAGCATCGAGGCACTGATCCAGAAGGCACCCGCGGAGGGGCAGACCCTGGTGCCCCTTATCGTGCTGACCAACCGGGCCGCCCAGGGTAGCCTTGACCAGGCTGTGGCGTCCATCGAGGCGCTGGATTCAATTGCAGGCGAAGTGGTGCGGATTCGCGTCGAGCCGCTCGACGGCTGAGCGCAGGCCACACCCCATTCGACCAGGACGGAAAAGACAGTGAAATACATCAGCACCCGCGGGCAGGCGCCCGCACTCAACTTCGAGGAAGTTCTCCTCACCGGCCTCGCCGCTGACGGCGGGCTCTACGTGCCGGAGACCCTGCCGACGTTCAGTGCGCAGGAAATCGAGGCCATGGCTGGCCTGAATTACCCCGACCTGGCAAAAAAGATTATTGCCCCCTTTGTCGATGACACCATCCCGGCAGCTGACCTCGCCGCGATCATCGACGAGACCTACGCCGAATTCCGCCACGACGCGGTCGCGCCGCTGGTGCAACTGGAGCACAACCAGTGGGTGCTGGAACTCTTCCACGGCCCGACTCTGGCCTTCAAGGATTTCGCCCTGCAATTGCTCGGCCGACTGCTCGACTACGTACTGGAGCGCCGCCAGGAAAAAGTGGTGATCATGGGCGCCACTTCCGGCGACACCGGTTCCGCCGCGATCGAGGGCTGCAAGCGCTGCAGCAATATCGATATATTTATCCTCCATCCGCACCAGCGGGTATCCGAGGTTCAGCGCCGGCAGATGACCACTGTGGTGGGCGACAACATCCACAACCTGGCGGTGGAAGGCAATTTCGACGATTGCCAGGCCATGGTGAAGGCGAGCTTCGCCAACCGCGGCTTCCTGCCCGAGGGCCGCGGCCTGGTGGCTGTGAACTCCATCAACTGGGCGCGCATCATGGCCCAGATCGTGTATTACTTTTATGCGGGTGTGGCCCTCGGTGCACCGGGCCGCAAAGTCGCATTTTCCGTGCCCACCGGTAACTTCGGCGATATCTTCGCCGGTTACCTGGCCCAGCGTATGGGCCTGCCGGTGGAACGCCTGGTGATCGCCACCAACCGCAACGACGTCCTGCACCGGGTGCTGACCACCAGCACCATGCGTCGCCAGTCCCTGCAGCACACGCTGTCGCCGAGCATGGACATCACTGTGTCGTCCAACTTCGAGCGCCTGCTCTTCGATCTCTACGAGCGCGATGGCGCGGCGATTACAGACCTTATGGCCCGTTTCGAACAGGGCGAAATCGCCTTTTCGGAAAGCGCCATGGAGAAGGCGAGGGAACTGTTTTCCAGCGCCTGTGTCGACGACGAGCAGACCTGTGCGCAGATCGCCGCGACATGGGAGAACTGCGAGTACCTCCTCGACCCCCATAGCGCCATCGGTGTACGCGCCGTGATGACTGCGGGTATCGACGCAGCCGTTCCGGTGGTCACCCTGGCGACCGCCCACCCGGCGAAGTTCCCCGATGCCATTCGCGGTGCGGGTTTGACCGAGGAAGCGGGCCTGCCGCTGCACCTGCGCGACCTCTTCGAGCGCCCCGAGCGCTGCGAGGTCCTGCCCAACGACCTCGCCGCAGTGCAGTCATTCATGGCGAACAATATCCGCGCCTGAGTCGCCGATGCCACGCCAGATCCGCCGACGTGAAACCGGGGCGCCGGCGGCCCTGTTGCAGGCCGGATTGCCGGAGCTGCTCGCGCGGGTTTACGCCAGCCGCGGCATTACCGGGCCGGACGAACTCCAACTCGAGGTCAAGCGCCTGCTGCCGCCCGACGCGCTGCTTGGCGCGGCGCAGGGTGCGGGCCTCCTGGCGGACGCCATCACCGCCGGACAGCACATCCTGATTGTCGGTGACTACGACGCCGATGGCGCCACCAGCACCGCGCTGGCGCTCACCGCGCTGCGCCAGTTCGGCGCGGCGCGGGTCAGCTATATTGTTCCCAATCGCTTCGAATACGGTTACGGCCTGACACCGGAGATCGTCGAACTGGCCCTGCGCGGCGAGCGCCCGGACCTGCTTGTGACCGTGGACAACGGCATTTCCAGCCTGGAGGGCGTGGCCGCGGCAAAGCGGGCGGGTATCGCCACCCTGATTACCGACCATCACCTCGCCGGGGCGGAGCTTCCCGACGCGGAGGTCATTATCAATCCCAACCAGCCGGGCTGTGCTTTCCCCAGCAAGGCCCTCGCGGGCGTCGGCGTTGTGTTCTACCTGATGCTGGCACTGCGCGCCGAGTTGCGCGCGCGGGGTGCCTTCGCGGACCGGCCCGAGCCGCGGCTCGCTGAACTCACCGATCTCGTCGCCCTCGGTACCGTAGCCGATGTGGTGCCCCTGGACTACAACAACCGGATTCTTGTCGAGGCGGGTTTGCAGCGTATCCGGGCGGGGCGCGCGCGACCGGGTATCTCGGCCTTGCTGGAAGTCGCCGGGCGTAATTTCCAGCGCACTGTGGCCTCGGACCTGGGTTTTGCCGTGGGGCCGCGGGTCAACGCCGCGGGCAGACTGGAAGATATGTCCGTGGGCATCGAGTGCCTGCTCGCAGCGGACCCACGCGAGGCGCGCGAGCTGGCGGCGGAACTGCACCGCATCAACGGCGAGCGGCGCGATATCGAGCAGGACATGCAGGCCCAGGCCCTGGCCCTGCTGGAGGAACTCGCGCTGGATACCGAGCAGCCGCCGGTGGCGGTGACCCTCTACGAAGGCAGCTGGCACCAGGGGGTGATCGGCATTCTCGCCTCGCGAATCAAGGACCGGCTGCACCGGCCGACCATCGTGTTCGCCGACGGCGATCCGGGCAGTATCAAGGGTTCCGCGCGCTCGATACCGGGCATCCACATTCGCGACATCCTCGACGCTGTCGCCGCGCGTCACCCGGGCCTGATCCAGAAGTTCGGCGGCCACGCGATGGCAGCGGGGCTTTCCCTGGGCAAGGACGATTACGCCGATTTCCACGCGGCCTTTACCGCAGAAGTCGAGCGGCACGCCCGGGACGTGGAGCTGCAGGCGGTCATCGATTCAGATGGCGCGCTGCCGCCGCAGGCCCTGAACCTGGAGGCCGCCAGCCAGCTGCGCTACGCCGGCCCCTGGGGGCAGCACTTCCCCGAACCCCTGTTTGACGGCGTGTTCCAGGTCGTCAGCCAGCGCATTGTCGGCGGCAAGCACCTGAAGCTCGTACTTTCTCTGTCCGGTGACTCACAGGTCATCGACGCGATTGCGTTCAATGTCGATCTCGATATCTGGCCGGACGAGAGCATTCGCGAGGTGGAGGCTGCCTACCGCCTCGACGTCAACGAGTACCGGGGCCGGCAGAGTGTTCAGCTGATGATCGAGGAGATCGTTCCTGCCCGGGGCGGGGCAGGTCGGTCAGAGGAAGGCGGCTAAGAGTTTCTCGCTCTCTTCCCACAGCCGGCTGGCTGCCTCAGGGTTCTCGGCGGCCTTGCTCGTCGGGATTCCCTCTCGCAGGTAAAAATACTCGCCGCTGCGCTTGCCCGGCTCTTCCGCCGAGGCCAGCCAGATCAGCGTATCCGCGGCGACCTCGGGGGTTTCCCCTTCGAGCGTCTGCATGTAGGCCTGCATATCCGGCTCGGCGTGGCTGGCGAAGTTGCTGTGTACCACGCCCGGATGCATGACCAGCGCCGCGATACCCTCGCTGCCGAAGCGCGCCGCCAGTTCCCGGGTGAACAGGATATTCGCCAGCTTCGCCCGGCAATAGGCTACGCCGGACACGAAATCCTCCATGGTTTGCAGGTCGTTCCAGTCGAGGCCCTCGGTGTGTTCGTGGCCGGTGGAGGAGACATTGATGATACGCGTGGTGCCCAGTGGCATTTCGGCGACGGAACGGCGCAGCAGGGGCAGGAGCTTCTGCGTCAGCAGGAAGTGGCCGAGGTGATTGCTGGCGAAGGTATTCTCGTTGCCTTCCGCGGTAATCTGCCTGTTGGCGCTCACGCCCCCGGCGTTGTTGAGCAGCACATCGACCCGCTGCGTCGCCGCGATGATCGTTTCGGCCGCGCCCGCGGTCTCCGCCATCGAGGCGAGGTTCGCGCAGAGCATGGTGACGTCGTCGCTATCGGGCGCGCAGGTGGCAATTTCAGCCCCGGCCTGTGCGCTGCGTTCGGGGTTGCGGCCGATGCAGAAGACCCGCCAGCCCTGGCGGGCCAGGGCTTTGGCGGCTTCCTTGCCGATACCGGAACTGGCGCCGGTTACCACGGCGACGAGCTGTGGGGAATGCTGGCTCATGGTGATTATCGCTCCCCGCTTCAGGATTTGACCGGCCACTGCAGTGGCACTTCTTCCGGGCCGATGACGCCCCCCGGGCGATACTCGATGCGGGAGCCGGGTTTGAGGCCGAATTCGGGAATGCGCCGCAGCCACTCCTGCAGGGCGACCTTCACCTCGAGTCTCGCGAGGTGGGCGCCCATGCAACTGTGGGGGCCGCCGGCGAAGGCCAGGATAGGTTTGCGGCGGCGCTTGAAATCCACCTCCTGAGGATTGGGGAACACTTCCGGGTCGTAGTTACAGGCGGGCAGTATCGAGGTCACACGATCGCCTTTTTTCATCTTCACGCCGCGGAATTCGTAGTCCTGTGCCAGCATGCGGCCAGAGAAGGTCACCGACCAGACCCGCAGCAGTTCTTCCACCTGGGCGTCGATTTTATCCGGGTTGGCGATCATTTCCTCGACGCGTTCAGGGTGCTCGGCCATCCACAGCCAGATCAGGTTGAGGGTGGCGAACACGGTGTCGAGACCTCCGATGAACAGGAAAATCACGAAGCCGAAGATCTCCGGCGCTGTCATGGCGCGGCCCTCGACCTCGGCGTGGATGATCTGGCTGATCACCTTGCCGTCGGGATTTGCGGTTTTTTCCTCGATTTCCTGTTTCAGGTAGGTGGTGATGGAGTGCATGGCCCGGCCCATGATCTGTGGGTCGTTGGAATGCAGCAGGTCCATCGCCCACTCGACGAAGGTGTCTCGCTTCTCTTGCGGCAGGCCCATCAGGTCGAGGAACACTGACACCGGCAGGGGCCTGCCGAAGGCGGTGGTGTATTCACACTCTCCGTCCGCGATGAACTCATCGATCAGGTCATTGGCGAGGACACGGATTTTATCTTCCAGCGCCTTGACGCCCTTGGGAGAGAAGGTCGGGTCGAGAATCGCCCGGTACTTGCGGTGGTCCGGCGGATCGATCTCGATAGGGATGAAGTAGTAGTAATCCGCGGGATCGCGGGGGAAGGGCGTCGCGCCCTCATTGGAGAATATCTCGTGGTGGCGGAGCATGAAGAAGGCGTCCTCGTGCCTTATCAGGTTCCACTGGTTGCCGTAATCACTGACAGCGTAGAAGATCGGCGGCATGCTCTGGTGCATGTTGGCCATGTAATCGTGCGGCCCCTGGAGGAAGGCCGGGGACCAGGGAATTCCTCCATCGCGGACCAGTTCGGGATCCACGTGATCGGGAACGTTGTCCTTGCCGGCGATGCGGGGATATTCACAGGGTGTCGGTCTGGTGGGGTCGATGGCCATTGTCTGGTCTCTCGTAGTTATCGCTTAATGCAGAGCGGGGCAGAACATCCTAGTTCGCCGGGGACGCCTTTTCCAGCTTTGCCCCCTGCCTGATCTGTGTCGGGGAGGCCTTGAACCACAGCCTGCACTTACGCGTGAGTACCGCCTGCTCGTAAAAGCCGAGTTGCTCCGAGATCTCGGAAAATTTCAGCTCTGTCTGCTGCAGGCAGTAGAGCAACATGTCGCGGCGGACCTCGTCTTTTACCCGCTGGAAGCTCGTTCCCTCCGCCGTGAGGCGGCGGTGCAGGGTACGCAGGTTGAGCTGCAGATCGCTGGCGACACGCTGGTTATCGCACAGGCCGGTACCCAGCAGGCGCAGGATCGCGCCGCGTACTTCCGCGTGTGTCGGGGGCCGGCGACGGGTGAAGCGCTGTTCGATACGCCTGATCATCGCCTCGTGGGCCCTGCGGTCGGGGTGGGTGATCGCATGGGTCAGATCACTGCGGTGAAACAGGAGGCCTTCGGCATTCTGGCCGAAACGCGGCTCAACGCCGAAATAGCGGACATAGCAGCGCAGTTCGGAAACCGGCTGGTGCCGGAAGTAGACCTGCCTTGCCCGCACCCGTCCGCTGGTCAACTCGACTGCCCCGAGGTGGCCGAGCAGGAGCATCTGCTCTACCGCCTGCATGCGCTGGCCAATGCCGTCGATCAGGATATCGTGTCCGACGAAGACGAAATCCTGGTCAACCGGGTGTTGCCAGATTCTGGCTGCAAGGCTGTGGGCGTAG
The DNA here is from genome assembly GCA_033283325.1 of Halieaceae bacterium WMMBA4. Lineage (GTDB taxonomy): Bacteria > Pseudomonadota > Gammaproteobacteria > Pseudomonadales > Halieaceae > Mangrovimicrobium. The sequence continues at coordinate 961,330 of JAWMQO010000001.1, forward strand.
TTGTGGGTGGTGACGAATTGCAGGGCATCGCCGTAGGTCGCCGCGGTCCGCATGATCTTGCCGATCGGGCTGCGCTGTTTTTCCCCCGCCTGCAAGCGCGCCAGGCGCATGCCGAAATCGAGGCAGTCCAGTTCCCGGGAGGCGATTTCCAGCAGGTTCACCAACTGGCGGTAGGTGGGTTCGACCCGGGCCATGCTCACGTCCAGGCCTGCGAGCCCGGCCGTTGCGAGCAGTTTTCCGGGATCGCCGCCCAGCTCTTCGACCAACTGGGGGAAATTCTGTAACAGGCTGGTGTGAATGACGTCGTAGCTCTCTCCAGCTACGCCGGGCGGTGGTGGCCTGTTACTGTTATCGGGATTCCTGACCATGGTGGAACGAAAACACCGCTGTCCGAAATAGTCAAGCATGCTCTCCTTCCCGGGGGTAGGCTTTCGGGATCAGCAGCCGCCGAAAGGGCGGCTACACTGTGCTCAGTCACCTGCAACAATAAGCAGTTAATCGGGAGGTCACTGGATGAGCGAACTCGAGGGCAAGGTTGCCCTGGTCACCGGCGCCAGCCGCGGTATCGGCAAGGGTATTGCCCTGGCCCTCGCGGCGCAGGGTGCCACGGTCTATGTCACCGGCAGGACCGTGGACCCGGATACCCTCGATCTCCCGGGCACGGTAGGGGAGACTGCCGCGCAGTGTACGCAACGCGGCGGGCGCGGCGTAGCCGTCGCGGTGGATCACGCCGACGACGCCCAGGTCGCCGCCCTGTTTGAACAGCTTCGTGGTGACGAAGGTCGCCTGGACATTCTCGTCAATAATGCCTTCGCACTTCCCGAGGACCTTACCGACCCCGGCGGTTTCTGGGAAAAACCACTGTCCAACCTGCAGATGTTCCAAGTCGGCGTGCGCTCCAACTACGTGGCAGCCTGGCACGCGGCGCAGATCATGGTACCCCGCGGAAGCGGGCTGATCGTGGCCATCTCCGGGTATACCGGTGTCAGCTATACCTATGGCACGGTGTTCGGTACCTGCAAGTCCGCGGTCGACCGGATGTCCCGGGACATGGCGGTGGAGCTCGAACCCTACAATATCTGTTCAGTCTCCCTCTGGCAGGGTCTCACCCTGACCGAACGCGCGGAACGCAATCTCGCCAGTATTCCGGGCCTCAAGGGCCGCGCGGCGACGCGGCCCGAAGACGCCTGCAGTCCCGAACATCCGGGCAGGGTAATTGCCGCCATGGCGGCCGACCCGGAAGTGATGCGCCACACCGGTGGTACATTCATCACCGCCGAGATGGCAGGCATCTATGGCGTCACCGATATCGACGGCAGGGTGATTCCCTCCCTGAGGAACAGCCGTGGCGCACCCATCTGGCAGCCAATCAGGGAGGCCCGCGATGGCAGCTGACCCGCTCGAAAACCTGCGCAACAAGTGCATTCCGTGAGTTACTGGAGCCAGCTGCAATGAGAGCACTCGAGGGCAAGGTCGCGGTGGTCACCGGCGCCAGCCGTGGTATCGGCAAGGGAGTCGCCCTCGCGCTGGGTGAGCAGGGGGCGACCGTGTATATCACTGCGCGTACCGCTAGCCCGGGAGCGCAAGGCCTGCCCGGCTCACTGGAGGAGACGCGCGCAGAGATCGAGGAGCGCGGCGGCAGGGCGGTTCCCGTCGCGCTCGATCTCAGGTCGGACGAGCAACTGGCTGGCCTGTTCGAGCGAGTCGCGCACGAACAGGGCCGGGTGGACATCCTGGTCAACAATGCCATGGCGATTCCGCAGGAAATGACCGAGCGCAAGGGCTTCTGGCAGAAGTCGCTGGCGAACTGGGAGATATTCGATACCGGCGTACGCGCCGCCTTCGTCGCTGCACACCACGCGGCGAAGCTCATGGTCGCGCAAGGCAGTGGCCTGATTGTCGCGCTATCGGGGTATGTCGGCGTGACCTACACCTACGATGTCATCTTCGGCACTACGAAGACCGCCACCGATCGCATGGCGCGTGACATGGCCATCGAACTCAAATCCCACGGCGTGGCTTCCCTGTCCCTTTGGCAGGGTTTTACCTATACCGAGCGGGCGAAGAAAAATCTCGAGGAAGTGCCCGGGATGGCTGCCCAACTCAACAGCGCCGCGGGAAGTTCGCCGGAATTTCCGGGCAGGATTATCGCCGCCCTGGCCGCGGACGAAGCCATCATGGAAAAAACCGGCGGTACCTTTATCAACGCCGAACTCGCGCGTGACTACGGCATTACCGACGTGGACGGGCGGGAGATCCTTTCCCTGCGCGAGGAACGTGGCGCCCCGGTCTGGAGTGCGGTCTAGAGCGCGCGACAGCCCCGGGCGAATGCCAGGGCAAGGCCGAAATAACGATAAGCATTGAAGGCAAGCTAACGATGGGACTCAAGCACAATCTCGACGAACTCATTGATATCCCCCGGCTGAGTAGCTGGCTGGACGATAACCTGCCCCTGCTCGGTAGCGAACCACTGCGGGCGGAACTCATCCACGGCGGCTTCTCCAATGTCGTCATCAGCCTCGACCGCGGGGGCGAGAGTATGGTGATGCGCCGCCCCCCCAGGGTGCCGCCGCCGGGCAGCGAGCGTAGCGTCCTGCGCGAGGCGCGGGTTCTCACGGCTCTCAACGGCACCGATGTACCGCATCCGCACTGCTATGTGGCCTGCGAGGATGACAGCGTGGTTGGCGCACCGTTTTATGTCATGGAGCGGGTGGAAGGCTGGTCAGGGCAGGTGATCGACCAGAAGGTGGTTCACCCGGCGCCCTTCGACAGGATGCCCTACGAATACCGCATACCCTATGCCGTGGTGGACGCGCTGACCGCCCTGGCCAATGTCGACTACAAGGCGGTGGGCCTGGAGGGCTTCGGCAAACCCGACAACTATCTCGAGCGCCAGGTGGATCGCTGGTCCGGCCAGCTCGCCTCCTACAAGGAGAAATACGATTACGCGGGACGTGAGCTGCCCGGCTACGCCCTGGTGGAACAGTGGTTGCGCGACAACATCCCGCCGGCACAAAAACCCGGCATTATCCACAGCGATCTCGGCACGCCCAACATGCTGTTCGCCCATGCCCCACCTGCGAGGCTCAAGGCCCTGATCGACTGGGAACTCTCGACTATCGGCGACCCGATGGTGGATATCGGCGGTTTTTTCAGTGGCCTGCGCGATGAACGCCTCCAGGACGTGGCTCCGACCTCACTGCACGACACCAGTCACTGGCCGACGCGGCAGGAACTCGCGCGCTACTACGCGGCCGGTACCGGCCGGGATGTCAGCAATCTCGATTACTACCTGGTGCTGGCGCGCTTCAAGGCCGGCTGCATCATGGAATACAAGGTGGCGCAGGCGGCGATCGGCAAGATCGACAGGCAGGTCGGCGACTGGTTCGCGGACATCGTCAGCGAGTGTTTCGCATCGGCGGCCGAGCACATCCGCAGGTGCTGCTGATAGTCCGGCTACAGCCCGCGATGCCGCAACCCCACCTAGTCGAATAACGACAAGCAGCAGAGGTAATCACCATGATTGATTTTGGCGTCGAACCCGACTTTCAGGAAAAGCTCGACTGGATGTATGACTTCGTGCGCGAGGAATGCGAAATGGTGGACCTGCTGTTCCCCAACGCCTCCGACATGTACGACGTCAAAAACAGCAGGGCGCGGCGCATCGTGCGGCCCCTGCAGGAGCAGGTGAAAGCGCAGGGACTTTGGGCCTGCCATCTCGGTCCCAACCTGGGCGGTCCCGGCTACGGCCAGGTGAAACTGGCGCTGATGAACGAGATCATCGGCCGCTCCAACTGGGCGCCGACCATTTTCGGTACCCAGGCGCCGGATACCGGCAACGCCGAAATCCTCGCCATGTTCGGCAGCGCAGCGCAGAAGAAAAAATACCTGGAACCGCTGATGGCCGGGGATATCGTATCCTGCTTCTCCATGACCGAACCCCAGGCGGGGGCCGATCCCCTGGAGTTCGAGTGCAAGGCCTGGCGCGAGGGTGACGAGTGGGTCATCGACGGCTACAAGTGGTTTTCTTCCAACGCCCGTTACGCCGAGTTCCTGATCGTGATGGCAGTGACCAACCCGGAGAACAAGCCCCACGAACGCATGTCCATGTTCCTCGTGGATGCCAGTACCCCGGGCATCGAGATTATTCGCAACACCAAGATCATGTCGGACTCGGCAGATCCCTTCGTGGACGACGGTATTCACGCTTTCATGAAATATGACAAGGTGCGCGTTCCCGCCGACGCCATGCTCGGCGAACCCGGCGGGGCCTTCAAGGTGGCCCAGGCGCGCCTCGGTGGCGGGCGCATTCACCACTGCATGCGCACCGTCGGCCTGTTGCAGCGGGCGCTGGACATGATGCTGGAGCGCGCGCTGTCGCGGCAGACCAAGGGTAAAAAGCTCGCCGATCACCAGTTCGTGCAGGGCATGATCGCCGATTCGGCGGTGGACCTGGAACAGTTTCGCCTGCTGGTGCTGAAGACCGCATGGATCATCGACACCCAGCCCCACGGCGCGGCGCGGACTCACATCGGCATGTGCAAGATCCAGTTGGGCAAGGTATTTTACGAGGTCGCAAAGCGCGCGGTGCACCTGCACGGTTCCCTCGGCGTTTCACTGGAAACGCCGCTGGCAAAAATCTGGGCCGGCGCGCCGACCCTGGCGGTAGCGGACGGGCCGACCGAGGTGCACCAGGTGCAGGTGGCGAAGGCGCTGCTGAAACAGGCGAAGCCTGCGGAAGGGCTGTTCCCCAGCGATCACATTCCCACCCGCCTCGAGGCGGCGAAAAAGAAATGGGCCCGTCTACTGGAGGATTGAGCATGGATCCGCTACTGGATTTTCGCGGCAAGGTGGTGCTGGTGACCGGTGGCTCCCGGGGACTCGGCCGTGAGATGGTACTGGCGCTGGCCGAGCGCGGCGCCGCGGTGGTCATTGCCAGCCGCAAGTTGGAAAACTGTGAACTGGTAGCGGAGGAGGCCCGCGCGCTCGGTGCCCGCGCGTTGGCGCTGTCCGCTCATGTCGGACGCTGGGAGCAATGCGACGCACTGCTGGAACGGGTCTATGCCGAATTCGGAAGGCTGGATATCCTGATCAACAATGCCGGGATGTCACCATCCTGCGCGAGCCACGACGTCAGCGAGAAACTCTTCGACGCCGTGCTGAACCTCAACTTCAAGGGCCCCTTCCGTCTCGCCAGCCAGGCGGCACAGCGCATGACCCAGGGCGAAGGTGGCAGCATCATCAATATCAGCTCCAGTGGCGCCCTGATGGCCCTGCCGGGTGTCGTTCCCTATGGCGCCGCGAAAGCCGCTCTCAACGCCACGACCGTGTCCCTGGCCCGCGAGTATGCACCGACGGTTCGCGTGAATACCATTTCCGCAGGGCCCTTCATGACTGGCGCCCATGAGGACTGGACCGAGGAAGTAATCGCGGATTTCACCAACGCGGCGCGCAGGCCCGGGGAGCCCTGGGAGATCGTGTCCGCGGTGCTGATGCTCGCGAGCCCCGCGTCATCATTTACCACAGGTGCTATCCTGCGCGTGGACGGCGGTCAGCGAGGATAACAATGCACCCCTATCAACACGCGCTCAAGTATCCGGAGCGCCCGGCATTCATCGTGGCGGACACGGGTGAAGTGCTCAGCTATCGCGAACTGGATGAAGCGTCCAACCGCCTGGCTCACCTGTTCCGGGAACTGGGTTTGCAGCCTGGTGACCGGATCGCCGTGATGCTGAAAAATACCCCGGATTTCCCGGTGGTCTACTGGGCGGCGCAGCGTTCCGGACTCCTGATGGCCCTGCTGTCCTCCCACCTCAAGGCCGAGGAGGTGGCGTATATCATCAATGACAGCGGCGCGCGGCTCGTCATCACAAGCGCCGAGGTGGGTGACACCGCAGCGTGGCTGGCCGCGGAAGGGACCCGAAGCCTGCCTGCCGTTGAATATGTTTTCACGGTCGGTGAGCGCGAACTGGAGGGTGCGCAGGTCCTCGCGGAGTCGACCGCGAGACAGCCGTGTACACCGATTCCGGACCAGGTAGCCGGGTACCACTTCCTGTATTCCAGCGGTAGCACCGGTCGTCCGAAGGGCATCCTGCACAAGTTCCAGAGCGGGCCCATCGAACAGCTCTCTCCCTCGGAAGGCGGTACGGCGCTCTACGAACGATTCGACCCGCTGGTGACTTTCAATGCCGGTCCGGTATATCACGGTGCGCCGCTGGCGACCATGCTGGTGACGCAGCGACTGGGCGGTACCTTCGTCACCCTGCACAAGTTCGACGGCCTCGCGGCGCTCCGCGCGATCGAGCAATACCGGGTCTGCGTGGCCCAGTTCGTCCCCACCATGTTCGTGCGCATGCTCGCGCTTCCCGAGGCGGTGCGCGCAGCCGTGGACATATCCTCGCTCAAGTTCGCCGTGCACGCCGCGGCTCCCTGCCCGGTGGGTATCAAGCAGCAGATGATCGACTGGTGGGGACCCATCATCGATGAATATTACGGCGCCACCGAGAATATCGGCGCAACCTACATCCGCGCCGAGGAGTGGCTGCGCAAGCCGGGCTCGGTGGGCAAATCGATTCAGGGTCCAATCCATATCTGTAACGAGGAAGGCACCGAATTGCCGACCGGGGAGGACGGCCTGATCTATTTCGAGGTGGAATCCGGCAGGGGTTCCGACTACCTGAACGATGCAGGTAAAACCGATGCCAATCGCCATCCCCTTCATCGCGGCTGGGCGAGCGTCGGTGACATCGGGCATGTGGATGAGGAAGGCTACCTCTTCCTCACCGACCGCAAGGACTTCATGATCATTTCAGGTGGGGTGAACATTTACCCGCAAATGATCGAGGACTGCCTGATCCTGCACCCGAAGGTGATCGACGTGGCGGTGATCGGTGTGCCCAATCCCGAGTATGGCGAGGAGGTTAAAGCCATCGTCCAGCCTCTGGACTGGTCTGATGCCGGGGAGGAGTTCAAGCGCGAGTTGGATAGCTGGTGCCGCGAACGCATTTCGGCGGTCACCTGTCCACGGAGCTACCAACTTGTGCAGGAATTGCCGCGGCTACCTTCCGGCAAGCTCGCGAAGAAAGAACTGCGCCGGACGTTCGGTTCCGAGCAGCCCTGGCAACAGTAATCACCCAACTTAAAAAATAAAATGGAAGCCAATGATGGTACGACACTGGACGATATGGGGAGCCGTGGTTCTGGCGGGTTTCAATTCCGTCGCAGCGCATGGCGAATCCGACGCGCGGCGTACGGCGGCTTTCCTGGAACCGCAATTCTACGCGAGCGGGGATCAAGTCCAGAGCGATACCCTGCGGGCTGGACAGTGAGCCAGGCGCTTCAATGCAAATATAAAAACCGGGCATGGAAGCCCGGTTTGTGCAGGGAATTTTCTCGATCAGAAGGTTTTCGAGATGCCGAACTTGAACACCCGACCGAGGGTCCAGTTGGTATCTGAATAGCTCAGGTTGCTCTGTCGCCGGTACTCATTGGGTTCCTCGTCGAAGAGGTTGTCCACGTTCACCCGCACTGACAGTCCCTCGGTGAAGCCCGAGTCGCCGCTGAAGTTATAGCCGATATACAGATTGGTGGTCAGGAAGCTGTCCACCTTGTCCTGGTTGACGGCGGTAGTGGGATCAGCGTCGTGACTGTCGGTGTACCTGAAAGTCAGTCGGGCCTGGGTATTGTCGAGGCTCCAGCCGATGTCTGCCGTCATCAACAGGTCCGGCAGGTAGAGTAACTGGTCGACACCCACGCCGCCCTGGGTCAGCACGAAGTCGCTCTGGTAGTTGCCGGTCAGGCCGTAGGACCAGATGCCTGTGCTGCTGTCGTGGGTGTAACGCACACCGAAATCGAAGCCCTTGAGCTCCGCTTCCTCGGTATTGTCGATACGGCGGTCAACCAGTACACCGACGTCGGCGGGATCGTAAATAGCGAACTGCTCGCCGTTGTCGATGGAGGCAATATAGCTGTCCCACTCTTGCTGGGTCGGTTCGAAGATGAACTTGTCCGGGTTGAGCAGCACCACGGTTGAAAGCTGGGGATTGACCGAGGCCAGCAGTTCCTCGAATTGGATCTCGTAGTAATAGAGATTGATCGAGAGTTCATCCAGCGGGCGCAGTTCAAACCCGAGGCCCCAGGATTCCGCCGTCTGCGGGTCGAGTGCGCCGCTGGAACCTTCGAGAATCATCACGTCGTCGCGAGAGGGGTCAGTGCGCACAACGAGCGGGTCGGGGACGCCGGCTGCAGCGTCGGCAATGTACCTGCCCATTCCGGGTGTGATGCTGTCCAGTACCGTCGGCGCGTTGAAGGACTCGCCCCACTTGCCGTAGATATGCAGCCAGGACGCGGGGTTGTAGGAGAAGCCGACATGTGGATTGGTGGTTTCCCCGAAGTCGCTGTAATCGTCATAGCGGGCCGAGAGCGCCACGTCGAAGGATTCGAAGACCGGAATCGACAATTCGAAGAATGCCGAGACCACGTCGCGGTGATCGGAGCGGGTTTCCAGGCTGCCAGTGCCGCCATAGGTGGTTTCACCGCTTTTCTTGCTGGCCTCGTCGCGGCCATATTCGGCGCCTATGGCCGCTTTTAGCATGCCCGCGGGAAGCTCGAACAGGTCACCGTCGGCAATGGCGCGAAGACTGAACATCTCCTGTTCAACGTAGTCGTAGCGCTGCCAGTTGAGGATGTCGTTGATCACTGCTGCATCAGCGCTGGCAACGTCCAGGGGATCGAGCTGGCCGCTGTTGACGTACTGGGACAGCAGGGTAGTGTTATCCAGCGGATCCACCACCTTGTTCTGCGACTCTCCGTAGAAGAGGGTATTGCGTACCTGCCAGCTGTTCGGGAGGTCGATGGTGAGTTCCGGCGCGATGCCCCAGGTCTCGATATCGAGTTCGAGCTGGCGCTTGCGGTAGGCGGGGTGGACGCCGTAGGAAAAGCCGACCTGCGAGGTGTCGGTGAGGTCTCCCGATTCTCCACCCACCAGTCCCTGTTCGTTAGGCGTGGGTTCGCCGATGGTGCCGCCGAGGGGATAGCGATCATAGGTCGTGGTGCGGTCCATGTAGTAGGCCTTGACGCTCAGGTCCATGCTGTCGCCCAGCTGCTGGGTCAGGCCGGCGAAGATGTTCTGGCGTTCCTGCTCGGGAATCAGCGAGGCGCGCCCCTTGATGTCGCAGGGTTCGCCCACCGGGGTCACACCTGCTCCGGGCGCGGCGGGGTTGTCGGTCCAGATGGAGGCGGGGGCGAACCAGTACCAGGTCGTCACGGCGCCCACTGGATCGAGGCACTCGGTGCCGTCCGGGGTCAGTACCGTACCATCGGCGTTCCAGTTACCCTGGGCCGCCCAGTCGCGGTCTTCCACGAGCACGGAATCGCGATCAGTGGTAGCCAGGGCGATGTAGCCAGAGCCGCTGTCCCAGTTGGTTCCCGCCAGCAGCGAGCCTTGCCAGCCATTGAAATCGTCGCCGACATCGTAGCCGAGATCGACCTTGACCCCGTCGAACTCGTCCAGGGTGGTGAAGTTGATGACGCCGCCGACGGCATCCGCGCCATAGAGCGACGAGCCGCCGTCGGTGACCACTTCAACACGCTGCATCACGATGGTCGGGACCGCGTCGGGATCCGGTGAGGACTGGTCGGTGCCCACGGGAGCCATCCGGTGCCCGTCCAGCAGAAGCAGGGTTGTCGCGCCAGTCGCCGCGTTGATGCCCGGCAGGTTGCGCAGGTTGGGGCGGTTGACCTGCAGCAGGGCGGCACCACGGGGGTCCTGTTCCGGTCGCTGGTTGAAGAAGTTGGAGACCTGGGGAATGGTGCCCAGTAACTCGTTAGTGGTGACTGCGCCAGTCTCGAGTATCGCCTCACTACCCATGCTGATGGGGTTTGAACCAGTGGCTTCGACGCCGCGTATCAGCGTGCCGGTTACCACGACTTCTTCCAGTTGGATAAGCTCGTTTGCACTGCTGGCGGCTTCGCCCTGTGCCATCCCCGCCTGGGGCAGCATCGCTATGGAGGCCGCGCCGACGGCCAGCTTTTGGACGTGCCGGCGGATGGACGGGTGCAACTTGGTGTGTTTATGCATGGCTGGACTCTCGTTCAATTATTGTATTAGCAGTCCTCCGCTGTGGCCGGACTGTATTCAAACCTGCAGGTTGACCACGCCAGGCACCAGATGCCAGGCGCCGGGCAGTCAGCGCCTGCGCTCTAGCAGCGGGTGACGCAAATCGGGTGTGTGGCCCGCCACGGGCCTGCTTCTAAAATCGATTGCATATTATGTTTCGCACCTTGCATGGGTACGCTGCTTATTCCGCAACGGGTCCAAGTCTGCACCAGGAAAATACCGGCTTGCTTGACATAATCGGACATCGTTAAAAATTGTCCATGTCGCCGATGGTGTCTGGCCGAACCCGGGGCGTGGCCGGATTGATCAAGCTTGAAGGTATGTAATTGACTAGAATTCCTCGCCGGGCCAGGCTCTTTGGTCCCGCAGTTGGAGTCATATATGGCAACTAAAATAAGGGCACTGGTGCTCTCGCTTGCATTTTTCGGCGGTGCATCCTTCGCAGCAGAAACCTACTCGCCTTACGCAAACGAGGACTTTCCCCGCAAGCTCTACTGGGGCGACACGCACGTTCACACCGCGCTGTCCTTCGACGCGAGCCTCAACGGCACTCACCGGGTGGGTCTTGAGGCTGCCTACCGACTCGCCCGGGGTGAAACCATCAGCGGCAACCTGGGTGAACCAGTACGGCTGGTGCGACCCCTTGATTTCATGGTTATTGCGGATCACGCGGAGAACCTCGGTGTGTTCCCGGCGGTATTGAATGAAGATCCCGCCCTGATGTCCCAGCCCGATGGCGAACGCTGGTTGTCGATCCTCAGGGAAGTCAGCAGAGACTTTTCCCAGGCGCAAACCCAACTGGTCAAACTGGCGCGCCCACCTGAGGGTGTCCCGCCACTGAATCCGTCCGCGATTGTTGCCGACAGCTGGGACCAGTCAATGAAGATGGCCGAGCGCTACAACGCGCCGGGGACCTTCACCGCCTTTATCGGCTACGAGTGGACCGGTATGGTGCGGGGGAACAACCTGCACCGGGTCGTTGTCTTCGCGGACGGTTATGATCAGGTATCCGCCGTCAGGCCATTCTCAATGAGCGACAGCGATAATCCTGAGGACCTGTGGGCCTTTCTGCAGGGCTACGAAGACAAGACCGGCGGACAGGTGCTGGCGATTCCCCACAACGGAAATCTCTCGAACGGAATGATGTTCGCCGATGTGGACAACGCGGGAGAACCCCTCGACCGGGACTACGCCCGGACAAGGGCGCGCTGGGAGCCCCTTTACGAGGCCACCCAGATCAAGGGTGACGCGGAAACGCACCCGGCCCTGTCTCCGGACGACGTGTTTGCAGACTACGAAACGATGGATTTCGGCAACCTGAGGGGCGCGCCGAAAGAGGAAGGCATGCTGCAGCATGAGTATGCCCGCTCGGCGCTCAAACTCGGCCTGCGCCACCAGCGGGAACTCGGCGTGAATCCCTTTAAGTTCGGCCTGATCGGCAGCACCGATACCCATACCGGCATGCCCGCGGTGCGCGAAAACAACATGATGGGCAAGTTCGGAGCGGATGAACCCGGCCCCGGCCGCGCCGATGCGCTGTGGGATATCTACAAGATTCCCAAGGCGCGTTTCGCCGCCTCCGGCTATGCCGGGGTGTGGGCCCATGAAAACACTCGGGAGTCGCTTTTCGAGGCCATGCGGCGGCGCGAAACCTACGCAACGACCGGATCGAGGATGCAGGTGCGTTTCTTCGGCGGTTGGGACTTCCGGCAGGGTGACGAGCTGCACCCCGACCCGGCGAGTATCGGCTATGGCAAGGGTGTGCCCATGGGCGGTGACCTCGCGCCGGGGCCTGCCGGTGCTGCGCCGACCTTCCTGCTGCTCGCTGGAAAAGACCCCGACGGCGCGAACCTCGAACGCATCCAGGTAGTGAAAGGTTGGCTGGACGAGTCCGGGGAATTACAGGAGCGGGTCTACGATGCCGCCCTGTCGGGCCAACGTGAGCCCAGGCCGGATACCATTGCCGAGGTAGCGGCTTCCAGCGTCGAACTGGAGCAGGCCCGGTTCTCCAACCGGGTGGGGGATCCCGAGTTGTCGGCGGTCTGGCAGGACCCCGATTTCGACCCAGGGCAAACCGCGTTCTATTATGCCCGGGTACTGGAGATTCTGACGCCACGCTGGACCACCTACGACAGCGCGTTCTACCGGACGCCACTGCCGCAGGGTGTGCCGGCGCAGATACAGGAGCGGGCCTATACCTCGCCTGTCTGGTACGCGGCCCCGGAGTGAGCGGGCAGGGGCCGGCCCACTCCGGGCCGAATCGGTTCAGGCCGTCGCCGCCCGGGGATAGCGTTCGAGGTACTCCTCGAACCAGGGGGCCAGTTCCTCCTCACTCCAGCCAAAATCCTCGAGTGCATACGCGGGCCGGGTGGCCTGCCGTTTGCTGTCCTCGGCCAGCCAGGCCTGCATGGATTGCTCGACGCTCTCGTCGAGGTCCTCGCCGAGCCACTTGTAAACCCGGCGCATTCCCTCGAGCGGATCGCCCAGGAACTCGCCGCAGTAGACGTCGAGGATTTTGTCTTCCGGCAGGCTCGCCCGCAGGCGCATCGGGCGGTTCACGTGCTCCGAGAGCTGGCGGGGATAAGCGTCGTGAATGAACTGCTTGTCGATCGTGCCCAGTGCGGACATGTGGGCGGTGGTCATCATGTTGCCAAGGGAAGCCACGGCCTTGTAGGGATTGCGGTGGGTCCAGATAAACTTCGCATCGGGAAAGGCCTTCAGCGCCCAGGTGAAATGCAGCGCGTGTGACGGCATCTTCAGGGCCCAGCGCCCGGGCGCTTTCGATTGCAGGATCCGCATGACTTTCTTCTGGTATTCATAGGCGGGCTCCATATCGCAGTGCAGCATGTAATCGCCGTAGTCGCGGTGGACGACCCGTGACTCCCAGCTCAGGGCCTTGAATTCCTGCCCCTGGACGAAAATACATTCGGTGGGGCCGTCGGCCCATTCCCAGTGCGGCACGGAAAAGGGGATTTTCTCCAGCATCGCCTGCTGCATCTGTTTCTTGGCTACGCAGCGCGGATCAGTGCGCAGTGTCTCGGTCGTCGCCGGCGGTGCGGAGTCCATCGCCTCCCAGTTGAGCAGGGAGCGCCAGCGAGGGTCGCAGCCGAGCAGGTAGCTCATCGCGGTGGTGCCGGTGCGCGGCATGCCCATCACGATGATCGGGGCTTCGATGGGGGCATCCTCGATCTCGGGATGCTTGCGCAGGTAGTCGGCGACGCGCAGGCGATTTGACAGGGACCCGACAATCTCATTGTTCAGCGCCTGCAGGATCCGCTCGCTTTCCGGGCGCTGCTGGATGCACTTGAGCATGAACTCGAAGGGCTCGAGGAAGGATTCACTGTCGAAATCACTGAGCCCGCTATTCTCCTGTGCGGCTGCGATAAATTTGTCGGCGTGCATAGTGTTCTCCTGAAAGTATTCCTGTTTCTTTCTGTAGTCTGTTTCGGGTTCCGGGCCGGGCGCCGCCCGGCTCAGGGAAAATTGCGCTCGTGTTCAGCACGGAATCGCGCAACGATACGCTCAGTGCTTTCGTCCGGGGCTACGCAGTTGCGGAAGATGCCCGGCGCGATGAAAGCACTGATCAGCATGTTGAGGCAGTAAACCTCGATGTCGATGGGGTTTCCCTGGCGGTCCCCACTGCCGTCGAAGGTCTCGTGCATGCCCTGCACCAGCTTGTCCCACACCGGGTACATCTCGCGGATATCGCGCCCTGCCCAGAGATCTTCCAGCCAGAGCTTGATCAGTTCGGGGTTCTCCAGGACGAAGCGGGTGATGTACTCGCTGCGCGCCTGTTCGGTGAGCTCGAAATCCAGCCCAATGGAAAGCTGTTCCGCTGCCCGGCTCTTCACTTCAGTGATCAACTGTTCCCGATTCCTGAAGTGATAGTAGATGGTGGTGCGGTTGACCTGGAGTTCCCGGGCCAACCCGGCGAGCGACAGTGCCTCAACACCTTTTTTCGAAATCAGGCGGATGGCCGCATCGATCATCTGCCGGTGGGTTTGCAGGAAACCGTTGTTACGTTCCCGGCTTCCGGCCCTGGTCTGGCTGTCCTTTGCTGGCATTCGCTCAAGCCTTTTCATTGCTACCGGCGGCAGCTTCGTCGGCGGAGGCGCGAGTGATCCGCAGGAAGTCCCGGTCCCGGGCGTGCTTCGCTTCTTCGTCTCGCTGCAATTCTTCCGCCATGGCGAGATGCGCAAAGCTCAGCAGCAGTCGCATCAGACCTTGTTCAGCGTCGTCGAGCTGGGCCAGTGGCCTGCTGTCGAGCTGGGCCAGTGGCCTGCTGTCGAGATAGTCCAGCGCGGCGGGGAGGAGTGGACTCGCGGCAGCGTAGAATGCCTGGCGAGCTGCAGCGTCGCTGCGCTGGCGGCAATCCGCGCGGCCGGCGGCGGTATCCGCGGCCCAGAAATCCACGAAGGGAGAGAGTGCCTCGAATCCCGCCGGCAACCGGGCTGTTGACACGCTCATGCTTCGACCCCTGCGCGCTCGGCCCGGTAGCCCTCGACTCTCTGGTTGACGTGGTACATCAGGTGCCGCAACAGGACTTCCTGCTCCTGGCAATGGATGTACTCCAGCGCACCGCTGTTGAGACCGCGTTGTCCCGCCTCTATCACTGCCCGATCCTCGGAATGTACATCGCGCAGGTTGGCCATCGAGAATTCACGGCCAAAGCGCTCGCTCGCGCTGCTGTCTGCGCCAACCCAGTAAATACGGAACACGCCACGGGATTTGCGTGCGTCGATCGGCATTACCGTATGCGAGAAATGTTGTACCGGATTGCCAATGAGGAAAAAGTTGGGAAACAGTCGCCGAGCGCAGGGCGCCGTCAGCGTTGAAAGTCCAGGCGTGGTAGGGGCAGGTGAAGCTTGAGCGTTTCCCTTCGGAGGGGTCCGTCACCAGTTGGGTCCCGCGGTGGGGACAGACGTTGTGAAATGCTCGGATAATGCCGTCACTGTCGCGGGTCACCAGGATTGAGGCCTCTGCGATCTCTATTTCCCTGACCATGAAGCTGCCGGGCTCCGGCAATTCGCAGACATGGCCGATATGCAGCCAGCTGCGCTTGAAGATGGCTTCGCGCTCGAGTTCGAAATAATCGTCCTGGTAGTAGGGACCAGCCGGTACGGGCGCCGTCCCGAGGTAGGCCGGGAATCCGTCGCCGGCCGGCGGGCTGTAGCTTGCAAGGTTCGCGTCTTTCATAGTGCTCACACACGTGCTTCCGGGGAGACTCATTTATACGACAGTGGTGTCTAAAAATACTACATATGTGTCGGAAAATTAAAGAAGGCTCCGCCGTCCACCGACCAGACCTGCCCGGCGACGAGGTACGCGCCCTCGGCAGCCAGTTCCAGCGCGAGCCGGCTGCGCCGGGTCGTGCGGGGCAGCGCGAAGTATCCCTTTTCGCAGGATGCTTTACTTGACCATTGTGGACAGGAGGCGAGGCCAGTGGATTACAATCCTGTAGCTCCGGGAGCGCGCATGACGCTATAATGAAACGCGACAGGCAATATAAATATAATTTGCCGGGCGGCGCCTGTGGCCGCCCCGGCCCGCGAGGAGACAGACCCGATGCCGATTAACGCGATCAAGCTGACCCCCCTGGTAGGGTCTGAACTGAAGCTCGAAGGTGAGGCCCTGCTGAGCGGCGACTACCGCGACGAGATCCGCCAGTTGCTGGTACAGCGCGGCGTGCTGATCGTCCGGGACCTGGAGTTGAGCGATCAGCAGCAGCGCCAATTCACGGCGACCCTTGGTGACCTGCGTCTCGGCACGGTGTCGAAGGAGGGTGACGAGGGCCTGATGAAGGTGACCCTGGACCAGAAGAACAACCCCGAGTATGCGGACTTCTTCCCCGGCACCATGTTCTGGCACATGGACGGCACCTACGATGCGACGCCGCCCTTCGCCACGGTGCTCAGGCCCATCGTGATTGCGCCGGAGGGAGGGCAGACCGAGTTCGCCAACACCTACGCCGCCTACGAAGCGCTCTCGGCGGAACAGAAGGCACGGGTCGATACCCTGCAGGTGGTGCACAGCATGCAGGCGGCGATGTTTCACGCCTGCCCGGAGGCGGACCTCGAGCAGATCCAGCGCTGGTGCTCCTACCCGACGCGCACACATCCGCTGGTCTGGGAGCACAAGTCCGGCCGCAAGTCCCTCGCCCTGAGCACCTCCTGCTCCCACATCCCGGGTATGGCCCCGGTGGACAGCTTCGAGTTCCTGCAGGACCTCCTGCGCCACGCAACCCAGCCGCAATTCGTTTACCGCCACGAATGGCGGCCGAACGATTTGCTGATCTGGGATAACACCGGGACCATGCACCGCGGCCGGCCCTACGCCGCTGACAGCGGGCGCCTGATGCATCGCTTTACCCTCAATGGTGAGGAGCCAATTCGGGCAGTGGCCTGAGCGTGCCTAGAACTCCGGCCCGACGGTGATGTAGATCTGGAAGGAGTCTTCGGAATCGTCGAGGGGTATGCCGATATCCACCCGGGCTACTCCCACCGGTGAGCGCCAGCGCAGGCCGATTCCGGTACCGAGCTTGGGATCGATGTCGTCGAATTCGTTGAAGGCGTTGCCGCCGTCGAGGAAGAGGGAGACGCTCCAGTCCGGGATAATCTCGTGCTCGTACTCTATGCTCGCCACCGCAAGGTGTTTACCTCCGGTGATCGATCCGGCCGGCACCAGCTCCTCCCAGCCGTAGCCGCGCACGCTGCGCACGCCGCCAGCGCGGTATTCGTAGTACTCCGGCATGCGGTTGAAGTTCACACTGAGCACCTCGCGGCTCTCGGCTTCGGAATAGCCAAGAGAGCTGCGCACGAGTACCCGATCGTCGGTGAACAGGGGGCGGATGACCCAACTCTCCAGGCTCGCCTGCCAGAAACTGATATTGGAACCCAGGCTCTCGCTGGCGCCGAGCAGTTCCAGGCTGAGGTATTCTCCGTTCCGGATGAACAGGTCACTGTCTGTTCTCCGTGCGCTGAACTTGATGCTGCCGACCACCGCCTCGAAATCGGGCGCCAGGGTTTCGTAGGACTCCCGGCCGATACTGTCGATGATGTCCTGCTGCGCTGACTGGGGCAGGTGGCCGAAGAGCACTTCGAAAACGTCGTAGGATTCGGTGACCAGGCTCAGTCCGGGCACCGCGGCGAGTTCATATTCGCCCCAGCTCGATTGCGGCAGGCGCCAGTAGCCTGAGGCCAGGTTGGTGGCGATACGGGTATCGCCGCCCTGGTCGAGTTCCACGTCTTCATAGGAAAGGTCCTTGCTCTCGTGGCGAGCCGCCAGCTCGATTTCGCTGCCGGCCAGCGGGTCCAGGGGGATGATGTAGTTGATATCGCCAGCGATGCGCGCCCGTTCCTCCACCGCGGCCATACCCGCGTTGAAGCGCTGGCCGCGCCCCCCGACGTAGCGACGGGTCCAGTCCAGTTGCAGGCCGAAACCGGTGTCGGTACCCCAGCCTACGCTGCCGCGGTAGCGGTTGGTCGGGTAGTCCCGCAGTACGATTTGCAGGGGAGCCGCCGGCGAGCCCCCGCTGCCCTGTTCAGCGGGTAAGGGACGGATCTCCACCTCGCGGAAGTAGCCGCTGCGCCCCAGGATCCGGCTCTGTTCCGCCAGTACCTTGCTGGAAAAAGGCTGGCCCGGTTCGAGCACGAGATAGTTGCGCAGCCAGTCCTCGTCGAAGCGCTCCTGTTCGAAGCTGATCGGGCCAATGACGAAGCGTGGCCCGCTCGCCAGGGTCAGCTGCACCCGCGCTGCGTAGGCTTCCAGGTCGACCTCCACCCGGTGTTGCCGCCACCTGGCGTTGCGATACCCCAGGGCGACGACGTCCTGCAGCAGTTTGCGCTTGGCCGCTTCGTAGTGGCGGTGGTCCAGGGTAGTGCCCACCTGCAGTGGGAACTCTCCGACAAGTTGCTGCAGTTCCGGGTTCTTTGCCCCGGGCAGGCGGATATCGAGGCTGCCTATGGGCAGGGGAGGGCCCGGGTCGATCCGGTAACTCGCCAGCCAGCTTGTGCGTTTGCCTTCCGGCGGGCTCAACCGGGCCTCGACCTCCGGGCGGTAAAAGCCGAAGGGCTGCAGCGCCTTGCCGATCTCCTCGTTGGCGCTGGCGTGCAGTTCCCGAATGTTGTGCAGTTCCAGACCCGGGGGAGCATTGCGTTGCACGATACCCAGGGAAGCTTCCACGTTCGCCAGTGGATCGCCGGAAAGCCCCGTGATGCGCACCTCCAGCGGGACCGTAGCCGCCAGCGCGAGGGGGAGCGTGGCTATCAGGCACAGGGTCAGGCCGATGAGTGAAAGGCGATGCAGCATGCGACTAGCGCTCATGGGTGAAGGTGAGGTTCACACGGTTGTCGGCTTCACCCGCGGTGACCTCGAAACCGTAGCGGGGGGTGATCGTATAGAGGGCGTCGAATTCGCTGGTTTCCGCGATCATGTTGTAGCCATAGCCGACATAGAGTTTTGGATGGACGTAAGTGCCGATGCTGAGAACGCTGTCCTCGGAGTCGGCGGCCCGGCCGGTGAGCAGGAAGGACTGGATCTCTGCGGAATCAACCTGGGGGCGCGAGAACAGTTCCATCAAGGGCTGGTCGAAGGGACCGGTGACCTGCACGCCAGCCACGCTTACCGTCGGGTCGCTGTCGATCCAGCGTACCGCACGCAGGGCAATTTCCGGTTCGGTCGCCGGCACCCGGGCGAAAATCACCTGGCCGGTTTCGATCTCCAGGTCCTGGCCGAAGGCGCGGAAGGTCCCTTCCTCGACGCTGAAGCGGCCGTCGGCGATGGGGATCAATTCGCGGCCCTGTGGCGTGTTGATGAACACCGCGCTGCCGGTGATGCGGCCCTTGAAGCCGAGCGCGTTCACGCGCACCTTGTCGCCCATGGCCACTTCGATCCTGCTGTCGAGGAGGAAGGGCAGTTTGGCCACCGCTTCTTCGATGGGCTGGCCGTCCGGCCCGAGGATCACGACGTCGGCAGAAGTGGCGACGATTTGCACTTCCGGCGTATCGGCGACCTCTTCCTCGGTGGCCATGCCCGGGCTGATCGCCAACTTCGGCGTGATATCGGCGCGGGGAATCTCCACGCGACCACGCACTTTCGCCAGTTCCCCATCCCAGCCCAGCCGCAGGTCGGGGCTGAGCAGGGCGCGCCCGTCCGGCGTATCCCAGACTTCCAGCTTTTCGCCCTTGATGGCGAGGTCGAATTGCTGGTCTCGCAGCCGCAGTTGGCCATCGAGGGCGACATTGCCGGGCCCGGAGGCGGCACCGCCGCTGAGGAAGAGGTAGCCGGGGCGCTCGGGATCGCCCTCGATCGAGAGGAATATCTCGCGCAGTTCCAGCCCCGCCGTGCTGACGTCGGCGGCGCCGTCGGCCAGGGCCAGTTCCCCCCGCAACTGTGGTTCGCGCATCGTGCCCGCCACCTGGAGATCGACAAACAGCCGCCCCGCGGCGTAGGACAGTCCTGGCACCAGTGCAGGCAGGCCGCTAAGATCGTCGATATCGGCGCGGATACTGCCGTCCAGGAGCTGGGGCTCCACCAGCGGGAGCCGGCCGAGGCGGGGCAGCGTCACCTGCGCCTGCAGCAAGTCCTTCGACTCGCCTGCCAGCCTGAAGTCACCGTGCAGGCCGGTGTCCGGCTGCAGCTCCAGCTTCAGCTCGCCGCCCCGATGCACAAGCGCGGTGCTGCCGTCTTCGGTGGCCACGCGCAATTCGCCCGGGCTGAGCGAGAGTTTGCCACCGCCGCTCAGGGCGCCATCCGGCGCCAGTTGGCCTTCGACGCTGCCATTGAGCTCCCCGCCGACGGCCTCGGCAAAGCGCGCCAGGCCCAATTGATGAACCTGCAGGGCGATGTGCCCGCTCCCGACGGCGCTGTAGCCGCCACCGATACAGATCCTGGCATCGTCGGTGTTGCTGGCGAGGCAGGTTTCAGCCAGGCTTTGCTGCTCTGCACTTATTTGCATAGCGGCAGGATCGGGCATTTTCCATTCGCCGTAGCCCTCGCTGGCAATCCTGAGCGCGTCAATCTGGCCTGCCCAGGCCATCGCAACACTATCCAGGCCGCCGACGACTTGCCCGCTGACTTGCTCCGTGGGGGTCGCCACGTTGATGGCGATGGTGTGCTGGCCGCTGGTCCCGCTGCCGGAGAGTTGGGCCGACTGCAGGACTGTCGCCTCGCCGTCGAGCAGGTTTTCCAGCTGCAAAGTGATTTCCAGCGCTTCGTTCTGCGCCAGGCCGGCCTGGATATCGGCCCGCAACAGCTCCAGGGACTGGAAGCCATAGGCGAGATTGTCAGCGCTGATCGAGGCTTGCAGGCGGGGTGCGTCGATAGTGCCGCCAATCGAGCCCGCCCCCTGGAGGTGCCCGGCGGTATCGGGAATCAGGGTGTGCGGCGCGGGGGCGTCGAGGCTCCACTCCAGTGCGAGTTTCTCCGGGGATAGCCCGCCCCTGGCCTCGAGGTGATTCTCGCCACTGCGCAGCCTGAGGCCGTGCAGGGACATTTCTTCGCCGGCGATCCCGGCATTGGCGGTAAGCTCGAAGGCCTGTCCGGACAGCGTTCCACGCAGGAAATCCAGGCTGAACTCGCCCTGCGGCCCCGTTTCCGGGTCCAGTTCACCGCTGCTGTGCAGGGCGAGAGCGAGCTTGCCCGGGAGATCTGCCTGCCACTGGCCCGGGTCGAGGTTTTCCCCTTCGGCTTGCACTGTCCAGCGAAGCACGGGGGACCAGGTAAAATCGCCCTGGAGGCGTACTTCGCCGTCCAGCAGCCTCGCCCGCAGGGGGGCCAGGCGCATGCCCGAGAGATCGCCCTGGCCCTCGGCCTGCCAGGTGACAGGCGGTGCCTGGCTGCCGCCGGTGCTTGCGCTGAGGGTGAGTTGGTAGTCCTCCGGCGTCCCTGTAAGGGTGAGCGAGCCTTCGGGGCTGGTGAAGTCCGGTGCTACAGGTCCGCTGTCCGCTGTGGCAAGGGGCCATGCCAGGTCCCACCATTGCACTCGCCCACTGAGTTCGGGAGCGGCATCCGCGCGGAGCAGCACGTCTCCCTGCAGCGCGATGCGCAGCGGCGACTGGGCCAGCGCGAGCTCGAAAACCTCCACCCGGGCCGTATCGCCCCGGTAACGGGCGTTCAGGCGGCCTTCGGCATCGAGGCGCTGGGGCAGTTCGGCCTGGATCTCGGCAAGGCCTTCGACGACCGCCGTGTAGCTGAGTTCTGCCACCACGTCATCCGACCAGTCGATCCGCCCGCGGATATCGATGGCCCCGGGGCCGCTCGCCAGGCGCAGGCTGTCCACTTGCATTCCCTGCAGTGAGCCCTCTTCGACATTTAGGGACCAGTCCAGGGTTTCCGGGGAGAGGCCCTGCACCTGACCCTCGCCGCCCAGGGAGAAGCCCTCCAGTGAGCCGCTGCTGTGCAGCGAGCCGGGACCGACGATCAGGGGTTCCGCGCTGGCGTCCAGGGGCAGGGCGGGCCAGTCCAGCGCGATGGTCCAGGCCGGTGTATCCAGCAGCGTGCGCAGTTCGCCTTCGAGATTGGCCGGGAGTTGTCCCTCGCCCGCGTGTTCGACGCGCAGGACATCGGCATCCCCCGCGACCAGCAGGCGGCCGCCAAGTTCGCGCTGATCGGGAAGTTGCCAGTGCCAGTGGGCCTGCAGTTCCAGGGGGAGCTTCGCAGCGAGGCTGGCGCTGCCTGAGGCCTCGAGGCCGCCTTCGGGGGCATCGACCTGCAGCCGGGACAGCGTGACGCGCTCTCCCTCGACACTCACGGCGGCGACCAGCCTGTCTATGATCTGGCTGCTGCCCTGGGCCGTCTGGATTTCCGCGCTTTCAATGCGTAATTGCCGCAGAGTGATATCGAGTGGCGCTTGCAGGGCCTCCGGGTCGAAGGCCGCGCCTTCCTCCTCTGTCGCTGGGGTGGATTTGAGGACCAGTTTCAGTTCGCGCGCGGCAAGCTCATCGATATCCAGCCGCCCGCGGAGCAGGGCGCCCGGAGACCATTCCAGTCGGACCTGGTCGATGCTGACATCCGCGGCAGGGACCTCGACCCGCAGGCCCTCGACGCTCAGCGCCCCCAGCAGCGAGCCCTCCAGCCCCTCCCAGTCGACCGTTCCCCCGGACAGCGCTCGCGCCCTGTCGGCCAGCAGCCGCGTCCCGCTCTCGCTCCCCGCTACGACCAGCAGTATCCCGAAGAACAGCAGGGGCAGCAGGATGACAATCGCCAGTATTCGCAACAGGGTTGGTTTCGCCAAGCGTCGCACTTCTCCGCTACTATGTGGTCCTAGAGGTGGTGGAATGTGCAATTGGCCGGGGCTTGCCACGGCGAATTGTCGATACCAACAATACTAGTTAAAGGTGATTCGCAATGAAACATAAGGCTTGCCTGACTGCACTTTTAGGCTTGTTTGCAACCGGAGCCCTGGCTGTCGATCTCAATACCGACGCACTCAAGGCCATGCAGCAGGAGGGACTCGACATCGTCGAACAGGCCAAGTCCTGGCAGAGCTTCGAACTGGACGTGGGCGAGGGCGGGCAGTGCCTGCAGATCGCCGGTCCGCCGAACAAGGTCGGCGCTAATATCGTGTTGCGAAACTGCAACAAGAACGCCAAGAATCAGCAGTGGACTTTCGACGAGGACTCTCGACTGGTCAGCCACGGCGACACCTGCATAGGGGTCGCGGGCAATGCGGGCAAACCCGGGGCGAATGTCGTCACCCAGGAATGCAGCGGGCAGAACCACCAGAAGTGGCGGCTGGACGCGCAGAACCGCCTGCATAACGAGTTGAAAAAGTGCCTGCAGGCCGCCGGCAAACCCGGGGAGCCCAGTGGCAATGTCATCAGCCAGAACTGCGGTGGCTCGCCCAACCAGGTCTGGAAATAGTCGCCGGTTTCAGTATCTTAGGCCGGTCGCTTCCTCCGAGGCGTGCCATAAGGCCAGGGCCCGTCCAAGGTCCCTGGCACTCTCGCTAAGCGCCGCGGCTGCTGGCGGGCCGCGCATCTCTTTCTTGCCGGAAGGTCCGAAGTAATCCTCGGGCACCGCCTCGGGGTCGATCGCGGCGCGCAAGGTAGGCAGGGCGCCGGCAGCGCAGCCCTGGCCCATGAACAGGCCGAGGAAGCGGAACTTCCGCTGGTGGCGCTGCAGGTCGGTGCGGGTCCAGCCGGGATGGGCCGCCGTTACCATCGGGTTGTCCCCCGCGTCTTCCAGTTTTTTCGCCAGGCCGAGGGTGAAGTGCAGATTGGCCAGCTTGGAGTCGCAGTAAGCCTGCACGGTATCGTAGGGCCGCTTTTCCCAGTGCAGGTCGTCGAGGTCGGGATTGCCGCGCCAGTGCGCCAGGCTGGAGACATTCACCACCCGCGAGTCCTCGGTGGCCCGCAACAGATCGAGCAGATGGCCGGTTAGCGCGAAGTGGCCCAGGTGGTTGGTGCCGAACTGGATCTCGAAGCCGTCGCGGGTCCTGGCGAAGGGGCACATCATCACCCCGGCGTTGTTGATCAGCAGGTCCAGCCGTCGGTACTGCGCAATGAAGGCGGTCGCGAACGCCTGCACCGAGCCGAGGTCGGCAAGATCCAGCGGCTGCGCCTCCACCTCGGCCAGGGGTGAGGTCTTGCGAATGGAAGCCACGGCACGCTCTCCCTTCGCCGCGTCGCGCACCGCGAGGATGACACAGGCGCCTTTGTCCGCCAGTGCTCGCGCGCTTTCCAGGCCGATACCGCTTGCACCACCGGTGACGATGGCGACGCGGCCGGCCTGTGAGGGGATATCCGGATATCCCCAATCGCCTGTCTGCATGCTCTTATCCTTGTCCTCACAGCGCCTGCCCGCCATGCTGAGTGCAGTCTGCGCCTGTAGTCAAGCTTGACCCGGAGCGTCGGGCACCCTACATTCTACGCCCCTGACACATTGGTAATCACCAGTGGTGCTTATAACTGGCAAGCCCCCCGATGAGCGCCACGCAGGAAAGGCCCAACGATTTGCCTGCAATGATAGGCCCGCCGCGGAAGGTCCGCTGTGAGCAGCTCTCTATAAACCGTAAGGAGAAACAAGCATGACCCAGAAAACCGCATTGGTGACCGGCGCCGCCGCCGGAATCGGCCGCGCCTGCGCCCTGCGCCTCGCCGAGGAAGGCATGAAGATCGGGGTACTGGACCTGAACCTCGACGGCGTGGAGAAAGTGGCCCAGGAAATTCGTGACGCCGGCGGTGAAGCCATCGCCTTGCAGGGCAGTATTGCGGATCGCCCGCAGATGGAGGCTGCCGTAGCGCAGCTGCGCGAGGCCTTCGGCCCGGTCACTGTGGTGGTCAACAATGCCGGTATCTCCAACTTCATTCCCTTCGAAGAGCTGACCGACAACGACTGGGACCGGATGTTCGAGATCAACACCAAGGGCACCTTTATCGTCACCCAGGTGGTGCTGCCGGATATGAAAGCCGCGGGCTGGGGCCGGGTGATCAATATCTCCTCTTCCAGCGCCCAGTCCGGCAGCGTCGAGCAGGTGCACTACTCCGCCTCCAAGGGCGCGGTGATCTCCATGACGCGCTCACTGGCCCAGGCTTTGGGGCCCTACGGCATTACCGTGAACAATATTCCCCCGGGCGCCGTGATGGGTACCATCATGTCCGAGGAGAACAAGGATCGCTTCAAGATGCCGATGGAAACCCTGAAGCGGATGATCCCTGTGGGCCGCACTGGTGTCGCGGACGATATCGCCAACGCCTGTGCCTGGCTGGCGGACGAGCGCACCAGCTACGTGACTGGCCAGACCATCGGCGTCAACGGCGGGCGCGTTCCCTCCTGAGTGTCTCTGCGGCGACGCGCACGTGACTCAGTAGAGCACGTCGCGGGTCGCCCGCACGCACACTTCCGACAGGTTCACACTGGCGGGCGCCGCGGCGATATAGACCACGGTGTCCGCGAATTCAGCTGAGCTAATCGCCTCTTCCCGATTCACGAACTCGCGCATGGCTTCGCCGTGCGCCGGGTCGCTGAGCTGTTGCCAGATTTCCGTGGTGACGGTGCCGGGGTTCACGAGGCAGACCCGGATACCCTCGGGACCAAGCTCCTGGCGCATGCCGTCGGTCATCGCCCGCAGGGCGTGCTTGCTGGTGGCGTAGGCGTTGTAGATCGGCGAGGTCGTGTGGCAGGCCAGGGAGCCGATATTGATGATTGTGCCACTGCCCTGCGCCCGCATCGGCGCCACCGCCGCATGGCAGGTGTAGAGGCTGCCGAGCAGGTTGATGTCGATCACACTGCGCCACTGGGTGAGGTCCGCTTCGCCGATATTGGTCGCCTGTATGGTACCCGCTGCATTGACCAGGATATCCAGCCGGCCGAATCGCTCGACTGTTTTCTCTACCGCGGATCGGGCGAAGGTTTCGTCGCGGATATCGCCGGCCAGTACCAGTGCCTCGCCGCCGGTCCTGGCGATACACGCCGACAGGGCCTGCAGGCGCTCTTCCCGGCGAGCAGCGAGGGTGACACGCACGCCGGCTGCGGCCAGCGCCAGGGCACAGGCTTCGCCAATGCCGGCTGACGCGCCGGTGACCAGGGCAACCTGGCCTTCGAGTATAGTGGTCATTCAGTGCTCTCCGGTGTCGCTGGAATTTCGCCCGCTGCCTCCATCCGCAGCATCGCCTCGCGGGCCTTGTCGCGCCGCGCCAGGTAATCTTCACGCCAGTTTTCAAAGTCCGGGTTTCCCTGCAGGCGGGAGAGCAGGTGTCCGCGATCGAGTGGCATGAGGTAACTGTCCCAGCGCATGAATCCGCTCTCGCCGAGCAGGGTTTCAGGCAAGGCCTGGGTCGCTTCGTCCTCGCGCTGCAGCAGGATCAGCGCTTCGATATCCAGGCTTTCCCTGCTCGCCCCGAGGCGCACCCTTGGCAGGGGCGTCACTGCATCGAGCAGGGCCTGTGCAGCGCTGTTAGGCGAGACGCCATCGAGATCATCCAGTTCCGCCGCGAACAGGCGCTGGAGCCGTCGGGCCAGCATGCGCTGCCCGGGCTCCCGTGCCTGCAGCTCACTCTCCAGGGCGTCGTTGGCGGCATTTGCGCAGTCGCGGTCTGCCTGCAGTAGGCAGAGTCGCAGGCGCATCAGCAGGTCCGTAAGGCCCGTATCACCGCGCCTGGCGATCACTTCCTCGAGGAAGGCGGAGGCCGCCTGCGGTCCATCCGCATGCAATACCAGCGTCAGGCGGAACCCGTCCAGCAGTTCGTTGCCGGGCCAGCGCGCTTCGGCGGCGCCCAGCCACTGACTGCTGCGCTGTCTGTCGCCGACCGCGTTCCACAGGCGAACGAAATTGGTATACCCGTACAGGCTGTCCGGCGACTCTTGCAGCAGCCTGGCTGCCCACTTTGCCGAGATATCCGGTCTGCCGAGCAGTTCGTAGCTGAAGCTCGCGAGGTCGTCGAGTTCCATCTCGGTGTGCTCGCCATCGGCCAGGTGCGATTCCAGCACTGCCAGGGCCTCATCGGTCCGGCCCAGTAGCAGCAGGGCGATCACCCGTGGTCGATGGAAGCTGGCTTCGGGATCGAGGGCGTCGCGCTTGTCCATCAGTTCCAGCGCGAGTGCGGGATCGTCCAGCATGATCACTACCGCATAACTCAGGTAGGCGTCGGCATTGTTGGGGTTGAGTTCTATTGCCTTCGCCAGTGAGCGCGCGGCCAGGTCCTCCCGGTCACTGCGATGTTCGTAGCGCCCGCGGATACCCCAGGCGGCTGAATAGGCCGGCGCCAGTTCCGGGGCCCGTTTGGCCAGCACTTCCATTTTCTCCAGGCAGTCACTGTACAATTCGCTGGTACTGCCCTGGAAAGCGCAGTTGTCATAGAAGCCTGCGAGTAGAATCATTGCGTCGACATAGTCCGGATCGATAGCCAGTGCCGCCCGCAGCATCTGTACCGCGGGAAAGTTGTCGAAGCTGTCGATGCTGTTGATCACACTTGGGGTGAGATGTTCTTCCGCGTAGGCGTTGGCGCGCAGCAGGAGATCGTAGGCGCCGGGTTCCCGAGTGCCGCCCTGGCTGAGATCAGCACTTTGTTCCGGCAGCAGGGAGAGACGCAGTTGTTGCACGACCGCGTCGGCGATGGCGTCGTGCAGGGCAAATATATTGTCCATGGTGTAGTCGTAGCTCTGCGACCACAGGTGGCTGCCGTCGGCTGCGCTGACCAGCTGGGCGATCACCCGCACCTTGTCGCCGTAACGCTGCACGCTGCCTTCGAGAATGTTGCCCACCCCGAGTTGCTCGCCGATTTCCCGCACGTCGCGGTTGGCGCCCTTGTACTGGAAACTCGAGTTGCGGGCGATGACCGTGAGCCCCGGCACCTGTGCCAGGTGATGCAGCAGGGTGTCGGCGAGCCCGTCGGAGAAGTAGTCGTCTTCCTTGTTGCCCGAGAAATTCTCGAACGGGAGGACGGCGATGGAGGGAGTGGCCTGCGCTGCCTGGCTCTCCTTCACCGTGGCGGAATCATCCACCGTGGAGGGGGCCGCCTGGCCTGCGGTGGCAGCGTCTTCCGGAATAAGGCGATCGAGGGCTACGGCTCCGATCGCGCTGAGGACCAGGACGAGGAGGACGGTGTTGATGCGGCGCCCGGTGTGTTGCGTCATGGAGGACCCGGGGGGGATCTCCGATTCCCGCTTGAGCCCCTCGGGTGTCAGTTCAAATATCCATGAGAATATCAGCACGGGAACGAAGCCGAGCAAAAGCACCACCACCACGGTGGTGCCGACGACAGCGGGCAGCGACAGCAGGGAGGAGAGGACGTCGGTAACCTGAAGCAGCAACCAACTGGCAACCAGGTACAGTGCGGCGACCTTCACCACATTGCGGCGCTTGAGCTCTGCAATCAGCGACATTGGTTGATCTTGCGCCCCCTTCCCTTGAGCTGGCCATGATG
Source organism: Halieaceae bacterium WMMBA4 (assembly GCA_033283325.1). Taxonomy (GTDB): domain Bacteria; phylum Pseudomonadota; class Gammaproteobacteria; order Pseudomonadales; family Halieaceae; genus Mangrovimicrobium. The sequence goes on from JAWMQO010000001.1 coordinate 989,311, forward strand.
GATCAGGCGGCCCAGTTTGTCGATCAGCTTGCCGATGCGCTCAGGCCAGGGCAAGGCTGCTGTTCAGGCGGAGACGTCGAATCGCAGTGGCAGGCTGCGCAATCCCCAGGCGCCAAGAAACGGGCGCCAGGCGATCTCGCCGTCCAGTTGGGGGTGGTGCAGGCGCTGGGTGATGAGGTGCAGTCCTTCCTCCAGCTGCGCGCGGGCGAGGAACTGGCCGAGACAGATGTGCTCGCCACGACCGAAGGCCAAATGGCGGTTTTCGCTCTCGCGCTCGGGGGAGAACGCCAGGGGATCGGGAAAAGCCGCGGGATCCCGGTTGGCCAGCGGCATCGCAAAGGCCACCATGGTTCCCCGGCTGAAGCTGTGGCCCTGGTAGTCGAAATCCTGGGTCACATTGCGAAACACCGTGGCGATACTGGAGTGGCGCAGCGCCTCTTCGATCACCCGGGCGCAGAATTCCGGCTCTTGCGCGCAGCGCCGGTAATCATCAGGCCGCTCCAGCAGGCGGTAAAGGGTGAATGTCAGCATGTTCTTGGAAGTGTCATAGCCGGCGATCAGCAATACCAGCACCATGTCGCGCAACTCGATGTCGTTGAGCTTGCCCGCGTCCCGTGCCGCGATCAACGCATCCAGCAGGGCATTTTCGTCGTCGGCACCGGCCTGTTCGCGTTCGCTGACCAGTTCGTCCACATAGCCCCAGAGCAGGTCAAAGGCTTCGAGGAATCCGGGATAGACAGCCTTGTCCAGGGTGAGCGAAGCCATATGCGTTTCAATCGCATTGCGAATACGCGGAATACCCTCTGTGGAAACACCCAGGACGCCACACAGGACGGCTATCGGAAAGTAAGAGGCGAACTCGGCGAAGTCGAAATTTCCCCTGGGCGCCCAGTCGTCCAGCAATTCACCAATTACCCGGCGCATCACCGGCCGCACCTGGTTGGCGCGCCGCGGCGTGAATGCCTGGGCAACACTGGCGCGAATACGGGTGTGCTCCACGCCGGTGTGCGATTGCAGCATCTCCAGCATGAAGCGCGCCCACTGGGAGCCCTGCACACCGTAAAATTCCACCACGTGAGCCAGGCCCATCTCCAGCTTGTCGTCCATGAAGGCGAGGTCTTTTACTGCCTCGTAACCATGCACGATATAACCCTGGCTGAACCGCGCCAGCCAGGGATGCTGCTCCCGCGCCCGCTCCACGAAGGGCATCGGGTCGGACTGGAATTCAGGCAGCTCCACCGGGAGTTCCGGCAGCGACATCTCATCGATCAGTACCATGAATTGAGCCCTCAGTACATGCTTTCAGGCAGGTGGACCACGAGCCCTTCCAGCTCCGGGCTGGCCTTGAGCTGGCAGCTCAGGCGCTTGCGGGGATGCGGATTGTCTTCATGCAATTCCAGCGTCGCCTCTTCCATCTCCGAGGGCTCGCCGGTTTGTGCCTCCCAGTCCTCGTCGACATAGACCAGGCAGGTACCACAGGCCATTTGCCCGCCGCACTCACCGATAATCACCGGAAGGCCGTTATCCACAGCCGCCTGCATGAGCGACGTGCCCTCGGCAACGTCCACAGGGTGTTCGGTGCCGTCGGTTTCCTTATAGATGATCCTGACCATTCAAGTTTCCCTTATTCTATTCGTCTTCTAATCGAGATTTGTCCGGACTCTTTAGCGTAGCGGGTTACGCACCGGCGGGCATATGAGGTTATATTAACGCCCCAGCCGTTTCAATTCGTTCCACTACCGGCTCACGTTAGTCAGGCCGCTACGAATTTGGTACGGCGGTAGGGCGGAATCGTGGGAGGGTATCTGGAAACCGTGAGGCGACAGGACGTCGCCGACCGAGCCTGTACATGGATGTACGCTATTTGGCGTGTTTCCAGATACCCTCCCACGATTCCGACCGGGGAAGTAGTCCGGCCCGCCGCGTTTATAAAAAAAACAGGAGTAAACAAATGATAAAAAGAACAGCCCTGGTCACCGGCGCCGGTGGCGGCATGGGCGAGGCCTGCGCCCGCAGGCTCGCGCAAAACGGCATGTCCGTCGGCGTACTCGACATCAACGGCGAAAACGCCGAGCGCGTCGCCAGTGAAATCAATCAAGGGGGCGGTAAGGCGCTGCCCTTGAAAACCGATATAACTGATCGCCAGGCCGTGGAAAGCGCCATCGACAGCCTGCACGCGAGCTTCGGTCCCATCGGCGTACTGATAAACAATGCAGGTGTGGAAGATTTCACCCCGTTTAGCGAGATCGCCCCCGAAACCTGGTCCCGCATGCTCGACGTCAACCTCACCGGTACCTACAACGTCATCCAGGCCGTATTGCCGGACATGGAAAACCAGCAGTGGGGGCGAATTATTAATTTTTCGTCATTCGCCGCCCAGTCAGGTGCTCCTAAGATGGTTCACTACGCCGCCTCCAAGGGCGGCATCATCGCAATGACCCGCTCGCTGGCGCTGGAACTCGGATCGAAAGGCATTACCGTCAACGCCGTGGCGCCGGGATTGATCGACACGCCCATGGCCCGCCGGGCTATCGACGGCGGACAGTTTCCCGTTCCACTGGAGCAGATGGTGGGCAGCTACCCGATACCACGTATCGGGCAGCCGGAAGAAGTGGCAGCGGCGGTCGCGTTTTTCGCTTCGGAGGACGCCGGCTATATCACTGCGCAACTGCTGGGTATAAACGGCGGCACCGCGGTCTAGGCGGGGAGAGGCGACGCCAGTAACGCCGCCGGGAGGAAGTGTGAATAGCAACGAGCTGAAAGGCAAAGTGGCCGTGGTCACCGGAGCCTCGACGGGTATTGGCGCGGCGACTGCCAGCATGCTGGCCTTGTCAGGTGTGAAAGTCGCGCTGGTAGCGCGGCGCCGCAAACTACTCCAGGCCTTGAGCGACGACATCGTCGCGGAGGGTGGGGAAGCAGCAGTGTTCGTGGCGGACGTCGCAGACGAAGCTGCAGCGAAGGAGACTATCGACGCGGTAATCAATTGTTATGGGCAGGTGGATATTCTGGTCAACAACGCCGGGATCATCCGTCCCGGCGGCATCGTCGAGGGCGACCCGCAGTGCTGGCGGGACACCTTTGACATCAACGTGCTCGCGCCGATGTACTGGAGCAGGGCGGTGCTGGCGGGGATGAAGTTGCGAGGCAGCGGACACATCGTCACCGTGTCCTCCAATGCCGCAAAAGGTCGCGGTGCGCCGACCAATAATGCCTACGCCACCAGCAAGTATGCGCTGACCGCCTTTTGTGGCGGCCTGAGACAGGAAGTCGGGCCACTGGGTATAAGGGTGACCGTCGTCGAACCCGGCGCCACGGAAACCGACATCGCCGATACGATTGCGGCGCCAGAGGCGCGCGAAGCAATGCACGCGCACCTGCACAACGAGAACGTGATGCAGGTGGACGATATCGCCGCAGCCATCTGTTACGCACTGGGCCAGCCACCTCGGGTCAACGTGGATGAAATCTGGCTGACGCCAACCCGCTAGGAGGGGCGGTACAGAATGCGGCCCCAAAAACGAAAACGAAAACGAAAACGAAAACTATAAGGAGAATTCAGCATGGCTGAGATAAAGGGTTCAATCGCGCTTCCCCCACAAGGCATGAAATACCGCGTTGTCCAGTGGTCCGCCGGTCGCGTGGGCACCAGCAGCATGCGCGCAATCATCGACCATCCGGACATGGAACTGGTGGGGCTCTGGGTTCACTCCGAGGCGAAGGAAGGTCGCGACATCGGTGAGCTTTGCGACCATCCACCCCTGGGCATCACCGCGACACGCAGTGTCAGCGACATCATCGCCCTCGAACCGGACTGTGTGATGTACATGCAGGAAGGCTACGATGCCGACGATATCTGCGCACTGCTGGAGGCGGGCATCAACATCGTGACCTCGCGTGGCGAGTTCCACAGTCCGCCGCGAATGGACAGCGAGTTGCGCCAGCGGGTGGAAGCTGCCTGTGAAAAAGGCGGTGCCAGCATCCACAGCACCGGCGTCAGCCCCGGCTTCATCACCGAGGCCTTTCCCCTGGTACTCACATCGCTGTCCCGGCGCCTCGACTGCCTGACCATCGACGAGTTCGCCGACATGACCGCGAGTTGTTCCGATGAAATGTTGCTCGATGTCCTGCGCTACGGTGGTACGCCGGAGGAGGCCTCCAATCCCCACCTGGTGCATCACATGACTGCCAACTTCGGCCAGTCCCTCAATGTCGTGGCGGAGGCGCTCGGCCTGACTTTCGACGACATCCAGACCACGGCGGAGAACGCCCTGGCACGCGAGCGCATCCCCCTGATGGGCGGGCGGGCGATAGAGGCGGGCACCGTGGCCGCCATGCGCTTTACCGTGGCCGGCATGCGCGACGGCAAGCCCTTGCTGCGCTTTCGTGCCAACTGGTTCTGTACCACGGATCTCGACAGCGACTGGAATATTCGTGAAAACGGCTGGCGGGTCCAGCTCGAGGGTGATACACCGCTGGATATCTATATCGGTATGCCGGTGGATTGCACTCCCGAGGAAATGCCGCTGGTCATGGCGGGTTACACGGCCCAGCGCGCGGTCAATTGCGTTCCCTATGTCTGCGCCGCCGCGCCCGGGATCCGCACCTCGGCGGAGATGCCGCAGATTATCGCACGGCTGGGATGAGTGCCGTGTACAAGATCCTGATGTTCCTCAAGCGGCGTCCCGGCATGTCGGTGGAGGCCTTCCGCGAGTACTACGAACAGCGGCATGCCCCCCTGTGCGAGAAGTACCTCAGCGGCGTGGTGAGCTACAAGCGCCGCTACCTCGATCCTCTGCCCGACGTGGCGACAGGCGAGGTGGCGGAGCTGCCCTTCGATGTCATCACCGAGATCGGCTTCGAGGATGAAACGGTTTTCCGTGGCACGGTGGCGTATCTCTCCACCAGCATCATGCCCGATGACGTGGTGGAGGATGAGGAACAGCTATTCGACCGGGCGCGCTCGCGCATCGCCACGGTCGTGGAAGCCCAAACCCGACTGTAGCGTCGGGAGCGGCCTCAGGCGATGGCTTCGGAGCCCTTGATGGTCGTCCTGTGCATGACCCGGCCCGAGCCCTCTGTGTAGGGCTGGGAGCGGTGCAGCAGCCCGGGGTTGTTCCAGATAACAAGATCGCCCTGCTGCCAGTGGTGGCGGTAGGTGAATTCCTCGCCGGTGCAGAATTCCACCAGTTCATCCAGCAGGGCCCTGCCCTCGGCCTCATCCAGCTCGCGAATGCCCCAGGCGGTTGAACCGATCACCAGTGAGGTGCGCCCGCTGCGCTGGTGCCAGACCAGGGGGTGTTCGGTCTGCGGGAAGGTCTTCTCCCAGCGCGCCAGGTCCTCATCGGTCGGTTCGGGGTTCATCCTGCGACCCACCGCCTCCAGGCAGTGCACCACGTGCAGCCCTTCCAGCTGCTGTTTTTTCTCCGCGGACATCGCGTCCCACGCCGCGAACAGGTGGGCGAATTCAGTATCGCCGCCGGCGGAGGGCGGGACCTCGCACTTCAGCAGGGTCGCCTTGCCGGGTATTGCGTAGGAAGTGCCGTCCATGTGCCACCAGTTGTTGCCGACCACGTATTCGCGCTGGCTCTTGTCGGTCTTGTCGAGGGCGATACGGTAGATGCCCTGGTTGCTCGGCGCGGAGCCGTCGGCGGTGGCGACAGGGGTTTCCAGGTCGCCGAGCTGGCTGGTCAGGGCCACCATCAACTCGTCGCTCAGCCCGATTTGCGGGAAGACGAGTACGCCGTACTCTGTCAGCGCCTCGAGGATACGATCGGGAATACCCTCAGCGACGACATCCTCCGCGGCGATGTACACATAGGCACCGAGGTTCTCGGTAATCGCTTCAAAACGCATCTCAGCCATGGGTCAGCCCTCCAGTTCCGGGCCGGGCACGATAGCCCGGGTCTGGGTCAGGCAACTGCCGAAGCTGTGGAAACCGGTGGCGTGCAGGCCGCCGGTACCGCCGCAGACCACCACCAGGATGTCCTTGGGTTCCACCGAGAGGTAGGCGCGGCCGCCGATGATGCGCTCCTGGGCTTCCAGTTGCTGCCGGTGTTTCGGCGTCAGGTAGTCCGCGTCCACGCTGGCGAATTGCCAGAGGATTTCCTGCACGTCTTCCATGGCGGGAATCTGCGCGTGGATCAGCTCTGCCCATACCGGGTTGATGGCGACCATGGTCTCGGCGAAGGGCATGGCGGGGGAGAAACCGTTGGCGCCGATGTAGCCAAGGGATTTACCCGTCATCTCCAGGAATTCCCGCGGGTCCTGGGAGGTGGTGTCCAGCACGTTCATGGTACCCATGGTGCCGTATACGGTTGCCGCGTCGCCTTTTACGCCGCGACGCTCTGCCAGTGGCGCCCAGGGGGAGCGTTCTTCCCATTCACCAAAGAGTATGCCGGAGATGCGGCCCGGTGAGCCGAAGGTGGTCTGGGAGGTGACGTTGGCCTCCTGTCCGGCGACGTTACGGATGATCAGCCGGATCGCCCGGCCGATGGCGGTGGCGTCTGTGCGCGCGCCGCCGAGGCAGCCGTGGCGGTAGGGGATATCGAGCTTGTTGCGAATCGGGCCGTTCACCAGCACCAGGGGAAAAACCGGCGCGGTGGTTGTGTTCTGCCCGAAGAGTTCGAAGTTCGGGTCGGCCATTCCCTCCAGTGCGGCGATGATCAGTGGCAGGGATTCCGGCCGCGCGCCGGCCATGACCGCGTTGATGGCAATTTTTTCCACCGTGCATTCGCCGTCCGCGGGGGGCAGGGTGCAGATGACTTCGTCGGCGTAGCGGTTGTTCTTGCTGAGGAACTGCCTTACCCGGGCTTCCGTGGGCGGTATCAGGGGCAGGCCGTCACCCCAGCCGCGGTCAAGGGCGTAGCGGGTGAATTCCATGACATCGTCGATCTCGGTCTCGTGGCGTTCGCTGGAGAGCCAGTCGATATCACAACCCTCGGGGCCGCAGTCCCGCAGGTTGACGACCTTGTCACTGCTCGCGCTACTGGCGCTGCGGATAGCACGGCTCATCGCACCGCCTCCCGTGCGCCTTCCAGGGCGACTCCCATGGTCTCCATGAGTCCGATGAAATGATCGCGGGCTACCTGGTCCACTTCCTCGCGCTGCTTTTCATTCAGCGGGTAGGGCAGGACATGCATGCGCAGGCCCGAACGGCCGCCACGCTTTGCGAGGTTCTGGGCCAGTTCCAGGAAAACCTCGGTGCACACCGCGGTGGTCGGCAGGCCTCTTTCCGCCGCGCAAAGCGCGTCGCGGACCGTCCAGCCGGTGCATGAACCGCAGTTGGCGAGACCCACTACCGCGATGTCAATGGAATCCAGGAACTGATCGAGCTGCGCTGCCACGCGCTCACCTTCGGCGCCGGTGCGGCCCTGGTGCGAGCGCCAGAACACGACCTCGGCGCCGAGTGCGCGGAACTCATCGGCCCAGTATTCCGCCATCCAGTCCCACGCGCGCCAGATCTCGTCCAAGCGGAATCCGACAGTCTTGCCTGCCAGAATGCCCGCGTCGGGACCGGGGGAAGTGATGTCGTCCGAGCGCAGCGCGGTCGGGTCCAGTATGTTGCCAAGTGCCATGTTTGTGTCCTCCGGCGGGGAAGCGGAACAGATATTCCGCTTGCCATAAAGTCCAAAATATTGGACTATAAAATTTATCATTCTGGACTATGGTGAGATCAAAGGCGCCCCGTGTCAACACAGGTCAAGCAGATCAGCAACCTCTTCAGCCTCATGGACTTTTTCGTGCGGGCGAAAAAACCCCTGTCGGTCATGGAGATTGTCGAGGAATTCGGCTGGCCCCGCTCGAGTGTGTTCAACATGCTTGCAACCATGGTGGATGAGGGCTTCCTCTATCAACCGGTGCCCCGCGGTGGTTACTACCCGACTTCCCGCTGGGTGGACCTTGGGCGAGCAGTCGCACAGTCGCAGCCGCTGCCGGTGTCGGTACACCAGTTGCTCGAGGAACTCGCCCGGGAAACCGGGGAAACCGCCTGCCTGGCGATCCCGGAAGGTAGTAGCGCGGTGTTTGTCGACGTGGTGGAGTCCAGCGCCGATATTCGCTTCATCGCCAGTATCGGCCAGCGCCTGCCGATTCATGTCGCCTCGGCGGGCAAGGCGATTTTGGCCCAGTACGCGCCGGTGGAACTGGCCGCCACCCTGCGCCGGATCAGCTACCGGCATTATGAGCAGGACAGCTATATGTCAGCCGGGGAGGTGGAGGCCAACCTGCGCGCCCAGGCCGCACGCGGCTGGTATACGAACCTGGGTATGTACGCGCCCGGCGTCGCCGGGGTCGCGGTGCCCTTTCCCCTTGATGGGCAGCGCTACGCAATTGCGCTGGGGGGGCCGATGTCGAGGATAGAACCGCGCTGTGAAGCCCTGGGTGCGCTGTTGCTGCGCGAGGTCAACGCATTCCTGGAGAACCTCACCCAGTAAGAGCCCGCTCCTGCCGGGTGGGAGGGAATGTCAGTTGCAGTAGCGCCCGCCGTTGACCCCCAGGGTGTGTCCGGTGATGTAGTCCGCATCGTCGGAAGCGAGGAAAGCCACCGCCGCGGCGATATTGCGCGGCGTGCCGGTTCGCTTCATCGGGGCGTTGTTCTGCGCGAATGCCTCCACATCCACTGGCGCCTCGCGCAGGCCCTCGGTGTTGATGAAATTTGGCGGCACATTGTTCACCGTAATACCGCGCGTGGCGTATTCCAGCGCCAGCGCCTTGGTAAAGCCGATGACGCCGCCTTTGGATGCCGCGTAATGCGCCATGCTGCTGGCGCCGGTCTGCGCGGACGAGGAGGAAATATTGATAATCCTGCCCCAGCCGGCGGAGACCATGTCGTCGATAATGGCCCTGGTGCAGAGGAAGGGCCCCTTCAGGTTGATCGCCATGAGATTGTCCCAGGCTTCCTCCGTCAGTTCCTCGAATTTGCAGAACGGTGACAGGGCGGCGTTATTGACCAGGATAGAAACCTTTCCCAGGGTTGCGTGGGTAGCTTCCAGGGCGGCGGCAATGTCTGCGGCGCTGGAGGTATCTACCTTGCAAGCAATGGCTTTCACCCCCAATTTCTCCACCATCGCAGCCGTTTCCCGGGCGCCCTCGAGGTTCAGGTCCCAGGCCGCGATATCGATGTCATCCTCGGCAAGGCGCTGGCTTATGGCTCGGCCGAGGCCGCGGGCTGCGCCGGTAACCACGGCGACTTTTCGGGCATTGGGCATGGTGTATCTCCTGATGATCGTTTTTACTGACAGCCGCTGGCGGCGTGTTTCCGCGCGCCGTGGAAGGCGCTAGACTAAAACTATACAAGTGTTCAGTAGTGAGCATGGTACTGGTGGAATTGCGTGGCGTACAGCCCTGTTGATAAGGTCTGTCCTGTCCCGTGAGGCCAGATTGCTGTTTTAGCGGCGTAAACGTGTGGAGAATAATGAGGCCTCCGTGTGAGTGAAAGTCCGAAAAAAAAGCGGGGAGCGGCGAGCAGGGCTCCCGCCAAAACTCCGGCGGAGAAGAAGAATCCAGCATCACCGAGCAAGCGCGATATCTCCCGCAAGCTGATTCTCGATGCCACCGAGGATCTGATGCTCAAGGAGGGCTACGGAGCCGTGAGCACCCGCCGGGTTGCCAGGGAGGCGGGCCTCAAGGCCCCGCTCGTGCATTATTATTTTCCGACGACGGACGATCTCTACATCGCCCTGCTGGAACGTACCGTCAACGCGCGCCTCGCTGAAATTGACGACGACGCCGAAACGCCACCGCCGCTCGCCGCCGTGTGGCAGTCCTACCAGGACGTGGAGACCACTGGCCTGGTGGTTGAGTTCATGGCCCTGGCCAATCATCGTGCCGCGGTGCGAAAAGCCTTTGCCCGATACCTGGAAAAGGCGCGCAAAAAACGTGCGCAACAATTTTCCCGTGTTCTCGCGTCCACTGGGGATAACGCAATCACGCCTTCTCCCGAGGCCCTCGCCACCGTGCTGATCGCGATTTCCCGCAGCCTCGTGATGGAAGAACGGATGGGGATGGCTGTCGGTCACAGGGAAACCCTCGAGTTTCTCGACCGTTGGTTGGAAAGCCTGCAGGGACCGGCTCGCTGACAGCGCTACCCCGCCTGAAGGTATTGACCGGTTCAGCCAGCGGAGGCTAGACTGAACACTCGTTCAGTAAATGCCCGGTACAGCTCCCCGGAGAGTGTCGCAATGCCAATCGAATACGAATCCGTCAAACCGCTCATCGGCGCCCGTGTCCACGCCAGCCGCAACGATATGTCAGACCCGGATTTTGTCCGCGAATGCCTGAGCCTGCTCGATGACCGCCTGGTACTTGTGTTCCCGCAAATTGGGCTCGACGACAAGGAACAACTGGCCTTTACCGATCTGCTCGGCGAACGCTACAACTTCGTCAAGCAGCTGACCTCGGGCGACGAGGAAGACGTTTACAAGATCACCCTGGATCCGGAGATCAACAAGACACCCGAGTATGTGCTGGGCACGTTTTTCTGGCACATGGATGGTGTGATGGAGGAAACGCCGCCTTCAAAGGCCTCGCTGCTGTCCTGTCGCAAGGCCGCCGAGACCGGCGGGCAAACGGAATTCGCCAATCTCTTCGCTGCCTACGAGCACCTGCCGGAAGAGGAAAAGCGCCAGCTGGAAGGGCTGACCGTATTGCACAGCGTCTATTCAGCTGTCAGGCCGGTCCTCGAGCTGGACGTGACCCCTGATAACTTCGACGGGATCAAAAAGCAGCAGGAGCACCCCCTGGTCTGGCAGCACGACTCGGGCCGCAAGTCACTGCTGGTGGGAACCCATGCCGATCGGGTAGTGCAACTGCCCCTGGCGGAAGGGCGCGCGTTGCTGATTCGCCTGCTGGAGTGGTCGGCCCAGCCAGATTTCACCTACCGACACCAGTGGCAGGAAGGGGATTTCGTGGTCTGGAACAACTGCGGTGCGCTGCACCGGGTGATTCCCTACGACAAGCACTCCGGACGCACCATGCACCGAACCTCGGTGGCCGGAAACGAGCACATCAAGTAAGCCCGTTTTACCTCCTGAACGGGCAGGCGGCCTGCCGCCACCTTTCCCCAGACCGCTTTCAGCCGGGCTGGATCAATTCCCGTTCCAGTGTTCCGCCGCCGTCACCGCTTCGCGCATGGCACCGCGACCGCACCAGAGGATAACTGCAGCCAGCGGGCAGGCGATGGCCACCAGTGTGGCGATGCCATAGCCGATGGCGTTGCCACCATAGAGGTAATCTGAAAATACGGCGATAACCAGCGGGCCGAAGGTCAGGGCCAGCAGGCCCACGGTGGCGCCGAAGAAGGCTACCCCGGAACCGCGCAGTTCATTCGGCGTCACCAGGTTCAGGGAGGAGACGTAAATGGCGGTGAAGGGCGACAGCAAGAGCATGAAGACGCCAATCCCGACAATGAAGACCCAGGGGCTGTTGCTGGTGGTGGCGAGGATTGCGACCGGTGTGGCAATCACCAGGCAGCAGGCAAACCACAGGAACTGGGCATCCTTGTGGCCGCGCTCGTACAGGGCCTTGATGCTGAAACCGGCGATGAACTTGCCGGCGAAGCCACCCGCGAGCATCGCGATACCGATGCCCAGGCCGATCTCGCCAGCGCTCCAGCCGAACTGCCGGGCCAGGTGCGCCGCATACCAGGCTTGCCCCCCGGTGAAACCGATGGAGGCCAGGCCAAATCCGGCGTAGTGACAGAAAAAGAATTTGCCCCGGGAGCGGATGAAACGGATCAATTCCGGATAGCCTGAAAACATGCCCTGCACGATGGAGGCCGGCTTCTGCCCGGCGGAACGCAGGCCGCGGCGTTTTGGCTCCGGCATGGTAAAGCTCAGCAGGGAAATCACGATTCCGGGGACACCGATCACCAGGAAGACGGCCTGCCAGGGACGCACCTCGCCAACCAGCGGGAGGGCTATCACGTCCAGTTCCGCGATGGCCTCGACCAGTATGCCCCCGAAGAGGAAGGCGCAGCCCGCGCCAGCGGAAGCCCCGAGGGAGTACACCGCGAGAGCGAGGGTCAATTTGCCGGAGGGAAAGAGGTCGGTGATCATCGACGTCGCACAGGGGTTGAGGCCGGCCTCACCTGCACCGACTCCCACCCTCGCCGCCAGCAGGTGCCAGAAATCCCTCGCCAGCCCGCAAGCGGCGGTGGCGATAGACCAGGCAGCCACACTGACGAAAATGATCGTGCGCCGGTTGAACCGGTCTGCCAGCGTACCGGCGGCCAGGCCGAACAGCGAGAAAGTCACGGCGAAGGCCATGCCGTGCAACATGCCGAACTGCACGTCGCTGATGCCGATGTCGTTTTTTATCGGGTCCACCAGCAGCGAGATGATGGAGCGGTCGAGTATCGACAGCCAGTAGAGCAGTGCGAGGAGGATGGTGGAATACCAGCCGATCGCGGCGGGCGGATAGTTGCCCATGGCAGTACCCGGGGCGGACACGGATTTCTCGGAGGGCATTATTAACCTCTAATTATTGACACGCAGTGACGTGCCGCCGCCGGGGAGCGACTGCTTCGCGGCATTTTCTGTTTTATTGATACGGGTCGAGTCGCGACAATATCACAAGCGCCTGGCTGTGGACACCATTGTTGACTACTCGCAGTCGGGGATCGCAGCCAGGCCTGGCCTGGACATGATGGTTCGCCATACTCAGGGTCCCGGGCTGGCGATTTCGGTGTTCGTCGATGTGAGAGCTGTGGATTGGGAAAGCGGGATCCGGCGCCAGTTGGGGGAACAGGATCGCTCCGCAGTAGGCCCGCCGGCCGGGTAGGGCGCGGCTCGAATCGGGTACGACGAGGGCGCTGGACCCCCGTCGTTCGACGCTGCTTACTCTGCGGCGGGCTCGTCCGCGGGAAGGGCTGCGAGGTCGGCGTCGATGGCGTCCATCGCCTCCTCACTGATTTCACCGTTGCTCATGGGGGCGACGAAGCGCAGGGTCATCCCGCGTGCCATGGCCAGCTGCTCGTTCTCGGAAAGGCCCGGCAGGTGCTTGTCGAGGATCGCCCTGGTGTCCGGGTTGTCGACCAGGTCACCGATGGTGGTGGCGTCGGTGGAGTACTCGGCTTGGGCGAAGACCGGCGCAGTCATGATGGCGAAAGCAGAGGTCATGGCAATGAGGAAACGCTTCATATTTTCTGTGTCCTAATCAGGCTTTTTACGGGGGTTAAACCGCCCAGTGTTTTACAGGGAGTGGGCGTGATTTTCAACTTTCGAAGCGGCGGTAGACTTTTCGACCCCGAATTCAGCGCCTGACGCTCTCCAGCGCGTGAATGACGCCGCGCAACTCGGCCAGCCCCTTGAGGCGCCCGAGGTAGGAATAGCCGGGGCGCACACCCTCTTGCAGCAGTTCCTCGCCAATCAGGTGCCCGTGATCGGGGCGCATGGGAATCAGGTCCGTGCGGCCCTGGGCGCGGCGTGAGGCCTCCTCGTCAAGCAGGGCGCCGATCAGCCCGACCATGTCGTTGTCGCCATCCAGGTGATCCGATTCCCAGAAGGAACCATCCGCCTCGCGCCTGATGTTGCGCAGGTGGACGAAGTGAATATGCGCTCCGAATTCCCTGGCCATTGCCACCAGGTCGTTGTCGCCGCGGGCGCCGAAGGAGCCGGCGCAGAGAGTCAGGCCGTTGCTCGGGCTGGGTACCGCGTCGAGCAGGGTGCGGGCATCCGCGGCGGTGGAAACGACCCGGGGCAGGCCGAAGAGGGAGAAGGGCGGGTCATCCGGGTGAATGCACATGCGCACGCCCGCTTCTTCGGCCACCGGGATGATCTCGCGCAGGAAAGCCAGCAGGTTATCGCGCATGCCCGCCTCGCCCAATGCGATAAATTCCTCGATAGCCGAGCGGACGCCCTCCCGATCATAGGAACCCTCGCCACCGGGCAGCCCGGCGATGATGTTTTTTTCCAGCAGCTCGCGCTCGGTGGCGTCCATCGCATCGAAGCGCAAGCGAGCGCGTTCCAGCACTTCCGGCGCGTAATCCCCAGCGGCGTCTTTGCGCTGCAGGAGATAGACATCATAGGCGGCGAAATCCGTCATCTCGAAGCGCAGGGCCTGCGAGCGGTTGGGCAGGGTGTAGGCGAGGTTGGTGCGAGTCCAGTCCACTACCGGCATGAAGTTGTAGCAGATCACCTGGACACCCGCTTCGCCGAGATTGCGCAGCGACTGGCTGTAGTTATCAAGATACTGGCGAAAGTTGCCACTGCGGGTCTTGATGTCATTGTGCAGCGGCACACTCTCGACGACTTCCCAGCGCAGGCCGGCAGATTCGATCTCCCGTTTGCGTTCGAGAATCGCCTCCAGCGGCCAGGCTTCGCCGGTAGGGATGTGGTGCAGTGAAGTCACTACGCCACTGGCACCTGCCTGGGCGATGTTCTCCAGAGTCACCGAGTCACCCGGACCAAACCAGCGCCAGGTCTGCAACATTGTCGTCTCCCGCGGCCCGCACTTGACAGGTGATGGGCAGCTCCGTAATAGTTAATTGGTCTGGCCAATTGTCGAGGCTGGAAGTTTGCACCACTGCCCGGCGTAACACAAGTTCTCGCTGTAACGGACGATAGACGGAAGCCCATGGCCAAATCCAGGCTCTCAGCCAAAGCAAAGCCCGATCAGGGAGACAGACCTCCGCGCCTCTATATGCAGGTGGCGGAGCAACTCATCGACCTCATCCGCAAGGGAACACCGGCGGCGGGGGAGCGCCTGCCCTCCGAGCGCGATCTCGCGGAAGACTACGGGGTCAGCCGGCCGACTATCCGCGAGGCGATGATAGCGCTGGAGATAGCCGGTCTGGTGGAGATTCGCCTCGGGTCGGGTGTCTATGTGCTGCCCCGGGCTGGCGTCCCCGAACTGATCTCGGTGGACCAGGGGCCGGGGCCTTTCGAGATTCTGGAGGCGAGGAAGCTGGTTGAGGGTGAAGTCTGTGCCCTGGCAGCCGGCAGGATTTCCACGCAGCAGTTGAAGGAATTGGCAAAACTGCTGAAGGAGATGGCGAAGGAGAATTTACGCGAAGACATGACCGAGGCGGCGGACCAGCGTTTCCACTGTCTCATCGCCGAAGCCTCGGGTAACAGCGCGCTTGCGGCGACCGTGCAGTGGTTGTGGCACCTGCGCAACGATTCGATTATCAGCACCCGTTTCCACTCCCGGCTTCGCGAGGAGGGCAGCCGCCCGATTATTGCGGATCACCGGGCCATCCTGGAGGCCCTGCAGGCACGTGACCCGGCTGCCGCCCGGCGCGCGATGGCGCGACATCTGCAGCGGGTGATCGATACCCTGATGGCCGCGGATTAGCCATGGCTCGACTGGATTCCGCCACGCTCGACACTCTGCCTGCTGCAGTCATGCGGCCCGCCTATGATCGAGCCTCGCTGGGGCCGGGCATACTGCATCTCGGGCTGGGCGCTTTTCACCGGGCCCACCAGGCGGTGTATACAGAGAACGCGATGAACCACAGCGGCGGGGACTGGGGCATAATCGGTGTCTCGATGCGCAGCGATGCGGTATCGCGGCGACTCGCTCCCCAGGACCTGCTTTACTCTGTGCTCAGCGAAAGCGCTGAGGAGCGCTCCCTGCAGGTGGTCGGGGCGCTGACGGACCTGATCGTGGCCCCCCGGGAAGCGCAGCGCTTGAGCGCCACAATCGCCGATCCACGGATTCGTATCATCACCCTGACCATTACCGAAAAGGGCTACTGCCTTGGCGATGATGGTTTTTCCCTGGACAGGACGCATCCCGACGTTCTCGCAGACCTCGAGCACCCGGATTCCCCCCGCAGCGCGCCAGGCGTCCTCGCCAGGGGGCTGGCCCTGCGTCATTCCCTGGGCGCGGCACCACTGACCATACTGAGTTGCGACAATCTTTCGGAAAACAGCGCGCGCTTGCGCGCGGTTCTCTGTGACTTGCTCGCCGTCCACGCGCCGCAGGTACTGCCCTGGCTGGAACACAAGGTGACCTTTCCCTCGTCGATGGTCGACCGCATCGTGCCTGCAATGAGCGCTGTCGAACTGGACAGGCAGGCGCATCTTCTGGGCCTGCGAGACGAAGCAGCCGTGTCCACTGAACCCTTCAGCCAGTGGGTTATCGAAGATAGTTTCGCCGCTGGACGGCCCGACTGGGAAAACGCGGGCGTGCGCTTCGTCGAGGATATTCGCCCCTTCGAATCCCTGAAGCTCCGCCTGCTCAATGCCAGTCACTCGGTAATCGCTTGCCTGGGAGTACTGGAAAACCGGGAAACCGTCGCCGACGTCATGGCAGACCCGGCACTCGCCGCATTCATACGCCGACTCATGGACGAGGAACTCATTCCCGCTATCGAGGTACCCGGGGGTTTCGACGTAGCGGAATATCGGGAGCAGCTTCTGGGGCGATTCGCCAACCCCTGTCTGAGGCATCGCTGTGCCCAGATCGCCATGGATGCGAGCGAGAAGATACCGCAACGTTGGTTGGCCACCTTGAAGCAAGTGGAGCTAGAGCGCTCCCTGCTATGTCGGGCACTCGCCGCCTGGTGCTATCTCGTCCTGTTGACGCCCCAAGCCCTTGAAGATCCCAGGCAGGCTCGTTTGCTGGAACTGCGAGAGAGCGGGGACTCCCTTCCACAGCGACTGGATAGCCTGCTCGCCTGTATCGGCCTTCCAGGGGATTCAAGCGCCGAATCCGCGCGCCTGCGCCAGGTCCTGTTGCAGTGGATCGAGGGCATCGCCAGTCGTGGGCCGGGTATTGTGGCGCGCGCGTGAACTCCGAATGCATTGACAGCCCGGCGCCAGCAGAGCAAACTGGTCAGGCCAATTTGCAGAAAGCCCGCCTGCCTTTACGCAAGGACTCCGGAATATTCCAGAATAACAAGTAGCCGGCACGGCCTTCAGGCCCGGCGTCATCGTGGTATTCGCCACCACGGAAGACGTCACGCCAGCCTACCTGAAGAGGTCAATCATGAAGCTTCCAGCCAGAACATTCTTCGCTCTCCTGCTGTCACTGCTCACGATGCAGGCTGCGGCATCGCAATCGACACAGGATGACGAGCGCAGGGACATGTCAGGCGTCTTCCTCCAGTCACAGGAGGAGGGCGACAGCGAGCCCGATATCACCGAACTTTTCGGTGGCCAGGTGAAAA
Source organism: Halieaceae bacterium WMMBA4 (assembly GCA_033283325.1). Lineage (GTDB taxonomy): Bacteria > Pseudomonadota > Gammaproteobacteria > Pseudomonadales > Halieaceae > Mangrovimicrobium. Next base: position 1,006,421 of record JAWMQO010000001.1, read on the forward strand.
ACCTTGCGCCGCCGGCGCCCCTGATGACCAATGTCGGCGGTCGGGAAACCAGGTCGTTGAACGGTGCCTGGAACGTGGTCGTGGACGAGCACGATATCGGTGCCAAGGGCCTGTTCGGGACCGCCTATTACGATGTACCCGCGCCCCTGAGCGGAATGGAACTTGTGGAATTCAGCTTCGACTCACGTCGCCAGCTGCAGGTGCCGGGAGACTGGAATGCCCAGGACGAACGCCTGTTCCGCTACCGTGATTCGGTCTGGTACCAGCGTGATTTCCAGCTCGGGAAAAAGCAGGGCGAGCGCTATTTCCTTCACTTTGACGGTGTCAATTACAAGGCCCACGTCTATCTGAACGGCAAGTCCCTGGCGACCCACATCGGTGGCTATACCGCTTTCAACGTGGAGATCACCGAGGCGGCACAGGATGGCGCTAACTACCTGGTCGTACGCGTGGATGCCTATCTCGACGACACCACTATCCCCACCAAGCGCACTTCCGACTTCTTCAAGTATGGCGGTATCGTCCGCGACGTAAACCTGGTCAGTGTGCCCGCCACCTTCGTTCGCCAGTACCAGGTGTACCTGCAGGATCGCGAGGCCGGCAAAGTCTCTGGCTGGGTACAGCTCGACGGCGCCGGTGCCGCAGAGCGTGAGGTCACGCTTTCCATCGCGGAGCTCGGCGTGAAGCAGCCAGTCATTACCGACGCTGGCGGCCGCGCCGAATTCTCCCTCACCACGAAACAACTCGAACTCTGGTCGCCGGAAAATCCGCGGCTTTACGATGTGGCGCTGTCCGTCGACGGGCACGAGCTACACGACCGTATCGGTTTTCGCAGCATTGAGGTTCATGGCAAGCAGATAGTGCTCAACGGCGAGCCGGTTTTCCTGCGCGGCATAAGCCTGCACGACGAGGCCACATTGCACCCTGGCATGGCCAACAGTCGCGCCGATGCCGAAGCGCAGCTCGGCCTTGCCAAGGAACTCAAGGCCAACTTCGTCCGCCTGGCCCACTACCCCCACAACGAGCATACCCTGCGGGTGGCGGACGAACTGGGCCTGATGGTATGGAGTGAAATCCCCATCGTTTCGCTGATCGATTGGGACAACCCGGAGACACTGGAGACCGCGAAAGGGCTGGTCAGCGACAACGTGCATCGGGATATGAATCGCGCGGCGATAGTGCTGTGGTCCATCGCCAATGAAAGCATGCCACAGTCGCCGGAACGGCTGGCATTCCTCAGCGAGCTGGCGAAGGAAGCCCGGGCGCTGGATGCCAGCGGGCGGCCCCTGGCTGCGGCGCTGGTGGGCGACCCGCGTGAATTCCGGGTGCTCTTCAAACACCTGCTCGCCGCGATGCTGGTGGACCCGGAGATCGATGATCCGGGCACCAGGGCAAAAATACAGGGCATGGCGAGCCAACTCATCGGCGATGAAGCTGCCATCGAAGCCCTGCGCCAGCAGGAGATCGAGGTAATGCTGAGCGATGGCCTGGGAGAGGTGGTCGACGTGGTCGGCTACAACGAGTACTTCGGCTGGTACTATTCCGCGGGCCTGGCTCGCATGCTGCCCGTGGATGAAGCGACGACCCGTCGCACCATGTTCGGGATCATGAAGGACGTGCGTTTCCGCAATGCCTTCGGCAAACCCATTGTCATCTCCGAATTCGGCGCCGGCGCCAAAAAAGGTTATGTGTCCGATAAGGGGCCGGGAATGATCTGGTCCGAGGAGTACCAGGCGAAGGTCTACGAGCACCAGATCGAGATGCTGCAACGCAGCGATTTCGTGCAGGGCATGTCACCCTGGATTCTCAAGGACTTCCGTTCCGCGATGCGCTCACTGAACGGTATACAGGAACTGTATAACCGCAAGGGCATCGTTTCCGAGACCGGGGAGCGGAAGAAGGCCTTCTACGTATTGCGGGATTTCTATGCGCAAAAGGCGCAGCACTAACGCGTTTCAGTCTCCCGCGTCCGGCTTTTTCTGCGGCGCCCGGGCGGGCGCCGCGTACCAGTCTTCTTTCGCTACGATCTTCGGCGTCTCCGGGTCCGCCTCGTAATTGGGCGACATGATCTGTACGCCGTGTTCATTGAACACGTCCTGGATGTTGGCATGCAATGCGCTGTAGACGCGTGGCATGGTTTTGGCGTCCTTGCAAAAGGCATTCAACTGGTAGACCACGGTGAAGTCACCCATGGAGGTTTGCAGCACGAAAGGCGGTGGCTCCTGTTCCAGACCCGCGGTGCGCTGCGCTGCCATCAGCAGCAGTGCCTCCACCTGCCGCCAGGGTGTGTCGTAGCCGATGCCGACGTCGGTGTGCAGGATGACCCCCTGTTCCTTCGAGAAGGTAGTGTAGTTCACCACGGGGGAGGCGAGGACTTCCGAATTGGGAATGTTCACATCCTCGTTCTTCAGTGAGCGCAGTTGCGTGCTAAGGGAGCGGACATTGACGACTTCGCCAATATACTCGCCAATTTTTACCCGGTCGCCTTCGCGAAAAGCGCCGCGGTAGGTCAGGCTGTAGCCGGCGATCATGTTGGCGATGAACGACGAGGAACCGATGGAGAAGACCACACCGAGGAAAATACTGACACCCTTGAAGGCCTCGGAATCCGAACCGGGAATATAGGGATAGGCCACCACCAGGGCGAAGGCGATGATCAGGATTCGAATGATGCGGTAGGTCGGCAGAGCCCAGTCCCGGTCAAAGTTGTGCAGGCGGATCCAGCCGCGGTCCACGCGCACAAAGAAGGTTTTCGTCGCTTTCAGCACGAAGCGCACGATGAAGGCGAGCACTGCCAGGAAGGCGAGGTCAGGCAGGGAACCGAGAATGCCAGTGCCGATTTCCCGCAGTGGATTCAGCACCAGGCGGAAAATACTGGTAGCGAAAGGGCGTGTCCAGGGATAGAGCCCGAGGGCGGAATTCAGCCAGAATAGGGCTATCGCAAACAAGGTGAGGGCTCGCAGGCCGCGCAGGATGCTGGCGACGGCTTCCCACAATTGTGCCGCGTCGATAACCCGGTGGGAAGCGCGTTCGATATTTTCGATACGTTGCTTGACCGTGCCCTCAACGAGCCTCAGCAGCCAGCGGAAGAGGGCGTTGACGGCGAGTATCAGCAGCAGGGCCAATCCACTGATGCCAACCAGGATCCCGGTCGCCACCAGCAGCCGGCGGGTGCTGCGCGCCTCCCGGTACTGGACGATGGCATGGCTGACACGCTGCAGGGTAGCCTCTGCGAGCACGTTCAGTGGCACTTCCTCGATTGCTGCGTCGACGGGATAGAGGTAGGTAACCAGTTGCCCGTCAATAAACAGGGTGTAGCGCTGTTCGCCCTGTTCGATATGCCCGGCGGCGGCGTCGAAACCGGGGTTGTCGGCGATAGCGATGATATTGCTCTTTACCCGGGTGACGCGCAGGGTCGCAGGTACCGCAGAAATACCCCGAAGACGGAACAGGGTCTCCCCATCCAGCTTCACCGCCGCGACATGCACGCCACGGTCTTCCGCGGGGTCGACAAGCAAAGAGCCCTGGCTGGGCGGCGCGGTGTTCTGCGCCTCGGGCGCGTCTGCATACAGGGGGATGGATAGGCAGAAAAGCAGGGCCAGGACGATCAGGCGCATTGGTGTCCCCGTGGGCAGTTTGTCGGTATCGGGTGGCGGGCCGATAGTGGGGAATTTATCGCCCAGACGCGGGCTCGTGTCCAGTATTATGGTGCAGTCCCCAGCGCGGGAGCCTGGACGGAGGCGGGCGGTACGGCGTGAGCCCTGCGAAAAAATAAAAACTCAGCGAGGTTAGTATGATTGAATTCTGGTGTGCGGGCGGTTCGGTGACTGGCACCTCGGTGGAGCTGGCGAGACAGCGTGAGGCGGAAGGCTGGAACGGCCAGATGTTCATGGATTCCCAGTCTCTCAGTGCCGATCCCTGGGTCCTGATGGGCGCCTGGGCTCTCGCCACCGAGAGGCTCAAACTGTGCACCGGGGTTACCAACCCGCTGACCCGCCACCCGGCGGTAAGCGCGGCCAGTGCGGCCAGCGTGCAGTCACTTTCCGGGGGACGGGCGGTGCTAGGAATTGGCCGCGGCGATTCCGCCCTGGCCTATCTCGGACGGGCGCCGGCGCCTTTGGGCGCTTTCGAATCCTCGCTGCGCGAACTTCAGGCCCTGCTTTCGGGTAAAGCCGTGGACTTCACCGCCAACGGGTCACTCTCGGAGACCCGCTCCGCCGAGACCCTGTCCCTGGGCCATCGCCCGGAGGCGGCTCAATTGAAGTGGATACCGGAAGGCCTGGCGAAGGTCCCCCTGGACGTTGCGGCCACTGGCCCGAAGGTCATTCGCATGGCGGCTACGCTCGCCGAGCGGCTTACCTTCAGCGTCGGTGCGATACCCGAGCGCGTGCAGTGGGCGCTTTACACCGCACGCGAGGCACGCCGGGAGCAGGGCCTGGCGCCCGGGGGAATCAGCTACGGCTTGCAAGTCATCCTGGTCTGCCATCCCGATATAGAGGCCGTTCGCGAGGCGGCGACCAGCTTCGTGGCCCCGCTGGCTCGTTTCCAGATCATGCTGGGTGAAGCGGCAGGACCGAGTTCAGACAGCGATCGCCGCAACCTGGAAAAAATCCGTGCGGGTTACGACATGAACACCCACGGCAAGGTGGAGGCGGTGGATCGGCTGGGCGGAGCGGAACTGGATTTCGAGTTCGTGCGCCGTTTCGCCATCGTCGGCCCGCCGGAGCACTGTATTGAGCGATTGTTGGAATTGCGTGCCATGGGCATCGAACGCTTCGTGATCGTCGGCCCGGGCTTCCACCCGGAGGTCGAGCCGCGCCAAGCCCCGCTTTTCGTTCGGGAAGTCATGGGAGCCGTGCGCCGGGCGCATTGATCGCTGGCGGCAAAGGGGGCACAAGCCGGGTTTGGGAACAAGTCCCTGGCCGGGGCTTTAGCGGGCTCCTTGGGTATACATTCAGGAGCTCGATGAAAGAGGCCTTTTCTTGCTGTCACTTAAATTGACAGCTCCCTCAGGGTGGTGGATCGCCCGCGTTTCAGAGCTTTGCTTGCTGTGACCAACCAGTAATCTGGTCGTAAAGCGCGCGGACGGGCAGATAGTCCGGCTGACAGCCGGGAAACACGCTCAGGGCAGGCCATTTAGACCCTATAACGCTAGTATCTACTAACATTAGCCCTTATTTCCTCCGGGAATGGATGAACCATTTCACCGGGAAGGGCCCGATTGATGTCGGAAAAATTTACATTACCAGGTTTTTTTTGTTTTTGTGAACTGGTAAGTGTTTGATTCTATTGGGCTGGCATGTCTGTTGCAGTTATTTTGCTGTCGCCTGGATGTTCTCACCCATTGCAGAGCTCCAGAGTTGTTTACGCTTTACGCGATAATCGACATTTCCCGCCATGGAGGGCGGGGCGACACCAAGGATGATGTAAAAAAATAACGGGAGAGCTTCATGATGAAGAACCTTGTGCGTGGACTGGTCGCCAGTGCCGCGCTACTGGCCGGGCAGAGTGCGCTCGGTGCAACCTTCGACTTCAGCATAGGCGCAACCGGGGGCTCCGTTCCCGCAACCGGCTATGAGACGACCTCTGACGGCATCACCGTCAACGTGTCGACCCCGGAAGGGGACATGCTCGATTACTACACTTTTCACCCGGCAGGCTACGGTATTGGCCACAGCGGCTGCGTCGCCGCGCCCTTCATCGGTGATATCTGCTCCGCAGCGATCCAGTATCATGAGTCCCTGGTGATCACCTTTTCCGAGGCGGTGACGGTAACGGGCATGACACTGGCCGCCTGGGACAAGCCTGACAAAGCCCTGATAACAGGTGACAACGGCTCCGAGATGACCCTCAAAGGCTCCTGGTCCAACCAGTTGCGAACCTTCGACCTCAGTGACCTGGGGGAGATCACCTCGTTCACCCTTGAGAACATCAAGTACACTGGTCTCTTCACGTTGCGCAGCCTGGAAGTCCAGCCTGTGGCGCCGGTTCCCCTGCCCGCGGCTGCCTGGCTGTTTATGTCGGCATTTGGTGGATTGGTAGGCGCGCGTCGCCTGCGCCGCCGCCAGTAGAAATTCAAAGCAAAAAGCACTTCCCCAAAGGCCTGCCCAGGCGGGCCTTTCACTTCCGTGCTCCTCAATTCTTCACGCCCACCCCACCACTCGATCACCCTTGTTTCGGGTTTCTGGCCTGTCCCTGCCCAGGAGCGTTCCCGGTTTCTAAGGTATTTCATCAATTTTGTTTACAACTTCAGCCAGAAAGGCCATCAGAATCGTTCTAAGTAATTGATTTATATAGTCTGGCATGGCAATTGCTTAATAAGGTTTGTCCCCTGGAACTGCTGTCCGCAAGTCGGGTTCGCAAGGGATAGGCGGTTGCCCCCGCTACGGATAGTGGGGTGGGGCGATTCAAGGACAAACACTAACGATAATCGAGATGGGGTCGTTATGTTAAATAAGAAACTCCTGAGTGGGCTGCTTGCCGGTTCCGCTCTCCTGGTAGGTCAGTCTGCGCTCGGCGCAACCTTTGATTTCAGCATTGGCGCCACTGGCGGTTCTGTGCCCAACACCGGCTATGAAACCACTTCCGATGGCATTACCGTCAATGTAACAACCCCCGAAGGGGATATGCTCGACTACTACACCTTCGCCGAACCGGGCTACGGTATTGGCCACAGCGGTTGTGTCGCGGCACCCTTCATTGGCGATATCTGCTCGGCAGCCATTCAGTACCACGAGTCGCTGGTCATTACCTTCTCAGAAGCTGTGACCGTTACCGGCATGACCCTGGCGGCCTGGGACAAGCCCGACAAAGCGCTGATTACCGGTGACAATGGTTCAGAGATGATCCTGAAAGGCTCGGCCTCAAACCAGCTGCGCACTTTCGACCTGAGTGATCTGGGCGAGATCACTTCTTTCACGATCGAGAACATCCGTTACACCGGCCTGTTCACCCTGCGTAGCCTGGAAGTCGTTCCGGTAGCACCCGTTCCGGTCCCCGCTGCTGCCTGGCTTTTCATGTCGGCTCTGGGCGGCCTGGTTGGGGCCCGCCGCGTTCGTCGCAATTCGTAATACCCGATCCAATCCCTCTCGGAGAAAGCCCGCGTTTGCGGGCTTTTTTCATTGTCTGTTCTTTATCCTGACGCACCCACCCAGCAGCGACGCTTGGCCGGGTGTGTATTCCCGGTACGTTTGCATCGCTCCCCTTGATGTTTAAATGCTCGATCGGCAATCAATTTAGTTTACAAATCCTTCCCGTATTGTGAGCGGGATCACCGCAAGGGCCTGTATTCACTGAGTTGGCACACCCTTTGCTATGGCATATATGTCGCTCGAAACTGCCGGCCCTGTGCCAGGTTTCGGAGTCGGGTTCGCGAGGAAAGAATTTCTGCTCCCGCCATGGACGGCGGGGCGACACAAGGATGTTAAAAAACTATAAAGCGTTAAAAGGGGATGTACCTTGAATAGTAAACTCGTTCGCGGGCTGGTTTCCGGTGCCGCACTCTTAATGGCTCAATCCACGCTTGCCGCGACTTTCGATTTTACCGGCCTCGGCAGCGTCTCCTCCAGCGGTTACAGCACCAGCGTCGATGGAATCGGTGTCGATGTCACTGCCGGAGGCAAGCTGGCTTTCTACAAGGCTCCTTTCGTTTCAGGCATCGAGGGACTCGGGCACAGTGGCTGTGTGTTCTGGATTTGCTCCAGCGCCCTGCAGCGCGGCGAATCACTTACCGTGGAGTTTTCCGAGGCCGTCACCGTAACCGGCATTACGCTGGCGGCGTGGGACGGTAACGAAACCGCCACGGTGACCGCCAATAACGGTAGCAGCCTGGTGCTTGGCAGCGACATGCCGGGGCAGGTCGATACCTTTAGCCTGGAAGGCCTGGGCGAAATTACCTCCTTCACGATTTCGTCCGGATCATTTACAGCGGTCTATGCGCTTGCCGGACTGCAGGTTCAACCCATTGCGCCGGTTCCCGTTCCCGCCGCGGCCTGGCTGTTCATGTCAGCCATGGGTGGCCTGGTCGGCGCGCGCCGCATGCGCCGCTCTGCCTGAGCGCGCCAGCGGCGCGAGAGGCAGTCTCTCCATTCCCCGATTACAGCCCGCCAACCAGGCGGGCTTTTTCGTTTCCGGGGCTTCAGTTCACATTCCGTGCCTGGCCTTCCCAGAAGGGTTTACGCAGTTCAGTCTTCAATACCTTGCCCGCGCCCGAGAGGGGCAGGGGCTCCTCGCGAAAGGTCACGCTCTTGGGGAGTTTGTAGCCGGCGATATGTTCCCGGCAGTGACTGATCAGGTCCGCCTCGCTGACCTTCTGTTCGGCCTTGAGAATGACGATGGCGTGGACCGCCTCGCCCCATTCCTCGTGGGGCACGCCGATAACCGCACAGTCCTGGACCGCGGGGTGGGTCATCAGCGCGTTCTCTACCTCGGTGGTATACACGTTCTCGCCCCCCGAGACGATCATGTCCTTTACCCGGTCGACGATATACAGGTAGCCCGCGGCGTCGAGGTAGCCAGCGTCTCCCGTGTAAACCCATCCGTCGCGCAGCGCTTCCGCTGTCTGCTCCGGTTTGTTCCAGTAGCCGAGCATCGCCTGGGGGCCGCGCACCACGACCTCACCCGAGGTTCCGGTGGGACAGTCCTCGCCGTTCTCAGCGACAATCCGCAGGTCGGATACCGGGCTGGGGCGCCCGGCGGAGCGCAGCCGTTCACCGCCTACCAGGTGGTCCTCCACCGAGAGCAGTGTGGCGATCGGTGCCAGCTCGGTCTGGCCGTAGGCCTGTACCATGCCCACCTTTGGCCACAGGGTCATGGCGCGCTCCAGCGTGGCGGGAGGCATGGGCGAAGCGCCGTAGATAATACGCTGCAGGGAGCTGACGTCGGTCGTGCCGGCCTCGGGATGCGCCAGCAGCATCTTGATCATCGAGGGGACCATCAGGGAATGGGTGATGCCCTCGCTGGCCAGCGCAGCGAGGGCGGCGTCCGCCGTGAAGGCGGGGAGGATCACGTGGCTGGCACCCTGCAGGGTCGCACCCATGGAACCGGCAAAATCGGCAATATGAAACATCGGCGCGGCGTGGAGATAAACCGATTCCGGCTGCATTGCAAAGTGCTGCGCACCACCGATGGCGCTGGCCCACAGGGCGTGGTGGGATTGCATGACACCCTTGGGGAAACCGGTCGTCCCGCCGGTGTAGAAAATGCCGGCCATCTGTTCACCGCCGCGGGGTGAGGGGGACAGGGGCATCCGCGCGCCCAGTTCCTGCTCGTAGGGCGAGGCCCAGGCCGGGCAGTCTGTATTGCCCATGAATATGGCGCTGCGCAGGGACTCGCACTGGGCGTTCAGGTGTTGCGCCTGTTCGGTGAAGTGCTGGTCGAACAGCAGAACCCGAGGTTCGCTATCGTTGAGGGCATAGGCATTTTCGGCCAGTACCCAGCGAGTATTCAGCGGCACGACGCAGCCGCCGGCCCAGCAGGTGGCGAACACGCTCTCGTAGTACCTGTCGCTGTTGAGGCTGAGGATGGCTACCCGCTCACCGTCCGCCACTCCCGCGGCGCGCAGCGCGCCGGCCAGCCGCGCCACGCGCTGCGCCAGGCTGCGCCAGTTCTGTTCCCGCCCGCAGCAGCGGGTCGCCATACCGTTCGGATTCAGGCGCGCGGCCCGTTCGATCAAGCCCTGCATGCTAATCATGCACAGAGTCCCCCCTGGTTTTCAGTCACAAAGCCCCGATGGCACATGGTCCAATCAATATCTCAAGCAAAGCAATAATAAGGCCAATCTGCCTCGCTGGGGCGGATACCTGCGGCACCACCCCCGGCGCGGGTCGCAAGGCCCTTCAGCTACGCAATTTTTCCAGCAGGTCCACGGGTACCGGGAAGACGATGGTGGAATTCTTGTCGCCGGCGATTTCGGTAAGAGTTTGCAGGTAGCGTAGCTGGATTGCCTGTTCCTGGTGCGAGAGAACCTCGGCGGCTTCCGCGAGTTTCTGCGCAGCCTCCGCCTCGCCGTTGGCGTGGATCACCTTGGCGCGGCGCTCACGTTCCGCTTCCGCCTGCTTGGCGATGGCGCGCACCATCGATTCGTTCAGGTCCACGTGCTTGATTTCGACGTTGGCTACCTTGATGCCCCAGGCGTCGGTCTGCTTGTCGAGGATATTCTGGATATCGGCGTTGAGCTGCTCGCGCTCGGCGAGCATGTCGTCCAGTTCATGCTGGCCGAGAACCGAGCGCAGCGTGGTCTGGGACAACTGGCTGGTGGCCTCGAGGTAGTTCTCCACCTGGATGATGGCTTTCTCCGGGTCGACCACGCGGAAGTAGATCACCGCGTTGACCTCCACCGAGACATTGTCGCGGGAAATCACGTCCTGGGTCGGTACATCCATGACCACCGTGCGCAGGTCCACCCTCACCATCTGCTGCAGCACCGGGATGATGATGATGAGGCCCGGTCCCTTCACCTTGTAGAAGCGTCCCAGCATGAAGATCACCCCCCGTTCGTATTCCCGCAGTACGCGGAACATGGAAAACAGGAGGCCGACCGCCAGGAGCACGAATACGCCACCAAATACACTGAAATCCACCATCATCAACCCCCCCGGGTCCTGCTTACTGTTATTTCCAGATTGTCGAACGCATCCACCGTGACCCTGTCGTGGGGACGCAGTTCTTCGTCGCAACGGGCGCGCCACAGCTCGCCGTCGAGGCGCACATAGGGCGCACCGCCGCGCAGCACTTCCACTTCGCCGATACTGCCGAGCAGGTGCTCCAGTCCCGTCACCGGAGCCCGTTTTCGCGTCCGCAGCACCAGGCCAAGGGCGATGCAGAGGAGGGCGGCGCTGAACAGGGCGAGCGCGACGATCAGCGGCATGGCGATACGATAGCCCGGTAATTCGGTGTCCATGAGCATGATCGAGCCAAATACGAAAGCCACTATGCCGCCCAGGCCGAGGATGCCGAAGCTGGGCACGCTCGCCTCCGCCGCCATCAGGCCTATGCCGAGAATGATCAGTCCCAGCCCCACGTAGCTCACCGGCAGCACCTGGAAGGCGTAGAGCGCCAGCAGCAGGCAAACGGCGCCGACCACGCCGGGTACGCCGACGCCGGGATTGTAGAACTCCAGCAGCAGGCCGTAGAAACCCGCGAGCATCAGGATGTAGGCGACGTTGGGATTGGTGATCACCGCAAGGAACTCGCTGCGCCAGTCCATCTCCGCCAGGTGCACGGCGACGCCGGCGGTATGCAGGCTGTGGCTGGAGTCACCCAGGGACACTTCCCGGCCGTCCAGTGCACGGAGCAATTGCGCGCGGGAATCTGCCACCAGGTCTATGACGTTTTCCGCCAGGGCGTCCTGTGCCGAGAGGCTGGCGCCCTCGCGAACCGCGCTTTCCGCCCAGTCTCCGTTGCGCTCGCGCAACTGGGCAAGGCTGCGGATGTAGGCCACCGCGTCATTGACGATCTTGCGCTCCATCGCGGTTTTGGGCTCGGTTTTTTCACCGTCGCCGGAAGGGCTTCTGGCGCCCGGCAGGGCGGGTGATGCGATCTGCACCGGGGTGGCCGCGCCGAGGTTGGTGCCCGGCGCCATCGCCGCGATATGACAGGCGTAGAGGAGGTAGGTACCGGCACTGGCGGCCCGTGCCCCGGATGGCGCGACGTAGCCCACCACCGGGACGGGTGAGGCGAGAATCGCCTGGATCATCTCGCGCATGGCGCTGTCCAGTCCGCCCGGCGTATCGATGCGCAGGAGCACCATCTCCGCATCGGCGGTCGCCGCGTCCGAGAGGGCGCGGATGCTGTAGTCGGCGAGTGCCGGGCCGATGGCTCCCTGCACGTTGACCTGCCAGATATCAGCGTGCGCGGTGCCACACAGGGAAAATGCCAGCAGGAATAGTAACAGTTTCCGCAAGGTTGTTTTCACGCCATCGAAGATCACAGTCTTGAGTATAGTCCAGCGGGCTTCACCTGAAGACAGTGGTCGCTGGGGCTGCCGCTGTGCCAGAATCACCCGGTCAGAATTTGTTGGCTGGCTATTGATGCCATCTCGCAGTGTATTATGAGGAGAAAGGTAGATGAGTAATCCCGAAGTTTCCTGGCCCGCCAGCGCGCGCTGTAATTGCGCTGCAGTACAGTTCCGATTGCTGCGAGAGCCGATGTTCGTGCACTGCTGCCACTGCACCTGGTGCCAGCGGGAGACCGGCTCGGCTTTTGTGCTCAACGCGATGATAGAAACCGACCAGGTGGCGCTCATCGAGGGGACTCCCCTGCGCTCGGAGCGCCCCTCGAACAGCGGCATTGGCCAGAGCGTGTTCAGCTGCCCGGATTGCCAGGTGCCCCTGTGGAGTCACTTCGGAGGGCGCGAGCAGATCGCATTCGTGCGGGTTGCTACGCTGGAGGACAGGGCGCTTTGCCCACCCGACATCCACATCTTCACCGGCACCCGGCAACCCTGGGTCACACTTGACGGCAGCGCCCCGGTGGTTGAGGAATTTTATCGCCGCAGCGACTACTGGCCGGAGAAGGCCTATTTGCGCTACAAGCAGGCCGTCGAAGCCGGTTGAGCGGCGGGGTTCCGCCACTGCGCTCCGCTCTGGCGCTAAAACCTGCAGCCCTGGTCTGATCCGCTCCGCCTTGCAATAACGTACATATCACCAACGCCCTGACAGGAGATACATCATGAAACACACAGCATACGCGGCACTCCTGCTGCTCGCACCCGCACTGGCCTGGTCCTCCTGCCCGGAGTACCTGGACCAGACCATGCGCAAGCTCCACTCGAAGGATTCGGTGAATCTCTGCGCGTTACAGGACGGCAAGCCCATGCTGATCATCAACACCGCCAGCCACTGCGGCTTTACCCCGCAGTTCAAGGGGCTGGAGGCCCTGCACGAGAAGTACGCGGAGCAGGGCCTGGTGGTGGTGGGCTTCGCCAGCGATGATTTCCGCCAGGAAGCCGACACCGAGGAGGAGGCCGCGGATATCTGCTACGTCAACTACGGCGTCTCCTTCACCATGCTCGCCCCCACCGGCGTGCGCGGCGATGACGCCAATCCCGTCTTCAGGGAACTCGCGGCACAGAGCGAGGCGCCGAGCTGGAACTTCAACAAGTACGTGGTGGATCGCGAGGGCAAGGTTGTCGCGCATTTCGGCAGCCGGACCAAACCCGATGACAAGGAATTGCTCGAGGCCATAGAGCAGTCGCTCTAGCGCCAGCCAGGCCTGCCGGCCAGCACTGGCCGCTTTTGAGCGTTGGCGCGCCCCCGCCCTTGGTCTAGTCTGGAGCCTGCCAGCAAAAACCGCACAAGGAGGTGCAGGCTGTGGAGGAAATCCGGAGGAAAGGTCCATTGACGGCGCGGTCAGGAGAGGCGCTTTCAGTGGCAGCGCGTAGCATCCTGATCGCGCTCGCGTCTGGCCTGTGCACAGAAACCTACGCAGGTGAAAATAGCCGGGGCAGGACACTGGAAGAGTGCCGCAGGCTGCAGGTGGAGATCGTGCATTACGAGGACTTGCGCCGCGATGGCGGCAGTGGCCGGCAGATGGACGACTGGAAGCGGGCGCGACGAAAGAAAGAATCGGAGTTCAGGGCCCTGGGCTGCCACTATCGCTACCATGAGCTCTAGCTGTCAGGCACCGTTTGCTCTCCCGAAGCCTCTCATACGCTGCGTTGCTCCGGTTCAGGCGGCAACCTCGGCAAGGTATTCCCGCACATAGTCGCGAATTGCCGCCCCTGCTGGCGAGAGCGTTTCGCCGCTGCGGCTGACCATGTAAACCTCGACCTGTGCCGGGACATCGCTGTCGACCCGTTGCAGCGCCACCAGGGAGCCGGCCTCGAGTTCCCGGGAGACCAGGGCCGGGGACGACAACAGCACGGCATCGGATTGCATGACCAACTGCCGCAGCACTTCGTAGTTGTCACAAACGAATCCTCCCGGGTGGCCGCGGGCGGCCATTGAGCTGGCTTCCGCGCCGCTCAGCAGGGCAAAGCCCGCGAGATCCTGTGGCGTAACCTCCCGACGGGCGGCCAGCGGGTGGCCTGCCCGGACGATAGCCCCTATCGAAACAGTGCCCAGGTTTTCCTCCTCGATGCCGCTCCTGTCCGCCAGTTGCCGCGCCGAACAGAACAGGATTTCGATGCGGTCCTCGATCAGATCGTCGTAGAGCAGATAGGCGGGGCGCGCCACTACCTGAACCGCCAGCCCCGGGCGCTCCTGCAGGCAGCGCAGCCCGATGGAGGGGAGGGCGAGACTGGCAATCAGCGGCCCCATTCCCACCGAGAGCCGTCCGGCCTCACCGCGGCTGTAGAGGCGCAGGTTGTGGTCCGCCGCGCGGGCACTTTGCAGCAGGCCCTCCGCTTCCTTCACTACCTGCTTGCCGACACCGGTGAGGGACGCGCCGCCACGGCCCCGTTCGAAGATCCGCAGGCCATAGCGCTCTTCCAGGATACCGATACTGCGGCTCAGGGCCGGCTGGGTGATGTGCAGTTCCTCCGCGGCGCGGGAAAAACTGCCGGCGCGGGCCACGGCGAGAATGTGCTGCAGGCGCTTGAGTTCTATATCCATAACGATTAGGCATCTTTGTGCCAATAAATATGCATTTTACGCATTCTAATCTCTGCGCCACACTGGCGCCATCCTCCAACAACTATGCGGGTATTTTCGATGCAGGACATGCAGGAGTTCATGCGGCTGACGTTTATCTGGGTCGGGGTGGCCACCGTCCTGATCCTGCTGCTGGAACTGGCGAGCGGCCGCCATCGCGGGGTCTATCGCAAGGGCGACTTCATTCTGATGCTCGGCAGCGTATCGCTCGGCCGCGGGGTTCTCGGTCCGCTGGCTGCCGGCCTGACGGCGATGGTCTATGGCCTGCTGCTGCCGGAGGCGTATCGCGGTGCGCTCACAGGGCTGTCTGCCTGGGACCAGGTGCCTCTGGTGCTGCTGGTCGGCGAGTTCTTTTTCTACTGGGTGCACCGCTGGTCTCACCAGCCCCTGCAACACCCGGTACTGTGGAAGATTCACCGCACTCATCACTCAGCAAGGCACATGAACGTACTGCTGAACTTCCGCCTGAACCTGAGCTGGTTTTTTATCATTCCCTCGGGCTGGATCAGCGGGCTCGCTCTCTACCTTGGCCTCTACGAGGGCGTACTCGGCTATATAGTGGCCTTGCAGATCTGGAATACGGTGACCCACTCGCATTTTCGCTGGGACGATCCCATCCGCAGGCATCGCTACGCGGGCCCGCTGTTCCGGGCGCTGGAACACATCTTCGTTTCCCCCGGTATCCACCACACTCACCACGGCTATGGCAGGGACGGCAAGAACTACCGCAACTTCGGCACGGTCGTTTCGGTCTACGACTGGATGTTCGGAACACTGCACATTCCCGAGGGGCGCCCTGCGCACTACGGCCTGCCCGTGCGTGACGCCCATTGGCTGGAACAGATGTTCTACCCCCTGGTGCGGATGCCTGCCTTGAAGCGCGAGCCCGTGCAGGATGAGCAGAGCTGAGGGTCAGGCCGGGGTTTTCTCGGCCCTGCCGGCGGCGTCGCGTTTTTCGAGGTAGGCGAGGACCAGTGCCGTCAGTGCCGGTAGCATGGTCAGGGTGACCACGGCGGCGCCGATGATGCCGAACATCACGATGGCGCCAACGCCACGGTAGAGCTCGGTACCAGCGCCCGGAATCAGGACCAGCGGCGCCAGGCCGAAAATGGTGGTGATCGTCGACATGGCGATGGGGCGCAGTCTCGCGTCCACCGCCTCCGCCACCGCGGCCACCGCGTGCATACCCTCGTCGCGGAAATTCCCTACCGCCCGGTGCACGATCAGGATCGGGTTGTTGACCACGGTACCCATCAGGATGAGGAAGCCGAGCATCGATATCATGTCGAAGGGTTGTACCAGCGCGTTGGCGCCGAACAGGGGCAGCATCGCCCCTGCGGCGTTCAGCACCCAGAGCCCGACGATCCCTCCCGCGATCCCCAGCGGGATGGAAGTCATGATCAGCAGGGGATAGCCCCAGTGGCTGAAGATCGCCACCAGCAACAGGTAGACGATCAGCAGGGCCACCCCGTAATTGCTCAGCAGCGCGCTGCGGGTGGCGTCGAGCTGGTCTGCGGCGCCGGAAATGGTGAGATTCACCCCGGCGGGGATCTGGCCGCGTTGGCGCAAGTACTCGACCAGTTCGGTGCGCACCGACTCCACGCCGCTCTCCAGCGGAACGTCGCGCGGGGGAATGATATTCAGGGTGACGGTGCGCTTCCCATTGACCCGGCGCACTGAGTTGGTGTCCAGGGTCTCGCTGATATTGCTGATCGCCCCCAAGGGAAGGACCGTGCCGTTCGGGGTATAGATGGGCAACTGTGCGAGACTGTCCGGCGAGGCGTTCTGCCCGAGGTTGCTGTACAGGTAGATGTCGATTTTGTCGTCGGCGAGGAAAAACTCGTCGACGTAGGAGCCGTCTGTGAGCGCCGAAACTGTAAAGCCCAGTTCCTCGCCGGACAGGCCGATCTCGGAAGCCCGCTGCCAGTTGGGGCGGATCTCCAGCATCGGCTGGGCGAGGGTCAGCGACGAGGGCTGGGACTGAATGCGTGGGTTGTCGAAGACATCGCCGGCGCGATCATAGGCAGCCTGGGCAACCGCATAGATGTCACTGAGGCTGGGGCCGGAGATGTCCAGGTTGATGCTGCGGGTGCCGCCGTCGTTACTGGTGATGATCGAGCCCCTTGCGGCGAAGGCACGCATTCCGGGGTACTCCCGGTACTTGGCGCTGAGGACGTTCATCAGGTCTTCGATATCGCCGGGATCGGTGGTTTCGGCGATGATCCGCATGGAGTTCGGATTGACCCGCATGTTCATGTACTTGATCGAGGGCACCGGGGATTCACCGGCGTGAAAAGCCGCGGGGTCACTGTCCACGAATTGCAGCAGCCAGCTCTCGATCTCGCGCGAGATGGTCAACATGGTGGAGAGGTTGTAGCCTGGCGGCGCGCTCATGGCGGCAAAGACTTTCGGCTCCTCGCCCTCTGGCAGGTACTCGGCAGGGGGCGTCAGGAATTCGATGATCGCCGCGCTGGCAAGTACCGTGACGGCGATGCACGTGATCTGGCGACGGCTGGTAGCGAGAATCCAGCGAACTCCGTTCAGGGTACTCTCGCGTAAGCGCTTGCCGATTCGATGGACGCTATAGCGTTTTTCCGACTGCGCGCCCGATGCATCGAGGCGCAGGCGCGCGGTGGCGGTCGGCAGGACGGTGATTGCAACCAGCATGGAGGCGAGGATGGCTGCGGATATCGCGATGGCGATATCCGAGTAGAGTTGTCCTGCCTCTTCCTGTACGAAGGCGACCGGGAGGAAAACCAGTACGGTGGTCATGGTCGAGGCCAGCACAGCGGGCCAGACCTTTTTCACACCGAGTATCGCCGAGTCCCGGCGCGATGCGCCGCGCCGCCGCTCCAGTTCGATACTTTCCAGCACTACGATGCTGTTATCGAGAGTCATGCCGATGGCGAAGGCGATTCCTGCGAGGGAGATGACGTTTATGGTCCTGCCGGTGAGCAGCAGGCCAAGGAAGGCGACGATGATGCAGATCGGGATGCCCATTACCCCCACCGCGGTTGCCCGTGCCGAGCGCAGGAAGAGGTACATCACCCCCAACGCCAGCATGCTGCCGATGAACAGGTTCTGCCAGACGTTGCGGATCGAATCCTGCACGTAGCGCACGTCGTCTGCCATGATCTCGATGTACATGCCCGCCGGATTGAGTACGTCGCGGTTCAGCGGTTCGATGAGCGCCAGTACGTCCTCCTTGATGTCGATGACGTTGGAGCCCGCTTCCTTGCGAATCGCCATGAAGAGGTTCTCTGCCCCATTGAACGAGGTGACACTGCGTTCTTCGAAATGGTCGAGGCGTACCTCTGCGACATCCTCCAGCCGGATGACCGAATCCCCGCGGCGTGTGATGATCAGTTCGCGCATTTCATCCAGGTTTTCGAAACGGCCGATGGTCCGCAGCAGGTACTGGCGCTTGCCCGACTCCAGTTCGCCGCCCGAGCGGTCCCGGTTGCGGCTGCGAATCGCATTGCGGACATCGCTGAGGCTGAGTTGCCGCTGAGCCAGTCTTGCGGGATCGATCAGTATCTGGATCTGCCGTTCAGCGCCGCTGTACATCTGCACTTCGGAAACACCCTGTACCTGCGACAGCACCGGCTTGACGTTGTCCTCGACGAAATCACGCTGCAGGTTCATGTCGAGCCTGCGCGGGTTGCCGGGGAGAGGGGTCACGCTGAAAAACATGAAGGAGTTACTGGAGAATGAGTTGGCGTAGATTCGCGGTTCATCCGCGCTTTCAGGGTAGGAGGGCACCTGGGAGAGCGCGTTGTTGACCCGGATCATCATGTCCGTGATGTCGGTACCGAAGGGAAATTCCAGCTCGATTTCCGCACTGCCGCTGCTGGCGCTGGCGAGGATGCGCGACAGGTTGGGCAGGTTACGGAGGTATTCCTCCTGCTCGATCAGGATTTCCTTTTCCACGTCCTGGGGCGTTGCGCCAGGCCAACTGGTACGCACGCTGATCACCCGGACATCGAGGTCCGGAATCATCTGTACCGGGATGCGGGTTGCTGCGACGATACCGAGGACACAGATGATCAGGGTGATGACTGTGGTCAGGATGCCGCGATTGATGATGGCCTCGAACATAGCGGCTTACCTCTGTTCCACCACACGGACTGGCTGCCCGTCAGCCAGGGCCTCGTTGCCCTGAACGACGACCTCTGCGCCGGCCGCAAGTCCGGAGCGAATCTCGACCCAACCCCTGGAAGAGGCGCCGGTCTCCACCACATTTTCCTTTGCGACCATGCCGTCCTTGCCTTGCACCACCGTCCAGACCAGGACTCTGCCATCGGGGTAGGTCAGGGTGGCATCCCTCGGCACGGTGAGGCCGCTCTCCCGCTCCGGAATCTGCAGTCGCGCATAGGCGGCCATGCCGGGAATCAGCGCGCTGTTCGAGGCCTCCGGTACGACTCTCAGGAGAAAGGTGCGGGCGCCCGGGTCGGTAACCGGGACGATGGTCTGCACCTTCCCCGGGTAGACCTGCCCCGGCCGTGACTGCAGGCTGAATTCCACCGGTGCGGTGGGTGTCAGCGCGAAGAGATAGTCTTCGGCAACGGCGAAATCCAGTCTCAGTCCCTGCGTAGCGACCAGTTCCAGTACCCCCTGGCCCTGGCTCACCCACTCACCGGGATCGGTGAGTTTCTGGCTGATAACGCCGGCGAAGGGTGCGCGCAAGCTGTGTCGCTCCACCAGGGCCTGCTGGTAGGCGGCATCCGCGCGGGCGCGATCCAGCGCCGCCTCGTCCTGGGCGACCTCCGCCTCCAGCGCACGCACGGCGGTCTCCGCGATACTCTGCTGTGGTGCCAGGCGCTGCGCCTCCTCGAGCCGGCGCCGGGCGTCGGCGAGTGCGCTGCTGACCTGTTTGCGCTCGGCATCGGCGCTTTGCCGGCTGAGCTGCGCAAGCTCGCTGTCCAGTTCCAGCAGCAGATCGCCGGCGTCCACCTGGCTGCCTTCGTCAACGTGCACCCGCAGCACCAGTCCCGCGGTTGCCGGTGAAAGCTGGGCGACCTGGGGGGAGGTCACGGTGCCGGTGACTCTTACCTCGCGAAAAATCTGCTGCTGGCGGACCTCGCTGGTGGCGACCGGCACGCCTTCCCTGGCTGTGGCGCTGGTGGTGAATGCGAGCAGTAGCAGCGTTGCGGTCAATGCGTGCAGCGTTAGCGAGGGGATATTTGGCATGGCGTAAATCTGGTGGCATCCTGAATCGAATGGGCAACTTTAGCAGCGGATTGCAGTTTCTGGCCACAGGCGACACTATAAGACGCTGCTGATAACGAGAGTAACGAATGCCCCCGCAGGCACGCCGCCCCACCCTCAGTGACCTTGTACACCTGAGCCGGCAACTGGAAGCCGACCGCCACCTGCCCGAGGAGAGCCTGCGCCGGCGGGATCACGCCATTGGCCAGCGGTGCCGATCCCGCGAGCGGATCGAGGCACTGCTGTACTGGCTCGACCAGGTGGACACCACTGTCCCCGCTGCTGAAAAAAATGCTCCCGGGGAGAAAGCGCCGCTCCACGAAAAACAGTGGGCCGTGCTACTGCGCCTCCTGGCGCTTTTGTTTGGCGCCAGTGGCATGGCCGGTTTTCTGCTCGCAAGCGAGCGCGCCCTGGTCAACGTGCCGCTTTTCCTCCTCCTGTTCGTGATCCTGCAGTTCCTGCTCTGCCTGCTCGCCGCCTGGTTGACCTGGAACACCCTGCGTGGCCGCCCCCCCGCCAGCCTGCCGTTCAACCCCTCGCGCCTTATCCTGCGGCATGCCATGGCTCACGCGCCGGTACTGCGCGAGGCCGGCGGCGTCGGCCGCCTGTTGTTGCTGCGCTACGGGCAGGAGCTGGGCGCGCTTTTTGCGTCAGGGGCGATCGCCGCGTTCATGGTGCTGCTCAGCGTAACGGATTTCAGTTTCGTCTGGGGCTCGACCTTCACCGTCAGCGATCGAGTCGTGGAAATTCTGACTCGCGGGCTTTCGGCACCCTGGCACAGTGTATTCCCGGCTGCTACCGTCTCGCCCGAGACCATCGCCGAGACGCGCTTCCTGCCCGCCCAGCGCGACCTGGGCGGCATGCCCGCGGACAGTCGCCGAGCCTGGTGGCCATTCCTCTTTGCCTGCCTGCTTTGCTATACCCTGCTGCCGCGCCTCTTGCTCTGGATGGCCTGCTTGCTGGGCTTCCGGCGGCAGCTGCGCGGCAGCTTGCTCGGTCTCCCGGGAGTGAACTCGGTACTGGCGCGGATGCGCTCCCCGGTGGTGGAGACACGCGCGCTGGAGCCTGAAGCCCCGGCGCCGGCGGATGAGCGTTTCGGCCGCTCCGCTCTGCTCGACTGGGCCGGCGCGCTCGAAGCACTGTCGGAGGAGCAGTCCCGCGGATTGCCCCTGCAGGACAGGCAACTCGCCGGCCTGGGTTCACCCGCCGATGACGTGGCTGCGATCAGCGCGATACGGGAGAGTGGGGCGGATCAGCTTCTCGTGCTCGTTCGCGGCTGGGAACCGCCGATGGCGGATCTCGCCGACGTGCTCGCTGAGGTCAGCCCGGTGCAGGAATGCATCCTGCTGCTGGCCAGCCTGCCCGGGCGAGAGCTGGGTGCGGCGCAAGTCGGGGACTGGCAGCGCTTCGCCGCGGGCCTGCCCTTTGCCAGTACCCGGGTAGAGATTTTCGGTGGGTCCCCGACGTGAGCAAGCGTGAGGCAATACCGGCCTTCGCCGTCGTCGGGCGCCCCAACAAGGGCAAGTCCTCGGTGGTTGCGACGCTGGCCCGGGATGATTCCGTGCATATCGCCGCGGCGGCGGGCTCCACCCGCGAAGCACGCCGCTTTCCCATGCGGGTGGACGGGGAGACGCTCTACGAACTGGTAGACACTCCCGGTATCCAGCGCGCCAGGCAGATCCTGGCATGGTTACAGGCCAATTGCAGCGACGCATCCATGCGTCCGGCAAGCGTGGCGGAATTCGTGCGCCTGCATGGCGAGGACCCCCAGTACGCGGATGAGGTTAGCGCCCTGGCGCCGCTGCTGGAAGGCGCAGGGGTGATCTACGTGGTCGACGGCTCGGTGCCCTTCGGCGCCGACTACGAGGCGGAAATGGAGATCCTGCGCTGGACGGGACGCCCCAGCCTCGCCCTGGTCAACCCTATCGAGAACAGCGATTACGTCGAGCAGTGGGTGGCGGGACTGGGGCAGTACTTCCAGACCGTCCGGGTGTTCGATGCCCACCGCGCGGAGTACCGCAAGCAGCTGGAGCTGTTGAGTCTTTTCGGGCACCTCGACCCCGAGTGGCAGCAGCCATTGAACCGGGCGGTAGAGGTGCTTCAGGCCGACCGGGAGCGCCAGCATCTCGAGGCGGCGGAGAGTATCGTCGAACTGATCGTCGAAGGTATTCGCTACAGCGTGAGCCAGGCGATCCCCGAGGGTGCGCCGGTGGCGCCGGTGCAGAGCCTGCTGTTCAAGCGTTACCAGCGCCACCTGATACGCCGCGAGAAGGAGACCCGGAAACGGGTGGAAGACCTGTTCTACTACCGCGACCTGAAAACCTCGGAAGCGGACATGGCCTTCGATGAAGAAGAGCTGTTCGCCCGGGAGAACTGGTACCTTTGGGGGCTCTCCCAGCGCCAGTTGTTACTCGCCGCCGGTGCCGCCGGGGGCGTGGCGGGCGGCGCCGGGGGGGCGCTTGTCGACGGCATGACCGCGGGCCTGTCCCACGGGCTGGGCACGCTGCTCGGTGGGCTCGGCGGCGCCTTCGCCTCCGCCCGCAGCGTGCTCAGGCACAGTGACGATATTGCCCGCTGGAAGCTCAGTGGCATCCCGACAGGGGGCCAGAAGCTGGTGGTCGGACCCTCGCGCAACCTGAATTTCCCCTTCGTGTTACTGGGTCGCGCGCTGCAGCACCACCGCATGGTCAGCCAGCGCACTCACGCCGTGCGCGGCGCGCTCAAGCTCGACGAGCCGGCACTGGAATGGCTGGGAGAGGCGGAGCGGCGGCAGCTCGCGGTGATATTCGAGGACCTGCGGCGCGATCGCAAGCTGGAACAGCGGCGGGTGGAACTGGTGGCCCTGGTCCAGGGCTGGTGTCGCGCTGCGGATCGCTAGGCGGCGAGCCTTGTTCAGTCCATGAGTTGCAGCAGGCGCTGGTCGATCCAGCCGTCAAGGCGCCAGTTATGCATGAAGCCGCAGTGTCCGCCGTGGGCCGGAGTCTCGATGCTGAGCGCGCTGGAGCTGGCCAGGCGGGGCAGGTCGCAGGCGGGAATCATCGGGTCGTCCTGGCTGAGAACGATGTGAGTGGGAGTTTCCAGCCCGGCGAGTGTGGCACCGGTAACGGCATAGGCGTCGAAGTAACTCGACACATCCTCGAACTCGGTGAAGCGCGGTACGAAGTAGTCGTTCATCGATTCCAGGCTGTTCAGGCCGAGCAGATCCCTGCCATAGCCCAGTTCGGGGAAGTACTGCAGTTTCAGGCGCAGGGACTTCTTCCAGCGGTTCAGGAAGTAGTTGTGATAGATAAAACTCCCTTCCATCAGGCGGCGCATGGTGTGCGAGGGCTCCAGCACCGGACAGATGGTCACCACTTTTTCCAGCGCGAGGCCCGCCGCTGTCGCCTGTGCGGCAACCCGCAGGGCAAAATTGCCGCCGAGCGAGTGTCCGGCCAGGAATGTGCGCTCATGGGGGAAGCGACGCTGAATTTCCCCCACCGCGTCGACGATTTCCTGCAGGCGGGCGGAGTGGTAGAGCTCGCGGTTGAGGGCGTGGCTGGGGCCGTGGTCGCGCAGGTGCAGACGGAACACCGAGAAACCCGCGGCAAACAGCGTCTGGGCATTGGAGAGCAGGTAGGGGGAATTCCCGCTGCCCTCCCAGCCGTGCAGCAGGATCGCCAACTTCTGCGCGGGCTGGGGATTGAAATAGCCGTGCAGGCGGACCCCGTCGCCGCATTCGAGCACCTCTTCCCGGGTCTGGGCACGAAAATGCCGCGTTCGCCACAACAGCGGCAGGCGCCGCGGGGCGGTGCTGGCGAGCAGTGTCTGGGCGTGGGGATTACGCAGCAGGGCGGGCGGGGTAAATCCGGACATCAGGCGAACTGGAGAAGCATACAGAAAGCCATTATCAAAACCGTCATCGCGATCAATTGCAAGCCCTCACGCCGCGGCCAGGCAAGCGCGAGCGAGGACCCGGCCGGCTGAAACCTGCCGAACCCGGACAGTAGCGCGCACGCCCAGCCGGCGGCGAAGCCGCTGACATTCCACCACAGCCAGGACACCTGGGGCAGGGAGTACCAGATCAACAGGTTGCACAGCAGGCCCCCGGCGAAGCCGGTGATCGCCGCCCGCTGGCCCAGGCCCGGAGACAGCACCGCCAGCGAAAACAGCATGAGCAGCGGGCCGTTGGCCATGGAACCGACCTTGTTGATGGCTTCCAGCACTGTCGCGGCGATGTGTTCCACCTGGAAGGAAAAGGCCACCGCGAACAGGCCCCAGCAGAGCGTCGCCAGCTTCGAAAAGAGAAACAGGCGCTTTTCCGGCAGGTCGTGAAAGCGGGCGATGAAATCCTCGACGGTACTGGCGGAGAGGCTGTTCAGTGCCGAGTCGATGGAGGACATGGCGGCGGCGAACAGGCCGACGATGGCCAGTCCGGCGAGGCCGGCGGGGAAGTTGGCGGCGACGAAAGCCGGGAACACCAGGTTCAGGTTGGGCTCGCCGGTGGACGTCTGGGGGAGGGCGTCGATAAAGCCGGGGTGCTGAAGTGCATAGGCAGCCAGGCCGAGGCCCACCAGGCAGTAGGCCAGCACCAGGGGAAAGCGCAGGACGCCGTTGAGCAGCAGGATGTGGTAGAGCTGTTTCTGGTCTCCCGCGCTTTGTAGTCGCTGGGCCTGGCTCTGGTCGCAACCGTAGTAGGCAGTGTAGAGAAACAGACCGCCGAACAGCATGGGCCAGAAACCGTAGTTGTTGCCGGAGGCGATGCCCCAGTCGTTGACCAGGGGCTGGCTGCGCCCGGCGAGTTCTCCCCAGTGCAGTGCCAGGGGCTCGGCCAGCCAGCACAGGGCCAGAACCACAGCCGCCAGCAGCAGTACCATTTGCACGACGTCGGAAATGACCACTGCGCGCATGCCGCCCAGCACGTCGTAAGCGATGGTTATCCCCATCAGTATGAAAACCGCAGCGGTGAAGGGAATGCCGGTGACCAGGCCGATGACCGAGGCCACACCGTAGACCGTCACGCCAGTGGCGACACCGCGAAAGAAGAGGAAGCAGGCGCTGGCCAACAGCCGCGATTGCAGGCCCAGTCGCTCCTCGAGGTAGGCGTAGATGGAAATCGAACGGCTGCGATAAATCGGCAGGAAAAAGAAGCACAGGACCAGCATCGCCAGCGGGACGGCCAGTTCGTACTGCAGCCACAGCAGGCCGCCTCCTGCAGCGAAACCGACGAAGGCCGGTGCACCGAGCAGGGAATTGGTGGAGCACTGGGTTGCGATGATGGAGCCGGCGAGCGCCCAGCCGGGGAGCCGGTGGCCGCCGAGATAGTAGTCTTCACGTGAACTCTGCCGCCGTCCAAGGGCAAAGGCCAGCAGCAGCATGCCGGCGAGATAGGCGCCGAGCACTGTCCAATCGAGAAATTGCATGCGTCGATTCTAACGCAGATCAGGCGCAGCCTGCGCGCCCGCATTACTCGCGGCGCATGGCAGAGGGTTTATTGCACCGAACTCAGCGCTGTTTGGGCAGGTATCCGCTCGCGTGTGCAGCA
Source organism: Halieaceae bacterium WMMBA4 (assembly GCA_033283325.1). Lineage (GTDB taxonomy): Bacteria > Pseudomonadota > Gammaproteobacteria > Pseudomonadales > Halieaceae > Mangrovimicrobium. The sequence goes on from JAWMQO010000001.1 coordinate 1,031,741, forward strand.
CTGATCCTGCGCTGGTGGGAGGACTTCACGGCAGTGCTGGGAGTCCCCTGGGTGCGATCGCTGCTCCAGGTGCCGCGATTGTCGTGGGTGGGCCCCCGGGCATTGAAGTTGGCGGGCTCCACCTTGACCAATTCGCCAGATCCGGAGTCGGGGCAGGCGCTGTCGGTGAAGGTTTGCTCACCCGTCCGGGAGTCAACGCAGATAAATACCTTGGCCTGGGCTGCAGCGGGCAACAGGAGTACCGCGGCGAAGCCAAACACGCTCAAAAACTGTTTCGTCCTGCTCTTCATAGCGGCGTCTCCGCGCCTGAATGTACCCCCGACCTTAGGTAACCCGGCGCCTTGCGTCCAGAACCAAGTTGCGTTTTCTTCAGAAACTTTGAGCTGGATCACGTACAATCTCCCGGCGCTGCGGCGTCTATACTTTGCTGAAACGATTAATTACCCTGCTTGCATGAAATTTGCCCCCTCTCTGATTGTGTGCCTGTGCCTCGCGACGCTCGCAGCTTGCTCGACGACGCCGGCAGGCCCTGAACCCGACCCCCTGGCCAACTGCCCGGAGCCCGTAATCTGTCCGGTCTGTGAGACGCCGGAGCCCCAGGTTTGCCCCGAGCCCGAAATCATCGAGAAAATTGTCGAGGTGCCGGCACCGCTGCCGCCTATGGCCAAGACCGCGGGTGAGCTGCACCTGCCGATCATAGGCATAGTCGAGGACACCCTGGTGGAGCCCGCCGGCATCGTCCTTGCCGCGCGTATCGATACCGGAGCGGACACCAGTGCGATCCACGCTGACGATATCCAACTCGTCGAGAAGGAGGGCAAGCGCTATGTACGTTTCACGCTGCCTGATGGCAATGGCGAGCCAATAGCCCAGGAACTGCCCCTGCGCAAGCGTGAAACCCTCAAGCTCGCCGACGGCGATACCCAGCGTCGCTACGTCGTGCGCATGTGGCTGACCCTTGGCGAGATTCGCTCACGCATCGATGTCGCCCTCGAGAACCGGGAACAGTCCGAGTACAAACTGCTGGTCGGGCGCAACTTCCTGCTGGATACAGCAATCGTCGACGTGAGCCGCAAGCACACCCAGGCGAGCCCTGAACCTCCATCTTCCTGAGACCCATTCGATGCTCTCAACCCGTTTGCGCATAGACCTCATCGCGGGGGTCCTCATCCTGACCGGCGTTGGACTCATGCTCTACAAGGTGTTCTCCATGGGCTTCCCGCTGTTGCCCGGCGAATCCCGTGAAGTGTGGACGGTGGAATCCAAGATCAGCTTCCGTCCCCTGCGCGAACACGGGCCGGTGGAGGTCGAGCTGAAACTGCCCAAGCCGGTTGCCGGCTGGCAGGTGCTGGACGAACATTTCGCTTCCTCGGGCTTCGGCTTTTCCGTGACCGAACGCAGTGGAGATCGCTGGGCGGTCTGGACCCGGCAGCAACTGGAGGAAGCGGCGACACTCTATTTCAAGGCCCAGGTATTCCGGCCCGACCCCCGCGAGCTGGCCGACCAGAGCCTGCGCCCGGCGGACAAACCCATGCTGGAGAAGGACCAGCAGGCCGCAATGGACCGACTTATCGCCAAGCTGCACGAACAGTCCACTGGCCCGCGGACCTTTGCCGCCCTGTTGATCCAGGCCCTGAACCAGGAAAACAAGGACCCGGATGCAGAATTCCTGCTCGGCACCTGGGAAGACGAGATCGACTCGGTACTGCTGGCCGTGCTGGCGCGGGCGGAAATCCCCGCGCGGGCCCTGCGCGGGATTCGCCTGCAGGACGGCCGGCGGCGGCAGACCCTGTCCTGGCTGCTGGAGATTCACAACGGCAAGGACTCCCTGGTCTTCGACCCGGAGACCGGCCAGCGCGGCCTGCCAGACAATTTTTTTGTCTGGGAGCGCGGTGGCGGGGACATACTCAACGTGATCGGCGCCCAGGACTCGCGCCTCGAGTTCGCCCTGGTAAGCAACAGCTTGCCGGCGAAGACCGTGGCGGTGATGGACGAGCGCGTGCACAAGTTCGCACTGCTGGACTTTTCCATCTACTCGCTGCCGGTGGAGCAGCAGGGTGTGTTCAAAGGCCTGCTGCTGATCCCGGTGGCGGCGCTGGTGGTGGTGATCATGCGCCTGCTGGTGGGTCTGAAAACCTCCGGGACCTTCATGCCCATCCTGATCGCCCTGGCCTTCATGCAAACTACCTTGCTGGTGGGCCTGGCGATGTTCATCGTGCTGGTCAGCATCGGACTATGGATTCGCTCCTGGCTCAGCCACATGAACCTGCTGCTTGTTTCGCGAATTTCCGCCGTTGTCATCGTGGTGATTTTCCTGATGGCAGCGCTGGCCATCGCCAGCTACAAACTGGGCTTTGACCAGGTGCTGTCGGTCACTTTCTTCCCGACCATCATTCTCTCCTGGACCATCGAACGCATGTCGGTGCTCTGGGAGGAAGAGGGCCCCCACGAGGTGCTGGTGCAGGGCGGCGGCAGCCTGCTGGTGGCGGTGCTGGCCTACCTCGCCATGTCCAATAACCTGGTGGCCCACCTGACCTTCAACTTCCCCGAGTTGATGCTCAGCCTGCTGGGGGTCATCCTCCTGCTCGGCAAGTACACCGGTTATCGCCTCAGCGAGCTCTACCGCTTCCGCGCCCTGGGAGGGCAGTCGTGAAACTGCTGGCCTCGCCCGCTACGCTGCGGCGCAGCGGCATCCTGGGCATGAATGAGCGCAACATCGGCCTGATCGGCAAGTTCAACCCGCGTTGTAACTTCCCCCTGGTGGACGACAAGGTGAAGACCAAGCTCGCCGCCCAGGAACTCGGTATTCACGTGCCGGAACTCTACGGCGTGGTCGAATACCAGTTCGAAGTGAAGGATGTGATCCGCAGGCTGGAGCCGCTCGAGAGCTTTGTCATCAAGCCCTCCCAGGGCAGTGGTGGCAAGGGCATCCTGGTGATCACCGGGCGTGAAGGCGAAAACTACGTCAAGTCCAGCGGCGCGGTGGTGGATGAATCCCACATCCGCCGTCACCTCTCGAACGTCCTGGCCGGCCTGCACAGCCTGGGGGGGCGCAACGACAAGGCAATGGTAGAGGCGCTGATCGATTTCGACCCCTACCTCGCCAACTACAGCTACGAGGGCGTGCCGGACGTCCGGGTGATCGTGCTCAAGGGCGTGCCGGTGATGGCGATGATGCGCTGTGCCACCCACGCGTCAGACGGCAAGGCCAACCTGCACCAGGGCGCGGTCGGTGTCGGCCTCGACATCGCCAGCGGACGCGCCGTGAGCGCCGTCCAGCACGGCAGCCTGTGCCTGCGCCACCCGGACACCGGCGCAACCTTCGAAGCGCTGGAGATACCACACTGGGAACAGGTGCTGGCGCTGGCCGCCAGTTGCGTGGAGATGACCGGCATGGACTACATCGGCGCCGACGTGGTGCTGGATCGCCAATTCGGCGCAACCCTGCTGGAACTGAACGCCCGTCCGGGGCTTTCCATCCAGGTTGCCAACCAGTCGGGCCTGCGCCATCGCCTCGCAATTGCCAACGATATCGCCGAGTCCACCGACGACCCCGAAGAGAAGATTGCGCTGGCCCGCGAGGCCTTCGCCGTCCGCTCCTGATGGCCTGGCTCGAGCAGCATGCGCCGGAACTCATATTCTGGGTGACGATCGCATCGCTGCTGACCCTGCTTGGCGCAATTCTCGCTGTCCCCTGGATTCTATCCCGCCTTCCCGTCGACTACTTCAGTGCGCCTGAGCGGAGGCCCCTGTGCCGGCAGTACGGCCCCCCGGGGCTGCTCCTGAGCCTGGCCAAGAACCTGCTGGGCCTGGCCCTGCTGCTACTGGGGCTGGTGATGCTGCTGACCCCGGGCCAGGGCCTGCTGACCATACTGCTCGGGCTCCTGCTGATGAACTTCCCCGGTAAATACCATCTCGAACGTGCGGTGGTGCAGCGCGAGGGGGTCATGAAGGCCCTCAACTGGATACGCCGGCGCCGCGGGCAGCCGCCTTTCGACAGCCCCTGATCCACCGCCTGACTGTCGTTAAGGCCTTCCAGGTTCTATACTCGGACGCAGGTTTTGCGAATTATCTAACCCGCCTCCCGCGAACGGCTCGCGGGGAACTGACTGGAGTGAGCGTACCGTGATATCCCCCCGTAATTCCCTTCTTGCACTGACCCTGGCAGGCAGCATGGCGGCATTCGCCCAGGAAGGCACCTCGCTTTCCAGCGACTGGATCGACCTGGTCAAGGGTGGCAACGAACAGAGCATGGGCCTCGAACTGCGCGATATCCAGCCGGGAGAAGTAGAGGGCACCCGCACCGTGACCCTGGCGGTACCCAAGAGCGCTGTGTCCAACCCGGACGATATCGAGGAAGTGGTGGTCATCGGCCGCAAGCCCGGCGAGCTGGAGCTGCCGAAAATCGAGATACAGTACAAGTGGCTGCGGGATTACGACGAGGATAACTACGGCCTCGTGATCACCCTTGGCGAGGGCAACTGGCCCATCCGCCTGTTCATGAATTCCGAGGCGGGTTACACCAGGTAGGGCTGGCGCACGGTCGAGGGGGACGCTCCGGTGATTCGCTACGTGGAGTCCGCACGCGAGGCCGTCGCTGCGATCGGCAGCGGCGAAACCCTGTGGAGCCATTCCATGGCGGCGACCCCCACGGTCCTGCTGGAGGCGCTCGCGGAGCACACCCAGTCCAGCGGCCTGAGGGACCTGACCCTGATGCAATTGCACCTGGAGCACGCCGAGGCGGTGGCCGCACCGGCTCTCGAGGGGCGCCTGCGCAATCGCTGCTTCTTCGCCGGTAAAACCACCCGCAACCTGATCAACCAGGGCCGCGCGGACTACGTGCCGATCTTCCTCTCGGAGATACCCAAACTGTTTCGCCGCGGCGAACAGGGCCTGGATACCGCTTTGGTCCAGGTGTCGATGCCGGACCAGCACGGCAACTGCTCCCTGGGCATTTCGGTGGAGGCAACCAAGGCCGCCTGTGAAGTCGCCGGGCGAATCATCGCCCATGTGAACCCCCGGATGCCGCGCACCCACGGCGACAGCTTCATCAACATCCGCGACATTCACTACGCCTATAAGGCCGAGGCGCCCCTGCTGTCGCCCGAACCGCGGCGGCTGGGCCAGGTGGAGCAATGTATCGGCGAGATCGTCGCCAGCCTCATCGAGGACGGCGACTGCCTGCAAATGGGGATTGGCGGCATCCCCGACGCGACCCTGGGATTCCTGCGCGACCGCAGGGACCTCGGCGTGCACACCGAGATGTTCTCGGACGGGGTACTCGACCTGATCGAGGCCGGGGTGATTACCAATTCACGCAAGAAGATCAGCCCGGGCAGGACGGTGACGGGCTTTGTCATGGGCAGCGAGAGACTCTACAACTTCGTCGACGACAACCCGGAAGTGCGCTTCCTCGACATCGAGTTCGTCAACAACCCGGTGGTGATCGCCAAGAACCCGCAGGTGACCAGCATCAACAGCGCCATCCAGATCGACCTCACCGGGCAGGTCTGTGCCGATTCCATGGGCCACAAAATCTACTCGGGTGTCGGCGGGCAGGTGGATTTTGTCCTTGGCGCCAACTTCTCGGAGCGGGGCAAGTCGATCATCGCCCTGCCGAGCACGGCACGCAAAGGGGAATCCTCGCGGCTGGTGCCGAGCCTCGCGGAAGGGGCGGGGGTGGTGACGACCCGGGCCCAGGTGGATTACGTGGTGACAGAATACGGCTACGCGGAACTGCGCGGGCGTTCCCTGACCGAGCGGGCCAGGGACCTGATCAACATCGCCCACCCAAACTTCCGCGAGGAACTGGCCCGGGAGGCCCGCGACAAGCTCAACCTCCCCGTGTAGGAGCTCACTCCGTGAGCGATATCGCCCGCGGAGCGGGCTCCTGCAGCTCGCCAGGCTTTGCTGTCCGTGGCGTCTGCGATAGAACGCGCCCCGACCCAGAATCCCCCTCAATTTTTGCCCCCCAACCCCTTGACTCTAAAAGGCTTCATCCATATAGTACGCCCCCTCAACGCGCCTGTAGCTCAGCTGGATAGAGTACCTGGCTACGAACCAGGCGGTCGCACGTTCGAATCGTGCCAGGCGCGCCATCTAAGAAAAAAGGGCCACCCATCGGGTGGCCCTTTTTCGTTTGGCCATTGACTACTTCACCACGAACTTGGGATCCAGGAACCCGCAGGGGTCGGAGTCGGCCCAAACGGTATATTTGTATTCCAGTCCTGACGGCAGTTGGGGATGAACGTTGACGGATTCAACGCTGGTGGCGTTCTGCCCGGGGTTGTCCGATGGGCTGAACAGGATGCTGAAGCGAATGTCGCTCCTGAAGTTTCCGGATTCGTCCGTGGCCAGCCAGCAGATATTCTGGCCTGCCTCCACCTTCTTGTCGTTTTTGTTGCCGTTCCCTGCCACGGTTCCGCCGCCGACACCTGTCGGGTGCCCCTGGTCGTCAAATATGGCGGACAGGTAGACCTCGGTGCTGTTCGGGCAGTTGGCGTCCTTGATCGCCTGTTCACTCGGCGCTTTGGGTGCGCTGAGAACAGGACAGGCGCTGGGCGAGAATGGGCTCGCCGGATCGTGGGCGCATCCGGCGATCAATATTACAGCTGGGGTCATGATGCATAAGGCGTGAAGTTTCATGGGTCCTTCCTCCGTTGCAATTAATCCTTTTCAGCCGTCGACATATCGAGCAGGGTGAGAAACTCGCTTTTGCCCTGGAGGGGGTCGAAACCGGGGTCCTGGGCGATCAGCTTCCTGCTGTACCCACCTTCGATAGCCTTGCGCAGCGCAGCGAGGGCCGAGGCTTCGTCGCTCAGCGCGATATAGGCCAGGCTCAGGTCATAATAGGTATAGACATCCAGCGCCATTCCGTCGAGTTGTTCGATAGCGCCAGCCGCGGCTTCCGCCTGGCCGAGGCGCGCATGGTATAGCGCGCTCGCAGCAAGCAGCCCCGGGTCGGCCGGGTTGATCTGTCGTTGCTGGCGGGCGAGTTCGAGGGCTTTCGCATAGGCCTCGTCGGCCTCGTCGCGTTGCCCTGCATCGAAGCGCAAGGCATCACCCAGGTGACCCCAGTAGAGGTAATCGTCCGGTGCCTGGGCAACGGCCTGCCGGTACATGTCTGCGGCCTTTGAGAAATTCCTCAACAGGAATTCCGCGGAACCCAGGTTGGAGTAGCTGTACTGGTCTGCGCCAAGCGCCAGGGAATTGCCGAATTCTTCCGCGGCCTGCTTGTACTGCCCATTCAGCATGTATGCAGCGCCGAGATTGTTGTGGCCGATGGGATAGTCCGGCGCCAGTGCGGTGACAAGGCGATAGTTGCGTATGGCCTCGCCGTAACGCCCCTGTTTGAAATAGAAAGTGCCGAGGACATTGTAGGTTTTCCAGTAGCCCGGATCGGTTTCTACGGAACCCTTGAGATAGCGCTCCGCTTCGTCGACCTGGCCCTCGAACTGCAGGGCGAGGCCCATCCCCATCAATGCCTCCGCAGATCGGGGTGCGAGGACCAGCGCAGATTCATAAGACTGGAGCGCCCTGGTGTACTGACCGGACGCGGTGTAGAGATCGCCCAGGGCCTCGAAAATCCCCGGACTGGATTCGTCGAGGGTCAGTGTCCGGTGGCAGCTTGTTTCGGCGCGCTGGAAATCCTCAGTGGCCTTGCTGAACTGGTATATCTCCAGTGAACTCTTGCAAAGACCCGCCCAGGCCTGGGAGAAACCGGGATCGATATCCCTGGCTTTGGTGAAGAAGGCCTGCGCCTCGGCCAGGACTGCGGGGTCGGCGGGCAGGCGCAGTTTCTCGGCCCCCTGGAGATAGGCGTCATAGGCCTCGGGATTGTCGTGACGGTCGTGTTCCAGGTAACGACGTGATTTTTCAGAGAGCAAAATCTCCAGCGCATTGGTGATGCGTGTCGCCACCTCTTCCTGCACGCTGAAAACATCCTCGAGCTTGCGGTCAAAGGTTTCCGACCAAAGTTGGTAGCCGTCACTGGTGCTGACGAGTTGGGCAATCACGCGAACCGTATCCTCTCCCCGTCGCACGCTCCCCTCGAGCACGTAGGCAACGTGCAGGCGCTCGCGAATGGCCTCGAGGGGCATATTCTCCGGAATTGCCCAGGAGGAATTGCGGGAAACCACTTTGAGTTCCTGCAGTCGAGTCAGCAGATTGAGCAGTTCCTCCGAAAGCCCGTCACTGAAATAGGTGTTTTTCTCGCTGCCTCCCAGGTGGGAAAAGCGCAGGACGGCGATCGAATTGGCCGGTACGAGTCCGGTTCCCGCTTGCGCCGGGGCATGCATCTCGGCGACATCGAAGGGCTCGATGGTAATCTGGGTATAGGATCGATATATCAGGGCGGAGAGGACGGCTGTCAGCAGACAGGTCATCAGGAGGTAGAGGGGGAGATAATTGCGCTGGCCTCCCCATGCCCGGGGCAGGTCCAGCCGCGGCCCCTGGGGGCCCCACTGGATAGTCCAGGCCAGCAACAGGACAAGCGGAAAGCCGATCAGCGCTAGCATGAACAGGCCCGCGAGAACGCGGTCCGGCAGGCCGAGAATAGGGGAGAGAACGTCCGTGGTCTGGATCAGGGCCCAGACCACGAAGGCGTAGGTTGCCGCTGCCCGGAACGCGCGCCGCTCACGCAACTCATGCCAGAAGCCCAGCAGGAGTGAGGTGTCGCGCTTGGGTTCCGGCGAGCCGGGACCGCCTTTGGTCCCTTCACTCGGTCCGTCCATTCCGGCGGAATCCTCCGTGGCGAGCGGCCGTCTGTCGCGCCCGGCTAGCCTCACCGCGCGCCGATAGAGCCATGAAGGACAACTATAAACAAACCGGCGAACAAGAGCATCTGCCCACGGGAGCTAAATATTCGATCTATACTGGAAGCTTCGGCGTGTCGGAGCCGAACGCCGCAAACGACAGGGAGGTCAAATGGCCAGGAACATCATGATCCTGTGCGATGGCACGGGGAACGAGATCGAGGAAAACCATTCCAACGTACTCAAACTCTACCGCTGCCTGCGCAAGTCCGCCCAGCAGGTGGTGTTCTACGATCCGGGCATAGGCACCATCAGTCAGCCGGACAACTGGTCGCAGATCCGTTCGAAGGCCAAGGGTGTTTTCGGCCTGGCGACCGGGCAGGGCCTGGACAAGAATGTCCTCGAAGCCTACAAATTCCTCATGGATCACTACAGGAAAGGCGACAATGTTTTCCTATTCGGCTTCAGTCGGGGTGCCTACACCGCGCGTGTGCTCGCGGGTTTCATACACATGGTGGGCCTGCTCAAGCCCGAGCAGAAGAACCTTTGCGACTATGCGTTCGTCGGCTACAAGGCGGCCAGCGCAAAGAACAACCTGGATATCGGCTGGCAATTCCAGCGGGTACTGTCGACGGAATCGCCCGTCATCCGTTTCCTTGGCGTATGGGATACGGTGAACTCCGTGCTGGTACCCCGGCGTGACCGCATGTACGTTCCTAGCCTGCAACAACTCCCCTACACCCTGCAAAATCCCTCCGTGGAGGTCTTTCGGCATGCCATGGCCATCGACGAAAGGCGCCGGATGTTCCGGGTCAGTCACTGGGATGAGCCGCAGGATTTTGTCGCCAACCGTTTCGATAAGAACGCGCAGCCGACTCCGCAGGATATCAAGCAGGTCTGGTTTTCGGGGGTGCACTCGGATGTGGGGGGTGGTTATCCCGAGGTAAAGAGTGCCCTGGCCAAGTTTCCACTCTACTGGATGATTCGGGAAGCCGAGAGTGCCGGCGCGAAGTTCCACATGCCAACGGTTCGTCGAATCGCCCTCGGCCAGAATCCGAAAGGGGTCAAGCACCAGTACGTCGCGCCGGACAGCGGCGGCGAAATGAACGATTCCATGAGCACGGGTTGGCGCATTCTGGAATACATTCCCAAACTCTCCCGTTTGAGAGAGAGCAGGAAACAGGGCGGCAGCGCGCCTTTGTACCTGCCACGCAGCGAAGCACGTTTCATCGGCGCGGGAGCCCTGGTTCACCAGTCGGTCGTGGACAGGTGGAATGGAGCGAACGATTATCGCCCCTCGAACCTGCCGCCCCTGGACGAGTGTAGAGTCGAACCCTGGCCGGATCCCGAGCCCGCGGCAAGCGACGATGCGCCCGGATCCGAAACCTGATCGCCCGGCTGTGGACTTTGTCCGGGTGTCCCTGATCTCCTGCAGGTAAGGCGCCGGGGCTGCGCTCCCGGTGTCTGCCTGGCATGGTCTTCGCGACGTTCTCCCCCTAATTGACCTGCTTTTGACTCCGTATTTTCCGGGCACTGGCTACGCTGTGTGTAGCCAAACCTATCTCCTGGCGTTGCTTGAGTTCAAGCGTTCTCCGGTGGTGGATTCCTGCCCAACGGGCGAAATCACATAACCCCTCGGGCACTTCCACCAGACTGGTGGAGGTGCGTTCGGCCTGTGTTCAGCGTGGGAAGAACATTTATAGCAGTACAGCACATGGGAGGGATTCGTGATGAAACCCAAAACCGGTATATGTAGGCTGAGGTCCCTTTTGTTCGGGACCGCAGCCGTATGTTGCGTTAGCGCGCCCGCCGTATTCGCCGCTAGCGTGGAAGTGAGCGGGCCAACGGCACCGTTCGAAATGGATGGCAATGCCCTGCAGGATGGCGCGCAGGACGATTGGGACAATTACCCTGGCGCCTCAGCCACTTCGGAAGCGGTGCCGACACCCGACCCCGCTCCCCAGTCTATATTCACCCAGGGCGGCTCGAAGGACATTCGTGATATCAGTCAGTGGAAGCACACTTCGGGGAGCGTGCCGGACAAGGATGATATCACCAACGGAGCGGCACTGGCTTACCTTGTCGATCCGGGCAACGGGGACCCTGAAGAGGAGATTATCGTGGTAGGGGGTGACCGCTACTCCAATGACGGCGATTCCGATATCGGCGTCTGGCTCTTCGTCAATCCGGTATCCCTAACGGGGAATGCCTTTGATGGCGTCCATAGTGAAGAGGACGTTCTGATCCAGTTGTCCATGCAGGGTAACGACGCGGTGAACATTCACGTTTACGAATGGGAAGCGGCCTGCAAGAAGGCTGCCAGTAATAACCCCGGGGAGGGAGATTGCGCCGCGCCGAATATTCTCCTGGTAAAAATCGCGGAGAACGCAAAGTGCGATCCGAGCGGACTATCTGATCAATTCGTCTGTGCCATCACCAACGTGAGCGGCGGGGTAGGTTCTGCCTGGCCCTATGAGGCCAAGCCGAATATTTCCCTCGGATCTGACATCTACCCGGAACGCACCTTCGCCGAGATGGCAATCAATATCCCGGCAATCTTCGGTAGCAATCGCTGCTTCGCCAGCTACCTGCTGGAGACAGGATCGTCCACCAGTTTCAGTTCCCAGCTGAAGGACTTCATCCTCGACGGCTTCCCGCTTTGTGAGGTTTCACTGACCAAGACTTGTCCGAAGAATGGCGTATTCGATCCGAATGAAGGCGGTATTCCGCTGGATTGGACCGCCACGGTCACCAACACTGGCTTCGCGACAGTCCCCTACGTGACTATCTACGACGACAACTGTGGTCTTGGCCCAACCGCGAGTGATACCTACTACAACGTGGCCGCTGGCGATGACGTAACGCTCGAAGGTACCTGCGTGGTGACCCCGGCGGACCTCGAGTCCGGCGATCCCATCGTCAATACTGCCTGGGCGGATGCGGGTGACTTCCCGGTCAATCTCACCAGTTGCCCGGACCCCGACACCGAGAACGGAACCTGCAGCGATCTCTGTGACTTCTCGGCTACGCCGGACCTGATCGCGGATAAAAACTGCGTGACCCGGCTGGAAGTCGTAGGTGAAAACGTTGTTGTCAGGGTCGACTTCAACGGTACGATCACCAACCCGACCGATCCGAACGACGCGGATGCCTTCCCGGAACCGCTGGTCGAGCTGTCAGGATCGGATAACAAGTACGGCGCCCTGACCTTCATGGACTGCCTCACCGACGAGGTGCGGACACGGATCGAAGTGGGCGAGACCCTCTGCTTCGAGGGCAGCTACTTCCCCGGTGAGACCAACTCCACCTGCCCGAGTGACGCGAACTTCTCGGATATGGTCCAGGTCGATGCTGTTGGTGAACTCAGCGGTGATGAACTCCTGATGCCCGCTACAGCCAGCGCCAGTTGCAAGCTGTGCCCGGAAGGAGGTTGTGAAGATCTGCCGTAACTCGCTGGCAGTTTCGCTGGAGCACGGTTAGCTTTCAGCAAACCCGCAAGCTCCGTCGCGCAAGCGACGGAGCTTTTTCTTTGTCGTGTGCTTGGCCGGTGACTATTTGCATTAACGGTTTTTAGCGCCTTTGCCACCGCCGCCACCACCGCTAGCTTTTTCGAGATTTACTGTGACGCTAGCAGTCGCCTGCGCAATGCCATCGCTCACCACGTAAGTAAAACTGCCCTTGCGCTTCTGCCGTGGATCCGAGTAGTAGGTGATGCTGCCGTCAGCGTTAACAGACACCGTGCCTTCAGACGCGGGACCGACGCTCTTCACAATGAGCGTGTCACCATCGGGATCGTTATCGTTGGCAAGTACCGCAATGCGTACGGAGGCGCCTTTGCTTACCGAGGCCACATCGTCGTTAGCCACCGGGGAGCGATTCCCGCTGGTTTCGCTCACGCTGTAGACTAAGTCCTCCGAGCCGGAAAGCCCGGGGGCCGCCTCCGCGGCAGCTGACACGTTCAGCGCGTAATCACCGCCGCTGGCATCCACAGGAGAGGTCACCGTCAGCACGACCGTTGCACTTTCACCAGAAGCCAGTGAGACGGCGGAGGGTGATACCTCGCCTTGCCAGCCCGCCGGTACACTGCTGTCCAGGTTGATAGCGGCTACCGGGCAGCCTGCGCTGGAAAGGTTTTGTACGCTGATGGTGTAATCCACGGCAGCCCCGGCGTTGCCTGACGCAGTGCTGGTTTCAGCTGTCAGGCCGGGAGCCGAATAGACACACGCCGCAGCGCCTTCGAAATCAATCTGCACACCAGCTGTGGCGCCGTCCGCCCAGAGGGTCGTTATAGTGAAACCGGCATTGGCCTCAGTGTAGGACTGGCCGGGTTCCAGGGCGGGGTCCGAAGTGTTTTCGGAAATGAGATAGTGGCTATTGGGGTTGAGGTCCAGCAGGCGGGTTGATAGCAGCGTGTCGCCGAGATAATCATAGAGGTTCTCGGCGGCGACCGCGTAGCGCATCAGTACACCGTTCATCACGTTGGGATAGTCGGCCAACTGCGCATCAAAACCGATCGCCTGCCGGTACTCGATGTAGTACCAGTAGGGCACACCCGTCGCTGGGTCCACTTCTTTGAGGATCTTGAGCATCTTGGGATAGGCGCCTTCGGCAACTTCAAGGGGCTCGATCAGGTAGGTTCCGGACTCGCTGACGGTTTGTATCTGCTGCGTTTCCAGCCATCCCAGGCGCTCCTTGTTCAGAGCGCTGAAATGCTTGGGTTCGGTGGTTTGGGCCGCACCGCCCATGACGTCAAAGCGCTCACCCGTATTGTATTTGCAGTCGCCTTCCTGGACGCCGTCACTACAGCGAACAATGTTGGCGTGATGCAGGCCGAAGCCGTGGCCGATCTCGTGGGCAAAGATGTTTGCCGCCTGGAAACCCACCAGAAAAGATGCGGAAGGATAGGCGGTGATGGTGGAAAAACCCTGCCAGCCACAGGAAACGTCTGAGTCGAAAACATAGACGAAACGACCGTAGGCGGAGAGGTCAACCCCCTGCGTTTCGATGGCGGCATCGGTAGCTGTGCGGATGGCGTCGGTATCGCAGGTGCTGGCCATGGGAAGGGTAATCCAGCCCATTGTTTCCCCGGTGAGCCAGGCCTTGCCGTAGGATGCTTCGAGGTAGAAGTCGCCAACCGTGCCGAAGACACGCTCCTCGACCTGTTCGACGCTAAACGACGCAGTCCCCGCGTTATCCTGGAAGTTGACGACGGCGACCAGCGTACGCTGTTCACCGAGTGCTTTCCCGGTTGAATTCGCGGCATAAGCCGGCAGTGTCGCGAGAATTAAAAGTGATAAGAATAAAAACGCATAGATTGCCCTGGAAGGAACCGCACGCAAAACTGCGCGGCGCCTACAGGCGTCAATTACAGGTACCATGAGAGACCCCTTCGTGATTCGTCCCGAACGCGCCTTCGATATATTTCGAATTGCGCGGCCCCGTTTAATTTTCGTTACAGGCAACAGCCCATAACCCGCACGCCACTTGATGCTGGGTACGGTCCTTCGCAGAAGTCTTTGGTCATCCTGATGCAAACCCGAGCGGGTCAGCCTGTCTTCGCCGCGGACGCTATTGAATACGCCGCGAGTGGCCGGAAGACGTAAACACCTTAACAGACAAAGCGCTGATCGCCTTATATCAATCTATAATTAGTAGCCCGATCAGTAGCTTAGGATTTTCGAGGCCCCTTGTTTTCTACTCCTGTGTGAGAATCCGGAGCGAAATCAAGGGTTCAGACGGTAGCCAAATCCCCGCACATTTTCGATTTGCTCCGCGCCATCGGAGATCGTTTTCAGCTTCTTCCTTATGGTGTAGATCAACTGCTTGATTTCCCGCTCCTTGGCGTCGAGGTAATCTTCAGGCCGGCCCTGCCACAGCGCAGCCGCGATCTGGTGGGTGGAGAAAACCTGCTCAGGTTCGCTGAACAGGAGCCGGAACAGTTCGTATTCCTTCCGGGTCAGGCTGACCTGCGTATTCTTATAGAAAACTTCCTTTTTAGGTTCGTTCAGCGAGTAGGGCCCCCGGTGCTGGGGCCAGTGGTAGTTCCGCCAGGGGGCGGGCGGAGAAAAGTCCGAGGCGCGACGACCGCCGTATTGCTGCCGACGGTCGCAGCGATTCGACCGACGATCCCCCCCCTGAACAACCTTCATGGAATTCCTGGGGTGACTGCCTGGGGTGTCGATCATGATCCCCTCCGGAGATATCCGAGCGGATGCTGTCGTGATCTGTAACCTGTAAAGCAAAGCACAATTTTTGAAGTTTTCAAGTAAAGCGCTAGAAGCCCTGTAAAACCCGTGCTCCGAAGCTACCAGTAAATGGTGCCCGTCGGTCGGGCACGGGTGACTGCGCTACTGAAGGTTGAGGGAAGCTGGATCAGTAGCAATGCGTTCTGCGCGCAAGCTCACGGCAGTGTTGCGTGTTACAAGGAGTCGCTGGTGGCGAGGTAATCCCGTACCTTGAGGTAGTCCTCGAGCAGGTCCTCCGGCTGGAAATGCGGCAGTGCGCCGCGAGTCTGGCTGGGTTCGAACACCGCCTGCAATTCTCCCGCAGGGTTGATCAGGAACAGATGCACGCCGTGGCTGACCTGGTAGGCGCTGCTATCCGGTCCACCCGAAGGCAGCAGCTCGGCGATAATACCCAGGCTGCGTTCGAAGGGCAGGTGTGGGTTGTCCGGGTTGTCACGGTGGGTCAGGCCGATGAAGTCGTCACGAAAATAGGGTAGATAGCTGTTGAGCTGTTGCGGGGTGTCGCGACGATGGTCGACGCTGTAAAAAAGGATTTGCGGCGGCTTCCTGCCCCGGGACTCCAGCGCCCCGGTGAACTGTGCCAGTTCGCCCAGGGTGGTAGGACAGATGTCCGGGCAGCTGGTAAAACCGTAGGTCACCACCTGCCAACGCCCCTGCAGGTCTGCGTTGGTGAATGGCTGCTCGTGGTTGTCCAGCAACTCGAATTTCTCCAGCGCCCTGGCTGGCGCGAGCAGGACGCCGTGAATCTGTGGCGGTGCCGCGGGGCTAAAGGAAAGCAGCAGCGTGACGAAGACGAGTATCAGTGCATTGGCGGCAAGAAAGCCGCCTAACATGCGGGTGCGGGGCGACCAGGCGCTTTTTTGCAGAGCGGGGGTCTTGATGGGTCACCTACTGGGCGAAATACACGCCGCGCGTGAGGTAGGTATATTCACCTTCGATAGCCATTAGTGAAATGAGTAACAGGATGGCCACCGGCGGCGCGAACAACAGCCATTTAAGCGCGAGTCGCTCCCAGGCAACATGCATGAAGATGGCGATGATATAGCCGGCCTTGAGAAACATGAACAGCAGTATCAAACCCCAGCGCAGGTAGCCCTCCAGATGGAAAAAATCTACCAGGTAGGAAAAGGTACTCAGCACAAACAGTAATAGCCAGATTTTCAGGTAGATACCAAGGGGGTGTTCGGCAGTCTCACTCATGCTTCACCTCACCAAAGATAGAAAAACGCGAAAATGAAGACCCAGACCAGGTCGACAAAGTGCCAGTAGAGTCCGGCGATTTCGACAATCGCAAATCCCTTCTGGTCGTAGTGGCCGCGGGAAACCTTCCAGGCGACGATACTCAAATAGATTACCCCGGCGCTGACGTGCATGCCGTGAAAGCCGGTGATCATGAAAAACGCGGCGCCGAACTGGGCGGCGCCCATGGGGTTACCCCAGGGCCTGACGCCTTCCTCCAGTATCAGCTTGCTCCACTCGAAGGCCTGCATGCCGACGAAGCTTGCGCCGAAAAACGCGGTCGCCGCGATCAGGGCCACGGTGGCTCGCTTGTTGCCGCGGTAGGCGTAGTTCACCGCCAGTGCCATGGTCCCCGAACTGGTGATCAGCACGAAGGTCATGATGGCGATCAGAATGAGCGGCAGGTGAACGCCGGCAATTTCCAGGGCGAAGACCTCGCTGGGATTGGGCCAGGCCTCGGTGGCGGAGATCCGCACGTTCATGTAGCCGGTGAGGAAAATGCTGAAAATAAAGGTGTCGGAGAGCAGGAAGATCCACATCATCAACTTGCCCCAGGGCATGTCGAAGGCCTGCTTGTCGGCGGACCAGTCCGCCACCACGCCGGCGATGCCGGCCTGGCTATAGCTCTTGCTCTGCTCGCTACTCATCGCTGCCTCCTCAGAATCCGCACATTGCGGCCAGTGCATTGAGACTCGCGGGTGGCCGGGTCAACAGTGCAAACAGGACCAGCCAGACGACGAGCAGGAAGTGCCAGTAGGTCGCGCACAGGGCCAGTGGTGCGCTCAGGGAGGCTGTGGTCTCATCGCGCCAGCGTCGGAAGACAACATTTGCCAGTACCAGCAGGCCACCCGCCAAATGCAGTCCGTGAACCGCACTCAACAGGTAGAAATAGCTGTTGGCCGGGTTGCTGTCGATATAGAAGCCCAGGGATTGCAGGTATTTCCACAGGTCGAGCTGGGCGAGCAGGAAACCGAGGGTAAACAGCACGCCCATGCTGATGCCGATAACGCAGGTATTGAGACGCGCCCCGCGCGCGCCGCTGAGGCCCAACTGCATGGATGCGCTGGCGCAGACCAGCAGCGATGTGTTGAACCACAGGCGCGAAGTGTCCGAGAAAGGCAGCCACGGCGCACCGGCCAGGGCCTCGAAGTCGGGATATTGGGAGCGGGAGAGAAAGGTGATGATGATCAGGAAAAATAGCACTCCTACAATGGCGAGAAAAAAGCGCAGGGCGATACGTGTTGCGTCCTGCATGTCTGGCCCGCTGTACGCATCGAGCGCTGACGCTTCGGAAGCACCCTCCCAGGGTCGTTCCAGTAGTGTTGTGAAAAATCCCATCGTCCCTCCTCAGTGAGCAGTCGACTGTTCTTCCTCGGTGACCGGGTGGTTCTGGGGGATGAAATCCTCCCTGGCGCCCGGGACACTGTAGTCATAGGCCCAACGATAGACTGTCGGCAGCTCCGGCCCCCAGTTGCCGTGGTGGGGCGGTAGGTCTGGTGTCTGCCACTCCAGGCTGGTGGCACCCCAGGGGTTGTGTTCCGCGCGCTTGCCGTGGCGCAGGCTCCAGAAAACGTTGTAGATGAAGAGCAACTGGCTCACGCCGACGATCAGGGCGGCGACGGTGATGCTGGCGTTCAGTGACTGGGCGGATTCAGGTATGAACTCGGTGCCACTCATGGCGAAGTAGCGGCGGGGTACACCGAGGAAGCCGAGGTAGTGCATCGGCAGGTAAATGGCATAGGTGCCCAGGAAAGTGAACCAGAAGTGCAGTTTGCCCAGGCGCTCGTTGAACATGCGGCCGGTGATAAGCGGGAACCAGTGATAGATCGCCGCGAACAATACCATGATCGGCGATACGCCCATGACCATGTGGAAGTGAGCCACGACGAAGTAGGTGTCCGAAAGGGGCAGGTCTATGGTGACGTTGCCCAGGAACAGCCCGGTCAGGCCGCCGTGGGTGAAGGTGAAAATGAAGCCGATAGCAAAGAGCATGGGCACCCGCAAGTGGATATTCCCCCGCCAGAGAGTCAACACCCAGTTATAGACCTTCAGTGCCGTCGGTACGGCGATGATCAGCGTGGTGGTGGCGAAAAAGAAGCCAAAGGCCGGATCCATGCCGCTGACGTACATGTGGTGGGCCCAGACGATAAAACTCAGCCCGCCGATGATCACGATCGCCCAGACCATCATGCGGTAACCGAAGATGTTGCGGCGTGCGTGAGTAGAGAGTACGTCAGAGACCATGCCGAAGGCGGGCAGGGCGACGATATAGACCTCCGGGTGGCCGAAGAACCAGAACAGGTGCTGGAACAGGACCGGGCTGCCGCCGGTGTATTCCGTGATTTCGCCGAGGGACACCAGCGCCGGCATGAAGAAACTGGTGCCGATGGTCTTGTCGAGGAGCATCATGATGGCGCTGACCAGCAGCGCCGGGAAGGCGAGGATGCCGAGTATGGTCGCGACAAAAATTCCCCAGATTGACAGTGGCATGCGCATCAGCGTCATGCCGCGGGTGCGTGCCTGCAGCACGGTGGTTACATAGTTCAGGCCGCCCATGGTGAAGGCGATGATGAACACCGCCAGTGAAACCAGCATCAGGATGATGCCCCAGTCGTAGCCGGGAGTCCCCTGGAGGATGGCCTGGGGTGGATAGAGCGTCCATCCTGCACCGGTGGGTCCGCCAGGGACAAAGAAACTTGCCAGCAGGATGATCACCGAAAGCAGGTAGACCCAGTAGCTGAGCATGTTCATGAAGGGAAAGACCATGTCCCTCGCACCACACATCAGCGGGATCAGGTAATTACCGAAGCCGCCGAGCAGCAGGGCAGTCAGGAGGTAGATCACCATGATCATCCCGTGCATGGTGACGAACTGCAGGTAGGCATTGGGCGAAATGAAGTCGAAAGTGTCGGGAAAGCCCAGTTGCAGGCGCATCAGGCCGGAGAGTACCAGGGCGACGAGGCCGACGAAGATCGCGGTGCCCGCATACTGGATGGCGATGACCTTGTGGTCCTGGCTCCAGATGTATTTTGTGACAAAGGAATGCGGGTCGTGCAGTTCGACTTTCTGGTCGGCGAGAGCGACGTGTTGCATACGCGCGTTCCTCGTTTGCCGCGGACCTCTCGATATCCCCCGTCAGAGGGTATTCAGGTAGGCCAGCAGGTCGTTGATCGAATCCTCGTTTTGCAGGGAGCGAGCCATAAGCACCATCTGGTGGCCGTAGGTATCCTGCTTGTGCTCGCCGCGCAAGCCCTCGCGGAAGTTATGTAACTGGCGTTTCAGGTACCAGTCCGATTGCCCCGCCAATGAGGGCGCCTGTAATGCGAAGTTCCCCTGTCCCCTGGCGCCGTGGCAGGCGGCGCAGGTCGCGTAGCGGTTTGCCCCCTTGCCGGGATCGCCCTCCACGGTGTGGGAGGTGACCCCGGGTTGCAGTGTCTGGATGTAGGCGGCGACATTGCGAATCGCCGTGTCGTCCACCAGCACCTGGGCCATGGGGGCCATCTGCTGGCCGAACTGGTCGGCTTCGGCGCTGCCGCGTATGCCCTGCTTGAAGTGCCGTATCTGGCGCTCGATGTACCACTCGGGCAGACCCGCAAGGCGGGGGCCATTCATGGCCTGGTTGCCTTCGCCGTTCGCTCCGTGGCAGGCGCTACATACCGCGTAGCTGGCCTGGCCCGCGGCGGGGTCACCCGCCGGGGTGGATTGCAGGTCGTCCCAGGTAGGCTGGCTGTCGAGCCAGCTTTCGAAATCTTCCGCTTCGTCGACCACGACATAGCCGCGCATTGCGTAGTGGGCGACGCCGCACAGTTCCATGCAGAGCACATCGAACTTGCCGGTTTTGGTGGGAGTAAACCAGGCGTGCGTCACCATGCCCGGGAGGAGGTCCATTTTTACCCGGAACTGGGGAACGGCGAAGTCGTGGAGAACGTCGCGCGAACGCATCAACAACTTGATCGGCTGGTCTTTGGGCAGGTGCAGTTCATTGCTCGTGACAAGCCGGTCGTCGCGACCCGCCTCGTCCCGCGGATTGATGCCGAAGGGGTTGTCAGGGCCGAAGAAGCTGGCGTCCACTTCGCCGAGTTCGCCGTCCTCTCCGGGAAAACGGTAGTGCCACTGCCACTGCATCCCGAGAACTTCGACTTCCTCCGCTTCCTCGGGTACCGACACGAAGTCCGCCCAGACCACCAGCCCCGGCGCCAGCATGGCAGCGACGCCCACGGCGGTGACAACGGTCAGCCAGGTTTCGAGCTTCTTGTTTTCCGGTTCGTAGTGGGCGCGGCGTTCGGGAGTATGGCGGAAGCGGTAGACGGCATAGGCCATGAAGAGGTTAACGGCGACAAAGACCACCGCTGTGATGTAGAGGGTGATGTCGATGGTGGTATCGATGGTGCTCCAGTTGGACGCCAGCGGAGTCACCCACCAGGGACTGAGCCAGTGGAATACCAGCGAACCGAGTACCAGCACCACCAGTGCTATTACCAGCTTCATACACCGCTATCCTTTTTATCGTTGTTATGGACCTCTAACAGTAACGCGTGGGGATACCTCCCGCTGGTCGAATCAGGGGCGCCGTGTAATCAGGGCGCGGTCTGCATGAAGCGGGAGAACAGGTTCTGCGCATTCACGACCCAGCGCGGCGTCGCCTTGCCTTCACCAGCGGCCTGCAACTTCGGATGCTTTTGCGCCACTTCCCTGAGTAGTGACTCCTGGGCACTGTCGACATCGACAAAAAAGATGTGTCTGCCGGCCTTGAGGTCTTTCTGGAAGCGTTTGAAATCGATATGGGGTTCCTGGATACCAATCAGGCCGCCTTCCCAGGTGCAGAAACCAAGGACGACAACAGCGAGAAAGATTGCCGGAACCCAGGTGTAGGTTTCGGTGATGCCGGACCACCAGGCTACCAGCAGGACTAACGCCGCAGCGATAACACCGACCACCGCACCCCATTCGGTGCCGTGAACAACGTCCTTTTTAAGGACGGCCTCCACCTCGTGCAGTCCGCGGGTTTCTACATCAGCGTCTTTCTCACTGAGTACGTGAATCTGCGGCGTGCTGATTCCGGCAGCTTCCAGTTGCTGTTCGATAATTCCGAGATCGTCGAGATCTTCACTTATAAAATAGTAGCGCTTCATTCAGCTCCCTCCCTGTTGGCCCTCACGGATACCGGAGTCTGGGAACCGACCGCAGGGCATGACCCCCAGGCTTCAGAGAAACAACCAAAAACATCGAACAAGTGCGGGCAAAAACTCATTCGATTTG
The DNA here is from genome assembly GCA_033283325.1 of Halieaceae bacterium WMMBA4. GTDB lineage: Bacteria > Pseudomonadota > Gammaproteobacteria > Pseudomonadales > Halieaceae > Mangrovimicrobium. The sequence continues at coordinate 1,053,237 of JAWMQO010000001.1, forward strand.
CCGCTGAGTATAGCACCGGCGAATAAGGGGAAAACTGTTAAGACATAAAACGCGGGGAGGTGTGGCGTGGCAAAAACCCTTTATTTAGGCTCTTTGGCGCTATGCGTCGGCGTGCTTAGATCAGAAACTGATTAAAACCCGGGATTTCGCTGTCTAAAGGAAAATTTTTCGTGGAAAGGACGGCAGCTGAGACGCCTTATACTGTTTTCTGGTTAGAAGCAGTTTTGATAGCTGAATTCAGCCTAAGACTCGCCGGTTTCCTCTGAACGCAACTTCTCGCGGACGTTCATCAGGATCTTGCCGTAGTAATTATTGCCACGCCGGTCTCGACCACAACCCCAGAAATAATCGTACTGGCTGTTTTCGACGAGTGTGCGCTGGCCAGTATCCAGGAGCTTCCTGGCGATAGGGGGATAAGTCTTGCACTTGGTGTAGAGCGCGCGGGTCATGTACACCCGCTTGAACTTTTTCCAGTCCTTGCGACGCTTGCGCAGGCGGCTGCCTCCGAGGCGTCGCGCCTTGCGCGGGTGCTCGGCGCCGCGAATTTTTTCCTGCACCGCCTCTGATTCAAACTTCATGGCCTGGTAGTAGTGCTCTACCGAAGGCCACTCCCGCCCCTCCAGTTCGAAACCGTGCCGCGAGCAGGTACCGAAGTCCTCGTTGACGTCGCTGCGGGAGAAATAAAGATGGTTCTCGTCGAGTTGGGGAAATAAGCCGTTACTCACGGGTAGCTGTTACCTTGCAGGGTTGGGCGCCTGGGGGAGCGTATGGCCTGAAGCGCGTTGACAGTAGGAGCCCGCTCCGCGGGCGATCAGTCCACAGTCTCGCTCACCCGGTGGGCTCCTACAAGTGGCTTCAGTCCGCCGCTTCGAGGTGGCGGTTGATACGCAGTGCCACGAGGGTACAGACCGCGCCGGAGAGCAGGTAGAGACTTACTGCGCTGAGGCCGAACTGCACCGAGAGGCCCAGGGCGATCAGTGGCGCGAAGGCCGCACCCAGCAGCCAGGCGAAATCCGAAGTCAGGGCGGCGCCGGTGTAACGGTAGCGGCGTTCAAAGTTCGCCGTCACCGTGCCGGAGGCCTGGCCGTAGGAAAGGCCGAGCACCACGAAGCCGATCAGGATGAAGGCGTTCTGCAGGGCGGGGGAGCCGCTCATCAGGTAGGGGGAAAGCAGCGCGAAGACGCCGATGAAAACAGCCATGGTGCCGACCAGGCGGCGCTTGCCGATGCGATCTGCGATCAGGCCTGAGGCGATAGTGGCGGCGATACCCAGCACCGCGCCCACCATCTGGATGGATAGCACTTCGTCGATGACCTGTGATTCGCTCACCGCGATCCAGGACAGCGGGAAGATCGTGACGATGTGGAACAGGGCATAGCTGGCCAGCGCGGCGAAGGCGCCGAGGAAAATATTGGGGCCCTGTTCGTCGAGCATCTCCCGGGTGCTGATGGGCTTCAGTTCGTTCTCTTCCAGGGCCAGGGTGTACTCCTCGGTGAGCACCAGGCGCAGCCGGGCGAACAGCGCGACCACGTTGATGGCAAAGGCCACGAAGAAGGGGTAGCGCCAGGCCCAGGCCTGGAAGTCCTCCGCACTGACGCTGAGGATCAGGTAGAGGAAGAGGGCGTTGGCCAGCAGGAAGCCCAGCGGCGCGCCCAACTGGCCGAACATGGTGAACCAGCTGCGCTTGGCGGGCGGTGCGTTGAGCGCCAGCAGGGAGGGCAGGCCATCCCAGGAACCGCCGAGGGCGAAGCCCTGCAGGATGCGGAAAAACGCGAGGAAGGCGATGGCCGCGCCGCCGAGCGTCTCATAGCTCGGCAGGAAGGCGATGCCGGCGGTCGCGGTTCCGAGCAGGAACAGTGAGGCAGTCAGTTTGACACTGCGTCCCCAGCGCCGCTGGATGGCCATGAACAGGGCCGTGCCGAAGGGGCGGGCGACAAAAGCCATGGCGAAAATGGCGAAGGCGTAGAGGATGCCGTCCAGGCGGTCCGCGAAGGGGAAGAACACGCTGGGGAAAGCCAGCACGCAGGCGATGCCGAAGACGAAGAAATCGAAATGTTCCGAGGCCCGGCCGATCACCACACCGATGGCGATCTCTCCGGGTGCCAGGGGCGAATGCCCGGCGGGGGTATCCATGTCACCGGCAGGTCGGGTGCTGAAAGCGGGGGAGCTTGCGCTGGATTGGCTCATTAAAAAGGGCGCTCTTCTTGCGGAATACAACTACCGGCCAAGCCTACTCCTCTTGCCTGGGGGGCACCATAGGACAAATTGTCCAATTCTCCGCTGACCCCATTTGCCGTAGAGTTCCGCGGCTCAAGTCAATCTTCCCCTACTGCGAGTGGTAATGGCAGCTACCAGAACTCTTTGCAAAAGCCTTGTGGGCGCCCTGACAGCAATTCTGCTGGCCGGTTGCGACACGGTGGTGATGTCTCCCTCCGGCGACGTCGCCGCCCAACAGGCAGACCTGATCGTGTGGTCGACCATCCTTATGTTGATCATCATCGTGCCGGTGATCGTACTTACCCTGTTGTTCGCCTGGCGTTATCGCGAGTCCAACCAGTCGGCCACTTACAAGCCGGACTGGGACCACTCCACCACACTGGAACTGGTCATCTGGGCTGCACCACTGGCGATCATCATTGCCCTCGGGGCCCTGACCTGGGTCAGTACCCACAAGCTCGATCCCTACCGGCCGCTGGACCGGGTCGATGCAGGCAAACCGGTACCGGAGGGCATGGAACCCCTGATCGTCGAAGTCGTGGCGATGGACTGGAAGTGGCTGTTTTTCTACCCGGAGCAGGGCATCGCCACGGTCAACGAACTGGCGGCCCCGCTGGATCGCCCGATCAAGTTCAAGATCACCGCCACCACCATGATGAACTCCTTCTACATCCCGGCGCTGGCAGGCCAGATCTACGCAATGGGCGGCATGGAAACCCAGCTCCACGCGGTCATCAACGAGGCCGGTAATTACGAGGGCTTCTCCGCCAACTACTCCGGCGCGGGTTTCAACCAGATGCGCTTCGCCTTCCTCGGCATGGAAGATGGCGATTTCGAGAGCTGGGTCCAGCGGGTCAAGGAAGAGGGCGAGTCTCTCAGCCAGCCGCGCTACAAGCAACTGGAGCAACCCAGCATCGACGATCCGGTGCAGTTCTTCAGCAACGTCGCCCCCGGCCTCTACGACGCCATCCTGAACCGCTGCGTCGATCCCGGCCAGATTTGCATGAAAGACATGATGATGAGCCACCACGGCCACGGTGGGCATGAAGGCCAGGAGGGCCACGAAAGCCAAGAGAACCAGGCAGAATCCGACAGCCCTGCGCAGCATGAAGAGCATGCGCGTCACGGCGAGAAGTGAGTTTCCCGATGACTGAACAGCTCGATATCACCAAACTGATTTTCGGTCGCCTGACCTGGGAATCCATCCCCTATCACGACCCGATCATTATCGGTACCTTCGCCCTGGTCGCCATCGGCGGCATCGCTCTCGTCGTCACCCTGACCAGGTACAAGGTCTGGGGCTACCTGTGGCGCGAATGGTTCACCAGCATCGACCACAAGCGCATCGGTGTCATGTACATGATCCTCGGCATCATCATGCTGCTGCGCGGCTTCGCTGACGCCATCATGATGCGCCTGCAGCAGGCCATGGCCTTTGGCGAGAACCTCGGTTACCTGCCGCCGGACCACTACGACCAGATCTTCACCGCCCACGGCGTGATCATGATCTTCTTCGTCGCCATGCCTTTCGTGGTGGGCCTGATGAACTACATCGTGCCCCTGCAGATCGGCGCCCGCGACGTGGCTTTCCCCTTCCTGAACAATTTCAGTTTCTGGATGACCGCATCGGGTGCTGTGCTGGTCATGGTTTCGCTGTTCGTCGGCGAGTTCGCCAAATCCGGCTGGCTGGCCTATCCACCATTGACGGGAATACTGCAGAGTCCCGGGGTAGGGGTGGATTACTATATATGGGCGCTACAGATCGCCGGTGTGGGGACGCTGCTATCGGGTGTGAACTTCACCGTGACCATCATCAAGATGCGCGCCCCCGGCATGAGCATGATGAAGATGCCGGTGTTCACCTGGACCGCCCTGTGCACCAATATCCTGATCGTCGCTGCCTTCCCGGTGCTGACTGCCGTCCTCGTCCTGCTGTCACTCGACCGCTACCTGGACATGCACTTCTTCACCAACGATGCGGGCGGCAACGCCATGATGTACATCAACCTGATCTGGATCTGGGGTCACCCGGAGGTGTATATCCTGATTCTGCCGATCTTCGGCGTCTTCTCCGAGATCGTCGCCACCTACAGCGGCAAGCGTCTCTTCGGCTACTCGTCGATGGTCTACGCCACCGTGGTGATCACCGTGCTGTCCTACCTGGTATGGCTGCACCACTTCTTTACCATGGGCTCCGGGGCGACGGTGAATTCCTTCTTCGGCATCACCACGATGATCATCTCGATACCCACAGGCGCGAAGATATTCAACTGGCTGTTCACCATGTACCGCGGCCGCATCAAGTTCGACGTGCCCATGCTCTGGACTGTCGGCTTCATGGTGACCTTCGTCATCGGCGGCATGACCGGCGTGTTGCTGGCGGTACCCCCGGCTGATTTCGTACTGCACAACAGCCTGTTCCTGATCGCCCACTTCCACAACGTGATCATCGGCGGCGTGGTGTTCGGCGTGTTCGCCGCCATCGCCTACTGGTACCCGAAAGTCACCGGCTACAAGCTCGATCCCTTCTGGGGCAAGGCTTCCTTCTGGTGCTGGCTGATCGGTTTCTACCTGGCATTCATGCCGCTCTACCTGCTCGGCCTGATGGGTGTCACCCGCCGTATGAGCCACTTCGAGGACGCTTCTCTGCAGATCTGGTTCCAGATCGCACTGGTGGGGGCGATCCTGATCGGCGCCGGTATCATCTGCTTCCTGATCCAGCTCTACGTGAGCTACAAGAATCGCGAATCCCTGCGCGACGAAACCGGCGACCCCTGGAATGGACGGACCCTCGAGTGGTCCACCTCTTCACCGCCGCCGCAGTACAACTTCGCCTTCACCCCGCGCGTACACGACAACGACGCCTGGTGGCAGATGAAGCAGCACGGCTACGAGCATCCGAAGGAGGGATTCGTGCCCATCCACATGCCGAAGAACACCGCTGCGGGTATCGTGATCTCCGGCTTTGCCACCGTGATCGGCTTCGCCCTGATCTGGCACATGTGGCTGGTCGCAGGCCTGTCTTTCGCCGGTATGCTGGCGGCGATCATCATCCACACCTTCAACTACAAGCGTGACTACTACATCCCCGTGGAGGAAGTGGTCGAGGTCGAATCGAAGCGCACGGAGGTACTGGCGTAATGGGCGGCGCAACGGCAACTGCAAACGGCAAGCTCGAGTTCACCGTTCCAGGCGAGTACCACGTGCCCAACGGCACACTGCTGGGCTTCTGGATCTACCTGATGAGCGACTGCCTCATCTTCGCCGCGCTGTTCGCCACCTACGGTGTGCTGAGCATGAACTTCGCGGGCGGTCCCTCCGGCGGCGATCTCTTCGATCTCAAGCTGGTGGCGCTGAACACGGCCTTCCTGCTGTTTTCATCGATAACCTACGGTTTCGCAGTGCTGCAGATGCAGGCGAACAAACTGCGCGGTACCCAGTTCTGGCTGCTGGTCACCGGAATATTCGGCGCGGCGTTCCTCGCCGTTGAACTCTACGAGTTCTACCACCTGATCCACATCGGCGCCGGCCCCCAGCGCAGCGGCTTCCTCTCCGCCTTCTTCGCGCTTGTGGGCACCCACGGGCTGCACGTGACCTTCGGCACGATCTGGCTGGTCACCCTGTTGTTCCAGCTCAACAGGCACGGACTCAGCGGCGCCAACCGTCGCCGGGTCTACTGCCTCTCCATGTTCTGGCACTTCCTGGATGTGGTGTGGATCGGTGTATTTACTTATGTCTACCTGATGGGGTCCCTGGTATGAGCAGCGAACATCACGACGAACACCACGTTGAGGGCGCGCCCCACAGCAGCTTCAGCGGTTACATGATCGGCTTCCTGGCCTCGATCTTCCTCACCGCCACACCGTTCTGGCTGGTGATGGGCGGCGTGCTGGATTCCCGCAACGCCACTATCATTACCATCCTGATCTTCGCGGTGGTGCAGATACTCGTGCACATGGTTTACTTCCTGCACATGAACTTCCAGTCCGAGGGCGGCTGGACAATGCTCTCGCTGATTTTCACCGTGGTACTACTGTTCATAACATTGTTTGGCTCCCTGTGGGTCATGTATCACATGAACGTCAACATGATGCCCTCGATGATGGGCGGAACGTCCTGACAGCATGATCGAGCGTCATGCAATAGGGAGCAAGGGGCCGCGTCGCGGCCCCTTTTTGCATGTGTCGATAGCCTTGTTCGGGCTCGCCGCCTTTATCTCCTTCATCGCCCTGGGGAACTGGCAGGTCGAACGCCGCGCCTGGAAGCTCGATCTTATCGAAAGGGTGGGGCAGCGGGTTCATGCCAGCCCGGTATCGGCACCCGCGCCGGAGCAATGGCCCGCAGTGAACCGGGCGGATGATGAGTACCGGCGGGTGAGTGTCCGCGGCAGCTTTGTGCCCGGGGGGGAATTCAAGGTCGCCGCGGCGACGGAGCTCGGCAGCGGGTATTGGGTGCTTACCGCGTTGCGCCGTGTGGACGGCAGCCTGGTCTTTATCAATCGTGGTTACGTGGGCCAGGGGGTCACGCCCCTAGCCCCAGCGAACGGCACGGTAGTCGTCACCGGCCTGTTGCGTCTGAACGAACCGGGCGGTGGCGTCCTGCGAGATAACGTGCCGGATGAGGGGCGCTGGTATTCGCGAGATGTCCGCGCCATGGCTGTGGAAGCGGGGCTCGGGAAGGTAGCGCCGTATTTCATTGACGCGGGGGAAGGTGAGCCGGGCAGTCCAGGGGGCGACGGGCCGACAGGAGGATTGACGGTGATCAGCTTCAAGAATACCCATCTGATCTACGCCGTGACCTGGTATGGTCTCGCCGCGATGCTGGTCGCCGCCGCCCTGATCGCCTGGCGACACCGCCCCCTGTAGGAGTCCTGTGGGAGGGCTCCCACAGGGCTGCGGCGGCCTGCCGAGCCACGTATACTGTGCGCCGATGGAGCACAGACCATGAATACAGCCACCCCGACACTGGCGCTCGCCCCGAAGCTGGGCCGCAGCAGGACCAGGCGCGATGCCACCGTCGGCAAGAACATGCGCCTGCTGGTCCAGCTTCGCTGGATGGCCGTGCTGGGGCAACTGCTGACCATCCTCGTCGCGCAATACGTCTTTGGCGCCCACTTGCCGCTGCGGGAGATGTTTCTCGGCCTGCTGGTCCTGGTGAGCTTCAACGTCCTCGCCGAGATCAGCCTGCTGTTCAAGCGCCGCAAGGTGCCGCTGGAGCTGTTTATCGGCCTGCTGGTGGACATGGCAACCCTCACCTACCAGCTCTACCTCAGTGGCGGTGCCACCAACCCCTTTGTCTTTCTCTACCTCCTGCAGGTAGGCCTGGCGGCGGTATTGTTGACCAGCGCCTACGCCTGGACCCTGCTCGGCTTTGCGACGGCGAGTTTCCTCTGGCTGGCCGCGGCGGGGCGGCCAATCGACCTGCCGCAGGATTATCACCTGGGCCTCGGCAGCCTCTACGTACAGGGAATGTTGATCTGCCTGGTGCTCAATGCGGCGTTGATGCTGGTGTTTATCAGTCGTATCACCCGCACCCGCCGTGAGCACGACGCCAAACTGGCCGAAATGCGTCAACGCGAGGCGGAAGAGGAACACATCCTGCGCATGGGCTTGCTGGCATCAGGAGCCGCTCACGAACTCGGCACCCCGCTGGCGACCATCGCGGTCATCCTCGGCGACTGGCGCTATATGCCGGCCTTTACCTCTGATCCGGACCTCTACCAGGAGATCCAGGAAATGCAGGCCCAGGTGCAGCGCTGCAAGAGCATCGTCAGCGGTATCCTGCTTTCCGCCGGCGAAACCCGGGGAGAGTCCTCCGGCGAAACCACGGTCTGCGAATTTCTCGAGGAACTCGTGGCGGAATGGCGTAATACCCGCGGCGCCGATGTCCTGGAGTTTCGCAACGAGTTTGGTGCCGACATGGACATCGCCTCGGATTCGGTGCTCAAGCAAACCATTGCCAACCTGCTGGATAACGCCCTCGACGCTTCGCCGCGCTGGATTGGCATGGAGGCGAGCCGCCGTGAGAATGCGTTGCTGATCCGTGTGTCCGATCGCGGTCCCGGTTTCAGCCCTGAAGTGTTCGAGCGCCTCGGCCGCCCTTACCAGTCCACCAAGGGCCGACCCGGCAGCGGCCTGGGGCTGTTCCTGGTGTTCAATGTCGCGCGGACCCTGCGCGGAAATGTCAGCGCGCGCAACCTGGAAGAGGGCGGCGCGGAGGTCTTGCTGGAACTGCCGCTCGAAGCCCTGGTGCTGAAGGAGGAATGAGTATGTCCGGCGAGAGTGAACGAACGCTGCTGCTGATCGAGGATGATGCCGCCTTCGCCCGCACCCTTGGCAAATCCTTCGAGCGCCGCGGCTACCATGTGCTCCACGCCTCCAGCCTGGAGGGCGCGCTACCTCTGCTCGATAGCCACCAACCCGGCTACGCGGTGGTCGATCTGAAACTGGAGGGTGAGGCCTCCGGCCTGGCCTGCGTGCAAGCGCTGCACCGGCATGATCCGGACATGCTGATCGTGGTACTGACTGGCTACGCCAGTATCGCCACGGCGGTGGAAGCCGTGAAACTCGGCGCCTGTCACTACCTCGCCAAGCCCTCGAATACCGACGACATCGAGGCGGCCTTCAACAGCGCGGAGGGCAATACCGAGGTGAAGATCAGCGGCCGCGCGACCTCGATCAAGACCCTCGAGTGGGAGCGCATTCACCAGACCCTGGCCGAGACGGACTTCAATATCTCGGAGACTGCCCGGCGCCTGGGCATGCACCGGCGCACGCTTGCACGCAAGCTGGCCAAACAGCAGGTGAAATAGCCCGCGCAGCGGTACCCGCCTGTCAGCGTCGTTGGACCTTCACGTTGCCGAACATCATTTCCCCTGTCGGGGTGTGGATCATGGTGTGTGGGAAGGCGGGCGGCAACGCGCTGACCGCTTCCAGGCGTTGCAGGTGATCTTCGCTGAAGCTGACTTCCAGGGCCCCCAGGTTGCTCTCGAGCTGGCCGAAAGTCCGCGCACCGATGATCGGGGAGGTCACCGCCGGGTGCTGGAGCGTCCAGGCCAGCGCCACCTCGGCGAGGCTGCACTCCTGCTCCGCGGCTACCTGGGCGAGCACATCGGCGATATCCAGGGCTTTATCCGTCAACCGGCCGGTGGCCAGGTTGATGTTCTTCCGCGTGCTCATGTCGGCGGGTTCCGCTTCCAGGTCCTTGCGGCTGTACTTGCCGGTGAGTACGCCACCGGCCAGCGGCGACCAGGGCAGGACCCCGAGGCCGAGTTTCTGCGCCATGGGCATGAAGTCCGCCTCCACGTTGCGCTCGGTCAGGTTGTAGGGCAATTGAAGCGCGACGAAGGGGGACCAGCCGCGCAGGTCGGCGATCGCCTGCATGCGTGAGATTTCCCAGGCCGGGGTATCGGAGATGCCGGCGTAGAGCACCTTGCCGGCCCGGACCAGGTCGTCGAAGGCTCGCAAGACTTCCTCGGCCGGGGTGCGGTCGTCCCACAGGTGGAGGTAGAGCAGGTCGATGTAGTCCGTGTTCAGGCGGCGCAGGCTGGCTTCAACCGCCTGCACCATGTTCTTGCGCTGGTTGCCGCTGGCGTTCGGGTCGCCGGGCGCCATGCTCAGGCTGTACTTGGTGGCGATTACCCAGCGCAGGCGGTGCTCGGCGGTGAGCTTGCCGAGCATCCGCTCGGATTCGCCGGCGGCGTAGAAATTGGCGGTATCGATGAAATTCCCGCCCAGCTCCCGGTAGTGGTTGAGCATTCTCCCGGCCTCTTCGAGCCCGGTTCCCCAGCCCTCCATGCCGAAGGTCATGGTGCCGAGGGAGAGGGGTGAAACCCGCAGGCCGGAGCGGCCCAGCAGGCGGTAATCGTCGAGTTGCAGGCTCATTCTGACGGTTCTCCGCAGTATCTTGTTATGCCTCCCAGCTTATCAGATGTGCTTACTGGCGGGCGCTGGGAAGATTGACGGAGGCTGCGCGATTCTTGTCCCTGCACGTCATTCCGCTTCAGCTCAGGGCTCAGGGCAGGTAGCGATCCCATTCGTAGGGGACGACGGAGTAGAACGGCGCTGCCAGAAGGGGCTCCAGCGGCCCGGCCTGCCAGCGCCGCTCCAGGTAGGGCCCGATTTCCCGGGCGACTTCCACCGGGTCGCCATCGAGGAAGAGCAGCGTCAGTTGCTGACCTTCACCGACGCTGGAGATCTCCGTCGGCGTCGAGTGTGAACTGATGGCGCCTGCCACTCCGGGGATGCCCTCGGGGAGGGGCGCGCTGCATTCACCCTGTTCCACCAGCAGGTACATGCCGCGGATCGGCAGCCAGGGCAGGACGTCGGCGCCGCTCCTGATCCTTGCCTCTGCCGCACAGTCGTCCAGGGTGTACACACCACGCTCGACCGGTTGCAGGATGAACGGGGAACGACCCGCCTGGTTCAGCGCCACCGCCAGGTCGTAGAACTCCTGCAACCCCTGCTGCCCGGCAAAGAAATAGATCATCACATGGTCGACAGCAGCAAGTTCGGGCGTCCCGGCTGCCCGGCTTTCACGACAGGCGGGTGTGGAGACCAGGCGGATCGATGTCCTGATGCTGGCCAGGCGCTGCTGCTCGGGGCGGTGGTCGAGGCTGTGCCAGCGCAGGTAGTCGGCGTCGTAGCCCTTGTCGTGGCGCGTCGACATGGAGACATAGAGCGTGGTGATATCACTGCGACCGGTGGCGAGGATTGCGGGTACCTCGTCGGAGGGCGTTCCCACCAGCTCCCGGTAGGCGTTGGTGCTTGTGTCGTGCTCGTCCATCGCTCAGGCCCCCTTCAGTTCCAGCTCGGGATGCAGCGCCTCGACCATGCGCCGCATGCCTTCGCGCCAGGGGACGCGCGTCCTGCCCAGGGTTTCGTGCATGTGCCGCACGTCGGGCCACAGCGGGGTGTGGGTCTCAGTCGTGTACTCGAAGATCGGCTCGATGCCGACGAGTTCGCCGAGCCACATGCAATAGTCCTCGATACTGACGGTTTCACTGCCTGACCAGTTGACCACCAGGGGCGGGGTGCTCGCAGCTTCCATCGCGCGGATGCCCAGTTCGACGTAGTCGTCCTCATAGATCGGGTTGTAGTTGTTCGGCGAATCCGGGTAGAGCTTGATCGGCTCGCGCCTGAGTATCGCCTCGAGGCGACCCGCCGGGGCACCCCCGAGTGGTCCGTAGGTGGAGCAGATGCGGATGATGCTCAGGGGAATGTGGAAATGTTCCGCCACCCAGGTGCATACCGATTCGCCGGCGACCTTGGAAAAGCTGTAGTTGGCCCGATCCGGCACTCCCGGGGGATCGGATTCGAGCAGCGGGCGCTGCCCCTGGTAGGCATAGGTGGAACCGGTGGAGCAGTAGACGAAGCCTTTTGCCGACCTGCAGTGGTAGAGCAGGTCACCGGAGTGGTGGGCGTTGGTCCGCACACAATCCCGCCACTCGCCGAGGCCTGGATCGACGGCGGCGTGAAATACATAGCTGAAATCATCGGGCAGTGCGGTGAAGTCGCCACTGGCCATGTCCAGGGCCAGCGGGGTGATGCCCTCAGCCTGTAATCGCTCGCGATCACCCGGCTTGCCGAGGCGCGCCGCGCCCCATACTTCGTTGTGTCGGGCGAGTTCACGGGCAATCGGAAAGGCGATCTTGCCGGTCGCGCCGGTCAGCAGAATCTTTTCATCACGCAGCATTGGCAGTCTTTTTATTAGCAGTATTATGGGCTGTTCAAAGCTACTCCCGAGCCAAATTGTTGTCAACAGCAGTGTTGATCAGGGTGTGGCGGAAGAGACACAACATTACCGTTACAACCCTGGAACTACAAAGGGAGAGTGAGAGATGACCTTGGACGAGATGCTGGCGCGGGAGGCTATCCGCGATACGATGGCCCGTTACAACCAGGCAGGCGACCGCCTGCGCCTCGATGATTTTCTCGCGGTGTTCACCGAGGACGCAGTACTGGAATCGGAGGGTGTTCCCGAGAGAGACGCTTTTCACTACGAGGGCAGGGCGGCTATCGCCCACTGGATCACTCGCTGGTCGGACCGCGCACGCGACGCTCAGGCGCCGACTCACCAGGCCAGTTTCGTTCGTCACCACCTTTCGACCTGTCATATCGACTTGACCAGTCCCGAATCCGCCCGTGCGCGAACCTACTGGGTGGCCTACACCGACATCGGGCCGGATCACTGCGGGTACTACCTGGACCGTTATTCAAAGGTCGGCGAGAAATGGCTTATAGCCCATCGTCGTGTGCGACTGGACTGGCGCTCGCCGGACAGTTTGTTTTCCACCGCGATATCACATTCGCGTTAGAAAAATATTTACACACATCACTCTGAGACGCGTGTCCCAGGCGGCAGTCTTTATAAAATAATTTACACAATGTGCGCGTTTTAGCCTATAAATACAGGCTTTCTAGGGCTTTCAATTTTTCGCACATCCGTTATTCTTGTCGCGCACTTTTCGGGGTGATTCACGCTATCCCCGCCAAAAACGTAACCCTAATTATTAAAAAAAGGGGAGAAAAATCTGTGAAAAATAGTCTTTACCACCCATCGCTCCTACTCGCCACAACCGCGCTCGCGGCCGGTGTGCAAGCTCCCCTCGTTAATGCCCAGCAAGGGGGCGGGGAGCGCGCGCTGAGCCTGGAAGAAGTTGTCGTTACCGCGCGTCGTAAGGAAGAATTCCTGCAGGACGTGCCCGCCTCGATGACCGTATTTACCCAGCGCACTATCGACGAAGCCAACATCACCAATCCATCCGACCTCGCCGCATACACACCCAACCTCGCCGTTAACAACCGCTTCGGTGGCGACAACACCACTTTCGCCATCCGTGGTTTCTCCCAGGAATTGCGTACCACTGCATCGGTGGGGGTCTACTTCGCTGAGGTCGTCGCATTGCGCGGCGCCAACTCCCAGCAGTCCGGCGACGGCGCGACACCGGGCGACCTCTTCGACCTGGAAAACGTACAGGTTCTGAAAGGTCCCACCGGCACGCTGTTTGGCCGTAACACTACCGGCGGCGCAGTCCTGTTGACGCCCAAGCGGCCAACGGACGAATTCGGGGGTTACCTCGAAGGCTCTGTCGGTAATTTCGATATGTGGCGCAGCCAGGCGGTCGTCAACCTGCCTGTCACCGACAATTTCATGCTTCGCGCCGGTATCGACCACAGTGAGCGCGATGGCTACCTGAACAATATCTCCGACGTGGGTCCCGAAGACTTCGCCAACCAGCACTACACCTCCTGGCGGGTCAGCGCGCTGTGGGAAATCACCGACAGCCTGGAAAACTATACCATCGTCCGCGGTTCCGATTCCTCCAACAATGGCTATCCGGGCTCCCTGTTTGGTTGTGGCGAAGTCGGTCTCAGCTTCCTCTGCAAGGCGGACCTCGACGAGCGTATAGCGAACGGCGAAAACGGGTTCTACGATATCTTCAACTTCGTTCCCGATCCGGTCAACGACCAGGAGATGTGGCAGGCTATCAACACCACGACCTGGGAGATTTCCGACGATTTCCTTATCAAGAACATCATCTCCTACGGCGAACTGGAGACCTACCAGCGGGCCTCTATTTTCGGCACCAACTGGCAGTTCGGCGGCGGCCCGTTCATCTTTCAACAGGTTGGCCTGACGGCGGCCTTCCCCACCACCGACCAGGAAACGCTGGTCGAGGAACTGCAGATACAGGGCAGCGCCTTTGATGACCGCCTGAGCTACCAGGCCGGTATCTACTACGAAAACAGTGAGCCTGGCGGTGACTACGGCGCCCAGTCACCGGCAATCATCGCCTGTGACCAGTCCTCCATCGTCACGGCCGACCCCGCGGACATGCGTTGCAGCAACCTCTTCGGTATCGGTTCGGTGCAGTCTGTTCCCGGCGGCGTCGAATACACCAACCAGGCCATCTACGCACAGGCTACCTATGAACTCATAGATACCCTGAGCCTGACCGCCGGCATCCGCTATACCGACGACGAGACCAAGGGTTATACCAACGATACGGTCTATTACTTCCCGGCGGCGGCACCTGGTGAATTCCTGCCCTCAAACGGCAATTTCGTCGATCCGCGGCGGCCGGAAACCTCCAGCGAGGAGCCGACCTGGCTGGTCGGGGTCGACTACACCCCGACCGACGACCTGCTGGTCTACGGCAAGTACAACCGCGGCTATCGCCAGGGTAGCGTGAACATCGGCGGCAGCACCGGTGCGGATATCCACGGTCCGGAAACGGTCGATACCTACGAGATCGGTTCCAAGTTCAGCTTCTACGGCGCCATGCCCGGCACCCTGAACGTGGCCCTGTTCTATAACGACTTCCAGGACCAGCAGGTTCAGTACGGCTACTTCAAATCGGTATCCAACGTTGGCACCACTGCGATTCTCAATGCCGGTTCATCGACCATCTACGGCGCCGAAGTCGAGGCGACCCTGCAGTTGACTGACAGTGTCATCCTCAACGCGAGCTACGCCTACCTGAACACGGAAGTGGACGAACTGGAGTTCCCCGACCTGGTTGAATTGGGCATCGCGAACCCCGGGACCATTTCAAACACCACGCAGGAAGGGGACCCGCTGTCCTACTCGCCGGAAAACTCCGCCGTGATCTCGGCCGTGTGGATGCTGCCCACCCCGGCGGAAATGGGCGACATGCGTCTCTCAGCGACCTGGATCTACACCGACGAGCAGCAGGGTGTGACCGAAGAGAGTTCGCCTCCCTTCTACCTCATCGATTCCTACGACCTGTGGAACTTCAACTTCTCCTGGAGCAGCATTATGGGCAGTCCGGTCGACCTGTCGGCCTTCGTGACCAATGCCTTCGACGAGGAGTACATCACCTACGTTTCAGGCCTCTACAACTCCGGTGGCCTAGAGTCCGGGCAGGTGGGCCAGCCGCGGATGTACGGGGCGCGTATTCGCTATAACTTCGGCATGTAATTTCCCGACCCGGCCTGTATCACTGCAACGGGCGCCAGTTCACACTGGCGCCCGTTTTTGTTCACATCCGTAAAAATACTCGACAAATTTCTGTTGTCAGGGGTGGAGGCTAGTCGTTAGTATCGGACAGGTATTCGGGCTCCCAGTGCAGCTGCACGGGAGCCCGAAACGCGTTAGGTCCGGTAACCTATTGAAAAAAAAGAACATTTCCGTACTAGCCTAAAGTAGTGTCCGGACTTTATTTACTCCTGATGTAAAAAAAATAAGGGGAGAAGTACTGTGAAGAAACACTCGCACTATCCAACACTGTTGTTGGCCGCCTCGGCAATTGGCAGCGCAATGGCCGCGCCCGTCGCCCAGGCACAGGAGGACGGCCAGCGCGCGCTGATGCTCGAGGAAGTAGTGGTTACCGCCCGCAGACGGGAGGAATTTCTGCAGGACGTACCCGCCTCACTCACCGTGTTCAACCAGCGCCAACTCAACGCCGCCAATATCACCAACCCCGGGGAACTGGCTGCCTACACGCCAAATCTCCAGGCCAACACCCGCTTCGGCGGTGACAACACCACTTTCGCTATTCGCGGCTTTACCCAGGAATTGCGCACAACAGCTTCGGTCGGTGTCTATTTCGCCGAAGTCGTGGCCTTGCGCGGGGCCAACTCGCAGCAGTCGGGCGACGGCGCAACCCCGGGTGACCTCTTCGACCTGGAAAGCGTTCAGGTTCTCAAGGGGCCGACCGGAACCCTGTTCGGCCGCAACACAACCGGCGGTGCAGTGTTGCTGACACCCCAGCGCCCCAACGATGAATTCGGCGGTTACATTGAGGGATCGGTTGGCAACTACGATATGTGGCGTGGCCAGGCTGTCCTGAACCTGCCAATCAGCGATTCCTTCAAGATGCGCTTCGGCGTGGATCACAGCCAGCGGGATGGCTATCTCAACAATATTTCCGGCATCGGTCCCGAGGACTTCGCCGACCAGGACTACACCGCCTGGCGGGTCAGCGCCCTGTGGGAAATCTCCGATAGCCTGGAGAACTACACCATAGTCCGGGGCTCCGAATCCTCCAACAACGGCTATCCCGCATCGCTGTTTGCCTGTAATCCGGCCGGCGCCCTGGGCGCGCTGTTCTGCCAGCCCGACCTGGATAACCGTATCGCGACGGGCGGGAATGGTTTTTACGATATCTACAGCTTCGTTCCCAAGCCGGTCAATGACCAGGACCTGTGGCATGCGATCAACACGACCACCTGGGAAATCAGCGATGACTTCCTGATCAAGAACATCATCGCCTACGGTGAGCTGGAGACCAACCAGCGCAGCGCGATCTACGGAAGTGACTGGCGCTTCGGTGGCGAGCAATTCATTTTCCAGCAGGTCGGCCTGACCAGCGCCTACCCGACGACTGACCAGGAAACCCTCGTGGAAGAACTCCAGATACAGGGTTCTGCGTTCGACGACCGTATGAACTACCAGGCCGGTATCTATTACGAGCAGAGCGAGCCTGGCGGCGATTACGGCGCCCAGTCGCCCGCCCTGATGATGTGTGACCAGGCGACAATCATCGGCCCCAACTCGGATGAATACCGTTGCAACAACCCCCTGGGCGCCGGGGCACTACAACGGGTTCCCGGTGGCGTGGAGTACACCAACAAAGCTGTCTACGCCCAGGCGACCTACGAGTTTACCGATTACCTGAGCCTGACCGGCGGCATTCGCTACACCGATGACAAGACCGAAGGTTACGCCAACGAGTTGATTTTCTACTTCCCGCGCCTGCCGCCGGGCGAGTTGTCAGCGCCGATAGACAGCCTGACTGAAACCCGTACGCCGGTAAGCGAGAGCGACGAGCCGACCTGGTTGCTCGGCGTCGACGTAACGCCCACCGAGGATCTACTGCTTTACGCCAAGTACAATCGTGGCTATCGCCAGGGAAGCGTAAACATTGGCGGCTCCAGCGGGCTCGACGTCCACGGTCCGGAAACCGTCGACACCTATGAGATCGGCAGCAAATTCCAGTTCTATGGTGCGATCCCCGGAACCCTGAACATAGCGGCCTTCTACAACGAATTTGAGGACCAGCAGGTGCAGTTCGGTTACTTTAAACCCACTGGCGTTGGTACCACGGCAATCATCAACGCCGGTGCCTCCACCATCTGGGGTGCTGAAATCGAGGCTAATCTGCAGTTAACGGATAATCTGATCCTCAACGCGAGTTATGCCTACCTCGATACCATGGTGGATGAGTTGAGCTTCCCGCCGTTCCCCGAAAACGCGGTTGCGACCGAGCCGACCACGACCACTGCCGAGGGCGAGCCACTCTCCTTCGCGCCGGAAAACCAGCTGGTCATGACCGCGGTCTACATGCTTCCGGTCGACGCGGAGTACGGCGACCTGCGGCTCTCTGCCACCTGGTCCTATACTGACGAACAGCAGGCGGTTTCCAAGGAGTCCTCGCCCCTGGCGACCCTCGACTCCTACGACCTGTGGAATTTCAATTTCAACTGGACCGGCATCATGGGAAGTCCGATTGATTTTTCCGCCTTCGTGACCAATGCCTTCGACGAGGAGTACAGGACCTACCTCACCGGTAACTGGGGCAGTGGATTCGAGTTCGGGCAGGTGGGTGTGCCGCGTATGTATGGCGCGCGTATCCGCTATAATTTCGGCATGGACTGACACTCGCGGCGATTCGCGAACGAAGGGCGTCCGTTAGCGCGGGCGCCCTTTTTTTATTCCGGGTGAATCCACTATCATGCACTGGCAGGGGCAAAACGTCGTTTTCCAAAGTCGCCAGGAGGGGGCATGACTGGCAAGCCGGACAACAGCAGCACGACCGGCGCGCGGCGCCGTCGCAGGTCCGCGACACACTTGCGGTCGCTGATAGAGGAGGCCGCCGCGGGCGAGTTCCGCGACCGCGGCTACAGTGGCGCGACCACTGCAGTAATCGCCCGTCGCGCGGGGGTTACCGAAGCGCAGCTGTTCCGCTATTTTCCTACAAAAGCCGCCCTGTTCCGGGAGTCGGTGTTTCGCCCGCTGGAAGCGCAATTCCTGCGCTTCAACGTGGAACACCTTGAGGGGTCAGGGTTGCCGGAGGACTATCGTGAAAGCGCCCGGCGCTACATTGCCGACCTGCAGGACTTCATCGACCAGCACGCGGGTTCCCTGCTGTCGCTGATCGTGGCGCAGGCCTATGAAGCCGAAGGCGTTACCGGAATGGGCGAGATGGAGGGGCTGGGAGACTACTTCGAGCTGGGTGCGAAGGTCATGAAGCAGCGCATGCCGGGGACGAAGCATCGCGTCGAACCACGCCTGATGGTGCGTGCCTCATTCGCCGCCGTGCTCGCCGCCGTGCTGTTTCGTGACTGGCTGTTCCCGTCCAGCCTTGGCAGCCGGCAGAAGGTCAGTGAAGCCTTGATCGACTTCGTGCTCGACGGCCTCAACGCCAATTCTCAGGAGGATTGAGTCGCCGGTTCGAGAGCGAGGCTGGCGACGGTCCACCCGGGCGTCAGCTGGTTCGCCCAGCGTTTGGAATAGGGGAGTAGCCTCCCGCGTTCGTTCCAGGCGGCGAGCAGTATACGCTCCTTGTGGCCATCCTCGAGGAACTGTTCAAAGCTGTAGTTCTCGCTCAGCCGGGTCGCCTTGATTTCAGCCCCGCGGCTGACATAGCTCTGCAACTTGGAAAGGCTGACATCCTCCGCAAACAGGCGCCTGCCGGGTAATTCGCGGGAGGGCTGTCGCTTGCTGTTCTTCTCTTCGTCGGTCTCCAGTGTCACCGGCAGACGATACACCTCCTGGCGGCCAAAATGGTGCGCGAAGTAGGTACAGGCCAGCCGGTTGAGCTCGCCGTTGCGGGACATGGCGAACAGGCGGCCGATGCCCGAAAGGTCGAGTGTGCGCTCGGCGTGGTCCGACATCGGGTTGCCGAAGTAAGTGGGCAGTCCCGCCATGCGGGCCTTGCGCAGGCTGTCCCAGTCGTTGTCGGCGACGATGACATTAAACCCCGCGTCTGCCAGGGCCTTACCCAGTGGAATCGAGAAGGTGTTGGAGCCGAGAATCAGCACGCCCTCCGGCGCAGGAGCTGCAGCGCCCAGTGCCAGCGCCAGCGGTCGGGCAGTCAGGCTCTGCAGGGCGACGGTGCCGGCAATGACGGCGAAGGCCAGGGGAACAAGCACCTCGGCGTCCCTGACGCCCTCGGCCATGAGACGCTCCGCGAAGACCGCGGTAATCGCCGCTGCCACGATGCCGCGCGGGCCGATCCAGCCGAGCAGGGCGCGTTCGCGCCAGCTCAGGGAGGAGCCGATGGTGCACAGGGCAACTTTGAGCGGGCGGGCGAATATCTGGATGCCCAGCATGAGCCACAGGGCGGGCCAGCCTATCGCCCGTAACTGGTCGAAATCCAGGCGCGCGGCCAACAAAATGAAGAGCACTGAAATGAGCAGTATGCTCAGGCTCTCCTTGAAATCGAGCAGGCTGCGAATGTGGATGCCGGGCGTATTGGCCAGCCATACGCCCATCACCGTGACTGCGAGCAGGCCGGACTCGTGGGCCAGGGTGTCGGAAAGGGTGTAGACGGCGAAAACCACCAGCAGCGTAGCCACATTGTGCAGGAACTGGGGTATCCAGTAGCGGCGCAGTGCTAGCCCCCAGAACCAGCCCCCGGCGGCGCCGACCAGTCCGCCCACGGCGAACACGTACATCAGCTTCAGCACCAGGTCCAGCCAGTTGGTGATTTCCTGGCTGGCGATGACCACCGAAAAGGTGATGACCGCGAAGATGGCCCCCAGCGGGTCGACGAGTATGCCTTCCCAGCGCAGGATATTGGACACTGCCCGGGTCGGGCGTACCGCCTGAAGCATGGGCATGATGACGGTAGGTCCGGTCACCGTCATGATGGCGCCGAACAAAAAGGCAATTCCCCAGTCGAGTCCCACCAGCCAGTGCGCCATAGCCGCCACCAGCAGCCAGATAATGACCAGGCCCCAACTGATCAGTCGCCTGACGACATCGCCATGGCCGCGAATTTCTTCCCTGTTGAGGGTAAGGCTGCCTTCAAAAATGATTACCGCGACGGCAAGGGAAATAAAGGGGAACAGCAGGGCGCCGAACAGGAGGTCGGGGTTGAGAATGCCGCTCACTGGTCCCATCAGCAGCCCGGAGGCGAGCAGGAAGAGGATCGCCGGCACCCGCAGGCGCCACGCGAGCCATTGTGAAAACAGTGTAAGCAGGCCGATACTGACGAGAATCAGAAGTACCGATTGTGGCATCAGGGGTCCTTGCCGGAACAGTGTGTTCGCAGCATGGTACGCGAGCGGTTGCCGCTGGTGAAGTCACTCGAACATGCGCACCTGCGCAGGCCCGATCAGCGCCGGACCGGGGCCGGGAATCAGGTCGAGGGGGAAAAAGCGTGCGTGAGCTGTCCGGACATTACTCTGCCCCGAGTATAGCGTCCGGACAGCCCCGCACGTTCAGAGAACCAGTCCGCTGATTGCGATGACAGTTACAATTCCAAGAGTCAACGCAGCCAGTGCGAAACTGGTAGGCCCCCCGGCCGGTTCTTGTGCCCCATTGATCAGGTATGCACTTGTTTTTTTTGTATTCACGTTCATCACCATTCCATGTAATGGATGAAGTCCCTACGCGCCTGATTCTAGGTTCCACTTTGCGCGCCCGGCCAGTGCCTGTTCTTACAGATGTGAACCAGGTTCCACTCTCAGTCGGGCACTGTGATCCATGTCACGCAAATTGCACGGGAAAAGCCTTCCCGGCGCTGGGCTATACTTGCGCAGGGATGGATGAAGGAGAGTGGCAGTATGAAATTGCCCGTGGCGCTCCCGGCTCTGGGTGTGCTTGTCGTCGCGGTATTCGCCGCAGCGCTGGCCGCCGGTGACGCGACCACCGTTTATCGCAGGGTGGACGAGCAGGGTGTGGTCAGCTTTTCCGATGTGCCGCCCGCGGACAGCGAATCGGCGGAGGCGATGACCATCAGGGTTCCAGGCAGCCGGGAAGACCCCGCGGCGCAACAACGGCTGGACGCGATGCGGGAAACCACCGATCGTATGGCGGCGGATCGCAGGGAACGGGAAAAGCACCGTGCGCAAATGCGCGAACTGGCGGCGCGCAATTCGCCACCCCTGCAGTCCTATCAAGAGCCCGGGGCCTCGATGGGTGGGGATTGGTATTACCCTTATTCAGGCGCCTGGAACTACCCTCGCAGGCTGCCGAATCAGCACAGGCCGCCACATCACCGGCCACCGCTGGCGCCCGGTATCGATACCGAAGCCTGGTCCCGTACGCACAACTCCCAGTTGATGCGCCCGATACTCCCCCGCGGCGAGTGACTGCAAGTCCCGGCAGCACCGTTTGCTCCACCGGCTCCCCTGGTCTAGAATCGGCACCCTCCTGAGGGGAGGCCCTGGGCCTGAGACGTCGCCTGCCGCGACGAACCCTTTGAACCTGATCCGGGTAATGCCGGCGTAGGGATAGGTGCAATCAAGTCGTTGTTTCGCAGTTTTTTTGCGCCCCTGCGCCGCTCGCCGGTACTCGAAAAGCAAGGCCTATGGGGGCAAGCGATGAACAAACGACAGCTGCAACTCGCCGCGTTATTTACTCTCTCCAGTGCCAGCCTGGCTTCGCATGGTGAACAACTGGAGGAAATCGTCGTCACGGCAGACTTTCGCCCGGCAGACCTCCTCACCACCCCCGCCAGCGTGAGCGTGGTCGGGAAACTGGAGATGGCAGAACGCAGCGCCCGCCACCTGGAAGACATCCTCAGTGCCGTTCCCAATGTCAGCTGGAGCTCCGGCGCCTCGCGTAGCCGCTTCGTCCAGCTGCGCGGAGTTGGGGATCTCGAGCAGTACGCAGAACCCAAGTACTATCCCTCCGTCGGCCTGCTCGTCGACGACCTCGAGCTGGGCGCCATCGCCAGTGCCGGCATGCTCTTTGACGCCGCCCAGGTCGAGGTTTTACGCGGACCGCAGGGCACGCGCTTTGGCGCCAGCGGGCACGCTGGCATGATTCGTATCAATACCGCTCGGCCAACGGATGTTTTCGAGGCGAGACTGACCGGTGGTATCGCCAACTACGGTAGCTATCACGCCGGCGCCGTGCTCAGTGGGCCCCTCGGCGAAAGCCTGGCAGGGCGTCTCGCCCTGCAACAGAACCGCGGCGACGGCTATGTCGAAAATGCCTACACCGGCGACGACAGCGCCGACTTCGACGAAACCACCCTTCGCGCCCGGCTCAACTGGGAGCCAGGCAATATCGGCCACTACCAGTTCAGCTACCTGCATTTCGAAAGCGACAACGGCTACGACGCCTTCTCCCTGCAAAACGACCGGACCACCTGGAGCGACCAGCCGGGCAGCGATGCGCAGGACCTCGATGGCCTCAGCGCGCGAGGCGAGTGGGCCCTTGGCACGGGCGCCCAGCTACAGGCTATCGCTACATGGCTGGAGACGGACTCTCTGTACGACTACGATGTCGACTGGGTCTCCGCTCCGGTTTGCGAAAACGCCACCTGTTCCTATGGTCACGATACGGCGCGGGAAAGTTTCGCCAGGGATCGTGAGCAGGGCACACTTGAGCTGCGCTTGCTTGGCGGCGCAGATGATATTTCACGGGGAAGCCTGCGTTACGTGCTGGGCCTGTATGCAAATCGCAACGAAGAAACAATGGATTATGCCTACCCCAGTTTGTGGTACGGCGATTATGAAAGCCGCTCGAACTACCAGACACAGCGCTACGCGATTTACGGCGAACTGGAGTACGGGTTGAGCGAGCGCCTTGCACTGAGCGGCGGCCTGCGGATCGAGCATTTCGAGGACGAGTACAGCGACAGCAATGGCGTCGACAGGGACAGCGACGACCAGTTGTTTGACGGCGAACTCAGCCTGGAATACCGGATCGCCGACAACGCCTTTGCCTACGCGACCCTGGCGCTGGCGGAGAAACCCGGTGGCTCCAACGTCGCGGCAGGTTCCCAGTTCGCATTCATGAGCCCCGGCTTCCAGGAATTCATGGCGGGCAAGTTGCGCTTCGGAGAAGAGTCCCTGTTCAACCGTGAAATCGGCCTGAAGTTGCGGGCCTTCGACGACCGGCTCTCTCTGCGCACTGCCATTTTTTACGCCACTCGTGAAAACGCCCAGTTGGAAAGCTGGATGTGGGATGCTGCAGCCGGTCTTTGGATCGGCTATCTCGACAGCGCTTCGGATGCCACCAACTACGGCCTCGAAGTGGAGAGCGATTTCGCCCTGAGTCACTCCATCGACCTCTACGCCAGCATCGGCCTGCTCGAGACGGAGGTGGATGAAATCAATACTTTCGATCTCGACGAGAACCGCTTCGTCACGCACAAGGGGCGCGAGCAGGCCAAGTCGCCCGGCTTCCAGTACAACGTCGGCATGCGCCTGGCGCTGCCCTTCGGCATGCAGGCTTCCCTGGAGGCAGAGGGCAGGGACGAGAGCTACTACGGTTATTACCACAACGGCAAACTCGATGGCTATGACCTGCTCAACGCCAGCCTGGGCTGGTCCTCGCAGCGCTTCGAACTTACCCTCTGGGGCCGCAACCTGGCGGACGAGGAATACGCGGTTCACGGGCTGTATGTCGCTGCAGACCCGCGGGACGACTTCGGCGCCTGGGCCAACCAGACCTACTACCAACTCGGTGCGCCGCGAACCTACGGCGTCGATTTCAGCTGGCAGATGTAGGGCGGTCCATGGAATTCAATACGCTTGTCGAGATCGCAGCGACCCTCTGCGGGCTGGTCTACATCCTGTTCATGATTCGCGAACGGATTATTTGCTGGCCTTTCGGCATCGCCGGCTCCCTCCTGTCGGTCTACCTTTTCGTGGACAGCCGCCTCTACTCCGAGGCGATTCTGTATTTCTTCTACGTGGTGATGGGCTTCTGGGGCTGGCAGCGCTGGGCACGGCGGGAGGCGCTGGCGGACAACCCCGTCGTTCACTACAGTTTCGCACGCCATTTACCGCTTATCGCGATTTCACTGCTCGGCAGTTATGCGCTGGGCTGGTTCTTCCACACCTACACCGACGCGGCGCGGCCGTGGGTCGACGCGACCACCACGGTATTCAGTTTCACCGCTACCTACCTTGAAGTGAAAAAAGTCCTGGAAACCTGGCTCTACTGGATCGTGCTCAACGCGGTGTCGATCTGGCTCTACGCCGACCGTTCCCTGGACATCTACGCGGCACTGATCGTGGTTTACACGCTGCTGTCCTTCTGGGGACTGATCCAGTGGTGGCTGGTCTGGCGGCGTGAACCGGTGGCGCTGCAGGTCGTGGACTAGCTATTCCGCAGCGGCCAGCGCCGCCTGCCGTCCGCGCTTTTCCCTGACCGTGCCAAGGAGCAAGAGGCCGGCGATGAAAAAAGCCAGCGGCGCGAGCAGCGAGACGCGGTGGTCGCCGGACCACCAGTGATTGACCAGGCCGTAGGCGATTGGCCCGATGATCGCCGCGGCCCGATTGGCCATCCCCCAGAGGCCGAACACTTCCCCGTTGCGTGATTCCGGTGTCAGGTTGCCCACAAGGGCGCGCCCGCCGGCCTGGGTGGCGCCCATTGCCAGGCCGATCAGGTTGGCGCACACCCAGATATGCAGGGGTTCGCTTGCGGCGGTGGCAAGTCCGATGGCGGCTATCCAGACCAACAGGCCCGCCGCGAGAGTCGGCACCGAGCCGAAGCGGTCCTGGGCATGGCCGAAACCGAAGGCGCCGAGGGCCGCTGTCAGGTTGACCACCATGATCAGTACGATCAGCTGTGTGCTGTCGAAGCCGAAGACCTCCTGGGCGAAAATTGCAGCGATCACAACCACGGTGGAAACACCCGCCTGGAACAGGGCGATGCAGGCGAGGAAGCGAAACAGGTCGGGCAGGCGCCTGGTATGGCCCAGGGTTTCCATCGTCTGCCGGAAGCTCGCAGTGATCCACCCGCTGCCCGGCGGCAGGGGGCGGGGTACGGCGCGCTCCCGCAGGAACAGGAAGGTGGGACTGGCGGTGAGGGCGAAGATCACGGCGGTGATGAGCAGCGTATAGGGAATGTACTGCGCGGCGGGCTGCCCCGCGCCCGCAGCGTACTGTATCCAGGCGAGGCAGCAGCCGAGGGTCAGGATGCCGCCAAAATAACCCAGGGCCCAGCCATAGCCGGAAATCCGTCCCATGCGCTCCGGCGGGGCGATCTCTGGCAGGAAGGCGGCGATCAGGTTCTCGCCCAGCGAGAAGGCGGTTGCCGAGAGCACAAGCATAGCGAGGGCCAGGGCCACTTCACCGGGCCCCGCCAGTGCCAGCCCCGCCGTGCCGGCGATGCAGGCGAGGGTGGTCAGCGCGAGGAAACGTTTCTTGCTGGCGTGGTAGTCGGCGAGGGCGCCGACAATCGGTCCGGCGACGAGCACCACCAGGTTCGACAGGCCGATGCCCAGGGTCCAGAGCAGGGTGGCCATCCCCGGTGAAGCGCTTGCGCGATCAGCGGCAACGACGCCGACAAAAAACGCGCTGTATATGGTTGTCAGGACGACGGTTGTGTAGCCGGAGTTGGCGAAGTCGTAGAAGGCCCAGGCGGCGATTTCGAGCTTGCCTGCCGCTGTCCCCGGCCTGGTCACACGCGTTTACCCGACGTCCGGGCGCGGGCTACCATGGCCTCGCATGAAGGGGACGAGCCGCCACAGAAGCAAATAATGAAAGAGCCACTGCAAGATCTTGTAATGTCGATGGTTGACGCGTTGATGGCGCTGATTCCCCGTTCGCTGCCGGACAGGGCGGCACTGGAACGCTGCCGCCTGGTTTCCCATCGGGGCGAACACGATGGAAAACTCGTTCGGGAAAATACCCTGCAGGCCTTCGCCGATGCAAGTAATGCCGGCGTCTGGGGCATCGAATGTGACATTCGCTGGAGCGCGGACGGGGAAGCACTGATCTGTCACGACCCGGATCTCTCCCGCGTTTTCGGCATCGATGCGGCGGTGGCGGACCGCTCCATGGCGGAAATTGCCCGTCTGGCACCGGAAGTGCCCACTCTGGCCTCCCTGCTGGAGGGCTTCGGCGGCAGGAGTCACCTGATGCTGGAACTGAAATCCGCGTCGGGTGTTCGCGACGCCCGGCGCCGCGACAGTCTACGTGACCTGTTGGCGGAGCTGGAGCCGGGCCGGGACTTTCACATCCTGGCCCTGGAGCCGGAACTCTTCGACCTGGTGGACTTCCTGCCGCCCTCGGCCTGCCTGCCGGTGGCCCTCACCAATACGCGGGCCATGAGCAGCCTGGCCCTGGAGCGGGCGTACGCGGGTGTGGCGGGGCACTACCTTTTGCTCAACGAGCGTATGCACGCCCGGCACCGTGCCGCGGGACAGCGAATCGGTACCGGATTTCCGACCTCGCGCAATTGCCTGCTGCGGGAAGTCCGCCGCGGGGTCGACTGGGTTTTCACCAATGATGCCGTGCATCTGCAGGCGGTGCTCGATGAACTCCTGCAGGCCGCTCACTCCTAGCCCCCGGGCACCCGGCTCCCAACTCCGGTTCACAGGCCGCCGGCGGCAAGCTTCAGACCCGGAAGACGCCGAACAACGCGGCGTGGTCTGACAGGTCACGCCAGTGACCGCTGGCCAGCTTGCGGCAATACAGGGGTTCCAGCCCGCGGAAGTAGACCCGGTCCACCGGTAGCAGGGGCGCCCATACCGGGAAGGTTCGCGCGTGGCGGCCTTCCAGGGTGACAAACAGCTCCTGCAGGTCGAGGTCATCGTGCAGGTGGCGCTCCGCCCGCCGGCGCCAGTCGTTGAAGTCCCCGGCGATGATCATCGGTTCGTCACGCGGCACATGCTCGTCAATCCGCCGGGTGAGCGCCTGTAGCTGTTCCCGCCGCTCCTGCTCAAGCAGCCCCAGGTGTACGCAGAGTGTGTGCAAGCGGGTATTCGCGGCCTGCAGGTCGATAACACCGTGGAGAATACTGCGACTGGAACGGGGAAACAGCGAGACATCGATGTTTTCCCAGCTCAGGAAGGGGTGCATGCTGAGGATGGCATTGCCGTGGTCGCCCTTGCGGTAGATCGCGTTGCGGCCGTAGGCGTAGTGCGGCCAGGCCTGGTCGGCGAGGTACTCGAAGTGGGGCTGATCGGGGTAGGAGAATCGGCTTCTCTTTCTGGCCGACTTTTCCGCGATGCCATGCACCTCTTGCAGGAATACGATATCGGCACCGGTTTCCGCGATGCGCTGGCGCATGCTGTCCAGCACGAAGCGGCGCTTGCCACTGCAGTAGCCCTTGTGGATGTTGTAGGTCAGGATGTGGATTTCCCTGCCGTCGGAGGCCATCGCAGAATCTCGAGCGTTTGGAGGGGAGCAGTATACCTGAGGGCGGCGTGGCGGGTTGCAAGCCCGTCCTGCGGCGGGAGGTCCCGGCACGCTTGCGTGTCAGGAGCAAACGTTCTACATTGAGCCGACTACAGCAGGTAAAAAAACCTGCGCCTTCGGGTCTATAACTCAAGAATACAATTGTAACGCTCGCCGCCGGGTAGCCGCTTCCTGCAGGTGCCCCGGTGGATTCGCCGCCTGTATACCCCTCCCCAGGAGCGGGTCGTCAGCGTTGAGCGTTGTCAGGTTTCGGCAGTTGAGGCCCAGACAATGTCCTCGCAAGGTGGC
Source organism: Halieaceae bacterium WMMBA4 (assembly GCA_033283325.1). Lineage (GTDB taxonomy): Bacteria > Pseudomonadota > Gammaproteobacteria > Pseudomonadales > Halieaceae > Mangrovimicrobium. Next base: position 1,081,037 of record JAWMQO010000001.1, read on the forward strand.
ATGCGGTTCGCGGGAGGGAAGCGCGCACGTTAGTGCGTTCTTCCGATCTTCGATACGAGAACAGAGCATCTGCGGAGGTTGCGATGACACGGCAAGGGCCCATCAGGGTGGGCATCATGGGATTCGGCCAGACCGGCCGGCAAATCTACGAACTGGCTGCCACCAGCGACGACATCGAAATCGTCGCCATTGCGGATATCGGCAAGCCACACATCCTTCACTATCTTTTGCGTTCCGAGGTGGAGCAGCCGGAGGACTACCGTCTCGAGGGCAATTTCCTGGTCAACCCGCGTTTCCGTTCGCGGCTGGTGGAAATCGACCGGCCCGCGGAGATGCCCTGGGACATTTTTGCCGTGGACGCGGTGATCGATTCCACCGGCAAGTTCCGCGACGGCCACTCAATGCGCGACCACCTCGAAAGTGGTGCACCCCGGGTACTGTTGCGCACGCTGCCCAGCGACGACATCGACCGTATCGTCATCCCCGGCCTCAACGACAGTAGCGCGCAGGCCGGTGACCGGATGATCTCCGCGGGCTCCGCGACCACCGGCGCCCTGGCCCTGCTGCTGGACAGCCTCGCCGACGAATTCGAGATCGTCTGTGGCAGCATGACCAGCGTGCACGCCTATACCTCGGATCAGGCGCTGCAGGATTACGCCGGTTCCGATTTTCGCCGCAGCCGATCGGCAGCCAAGAACATCATCCCCAACAACCACGAGGCCAGCGACTGGATCGGCCATTTCCTGCCGCAGTTCGAGGGCAAGATACTGACATCCGCACTCAACGTGCCGGTACAGGAAGGCTGCCTGATGGACGTCAACCTGGTGATGGCCGACAGTGCGGTGGATGCCGAAGCGGTTAACGCCGTGATGCGCTCGGCCGCTGACAGTCACCCGGGTATTATCGGCGTGGCGGAGGACCCGATCGTTTCCTCCGACGTGATCGGCAGTTCCCTGTCCCTGCTGTTCGACCTGAAAGGCACCATCAAGGCCGGCGGCAATATCATCAAGACCCTGAGCTGGTACGAGACCCGCGGTCACGCCGCACGCCTGCTCGATGTGGTCCGGCTCTATGACGCGCTGGACAAGCAGCGGGAGGTGGCGTGATGAGAGTTGCAATCAACGGTTTCGGCCGCATTGGCCGCTCGGTGTTTCGCATCCTGGAAAACGTGCCCGGTATCGAGGTGGTCGCGATCAACGACCTGTTCGATAACGAGGCGCTGCGTTACCTGCTGAGCTATGACACGGTGATGGGCCCCTTCCGTAAATCACTGAAGCTCGAGGGTGATTACTTTGTCACCGACAAGAGCCGTACCTTGCTGCTCAACGAGCGCAACCCGGCGGATCTGCCCTGGGCCTCACTGGGTATAGATGCAGTGGTCGAGTCCACCGGCGTCTTCCGCGCCCGGGAACAACTGGAACAGCACCTGAACGCGGGCGCGGGTCGGGTCGTGCTGACGGTGCCCTCGAAGGATCCTGTGGATTACACGGTGGTCCTCGGCGTCAACGACGATGGCCTGACGGCGGACCACCGGATCATCTCCAACGCCAGTTGTACCACCAACTGCCTGGCGCCGATGGCGCGGGTACTCGACGACGCCTTCGGCATCGAGGAGGGAGTGATCAACACGGTGCACGCCTACACCAACGACCAGCGGCTCGCCGACGTCCCCCACTCGGACTGGCGCCGCAGCCGGGCTGCGGCGGAGAACATCATCCCCACCTCCACCGGCGCGGCCAAGGCGGTGGGGGAGGTCCTGCCGCAGTTGAAGGGCAAGCTGCACGGCATCGCAGCACGGGTGCCGGTGCCGGATGGCTCAGTGGTCGACCTTTTCGTAAAACTCTCCAGCGCGGTGAGTGTCGACGCGGTCAACGAGGCGGTGCGCGAGGCGGCCTCGTCCGATCACCTGCAGGGCATCCTGCAGTACAGTGACACGCCGATCGTCTCCTCCGACATCATCGGGAACTCCCATTCCTCGATCTACGATGCCGGCTTCAGCGCAGTGACCTGCGAGCGTTATCTTCGGGTGCTGAACTGGTACGACAACGAATGGGGTTATTCATCGCGGGTCTGCGATTTACTCGGGAGGATCAGTTCTTGGTGAGCACGCATGCCGATTACAGCAGTCTGCGCAGCAACGTCAGCTCCCTTGGCCGGGTGCTGGGAGAGACCGTCGCCGTCGCCGAGGGCGACGCAGTCTACCAGCTCGTGGAACGCATCCGGGGGCTTTCCAAGGCTGCCCGCGACGGTTCTTCCACCGACCGGGCCGAGTTGCTGGCGGAATTGCGCTCACTCGAGACCGCGCAACTGGTGCCGGTGGCGCGGGCATTCGCCCAGTTCCTCAATCTCGCCAACATCGCGGACCAGCGCCACATGGTTTCGCGGGAGATGGACGAGCTGGTCTCCGCCGCCCTCAACCTCGACAACTGCCTGCGGGAGTTGCGCGAGCAGGGCGTCGCGCAGGAGGCTATCGTCAAGACCATCGCCGACCTGCGAATCGACCTGGTGCTCACCGCCCATCCCACCGAGATTACCCGCCGCACACTGATCCACAAGCACAGCGAGATCGGCCGTTGCCTCGGCCAACTCGAGTTGCAGGGGCTGACGCCGCGGGAAGAGGCCAGCCTGCACGAGCGCCTGCGCGGCGTGATCGCGCAAATCTGGTACGGCGACGATTTCCGCCGCGAGCGGCCCACGCCGGTGGACGAGGCCAAGTGGGGCTTCGCGGTGGTGGAGGAATCCCTGTGGCGGGCGGTGCCGGAGTTCCTGCGCCGTCTCGACGCGTCCCTGCAGGAGCACTGTGGCGTAGGCCTGCCCCTCGATGCTGCGCCGGTTACCTTCGCCTCCTGGATGGGTGGCGATCGTGACGGCAATCCCAACGTTACCGCCAGGGTGACCCGTGAGGTCCTGCTGCTGGCTCGCTGGCAGGCGGCGGACCTTTACCTCGGGGACGTCACTCAACTGCTCGAGGAGCTTTCGGTGACCCGCGCCAGCGCGGCCTTCCGCGAGATGAGCGGTGACGCCCACGAGCCCTATCGCGCGGTCCTGCGCGAACTGCGTGAATTGTTGCGGCACACACTGGCGGCGCTGGAAGCGGAACTCGACGGCAAGGCCATCCCGGAGGGTGAAATCCTCGAGCGGGAGGCGCAGTTGCTGGAACCCCTCGAAGCCTGCTACCAGTCACTGATCGAATGTGGCATGGAAATCATCGCCGACGGGGCACTGCTCGATGTGCTGCGGCGGGTGCGCTGCTTCGGCGTCCACCTGGTCCGTCACGACGTCCGCCAGGACAGCGCCCGGCACACCGCCGCCATTGCCGAGATGACCCGCTGGCTCGGCCTCGGCGACTACGCCGGCTGGGACGAGGATACCCGGCGCGCCTTCCTGTTACAGGAACTGGGGAGCCGCCGTCCGCTGCTGCCGCGAAACTGGAAACCCTCCGCCGATACCCAGGAGGTACTCGATACCTGTGCGGTGATCGCGGGCACCTCGCGCAAGGCCCTCGGCGCCTACGTGATCTCCATGGCGCAGCAGGCCTCCGATGTACTCGCGGTCTATCTGTTGATGAAGGAGTGCGGCGTGGATTACCACCTGCCTGTCGCGCCCCTGTTCGAGACCCTCGACGATCTCTCCCGCGCCCGTGAAGTCATCAGCGACCTGCTGGCCATGCCCTGGTTCCGCGGGCAGGTCGGGGGAAAACTGATGGTGATGATCGGCTACTCGGACTCCGCCAAGGACGCCGGCGTGCTGGCCGCGTCATGGGCCCAGTACCGGGCGCAGGAAGAGCTCCTCGCCCTGTGTGCCACCCACGAAGTCCAACTGACCCTGTTCCATGGACGCGGTGGCACCATCGGCCGCGGTGGGGCGCCCGCACGGGAAGCCCTGCTTTCCCAGCCGCCCGGTTCCCTGAAAAACGGCCTGCGGGTCACTGAGCAGGGCGAGATGATTCGCACCAAGCTTGGCTGGACTTCGCTGGCGGTGAAGACTCTGGCCCTCTACACCGATGCCATCTGTCGCGCCAATCTGCTGACGCCGCCGGCGCCGCAGGACGACTGGCGGGCGATGATGGACAGGCTTTCCGACCTCTCCTGCACCGCCTATCGCAGGATAGTCCGCGAGGAGCCGGATTTCGTTGCCTATTTCCGCGACGCGACCCCCGAGCAGGAACTGGCGCGCCTGCCGCTGGGTTCAAGGCCGGCGCGCCGCAAGGGCGGCGGTGGCATAGAGAGCCTGCGGGCGATCCCGTGGATTTTTGCCTGGTCGCAGAATCGCCTGATGCTGCCCGCCTGGCTGGGTGCAGGCGAAGCCCTGTCAAAAGCGGTCGAATCCGGTGACGCGGAGCTACTGCGCCAGATGGTGGCTGAATGGCCCTATTTCGAAGTGCGCCTGTCGATGCTGGAAATGGTGTTCGCCAAGACCGACGTCGGCCTTTCCGCCTACTACGATGAGTTGCTGGTGCCCGCCGGGACCCGTCATATTGGCGAGGCGCTGCGCGAGCAATTGCAACGCGATACTGAAACGGTACTTGGTCTGCACGGCAGCGACAGCCTCCTGCAGGACCAGCCCTGGACTGCGGAATCCATCCACCTGCGCAACATCTACACCGACCCCCTCAACTATTTGCAGGCGGAACTGCTGCAACGGGATCGCGCCAGCGAAGAAGCGGAACCGGAGGTGGAGCGCGCGATCATGGTGACCATCGCGGGTATCGCCGCGGGGATGCGTAATACAGGCTAGTTTCCCGCACAATTTTCCCGGCCTGTCGCGGTCTAGCGCGGGCCGACCCCGTATTCAGCCGTCACCAAATCGTCGCTTGAAAATCTGCGATCCGCTGCCACACTACCTGTGCGCGCTGAACTTGTGCCCGTGACAGGTGTCTTCTCGTTTCGAGAGCACGGCAGTGCCGTGCACCGCGCATTCCTGCCCCTGCGGCTCAATAAGACGAGGAAGTTCCAATGCAAGGTCTGATGAAAACCACCCTGATGTTGATGATCCTGACGCTTTTTTCCCAGCTGAGCTGGGCTGAGGATGACAGCTACGCCAAAGCGATGAAGTCCTTCAAGGAAGCGGGGGAGAGCGCCCAGTATTTCAATTCTGCCTACGGCTATGCCCTGTTCCCGACCATCGGCAAGGCCGGTATCGGCGTGGGCGGTGCCCACGGCAAGGGCAAGGTCTATGCTGGCGGCAAGCAGGTGGGGACCAGCAGCATGACCCAGGTTACGGTGGGCTTCCAGCTCGGTGGCCAGGCCTATAGCCAGATTATTTTCTTCGAGGACAAGCGCGCCTTCGAGGAATTCACTTCCGGCAACTTCGAGTTCAGCGCCCAGGCAACCGCTGTGGCGATCACTGCGGGCGTCTCCGCTGAAGCCAATACCGGTGGCGGCGCCTCCGCCGGCGCCAGTGGCGGGACTAACAATGCCTCCACAATATCCGGTGGTTACCGCAAGGGAATGGCGATCTTCACCATCGCCAAGGGCGGCCTGATGTACGAAGCGGCCCTGGGCGGCCAGAAGTTCAGCTACAGCTCGCTATAAGGCTGCTTCGTCCCCATCGCCCGGCACACCCGCCAATTGCCGGGCGCGTTCCAGCGCGCCGGGCGGAGCCTTGCCGAGGAGGATGACATGCCAGGCCTTCGGGCCGTGGGCGCCGTAGACCAGTTGCGCCTCGATGTCTCCGGTGCTGGACGGCCCGGCAATAAAACTGATGCCCCTCGGACGTTCACCGCGACGCAGGGGTTCCGCGCGCCAGAAGGCCTCCAGGTCGGGGATGATTCCCTCGAACTCCAGCAGGACGATGTGATGTTCCGGCAATAACTGGTTCGCCGGGGGGTTGTGTTTTCCGCTACCCAGAACGGTCGCGCCGGTTTCGGCAATTCCCCAGTGGGCGTAACTGAGCGCCGCTTTCTCCCCGTTTTCGATCTCGCCGAAGCGTGGGAGGACTCCGCCCTCGCGCCAGGGCAGGGCGGCGAGGTGAGGATCATTCCCCGCCACCAGCCGGTTGTTGCGCAAGTGCCGGTAGAGGTATTTCCCGATCGCCTTCACCACCTCGCGGCGGTCCGCCGCCAGGGCCAGGCTGCCCTGGTTGCGAAGGACGTTGGCCATGAAGCAGACAATGGGATCCGGGTCCAGCGGCTGCGCCACGGGCGCCGCCCCCAGCCGAGCGAGCTCCTGCGCAATGGTTTGTGCATCGAGCCCGCTGGAAAGCCCGCGAATTCGCGCGAGGCTCTTCTTTCGGCTGTCATGACTCACGCCGGTCCTGCTCCTTTCGGTACTGCGCCATGAAGGTCCCCCGCTGTGGGCTGGGGAAGTCGCGGGCGCCGGTCCAGCCACTGGCAAAGGGCAGAAAACGCAGTACCCCGCGCCGCCGGCCGAGCAGGTTCAGGCTGCGGATGGCGAACTGGCTGAGGGATTGGTAGAGCGCCGGCCGGGCGGCGAGCCAGGCGTGCAGGCGCAGGCCGCGACGCCAGCCCCGGGGGCCGATTCCTTCACGGCTTTTATCGTGGCGCAGGTCGCGCAATAAATCCGGTAGCGGAATGGCGGCGGGGCAGACTTCCTCGCAGCGCCCACAGGCGGTGCAGGCGTCCGGCAGCTCGGAGTGAGCTTCGAGGGAGTCCAGCAGGGGCGCGAGCACCGAGCCCATCGGCCCGGGGTAAACCGAGCCGTAGGCATGTCCGCCGGCGGCGGCGAATATCGGGCAGTGATTGAGACAGGCGCCACAGCGGATGCACTGCAGCATTTCGCGGTAATCGCTGGCGAGAATCTCACTGCGCCGGTTGTCCAGCAGGACGATATGGGTTTCCAGCGGGCCGCTGCTTTCCTGTTCGCGTCGCGGCCCCGAATAGAAACTTGTATAGCAGGTCTGGCGTTGGCCGGTTGCCGAGCGCGCCAGCAGTCGTTGCAGGGCCGCGGCGTCCTCGCCTCGCGGCAGCAGGCGGTCCAGTGTCGTGCATACGATGAGCACTTTGGGCAGGTTCGCGCAGAGGTCGCCATTGCCCTCGTTGGTCACCAGCATGGTGTAGCCGTTTTCCGCGATCAGCGCGTTGGCGCCGATGATGCCGATTTCCGCATTGAGGAAATGGTCGCGCATGACTTGCCGGGCTTCGGCGACCAGCGCTTCTGCCTTGTCCAGCTTTCGCTCTCCCAGCGGGTGCGCGGCGAGGAACAGTTCGCGAATCTGGGCGATGGATTTGTGCCGTGCGGGGCCGACGATGTGCGCGGGCTTTTCGCCGGCCAGTTGCACGATGTATTCGCCGAGGTCGGTCTCCACGACTTCGAGGCGCTCGCGTTGCAGGGCCGCGGCGAGTTCAGTTTCCTCGGTCACCATGGATTTGCCCTTGGCGATCCTGCGCGCCCCGTGCTGGCGACAGATGTCCAGCACGATTGCGTTCATCTCCTGTGAATCTGCGGCAAAGTGGACCCGGTTGCCGTTGTGGGTCGCCTCGAGTTCAAAGCGTCGCAGGTAGTGGTCGAGATTGTCCAGGGTGTGCTGGCGCAGCCGTTTGACATGCCGTCGCAAGGCCTCGAACTCGCCAAACTCGTCAACCACTTGCTGCCGCAGGAGCGGCGTTTTACGCGCCAGCATATCGCGCTGGGCGACAGCTGCGGGATCTGCCAGTGCTGCGCTGGCGGCGTCGATAAAGCCTGGGCCGGGTGTGGGCTGTTCAGTCATTCGGGCTCGCCGATTGCCGGTGTGTCGAAATCTCCCGCAAGCAACTCGGCCACGTGCCTGAATTGCAGTCGTCGACCCTGTCGCCGGGCCCTGCCGGCCAGGTGCAGGAGGCAACCCAGGTCACCACCGGTAACCATGGTGGCGCCGGTGGCTTCGGCGTTGTCGAGTTTGTCGTCGGCCATCTTGGCGGAAATCGCCGGCATTTTTGCGCAGAAGGTGCCGCCGAAACCACAGCAGACTTCGGTCTGGTCCATTTCCCGGATGTCGACCCGGAAGCGGGAACGCAGCAGCGCGCGCGGCTGCTCCCGGATGCCGAGATCGCGCAGGCCGGCACAACTGTCGTGGTAGGTAACACCCGCTGGTAGCTCTGCAGCCTTGATGGGGGGTAATTCCAGTACTTCGGCCAGGAAGCTTGTCAGCTCCCAGGTGCGCGAGGCCAGGGCCAGGGCGCGCTCGTGCCATTCGCCCTGCAGGAGTTTCGGGTAGTGCTCGCGAATCATGCCGGCGCAGGAACCCGAAGGTGCGACGACGAATTCAGCGCCCTCGAAGAGTTCGATGTTGTGCTTGAGCAGGGGAATGCTGGCTTCGTACTCGCCGCTGTTGTACGAGGGCTGGCCACAGCAGGTCTGTGACTGTGGTACCTCGACCAGGCAACCTGCCTCCTCGAGAAGTCGCAGGCTGGCGAACGCGACCGAGGGCCGGAGCAGGTCTGCCAGGCAGGTGACAAAGAGGGAAACCCGTGGCGGCTTGTCGCGATTCGCGTTCACGGCGTCAGTATAGCCAAATCAGGTGTACGCTGTCCGCTCAGCGCGCAACATTGCCGATGGCAATGATGAACAACGCCAGTGCGAGTGCGGCCAGGGCCGCCATGCTGCCGCGGGCGAGGGGATGATTACTCTCACGCAGGCGGGTGAGTATCTCGCTCCAGCTCGCCGGTACGGCGTTGCGCAACTGGCTTGCGAGCAGGGGATACTTCGAGGCCGGGTCGATGGCCGGTAGCAGTGCTGTACCGGTAAATACCACGATGTCGTCAATGAACAGGAAGGGGCCACGGAAGGCTGTTCTGTCAGGCTGGTCGCAATGATAGCGCTCCCGGTGGTCTACCAGTACCAGCCTGTCGCCGAGCAGGCCGACGTGGTCGGCAGGGCTGCGCAGCAGGGTCTGCAGGACAATCAGCGGCCCGCCGAGGGCGAGAAGCAGGGCCAGTAGCTGCAACATCGATACACCGAGGGCGATGGCAATCACCACGATACCCACGGCGAGAGTGAGATAGGCGGTGCTGCTGCGGCGCAATTGCTGCTGGCGGTGGGGGGCCGTGGGGAGCCATGTCACCTGGTCGAGAAGGGTATCCAGGGGTTCAGCCCCCCTGGCCTGGCGCCCGCTGTAGACCCGCAGCCTGAGTTGGTGGATGCCGCTGTAGATGAGACCGAGGATTATTGCGGAGCCACACACCAGCAGCGCAAGTTCCCAGGCGATGGCGTGCAGGTAGCGGCTCTGCGCCTCCTCGCCGAGGCGTTCCACCAGCAATGGTGACTTGAAGTCGGCCTCTATCAGGCCTTCGGCGTTGTAGCGCTGGATGACCTCGCTGCGGGGGCTGCCCAGCAGCACTTTCTGGTTCCATTGTGTCATGCGGGCGCCGGGGGAACTCGCAAGCCGATCGATTTCCCGCAGGTAATTCCACTGTGGATCGAACAGGTAGGTACCGCTGCTGCCGCTCTCGGGATTCTGCATGCTGACCCACCAGAGCTCTCCCTGCCAGAGGAAGTCGACCACCCTGGTGCGGCCCGCCTCGATTCCCGCGGGAGGCAACAGCAGGAGCTCGTCGATCTGCTTGCCGAAGGCCTCGGGCTCGATGCGCAGCACACTGATCGCCGGGGCAGTTGGACTATTGATAAGCAGCAGGCCGGTGTCGAGTCGCAGTGTCGCCGCCTGCGGCAGCTTGCGTTCCGCCCGGGCCACGAGGTTTCCGCTACTGTCGACACGAAGCAGCAGGCCCTCGCCGGTGTTCGCGAGGATGAGGTCGCCGCTGATCGGGTGAAAGACAGCGCTGTCGAACTCGATACTGGCGTACTCCCCGGGCAATGCATGACACTCTTTCAGTTTGGGGTGGCAGGACCACAGGCCGCGGGGCGCGGTGTCGTCGCCTTCGAGCGGGCGGGCCCGCATGAGGATGCTGTTGTCCGCCCCCGGCAGCAGCGGCCCCGTCACGTCCCTGATGCCCATTTCGGCCAGTTCGATTGTCGTTTGCGGCACGCCCGCGCGATCATGTTGCAGTAACTGTTGGCCGAGCAGCAGGTAGAGTTTGCCGTTTGTGGTGGCGGTGACGGCTGCCGGGCCGGTGGGCGCAGCTGCGGGACGCTGGCCGATGAAGCCTCCGAGTAAAATCAGCAGGAAAGCGAAGGCGCAACCCGCTGCCAGCAGGCCACGCCTGACTGCCCTGCGGGCGAGGTTCGCCCGCAGGCGGACCTCCGGGGAATGGCGGAAGGGTTCCAGGCGGTAGGGGTTGGGCACATCACCGCGCCGGGCCCTGCTGTCACGGTGTGGGGCTTCACTGCGTCGCGCCAGACCCAGGCGCGATCGAATCCGCTTGCGCCCGGACAGGGCAGTTTCTTTCTTTTTGCCACTGCTGGTGGAGGCAGCCGCAGGGGAGGGGGGCGTGATGCTGGCCTGTTTCTGCGTCTCCGGTTCCCGCGCGGCCTGTTCACGGGCAGCCTGTTCTCGAGCTTCCAGTTCCCGCGCGGCTTGCTCACGGGCCGCGGTTTGTTCACGAGCTGCGGCTGCTTCTGCCGCTGCCAGCTCTTCTGCCTCCCGATCTCTCGCCGCCTGTTCCCGGGCGACTTTTTCCTGGGCTATTTTTCGCGCTTTCAGGACGCGTTCCTTCCGCTCCCTGGCTTCCCGGTCCCTGGCCTCGCGCTCCCTGGCTTCCTGCGCCCTGGCCTCGCGTTCCCGGGCCTCCTGCTCGCGGGCCTCGTGCTCCCGGGCTTCCTTGTCCCGGGCGCGCTGCTCGCGCGCTTCGTCTTTGGCTTTCTGGCGTGCCTCGGCCGTGCGCTGCTGTTCTTCCCGGGTCTCTTCCCGGGCGCGGGTTTTTACCTCCTGCTGGCTGCGCTTGGCTTCGATTCTCTCCTGCTTGCGTGCAGCGCCGGCCTGTTTGCGCTGGCGTTTGCGCTGCCTGGCCTCCGAGCGGCGTTCTGCGCGGGAGTTTTCCCTGGCGGCTGGTGTGGGCTCGGCGGCAGGGGGAGTGCTTTTGCCCCTGATCTCGATTTTGACCAGGCTTACTTCAAGGCCGTATTTACGCAACAGGACGTAGTACTCACCACCCTCCCGGCGGTCGAGATCGCGGCGCATGACGAAGGTCTCGCCGCTGAAGTATTGCTCAAGTTCTTCCGGGTCCTCGATCCCGAAGACCTCGGCGAAACGGGCGCGTGCACGTTGCGGGTCACGCCCCGCCATAATGGCGCCTGAAAAGGTCAGGTTGAAGCTGTTCACCCCGGCCCCGAATCCCCCGAATTTAATCTTTGTAATGCGCGTTATGTTGGGCGATCAGTGGGACTTTGCCAAGCGAAGATCTGCGTTTAGTGCACTCCATGCATCAGGCGCTTGAGCACGGGGGAGACAAGCAGGAGAACTGCGCCCACTGCGAGTCCGGTGTAACACAGGCTGGAGAACAATTCGGTGTAGGATTGCAGCGCCGCACCGACGTCGCTCACTGCACCGTCCACTGTCGATACCGCAGCCAGCTTGGCCAGTTGCGCCGCCATCATTTCGGAATAGGCCGTGGCCAGAAACCAGGCGCCCATCATCACGCCGACAATCGAGGGGACTGAGAGGCGAGTAACCGCCGACAGGCCGACAGGCGAAAGGCAGAGCTCCCCGGTGGTGTGCAGCAGGTAGGCGAGCACCATCCAGTAGCCTGCGACCATGCCTGCCTCATCCGGATGGCCGGCTCCATAGACGAGGGCGTAGAAACCCAGCCCTGCCTGGGCGGTGCCAAGGGCAAATTTTACGGGAGTGCGCGGTTCCAGTCCGCGCCGCCCGAGGGTCGTCCACAGCCAGGCGAAAACCGGCGCGAAAAGGAAGATAAACATTGAGTTCAGCGAGCCGAACTGGGCAGCGGTCAGTTCCAGGCCGAATATGTTGCGGTCCATGACCCGGTCTGCGAACAGTGTCATCGATGATGCGGCCTGCTCGAACAGGGCCCAGAAAACCACGCTGGACAGGGTGAGGACCACCAGCGCGATCATCCGCCCGCGCTCCACGGGATTGCAGCGCGTGGCGATGAACCATACCAGCCCCAGCAACACGATCACCGAGAGGATGTTGAGCAGGGAGCCCACCGCGCCATGAAACTGGAGCATGCGCCATACCGCGAACACCCCGGCAATGGCACCGAGATAGATGGTGTATTCCATGCTCAGCCCCAGCGGGGATTTCGCCTGTAATCGCTGCGGATCGGCCGGTTCGGCGTGGCCCTGCAGATGACGCTGACCCCAGATGAAGGTGACCAGCCCGATCAGCATCCCCACGCCTGCGGCACCGAAACCCCAGGCCCAGCCCAGGGTTTCGCCGAGGTAGCCACAGAGCAGGGTGGCGGTAAAAGCACCGATGTTGATGCCCATGTAGAAGATGGTGAAGCCGGCGTCGCGCCGCGGGTCGTCCTCACTGTAGAGCTTGCCAACGATGGTGGATATGTTCGGTTTGAGGAAGCCCACCCCCATTACGATCAGCGCGAGTGACAGGTAGAACACCTGCAGGGCGAAGCCGTCGCGCACGACCTCGCCAGCGACGCTGCGGGCCTGTTCTCCTTCCACTGCCATGCCCAGGTGCCCGAGCACCAGCAGAATCCCGCCGAAGATCACCGATTTGCGCATCCCGAGGTAGCGGTCCGCCAGCAGGCCGCCGATCACGGGCATCGCGTAGACCAGCCCCGCGTAAGCGCCGAGCACTTCCAGGCCCTGCTCGTCGCTGAACAGGTGGTACTTGGTGAGATAGAGCAGCAGCAGGTATTTCATGCCGTAGAAGGAGAAACGCTCCCACATCTCGGTGGCGAAGCAGACATACAGTCCGCTCGGGTGACCGAGTAACTCTCTGCTCGGGGCGATAGCTGTTTCTTGCATGGGGTAGGCCTGCTTGAGGGAACTTCGATTTGCCAGAGCTCATTATAGGGTTGTCGGTGTAGGGCCTTACAAGTAGCTCATGGTTTCGCGACCGATTGATGCCGCCAGGCGGGGCTGTTGGCGCCGGATGCCATGCGGCTGTCGCCGGCGGCAATGGGGCCCGAAGGCTGATTCGGGTGCAATAGCTACTCCACTTCTCTACCCGCGCAGGCCCCTTCATGCCCCCTACAAATCCGCCCCTGGTTGGCCTTTCCGGCCACGACTTCAGGCGTCGCCTCGAAGAGGCCAGGGGCGCGGTCGATGACTATGCCCGCTTTCTCGAGCGCGCGGGGCCGATGCCGGGCCAGGTCGTCGACAGTGCAGTCCTGCCGCTGGCCAAGAACGAGATACGTGCTGCGCTCCTGCTCTGCCTGAGCTGTAGCCTCGAACCCGAGTTGCAGGAGCATCTCGAGGCCGGCTACTTGCTCCTTTCCGCTTTTCAGCCTGGCGTGGGCCCGCTTCCGGTCGGCGAGGCATTCGCCGGCCTCGATCTGGAAGCCCCCCCGGAATCCATCAGCGCGCAACTGGCCGAGGACTACCGTGGTGCCGAGCCCTGGCGGCAACAGGCCCGGGACGAACTGCAACAGTTGCGTCGGGAACTCGACCAGATCCGCAGCGCGATCAACTCCTACCCCGCCTAGCACGACTGGCGCTCCTTGCAAACGTGGCGCGATATCGGCGCCTGTTTTATGCTTAGCTCTTAGCACCACTGCGCCACTGGCGCTTGCGCGGGGAGCCGATGCCGGAAAACCTACTGACTCAGGGACTGGAACTCATGCTTTACGGCATGGGCACGGTGATTGTGTTCCTGACTGTTCTGGTCATCGCCACCAACGCCATGTCCGGCCTTATCGCACGTTATTTCCCGGAGGCGCCTGCAGCGCCGGCCAGGCCGCCCGCCGTCCGCCGGCAGGGCGGTAGTGCAGAAGCAGAAGAGGAACTGGTCGCGGTCATCAGCGCGGCCATCGCACGACATCGGCGCCGCTGAGCGCCCCGACACCCGTCCAAGCACAAGGGAGACAAGCATGAGCGACAACAAGCGGCCGTTGGGGATCACCGACGTGGTGTTGCGGGACGCCTCCCAGTCGCTACTCGCTACCAGGGTCCGGCTGGAGGACATGCTGCCCATCGCGGCCAAGCTCGATGCCATCGGCTTCTGGTCACTCGAATCCTGGGGCGGAGCGACCTTCGACGCCTGCATCCGCTATCTCGGCGAGGATCCCTGGGAGCGAATTCGGGAACTCAAGAAAGCGATGCCCAACACGCCCCAGCAAATGCTGTTTCGCGGGCAGAACATTCTCGGCTATCGCCACTACGCCGATGACGTGGTGGAAAAATTCGTCGAGCGCGCCGCGGTCAATGGTGTGGACGTGTTCCGCGTGTTTGATGCGATGAATGACATGCGCAATATCGAGGTGGCACTCAAGGCAGTCAGGAAACAGGGCAAGCACGCCCAGGGGACGATCTCCTATACCATCAGCCCGGTACACACGATCGATACCTGGGTGGAACAGGGCAAGCGCATCGAGGACATGGGCGCCGACTCCATCGCCATCAAGGACATGGCCGGACTGCTGCATCCCTACGACGGTTACGAACTGGTAAGCAGGCTCAAGGCCGCCTGCGATATACCCATCCACATGCAGTGCCACGCCACCACCGGACTTTCCACCGCGACGATTCTCAAGTGCGTGGAGGCGGGCATCGACAATGTGGACACCTCGATCTCCTCCATGTCCATGACCTACGGCCACTCGCCCACCGAGGCGGTGGTCGCGATACTCAAGGATACCGACCGGGATACCGGGCTGGACATTCTCAAGCTGGAGGAAGTCGCTGCCTACTTCCGCGAGGTGCGGAAAAAATACGCCAGGTTCGAGGGCTCCCTGCGCGGGGTGGACTCGCGCATCCTGGTCGCCCAGGTGCCGGGCGGCATGTTGACCAATATGGAGAGCCAGCTGAAAGAGCAGGGCGCCGCGGAGAAAATGGACGCCGTACTCGAAGAGATACCCCGGGTACGCGAGGACCTCGGCTTCATCCCGCTGGTCACACCGACGTCGCAAATCGTCGGCACCCAGGCGGTAATCAATGTGCTCACCGGGGAACGTTACAAATCCATCTCCAAGGAGACCGCGGGGGTCCTCAAGGGCGAGTACGGCGCGACGCCGGCGCCGGTCAATAGCGCGTTGCAGGCCCGCGTGCTGGAGGGCGGAGAACCGGTGACCTGCCGGCCGGCGGACTTGCTCGAGCCGGAGCTCGACAGCCTGGTGGAGGAACTGCGCAGCCTTGCCGCGGAAAAACAGATTGCCCTCGGCGGCGGTGAAAAAGAGATCGACGATGTGCTCACCTATGCACTCTTCCCGCAGATTGGTCTCAAGTTCCTGCAGAACCGGGGTAATTCCGAGGCCTTCGAACCGCCTCCCGGCGCAGAAACGGCACCTTCCGTCACTCCTGCCCCGGCGCAGGGCGACGGCAGTGGCGGTGGCAGTGGCGTCTATACGGTCAGCGTGAACGGCAAGTCCTATGTGGTGGAAGTCAGCGAGGGTGGTGAGGTTTCCTCGGTCAGCGCGCAGCCGCAAGCCGCAGCCGCACCTGCCCCCGCGTTATCCGCGGGAGAGGGCGCGCCCCTGGCGGCACCCCTGGCCGGGAACATTTTCAAGGTCAATGTCGCGGTGGGCGACAGCGTGAATGCAGGGGATGTGGTCATTATTCTCGAAGCGATGAAGATGGAAACCGAGGTGCGGGCCTCCCGGGGCGGCACCGTAAGCGCAGTTCAGGTGAAGGCCGGCGATACCGTGGCCGTGGGTGATACCCTGGTAGTGATCGCCTGATATGGACGAGTTGATACGCCTGTGGGATTCCTCCGGCCTCGCGCAGTTTTCCCTCGGCCAGGGTTTCATGCTGCTGATCGGGATGCTGCTGCTCTACCTCGCGATCTATAAAAAGTTCGAACCGCTGTTGCTCGTGCCCATTGGCTTCGGCGGAATCCTGGCCAACATTCCCGGAGCGGGCCTGGCTTACTCCGCTGTGGAGAATGCGCTCATCGGCGCCGGGCCTGATCTGCATGCCGCCTATGCGACCCTGTTCCAGTTACCCGTGGAGAGCAGTGCGAAAGCCTTGCATGCCGCCTACGACAACAGCACTGCGGCGACCCATCTGGCGGCCGTCCAGTTGGCGCTGGATGCGGGTTTCAGTAACGGCATGCTCTACAACTTCTACTCGGTGGCTATCGCCAGCGGCGTCGCCCCCCTGGTAATTTTCATGGGCGTCGGTGCAATGACCGACTTCGGCCCCTTGCTCGCCAATCCCAAGACCCTGTTCCTGGGCGCAGCCGCCCAGTTTGGTATTTTCGCAACGGTACTCGGCGCGGTTGCACTGACCGACCTCGGGCTGATGGACTTCTCCCTCGCCGACGCCGCCGCTATCGGCATTATCGGCGGTGCCGACGGCCCCACGGCGATCTACGTCGCCAGCCTGTTGGCGCCGGACCTGCTCGGGGCGATCGCGGTGGCTGCCTATTCCTACATGGCGCTGGTACCGATGATCCAGCCGCCGATCATGCGCGCCCTGACGACGGAGGCGGAGCGCAAGATCGAGATGAAGCAGTTGCGCCACGTGTCCCGCCTGGAAAAAATCGTTTTCCCCCTGATCCTGCTGATCCTGGTTGCACTGCTGTTGCCGGCGGCTGCGCCACTGCTCGGTATGTTCTGCTTTGGCAACCTGATGAAGGAGTGCGGTGTCGTCGATCGCCTTTCGGATACCGCGCAGAACGCACTGATCAATATCACCACGATCTTCCTCGGCCTGTCGGTGGGTTCCAAGCTGGTGGCGGACAAGTTTCTCGACATCAACACCCTGGGCATTCTCGGCCTCGGTATCATCGCCTTTGGCATCGGTACCGCCTCCGGTGTACTCATCGCCAAGTTGATGAACCGTTTCGGCAGCACACCCATCAATCCCCTGATTGGCTCGGCGGGCGTTTCCGCCGTGCCCATGGCCGCGAGGGTCAGCAACAAGCTCGGCCTCGAGGCGGACCCCCACAACTTCCTCCTGATGCACGCGATGGGGCCGAATGTCGCCGGCGTGATCGGCTCGGCAGTCGCGGCGGGTGTCATGATCAGCCTGGTAGGCGGCTAGTACTCACCAGGCGTTATTTGCGGAGTAGCATTCTTGAGTCTTTTCGAAACCACGATCAAGCCCCGGTTCTACGAGACCGATGGCTTCGGTCACATCAGCAATACCGTCATCCCGGCCTGGTTTGAAATCGGCCGATCCGAGTTTCTCGCCACCCTGCCGCCGGGAAGCCGGCACTGGCTGACCGCGTCGGTGACAGTCGATTACCTGCTGGAAACCTTTCACACCAGCGATGTCACCCTGCGTATTACCGGCACGGAAGTCGGCAACAGCTCACTGACGGTCTACTGTGAAATGCTCCAGGACGGCAAGGTCACTGTGCGTGGCAGCTCGGTACTGGTGTACATGTCCGAGGACCGCAGCGGTTCCGTGCGGATTCCGGACGAGATCAGGGAATCACTTCCCCAGGGCTGACTGGTAGGCGGCGATGGTGCCGGCCAGGCCCATGCGAATCGCATCCACCGTAAGCGCGTGGCCGATGGACACTTCAAGCAGCCCGGGCACTTCTGCAGCGAAGCGCGGCAGGTTGTGGAGGTCGAGATCGTGCCCGGCGTTCACACCCAGCCCGGCCTCGGCGGCGGCTTCCGCTGCGCGGATAAATTCCTCGAGAATCGCATCCACTGACTTACCCGCGGCGAAAGCCGCTGCATAACTCTCGGTATAGAGCTCGATGCGCTCCGCCCCCACCTCAGCCGCGAGTTTGATCTGCTCCGGCACCGGGTCCATGAACAGGCTGGTGCGAATGCCCAGTGACTTCAGTTCCTCGACCAGTGGCGCCACCTTGTCACCGTCCTTTTTCAGGTCGAAACCGTGGTCCGAGGTGAGTTGCCCGTCGCCATCCGGTACCAGCGTGCACTGTGCGGGTTTGATCTCGCGCACCAGTTCCATGAATCCCGGGTAATCCGACACGCCCGTGCGCTCGCTGCGCCGGGGGCCGCTCATCGGGTTGCCCTCGATGTTGAACTCCACCTGGAGCATCGCCGCAAGGTCGAAACAGTCCTGGGCGCGAATGTGGCGCTGGTCCGGACGCGGGTGGACGGTGATGCCGTCGGCGCCGGCGTCAATGCACATCTGTGCGTGCAGCGGAATGTCGGGATTGGTGGTGTCGCGTGAATTGCGTATCAGCGCGATCTTGTTGAGGTTGACCGATAGGGCGATCACGGGCTACTGCCGCACGATGTCGAGAATTTCGATTGCGTCCACGGGTACGTCCGACTGGCCGTTGACCGTGTGTGTCGGGGCCGTGACGATGTAGTCGACCACCGACATACCCTCGATGACTTCGCCAAAAACCGCGTAGCCATCGCGTCCGGGCGCCCAGTCGAGGCGCAGGTTGCTGCGCACGTTGATGAAGAACTGGGCGCTCGCGGAATCCGGGTCGTCAGTGCGCGCCATGGCGATGGTGCCGCGGACGTTGTGCAGGCGGTTGCGGGATTCGTTGGTGATCGCGTCGCGTGTTTCCTTTTCACTCATGTCGGCCAGGAAACCGCCGCCCTGGATCATGAAGTCGGGAATCACCCGGTGGAAAATCGTGCCCTTGTAGAAGCCGCTGTCGACGTACTGAAGGAAGTTGTCCACCGTGACGGGTGATTTCTCCGCAAACAGGCGCAGGGTAATGTCGCCCTCGCTGGTCTTGATCTGCACGATGGGGTCCCCCGGCGCGGCCTGTGCCAGCAACAGCGTGGGGGCGAGCAGCAGGGCGAGGCCCAGTATCAGTTTACGCAGCACGATCATTTTTCCTCCCTAGGCCCATTCGGACATGCGCCGGCGCTTCGGCCAGAGCCGCGGTACCACCAGTGTAATGACCACCCCGAGGAGTACCGCCAGGGCGCCATTGATAAAGTCTCCGCTTTGCAGCTTGTCCGACAGGCGCTGGTTCTCGGCCTCGAGCATCTCCACCTCGGAACGCAGGTTTTCGCTCAGTTCCACCAGGCGCCGATTGTCGGAATCGAGTTGTACGGCGTTGCCGGAAATCTGCTTCAGGCGGGCCAGCTCCTGCTCCGCCTGGTTCAGCTCGCCGCCGGTATTTCCCAGCTGGCTCGAGAGATCCGATTTCTCCACCCGCAGTGCCTCCAGTTGGGCGGTCAACTCGCGGTTCTTCGTCGCCAGCTGCTCGGCGCGGGCGACGGCGGCGGGCAACTGCACCTGGGCCGGGCGCTGGGAAGTGAGGAACTCAGTGCTGATCCACCCATCGGTGCCGGCCGAGGTGGTCACTTCAGCCCATTCGCCGTCGTCCGTTGTGCTCTTGAGCGTCATGCTGTCACCGGGGTTCAGTTTGCCCAGCCAGCGGTATTCCTTGCCCGGGCCCGAGTGCAGGACCACGAAGACCTCGTCGCTGATATAGCGCGTGCTCTGGGCAAATGCGGAATAGGGCAGGGTAAGAACGGCGATCAGGAACAGCAGGTGGCGCAAGAGAGGGTCCTCGGCAGCAGATTATGGGTGGCATCGTTTCAGCGGCGCTAGTGTACCTTCGATGCCGGATGATTTAAATTGCGCGGGAAGTCGCGTCCGGGGCCGGAATTCCGCCCCCCGGAACCACAGCGGGGATTCCTTGGATGGCTTGCGGGAGCCCGACTTTGGGTTCAGCCTTCCTCTTCCTTGAGATGGGGGCTGATCAGGAGCGCGGTGAGGATCGTGAGCAGGAGGGTGAAGCCGATCGCCGAGTACAGCTTGTAGCTGACCCAGGTGGCTTCGGAAAAGCCGTAGGCCACCACCAGGTTGAGGGCGCCGACCACGGCGAAGTTGGTCACCCACAGCAGGTTGAGCCTGGTCCACACCGGCTTGGGCAGGTGGATCTGGCTGCCGAGGGTGCGCTCCATCAGGTTCTTTTCGCCGATAAATTGCGAAGCACCGAAGGCGATGGCCAGGACCCAGTTGAAAATCGTCGGCTTCCACTGGATGAACAGCTCGTTTTGCAGCACCAGGGTTGCCCCGCCGAAGACCATGACGGCTGCCAGCATCCACAGCGCGCGCTTCTCCAGCTCCCGGGTGACCAGGTAGACCAGGCTGACCTGCAGTGCGGTCGCTACCATCAGCACCGCTGTGGCGCTGTAAATTCCGTTGAAGGTGTATTCGAAGCTCCCCAGGCTGAGAGTCGAGCCATCGAACTGGTAGACGATGAAAAACAGTGCGATGGGGATGAATTCTGCCAATTGCTTCATGGTTTAGAGTCGGCCCGGATTGTTAAGATGGGTGTAATTACGGGAGCCCCGAGGGCGCTCCCCCAGCGAAGAGTGCCAAGTGTAAAGACAGTGTTGATAGACTTCCATACCCACAGTACCGCCTCCGACGGGGCCCTGAGTCCGCTGGAATTGCTCGAGCGCGCGCAGGCCGCGGGCATCGCGCAGTTCGCCATTACCGACCACGATACCGACAGGGGTTTTCGCGAGGCGGTGGCCCTGCCGGAATGCGCCGGGCTGAAGCTCATCCCCGGCGTGGAGCTCTCCTGCCAGTGGTCCGGCGCCAATATCCACATTGTGGGCCTGGGGATGGACTGCGAGCATCCTGTCATGGTGGCGGGGCTCGCCCGTCTCGACGAGGCGCGCATGCAGCGAGCACGGCGCATCGCCGAGGTGCTGGAAAAGCGGGGCTTTGCCGGCGCCCTGGAGGGCGCGCTGGAAGAAGCCGGCGGCAGCCAGCTGGGCCGCCCCCACTTCGCCCGCTGGATGGTGGCACAGGAGTACGTTGCCGACTTTACCACCGCCTTCGACAAGTACCTGGGCCGCGGCAAGGCGGGGGACGTCAAGGCGTTCTGGCCGGAGATGGCAGAGGTGGTTGGCTGGATCGTCAGCGCCGGTGGTGTGGCGATTATTGCCCATCCTCTGCACTACGATTTCACCCGCAGCAAACTGCGCCGCCTGGTGACGGATTTCAAGGCGGCGGGCGGCGAAGGCATCGAGATCCACAGCGGCCGGCAGGGGGAAGACCAGATCCGCCAGATGCGCCGCCTGGCCGATGAATTCGAACTGGAAGTGTCTGTCGGCAGCGATTTTCACCGCGACGGCCCCTACAACCCCGATCTCGGGGTTCAGCTGCACGATGCCGACCGCCTGCCGGGTGTCTGGCGCCGCTGGCTGTCGGACGGGGGCGCAGCATGAGCCAGTTCTTCCAGGTCCACCCGGAAAACCCCCAGGCTCGCCTGATTCGCCAGGCGGTGGACATCATCCAGGGAGGCGGGGTCATCGTCTACCCGACCGACTCGGCCTACGCCCTGGGCTGCCATATCGGCGACCGCACGGCCCTGGACCGTATCCGCCGCATCCGCAAGCTTGACGACCGCCACAACTTCACCCTGGTCTGCCGCGATCTCTCGGAAATTGCCACTTACGCCAAGGTCGACAACAAGGTCTACCGGCTCCTCAAGCACGCCACGCCGGGGCCCTACACGTTTATCCTGACCGCCACGTCCGAGGTTCCGCGGCGCCTGAAGCACCCCAAGCGCAAGACGGTTGGGCTGCGCGTGCCGGAGAACAACATTGCCCAGGCTTTGCTGGCTGACCTGGGTGAGCCTCTCATGAGTGTCACCCTGATCATGCCCGGGGATGAATTGCCGCTGATCGACCCTTACGATATTCGCGAGACGCTGCAGCATGAGGTCGATCTGGTGATTGATGGTGGGTACTGTGGTATGGAACCGACTTCGGTGATTGACCTGGTGGATGAGACGCCGATCGTCTTGCGGGTTGGGAAGGGCGATATTGCGCCATTTGAGGACTGAAGTTTCTCTCGAGGGTTAATTCCTTTCATTGGAGCGTCCGGCATCTGTGCGCGATTCTCCCGAAACCCAAGGTCTTCGGCGGCACACCAGGTTAAAAAGCGCTACGGATTTCCCTCTGCAGTCAGCTTGAAGCGGTGAATAGTCCCCAGCGGGACCGTGAGGCGACAGGACGTCGCCGACCGAGCCTGTACATGGATGTACGCTTTTTGGTGTGTCCCGCTGGGGACTATTCACCGCTTCAAGCGATTCGAGGGCACCCCTATGGCCATCGACTACAACCAAACAGCGAGTGAAACAGAACGATAATCCGCAGCCAGCGGGTACCCGACACCGGCGATGCAGGCCGACTATTACCCAAGGCAGGAGTTGCCCCCGCCCACCTTCATTCAGGTATACTCACCCAAACCAATGGCAGGTGAGCACGTGACAGAGAACAACCCGCAGGCGGACGCCCCCGAAGGGCAGCCGCAACAGGCCGCCACAGCCGCACAGACCACCAACACCGCGGGACATGCACGCCCGCAGCAGGCCGAGATGCCCTTTGCAGTCGTCATGGGTAAAGCCGTAACGGAGTTGCCCAAGGATCTGTACATCCCACCCCAGGCACTGGAAGTGTTCCTGGAGGCCTTCGAGGGTCCGCTGGACCTGCTGCTGTATCTCATCAAGCGCCAGAATCTCGACATCCTCGAGATCGATGTCTCCAAGATTACCGAGCAGTACATGCACTACGTCGAACTCATGGACGCCATGAAGTTCGAACTGGCGGCTGAGTACCTGCTGATGGCCGCGATGCTGGCGGAGATCAAGTCCCGGATGCTGTTGCCGCGCTCCTCCAGCGTGGAGGAAGACGAGGAAGATCCCCGCGCCACCCTGATTCGCCGCCTGCAGGAATACGAGCGATTCAAGAAGGCCGCCGAAGATATCGAGGAGCTGCCGCGGATGGAGCGCGATACCTGGCAGGGTAGCGCCGAGCCACCGGATATCCAGCGCAGCCGCCAGGAGCCGGACATCGATATGCGCGAGCTGCTGGTAGCCCTGTCCGAGGTCCTGCGCCGCGCGGACATGTTCGAGAGCCACCATGTGCAGCGCGAAGCGCTTTCCACCCGTGAGCGTATGTCGGAGGTGCTGGAAAAGCTTTCCGGTCGCCAGTTCGTGCCCTTTGTCGCCCTGTTCAATGCCCAGGAGGGTCGTCTCGGCGTGGTCGTGACTTTCCTCGCGGTGATGGAGCTGATCAAGGAATCCCTGGTGGAGATCGTGCAGACCGATGCATTTGGTCCCATCCACGTCAAGGCGAGGTCCGAATAGGATGTCAGATACCAGTCTGGTGAACATCATCGAGGGGGCGCTGCTGGCAGCCGGCAAACCGATGACCGTGGCCCAGATTTGCGACCTGTTCGAGGAGCACGAGAAACCCGAGAACAAGGCTGTCCGGGAGGCTATGCAAGAGGTTGCAGAGCGCTGCGAGGGCCGCGGTTTCGAACTGGTCGAGGTCGCCAGTGGCTTCCGCTTCCAGGTACGTCAGTCCCTCAGCCCCTGGGTGGGCCGGCTGTGGCAGGAACGCCCGGCCAAGTACTCCCGCGCATTGCTCGAAACACTCGCATTGATCGCCTATCGCCAGCCCATCACCCGGGGTGAGATCGAGGAGATCCGCGGTGTGGCGGTGAGTTCGAACATCATCAAGACACTCCACGAGCGGGAGTGGATTCGCGTGGTGGGGCATCGCGATGTGCCGGGGCGCCCGGCGATGTACGCCACCACCCGCCAGTTTCTCGACTACTTCAACCTGAAGAGCCTCGACCAGCTTCCGGCCCTGGCGGATATCCGCGACCTGGAAACCCTCAACGCGGAACTGGGCTTTTCAGAGCCCCTGCCCGGCACTGAGGGAGAGGGCGAAAACAAAGCCGCGCCCGGCCTCACGGTGGTCGGCGGCACCGATCACAAACCCGCCGACGCTGTAGACGGAATCAGCGAAGCGCAGGTAGGAGCGGATATCAGCGCAGAAGGCACGCTGGAGAGCCCCGGGGAGACTTCCGCAGTGAACCCCGAAGCAAACGCCGAAGCGAGCGACGAAGAAAGCACCGAAGAAAGCGCCCAGGAAGGCGCCGAAACAGCTGCCGGCGAGTTCGACGAGGCGGAGCTTGAACAACTTGAACCCGAGCAGGTTGAACCCGAGAGTATCGAGGCGCTTGCCGACGCGGCGCAGGAACTCACCGACGCTTCCCCAGCTGATGAAGACGCATCGGCAGACCCCTCACGCCCGGAAAGCCAGGGCTAATCAGGCACGCAATGGTCACTGAACCCCCCGCCGGCGCAGATGGTGACGCACCGGCCGAATCACTCCCCGGAGAAAAGCTGCAGAAGGTCCTGGCCCGCACCGGTCTCGGCTCCCGCCGTGAAATGGAGCGCTGGATCGAGGCCGGGCGTATCAGCGTCAACGGCCGTGCCGCCAGCCTCGGCGATCGCGTCGACGACGGCGACCGGATAGCGGTCGACGGCAAGCCGCTGGACACCGCACCTGCGGAAGAAGTGCGTTGTATTCTCTATCACAAGCCTACCGGTGAGGTCTGCTCCCGCAGTGACCCCCAGGGCCGGCGCACGGTATTCGAACGCTTGCCGCGCCTGCAGAGTGGGCGCTGGATTTCCATCGGTCGCCTCGACTTCAATACCTCCGGCCTTCTGTTGTTCACCACGGACGGCGAACTGGCCAACAAGCTCATGCACCCTTCCTCGAATATCGAGCGGGAGTACATGGTTCGGGTCATGGGGGAGTGGGATGAATCCACGCTGCAGCGCCTGCTCGACGGCGTGATGCTGGAGGATGGCAGCGCCCGCTTCACCGATATCCAGGACGGTGGCGGCGACGGCATCAATCACTGGTTCTACGTGGTCCTGATGGAAGGACGCAACCGCGAAGTGCGGCGCCTGTGGGAGTCCCAGGGCCTGACGGTGTCGCGTCTGAAGCGAGTGCGTTACGGCGAGGTCTTCATCCCCTCGAAGGTGAAGCAGGGCCAGTGGGTCGAACTGGATCCGAAAGAGGTCAAATCCCTCTACCGCATGGCCGACCTGCCGCTAAAGCAGTTGCGCCGGCCGGCGGGCAAGGAAAAGGAAAAGATGGAGCGCCAGTTCAGCAAGCGCGACGGCAGCCCGCGCAAGGCGCGGCCCACCTCAAAACCCGGTGGCAAGAGCGGTCGCGGCAAGCAGGCACGTTAAAGCGCCACCGTCAGCGCCCGCGCTTACTGGGCGTTGAAGGAAATCCCGTTCTCACCCGCGCTCTCGTCGCACATCAGGTACAGGTAGGTCGCCATGATGTCTTCGGGGAAGGGGTTGTCCGTGGGCGTTTCCGCGGGATAGGCGGCGCGGCGCATCGCCGTGTTGGTCGCCCCGGGGTTGATGCAGTTCACCCTGACCTGCGTGGTGTTTTCCAGCTCCGCCGCCAGCACTTCCATCATCCCTTCGGTGGCGAATTTTGACACGGCGTAAGCGCCCCAGAATGCCTTGCCGACACGTCCTACACCGGATGAAGTGAATATCACCGAAGCGCTGGGCGCCGCCTGCAGCAAGGGCAGGAGTTCCCGGGTCAGTAGAAAGGCCGCGTTGACGTTCACCTGCATCACTTCCTGCCAGGCGGGCCACTTGGCGCTGGCGATGGTCCGGCGCTCGCCCAGCAGGCTGGCGTTGTGCAGCAGCCCGTCCAGGCGGCCGAATTCCTCGTCGAGCTGTCCGGCCAGGGCGGCGGCCTGTTCCTCCCCCAGCGTGGCCAGGTCCAGCGGAACGATAGCGGGTTTGGCTCCGCCGGCCTGTTCGATCTCGTCGTAAACCGCTTCCAGTTTTGCCTCGGTCCGGCCCAGCAGGATGACTGTGGCGCCGTGGGCGGCGTAGTGTTTCGCCGCGACCCGGCCGATACCGTCACCGGCGCCGGTGACCAGGATGATCTTGTCCCGCAGGGCCATGGGCGCCGCCTGGTAGTCTTCGGGGATTCGCTTGATCTTCATCTATAACTGTCCAGTCAGGGGGCGAGCAACAGTGCGTGGAGGCCGGTGCTCTCGTCCACCAGCGCATCGGCGCCCCAGGCTGCGGGGTCGTCCCCGGCTTCGATGTAGCCGTAGGCAGCCGCAACGGTGTACATGCCCGCGCGACGGCCCGCCTCGATATCGCGCCGGTGATCGCCCACGTAAATCGCATGGTGCGGGCTGCAGTCGATCTCCCGGCAGTTGCGGTAGAGGGACTCCGGGTGGGGTTTGCGATCGCGAACGTCATCCGGGCAGACCAGGCTGGCGCAGGGTGGCAGCGTGCTGTCCCGGCGCTCACCGCCCGGCAGCATGCCCAGGGCCTGCAGCAGGGGTTCGGCGTAGGCCCGGGGCTTGTTGGTGGCGACGCCCCAGCGGATGCCGCGCTGCTCGAACTGCTCCAGCAGCTCAGCGATGCCGGGGTAGGGCTGCGCGGCACTGCCGAGAACACCCGCGTAGAGTTCGAGCAGGCGCAGCCGCTTACTCTCGAACTCCGGGGCGGATTCGTCGATACCCAGGCCAAGGGCTACCAGCGCCCGTGCGCCGTTGGAGACGGAGGCGCGGATTCGCTGCGGCGACATTTCATCCAGCCCGTGCTCTGCGCGCAGGGCCTGGACGACGACCACGAACTCGTCCGCGGTATCCACCAGGGTGCCGTCGAGGTCGAACAGGACGGCTTTCAGCTCGCGGGGCTTCACGCCGGTTTTACCGCGTGAACCATGTAGTTCACTGCGACGTCCCGGGGATTGAGGCGATAGTGCCGGGTCATCGGGTTGTAGGTGAGCCCGGTCAGATCGTCCAGCTGTAGCCCGGCGTCGCGCAGCCAGCCGGCCAGCTCCGAGGGGCGAATGAACTTGGCGTATTCGTGGGTTCCCGCTGGCAATAAGCGCAGGATGTGCTCGGCGCCGACAATCGCGAAGAGAAAGGATTTCGGGTTGCGGTTGATGGTGGAGAAGTAGAGGTCGCCCCCGGGCTTGACCAGGCTGGCGCAGGCGGCGATGACCGAACCGGGGTCGGGCACGTGCTCGAGCATTTCCATGCAGCATACGATGTCGTAAGTACCGGCGCGCTCCCCAGCGAGCTCTTCTGCGGTGGTCTGCAGGTACTCCGCCTCGACGCCGGACTCCAGTTGGTGCAGTCGGGCTACGGACAGGGGGGCTTCGCCCATGTCGATGCCGGTTACTTCGGCCCCGCGCTGGGCCATGGCCTCGGTGAGGATGCCGCCGCCGCAACCGACGTCGAGCAGGGTTTTACCGGCGACCGGCGAGTGGCCGTCGATGTAATTGGCGCGCAGGGGGTTTATGTCGTGCAGCGGCTTGAATTCACTGCGAGGGTCCCACCAGCGCGACGCCAGGGCTTCAAACTTGGCGATTTCGGCGGGATCTACGTTACTGCTGGATGTCATGCGTTCACTTCTTTTCGGCGATGCGTTCGCGCCACTCGGCACTGCGTTGCAATACCTCGGCGAGGTCGAGGGTAGTCAGTTCCCGGCCGGCCATCAGCGCCTGGCCGGCCACCCAGGTGTGGCTGACCTGGCTGCCGTTACAGGCATAGACCAGTTGGGAGAGGGGATTGTACACCGGTTGGCACTCGGGGCCGGAAAGATCCACCGCGATCATGTCCGCGACCTTGCCGACTTCGAGGCTGCCGATGCTGCCCTCCATGCCCAGGGCGCGGGCGCCGCCCATGGTTGCCATGTAGAGCGCTTCGCTGGCGGGGAGGACGGCGGCGTCGCCCGAATGCAGCTTGCCCAGCAGCGCCGCGGCCTGCATTTCCCCAAACAGGTTGAGGTCATTGTTACTGGCGGCGCTGTCAGTGCCGAGCGCGACGTTGACGTCCCGGGCGCGCAGTTTGCCGCTGGGACAGGCCCCGGAGGCGAGTTTCATGTTGCTCTGCGGGCAGTGCACGACATGGGCGCCCGCCGCCGCCAGCAGGGCGATATCCTGGTCGCCGATGTCAGTCATGTGGACGCACTGCGTGCGCGGGCCGATCAGGCCGATGCTGTTGAGGGTGTCCAGTGGCCGCTCGCCGTGCTGTTCCACGGCGGCGAGCACCTCGCCGGCAGTTTCGTGGAGATGGATCTGGATCGCCACGTCCAGTTCCGCGGCCAGGGTGGTGACTTTTTCCAGGACCGGCACTGACACGGTGTAGGGCGCGTGGGGGCCGAAGGCCACACTGATCAGCTCGCGGTGCTTGAGGTCGTCGCGCAGGCGCAGGCCCTTGTTGATGTAGTCATCCGGGCCGCTGCCCCAGGCCGTCGGGAAGTCGAAAATGGGAAAGGTGATCTGGCAGCGCATGCCGGACGCGCGGGCCGCTTCCGCGCAGGCTTCCGGGAAGAAGTACATGTCGCTGAAGGTGGTGGTCCCTGCCCGGATCATCTCGGCACAGGCGAGCAGGCTGCCGTCGCGGACGAAGTCCGCGCTGACATGCTTCCCCTCAGCCGGCCAGATATGCTCTTCCAGCCAGGGCATCAGGGGCAGGTCGTCGGCGTAGCCCCGGAGCAGGCTCATCGCCGCGTGCCCGTGGAGGTTGATCAGGCCGGGCATGAGCGCGTGATCGCCGAGTTCGAGCACTTCCGCGGCCTGGATCTGGCCAGTCTGGTCGCGGGGCAGGATGGCTTCGATACGGCCGTCGCGGACCGCGAGGCTGTGGTTTTCCAGCACGGTGGCCCGCGGAACCACTGGCACCAGCCAGCGTGGGTGGATCAGGAGGTCGACAGAACGGTTCGCAAGACTCATGGATGCCCCTTTCGCGATGCGCCCCTCCGGCAAGGCGGGAAAGGGCTATAGCTGCTCAGAATATAATCAGTCGGCAAGGTGGCGCGGCTCTCCCGGGTTTCCCGGTGAGGCAGGAGGGCGCCGAAGACCCTCGCAAGTATAGCGGCTGGGGCGTGCCGCTGTCGGGGAATTTCTGTAAAAACATGGTAGTTACGAGCGGTAATCCGTATAATTGGCCGTTTATGTTTCGGGGTGTGCGGCGACCATAAAGGCGCTCTACTGAATGCAATCTGGAAGTGCTCACCTGAAGCGCTGTCCGCACCGCTCCCGTCGGACTACGCAGACCCACGCGAACCCGGGCGGACCCGGTACAGCGCGGTTGCGCGCGTGCATCCCCCCTGGCAGGCCTTGAGGAAAAACAGCATAAATGGGTGATTTAGCCAAAGAAATACTGCCCGTCAATATCGAAGACGAGATGCGCCAGTCCTACCTCGATTACGCCATGAGCGTGATCGTGGGGCGCGCCCTGCCGGATGTGCGGGACGGCCTGAAGCCGGTGCACCGGCGCGTGCTCTTCGCCATGAACGAGCTCAACAACGACTGGAACAAGGCCTACAAGAAATCCGCCCGCGTGGTCGGTGACGTGATCGGTAAATACCATCCCCACGGGGACTCGGCGGTCTACGACACCATCGTGCGCATGGCCCAGCCCTTTTCCATGCGCTACCTGCTGGTGGACGGGCAGGGCAACTTCGGCTCCATCGACGGCGACAACGCCGCTGCGATGCGCTACACCGAAATCCGCATGCAGAAGATCTCCCACCAGATGCTGGCGGACCTGGACAAGGAGACGGTGGACTTCGTCGACAACTACGACGGCACCGAACAGATTCCCGAGGTACTCCCCACCCGGGTGCCCAACCTCCTGGTGAACGGTTCCTCCGGCATTGCTGTCGGCATGGCCACCAATATTCCGCCGCACAACCTGCGCGAAGTGGTCAATGCCTGCCTCGCCCTGCTGGCCGAACCCGGGCTGGAGATCGACCAGCTGATGGAGTACATCCCCGGCCCCGATTTCCCCACCGGCGCGATCATCAACGGCCGGGCGGGTATCATCCAGGCCTATCGCACCGGCCGCGGCCGCATCTATGTACGCGCCCGGGCCGAAGTGATCCACGATGACAAGAAGGGTCGCGATACCATCATCGTCCACGAGATTCCCTTCCAGCTGAACAAGGCGCGCCTGATCGAGCGCATCGCCGAGCTGGTCAAGGAGAAGAAAATCGAGGGCATTTCCGAACTGCGCGACGAGTCCGACAAGGACGGCCTGCGGGTGGTCATCGAACTGCGCAAGGGCGAAGTCGGCGACGTGGTGTTGAACAACCTGTACGCCCAGACCCAGCTGCAGTCGGTCTTCGGCATCAACATGGTGGCCCTGGTGGACGGCCAGCCCAAGGTGCTCAATCTCAAGGAGATCCTCGAGTGCTTCATCCGCCACCGCCGGGAAGTGGTGACCCGTCGCTCGGTCTACCTGCTGCGCAAGGCCCGCGAGCGTGGGCATATCCTGGAAGGTCTGGCCATCGCGCTGGCCAATATCGACCCGATCATCGAGATGATCAAGGCGTCGCCCAGCCCGGCGGAGGCCAGGGAAAAATTACTGGCCCAGTCCTGGGCCCCCGGTGATGTCAGCGGCATGCTGGAACGCGCCGGTGAGAACGCCTGCCGCCCGGACGATCTCGAAGCCGGTTACGGCATGCACGACGGACAGTACTTCCTGTCTCCGGCACAGGCCCAGGCGATCCTCGAATTGCGCCTGCACCGCCTGACCGGCCTCGAGCACGAGAAGCTTCTCAACGAGTACGAGGAGAAGCTGCGCGAGATCAGCGACTACCTCGAAATCCTCTCGGATCCGGAGCGCCTGAAGGCGGTGATCCGCGAGGAACTGGAGGAAATCTCCACGGAGTACGGCGACGAACGCCGCACCGAGATCATCGCTTCCCAGCACGACCTGACGGTCGAAGACCTGATCACCGAGGAAGACCGCGTCGTTACTATCTCCCATGGCGGTTACGCCAAAACCCAGCCGCTCTCTGACTACCAGGCGCAGAAGCGCGGCGGCATGGGCAAGTCCGCCACCGCGGTAAAGGATGAGGACTTCGTCGAGCACCTGCTGATCGCCAGCACCCATGCCACCATCCTGTGCTTTTCCAACCTGGGCAAGGTCTACTGGTTGAAGGTCTACCAGATTCCCCTGGCCGGGCGCGGTTCCCGTGGCCGGCCCATGGTCAACCTGCTGCCGCTTGAAGAGGGCGAGCGGGTCACCTCCATCCTGCCGGTGGAGGAGTACACCGAGGGCTACTACATCTTCATGGCCACCGCCGGCGGTACCGTCAAGAAGACGGCACTCACCGATTTCGCACGCCAGCGCAGCGTCGGCCTGCGCGCCCTGGAACTGGAAGAGGGCGATGTGCTGGTCGGCACCGCAATCACCAACGGTAATAACGAAGTCATGCTGTTTTCCAGCGAGGGCAAGGCGGTTCGCTTCCACGAGGACGAAGTGCGCGCCATGGGCCGTACCGCCCGCGGTGTGCGCGGTATTCGCCTCGGTGAAGGGCACCGCATGATCTCCCTGATCGTGCCGGAGGAAAACGGTCGCATCCTGACTGTTTCCGAGCGCGGTTACGGCAAGCGCACGGCCAACGCCGACTTCCCCACCAAGGGTCGCGGCATCATGGGCGTCATCGCCATGCAGACTACCGAGCGTAACGGCCGCCTGGTCGGCGCCGTCCAGGTCTTCGACGGCGACCAGCTGATGCTGATCTCCAACCAGGGCACCCTGGTGCGTACCCGTGCCGACGAGGTGTCGGTACTGAGCCGCAATACCCAGGGCGTGCGGGTGATCCGTACCCGGGACGGCGAGGCGCTGGTGAGTGTCGAGCGCATTGATGAACCAGAGGATGAAAACCTGCCGGAAGCCGTGGCGCCGGAGCAGGCCGAAGATACCAGCAACACCGATTCCGGCGCCGCAGACGCACCGGAAGGACCAGAGGACTCTACAGAATGACCCGTTGTTTCAATTTCTGCGCCGGCCCCGCGGCCCTGCCCGAATCAGTCCTGATCCAGGCCCGCGACGAGATGCTCGACTGGCGCGGCAGCGGCCTGTCGGTGATGGAGATGAGCCACCGCAGCCCGGAAGTGGTCGGCATTGCAGAACAGGCGGAAGCGACCCTGCGCGAATTGCTGGGGATTTCCGACGACTACGCCGTGCTGTTCCTGCAGGGCGGTGCCAGCACCCAGTTCTCCGCAGTGCCTCTCAACCTGCTGGGCGAGGCGGGCAGCGCCGATTACGTCAACACCGGGCAGTGGTCGAAGAAAGCCATTGCCGAGGGCAAGCGCTACGGCAAGGTGAATGTTGTCGCGTCTTCAGAGGACACGAATTTTTCCACTATCCCGCCCCGGGACAGCTGGCAACTCGGCGCCGATGCCGCCTACCTGCATTACACGCCGAATGAAACCATCGGCGGCGTGGAGTTCTTCTGGGAGCCGGAGGTCGATGCACCGCTGGTGGCGGACATGTCCTCGACCATTCTCTCCCGTCCCATCGATGTGTCGAAATTCGGCGTCATCTACGCCGGCGCGCAAAAGAATATCGGTCCCGCCGGCCTGACCCTGGTGATCGTGCGTCGCGACCTGCTGGGCAAGGCCAGTGCACAGTGCCCCGCCATGCTCAACTGGCAGACCGCGGCGGACAACGATTCCATGTACAACACGCCCCCGACCTACGCGCTCTACCTCGCCGGACTGGTGTTCGAGTGGCTGAAGGAGCAGGGTGGCCTCGAGGCCATCGCCAGGATCAACCGGGCCAAGGCGGAAAAACTTTACGGCTACATCGACGCGTCGGCCTTCTATGCCAACCCGGTGGAAGTGCCCAGCCGCTCCCTGATGAACGTGCCCTTTACCCTGGCCAACGCTGAACTGGACAAGGCATTCCTCGCCGGCGCCGACGAGGCCGGCCTGCTCAATCTCAAGGGCCATCGCTCGGTGGGGGGCATGCGCGCCAGTATCTACAACGCCGTGCCGGAAGCCGCAGTGGACGCCCTGATCGCCTATATGCGCGACTTCGAGGCCCGCAACGGTTAGCGTCATGTCAGGGAACGACGACAAGCGGACGCTGGAGCAGGTCCGCAAGGACATCGACTCGATCGACAGCGAGATCCAGGAACTGATCAGTCGCAGGGCCGAGTGCGCCCAGCGGGTGGCAGAGATCAAGCTCGCGGAGATCAACGCCGCCGGCGAGAGCGATGGTGAGGTCGTGTACTACCGCCCCGAGCGGGAGGCCCAGGTGCTGCGCCGGATTATCGAGCGCAACCGCGGTCCCCTGGAGGGCGAGACCGTCGCCTATATCTTCCGCGAAGTCATGTCCGCCTGCCTGGCGCTGGAAAAACCGCTGCAGGTCGCGTATCTCGGCCCCGAGGGAACTTTCACCCAGGCGGCAGCGATCAAGCATTTCGGCCACGCCGCGGTTTGCGTTCCCCAGACCACCATCGACAATGTCTTCGCCCAGGTCGAGTCCGGCGAATGCAACTACGGGGTGGTGCCGGTGGAGAATTCCACCGAGGGCATGGTCAGCCACACCCTCGACAACTTCATGGATTCACGGCTGAAAATCTCCGGCGAGGTGGAACTGGCGATCGCCCATCACCTGCTGGCTGCCAGCCACACCCCGCGGGAGAAAATCCGTAAAATCTGCGCTCACCAGCAGGCGCTCGCCCAGTGCCGCAACTGGCTCGACCGGCACTGGCCCGACGTGGAGCGCGAAGCCCTCAGCAGCAACGGCGAGGCGGCGCGCCTGGCGGCGCAGACGCCGGGAATCGCCGCAATCGCCGGTGACACCGCCGCCGAGCTTTACGGCCTGGAAAAACTCGCCGAACACGTCGAGGACTACGCCGACAACACCACCCGCTTCCTGATCATCGGCCGTGAGGAAGTGCCGCCTTCCGGGCGCGACAAGACCTCCATCATCGTGTCGAGCCGCAACAAACCGGGTGCGCTCTATGAATTGCTCGATCCTTTCCGCAAGGCCGGGGTCAGCCTAACCCGTATCGATACCCGGCCCTCGCGGACGGAGAAGTGGGCCTACGTGTTTTTCATCGAGTTCGAAGGCCACATGCAGGACGAGAATATCGCCGGCATCATCAGGGAACTGGAAGAGCAGTCGATCCTGCTCAAGCCCCTGGGTTCCTATCCCCGGGCTGTCCTGTAAAGCGTTCTGGTGATGCAACACAGGGTCGATACAGTAGCGATCGCAGGCCTGGGTCTCATTGGCGGTTCCCTGGCCGGCGCCCTGCGCGAGTCGGGTTTCGCCCGGCGCATCATCGCCTGGGGGCGTCGCGACACCTCCCTCAAGCGCGGTCTTGAACTGGGCCTGATCGACGATTTCAGCCTCGACCTCGACGCCGTGCTGGAAGCGTCGGATATCTTCGTGATCTGCACGCCGACGCTGATTGCGTCTGAGCTTCTGCGGGACATACTGGCGCGGCCACACGGGGATACACTCATTACCGATGCCGCCAGTGTGAAGGGCGACCTGTACCGGGCAGCACTGGGAGCCTGTGACGGGAATTTTCCCCCGCGCCTGGTGCTGGGGCACCCGATAGCCGGTTCCGAACAGAGCGGAGTGGAGGCCGCGCGTGCCGACCTCTACGACAGGCACCGGGTGATCCTTACTCCGGTGGCGGAAAATGATCCGGAGGCAGTGGCGCTGGTCCGCGCCATGTGGGAGAGCACCGGCGCCGAAGTGGTAGATATGGACGTGGAGCATCACGATACCGTGCTGGCTGCCACCAGCCACCTGCCACACGTGCTCGCCTATGCCCTGGTGGATGCGCTCGCGCAATCCGACGCCAGTGAGGCTATCTTTCGTTTTGCCGCCGGCGGTTTCCGGGACTTCACCCGGATCGCATCTTCCGACCCGGTGATGTGGCGGGATATCGCACTGGCGAACCGGGCGGCGCTGTTGCAGGCCATCGACCAGTTTGGCGAGCACCTGCAGTACCTGCGTGAGGCAGTCGAACGCAGCGATGGTGAAGCGCTGGAACAGACCTTCACCCGGGCCAAGGCCGCCCGCGACGGTTTCGCCGCACTGCTGGCGGAGCGCGGGCTGAACCCCGCCGGGGACTGATCTCCACCGGGGACCGTCCCGCCGGAAACAATAGCGCCGGGGACTGGCTCCAGCGGCGAAGGGGGCGGCGTTCCCGCCCCACACACTAATCCAGAGAAAGAGACAGGCTATGGAATTCAGATTGTCCCCGGGGGGAAGTATCAACGGCGAAGCCCGGGTGCCGGGGGACAAGTCCATGTCTCACCGTTCCATCATGCTGGGCGCCCTCGCCGATGGCACCACCCGGGTGAGCGGCTTCCTCGAAGGCGAAGATGCCCTGGCTACCCTGGGCGCCTTTCGCGCCATGGGTGTCGATATCGAGCGCCACGGCGAGGGCGAAGTGCTCGTTCAGGGTGTCGGCCTGCACGGCCTGCGGGCGCCGGAGCAAGCCCTCGACCTGGGCAACGCCGGGACCGGTATGCGCCTGATGGCCGGCATCATGGCCGGGCAGGCCTTCGACAGCGTTCTCACCGGGGATGCCTCCCTCTGCTCGCGGCCCATGGGTCGGGTTATCACCCCCCTCGAACAAATGGGTGCGCAAGTCCTTGCAGAGGAGGGTGGTCGCCCGCCACTGCGGATTGTCGGCGGGCGGCAACTCAAGGGCATCCACTATGACCTGCCCATGGCCAGCGCCCAGGTGAAATCCTGCGTGCTACTGGCGGGGCTTTACGCCGAGGGCCGGACTTCCGTGACCGAACCGGCGCCGACCCGCGACCACACCGAACGCATGTTGCGCGGCTTTGGCTACGACGTGCGCAATGACGACGGTGTCATCAGCGTCGAGGGCGGCGGCAGCCTCCGAGCGGCCACGATCGACGTGCCGGGCGACATCTCTTCCGCGGCCTTTTTCCTCGTCGCTGCCAGTATCGCGCCAGGTTCGGACCTGTTGCTCAACCACGTCGGTATCAACCCGACCCGGGTTGGTGTGATCAACATCCTCAAGGCCATGGGCGCCGACATCACGCTGAAAAACCAGCGGGAGGTGGGCGGCGAGCCGGTGGCCGATATCCACGTGCGCCACGCGCCGCTCAAGGGAATCGAGATACCCGAGGACCAGGTTCCCCTGGCCATCGACGAGTTCCCCGCGCTGTTCATTGCCGCTGCCTGCGCCGAGGGCCGCACCATCCTGCGCGGCGCGGAAGAACTGCGGGTCAAGGAAAGCGACCGCATTGCCGCCATGGCCGAGGGCCTGAACACTCTGGGTATCGCCAATGAAGTCCTCGAAGACGGCATTATCATCGACGGCGGCACACTCGGCGGCGGCAGCATCCGCACGTTCATGGATCACCGCATCGCCATGGCCTTCGCGGTTGCCGCACTGCGGGCGGAAGACGAGATCCTGGTGCTCGATTGCGACCACGTGGCGACTTCTTTCCCGGGTTTCGACGCCCTTGCCCGAGGCCTGGGCCTGCAGATCACGGTACAGCGCGAAGCGTCATGAATGTGACCACGCCTGTCATCACTGTCGATGGCCCCAGCGGCGCGGGGAAGGGCACGGTCAGCCACCTGCTGGCGGAGCGCCTGGGCTGGCACCTGCTGGACAGCGGCGCCCTTTACCGGGTCACCGGCCAGGCCTGCCTTATTGAAGGTGTCTCCTGGGACGACCACCCGGCGGTGACCGCGGTCGCCCGCCACCTGGACGTCCGCTTCGAGGTGGACGCGCAGGGTGAAGTGCGGGTGTCCTATAAAGGGCAGGACGTTTCAGCCGAAATCCGCACGGAAGAGGGCGGCCGCGGCGCCTCAACCGTAGCCGCAATTCCCTCCGTCCGCGAGGCCCTCCTGGCCCGCCAGCGCGACTTTCGCCAGCCCCCTGGCCTGGTGGCCGACGGGCGCGACATGGGCACCGTGGTGTTCCCCGACGCCGAGCTCAAATTCTTCCTCACCGCCAGCGCCGAAGAGCGCGCGGAGCGGCGATATAAGCAGTTGATTTCAAAGGGCGAAAGTGTTAGTCTCGCCGGCCTTCTGCAAGACATAGAGGAAAGGGACCAACGGGATTCCACTCGCGCAGTTTCTCCCCTCGTGCCGGCAGAGGATGCCATCGTCATCGACAGCACGGCCACTCCCATCGAAAGAGTTTTCGAACAGGTCCTGCAGGCGGTGAATGAGCGGGGGCTTGTCCCGCGGTAATCGCCGCAAGCACTCCGTTTTCTGGCAATACATCGCGACAGCTGCCGACACCAGCCAGGGCATTTGTCGCGGTGGACTATGAACGAACCCCGTTCCCGGCTGGGGGCACGGATGAACTACTCAACAGGTAATGTGTAATGAGCGAATCTTTCGCCGAACTCTTTGAAGAAAGCCTCAAGACCGTCGACATGCAGCCCGGTGCCATCGTAACCGGCGTGGTGATCGACATCGACAGCGACTGGGTCACCGTTCACGCGGGCCTCAAGTCTGAAGGCGTTATCCCCCGTTCCCAGTTCACCGACGCCAATGGCGACTGCGCCCTGAGCATCGGTGACGAAGTGCAGGTCGCCCTGGAATCCGTCGAAGACGGTTTCGGCGAGACCCGCCTGTCCCGCGAGAAGGCCAAGCGCGCCGAAGCGTGGAAGGAACTGGAATCCGCTTACGAGGCGGACGAAGTGGTCACAGGCATGATCAACGGCAAAGTCAAAGGTGGCTTTACCGTGGACCTCAATTCCATTCGTGCGTTCCTGCCCGGCTCCCTGGTGGATGTGCGCCCCGTGCGCGAGACCACCCACCTGGAAGGCAAGGACCTCGAATTCAAGGTCATCAAGCTGGACCAGAAGCGCAATAACGTCGTCGTATCCCGCCGCGCGGTAATGGAAGCCGCCAACAGCGAGGAGCGCGAAGCGCTGCTGGAAACCCTGCAGGAAGGCATGACCGTCAAGGGCATCGTCAAGAACCTCACCGACTACGGCGCCTTCGTCGACCTCGGTGGCGTGGACGGCCTGCTGCACATTACCGACATGGCCTGGAAGCGCATCAAGCATCCTTCCGAGATCGTCGAAGTCGGCCAGGAAATCGACGTCAAGATCCTCAAGTTCGACCGCGAGCGCAACCGGGTTTCCCTGGGCCTCAAGCAGCTGGGCGAGGATCCCTGGGTGGAAATCACCCGTCGCTACCCGGAAGGCAGCCGCGTTGCCGCGCGTATCACCAACCTCACCGACTACGGCTGCTTCGCGGAGCTGGAAGAGGGTGTCGAAGGCCTGGTACACGTTTCCGAAATGGACTGGACCAACAAGAACGTCCACCCCTCCAAGATCGTCCAGCTGGGCGACGAAGTGGAAGTCATGGTCCTGGACATCGACGAAGAGCGTCGTCGTATCTCCCTGGGTATCAAGCAGTGCCAGCAGAACCCCTGGGATGCCTTCGCTTCCCAGTTCGCCAAGGGCGACAAGGTTTCCGGTGCGATCAAGTCAATCACTGACTTCGGTATCTTCATCGGCCTGGAAGGCAACATCGACGGCCTGGTTCACCTGTCCGACATCAGCTGGAACGAAGCTGGCGAGGAAGCCGTTCGCAACTACAAGAAAGGCGACGAGATCGAGACTGTCATCCTGTCCATCGATCCGGAGCGCGAGCGCATCTCCCTGGGCATCAAGCAGCTGGAAGACGATCCCTTCGGCAACTACGTCACTGCCAATGATCGCGGCGCGATCGTGACCGGTGAAGTCATTGAAGTCGACGCGAAAGCGGTTATCGTCAAGCTGGCAGAGGAAGTGGAAGGGGTCCTGAAGGCCTCCGACATCTCCCGCGACCGTGTCGAAGACGCGCGTAACTCCTACAAGGTTGGCGATTCCGTGGAAGCGAAAATCGTCACCGTGGATCGCAAGAACCGCGTCGTCGGCCTGTCCGTGAAAGCCAAGGACTACGAAGACGAGCAGGAAGCTGTGAAGTCCCTGAAAGACCAGGACGAAGCAGCCTCTCCGGGCACCATCGGCGACCTGATCAAGGCGCAGATGGGCGAGAAGTAAGCCCCGTCCCGCAGTCAAAAGGCCCGCTTCGGCGGGCCTTTTTTTTGCCTGCACTCATAACCCTGGCGAGCCTGCAACTGCCAACCCCCGGAGGAGCGCGCCCTGCGGGCGAGCGCTGCGTATTGGCGTGAATCCTGGGATCGCCCGCAGAGAGGGCGCCTACCATGCAGATACCACTTTATTTTTCTTTATAAAATAACGACTTGCGCAAACCCGAGAGTTGGGCAAGAATACACGCAGGTGAAAAAACAATCGATAAGCCCGATGACCAAAAGCGAACTCATAGAAGCGATTGCCGCGAAACAGGCCCAGTTGTCCGCCAAGGACGTGGAACTGGCGGTGAAGACCATCCTCGAGCACATGGCCCAGTCATTGTCCGGCGGTGAACGGATCGAGATCCGGGGATTCGGCAGCTTTTCTCTCCACTACCGGGAGCCCCGGCGCGGCCGCAACCCCAAGACCGGTGATGAGGTCCAGCTGAACGGCAAGTACGTACCTCATTTCAAGCCGGGAAAAGAGCTGCGCGAGCGTGTTAACATGGGCCTGCAAGCGGGGCTATAGTTAGTTCCCAACGCTATCGTGGCGGCGTGATTTGGCGATCATGCCGCTTTTTACTCCCCGGGCCCGGACGCCACGATGAATCTGCTGCGCAAAATCCTGCTCCTCGCCGTTCTCCTGATCGTACTTGCCGTGGGCGTTCTCTTCGCGGTGCAAAACGAAGTACTGGTGCCACTGGATCTGCTGGTTTACCGCTTTGAAGCCCACAGCCTGGCACTGTGGCTGCTGCTGGCCTTCGCCCTCGGGGGCGTGCTCGGCCTGCTGGCCTCCAGCCTCATTCTTGTCCGTCAACGGGCGTCCCTCGGTTCCACCCGGCGTCAACTCGAGAAGACCCGTTCGGAGGTCGACCGACTGCGTACCGCCGGCCTGAAAGACGGTGAATGATTACCTCGTATTCGGGCTGCTCTTTCTCGCCGTCGCGATAGGCTGGTTCCTCGGGCGCCGCGGTAAAGCTGCCAAAGCCGAACTGCCGGGGGAGTACTACCGCGGTTTTCGCTTCCTCCTCGACGGGCGGCACGACGGCGCCATCGACGCCTTCATCGACGCGCTGGAAGTCAACTCCGAAACCCTCGAGACTCATATCGCACTGGGAAAACTCCTCCGCCAGCGGGGCGAGGTGGCCCGGGCGATTCGCGTCCACCAGAATCTACTCGCCCGACCGAGCCTGCCGCGGGCACAGGTTCACCAGGCCCACCTTGAGCTGGCCAGGGACTACATTTCCGCGGGCCTGCTGGACCGCGCCGAACGCCTGCTGCTGGATCTCGGCGAGGAATCACCAAACCTGCGCCGCCAGGCCTGGCGCTACCTGCTGGACATCTACCAGAGCGAGCGGGACTGGACCAGCGCCATCGAAACAGCCCGCAAACTCCTGGGTCGCAAGGGCTTGCGCGGCGCAGCCGAGACCGATGAACACGGCCAGGCGGTGCCGGTCATACTCTCTCACTATTACTGCGAACTGGCGGAAGAGAAACGGGCCACGGGAGAACTCGACGCGGCGCGGGAACTGCTGTGGATGGCGCTGGAACAGGACGCCAACTGCGTGCGCGCTTCCATTATCCTCGGTGGCGTCGAAATGGAGGCGCGGCGATACAAGCACGCTATCAGGGTCCTGCGCAGGGTACAGCGGCAGGATCCTGACTATGTCTACGAAACCGTCCCGGCTCTGCGCAAATGCTACCGGGAACTCGGCGATGACCGCTCCCTGCGCGCCTACCTGCGCGAATGCCTGGACGAACATCCCTCGCCGCCCCTTGTCCTCGCCGTAACCGAAGCGCTGCAGCAAGCGGACGGTGAGGAAGAAGCCCACCGTTTCCTGATCAGGGAGCTCGACCGGCTTCCCTCCTTGCGCGGGGTGGAAAAGCTGCTCCAACTGGAGGCGGAACTTGGCGGGCGGGAACATGAAGATGGCTTGTTGCGCCTGCGCGGTCTGGTCCGCCGACTCCTGGAGCAGCGCCCGACCTACCGCTGCAAGCACTGCGGTTTTTCTGGCCGGCAGTTGCACTGGTTCTGTCCTGGCTGCCGTTACTGGGGGACTTTGCAGAACATTCGCGGCACGATTATGGAATAATGCGCGCACCCTGATTCCGGAGAAAAGCCATGCCCGCCAGCCCTGTTATCGTCGCCCTCGATTACCCAGCCGCCGAACCGGCGCTGGCGCTGGCAAGCGAGCTGGACCCGGGGCTCTGCCGCCTCAAGCTGGGCAAGGAAATCTTTACCCGTTGCGGCCCCGCGCTGGTCGAGCAATTGCAGCAGCGGGGCTTCGAGATATTCCTCGATCTCAAGTTCCACGACATTCCCAATACCGTGGCGGGAGCAGTGGGCGCCGCCGCCGAACTGGGCGTGTGGATGGTCAATGTACACGCCAGTGGCGGCCGCCGAATGATGGAGGCCGCTGCGCAAGCACTGGCGGCTTACCGCGAGCGACCCCTGTTGATCGCTGTGACCGTACTCACCAGCATGAGTGAGCAGGACCTCGCCGAAACCGGCTGCGAGGAGGCGCTGGTCGACAGGGTCAGCAGGCTTGCGGCGCTGACTGCCGCGAGCGGTCTCGACGGTGTGGTCTGCTCGGCGCAGGAAGGGCCGCGCCTGCGCACTGAACGCGGGCCAGGCTTCAAGCTGGTGACCCCCGGTATCCGCCTGGCGGGCGATGCCGCTGGCGATCAGCGTCGCGTGCTTACCCCCGCAGATGCCGTGGCTGCCGGGGCCGATTACCTGGTCATCGGGCGTTCTATCACCGGGGCCAAAGACCCCCTCGAAGCGCTGCAGCGGGTACACGCGGAACTCAATTCTCCCGCGTAAAATCAAATGCGCTCGTAACGCTGCTCCGCTGCGGGTAGCTTGCTAGACTTTTCCTCGATACGGATGCACGCACGGATGCAACTGAAGGATCAGGGAGATCGCATATGACTACATCTATCAATCAAGCCACGGTTTTTACCCATCGAAACGGGGTTTTCACCCATCGGGAAAAAGCGCCAGGCCGGCATTCTTTCGGCCGCCTGCTTGGACTTTTCACACTACTGTGCAGCCTCCTGTGGCTGCCTTCTCAGGGCGCGCTAGCGGAACCGGAAGCGGTCACTGCTGCTGTCGTCAATATCAACGTGGCGGACGCCGAGACCCTGGCGACAGCCCTCACCGGGGTTGGCCCCGCCCGAGCGGAAGATATCGTCCGCTACCGGGATCAGTACGGACCCTTCACCACGGTGGAACAACTGGCGGAGGTAAAAGGGATCGGTGACGCCACTATCGAGCGCAACCGCAGTCGGATAACACTGGAATAAACGCAGGGCATCCGTATCATGTGGGGGCTTATGCCTCCACCTACCTACAGTTCGTTGTGAGCGCCCTGGTAACCGGGGCAACCGGGTTTATCGGACAGGCGCTTTGCTCACAACTGGAAGCAGAAGGCATTACCTTCCAGGCCTACAGCCGCAGCGGCGGATCGCTCCCCAACGGGCAAACGATCAGCGCTCTCGACCTCGCCACCCACCACTTCAGCACGCAACAACTTAGCGGCGTGAACGCCATTTATCACCTCGCTGGTATCGCTCACCGACAAGTCGCGGGACAGCCCTACGACGCGGTCAATCACCGCGCTGCCCTGAGCCTCGCGGAAGCGGCCGAAGCCGCGGGGGTCCGGGTCTTTATTTATCTCAGCAGCGTCAAGGCCATGGGGGATGCAGTTACCGGGGAGGCCCGCGGGGAGGACGACCGGGCACCGCCTGGCGACGAGTACGGCCTGTCCAAGTGGCAGGCAGAACTGGCATTGCGCGAGCGTTTCAAGCATTCCCCGATGGCCGTCTACGTGATTCGGCCAGCCCTGGTATACGGCCTGCAGCCGCGCGGCAACCTGCGGCTGATGGAACGCCTGGTGCCCCTGGGCCTGCCTCGGCCACCTGAGCGGGGAGGGC
This sequence comes from Halieaceae bacterium WMMBA4, assembly GCA_033283325.1. Taxonomy (GTDB): domain Bacteria; phylum Pseudomonadota; class Gammaproteobacteria; order Pseudomonadales; family Halieaceae; genus Mangrovimicrobium. Next base: position 1,123,499 of record JAWMQO010000001.1, read on the forward strand.
GCTCCATGGTCTCGCGCAATGACCTGGTGCGGCTGATGATGTCAGCTGCGGCCCAGGCGCGGCCCGGGGTGACGACCTGGATCGCCGCCGATGGGGAGATCTACAGTACCCGGCGTATTTACGATGCCATTCGCGGGGCCACGGGCAAGCCGCGGGGCAGGGCCTGGTTGCCGGAGTTCGGCTGGAAGGCGCTCAGCATGCTCGCCGATCTCCCCCGTGGGCGGCGCGAATCCACCTGGCAGAAGTTATTCGCCACAGAACTTTACTGTGCCGAGCGCGCCCGCAGGGAGGCCGGCTGGGAGCCGCAGGACACCCTGGAGCAGGTGCTCGGGGCAGGGGGGAGCGACAAGTGCTGATTGTGCTGCTCCTCAGCTTCCTGGGTTCCGCGCTGTTCTGTTTCATCTACCTCCGCCTCGCCCTGCGCTGGCGGATTCTCGACCATCCCGATCATCGCAGTTCCCACCAGTCGCCCACTCCCCATGGTGGCGGCCTGCCGATGATGTTGGCCCTGGCGCTGGGCTCCGGCCTCTCGGTGGCCTGGGGTTGGCAGTGGCCGCAAGTGTTCTGCGGCGGTGTTGGCATCGCCCTGGGCCTGGTACTGGTGGGTGTGCTCGACGATCTCTACGGCTTGCCGGTGCGCCTGCGGTTCGCACTTTATACGCTTTCCTGCCTTGGCTTGCTCCTGCTGGTCTTCGGCCCACCCGGTGGCTGGCCCCTCGCTACATGGTTGCTGATGCCGGTATTCCTGCTGGGTGCGCTCTGGCTGCTCAACCTCTACAACTTCATGGACGGTATCGACGGGCTTGCGGCGACGCAGTGCATTCTCGCCTGTTCCACTGCGGCCTTCCTGGCGGGTTGGCGAGGCGCCGATCCGGTGTACGGGAATGCCTGCCTGATGCTGGCCGCTGTACACGCTGGCTTCCTTATCTGGAACTGGGCCCCCGCGCGCCTGTTCATGGGCGATGCCGGGAGTGTACCCACGGGCTTCCTGCTCGCCCTGCTGGCGCTGTGGGGCAGTGCGGCTGCCTACCTTCCCGTCGCCTGCTGGCTGATTCTGCTCGCCGCTTTCATTACTGACGCCACCGGGACCCTCGCACACCGCGCCCGGCGGGGTGAAAAGCTCACCAGGCCACACCGCGAACACGCCTACCAGAGGCTGAGCCGGGCCTTCGATGGCCACCGCCCGGTGGTGGTCCTGCTGCTGGCGATTCATGTTCTCTGGTTGCTGCCATTGGCAGTTCTAGCGACCAGTTTCCCGGAGAACGCCATTACTTTGGTAATTTTGGCATACATTCCCCTCGCCTTCGGCATGGCTAAAGCATGGCGATTGGGCTAGTATCAAATCTGGGCCACGCTACCTAAAAAAGTTCCAATTATCAGTGGCCTCCATCCGACCAGATGAGTGAGGAAAGGGCTTGCTGAACTTTTGTGGCCGTGTCTTATCGCGCTCGGTTTCCGGTGTCATCGGAGGCCTGCGTGACGGACTTGAACGCCTCATTCAATTGCCACGTAACATCAAACAAGCCGGCCTGCTGGCCATCGACATGGGCTTCGTCGCCCTGGCCATCTGGGCGGCAGTGGCCTTCCGCTACGGGCGTGTCGATTTCACTTACGGCCCGGTGGAAATTTTTTGTGCGGCCTTCACCGTCGTCGTCAGCGCCTTCATCTTCCTGCGCCTCGGGCTCTACCGTGCGGTTATCCGATTCATGGGGCAGCAGGCTATCTGGGCGGTCATTACCGCTGTCAGCTATTCCACCCTGGTCCTGGGTGCCATTATCTTCTTCGCCCAGGCCCAGGTGCCGCGTTCCATGCCCTTCATCTACTGGGGCATCGCGCTGCTCGGCATCGGCGGCATGCGCCTGAGTGTGCGCGCCTATTACCAGGCAAAACTGCGCTCACTGTCCGAGAACGTGCTGATCTATGGGGCAGGCGAGTCCGGCCGGCAGCTGCTCACCGCCCTCAACCACGGGGACCAGTACCGGGCAGTGGCCTTTGTCGACGACGACCCACGCCTGCACCACTCGGTGATCAACGGGCTGCAGGTAGTCCCCCCGGAAGAGATCGAGCAACTGATTGCCCAGCACGACATAACCCAGGTATTGCTCGCGGTGCCCTCTGCATCGCCGGACCGGCGTAAGGAAATCATCAACTCCCTGGTCGGCTTGCCGGTCTATGTGCGCACCGTACCGCGGATCACCGAACTGGTGACCGGGGAAGCCAGCGTGATCCAGATCCGCGACGTGGACCTGGACGACCTGCTGGGAAGGGATCCGGTGCCTCCGCATCCCGAACTCATCGACCGCTGCATCACCGGCAAAGTGGTCATGGTCACCGGGGCAGGGGGTTCGATCGGTTCCGAGCTGTGTCGCCAGATCGTGCTTTCGGGCCCCAGCGAGCTGATCCTGCTGGACAACTGTGAGTATGCCCTCTACAACGTCGAGCGCGAACTGCGCGAGCTGATGGAAGCGGCTCAACTCAAGTTTGAAATGGTGGCACTGCTCGGTTCGGTACAGGACGGCCGGCGCCTGGAGAGCATCTTCCGCACCTTCCGCGTGGACACGGTCTATCACGCCGCGGCCTACAAGCACGTACCGATGGTCGAGTACAACGTCGCCGAAGGTGTGGCCAACAACGTCTTCGGTACCTGGTACGCCGCCCAGGCTGCACGCAAGGCGGGAGTCGACACCTTCGTCCTGGTTTCCACCGACAAGGCGGTGCGGCCCACCAATATCATGGGCGCCTCCAAGCGCTTCGCCGAAATGATCCTGCAGGGCCTGGCCCAGCGGGAGACATCCACCCGCTTCTGCATGGTGCGTTTCGGCAACGTGCTCGGTTCCTCGGGTTCCGTCGTGCCCCTGTTCCGCGAGCAGATCGAGAGCGGTGGGCCGGTCACCGTGACCCACCCGGAAGTGACCCGCTACTTCATGAGTATCAAGGAAGCGGCGCAGCTGGTGCTGCAGGCCAGTGCCATGGGCACCGGCGGCGATGTCTTCGTCCTCGATATGGGTGAGCCGGTGAGAATTGTCGACCTGGCGCGACGGATGATTCGCCTGAGCGGCTACGAGACCGACCACGATTCCCATGTCGGCGAGCACATCGAGATCGAGTACATCGGCCTGCGCCCCGGGGAGAAACTCTACGAAGAGCTGCTGCTGGGCAGTAATGTCGCGGGCACCGGCCACCCGATGATCATGCGCGCCGAAGAGGAATGCCTGAGCTATGGGCAGATCCACAGCTTCGTCACCGAGTTGATGCACTACTGCGATGCCCTCGACTGCGGCGGAATTACTTCCGTACTGCGCAAGGCGGTCAGTGGCTTCAGCGAGCACGAGGTGCGCCACGACCATATCTGGAATCGCCAGGCGGAGCTCGGCACCCAGACCCGGGTATCCGCGCTGGCGGTTTCCAACGTCAAGGAACTGTTCCCGGAAAAGCCCTCCTGAATTCCGGTGCTGACCGGGAACTTTTCCGTCAGTCGATCAAACCAGCCCTTTACTCTTCCACGTCATCGACCGACACCTGGCCGCTCAATCGACGGCGGATGTGTGCCCAGGACATGCCGATACCGAGGATCAGGGAAATCAGCAGCAGGGCGACCCAGGTAATCGCGCCGCTGGAGTCCAGGGTTAACCAGCCGATGTCCACGAACAGCCATACCACGCAGCCGAACAGGGCGGCCCCGAGTAGGATGCCCAGCCAGCCCAGGGAAAGGAAAGTTGCGCGGAGGAAGATGATCCAGCCGATCAGGAGAACGATCCCAAGCAGCGCGGGCACCGGACCGAAATCGGTCTCGGCGGACATCACCCAACTGGCGTAGGAGTAGTCCGTGGGATTGTAGGTGCCGAAGACCAGCACCACGGCGAACAGCCAGCGACTGACGATACTGAGCATGTTGAATTCCCTGGCCATCGGCGATCCTCGGTAAAGTTGCGATTGTGGCAGCATAGAAGAGTCCACTGAGCTCAGGCAAGTTGTGAGGGAAATTCACCCGAGTTCGTCATGCTTATTGCAATGCGAGTGTTTGGTCCGGTGTGGCCGTACTAAACTGGAAACTGGTCGCGTGGAAAACCTCTCAAGCGAATGACATGGTCAGACTGAACACACTCCTGGTAACCCTGCTTATAGCGGTGCTTGGTATCGCCCTGCCGACCGTACTGGTCTTCTGGTTTGCCCAGAAGCAGGGCGCTGAAGCAGAGCAAAGGCGCGCCGAAGCGTTTGCCGGAGATGTGCTTGAAAAGTCCGAACGTACCTTCTCCGAGTTTATTGCAGTCGCAGAGCGACTTTCCCCCCTGTTGGTGGGTGACCCCTGCGGGACAGAAAACCTGAACCTGATGGAATACTCGTCCCTCTCCTCGACCAACATCAAGGCGCTCGGTTTTGTCCGTGACAATCTCCTCCTGTGTTCTTCTCTGAATATTCCCGGGCGGACTTTCGATATGGGTGATGCGGACTACCGCATACCGCTGACGCCGCCACTGGAAATTCGCACCGATGTCTTTATTCCACGCATCGGTGAGCTGGAATTCATGGTGCTGGAGCGCGCCGGATTATCAGCCCTCATCCAGGAGGCGTCGGCCATCGATGTCGTTACCGAGAGTGATGATATCGTCCTGGCCCTGATCGGCGCCGCCGACCGGCACCTGCTGTTTGAAAACGGCCCGCTGGAGCCAGCCTGGCTGGATATCCTTCCCGGGGCGGGCGAGTCTGCGTCGAGCATTGTCGGTAATTATATCGTCGCGATCGCGCGTTCCGCGGACCTGGACATCGCCGCCGTTTCAGCCATTCCGATTACCTACCTGGACGCCCGCTCCCACGAACTGCTCGGATACCTGGTGCCGGTCGGTCTCGCCGCGGGCGCCGCTTTGATCTGGGCCATCGTGTTCCTCTCCCGCCACCAGCTTGAGATGCCCCAGGCAATCCGCTCGGGCCTGCGGAGGAAGGAGTTCCACCTCGTATACCAGCCCATCATCGAACTGGATAGCGGTCGCTGGGTCGGCGCCGAAGCCCTGATGCGCTGGAAGCGGCCCAACGGGGAAATCATCAGCCCGGAAGTGTTCATGGTCGCCGCGGAGGAGTGCGGCTTGATGAGCGCCCTCACCGAGCGCCTCTTCCAACTGGTCGCCCAGGATGCCCCGAAGCTTCTCGCGGCGAGCGAGGATTTTCATATCACGCTCAATCTTTCCGCGGAGGATATCCACGACCCCGGGGTTGTCGCGCGCATGGAAACGCTGAAGGCGGAGTGCGGAGCGGGGCCGGGGCAACTTTATGCGGAAATTACCGAGCGTGGCCTGACCCGCCCGGAGAGGGCCATCGATGTCATCCACCGGCTCCGCGAAATGGGAATTCCCGTGGCGGTCGACGACTTCGGTACCGGTTACTCGAGTCTCTCCTACCTGGAGAGTTTCGACCTCGATTACCTGAAAATCGACAAGTTCTTTGTCGACTCGATCGAAGGAGAGGAGGGCTCGGTTACCGGTACTGTATTGCTCCACATCATCGAGATGGCGAAAAGCCTCAAGCTCGGGATCATCGCGGAGGGAGTTGAAACCGAGGGGCAGCGTTCGGTGCTGGCCCGCTACGGCGTGCAGTATGTACAGGGCTGGCTGTTCAGCAAGCCCCTGAAGTGTGCGGTCCTGGCGAGGAAGCTGCGTAAGCAACAGCCACTGGAGCGGGCGGCCTGATCGCGGCTACGGAACCCGCACCGAAGCCGCCAAAGCCAAACCAGCCATTGAGAGTGAAAGCCAGGCCTCACTCGCTGATTTTCTGTGCCCGTGGCGGATCATACTCGGAGAAGGCCGCGAGATCGGGGTCGTAGATTCGCATGATGACATCGAGGTCCTGGTCCCTGCGCTCTATGGGTAGCCAGTTCTCGTCCGGCACGCCCGCGGGCTGCTCTGCAGCGATGTAAATGCTTATCCCGCCCTCATCATTGAATTTCATGCCAGCGTTTTCGCCAACGCTGTATTTCTTGCGCTCGTTGGGTATGAAGAAGCCATTGGCTGAATCGTACAGCGTCACCGACCAGAAGGCCCGGGCAGGCGGCAAGTGCTCTTTGTCCATGTGAATGACATAGTCGTTCGAGGCATTCATTGGCCCGCCATCGACGGACAGTACCGGTGGGTAGACCGCTTCGGTGTGGGGAAGCCCGATGGGGCCTATAACCGACTGGAAAAGAAGTATATCGGCACTGATGTTCCCCTTGGTCTTGAACATCTTCGGCAGCAAGGTCTTCATAGAGGCCGGGTCGAGCATCCTGGCAAACTCCTCCTGCCAGACCTTCTCCGCCATGGCGCGAAAACGTGCGCCATCGTAGCCCCGGGCCTGGGCCGGATCGAAATTATTGCCTTCCTCGATACCCATCGCCGCCAGTGCTTCGAGCAATTGCTGATCTTCGGGATCGGATTGTTCGAGGGAGGAGTGCAGGAGCGCGAACTGTATAACCTGGGGGAAATTATTGGCGTAGATGTCGAAATCGGTCTGCCCCACATCGGGAAAGTCCACCGCCTCGACGGCAGCCGCGGCTTCACCGCTGAACTCGGCGAGACCGACCGGCTTTACCATTTTCATTTGCTCGCGGATACGCGCGAAGCGCTCGGCGTCCTTGGCGTGGGGCATGACCCTGAAGACCGCGGAGACGAAGTCCCCGGTCATTTCAAAACTGCGGTCGATCCCTTCCACCGGACCACCCTCGTATCCCTGTGTACGTGAGGTATAGAACAGGACCTTGCCGGGTTTTTTAAAGTCCCCCTTGGTTACGGAAAGGGGAACGTTTACGTAGTGGTCGTAAGCGGTAACCATCAGTGAAACGTATTTGGAATCGAAGGCGGGAAATTCAATCACCACGGGTTCCGCGCGCAGGTCCAGCAGGCAGGCAATGTACAGGGTGTCGTTGTTGGGCCGCGCGATGTCGGTCATCGTATGGTCCTTGAGGACAGTATCTGCGACGCAGCTATTCCACCCCTGTCTCAGCGCGAACTTGTTATTGACGTTGTACATCGCGACAAAGGGATAGGACGATCGTACGATTTTCTCGATCTGCTCATCAGTCAGTACCTCGGCCTTGGGCGGCGCGACCTCTGCGACTGCTGCGGTTGTCTCAGCAGGCGGGGGAGGCTGATCAGAGCAGCCCGCGAGATAGATTAGGAGGACTGCCAGTGCGCTCCGGTAAAGAACCTTCATGTCTTTCTCCTGGTTTACAGTTGTCGCCGGGGTGGCGGTGATTTTCGGTCATGGCCGAAATAGCGACTGCGCTGGCTGTATTGCTGGTCAAGCTGGTCGCAAGTCACTCGAGTAACGGGCGTGGAGTATTGCGATGTGCCCTGGTGACTCGCTTGTCCAAGGTCGTGCCTCCTTGTCGTGATACCAGGCAGCGAGATAGGTGCAATGAATATAGACCACAAACTGTGTAAGGGTAAAGTGCTGCCAGACCGCGCAATGAAGGTGTGACATCCCGCTCTGAACAGGCACTCGAGACCGGTTAAGGCTGCGCAGCGAACGCAATCTGGCTGGCTGTTCGATGGCGCGCCAAAAACCGGGTAGAGTCTGTACACCTGCCAACTTTCCTGTAGGGTGAGCGCACGGTAGGGCGGCTCGTCAGCAAGCTATCTGAGATGGGCGACGGCCAGAAAGGCCTGTAGACAAGTGCAATCTGGGCCAGCGCTAATAGTTCGCGGCTATTGCTACAGGATTGAAGAAGTAATCAGTCGAGCAAGGAAAAATGTCTGCCATTTTGATCTCACCCACAATCTCGATTCCAGAGGACGAAATCGAATTCTCGGCGATACGCGCACAGGGAGCCGGCGGGCAGAACGTCAACAAGGTATCGTCCGCGATTCACCTGCGCTTCGACATACGTGCGTCCTCGCTTCCTGTGTACTTGCAGGAGCAATTGCTGGCGCTTCGCGACCAACGTATCAGCAAGGAAGGCGTGATAGTGATCAAGGCGCAGCAGTTCCGTACCCAGGAAAAGAATCGCGAGGATGCCCTGCAGCGACTGGAGAGCCTGATCAAATCCGCCAACGTAAAACCGAAACCGAGGCGTCCGACCAGACCGGGGAAGGCCGCCAAGGCGAGGCGGATGGACAAGAAGACACAGCGCGGGAAGGTGAAGGCCTTGCGTGGTAAGGTTGAGCACTGAGCAGGCGCAAAGAAAAAGGGGTTGCATTGCTGCAACCCCTTTCACGTAATGGCTCCGCCTGCTGGGCTCGAACCAGCGACCCAATGATTAACAGTCATTTGCTCTACCAACTGAGCTAAGGCGGAATGGCGTTAACCAGAGGTCGCGTATATTAATGATCGACCCGGGGTGGGTCAACAGCAATTTGGCTCCGGAAGCGTATTTTTTCACTTCTCAGCTCCGGGCTGAATTCGTGGCCTAAGTAGATGATAATAGGGGGCTATTTTTCAGCCAGTCCGAGGTGACCGCCGCCGTGTCGCGCCCCTTCAAGGTCGAGTCCACTTACCAGCCCGCCGGCGACCAGCCGCAAGCCATTCGCCAGTTGGTGGAGGGGGTTCAGGCGGGGCTGGCCTCGCAGATCCTGCTGGGGGTTACCGGCTCCGGCAAGACCTTTACCATGGCCCACGTGGTGGAGCAGTTGCAGCGGCCGACCCTGGTGATGGCCCATAACAAGACCCTGGCGGCCCAGCTCTACGGGGAGTTCAAGGAGTTCTTCCCCAACAACGCGGTGGAGTACTTCGTCTCCTATTACGACTACTACCAGCCCGAGGCCTATGTGCCGTCCTCGGATACCTATATAGAGAAGGACTCGTCGGTCAACGACCATATCGAGCAGATGCGGCTTTCCGCCACCAAGGCGCTGATGGAGCGTGAGGATTGCCTGGTGGTGGCCACGGTATCCGCCATCTACGGCCTGGGTGATCCCAAGTCCTATTTCCGCATGGTGCTGCATCTCTCCCGGGGCGAGTTCATCGACCAGCGCGGTATCCTGCGCCAACTGGCGGAGTTGCAGTACACCCGCAACGACGTGAATTTCACCCGTGGTACCTACCGGGTACGCGGTGACGTGATCGACATATTTCCGGCAGACTCCGAGCGCGAAGCCATCCGTGTCGAGCTCTTCGACGAGGAGATCGAGGACCTGACCATCTTCGACCCTCTTACCGGTGCGGTGGAGCGCAAGGTGCCGCGGGTGACCATCTTCCCGAAGACCCACTACGTCACCAGTCGCGACGTCATGATGAATGCGGTCGAACAGATCGAGGAAGAGCTGGATCACCGCCTCAAGCAACTGAATGAAGCGGGCAAGCTGGTGGAGGCCCAGCGCCTGCAACAGCGCACCCGCTACGACCTGGAGATGATCCGTGAACTCGGCTATTGCCAGGGCGTGGAGAACTACTCGCGCTATCTCTCCGGGCGCGCCGCCGGAGAACCGCCGCCGACGCTATTCGAATACCTGCCCGACAGCGCCCTGGTGATCGTGGACGAGTCCCACGTCACCATTCCGCAGATCGGCGCCATGTTCAAGGGCGACCGTTCACGCAAGGAAACCCTGGTCGAGTACGGCTTTCGTTTGCCATCCGCACTGGACAACCGTCCCCTGCGTTTCGAGGAGTGGGAGCAACTCTGCCCGCAGGCGGTTTATGTTTCCGCGACCCCCGGGCCCTATGAGGCAGAACACGCCGGGCGTACCGTGGAACAGGTGGTCCGGCCCACCGGCCTGGTGGATCCCGAGGTGGAGATCAGGCCCGCCAGCAATCAGGTGGACGACCTGCTCGGCCAGATTCACGACACTGTGGCCCGGGAAGAGAGAGTACTGGTCACCACCCTGACCAAACGGATGGCAGAAGACCTCACCGAGTACCTCGACGACCACGGTGTCCGGGTGCGCTACCTGCACTCGGATATCGATACCGTGGAGCGCGTGGAAATCATCCGCGACCTGCGCCTCGGCAAGTTCGACGTGCTGGTGGGCATCAACCTGCTGCGGGAGGGCCTGGATATGCCGGAAGTGTCCCTGGTGGCCATCCTCGACGCCGACAAGGAGGGCTTCCTGCGCTCCGAGCGTTCCCTGATCCAGACCATCGGCAGGGCCGCGCGCAACCTCAATGGCCGGGCCATCCTCTACGCGGACCAAATGACCGGCTCCATGGAGCGGGCGATCGCCGAGACCGCCCGGCGCCGGGAGAAACAGGTTGCCCATAACCTGGAGCACGGCATTACCCCCCGCGGTATCGAGAAGTCGATCAAGGACATCATGGAAGGGGCGCGCAAGGTGCCCGGAAAGGGCAAGGGCAGGGGGCGCCAGGCTGCCGAACCGCGTGCCGCCTACGCGGGCGACCTGGAGAACCTCTCTCCAGAAGCCCTCGCCCGCAAGCTCAAGCAGATGGAAGCGACCATGCTCGAGCACGCCAAGAATCTTGAGTTCGAGGAGGCCGCAGCCCTGCGCGACCAGTTGGCCGAACTGAAGCAGCAGGCCTTTATTACCTAGGCTGGCAATACCCCGGGCTTGCACTATATTGGAAGCAGCGGCCCTCGACGGGCTGTGACCGCAGGCCCCATAAACTCCCACCAAAATCAGGGGAACCCGATGAAACGCTGTTTGCTCACGGTTTTAGTCCTCGTGGCCGCCCCGCCGGCGCTGGCCGATCTGGACCTCATTGATTGTGACGCCGAAAAAGCCGCCCGCAACGCGGCCATGAAGGCCACTGTTGGCGTTCATGGCAAATGCGACCCGAAAGAACTGGCGGAGCGAAAAAAAGAAGACGCTGGTGAGAAGTTGGAAGACCAAAAGGGCAAGCTCCACGACCGGGAGGAGGACCGGGACTTCAAGTTGAAGAAAGATAAGGATTGAGCGAACCCAATTACACCTTAAAGAGGTAGGTATGAGACCGATCGCAATATTACGCGCTGTACTCCTGCTCACCCTGGCACCCCTGAGTGCCTGGGCGGCGGACAAACCCAATATCCTGGTCGTATGGGGCGACGATGTCGGCCAGTCCAACATCAGTGCCTACACCATGGGCCTGATGGGCTACAGGACCCCCAATATCGACCGCATTGCCAATGAAGGCATGATCTTCACCGATTACTACGGCGAGCAGAGCTGCACCGCCGGCCGTTCCTCCTTCATCATGGGTCAATCCGTCTTTCGTACCGGCCTGTCCAAGGTGGGTTTGCCGGGCGCAGAACTGGGGATGCGGGAAGAAGACCCGACCATTGCCGGTCTGTTGAAAAACCACGGATATATGACCGGCCAGTTCGGCAAAAACCACCTCGGCGACAAGGACGAGCACCTGCCCACCAATCACGGCTTCGATGAATTCTACGGCAACCTCTACCACCTTAACGCTGAAGAGGAGCCGGAGAACGAGGACTATCCCCAGGATCCCGAGTTTCGCAAAAAATTCGGTCCTCGCGGCGTAATCAGCTCCACCGCCGACGGCAAGATTACCGATACCGGGCCGCTCACCAAGAAACGCATGGAAACCGTGGACGACGACACGGCAGCCCGTGCCCTCGACTTTATCGAGCGTGCCCACAAGGCCGACAAGCCCTTCTTCGTCTGGTGGAGCGGTACCCGCATGCACTTCCGCACCCACGTTTCAGACGCGAAAATGGCCAAGTGCAAGGCGCAGTACCCCCGTGCCGACATGTACTCCTGCGGCATGATCGAGCACGACGCCCATATCGGCCTGTTCCTGGACAAGCTGGATGAGCTCGGCATCGCCGACAACACCATCGTGTTCTACTCCACCGACAACGGCCCCCACTACAACACCTGGCCCGACGCGGCTGCGACGCCATTCCGTGGCGAGAAGAATACCAACTGGGAGGGCGGCTGGCGGGTGCCTTCCATGGTGCGCTGGCCAGGCAAGATCGAGGCAGGCTCCATCTCCAACGAGATCATGCACCACATGGACTGGCTGCCCACTTTCCTCGCGGCGGCGGGTGAGCCCGACGTGACCGAGAAACTGCTCAAGGGTCACCGCGCCATCGGCCGCAAGTACAAGGTGCACCTCGACGGCTACAACTTCCTGCCTCTCCTGACGGGCCAGAGCACGGAAGGCCCGCGGCACGAGATATTCTATTTCTCTGACGACGGCGACCTGACGGCACTGCGTTACAACGACTGGAAAGCGATCTTCATGGAGCAAAAGGCGGAAGGTACTTTCCGCGTCTGGATGGAGCCCTTCGTACCGCTGCGCGTGCCCCTGATCATGAACCTGCGCAGGGACCCCTACGAGCGCGCCGAGATCACCTCGAACACCTACTATGACTGGATGCTCGACCGCGCCTACCTGCTGGTGCCGGCCCAGGCCTACGTAGCGGGCTTCCTCGAGACCTTCAAGGAATATCCGCCGCGGCAGAAAGCCGCCAGCTTCTCGCTGGACCAGGTCATGGAGGCGCTGAGCGAGCCCCCCGGAGCGCCGTAGCGCCGACCCGCCACCCGTGGGATAAAGGAAAAAGGGGTCAGAGCCCTTTTTCCTTGACGCCAGTTTTCATCAATACGTGCAGTGGGGGAAAAAGGGCTCTGACCCCTTTTTCCTTTTGCCCTTTCCCGCGCCAATTTATGCTAAACTCCGCGCCCGTTTGAAAGTTCATACTTCAGGAATTCAGCACCCGATCACCGATTGAAGCTGACTCACGTGGCCTTTAGTAGGGGTCACCACTGACAAAAGGAAAGCTCATGCCTGTTATTACCCTGCCCGATGGCAACCAGCGCCAGTTCGATAATCCCGTCAGCGTCCACGATGTCGCCGCCGATATCGGCCCCGGCCTGGCCAAGGCCGCGCTGGCCGGCGTCGTCAACGGCCGCGAGGTCGACACCTCCTACGTCATCGATGCCGATGCCAATATCGCCATCATCACCGAGCGCGACGCCGCGGGCCTCGAGGTCATCCGCCATTCCACCGCCCACCTGCTGGCCCACGCCACCCAGGAACTTTTCCCGGGCGTGCAGGTCACCATCGGCCCGGTGATCGAGGACGGCTTCTACTACGATTTCGCCACCGGCCACAACTTCACCCCGGAAGACCTCGAGAAAATCGAGAAGCGCATGGAAGAACTGGTGCAGGACGACCTGCCGGTAGAGCGCATTGCCTACAGCCGCGAAAAGGCCGTCGAGTTGTTCCGCAATATGGGCGAGCACTACAAGGTGCAGATCATCGAGGAACTGCCGGAAGGGGAGGAAATCTCCGTATACCGCCAGGGTGAGTGGATGGACCTGTGCCGCGGCCCCCACGTGCCCAGCACCGGCAAGCTCAAGGCCTTCAAGCTGACCAAGGTGGCCGGCGCCTACTGGCGTGGCGACGCGAAGAACGAAATGCTGCAGCGAGTCTACGGCACCGCCTGGGCCAACAAGAAGGAGCTGAAGGCCTACCTGACCCGCATCGAGGAAGCCGAGAAGCGCGACCACCGCAAGATCGCCAAGGCCCTCGATCTCTTCCACACCCAGGAAGAAGCCCCGGGCATGGTCTTCTGGCACCCGGCGGGCTGGAGCATCTACCAGACCATCGAGCAGTACATGCGCCAGAAGCAGCGCGAAAACGGCTACCAGGAGATCAAGACTCCGCAACTGGTGGACCTCTCCCTGTGGGAGAAATCCGGCCACGCGGACAAGTTCGGCGACGACATGTTCATGCTGCAGTCCGAGGAACGCCATTTCGCGGTCAAGCCGATGAACTGCCCCTGTCACGTGCAGGTCTTCAACCAGGGCCTGAAGTCCTACCGCGACCTGCCCCTGCGCCTGGCGGAATTCGGCTCCTGCCACCGCAACGAGCCCTCCGGTTCACTGCACGGCATCATGCGGGTACGCGGCTTCACCCAGGACGACGCCCATATTTTCTGCACCGAGGAGCAAATCCAGCCGGAAGTGTCGTCCTTTATCGACTTCCTCCACGAGGTTTACGCGGATTTTGGCTTCACCGAGGTGATCTACCGCCTCTCCACTCGCCCGGAACAGCGGGTGGGTTCCGATGAAGATTGGGACCGGGCCGAAAAAGCCCTGGCCGACGCCCTGGATGCCCAGGGCCTGCCCTGGGAAGAATTGCCGGGGGAGGGCGCATTTTATGGGCCGAAGATCGAATTCTCCCTGAAAGACTGCATCGGCCGGGTCTGGCAGCTGGGCACCATCCAGGTGGATTTTTCCATGCCAGGCCGCCTGGATGCCCAGTACGTGGCGGAAGATGGCTCCCGCCAGGTGCCGGTCATGCTGCACAGGGCCATACTTGGCTCCTTCGAGCGTTTCATCGGTATCCTGATCGAGCACTACGAGGGGGTTTTCCCCACCTGGCTGGCCCCGACCCAGGCGGTTGTGTTGAATATTACCGATAAGCAGGCCGATTACGTCAAATCTGTGGAAGATTCCTTGAAAAACAAGGGCTTCAGGGTCATTTCGGACTTGAGAAACGAAAAGATCGGCTTTAAAATCCGCGAGCACACACTTCAGAGGGTTCCTTACCTGATCGTGGTAGGGGATAAAGAGGTGGAATCACAGACGCTGGCCGTGCGCGCACGTCGTGGTGAGGACCTGGGATCGATGGATCTCGCTGCCTTTGAGCACATCCTTACCGAAGACCTTGCGCGGCGCGGTCGTATTGCAATGGATTAATGGAGAATCAGCATCAAGAAAGACACTAAAGGCGCCAGCAAAAAGGCGCTGACCAACGACCAAATCACGGCGGACCCGGTTCGCCTGATCGGAGCCGACGGCGAACAGGTTGGCATCGTTCCATTGAGCGACGCCAGGGCCAGGGCGGAATCCGCGGGGTTGGACCTCGTTCTGATAGCTGATTCAGACCCGGCAGTCTGCAAGATCATGGACTACGGGAAACACATCTTTGAGGCGAAGAAGCAGAAAGCTGCTCAGAAGAAGAAGCAGAAGCGGACTCAAGTCAAGGAAATGAAGTTTCGTCCAGGGACGGAAGAGGGAGATTACCAGGTCAAGCTACGCAACCTGGTACGTTTCCTGGAACAAGGCGATAAGGCCAAGGTCACCCTGCGTTTTCGCGGGCGTGAAATGGCTCACCAGGAAATCGGTATGGAGTTACTCAAGCGAGTAGAAACCGACCTGGCCGAACTGGGTGCTGTCGAGCAATTCCCGAAAATGGAAGGCCGTCAGCTCACCATGGTGATCGCCCCGAAGAAGAAGCAATAACGGCACTGTGACGCCTTATTCGCTTCATTGTTATTACTGCTCAATGCGGAGTATTGAAAATGCCTAAAGCAAAAGTTCACAGCGGTGCTGCCAAGCGGTTCAAAAAGACTGCCGGCGGTTACAAGCGCAAAAGCGCGTACAAGAGTCACATCCTGACCAAGATGACCACCAAGCGGAAGCGTCAGCTGCGCGGAACCTCCATGATTCACAAGAGTGATGAGGTTCTGATCGATCGCATGCTGCGCGCCAAGTAACCGGTTATTGAATAGGAAAGGAGAAGACTTATGCCTCGCGTAAAACGTGGTGTGGTGGCTCACCGCCGTCACAAGAAAATCCTGAAACAGGCCAAGGGTTACTACGGTGCCCGCAGCCGCGTGTTTCGAGTTGCCAAGCAGGCCGTTACCAAGGCCGGGCAGTATGCATACCGTGACCGTCGTCAGCGCAAGCGTCAATTCCGCTCGCTGTGGATCACCCGTATCAACGCCCAGTCCCGCGCTAACGGCCTGAGCTACAGCAAGCTGATCGATGGCCTGAAGAAAGCCGAAATCGGTCTGGATCGTCGTGTCCTCGCGGACCTGGCGGTGCATGACAAGCCTGCTTTTGCAGCGGTTGTGGAGCAAGCGAAGGCCGCTCTGGCCTAAGCCCACCCCCACCGCGATTCGTCGCGGTTCGCTGGCTACACTGAAGTACGACAAGGGAAAGGGCTCCGCTCTTTCCCTTTTTTATTGCATGCAGGAGTCCGCTCCGCGGTCTGCTGCAAACCTGGTACAAGGGACCGGAAAACATGGAAAACCTCGACGCACTGGCGAATGAAGCCAGGGCCGCCATCGAAGCCGCCGCCGACGGCGCTGCACTGGAGCAGTTGCGTGTCGACTACCTCGGCAAGAAAGGCCAGCTTACGGCCCTGCTGAAGGGTCTCGGGCAACTCTCCCCCGAGGAGCGTCCCCAGGCCGGTGCGCAGATCAACGTGGTCAAGCAGGAACTGCAGGAGCTGATCGGTACCCGCAAGTCGGCGCTGGAATCCGCAGCCGTCGCCGCGAAACTCGCCGCCGAGACCATCGACGTGACCCTGCCGGGGCGCGGCCAGAGCACCGGCGGTATCCACCCGATCACCCGCACCATGGAACGCATGGAGGCCTTCTTCGGCGCCATCGGTTTCGAGGTGGTGGAAGGGCCGGAGATCGAGGACGACTACCACAACTTCGAAGCCCTCAATATTCCCGAGCACCATCCCGCCCGGGCCATGCACGACACATTCTATGTGGATCCGCACACGGTCCTGCGCACCCACACCTCGCCGGTGCAGGTGCGGGTAATGGAAACCAGCGAACCGCCCCTGAAAGTCATCTGCCCCGGGCGTGTCTACCGCTGTGACTCGGACCTGACCCACACGCCCATGTTCCACCAGGTCGAGGGCCTGCTGATCGACGAACACTCCACCTTCGCCGACCTGAAAGGCCTGATCGAAGAGTTCCTCCGGGTGTTCTTCGAGAAGGAACTGGCGGTGCGCTTCCGTCCCTCCTATTTCCCCTTCACCGAACCCTCGGCGGAAGTCGATATCCAGTGCGTGAACTGCGGCGGCAGCGGCTGCCGGGTTTGCAGCCACACCGGCTGGATCGAGATTCTCGGTTGCGGCATGGTCCACCCGAAGGTCTTCGAGTACTCGAATATCGACCCGGAAAAATACAGCGGTTTCGCCTTCGGCATGGGTGTCGAGCGCCTGGCGATGCTGCGCTACGGCGTGAACGACCTGCGCCTTTTCTTCGACAACGACCTGCGCTTCCTCGAGCAGTTCTGACTAGATAGGGAGACAGACAGTGATTATTAGCGAACAGTGGTTGCGGGAATGGGTGAGCCCGGACCTGACAACCGAAGAACTGGCACACCAGATCACCATGGCGGGCCTGGAAGTCGACGCGATCGATCCGGTAGCGGGGGAATTCAGCGGTGTGGTTGTGGCCGAGATACTGAAGGCCGATCAACACCCCGATGCGGACAAGCTTCGCGTATGCGTCGTCAGCACTGGCGAGGAGACCTTCCAGATCGTCTGCGGCGCGCCCAATGCGCGCCCCGGCCTCAAGGCCCCGCTGGCGACGGTGGGTGGCGTATTGCCCGGCGATTTCAGGATCAAGAAGGCCAAGCTGCGCGGCGTCGAATCCTTCGGCATGCTCTGCGCCGAGAAAGAACTCGGCCTGTCCGAAGCGAATGAAGGCCTCATGGAACTGGCCGCGGATGCACCAGTCGGAACCGACCTGCGGGACTATCTCGGCCTTGATGACCAGGTCATCGAAATCGGCCTCACGCCCAACCGCGCTGACTGCCTGGGTATCGGCGGCATCGCCCGGGAAGTCGGCCTGCTCAACAATCTCCCAGTGAATGCGCCGGTAATCGAGCCGGTCGTCCCGGCCATCGACGATACCTTCCCGGTAAAACTCGAGGCGCCCCAGCGCTGCCCGCGCTTCGTCGGCCGGGTAATCCGCGACATCGACATCCGCAGCCCCAGCCCCCTCTGGCTGCAGGAAAAACTGCGTCGTGTAGGCCTGCGTTCCATCGACCCGGTGGTTGATGTTACCAACTACGTGATGATGGAACTCGGCCAGCCGATGCACGCCTACGATCTCGCCACGCTCTCCGGCGGCATTCGCGTTCGCACTGCCGAAGCCGCTGAAAAACTGACCCTGCTCGACGGCCAGGAACTTGAAATGGACGCCGAAACCCTGGTGATCGCCGATCACGAAAAACCCCTGGGCCTCGCCGGCATCATGGGCGGAGAGGGCAGCGGTGTCAGTGAAACCACCAGCGACCTGTTCCTGGAAGTGGCCTTTTTCACACCTGACATGCTGGCGGGCAAGGCCCGTTCCTACGGCCTGCACACCGATGCCTCCCACCGCTTCGAGCGCGGCGTGGACTGGCAGGGGCAGGTCGCCGCCATGGAACGCGCCACGGCGCTGCTGCTGGAAATCGTCGGCGGTAAAGCCGGCCCTCTGCAGGAGACCGTCGCCGAAGACCAACTCCCGGCGAAGCGGGTCGTCAACCTGCGCCAGGCGCGCATTCCGCGCCTGCTCGGTTTCGACATGGCAGCCGCAGAAGTGGAGCGGATTCTCGCCGGCCTGGGCCTGGAAGTAGAGCGCAGCGACGAGGGTTGGCGCTGTGGCGTTCCCAGCTGGCGCTTTGACATCAGCATCGAGGCGGACCTGCTGGAAGAACTGGCCCGGGTCTATGGCTACAACCAACTGCCGGTGACACCGATCAGCGCCACGCTGCACATGCCCGCTCACAAGGAAGGCACGCTTGAACTGCCGAGGCTGCGGGCCCACCTCGCGGCCCGCGGCTACCGCGAGGCCATCACCTACAGCTTCGTTGAGCCGCGAGTACAGCAATTGATCGACCCGGACCTGACGCCGGTAGCGCTGGAAAACCCCATCTCCGCAGATATGTCGGTGATGAGGACCAGCCTGCTCCCGGGCCTGCTGTCTGCCCTGGTGCGCAATACCAAGCGCCAGCAGGGACGCGTGCGCCTCTTCGAGAGCGGCCAGCGCTTCCTGCCCAGCGAGGACGGCCTTGCGCAGGAGCCGACCCTGGCCATGGCCGTCTGTGGTAGCCGTTTCTCCGAAAGCTGGAATCAGGGCGGGGAGGGTGTGGACTTCTTCGATCTCAAGGGTGACCTGGAAAGTGTCCTCGAACTCGGCAGCGCTGCAGAGCAATTCCGTTTCGAGTCCGCCGAGCGCGCGGGCCTGCATCCTGGCCAGACCGCGGCGATCTATCGTGGTGATGAGCTTGTCGGCCATATAGGTGCCCTGCACCCGGCCGTGGCGAAGGCGCTCGATGTCGGCAGCGCCACTTTCGTCTGTGAGATCAGGCTCGCGGCAGTGCTGGAGGCGGCCATTCCCGCCTTCGCCGAAGTCTCGAAATACCCTGAAGTTCGCCGGGATCTCGCGGTGCTGGTGGACCGGGAAATCCAGGCCGGAGACCTCCTGGCAAATGTTCGTGCCTCAGCGGGAACTTACCTGAAGGACTTAACCCTCTTTGATGTGTATGAGGGCAAAGGCATTGATCCTAAACGAAAAAGCCTTGCAATTGGTTTGACATTCCAGGATCTATCGCGCACTCTTAGCGAGGAAGATGTAAATCTGGCAGTGGATCAAGTAGTTGATTCACTGGAAAAAAACTACAAAGCCGAGCTCCGCAGCTAGGTGAGGGGACATGACCGCGCTGACCAAGTCAGAAATGGCTGAACGCCTGTTCGAGGAACTGGGTCTCAACAAGCGTGAAGCCAAGGAAATCGTCGAGCTCTTCTTCGAGGAAATCCGTGCGTGCCTGGAAAACAACGAGCAGGTGAAGTTGTCCGGTTTCGGCAACTTCGACCTGCGCGACAAGAGCCAGCGGCCCGGGCGCAACCCCAAAACCGGTGAGGAAATTCCCATCTCTGCACGCAGGGTGGTGACTTTCCGTCCGGGGCAGAAGCTCAAGGCCCGAGTGGAAGAGTATGCTGGAACCGAGCAATAACCAGGAGTTGCCCGCCATCCCGGGCAAGCGCTATTTCACCATCGGTGAAGTCAGCGAATTGTGCGCGGTAAAACCCCATGTGCTGCGTTACTGGGAGCAGGAATTCCCCCAGCTCAAGCCGGTCAAGCGCCGGGGTAATCGCCGCTACTACCAGCGCGAGGACGTCCTCACCATCCGCCAGATCCGCAGCCTGCTCTACGACCAGGGCTACACCATCGGCGGCGCCCGGCAGCGCATGACCGATGCTGGTGAAGCGGCCGGTGGCGACACCCGGATGCAGGGTGTTATCCGGGAAACCATCGAGGAACTCGAAGAGCTGCTGAAAACGCTGACACCCGGCAAATAGAAGTTGTACGTGCGGCGTATTTCGATATAATGCCGCCCTCGCAAACAAAGCGATTTCGGGGCGTAGCGCAGTCTGGTAGCGCACCACACTGGGGGTGTGGTGGTCGTAGGTTCAAATCCTGCCGTCCCGACCAAACCTCGAAAAAAGGCCACCCATTGGGTGGCCTTTTTTTTGCCGATTAAAAATCAGTTCAGTTCGTTCACGCGATCCGTCGGCGGCGGTGCAACTGGACTGTTTTCCCCGAGATAGCTGGTGAGCGCATCGAGATCCAGGCCCCAGGTAATCCGGGCAGAAGCTTCAGTCAGCGTATTGAAGTTATCCCCGCCATCAGCCAGGAAGCTGTTCACTGCTACCAGGTACTCCTCGCCCATGTCCAGTGCTTCACCATTCAGCTCAGGGTTGCTGATAATGGCGACGCAACTCCCATCGGGGGCACTGAAGTCCTTGAACAGGTCGTAGGAAAAGCCTTCGGAGACACCGAGGTGCAGGAAGGCCCGGTCGCCCGGTTCCTCGATAGGCTGGCACTGCTCTTCCAGCACCGCCACGATCTGGGCGCCGGTCAGGGTGAGCACCTCGAGGCCATTATTAAAGGGCTGGAAGGTGAAGGCTTCGCCGAAGGTCACGTTACCGTCGCCCTCACTGCCGGACTGGGCGTAATCCAGGTCGGAGCGCACGCCGCCCGGATTCATCAGTGCAATCTGGCTGCCGAAATTCCGGGTGGCCCAGAGCTGGGCGTCGGCGACCAGGTTGCCAGCTGCTGACTCAACGCCACGGTCGGATCCGGGAGGCGTGCCGCCGCGGTTGATGTCCTCGGTGATGCTGCCGACGACTTCGTTGGCGAAGGAGTCATACAAAGGCTGCCACTTGTCGATGATCGCGGTGACGCCCGCATCGGCGACCAGTTCGTCGCGCACCACGGCGTGGTTGTATGCGCTGCTGGCGGCGCGATCCACGTCCTTCGTCCGGCGGTCGATCACAAGGGAGACCTCGGTGACTACACGGCCGTACTGGTAGGCCGAAGTCACGATACGGTCGTAACCTGCGGCGTCGGGCAGGCGACAGTTATAGGGCTGGTGGGTGTGGCCGGTGATCATTACGTCGATTTCAGGATCGAGTGCCGCGTTGATGGCGGCCACCGGGCCGGTGAAGTTTTCGCAGGCGTTGTAGTCGCCGGGGGAGGGGACCTGGTTGCCGCCTTCGTGCAGCAGCACCACGATCGCCTCGACACCTTCCCCCGTTAACAGGGGCACCAGGTTGTTGGCGGTTTCCGCTTCGTCGAGGAAGTCCCATCCTTCGATGCCGGCTGCCGCGACGATGGTGTCAGTAGCTTCGAGGGTCATACCGATAAAGCCGATCTTCACACCTTCGATCTGTTCGATCCAGTAAGCGGGAAGCGGTGTGGACACCCCGTCCACCTCGCTCACCACGTTAGCCGCGAGCCACTTGAAGTCGGCCCCGGGGAAGGGGGTATCGGGGAAATAACAGCCATCGACGGGGTGGCAGCCACCGTCCTGCATACGCAGGAGTTCGGTGACACCTTCGTCGAACTCGTGATTGCCCACGCCGGAAAGATCCAGGCCCATCGCGTTCAGGGTTTCCACCGAAGGCTCGTCGTGGAACAGGCCAGAGAAGGCAGGGCTGCCGCCAATCAGGTCACCCGCCGCCACTGTGATGCTGTATGCCTGCCCCGCGCGTAACTCGGCCAGCTTGGCTGCAAGGTATTCACCGCCACCCTCGTTTACACCAAATCCAACGGCATCGGTCTTGACGTGGCCGTGGTAGTCGTTGAAGCCGAGCAACTGGACCTCCAGCGGGCGACCCTGGCCCGGGTGCTCGCCGGCTTCGGCGTGGCCGAGCTTCTTACCCTGGCCGTTGCTGTCGTCGGCGAGAAGCGCAGGGGACGCAAACGGCAGTGTGGCAATGACCGGGATAGAAAGTGCCCCGATCGAAAGTGTCCGTTTCGAGAGGGTCATGGGATTCAGTTTCTTCATCATCGTATTACCTTCGTCAGCTTGTATCTGTGTGGATTTGCGGGCCCGGAAGCAGGGCGGCGGACTCACCAAGATAAGCGGGCCAGGGTCACGAATTTATGACACTAGTGTGACGATTGGGTAACGGTGGCAGCCGCCGCCACCCGAATGAGGCGGGATGATGGAGTTGCCCGCCCCCTGGAAGGGGGCGGGCAGAGGGGGATTCCGGGATCTAGAAGTTAATCCTGACCGAGGCGCCGACTGTCGCTGGAACGCCCCACATGGACAGGCCGCCATAGGCCTGCGGCAGGACCTGGGTGCGGTATTCCGAGTCGGTCACGTTGTCGCCATAGATCGACAGGGTGTAGCGCTCGGTCGAGTTGGTCCAGTCCGCGCGCAGGCTGAGCAGGTCGTAAGAATCCTGCTGGTAGAGTTCGGATGAGTCGAAGTAGAAGTCCGAGGTGTAGTACCAGGTACCTGAAAGCCCTAGCAATCCGCCGGCCAGTCCCATCGTATAGTCGAAACCGATGTTGGCGGTAAACTCCGGCGAGCGCTGCATTTCCAGGCCGCTGGCGTCCGCGGTGCCGCTGAGGAAGATTCCGGCGTAGTCGACCGGGCACTCAAAGGTGTCGACGAAACACTGGTTCCAGACCTGCGAGTTCTCGAACTCGTCGTACTCGGCATTGACGTAGGCACCACCCACGTTGACGTTCAGGGTCTCGGTGACAGCGAAGCGCGCCTGCATATCGAGGCCGTAGATGGTCGAGCCGCCGGCATTCTCGATAATGCTCTTCGGTCCGTCGTAGTAGGCAACTTGCAGGTCGGTGTAGTCGTAGTAGTAAGCGGCGGCGTCGAAGGACATCCGCTCACCGGAGAACTTGTAGCCAATTTCGTAGGCGTCGACCTCTTCCGGATCCACGTCCAGGCCTGCCTGGCCACCGCCGCCGACATTGATGATGCCCGCCTTGTAGCCCTGGTTATAGGAGGCGTAGACACTGGAGGAATCGGTCGGGGTGTAGCGCAGTACCACGCGAGGCGTGGCCCGGGTGTCGTCGAAGCCTTCTACCGGGTTGCGGGTGAAAACACCGAGTTCGTCGACGGTATCGTAGTAGGCATCGTCGACTTCATCGTAGCTGACCCGCAGGCCACCGGTGAGGTACCAGTTCTCCGCGAGTTCGTAGGTGACGTCGGCGAAACCTGCGATAGAGACCGTCTCGGTGCCTGAGCCGCCATTCTTGACGAAGGCGCCGCCAGTCAGCGGGGAGGCCCCGGCGTTGTTCTTGTACTCGTTCTCGTTGTCGAAATAGTACAGGCCGGTGGTCCACTGCAGCCTGCTGTCGCCGGTCGAGGACAGCAGGAATTCCTGGGTAAAGACATCGTCGTTGACGTCGAAATTGAAGTGGTAGAGGAGCAGGGACGAGAAGTCGAAGTCCATCATGTTCCTGGTCTCGTCGCTGCGGTACTGGGTCAACGAGGTGAACTGGGTGTTGCCGAATTCCGCCCGGTAGGTCAGCTGGAAAGTGTCGCTCTCGGCCGTGAACAGGGGCGAGTAGTCGTTGCTCACCTTGCCCGGCTTGTGGGCGGCTGTACCGGGTGCGTAGAAATCGGCGGTGGCGAAGACCCTGCCGCCGTCCTCGAAGGCGTTGGCGGCTACCAGCCGGCGTTCATCGCGATCATCGCGGATATAGCGGAACAACAGGTCGCTGTTGTCGAACTCCCACTTGGCGCCGGCACGAACAGTGTAGTTCTCGTATTCGCCGTCGGTGTCACTGCCGCTGGCGTCATTGTCGAGGAAGCCATCGCTGGAACGCACCAGCACACCCAGGTCGAGGGCCAGGCTGTCGGTCACCCCGCCGGTGACGTAGAGGCCATAGCGCTGGGTGTCGTAGCTGCCGTAGGAGGCGTCTGCGTGGCCGCTGAACTCGGTCTCGGGTTCCGGCGTGGTTACCAGTATGGCGCCACCGGTGGAGTTGCGACCAAACAGTGTGCCCTGGGGGCCTTTCAGCACTTCGACGCTCCTGACGTCCAGCAGGTCGAAGTCACTGGTGTAGGGGCTGGTGATGGCAAAGCCATCCAGATAGATGCCGATATTGGAGGTAGAGCCGGAGACCGCCACCGCGCTGCCAATACCGCGAATGGTCGGCTGGGACACGGCGCCGGCGTTGTCGAAACGCAGCCCGGGCGTCAGCTTGGCGATGTCACGCAACTGCTGCACATCGCCCTGGCCGAGCAGGTCCGATCCTATGCTTGTGATGGCAATCGGCACGTCCTGGGAACGTTCGTCGCGACGCTGGGCGGTAACGATAACTTCCTCAAGGGCCGCCGCGCTCTGCGCCAGGGCCTGGCCTGGAAGGGCGACGGTGAAGGGCAGGGCCACCGCCGCCGCGAAGGTGCAGGCGGGCCGCAGGGAGTCCAATCTGGCTTTGTGTTTTGTGGCGAAAGTATTGGGCATAGTTTTGTCCACGAGCTACCTCGGTATTTATAAGTTCTGGTTAGTTGTGCTATGCGGGGCCGGCTGAAGCCACGATGGACGCTGCAGCCCGGCGAGCAGCATAGTATCGACTCTGGACGGCAGGTGGTAGATGTTGAATAGAATTCAATATATCGAAAACAGGTGTCGGTGCGAGCCGAATGCCTCCAGCCGGCTATACTTCCACTGCCCGTATTGCGGCAGGCGAGTCACTTATTCCTGTGCTACGGCTCGCGTGGGCAGGGCAAGAACGTCTACAAACAACGGATTGAAGGAAGGGAGCAGTATCAATGGTCGACCTGAGGAAACCCTTAACAGCGCTAACATGGCTTTGCCTGTGCGCGAGCGCATCAGGGGCCGACGGCGATGATATCGCCAAAAAATTGGCCAACCCGGTCGCCAGCCTGATCAGCCTGCCGATCCAGGTGAACTACGACGACAACTACGGACCTGACGACGACGGTTCGGTGTGGACAGTCAACGTCCAGCCGGTGATCCCTTTCTCTATCGCCGAGGACTGGAACCTGATCTCGCGGACCATATTGCCGATCATCGACCAGAGTGATGTGCCTGTAAAAGGTCGCGGGGAATCGGGTATTGGCGACGTGGTCCAGAGCCTGTTTTTTTCACCGAGTGCGCCGGGGCCCGGAGGCCTGATCTGGGGCGTCGGCCCCGTCTTGCTCCTGCCCACAGCCAGTGATGACGCCCTCGGCAGTGAAAAATGGGGTCTCGGGCCCACCGGTGTGGTCCTCAAGCAAAACGGCCCCTGGACCTTCGGCGGCCTGGCCAACCACATAGAAAGTGTGGCCGGCGACGATGACAGGGACGACATCAGCGCCACTTTCATGCAGCCCTTTATCAACTACATCACGAAGACCAAGACATCCCTGTTCCTCAACACCGAATCGACCTACAACTGGAAGACGAAAGACTGGTCCGTGCCGATCAATGTCGGCGCGAACCAGATGGTGAAAGTCGGCAGCCAGATCATGCAGTTGGGCATCGGCGCGCGCTACTGGGCCGAGAGCCCGGATAATGGCCCGGAGGGTTGGGGCCTGCGCATGAACATCATCTTTGTTTTCCCGAAATAGCGATCCCCACCCGGGGCAAATCCCCGACCAAAAAAAACCCGGCTGCATGGCCGGGTTTTTTGCGCCTCTTGAGTAAGAGGGAAGACGTGCCTCTCAGCGCTTGTCCAGCGGCACGAAGTCGCGCTGGGCGTGGCCGGTGTAGAGCTGGCGCGGGCGACCGATGCGGTAGGAGCCGCTGATCATCTCATGCCAGTGGGCGATCCAGCCCACGGTGCGGCCAACCGCGAAGATCACGGTGAACATGCTGGTGGGGATGCCAATGGCCTTGAGGATGATACCGGAGTAGAAGTCGACGTTCGGGTAGAGCTTCTTCTCGATGAAGTAGGGGTCTTCCAGGGCGATTTCTTCCAGGCGCTTGGCGACTGCCAGCAGCGGGTCGTTGACGCCCAGTTCCGCCAGCACCTCGTCGGCGGCTTCCTTCATTACCTTGGCGCGGGGGTCGAAGTTCTTGTAGACGCGGTGACCGAAACCCATCAGGCGGAAGGGGTCGGCCTTGTCCTTGGCCCGGGCGACGAATTCGTCGATCCGGGAGACATCGCCAATCTCTTCCAGCATCTCCAGTACCGCTTCGTTGGCACCGCCGTGGGAGGGCCCCCACAGTGCCGCGATACCGGCGGCGATACAGGCGAAGGGGTTGGCGCCGGAGGAACCGGCCAGGCGCACGGTGGAGGTGGATGCGTTCTGCTCGTGGTCCGCATGCAGCAGGAAGATGCGGTCCATGGCCTTGGCCAGCACCGGACTGACCTTGCTCGGCTCGCAGGGGACGCCGAACATCATGTGCAGGAAGTTCTCGGCGTAACCCATGCTGTTGTCGGGGTACATGAAGGGCTGGCCGATGGAGAATTTGTAGCTCATCGCCGCGATGGTGGGCATCTTGGCGATCAGGCGGAAGGCCGCTACCTGGCGGTTGTGCTCATCCGCGATGTCGAGGGAGTCGTGGTAGAAGGCGGAGAGGGCGCCGACCACGCCACACATGATGGCCATGGGGTGGGAATCGCGGCGGAAGCCGTTGAAGAAGTGGGCCAGCTGTTCGTGCACCATGGTGTGGTTGGTGACGGTGCTGACGAATTTCTCCTTCTGTTCCGCGGTCGGCAGTTCCCCGTAGAGCAGCAGGTAGCAGGTTTCGAGGTAGTCCGAGTGCTCCGCCAGTTGCTCGATGGGGTAACCCCGGTGGAGAAGGACGCCCTTGTTTCCGTCGATATAAGTGATCTGCGATTCACAGGCCGCGGTGGAAACGAAGCCCGGGTCGTAGGTGAACATTCCTTTGCCGGTGAGGCTGCCCACGTCGATGACATCGGGACCGATGGTGCCCGAATAGACGGGCAGATCTATCGCCTCATCAATACCATCAACGGTGAGAGTGGCTTTTTTCTCGCTCATAGGGGGTCCTGCCAAGTAAATGAAAGTAAATCGGTGGGGTTGTCCACTATAGAGTTTACGATTTTTTTGTCAATCGGCGCGGGGGGCCGCGGGGCTGTCCTCGAACGCCCCCGAAGTGCACTGGTGAACGCCTCCCCGGATCGGCATGGTGTGCTGCCAGCCGCTGCGGCAAGTGGCTCGCCAAGACCGCGGGTGACCGTAAAAGTTCTGCTCCTATTTGTAATTAGGCTGTCAAATACATATAATTTCGCGCGTTTCGGCGCGCCAGCTACCGCTCTGGCTATTCCAGCCAGGAGGTTCGGCGCCCCCCGACGCTCCGCCCCAAACATTTAACCGCCTTCTGGCGCCAATGATGGTACCCAACGTGAAAGACAATCGTCCCGTGAATCTGGACATTGGTACCATGCGGCTACCCGTAACCGCATGGGCGTCCATTTCCCACCGCGCCTCCGGCGTGCTCCTCTTCGTCGGCACTGCCGTATTACTGTGGATGCTGGATTCCAGCCTCTCCGGCCCCGAAGGCTTCGCAGCCGTCCAGGAATGCCTGGACAGCTTCATCGCCAAACTGGTCCTCTGGGTTATCGTCGCCGGTTTGATCTACCACAGCCTGGCCGGCATCAAGCACCTGGTGATGGACTTCGGTATCGGTGAAACCATGGAGGGCGGCGTACTCGGTGCCCGCATCGTCATCGTTCTCTCAATCGTTCTCATTCTGCTTGCGGGAGTCTGGATATGGTAAAGTCGGTTACCAGTTTTGGCCGCTCGGGTCTCTCCGACTGGCTGTTGCAACGGGTCAGCGCAGTCATCCTGCTGGCCTGGTTCCTCTGCATTGGCGCCTCATTGGCAGGCGGCGTTGACTACACGGAATGGAAGTCCATCTTCGACGGAACCGCGATGCGCGTCTTTACGCTGCTGGCGATCCTGTCATTGGCGGCGCACGCCTGGATTGGCATGTGGTCCATCAGCACTGACTACCTCACCGAGCGACTCATGGGCAAGACCGGTAACGTCCTGCGCATCACCTTCCAGCTCGGCTGCGGCCTGTTGATTTTCATTTACGTACTCTGGACCATCCAGATCCTCTGGAGCTAATAGACTATGTCCGCTATTCGAACTCTCTCCTTTGACGGCGTCATCGTCGGCGGTGGCGGTGCAGGCATGCGCGCCGCGCTGCAGTTGGCCCAGTCCGGCTACAAGACCGCCGTAATCACCAAGGTATTCCCGACCCGTTCGCACACGGTCTCCGCCCAGGGCGGTATCACCTGCGCCATCGCCAGCTCCGACCCCCAGGACGACTGGCGCTGGCACATGTACGACACCGTCAAGGGCTCCGATTACATCGGCGACCAGGACGCCATCGAGTACATGTGTTCCGTAGGCCCCGAAGCCGTGTTCGAACTCGAGCACATGGGCCTGCCATTCTCACGTACCGAGGAAGGCCGCATCTACCAGCGCCCCTTCGGCGGCCAGTCCAAGAATTTCGGTGAGGGCGGCCAGGCCGCCCGCACCTGTGCCGCCGCGGACCGTACCGGCCACGCCCTGCTGCACACCCTTTACCAGGGCAACATGAAGAACAACACCGTGTTCTTCAACGAGTGGTATGCCACCGACATCGTCAAGAACCAGGACGGTGCCGTGGTCGGCGTGATCGCCATCTGCATGGAAACCGGCGAAACCGTTTATGTGAAGTCGAAGGCCACTGTCTTCGCCACCGGCGGGGCAGGTCGGATCTACGCTTCCACCACCAACGCCCACATCAACACCGGCGACGGTGTCGGCATGGCCCTGCGCGCCGGCTTCCCGGTACAGGACATCGAGATGTGGCAGTTCCACCCCACCGGTATCGCCGGCGCGGGCGTGCTGGTCACCGAGGGTTGCCGCGGTGAAGGTGGCTACCTGATCAACAAGGACGGCGAGCGCTTCATGGAGCGTTACGCCCCCAACGCCAAGGACCTCGCCAGCCGCGACGTGGTGGCCCGTTCCATGGTGCTGGAGATCCTCGACGGCCGCGGCGCCGGCCCCGAGGGCGACCACGTATTCCTGAAGCTCGACCACCTGGGTGAGGAAGTCCTGCACTCCCGCCTGCCCGGCATCTGCGAGCTGGCGGAGACCTTCGCCCACGTCGACCCGGTGAAGGCGCCGATCCCGGTGGTACCGACCTGCCACTACATGATGGGCGGCATCCCCACCAACGTCCACGGCCAGGCCCTGACTACCGATGCCAACGGCAACGACGTGATCATCCCCGGCCTCTACGCCTGTGGCGAAGTCGCCTGTGTATCGGTACACGGCGCCAACCGCCTGGGCGGCAACTCGCTGCTCGACCTGGTGGTCTTCGGCCGCGCCTCCGGCCTCTACATCGAGAAGGCCCTGCGCGAAGGCATCGAGATGCGCGACGCCTCCGGGACTGACATCGAACAGGCGATGAGCCGCCTGGACAAGCTCAACAACTCCACTGGTGGAGAAAGCGTGGCAGACCTGCGCAAGGAACTGCAGAACGTCATGCAGAACCACTTTGGCGTATTCCGCAACGGCGAGTTCATGCAGGAAGGCATCAAGAAGCTTGCCGATCTGCGCGGCCGCATCGACAATGCGCAACTGGAAGACAAGAGCCAGGCCTACAACACCGCGCGTATCGAAGCGCTGGAACTGCACAACCTCTTCGAGGTCGCAGAAGCCACCGCGATCGCCGCGGAAGAGCGCAAGGAAAGCCGCGGCGCCCACGCCCGCGAGGACTTCCAGGAGCGCGACGACGAGAACTGGCTCTGCCACTCCATGTACTACCCCGCTGAGAAGCGTGTCGGCAAGCGCGCGGTCAACTTCGAACCGAAAACCGTTGACACCTTCCAGCCCAAAGCACGGACTTACTGAGGTCACTTTCGATGTTGCAAGTTAGTATCTACCGCTACAATCCCGAGACTGACAAAGAGCCCTTCATGCAGGACTTCCAGGTCGATACCGGTGGTAAGGACCTGATGGTGCTGGACGTGCTCGAAATGATCAAATCCCAGGACACCACCATCGCCTATCGTCGCTCCTGCCGCGAGGGTGTGTGTGGGTCCGACGGCCTGAACATGAACGGCAAGAATGGTCTCGCCTGTATCACCCCGCTGTCCGAGACGGTGAGGAGCAACAAGCTGGTGATTCGCCCGTTGCCCGGCCTGCCGGTGATCCGCGACCTGGTGGTGGACATGAGCCTGTTCTACGAACAGTACGAGAAGGTCACGCCCTTCCTGCAGAACAACACCCCGGCGCCAGCCATCGAGCGCCTGCAGTCCCCGGAAGACCGCGAAAAGCTGGACGGCCTCTACGAGTGCATTCTCTGCGCCTGCTGCTCCACTTCCTGCCCCTCTTTCTGGTGGAACCCCGACCGTTTTATCGGTCCCGCCGGCCTGTTGCAGGCCTACCGCTTCCTCGCCGACAGCCGCGATACGGCTACCGATGAGCGGCTGGCCAAACTGGATGACCCCTTCAGCGTTTTCCGCTGCCACGGCATCCAGAACTGCGTTAATGTATGCCCCAAGGGTCTGAACCCGACCCGCGCCATCGGGCATATCCGGAACATGCTCCTGAGCCGGGCGACCTGAAAATATAGACTCCGCTTTAAGAACCCATCTTAAGCTGCGGATATTTCAGGCCTTTTTGAAGTAAGGCCGTCGGCACCGTTGGTCGGCGGCCCAGTGCAAGGCAGTCCCGCCGGCATGCATACCGCATCGCCGGCCGCGCACTGCTAGAATTCGGTTGACGCGCCCACTGACGGGCGTCCATTTCCCCTATCCGGAAGGGCCGTGATGCAAGAAAGCTCAATGGAACAGCTGTGGCGAAGTTCTCACATCGCCGGCGGCAATGCGACCTATGTCGAGGACCTCTACGAGGTCTACCTTAAAGATCCCAACGGGGTGCCCGAGCA
The DNA here is from genome assembly GCA_033283325.1 of Halieaceae bacterium WMMBA4. Taxonomy (GTDB): domain Bacteria; phylum Pseudomonadota; class Gammaproteobacteria; order Pseudomonadales; family Halieaceae; genus Mangrovimicrobium. Next base: position 1,154,288 of record JAWMQO010000001.1, read on the forward strand.
GTGGCGCGATTACTTCGACAAGCTGCCCCGGGTCGAGTCGCAAATAATGCAGACTGAAGACATTCCCCACTCCGTCATCCGCGACCGCTTCGCCCAGATCAGCAAGATGCGGGTGCGCACCGAGGCCACCGTCGCCCACGACTCCCAGGCCACGGAGTACGAGCGCAAACAGGTTCGCGTGGTCCAGCTCATCTCCGCCTTCCGCCAGCGCGGGCACCAGAAGGCCGACCTCGACCCGCTGGGCATTGCCGAGCGCGAGCACGTGCGCGACCTCGAACTTTCCTTCCACGAGCTTTCCGAAGCCGATTACGACACGGTCTTCCAGACCGGCAGCCTCTACATCGGCAAGGCCGACGCCACCCTCGGCGAGATTCATAAAGCACTGGAACAGACCTACTGCCGTTCCGTCGGCGCCGAGTTCATGCACATCGTGGACACCGAGGAACGCCACTGGATCATGAACCGCATGGAGTCCGTGCGCAGCGCCCCGGATCTCGGCAAGGACATTCGGATCCAGCTGCTGCGCCGGCTGATCAAGGCCGAGGGCCTGGAGAAGTCCCTAGGCTCGAAGTATCCGGGCACCAAGCGCTTTGGTCTCGAGGGCGGCGAGAGTCTGATCCCGATGCTGGCGGAAATGATCCAGCGCCTGGGCGGTTACGGCGTGCAGGAGATCGTGATCGGCATGGCCCACCGCGGCCGCCTCAACGTACTGATCAACATCCTTGGCAAGAACCCCGCCGAGCTCTTCGACGAATTCGAGGGCAAGGCTTCCTACACCAGCTCCGGCGACGTGAAGTACCACCAGGGCTTCTCCTCGAACGTGATGACGCCCGGCGGTGAGGTGCACCTGGCGCTGGCCTTCAACCCCTCGCACCTGGAGATCGTCTCCCCGGTGGTTGAGGGCTCCGTACGCGCCCGCCAGGAACGCCGCCAGGACGACACCGGCGCCCTGGTGACACCGATCGTCATCCACGGCGATGCTGCCTTTGCGGGGCAGGGCGTGGTGATGGAAACGTTCCAGATGTCCCAGACCCGGGCCTACAAGACCGGCGGAACCATCCACATCGTGCTCAACAACCAGGTGGGCTTCACCACCAGCAAGCGCGAGGACGCACGTTCCACCGAATACTGCACCGACGTGGCGAAAATGGTCCAGGCGCCGATTTTCCACGTCAACGCGGACGACCCGGAAGCGGTGCTTTTCGTGACTCAGCTGGCCGTCGACTACCGCGCCGAATTCAAGAAGGACGTGGTCATCGACCTGGTCTGCTATCGCCGCCGCGGCCACAATGAGGCGGACGAGCCCTCGACCACCCAGCCGCGCATGTATGCGGCAATCCGCAAGCACAAGACCACCCGTGACCTCTACGCCGCTCGCCTGATCAGCGAGGGTGCGATCACCGAAGGCGAGGACACCCACCTGGTGGACCGCTACCGGGAGTCCCTGGACCGGGGTGAACCGCTGGTCAGTGGCCTGGTGATGGAGCCCAACAAATCCCTGTTCGTGGACTGGTCTCCCTACCTGGGTCACCACTGGACCGACGAGGCGGACACCACCATCGACCTGGCCAAGCTGCAGTCCATGGCCCATGACATCAACGTGGATCCGGAGAACTTCCCCCTGCAGCGCCAGGTGACCAAGATCCTCGAGGACCGCCGCAAGATGGCCGCCGGCGCCGCCCCGGTAAACTGGGGCTTTGCCGAGACCATGGCCTACGCCACCTTGCTGGAAGCGGGCTATCCGGTACGCCTCACCGGCCAGGACGTGGGCCGCGGCACCTTCTCGCACCGCCACGCCGTGCTGCACAACCAGAAGGAAGAGGCCACCTATACGCCGCTGCAGCACATCAGCCCGGACCAGGCGCCTTTCATCATCTACGATTCCCTGCTCTCGGAAGAGGCGGTACTGGCCTTCGAATACGGCTACTCCACCACCATGCCCAAGGGCCTTGTGGTCTGGGAGGCCCAGTTCGGCGATTTCGCCAACGGCGCCCAGGTGGTTATCGACCAGTTCATCACCAGCGGCGAGCACAAGTGGCAGCGCCTGTCGGGACTGACCATGCTGCTGCCCCACGGTTACGAAGGGCAGGGGCCCGAGCACTCCTCAGCGCGTCTCGAACGCTTCCTGCAGCTCTCCGCGGAGCACAATATCCAGGTCTGCATGCCGACGACGCCGGCCCAGGTCTTCCACATGCTGCGCCGCCAGGCCATCCGCCCCCTGCGCAAGCCGCTGGTGGTGATGTCGCCGAAGAGCCTGCTGCGGCACAAGGAAGCGATATCCACGCTCGAGGAACTCGCCCAGGGTTGTTTCGAGACGGTGATCGACGAGACCGATACCATCGATCGCGAGAAGGTCAAGCGCGTCATCCTGTGCAGCGGCAAGGTCTTCTACGACCTGCGCGCCGCCCGTCGGGAACGCGAGATCGAGGACATCGCGATCGTTCGCATCGAGCAGCTCTATCCTTTCCCCGAGGACGACCTGCTGGAGACCCTGGAGCGCTACCCCAACCTCCGCGAAGCGGTCTGGTGCCAGGAAGAACCGATGAACCAGGGCGCCTGGTACTCCAGCCAGCACCACATGCGCCGGGTTCTGTTCAACCACCGGCAGGATGTCTACCTGCAATACGCCGGCCGCGAGGCCTCGGCTGCACCCGCTGCGGGCTACATGGCCCTGCACCTGCGGCAGCTGGAAACCTTTATCAACAATGCCCTGGCGCCTGAAGTGCCCTGGGTGTCTTAGCGCGAAGGACGAGAAATGGCAATTGAAATCAAGGCCCCTGCGTTTCCTGAATCGGTAGCCGACGGTGAGGTCGCTACCTGGCACAAGCAGGAAGGCGAACAGGTTGAGCGCGACGAACTGATCGTCGAGATCGAGACCGACAAGGTCGTCATGGAGGTCGTGGCGCCCGAGACCGGCGTGCTCAGCAAGATTCACGCCCAGGAAGGCGATACGGTGCAGAGCGAGCAGGTGCTGGCAGAACTCGAGCAGGGCGCCAGCGCGGCTGCGAGCAGCCCCGCCCCGGCCGCAGCGCCTGCCGCGGCACCAGCTGACGACGCCGATGGCGACGCGGAAGCCCCCGCCATGGGGCCCGCCGCCCGGCAGCTGGTGGAAGAACACCAGTTGAACCCGGCCGATATCCCCGGTACCGGCAAGAATGGCCGGGTCACCAAGGAAGATATCATCAACTACCTGAAAACCCGCGACAGTGCACCGGCGGCCAAGCCTGCGGCGCCGGCAGCAAGTGCACCGGCCCCGGCCGCCGAGGCACCCCCGCAGCCCAGCGGCGAACGCATCGAAAAACGGGTGCCGATGACCCGTATGCGGGCCAAGATCGCCGAGCGCCTCCTGGGAGCGACCCAGGAAACCGCCATGCTGACCACCTTCAACGAGGTCAATATGGCCCCCTTGATGCAGCTGCGCAGCAAGTACAAGGACCAGTTCGCCGAAGTGCACAACGGCACCCGGCTCGGCTTCATGGGCTTCTTCGTCAAGGCGGCCTGCGAGGCCCTGAAGCGTTACCCGGCGGTGAATGCCTCCATCGACGGCAACGACATCGTCTACCACGGCTACCAGGATATCGGCGTGGCAGTCTCCACCGAGGACGGCCTGGTGGTCCCGGTACTGCGCGATGCGGACTTCATGTCGGTCGCCGACGTGGAAGCCTCGATCCGCGACCTGGGCATCCGCGCCAAGCAGAAGAAACTCACCATCGAGGACATGACCGGCGGCACCTTCACGGTTTCCAACGGCGGCGTGTTCGGATCGCTCTTGTCAACGCCTATCCTCAACCCGCCGCAAACGGGTATCCTCGGCATGCACAAGATCCAGGAGCGCCCGATGGCGGTCGACGGGCAGGTCGTGATCCTGCCGATGATGTACCTCGCGCTGTCTTACGACCACAGGTTGATCGACGGCAAGACGGCGGTGCAGTTCCTGGTAGCGATCAAGGACCTGATCGAAGACCCGGCGCGTATTCTGCTGCAACTGTAATCAACCGGATGCGGGATGGAGCAGGGGCTTCATCCTGCATCGCTTCACCAACGGGATAAATCATGTCAGACAAATTTGATGTAGTCGTCATCGGCGCGGGTCCAGCGGGTTACGTGGCCGCGATCAAGGCGGCGCAACTCGGGCTGAAAACCGCCTGTGTAGAGCAGTGGATTGACGACAAGGGCAAACCGCGGCTCGGCGGCACCTGCCTGAACGTGGGCTGCATCCCCTCCAAGGCCCTGCTGGATTCCAGCTACAAGTACCACGAGGTAAAGTCGGATCTCGGACTGCACGGTATCGGCGTCAAGGACGCCAGCATCGACGTTCCTGCGATGATCGGCCGCAAGAACCAGATCGTCGACCAGCTCACCGGCGGCATTACCGGCCTGTTCAAGGCCAACGGCGTCACGGTTATCCAGGGCACCGGTAAAGTCCTCTCGGGCACCCGCGTGGAAGTGACCGACAAGGACGGCGCTGTCAGCGAAGTCGCCGCGGGACATGTGATCATCGCGGCGGGCTCCGTGCCAGTGAACATTCCCCCCGCACCCCTCGACGGTGAGCACATCGTCGATTCCACCGGCGCGCTGGAATTCCAGTCCGTGCCCAAGCGCCTCGGCGTCATCGGCGCCGGCGTCATCGGCCTCGAGCTGGGCAGCGTCTGGGGCCGCCTCGGCGCGGAAGTCGTGGTGCTCGAGGCGCTCGACGAGTTCCTGCCCATGATGGACGCGGAGATCGCCAAGGAAACCGGCAAGATCCTGAAGAAGCAGGGCCTGGATATCCGCCTCGGCGCCCGGGTCACCAAGGCCGAGGTCAAGAAGGGCCAGGTCACCGTCTCCTACACCAGCAGCGAAGGCGACCACACGGAAGTCTTCGACAAGCTGATCGTCGCCGTCGGCCGCCGCCCGCGCTCAGAAGAATTGTTCTCCACTGACAGCGGCATCACCCTGGACGAGCGCGGTTTCATCTTCGTCAATGACTACTGCGAAACCGAGGCCCCTCACGTCTACGCCGTCGGTGACGTGGTGCGCGGCCCGATGCTGGCGCACAAGGGCTCGGAAGAGGGCGTGATGGTCGCCGAGCGCATCGCCGGCAAGAAAGCCCAGATGAACTACGACGTCATTCCCTCGGTCATCTACACCCACCCGGAAGTCGCGGCCGTGGGCAAGACCGAGCAGACCCTGAAGGCCGAAGGCGTACCCTACAAGTCGGGCACCTTCCCCTTCATCGCCAGTGGCCGGGCCCTGGCTTCCAACGAATACGATGGTATGGTAAAAATTCTCGCCCACGAGGAAACCGACCGTATCCTCGGCTGCCACATTGTCGGCCCCTCGGCTGCCGACCTGGTGCAGCAGGTCGTCATCGCCATGGAATTCGGTTCCAGCACGGAAGATCTCGCGATGATGGTGTTCGGCCACCCGACTCTCTCGGAGGCCGTGCACGAGGCCGCACTTGCGGTGGATGGCCACGCCATTCACATGCCGAACCGGAAGAAGCGCAAGTAACAAGTTTTGTCTCCAGGGGAAAATAAAACCTATCGCCGTTGCCTGGGGTTGTTAAAGGGGCTCGCTGGCCGTTGCAGCCGGTAAGAGCCGAAATTCATGCAGTAAACTGAAAACAGAGCAGGACAACACATGAATCTTCATGAGTACCAGGGCAAACAGCTGTTTGCCGAATACGGACTGCCGGTTTCCAAGGGGTTTGCGGTAGATACCCCCGAGGAAGCGGCAGAAGCGGCGAACAAGATCGGCGGCGATATGTGGGTTGTTAAGGCCCAGGTGCACGCCGGTGGTCGCGGCAAGGCCGGCGGCGTGAAGCTGGTTAAATCCCCCGAAGAGTGCAAGGAATTCGCCGCCAACTGGCTGGGCAAGAACCTTGTGACCTACCAGACTGATGAAAACGGCCAGCCGGTCAGCAAGATTCTGGTTGAAACCTGCACCGACATCGCCGAGGAACTGTACCTCGGTGCGGTCGTCGATCGCTCAACCCGCCGCATCGTCTTCATGGCCTCCACCGAAGGTGGTGTCGAGATCGAAAAAGTCGCCGAGGAGACTCCCGAGAAGATCCTCAAGGCAACCATCGATCCCCTGACTGGCCCCCAGCCCTACCAGGGCCGTGAACTGGCCTTCAAACTGGGCCTTGCCGGCGACCAAATCAAGCAGTTCGTGAAGATCTTCATGGGCCTGGCGCAGATGTTCCAGGACAAGGACCTCGCCCTGATCGAGATCAACCCGCTGGTCATCACCGAAGAGGGCAACCTGCACTGCCTGGACGCCAAGATCGGCGTCGACGGCAACGCCATCTACCGCCAGAAGCAACTGGCCGAGATGCACGACCCCTCCCAGGAAGACGAGCGCGAAGCACACGCTGCCGAATGGGAACTGAACTACGTCGCCCTCGACGGCAACATCGGCTGCATGGTCAACGGCGCCGGCCTTGCCATGGGCACCATGGACATCGTCGCCCTGCACGGCGGCTTCCCCGCCAACTTCCTCGACGTGGGCGGCGGTGCAACCAAGGAGCGCGTCTCCGAGGCCTTCAAGATCATCCTCTCCGACGACAACGTGAAAGCCGTCCTGATCAACATCTTTGGCGGTATCGTGCGCTGTGACCTGATCGCCGAAGGCGTGATCGGCGCCGTGGAAGAAGTCGGCGTGCAAGTGCCCGTCGTGGTTCGCCTCGAAGGCAACAACGCCGATCTCGGCAAGAAATTGCTGGCCGACAGCGGCCTGAACATCATCGCTGCGGACAGCCTCACCGACGCTGCTCAGCAGGCAGTAAAAGCAGCCGGAGGTGCAGCCTAATGAGCATCCTGATCGACAAGAACACCAAAGTCATCTGCCAGGGCTTCACCGGCTCCCAGGGTACTTTCCACTCCGAGCAGGCCATCGCCTACGGCACCAAGATGGTCGGCGGTGTAACCCCCGGCAAGGGCGGCCAGGAACACCTGGGTCTGCCGGTCTTCAACACCGTGGCTGACGCGGTTGCCGAAACCGGCGCCGAGGCTTCCGTGATCTACGTGCCGGCTCCCTTCTGCAAGGATTCCATCCTCGAAGCGGCCAACAGCGGTATCAAGCTGATCGTCTGCATCACCGAGGGCATCCCCACCCTCGATATGCTCGAGTGCAAGGTCAAGTGTGACGAACTGGGCGTACGCCTGATCGGCCCCAACTGCCCCGGCGTGATCACTCCCGGCGAGTGCAAGATCGGCATCATGCCCGGTCACATCCACCTGCCCGGCAAGGTCGGCATCGTGTCCCGTTCCGGCACCCTGACCTACGAAGCGGTCAAGCAGACTACCGACGCGGGCTACGGCCAGTCCACCTGTGTCGGCATCGGCGGCGACCCGATTCCGGGCTCCAATTTCATCGACATCCTGGCGATGTTCGAGAAGGACCCGGCCACTGAAGCGATCGTCATGATCGGTGAGATCGGCGGTACTGCGGAAGAAGAAGCGGCTGCCTTCATCAAGGACAACGTGACCAAGCCTGTGGTCTCCTACATTGCCGGTGTGACCGCACCGAAGGGCAAGCGTATGGGCCACGCGGGCGCCATCATCTCCGGCGGCAAGGGTACTGCGGACGAGAAGTTCGCGGCTCTCGAAGCTGCAGGCGTGCGCACTGTGCGTTCGCTGGCGGAGATCGGTACCGCGCTGGGTGAAATCACTGGCTGGTAACTGGCTGGTAAGTAAGTAGTACAGCGAAGTAGTGAAAAGCCCGCCATTCGGCGGGCTTTTTTATGCGATACGGATATCGCTGTCTTGCGTGGATATTTCCTGCAGTTGGCGGATAAAGTGCCAGGGCGCGAGCATCGGTGCCAGCGCCTCCGCCGGCACCGGGCGCGACATCAGGTAGCCCTGGGCGAGACCGGCACCGGCCTGGCGGAGAAACTCCAGTTGCCTGGGCGTTTCGACGCCGGTAGCCGACACCCGCAAATCCAGTGTTTTCGCCATGCTGATTATCGCCGCGATGAGCTTTCCGGAACCTTCGTTCTGATGGCAGTCGAGCAGGAAATGGCGGCTGATCTTGAGCTCGTCGAGGGGGTAGTTGCTGAGGTAGCTCAGGGCCGAGCAGCCACTGCCGAAATCGTCGACCGAGAGGTAGATACCGCTTCGCTTGAGTGTTTCCAGCGCCCTGATCGTATCCGGATCGTTGCTCGTCATGATGCTTTCGCTAAGTGAAAGTTCCAGTTGGGATGGGGGGATTCGCTCCTCCGCTACCACGTTTATGATGCGTCGCGCGAATCGCCAGTTGAACTGCAGGGCAGACACGTTGATAGCGACCTTCGGTAGCCGAACACCCCCTGTGTTGAATCGTCTCAACTGTCTGCAGGCTTCCCTCAGAATCCAGTCGCCAAGGGTATCGATCATCCCTGTCTCCTCGGCAATCCTGATGACGTCTGCCGCGGGCTGCAGGCCGAGCTCGCCGTGCGTCCAGCGAAGGAAGGCCTCCGCCCCGACCACTGAGCCTGAGTTGAGGTCGATCTGCGGTTGGTAGTGAAGCGCCAGTTCATTCCGTTCAATCGCCAGCCCGAGATCGCGCTCTACCTGTTCGCGGCGCCTCGCTTCAGCGCTCATCGCGTTGGTGTAGAAGATGGCCGCATCGTTGTCCTGCTCGGCGGCATGGAGCTTCGCGATGCCGGCTGAGCGTAGCAGTGAGTCCATGTCATTGCCGTGTGCAGGGGCCATCGCCATGCCGACCCGTGGCCTGATCTGAAGCTCACGATCCTCGATCCGGATCACCTGTGACAGTGCATCGATGACTTTACGGGCGATCTCGCAGGCAATCTGTTCGGAGTCGATCTCATCAAGGAGGATGGCGAATTCCGCCCCCCCCAGCCTCGATACCGCAACCTCGACCCGGGGACGAAACAGGGTGTCACCGTCTTCGCTGCCGCGAACGGTGGCGCTGAGCCTGCGTGATACCTCGCGCAGGACTGCGTCTCCGTACCCAATCCCCATGGATTCGTTGATCTGTTTGTAATCCTTGAAATCGATGAGCAGGAGTGCGAGTCGCGAGTCCTTGCGGGTGCGGAGCTTGAGCAGGAGTTTGAGCTGTTCGGCGAACAACTGGCGGTTCGGCAGGTGGGTGAGACGGTCATAGTTTGCCAGCCGTCGCATCATGATGCGTCGTTGATTGGCTTCCTTTTCGGCCTGCTCCAGGGCTGAATCACGCTCTGAAATGATTTTTTCCCGCTCTGCCACCTGGCGTGTGAGCAGGCGGTGAATCATGCTTTGCCGGGCGTTATGGCTCTGCACATTGCCGCGGATGTGATCGACGCGGGAGGCGATTTCACCGATTTCTCCCGCCGCCTTGATCAGGAGCGGTTCTGAGAGGTTACCCCCGGCGATACGCTGTGCGGCCTCGCTGATCAGGCGCAATGGTCGGGTGATCCGGCGTATGTACAAGGTGAAAACGACTGCGCAAAGCAGCACAGTCGCCAACGTGTATTGGAAAAAGCCCTGTGAAGCACGCCAGGCGGCATCGAATATGGCCCGATTATCAGCGGCCAGCAAGGCATGGCCGAGCACCCAGTTGGAGTCGCTTTTATTCCCCTGGAAAACAGCCTTCGCCAGCACAGCGGCATCAACGCTTTCCACGCCGGGACTCACCAGGGACAGTATCGGCATGCTGAGATAGAGGTCGGGAAAGTCGTAGAGGTATGAACGAAAGAGCCCCGGTGGCCGCTCTCGTCCATTGGAATCGAACATGCCCAGGGACTGTTCCGTGGGCGCCAGGTCCCGGCGTATCGCCTGCATGGCGCGTTTTGGGCTGAGGTCCGCACCGTCCGGTCCCAGGGAAGCCAGCAGGCTTCCTGAGGCATCGTAAATTCCCGCACTGCGCACAGGAAGCCCGGCGGTCACCTCGCCCAGGACTTTCGCCAGGGCTGCCGGGTCATTGCGGTGAATGTGCAGTTCGAGTCCGGCCCGTCCCTGGATTGCAGCGGCTGACGAGGCGAGGAGCCGAGAGGCCTGCTGTTGATAGTTTTGCTGTAATTCAAGCGTGCAGAGCAGGCCCGCAAACATGAGTGTGCAGACAAAAAACAGGACATTAAGGCGGGTGGCCAGGGTCATTGGGCAATTTGCCTCCTGCAAAACTTGCCTGATAGATCTCACAGAGGAAGAATGAAAATTCGCGCCTTTTCCTTTCGTCACGTCCCCGGGAAGCGCCGGGGGCGGACTGAGAGGCTGCTTCATCATCCACAGAAAAAAATTAGCATGCGCTATTGTTCCGGCACAATCCGGGAACTGCGAACGGGTTCACACGCCGGCCACAAAACTGCGTGTTGACGCCCGTAGTTGGACTTTTTTCCCGATTTCGCAGCTTCTGGACCCGGAATTGGCTTGAATTTGCGCCCGGCGCCCCAATATTCACTGTCACTCTGACCCTGAACACAGCGTGCTTGTAAAGACCGAGGAAAATGTATGACCACCGAAGTGAATAAAGAGACCCTGGGCTTCCAGACCGAGGCGAAGCAACTGCTTCACCTGATGATCCACTCCCTTTACTCCAACCAGGAGATATTCCTTCGCGAACTGATATCCAACGCCTCCGATGCCATCGACAAGCTGCGTTTCGCCGCGCTGGCCGATGACAGTATTCTCGAGGGGCAGGGCGACTACGAGATTCGTGTGGATGTCGACAAGGAAGCCAATACAATCACTATCCTGGACAACGGCATCGGTATGACCCGTGATGAAGTGATCGAGAACCTCGGTACTATCGCCAAGTCCGGGACCGCGGCCTTCCTGCAGAACCTGAGCGGGGACCAGAAGAAGGATTCCCAGTTGATCGGCCAGTTCGGGGTCGGTTTTTACTCCGCCTTTATCGTCGCGGACCGGGTGGAAGTGCTGACTCGCAAGGCGGGTGAACCGGCGAGTTCCGCTGTGCTGTGGGAGTCTCACGGCGAATCCGAGTTTTCGGTGGCCGAGGCGGAAAAGGCGGAGCGTGGCACCAGTATCACGCTGCACCTGAAGTCGGGCTGTGAGGAATTCGCGGACGATTACCGTGTGCGCAGTGTGATCAAGAAGTATTCGGATCACATCTCGGTGCCGGTGAAAATGCTGGAGAAGCCGCTGCCTTCCATGGATGAGGACGAGGAAGGGGAGAAGGAGGAGGCCCAGCCGGAATACAAGTCGGTGAACGAGGCGACCGCCCTTTGGACCCGCAGCCGGGCAGAGGTTTCCGAAGACGAGTACAAGGAGTTCTACCACCATGTCTCACACGATTTCGACGAACCCCTGACCTGGAGCCACAACCGGGTCGAGGGCAAGCTGGAGTACACCAGCCTGCTGTACATTCCCAAGCGCGCGCCCTTCGACATGTGGAACCGCGATATGGCCCGTGGCCTCAAGCTCTACGTACAGCGCACTTTCATCATGGACGAGGCGGAGCAGTTCCTGCCGCTCTACCTGCGCTTCGTCAAGGGTGTGGTGGATTCCAACGACCTGCCGCTGAACGTTTCGCGGGAAATCCTGCAGAACGACTCGTCCGTGGACGCCATGCGCAACGCGCTGACCAAGCGAGCCCTGGATACCCTGGAAAAACTGGCGAAGAATGAGCCGGAGCAATACGCCGGCTTCTGGAAGGAGTTCGGACAGGTGCTGAAGGAAGGCCCGGCGGAAGACTTCGGCAACAAGGAAAAGATCGCCGGCCTGCTGCGCTTCGCCACCACCCACACCGACAGCGCCGAGCAGGACCAGTCCCTGGCCGACTACGTCTCGCGCATGAAGGAAGGGCAGGAGAAGATCTACTACGTGGTCGGTGAAAACTTCAATACCGCGAAGAACAGCCCGCACCTGGAAGTATTCCGCAAGAAGGGCGTGGAAGTCCTCCTGCTGAGCGACCGCATCGACGACTGGCTGATGAGCCACCTGCAGGAGTTCGACGGCAAACAGGTACAGGATGTCGCCCGCGGTGCCCTGGACCTCGGCGAGGACAGCGAAGAGGAGAAGGCGGAGCGCGAGAAGCTTGAGAAGGAAAGCGAAGCGCTGGTAGAGAGGCTCAAGAAGACGCTGGAAGAAAAGGTCGCGGAAGTTCGCGCGTCCAACCGCCTTACCGAGTCGCCCGCCTGCCTGGTCGTCGGCGAACACGACATGGGCGCGCAGATGCGCCGCATCATGGAGGCCGCGGGGCAGCCGGTCCCCGACAGCAAGCCCATCCTTGAAGTGAACCCCCAGCACCCCCTGCTGGAGATGCTGGACCAGGAGCAGGACGAGGACCGTTTTGCCGACCTCGCCAGCGTCATCTTCGACCAGGCGCAACTCGCGGAGGGTGCCCAGCTGGACGACCCCGCCGCCTATGTGTCGCGCCTGAACCGCCTCTTGCTCACCCTGAGCGGTCGATAAAAGCACGTCAGGAATCAATGCAGCGGGCTGAACGGCCCGCTTTTTTGTTAGACTGGGGCATCGTGAGTTTTTCTGATATGGAGAATCGATGATCCTCACAATCTGGCGGCATGGGCAGGCGGCGAACGCTGCCGTAGACAGCGAGCGGGAGCTTACCGAAACGGGTATGGACGATGTAGGCTTCGGCTCCGACCAGTTCCGCCAACAGTGCGAATTGCGCAAGCTTCCCCTTCCAGGCCTCATTTTCCACAGCCGCTGGCTGCGCACCTCCCAGACGGCGGATATCATCAGCCGCCATTTTCCCCAGGCTGCGCTGGAGGCGGCCGAAGTGTTGATCCCCGGCAGCGGCATCAATGCAGTAAATCACTTCCTGGAGAACTACACAGAGGCGGCTATCGAGCATCTCATGCTGGTTTCCCACCAACCCCTGGTATCCGCTCTCGTCGACCACTACCTCGGCGAAAGTGGCAGGGTCGCGCCGCTGGTACCCGGTGGTTTCGCGGTCCTGGACATGGATGTAGTCGCGCTCGGCTGTGCCGACCTGCTGTTCAGCGCCCAGCCACCGGAATATCGACCCCAGGCATGACATCGTCCGGGCCCCGCGAACTGCAGTGGGAAATCGACGGTTTGCACTACGCCGCCCTGGCCTGGGGCGACCCGCACAATCCGCCGCTCCTGGCCCTGCACGGCTGGCTGGACAACGCCGCCAGTTTTGCGCGGCTCGCTCCACTGCTGGAAGCACACTATGTCGTCGCCGTGGACCTTTCCGGTCACGGGAAAAGCGGCTGGCGCTCCACGGATGCGACCTACCAGATTTACGACGACCTGCCGCAACTGCTGTCGATCGTCGAGCAACTGGGCTGGGAACACTGCCACTTGATGGGTCACTCCCGCGGGGCGATCATCGCCAGCCTCTTCGCTGCCTGCTTTCCCGAACGGGTGGAGCGCCTGGTATTGCTCGATGGCATGGCGCCGGAGGCCACACCCGAGGATGAATTCATTCCCCAATTGCGACAATTTGTGGAGCAGCGCGGGCGCTACCTCTCCCGCCGGCCCTCGGGCTACCCCAGCGTGGAAAAGGCCATCGAGGTGCGCAGTGGGCACGGGCTTCCCCCCGAGGCGGCTGAACTGATGGTGCCGCGCAGCCTGCGCGTGGAAGGGGAGTCATGGTACCTGGGCAGCGACCCGCGGCTGCGTGGCGCCTCGGCGATGAAACTGAGCGCTGCGCAAATCGATGCCATGCTCGGGGCGGTCCGCGCACCGACCCTGCTGCTGGTGGCCGAAAGCGGTTTTGTGCCCCGCATGAGCAGTAAACTGCCGACACTTCTGCAGCGTATGTATGATTGCCGCATGCAAACAGTACCTGGCGGCCATCATTTCCATATGGAGGACGGCGTGGATACACTGGCGGCAACAATTACAAAATTTCTGCAGGCCGATACCTAGGCAACCATGTTCGCGAGAAAGCTCAAAATCCTGTCCGCCGCACTGTGCTGCTGCCTGCTCCTGTCCGCGTACTCCCTCGCATTGCGGGCGGAGAGCCCCGGGGCGATGCTGGAGGAACTGGACGGCTATACCCACACCAAACGCATCAGCTTCAGTGAGCGGGAGGTCATCGACTACGAAATCGGCCTCGGGCCGATCCAGAAGCGCAGCGGCGTCTGGGGTTTCAAGCGCAGCGAGCGCCTCAGCGGCACACTGCGCCGCTACACCTGGCAGGTGATCGACGGCTACAACGCGGAGCGCGTGCTTGAGGCCTTCGCTGAAAAACTCGCCGCCAACAGCGAGCCGCTCTACGACTGTGAGAGTCGGGGTTGCGGGCAGGGCTCACAGTGGGCGAACCAGGTATTCGGCGAACGTCTGCTCTACGGGCGGGACGAGTACCAGCGCTACCGGGTCTTCGGGCCTAAGGATTCAAGCGGCGGCAACTATCGTGTGCTGCTTTTCAGTGCTGCGCGCTTGGCTGATCGGCAGTATCTGCACGCGGAGTTGTTGACCGTTTCCGAGTAACTCGTTTCCGGGTCGGTGGATCCTCGGGTGTGCTGGTGTAGCGGGTGCGTGATTGAGGAGTGCTGATCCGAGCTTCAAGGCCTCACGGCTCCCGCTGGCTCGAAAGCGTTTATACTCGCCCGCGGAAGCCGTGAGGCCTTGAAGCTCTGGCACCTTGCCAGCTTCAGATGACACCGCGTTCGTTCTTGTTTCCCTGACGATTGGGTCTAAGTTAGGAGTAATCCGGTCCGGAATTCCGCACTAACGCAAGCAAGCACCGGCGCATGCGCCGGTGCTTGCGATTTCGAAGCTAAGAATCCCGATTAACGACGCAACTGCAGAATTTGCAAAAACTCGTCCCGTGTCTTCTGGGAGTCGCGGAAACTCCCCAGCATCGCCGAGGACTTCATCACCGAGTTCTGCTTTTCGACGCCGCGCATCATCATGCACATGTGCTGTGCTTCGATTATCACACCCACGCCCTCGGCACCGGTGACCTGCATGATGGTCTCGGCGATCTGGGTGGTGAGGGATTCCTGGATCTGCAGGCGGCGGGCGAAGACATCGACGATGCGCGCGACCTTGGACAGGCCCAGCACCTGGCCGGTGGGGATATAAGCCACGTGGCACTTGCCGATAAAGGGCAGCATGTGGTGTTCGCAGAGGGAGTAGAGCTCGACGTCCTGGACGATCACCATTTCACTGGAATCGGAGGGGAACAGCGCGTTGTTGACCACCTCTTCCACGGACTGGTTGTAACCGCGGGTGAGGAATTCGAAAGCTTTCGCCGCGCGCTTTGGCGTGTCGAGCAGGCCAGGGCGTTCGAGGTCCTCGCCGATGGCTTCTATGATGGCGGCCCAGTGTTCTTCCACGGCTGCTTCTCCTGAAGGGGTCTTATTGGTGGCCGGTTGCGGGCCGGGGGAGGGATGTTAACAATCGCATCGCGGCATGGCAATCGAGGCCCCGGCAGGTTTAAACTCCGCCCATACCCGGACTGGAAGCGATCAATACAATGCCCGAAACCCTCGGCGATTTCCTGCGCGCCTGTCACGAGGCCCTGCGCAACAGCGACGCCTGCTTCGGGCATGGGACGGATAACCCCTGGGACGAGGCAGTGCAACTGGTACTCACTGTCACCGGCATGCCCCTCGACGCCGGTGAAGAAGTGCTGGAACTGCCGCTGGCGGACGAAGACTACCGGCAGGGCATGGCCCTGCTGCGCCGCCGCATCGACGAACGGGTGCCGCTGCCCTACCTGCTGGGCAAGGCCTGGTTCGCCGGCCTCGAGTTCACTTGCGACGAAAGGGCGATCATCCCGCGCTCGCCACTGGCGGAGTTGATCCTGAACGATTACCAGCCCTGGTACGCCGGCCCGACTCCGCGGCACATTCTCGACCTGTGCTGTGGCGGTGGCTGCATCGGCCTCGCGGCAGCCTGGTATGGCGAGGCGCAGGTCGATCTCGCCGACATCGACGGCGCCGCGCTCAGTCTCGCCCGGGAGAACTGCGAGCGCCTGGGCTTGCAGGACAGGGTAGAGCTGTACCAGTCCGACCTGTTCTCGGGAATTCCCCCCCGACGCTATGACATCATTCTTTCCAATCCGCCCTATGTCGATGCGACCGATCTCGACGCGATGCCCCAGGAGTACCACCACGAGCCGGCACTGGCACTGGGCAGCGGAGCGGACGGACTCGACATCACCCGCCGGATTCTGGCGGAGGCGGAATCCCGCCTCACGGAGCAGGGCCTGCTGGTGGTCGAGGTGGGTAACAGCTGGGAAGCGCTGGAGGCGGCCTACCCGCGGCTACCCTTCACCTGGCTGGAATTCGAGCAGGGCGGGCACGGGGTGTTCGCACTGAGTGCGGCAGAGTTACGCGAACACCGCGCAAGCCTGCGCCGATAAAGGCTATAATAGCCGGCTTTGGTTTTTCGGATACGGCAACAAGATGGCGGGCAACTCCATAGGCAAACTGTTCACGGTCACCAGCTTTGGCGAAAGCCACGGGCCGGCCCTCGGCTGCGTGGTGGACGGTTGTCCACCCGGGCTGGAACTGAGCGCGGCGGACCTGCAGAAAGATCTCGACCGGCGCAAGCCGGGAACCTCGCGTTTCACGACCCAGCGTCGCGAGGCGGATGAAGTACGTATCCTGTCAGGGGTTTTCGAGGGGCGGACCACCGGAACCAGCATCGGCCTGCTGATCGAGAACACCGACCAGCGCTCCAAGGATTACTCCAATATCGCCGGCACTTTCCGCCCCGCCCACGCGGACTATACCTACAACCAGAAATACGGCTTCCGCGACTACCGTGGCGGCGGCCGCTCGTCAGCCCGGGAAACCGCGATGCGCGTCGCGGCGGGCGCCATCGCCAAGAAGTACCTCTTCGAAAGCTGCGGTATCCTGGTGCGCGGCTACCTGGCGCAGCTCGGCCCCATCGCGCCGCGAAAACTGGACTGGGACGTGGTCGAGACCAATCCTTTCTTCTGTCCCGACAGCGATGTCATCGGCGAGCTGGAAAGCTACATGGCGGCCCTCAACAAGGAAGGCAATTCCATCGGTGCGCGGATCAACGTGGTGGCCAGCAATGTTCCGCCGGGCCTCGGTGAGCCGGTTTTCGATCGCCTGGATGCGGAGATCGCCCACGCCATGATGGGCATCAACGCGGTGAAGGGCGTGGAGATTGGCGCGGGTTTCGCCAGCGTCGAGCAAAAAGGCACGGAACACCGCGACCTGCTGACCCCCGAGGGCTTTGTCGGCAATAACGCGGGCGGCATTCTCGGCGGTATTTCCAGCGGCCAGGACATCACCGTCAGTATCGCCCTGAAGCCCACCTCCAGTATCCGCCAGCCGGGCGCCAGTATCGATACCTCGGGCGCGGCCACGGAAGTGGCCACCCATGGCCGCCACGACCCCTGTGTGGGAATCCGCGCAACGCCGATCGCCGAAGCCATGCTCGCTATCGTTCTCATGGACCACTTCCTGCGCCACCGCGGGCAGAATGCCGAGGTCCACTGTGAGACCCCGGTGATCCCCGCCGCTGCGCCGGGTGCGGACGAGGGCTGAGTGGCTATTTCACGCCGCACCAAACGCTACTACCGCACGCTATTCCTCGGACTCACCGCCCTTGGTTTCATGGTCTGGTTCGCGGTGGACCAGTTCGATATCCCCTGGGGGGAGATGCGCGAGTTGATCAGCCTGACGGTGCTCGCCGCGGTGGTGGTTATCGTCGGCGCCGCGTTATTTGTGGCTGTATGGCTGGGTTTGCGCAAGTTATTGCAAGCCCAGCGACAGGATCACTAGAAACAGCCCCGGCGCGGCAGTCAGGCTTACTCCAGGTCGATATCCAGGGTCATCTGGTTGGCGATGGCATCGAGGCTGTCCTGCAGGTCCGCCATATCGGTGTCGCGTGGAACCTGGGCCTGGATGCTGGCCCGGAACATCAGTTCGCCACTCATCGCTGCGCTGTCCACGCTGCTTTCCATTTCCACCACGTTGATCTGGCGCTGGGCGAGGGCGCGGGAGACTTCCCGCACGATCCCAGGACGGTCCGGGCCGAGCAGGGAGAGGGCGATGCTGCGATCTCCTTCCCGGGCGGCGGCGCTTTCCGAGGTCGCCGTCACCCGTACGCTGAGCCCGCTGGAAGCCAGCCCCTTGAGGTCCTCTTCCAGGGCGGGCCCGCCGTCACCGGCGAGGCTGACCAGGATCAGGCCCGCGAATTTTCCGCCGAGCTGCGCCAGCTGGCTCTGCTGCCAGTTGCCCCCGTGTTCCTCGATGGTACTGGATAGCTGTTCCACCAGCCCCGGCCGGTCGTCGCCGATAAAAGTTATGATGTAATTGTCGCTCACGGGTCTGTCTCCACAATAGCCGGCGCAGGCCGTATAGTAACTCGCATCAACACAGTGCAGAAGGAGCCCGGCCCCTTGTCCTCATTTCTCCAGGTACCCCCGGCAAAACTGGCCGCGGATACCCTCGAGGCGCTCCTCGAGGAGTACGCCAGCCGAGACGGCACCGACTACGGCGAGGTGGAGTTGACCCTGGCGCAAAAGGTGGGCAATCTGCGCCGCCAACTGGACGCGGGGGAGCTTTGCCTGCTCTTCCATATGGAGACCGAACACTGGGACCTGGTCCCGGCCAGCGATGCAGCGCGACTGCTGCAGGACGATTGAAAGCACTGAGACCATGTCTATCGAAGCCGATCATGTAATGGATGCCTGCGGACTTTTCTGTCCGGAACCGGTGATGATGCTGCACAACCGCATTCGCGATATCGCCCCCGGTGACGTACTGCAGGTGCTGGCGACAGATCCCTCCACCCAGCGCGATATACCCAAGTTCTGCGCTTTTCTCGGCCACGAGCTGCTGCAACAGGACGAAAGTGACGGCAAGTACCGCTACTGGTTGCGCAAACGGGACGACAGCTAGTGGGGAGCGCACTGCCGGACATCACCTTCGATGCGGCTCGCCTGGAAGCAGTGTTCGAGCGCTGTTTCGCCGCCAGTGAAAACACCCGCCTGATCGGCGGCGCCGACGAACCTGTCTATCTCCCCGCGGGGCCCGACAGACTGACTCACGAGCTCTATTACCGCGAAGATTTCTTCGCCAGCGCCCTGCACGAGATCGCCCACTGGTGTATCGCCGGCCCCGCCCGCCGCCAGCAGGTGGACTTCGGCTACTGGTACGCGCCAGAGGGCCGCAGCAGCGAACAGCAAACGGCCTTCGAATCGGTTGAAATCAAACCCCAGGCCCTCGAATGGATATTCTCCCGAGTGTGTACCTACCGCTTTCGCCTGAGCGCCGACAATTTCGGCGCCGATGGCAGCGCACCCGATACCAGCGCCTTTGCCGCAGCCGTCACCGCCCAGGCGCGTCGCTACCAGTCCGAGGGGCTTCCGCCGAGGGCGCAGGCCTTTTTCATGGCGCTGGCCGGGGAATTCGGCAGCGCAGCGCAACTGCGCGCGCTGGTCTTCGAGCGCGGCATGCTGTCGTGACCGGGCAGCCCCGGGTCTGGCTGGTCGATGCCTCGGTCTACATCTTCCGGGCCTGGTTTTCCATGCCCGATCGCTGGTACAGCGATGACGGCATGCCCCTGAACGCGGTGGTGGGCTACGCGGGCTTTCTCTACGACTTCCTCTCCCGGGCCGAGGTCCACACCCACCTCGCGGCGGCCTTCGACGAAAGCCTCGGCACTTGTTATCGCAACGAACTCTATGCGGGCTACAAGGCCAGCCGCGAACTGCCCGATGAAACCCTCGCCTTCCAGTTGCAGGCCTGCCGGGATATCACCGAATTCGCCGGCCTGGCCTGCTTCGGAGGCCCGCGCTACGAGGCCGACGACTATATCGCCACCCTCGCCGCGCTCGCCAGGGCAGAGGGGAAGCCGGTCACCGTGCTGACCCGGGACAAGGATCTCGGGCAACTGCTGCTCGGCGACGCGGACTGCTGGTGGGATTTCGCCGCAGACCAGCGTCTCGACCGGGCAGCCTTCCGCGAGCGCTTCGGCGTGGCCCCGGAGCAGTTTGCCGACTACCTCGGCCTGGTGGGGGATGCCATCGACGATATTCCCGGGGTACCCGGTATCGGCCCCAAGACTGCCGCCGGGTTACTCCAGGCCTTCGGCGACCTCGAAGAGCTGGCGGCGCGCAGTGCGGAAATCACCGGGCTTCCCCTGCGCGGGGCTCGCTCGCTGTGGGGCAAACTGGAAACCCACTGGGATCAGGCGCTGCTCTCGCGCCGGCTGGCGCAACTGGAAGGACAGATTCCCGAACTTGGGGAATTACCTCTGTTCGAGGGCGTGGATGGTGGTGCAGTGGCAGCCTACCTTTCCTCCCTGGGCCTCGATGGGCGCCTGGTGGCGCGTTGGGAAGCACTGGGAGAAGTCGCGTGAAACCCCTGGTGCTCGCCGATGAAAACATCCCCGGGCTGGCGGAGCAGCTCGGCGACAGTGTGCAACTGGAGACCCTGCCGGGGCGCTCCATCGCCCGGGAACACCTGCTTTGCGCCGATGCCCTGCTGGTGCGTTCAGTCACCCGGGTGAACGCCGATCTGCTCGCGGGCACAGCGGTGAAATTCGTCGGCACCGCGACCAGCGGCTACGACCATATCGATCGTGCGTGGCTGGCGGAGCAGGGCACAGGCTTCGCCCATGCGCCTGGCAGCAACGCCAATTCAGTGGTGGAGTATGTGCTCGCGGCCGTGGCCGAGACCGGGGATTTTCTCGAGCGCCTGCTGGCCGGCGGCCGGCTCGGCATCGTCGGCTACGGACATATCGGGCGCGCCCTTGCCCGGCGTCTCACGGCGCTGGGAATAAATCACTGCATTTACGATCCCTGGCTGAGCGCGGCAGAGCTCCCCGTACCCGCATTCTTCGAAGAGATTCTCAGCTGCGATGTGATCAGCCTGCACCCGGCACTGACGCTTGAAGCGCCTTATCCCAGCAAGCACCTGTTCGACGCAGCGGCGCTGGCAGGGCTCGGCAGTAAACAACTGCTGATCAACGCCAGCCGCGGTCCGGTGGTGGATAACGCCGCCCTCAGTGTCCGCCTGGATCGCGCCGAAGCTCCTGTCGTCGTGCTGGATGTCTGGGAATACGAGCCGCGAGTGGACGCCGCGCTGCTGGAAAAGGTGCGCTATGGCAGTGCGCATATCGCTGGCTACAGCCTCGACGGTAAGCTCGCCGGCACCGCAATGCTGGTGCAGGCACTCGCCGCCACCCTCGGGATCGGGCTGCCGTCTTCGCCGGCCCCCGGGCGGGCGCCACTGGCGCTCCCCGCACTGGATTCCCACGCCGAAGTGCTGCGTTACCTGCTCGGCCAATGTTACCGGGTCGCCGATGACGACAGACGCCTGCGAGAGACCACCCTAACCCTGCCAGAGAAGGCCGCCGCCGATAACTTCGACCGCCTGCGCCGGGACTACCCCGAGCGCCGCGAACTGGCGGGAAGCCGCGTGCGCATCTCCGCGGGCGGCCCGGACCACGCCGCGCTGGTGCGCGCCCTGGGCGCCGAGCCGATAGTGGGGGGCGGTGCATGAGCCTGCGCCTGGGCCTGGTGGTCAATCCGGTCGCCGGCCTCGGCGGCAGCCGGGCGCTCAAGGGCAGCGACGGCGAACAGGCCCGCTCGTTGGCGCAGCAGGTGGATTCAGATGCACTGTCGCGCGCGGAACAGCGCGGCCTGCGGGCGCTGGAGATGCTCGAGCCACACAGCGTCGAGGTCCTGACCTGGGGCGGCGCGATGGGCGAACGGCTCTCTCACCAGGCAATTTTGCCAACGCAGGTGATGGGAGCTTCCCCGGCGGCGCTCAGCGATGCCGGGGATACCCGCGCGGCCGCCCGTGCACTGCTCCAGGCCGGTATCGACCTGCTGCTCTTTGTCGGCGGCGATGGCACCGCCCGGGACATCTTCGACGCGGTGGGCGACGCCGTGCCCGTGCTCGGCATCCCCGCCGGGGTGAAGATGCACTCGGGGGTATTCGCCGTGTCGCCGGAGGCGGCGGGGGAGCTACTTCGGCAACTCGTCAGAGGCGGGCTGGTCGGCCTGCAGGCCCGCGAGGTGCGCGATATCGACGAAGAGGCCTTCCGCCACGATGTCGTCAAAAGCCGTTTCTACGGCGAGATGCTGGTTCCGGGGGAAGGGCGCTTCCTGCAACACACCAAGGTGGGCGGCCGCGAAAGCGAGGAACTGGTGGCGGTAGAAATTGCCGAGTGGATGCTTGAGCGGATGCGGCCCGACACGACTTACCTTGTTGGCCCGGGTTCCACTACCGCGGCGATCATGGCGCAGATTGGGCTACCCAATACCCTGCTCGGCGTCGATGTCATTCGCGGCAGCGCTTTGCTCTGCGCAGACGCCGATGAGACGCAACTCCTGGAGCTGCTGGCAACGGCAAACCCGCCGGCGGAAATCATCGTCACCGCCATCGGTGGCCAGGGGCATATTTTCGGTCGCGGCAACCAGCAGTTCTCACCCGCCGTAATCCGGGCGGTGGGTACGGACAATATCCGAATCGTCGCCGGCAAGGGTAAAATCGCCGCACTCGAGGGCCGCCCGCTGCTGGTGGACACCAACGATCCGGCCCTCGATTCCGAACTCTGCGGTTTCCGCGAGGTCGTCACCGGCTATGAGGATCGTATACTCTACCGGGTAGCGAGATATGCAACAGAGGACAACGAGCCATGAGCAGTGATAACGACGAAAAGTGGCGCGACAAGCTCACTCCCGAGGAATACTGGGTTTGCCGGGAGAAGGGCACCGAGCGTCCATTTACCGGTGAGTACTGGGATACTACCGATGACGGGGTGTATAACTGCCGTTGCTGCGGTGAGCCGCTGTTCCTCTCCGACACCAAGTTCGACGCCGGCTGTGGCTGGCCGAGCTTCTTCAAGCCGGTTTCCGACGGCGTCATCGAGGAAACCCCCGACTACGGCCACGGCATGATCCGCACCGAGATCACCTGCAAGAAATGCGGCAGCCACCTCGGCCACGTTTTTACCGACGGGCCCGAGCCCACAGGCCTGCGCTACTGTGTCAACAGCCTGTCGGTAAACCTGGAGAAGGACGAAGGCTAGGGCTACTGCGCCGCTGACTGCCGCCGCAACTGGGTAATCTCCGCCATGATCGCCACGGCGATCTCCAGTGGCGTCTTGCTGCCGATGGCGAGGCCCACCGGCGCGCGCAGGCGGGCAATGGCCTGTTCTTCAATCCCCAGTTCCCTGAGTCGCGCGAGGCGCTTTTCGGTGGTGCGCACGGACCCCAGGGCGCCGACATACCAGGCCTCGGTAGCCAGTGCTTCCATCAGTGCCATGTCGTCAATGCGTGGGTCGTGGGTGAGGGTGATCACGATGCTGTGGCGGTCGGCCGCACGCTCCAGTACCACGTCGTCCGGCATGCCCTGAATCAAGGGGAGCTCGGGGCCAGTCCACTGGTCGAGGGCCTGTTGCCGGGGATCGGTGACGAGGACCTCGTAGCCCATGGCGAGGGCCAGCTCGGAAAGACTTTGCGCAAGCTGTCCGGCACCGACCAGCAGCATGCGCATCTGCGGGCCGAAGCACTGTTCCAGGGTGTCGCCACGCAGCGACAGGGGCTCGTGAAACTCGACGAAGGCGATGCTGGTTTCGCCACTGTCGAGCTGGAGCCTGCGGCAGGTGCACTGACGCTGTTCGAGAGCATTCAGCACCTGTTCCAGCCAGGGCAGGTCGGCGGAGCCGAGGCGTTGGACCAGCACCTGCAGGCGCCCGCCGCAGGGCAGGCCGAGGCGCTCGTTTTCTTCCGCCGTAACACCGTATTCGACAATCTGCGGCAGCTCCGCTGCGATGCTGCCCGCCGCGAGCTTCTGCAGCAGGTCTTCCTCCACGCAGCCGCCGGAGAGGGAACCGACGAATTCACTGCCATCGACGGTGGCGAGCATGGAGCCCGGCGGGCGGGGAGAGGAGCCGATCGTCCCGACAATAGTACACAGCCAGGGCTGTTTTCCCTGCTGGCACCAGCGCGTGCTGCGCTCAAGTACGTCGAGTTCCATGGTGTGCATGGAGGGCTCCCCATAGGGCGATCAGTTCAATGATGCCCGATAAAGTGGCGTCCCCTAGG
Source organism: Halieaceae bacterium WMMBA4 (assembly GCA_033283325.1). GTDB lineage: Bacteria > Pseudomonadota > Gammaproteobacteria > Pseudomonadales > Halieaceae > Mangrovimicrobium. The sequence goes on from JAWMQO010000001.1 coordinate 1,178,192, forward strand.
GGGTTCGAACCCCTGTTACCGCCGTGAAAGGGCGGTGTCCTGGGCCACTAGACGAAGGGGACGTGCTTGGTATTATTCGAGAGGCGCGCATTTTAGGGGGCGCCCTGTGGGGCGTCAAGTTGCGCTCTTACCGATGGCCAGCGGGACGATCAAGCACCGCGCAGTCGCTGGCGGGCGGCTTCCATGTCCAGCACTTCACCGCGCTCGCTGGCGGCCTCGCGCTCTTCGTCCAGTTGCTGGTAAAGCTGGATCTCGTCGTCAGGCATGTAATGCAGGCAGTCTCCGCCGAGGAACCACAGCAACTCCCGGGGGAAGGTGGGGGCGAAATCCGGGTAGGTGGTGAACAGGCGGTCCACCAGCGCGGGCCCTTCGCTGTAGATGGACTCGGCTTCCAGTTGACCGAAGGACTGGGCCAACTCGCGTAGCGAGTCGCCCTCCGGCAGGTCCCTGGTGCGGATGTCCAGGGTGGCGGCAAATTCCCGCAGGCGTTCGCGGCAGTACTGGGCGTATTCGGCGTCGTTCACTGTGGCCTAACTTCAGGGCTGTCTTTCAGGGCTATCTTTTCAGGGCAATCGTGTCAGGGCCCGTAAGCGGGTACAATAGCGCGTTTTTCACGACAACACCGGCTATTTCACCGCCCATGTTACCAGCTCTGACCATCGAAAACCTCAGCAAGACCTACAACAACGGTTTCCAGGCCCTCAAGGGGATCAGCCTGACCGTGGAGCAGGGCGATTTCTACGCCCTGCTCGGGCCCAATGGCGCCGGCAAGTCCACCACCATCGGGATTATCTGCTCCCTGGTGAACAAGAGCGGTGGCCGGGTGCAGGTCTTCGATGCCGATATCGACGTCAATTTTCCGGCTGCGAAGAAATACATCGGCATCGTACCCCAGGAATTCAACTTCAATATCTTCGAGAAGTGCTTCGACATCGTCGCCAACCAGGGGGGCTATTACGGCATGCCCCGGGCCCTGGCGGAAGAGCGGGCGGAGAAGTACCTCAAGGCCCTGGGCATCTGGGACAAGAAGGACACCGTATCGCGCGCGCTCTCGGGCGGCATGAAACGGCGCCTGATGATCGCCCGGGCGCTGGTCCACGAACCCAAACTGCTGATCCTCGACGAGCCCACCGCGGGTGTGGATATCGAGATGCGCCGCTCCATGTGGGAGTTCCTGAAGCGGATCAATGCCGAGGGGACCACGATCATCCTGACCACCCACTACCTCGAGGAAGCCGAGGCCCTGTGCCGGCATGTCGGCATCATCAACCACGGGGAGATCGTCGAGAACACATCCATCCGGCAACTGCTACGGCAACTGCAGAAGGAGGTCTTCATCTTCGACTGCGTCGACGACCTTCCCGAGAGTGTCGAAATCAATGGCTTCGCGGCCCGCCGGGTGGACGCCCACAGCCTCGAGGTGGAGGTGGAGAAGGGCCAGCCCATCAACCAGGTCTTCAACGAGCTGGACCGGCAGGGCATCCAGATCTCCAGTATGCGTAACCGCGCCAACCGCCTGGAGGAGATGTTCGTCAAACTGGTGGAGGGCGCAGCATGATGACCGCCGGCGAACAGTACAACGCCTTCATGACCATCTTCCGCAAGGAAGTGCGCCGCTACCTGCGCATCTGGACCCAGACCCTGCTGCCTTCCGCGATCACCATGTCCCTGTACTTCGTGATCTTCGGTTCACTGATCGGCTCCCGGATCGGCCAGATGGGTGGCTTCGACTACATGCAGTTCGTGGTGCCGGGGCTGATCATGATGGCCATCGTCACCAACTCCTATTCCAATGTGGTGTCCTCGTTTTATGGGGCAAAGTTCAACCACAGCGTGGAAGAACTGCTGGTGTCCCCGACGCCCAACTACATCGTGCTGATGGGCTATGTGGTCGGCGGTATCAGCCGGGGCATCCTGGTGGCGATCGTGGTCACCCTGGTTTCCCTGTTCTTCACCCACATGCATATCCACAATATCTGGGTCGTCATCGCCATCGTGCTGATGACCTCCACGCTGTTCGCCCTGGCCGGCTTCATCAACGCCGTCTACGCCAACAGCTTCGACGATGTCTCGATCGTGCCGATCTTCGTGCTGACGCCGCTGACCTACCTCGGCGGGGTGTTCTATTCCATGGACCTGCTGCCGGACTTCTGGGCCGGGGTGTCCAAGCTCAATCCGCTGGTCTACGTGGTCAACGCCTTCCGCTATGGCGTCCTGGGCGTTTCCGATGTCAGCCTCGGCTTCGCTTTCGGCATGATCGGCCTGTTTACCATCATCGCGTTTGCCTACAGCATGCACCTGCTGAACACCGGCAAGCGCCTGCGGCAGTAATACCCGTGGAAAAGCCGGGCGACATGCTGCTGGGTAAACAAGTCGCCGTCGTCGACCATTACAGCCCTGAACTGCTCTATCCCATTCCCCGGCAAACGGCCCGGGAGGAGCTCGGCCTGGGTGAAAGCCTGCCCTTCTACGGCTGCGACCTGTGGCACGCCTACGAGCTTTCCTGGCTGGACGCGAACGGCAAACCCCAGGCGCGGGTAGGGCGCTTCTTCGTACCCGCCGAGTCGCCCAATCTCGTCGAATCCAAGTCTTTCAAGCTCTACCTGAATTCGCTGAACAACACGCGCTTTGCCTCGGACGACGAAGTCTCGGCCCTCCTTGCCGGCGATCTGGAGTGCGCGCTTGGCAGCGCTCCCCGCATCGAGTTGCTGCCTATCCGCAACGCCGAATTCGCCGGCCGGGAACCCGGGGGGGCCTGCCTCGACGAGCTACAGCTGACATGCTCAGGCCAGGAGAGGCCCGACCCGGCGCTGCTGGCCTGTGGTGATTCGATCGTGGAAGAAACCCTGTACAGCCACCTGCTGCGCTCCCTCTGTCCGGTGACCGGCCAGCCCGACTGGGCAACCCTCTGGCTGCGCTACCGGGGCAGGGCAGTGGACCATGCCAGCCTGCTGCGCTACATCGTGGCTTTTCGCCGTCACCAGGACTTCCACGAGCAGTGCGTGGAGCGCATGTTTGTCGATCTCAGTGCCGTGTTGCAGCCGGAATTCCTCGAAATCCAGGCCTTCTACACCCGTCGCGGGGGGCTCGATATCAACCCCTACCGGAGCAGCGACCCACGGGGGCGGCCCCAGCCCCGGATGGACCGGCAATAAGCACAATCCGGGGGCTTTAGGGACTGGTATCGGCCGCCGCTTGTGGTATGATGCGCGCCCTCAACGGTGAGGTGGCCGAGTGGTCGAAGGCGCACGCCTGGAAAGTGTGTATACGGAAACGTATCCAGGGTTCAAATCCCTGCCTCACCGCCATATCCTGATCCATCCCGATCAGTTACGCTGCGCGTAATGCTGACATACCTCGGATCATTTATCGGTCTGTTGCTGATCCTCGGCGCCCACTTCCGCGCCGAGCGTATCCTGGCGAGCCATCGTCACACCAGCACGCTGCTGAATTTCATCGCCGGCATCGCCATTGCCTACGCCTTTGTCGATGTTTTCCCGCATCTCGCCCGCAAGCAACCCAGTGTAGAGGGGATTTACCTGGGGCCCCTGACCGGTTACCTCTCAAACCATCTCTACGTGATAGCGATGCTTGGATTCTGTGTCTACCTCGGCATACGCGTGTTCAGCGTTGCCGAGGTAGAACGGCGCCAATCGCGCCTCGCATACATCACGCTGGTTGCGTCGCTGTGCCTGTACGGCCTGTTTATCGGCTATATGCTCGCCGAACAACCGCTGTACAGGCCTGAGCCCGCATTTTTGTTCGGCCTGGCCATGGCGGCACATTTCCTCGGACTGCACCATGAACTGATGCACGAGCGCCCCCTGACCTATAAAAACGTGGTGCGCTACCTGTTGATGGCCAGCACCGCCCTGGGCTGGTTGGGCACTGCGTTTTTCACCATTTCCCAGCCTGTGTACGCGCTGGGTTTCGCCTATCTGGCCGGAGGCATCATCGCATCCGCCGCGATCAATGATCTGCCACGGGTGAAGACTGCGCGGGACTTCGGCACTTTCCTGGCCGGCGCAGTGCTGTACAGCGTGCTATTGCTGCTCATCGAATCCTTTCGTCTGCAGGTCTGACCCGCGCTACCGTTTTCGGAGCACCCGAGGGCAGCCTCCGGCATGTACTATCCTTTGAGGAGACTCTTCCCGCGCTTGAACTGGGCGCGTCATCCCCTGACAAATCACCTGGAGCATCGCGGTAATGAAACCCGTCGGCATCCTGCTCTGCCTGGTCGCGCTGGTATTGGTACCTTTCCTGGGCGGTTCGATGCTCTGGCATACAGGGGGTGCTGACCGGCTCGATATCGACGGTATGGCCTTGCCGGTTGCCCGCAAACCATCCGCTTCCGCTCCTGGCGATGGCTGGCCCAGCTACGGAGGAGACCCGGGGGGGCATCGCTACAGCCAGGCCAGCCAGCTTACCCCCCGGAATGTCGGCGCCCTGGAGACGGCCTGGGTCTATAGCACAGGCGATCTGGAACGCAGGTCTTCGCATATGCATGAAGCCGCAGCCCAGGGCACGCCGATTCTCGTCGAAGACTCCCTGGTTTTTTGCACGCCCTTCAACGAAGTGATCGCACTGGACCCGGGGAGCGGAGCAGAGCGCTGGCGCTTCGACCCCGATATCGACCTGGAGCAAAACCCTGCCAATCAGTTCGTGTGCCGGGGTGTCAGCTACTGGCGGGATAGCGCAAGTGACGGGTATTGCAGCAGGCGCATCCTCACCGGTACCAACGACGCCCGACTGATCGCCATCGACGCCCTTAGTGGAGAGCGCTGCCCCGGCTTTGGCGACAATGGGGAGGTCCGAATCGATCCCGGCATGGAACTCTGGTGGCCCGGGGAGTACCAGATCACCTCGCCGCCGGCGGTAGTGGGCGATACGGTCATTGTCGGCTCGGCAATCAGCGACAATGCCCGGGTCAGGGCCCCCGCAGGTTCGGTGCGAGCATTCGATGTGCGCAGCGGGGCGCATAAATGGGATTTCGACCCGATACCGCGAACCTCGTCAGACCCGGGCCGGTCCAGCTGGCGTGGGCCGGGGGCTCCGGGAGAGGGGCATGCCAATGTCTGGGCGCCCATGTCAGTGGACCTCGAACGGCAACTGGTATTCCTGCCCACCACCAGCCCCAGCCCGGATTTCTATGGCGGATTGCGCCCCGGCGACAATCGCTATGCCAACTCCGTGGTGGCACTGCATGCCGAAAGCGGCGAACTCGCCTGGGGCTTCCAGACCGTCCACCATGACCTCTGGGACTACGATCTCCCGGCCCAGCCGGGCTTGTACTCTGTCTGGAAAGACGGGCGTTCCCACGACGTGGTAGCCCAGGTGACGAAAACCGGGATGCTGTTCGTGCTCGACAGGGACAGCGGCAAACCCTTCCTGCCGGTGGAAGAACGGGCCGTGCCCCCGTCGGCGATTGCCGGTGAATCCCCGTCGCCGACGCAGCCATTTCCGCTCACCCCACCCATCGTGCCCCAGTCGGCGAGCGCGGACGATGCCTTCGGCATCACCTGGTTTGATAAATGGCTTTGCAGCAGGCGCATTGCGGCGTCGGTTTCGACGGGTATTTTTACCCCGCCCTCAGCGCAGGGCACCCTGCTCAGCCCCTTTACCGGTGGCGGCGCCAACTGGGGCGGCGCGGCCTTCGATCCCACACGCAATCTGCTGGTCGTCAACATGAGCAATATGCTCCACGAGGTCACCCTGTTCCCGGCGGAACAGGTCGAGGAAATGCGCAAGGTATTTCACGACCAGGAAGTCGCACCGCAGCAGGGGGCGCCCTACGGCATGAAGCGGGAGGTCGTGTTATCGCCCCTGGGCTTGCCCTGTAATGCGCCGCCCTGGGGAGTGATCGCCGGCGTCGACCTGGCGAGTGGCGCCATTGTCTGGCGCAAGACTCTCGGAACCACCGAGGACCTTTCTCCGGGGCCGGGTTTCAGGCTGGGCACACCGAATGTCGGCGGCCCGGCAATTTCCGCGGGGGGCCTGGTGTTCATCGGCGCGGCGATGGACGACTACCTTCGGGCGATTGACGTGACCACGGGCGAGGAACTCTGGAAAGGGCGCCTGCCCGCTGGAGGGCAGGCTACCCCGATGATCTACGAGTGGGGAGGGCGTCAATACGTGGTGATCTATGCCGGAGGGCACGCCAGGATGGGGACACGCCTGGGTGATTCTGTAGTTGCATTTGCGTTGCCGCGTGAGGGAATTTGAGGGGCCAAATCCCTTTTCCCCCAAGAGTACCTACACTTCGGGTGCCACCTCCAGCACGAGTCCGTCCAGCGCACCGGTCATGGTGACCTGGCAGGATAAGCGGGAGCAATCGCGAACGTCCACCACCTCGGCCAGGGCTTCCAGCATGTATTGCTCGTCCTCGGGTTGCTCGCCCAACCGATCTATCCAGGCCTGCCCGACATAGACATGGCAGGTGCCACAGGAGGCCATGCCGCCGCAGGTACCCGCGACATCGAAGTCGTTATCCCGCAACACATCCATCAGGACCTCGCCCTCACTCGCTTCGATCAAGCGCTTTTCACCACTGCGGTCAGTGACTTCCATGCGTACCATCGACACAGCTACTCCCCTGGTATTCGTTATTTTCCGCATCATAGCAGGGCGTACGGGCCGTGCCCATAAAATGCGATTGTATTTCCGAATCCTATTCGTTAATGTCTGCGGGATGACTACAGCAGCAAAAGAGGCGGCCGGAATCCGGCCAGTCGGTCGCCCCAGAATCCTCGACCGCCAGCGGGTTATCGCGGCGGCGGTAGCCGTTGGCCCCGACCGGGTCACCATGAAATCCGTGGCCGACGAACTCGGGGTCGGTGTCGCCACGCTGTATAAATACGTATCGGGCCGTCAGGAACTGATGCAACTCGTCGTGGGGGAGTTGATGGGCAGCGTCGGCCTGCCCCGGCGGGGCCGGCTTGGCTGGGCGGAATATTGCCGGCGCTTCGCGCTTACCCTGGAACAGGCAATGGTGGCGCAGCCCCAGGTGATCCGCCAGTTGATGGAAGGGGGTTTTGGCAGGGAACTGGGCTCGCGCCTGAGCAACGAATTTGTCGGCTCGATCAGGGAGAGCGAACTCAAGCGCACGCAGGCCAACCAGCTCTACCAGGCTATCTGCCAGATCGCCATAGGCGGCGCCATCACCAGCCTGGAGGTCAGCGCCCTCAAGACCAGGGAGCGGCGGGCGGGCCCCCGTCCCACAGGCAGCGACGGCTTCGACTACACCAGCATCGATGTCGATTCGGTAACGAGCCTGTTGCTGGACGCGCTTATCGAGCAGTTTCAGAAACGCAGTAAAGCGAAAACCAGGAACGACGCTTAACGTGTGATACAGACCCATCAATCGCAAGGAAACAATAAGGACAAGTCAAAATGAGCGAAAACATAGCAACAGACCACATTCAGACGTCCCACGAGCTGGAACGCTGTCCCTTCCCCATCCCCTACGGTTGGTACGTGATCGAGCTCTCGGAAAACCTGGCGGCAGGCGAGGTTCAAAACGTCCAGGCCTTCGACCAGGAATGGGTGATGTTTCGGGGCGAAGACAATTCCGTGGGTGTCACCGACCCCTACTGCCCGCATCTTGGCGCCCACCTCGGCCACGGCGGACAGGTGGTTGGCAATAACCTTCGCTGCCCCTTCCACCATTGGCAATTCAACAACGAGGGCTGGTGCAAGGAAATCCCCTACGGCAAGGTCATGCCCGGGTTGTGCAAGAAGAAAGCGGTGCTGCGCGCACTGCCGACGAAGGAGCGCTACGGCATGATCTGGGTGTGGTACCACCCCAAGGCCGAGCCCCCCGAATTCGATATTCCCGAGGTGCCGGAACTGGAAGCCGATGGCTATGTTCCGGTGCGGCGCGGACAGTGGGATATCGGCACCTGCCTGCAGGAAATGGGTGAGAACGGCGTCGACGTGGCCCATCTCAAATTCCTCCACGGTGCACCGATAGTCCCCCCCGTCGAGGCGGACTATGAAGGCCACAAGTTCAACTTCAACATTGCCGGCGGCTATATCACTGGGCAACACCACGGCGCCGGCGTGCAGATCATCCACCACAACAAGGATGGGGTGTCCATGTTGATGTTCTCCACGCCTCTGCCTCTGACCACGGAACTGTCCCGTGTGCGCATGAACTTTACCTTCAAGGATTACCCGGAAGATTCCCCGGAACGCCAGATCGCCGAACATCTCTACCAGCATTCAATCGGTGAGGCCCAGGGCGAGGAATCTGCCGGTTTCGAATCGGTGGATCTGGTGGTGTGGAACAACAAGAAGTACCGCCCGCAACCGCTTCTGTGTGACGGCGACGGCCCCATCATCACCTGGCGTAAGTACCACAAGCAGTTCTACATCGATTGATCCTTAATCAGGCTGCGCCTGTGCTCAAGGCGCAGCCCGCCCGAAAGGGTGGCTTTCACCAAATCATCATCTTTCTGCAAGACCACTCCCACAAAAGCTTCATGCTTCTGACCTAGCGTATGCAGTGCCCTGCGCGCCGCCCAGGTGCGCGCGGTACCAGCCACCCATAAGCAAGGAGCAATCTCTATGTGTCTTTTACAGGCATCCGCATTCGTGCTGAGCACAATGCTCATTTCTACCGGCGTAGTCGCCGGTCCACAGGGGAAGAACGACAACTGGGAAAAGGGTGCAAAGAATCACCCGCAGGCGATTCAGCTCGGCGTACGACCCTATTTCCTGGTCGATGACATGGACGAGGGGGAGCTGAAAGACAAGCTCGAAAGCTGCGCCTCCGGCCCCTTTCAGCGCAGCGATTTTTCCATCGGCCACAGGGGAGCGGCGCTGCAGTTTCCCGAGCACACCCGAGAATCCTATGAGGCCGCAGCGCGGCAGGGCGCGGGTATCGTCGAATGTGACGTGACCTTCACCGCCGACACCGAACTGGTCTGCCGCCACTCCCAGTGCGACCTGCACACGACGACCAACATCCTTACAATTCCCAGCCTCTCTGCTAAATGCTCCGTACCTTTCGAACCCGCGACCTTCGACGAGGACGGCAATCGCCTGACCGCGGCCCGCGCGCGCTGCTGCACCAGCGATATCACCCTGGAAGAATTCAAGCAGCTGCAGGGCAAGATGGACGCCTCGGACCCGGATGCGACCACAGCCGAGGAGTACCAGGGCGGCACCGCCGACTGGCGCACCGAGCTCTACGCAACCCGAGGCACCCTGATGACCCACGCCGAGAGCATCGAGCTGTTCAAGCAACTGGGTGTGAAGATGACCCCGGAACTGAAGTCGCCCAGCGTGGCCATGCCCTTCGACAGCGACGGTGACACCATCGGCGATTACAGCCAGGAAGACTACGCCCAGCAGATGATCGACGAGTACAAGGCCGCTGGCGTTCCTGCAGACCATGTCTGGGCCCAGTCTTTCGACCTCAATGACATACTCTACTGGATCGCCGAGGAACCTGAATTCGGCCAGCAGGCGGTCTTCCTGGACGGACGCTACGGCAGCCCCGGTTTCGACCATCGCGACCCCACGACCTGGAGTCCTTCCATGAGCGGACTGGTAAGCGAGGGCGTACAAATCATCGCGCCGCCGATGTACATGCTGCTGGAAGTGCGCGGCGGTAAGATCGTACCTTCGACCTATGCCATCGAAGCGCGCAACGCGGGCCTGGATATCATCGCCTGGACCTTCGAGCGCTCCGGCCCACTGGCCACTGGCGGCGGCTTCTACTACCAGTCCGTGAACGGCGACAATCCCGATCCGCTGAGCCCTGAGCCGGGTGTCATCGACAGCGACGGCGACATGATGGTCGCCCTGGACGTGCTGGCGAAGGATGTCGGCGTCCTCGGCCTGTTCTCCGACTGGCCTGCCTCGGTGACCTACTACGCGAACTGCATGAAGCTGAAATAAGCCAGCGTTCCCTGCGGCGCCGCCAGGCGCCGCACTTCCCCCGCGGCAAGGCAAAGTCATTCGCCTGTTCCCCTGTTTGCAGTAGACTTGCGCGCAACTTCGAAATTGCGTGACTCTCGATGCCGCGAACTTTTGTCATCCTTTGCGTGGGCCTCGCACTGGCGCTCATGCTGCTCCTGGGCCTGGCACGCTACGCCGGCATCCCGGTGACTGCAATCCCCCAGACGCCCACCGTCGCCGCTGGCCTGGCGGCCAAGCTCGCCTGTTCCGCTCACTACCTATCGGGCTTCAGTGAGCCACAGACTGCCGAAGATATCCGTATTTTCTCACCGGCACTCGAGTTGGCTGCGCTTGATTTCAGCGCCCCGCAGCAGGTCAGTGCCAGCGTCCTCGGAGCAACGGCAACAGCCCGTTTCTATCCAGGACTGGGGTGCACCCTGCAGCGACCGGCGATGTTCCCGCTGGACTCACTGACACTGGCATCACACTCCAGGGCAGAAACCCTGGTGGCCGGCCCGGGCCCAGACAACGACGCCCTGCAATTGGCCCTCGAAAGCGTGCTCACCGAGGACGAGGCCAGCGGCCTCGATACCCGGGCCCTGCTGGTGGTGCGGGGAGGGCGTGTCCTGGCGGAGGCGTACGGCACCGACACGGGGCCGGATACACCGCTGCTGGGCTGGTCCATGGGCAAGAGCCTGACCGCCCTGATCGTGGGGCGGATGCAAGCGCTCGGAATCCTGTCCCAGGGCATGACCGGGCTTTTTCCCGAGTGGGGGGAGGATGAACGCTCCGCAATCAGCCTCGAGCAACTCCTGCAGATGAGTTCCGGCCTGGCCTTCAGCGAGCCCTACCTGCCGGGCAACGATTCCACCCGCATGCTGTTCAACGCCAGCAACGCCTCGGCGGTCGCCCTGGAAAAGCCGCTTGAGCACGCTCCCGGCACCCATTTCGCCTACTCCTCGGGGACCACCAATCTGCTCTGTCGCCTGATCGGCGAGCGCCTCGGCGGGCCCCAGGGCTTCGTCAGTTTCTTCGACCGCGAAGTGGCAGCGCCATTGGGCCTGCGCAACACGGTGGTCGAACTGGACCCCAGTGGTTACTGCGTCGGCAGCTCTTTCGTCTACGCATCGGCCCGGGACTGGGCGCGCATGGCGCTGCCGCTGATGCAAGCCGGACGCGCGGGCGGGCAGCAGTGGCTGTCCCCGGGTTGGGTGAGGCGGGCGGTGACCCCCAATGGCAGCGACAACAACCCGCGCTACGGTTACCAGCTCTGGCTCAACAGCGGTGGTGACGGCCTCCACTGGCCGGACCTGCCAGCAGACGCCTTTGCCATGTCCGGGCACAACGGCCAGGTGGTAATGATCATCCCCTCCCTGGACGCCATCTTTGTCAGGCTCGGCTGGACCGCGGGGGACTATCCCGTCAACACACGGGTCAGCGCGCTGGCTTCACACTTGTAAGGCAGGTCTGTCTTTCACTGGCGCCATTCGCTAGACTTTGCCGCTCTGGTTTTAAAGGGCGCATTTTATGTCGCAGCTTACCCATCTGGATGAGTCCGGCGCCGCCCGCATGGTCGATGTCGGCACCAAGGACGTTACGGAACGCGTCGCCACGGCGCGGGCTACCGTCAGGATGCTGCCGGAAACGCTGCGTTTGCTGCGCGAGGGTGGCCACAAGAAGGGCGACGCCATCGCTGTCGCCCGGGTCGCCGGCATCCAGGCCGCGAAGAAATGTTCCGACCTCATCCCCCTGTGCCACCCGCTGATGCTCACCTCGGTCAAGCTGGACTTCGAGTTCGACACCGCCGGCGACGCGGTGCATATCGAGGGCCGCTGCAAGGTCGCGGGACAAACCGGCGTGGAAATGGAAGCCCTGACCGCCGTCTCGGTGGCAGCACTCACGCTCTACGACATGTGCAAGGCGGTTGATCGCGGCATGCAGATCACCGACATCGGCCTGCTGGAAAAGCTCGGCGGCAAATCCGGGCACTGGCGCCGGGAAGAGGGCGCCTGAGATGCTGCAGGTACTGTTCTTTGGCCGCCTGCGGGAAGAACTGGGCTGCGAACGCCTGGAACTTCCCGCGTCTGAGGCACTTTCCGACCTCGACCGGTTGCAGGCGTCCCTGGCCCGGGAGCACGGCGAACGCTGGCAGGCGGCGCTGGCGGCGCCCAACATCATTCGCGCCCTGAACCAGCAAATGGTTCAGGGGAACGCGGCCATCAGCGACGGCGACGAGATCGCCTTTTTCCCGCCGGTGACGGGAGGCTGAGATGCGCGCCGTCCTCGAGGTGAATATCCAGGAAGCGGATTTTGACCTGCGGGTACTCCAGGCCAGCCTGCTGCAGGGACGTGCGGAGGAGGGGGGCGTGGCCACCTTTACCGGCTACGTGCGCGTCAACAACGATGACCGCGGCGTTCAGTCCCTCTACCTGGAACATTACCCGGGTATGACTGAACGCAGTATCCTCGCCATCCTGGAGGAGAGCGCAGAGCGCTGGCCCCTGTTCGCTGCGCGGGTGGTGCACCGGGTGGGCAGACTGCAACCCGGCGAGCAGATAGTCTGGGTCGGGGCGAGTTCCGCCCACCGGGAGGCGGCTTTCGCCGCCTGTGAATTTATTATGGATTACCTGAAAACCCGCGCTCCCTTCTGGAAGAAAGAGCAGGGGCCACAGGGAGAACACTGGGTCGATGCCCGCGAAAGTGACGAGACCCGCGCCCAGCGCTGGCAGGGTCAGCAATGAGCGCCGCCAGGACGCTGGAGCAATAAAGGAGAAAGAATGAGTATCGAAAGCCGCGAACTGCGCAACCTGCTTGGACGCTTCCCCACGGGTGTCTGCGTGATCACCGCCATCAGCCCGGAGGGCATTCCCCAGGGGATGACCGCGAATTCCTTCGCCTCGGTATCGCTGGATCCGCCGCTGGTGCTCTGGAGCCTGCAGAACAGCTCCGAGGTGTTCGACACATTCGCGGCCCCGCGTAACTACGCCATCAACGTACTGACCGCTGAGCAGGTCGGTCTCTCCAACCAGTACGCACGCAAGGGCGATCACGCCCTGAGCCCGGCGCACTTCCGTCTCGGGCGCCACGGCGCGCCGATCATCCGCGACGCCCTGGTGAGCTTCGAGTGTGAACTCTACGCTACCCATGACGGTGGCGACCACCAGATCATTGTCGGCCGGGTGCGCGACACGGTGGCCCGCGCCGTTGGCCAGCCCCTGCTGTTTTACTGCGGGGCGTACCGGGAGCTGCACTGAGCTCCCTCGCCCGGCACGGCGAATCGCTCTATACTGATCGCCCCGGATTTCTTGAACTCAATGCGACGGCAAGCTTGCTCCCGATGAAATTCTGTACCAGTTGTGGCGCCGCAGTGGCCCTGCGTATTCCCGAGGGTGATGACCGGCAGCGTTATGTATGCACGGCCTGCGAGTTCATTCACTACATCAACCCGCGAATCATTGTCGGCTGCCTGCCGGTCCACCAGGACAAGGTGCTCCTGTGCAAGCGGGCAATCGAACCGCGCTACGGCCTGTGGACACTACCCGCGGGTTTCATGGAAAACGGTGAAACCACCACCCATGGCGCCGCCCGCGAAACCTGGGAGGAAGCCCGCGCCAGGGCGGTGGATTTACACCTCTACCGGATCTACGACCTGCCATACATCAGCCAGGTCTACATGTTCTACCTCTGCCAGATCGTGGACGGCGAATTCGGTGTCGGTCCGGAGAGCCTCGAATGCGCGCTGTACGCCGAGGATGAGATCCCCTGGGACGAACTCGCCTTCCCGGTCGTACGAGAGGCCCTGCGCGACTATTTCGCAGAGCGCGACAGCGGCCAGTTCCCGGTAAAAGTCAGCGCGCTGGAGTACCAGCCGCGCTCCCAAGCAAACACAAAGGAGTGAAACCATGGCATTTCCGAAGATCGGCAACCTGGCACCGGCCTTTACCCTGCTGGACCAGGATGGCAAGAAAGTCAGCCTGAAGCAGTTCCGCGATGAAAAGAACGTGGTGCTGTACTTCTATCCCAAGGCCATGACGCCGGGCTGCACGGTGCAGGCCTGCGGTATCCGGGACAGTAAAAAAGCCCTGGCGAAAGTCGATACAGTGGTCCTCGGGGTCAGCCCCGACCCGGTGGCCCGGCTGGGCAAGTTCATCGACAAGCAGGAGTTGAACTTTACCCTGCTCTCGGACGAGGACCACGCGATCGCCGAGAAATACGGCTGCTGGGGGCTGAAAAAATTCATGGGGCGGGAGTTCATGGGAATCCTGCGCACCACTTTCATCATCGGCAAGGATGGTCGACTGAAGCATGTCATGGACAAGGTGAAAACCAAGACCCACCACGACGACGTGCTCGCGCTCATCAAGGAGCTCGGGCTGGACAAGGCCTGACAATGCTCGACTACCCCCTGGGGGAAACCACGCTACCGGCACCCGCCGAATTCATCGAACTCGCTGAGGGCGTGCGCTGGCTGCGCATGCCCCTGCCGATGGCGCTGGACCATATCAATCTCTACCTGCTGGAGGACGACGACGGCTGGTGGGTAGTCGATACCGGCCTGGCCCTCGAGCCTACCCAGGTACTCTGGGAGCAGGTTTTCGAGCAACACCTCGAGGGTAAGCCTGTCAAGGCAGTGGTCTGTACCCACTGGCACCCCGACCATACCGGCAATGCCGGCTGGCTCTGCGAGCGCTGGCAGGTGCCACTCTACATCTCCCGTACCGAGTACCTGACAGGGATGTTCTATACCCGCTCCGATCCCGCTGAGCTCTCCCGGGCCAGCGAACAGCACCAGGCGCTCCTGGGGCGCAGTGCGAGCGACCAGATGGCATTCCAGAAGGTGATCGGTGGGCTGCGGGAAATCGTATCGCCCCTGCCGGGTGCCTACCGGCGCCTCGTTGACGGCGCCTCCCTGAGTATCAATGGTCGGCGCTGGCGGGTCGTCATCGGCCGGGGCCACTCTCCGGAGCACGCCTGCCTCTACTGCGACTCCCTCAACGTGCTGATCTCCGGCGACCAGGTGATCCCGCGCATTTCGAGCAATATCAGCATCGGGCCGGAGGAGCCTGAGGGAAATCCGCTGCGCGAGTGGCTGCAGTCCCTCGAACATTTCCTCGAGGTCCTGCCTGCCGATGCCCTGGTGCTGCCGGCGCACAACGTGCCCTTCACCGGCCTGCACCATCGCCTGCGGACACTGATAGAGCATCACGAGGACGGCCTGCTGGCGCTGGAGGAGGGCTGCGTCGAGCGGGCGCAGAGCGCCATGGAATTGCTCCCCGCGCTGTTCAGGCGCGAACTCAGTGGGGAGCAGATCAACATGGCATTGGGGGAGTGCATGGCGCACCTCAACTACCTTAGCCAGCGTGGACAGGTGGCCAGGCAGCTCGACGATGACGGCGTTTATCGCTTCCGTTCAGTGGACGATACCCTGCCCCAGAGATTGCGCCAGCGCAAGCTGTCGCCCGGCGGCTACCAGCCGCAACAAGTATAGAAAAATCAATGGCTTGCACATGAACTCTAGTGCTAGAACTAGCCTGATATCGGGGCTATTCTTCCTCGGCCCATGATTCCGGCAGGTAGTCCAGTTCCAGCCGCGCCACGGCGTCGCGCAACCTGTCTTCCAGGTCGGTCAGCCGGCGCACGCCGATCTTGCCGGCGTAGTACTCGCGGACTTCCTCGACCACTTCCAGCGCGTCCTCGACGAGCTTCAGGCCGCGCGGGGTAAAACGAATCTCCTTGGCGCGCTTGTCGGAACTGTCGATGGCGCGATCCACGTAGCCCAGGCGCTCCAGCTCCTTGAGCAGCTTGCCCATCGCCTGCTGGGTGACCCGGGCGCGCTCCGCCAGCTCGGTCACCCTGACGGAACCGGTGCCGAGGTTGGACAGCACCTGGCTGTGGGAGGGGCGAATATCCGCATAGCCGCGCTCGGCGATTCCCTGCAGCACGCGGCGGTCGTAATCGCGAAAAAACTCCCGCAGCAGGCGCGGCAGGTTGTTGGAAAGACGAAGGGCAATCTCCCGGTTGGATTCAGAGGTTGTCTTGGCCAATGCTAGATTCTCCATGTCGCAGCGTTCGGCACAACGCGATCCGTGTTATTTGTATTTGTACGCGAAGCTAAGTGTAGCGCGTTTTGCCGCGAGCCATAGGGATACATTGCGGGTCGGCGGGAAAGCCGGTAAATTTAGCCGCGTTGTAAAGCGCCCGTTTGCTCAACTCACTACAAAAGTTTTTTCACAAGGTAATCAGCATGAGCCTCTTTATTGCCAGCGCCCACGCCCAGGCGGCCGGTGGCCAGCCACCTCCCGGTGGCGAACTGTTCCAGATCGGTTTTCTGGTGCTGTTGTTCGTCCTCTTCTATTTCATCGCGATTCGCCCGCAGCGCAAGCGGCAGAAGGAACACGCCGAACTCGTTGGCGGCCTGTCCAAGGGAGACGAGGTGGTGACCAGTGCCGGGATCATCGGCAAGGTGACCGCACTGGACGATAACTACATGGTGCTCAACGTGGCGAACAACGTGGATATGAAATTCCAGCGGATTCACGTGCACGCCGTCCTGCCGAAGGGCACCCTCAAGACCATCGGGTCCTAGGGCGGGAGACGTGTCGCGCGCCAACCTGGATTACCCACCGAGGATTCCCCTGGCACGCACCCCGACCCCCCTGCAATTCCTCGAAAGAGCATCCTCTCGCTGGGGCCGGGGCCACCGGCTCTGGATCAAGCGCGACGACCTCACCGGCTGCACCCTCAGCGGCAACAAGGTTCGCAAGCTGGAGTTCATCACCGCCCACGCCCGCGATGAGGGATGCTCGGTGTTGATCACCTGCGGCGGCCTGCAGTCCAACCACGCCAGGGCCACCGCATTTGCCGGGGCCCAACTGGGCATGGGAGTTCACCTGATCCTGCGGGGCGAGGAACCGGAAGCGCCCGAAGGCAACCTGCTACTGGACCGACTCGCGGGAGCCAGCGTCAGTTGTTACTCCCTGGCGGAGTACCTCGGCGGACTGGACCAGCTGTTCCAGCACTGGCAGGATCACTATGCAGGACTCGGCCAGAAGGCCCTCGCCATACCGACTGGCGGCAGCGATGGTCTCGGCATCTGGGGTTATATCGCCGCCTGCGAAGAACTGGCGCAGGATTTCGCGGAGGCCGGGATCGAGCAGGCGCACATCCTCTGCGCCACCGGCTCTGGCGGCACCCAGGCGGGCTTGACCCTTGGCACAAGCCTGCACGGACTGCCGGCATCGGTCTGGGGGGTCAACGTCTGTGATGACGAGGCCTACTTCCTGGAGAAGGTGGCCGCCGACGCGGCCGACTGGCACCGGCGCTTCCCGGGGACGCCCGCCATTGAACCGCAAACCCGGGTGATCGATGGTTATGTGGGGGCGGGCTACGCAAAGGCGAGCCGCGAGGTCTTCGAGCTGATCGCCGAACTCGCGGCCCTGGAAGGTATTCTTCTCGACCCGGTGTACACTGGCAAGGCCTTCGCCGGCATGGTGGCAGAGGTCGCCGCCGGCCGCTTCGAGGGCGTAACAGATATCGTATTCGTCCACACGGGCGGCATCTTCGGCGTGTTCCCGCAAAGCGGGGGCTTCCGCCACTGACAGCATTTGCTGTTTTCGTCAAAACCACACAGGGGGAGTGGATATGGGTGAGATAATCACCACCGTCAACGCATGGGCCTGGGGGCCGGTCATGCTGGTACTGCTGCTGGGTACCGGTATATACCTGAGTCTCGGCCTGCGCTTCATGACCTTGCGCAAACTGCCGACCGCCTTCGGCATGCTGTTCCGCGGTCGCACCGGGAAAGGCGAGGGTGACATTTCCCCCTTCAGCGCACTGATGACCTCACTCTCCGCCACCATCGGTACCGGGAATATCGCCGGCGTAGCGACCGCCGTCGCCCTGGGCGGTCCCGGAGCGCTGTTCTGGATGTGGATCACGGCCCTGGTGGGGATGGCCACCAAGTACGCCGAAGCGGTTTGCGCGGTCACCTATCGCGAGCAGGACGAGGCCGGCAATTTCAGCGGCGGCCCCATGTACTACATTCGCAACGGCCTGCACCGGCGCTGGCACTGGCTGGCCTACGCCTTCGCGCTCTTCGGCTCCCTGGCCGGATTCGGACTCGCCAATACCGTGCAATCGAATTCCGTGGCTCACGTGCTGGAAGAAGGTTTCGGCGTACTGCCCCTGGCTACCGGCGGCGTGCTGATGGTGCTGGTGGGCGCGGTGATCCTCGGCGGCATCCAGCGTATAGCCCACGTCGCCAGTGTGCTGGTGCCCTTCATGGCGCTTTCCTACATCGCCATGGGCCTGCTGGTCATCGGCCTCAACCTGGAATCTGTGCCCGGCGCGGTGGTGACCATCGTCGAAAGCGCCATGAGCGGTTCAGCCGCGGCGGGCGGTTTCGCAGGCGCAAGCGTCTGGGCCGCGCTTCGCTTCGGTGTTGCCCGCGGGATCTTTTCCAACGAAGCGGGCCTCGGCAGCGCGCCTATCGCCCACGCCGCCGCACGCACCAACCAGCCGGTCGAACAGGGTATGGTGGCGATGCTGGGCACCTTTATCGATACCCTGATCGTCTGCAGCATGACCGGGCTGGTCATTGTCATCATGGATGTCCTGCCCAGTGGCGAGAGTGGCGCTGCGCTCACCGCCATGGCCTTCAGTCAGGCTATTCCCGGGGGGGACTACGTAGTGACCTTCGGCCTTTGCCTGTTCGCGTTTACCACGATGATCGGCTGGTCCTTCTATGGCGAACGCTGCGTGGTCTTCCTGCTGGGCACGAAGGCCGTGATGCCGTTCCGCCTGCTCTGGGTGGCGGCTATTCCCGTGGGAACCATCGTGCAGCTGGACATGATCTGGCTGATCGCCGACACCCTGAACGCCTTCATGGCGGTTCCCAACCTGGTGGCATTGCTCCTGCTGGCGCCGGTTGTCTTCCGGGCTACCCGGAGCTACTTCGCGGGGCGTGAGAGCGCGGGCTGATTGGCCGGGGCAGTCGCTGGTACTGCCCCGAGATTGGACTATAGTTAGCCCACACAGTGTCCCACGACGGGCAAGTCCGAGGAGGCAGCGATGACACCCTGGGAAATCAAAGCGGTGGAACTTGTGACCTGCAACTGCGCTTACGGCTGCCCCTGCCAGTTCAACGCGCTGCCCACCTACGGCAATTGCGAAGCCGTTGCCGGCATGGAAATCACCAGCGGGCACTTTGGCGACGTGAAACTCGACGGCCTGCGGACAGTGGCGGTGATGTGGTGGCCGGGGCCGATTCACGAGGGGGAGGGCAAGGCCCTGATCATTGTCGACGAGCGCGCCTCAGACCCCCAGCGTGAAGCGCTGCTGACGATTCTCAGCGGCCAGGAAACCGAGGCCGGCGCCACCATCTGGAACATATTCGCCGCCACCTTCGCTGAAATCTTCGAACCGCGCTTCCTGGCCATCGACTTCGCCTCGGATGTCGAGGCGAGAATCGGGCACGTCACAGTGGACGGCCTGGTTGCGACGCGCGGCGAACCCATCCGCAATCCCGTGACCGGAGACGAGCACCGGGCGCGTATCGACCTGCCCAATGGCTTTGAATACACCGTCGCGGAAATGGGTTCATCCACCATTCAAACCAGCGGGCCGATCGAGATGGAGTTCGAGGACCGCTATGCCCAGTTCGCCCACATCCACCTGAACAACCAGGGGGTGGTGAAGGCCCGGGCAGCCTGAGCGCTCCCCGCGCGCATGCGGCCCGCCAGCGGCGACAGTAGCGCAGTTCAGACGCCACTCACGCTTACCGAACGCGCCCTGCGCCGCGAACACCTGCTGGTTATCGCAGGTATTGCGGCAATTCTCGCGCTCAGCTGGTATTACCTGCTGACAGGTGCGGGCACCGGCATGGATCCGTCGCAGATGACAAGCAGCCGCTTTCCGCTCCCCGCCATCTCCACCGGCGGCAATAGCGCCTGGCCCCTCGATTACTGGTTCCTGATGCTGCTCATGTGGTGGGTCATGATGATCGCCATGATGCTGCCCAGTGCGGCGCCGACTCTCCTGCTCTACGCCCGGGTGCAGCGCCACAACAGCCGGGGGCAGGGCGGGGAAAAGGCGATGGCAGTCCCCACCGGCAGTTTTCTCTGTGGCTACCTGGGAGCATGGTTCCTGTTCAGCCTCGTGGCGACCTTCCTGCAGTGGGCGCTGGAGGCTGCTGGCCTGCTCCACGGCATGCTGATGTGGAGCAGCAGCTACAGCCTGTCAGGGGCGATCCTGTTGCTGGCCGGTATCTACCAGTTCACACCCGCCAAGCAGACCTGCCTGCGACACTGCCGCAGCCCGGTACAGTTCCTCAGCCAACACTGGCGTCCGGGGGCCGGTGGTGCCTTTGTGATCGGCCTGCACCACGGCTTCTACTGTGTCGCCTGCTGCTGGGCCGTGATGTTGCTGCTCTTTGTCGGCGGTGTGATGAACCTGCTCTGGATCGCGGGTCTTGCGGTGCTGGTGCTGGTGGAAAAAATCTTTCCCGGGGGACAATGGCTGGCGCGGGGCACAGGCGCCCTGATGTGTCTCTGTGGTCTCTACCTGCTCACTCTGTAGACGCCACAGCGGGCTCCGGCTAAGCTTTGCTCCATGCCCGAGCAGATATCCGACAAACTGGTAATAGCGATTTCCTCGCGCGCGCTCTTCGATTTGAGCGCCAGTCACCAGGTATTTGAGAATGATGGCCTGGAAGCCTACTCGGCCTACCAGATCGAGCACGAGGACGAGCCCCTGGCTCCCGGGGAGGCTTTCCCGGTGGCCAACAAACTGCTGCGCATCAACGAACTGCTCGGCGAACAGCGGGTCGAGGTGATCCTGCTTTCACGCAACAGCGCCGACACCGGCCTGCGTGTTTTCAACTCCATCGAGCACTATGGCCTGCAGATTCGTCGGGCCGCCTTCTGTGGCGGCGAAAGCCCCTGGCGCTATATCAACGCCTTCGGTTGCCACCTCTTCCTCTCCAGCGAAGCGGAAGACGTGCGCTACGCCCTCGACTCCGGGGTCGCCGCAGCGACGCTCATCTCCGGCCGTAACAAGGATACCGGCAGTGAACAGCTGCGCTTCGCCTTCGACGGCGACGCGGTTATTTTCTCCGACGAAGCCGAACGGGTTTTCAAGAGTGAGGGGCTCGACGCCTTCACTGCCAGCGAGAAGGCCGCGGCGAAAGAGCCCCTGGCGGGCGGACCTTTCAAGGCCTTCCTCTACGGCCTGCACCAGTTGCAGCAGGCTTTTCCCGCCAGCGAAGCGCCAATCCGCACCGCCCTGGTGACGGCCCGTTCCGCGCCTGCCCACGAGCGGGTCATCCGCACCCTGCGGGCCTGGAATATCCGCATCGACGAGTCCATTTTCCTCGGTGGACTGGACAAGGGGGACTTTCTCCGTGCCTACCGGGCCGATGTATTCTTTGACGACCAGCAGGCCCACTGCAAATCTGCCAGCGCCCACGTTGCGACGGGGCACGTGCCTCACGGTGTAGCGAATTCCTGATCGCTTGCCGGCTCGAAGGTTATTCCATTTGACCTTGGCAATTAGTAATAACTATGGCTATTCTTCATAAGAATTTTGGGGAAGAAGCTGGGGACGACCGGGGGTCGCCCCAGTTCTTCCCTCTGTCACGGCATCCTTTTCTGGAGGGTGGGTATGAAACTGCAGCAGCTGCGATATATCTGGGAGGTAGCCCACCACGAGCTCAATGTTTCCGCTACCGCGCAGAGCCTTTATACCTCCCAGCCGGGGATCAGCAAGCAGATCCGGCTGCTCGAGGACGAGCTCGGGGTGGAGGTTTTCGCCCGCAGCGGTAAACACCTGACCCACGTCACGCCGGCGGGGGAGGCGATCCTCGAAGCAGCGGGTGAAGTGCTGCGCAAGGTCGAGAGTATCAAGCAGGTTGCCCAGGAGTATTCCAACGAGAAGAAAGGCAGCCTTTCCATCGCCACCACCCACACCCAGGCACGCTATGCGCTGCCCGCTACCATCCGCGGGTTTATCGAGCGCTACCCGGATGTCTCCCTGCACATGCACCAGGGGACGCCGATGCAGATATCCCAGATGGCCGCCGACGGGACGGTGGATTTCGCCATCGCCACCGAGGCCCTGGAGCTGTTCTCAGACCTGATCATGATGCCCTGTTACCGCTGGAACCGTTGCATCCTGGTGCCGCGGGATCATCCGCTTGCACAGGTATCCCGGCTCAGCCTGGAGGACGTGGCGGCCCATCCCATCGTCACCTACGTGTTTGGCTTCACCGGTCGTTCACGCCTCGACGAGGCATTCGTGCAGAAGGGCCTGGTGCCGCGAGTGGTATTCACCGCGGCAGACGCCGACGTGATCAAGACCTACGTGCGTCTCGGGCTGGGCATCGGCATCGTCGCCGCCATGGCCCATGACCCGGATATCGACGAGGACCTGGTAGCGCTGGATGCCAGCCATCTCTTTGCCAGCAGCATCACCAAGATCGGCTGCCGCCGCGGCACCTTCCTGCGCGGCTACATGTACGAATTCATCGAGGACTTCGCCCCCCACCTGACCCGCGAAGTCGTCCAGGACGCCTTCCAGAGCCGCACCAAGGCGGAGGTCGAAGAACTTTTCTCCCACCTGGAACTTCCGGTTTTCTAGCTAGCCCGAAGTCGGCTGCGTGTCGAGACTTGTGCCGGGCGGTGCAAATCCGTAGATTGTGCGGCTGTTTCGTACAGTGCTTAGGAGAATCACCGTGGAATTGGCTTGTCTCGACCTCGAAGGTGTCCTGGTCCCGGAAATCTGGATCGCATTCGCTGAAAAAACCGGCATCGACGAGTTGCGGGCCACCACCCGCGATATTCCCGACTACAACGTGCTGATGCGCCAGCGCCTGGCGCTGCTGGACCAGCACGGTCTCAAGCTGGACGATATCCAGTCGGTCATCGCCACCCTCGAACCGCTGCCCGGCGCCATCGACTTCGTCAACTGGGTGCGTGAACGTTTCCAACTGATCATCCTCTCCGACACTTTCTACGAGTTCTCACAGCCGCTGATGCGCCAACTCGGTTGGCCGACGCTGTTCTGTCACCGCCTGATCGCCGACGAGGCGGGCAGGGTAGTGGACTACAAGCTGCGCCAGGAAGATCCCAAGCGCGCCTCGGTCAAGGCGCTGCACAGCCTGAACTACCGGGTGATCGCGGCGGGGGATTCCTACAACGACACCACCATGCTGGGCGAGGCGGACGTGGGCATCCTGATTCACGCACCGCAGAACGTGATTGACGAGTTTCCGCAGTTCCGCTCAGTTGAGTCGCTGCAGGAGCTCAAGCAGGCGTTTGTTGATGCCAGTGACCGGGAACTGACGGTTTAGTCGTTCTTACCGAACTGGCGTTGGAGCCCTGATACCGCGAACGCCGGCGCATTTCCCGTGCTTGTTCGAAAGCGTTTTGACTCACAGCACGGAAAATGCGCCGGCGTTCGCTACCTCCGTGCCGGGACTCCTGGCTACGCAAGCCGAGAGCCGATCTTCGCTGCAAGGGTTAGCGCTTTGGGTGTTACAGGCTTTCCGCGGCGAGTATAAACGCTTTCGAGCTGCGGGAAGCCTGTAACACCCAAAGCGCGGACTCCATGCGCCAAGAGCCCCCAACCCGGTCTATCGACTAACAAAAGTCACAAGCCTTCCAGCAATTCCAGAAACCGCCCAACCTTGTCGAAGGTCTCCTGGTACTCCGCCTCACAGGTCGAGTCGGCAACGATCCCGCCGCCGCCCCAACAGCGCACCGTCCCCCCCGAACAGAGCAGTGAACGAATCGCAATGTTGCTGTCCATCCGCCCGTCAGCGCTGACATAGAAAACGCTGCCGCAATAGGCTTCCCGCGCATGTGGCTCCAGCTCCGCGATCACCTCCATGGCGCGCCGCTTCGGCGCACCGGTAATGGAACCGCCGGGGAAGGCATCGCCGAGCAGGTCGTAGGCGCTGCGACCGGGCGCCAGTTCGCCGCTGATGTTGCTTACCATGTGGTGAACCGTCGGGAAGCTCTGGACTTCAAACAGCGCATCCACGTGGATGCTGCCCGGCGTGCAGTTGCGGCCGAGATCATTGCGCAGGAGGTCGACGATCATCAGGTTCTCCGCGCGGTCCTTGACCGAGCGGGACAGTTCGCGGGCGGCTGCGGTGTCGGTATCCAGATCGCGATAGCGTGGACGAGTGCCCTTGATCGGTGACGTTTGCACATGAGTCCCGTGCAGGGCGATAAATCGCTCGGGGGAAAGGCTCAGCATCGCTTCGCCGTCACCGAGAGAGAGGAAGGCCGACCACGGCGCGGCGGCGACAGCGCGCAGGGCACGGTAGGCCAGCCAGGGGTCCCCCGTGTAGGGCGCGTCAAAGCGCTGGGCGAGGTTCACCTGGTAACAGTCACCGGCGTGGATGTAATCGAGAATACGGTCAAAGGCCGAAGCGTATTGCGCAGCGCTGAGATTCGAGCTGAAGGCCGCGCCGAGTTTGAAACTGGCCCCGGCATCGCACAGGCCTGCACTGGAGGCCCGCTTGCGAAGGTCCTCACGCAGGCCCGTCGCCACACCCGGCTGGCTTACCAGGACGCTGCGCTGCAGGAGGTGGTCCTGGACTATTGCCCAATCGTAAGCGCCGATGCGGGGCACGAATCGCCCGGAACCCTGGCTACCGGGATGCGCGACTCCTTGCAGGGCATTGCCTGTATCGTAATCCAGCATACCGAGCAGTCCACCGCAAAAGGGGATGTCCGGTGAAGCGGGGTGGGGCGAGTCATAATGAGAACGATGGAAGCGATGCAGTTCCCTGAAATACTCCCGCCACGCCCGAGCCTCCACGGCAGATCCGGTCGCGGGGATGTCCGGGGGCGCGGGAGCAGCTGCCGGGAGGGCGGAAATGATATCGAAGCGCCCCCTCTGGCAGTGGGGTTGGCTCGAATCAAGGAACACCGCGCCGGGTAAATCGACAAAGCTCGCGAACAGATCCGCGCCATCTGGCCGGTAGACGATTTCCTCGAGTACTACCGTATTCGTCATCGCTTCACTCGCGACTCCATGTTGACAATGTTCACACGTGCAGGTCTGGGCGCTGAGGTCAGTTTGCACGCGCTTTAGTGTAAACTATCGCCCCTGCAAGCCGCTGCAAACACATTAATTTGCTGTTAAAACATGGATTTACGCTAGTCCCGGAATTGACTTTGCAGGGCTGTCGAATTATCTTGTGTCGCCGAATTTCTGGTGGCTCAGGCAGCGCGGCCCGACCACCTGTCCCGTCTTGCAAACCGAGTACCTTTTCGAAGGTCGCAAGCTCTCACGGCCGTTGGCCGACTATTGGATCAAGGAAACATGACCACAGACAGCAGCCCAGACCTGATTGCCAGCCTTGAAAATCCTTTCGCGGAAGTCGATGAACAGGAGTTTCGCGTTCCCGGCCAACTGGAAACAGAACCGGGGCTTTACGAGAACGCGCTGAAACACGGCCTGGAACTGCAACGGCGGCCCTACCAGGCAGCGGGCGTCAAGAATGTACAACGCCAGCACCTGAAAAACCGCATGACCGTCTGGGAGCGCATCCAGTTCCTGGCGGACGAAGATCCGACTGTTCTCTACCAGAACTGGGGCCCCAATCTCGACGGCGCCTCGCTGGTCACAGCGCTGATCAAGGTCAACGGGCGCGATGTGGCCATCTACGGACACGACTTCACAGTTCGCGCCGGCTCAATGGACGCAACCAACGGCGAGAAGCTGGCGCGCCTGTTCGAGTTCGCGGCCAAGCGGCGTATTCCGCTGGTCGGCATGAACGACTCCGCCGGTGCCTACATTCCCGCCGGCGTTGGCGGCCTCGACGGCTACGCCGATGCCTTCACTGCGCTGCGTAAAATCTCCGGCGTGGTGCCTTCGATCATGTGCATGTTCGGCTTCAATGCCGGCGGCGGTTCCTACCTGCCGCGCCAGGGTTCTTTCCTGATCCAGCCCAACGAAACCTTCTTCGGCCTTACCGGCCCGGGGGTCGTGAAATCCGTACTCGGCGAAGACGTCACCCCTGACGAACTCGGCGGACCCGGCGTACACAGCCAGAGCGGCGTGACCGACTTTGTGGTGCCGGACGAAGTGGCGGCACTGCGCAAGGTGCGCGCGCTGCTGGAATATCTGCCCAGCCACAACAGCGAACTGGCGCCCCATCGCCCGTCGTCGGACCCGATGAGCCGCAAGACCTGGGATATCGACATCCTGCTGAAAAAGGCCTTCAATTCGCCTACCGGTTTCAATACACCCTTCGACATCACCATCATGATCCAGCAACTCTGCGATCATGGTGATTTTCTCGAGATCCAACCCGAGCGCGCGCGCAATACCATCACCGCGCTGGGGCGCATGGGTGGCAACGTGGTGGGCTTCGTCGCCAACAACTCCTCTGTAGCCTCCGGCCAGATCGATATCGCGGCCGCCTACAAGAACGCGCGTTTCATCCGTTTCTGCAACCTCTATAACATCCCGATCATCTTCCTCGAGGACACCACCGGCTTCCTGCCGGGCAAGGAACAGGAAGCCGGCGGTATTGTCCAGGCCGGTCGCGCCATGCTCGACGCCATCGTCGACCTGCGCACCCCGCGTTTCCTGGTGCTGGTGCGCAACGCCTTCGGCGGCGCCTACGCCTCCTATAACAACTACCCCACCGGCGCGGACTTCGTCGTCGCACTCCCCACCACCCGGGTGGCGGTAATGGGTCCCGCGGGCGTGGAGTATGTGTACAAGGACGAGCTGAAGAAAATTCGCGGCTCGGTGAAAGAGCGCATCGCGAAGGAAACCGAGGCGCAAACCGCTGCCGGACTTTCTTCCAGCGAAGCGAAGGCCGCGGCTGAGCAACTGGTGGGAGCCTGGGTCAAGTCCGAAGAGGCGCTGCTGGCCCAGCGTTACGAGCGTGAGCTGATGAACCCCGATGAGGCCCTGAGCCTGGGTTCCATCTCGCAGATCGTCATGCCGTCCGACCTGCGCCACGTACTGGCGGAGCACATGGACTTCTGCCTGCGTCACTACGAGCCGGAAGCACTGCAGGGCGTGCAGCGCGAATTCCACTGACCGGCCGCCAGAGAACTGATTTCGAGGATTGATACGTGTCTAACGAACACTACCTGAACAACTCACTGATTCACCGTGACCGTCGCCTTGGGCGTCGCCACAGCGCCTGGGTCAATCAGTTTGACTGCGCCCATATGCGCCCGCTGATCATCTGCCGCGGCCCGATCCGCAAGGAAGCCATGGACGTCTTTGCCGAAATGGGCATCGCCGACTTCGGCATCCTGCTCTCGGAAAAGGACTCCATCGTCTACCAGAGCGCCCTGGCACCGGAACTGCGCACCCTGACCGATCCGGAGCGCATCCACCGCGTACCCGATTACACTGGCGCCAACAAGGAGGAGCGCGACCAGCGCATCCGCCAGATCATCGCCATCGCGCGGGAAAACAACTACAACTCCATCTTCGCCGGCTATGGTTTCATGGCCGAGGACGAAACCATGGTCGCCGCCATGGAAGCCGCCGGGCTGAATTTCATCGGCCCCTGTTCACGCACCGTTCACGACGCGGGCCTGAAGGACGAAGCCAAGCGCACCGCGCTGAAGTCGGGTGTGTCGGTTACTCCGGGCATCGATAATGGCACTGCCCTGACCCTGCTGAAGAAACACCCCGATGTGGCCGCACTGAAAGCGCTGGTCGCTGAACATGGACTCGATGTGGACGCCGCTGCACTGGATAACGGCGACATCGAGCTCGCCGACAAGGCGGACCTGGTGCTGGCCGCGTCCTACGACAAGGGCATCGACCTCTACACCGTCGACGAGCTTTGCGAGACGCTGACTGGCGCCGTCGAGAAAATGCAGGCCGATTATCCGGAAAACCGGGTCCGCTTGAAGGCGATCTCCGGTGGCGGCGGCAAGGGTCAGCGGATTCTCGCCATCGGCGAGGCCAAACGCACCCCGGAACTGGTGCGGGAAATCCTCAACGAAGTCAAAACCACCGGTGTCGGCGACAACAAGAACGTGCTGGTGGAACTCAACATTGAAACCACCCGCCACCAGGAAATCCAGGTCATAGGCAACGGCGAATGGTGCATGACCATGGGCGGTCGCGACTGCTCCCTGCAGATGCACGAACAGAAGCTGCTGGAAGTTTCGGTCACCATCGAATCGCTGAAATCCGCCATCGAACAGGCGCAGAACAGCGGCAATGAAATCGAGGAGCGGGTACTCAGGCAGGACCTCAAGACCCTCGAAACCATGGAAGACGAAGCTGCCCGCTTCGGCGCGGCCGTGGGCCTGGATTCGGTATCGACCTTCGAGTGTATCGTCGATCGCGACAAGCACTTCTTCATGGAAATGAATACGCGTATCCAGGTGGAGCACCGGGTTACCGAACTGTGCTACGCCCTCGAGTTTTCCAACCCGGAAAATCCCGAGGAGAATTTCATAGTCGAATCCCTGGTCGAGGCGATGGTGCTGCTGGCAGCACACGGGCCGAAGCTGCCGAAGCCGACCCGCATCCTGCGGCACGATGATTCGGTGGAAGCCCGCCTCAACGCCACCAACCAGGCGCTGCAGCCCAGCGCCGGCGGCGTGATCGAATTCTGGTCCGACGCCAGCGACGGTGAGATCCGCGACGACCAGGGCATCAGCCTGCACAACCCGGACACTGACGTGTTCATGAAGTACACCCTGGCGGGCGCCTACGATTCCAATATCGCCCTCCTGCTGACGGTGGGGGACTCCCGTCTCGACACCTACGAGCGGATGGCGGAAGTGATCCGGCGCACCACCATGCGCGGCAAGGACCTGGCCACCAACCTGGAATTCCACTACGGCCTGGTCAACTGGTTCATCGGCCAGAACATCAACGCACGCCCGACCACCCGCTTTATCGTTCCCTACCTGACGGCGGTGGGTGAACTGAAGCGCGAGGCCAGCAACATCGACCTCGACTACGCCTGGGGCAAGGTTTGCGCGGTCGCCCTCGCGGCAGAAGGGGAGGCCGGTGCCGGCGCCCTGCGCAAGACCCTGGAGCGCAAGCAGACCCTGCTGCTTCGCCCACTGCAGAAACTGCTGGCCCAGGCCCACACCTTCAGTGGCTGGCTCAGCGTCAATCGCGACAGCTATACGGTGATCGACGGTCGCATCAGCTGGAACGAAAACCCGGTAGAACTGCTGTCGGACACCTACCACTTCCTGAACATGGACTACGTCCACGGCGCACCCGCAGCGAGCATGATCTGGGACCACGACAACGAGGTTCTGCAGGCAGCCCTGGATTTCTACAACCAGCTGAACAACCGCCTGAAGGCCGGCGACTGGATAGAACTGCAATCGCTGCTGGCCGTGGAGGAAGCCCCGGAAGGCTTCTCTGCCGAACTCTGGGCCCAGGTACGGGCAAGTCACAAGGGCTACCAGGCAGGCACGGACATTCTCGCGGTCCTGCCCAGCATCGCCGAGGCCACCAGCTACTACGAACTGACGGTGAACGACGATCTCACCATTCACATTCCCGAGCGCCTGCTCGACAGCGACCACCAGTCGGCCATGGCCAAGGTGCTGGCGCCGCCGCCGGTGGCCAAGTCCGATGAAATCGTCGCGGCCAGTGGCGGCATGTTCTACGCGCGGGAAACCCCGCAACACGAAGTCTACGTGAACAAGGGCGACCACTTCGAAGCGGGCGACCCGCTGTTCATCATCGAAGTGATGAAGATGTTCAACAAGGTCTATGCGCCATTTGCCGGCACCGTCGACGAGGTACTTGTCGATACCGACGGTCTTATCGTGAGCAAGGGCCAGCCGATCTTCAAGGTGACCCCGGACGAGAAAATTATTGTAGAGACGCCCGAGGAGATCGCGCAGCGTCAACGCGCCGCCACCGATACCTTCCTGGCGCAGGTCACCTGAGGAGATAGCCGATGATTACCGCACTGGACCACATTGCAATCGCCGTTCCGGATCTGGAGAAGGCCATCGCCCGCTTCATGGAAGATTTCGGCCTCGAATTCAAGGGTACGGAAGACGTCGAAGCGGCGAAGACATCCACCGCGTTTTTTCCCGTTCCGCCGACCCAGATCGAACTGGTGCATCCGCTGAACGGCGAGGGACCGATTGCCAAGTACCTGGAGAAGAAGCCCGGCGGGCTGCATCACATCTGTTTCCGCTCGGATAACATCGAGGAAGATGTGGAGCGGCTCAAAGCCAAGGGCTACCAGTTCCTCAGTGACGCGCCGAGCCCGGGGGCCCACGGTTGCCAGGTTATTTTTATTCACCCGAAATGCTGCGACGGGGTACTGGTTGAGATCAACCAGCCCGGCGACGAGCATTGAGGCGGCGACGGAAAAGGGGTCAGAGCCCTTTTTCACCGAACCGGTGTCCGAATACGAATAGGCGAGATTGAAAAAGGGCTCTGACCCCTTTTCCAAACTCAACAGACAAAGCAGCGCAGAGATCCCACCATGAGCGACAAAATCTACGACAAGTCCAGCGCAACCCCGGAAGCCTGGTCCGAACTGGCCGAGAAGCAAATGCGCGGCAAGCCGCTGTCCGGCCTGACCTGGCACACGCCGGAAGGCATCGACGTCAAGCCGCTGTACACTGCCGCGGACACCGCCGGGCTTGAATTCGCCGACACCATGCCCGGTATGAGTCCCTACATCCGCGGCCCGCAGGCCACCATGTACGCCGGCCGCCCCTGGACCATCCGCCAGTACGCGGGCTTCTCCACCGCCGAGGAATCCAACGCCTTCTATCGCAAGGCGCTCGCCGCAGGCGGGCAGGGCATCTCCGTGGCCTTCGACCTCGCAACCCACCGCGGCTACGACTCGGACCACCCGCGGGTGACCGGTGACGTCGGTAAAGCTGGCGTGGCCATCGATTCCGTGGAGGACATGAAAGTTCTCTTTGACGAGATCCCCCTAGACCAGGTCTCCGTTTCCATGACCATGAACGGTGCGGTACTGCCGATACTGGCCGGTTACATCGTCGCCGCGGAAGAGCAGGGCGTTTCACAGGAGCAACTGGCGGGCACCATACAGAACGACATCCTCAAAGAGTTCATGGTGCGCAACACCTACATCTACCCGCCGCAACCGAGCATGAAGATCATCGGCGACATTATCGCCTACTGCTCGGAGCACATGCCCAAGTTCAACACGATCTCCATCTCCGGCTACCACATCCAGGAAGCCGGGGCCAACGCGGCACTGGAGCTGGCCTACACCCTGGCGGACGGCAAGGAGTACATCCGCACCGCGCTGGCGGCGGGCCTCAACATCGACCAGTTCGCGCCGCGCCTGTCCTTCTTCTGGGGCATCGGCATGAACTTCTACATGGAAATCGCCAAGATGCGCGCAGCCCGCCTGCTGTGGGCCCAGATCGTCGGCGAGTTCAACCCGACAAACCCGAAAAGCTCCATGCTGCGCACCCACAGCCAGACGTCTGGCTGGTCGCTCACCGAGCAGGACCCCTACAACAACGTGGTGCGCACCACCATCGAGGCCATGGCGGCCGTCTTCGGCGGTACCCAGTCCCTGCATACCAACGCACTGGACGAAGCCATTGCGCTGCCCACCGAGTTCTCCGCGCGCATCGCCCGTAACACCCAACTGATCATCCAGGAAGAAACCGGCATCACCAAGGTGGTCGATCCCTGGGGCGGCTCCTACATGATGGAGAGCCTGACCAAGGAAATCGCCGACAAGGCCTGGGAACTGATCACCGAGATCGAGGAAGCCGGCGGCATGGCCAAGGCCATCGAGACCGGGATGCCCAAGCTGCGCATCGAGGAAGCTGCTGCTCTGAAACAGGCGCGTATCGACCGCGGCGATGACGTCATCGTCGGCGTGAACAAGTACAAGCTGGCCTCTGAAGAAGACGTGGACGTCCTGCAGATCGACAACGAGGCCGTGCGAAAGTCACAGATCGCCCGACTGGAAAAACTCCGCGCCGAGCGCGACGAGGCAGCGGTCGAGGAAATCCTCGAGGAAATCTACGCGGCCGCACACAGCGGCCAGGGCAACCTGCTGGCGCTGGCCGTGGAGGCCACCCGCCGCCGTGCCTCTGTCGGCGAGATATCCTTCGCCATGGAGCGCGAATTCGGCCGCTTCAACGCCCAGGCCCAGACTGTTTCCGGGGTTTACGGCAGTGCATTCCAGGAGGACGAAAACTGGGTGGGTATTCAAAAAGACATCGAGAACTTCGTTGAACAATACGGCCGCCGCCCGCGCATGCTGGTCTGCAAGATGGGCCAGGACGGTCACGACCGCGGCGCCAAGGTTGTCGCCACCGCTTTCGCCGACGTCGGCTTCGACATCGACCTCTCGCCGATGTTCTCCACGCCAGAAGAAGTGGCCCGCCAGGCGATCGAGAATGACGTCCACGTGGTTGGCGCCTCTTCCCTGGCGGCCGGTCACAAGACGCTGGTTCCGGAGTTGATCAATGAGCTGAAAAAGCAGGGTGCAGAAGACATCGTGGTTATCGCTGGCGGTGTGATTCCGCGGCAGGATTACGATCATCTCTACAACGCGGGTGTGAAGTGCATCTTCGGTCCAGGCACGCCGATTCCGGATTGTGCGCGGCAGGTGCTGGATGCTGTGAATGAGGCGCAGTCGGGCTGATTTTTGGCGGGTGCGTGTGCGGTTCTTTCGGGGCCGCGCTGCGCCGCCTGAAACAGGCTTTACGGAAACGCCAAAAAGCGTACATCCATGTACAGGCTCGGCGGCGAACGTCCTGTTCGCCGACGTTCCGTAAAGCCTGTTTCAGGCGTCACATCGCTCCGTGCCGAAGCAAGCCTCGCCACATTCTAATGCGCCTTGATCAGTATTTTCTCGGCGTCCTCAGGTGCATTCTGGCCGTCGATTGGCTCAGGCCCAGCATCCTGTCCCTCATATACCCCTGGACGGAACGTCGGCGACCTGGACGGTCGCCGCCGAGCCTGTACATGGATGTACGCTTTTTGGCGGTTCCGGGAAGGGGTATATGAGGGACAGGATGCGGCTTAGAATGGTTCAGTCGCGAACCTAAACGCACTTTATAACTCGGTCCAACAATCAAGAACAAACCAAT
Organism: Halieaceae bacterium WMMBA4; assembly: GCA_033283325.1. Classification (GTDB taxonomy): domain Bacteria; phylum Pseudomonadota; class Gammaproteobacteria; order Pseudomonadales; family Halieaceae; genus Mangrovimicrobium. The sequence goes on from JAWMQO010000001.1 coordinate 1,211,167, forward strand.
GCAAGCATTCGATCTGGAAAAGCTCCTCAGCGGTAACCGCCGCGCCCTGGCCAAGGCCATCACCCTGGTCGAGAGCAAGCTGCCGACCCACCGTGAGCAGGCCCAGCAGATCCTCGAACAGGTCCTGCCCCACAGCGGCAACAGCGTGCGCATCGGCATCACCGGCGTGCCCGGCGTTGGCAAATCCACCTTTATCGAAGCCTTCGGCCTCTACCTCATCGGCCAGGGCAAGAAAGTCGCCGTACTGGCCGTCGACCCCAGTTCACCCATCGCCGGAGGATCTATCCTCGGCGACAAAACCCGAATGGAAGAGCTTTCCCGCGCCGAACATGCATTCATCAGGCCCTCGCCCTCCGAAGGCGCCCTGGGAGGCGTCGCGCAGAAGACCCGGGAAACCATGCTGCTGTGCGAGGCTGCCGGTTACGACGTTATCCTGGTCGAAACCGTGGGAGTAGGGCAGAGCGAATACCAGGTCGCCGGGATGGTGGATTTCTTCATGGTGCTGATGCTGCCCGGCGGCGGCGATGAACTGCAGGGCATCAAGAAAGGCATCATGGAACTGGCTGACGCCCTGGTGATCAACAAGGCGGATGGCGACAGTGAGCGCCTGGCACAATTGACCCGCCAGCAGTACACCAGCGCCATGAACCTGCTGCGCCACACCAGCTTCTGGACGCCGCGGGTGATGACCTGCTCGGCGTTGAAAAATATCAATATCGACGCGGTCTGGGGCATGCTGGTCGACTACTGCAGCCAATCGAAGCAGGAAGGCGCCTTCGAATCCAAGCGAGCACAGCAGAACCGCGACTGGATGCATCACCTGGTGCAGGAGATGCTGATGATGAAGCTGCACCAGAACACCAGCGTACGGAAGATGCTACCTGCACTGGAGCGCGACGTTGCGCAGGGCCAGACCACCGCGTATGCTGCTGCCAAACAGGTCATAGACGCCCTGTAGGAGCCCACTGCGTGGGCGATTCCTTCCCGAAAGGGGAGAAATGGACCCCGGTCGCAAGCCCATGCGCTTCTACCCGCTTGAGAAACTCATCAACCTGCACGATGGCTACACCGGCCATTTCAGGATCGACCACCGGCAGCTACTGCTGTTTCAGCGCGAAGGCGAACGCCACCTGATCGAAGCGACCTGCCCGCACCGGGCCCATCCACTTGACCAGGCATCCCTGGAACGGGATACCATCCAATGCCCCCTGCATCACTACCGCTTCTCCTTACGCGACGGCGGACTCATCCAGGCAAGCGAAGAGCCCTGCAGGAACCTGAAGGTCTACGAACTGCTATACGAGGGCAATGAAGTGGGCGTCATGCTCGACGACGGGACAGGCTGACTCGCTGCCCGGGTGTGGCCACAGGCCCGCCCCGATCAAACGGAGAGCGCGCGCAGGTCCGGGTCTTCCTCGCTGTAGCGCCAGAGATTCTCGAACAGGTCAAGGTGCTGCTCCGCGGCCGGGCGGGCATCGGTCTCGCAAAAAGCTTTGTCCAGCGAGCCCGCGGGCTTGAACAGCACGGTATCGCGGTCACAGATCATGACCGTCTCATCCTTCCACTCGGGGTGTTCACGCAGGCGGCGGATATGTACGCGGCTCGGCATTCGCCGCGCGAGGTTGAGCAGGCGGTGGCCGCGACCGACCAGCGCGGCCGCGCTCTTGATCAGAATTCGCACCTCGCTCTGGGCGCTTTCACGCAGGAGTTTGCGCAGGGCATCGTCCAGTGCTTCGGTGTCGAAGGCGGCGCTTTCCAGTTCCGGGCTCAGTATGGCGACATAGCGGCGTGCGGCGCTGCAAAGCTCGGCGGCCACTTCGTCGAAGGGGTGGGGGTAGTCGACAGCCTTCAGCGTGTTTTCAGTCTGCATAGATACATCCGGCCTCCAGCAGGAAGTCTAGCAGTTCACCCAGGATTTCGCTGTTTTCCAGCCCGTCCATCGTTTCCGGGTGTAGCCGGCCCTCACGGGACAGTGCTTCCAGTACCGGCAGGACCTCGAGACCGCTTACGCTACTTCCACCGTTGGCAAAAACCGTCAGCCGGTCGTCCGAACGCAGCCAGGCAAGTTTCGCTCCGCCCACCATGCGGGCCTCGCTCTGGCCAGCCAGGATACGCTCGCGCGCCTCGTTGCCGGCTTCACTGTGCAACTCGTAGCGGCCCTCCGTGACCAGTTCCCCGAACCAGGTACCGTCGTCAGTCTCGAGTGCGCGGTGCATCAGCGCCCGCGCGAGTTCGAGATCAGAGGGAAGAATCTCGCCGTTACCGGTGTGCTGGGCACGCCCAGCGTCAGTGAAAAACGCGTCATCGGCGATACGTTCCAGCACTTCGTCGGTGATACGGCAGAGCATTTCGTTGACAGGCGGCGCGCGAAATCCGATGGAGAAGGTGCTGCACTCACCCTCGGCGATGCCCCAGTGGGCGACGCCCGGCGGGATGTAGAGAATATCGCCGGGTTCCAGCAGGTATTCCTCCACGCAGTGGAAATCCCTCAGGATTCGCAGTTCATCGTGGGGGAGCAGGGGAGTACTGGCATCGCAGCGCTGGCCGATTCGCCAGCGGCGCCGGCCTTCACCCTGCAGCAGGAAAACGTCGTAGTTGTCATAGTGTGGACCGACGCTGCCGCCGTCCACAGCGTAGCTGACCATCACGTCGTCGAGGCGCCACTGGGGCAGGAATTTTACCGCCCGCCGCAGGGCGTCGACTTCAGGCAGGTAGTGATCGACGGCCTGCACCAGCAGGGTCCAGGGCGCCTGCCGCTGGAAGTCCTCTTCGAGGAAGGGCCCATGGTGTAACGACCAATGCTCGTCGGCATACTCGATGATGCGCGACTCGACTTCCTCTTCCAGCGCCAGGCCGGCGATGGTGTCGCTGTCTACCGGTGCCTTGAAATCGGCAAAGGCAGCGCGAATCAGCAATGCTTCGCGCTGCCAGTAGCGGGCGAGAAAATCCGCCGGGGAAATACCGAGCTGGAGTTCTTCGCCCACCGGAATTACTCGATCGCCGCAGCCTGACTGGCTGCGTTTCCGATATAGCTGGCGGGAGTCAGGGCGAGCAGCTCATCCCTGGCGGCCTGGGGAATATCCAGCTTTCCAACGAAATCCCGGATCAGCTCCTTGCTCATCGCCTGGCCGCGGGTCAGGGACTTGAGCTTCTCGTAGGGCTTTTCGATACCGTAGCGGCGCATCACCGTCTGGATCGGCTCGGCCAGCACTTCCCAGCTGTTGTCGAGATCGGCGGCGAGGCGGATCTCATCCAGTTCCAGCTTGCCGATGCCCTTGAGGCAGGCCTGGTAGGCGATCAGGCCATAGCCGAAACCCACGCCCATGTTGCGCAGCACAGTGGAATCGGTCAGGTCACGCTGCCAGCGGCTGATCGGCAGTTTGGCAGAGAGATGGCCAAAGATCGCGTTGGCCAGGCCGAGGTTGCCCTCGGAGTTCTCGAAGTCGATCGGATTGACCTTGTGCGGCATGGTGGAGGAACCCACTTCACCGGCCACGGTTTTCTGGCGGAAATAGCCCATCGAGATATAGCCCCAGATATCGCGGTTGAAGTCGATCAGGATGGTGTTGAACCGCGCGACGGCATCGAACAGTTCAGCCATGTAATCGTGGGGCTCGATCTGCGTGGTGTAGGGGTTCCAGCTGAGGCCGAGACCGCTGACAAACTGCTCTGCGTTGGCCTGCCAGTCCACCTCGGGATAGGCGGAGAGGTGGGCGTTGTAATTGCCCACGGCGCCATTGATCTTGCCGAGGAATTCCACCCGGCCGATCTGCACGAGCTGGCGGCGCAGGCGGGCGACGACGTTGGCAATTTCCTTGCCCATGGTGCTGGGGCTCGCGGTCTGGCCGTGGGTGCGCGACAGCATCGGCACATCGGCGTGCGCCCTTGCCAGATCGACGAGGGCAGCGACGATCTTCTCCATCTCCGGCAACACCGCCGCGAGGCCGTCACGCAGGATAAGTGCGTGGGAGAGGTTGTTGATGTCCTCGGAGGTGCAGGCGAAATGCACGAACTCCTCGACCGCTTCCAGTTCCTTGTCGCCGGCAAAGCGCTCCTTCAGGAAGTACTCCACCGCCTTGACGTCGTGGTTGGTGGTGGCTTCGATATCCTTGATCCGCCGTGCATCGACCTCGGAGAACTCATCGATGATCGCGTTCAGGCGCTTGCGGGTGGCGGGCGACAGCGGGGGAACCTCACTGATCCCCGGATGTGCGGCGAGGCACTCCAGCCAGCGCACTTCCACCAGCACGCGGCGCTTGATCAGGCCGAATTCACTGAATATCTCGCGCAGGGCGCTGGTCTTGCCGGCGTAGCGGCCGTCGATGGGAGAGATAGCGGTGAGGGCTGACAGATCCATGGGGGAGGGCTCCAGTATTAGCGGGGGCGGATTTTACACCACGGGAAGATTGCGCGACAGCGTCTGGCTGGCCGCCAGCAGGCGCTTGCGCTGGAAAACCAGCTTCCAGCGGCGGCCGCCCAGCTGGCGCCAGAGAAACGCTGAGCGAATACCGGCAAGCAGGAGAGCGCGGATGATGTCGGCGTTTTTCTCGTCCTGCAGGTGTTGGGCTGCGCCGGTTACCTTGATGCGATAGCGCAGCTTGCTCAGGGTATCCTGATAGATGCCGGACACACTGTGGCAGGTAGTACCGACATGGGAGGCGAAGTGCTCGGCACGGAAACTGGCGTGGGCGAGGCGCGAGTGCACCACCGACATCATCTCGGAATTGGCGGCGAATTTGCGCTCGAGATACAGCAGGCTGAACACATAGCGCACCACGTCCCGGGCCTCTTCCTCCTGGCGGTTTGCCAGCATCGCACTGAGATTGATGAGGCCCAGCTTGACCCCGGAGATACCACCGAACACATCCTCGACGTTATCGGCGTCGAAGGTGAAAAGGCTGTGAATCGAGGATTCGAGGAACTCCAGGGGATAAGTGCCGGTGCGGGATATCTGGTCGACGATACGCGCGGCCTGGGTCACCCCGGCCAGGGCAAGTGTCTGTTGCTGCAGATTGTTCAGGGCTGGCGCCATATCAGCGGGTCGCCTCGATCACGCCGCCACCGAGACAGGTATCGCCGAGGTAGAAAACCGCGGACTGGCCCGGGGTGACCGCCCGCTGCGGCTGGGAAAAATCCACCCGGAAACCATCGCCGTCGCGGCGCAGCGTGCAGGCCTGGTCGGGCTGGCGGTAGCGCACTTTCGCGGCGCATTGCAGCGGCAGATCGGGGGCTTCGCCGGCGACCCAGTAGATTTCATTGAGGCGCAGGCTGTCGCTGAACAGGGCGGGGTGTTCGTTGCCCTGGGCCACCAGCAGGACGTTGTTGGCGAGATCCTTGCCCACCACATACCAGGGCGCCTCGCCGTGGTTTGACAGCCCGCCAATGCCCAGGCCCTGGCGCTGGCCGATGGTGTGGTACATCAGTCCCTGGTGCCGTCCGAGGTACTCGCCTTCAAGCGAGTGAATCTCCCCCGGTTGCGCGGGCAGATACTGCTTGAGGAAATCGGCGAAACGGCGTTCGCCGATAAAACAGATTCCCGTCGAATCCTTTTTCTTCGCCGTCGCAAGAGCGTGTTTTTCCGCCAGTTCACGCACCGCGGGTTTCTCCAGCTCACCCACCGGGAACAGGCTACTGGCAATTTCCTCGTGGCCAACCGCGTGGAGGAAATAGCTCTGGTCCTTGTTGGCATCCAGGCCCTTGACCAGCGTGGCGCTGCCGTCATGGTCACCGCGACGGACGTAGTGGCCGGTGGCAATGAGGTCGGCGCCCAGTTGCCGGGCGTACTCGAGGAAGGCCTTGAACTTGATCTCCCGGTTGCACAGGATGTCCGGGTTGGGTGTGCGGCCGGCGCGGTATTCCTCGAGAAAGTGTTCGAACACGTTGTCCCAGTACTCGGCGGCGAAGTTGGCGCCATGGAGCTTGATGCCGAGCTTGTCGGCCACTGCCTGGGCGTCGGCAAAATCCTCTTTCGCGGTACAGTACTCGGTGCCGTCGTCCTCTTCCCAGTTCTTCATGAACAGGCCTTCCACGGCGTAGCCCTGTTCCTTCAACAACAGTGCGGAAACAGAGGAATCGACACCGCCCGACATACCGACGATGACTTTTGTGGAAGCGTTAAGGCTCATGCGTAAATGAGATCCAGTGGGGCGCACAACCCCTTGCGATATTGCTCGATGGCCGCCAGTACCAGCGGGCTGCGCATTCTAGCAGAATTGGCGCTGATTTCCTCATGAGTGAGCCAGTGCACCGCGTGAATATCTGTGTCGATTATCGCGTCCGGAATCTGCCGCAGAGGCGCGGCAAGGAATGTCGTACGGTAGTAGAGGACCCCATTGTTCGCCGGATACAGGGCAATCCCCAGCACGCCCCTGAGCTCGACCTCCCAGCCGGTTTCCTCCCGCGTTTCCCGCAGCGCGGCTTGCTGGATGCTTTCACCGGGATCGAGGTGCCCGGCGGGCTGGTTGAACACCAGCTCCCCGGTGTGCTTGTCGCGCTCCTCGACCATCAGGAATTTTCCATCGCGCTCCACCACAGTGGCGGCGGTGACATGGGGCGGCCAGCCGTGCTCCTGTTCGCTTTGCATTCCTAGTTTCCTCTCTTGCGGCGCCGGGTATTGGCAGGTCTTTTTGCGGATCGGCCGCCCGGGCGATTTTTCGGGCGCCCGGCGGGGCGGTGTGCTCCCTCTGCCGGGCGCGGCATGTGAACGGAAAGTTCCCGCGCCTCCCCGGGCGCCAGGCCTTCCAGTGTCCAGTCGCCGATCGCCCAGCGCACCAGGCGCAGGGTGGGGTGGCCGACCGCGGCAGTCATCCGCCGGACCTGCCTGTTGCGGCCCTCGCGAATGCCCAGTTCCAGCCAGCAGTCGGCCACGCTCTTGCGCTCCCTCACCGGTGGGTCGCGCTCCCACAGGGGCGGCGGGTCGATCCGGCGCACCCTCGCGGGCAGGGTGGGGCCATCGCTCAGGGTCACCCCCTCGGCCAGTTGCGTCAGGGCCCCTCCAGCAGGCTCACCCTCAACCTGCACCAGGTAGGTCTTCCAGAGCTTGTGTCGGGGATTGGCAATGCGCTGTTGCAGCGCCCCATCGGCGGTCAACAGAAGCAGGCCCTCGGAATCGTAATCGAGGCGGCCGGCGGCCCTGAAGCCCGGTGCGTCCAGGTAATCCGCCAGGGTCTTGCGCCCCTCCGAGTCGCTAAACTGGCTGAGCACGCGAAAGGGTTTGTTGAATAACAGGATGGATGCCATGGCTGTGCGGCTAAATGAAAATTCGTTCAGGCCAGGGGAGAAAGCCGGTCTTTCATGCTACAATGCGCGCCGCTTCCAACGACGGGGCGCCCCTGCGGTTCCCCCGCCTTTCCTACGAACCCTATCTGTAATAACGGAGTAAATACATGGGCTATAAGCATATCCAGGTTCCATCCGAGGGTGAGAAAATCACTGTCAACGCGGACTTCAGCCTCAGCGTTCCCAACAATCCTATCATCCCTTACATCGAAGGTGACGGTATTGGTGTCGACATCAGCCCGGTCATGATCGACGTCGTCGACGCGGCGGTCGAAAAGGCTTATGGCGGTGAAAAGAAAATCTCCTGGATGGAGATCTACACCGGCGAAAAAGCTGCCGAATTGTACGACGGCGACTGGTTCCCCGAAGAAACCCTGGACGCGATCAAGGAATACTCTGTAGGCATCAAAGGCCCCCTGACCACTCCGGTCGGCGGCGGTTTCCGCTCCCTGAACGTAGCCCTGCGCCAGGAACTGGATCTCTACACCTGCCTGCGCCCGGTGCGCTGGTTCGAGGGCGTGCCCTCACCGGTGAAAGATCCCGGCGCCTGCAACATGGTGATCTTCCGCGAAAACTCCGAGGACATCTACGCCGGTATCGAATACAAGGCCGACTCCGACGAAGCCAAGAAAGTCGTCGATTTCATCATCAACGAAATGGGCGCCACCAAGATCCGTTTCCCCAACAACGTCGGCATCGGCATCAAGCCGGTCTCCGAGGAAGGCACCAAGCGCCTGGTGCGCAAGGCCATCCAGTACGCCATCGACCAGGACCTGCCCTCCGTAACCCTGGTACACAAGGGCAACATCATGAAGTTCACCGAAGGCGCCTTCCGCGACTGGGGCTATGAACTGGCCCAGGAAGAATTCGGCGGCGAACTGCTCGACGGCGGCCCCTGGGTTTCCATCAAGAACCCCAATACCGGCAAGGAAATCGTCATCAAGGACGTGATCGCCGACGCCATGCTGCAGCAGATCCTGACCCGTCCGAAGGATTACAGCGTGGTCGCCACCCTGAACCTGAACGGCGACTACCTCTCCGACGCGCTGGCGGCGCAGGTCGGCGGTATCGGCATCGCGCCCGGCGCGAACCTTTCCGACACCGTGGCCCTGTTCGAAGCCACCCACGGCACAGCGCCCAAGTACGCCGGCCAGGACAAGGTGAACCCCGGTTCCCTGATCCTCTCAGCGGAAATGATGCTGCGTCACCTGGGCTGGAACGAAGCTGCCGACCTGATCATCAACGGCATGAACGGCGCGATCCAGGCCAAGACAGTCACCTATGACTTCGAACGCCTGATGGACGGCGCGCAACTGCTGTCCTGCTCCGAGTTCGGCAAGGCAGTCGTCAAGGCGATGTAAAGCCCCGGAGACGGTCGCAATCGAGAAAATGGCCCACTTCGGTGGGCCATTTTTTTTGAGCTTCTCACCGGCACGGCCGTGATTGCGTATACTTGGTCAGGAGGCGCGAGTTCCCACGGCAGGGCTTCGCAGTATGCAGGCGGGACGAGTAGGAAGGGTACACTGGCTGCGCAGGGCGGGCTTATCGGCAAAAATATCACCGATATTCGCCGATTTGTCCAGTTTGCGGGGTTTAAAAAACCCGAGTATCGTAACCGTAAGTAACGCAGACCACGACCACCGCGCCGGATTGCTGGCCCACCCATTCGCCGCCCGGCGATCCCTGGCCAGCAAGACCTGATCGACCAGAATGCACAGTTAGAGTTGTTTCGTGAAATATATTCGTACAGGCAAAGAGTGGCGCATGGGCGACGAACCGCGGCGCACGAGCGAGGGCGATACCGCGCTGCAGGAGTCCAAACCGGCCCTGAAACGGCCGCCGCTGTTCAAGGTGGTGTTGATCAACGACGATTACACGCCGATGGAATTCGTGGTCGAGGTGCTGGAAATGTTTTTCCGCATGAATCGTGAGCAGGCCACCCACGTCATGCTGACCGTACATACCCAGGGCAAGGGCGTCTGTGGCATCTTTACCCGGGATATCGCCGAGACCAAGGCCGCACAAGTCAACCAGTACGCACGGGAGAATGAACATCCCCTCCTGTGCGAAATCGAAGCATCTGAGGGTTAGATCACCCAGGAGTAGTGTATGCTGAGCAAAGACCTTGAACAGTCACTGAACGACGCCTTTCGTGGAGCGAAATCCAAGCGACACGAGTTCATGACTGTCGAACACCTGCTGCTGGCGCTACTCGATAACAACGATGCCATTCGCGTACTCAAGGCCTGCGGCGCGGATATCGGCGCCCTGCGCGGCGACCTGATCGAGTTCGTCGACGCCACCACACCCCTGATCCCGGACGACGAAGCAGAGCGCGAGACCCAACCCACCCTGGGTTTCCAGCGCGTGTTGCAGCGAGCGGTGTTCCATGTCCAGTCCTCGGGCAAGAGCGAAGTCACCGGCGCCAACGTGCTGGTGGCGATCTTCAGCGAGGCCGAGAGCCAGGCGGTGTTTTTCCTCAAGACCCAGAGCGTGGCTCGCCTCGACGTGGTCAATTACATCACCCACGGCATTTCCAAGGTCGCCGGGGAGAACGAATCCAGCGATCCCGAGAGCGCGCCGGACACCGAGAGCGGCGCCCAGGAAGAGGGCGAGGGCAATCCCCTGGACAACTTCGCCACCAACCTCAACCGGGAGGCCGCCGAGGGCCATATCGACCCGCTGATCGGCCGGGTACCCGAGGTGGAGCGGGTGGCCCAGATCCTGGCGCGCCGACGCAAGAACAATCCACTGCTGGTGGGTGAGTCCGGTGTCGGCAAGACCGCCATTGTCGAGGGCCTGGCGAAAAAGATCGTCGAAGGCGACGTGCCGGAAACCCTGCAGGACGCGGTGGTCTACTCCCTCGACCTCGGCTCCCTGCTGGCGGGCACCAAGTACCGGGGAGATTTCGAGAAGCGCTTCAAGGGGCTTCTGGCGGAGCTGAAAAAGCGCGACAACGCGATTCTGTTCATCGACGAGGTGCACACCATCATCGGCGCCGGTGCCGCCTCCGGCGGTGTGATGGACGCCAGCAACCTGCTCAAGCCACTGCTCAGTTCCGGCAAGCTGCGCTGTATCGGCTCGACGACGTTCCAGGAATACCGGGGCATTTTCGACAAGGACCGTGCGCTGTCGCGGCGCTTCCAGAAAATCGATGTCCTCGAACCCAGCACCGAAGACGCCTACAAGATCCTCAAGGGCTTGAAATCCCGCTTCGAGGAGCACCACGGCCTGCGCTACTCGGACAAGGCCCTTAAAGTCGCCACCGACCTGTCGGCGCGCTACATCACCGACCGTTTCCTGCCAGACAAGGCGATCGACGTGATCGACGAGGCCGGCGCCTACCAGCAGTTGCTGCCACCCTCGAAGCGCAAGAAAGTGGTGGGCGTGGCGGATATCGAGGCGGTCATCGCCAAGATCGCACGCATTCCGCCGAAGACCGTCAGCAGCGACGACAAGGACACCCTGCAGAAACTGGAACAGAACCTGCGCATGGTGGTCTTCGGCCAGGACCAGGCCATCAGCAGCCTTGCCACCTCCATCAAGCTGGCACGTGCCGGCCTGCGCTCCGGCGACAAGCCCATCGGCTCCTTCCTGCTGGCCGGGCCCACCGGGGTCGGCAAGACCGAAGTGACCAAGCAACTCGCTCGCCAACTGGGTCTGGAGCTGATCCGCTTCGATATGTCCGAATACATGGAGCGGCACACCGTCTCCCGCCTGATAGGCGCCCCCCCGGGCTACGTAGGCTACGACCAGGGTGGCCTGCTCACCGACGCGGTGACCAAGCATCCCCACGCCGTGGTGCTGCTGGACGAGATCGAGAAGGCCCACCCGGAAGTGTTCAATCTGCTGCTGCAGGTGATGGACCACGGCACCCTGACCGACAACAACGGTCGCCAGGCCGACTTCCGCAATGTCATCCTGGTGATGACCACCAATGCCGGCGCCGAGAACATCAGCCGCCGGACCATCGGCTTCACCACCCAGGACCACAGCACCGATGCGCTGGAAGCGATCAATCGCATGTTCACCCCGGAATTCCGCAACCGCCTGGACGCCACGGTACAGTTCGAACCCCTGGGCGAAGACGTGATCCTCACGGTAGTGGACAAGTTCCTGACCGAACTGCAGGGTCAGCTGGACGAGAAGCGGGTCACCCTGGACGTGGACGAAGACGCACGGCTATGGCTGGTGGAGAAGGGCTACGACCGCAACATGGGCGCCCGCCCGATGGAGCGGGTGATCCAGGAGCATATCAAGAAGCCCCTGGCTGAACTGGTGCTGTTCGGCGAACTGTCCCGTGCGGGCGGCACCGCCGAGGTCACCCTCAACAAGGCGGAGGATTGCCTTGAAGTACGCGTCAGTGAAGAGGAAAAGGTGCTCGAGGAGAGCTAGCCCGGCAGCAGAGCTGGGCAGGGGGGCTTCGCGGCCCCCGGAGGGCCCGCCTCAGCGTTCGCGGTAGGTAATCCGGCCCTTGGTCAGGTCGTAGGGGGTCAGTTCGACGCGAACCTTGTCCCCGGTCAGGATACGGATATAGTTCTTGCGCATCTTGCCCGAAATATGGGCAGTCACGACATGCCCGTTCTCGAGCTGGACGCGAAACGTGGTGTTAGGAAGGGTGTCGATGACCTCGCCTTCCATTTCAATCTGGTCTTCCTTCGCCATTCTCCAGGCATACCTCTATCTGAAACCGGGCGCATTTTGCCCTAAAGTGGCGGCTGATGCCAGCTCAACCGGTAATAAGCCACGTGGAAAGTGGGGGAAACTAAATCAGGGAGGTCCAACGCCCGTTGACGAAGAGTTCGAGGGGGCGATATTCCGACTTGTAGGCCATCTTGCGGCAGTTCTTGATCCAGTAGCCGAGGTAGAGGTACTGCAACCCCAGTTCGGCGGTTCGCTCGATCTGCCAGAGGATGGCGTAGCGACCGAGGCTGCGGTCGGTGGCTTCGGGGTCGAAGAAGGTATAGATGGCCGAGAGGCCGTCCAGCAACTCGTCGACTACCGCCACCGCGGTGAGCTTGCCAGCATCGTAGAAGCGGAAGTAGCGGGTGCAGTCCCAGGCGTTATTGAGAAAGGACAGGTACTGCTCGCGATCCGGCGGGTACATGTCGCCGTCGGAGTGGCGCTGCTCGATATAGCGCCGGTACAGCTGGTAGGCCGCCTCGTCGCGGATATCGTCGGTGCACTCCACCTCGAGGTCCAGGTTGCGCTTGATCGCCCGCCGCTGGCTGCGCTTCGGAGTGAACTCGTTGACCGGGATTCGCGCGGGTATACAGGCCTGGCAATGGTTGCAGTGGGGCCGGTAGAGGTGGCTGCCGCTGCGGCGAAAACCGAGCAGAGAGAGATTGCTGTAGAGGTTCTGGTCAACTTCCTGGCGCGGGTCTACAAACAGCGTCGTCGCTTCCCGGTTTTCCAGGTAGCTGCAGCTGTGAGGGTAGGTCGTATAGACCTTGAGATCCCGCAGGGAAGAGGTCACAGAAGTTCTCCGCAAGTCGCAGGGAGTGTCCACACGGATTGATCGTGCGGCACATCGACAGATTCGTCAAGCAGCGACTCGAATTCACTGCGCCTGATGTTTTGCGCGCCCATGGAATTCAGGTGGGCACTCTCGACCTGGCAGTCGATAAGCCGGAAGCCACCCCGCCGGATGATGTCCACCAGCGCCACCAGCGCCACCTTGGATGCATCGGGCACCGCGCTGAACATGGATTCCCCGAAGAAGGCCCGGCCCAGGGCGATGCCGTAGAGACCCCCGACCAGTTCGCCCTCCAGGTCCCAGACCTCCACCGAGTGGGCATGGCCCAGTGCGTGCAGGTCGCAGTAGGCGCCGATCATGCTCTCGCCGATCCAGGTGCCGAGCCCGTCACCACGCAGTTCCGCACACCTGGCCATGACCCGGGGGAAGTGCTGGTCCAGGCTCAGGCGGAAGCGGTTGCGACGCAAGGTCCGGCGCAGGCTGCGGGAGACGTAGAGCGAATCGGGGAAGAGCACCGAGCGCGGGTCGGGTGTCCACCACAGCACCGGCTGGGGCTCCTCGTACCAGGGGAAGATTCCCTGCCGGTAGGCACGCACCAGGCGATCCGCTGACAAATCGCCCCCCACCGCGAGAAGTCCGCAGGGATAGTCCAGCGCCTCGCTGGTGGGCGGGAAGTCATCGCCGCCCTGTAACTGGCTGAGGTAGCGCATGGCTTAAGTTTAGATTTGGGCGTGCACAAGCTCCAGTTCCGGATGCAGATATCCGTAATCACCGTTTGCCTGTGCTCAGGCCTGCAGGCGCCCACTGCGCGGGCGATCGGCACCAATCGCGCACGGAGTAGGCTCCTGGCCAGTGCGTTACCGGTCGACCGCCCCGGCGTCTAGTGGTCCAGGTACTTCTCCGCGTCCAGTGCAGCCATGCAACCGAAGCCGGCAGAGGTGACCGCCTGGCGATAAATATGGTCGCCGACATCCCCGGCGGCGAATACGCCAGGCACGCTGGTGGCGGTGGCGCCGCCTTCGAGGCCGCTGCGGATGACGATGTAGCCGTCCTTCATCTCCAGCTGGCCTTCGAACATGTCGGTGTTGGGCTTGTGGCCGATGGCGATAAATACGCCGGCGACGTCCACATCCTGGGTAGAACCGTCCTTCGTGGACTTCACCCGCATGCCGGTGACACCACTGTCGTCGCCGAGGACCTCATCCAGGGTGTTGTCCCAGAGAATGGTGACCTTGCCTTCCGCCTCGCGGGCAAAAAGCCGGTCCTGCAGCACTTTCTCGGAGCGCAGCGCGTCACGGCGGTGCACCAGTGTGACGTGGCTGGCGATATTGGCCAGGTACAGTGCTTCCTCGACAGCGGTATTGCCGCCGCCGATCACCGCCACTTTCTGGTTGCGGTAGAAGAAGCCGTCACAGGTGGCGCAGGCACTGACGCCCTTGCCCATGAAGGCCTCCTCGGAAGGCAAGCCCAGGTACTGGGCGGAAGCACCGGTGGCGACGATGAGCGCATCGCAGGTGTACTTGCCGGTGCCTTCGAGCTTCATCGGGCGGGCAGAGAGGTCGACGGCTTCGATGTGGTCGAACAGCACCTCGGTGCCAAAGCGCTCGACATGTGCCTGCATGTTCTGCATCAACTCCGGGCCCTGGAGCTCGGCGTGACCACCGGGCCAGTTTTCCACTTCGGTGGTGGTGGTCAGCTGGCCACCCTGCTGCATGCCGGTGATCACCACCGGGTTGAGGTTGGCGCGGGCCGCGTAAACTGCCGCGGTGTAGCCGGCGGGGCCGCTGCCGAGAATGATCAGGGGGATATGTCGTACGTCGCTCATCTATCGCATTTCCTTCGGTATGGGGGCGCCGCCCGGTGGGGGCCGGGCAGAGAAATCTATCCCGTATCTGGGGGCAAGTTATGTTACTTTAAAGGGCGATGGGCGGCAAAGTCTAAGCTGATTCTAAATTGTTTATATAAGTCTTTGAAATCAATCAGTATATAAGTGAAAATTAAAGCGGTATGTGAAGGTCGCGCCAGCGTTGCGGGGCCTTTTTGACAGGGGATTGGTGGAAGGACGAGATGCGGCGTGGCAGATTCACCCACTAGCGAAAACTTTCTCGGTACCAGATTGCGTGAGGGCGCTTTTATCGGCGTCAGTGCGGTCTGCCTGTACCTCCTGCTGGCGCTGTTCACCTACAGTCCGCGGGACCCGGGCTGGTCCGCCAGCGGCGCCGGGGGCGGCATCGCCAATCTCGGCGGCCCCACGGGCGCCTGGCTGGCCGATGTCTGCTTTTCCCTGGTGGGCTATGCAGCCTACCTGTTTCCGCTCCTGCTGGCCTACAGGGCGCTGGTCATCCTGCTGGAGCGTCACGAGGCCAAGCCCTTCGACTGGGTAACCCTCGGCATACGCACCCTCGGCCTGGTACTGGTGATGATCTCCGGAACCGCCCTGACGGCGATCAACGACCTGGGCGGCTCCGGGCTGCCCCAGGGCGCCGGCGGCATTCTCGGGCAGGCTATCGGCGATTCCTTCGTCGTGGCCTTCAGCGGGGTCGGCAGCCGGCTGATCCTGGCCGCCGTATTCCTCTTCGGCATGACGATTTTCACCGACCTGAGCTGGCTCAGGCTGATGGACCGGCTTGGCGCCGGGGCGATCAAGGCCTTCAATACCTCCCGCGAGTGGATCATCCAGCGGGTGGACCAGTTCCGCGACCGGCGCGAACGCGAGAAGGCCGTGGAAGCCCGCAAGCTGGTCATCGAGGAACACGTCGAGAAAGAGAAGAAACGCAAGCCGCCGAAGATCAAGCCGCTGAAACCGAAACCCGAGACCTCCGAGCGGGTGGAAAAGGAAAAACAGCAGCCCCTTTTCGACGCACCGATTACCGGCGAACTGCCCCCGCTGACCCTGCTCGACCCGGAGCAGAAAGACCCCAGCCGGGGTTATTCGGCGGAGGCCCTCGAAGCGCTGTCCAAGCTGCTGGAACTCAAGCTGGCGGATTTCGGGGTGACCGCGGAGGTCACCGCCGTCTACCCGGGGCCGGTAATCACCCGCTTCGAGATCCAGCCCGCCCCCGGGGTCAAGGTTTCACGAATTTCCAACCTGGCCAAGGACCTGGCGCGCTCGCTGGCGGTGATTTCCGTGCGGGTGGTGGAAGTCATTCCCGGCAAGTCGGTGGTCGGCATCGAAATTCCCAACGAGGACCGGGAGATCGTCAACTTCCGCGAGGTGCTGTCCTCCCGGGCCTTCGATCAGTCCCGTTCGCCCCTCACCCTGGCCCTGGGCCACGACATCTCCGGCGAACCCATCGTCGCGGACCTGGCGAAGATGCCCCACCTGCTGGTGGCGGGCACCACCGGTTCGGGCAAGTCGGTGGGCGTCAACGCCATGCTCCTGAGCCTGCTCTACAAGTCGGGGCCGGAGGATGTGCGCCTGATCCTGGTGGACCCGAAGATGCTGGAACTTTCGGTCTACGATGGAATCCCACACCTGTTGACACCGGTGATCACCGACATGAAGGACGCCGCCAACGGCCTGCGCTGGTGCGTGGCGGAAATGGAGCGGCGCTACAAGCTGATGGCCCAGTTGGGCGTGCGCAACCTCGGCGGCTACAACCGCAAGGTCATCGATGCCGCGAAAGCCGGTTCGCCGATTCCCGACCCCCTGTGGAAGCCCGATCCCATCTTCGCCGAAACCAACGAGGAGCAGACGCCGCCCAACCTTGAAAAGCTGCCCTCCATCGTGGTGGTGATCGACGAGTTCGCCGACATGATGATGATCGTCGGCAAGAAGGTGGAAGAGCTGATCGCGCGAATCGCCCAGAAGGCGAGGGCGGCGGGAATCCACCTGATCCTCGCCACCCAGCGCCCTTCGGTGGACGTGATTACCGGGCTGATCAAGGCCAACGTGCCGACCCGTATCGCCTTCCAGGTCTCCTCCAAGGTGGACTCGCGGACCATTCTCGACCAGGGCGGCGCAGAGCAATTGCTCGGGCATGGCGACATGCTCTACCTGCCGCCCGGCTCCGGCGTGCCCAACCGGGTCCACGGCGCGTTTTGCTCCGATGAGGAAGTTCATCGGGTTGTGGCCGACTGGAAACGGCGCGGCGAACCGGCCTATATCGACGGTCTGCTCGACGAAGGCGGCCAGACGCCGGTGACCGCCGGAGAGCTGCAGGCCAGCAATGGCGGCGAGGAAGGGGAAGAGGACGACGCCCTCTACGACGAGGCTGTCCACTATGTGACCAAGAGCCGGCGCGCCTCGATTTCCAGCGTGCAGCGCAAACTGCGCATCGGTTACAACCGCGCGGCGCGCCTGATCGAGGCGATGGAAATGGCTGGCGTGGTCAGCGAAATGGGCAGCAACGGCCAGCGCGAAGTGCTGGCGCCACCCCCACCGGAGGATTGATGCAACGCTATTTACTGCTCGCCGCACTGACCCTGTGCCTGGTCATCGGCATGGCCCGCTCGGAGGAGGATCCCACGGCGCAACTCGCCCAGCGCCTGGCGAGTATCGGCCAGCTCAGTGGCGCCTTCAGCCAGAGCCAGCGCAGCGCCGGTGCACAGGGAGAACTGTCACACTCGCAGGGCCATTTTCGCCTGCTGCGCCCGGACTATTTCGCCTGGATCATCGAGGCGCCGGACCAGCAGGAGATCATCGCCGACAGCGAGAACCTGTGGCACTACGATCGCGACCTGGAAACCGTCACTCGCCGGCGACTGGGTGGCGCGGACATGCGCTCACCCCTGCAGGTCCTGGCCGGAGACTACGCCGTGCTGCAGGCGGAGTACCTGGTCAGCCAGACTGGCCGCGGGCGCTATACCCTCGAGCCCAAAGGCGAGGCGCCGGCCTTCCAGCGCTTCACCCTGGTATTTTCCGAGGACAGCCTGACCGGCATGGAAATCGTCGACAATCTGGGCCAACTGCTGCTGGTCCAGTTCACCGAGCTCGACAGCGAGCCCGGACTCACTCCTGCCGACTTCGCCTTCGAAGTACCCGAGGGCGTCGATTTCTTCGACTATGAGCAGTGACCTTTTCGGCGACGAGGGCCCCGCGGGATACCAGCCCCTGGCCTCTCGCCTGCGCCCGCTGGACCTCGCCGCCTATGTAGGCCAGAGCCACCTGCTGGCGGAAGGCAAACCCCTGCGCAAGGCCCTGGAGCAGCGGCAACTTCACTCGATGATTTTCTGGGGCCCGCCCGGGGTGGGCAAGACCACCCTGGCCCGGATTGCCGCCCAGGCGGCGAATGCCGATTTCCTGCAGATTTCCGCGGTGCTCTCCGGGGTCAAGGATATCCGCGAGGCGGTTGCCCGGGCCCGGGATTCCAAGGCCCGGGGGCGCGATACCGTGCTGTTTGTCGACGAGGTCCACCGCTTCAACAAGGCCCAACAGGACGCTTTCCTGCCTTACGTCGAGGACGGTACGCTGATCTTCATCGGCGCCACCACGGAGAATCCCTCCTTCGAACTGAACAACGCGCTGCTGTCACGGGCCCGGGTCTACAAACTGCGCTCGCTGCAGCGCGAGGAAATCCTCGAGGTACTGCGGCGGGGGCTGGCGCAGATCGAAGGCGTCGACGCCGGCGACGAGGCCCTGGAAATGCTCGCATCCCAGGCGGATGGCGATGCCCGGCGGGCCCTCAACCTCCTCGAACTGGCTGCCGACCTCGCCGAGGAGGGGGAGATCACCGCGCAGACGGTGGCGGAAGTGTTGCAGGACTCACTGCGCCGCTTCGACAAGGGCGGCGACGCTTTCTACGACCAGATCAGCGCCCTGCACAAGGCGGTGCGCGGCAGCGCCCCGGATGCGGCCCTGTACTGGTTCTGCCGCATGCTCGACGGCGGCTGCGACCCGCTCTACGTCGCGCGGCGGGTTGTGCGCATGGCCAGCGAGGACATCGGCAACGCAGACCCGCGGGCCTTGACCATCGCCCTCGACGCCTGGCAGGTACAGGAGCGCCTGGGCAGCCCGGAGGGCGAACTTGCGGTGGCCCAGGCCATCCTCTATCTCGCCTGCGCGGCCAAGAGCAACGCGGTCTACAAGGCCTACAATGCGGCCCGCGCCGAGATCGAGGCGGGCGAGAGCCTCGAGGTTCCCCTGCACCTGCGCAATGCGCCCACCAGACTCATGAAAGCCATGGACCACGGCGCCGGCTACCGCTACGCACATGACGAGGAGGGTGGATACGCCGCAGGGGAAAACTATTTCCCGGAGGAAATGCAGGACCGGGTCTACTACCACCCGGTCGACCGGGGCCTCGAGACGCGGATTCGCGAGAAGCTCGCTTACCTGCGCGAACGCGACAAAACCAGTACAATACGCCGCTACGACTGACGCCTGCCGGGTACCTATGAACAACATACTGCTGGTGGCCCTCGGCGGTGCCGGCGGCGCCGTCTCCCGCTACCTCCTTGCCAACTGGGTCCACCAGTTGTGGGAGGGCAAGTGGCCGGTCGGTACCCTGCTGGTCAACATGGCTGGATCCTTCGCCATCGGGATTATCTTCGTGCTGATCGAGCGCCAGATAATCCACCCGGACTGGCGCAGTGTGTTGATGGTGGGTTTTCTCGGCGCCTTTACCACCTTCTCGACCTTCTCCCTGGAGGTGGTGGCCCTGCTGGAGCAGGGGCATGTTCTCCATGCCCTCGGCTACATGTGCGCCAGTGCAGTATTCTGCGTGCTGATGGCGGGTGTCGCCGTCTACTTCACGCGGATTTTGGTTTAAGCGGGAGCTGTCCCGGCGACCGGGCGCTCTCGCATTAACTAGGTTTACCTTAAGGACTTTGCAAGTATGTTGGATGTTAAAGCCGTCAGGCAGGACCCGCAGGCGGTCGCGGCGGTACTGAAAAAACGCGGTTTCGATTTTGACGTGGCGCAGTTCGAGGCGCTGGACGCGCGGCGCAAGCAGGCTGACATCGACAGCCAGAACCTGCTCGCCGAACGCAAGGCGGCCTCGAAGCAGATCGGCGCGCTGATCCAGCAGGGCCTGAGTGTCGACGAGGCCAAGGCGAAGGTGGAAGAGAGCCTGCAGAAAATCGCCGCCCAGCTCGACGAACTTACCACTGAAGCCCGCGAAGCCCAGGGAGCCCTGGAGGACCTTCTACTGGCGGTGCCCAACCTGCTGCATCCGGAAGTCCCCGAGGGTGCGTCGGAAGAGGAAAACCTGGAAGTCACGCGCTGGGGCGAGCCCGCGAGCTTCGATTTCGAGGTCAGGGACCACGTCGCCCTCGGCGAAGGTCTTGGCGACATGGACTTCGAGACCGCCGGCAAGATCACCGGCTCCCGCTTCAATGTCATGTACGGCCCCCTGGCCCGCATGCACCGGGCGCTGATCCAGTTCATGCTCGACCTGCACACCCGCGAGCACGGCTACCGGGAAATCTACGTGCCCTACATCGTCAACCGCGACTCCCTGCGCGGCACCGGGCAGCTGCCGAAATTCGCCGAGGACCTGTTCAGGCTGGAAGGGGAGCAGGGCTACTACCTGATTCCCACCGCCGAGGTGCCGGTCACCAACGTGGCCAGGGACCGCATTTTCGAAGACGCGGAACTGGGCGAGCAGGGCGTGCGCTTCACCTGCCACACCCCCTGTTTCCGCAGCGAGGCAGGGAGCTATGGCCGCGACACCCGTGGCATCATCCGCCAGCACCAGTTCGAGAAAGTGGAACTGGTGCAATTCGTGCGCCCGTCCCAATCGGAAGCTGCCCTGGAGGAACTGACCGGGCACGCGGAGAATGTGCTGCAGGCGCTGGAGCTTCCCTACCGCAAGGTCCTGCTTTGCAGCGGCGACATCGGCTTTTCCGCCTGCAAGACCTATGACCTGGAAGTCTGGCTGCCGGCCCAGGATACCTACCGGGAGATTTCCTCCTGCAGCAATTTCGGTGATTTCCAGGCCCGCCGCATGCAGGCGCGCTGGCGCAATCCGGAGACCGGCAAGCCGGAACTCCTGCATACCCTGAACGGCTCCGGCCTGGCGGTGGGCCGCACCCTGGTCGCCATCATGGAAAACTACCAGCAGGCGGATGGCTCTGTCGCGGTACCGGCAGCACTCCGGCCCTACATGGGCGGCGTCGAAGTACTGGCGCCCTGAGATGCAATACCTGCCGGTCTGCCTGGAGCTGAAGGCAAACCCAGTAACCCTGGTAGGCGGCGGCGTGGTCGCCACCCGCAAGGCCCGGCTGTTGTGCCGGGCCGGCGCATCACTCACCGTTGTCGCTCCCGAAGTGACGCGGGAACTGGAGAAACTGCTCACCGAGAACGGGGGGGTATGGCGGCAGGCCGAGTACGCCAGCGGTGATCTCGACGGGGCCGCCCTCGTCGTGGCCGCCACGCCCCACAGTGCGGTCAATGCCCGGGTATCGCAGGATGCGAAAGCACTGCGGCTGCCGGTCAACGTGGTCGATTCCCCCGAACTTTGCACCTTCATTTTCCCCTCGATAATCGACCGCGATCCCCTGCTGATCGCCGTCAGCAGCAACGGTGAGTCGCCGGTCCTGGCGCGACTGCTGCGGCGCAAGATCGAAACACTGGTGCCCGCGGCCTACGGACGCCTGGCGCAGTTCGCCGGCCGCCTGCGCGGGAGGGTGAAGACGGCACTGCCCGAGGACACCCCGCGGCGCCTGTTCTGGGAACAGGCGCTGGAAGGGGCAATAGGCGAACAGGTGATGGCGGGGCGAGAGGAGCGCGCCGAGGAATTGCTTGAACAGCGCTTGGCGGACGCCGACGCCCTGTACACCGGAGAAGTTTACCTGGTGGGCGCCGGCCCCGGTGATCCGGACCTGATGACCTTCAAGGCGATGCGCCTGCTGCAGAGCGCCGATGTGGTGCTCTACGACCGGCTGGTTTCGGAGCCGATCCTGGATATGGCCCGACGCGACGCCAAACTGGTGTATGTCGGGAAACGGCGTTCAGATCACGCGGTTCCCCAGGAGCAGATCAACCAGTTATTGCTGGACCTGGCCCTGGAGGGCAAGCGAGTCGTGCGGCTGAAAGGGGGCGACCCCTTTATCTTCGGCCGCGGCGGCGAGGAAATTGAACTGCTGGCGAAACACCAGGTGCCTTTCCAGGTCGTACCGGGTATCACCGCCGCGAGTGGCGCGGCCTGTTACGCCGGCATCCCGCTGACCCACCGCGACCACGCCCAGTCGGTGCGCTTCGTCACCGGCCACCTCAAGGACGGCAGCAGCAACCTGGACTGGAACAGCTTCCTGTCACCGGGAGAAACCCTGGTCTTCTACATGGGACTGGTGGGACTGCCGCTGATCTGCGAACAACTGCTCGCCCATGGAAGGGACGCCGCCACCCCGGTAGCGGTGGTGGAACGCGCGACACTGCAGGAGCAGCGGGTACTGACCGGCACACTGGCGAGCATCAATGAAATCGTCGAGCGGGAGCAACCCAAAGCGCCAACCCTGATCATCGTTGGCGGGGTGGTCCAACTGCAGCGTTCCCTCGCCTGGTTCGGGAACGCCTGAGGGAAAGGCCGGGAACAGGCGGCGTGACGCCGCCTATTTTTTCTCGGAGCGCAGCGCGTAACGTTCCTGCTTCAGCACCACGGAATCCACCAGCACACTGCCGGCTTCGAAGAGCAGAACGTCTTCATCCTCTTCTTCCTCAGTGTTCGCATCGGCGAGGCTATCGCCTTCTTCCAGCGCCTCCTCGTCGACTTCCTCCTCATCGAGGGAGGCCAACGGCTCCTCGCCGAGGGCGATGCGGCGCTTGTTCTCGATCGCCAGGGCCTGGGCCTTCTGTTCCTCGCGCATGGCGATCCGCGCCTTCTCGTTGAGGGGCAGGGAAGTCACCTTGCGATTTTCCGCGGCGAGGCTGATCTGGTCTTCGAGCAGGACGAAGTCGGGGTTGCTGTGACTGCGCTCCTGGAACAGGTGGGTCAGGCGCGGCAGCACGGTGCTAAGGTCGTCGTAGCGGCGGTGGCGCACGGGGTTGATCTGGTCCCAGGGCAGGGCGTGATCCAGCGAACTCTCACCGATCTCTTCCGGGTCGTAAAGGGAGGGGAAGGGCACGTCGGGGATGACGCCCCGGTGCTGGGTGCTGTCGCCGGAGATGCGGTAGAACTTGCTCTCGGTGATTTTCAGCTGCCCCTCGGTCAGAGGCGTGAGGGTTTGCACCGTCCCCTTACCGAAGGAGCGGTCACCGACAATGAGGCCGCGCTCGTAATCCTGGATAGCGCCGGCGAAAATTTCCGAGGCCGAGGCCGAGAGGCGGTTGATCATCACCGCCAGCGGCCCATCGTAGTAGTTGCTCTTGAGCCGCTTGCCATCGCGCCAGACTCGCCGCGAAGAGTGGCGGATCTGCACGGTGGGGCCGTACTCGATGAACAGCCCGGTCAGTTCGTTGGCTTCCTGGAGGGAACCGCCGCCGTTGTTGCGCAGGTCGATCACCAGCCCGTCAATGCCCTCCGACTGCAGTTCCTGCAGAAGCTTGCTCACATCACGCGTTGTGCTCTTGTAGTCCTCGTCACCGCGGCGCATGGCCTCGAAGTCGATGTAGAAGGCCGGAATATCGATCACCCCGATCTTCAGGGTCTGGTCGCCATTGGGAATTTCCAGCACCTTCTTCTGTGCTGCCTGCTCCTCCAGTTTCACTTCATTGCGCACGATGGTGATGGTCTTGCGCGCATCGGTGGCGGGGGCCTTGGCGGGGATCACCTGCAGTCGTACGGTGGAACCCTTGGGCCCGCGGATCAGGTCCACGACGTCGTCGAGGCGCCAGCCGATGACGTCGACCATTTCCCCGTCGTCGTCCTGTGCCACGCCGACAATGCGGTCAGAGGGCTTGAGCTGGCCCTGCTTGTCGGCAGGGCCCTTGGGCACCAGGCGCGCTACCTTGGTGTACTCGTCTTCCACCTGCAGCACGGCGCCGATGCCCTCGAGGGACAAGCGCATATTGATATTGAAATTCTCCGAACGGCGCGGGGAGAAATAGTTGGTGTGGGGGTCGTAGAGTTCCGTCAGCGCGTTGGCGTAGATCTGGAACACATCCTGGTTGTTGTACTGTTTCACCCGGTTCAACTGGTTGCGGTAGCGGCGGGTAAGGGTCTCCGGGATCTCCTCCGTCTCCTTGTCCGCCAGGCGCAGGCTGAGCACCTGGTTTTTCAGGTGTTTGCGCCACAGGTCGTCCAGTTCCTCCTGGGTGGAGGCCCACTGGCGGCCCTCGGGGTCGAGTTCGTAGCTCTCGTCGATAGTGAAATCCATGGCCGCGATACGCTCGGGCATGTTCTCCAGCAGGGATTCGAGGCGAGCCTCCAGGCGCTCCTGGAAACGGTTGAAGATGGCGTAGCCGGCTTCCAGGTTGCCCTTGGGCAACTGCTCGTCCATGGTCGTCCGGTATTTCTGGAACTCTGCGACATCCTGGGCGGTGAAGAACATCTTGCCGCCGTCCAGCGCCTCCAGGTAGGCGTCGAGGTGCTCGGCGGAGAGTTTGTCGTCATAGGGGAGCTTGGAATAGTGGTTTTCTTCCAGCTGCTCGACCAGTTCGGCGATGGTATCCCGCTGGCTGTCGGTGTAGTCGATTCGCGCCTGGGTCGCCGGGGCGAGTGCCAGCAGCAGGAGGCTCAGAAGGGTCGGGCGGGCGAGTACCCGCAGGCTAAGCAAAGTCATCTGGCAATTATTACCGCGTTATTGGAGTTGCATCCGTTAACTTACCCCCCGTCGCAGCGGGGTTCAAGCGCCTTGTTCGGGTTATTTGGATCGCGATTGTGGCGACAAGTTCACTGCCCCGCGGGGCTTTCGCTGTCGGACCCGCCAGTTGCAGCGCCCGCGGATCGCTGGCCGTCGATCCAGGAGGCCTGAAGGTGATGATCGGCGTCAAGCGCCAGCAGGTTCGCCCGATAGCCCCCGGCAATGCGTCCCAGCTCGTTTTCCAGGCCCAGTGCGCGGGCCGGGTAGAGCGAGGCCATACGCAGGGCTTCGTACCAGTCGAGCCCGGCGAAGGCCGCGGCGTTGCGCACCGCCTGGAGCATATTGAGATGGGAACCGGCAAGGGTGCCCTCCGCGTTGAGAAGCTTTCCTTCCTGCAGGTGAATTTCGTGGTCTCCCAGACGAAAACTCTCCAGTTCACTTCCCACCGTGGCCATGGCATCGGTCACCAGGACAGCCGCCCCCGGTTCCCGGGCCCGCACCGCAATACGCAAGGCCACGGGATGGACGTGATGACCGTCTGCGATAATGCCGAACCAGCCGTGCTCCCGACCAAGGGCTGCACCCACGGCGCCGGGGGCCCGGCTCTGTAGTGGCGACATCGCGTTGTACAGGTGAGTAAAACCGCTGAGCCCGGCCTCCTGGGCTGCGCTAATCTGCTCGTAGGTGGCTTCGGTATGACCCGCGGCGAGAATGATCCCGCGTTGCGCCAGTTCCTCGATCTGGCCGTTCTCACAGCGCTCCGGGGCGAGGGTCAGCAGTGTCTTTCCCCGCCGCGCGGAGGCGAGCAAATCAAGTAGCGCGGGCTCCGCAACCTGGAACTTGCCGGCGTCGTGAATACCCCGGCGCGCCGGGTTGAGGAGGGGCCCCTCGAGGTGGAGGCCGAGAACCCCGGGGATTCCAAGCTCCATCGCTTTTTCCACGGCCTCGATCGCCGCCCGCACCTTGTCGAGGTCGGTGGATATCAGGGTCGGCAGAAATCCTGTGGTGCCAAAGCGTCTGTGAGCGTCACCGATACGGCGAATGGTTTCGACGCTGGGGTCGTCGTTGAAGAGCGCACCTCCGCCGCCGTTGACCTGCAAGTCGATGAAGCCCGGCACCAGGACGCCGCCTTGGAGATCAAACCGCTCCCCGGGCAGGTCCGCGCTTTGGGCCTGCGGAACCACTGCCGAAATTAGACCGTCCCTGACAATAACCGCATGAGCACCCAGCACGGTGTCGCCGGTAAACACACTGCCGTTTTCGATCACCTGCATGAAATGACCCTGTTCTTCCCGTTATTTGCGCGGTTTTTGCAGGCAAAAACCGCCACGAACGCGCTTCTGCATCTTAGCGCAGGCTGTGTGGATTCAGGAAGTAGCGCCAATTTCTTGACGAAGGCCGGAGGAATGCACTATTACTATTTACGCGTGGGGGCGTGCAGTCTGTACTTACTCAGGGAAGAGCAAGTCCTTCAAAAATTCGAATGATCGTCATTTCACAAGGACGTGTCTTATGGGCGCCAGTGCTCTACGTTTGTCTGCCTGTTTCACCTTCGTTTTCACTTTCCTGTCATCTTTGGCGCTGGCTTCACCAGGTTCTGACTGGCTTGGCGAGCAACAGCAGCCCGACGGGGGCGTGTATGCCGCCACGGACCTCGCCACTCCCGTCCAGTCCTCGCTCGAGGCCCTGGTTACCCGCCAATTCCTCGGTGAGCCCGGCACGATCGACACTGCGGAGGTGGCAGGTTACCTCGCCGCCGCGCCAGCTACTGACACCGAGCACCTGGCGACAAAAGTCCTCGCGGGCATTCTTTCCGAAGGCGAATACACCATCGCATCGCTGCTGCTCGAACGGCAGAACGCCGACGGCGGCTTCGGCAGTGCGCCCGCCTACCAGAGCACGCCCTATGACACTTTCTGGGCGCTGCAAGCGCTGGAGATTACCGGCCAGCTGGGCGCCAACGAGCGCTTCTACGCCGTCCAGTTCCTACTCAATACACAAGGGGCCAACGGCGCCTGGAACTACGGGGTCACGGATTCCGTGTTTCTCAGTGCCCGCCTGCAACAGTTACTCGTCGGCTACCAGGCCCAGTACGGCAATGTTGCCGAAGCCGTCGAGCGCGCCGGGCTCTATATCTCCAACGCAGACGCGTTGATCGCGCCGCTCAGCCGGGATTATTTCGGTGCCTGTACCGCACTGTCGTCCCTCAGCGCCGCCAACAACACGCAGGACCTGCAGGACCTGAGCGACGCGATCCTGGACGGGCAGGGCAGTGACGGCAGTTGGGAGCAGGACGTCTTTTCAACCGCCATCTGCCTGCGGGCACTGGTGCAGTACGAAGCCGGGCAACAGGGCACCCAGCTCGCCTCGGTCTCCGGGCAGGTGGTGGAATCGGGCAGCAACCGGCCCATAGCCGGCGCCACGGTTACCCGCTCGGGCTCCGCCGATCCCGGCGCGACTACCGACCAGGAGGGCCGCTTCGTGCTGAGCGGGCTGTCCGCCGCTGCCATCAACCTTGAATTCTCGGCCTCCGGCTACCTTTCGACCATTCGCGGACTGAGCCTCAATGCCGGTGCAAACAACCTGGGTACGGTGCCCATGGCGAAGAGTGACGTCGCCTCGCTGGTGCGTGGCACGGTGGTCAATGCGACCACTGCGGAGCCCATATCCGGGGCGAGCATCAGCCTGTCGGGGGTTGGAAGTTACGCCGCCACCACGGATTCCTATGGCAGTTTCTCCATTGCCGGCGTCGCCGATGGCGCCTATACCCTGAGCGTATCCCGCAGCGGTTATCACGGTGGCAGCAGTTCGCTTACCGTTGTCGCGGGGAACAGCTATGACCTGCGCCTGCAACTGGCCGACACCTCGACGGTACTCGACGATACACCCGCACCCATCAGTGGCCGGATCGTCGATGGCGGCACAGGCCTCCCAATTGCCGGGACAGTCGCACTGGATGGCGGCACCGCGCTCCTGGTCGCCGCCGATGGCCTTTTCCTGATGGAGGATGTGAGCCGCGGTGACCACCAGCTGCTGATCAGCGCGGAGGGATACATTCCGGCGAACTACAGCATCAACTTCCCCGCGGGTGCCGATGGCACGATTGGCGACCTGGCCATATACCCCGCCGCGGAAAACAACGCCGCCACCGATATCAACCTGACAGTCACTGTTGTTGATGCCGTTTCCAGCACGCGTATTTCCGGCGCCACAGTCGCCTCGGGTACGGTCAGCGCGCTCAGCGATGCCTCGGGCGTCGCCACACTGTCGGGCCTTACTGCGCTTTCCTTCAGCGTGCAAGCGAGCGCCGAGGGCTACCACGCCCAGGGGGGCAACGTCACACTCAACGGCTACGGCGATTTCGCCCTGACCTTCGCGCTCACCCCGGAAACCGAAGAACAGGAAAGCCTGTCGCTTGAAGGGATCGTCACGGACTTGTCGGGCAATCCCGTTGAGGGCGCCCTGCTGGATATCGACGACGCCGGGCTCGGCGTCACTACCGACGCCACCGGCGCCTATTCGATCACCGGCATCGACGCCCTCGAATTCTCCCTGTCCGTGAACAAGAGCGGTTTCAAACCGGAAACCCGCAGTATCAGTGTCGCCCAGTACGGACGCTACATCCTCGATGTCAGCCTTGAGCCGGTGAGTAACGAGGGCTGGCAGGTGTACTACGTGTCCGCCGAATCGCCACTGGTCGGCGCGGACCAGGAAGCCCTGTTCACCACCTCCATCCAGAACCTCGGCACCGAAGAGCGCACGGTGATCATCCGCGGCCAGGTCTTCGACGCTGAGGGTACCTGGGCGGGTGAACTGGTGCCCTACACCGACCAGCCGCCGCTGAGCGATCCAGTGCAGAATTTCCGGCCCGGTGAGGTGAAAGTCCTGACCCTGCCGTTCTACACCGGACAGTTGCCCGCAGGGGAGTACCTGGTGAATATCGGCGTGGTGGAAGAGGGCTCCATCAGTCGTGACCTGCCCAACGGCGTGGTGTATACCAGCAACTACACGCATTTTTCCATCGAGCCCAGCGACGGCCTGGCGGGAGACCTGGACTTCCTGCCGCCGCTGTCACAGGCCGGGGCGGCTACCCCGGTATCGATGCGGGTCCTGGTACAAAATACCGGCAATACCGTTCTACCGACCGGCGATTACCAGCTCACCCTCAGCACCGAGTCCGGCGAAGAATTGCTCACCCGCACCGCCACCGGGGAGGATATCCAACCCGCCGGCGTACAATTGCTCGACTTCGGCGAATGGATTCCCGACACCGCAGGCCACCTGTCGGTACAGGTCACCAGCCTTGCCGTTCCGGATGCGGGTGAAGTCATGGACATCTACTACGTTGGCGATCTCGCCTCCGCCGAGTTCAGGCTGGATGAATATGTCCTACCCGAAGGCGACAGCCAGACTGCCGGCCACCTGGACATTCGCGGCGTGGATACCACCCAGGGCACTTCCACCGACCCGCTGTTCGAGCGCGCCATTGAAGCGGTGCGCGTCGGCGGTCAGTTCGTTGGTGACCAGGCCATCGCCTGGCATCGGCGCAATCGTTGCCTGGGCTGTCATATCCAGACCCAATCGCTGGTGGGGATGGCCTCCGCCGCGCCCTACACAGACATCAACGAGGACCAGACCCGCTTCCTGTTCAACACGCTGGCCAGTTCCCAACAGAACGATGGCCGCATGCGGATTTCCCACGAGGGCTACCGCCTGACCCAACAACAACTTGCCACCTGGTCCCTCGCCGAGTGGCCCGACAAGGCCCAGGCCCACCGTACCAAGTTGAAGGGGCTGCAATACCTGTGGAGCCGCCGCACGACCTCTGGCAGCAGCATATACATCAACCACGACCACAACACGGGCTGGATATCCACCTGCTGTGAAGGCGGCACGGGGATCGCCACCCGGGCCATCAGCGAATTCATCCAGGCGGACCGGGAGTTGGCGGACCAGTCGATCCCCGACTTCCAGCCCGCGCCGGACCGCGCGCTCACTGCCACACGCTCCCGGCCCCGGGGCACCCACCTCGACGGCAACCTGTTGCTCATCGCCAAGCAGGGCATGATCGAACAGTACGACCTGGGCAGCAACGCAAGTGAAGTGCTTTACCTGGATGGTGCGAACCGCCAGTTCTATGACGTGACCCTGGACAGCGACGGCACCCTCTACGCAACCACGGACTCGCACGTGGTCAAGATCCGCGACGGCGCTGTAGTCGCCGAGGTGAAACTGGAAAACAACGGACTGCGCGATATCGTGGTCTGGAACGACGCCCTGTATGCGGTGGATTACAACAATCACCGGATCTGGCGGGTTACCAGGGATCTCGATGGCGTGGTGTTTACCAGTGGTGGGCCGCTGAACCAACCCCTCGGCCTGAGCGTCAGTCACGACGGCTCACGTCTCATCGTCGCAAACATGAGTGCCTACAACCTCATCGCCTATGACGCGCAGGGTGGCTACGAGGTATTCGCCGACGGATTCGCCTTCCGGCCCCTGCAGATCGACAGGGCGGCCGATGGTGCCAGTTACTACGTCGGCACCCAGTACCACAGTAATAGCGGCGCCACTTCCGTTGCGGCACTGCAACTGGTGGAGGCGGACGGCACCGTCATGACCATGTACGGGCGGCGCTACGCCGGCAGCGCAGTGTATGGCGTGGCCGGTACGCCAACGGGCGCTGTCTATGTCGACTACGGCCAGAATGTCCTCGGTGAAGCGATCATCGGGGAACTCGACCGCTCCTTCGTAACTACCCTCGAAAACGCATTGCCAAACCTGGCCAACTACTTCCTCAATTCGCACACATCCAACACCAGTGAAATCGTGCGCATCGCCTTCCGCCTGATGGGCCTGGCCGAGATCAGGAAGGTTACCGAGGACCCGGTTCTGCTGGCCCAGATCGAACCCGCACTGGAGACCCTGGAAACCCTGCTGCGCAACCGCCAGCGCAGCGACGGTGGCTGGGGGCGACTGAGCAACTACGGCAGCGACCCGCTGACCACGGCCTGGGTGGGCTACGCCCTGGACTACATGAATCCCTCCGCCGAAGATCCGATGGTGCGCAACGCGATCACCTATCTGCTCAATACACAATTCGGTAACGGCTCCTGGAGCGGGCAGTATTTCTCGACCCGCCTTGGCTCCACCAGCATGGTGATGGCCTACATGCCGCGGGCACTGGAGCGCCTCGGCGGGCTCGATGTGAGCGTGGAACTTACCACCGCCACGGACATCGACTACAGCGCGATGAATATCGCACCGGTGCTCAGCGAAACCCAGGCCGATGGCTCGGTACGCTACCGCTGGGACCTGCTCGGGGTAACCTCCAGCGGCCGACTGATCGAGATGGACCTCGACATTTTCGACCTGCTGCTCGGCGAGCAACGACCGGTAGCCCAGGCAGCCCACCTTGAATTCGCCAATTCCTTCACCGAGGAAACCATCATCCGGGATATCCCGATTCCGAGTGTCAGCGCAGTGTCCGGCATCGGCGTGACAACGGGCACCGATAAACCCGAGTACATCGCCAACGAGAACGTCGATATCGACAGCCTGGTCAGCAATAGCGGACTCGATTTCAACGACGGCGGGCTGCGGCTCACCATCAGGTCGGCGAGCGGGGTATTCGTCGAGTCCGTGACATCCGGGGACCCCGTCGACATTCTCGCCGGCGGACAGTCGAGCCACGCCAACAACTGGAATACGGCGTTGTATCCCGCCGGTCCTTACCAGGTTTACGCGGAAGTCCTCGACGACGGCGGGGAGGTGCAGGCTGATGCCGTAGCCTTCTTCACCATTCTGCCTTCGGACGGCCAGCACGAGGTGTCCGGCCCCGACAGCTATGGCACCGGTATCGCCACAGACAAGGCCATCTACGCCCAGTACAACACTGTGCAGCTGGACAGCCAGGTCGTAAACGAGGTCCTCAACCAGACCCAGGCACCGGTACTCGCTGCGATCAGGGTGCGCGATCCCTCCGGGGGCACCTTCTTCAGCCGCAACGTGGTGATCCAGGAGATGGCGCCAGGCGCCGTCAACAACTACTTCGACCTGCTGCCCCTGGGCGAAGCAACGCCGGGACTCTACACCGCATCTATCACGCTGTGGGACGCCACAGTCAGCGAACAACTGGCCATGAGCGAGACCCTGTTCAGCGTCATCGAGCGGCCTCTTGCCCACCTGAGAGGCACGGTGACCGTCGATGATCCGCTGGTTTACCGCGGCCAGGATGTCACCTGCTTCGAGGAAGTGCAGAACCGCTCCAGCCTGGTAACCGTGGACGCCCAGATCCGTTACCAGCTGGTCAATGTCGATGCGCAGGAAACCATCGCGCTGGACAGCGAGAACATCCAGTTCACGCCGAATCACCAGATGGCCACCAGCCACCTCTACGACACCCTGCAACTGGAACCCGGCAACTATGCCTGCGTCCTGATTGCGCAGGTGGGTGACGACGAGGCGACCCTGGATTTCGCCGGCTTTACGGTCGAACTGCCGCCGGTAGAGTACGGTGCAGGAGTGGGGTCTCGCGGCCGGCTACTCATCCTGCTGGATGAACCGGACAGCAGCGGTATCAACGGCACTTCCGATATCGCGGAGCTGGGAGCACAGGACAGCTACCTGAGAGCCCTGCTCGACGCCAACGGCTTCAGCTACACCATCGTCTATACCGGCGAGGACTTCGCCACCGAATTCCACACCGGTCTCTACCACAGCTACGCGCTGATGTCCGAGAAGGTGCAACTGGCGGTGGAAGTGGAGCACCAGCTGGCCGAAGCGGTTAACGCCGGTGCGGGCATGTACATCGCCGGCGCCTTCAACCGCCGCAACAATCACATCGAGCGGGCCCTTGGTATCTACAGCACCGGCCGCGACCAGCAGGCTGACGGGGTATCCATCCCAGCCGGCGCCCTGGGAGCGGACTGGCCGGAGACCCAGGTGCTGCCCAACACCATGCTCGATTTCGAGCGCTGCGGCGCCCTGGCGCTCGGGGTCTACGTCAATCCCAAGCAGGGAACCGAACCGGACGATCCACAGTGCTACAACCTGTCGGACACCGATGCCGCCGTCGCCGGCTACCAATACGGCTGGGGCAAGGCGGTATACGTGGGCTTCGACACCCTGGACGAAGCGACGCTCGCCGGTGGCACCAACGCCTACTCGGACCTGATGCTCTACGGCCTGCAGTTCATCCAGCCGGTGACCTACGCGACCCGGGAGGGCAGCGTCATACCGCTGGCCTTCAACCTGGCGAGCCTGGAAGTGCCGGTACTGGTAGAGATGCTGATCGACCTGCCGGACAACGTGCTGGTGATCGATACCGTGCCGGGCATGAGCCTGGTCGACGCGGAGGAGGGCGTCTGGCGCTGGCAGACTTTCCTGGAGGCAGACTCGAGCGCTGATGCGCTGCTCTACGTCAAGTTGCTCGATGCGCAGGACATCAACGTCGACGCCACGATCCGGGTCGAGATCGATGGGGAATGGATCGACGTCGGATTCACCAACCTGCTGCTCCCCGCAGAGCCGCCTCGGAGCTTCCTCGACGAGGGCATCCAGGCCCTGGAAGCCCTGGTGATGAACTACCCGGAGACCAACGACTTTGCCTCGGCCCTGACTGCGGCGCAGTCTGCTCTGTCGAACTACACCGGAGGTGACAGCGCCGCTGCCGTGAGCGACATCCAGAGCGCCGTCGGACTGCTCGCCGACAGCGAACAATTCGAGGCCCAGGATGCGCGCTACCTGCTCGATATCGCCATGCTCAATATCCTGGCGGGGGTCGCGCCATGATCAGCTTGAAACACAAGGCCAACCAGGGCACTAAGAAAAAAAACGGCCAACACCACTGCCAAAATAACCGACGGAACGGGGCACCAGGGATGAGCACAATGACAATGGATGGTATGCGCAATGGCCTGTTGGGTAAGGTCACTGCCGGGCTCACCACGGCCCTGTTTACCTTTGTGTTCTACCTCTCACCCACCGGCTCGGCCATGGCCCAGGAAACCCCCGAGGACCAGCGGCAGGCGGAGATAGAGGCCATAGAGGAAAGCACGCCTTCGAAAAAACTGGCCCACCGGCTGGGCAAGTTGCAAAAGAAGGTGACCAGGGAACTTCCGGCATCCCGGCAGCAGCGCGAGGAGGAAGCCGGTTTCATCGACACCCTGCTGGGTAATGACGATGACCCCGTGACCAGCGGGGAACTGGATGAGATCAGTGTCCTGAAGACCGAGATCGAAGCGGCCTACGCCGAGGCCATCGCCGAGATGGACGAGTTGGGCAGCTGGCTGGTGAGCAAGAACATGTCGCAACAGGCACTGGATCGCCACCAGACCGCGAGGGACCAGATCAGCTCCCAGTACACCGCGCTCATGGCAGATGTGCAATCCCTACTCAATGCCACTACAGAAGAAGAGCAGGATATGGCTTTGCAGGTGCTGGATGGCAAGCTAAGAGGCCAACGCGTCAAGCGCCCCAGTGCGCCCTTTGATCCGGACAAGCTACCCGTCAATATTCCTGACCACGATACGCGGGAGCCAGCGGAAGACACTAGTCAGCTGCTGTCTTACCTAGGTATCAACCCCTTTGCCGCTTATCTCCAAGTCGCCGCAACCCAGATGGACCCACAACTCCTTGAGGAAGCATTCAGCGCCCCCAACGGACCGACCGAGGCTGACCTGGAACACACTACTGAAGCCCCCTTGACCGATGAAATCGCCAATCTGGCAGCGGAGTTGAACCATAACCCGGTAGATATCTACACCTGGGTTCACAACAATATTCGCTATATTCCGAGCTATGGGTCCATCCAGGGCGCGCAGATGACGCTGGAAGCCAAACGCGGTAACGCCATGGATACCGCAAGTCTTCTCATCGCGTTGCTGCGCGCCTCTGGCATCCCGGCGCGATACGCCTATGGCTCGGTCAATGTTGATGTCGACAAGCTCATGAATTGGGTAGGGGGAGTAAAGACACCAGCGGCAGCGGGCAATTTGATGGGGCAGGGGGGAATTCCCAACGTTCTGGTTCATATTGACAACGTCCCCACCCATTTTCGAATAGAGCACACTTGGGTCGAAGCCTATGTGGACTTTGAACCTTCAAGAGGCACCAGGAACAAATATGGCGACCACTGGATCGCCATGGATCCCAGCTTTAAACAATACGAGTTTGTCGAGGGGCTCGATCTGCAAACTGTACTACCGTTTGATGCCCAGTCCCTGGTGAGTGAATTCGAGGCGGAAGCCACAGTGAACGATACCGAGGGCTGGGTGCAAAATGTACCTCATTCGTTGGTGTCGAGCCGAGTTTCTGACTACCAGGATCAGGTAAATTCTTATGCGTCGAGTCAAGATGAAGGTATTCCGAACCGGGACATCCTGGGAGCCAAAGATGTCATCCTCAAGGAGGCAGCCCCTTTGTCGGCCGGACTGCCGTATGGTCTGGTGACTCGAAGCCAATTCTTCAGTGCTGTCCCGCAAAGCCTCAAGCATAAGGTCAGGCTCAGATTCTGGGGAAGCTATGATCAGGGAAGCACGGGGGGCCTGGAAATTGACATTACAAAATCCGTAGCGGAGCTGGCAGGTAAGCGACTCCAGTTGGAGTATCACGAGGCTACTCCGGAAGATGAGCAACTTGTCTACGAAAATTTCTTTGACCAGGCCGGAAGTCTTCCCACTTACCTGGTTAATGTAATCCCTACCCTGGAGTTGGATGGGGAAGTCATCGCCCAGGCTGGCCTGACAACCATGGGCGACGACCAGGCTCTGCAAGTTGACATGATCTCGCCCGAAAAATCCACAAGTTCGATTTATGGATTGGTCGCAGGCGACACAGGCGTTTTGTCAATCAGTAGCGGCGCGTTTAACGACGCTGTCTATCAAAAACGATCAGCCGCCTACAATTTGGCCGATACCGAGTTGCCGAATTACCTCTCTGAAATGTACCACCAGTTGATGCTGGCCTACTGGGTAGAGGTTGACAATTTCAATACGGAATTAGCTACACAGGCTGGGATCGTCCATTATGGGATGCCCAGTCACGGCATGATGGTATCTCCGCTAACGGTGAACTACTGGTTTGGTATTCCACGTGATGGTGTGTATGAAAATCGGGTCATCGATGTAAAACTGCTCAGGACACTTGCCGTAGACGAATCCAATAATACTTCTGCGGCAGTGGATTTCATTGTGCGCTCTGGTATGGCTGCTTCCGGTATGGAGTCGGGTATCTGGGAGTACGCGCAGTTGGTCCAGCGGGGCGTCAGTGTCTCGGCTGTAAGTGCACTGCAGATGGCAATCGCCGAAGGCCAGAGAATCTACCAAATTGATTACTCCAATCTTGAACAGGCCCTGTCTGCGATTGATCTGGAACCTGAAACCGAACAATCAATTCGTGAAGCGGTTTACGCTGGGAGGGAAGTAACGACCCATAGTGACCTGCTCTCTGTGAGCGGGTTTGTAGGCTCAGGATATATAGTCCTAGACCCCAACACAGGTTCGGGCGCCTATATGATTAGCGGCGGCCTTGCGGGAGGCTCTGCTCCTGGGCCACACAGCACAATTCCACTTCCGGAGATGTCCGATATTGGCGCGATGGGCCTCATCATCGGCCGCCTTGCTCGATTCTCAGGAGGCGCGATGGTCGCCAGCTCGGCGGGGAGTATGTCAATCGCAACGGGAGTTACCGGGGTTGCTGTTGGAACCAGCGCGATCGGGTTCATTATTGCACTCCTACTTTTTATAGCGCTGATTTGGTTACTCTCTGAAATATCAGAAATGACAGAGTATGAGCCCGACCCATGGTATTTGCGCCGTTACGGCAATTACGCTCGAACACTGTCAGAGGTTCAGAAAGGCTGGATGTTTGCCAGTGAAGTAGAATTGGACTCCGACGGCAATGTAACTGGCATACCACCTACATTTGGTACAGGCGTTTACGTGGCACATGCAGAAACCGAGCAGGGTCTGGGGATAGGGTGCCCGATAACCTTTGATGATTCGATATCTGTAGCAGAAAGGTACCAAATACCCAATCCATCAACGCCAGATCCGGGCAGAATCCAGAGTTGGCTCGAACTCGAAATTGACCATACGCCTTTCATTACTATTGAAGAACACACGAATTCCACTGGAACAACTGAGGTGCTGATCAAAGGCCCTCTATGGCCGGTATCTTTCATCGACCCAGTTAGAGGCGAACAGGAAAAGTTAGCGTTTGTGTATGGACACTGGAATCCAAATATCCGCTACCTGGGATCTTGCCTATGAGGTGTTCGTGAGTCATTTAACATATCCAGCCTGTGGAAACTGTAAGTACTACCAAATTTTAAAAACTGGCAAAGCGAGGCAAGTGTGCAACCTGCATAAGGTTCAACTGCCATTTCTACGTAGAGGTTCAAAAATATGTGCGGCGTATCAGCCGCATCCCGCGTGTCTGGAAATATTGCACCCAAAAGTACTAAAGCAAGTTACCGAAAGCCCGATGGAACCCGGAATACTCTACGGCCCGGCTACGACAATAAACTGGGACGATGATTTTATACTCAAAGAGCAGATTACAAAGATCGATGAACTACCTATCGAGTCTGATTGAAACCGCTTAAACCTGCGGGGAATGGGGCTCGCGAATATAATCAGCCTTTTGATTATGCATTTGCAGACCTCAGCTCACCCAATTGCGCTATGATCAGGCTGTCCCGGATGAACAGCATCGCATCATGGCAACAAAAGGCGGCGGCGCCGCAAAAATCCTCTACACCCTGAAAACCGCCCAAAAGATCGGCGTGCTCAATTCCGCCCGGGCCCTCCAGTCCCACAACGCCTGCAAGGCCTGCGGGCTCGGCATGGGCGGCCAGCGCGGCGGCATGACCAACGAACTCGACGAATTCCCCTCGGTCTGCAACAAGAGCGTCCAGGCCCAGTCCACCGATATCCAGCCGCCCATTCCCAGCGAGGTCTTCCAGCACACCCTGGCCGAGTTCCGGGAACTGTCACCCCGGCAACTGGAGCACCTTGGCCGACTCGGTAAGCCAATCTATAAGGGAGCAGGGGAGACCCACTATCGTGAAGTCGACTGGGACTGGGCGATTGCCACGGCGGCCGCCGCATTCCGGCGCAGCGAGCCGGACAGGACCTTCTTCTACAGCTCTGGACGCTCTTCAAACGAGGCCGGCTTCGTTTTGCAACTACTTGCAAGGCTCTACGGCACCAACAATATCAGCAACTGCTCCTACTACTGCCACCAGGCGACAGGCGAGGCGCTGGCCAGCACTATCGGTACCGGTACGGCCACCGTCGAGCTGGAGGACCTGGCCGGTGCCGACTTGTTCTTCCTGATCGGCGCCAACCCGGCGTCAAACCACCCGCGGCTGCTGCACAAGCTGATCCAGCTGCGGCGGCGCGGGGGCAGGGTGGTTGTCATCAACCCCATGCGGGAGAGTGGCCTGGTGCGTTTCGCCGCGCCCAAGATGATCAGCTCCATGATCCGTGGCGGTGACGAGATCGCCAGCCACTACCTCCAGCCCCGGATCGGCAGCGACATCGCCCTGTTCACGGCAATCGCCAAGGCCGTGCTTGAAAAAGGGGGTGAGAATCGCGAGTTTATCGAAGCACACACCACAGGATTCGCCGAACTTGCGGAGCATGTGCGTTCCCAGGAATGGGAGAACCTGCTCTCCGAGTGCGGGGTGACCAGGGAAAGCGTGGACGAAGTCGCTGACGCCTACCTGGCCTCGAAAAACGCGATTTTCGCCTGGGGCATGGGCATGACCCATCATCTGCACGGCGTCGAGAACATCGAGTGGATCAGCAACCTGGCCCTGCTGCGCGGGATGCTGGGCAAGCCCGCCGCCGGCTTATTGCCGCTGCGGGGGCACAGCAATGTGCAGGGCATCGGCACCATCGGCGTGAAACCGGTGCTGGCCAGGGAAGTCTTCCAGCGCATGGAGGAGGGCTTCGGCGTCTCGCTGCCGGACAAGCCCGGCCTGCATACCATGGCCTCCCTCGAACGCGCCCATGAGGGTGGTATCGACGCGGCCCTGATGATGGGCGGCAATCTCTACGCCGCCACGCCCGACAGCCAGTGGGCGGCGAGGGCGCTGGATAACATTGGCTTCAAGCTCTTCCTGACAACGACCCTGAACCAGGGCCATATCCACGGCGTGGACAAGGGGGAGGCGATGATTCTGCCCGTCTGCGCCAGGGACGAGGAACCCGAGCCGACGACCCAGGAATCCATGTTCAACTACGTGCGGCTCAGCGATGGCGGCATCACCCGCATTGCTTCGGTACGCTCCGAGGTGGCAATCTTGGCGGATCTGGCGACGCAAATGCTGCCCGACAGCAGCCTGGACTTCGAGCGCTTCAAGCAGCACCGCCACATCCGCCAGGCGATTGCCGATATGGTGCCCGGCATGGAGGAACTCGCCGACATCGACGTCGCCCGCAAGGAATTTCATGTGCGCGGGCGGATCAAGCACCGCCCCGAATTCAACACCGGGGATGGCAAGGCCCGTTTTCGGGTACAGCCCGTACAGACAGCGGAGCAAGGCAACCACCCCTTTACCCTGATGACCTTTCGCAGCGAAGGACAGTTCAACTCGATCATCTATGAGGAGCGGGACAGCTATCGCGGTACTGAGCACCGCTGGACAGTATTCCTCAGCCAGCAGGATGCGCTGGAATTGGGGGTGGGCGAGGGCGAGTGGATAGATATCACTTCTGACTGGGGTGAAATGCGGGCCGTCCAGGTGAGGCTGGCCGAGTTGCCGAAGGGCAGCGTCGCAGCCTACTACCCCGAGGCGAACATTCTTACCTCCAGGCGCTGCGACCCGCGCAGCCATACGCCGCAGTTCAAATCGGTCCCGGTATCCCTGCGCCGTCACGCCAGTACGGCCGCTTGAATTGGCCCGGCGAAACTCCGGGGTTCTGCTAGGCTGTATCGAGCACCTGGGCGAACGGCATCACGGCGTGATGCCCGGGCTATCGATAAAGCAGGAGTATCCTATGCTGGTGACAAGACGCTTAAGCCTATTTTTCCCGGCATTCTTGTCACTGCTGCTCCTGGCAGCGGGAAGCCGGGCGGCCACCGACCCGCTGCCGTCATGGAATGACACCGGCACCAGGAAAACCATCATCGAGTTCGTCGAAAAAGTCGGCGAGGAGGGCGGCGCCGGCTACGTCGAACCCGCCGCGCGAATAGCCACCTTCGACAACGATGGCACCCTCTGGAGCGAAAAACCCGTCTACTTCCAGGCCGCGTTCGCGCTCTCCCAGATTCGCAATATGGCGGACGCCCACCCCGAGTGGCTGGAGCGGGAACCCTACAAGAGCGCTATTGCCGGCGACATGCCGGGCCTGATGGCGAGCGGAAAAGACGGCCTCATACAACTGATAACCACCGCTCATTCAGGAATGACAGCAGATGACTTCGCCAGCGCGGTGGAGAGCTGGGCGAGCGTCGCCAGGCATCCACAAAGCGGCATGCTGTATACGCAGATGATTTTCCAGCCAATGCTGGAACTGCTGGACTACCTCAGGGCCAATGACTTCAAGGTCTATATCGTCTCTGGTGGCGGCATCGATTTTCTCCGAGTGCTCTCGGAAGAGCTGTACGCCATACCGCCCGAACAGGTCGTCGGCAGCACCCTGGGCGCGGAATTTGAAATGCGCGATGGCATCCCGACCATCGTCAAAACCAGCGACCTCGTGCTGGTGGACGACAAGGCCGGCAAGCCCGTCGGCATTTTCCGCCATATCGGTAGACGCCCGATTCTTGCCGCCGGCAACTCCGATGGTGACCTGCAAATGCTCCAGTACACGACGATAGCCCGTAGCGAGAACGACGAGACGCCACGTCTCGGCCTTATCGTTCACCACACGGATGAGGAGCGGGAATTCAGCTACGACCGGGAGTCTCACGTCGGCAAGCTGGACCAGGCCCTCGACGAGGCTCCGCAGCGCGGCTGGCTGGTGATCGACATGAAAGCTGACTGGAAGCAGGTTTATCCAGCCACTCCCTGAGCTCCGTCGGCTGAATATTTAATCTGCTGTCACCGGATCAGTAGTGCGCCTGCACGCTCCGTGCACACCTGACTGATCGCAACTTCCGGGCCCGCATTTGCTGTGCAGGGCCAATACCCACCATTTCATCTGGAATTCCTTTCGCTACTTATTGCCGAGTCTGCGTGCGAGAGAGGGCAGCGCTCCAATGGGCTATTCACACCAGAACAGATGCCTGTGGATAGATATGTAGGCATATTCTTAATTTAACATAATATATATTATGCGCAGTTGTGGATGAATCGACTCAAGGCAAACGACTCCATTGGTGAGGTGCTTCAGTGTTCGTCACCCCATTCCAACAAAGCAATTGATCGTGACAAAGCGTCACAACTCGGATAAAACGGAAGCAGTTCCCGATCAATGCCCGCTTTGACAGTTCATCGAGGGACTAGGATGGTTGCCTGCACAAGCACAGCCGAACACGGCGGCATGGCATACCATCAAGCTTGGCCTGCACAAATAATAATCAGCCAAAGGGATAATAACGATGGCAAGTAATGCTATGACTTACGACCTTAGCGTCGGCAATACCCACCACACTCCGAACAAACTTCGACTGAGCGCAGCGATTACCGCGCTGGCATCCGTCTGCGCCGCGACCGGAACCGCCGTGTCCGCCCAGGAAACGAGCCGCCAGATGCTGGCGCTCGAGGAAGTTGTCGTTACAGCCCGGCGGCGGCAGGAGGTACTCACCGACGTACCTATTGCGGTTACCGCCCTGGGCGAAGATTTCCTGCGTACGCAGAACATCACTACGGTCGAGGATCTCGGTATCGTGGTGCCCTCCCTGCGCATATCCGGGAGTGGCGCGACGACCAACGTGCCGATTGTCACTCTCCGTGGGCAACGGCCTTCGGACCTGATCATGAGCGTGGATCCGGCGGTACCCATGTACTTCGCCGAAGTGGTGCTGACGCCGGCCGAGGGCACCAACCTCGCGCTTTACGACCTGGCCAACGTGCAGGTGCTGAAGGGCCCACAGGGTACCCTCTTCGGCCGCAACAGCACTGGCGGCGCCATCCTGATTACGCCCCAGGCGCCGGGCAGTGAGTTCGGTGGCTACGCGGAGGTCAGGATAGGCGACTACGATCTCCTGCACCTGGAGGGCGCGGTCGATATCCCGGTCAGCGACAACCTGGCCTTCCGCCTCGCCGGGCGTTCGGTGGACCGGGACGGTTACCAGGACAACATCGCGGACACCTCGGTCGTCGCCTTCGCTGAAGACAACCAGTACTGGGACGAAGATTCCTACGGCGTCCGACTCAGCATGGCCCTGTCGATTGGCGGCAGCCTGGAGAACAATCTCGTGGTGTCCTACGACGAGAACGACGCGATCATCCGTATGGGTGTTCCCTCTTTCTACAATTCCAGCGCATCCCTCGCTACCTTGGTTAACTTCATCCACAACGCCAATGGCGAACTCGAAGACGCCATCGCCCGGCAGAACGCGCGGGACTGGACCCAGGTGGAATCCGATGTTCTCGTTCCTGATCGTGTGGAGAACACCTTCGTCTCAAACATCACCGAGTGGGAACTGACGGACAGCCTCACCATCAAGAACGTGTTCGGCTACCGCGAGGTCGTCACGGAAGGCGGCGTCGATGCGGACGGCACTGCAGTCCCCTACTTCGGGTCACGTACTTCCCAGACTCTGACTTACACCAGCAGCCCCGAGTTGCGCGATCTCGACGCCGAGCAGTTCAGTGAAGAAATCCAGTTGGTGGGAGATTCGCTCGACGGTGATCTCGAATGGATCCTGGGTGGTTTCTGGATGAAAATGGAGGGATCCGAGAGATACCCGAATCAGGTGGTGGGCGCCAAGCCCGGCTGGAGCAACATCGGAATTCCCCCGATCGACATTATCGGCAGCGGCGGCTTCTACCAGCTTTCACCCAATTCCGACCTGGTCAACGAGGCCTGGGCGGTATTCGGCGAGGGTACCTACACCTTCAATGACCAGTGGTCCCTGACCGTGGGCGCGCGCTACACCGTCGACGAGCGCGAACTGGAAAATCGCACCTTCTCCTTGGACTCCGCCTTCCCGCCGGACAATCCACTGGCGCTGACTTTCCACTGCGCCGTACGCGATGAGAACAACGAGTACCTGCCCGACGCGAGCTGTTCACGGACCGAAGACGAAAAGTTCGACTCGCCAACCTGGCGTGCGTCGATCAACTACACCCCGAATGACGATCACCTGATTTACCTGAGCAGTTCCACCGGTTACCGCACCGGGGGTTTTAACATGCGGGGTACCAACAACTTCACGCTGCAGCCTTTTGACGAGGAAACCATCCTCAGCTTCGAAGTCGGGCACAAGGGCGACTGGAGTCTCGGCAATGCCCTGCTGCGGACCAACCTGGCGATCTACTACCAGGATTACCAGGACATCCAGAAAACGGTTTCCGGGGTAAATCCGCAGAGCGGCAACTTCGAGACCTATACCATCAACGCGGCGGAAGCCACGATCCAGGGGGTCGAACTCGACGTGACCCTGGCCCTCACCGAAAACCTGACCCTGAGCGCGGGTTACTCCTTCGTGGACGCCGGTTACGACGACTGGCCGCGGCTGGTGGAACTGCCGCCCCGCTCCGGCAATATCGTCGAGCGGGATTACACCCGCGCGGATTTCCTCTATATCCCGGAGAACACGGTTACCGCCACGGCCAACTACAGCTTCCCGATCGACCCGGAGTACGGCGTTATCTCCATAGCAGCCAGCATGTACTGGCAGGACGAGATGATCACCAACGACGACCCCTGGCTGTGGCCTGAACTGGGCTGGGCCGAGGACGACCTCGCCGGCGCGCTGGCTACTGTCGAGACGGATTCCTACAGCGTGTGGAACTTCCGCATCGACTGGCGCGAGGTCATGGGCTCGGGAATCGACATCGCCGCCTACGTCGACAACGCGTTCGATGAGGACTACGTTACCGGCGGCCTCAGCATCCCGGAAGACCTTGGCATGGTGGTCAATACCTACGGCGCGCCCCGGACTGTCGGTGCGGTACTGCGTTATAACTTCTGAGGGATGCCGGCCCCGGCCGGCTATACTCGGGTATTTCGCCTGAGCGAGGAAGCACGATGCGCGCAGCGGTATTCAACCGGGCCATATCCGGCTTTGAAATCGGCTGGATTCCGGAGCCTGAGCCGGGTCCGGACGATCTGCTGATCCAGGTAAAACGCTGCGGTATCTGCGGCTCGGACCTGCACATGGCCGAGCCCGGCGACTGGCAATTTCGC
Source organism: Halieaceae bacterium WMMBA4 (assembly GCA_033283325.1). Lineage (GTDB taxonomy): Bacteria > Pseudomonadota > Gammaproteobacteria > Pseudomonadales > Halieaceae > Mangrovimicrobium. Next base: position 1,254,853 of record JAWMQO010000001.1, read on the forward strand.
GACGGGGCTGTGCCCGGGCATGAATACGCGGGCGAGGTACTCGCAACGGGCAGAGATGTAAGCAGTTTTCGTCCCGGCGACAGGGTAACCGCCCTCCCCGCCACCGGCTGCGGTCACTGCGCGGCCTGTGAGCGCGGCAATCTCATTCTCTGTGGCGAAGCCAACCCGGTGATGGGTGGCTTTGGCGAACTCATGCGCGTTCCCGCGATTTCAGCCATGAAACTTCCGACGACGCTCACCTCGGCGGACGGTGCCCTGATAGAACCCCTCGCGGTGGGGCTCTACGCCATCCGCCAGGCTGCAATCAAAGCTGATGACCGCGTACTGGTCCTGGGGGCAGGATCAGTGGCCCTCGCTGCAATCTATTGGGCCAGGCGCGCCGGCGTCCGGCGCATCGTCGCCATGTCGCGCTCGACGCGCCGCGCTGCACAGGCCAGGCAATTCGGTGCCGATGCCTTTGTCTGCTACGGCGAGAACGAGCAGCCGGAGGTGGTGGAAGCCCTCGGCGGCGAAGCGGATGTCGTGCTGGAGTGCGTGGGCCGCCCCGGCTTCCTGATGCAGGCTATCGGGCACGTGCGCAAGTTCGGACGGGTGGCCTCACTGGGCTTTTGCATGGCGCCCGACCCACTGGTGCCGGCCATGGCCGCCTTCAGGGGCGTGTCCCTGTGCTTTCCTCTGGGCTATTCACTCGGGGATTTCCAGTACGTGGCGGAGCACATGGACGCGGGTCACGTCGATCCGAAATCCCTGGTCACCTCGGTAGTCACACTGGACGAAATGCCTGCAAAGTTCGAGGCGCTGCTCGGCGCCCACGGCGAGACCAAGGTTCACATAGCACCGGGATGACGGCCTACACCGCCCTGCCCAGCCGCTGCGCAATCATTGCGGCGAGTTGCCGGCGGGCCACTTTGTTGCTGTGCAGCATCGGCACTTCCTCGCGACCGATAATGACGCAGGCACGCGGCACCTTGAAGGCCGAAAGGCGCTGCCGCAACTGTTCCTGCAACGCTTCCGGTTCAAGCTGCGCTCCCTCGCGGGGTACCACCGCCGCCACGACCAACTGGCCACGCTCTTCATCGGGAATGCCCAGCACGTAGGCGGAATGCACTCCGTCCAGTTCCTGCATTTCCAGTTCGACCTCGGCGGGTGACACATTGGCGCTGGCGGTCTTGATCATGTCGCCGTCACGGCCGACAAACAGGATGCGCTTACCCTGCCGCTCGCCCATATCGCCGGTGTGGTAGTAACCGTCGGCGGTGTAGTAACCCGCGCGTTCGAGCTTGTGCAGGCCCGGGGAGAGGGCGTAACCGCGCACCTGAATCTCGCCGCGCTCGCCCTCCGGCAGCGGCCTGCCCTCCTCGTCCGCCACGCGCACCTCGTAGCCCTCGGCGATGTGATCGAGAGGCGCACACAGCGGGTAACCCGGCACGCGCACCTCATCGCCGTAGGAATAAGGCCCGAGTGTCTCGGTCATGCCCAGGCCCCATATCGGCCAGCCCTCGGGCGGTGCCGGGACTTCACCCTTGGCGGGCACGGAGCCCATGGCGAAGCGGCTGTCGCTGAGGGTGCGCTCGGCGCAGCGACTGCTTGCGCCGCCCACGAGGTTGGGTAGCAGGTACATCATCAGGCCACCGACCCAGAACATCGGCATCAGTACGTTCTGTTCCTGCCCCCGACCTACCGGCTGCATGGAACTGATATACCGGGCCCGTGCCAGCAGCGGCCCGTGATTGTGGCGCACGCCCTTGGGCATCGCCATCGATCCCGAGGTATAGATTTCGATGACCTGGTCACTGGGAAAGACCTCCGCCTCCACCGCAAGCAACAGTGTCTCATCGACCTGCTCCGCCCCCTCCTCCAGCCAGCGCCGTGTACGGAAAGCTTCGGGCAGTGACGCCCCATCCGAAACGACCCAGCGCAGGTAGGGAGTGGCTTCCAAAAACAGCGTTTGCTGTGGCGCGCGGGCGAGCTCCGGCAGGGCCTCGACCAGTCGCTCGGCGTAGTCTTTGCCCATCAGGCTGCGTTGCAGGATCAGGCCGGTCACATCTGACTGGCGCAGCACCCGCACCAGTTCATTGGCCTTGATCAGGGTGCTGATGGGAATGGCGATAGCCCCGATACGGGCGATCGCCGCGAACAGGACGACGAATTCCGTGTTGTTTCCATAGATGAAGCCGATCCGCGTTCCCTTGCCCACGCCCTGCCCCAACAAGCCCCGCGCCAGACTGGCAGAGCGGCGCTCCAGATCCGCGAAGCTCAGGGTTTCGTCCTCGCCACTCTCGCCCTGGAACGCTACCGCGGTGTCATCCCGGTAGTGGTCTGCGATTGCCCGCAGGAACTGCGGAAACGCCTGTGCGGCGGCGATAGACTCGGGTAGTTCGACGGGATGCTTCACTCTCTTACCTCGTTACTTTTATCAGACTGGCGCTGTAGTCAGACCTGCCGTTCAGGCGCCCTGCCCCGCAATGGCCTCCGCGAGGGCCAGCGTGCGCCGGGCCTCCTCCACGTGCAGGGCTTCCACCAGGCGGCCATTCACCACCACCACGCCCTTGCCCTCGGCACTGGCAACCTCGTGGGCGGCGATAATCTCCTGGGCGGTATCAAGCTCCGCGGCATCGGGAGCGAAGGCCTCATTGGCCGCGGCAATCTGCTTCGGGTGGATGAGGCTCTTACCGTCAAAACCCAGGTCCCGGCCCTGTCGGCAAACCTGGGCAAGGCCGGCGTCGTCCTGCAAATCCAGGTGGACACCGTCGATGACCGCCAGGTCATTCGCCCGGGCAGCGTAGACGCAGAGATTCAATGCGGTGATGAAACCGAGCCGCTCGGGTGTATGACGCACACGGGTATCCTTGGCGAGATCCGATGTGCCCAGGACGATGCCGGCCAGCCTCGGGTGGACTGCCGCGATACGTTCGATCTGCAGGATCGAGCGCGGTGTTTCCGCCATGACCCACAGGGGGATGCTGTCGTCACAGCCGGCGGTATCGATGGCGTCGATCGCCACCAGCAGGTGCTCCGGGGTATCGATCTTGGGGAAAAGCACCGCGTCCGGAACGACCCCCGTTGTGGCCAGTGCCTCCAGGTCTTCCCGCCACCACTGCGAACCGGGGGCATTCACACGCACGATCAACTCCCGGTGTCCGTAGCCGCCCTGTTGCAACGCCTCGATGACCAGGTCACGGGCGGCGCCCTTTGCCTCCGGCGCCACCGCGTCCTCGAGATCCAGGATCAGGGCGTCGGCGGGCAGTTGCCGGGCTTTGTCCAGTGCCCGGGCGTTGGAACCGGGCATGTAGAGCACTGAGCGGCGGGGGCGTACATTGGTCATCGAGGTCTGGTTCCTTCTGGTTATGTGCTTGCGGTAAAGCTTGAGTCCATGAACTTGAGATAGGTGCCGGCTATCAGGGAAGGGACTGCTTGAAGGGCTTGACCTTGATACTCTTGTGAACGCCATTGACGACGTAGGGGTCCGCATCGGCCCAGGCCTGCGCCGCCTCGAGGGAATCGAATTCAGCGATGATCAGGCTGCCGGTGAACCCGGCCTCCCCGGGATTCTCGCAGTCCACCGCGGGGTGCGGGCCGGCGACCAGCAGGCGACCCTGGTCCACGAGCTCCTGCAGTCGGGCGATATGGGCCGGGCGGTTGGCCTGGCGCAGGGGCAGGCTGTTATCGATGTCCTGGCTCATGATGGCGTACCACATGTCATTTGCCTCCTGTGAAAAATTCGATTTGGTGAGCGGGCGCGCGGCTCAGGCTTTACGCTTGCTGCGTTCGCGCAATTGGGCAAGTCGTTCATCCATCGCGGAAACGTCGACCTGGCTGTTGTAGTTCCGAGACAGGCGTCCCTCCAGGTCGAGACCATCCGCGAGGGTTGAACTCCAACCCTGGTTCATCATCGACTTGATCTCCTGCAGGGTGTCCGGAATACAGGTAGCGATTTCGCGGGCGCATTCCAGGCTCGCTTCCAGAAGTTCCTCAGGCGCGAATACGCGGTTTACGAGCCCCCACTGGGCCGCTTCGGCAGCGCTGAAATAGTCGCCCGTGAAGCTGATTTCCCGAGCCCGGTTGATCCCCACGAGTCGCGGCAGGCGTTGCGAAAGACCCCAGCCCGGCAGCAGGCCGACCCGCGCGTGGGTATCGGCGAAGCGGGCCTTTTCCGAGGCATAGATGAAATCGCAGGCCAGGGCGAGTTCGAATCCCCCGGTCACGGCAACACCGTTGACAGCGGCGATCAGGGGCTTGCGGCAGCGGGAAAATGCGCGCAACAGCGGCGTGTCGTCGCCGAGGAAGTCGTCCCGTGCCAATACCCTGTTGTCCTCTGCCAGCACGTTGAGATCCAGTCCGGCGCAGAATGCCTTGCCGCGGCCGGTGAGCACAATCGCGTTCACATCGCCGTCGCCTGAAAGCAGTTCCAGCGCCTGGCGAAGCGCATCCAGGGTTTCCAGGGTCAGGGCATTGAATTGCTCCGGCCGGTTCATCTCTACCAGTGCTATGCCGTCGCCCCTGCTGACCAGCAGTTGGCCGCTGGCGAGTTCGTCAGTCAGTTCAAGCATGACCTTCCCGTCACTTTTTTGAAGGCGGCTATTATGCGCTGCAATCGCCGCCAATTGCACCTCCCCTGCCTGACACAGTCCAGGTGAGGGCGGCTTTTACCGCTGGCGCGAAGTTCGCCTGCGCATCTGTACTATACTGGCCCGGATTCGCTAACGGACCCGTTCAGGGGTTCAAGCCAGGGGCTATTCAATGGGCTATTTCCTCAAGGGGTACCAGCAGCGCCTGGTGCGCCGCGGTTTTCTGTCGCCACTGGTCGGACATGTGTCGGCTTCGCCGCTTCCACGATGCGTTCTGCTGCTTGGCCTGCTGCTTGCCGGTGAGAGCTTCGCTAGCGACGCGGGCGTCGTGGAGCGGCAGATACAGGCCTTCGAGGACAGCGAATTCATCTTTGCCCGCGGTGGCGCCAGCAACGTGCCCTTCCCGCCCCTGGCCTTTATCGGTGCCAGCCATTACGGCAACGCGAAGGTCGAAGGCCTCGGTACGGAAGGCCCAATAGAGTACAACCTGAGCAGCGTGACCCAGGCCGCCGGCTATCCCTGGCTGGTCGGCGACCGCGATGCGCTGGTGGTGGGCGAATACCTGAGCTGGTCAAAGTTCCGGATCGACAGTGACCCGGGGGAGAATTTCAACGTGAGCAGCATCGGCATTCCCCTCGCCTGGCTGCGCCAGGTGAACGAGCAATGGCAGACCGCGGCCTTCGTTTTTCCCATGGGCCACAAGTCGGACCGGGACGATTCCGACTGGACCGTCCAGACCATGGGCGGGGTGTTCGCGCGCTATGTACAGACGGACCAGCTCTGGTGGGCTTTCGGGTTCTACGCAGACGTGGGACCGGGGGACGATTTCTACATCCCCTATGTCGGAGCGACCTGGATGATCAACGAGCGCTGGACCCTCAGCGGCATCATGCCCTGGCCGGCGCTGCTCTATGCGCCCAACCAGGACTGGCTGTTCCGCTTCGGAGTATCTCCCTCCGGTGCCTCCTGGTCCCTCGCACCGGAGAATACCGATAAAGATGTCTCACTCAACCTCGACGCCTGGGACCTGGGAGCAAGCGTGGAGCGGCGTCTCAGCGGCGGCATCTTCGCCAGCCTGGAGGCTGGGATCGGCGGCTTCCGCGGCTTGCGCCTCGACGGCACCGACCTGGAGGACGCCGATTTCGAGGTGCACTCCAGTCCCTATATCAAGCTCGACATCAACTTCCGGCCGGGAGTCTACCTGCAGTGATCGTGCCGCGCGGGGCGGCCTGCCGCCCTAGAGCGCCGAGTAAACCTTGTCCAGGCTCTCCCGCAGTTCGCTGGCCCAGCGCCTCAGCATGCGCTGGGCATCCGCGCGATTGGTGACAGAATTGGTCCACTGCAGACGCATGTCGTCGAAATCCTTCTGCCGGTCGACGATGCGATAGAGCACGTCACCGGTGGTCGCATCCTTCAACTCCAGCAACAGTGTCATCTCCCCGGAACGGGTGGTATAGCTGCGGCTGATCCCCGGGCTCATGGTGTCGGGGGCGGCTATATCCAGGTTGATGATCGCCGGCACCAGCACCAGCACCTGCTCACCCTCGGTAAACGATTCCACCAGTTTGTAAGGGGGTGGCTGCTGGAGGGCCTCAGTGAAGGTACTGGTGCACAGTTCGCCCAGTTGGGATTTGATCCGCTCGACATCATTTTTGGTGACCCGGTTGCTCAGGTCCATGCGGTTTGAGTTCTGGTCCCGCAGCCAGTTCTTGCGAAAGGCGACCTCGCAGGGCACCACACCGAATTCCGTGTAGCCGCTAAGATCGGCGCCGGGCTTTTTATAAACCGTCGCGTATTTGGCGTCGGGCACATGCTCCAGTCCGTCAAAACTGACCCCTGCGGGCGGCTTTTTCTCCGCTGCCGCGCACGCGGAAATCACCACGCAGGCTGCGATAACGAGGACTCTGCTACTCAAGGGACTGCGGGCCATGCTGACTCTCCTGATACTTTTCTGCGATCGATCCGGGCTGAAACTCACCGCACTGGTATTACAGACCGGCTCAAGATTAGACCACGCTCTGCAGGTCCGCAATCGCCGACCACACCTGGACCCCTACCGTTATTAAGACCAGCAGACCCCGTCACGGTTCCGGCGCAAGGCCCAACAAATGCTCGCGCAACCAGCGATTGGCCGGATCATCCTGGGCACCGCGTGTCCAGTAGAGGTTCAACACCAGGGGTTCGATCTCGAGGGGTACCGGCTTTAACGGCCAGCCGGAATTGGCCACCACCACCTCCGGCACCGTCCACAGCAGGTCGCTGGCGGCGACCAGCGCGCGGGCAGCAGCGTAGTGCTGCACCCGCAGCGGCAGTGTGCGCCGCAGGCCCGCCGCGTGCAGGGCGATGTCCACGTGCCCCCTGCCCCGGGGTCGCCCGGAAACGTGGACATGGTCTGCGGCGAGGTAGTCCTCGAGGTCCAGGGACGACGCCGCCAGCGGGTGTTGCGGGCGCATGGTCACGACATAGTGAAGGCTGGCCACGCGCTGCTGCTCAAGCTCACGGGCATTGATCTCGGGTGAATCCATCAACAGGTCGAGATCCCCTGCCTTGAGCGCCTCGAGCGCGTTCTCGCGGCCGGGGTAAAAGCTGCTGATGGTCACGCGCGGTGCCTGGGAGCGAACCGCGCGGTAGAGTTGCGGCAACCAGAGAGTCTGCCCGATGTCGCTGAGGCCCAGCCGGAAATGCTTTTCCGAGCTTGCGGGTTCAAAGCGGGCGCCAGCGCTAACGCTCTTTTCCAGCAGGCCCAGGGCCCGCCGCACATCGGCTATCAGATTATCGGCGACCGGTGTTGGCTGCATCCCCTGGGGTGTGCGGACGAAGAGCTGGTCATCGAACTGCCGCCGGAGACGTCCGAGCGCGTTGCTCACGGCGGGCTGGGTCAGGTGCAGTAACTGGGCGACACGCGTAACGCTGCGCTCCCTGTAAATGGCCTCGAAGACCACGAAGAGATTGAGATCCATCCGCTCCAGACGCATGGCGACAGCCTTCCTGTAATCACTTAGGTTTATGGTAATACATTAGTAAAATAAATTTGAGTGATTTTGTGCCGACTCCTATGCTCTGCACTCCAATAAGCAGCAGGCAAGGTGGAATCATCATGTACCAGTTCAGCGCCCACTCTGAAGAGTTGCAATGGCATCTGAAGGCCTTCATGGACGAACACGTCTACCCGAACGAGAAAGCCTATGCGGATTACCTGCACAGCGCGGAAAATCGCTGGGCGCCGGTGCCACTTATGGATGAACTCAAGGCGAAGGCCCGGGAGGCCGGGCTGTGGAACCTCTTTGTGCCGCCATCGCTATCGCGCTTCGTCGACCACGAGGGCCTGAGCAATTTCGATTACGCGCCCCTGGCGGAAATCATGGGGCGGGTGCTCTGGTCCCCTGAGATCTTCAACTGCAATGCTCCCGATACCGGCAATATGGAAGTGTTCATGAAGTACGCCACCGAAGCCCAGCAGGAGCGTTGGCTGGAGCCCCTGCTCAATGGCGAGATCCGCTCCGCCTATGCCATGACAGAACCCCAGGTGGCCTCCTCCGATGCCACCAATATCGAACTCAGTATCGTTCGCGAGGGAGACGAGTGGGTGCTCAACGGGCGCAAGTGGTTCATCACCGGTGCAATGAACGAACGCACACGGATTTTCATCGTCATGGGCAAGTCCGATCCCGAGAACCCGAGCCGGCACCAGCAACAGAGCCAGGTATTGGTACCCAAGGATACGCCCGGACTGGAGATCATCCGCCCGCTTACCACTTTCGGTTACGACGATGCACCCATCGGCCACGCAGAACTGCGTTTCGACAATGTCCGCGTGCCCCAGGAAAACATCCTGCTGGGACCGGGCCGGGGCTTCGAGATCGCCCAGGGACGACTCGGCCCCGGCCGGATTCACCACTGCATGCGCCTGATCGGTATCGCCCAGCGCTCACTGGAGCTGGCCTGCCAGCGGGCCGCCAGTCGCACCACATTCGGCAAGCGGCTGGACCAGCACCAGTCGGTGAAGGAGGACATCTCGCGCTGCTACTCCGAAATCGAAATGGCCCGCCTGCTGGTGCTGAAAACCTGCGCGAAAATGGATGAGGTGGGACCCAAGGGCGCCATGGACCTCATCGCCGCCAGCAAGACCAGCGTGCCACTGATGATGCAGCAGGTGATCGACCGCTGCATGCAGATCCATGGCGCGGGGGGCTTCACCGAGGACTACTGCATGGCGGAGGGCTTCAACTACGCGCGCTGGTGCCGACAGGCAGACGGCCCGGACCAGGTCCACCAGATGGCCCTCGGCAAGATGATCGTGCAGCGCTATAGCGAATAAAACACGGGCCGCGCAAACAGCCGACCCTGCAAAGGGCTGGTATTCGGGCCCGTTTATGTCTAAATTCACACTTTTGTAACACGGCGTAATTGAGCGCCGCACGAGGTCGCCGGAGACTCCGAGGCAAGGCATTCCCGCCTGCCGGGAAGCGGTTCTCTCCCCGGGTATGGATACATGAGGGGCAACATGATCATCAGCCTGGATATTCCCACCGAAAAACACGTGGAGTATGCCTTCCAGGGTTACGCGCGCTCAGTCTACGGGCTGGCCTTCGCCTACCATCCAGACAGCAACTACTGCGGCTACCTCTCCCAGAGCGAGGATCTCTACCTGAGCGGGCACGGTACGCCGCAGAGCATCGGCCACGTATCCGGCGAACCCTGCCTCGGGGTTGAGGACCTGGCCGTGTGGTTGCGGCGCTCAGTGCTCCCCTTCGGCTACTTTGGCGACCTGTACATCGCCGCTCCGGGCTGCACCACCGGCTTCCTTTCCGACCTCAATGATTGCCTGCGGCCCCACTACGAGGGCGGCGTCTTCGGCCACTTTGGCGAGGACCTCAAGGCGCTACCCAAGCCAGTTCCCCCGGGCTGGATCAGTGTCGCCTGATCATTTTTCACCCAAACGGGTCGAGCATCACTTCCTTCTGAAAGCCGCGGGTCGAGGCGCATCGTGAGCGTCGGTCACCCTGTCGCAACAATACGCAGGCAAAAAAAAGGCGGCCATCTTGGCCGCCAAATCCGCGTGAAGTGCAATCCCATGCACGAGTCCAGTATCTGTCCGCAGCATGCCTGAGTCGATTACGGCCAATTACAAAATGAGGTTGCGGGAAAGTTAGTTTTCATCTATTTTTTCCAAGTCCTTGAAAGATCGTGGCTTTTAGCCAGTCCGAAAAAAACTTGAAAAAGCTGTAGCGCGCGATTGTCGAGATTCGCTAACGCAAACCAGCAGGTAACCGTTTTGACATGGCGCAGATTCGCGACAACCAGACGCAGCAGTCCTATCCCCTCCGGTCTCACCATACCTTTGGACGCTGCCCCGAACGCTCGGATACGGTTGTCAGCAGCCCGATCACCTCGCGCATCCACATTGCCATCGAATGGAACGGCGAAGCCTGGAGCGTTCGCGACCTGAGCAAGAACGGGACATGGCTGGGCCGGCGCAGGTTGCTGGCCAATGAGAGCACCCCCCTGGCCCTGGGTGACCAGTTACACCTCGGCGCGCCGGAAATGCCAGCGCTGGAGTTGATAGACGACGCTCCACCCAGATCCCAACTGGTCGGCCTGAACGGGACACCGTCGCGGGAACTCAGCTCCTTCACCTTCCTGCCTGACGCGGACGACCCTGAAGCGGTTGTCATTTACTCCTTCCAGCGCCACAGCTGGGTACTTCACCCGGTGGAGCAGGACGCGCCGCAACAAATGGATCGCCCGCTCGTCCACGGTGACGAAATCGCCCTGGGCGGAGGGCGCTGGCGTGTCTTCCTCGCCGACAGCGAGCAAATGACGGAATTGAGTGCTGCCCCGGAAAACCACCTGGACGATATCGAATTCGTCTTTCATCTCAGCCAGGACGAGGAGAATACCGACCTGCGCCTGCACATGGGCAAGCAGCAGTTGGAACTGGGGGAAAGGTCACACCACTACCTGCTGGTCCACCTGGCGCGGCTCAAGGCGCAACAGGCCGCAGCGGGCTACGACCCCGACAGCCAGGGCTGGGTGGACACCCAGCAACTCCAGCGCGATCTGGGGCTGGAAATGCCGCACATCAACATCATGATATTCCGGGCCCGCAAACAGATCAGTGAGAACCTGAGCGCGGCGCTGGACTCGGAACGGCTGGTGGAACGCGGCAAGGGCCGGGTGCGCTTCGGCGGCTCTCGCTTCAAGATCTACAAGGGTTCGCAACTGGTTTTCGCGCTGCCAAACCAGGCCTGACAACACCCTGGTCCCTCACCGTGGGCGGTACGAATCCGTACCGCGGCCGGGCTCCCAGGTCATTTGCCAGTGGGCCGACTACAGCGGCGGGCGCTCCCGGCCCTGCTGCCAGATTTTCAGGAAACTGCGTTCCAGCGCGGCTTCCGTGGCCAGTCCCAGCTTTTCCTGCCAGTTCTTCTTCTGTACGAAGCGCAGCTCGAAAACGTCCCAGTCTTTCAGGTGCTGCTGGATGTAGTCGTCGGAGGTCTGCAACTGGTCCACCAGGCCATTTTCCAGGGCCCGGGTGCCGTACCAGGTTTCGCCGGTGGCAACAGCTGCAATATCCAGCTGCGGCCGGTTCTCGACGACGAAGGCCTTGAACAGGTCGTGGGTTTCCTCGAGTTCCTCCCGGAACTTGGCCCTGCCCTGCTCGTTGTTTTCGCCGAACATGGTCACGGTGCGCTTGTATTCACCCGCGGTGAACAGTTCGTAATCGATATCGTGTTTCTTCAACAGGCGATTGAAATTGGGGACCTGGGCGAGCACACCGATTGAACCGAGCACAGCGAAGGGGGCCGCTACGATCCGGTTGGCGACACAGGCCATCATATAACCTCCGCTGGCGGCCACCTTGTCCACCGCCGCGGTCAGCGGAATTCCCGCGTCGCGCAGGCGCTGCAACTGGCTCGCCGCCAGGCCGTAACTGTGCACCATGCCGCCCGGGCTCTCGAGCCGTACCAGGACTTCGTCACCCGACTGGTACTGTGCCATTACCGCGCTGATCTCTTCCCGCAGGTGGTCCGCGGCGCTGGCCTTGATGTCACCGTCGAAATTGAGGACGAAAAGCCGGTGGCGAGCATCCTTGCCAGCTTCCGTGCTCTTGTTCCTGGCGGCCTTTTTTTCCGCCTTTTTTTCCTTCTTCTCGGTCTTTTGCAGGGCCTTCATTTCGTCTTCGTCCAGCACGGCCTCGCGAATCGCCTCGCCGATCTGGCGGTACTTCTCATTGAGCTTGTGGACTTCGATATGCCCTTCCTGTTGTTCCGCGCGGCTGCGCTGGCTGATGGCGACCAGCCCGCCCACCAGGAGCAGCAGCGCCGCAACGAGGGTGACCGCCTGGGCGAGAAACAGTCCGTATTGATATATGTAATCCAAGCTACTCTCCGTGATAACCGTACCGTGATAACCGTACCGTGATAACCGTGCCGTGATAACCGTACCGATCTGATATATCGCATTGGCGCGAACCGCCCTGGCGGCCCGCTGCGAACGCGACCGGCTATGTTATGCGTCATGCTGCGGGTGGGCAAGCAGCGCCCCGGGGCCAATTAATTGCCACAACGGGGTCAACCAGCCGTGGTTTTGGCGTAGAATCCCCCTGGATTATTTTTAGTAGCTCCCGCCATGAATGAATCTCTCGCCAGCGCCCTGTGGCGCAATTTCCTCGGACCCTCCCCGGTCTGGTACAAGCGGACCATCATCGCCTTCCTGGTGTTTAATCCGCTCCTGCTCTGGCTGGCCGGCCCCTTCATTACCGGCTGGGTGTTGATCGGCGAGTTCATCTTCACCCTCGCACTGGCCCTGCGCTGCTACCCCCTGCAGCCAGGCGGGCTGCTGGCGCTGGAAGCGGTGCTTCTCGGCATGACCAGTCCCGAATCCGTCTACCACGAGGCCCTGGTCAATTTCGAGGTAATTCTGCTGCTGATGTTCATGGTGGCGGGTATCTTCTTCATGAAGGAGCTGCTGCTGTTTGTATTCACCAAGCTGCTGCTACGGGTTGAATCGAAGATCGTCCTTTCCCTGATGTTCTCACTGGTGGCTGCTTTTCTCTCCGCCTTCCTCGACGCCCTGACGGTCACTGCGGTCCTGATCAGTGTCGGCGTGGGCTTCTACTCGGTTTATCACAAGGTTGCCTCGGGCAAGGGGCTCGCCCACGCGGAGCACGACCACTCCCAGGACGAAGGTGTTCACGACACCCACCGCGAGGATCTGGAGGCGTTTCGGGCTTTCCTGCGCAGCCTGCTGATGCACGGCGCGGTCGGCACTGCGCTGGGCGGCGTATGCACCCTGGTGGGAGAACCCCAGAACCTGTTGATCGCCACGATTGCCCAGTGGGACTTCGTCACTTTCGCCCGCAACATGGCGCCGGTGACCATGCCCGTACTCTTTTGCGGCCTGGCCACCTGCATCCTGCTGGAGCTCAGCGGCAAGTTCGGCTACGGCAGCAAGCTACCCGCCAGCGTGCGCGCGGTACTGGCGGAGTTCGAGGAATCGGAGAGCAGCAAGCGCAACCCCCGCAGCGATGCCCGACTGGCCGTACAGGCGGTAATCGCCGTCCTGCTGGTGGCCGGGCTGGCCCTGCACTGGGCTGCGGTGGGCCTTATCGGCCTGATGGTGATGGTGTTGCTCACTGCCTTCAATGGCGTTACCGAGGAACACCAGATTGGCCATGCCTTCGAGGAAGCGCTGCCGTTCACCGCGCTGCTGGTGGTGTTCTTTGCTATCGTCGCGGTAATTCACGACCAGCATCTCTTCCAGCCGGTGATCCAGGCAGTCCTGGCAATGGATTCGGAGATTCGACCGTCGATGTTCTTCATCGCCAACGGCCTGCTGTCGATGATCAGCGACAACGTTTTCGTGGCGACGGTATATATCACCGAAGTGAAAGACGCGCTGGATGCGGGCACCATCACCCGCACCGAGTTCGACCATCTTGCGGTGGCCATCAATACCGGCACCAACCTCCCCAGTGTGGCAACACCGAACGGGCAGGCGGCCTTCCTCTTCCTGCTGACCTCGGCACTGGCACCGCTGATCCGGCTGTCCTATGGACGTATGGTGATCATGGCCATGCCCTACACCCTGGTGCTGGGCGGGGTGGGCCTGCTCTGCGTCAACCTGTTCATCTAGGGCTCAGCTGCCGGCGGGGGCGTCTCCCGTTTCCCGCCACAGCACCTTGCCAGCGCTCTTGCCGATAGCATCCAGCTGGACCTCGTGCGCGGCGCACTCATCCGCGGATGCGCGGATGACCGCCAGCCTGGGACGGTCCGCAGGCAGGCGTTTTATCCCCATGCCGCGGTTGTCGCCCGCCTCGCCGTCACCGTCCGCCAGTTGCAGGGCGGTCTGGCCACCGGTCATCGCCAGGTAGACATCGGCGAGGATCTCGGCGTCGAGCAGGGCGCCGTGCAGATCCCGCTGTGAATTATCGACCCCGTAGCGCTGGCAGAGTGCATCCAGGGTGTTGCGCTGGCCCGGGTGGCGGCTGCGCGCCATGACCAGTGTGTCCACGATCTTGCAGCTCTCCTTGAGCGGCGGATGCCTCTCACCGAGACGCTGCAATTCGCTGTCGAGGAAACCGACGTCGAAGGGGGCGTTGTGGATCACCAACTGGGCACCGCGCACGAAGTCGAGGAAATCCGCCGCCACCTGCTCGAACCGGGGCTTGTCGGCGAGGAACTCATTGGTGATGCCGTGCACTTCGATCGCGCCCTGGTCCACCTCGCGGTCCGGGCGTATGTAGCGGTGGAAATGCTTGCCGGTCAGCCGGCGGTTCTCGAGCTCCACGCAGCCGATTTCAATAATCCGGTGTCCCTGGGAAACTTCCAGGCCGGTGGTCTCGGTGTCCAGTACGATTTGTCGCAAAATTGCCTTCCCCGGCGTTGGTTCAGAGTTCGTCGATACCGCGGTTGGCGAGCTGGTCTGCGATCTCGTTCTCCCGGTGCCCGGCGTGCCCCTTCACCCAGTGCCAGCTGACCTGGTGGCGCTGGTTCTGTTCGTCGAGCAGTTGCCAGAGATCGGCGTTCTTGACCGGCTTTTTCGCCGCGGTTTTCCAGCCGCGGGCTTTCCAGTTGGCGAGCCAGCTGGTGATACCCTCGCGGACGTAGGTTGAATCGGTGGTAAGGCTGACTTCGCAGGGTTCCGTCAGCGCGGCAAGAGCCTCGATCGCCGCGCGCAATTCCATGCGGTTGTTGGTTGTCTGGGGCTCGCCGCCGTAGAGTGATTTCTCGTGCTTGCCGAAGCGCAACAGCGCCCCCCAGCCGCCGGGACCAGGATTGCCGCGGCAGGCCCCGTCGGTGAAAATCTCGACCTGTTTCAATGCAACACCGGCCCTGTTTTCTTACGTGAAATGGCGCGTCCCGTCTGTGGCAGGCCCGGGGCCGTCCCGGGGGCCGACACCGGCGAAGGTACCGTGAGACCGATGAATTTGTCGCGCCGTCGCACTGTGCGCAGCCCGCGGTTGGCCGGCACCTGCTTCACGGCACGCAAGATATACAGCCCGCCGAGCGGCAGCTTGTGTGCCATGCACCAGGCATTCAGGCCTTGCATGGCCCGGCGCAGGCGCCCCTTCCCCAGGGGGGGCAGGTGGTAGAGGCTGGAGGAGGACTCCACCTCGCAGCCCAGCAGGCAGAGCCAGTCGCTCAGCCGCCCCGGGCTGACTGCATTCTCACGGCGCCAGGGTGAGCCCGGAACCAGGGCGCGCAGGCGGTTGAAGAGTCCAACCGGGCTGTGGGGGTTCCAGCCGACCAGGAACAACTGCCCCTGGGGAGTCAGCACCCGCTGTAATTCGCGCAGGACCTGGTGGGGATTCGGCGCCATATCCAGGGAGTGGTGGGCGATAATGACATCGACACTGTCACTGGCCAGGGGGAGCGCCTCCCCCTCGCAGACCAGGCCGACGCCCTCTCCTTCTCTTTCGCAGGCGCGAATGCGATGGCGTATGCGGCACTCCCCGAACAACTCGGTTCCGCGCAGCGGGCCGACCTGGAGAATATGGTAGCCGAACGCCGTGTCGAGGTCGCGGTCCAGCTTCGCCTGCAGGCAATCCATCAGGTAACGCCCGCGGTCACCCCGGTACCAGGTTTCCAGTAGCGTGCAAATCTCGTTAAACTGCTCGGACATGGTGCGCATGGTGCGGATAAGCTGACGCCTCCCGACGTTGTTCAGGGCAGTGGCTCTTGCCGCCATGGTACTGCATTCAGTCCCAATTTAAACGTTTCGCGATGCTTCAGATACGACCAATTCCCGCTTTCAACGACAACTACATCTGGCTGCTGACGCGTCCGGGAAGCAATGCCGCCTGTGTGGTGGACCCGGGCGATGCCGCCCCTGTGGAAGCCGCCCTCGAAGCCGATGGACTTACCCTCGAAACGATCCTCGTAACCCACCACCACTTCGACCACGTGGGCGGACTTGCCCGACTTCGGGAGCGCTATTCACCCGGAGTGATCGGCCCCCAAAACCCGGTCATCGACGGTATCGATCGCGAGGTGGGCGACGGCGACAAGGTGGAAGTGCTGGGCGAAGCCTTCCGGGTCATGGCCGTACCGGGCCACACCCTCGACCACATCGCCTATTTCCATGCCGGCGAGACACCCCTGCTGTTCTGCGGCGACACCCTGTTCGCCGGCGGCTGCGGCCGCCTGTTCGAAGGCAGCCCGGGGCAGATGTACCAATCTTTACAATCGCTGGCCGAACTTCCCATGGCGACCCGGGTCTACTGTGCGCACGAATACACCCTCGCCAACCTGCAGTTCGCCAGGGCAGTGGAACCGGACAACCAGGCACTCGCCAGGCGCCAGCAACTGGCGCAGGCGAGCCGCGAACGCGGTGAGCCTACGGTCCCTTCGAGCATGGGGGAGGAGTTGGCCACCAATCCCTTCCTGCGCTGCGGGGAGAACTCGGTGCTAGCAACGCTGCGCGCATCCGCACGCCTGCAGGGCGATCAACCCGAGCAGGTCTTTGCCAGCGTCAGGGCCTGGAAGGACAGTTTCTAGGCTTTCCCGGGGTTTTTACTGGCCGCACTCGCTGCGGGGGCTAGAATAGTTTATTCGAGAATTAACATTAAGAATTTATTAAGCGAGAAAGACCATTAGTTTCAATAAGTTATCGCGACTAATTGCAGCATTATCTATTGCAGTGCTGGGTGCGGGCTGCCAGTCAATTTCACAACCGGATGCAAGCGTTGCCGGCGGCGAGCAGGTAAAACCTGCTGTGCGACAGCAGATTCCCGGCAATGCGGGCAAGATCGCGCAGAAGACAGGCAAGCGCAGCAGCACGAGCGCAAGCAGCGAACCGACCGAGCTGTGGACACGCGTCCGCCAGGGCTTGAGCTGGCAGGACCTCGACGGCCCCGGAGTCGAGCAGGCCCGTCGCAGCTACCTCGCCCAGCCAGGCTACCTGCCGATGATCAACGAGCGGGCCGCTCTGTACCTCTACTACATTGTCGAGGAACTCGAACGTCGCGAGCTGCCGATGGAACTCGCCCTGCTGGCGATGGTGGAAAGCGCGCTGGACCCCTTCGCCACCTCGCACTTCCGAGCCGCAGGGATCTGGCAGATCATGCCCGCCACCGGAGAGCACCTCGGACTGCAGCAGGACTGGTGGTTCGACGGTCGCCGCGACCTGCGAGCCTCCACCAATGCAGCCCTGGATTACCTCGAGTCACTGCATGCAGACCTCGACAACGACTGGCTGCTCGCCCTCGCCGCCTACAACGCCGGCAAGGGGCGCATTCTCAGCGCGATGAAAGCCAATGCGCGCAAAGGCAAGCCCACTGACTACTGGTCCCTCTCCCTGCCCCGGGAGACGCGCCGTTTCGTTCCCCGGGTAGTGGCCCTCGCCCAGATATTCTCCGAGCCCGAGGTCTACGGCATCACCCTGCCCGAGTTGCCCAACCAGGCGAGTTTCGTGGTTGTCGACAGCGGCGGACAGGTGGAAATGGCACGGGCCGCTGAACTGGCAGGTATCGACCTGGACACCCTTCGCGCCCTGAACCCGGGGCAGTTGCGCTGGGCGAGCAAACCGGAGGGGGCACAGGAACTACTGCTGCCGCCGGAGTCGGCAGCGCGCTTTCGCAGCGGCATCGCCCTGCTGGACCCGGCCGACCGGGTGCGCTGGCGTCACTACACCATCCGGCGCGGCGACAGCCTGATAAAAATCGCCCGTAAATACGACACCCGCGTGGATACCCTGAAAGCGGCCAATAATATGCGTGGCAGCCTTATCCGGGCGGGAGACACCCTGCTCATCCCCTACGGGGGGGACTGGGCGAAGAGTCTCGCCATTGCCGGCGACGATGCCCGTGTACGCAAGGGTTACCGGGTAAAACGCGGGGACTCTCTCTACAGGATCGCAGGGCGCTTCAAAGTCTCCATCGATGACATCCTCGCCTGGAACTCGCTGGAGCGCGATGCCTACCTCCAGCCGGGACAACAGCTGACACTCTACCTCGACGAGGGCTGAGGCGCATTCAACCCAGCAGTTCCTCCACCAGGGCGCTGGTGGTTTCTCCCGCCAGGCCGGTGCGATGCTGGTGGAAAAGGCCGGCGACATCACTGCGCTCACGGTTGACCTCGATCGTGTGCGCCCCGCAGGCCCGCGCCTGCTGCACGAATCCGGCCGCCGGATAGACGGTACCCGAGGTTCCCACGGCAATGAAGAGATCACAATCTATCAGCCGCCTCTCGATCAGGTCCATCGCGTAAGGCATTTCCCCGAACCAGACGATGTCCGGGCGCAGGCCGCCACTGGCGCCGCAGCACTCGCAACTGCTCCGGGCGTCAAAGGCCGCATTGGTGCGGTAGCGTTCCCCACAGAGCAGGCACCAGGCGGAGCGCAGTTCACCGTGCATATGGCAGACCTGTTCACTCCCGCCACGCTCGTGCAGATCATCGACGTTCTGGGTGACCAGGAAGACTTTGCCGGCGAACTCCCGCTGCAGGCGGGCGATGGCGCGATGGGCGGCATTGGCCTCCACCTCGGCCAGTTGCACGCGACGGGCGTTGTAGAAGCGATAGACCAGCCCGGGGTCGCGCTCGAAGGCCTCGGGCGTGGCGATTTCCATGGGGTCGTGGTTTTCCCACAGGCCTCCCGAATCGCGGAATGTTTTCAGCCCGGATTCGGCGGAAACGCCGGCGCCGGTAAGGATCACGATGCGCTGGGCGCTACTGAGTGAATGGAGGGTCATGGATCGGCTCGTTTCAGGTATCGAGTTCGGCCAGCCTGTGCAGCAGGCCGAGGCGGGTAAAGTAGAGCGCGCAGCGCAGGGGCTGCGGGCCAAGGGATGCCAGGCAGTCCCGGTAGGCGGTGAGTTGCTCCAGGTATTTTGCCGATTCCGCCGCCAGGAACGTCTCCAGGGACTGTTCCGCGGGAGGTATGCTGCTCTTGTAATCGATCACCCAGCGCTCGCCGCTCTCCCGGTCGACAAAGGTCCTGTCGATAACGATGTCACGGGCTTCCTCACCCCTGCGCCACGTGAGTGCGAGTTCGGCACTGGATTCGCGATGGGTGCTGTCCAGCAACCAGCGCCCGTGCTCCCGGTCTGCGAGGGTGGTATTCACGTTCTCACTGACGAGCGCGACGGCCTCCTCCAGCAAGCCCCCGGCGAGCCCCAGTTGCGCCAGTTGGCTCCGGCCATAATTCAGCATACCCGGCGGCAATGTCTGCGGCAGCTCCGCTGCCGCGGATAAATGTTCGAGCAGCAGGTGGCTCACCGTACCGACATGCCGCTCCAGCCGATTGTTGCGCCCGTCTGGCAGATTGACTGCTCCCGGTTCCGGCAGGGCTGGCGCGGGCGGGGGATTGCGCAGCACTCGCAGGGACCGGCCGCTGCTGGAGGACAGCTCCAGCCGCTGGCCTGGATGAACAGTCATGTCGCGCCTGAAGCGCGGCCAGATGGGCGCCAGTAGCGTGCCCTCCCCCGGGTCGCGAAATTGCGTGGGTATTTCCTCTTCCGGGTCCTCGGGTTTCAGGCATGCACTGAGGGTGAGCCGGCTGATTGCGCGGGTGGTACCGACGTACAGAAGCCGCGCGGTTTCATGCCGCGCCTTTTCCTTGCGAGTTTCCTGCAGGTAGTGGTACAGGCCCGGCTCGCTTTTGCCATCGCTGTGATCGTTTGCCGCAAGCAGGAAGCCGTGGCCGCCGTCACGGCCGTTGAACTCGTCCCAGAGCAGGATCTGGCGGCGGTCGCTGCGCTGGCCACGGGCCAGCGCCGGCATGATGACCCAGTCGAATTCGAGCCCCTTGGCGCGGTGCAGGGTCATGACTTGCAACTTCGCTTCAGGCGAACCACCCGGTGCGTAGAGCTTGTCCACCTGTTGCTGCAGCCAGACCGGATCCAGGCCGATGTCCTGCTGTTCCGCCTTCTCCAGCAGCGCGAAGAAATGCTGCGCATCCTGCAACTGTTCTGCTTCGGCCACTGACGCCGGGCCGCCGAGGTCTTCCCAGCACTGCTCCACCCACACCCGCAACGCAAGCTGGTCGCGTTTCTGCCAGGCGCGGCGCATGCACTGCGACAGTCTCGCCATAGCTCGGCTACCCGCTTCACTCAGGTCCTGCGGGACCGTTCCCGACAGGACCAGGGCCGCGGGGCTGGGCCGCCGCCCACTGGCGTCCGCGACTGCCAGCAGGTGCATGTCCGCCAGCCGCAGGGCGCACCAGGGTGCGCGCATAAGCGCCAGCCAGGCCAGGCGATCACCGGGGTTCGCCAGTGCCCGGCACAGGGTCATCAGGTCGATGACCACCGGCGACTTGCCCAGGGGATCCATGTCCTGGGCGGCGAAAGGGATTCCCCGGCGGCGTAACTCTGCGACCAGGGGGGCGAGATGACCACGGGTTCGGCCGAGTACGGCAATGGACTCGAGGGAAGGATCGGCCATCCCGGTGGCGATCTGTGTCACCAGCCAGCGCGCTTCCTGTGCGGCGCCGTCTTCCCCGTGAAAAGCCTGCATTTCCACGGCCGGCGCGGCTTCGTGTGGCGGCTTTACTGCCGTCGCCGCGGTGAACGCGACAGTACCCCGGCGCAGGTCTCCCTCGGCGGGAAAGACATCGGCGAAGGTCGCATTCACCCAGTCCACGATCGGTTCGCGGGAGCGGAAATTGCACTGCAGCGCCAGCGCCTCCGGCACCAGCCCGTTGAATCCCCGTTCCCCGGCCTGGTGAAACAGGCCCACGTTGGCGTTGCGGAAACCGTAGATCGACTGCATGCCGTCACCGACGATCAGCAGGGTGCGCGGCGAGAGCGGCTGCTCGTGGTTGTGCTGCGGCCAGCCCCGGGTCAGGCGTTCGATCAGCCGGTACTGGAGATTGGCGGTATCCTGGAACTCATCCACCAGGATGTGCGCGATCTGGTAATCGAGGCGCAGTGCGAGGTCCGTCGGCGCATCGTCATCCCCCAGCGCCTCGAGGGCCGCGACCGCCACCTGGGTATGGTCGACCGCGCCGCGGCGGGTGAATACCAGCAACAGACAAGCGTAGAGCAGGGGCAGTACCCGCGACAGATGCACGACCAGACGCCAGGACTCGCTGTTGCCGCTCATCGAAGGCAACCAGAACAGGCGCTTGAGTTGCTGTGGCAGTTCTGGCGCCTCTTCCCGTATCTCGTCAAGCAGCGCGGTGAATGCCTCTTTCTGGCGCTTTTCATCAGCCGAATTCGCCGGAAAGCCGTCGCGCTTGTCCACCCTCTTGCGCAACCCGCCGCTCGCCGTCAGCAGGGTTTTACCCAGCGCTCGCCAGAGCTCCAGGTTTTCCGCGTTCTGTGCCGGGCAGGAGGAAGGGACGTCGTTTTCAAGATTGCCCTGCGCGTAGCGGAACAGGGGATACAGGCGCGACAGCCAGGGTTCGAGTGCTGAGTGCACCTCCTCCAGCTCCTCTCCCACCAGCATTTTCACCGTGGATATGAGCCGTTGTTCCGCACCGCTTGCGTCGCGCCCGGCCTCGACATACTCCATCCACTGTTCACGCTTGCCGAGCATGGCGGAGAGCAAATCGGCGAGTTGTTCCCAGTTGTTGTCGAAGTGCAGCAACAGGGAATCCAGGTCGTCGGCCTCCGCCCGCCGGCTGCCGACCAGGGAAAACAGGCCCGCAACCGCCTCGCGGTACAAGGCCTGGGCGTCGTCCTGGGCATTGGCAGAGCCACCAAAGCCGCTGGCAACCGGCATCTGCCGCGCCAGGCTGGAACAGAAGCCGTCGATCGTGCGGATATTGAAGCGGGCGATATCCCGCGGCATTTCCCAGCCGCAGCTGCGCCCGTGCTGCAAGGCCGCGCTGGCGAGTTCGCGTGTCCGCTGCTGGTGCGGACTGGCTACTGGCGTTTCGGCCCGGGCGTCCCAAAGAGCCGCGACGACCCGTTCCAGCATTTCCGCCGCCGCCTTGCGGGTAAAGGTTATCGCCAGCACCTGTTCCGGCCGCTGCACACTTGGCAGCAGGGCGAGAAAGCGCTGGATAAGCAGCTCGGTCTTGCCCGAGCCGGCCGGCGCGGTGACGCGAAAACTGCGGGTGACGTCCAGTGCCTCAGCGCGCTGGACGGTGTCTGCGACGCTATTCACTCGCCTGCCTCCCCTTCCATACTCTCTTCCAGCGCGCTGCCCGGGTGTGCGGAGGCTTCGACCCGGCACAGGGACTGCAGGCCGCAAAAATCGCAGGCGCTGGTCTGGGGATCGACACGCGCCTCACCAGCGATGAATTCCTGCATCAGCTGCTCCAGGCTGTCAGACCAGCGGGATTTCACACCTTCCCAGTCCAGCTCCGGGTCCTCGCTGCCGAGGGCTTTCGGCAAATCGTCACTGATTCCCGGGAGTCCGCCCAGTTCGCCGACACCGAGGAACTTGCACTCCCGCGCCCGTACCTGGGCAAAGGCGATCGCCCCGGCGCCGGTGGCGATACCATAGAGCGGTAGCTGCGGCTCCTTCGGCCGTTCGCCGCTCCAGTCCATGACCCGGCACTTGGAGGACTTGTAATCGACGACGATCCGGCTCCCGTCCTCCAGTCGATCCACCCGGTCCACCCGCAGGGTCAGCTGCTTGCCGGCAAGCGTGAACTGACAGGGAGCTTCGTTGGCCTCGACGGTAAATTCACCCCGCCCCGTTTCCAGAGCGAGCCATTCATCGAGCAGAGTCTCGAGACGGCGCGACTCGAGCTGCAGGCAGTGCATGCCGACGAGTATGCGCAGCGACTCCGGCACTGCATCGATGGCGGCGCGCACCGCGCTCTCGATGTGCTGCTCGCGTTGTTGGCGATCGAGCATTGCCAGCTCACGGGAACCGCCGAGGGCGCTCCAAAGGGCCTGCAACGCAGCGTGAAGCAGATTGCCCCGGTCCTGCGGCGAAAGGCCCGCGCGCGGCTCTCCCAGTGCCTCGACACCCAGCCGCCGGCTGGCATAGGCGCGAAAGGGGCAGGCCGCCTGGTCACGCAGGACACCGCTGCCCCCGGGCAGGGCCTGCTCGTTGGCGGGCACTGGCGGCGCCATGTCGTCTTCGAAAAATTCCAGGGAGGCGGTCTCGACTGCCTTTAACCAGGGCAGCGGAAGCGCCGCCCTTCGCGCATCGGATTCAATCACTTCCCCCTGCAGGAAGGGGCTGGGCAACTGGGGGGCGTTATCGAGTTGACGCGCGTAGCTGGCCTGCAGCAGGCGGCATCCACCGAGGTACTGCTGCCAGAGCGATTCGGCGTATTCCCACTGTTGTTCGCTACTGGCATGGGGCATGCGGTGCTGCCGCTGCAACCGTTGCGGGACGAAAGGATTGGGGCGCGGAGGCTCCGGCCACTGGCTGCCCTCGAGTCCGCAAATCCAGATCTGCTCGAACTGCAGGCCGGCGGCCTCCAGTGGGCCCAGCACCTGCACCGGGCTATCCGGGGTCTTGGGTTGTGAACTCTGCGCCCTGCAACAACGGGCCAGCAGCGCCAGGGCTTCGTCGAGATCGATCTCGCCGCTGATGCCGTCCATCCCGCTGTAGACGTCGAGTAGCCGATACCAGCTCTCGACCTGCTGGTATTCCAGGGAATCCAGCGCACCCGAGCCTGGCCATTGCCAGAGTTCCAGTACACCGCTGAAGGTATCGGCCCAGGCGGATGGAGACTGCCGCAAGGCGTGTAGGCGCCGGGAGCGCAGGCTGGTGAGTGTCTGCGCGAGCCTCGCCAGCGGCGCTGCATCCGGCCCCTCAGCTGCGGCGAGGCCCGCGAGCTGAAATCGCAATCGCGACAGCTCGACCTGCTCGCGCCCGTCGGCAAAAAGTTTTCCCAGCAGTACAGGCATCGATGGGTCCAGCGCAAACTCGGGCAGGCAGAACCGGGAGCGAAACAGGCTGCAAAGCGACGCCAGGGGAATTTCCCGCTGGCAGCAGCCAAGCATATGCAGCGCGTCGCGCACCACCGGCACCTGGTCGAGTCGCAAGGCTGTCGAGAAGTTGACCGGCAAGGCGGTGTAATTATCACCGAGGCAATCGAAGGCGCGCCGCAATTCGTATTCCAGCCGGGCCCGGTCGCCCTGCATGTCCCGCAGGATAATACCCAGCCGCTCCGCGGGACGCTCGCGCTGGGCGCTTGCGGCCCAGTCTGCGACTGCCGCGAGCTCGGCAGGTCGGTCGGGGAAAGAAAGGTAACGGGTTTCCGCCTGGCCGGAGGCGGTGGAGTGGCTGGACACCGTGGCAGCAAGTACTTCCAGGCAGGCCCGTTCCAGGGGCGTGGGCGCTTCCAGGTCGACCAGGATCACCCCGGCGCCGGTGCAGGCTGCGGACAACTCAGTCAGGGCCGACAGGCAGTCGGCTGCGGTAACCCGGCCCGCCCGTGCAAGCTCATCATCAAACGCATCGAGCCAGCGCAAGAAAGTGCCGCAATCCGTATCGAGCTGGAATTCAGAACGCATGGCGGCCGTCCGGTAGTCCAGGCGGGCGTGCAGTAGGCTGTCGCGGGCGGCAGCCGCGAGATCGGCGGCGCTGCCGGTCTGCAGCAGCGAATAGTGGCTGTTGCTCTCGCTGTCCCGGGCAATCACGCGCAGCCAGATTTCACGGGCCTGCAGCGAGCTGAGGCGCAGCCGACCAGGCAGTTCGCCCCGGGCAACGGCGCTGCGCCAGGCCTCTGCCAGCCAGTTATCGAGGGATTGCACTGTGGCGGGCTTCCAGGCGCTGAGGCCTTTGCCCGCCTGGCGGCGATCCCAGGCGGCCTTGATCACCCGGGCGAGGCGCTGGTTGGGGGTGAGAAGCAGGCTTCCTTCGGCGAGTGGCGCTTCCAATGCACCCAATTCAAACTGTGAGGAAAATTCGCCTCTGGACACTCCGCCTCCCGCTGCACCCGCGACGGGGCGCCTGCCTACCCAAAACATGCCTGCTGCTATAGAATGGCGCGCCCTCCCCGGCCAGGACGGGCGGTGGAGCCGCAAGAGCTAATGTATCAGGTAAGCCACATGAGCAACAACGAAGTCCACAATGTGAACGTCGCATCCCAGGGAATTCTCACTACCCCTGAAGAGCTGTGGGAAGCACTGCCGATGAGCGATGCGACACGCGATACCGTGGCGGACAGCCGCCGGGTGATCCGCGACATCCTCGACCGCAAGGACCACCGCCTTTTCGTCGTGGTCGGCCCCTGCTCGATTCACGACACCGAAGCGGCGATGGATTACGCCCGCCGCCTGCGCGCTCTTGCGGACGAGCTCTCCGATACCCTGTACATCGTCATGCGGGTTTACTTTGAAAAGCCGCGCACTACCGTTGGCTGGAAAGGGCTGATCAACGACCCCTATCTCGACGACTCGTTCAAGATCGAGGAAGGCCTGCACATCGGCCGCAAGCTGCTGCTGGATATTCTCGAACTCGGCCTGCCGACCGCTACCGAGGCTCTGGACCCTATCTCCCCGCAGTACCTGCAGGACCTGATCAGCTGGTCGGCGATCGGCGCGCGCACCACTGAATCACAGACACACCGGGAAATGGCCAGCGGCCTCTCCTCCGCCGTGGGTTTCAAGAACGGTACCGATGGCGGCCTGACCGTGGCCACCAACGCCCTGCACTCGGTTTCCAGCCCGCACCGTTTCCTCGGCATCAACCGCAAGGGACAGGTTTCGGTATTCACCACCCGCGGCAATGCCTACGGGCACATCGTGCTGCGCGGCGGCAGCGGCGGCCCCAATTACGATTCAGTCCACATTCGCCTGTGTGAAGAGGCATTGGAAAAAGCGAAGCTCCCCGGGAACATCATGGTGGACTGCTCACACGCGAATTCCAACAAGCAGCCCGAGCTCCAGCCGCTGGTTGTCGACAACGTCGGCAACCAGATCATCGAGGGCAACAAGTCCATTGTCGGCCTGATGATCGAGAGTCACCTCAAGGCTGGAAACCAGTCGATTCCGGAGAACCTGGCAGACCTGGAGTACGGAGTATCCGTCACCGACGGCTGCATCGGCTGGGAAGACACCGAAGCGAGCCTGCGCGAACTGCGGGACAAGGTGAAGGACGCGCTGAAAGCGCGCTAGGCAGCGTTCCTCGCCCGCAGGAGCGGGCGAGAGTCCCACCTCAGTAGTACGCCTTCGATGTATCGGAGTGGTCGGTCAGGTCGCGCACGCCGGCCAGTTGGGGAAGCTGTTCCAGCAGGGTTTTCTCCACACCGCCCTTGAGTGTCTGGTCCACCGCCGCACAGCCCTGGCAGCCACCGCCAAAGCGCAGTACCGCGAACTTGTCCTCGGTGATCTCCACCAGGCTCACCTCGCCGCCATGGGCCGCGAGCGCCGGGTTGACCTCGTTGTACAGTACGTAATTCACGCGATCCTCGAGAGGACTGTTCTCGTCGACGCGCGGCATCTTGGCATTGGGTGCCTTGATGGTGAGCTGGCCACCCATGCGATCCTTGGAATAATCCACCAGGGCGTCTTCAAGGAAAGGCAGGGAGCGCTGGTCGAGCCACAGTGTGAACTTGTCCAGCTCCATGGTTTCGTCAGCTTCCTGGGCGTCGCCCTCGCGGCAATAGGCGATACAGGTTTCCGCACGGGGCGTTCCCGGCTGGTTGATGAAGACCCGGACGCCGAGCACGTTCTCCTGCTTGGCGAGAAGTTCGGCGAGATAGTCCTGGGCGGATTCGGTAATGGTGATCATATCGTTCTCTGCTGGCTCGCTTATCGAGCGCTATCCGAGTAATTTAGTCGGGTATTTTACCCGCCCGGACCCGAAAGTGCGAGAGCGGCGTAAGTGCAACCATACAGACCTGCGCAACTCTGCTAAAATAGCCGGCTTTTTCGAGGTCACCCAGCAAGGCGTGGCAGGACAACATGGCGTCTTCAACGCCGACAGGGACAGGAAGTATCATGGCAAGCCGAAGTGACAACTGGAACCGCCTGGAACAGGCTCTCGAACAGCGTATTCTCGTCATCGACGGCGCTACCGGGACCATGCTCCAGCAGGTCGGGCTGGTGGAGGCCGACTATCGCGGCGAGCGCTTTGCCGGGCACCATGTCGACCTGAAAGGCAATAACGACATCCTCTGCCTGACCCGCCCGGACGTGGTCGAGGACATCCATCGCGCCTACCTCGACGCCGGCGCCGACATGATCGAGACCAACAGCTTCAACGCGACCTCGATCGGCCAGGAAGACTACAAACTCGGTGAACTGGCCTACGAACTGAACCTGGAATCGGCGCGCATCGCCCGCAGGGTGGCGGATGCCTATACCGCCGAGAACCCGGACAAGCCGCGTTTCGTCGCCGGGGTACTCGGTCCGACGCCGAAAACCGCATCGATCTCCCCGGACGTCAACGACCCCGGCGCACGCAGTATCACCTTCGATCGCCTGCGGGAATCCTACCTCGAGGCCGCACTCGCCCAGATCGAGGGCGGTGTCGACCTGATCCTGCTGGAGACCATCTTCGACACGCTCAACGCCAAGGCCGCGATTTTCGCCGTCAGGCAGGCCTTCGAGCAGGTCGGGCAGGAACTGCCTCTGATGATTTCGGTCACCTTCCCGGATGTCAGCGGCCGGGTACTGTCCGGGCAGAACCCGGAAGCTTTCTACAACGCCATCGCCCACGCCAGGCCGATGATCGTCGGCAGCAACTGCGGCCGGCGCTACAAGGAAATTCGCCCCTTCCTCGAGGAACTGGCCGGCGTCGCGCCCTGCTATTTCAGCGCCCACCTCAATGCAGGGCTGCCCAACGCCTTCGGTGAATTCGACGAGACACCGGAAATCATGCACGACGATTTCCGCGAGTTCGCCGGTCGCGGCTTCCTGAACCTCGCCGGCGGCTGCTGCGGGACCACGCCGGACCACATCCGCGCCATCGCCGACGCGGTAGCGGATATCCCGCCGCGCAAGCTGCCCGAGCCCACACCGGCCTGCCGACTCGCCGGCCTGGAGCCGCTCAACATCACTGCCGAAAGCCTCTTCGTCAACGTAGGCGAGCGCTGCAATATCACCGGCTCCGCCCGCTTCAAGCGGCTGATCCTCGACGACGACTACGACACCGCCCTGGACGTCGCCCGCACCCAGGTGGAAGACGGCGCGCAGATCATCGACGTTAACATGGACGAAGGCATGCTGGATGCCCAGGCCGCCATGGTCACCTTCCTCAACCTGGTGGCCTCGGAACCGGACATCTCCAGGGTGCCGATCATGGTCGACTCCTCCAAGTGGGACGTGATCGAAGCCGGCCTGCAGTGTATTCCGGGCAAGCCGGTGGTGAACTCCATCAGCCTGAAGGCCGGCGAGGAGGAATTCCTCGAACAGGCCCGGCTGTGCCAACGCTATGGCGCGGCGGTGGTGGTCATGGCTTTCGACGAGGACGGCCAGGCGGACAACCTCGAACGGCGGCGGCAGATCTGCAAGCGCAGCTACGACCTGCTGGTCGGTGAACTGGACTTCAATCCGCAGGACATTATTTTCGACCCGAATATTTTCGCGGTTGCGACAGGGATCGAGGAGCACAACAACTACGCGGTGGACTTCATCGAGGCTACCGCGTTCATCAAGGAAAGCCTGCCCGGCGCCCTGGTGTCCGGCGGCGTTTCCAACGTGTCGTTCTCCTTCCGCGGCAACAACCCGGTGCGCGAAGCCATCCACTCGGTCTTCCTCTTCCACGCCATTCGCGCGGGCATGGACATGGGCATCGTCAACGCCGGCCAGCTCGCGGTCTACGACGAGTTGCCCGCCGAACTGCGCGACGCGGTCGAGGACGTGATCCTCAACCGCCGGGACGACGGCACCGAACGCCTGCTGGAACTGGCGGAGACCTACCGTGACAGCGGCTCCGGCGCGGGCCGCGCCGAGGACCTCTCCTGGCGCGAACAGCACGTGACCAAGCGCCTTGAATACGCGCTGGTGAAGGGGATCAACACCTACATCGTCGAGGACGCGGAGGAAGCGCGGCAGCACTTCGACCAGCCCATACAGGTGATCGAAGGCCCGCTGATGGATGGCATGAACGTGGTCGGCGACCTCTTCGGCGAGGGCAAGATGTTCCTGCCCCAGGTGGTCAAGAGCGCCCGCGTCATGAAACAGGCAGTGGCCTACCTGGAACCCTACATCGAGGCGGGCAAGGCCGAGGGTTCCCGCAGCAATGGCAAGATACTCATGGCGACGGTCAAGGGCGATGTACACGATATCGGCAAGAACATCGTCGGCGTGGTCCTGCAGTGCAACAACTTCCAGGTCATCGATCTCGGCGTGATGGTGCCCTGCGAGGAAATTCTGCGCGTGGCGCAGGAAGAGCAAGTGGACATCATCGGCCTGTCCGGACTCATTACCCCCTCACTGGACGAAATGGTTCACGTCGCTGCGGAAATGCAGCGTCAGGGCTTCAGTGTTCCGCTCTTGATCGGCGGCGCGACCACTTCAAACGCCCACACAGCGGTAAAAATAGAGCCGCAGTACCAGAACGACATTACCGCCTACGTCTCGGATGCCTCGCGCTCGGTCTCGGTGGCAACGCAACTGATGGGCGGCAACAAGGCCAAGTTCGTGGCCGAACGGCGGGAGCAATACGTCGAGGTGCGCGAACGCATCGCCAATCGCAAGCCGAAAGCAAAGGAATTGGCCTACAGCGAGGCCGTGGCCCGTGCGCCCGCGTTCGACTGGGCAGGCTACCAGCCGCCCCGCCCGGCCTTCACCGGTATTCGCGTGTTTGACGATTTCCCCCTGGAAGACCTGGTGGACACCATCGACTGGACGCCCTTTTTCATCACCTGGGAACTGGCGGGCAAGTACCCCAATATCCTCAGCGATGAGAAAGTCGGCAAGCAGGCGACCGACCTCTTCAATGATGCCCAGGCCATGCTGCGACGCATCATCGATGAAAAGTGGATTACGGCCCGCGGCGTCATCGGCTTCTGGCCCGCCGAGCGGGTTGGCAGCGACGATATCCGCCTGTACGGCGACGACAGCCGCAGCAGCGAGCTGGCCATGCTGCACCACCTGCGCCAGCAGACAGAAAAAGCCAACGGCAAGCCCAACCTCAGCCTCGCGGATTACGTCGCGCCCGAAGGCAGCGGTGTAGAGGACTGGGTCGGCGGCTTCTGCGTTACCACCGGCCACGGTGTCGAGGAGCGCGTGGCGCAGTATCACGCAGAGCACGACGATTACAACAGCATCCTGCTGCGAGCCCTGGCGGATCGCCTGGCAGAGTCGTTCGCCGAGCACATGCACCGACTGGTGCGTACCGAGTACTGGGCCTACGCGCCCGACGAATCCCTGGATAACGAGGAGCTCATCCGCGAACGCTATCGCGGTATCCGTCCGGCGCCCGGCTATCCCGCCTGCCCTGACCATACCGAGAAAGCCACACTGTTCAGGATTCTCGATGCCACCGCCAACTGTGGCGTGACGCTCTCGGACAGCTTCGCCATGAGCCCGGCCTCGGCGGTCAGCGGCTTCTACTTCTCCCACCCGGAATCTCGCTATTTCGCGGTCGGCAAGATCGGGCGTGACCAACTGGAGAGCGTTGCCGAGCGCAAGGGAATGGCTGTGGATGAGATGGAACGCTGGCTGCGGCCCAACCTGAGCTAGTCCAGAGGTAGTGCAGATGGAAACCAAACAGGAAAACGGTGAAGAGAAGAAACCCGGCCTGACACCCTTCCAGGTGATCGGCAGCGTGTTCGCGGCGATGTTCGGGGTACAGAGCAGCAAGAATCGCAAACGCGACTTCGAACAGGGGCGCGCTGGCGTGTTTATCGCCGCCGGAATTATTTTTGCCGTGATATTTGTCGCGACGATCTTCGGGATCGTGCAGATGGTGATGAGTAGCGCGGGCAGGTAGTCACGCCCGCGCCACAGCTGGATTTCAGGAAGGCATCCCGGAGAGCCAGAGGTACATCGTCAGGACGATGATGGAAATAATGGCCGTTGCCGCAATGGCATCCGCCGCACCGTCGCCGGCATCCTTGTTGATATTGTCTTCGCTCATACCACTTTCTCCTATAGGGGCGGATTGATACTGCCGGGCATTATACCAATAAGATCGCGTTGCCCAAGTGCTTTGGGCCTTCTAATCATTGGTTCTAACCTTATGAATAAACACGCTATTTAC
Organism: Halieaceae bacterium WMMBA4; assembly: GCA_033283325.1. Taxonomy (GTDB): domain Bacteria; phylum Pseudomonadota; class Gammaproteobacteria; order Pseudomonadales; family Halieaceae; genus Mangrovimicrobium. The sequence continues at coordinate 1,285,928 of JAWMQO010000001.1, forward strand.
GGGCGGGCGATTTCTGGTAAGGTAGCGCTCCCGCGCCCTCTGGCCCGGGTTTGAACGCGACAGGACCAATCGATGTACATCTACGACAAGTATGACCAGCAGATAGTCGACGAACGGGTGGCGCAGTTCCGCGACCAGACCGCACGCTATCTCGAGGGCAAGATCACGGACGAGCAATTCCTCCCGCTGCGACTGCAGAACGGGCTGTACGTCCAGCGCCTCGCACCCATGCTGCGGATCGCAGTGCCCTATGGTTTGTTGAGCAGCCGCCAGCTGCGCAAGATCGCCGAGCTTTCACGTGACTACGACAAGGGCTACGTGCACGTCAGCACCCGGCAGAATTTCCAGTTCAACTGGCCGAGCCTGGAGGACGTACCCGAGATCCTCGCCGGGCTGGCCTCGGTGCAGATGCACGCCATCCAGACCTCCGGCAACTGTATCCGCAATACCACCACCGACCAGTACGCCGGTGTCGCCGCGGACGAACTGGAAGATCCCCGCCCCTGGTGTGAGCTGATCCGCCAGTGGTCCACCCTGCATCCTGAATTCGCCTTCCTGCCGCGCAAGTTCAAAATTGCCGTTTGCGCCTCTGCCGAGGACCGCGCCGCAATCCATGTCCACGATATCGGTCTTGAGGTCCTGCACAATGCCGAGGGCGAGACCGGCTTTCGCGTACTGGTGGGTGGCGGCCTCGGGCGCACCCCGATTATCGGCGAGGAAATCTGCCCCTTCCTGGAGAAGGAACACCTGCTGACTTACCTCGAGGCCATTCTGCGGGTCTACAACCAGCATGGTCGCCGGGACAACAAGTTCAAGGCCCGCATCAAGATACTGGTGAAGGCGATGGGCCCGGATGCCTTCCGCGAAGCCGTGGAGAAAGAATGGCAGGCCCTGAAGAACGGCCCGACAACCCTTACCGCGGAGGAAATTGCCCGCGCACAAAGCTTCTTTACCGCGCCCGACTACGTCACAGCAGATGCCGACGCTGCAGCGGCAGAGCTGCAGTCCCAGTGCGAGAACGACCCGATCTTCGCCAATTGGGTCAAGCGCAACACCCGCGAGCACCGGGTAGCGGGCTACCGTATCGTCAACGTCTCGCTCAAGGCCACGGGCTATCCGCCGGGCGATATCACCGACCAACAGCTGGAAATAGTCGCCGACCTTGCTGACAGGTACTCCTTTGGTGAGGCGCGCAACTCCCACGAGCAGAACATGGTGCTGGCGGACGTCCGCCAGGACCAGTTGCTGGAACTGTGGCAGGAACTGCAAAAATCCGGCATGGCCACGCCGAACCTGGGCTACCTGACCGACGTCATCTGCTGTCCCGGCGGCGACTACTGCTCGCTCGCCAACGCCAAGTCCATTCCCGTCGCCGAGGCTATCCAGACGCGCTTCGACGACATGGACTACGTCTACGACCTGGGTCCGCTGGATCTCAACATCAGCGGCTGCATGAACGCCTGCGGGCACCACCACGTGGGCCATATCGGCGTGCTGGGTGTCGACAAGAAAGGCCAGGAGTTCTACCAGGTGAGCCTCGGCGGCCACCAGGGCAAGGATGCTTCCATCGGCAAGATTCTCGGCCCCTCCTTCAAGCAGGAGGATATGGCCATGGTCATCGAGAAACTGATCCATACCTTCGTCGACCTGCGCCAGGGCGACGAAACCTTCCTCGACACCTACCGCCGGGTGGGTATCGACCCCTTCAAGGAGCGCGTATATGCCTAAGTTGATTCGCGACGGCGCCATTGTCGAGGACGCAGACAACACCGAGGTGCTCGACCTGGAGACCTGGCTGGGCTGTGATGACCGCACCTCCCGGGCGGTGGTCCTCGAACCGGGCGAAACCCTGGAGCCACTGTTTGCGCACATAGGCGAACTGCCCCTGGTACTGGTCAACTTCCCGACCTTCACCGACGGGCGCGGTTTCTCCTACGGCCGGGAACTGCGGGAACGCGGCTACACCGGCGAACTGCGCGCGGTTGGCGCCTTCATTCGCGACCAACTCACCTACCTGGGCCGCTGTGGCTTCAACGCCTTCCAGATGGACGACGAGTCCCAGCTGGAAGAAGCCCTGGCCAGCCTCAAGGACTTCAACGAGTACTACCAGGCCTCCATCGACCAGCCCCTGCCCCTGTTCCGCCGCCGCGCCTGATTTCCAAGCCGCGGCCACTCGATTACACTCCCTCCTAGCGAGGGAGTTTTTCGTTGTGGATGTTTCAATCACCTATACATTTTTCCTGATCTTTTCCGGCGCTGCGATCTTCGCCTCTCTGGCGCTGGCGACGCGGCAACCGCTGATCATCGCCTATATCGCGCTGGGTGCCTGCCTCGGGCCCTACGGCATGTCCATGGTCACCGACACCGGACTGCTGGCGGATGTCGGCCACATCGGCATTATTTTCCTGCTATTCCTCCTCGGCCTGGACATGCAGCCCCAGGCGCTGATTTCCACGCTGAAGAAATCCACTGTGGTGGCGATCATCAGCTCGGCTGTGTTTTTCCTGATGGGAATGCTTGTCGCCCTGCTCTTCGGCTTCGAATTGACAGATGCGCTGATCATCGGCGCCGCGATGATGTTTTCCTCGACAATCATCGGTATCAAACTGCTGCCGACCACCGTGCTGCACCACCGGCATATCGGCGAACTCATGATCGGCCTGCTCCTGTTGCAGGACCTGATCGCGATTATCGTCCTGATGGTCCTGTTCGGCGCATCCGCCAATAACACCGGGGGAATGGGACGGCAGCTCGCCCTCTCCTTCCTCGGCTTGCCGCTCATGGTCGGTGGCGCCTGGCTCATCGTGAAGTACCTCATGCTGCCCCTGCTCGCCCGCTTCGACCGCTTCCACGAGTACATATTCCTGCTCGCCATCGGCTGGTGCCTGGGGCTCGCCGAGACGGCCTCCGCCATCGGCCTGTCCGAGGAAATCGGTGCATTTATCGCGGGTATCACCATTGCCACCAGCCCTATATCCCAGTACATCGCGGTTAACCTGAAGCCCCTGCGGGACTTCTTCCTGATCCTGTTCTTCTTTGCCGTGGGCGCCCGCTTTGACCTGATGCTGCTGGGGGATATCTGGCTCCCGGCCCTGGTGCTCTCGGTACTGGTGCTCTCGGTAAAGCCGGTGACCTTCCGCTGGCTGCTCAAGGGCGTGAGCGAAAAGCGCATTCTCGCCTGGGATCTTGGCTTCCGGCTGGGCCAGGGCTCGGAGTTCGCACTGCTGATCGCCTACGTCGCGGCGAGCGCGGCGCTGGTTTCCGAACGGGCATCCATCCTGATCCAGGCGACCACCATCCTCACGCTGCTCGCCTCGTCCTATATCGTGGTACTGAACTACCCGACACCCATCGCGATTTCCGACAAACTGCGCCGGGACTAGACTCATCGTGCCCTTGTGGGGCTCACCAGGAAATGCCAGGCACGAAAAAGCCGGCGCGAGGCCGGCTTTTTTGTTTTCGAACTGGCAGCCCTTAGAGCTTGCTTTCCAGCTCGGGCAGCGCGTCGAACAGGTCGGCAACCAGGCCGTAGTCCGCCACCTGGAAAATCGGCGCGTCCTCGTCCTTGTTGATAGCCACGATGACCTTGGAGTCTTTCATGCCCGCGAGGTGCTGGATGGCGCCCGAGATGCCGACAGCGATGTACAGGTCGGGTGCGACGATCTTGCCGGTCTGGCCGACCTGCATGTCGTTGGGTACGAAGCCCGCATCCACTGCTGCGCGAGACGCGCCGATGGCTGCGCCGAGCTTGTCGGCAATACCGTCGAGCAGCTTGAAGTTGTCGCCGTTCTGCATGCCGCGGCCGCCGGAAATGACGACCGGGGCGGCAGTCAGCTCGGGGCGGTCGGAAACAGCGAGTTCTTCACCGACAAAGCTGGATACACCCGCGTCGTGGACTGCGCCCACAGTTTCAACGGCAGCGGAGCCGCCTTCGGCGGGAGCCGCGTCGAATGCGGTGGTACGCACGGTGATGACCTTCTTCGCATCGGAAGTCTGCACGGTAGCAATGACGTTACCGGCGTAAATCGGGCGCTTGAAGGTATCCGCGGATTCGACGCCTATGATGTCGGAGATCTGGGCAACGTCGAGCAGCGCGGCAACCCGCGGCATGGTGTTCTTGCCGGTGGTGGTAGCCGGGGCGACGATGTTGTCGTAGCCGGCGCCGAGTTCGGCGATCAGCAGGCTGACGTTTTCAGCCAGCTGGTGTTCGTAGGCAGCGTTGTCGGCGACCAGTACCTTGCCGACACCGGCAACGGCGGCAGCAGCCTGGGCAACTTCACCACAGCCTGCGCCTGCCACGAGGATATCGATGTCCGCACCCAGCGCCTGGGCTGCAGCAACGGCGTTCAGGGTCGCGACGGAGAGGGCGCTGTTGTCGTGTTCTGCAATAACCAGAGTGCTCATCAGATTACCTTCGCTTCGTTCTTCAGTTTGTCGACCAGCTGATCCACGTCAGCCACCTTGATGCCGGCCTGGCGCTCCGCCGGCGGCTCGACCTTGAGCAGGCTCAGGTGGGATTTCACTTCCACGCCGAGTTCTTCCGGGGTCAGCACGTCCAGGGGCTTCTTCTTTGCCTTCATGATGTTAGGCAGGGAAGCGTAGCGCGGCTCGTTCAGGCGCAGGTCGGTGGTTACGATCGCCGGGAGAGTAAGTGCAACGGTTTGCAGGCCGCCGTCGACTTCGCGGGTGACGTTGACCTTGTCACCGTCGACGACCACTTCAGACGCGAAGGTGCCCTGGCCCATGCCAGTGAGTGCGCCCAGCATCTGGCCGGTCTGGTTGTTGTCACCGTCAATGGACTGCTTGCCGAGAACAACCAGCTGGGGCTGCTCTTTTTCGACAACGCCCTTGAGCAGTTTGGCGATGACCAGCGGCTCGGGGTTGCCCTCGACCTCGACCTGGATACCGCGGTCGGCGCCCAGTGCCAGGGCCGTACGGATCTGCTCCTGGCAGTTTTTGGGTCCGATGGAGACAACCACCACTTCGCTGGCGGTGCCCTTCTCCTTCAGGCGTACGGCCTCTTCAACCGCAATTTCACAGAAGGGGTTGATGGCCATTTTGACGTTGTTCAGATCAACATCGCTACCATCGGCTTTGGCGCGGACTTTGACGTTGTAGTCAACGACGCGCTTAACGGCAACAAGAACCTTCATGGATTCTCCATTCGATAATTCAGGGTGGATTGGCAACGCCGGAGCGATAGAGCGCCGGAACAGGTAGTTCGGCGGGCTATCTTGCCGATTCTGTTCCCCTTGGTCAATAGCGGTTTCGCCCATGGAAATTGACCACAAGTGTCAATTACGGGCTCTCGCCGGGAAGCTTCATGATAGTTTTTTATTCTTGAAAATTATATACTTGCGTCCCTTTAACGGGTACGGCTCAGCCCCGCCCCCTCCCCCGCGCACGAAGTAAAAGAGGAAATCGCTGTGGAACGTGAATCAATGGAGTTCGATGTTGTCATCGTTGGCGCAGGCCCCGCGGGCCTCTCGGCGGCCTGCCGCATCATGCAACTGGCCCAGGAGAAAGAGCAGGAGATCACCGTCTGCGTCGTGGAAAAAGGCTCCGAGGTCGGTGCGCACACTCTCTCCGGCGCCGTGCTCGAACCACGCGCCCTCAATGAGCTGTTCCCCGACTGGGAAGAAAAAGGCGCCCCCCTGACGACCAGGGTCAGCGGCGATACCTTCTACCTTTATACCAGCGCGACCGGTGCGATCACGCTGCCCAACTTCATGATCCCCAAGCCGACCCATAACGAGGGCAACTACATCGTTTCCATGGGCAATGTCTGCCGCTGGCTGGCGGAACAGGCCGAGGGCCTGGGTGTCGAGGTCTATCCCGGCTTCGCCGCCGCGGAAGTACTGTTCAACGACGACGGCTCGGTCAAGGGCATCGCCACCGGCGACATGGGCATCAGCGCCGAAGGCGAGCACAAGGACAGCTACATGCCCGGCATGGAGCTGCACGCAAAGTACACCCTCTTCGCCGAAGGCTGCCGCGGCCACCTTGGCAAACAGTTAATAGAGAAGTTCGGCCTCGCAGAGGGGAAGGACGCGCAACACTACGGCATCGGCATCAAGGAAATCTGGGAAATCGATCCAGAAAAGCACGAGGAAGGCCGCGTCGAACACGGCCTGGGCTGGCCCCTCTCCGAGAATGGCGCGACCGGTGGCGGCTTCCTCTACCACGCCGAGAACAACCAGGTATACCTCGGCCTGATCACCGACCTGAGCTATGACAACCCCTACCTCAGCCCCTTCGAGGAATTCAACCGCTGGAAGCACCACCCCACCGTCAGCAAATACCTCGAGGGCGCTACCCGCATTGCCTACGGTGCCCGGGCCATCACCAAGGGCGGCTTCAACTCCCTGCCAAAAATGCATTTCCCCGGGGGCCTGTTGATCGGCTGTGATGCCGGCACCCTGAACTCGGTGAAGATCAAGGGCAACCACACCGCGATGAAAAGCGGCATGATCGCCGCGGAAACCGTGGTCGAAGCCATCGGCCAGGGCGACTCTCGGCCGGCGGACCTGGCCAGCTACGCCGGGAATATCGAGAAATCCTGGCTGCATGAAGAACTCTACAGCACCCGTAACTTCTCCGGCTTCATGCACAAGTTCGGCTTCCTGATTGGCTCCGCCCTGGTGTGGATCGACCAGACCATCTTCGGCGGCAAACTGCCATTCACGGTTCACGACACCAAACCGGATTACGCCGCCCTGAAGCCTGCCAGCGAATGCAAGCAGATCGAGTATCCCAAGCCGGACAACAAGATCAGCTTCGACCGACTCTCCTCCGTGTTCCTCTCCAATACCAACCACGAGGAAGACCAGCCCTGCCACCTGACCCTGAAAGACGCCAGCGTGCCGATGGAGGTCAACTATCCGAAGTGGGCGGAACCCGCGCAGCGCTACTGCCCCGCCGGCGTCTACGAAGTGGTAGAGGACGACAAGGGCAAGCGCTTCCAGATCAATGGGCAGAACTGCGTGCACTGCAAGACCTGCGATATCAAGGATCCCTCGCAGAATATCGTCTGGGTAACACCGGAAGGCTTCGGCGGGCCGAACTACCCGAACATGTAGCAGTCCGTTCTGTGGGCGATTGGCCTCTGGCGATCGCCCATGGAGCGAGCTCCCTGAGGAGTTGTCACGAACGGCAGAAGGCTGGGAGTGACTGGCCCCTAGACCAGTGAGTAGCTGTAGTCGCCGCTGTGTACCCGGTGCTGCTGGTCGGCCAGTTCAACCAGGCGGTACCAGGCGCTGCGGCTGAAAAGCGCGGTCAATCCGTGCCAGAGTGCCAGCACCGCGACGCCATCGAGTTCCGGCTCCGCGGAGAGCGGATACTCCCGACCGATCACCACCTTGCGACCCGTATTCAGGGTCGCTTCGAGTCCAGTTCCACTCTCGCTGACATCCACCACGACCAGCGGATGCATGGCGACCTGGATGCGCCACTTCTCGACCGGCGTAACCAGGTAGTACTCACCGTCACCTTCACGACGCAGGATACTGGCGAATAGATTGCGCAGGGATTCGCGCTCGATCGGCGCGCCCTCATGGTACCAGGTGCCATCCGTTGCGATATTGATATCGATATCGCCGGAAAGCTCCGGGTGCCATAAATGGAGGGGCGGCGCGTCAAAGTTACGCTTGCGCGGCACCTGCCCCTCGATGTCCTCCAGCGAATCCGCCATGCGAGCCTCCCCGCGCGAATCCCGACTCAGGCGCAGTTCCCGATCAGCCGGACATTGATCACGCCGTTCAGGGCGCGCATGGTATCCAGTACCGGCTCGGTAATTTCGCCATCGATGTCGATCAGGTTGTAGGCGATTTCGTCACGGCTCTTGTTGAGCATGTCGATGACGTTGATATTCTCGTTGGCGAGAATCGACAGGAGGCTACCGAGGATCTTCGGCACGTTTTCATTGGTGACCGAGAGACGGCAGCCACTTACCCGCTCCAGGGCGAGGGTCGGGAAATTCACGGCATTACGGATATTGCCGTTCTCCAGGAAGTCGCGCAGTTGATCCGCCGCCATGATGGCGCAGTTGTCTTCGGCCTCATCCGTACTCGCGCCGATGTGCGGCATGAGGATCACGTCATCGCGACCGATGAGTGCGGGGGTGGGGAAATCGGCAATGTAGCGGCGCAGTCGATCACCATTCAGCGCTTCTACAAGGCTGCTTTCGTCGACGATTTCCTGGCGGGCGAAATTCAGCAGGCAGGCGCCGGGCTTGAGCGCCGCAAACAGCTCCGCGTTGATCAGGCCGCGAGTGCTATCCAGTACAGGCAGGTGCAGGCTGATGTAGTCACAGCGGGCGAACAGCGCCGAGAGCGTTTCGGCTCGCTGCACCTGGCTTGAGAGACGCCAGGCGGCTTCCACCGACAGCGCCGGGTCAAAACCAACCACGTCCATGCCCAGTGTCAGGCCCATCTCGGCCACCAGGGAACCGATCGCTCCCAGGCCGACGACGCCCAGCGTCTTGCCTACCAGTTCGCTGCCCTTGAACTCCTTCTTGTGGGCTTCGAGGGTGCGGTGCATCTCGCCCATGTCGTCCATACCGGCCAGTGTCTCGACATAGCGCATCCCTTCGAGGATGCCCCGTGATCCGAGAAGCAGACCGGCGGCGACCAGTTCCTTGACCGCGTTGGCATTCGCCCCCGGCGTGTTGAATACCGGGATGCCCCGTTCGCTGCAATGGGAAACCGGGATATTGTTGACCCCTGCCCCGGCGCGGGCTATTGCCAGTACGGAATCAGCGATGTCCTCCGGTGCCAGCTTGTGGCTGCGCAGCAGGATCGCATCCGGGTGGGAAAATTCGCTGGCGATCTCGTAGCCATCTCGCGGCAACCGGTCGAGGCCGCGCACCGAGATCTGGTTAAGGGTAAGAATTTGACGTGCCATGACTACCTCGGAATGATTACATCAGTTCGATGTCGGCGGATTCACGCAGACCCTGACGGTATTCGGTATCGATCAACTGGCCAAACTCGCCACTGACCAGACGCTGCATTCCTGCGCGGTCCGCGGGGGGCAGGCTTTCCATGGTTCCCTCGATGACGCGGGTCAGTTCGTACACGTAGTAGTCACCATTGCTCGCGCCAACGAAATCGACCAGGGAGGCATCCTCGGCGGGAGCCTCGAGCCGGAATGCGTCTCGGGCCAGGTCGAGGGGCAGCGTGTTGTTGCGCCGGGTCAGGCCCAGTTCCACCCGCCACTCGTATCCTCTGGAATTTGCGTATTCTTCCACGCTGACACCGGAGCGCAGGGCGCGCACCGCGTCTTCCGCGGCGGCGCGAACCGCCGCCTGCGCACGCTGCTCTCCGAGAATTCCGGCAATCTGCCCACGCACCGCATCCAGCGGAAGCAGTTCGGGCTGCCGGTGGGCGGTAACGTGCAGGACGACCCAGTGCCCTGCCTCCAGTTCGATGACCTCACTGTTGAGGCCGCCATTCAGTACATCGTCAGAGAACGCTGCCGCGTTGAGCACAGGGTTGCTGAACAGGCCTTCCTGTTGATCACGCTCCACGGGGTCGCTCTGCTGAACCTCAAGCCCCAGTTCCCTGGCCGGCATGTTGAGGTTTTCCGCGTTGAAGGAAATATCCTTGAGTGATTCCACGACCCGCAGCAACTCGGCATCTGCATCCTGCATCGCCAGTCGCTCTTCCAGGGCCGGGCGCAGTTCGTCCAGGCTTGGGGCTTTGCCCTCACTGCGTTCTGTCACCAGTATGAAATGGGTGCCGGCGTCAGTCGTTACCGGCTCTGACACCTGGTTTACCGGCAAGTCCGCGATGGCCGTTTCCATCGCCTCGGGGAAGACATCCCCGGTGGTATAACCGAGATCGCCCCCGGCCATTGCCGAGCCGGGATCGTCGGAATATTCCCCGGCGATTTTAGCGAAGTCTTCTCCAGCGTCCAGGGCGGCCTGCACTTTATCTACCCGTGCGCTGTAGTCACTGTCGGACTCGTCGCCCCCCTGGCTAAGCAGAATATGGGAAACCCGGTTCTGGGCACTGTATTCGCCTGTGCTGACTTCCTGCTCATAGGCCACTTCGATTTCAGCTTCTTCGACTTCGCGGCGAAAATCCTCGGCGCGCAATTCGATGTAGTCCAGATCGACGGTCTCGGCGGAACGGAAGTTTTCCTGGTTGGCCTGGTAAAAAGCCTCGATTTCCGCTTCGGGAATTTCACCGGTATCGGCGAAATTCGCCTGTGGCAGGGTGATAAAACGAAGATCGCGCTGCTCCTCCACCACAGCCACACCCAGCTTGAGTTCGGCGGGCGTAGCGAATTCGCTGGCTGCCAATCCGGTGCGCGCCTGGCTGACCAGCATGTCTTCCTGCATGGCGCGTTTGAAAGAGGCCGGAGAATATCCGGACTCGCTGAGCAGGGCCCGGTACATCTGTTCCGAGAACTGGCCGTCGACCTGGAACTGCTGCATGCCGGCGACCACCGCGCCGATTTGTGCATCCGAGATATGCAGGCCCATGTCGAGCGCGGACTGCAGCTGCAGCTTCCTGGCGATCAGGGATTGCATCGCGCGCTGGGTCAGGGCCTGATCCTCCAGCATCGAGGGATCGAGATTGTCGCCCATCGCGCTGATCAGTCGGCGCTGCTCGATATTGACCGCCTCCTGCAATTCCGATGGCGAGATTTCTTCACCATTGACCTCGGCCACGGAATTGCCGCCACCACCGAACAGGATCGACTCCACGCCCCAGAAGGCGAAAGCCACTACGATCAGGCCGATGATGATTTTGGCGGTAGTTCCCTGTGTGCTTTTACGAATATCCTGGAGCATGGGTGTGTCTCAAGTTCTGCTGGCTGGCGCCGCTCGTTCTACTTGTGGTCGCCGCCCTTTCCACTCGGCGGCGCCCTCAAAAAAAAAGCGCACCTCAACAAGTGCGCCCTTTATTGCTTTGGACTGTACCGTTTCGCCTGGACCTGATCCCGGTGCGTGCGCTAACGGCCTGTTAATACCCCCTCAGGGGTTAACCGCATCCTTCAGCGCCTTGCCGGCCTTGAACCCGGGAACGTTGGACGCTGCAATTTCGATAGTCGCGCCGGTCTGCGGGTTGCGGCCGGTACGCGCGTTGCGATGCTTGACTGAAAATGTGCCGAATCCCACCAGGGAAACCTGGTCACCTTTTTTAAGGGCGTCGGTAATGCTATCCACTACAGCATCCAGCGCACGGCTGGCGGAAGCTTTGGGCAGGTCGGCGGCTGCGGCAATAGCGTCGATGAGTTCAGTTTTGTTCACACTTATCCCCTTGAAGGTTTGGCTTGCAGGACTGTTAATTTTATGGCCCGGTACGGGCTATATTCGGGCTAACTTACGATGAGAACCCGTGCATGTCAGGAGGGCTGAAAAGCCCGCCAGCCATGGGTTTCCGGGCTCCAAGGCTGACGGACGACTCTATACCACTGGGGGAAGGCCCGTCAACAAAGAAGCCGGTTGTCAGTGGGTATTAATCCTGTTTTTTTCTTCCTCCGAGGCGTCCTGGGAAGCCCCGACCGGATTGGCGAGATAATCCTCGTCACTGAGCGGTTCAGGCGCCGATTCAAGCGCAATTGAAAGCACTTCATCGATCCATTTGACCGCGCGGATATTAATATCCTGTTTTATATTCTCTGGAATTTCCTTGAGATCACGCTCGTTTTCCTTGGGAATGATCACGGTCTTGATTCCACCCCGACGCGCCGCCAACAGTTTTTCCTTCAACCCGCCAATTGGCAGTACCTCACCACGCAGGGTGATCTCACCGGTCATGGCCACGTCGGCGCGCACGGGTATCTTGGTCAGTACCGATACCAGTGCCGTACACATTGCGATACCCGCGCTCGGACCGTCTTTGGGTGTCGCACCTTCGGGTACGTGAATGTGGACATCGTGTTTTTCATGGTAGTTGGCGGGAATTCCCAGCAACTGGGACCTGCTGCGCACCACTGTCGTCGCGGCCTGGATAGACTCCTGCATCACGTCACCCAGGGAACCGGTTTTGACGTAACGGCCCTTCCCTGCCACGGCAACTGCTTCGATCGTCAGCAGTTCGCCGCCGACCGAGGTCCAGGCGAGCCCGGTAACCTGGCCGATCTGGTTTTCCTCTTCGGCGATGCCGAAATTGAATTTGCGCACGCCCAGGAGATCGGGGAGCATTTCCGCTGTCACCTTGGTGCCGCTCTCAGCTTCGCCCAGGGTGATGGCCTTGACCATCTTGCGGCAGACCTTGGCGATCTCGCGCTCCAGCGCGCGCACACCAGCTTCGCGGGTGTAATAGCGGATGATGTCGATCACCGTTTCCCGGGCGACGGACAGTTCGTCTTTCTTCAGGCCATTGAGCTTGACCTGCTTGGGAATCAGGTAGCGCTCGGCAATGCTGAGTTTTTCGTCCTCGGTATAACCGGGAATCCGGATCACTTCCATCCTGTCGAGCAGCGGCCCGGGGATGTTCATGGTGTTGGAGGTACACACGAACATGACATCGGAAAGGTCGTAGTCGACTTCAAGGTAGTGGTCGTTGAAGGCGTGGTTCTGTTCCGGGTCGAGCACCTCGAGCATCGCCGAGGCGGGATCGCCGCGATGGTCCATGCCCATCTTGTCGATTTCATCCAGCAGGAACAGCGGGTTGCGCACGCCGGCCTTGGCCATTTTCTGCAGCAGCTTGCCGGGCATCGAGCCAATGTAGGTGCGCCGGTGGCCGCGAATCTCGGCTTCGTCGCGCACGCCACCCAGGGCCATACGCACAAACTTGCGATTGGTCGAACGGGCGATGGATTCACCCAGGGAAGTCTTGCCCACACCGGGAGGGCCAACCAGGCACAGTACCGGCCCCTTCACCTTGCGCACGCGCTTCTGCACGGCGAGGTATTCGAGAATCCGATCCTTCACCTCTTCGAGGCCGTAGTGGTCCTCGTCGAGGATCTGCGCGGCCCGCCTGAGGTCGTGCTTGACCTTGCTGCGCTTGGCCCAGGGCACGCTGACCATCCAGTCGATGTAACTCCTGACCACGGATGCCTCCGCGGACATGGGCGACATCATCTTGAGTTTGCCCAGTTCCGCTTCCGCCTTTTCCTTGGCTTCGGCGGGCATGTCGGCGGCATCGATGCGCGATTGCAGTTCGTCGACCTCGTTGGGCGCCTCGTCCATTTCGCCGAGTTCTTTCTGGATGGCCTTCATCTGCTCGTTGAGGTAGTACTCGCGCTGGCTCTTTTCCATCTGCTTCTTGACGCGGCCGCGAATGCGTTTTTCCACCTGGAACAGGTCGATTTCCGCTTCCATCAGGCCCATCAGGTGGTCGAGGCGATTGCGCACCTCGGAGATTTCCAGGATGCGCTGCTTCTCCGCCAGGTCGACGCTCATGTGGGCGGCGATGGTATCCGCCAGGCGGCCCGGGTCGTCGATGCCGGTCAGGGAAGTCAGAACCTCCGCGGGCACCTTCTTGCTCAGGTTGACGTACTTTTCAAACTGGGTGTTGGTGGAGCGTAGCAGGGCCTCGGCCTCGCTGTCGGGAATGAGTTCGCTCTCGATTTCACGGACATTGGCGACGGCGAAGGGACCGTCGTCGTCGACGCTTTCGACCATGGCCCGGTAGCCGCCTTCCACCAGCACCTTGATGGTGCCATCGGGCAGCTTGAGCAGCTGGAGGATGCTGGAGACAGTGCCGACCTGGTAGATGTCGTCGGCGCCGGGATTGTCGTCAGCCGCATTGCGCTGGGCCACCAGCAGCACTTGCTTGTCGTTCGACATCGCGTGCTCGAGGGCCTCGATGGACTTCTCCCTCCCTACGAAAAGCGGGAGCACCATGTGTGGATAAACCACCACGTCTCGCAGGGGAAGCAGGGGAAGTGCGGTGACAGAAGATGATCCCATAACAGTCTCCGGGTAAGCGAATCAGGGTTGCTGCATACCGGATATGGGGTCGATAACCGGAATTACAAGCACCCTGGTCCTTCAGGGATGCGAGGGCCTGTTAATGCAGGCCAGGCATGACGTCCGGGAGCCCCGGACGTCCGGTTAATCGTCAGTCGAAGCGGCGCGCGCGGCGGGCTCGTGGTTCTGGTAAACCAGCAGGGGCTCGGAGTCCCCGCGGATTACCGACTCGTCGATCACAACCTTGCTGACATCATTCCGCGAGGGAATGTTGTACATCGAATCCAGCAACACTCCCTCGAGTATGGAGCGCAGGCCACGGGCGCCAGTCTTCCGCTCCATGGCCTTTTCGGCCACGGCGCGCAGGCCGTCCTCGCGGAAATCCACCTCGACGCCTTCCATTTCAAACAGCTTGCTGTACTGCTTGGTAAGGGAGTTCTTGGGTTCGGTGAGAATCTGTACCAGCGCGTCGATATCGAGTTCCTCGAGCGTGGCGATCACCGGCAGGCGGCCCACAAACTCGGGAATCAGGCCGTACTGGACCAGGTCCTCCGGCTCGAGGTCCTGCAATACCTCACCGGTATTGCGGCTCTCTTCCTTGCTCTTGACCTCCGCGCCGAAACCGATACCGCCCTTCTCCGAGCGGTTGCGGATCACCTTGTCCAGCCCGGCAAACGCACCGCCGCAGATGAACAGGATATTGGAGGTGTCCACCTGCAGGAACTCCTGCTGGGGATGCTTGCGGCCACCCTGGGGCGGCACGGAAGCCACGGTACCCTCGATCAGTTTCAGCAGGGCCTGCTGTACGCCCTCCCCGGATACATCGCGGGTGATCGAGGGGTTGTCGGATTTGCGGGAAATCTTGTCGATCTCGTCGATGTAGACGATGCCCATCTGGGCCTTCTCCACGTCGTAATCGCACTTCTGCAACAACTTCTGGATGATGTTCTCCACGTCCTCACCAACATAACCCGCTTCGGTCAGCGTGGTTGCATCGGCGATGGTGAAGGGAACATCAAGCAAGCGTGCCAGGGTTTCGGCGAGCAGGGTCTTGCCGGAGCCGGTGGGACCGACCAGCAGGATGTTGCTCTTACCCAGTTCGACGTCTTCCGCACGGCCGTGGCGCAGGCGCTTGTAGTGGTTGTAGACCGCTACAGAAAGCACCTTCTTGGCGCGCTGCTGGCCAATCACGTATTCGTCGAGGATTGCCTTGATTTCCTGTGGCACGGGCAACTTGTCCTTGTTGGCATCCCCGCTGCTCTCCTGTACCTCTTCGCGAATGATGTCGTTACACAGATCGACACACTCATCGCAAATGAAGACAGAGGGACCGGCGATCAGTTTGCGTACTTCATGCTGGCTCTTTCCGCAGAAAGAGCAATACAGCAATTTGCCACCGTCATCACCGGATTTGCTGGTTTCGTCACTCATCAGGCTGCCCTACGCCAAAATCTTTGAATCATCTTTGTTTCAACTTCAAAGATGATGTTTTTTACCGTGTTTTGCAAGCCCCGAAGGGCTCGAAAACGGGGGTAAATCGCCCTACTGTGCGGCACTTCCCCTTTTGCTGACCACCTCGTCCACCAGACCGTAGGCCTTGCTTTCCTCGGCGTTCATGAAGCGATCGCGCTCGGTGTCGCGCTCGATGACCTCCAGCGGCTGCCCGCTGTGCTCTGCCATCAACTCGTTGAGCTTCTTGCGAATGATAAGGATTTCCCTTGCATGGATCTCGATGTCAGTCGCCTGCCCCTGGGCTCCACCGGAGGGCTGGTGGATCATGGTGCGGGCGTTGGGCAGGCAGAAGCGCTTGCCGGGAGCACCGCCACACAGCAGGAAGGCCCCCATGGAGGCCGCCTGGCCGACGCACATGGTGCTCACGTCCGGCTTGATGAACTGCATGGTGTCGTAGATCGAGAGGCCTGCAGTCACGCTGCCGCCCGGGGAATTGATGTAGAGGTGAATGTCCTTGTCGGGGTTCTCGGATTCGAGAAACAGCAGCTGGGCGACGATGAGGTTGGCCATGTGGTCTTCAACCGGCCCCACGCAGAAGATTACGCGCTCCTTGAGCAGGCGGGAGTAGATGTCGTAGGAGCGCTCGCCGCGGGAGGTCTGCTCCACAACCATCGGAACCAGGCCGAGATTATTGATAGTGTTTGAATTGCGCCCATCTGGCTGAAATGGCATAGGAATTTTCCCTTCTCTGGTGGCCCGTGGCTGGTGGCATGGAAGATAGAGCGCCGCCGGCAAGCCAAGCGCCGGCGGCTGGTAGTGCTCAGATCAGGCCTCTTCGCCCTCCGCTTCCTGGGCTGGGGCGATCGCTTCCTGATAGCTGCACGCTTTCTCAATAATATCCGCACTTTCCATAAGTTTTTCAACTACCTGATCTTCCAAAACCTTGGATTGGATGGAAGCAAGCTGTTCGCGGTTCGAGTAATACCAGTCTACAACCTCTTCGGGCTGCTCGTAGGTAGAGGCCAGATCCTCGATGGTAGACTTGACCCGGTCGGCGTCCGCGGTAATCCCGAACTTGCTGACCAGCTCCGACAAAACGAGGCCCAGACGCACGCGCTTCTCGGCGTTTTCACTGAACATGTCGTCCGGCAGGAGCGATTTGAGGTCGGGCATGTTACCGGCGGCGCCGCCAAACTGCTGCACCATCTGCTGGCGCAGGGCATTGATTTCCTGGGCGACCAGCGCCTTCGGGATTTCAACGCCACTGTGGGCCTCGAGCACCGCATCCATGGCCTGCTGCTTGATTTTGCTCTCTACGGCATTCTTGAGTTCACGGGCCATGTTCTCGCCCACTTCCTTGCGGAACTGCTCTTCACCACCTTCGGTGACACCGTATTTCTCGAACAGGGCCTCGTCCAGAGCGGCGGGTACGAGTTCCTTGACCGAGTTCAGCGTAACCTTGAATTCCACCGCGGCGCCCTTGAGCTCCTCGTTGTGGTACTCCTCGGGGAAAGTCAGTTCGAGGACCTTCTCTTCACCGGCCTTCATACCGACGATGCCGTCCTCGAAACCGGGGATCATGCGACCGGAGCCCAGTTCGAGTTCGGTGCCCTCAGCGCTGCCACCTTCAAAGGCCACACCGTCGCGGGTGCCCACAAAGTCGATGTTCACGGTGTCGCCCTCGGCGGCGGCGCGATCGACATCGGTGAGTTCACCCTGCTGCTTGCGGAAGACTTCGATGATGTTATCGATATCCGCATCGGTCACTTCAGCCACCGGCTTTTCAATGGAAAAGCCCTTCATTTCGATGACTTCCACTTCGGGGAAGACTTCGAAAGTGGCGACGTATTCCAGGTCCTTGCCCGCGTCGATGGAGCGCGGCTCGATGCTCGGCTGCCCTGCCGGACGCAGTTTTTCCTGTACCACCGCTTCCTGGAAGGACTGGCTCATGACCTCGCCCAGCACTTCCTGGCGCACGCCGGCACCAAAGCGCTGACGCATTACTTTCATGGGCACTTTGCCGGGACGGAAACCGGGCAAGCGGACATTGCCAGCCGCCTTTTTCAGACGCTCGTCAACTTCGCCATCGATACGTGCGGCGGGTACGCCCACTGTCAGTCGACGCTCCAGGCCCGAAGTCGTCTCTATGGAAACCTGCATGGTCATTCCTCGTAAATATCCAGGTTGTCAGGCGTCGGTTCGGTGCTCCCGTGGAGGCCGCCGACACCCTGTGTGTTGGAATCTGGTGCGGAAGGAGAGACTCGAACTCTCACGCCTTGCGGCACTGGAACCTAAATCCAGCGCGTCTACCAATTTCGCCACTTCCGCAATACTATTAGCCGCCTCCACAATTTGCCTCGAATCTACTCGAGCATTTCGGCGGTAAGCCATTGATATATCAGCGCTATGAAAGGCCAAGATAATTAATGCGGATGCGGCGCAAGGGCGCAGATTCTGCCACAAAGCAAGGGGCGATTCAACCGGCCACATGCGCCCCGGGAACGGCTTCCCCGGGCGCCGTAGGCTATTCAGCTAGTAATTAATAGCTTTTTTCTTATTCCTAAATAAGCTAAAAACCTTGAATAGAGATGTGGAAAATTACCGTAAATGCGCGATACTACGACTGTGGCTACCTATCCCCTAGTTCAGTCGGTAGCCTCGAGAGCACACCCAATGCTCTCTAAGGGAAGCAATTCCTTTATGTTTCACTCCTAATGGTCTTGTTGGGTCCCTCTCCAGGGACCCATTTTTTTGCCAAAGAATCCACTAAAAATCAAAAACTTAGGGCCTTGTTAAAGAAATTGCCTTAGGGTTTTACATGGTGTGGGTGGGTCTGTCGGATGTCAGCGACCCGGCGAGATGGTTCTCTATCCTGGCGTTGGCAGCGGCATCCTGCTCGCTGAACTGAACGCCGATGCCCGCAGTACGGTTGCCCTGGGCGCCGCGTGGGGTAACCCAGACGACCTTGCCCGCGATGGGGATTTTTTCCGGTTCGTCCATCAGCGTTAGGAGCATGAATACTTCGTCGCCGAGGGAGTAAGGCTTGTTGGTCGGCACGAAAAGGCCGCCGTCTGCCAGAAACGGCATATAGGCGGAATAGAGCACGGCCTTGTCCTTGATTGTCAGGGAAAGGATGCCATTGCGACTGTTCTGCCGCCCGTCACTCATCACTTTAGTGCCTCACTTTTCATGCCCCGATACTAGCACCCACCTGCTCGCCTCCCAACAGAAAATGCAGTTTTTCGAGGAATACCTCACACATTAACTGCCGATTGGGATTCGCGCCGCTGTTGACCGCGCGCTGGGCCTGCATCACTTCGTCGAGCAGGGCGAAAACCGCCCTGCCCCGGCGGCTCTGCAGCCATTCGCTACCGGCAGCGGAAATTCGCGAACGCAGTAGCGATGCTATTTGTTCCAGCACCTGTGGCAGAGCAGCCGATTCCAGCATACCGACCGCTGCGGGGACATCGACTTTGCCCGCCAGCAGAGCCGCGCAGGCGATACGCGACGCGATACGGGCCTCCGCGTCCGGGGCGGTGAACAGCTCGTCGGCCAGCAGCGGCAGACCCTCGGCAAGGTCCAGCCACTTCTCGCTCTCCTCGCGCTTGCCTGTGCTCGCGTCCAGCCAGGCGAGGCTCTCATCGCGCCCGGGCCGCGGCAGGCGTAGCTGCTGGCAGCGCGAACGGACTGTCGCCGGTATGCGGTGCGGCTGCGCCGCGAGCAGAATGAGCCAGGTTTCAGGAGGCGGTTCTTCCAGGCACTTGAGTAGTGCGTTGGCGGCGTTGGTGTTCATCGCCTCCGCCGGGGAAAAGACGATCACTTTGCCGCGCCCGTGGGATGCGGTCTTCGCCGCGAAGGCCAGCACTTCCCGAACGCTGTCTATCTTGATCGTGTTGCTTTTACCCTCCGGGCCCAGCCAGCGGAAGTCGCTGTGACTACCCGCAGCGGTCATCTCGCAGGCATGGCAGCTACCGCAGTTGAGGCCGCCGTCGGGGCGCTCACACAGGATGCGTCGCGCCAGCGCCAGGGCAAAACGCTCTCTACCGGTGAATCGCACACCACTGAGGAGCAGCGCGTGCGGCAGGGTCCCCTCGACAATCTGGCGGTTGAGCCGCCCCCATTGCCCGGACTGCCAGGGCAGTGGCGGGCTACAGGCCGGCAATGAAGAAGGCGCGCTCACGCTTGTCCCGGGGCCCGGCGCGAAAGCAGGTCTGCGCACACCGATTCAAGCTGTTCCTGGACCGCGGGAAGCTCGACAGTGGCGTCGACAAGGTAATAGCGCTCCTGGAATTCCTGTGCGAATTGCAGGTAAGTGTCCCGCACCCTTTCGAAGAAGCTGGCCTGCTCCTGCTCGATCCGGTCCAGGTCGCCGCGCTTCCCGGCGCGGGCCAGGCCGACTTCGACGGGCGCGTCCAGCAAGATCGTACAGTCCGGCCGGAAGTCCCCCTGAACCAACTGCTCGAGGTCGCGGATCATCGCCAGTGGCAGCTGCCGGCCACCGCCCTGGTAGGCATAGGTAGCATCGGTAAAGCGGTCACAGAGCACCCAGCGGCCGCTGGCCAGGGCAGGCTCCACAACCTGCGCCAGGTGCTGGGCGCGGGCTGCAAACACCAGCAGGAGTTCCGCCGCAGGGGCCATGCCCTCTTCCCGAGGCTGCAGCATCAGCTCCCGCACCTGTTCCCCGAGCCGGGTACCGCCGGGTTCGCGGGTCACCACCAGGTCGATTCCCCGCTCGCGCAAGCGGGCTTCAAGGAATTTCAAGTTAGTGGTCTTGCCAACGCCCTCCCCGCCTTCCACGGTAATAAACAAACCTCTGCTTTCCATGGCGCTCCCCGGCTACTGGGTATTCTGAGGGCTGGACCGGTAGTCCTGCCTGCGTTGCAACTGGTATTTACGCACGGCCCGCTCGTGCTCGGCAAGCGTACGACTGAACTGGTGGCCACCGTCCCCCCGGGCGACAAAAAACAGGCTGTCCCCCGCCTCGGGATTGAGTGCGGCGAGAATGGCTGCACGCCCCGGCAATGCGATCGGGCCAGGCGGCAGTCCTGAATGACTGTAGGTGTTATAGGGGTTTGCAGCGTCCCGCAAGTGGCTGCGGCGCAGGTTACCGTCGAATTCCGCGCCGAGGCCATAGATCACAGTCGGATCAGTCTGCAGGCGCATTCCGAGCTTCAGGCGACGCACGAACACACCGGCAATCTGCCCGCGTTCCTCCGGCATGCCGGTTTCGCGCTCGACGATACTGGCCATAATCAGCGCCTCGTAGGGATCGGTATAGGGCAGCCCCTCGGCCCGGCTTTCCCAGGCTTCCTCGAGGACTTCGCGCATGGCCGCGTGGGCGCGCCGCAGTATGTCCAGGGCCGTAGCGCCTCGCTCGTAGTGGTAACTGTCGGGGAAAAACCAGCCCTCGGCGCTCTGATAGGGGGCCACCAGGGCCAGCAGGCGCGCGTCGTCCGGCCCTGTCAGGCTGGTCTCAAGCGCATCGGCAGCCGCCAGGCGCTTGAGCGCCTGGGCCAGTGTTATCCCTTCCGGCAGTGTGACCTGGTAGCTGATGACTTCACCTTCGCGAAGCAGGCGCAGCAAATCCTCCGCCGTGGTTCCGGGGGGCACGCGGAATTCGCCGTGGCGAATCTCCTGGTCAGCCCCTGTCATCCGACCATAGATGCGAATCAGCAGCGGGTCCGGGTAGACCCCCTCCTCCTCGAGCCGGGCGGCGAGCCTGCCGAGGCTCTCGCCCGCGGCGACGGTCAATATGTAGTCATCCCCGGGGATCTTCAGGGGCGTATGCCAGCGCTTCTGCACTTCGACGAAGGCCAGCAAGCCCAGAACAAGCGCCAGGCATAGCAGACCGGCAAGGAGCCTCAGCAAGGCAATTCCTCCAGCATTTTCCGGTGGAGCGCGCGACAGGTGGAGAAGTCGCTCCAACTGCATTCTTTGAGGCTGCCCACTGGTCGAACACCGACCAGGGCATTGCTGCAAAACACTTCATCAGCGGCGAGGAGACGCGGCAATTCAAAAGTCTCTTCGCTCACCGCCAGGCCCAGCGCCGGCGCCCAGTGTTCCAGTATCAGTTCGCGCCGGGTACCGGCGATACCGCACTGGACCAGGAAGGGAGTTACCAGCCTGTCACCTTCGACCAGGAACAGGTTCGCCGCGCTCAGTGAGCAGACGGCGCCCGCCGTGTCTAGCATCAGCACATCATCGACCCCGTCCGCCCGCGCCTGTGCCGCGGCGAGCACCTGCTCCAGCCGATTGAGATGCTTGATTCCCGCGAGTCGGGGTTGATGTGGCCAGGCGATGTCCGCCAGCGCAAGGGAAAGCGGTGCCGGAAACTGTTCCGGCCCCGGGATTTCCAGCAACGAGATGATTACCCGCGGTGTCGGATTTTCGGGAGGTGCGTAGCCCCGCGGCCCGGCCCCGCGCGTGAGGGTCAGCCGCAGCGCCGACCATTGGGCGGGCGAGCCGGCAGAGGAAAGCACACGGTTGAGGGTGTTGTTGACGGCAGTGAGGCAGGAGGCCGGGAAGCCGAGGCGTGAAATTCCCCGCTCCAGGCGCTGAAGATGGCGGTCGAGATAAAGCGCCTGGCCGCGGTAGAGCAGCAGGGTTTCAAACAGGCCGTCACCGAAATCCAGCCCGCGATCCGGCAGCGGCAGTGAGCGGGAGGGCTCGCCATCGATCCAGATCGCCGCTTCGGACTGCGCCATCAGCGCGCTCAGCCGACCTGGCTAAATACCAGCGAACCGTTGGTGCCACCGAACCCGAAGGAATTGGAAAGCACGTTGCGGATAGTGCGCTGCTGGGCGGTATGCGGCACGAAATTCAGCGGCGCGGCGCCCTCGTCCAGGTTGTCGAGGTTGATCGTCGGCGGACACACCTGGTCACGCAGGGCGAGCACGGAGAATATCGCCTCTACTGCGCCCGCGGCACCCAGCAAGTGGCCGATCATGGACTTGGTCGAGCTGACGGCCACCTGCTCGGCAGCGCTGCCCATGACACGTGCCACGGCAAGACTCTCCGCCACATCGCCGGCATTGGTGGAGGTGCCGTGGGCATTGATGTAGTGAATCTCGGCGGTATCCACACCGGCGTCGCGAATCGCATTGGACATGGAAAGCGCGGCGCCGCGCCCATCGGCGGGCGGCAGGGTCATGTGATAGGCATCGCCGCTCATTCCGAAACCGGTGATCTCGGCGTAGATCTTCGCACCTCGCGACCTCGCGGCCTCGTATTCCTCGATCATCAGCACACCGGCGCCCTCACCTAGCACGAAACCGTCGCGGTCGCGATCCCAGGGGCGGGATGCGGCCTGCGGGTCATCGTTGCGGGTGGACAGCGCGCGGGCGGCAGCGAAGCCGCCCAGGCCAACCGGAGTGGTGGCCATCTCGGCGCCACCGACGAGCATCGCATCCGCGTCGCCGAGGGCAATCAGGCGCGCGCCGAGGCCGATATTGTGGGTGCCACTGGTGCAGGCGGTGACCGTCGCCAGGTTCGGCCCCTGCATGTTGTAGCGAACCGAGAGGTTGCCGGAAATCATATTGATGATGGAGCCCGGCACAAAAAACGGGGAAATTCGCCGGGGACCCGACTTCTGCAGGATGTCCGCGCTCTTCTCGATCTGGCCGATACCGCCGATGCCGGAACCGATGGAACAGCCGACCCGGGGCGCATTTTCCTCGGTAATCTCGTAACCGCTGTCTTCGAAGGCCTGTATACCCGCGGCCATCCCGTACTGGACGAAGGTGTCCATTTTGCGGGCTTCCTTGGGTTCGAGGTAAGGGGAGACATCGAAGTCACGCACACTGGCAGCGAAACGGGTGGTATATGCCGACGCATCGAAAAAGTCGATGGGTGCCACGCCACTCTTCCCGGCCAGTATGTTCTCCCAGGTTTCGCCGACGTTTTGACCTACCGGGCTGATCATGCCCAGGCCGGTTACCACCACTCTTCTGCCTATCAACGCTTGTTCCTCAACACCATCGGAATTTGACTGGCTTACAGCTGGTTTTGGTTCCAAGCACTACTATAGAGGCTCTCACCAGTGTTTGGGATATCACCAGAATATCGACTGCCGCCAGAATATGGGCTTTCGCCCGAATTTGCATCTTGCCTAAAACAAGAAAAGCCGCTCTATCTGGACAATAGAAACGGCTTCGTGAACGCCAGCTGGAATCAGGCGAGGTTTTCGTTGATGTAGTTGATAGCCAGCTGAACGGTGGTAATTTTTTCTGCTTCCTCGTCGGGAATTTCGGTCTCGAATTCCTCTTCAAGGGCCATTACCAGCTCTACCGTATCCAGGGAATCGGCGCCGAGGTCTTCAACGAAAGAAGCCTCAGTGGAAACCTCTTCCTCTTTTACACCAAGTTGTTCCGCGACGATCTTCTTAACGCGTTCTTCGATGCTGCTCATGATTGTTGCTCACTCCTGAGTTTAGTGCTGTGTCAAACCGGCAAACCTGGTTCTACGGCCTGAATCGGCATATTACTAGGTTTTGTTCGGTAGTTAGAAGGTTTTTTTCCTGCTGATACGGCCGCGACGGCCCTGCAATCATAGCAGCAGATCAGGCCATGTACATGCCGCCATTGATATGGATGGTTTCACCGGTAATGTAGCCCGCTGCGTCACTGCACAGGAAGGCCACGACCGCGGCGATCTCCGCCGGTTCGCCAAGCCTGCCCAGGGGAATCTGGCCCAGCATCAACTCGCGCTGCTGCTCGCTCAGTTCACGGGTCATGTCGGTATCGATAAAGCCCGGCGCCACGCAGTTTACCGTAACTGAGCGGGAGCCGAGTTCACGCGCCAGCGCACGGGAAAAACCCTCCGCGCCCGCCTTGGTGGCTGCATAGTTGCTCTGGCCGATATTGCCCATCGAGCCGACCACGGAAGTGATGTTGACGATGCGCCCCCAGCGAGCCTTGGTCATGCCGCGCAGGCAGGCCTTACTCACCCGGTACAGTGCGTTGAGGTTGGTGTCGATCACATCGCCCCACTCCTCGGTCTTCATGCGCATGAGGATGTTGTCGCGGGTGATACCGGCATTGTTGACCAGCACCAGCGGCGCGCCGAAGCGCTCGCCGATCGCGGCCAGCACGGTGCTCACGGATTCGTCGTCGGCGACATCAAGCTTCATTCCACAGCCGCCGTTGCCCGCGGCGTCGAGGTAGGCGCTGATGGACTCGGCGCCGCCGTCACTGGTTGCGGTGCCGACAACCGTGTAGCCCGCTGCTGCCAGTTGCTCCGCGATCGCCCTGCCGATGCCCCGGCTCGCGCCGGTCACCAGTGCTACTTTATTCGTATCTGACATTACTTCTCTTTTCTCCCTGTTTGCTTCAGGACTGCGCCAGGGCTTCCAGCGCAGCACTCAGCTCCGCTGGTTCCTCGATGGCGTAGCTGCCCACTGCTTTATCTATCCGGCGAACCAGACCACTCAACACCTTGCCCGGACCACACTCAACGCACGCGCTGACGCCGGCCGTTATCATGGTCTGCACACAACTCGTCCACTGCACCGGGCTGTAGATCTGCTCCACCAGCAACTCGCGAATCCGCTCGGGCTCCGCTTCTGTTTTTGCATGCACGTTATGTACCACCGGAATCTGCGGCGCGGCGATGGCGACATCCGCCATTGCCTCCGCCAGGCGCTCCCCCGCAGGCCGCATCAGTGCCGTATGGAAAGGGGCGCTGACCGGCAGCGGCATGGCGCGCTTTGCGCCAGCCTCTTTAAGGGCTGCAATGGCGACCTCAACGGGACCCGCGTGACCGGCGATCACAACCTGCCCCGGGGAATTGAAATTGACCGCAGCGACCACCCCGTCGGTTTCTTCACAGATGCGGTTGATGGTGTCATCGTCCAGGCCGATGATCGCGGCCATGGCGCCTTCACCAACCGGCACCGCGGTCTGCATGAACTGTCCACGCTGGCGCACCAGTCTTACCGCATCGGCGAAGCCCAGGGAGCCGGCGCAGACCAGCGCCGAGAACTCGCCGAGGCTGTGCCCCGCCATCATGCCCGGAACAACACCGCCTTCGGCTTGCCATGCGCGCCACAGGGCAACGGACGATGTCAGCAGCACAGGCTGGGTGGTCTCGGTCAGGTTCAGCGCTTCCTGCTCGCCGTTCTGGATCAGGTCCCAGACGTCGTAGCCCAGAGCCTCGGAAGCCTCGGCAAAGGTCTCGCGCACGGCCGCATATGCCTCGTAGGCATCTGCCAGCATGCCGACTTTTTGCGATCCCTGCCCCGGGAAAACAAAGGCTGTGTTTTTTGCGGTCATATACGAACACCCTGTGTCTGGAAATTTGCTTCGAAGTGTACGATCACACCGCCTTTACGCCAAGCAATAGCAGGACGACCACTGCACGGGCGTGCAGCGAAAGCGGGAGAATAAAGGGTAAAAACAGGCGGAGGGGGAGATTCGGCGTCACTGCTGTGACGCCGAAGGGGGAGAGGCGCGGTGATCAGTCTTCCGAGCCGGTATCGACGACTTTCTTGCCGCGATAGAAACCATCTGCGCTCACGTGGTGGCGACGGTGGGTTTCACCTGAAGTCTGATCCACTGAAAGCGTGTTACCGCCCAGGGAATCGTGTGAACGACGCATGCCGCGACGTGAACGGGTTTTCCTGTTTTGCTGAACTGCCATGACTAGCTCCTCGGTTCTTTATCCGGTTTGAGCCGGGCAAGTACGTCGAAAGGATTGGCGCGCTCTGGCGCTGCTTCCGTTTCCTGTATCTCGCCCGAGTAGCCGGACAGTATCTGTTTACAATCCTGTGTTTCGTGATAGCTGAAAGCCGGCAGCAGGAGGATCAACTCTTCCTCTACCATGTCCCAACAGTTGCCACCCTCCTCCGGCACCACGATCGGATCCAGGTACTTCGGCAGGTGCTTTGCCTGGTCGTCAGACCAGACTATCCCAAGCGCCGATTCACCGGACACCGTGAGCGGCATCGGCGAGAGGCAGCGCTGGCAGGTCACAGAGACACTGGCCTTTATCGACAATGCGACAACAGGCCGGTTTTCCTCGTCCCGGGCGAAGTCCAGCTTCGCCTCGATCTGCCCCTCATCGCTGGCCAACTGGGCCCGGAATTGCGGCAAATCTGCGGGTTGCAACGCACCGCTGACACTCACGCCTCGCGAGGCGGCCTTGCGGACGTCCAGCGCGTTGGGGAGGGGGTCGCTCAACATAGGCGCGCATCATAGTGAGGCACCCACCCTTTGTCAAAGAAATTTCTATAGAATACAAGCAGTTCGTCCACTTATTCACAGAGTTCCCCGGGACCCCGATGTCACTGATTCTCGCCTCCACCTCCCGCTACCGGCAAACCTTGCTGCAGCGCCTGGGTATTCCCTTCAGCACGCGCTCCCCCGAAGTGGACGAAAGCGCCCTCCCCGGCGAGGCCCCGGACGCACTGGCGCTGCGCCTGGCGGGCGCGAAAGCCGCGGCGATAGCCCGGCAGGACGAGGAGGCCTGGGTCCTGGGCAGCGACCAGGTCGCCAGCCTGGACGGGCGCCTGCTGGGCAAGCCCGGGGGCTTCGAAGGGGCGCGGGAACAACTGACCGCCTGCAGCAATCGGGAGGTGCGTTTCTATACCGGGGTGGCGCTGCACCAGGTGGCGCGGAGCTTTGCCGCGGAGGAATTACAGGTAACGACCGTACGCTTCCGCGCGCTCTCCAGCGCCGAGATCGAAAACTACCTGCAGATCGAGCAGCCCTGGGACTGCGCCGGCAGCTTCAAGTGCGAGGGCCTCGGTATCGCCCTGTTCGAGTCCATTCACAGTGACGACCCGACCGGCCTCGAGGGCCTGCCGCTGATCGCGACTGCCCGCCTGCTACGGGGCGCGGGTTTCGACCCTCTCGCGGCGCGGAACCGACCCGGAGGTTAGCGGGCGAGTTGGGGAAGGTCGAGCAGTTGCGGCAGGCTGTCGACGATGGCCACGGGTTTGTGGGCCTGCAGGCGCTCCGGGGCGTGGGCGCCGAAGCTGACGCCAATCGAGGCGATGCCGGCATTGGCGGCCATCTCCAGGTCGTATTCGGTATCGCCCACCATGATGACCTCGGCGGGGTCGATGCCCCGCTCCTCGATGATCTCCACCAGCATCAGCGGGTCGGGCTTGGAGCGGGTTTCATCGGCGCAGCGACTGGCGTCGAAGAATGACGCCATATCCAGTGCGCCCAGCACCCGGTCGAGACCCCGCCGGCTTTTACCTGTGGCCACCGCCAGCCCGAAGCCACGGGATTTCAGGGCGTGCAGCGTCTCCAGCGCCCCTGGGAACAGAGCCGGCGTAGCGGCGTGATTGGACACATAATGGCCCGAGTAGACCCTGGCGATCTCCAGCCGCAAATCTTCCGGCTCGGCGGGAAACAGCATTTCTATCGCCTGCGGCAGTCCGAGACCGATAATGTTGGCCGCTGCACTTTCGGACGGCATTTCCAGGCCCAATTCATGAGCAGCCGAACGGACACTCGCGACAATCTGGGCCACTGAATCACAGAGGGTCCCGTCCCAGTCAAAGATCACCATAAATAAATAAATACCCGTAGAAATATTAGTTACTTACGAAGCTTTTCCAGAATTTTTGTCAACTCGTCATCAAGTGGCGCGTGGAACGCCATGACCCCCTTCTCCGGGAGCTTGAGGGACAACTCGCTGGCGTGCAGGAACAGGCGCTTGAGCCCGAGCTCCCGGCAGATCGCCTCGCCCTCTTCCGAGCCGTATTTGGCGTCGCCCAGCAGGGGAAAGCCGGCATGCTGGGCGTGCACCCGAATCTGGTGGGTACGGCCGGTGACTGGCTTCGCCTGCACCAGAGTGGTGCGAGCGAAGCGCTCCACCACACTGAACTCGGTGATCGACGGCTTGCCGCCCCGCTCTACCCGGACCATACGCTCACCGGAGCGCAACACGTTTTTCTGCAGGGGGGCCTCGACCCGCGACAGGGCCTTGGGCCACTTTCCCGCCACCAGGGCGAGATAGCGCTTGTCGACTTCGTCGCCGCGCAGCTGGCGATGCAACTCGCGCAACAGTGCCGGGCGGCGGGCAACCAGGATCAGGCCGGAGGTATCGCGGTCCAAACGGTGTACCAGTTCGAGGAAGCGGTCCCGCGGGCGCATCTGGCGCAGGCTTTCGATCAGGCCGTAATTCAGGCCGCTGCCGCCGTGGACCGCCAGCCCCGAGGGCTTATTGAGGACCAGCAGCGAGGCATCCTCGTAGACGATGCCCGCCTCGATTCGCTCCATCCAGTGCCGCGGCACCTGGGCCGCCTCACTCGGCGCAGGCGTGCGCAGGGGTGGCAGGCGAACGCTGTCCCCCGCCTCGAGGCGGTAGTCCGGCTTCACCCGCCCCTTGTTGACGCGTATCTCGCCTTTGCGCAGGGCTTTGTAGAGGCGTGTACGCGGCACACCCTTCAATTCGCGCTGGAGATAGTTGTCCAGCCGCTGGCCTGCGTAATCCGCATCGACGACGAGGTGCCTGACCCCTGGGCTTGAACTTTCAGTGTCTGCCATAAATAACGGAAATTGTTTAACTTTCTGTGAACATAATGGTAACATTCGCCTCGCGTGGCAGCAGCCTCCTGCCTGTCGGGGATATGACCGGCAAGGGAGGCGAGCGCAAACCTGAACTGGCGATGATTGGGCCTGCCGACATTTTTGCAAGGTACCGCCAGACCAGCCACGTGCAATGGAGCTGATCCGAAGTGGGTATAACGGGCCTGACCCTTGATCCCACAAATGACCGATCAGCGTTGTAACTAACCGGGCAGCAGAATCTGCCGGGACACAGAATCAGAAGTGACTTCGTGGTGGTGTTGCCCGACCCAGGTGCAGCGACACTACCAAAAAGGCGGAATGAGTACCATTCCCCTCCACCGCCAGCCGGCAGTTTTTCACCAGTTTGGCGGATACGGATGCGCAGACCGCGCATTGAAAAAAGTGCACCTGGATGCCGGAAATCGCGCCCCTGTTAGCGGGCTCCGGGCCAGAGCGAGTGTGACTACCAAGCCAGATAACCAGGCTTTAAAAACAAACGCTAGAAGCTCTATTAAAAGGCCCCGACCGTTTTCCGATAGGCCCCATGCGAACTTTGCCAGGGCCCGCATAAACTGATTCCTGCCCCGCCAGGCCTGTCGTCCACAGGTTCTATGGCACATTTATGAAGAAAATGCTTATCAACGCAACTCAACCCGAGGAGTTGCGTGTCGCCCTGGTCGATGGCCAGCGACTCTACGATCTCGACATCGAAAACCGCACCCGCATCCAGAAGAAATCCAACGTCTATAAAGGCAAGATCACCCGGGTCGAACCCAGCCTGGAAGCCGCCTTCGTCGACTTCGGCGCCGAGCGCCACGGTTTCCTGCCACTGAAGGAAATCTCCCGCGAATACTTCCACCGCAAACCCGACGGCGACGGCCGCACCAAGATCAAGGACGTGGTCAAGGAAGGTACCGAAATCATCGTCCAGGTGGACAAGGAAGAGCGCGGCAACAAGGGCGCGGCCCTGACCACCTTCATCTCCCTCGCCGGCCGCTACATGGTCCTGATGCCCAACAACCCTCGTGCGGGCGGTATCTCCCGGCGTATCGAGGGCGACGACCGCACCGAGCTGCGTGAAGCGCTCTCCGCCCTGGAGATCCCCAACGGCATGGGTGTGATCATCCGCACCGCTGGCGTGGGCCGCTCCTCCGAGGAACTGCAGTGGGACCTCAACTACCTGCTGCAACTCTGGGAGAAAATCACCGAGGCCAACGAAGAGGTCAAGGCGCCTGCCCTGCTGTTCCAGGAAAGCAACGTCATCATCCGCGCGATCCGCGACTACCTTCGGGACGATATCGACCAGGTCATGATCGACCAGAGCGACGCCTTCGAACAGGCGAAGGACTTCGTCTCCATGGTCATGCCCAAGTTCAGCAACCGCCTGAAGCTCTACGAAGACAACATCCCCCTGTTTAACCGCTTCCAGATCGAAAGCCAGATCGAGACCGCCTTCCAGCGCGAGGTTCGCCTCCCCTCCGGCGGCTCCATCGTCATCGACCCGACCGAGGCCCTGGTGTCCATCGACATCAACTCCGCCCGGGCGACCCGCGGCTCCGATATCGAGGAGACCGCCCTGCAGACCAACCTCGAGGCGGCGGACGAGATCGCCCGCCAGCTGCGACTGCGCGACATGGGCGGCCTGGTAGTCATCGACTTCATCGACATGCTCGCCTCGCGCAACCAGCGGGCGGTGGAAAACCGCGTACGCGACGCCCTGAGCATCGACCGCGCGCGGGTCCAGGTGGGCCGTATCTCCCGCTTCGGCCTGCTGGAGATGTCCCGCCAGCGCCTGCGCCCCTCGCTGGGCGAGACCAGCAACATCGTCTGCCCGCGCTGCACCGGCCAGGGCACCATCCGTGACACCAAGTCCCTCGCCCTGTCCATCCTGCGCCTTCTGGAAGAAGAGGCGATCAAGGAACGCAGTGCAGAAGTCCGCGCCATCGTGCCGGTTGACGTCGCGGCCTTCCTGCTCAACGAGAAGCGCGTCGCGCTGACCGACATCGAGCGTGAAACCAAGGTCCGGGTGCTGGTTATCCCCAACCCCAACCTGGAGACCCCGCACTTCGAAGTGCAGCGCCTGCGCGACGACGAAGTCGAAGGCAACCACGAAGCCAGTTACGACGTGGACATCGCCGCCCCGGACATGGACGCGATTACCGATCGCCAGCCCTCGGTACCGCGCCAGCCCGAGGCCGCAGTCAAGGGCATCAAGCCCCAGGGTCCCGCGCCCCAGGCAGCCGAGCCTGCGGCAGCAGCCGAATCCGCCCAGCCTGCACGCCAGGCCGCGCCAACCCCGGTAGCACCAATGAAGCCCGGACTGTTCGGCCGCCTGTGGAGCGCCATCGTCGGCGATACCGAGGCCCAGCCCGCCAATGACGAGCCCGCGCGCAAGCCCGCCCCCGCCAAAAAGACCGGCGGCGGCAGGAAAAGCGAAGGCAAGCAGGAGGCCCGGCAGGACGGCAGGCAGAAGCGCAGTGGTGAAGGCCAGGGCAGGAGCCAGGGCCAGCCAAGGAACCGCCGCAAGCCGCGCAACGACCGCCAGCCCGAAAACCAGCGCTCCGAAGAGCAGGCTCAGGAGACCGTCCAGGGCCGCGAACGCAGCGAGGAGTCTCGCAACAAGCCGCGGGACGAGAATCGCGGCCGCCGCCGTCGCGGCAACGGCCAGGGCCGCAGGTCCGATGCCGACGCCGCACCTAAGTCCCAGCCCCGGGAACAACAGGTCGAGGAAGAAAGCGTAGAGACTGCCGAGAACGGGCAACAGCCGCGCAAGCGCCCCTCCGACATGAAGCGCGAGCAGCCCCAGCGCCGCCGACGTAACCGTGGCCGCAGGCCTGATGACGAAGCCGCTTCCCAGGATTCTCCCCAGACTGCGACTGTGGATGCGGCGGCCGAGCAGGCCCAGCCGGCTGAGCGGCCCAAGCCTCCCGTTGAAGTGGAAGTCGCCAGCGCACCCGAAGCGCGTCCGGAGCCGGTAATCGAAACCCCCGCCGCCAACGCCGAGGCACTTGCCGAGGCAGAGCAGGTGCAGGCGAGCAGCACTGCGATCGAGGAAAACCTGGCGGCCGGCCTTGAAGCCGCTGCGAGCTCCTTCGTGAACGAGAGCGACAACAGCGAAACGCCGCAGGAAGCACTCATCCCTGAAACCACGCCACAGGTGGCGAGCGATGAACCTGTTGTGGTGAGCACTGAACAGGTAGCAGCGGAAGTGGCTCCTGTCGCGGAAGTCGCCGAGCCGACAAGCGCGCCGGTGGAAGCAGCTCCAGTGCAGGAGGCTCAAGCGAAGGAAGAAGCGGCTCCAGTCGAGGAAGCTCCCGCCCCGGCAGCGCCGGTCGGCCTCACCGCCGAAGGACGGGCACTGAACGACCCGCGTGTCGCCGCGAAGCCGGTGGACAACCTGGTGGTCAACACTGCCCACCCTGTCCTCTTCAAGGACTACGTGGCCCCGCCGGCAGTTCACAGCGGCCGGGTAGCGCCCCGCGCAGCCAATGATCCACGTGGCCCACTGGCCGCCGAGGCACCTGCGCAAGTCGCCGAAGCCGCGCATTCCTGAGCACCGGGGGAGCAATCCCCCGCGTAACAACGGCGTTCTTTTCGAACGCCGCTGTTATCTCGCTTCATTCCCTTGTGCGGCATTTTGTTACAGGTATAATGCCGCCTGCTTCGCGCCAAACAGGCGCTAAAACAGAGCAATAGTTTTCCGGTGGGCTGGCTGAGTGGTCGAAAGCGGCGGTCTTGAAAACCGTTGAGGGGAGACCCTCCCGGGGTTCGAATCCCTGGCCCACCGCCATACAAAAAAAGGACCCGAAAGGGTCCTTTTTTTATGCCGTTGAATCAGGCCCTGGTTCGAGTCCACACCACCTTTCACTGGATCCCCGCACACTCATCCGAGCACGCTTCCCAGTAACGCGCTCACCATACTGCGCCAACGACGGCAGGTTCACCCCCTCCCATTAAATAAATCATTTGAGTTATTTATTTATCCGGTCTAATGTAGCCCAAGCTTGAACAAGGGTAGCTCCCATGGCCAACACGAAAACACAAGCCCAACGTCGAACCCGCAATGACCCCCGTAAGGAGGCCACCCGCGTCGCAATCCTCGAAACAGCTGAAGCGCTGTTTGCGCAATCCGGTATCGACGGTGTCTCCCTGCGCCAGATCGGTTCGGCCATCGGCTCCGCCAATACCGGCGTTGTGGCCTATCACTTCGGTGGCAAGGAAGCGCTGGTCGAAGCGATCTTTCATCATCGCCTGCCTGGGATTGAAGTACGGCGGCGTGAATTACTGGAAAAAGCCAGGGCGGGCAAGCGTAACCCGGATGTCGGTGCCCTATTGAGAGCCCTGTGGTTGCCGCTGGCGGAACAGGTCAACAGCCAGGGACTGCACAGCTATGCGCAGTTCATGGGCGCACTGATGCACTCCAGCATGGGCAGCGTGCGCCTGGGCCTGAACAGCGACTACCCGACCACCAACGAACTGGCGGAGAACCTGATGGATGCCATGCCCAAAGCTCTGGCAGACCAGTTCGACTCGCGAATGCTTATAGTCACGCTGATGGTGACCGGCTCACTCAGGATGATCGACGAGTCCGGCGGCCGGATGAATGCTGAGCAGATGTTCGAAGATACCTTGCAAATGGCGGCGGCAGCCCTCGTCGCGCCAACCACTGAAAACCGAGCCCCCTGACAGGAATCAATAATGAGAGTTTTGCTTAATCGACTTAGCGGCGTGTTGCTGGGCAGCCTGCTGCTTGCCCAGCCGGCACCGGCACTGGAACTGGCCGCGTCAGCAAACGACCAGGCCAAGGCGATACCCGGCACCAAGCCGGAACGCCTGGCTGCCGCCCCCGAAGCGCCGAATGTCATTGTCTGGCTGATGGACGACGTGGGCTTCGCCCAGGTATCGGCGTATGGCGGCATGGTCGACACGCCCAATATCGATCGCATCGCCAGTAATGGCCTGACCTACACCAACTTCCGTTCCACCCCGGTCTGCTCTTCCAGCCGGGCATCGCTGCTCACCGGAAGAAACCCGCACACCGTCCATGTTGGTGGCCATGCGATGGGCCCGCGAGGTCTGCCGGGATACGACACCCTGGTACCGCGTGACGCCGGCACGGTAGCGGAAAACTTCCGCCAGGGCGGCTACCGCACTTTCGCCATCGGCAAGTGGGATCACGCGCCGGGTACCGATCTCAATCCGGCTGGCCCCTTTACCTACTGGCCCGAAGGCCAGGGCTTCGACCGCTTCTACGGCTTCCTTACCGCGGACACGGATAACTTCGACCCGGTCCTGTTCGAGGACACCGCCCCGGTCAACGTCCCCTCGCACGAAGACTACCACCTGAACCGCGACATGGCGGACAAGGCCATCGAGTGGTTCAACGGCCTGAGCACGGTCCACCCCGCCCCGCCTTTCTTCCTCTACTGGGCCACCGGCACGGCACACGCGCCGCACCACGCACCGGCGGACTGGATAGCGAAATACCACGGTCGCTTCGACGCGGGCTGGGATGTCGCCCGGAAAGAAGCGCTGGCAAGGCAGAAGTCACTGGGCATAGTCCCCGCCGACACCACCCTGCCGCCCCGCCCGGCCCACATGCCGGCCTGGGACGAACTGTCGAAGGATGAAAAGCGTCTCTACGCACGCCAGATGGAAGTCTTCGCCGCTTCGCTCGCTTACGCCGACCACGAGTTCGGCCGGATGCTCGACGCACTGGAAGCCCGAGGCGAACTGGAAAACACCATCGTCGTAGTCACCTCGGATAACGGAGCCAGTGCAGAAGGCGGTCCCACCGGCCTGATGAACGAGATCAGCTTCCCCAATTCGAGCATGCCGAGCGTGGAAGAAAACCTCGAGTGGATCGAGCAATGGGGTGGCCCGGAAACCTTCCCCCACTACGCCTTCGGCTGGGCCGTCGCAGGCAATACGCCGTTCAACTATTACAAGCAGACCGCCTATGAAGGTGGTATTCACGTTCCGCTGGTCATTGCCTGGCCTGAAGGTATTGCTGCACGGGGTGAAATTCGTGACCAGTTTGCCTACATCGCCGACATCACCCCAACCGTGCTGGAAGCTGCGGGCGTATCCCAGGCACCCATGGTCAACAACCTTGAACAGATGCCCTTCGACGGCCATAGCCTGGTCAGCACCTTCGATACCACTGGCGGTAACGAAGACCGCGCCCAGTATTTCGAGATGTACGGTAACCGCTCACTCGTCAAGGGTGACTGGAAGGTCGTCGCCTCGGACCGGACCGAAACCTGGGACCTCACCACCTCTGCTTCGGTGGATAACCCCTGGGCACTCTACAATCTCGGGGACGACCCTGGCGAGACAAATGACATCGCCGCGGAAAACCCGGAAAAACTGGCGGAACTGGACGCCGAATTCAAGGAGCAGGCCGCGCGTTTCAATGTCGACCCCATCGACGGTGGCGGCGGCACCCGCGTATACATGCGCAATCTCGCCCAGGAACAGTTCATGACACGGCGCTTCCAGTGGCGTTACCCGGAAGCCGTGGCGCGCATACTGGAAATCAACGCGCCACCGATCAAGTTCCTGAGCCACAGCGTAAGTGCCGACATCGCCCTGCCCACCGGCAAGGAAACAGGTCCTATCTACGCCATGGGAGGTTCACTGGGCGGCATGGGCCTCTACCTGAAGAAGGGCAAGCCGGTGTTCATTTTCCGCGGCTTGATGGGCGAGGAAGTAAAACTCGCAGGAAGCAAGGCCATGAGCAAGGGTGACAACAAGCTGGAAATGCGCTTCGAGATCGCCGGTGGCCTGCAGACGAAAATCGAGCCGATGGCGGTACGCGAAATCACGGTGACCATCAGCAGCAACGGGAAACAGTTGATGTCCGAGTCTACGGAGTTTGCGATGCCCGCCACCATGTCATCCTCCGAAACCTTTGATATCGGTCGCGATGACGGCAAGGCGCTCACCGGTGACTACGCCGCGCAGACGCCCTTTCCCGGCGAAATCCGCAATGTGGTCTTCAACTTCATGCCCGTTCAGGCAGCGAAGTAAAGGGCTCGCCTGAGCCCAAAACCCTCGAAACCAGCAGGGCGATTACACTCCCCTGCTGGTTATGCCTGGCTTCAACGCCGCTGCAGGATTCTCATGGCAGACAGCGTTCCCACCCCGCTGGCCAGGCTTGAAAAGCACTCACCAAGCGAAAATACCGTAAAATGCCGGCAAAAAGTGTGACCGGGTTTCCAAAGTCACCCGGAAGCAGCCGCCAACAGCTTCCGTTTGGCCCAGCCGGGTGTATAAATAATGGACACAGCATCCGCTCGACAGAAGCGGGGCGTAGAGTGGCTTAACCCTTCCGTATTGTCACAAAGCGAATCGAGACCGATGAGTGACAAGACTACACTGGATATTCTCTGGGTACTGCTGGCAGCGGTACTGGTACTCCTGATGCAGGGTGGCTTCCTGTGCCTGGAGAGCGGGATTACCCGGACCAAGAATTCGATCAATGTCGCGCTGAAAAATGCCGTCGATCTCGCCGTCGTGTGGCTGCTCTTCTGGTGTTTCAGCTTCGGCCTGATGTTCGGCGCCAGCGAAAACGGCCTCATAGGAACGAGCCTTTTCTCACCCGATCTCGGCCAGGGCGATACCTGGCAGAGCACTTTCTTCCTGTTCCAGGTCATGTTCTGCGCCACCGCCGCGACCATCGTGTCGGGCGCCGTTGCCGAGCGCATGCGCTTTCGCGCCTATATCGTCATCGCCCTCCTGGTCGCGGGGCTGATCTACCCGGTCTTCGGACACTGGGCCTGGGGCGGTGCGCTCGGCGGAGCCGACGGCTGGCTGGAGGCCCGCGGCTTCGTGGATTTTGCAGGGTCGACTGTCGTACACAGTGTCGGCGGCTGGGTCGCCCTCGCCGCAATCATCTGCCTGGGGCCGCGCATCGGTCGCTTTGCGCCGGGGCCGGTGAGCATTCCCGCGTCGAACCTGCCGATGGCCATGGTCGGGGTCATCCTGTTTTTTGTCGGCTGGGTTGGTTTCAACGGAGGCAGCACCCTGGCCTTCAATGACCGGGTACCGGGCATCGTCGCCAACACCCTCCTCTCTGGTGTCGTCGGCATGCTCGTCGCCCATGCTCTGCGCCCTTACCTATCCCCCGACACCGATTCGATTGGCGCTTCCCTGAACGGCGCGCTGGCAGGCCTGGTGGCGATCACCGCAAACTGCCATGCGGTAAGCAGCGGCAGTGCCGCGATCATCGGCGCCGTCGGTGCCGCTGCCATGCTGCTCACCGACCGCTTGCTGATGAAGTGGCGTCTCGACGATGCGGTGGGTGCGATACCTGTCCACCTCGGCGCCGGGATCTGGGGTTCCATAGCGGTGGCGCTGTTCGGTGACCTTGAAGTATTGGGCACCGGCCTGACTCGTGGCGAGCAGCTCCTTGTGCAACTCGAGGGCATCTTCGCCTGTGCACTGTGGAGCTTTTCATTCGGCTACATTGCCCTGCGCGTGCTGCAACACTGGATGTCGTTACGAGTCAGCGTTGAAGACGAGGAGCAGGGCCTGAACGTCTCGGAACACGGAGCGCACAGCTACCTGTCGGACCTGCTCGGCTGCATCGAGCAACAACAGCGCAGCGCCGACCTCAGCAGACGGGCCCCGGAAGAACCCTTCACAGAAATCGGCCAGATCGCCGCCAGCTACAACCGCCTGATGGACGCGCTGCAATCCGCTACCGAAAAGACCGCAGAAATTGTTCGCCACGTGCGCGACGGTATCTTCACTTTTGATGAACAGGGAATTCTGACCAGCCTGAATCCCGGTGCAGAAAAGCTACTGGACGTCCAGTCCGCCGATGCCGTGGGGGCGTCGGCCCTCGACATCTTTCGCGAGGCAGGCTTTGAAATCCAGGTCGAGGGCGCCTTCCGCTCCCGCGTGGATGCGCCCTTGCAGGCCATCGAGCGCTGTGAGTTCGTTCGTGAGGAGACCTGTGGCAAGCGGAGCGTCCTCGAATACAAGGCCAACCACGGCACCGGAATGAGCGGTATTGTCTATACCGGCACGCTGCGTGATATCTCCGAGCAGCGCCGGGCGGAGGAACAGCTCTTCGAAGAGAAGGAACAGGCACAGGTCACCCTGAACTCCCTCGGTGAGGCGGTCATTACCGCAAACGCCCAGGACGTGATCCTCTACATCAACCCGGTCGCCGCGGAACTCATCGGGCTGAACGAGGACGAAGCGGTGGGACGCAAACTGGCGGAAGCGTTCTCCCTGCACGAGGAGAACAACAGCAAACCGGTGCGCCTCGGGCTCGCGGCCCTGGGGCAGGAAGGCACCCGAATTCATCGCCACGATCCGCTCGAGCTCTACCGTGAAGACGGGCACCGCATCACCATCAAGCTGACCGCGGCGCCGATTCGCGACCGGCAGAGCCGGATGATCGGCACCGTACTGGTTTTCCAGGATATCTCCACGGCGCGCGCGCTGGAGCGCACGCTGTCCTACCAGGCCTCCCACGACGCCATTACCGGACTGCTCAACCGGCGGGAATTCGAGAACCGTCTGGTATCGCTGATCAACACCACCGTGGAGAGCAACCAGCACCATGTGATCTGCTACGCGGATCTCGACCAGTTCAAGATCGTCAACGACACCTGCGGCCACCACGCCGGCGACGAACTCCTGCGCCAGCTGGGCGTGCTGCTCGGGAGCAGCGTGCGCGGCAGCGACACCCTCGCCCGCCTCGGCGGCGACGAGTTCGGCATCCTCCTCCACGACTGTTCGATCGAGCGTGGCCGCAGTATCGCCGATGACATCCGGCGACGAGTGGAGGAATACCGTTTCAGCTGGCAGGGCCGCACCTTCGCGGTTGGGGTAAGCATCGGCCTGGTCGGCTTTACCCGGGAAAACCGCAGCGCGGCGGAACTGCTGACCATGGCCGACGCCGCCTGCTACACCGCCAAGGACAGCGGCCGCAACCGGGTGCACCTGCACCAGGAGCAGGATGAGCAGGTCGCCGAGCGGCGCGGCCAGATGGCCTGGGCCTCGCGTATTCGCGAGGCCATCGACAGCGACCGCCTTCGGCTCTTTTGCCAGCCGATCGTCAGCGCCTTCGATACCAACCGGATCGACCACTACGAGGTCTTTATCCGCATGCTCGGCAATGACGGCGAACACGTCCTCCCCGGTGCCTTCATCCCCGCCGCTGAACGCTACGGCCATATGAATAGCGTCGATCACTGGGTGGTCCGCAACATGCTCGCCTGGATGGGTAGCAGCGATGAAAAGGATAACGCCTTCTCAATCAATCTCTCCGGCGCCTCGGTGGGCAGCAGCTCTTTGTTAAACGCCATCAAGAAAGGTCTGCGGACCTATAACGTGAACCCCGAACGGCTCTGCTTCGAGATTACCGAAACCGCTGCCATCGCGGATTTCTCCCGGGCGCTGCAGTTCATCGAGGAACTCAAGTCCCTGGGCTGCCGCTTCTCCCTCGACGATTTCGGCAGCGGACTGGCCTCCTTCGGTTACCTGAAGTCGCTGCCGGTGGACTACATCAAGATCGACGGCATGTTCGTCCGCGATATCCTCAACGACCCCTTCGACGACGCCATGGTGCAGTCCATCAACCGGATCGGCCAGCTCATGGGGCTGAAGACCATCGCCGAGTTCGTGGAGAGCGAGGCGATACTCGAACGCCTGCGGGAAATCGGCGTGGATCTCTGCCAGGGCTACCACCTGGGCACGCCCCAGGCCCTGGAACAGCACGCCGAGGCCTGTCTCTGGCCGCGCTGAGGGCCTTTTCAGCCCTCTGCCGGGCCCTTCTGGAGCCCGTTCGATAGCCTCCGGTTTCACTTGAAATTGAACCCGCAGCCCTTATCATCTGTCACAGTAAGTAACGCGATAACGCGCAATCTGTGACGGAGAAGTCAATGCAAGAGAAGAGTTTGTACAATGTGCACAGCGCAGGCATGGAGAGCGTGCTGGCCACCAACAAGGTGCTGAAAAACACCTATATGCTGCTCGGCATGACCCTTGCGTTCAGCGCCGCCTGCGCAGGCGTTTCCATGGCTATCGGCCTGCCCCAGGGCGCCGCGCTGATCCTCATGCTGGTGGGCTTTGGCCTGCTGTTTGTCGTCAACAAAATGGCGGATACCAGCAAAGGCCTTGTGGCTATTTTCGCATTCACCGGAGTCATGGGCGCTTCCCTGGGCCCGCTGCTCAACGCCTACCTCGCCATGCCCGGCGGTCCCGCCCTGGTCATGCAGGCACTCGGCGGCACGGCGATTGTCTTTTTCGGCCTGTCAGCCTATGCCCTGACAAGTCGTAAGGACTTCTCCTACATGGGCGGTTTCCTCTTCGTCGGCCTGCTGGTCGCCGTCGTGGCCTCCATCGCCAATATTTTCCTGGCTATTCCCGCGGTATCACTGGCGATTTCCTCAGCCGTCGTGCTGATCATGTCCGGTATGATCCTGTTCGATACCAGCCGCATCATCCACGGCGGTGAGACCAACTACATCC
The DNA here is from genome assembly GCA_033283325.1 of Halieaceae bacterium WMMBA4. Classification (GTDB taxonomy): domain Bacteria; phylum Pseudomonadota; class Gammaproteobacteria; order Pseudomonadales; family Halieaceae; genus Mangrovimicrobium. Next base: position 1,326,254 of record JAWMQO010000001.1, read on the forward strand.
GCGCGACGGTGTCCCTGTACCTGAACATCTACAACCTGTTCATTCACCTGCTGAGCCTGCTCACCGCACTCAGCGGCGATGACTGATCAGCCCTCAGGCCTGTTCGAACCCCGGTATCCGCCGGGGTTTTTTATTTGCGCCAGCCCACCGTGATCTACAGCTTACTGGTCCTCTCCTCGCCCATCTCCGGCCACGGCTCCCGCCATGCCCTGCATTTTGCCGAGGCGGCCATTGCCCGCGGCCACCAGGTCAACCGGGTATTCTTCCTCGACGCGGGTGCGGGCACCGGTAACGGCAACGCGGTGCTGCCTCAGGACGAGGGCGACATCTCCGGCGCCTGGCGAGGCCTCGCCAGCGAGCACGGACTGGAGCTGGTGCTGTGCATCTCCTCGGCGCTGAAGCGCGGCATGCTGGATGCGAGCGAGGCGGAGCGCTACGAGAAGGCAGGGGCGATGGTCTGCGAAGAATTCAGCATTGCCGGCCTCGGCCAGCTTATCGACGCCGGCAGCACCGCCGAGCGCCTGCTGACGTTCGGGGGCTGAGATGACGCAGGTCCAGCGACGCAAACAGCTCATCGTTCTGCGGCAAACGCCCTACGCCTCGAGCCTCGCCCGCTCGGCCACCGACCTGGCCCTGGCCATGGGCGCCTTCGAACAGGACGTGGAACTGCTCTTCCTCGGCGACGCCGTCCTGCAACTGCTCGACGGGCAGGCGGCCGAGGCCATCGGGCAGAAGAATCTCGGCAAGATCCTCGCTTCCCTGCCGCTCTACGATATCGAGTTCGCCTACGTGGATGCCGCCGCCCTCGCCCGCCACGGACTGGTCGGCGAGGACCTGGTACTTCCGGTCAGGCCGCTGGATGCCGCGGCGATACAGTCCCTGATGGCCGCCTGTGACCACCTGCTGAGCCTTTGAGATGATACTGCATACACTCAACGCAGCTCCCTCCAGCCCCGCCTTCGCCCAGTGCCTGGAACTGGCGGCGGCGCAGGACTGCATCCTCCTGCTCGGCGATGGCGTCTACGCCGCCCTGCCCGGCAGCGAGGCCTCGGAGCGCCTGGGCAGCCAGCCTGCCAGGATCTGCGTGCTGGAAGCGGATGCAGCCGCCGCGGGCCTGCTGCCGCGCCTCGGCGCTGTGGAAGTGCTCGACTACGAAGGCTTTGTCACCCTCAGCGAGCAGTATCCGCGCCAGATGGCCTGGTACTGAAGCCATGCTGCCCCCGGAGGCATTCGACAAGGAAGGCTTCCTGCTCGACCTGGAGAGCTGGACGCCGGCGGTCGCTGAGCAGATAGCCACGGCTGAGGGAATCCGGCTCGAGGATGAACACTGGGAAGTGATCGAGCTGCTGCGGTCGTATTATTCCCGCTTCGACAGCTCACCTGCGATGCGACCTCTGGTAAAATACTGCGCTATGCAACTGGGGCCGGACAAGGGCAAGAGCGTCTACCTGCTCAGGCTTTTTCCCGGCTCTCCCGCCAAGCTCGGCAGCAAAATCGCCGGGCTGCCGAAACCCGACAACTGCCTGTAGTCCGTAGCTGCTGTGAACAAACCACTGTCATTCCAGATTCCCGCCAGCGAGCACCCCTTCGCCCCCTATGTCCGCATCCTGGGCAAGGGCAAGACCGGGAGCCGTTCCCTGTCGCGTGAGGAAGCCGCCGACGCATTCGGCATGATCCTCCGGGGTGAGGTCGAAGCGCTGCAACTGGGGGCCTTCCTGATGCTCCTGCGCGTGAAGGAAGAAACCGGCGAGGAACTCGCCGGCTTCGTCGATGCCTGCCGCGCAGCCATGGCGCCACCGCCCGCGGGGCTGCAGGTGGATCTCGACTGGTCCAGCTATGCCGGCAAGAAGCACCATCACCCCTGGTACCTGCTGACCCTGGTGCTGCTGGCGGATGCAGGCCATCGCATCCTGGTCCACGGTTGTGACGGCCACACACTCGGCCGCCTCTATACCGAGGATGCCATGCGCCAGCTCGGACTGCCCGTGGCCCGGGACTGGCAGCAGGCGGCAGAGCAACTCGACAGCGACAAGCTGAGCTACCTCCCCCTGCGCGCGTTCTGCCCGGCCCTGCATGAACTGGTACAACTGCGCCCCCTGCTCGGCCTGCGCTCCCCGGTCAACACCCTGACCCGGATGCTGAACCCCCTCGCGGCGCCCGCCAGCATCCAGAGCATCTTCCACCCCGCCTACGGCAACCTGCACCAGGATGCGGACCGGCTCCTGTCACAGCCGCATTCGCTGGTATTCAAGGGCGAGAGTGGCGAAGTCGAGGTCAAGCCCCACGCCGACACCCGCCTGCAGTTCCTGCGCATGGGGCAGACGGAGGAAATCGTCCTCCCGCGCACGATTTCCGGCCGTGTGGCAGACGTCGAACAACCCGCTGTAGATCCCCTGCGGGGCCTGTGGCGAGGCGAGATAGAGGACCGTTACGGCAGCGACGCCGTCATCCACACTGCCGCTGTCGCCCTGCACTGCATGACTGCACAACGGGCACTGGAAGACTGCCTCGAAGAGGCCGGGTCGCTCTGGCACGCACGCGACCGCCAGCGCCTGAACTGATATGCCACTGTCAAATATTCAACCGCAGCGCTACCAGGAACTGCTGCGGGAAAAAGCCGATGCCACCGCCGCCCTGCTGGCGCCCTATGCGGTCCCGGCGCCAGAGATTTTTCCCTCCACGCCCACCGGCTTTCGCATGCGCGCCGAGTTCCGTATCTGGCACGAGGGCGACGAACTCGATTACGTGATGTTCCCCCCCGGCGACCCGAAGTCGCCAATGCCGGTCAGGGACTTCCCCATTGCCTGCGAGACCATCCAGCAGCTGATGCCCGCCCTGCGGGAACGCCTCCGGGGCCTCACGGAACTACGGCGCAAACTGTTTCAGGTAGAGTTTCTCTCGACGCTGGCGGGCGATACCCTGGTCACCCTCGTCTACCACCGCAAGCTGGAGGCAGACTGGGAGCAGGCCGCAGAAATCCTGCGCGGCGACTTACAGCTACTGGTGCCCCGGCTCTCCCTCATCGGCCGCAGCCGCAAGCAAAAGCTGGTATTGGGAAATGACTGGGTCGTGGAAGAACTGCCCATCGAGGGCCGCACCTTCAGCTACCGCCAGTACGAGCAGGCCTTTACCCAGCCCAACGCCCGGGTAAATATCGAGATGATCCACTGGGCCTGCGCCCGCGCCGGTACTGCCGGCGGCGACCTGCTGGAATTGTATTGCGGCAACGGCAACTTCACCCTGCCGCTGGCGCGGCATTTCGACAACGTGATAGCCACCGAACTGGCCAAGACTTCGGTGCGGGCGGCGCAGCATAACATCGCCGAAAACGGCGTCGAAAACGTGCAGATGATCCGCCTCGCCGCGGAAGAAGTGACCCAGGCGATGCGCGGCGAGCGGGAGTTCCGCCGCCTCGCGAGCCTGCCCCGGCCGCTGGCGGAGTACCAACTGGGCACAATCTTCGTCGACCCGCCGCGGGCCGGCCTGGACGAACACACCGTCACTATGGCCGCCGGATTTGAGCGGATCATCTACGTGTCCTGCAATCCGCAGACGCTGGCAAACAACCTCGAGGTATTGTCACGGACCCACCGGGTGGAAAACTTCGCCCTCTTCGACCAGTTTCCCTACACCGATCACATGGAGTGTGGCGTCTATCTGCTGCGACGCTAGGCGGATCATCCAGCGCCAGGCGGCAAGGCTAACAGCGAATACCGAAGGCCAGCAGTCCCCTGCCGAGGACCTCGTCGAGGCGATCGGCATCGTCCTCGTCCACTTCGAGAGACTTGAGCTGCATGCTCTCGTAGATTTCCCGCTTGCGCAGGCGTTCACGCATCTCCCCCGGGCCGGAGCTCTGTTCCCAGCAATCGATGTAGATATTCCCCGAAGGCAGGTAAAAATCGGCGTATATGCTCTCTTCCACCGGCAGGTTGCGGTGCACGGCGTGGGCAAGCTGGGCCAGGTACAGCCAGTTGCAAACCAATACCTGCAACGGCGAGCTCAACGCGTGCCCATCGATACCCTCACCGCTATAGACTTTTTCGCTGCGGGCGAAGAGGTCAGGCTCACCCTCCTCCCCCGCGGACTCGGGCGCGGGGAACTGGTCCGACTGACGGGTCAGTTCCCGGTCCACCACCGGGTTGTCCACGATCTCGTGGGGCCAGGTCACATAGAAGGCCCCGGAGGCTTCACTCTCGGCCTGCTGGCCGCCCATCCGCTTGCCCAGCGGCGTCAGTTCCCAGCCGAGGACGGTGTGCTGCTGCAGGCCGATCTCCGCCAGCGCCCTGTTGATCTGGCGCGCGTGCAGGCGCGGGTAATAACGGCGCATGGAGGATGCGGTGATGCGCTGGTTTGACTCCAGCGCGGAGAGCAAGGGATGGTGGCTGAGGGTTGCAGGCCAAACGATATAGCGGCCAAAACGCTGGCTCTGCTGGTAACTGCCGCCCTCGAACTCCCCTTTCGGCAGCAGTACCCAGTTCTCACCAGAGCGGCGTATCCAGCCGTAATCCCGCAGGGTGGCGAACAACTGCTGGACAGGGATCTCCAGCTTGCGCGCCAGCGCCGTGGTGGAAAGCCGGGAGGGAGTGTCCTCGGCCATCGCTCAGCCTGAAATACTCGCCTGGTAGCGTAGCGACAAGGCCGCGTAGACCTTATCCGCGAAATCCGGCGCGGTGGCGTCCAGTTCAGCCTGCAGTTCCACGAGGTGCTCGTTGTCCTCGCGGCCCTGCCAGGTCTTGCTGTAGGTACCTTCCTTGTAACCGTGGTCCTGGCGGAAGAAGTTGAGCACGTTCTTGCCGATGTAGGATCGGTACAACTCGTCGAAATCCAGTTCCGCGGCGTACATCAGGTCGCGGAACAGGGAGGGCGAAAAACTCTTGCGCTGCAGGCAATCCAGGGCCAGTGCTTCAGTCGCTTCCCGCACCCCGAGGCCGGAGAACGTGTGGGTAGCGAGCTCGGTTTCGATCCCCGTGGCGATCTCCTCGATCGTCTTTTCCTGGTCGAAGAGCGCCGAGAGGCCGAAATGCCAGATATCGATCACTTCCAGGCGCACCTGCTCCATGTCCGGCTCCTGTTTTTTCCACCACTTGAAGCCGTAGTGGTCAATAAGTTCGCCACACTCGATCCATGCGGCGCGGTACCAGGCGAAATCCTGGGCGACCCATTCGGGGTGGACCCGGGTATTCATACGGTCCTGCATGGTAAGCATGTTGATCAGCGCCTGTTTCACAGCTGTCCTCGGTCAGTCTACGTTGCGGTAAAGGGAGGAAGGATAGCAGTGCCCAGTGGGGCAAGGAAGCGCAAGCTTTTCAGTGGGAATTATGAAAAGCGGGTGGGAGCGAATTCAGGCAGGTGGCGCAGAGTAGTAGCGGGCTACCTACCGAGAGGGAAATGCCCTGAAGCTGGAAAAACCCACCCTCGCGGCGCACGAGGGTGGGCGAATCGCTTGCCGCCAGCTTTTCAGGCGTCGCCTATGGGGAATATCTCGTCACAGTACGCAGTTCCCAGAAGTGTGCCGTCACTGGGTATTGCCTCGCCTTCGAGGGCCGGGGGTGCCGAGGAACCGCCGTTCTCGTTACAGTAATACACCCGGGTACATTCGGATTCGCTTATGGGATTGTCGTTGGGGTCGAAGGCTTCGATAAGGGTATAGCTGACTTCGACCGGCTTGCCGCAGGTATTGCTGAAGCACGGTGGCGGTGAATTTGTTTCGGCGGTATAGGTTTGAGAGCCGCTGCAGTCACTGGCATCGACAGGCGGGACCGCGAGACCAGCGATGCTGCTCTGGGTGCCGATGATGGCAGAGGCGGTCACGCCGAACGCGAGCAGTGGCGCAATTGCCTTGACCAGCCACCCCTGGTTACGGGTGAGGCGGTAGACCACCACGGCGAGCAGCGCCGCCAGCATGAGAATGGCGTAGGTGCCCATAGTGGGTACAGCTTCCGGTACCTGGGCAGCCCAGGTGATCTGGAATGTGCTGCTTCCGATGGGTAAGGCGCCGCCGGCGAATGCTGGTGAAACCCCAGCGATGGCGGATGCGATGAATACAAAAGTCCTTCTCATATCAATTTCCCCCTGATGAATGCGTGAATGTCCTGTCAGGCAGCGAGCAATATCAGATCTCGCCGCCAAGTATTTCAGCGCAGAACGCAGTACCCAGTGCTGCGCCATTACTGGGGATGTCGTCGCCCTCGAGCGCCGGGGGCGCGCTGAAGCCGCCGCCTTCATCACAGTAATAATCCAGCGTACAACTTTCCGCGGTCAGGGGACTGCCCTCGAAATCTTCCCCTTCGATGAAGGTATAACTGACGTTGACAGGCTTGCCACAGGTGTTTTTGAAACACGGAGGTGCCGAGTCGCCCGCAGTATAGGTTTCCGAACCACTGCAGTCGCTGGCGTCGATGGCCGAGAGCGCCATGCCTGCCACGGTGCGCTCGGCGCCGATCATGACCGCGGTGGAAAGTCCAAAAGCCGCTACCGGCGTAATCGCCTTGACCAGCCAGCGCTGGTTACGGGTGAGCCTGAATGCGACCACTGCCAGCAGTGCCGCAAGCGCGAGCGTGGCGTAGGTGCCCAGTGTAGGCACCGCTGCCGGTACCTGAGCCGCCCAGGTGATCTGGAATGTGGAGTAGCCTGCGGGGGCTGCGCCCGCAAAAGCTGGAGACACGGCACCGATGGCCGTCGCGACAAATACTAATAACCTTCTCATTTCCCCCCCTTTTGATCTTGTTAAATCCCTGTCAAGAACACCCTAATAAAAAACGGATATATTGACTAGACCCAAGCCTATGTTAATGGCAAAAATTACTATCGGGCTATTACATGAAATGACGCAGGGAAAGCCCTGGCAGGCTTTCCGGTCGAGCCTGGAAGTGATTCATAAATGCTTGTTATCCAACCCGAATAACATAAGCGCCAGCGGGAGCCCGGGGAAATCACCCGGCCAGTCGCCGGCGCCTGGCCCGGAGCCCGCTGGCGGACTACGCCGTTTACTGCGATGAAGAGGTACTCTTCGCCTTCTGGATCGCCTCGTTGATATTCAGGGAGGCCGCCTCCTGCCGGGGCGGGAATTTCTCGAAGGTCGCGATGTGCTCCGTCAGCTTGGCGATGGCGGGCTGGAAGACCCAGCTCTTGCGCATGATCTGGTGGAATCCGGTGACCCCGTCGTAGTGCTCCAGTGGGTCTTTGCGCAGGTTAAAGAGCTGGGGCATGGTGTGGAAGACCAGGTCCTCATAATAGCGCCCCCCCGGTTTGGTGGCGAAATGCATCTTCCAGGGGCCAACGCGGATCGCGGTCAGGCTGCTCTCGTAGTAATAGAAAAAGTAATTCCGCGCGGATTTGTCGCTCTTGCCGGTCCAGTAGTCGAGGTTGTTCTCGCCGTCGATATAGACCTTCTCCGATTTCATGTATTTTTCCCGCAGCTTCGGTTCGCCCAATGCCGCGGCAACGGTAGGGAATACATCCTCGTGGGAGGAAATCCCGTTGAGCTTGCTCCCAGCCGGGATATGGCCGGGCCAGCGGACCAGGAATGGCACGCGCACGCCCCCCTCCCAGGTGGTCATTTTCTCACCACGGAAACCGGTGGTACCGGCATCCGGCCAGCTGCTCTGCTCCGGACCGTTATCAGTGGTGTAAATGACAATGGTGTTATCGGCGACGCCCAGTTCCTCGAGTTTGTCGAGCAGCTGCCCGACATGGCCGTCGTGCTCGATAAGACCACTGCCGAAGATGTCCTCCTCCGAGCTGATGCCAGTGGCCAGGTTGCGGCTTTCAGGCTTGAGCCGGGTGTAGACGTGCATCCGGCTACTGGCGTGCCAGATGAAGAAAGGCTTGTCTGCGGCCTTGGCGCGTTCCATGAAATCGAGGCTGCGGGCGAGGATTTCCTCGTCGAAAGTTTCCATCCGCTTGCGGGTCAGTGGGCCGGTGTCGATGATGCGGCCATCGGCGTAGGATTCGATAACACCACGGGGGCCGAATTTCTTGATGAATTCAGGGTCCTTCGGGTAGTCCGCCTGCTCAGGTTCCTCGGAGACGTTCAGGTGGTAGAGGTTGCCGTAGAACTCGTCAAAACCATGACGGGTCGGCAGGTGCTCGTCGAGGTCACCGAGGTGGTTCTTGCCGAACTGGGCCGTCATGTAGCCCCGCTCCTTGAGGAACTCGGCCATTGTGGGATCCGCTTCCTTGATGCCCAGGGGGTTGCCGGGCTGGCCGACAGTAGTGAGGCCGGTACGCACCGGCAACTGGCCCATCAGGAAGGCCGCGCGTCCCGCGGTGCAACTGGGCTGGGCGTAGTGGTCGGTAAACAGCGCGCCTTCGTTGGCTATCCGGTCGATGTTCGGGGTGGGATAGGTCATCCCGAGGGAATAGGCGCTGAGTGACAGGGAGGCGACGTCATCGACCATGATGGCGAGAATATTAGGTCTCTCCTTGGCGTAAGCGCCTGCGGAGATTGCCAGCAACAGAAGACTGGCGATTGAACTACGGAACTTGCTACACAAACGGGGCGCAGGCATATGAGAACTCCCAAGTTATCTCTCTGGGTTTGAATGGTGGCATGGGGGCCACCTCGATGCCTACTTTTTATAGTAGTTAAACCGGCCATTTGCCAGTCAGGTAGGGGAAACCGGCTCTCCTTGCGCCCTCCCGGGATTCCCGGCTATATCTGGCTATGTATCGGGCCGCCCTCCCCGCTTGCCCGTTCGGCAAGGGAGTCGTCCGGTTCTTCCTCGAGAATCAGTAGCGGAGTCACCTCCCGGCAGTCAGACACCGACACTTCGAAGACAGCCAGCAATGAACAATACAGATTGTCGTGACTGAACGCGGCCCCGGACTGTGCCTCGGTACTGCCGAGATCAAAATCGGAGTTCGGCGGCAACCATGCGATAGCGGCAACCTGCTTCTGGGCCGATGGCGCGAACTCATAGGGCAGCCCATGAAGGTAGATATTGTTCTCCCCAAGTGATTCACCGTGATCGCTGACATAGAGCAACGCTGTCTCATATTGGGGGTAGCCTTTCAGCAGTTCGATGCTGTCGGCGATGAACGTATCTGCATAGAGGATGGTGTTGTCGTAGGCGTTGAGCAGTTCATCGGCCGAGCACTGGCTCAGGTGATTGGTCTGGCAAGTCGGCTGGAAGCGGCCGTATTCCTCGGGGTAGCGCTTGTAATACTCGGGGCCGTGACTGCCCATGGAGTGCAGCAGAATAAAGATGTCCTGCCCGGGGTGATTCGAAATGTAGTCATCCAGGCCCGAGAGCATGCCTTCATCACGACATTCCGGATCGCAAACCGGGTTCACGTCCGGGCTTTTATACGACTGGTAGGTGACACGATCGGCGACCCCCTTGGAGGACGAGTTGTTGTCGCGCCACAGGACAGCGACCCCCTGCCGCTCGAGCACATCGAGGACGTTCTCACTGCGGAAAATCGCATCATCGGAAAAATCCCTGCGCTTGAACGGTGAGAACATGCAGGGAACGGATACCGCAGTTGCGGTACCGCAACTGCTGAAGTCGGTAAAGGTGACGAGGTCGTCCATCGCCGCAAGGCGAGGTGTTGTCTGCCGCTTGTAGCCGTTGAGTCCAAGGTGATCCGCGCGGACCGTTTCCCCAACGATCATGATAACCAGTTCGGGAGCCTCTTCGTCTGCCTCGATCTTCCTGTCATCGAAAACCGTGCGGGCCAGCACGAGAGGCTCGCTGAAGCGATCGGAAAGCGTGTCGGAGGTCAGCTTCGCCAGTGAATACAAAGGCGTTACCGGCGTGGCGAAATAACGCGCCGATTTGTGTTCCCGGAAAAACGTCGTGTAGTCCGCGGAAAACGGGAAGAGTGAAAGCAGGATGGACGCAGTCGCGATTGCGACAGCCGTCACCTTGGAAAGCAGTTCCCGCTGCAGAGGCTGCAGCAACAAGTTTATCCTCAGTAAGAAAACCGCAGGTACCACGCCAAACAAGAACAGGATCGCGATCAGGGTGCCGCTCAGCAGTTCACCGGCCTCACCCGGATCGGTCTGCAGCACATTCCGGAGCATGCCGGCATCTGTTACCACACCATATACGGAAGAAAAATAGCTGCTAGCCGCGGCGGCCAAAAAGCCGATGGCAAGGACAGGCTTCGTGGTGTAGCGACTTGCCAGGAGTGAAAATAATAGAAAATGCACACCCCACAGGAAGACGAATGCCGAGACAGCTAGAGGGACACTGTTCAGGTTGGCCGTATAAAAGCGGGTAAAAAACGGCACATTGAACAGCCCGGTGTAAACCAGGCAGGCAATGGCGATTACCTGGTATTGCCTGCTGAGCAGCTTCATGATCACACCCTCCACCACTGGAATAGCGCTGTGCCCCGCAGCAGTTGGTAGATACTCCCGCAAACAAACCAGCTGAAGGCAATTGTCGCGAGGTCGTGGGAAAGGAAGTGCGCCCCTCTCAACTGCTGCGCGATACCAAACAGCAGTCCCAGCCCGATGCCGGGAAGGAGATACCAGTAAAACCGAGGGCTGCCCGCCGGCGCGAGAAACGCGATTGCCAGCCATGCGTAGCCACTGGAGGCGTGACCTGCGGGATAACAGTTCCCGACCGCGAGATCAGTAGAGAACAGTTGCCAGAAACTGGTCCACGCCCGATCGCCACCAAAGATCTGTAACGCGTTGGGACAAGGCAGGGTGTTCAGGTGTTTCATCGATGCCACGCTCGCGGTAACCACGAGCGTGGCGATGCTGAGAAAAGCCAGGTGACGCCGAAAAGGTTTCAAGCGCGCAGCGAAGTAGGTTGCAGCAAGCAGGAGCAGGCATGCGAGGTACATCCGCAGCACCAGCCAGCGCCCGCCCTCGTGCAGCACATTGTAGAGCCAGAAGTTTCTCGCCAGCGGGAAATGCGCTCCGTTCCCGCCTTCCAGCGCGTAAATACCACTGGCCAGCCAAAGATCGAGACCGGACTGATAGCAGATCACGCTGGCGAGCAGGAACAGGAAGGCTGTGAGGAGAACGGACTTGTAGGAGGGTCCTTGATGATCTGTAGCGAGCAAATTGTCTTCCTGATCAGGATTTAGCCGTGGGCCAGTACCTGATCGCTCTACGGACCAATTGCCGCTGTTTGCCGCCGTTTTCCAGCTCCGCCGCACTACAGGTTCTGTAGGCCCACTATAGAAGCCGAAACTTAAGGAATCCTTAACGCCCCGGGGTATCTGCGCGAAGCGCCGAGGACCCGGGCGCCTACTCAGGAAATCACCGCAGCCTAATCGACCTCGTAACGCTCCGGCTTGCCGGATTCGTGCACCCGGAACACCAGGATGGTGGCGCCCTCATCACCGGTAATTGCTGTGTGTACCTGCTGCAAAGGGATGAGCACAGCTTCGCCGGCACTCACAACGGTATCTTCCTTGCCTTCCTGCCAGAGGGTAGTGCTGCCCTCGATGACATAGGCGTACTCCTCCCCTGGATGCCAATGCTTTGGCAAGGAAGTATGGGGTGGCATAGAGACGCGACTGACGATGACTTCCCTGCCCGGAGCGGATGCCATTGCCGAACCCAGCAGGCGCTCAGCGCTCACTCCCTCCGCGCTGGCGAGCTGTGGAAGCGAGCCGAGTAACAGACCTGCGAGCAGGCCCTGGTATGTCCTTTTCATAGGCGCTCCTGTTTAGGTGCCGGAAGTGTAGCCCATAGTGTCATTTCCTGTGGAGCTGGCAAACAGCAACGGCCCGCCACACGGCGGCACCACTATCACCTACTCACAGGGGGAAACCACGGGGCCCACGCCGTTCTACTACACCATCTCGGACAGCGAGGGCGGAACTGCGTCTGGCGTCGTCGAGGTTGTGACTTACGCCATCTGAATGGGCCAGCTCCGGTGCGACGTGCCGGTTCGACTGGAGGACTTTGTAAGCATGGTGCCCGGAGCCGGAATCGAACCGGCACGCCGATTAAGGCGGGAGATTTTAAGTCTCCTGTGTCTACCAATTTCACCATCCGGGCGGATCGAAGGGGCGGCAGATTGCCACCCCGGTAAGGCGGCGGCATGATACCACAGTGGCGGCTGTAAGCGGCAAACCCGCCCGGCCGCCGTGCTACACTCGGTGGAGTTCGATGGACTGAAGAATCCGAATGCGTAAACTGCTGGTCGCCGTATTCCTGCTCGCCGCAATCCTGCTGGCTCCCCTGCTGGTGATGCGCTCGGAAAGGGCTCTTCTCTTCCTCTCCGACTGGGCGATCGACTCCTTCACCGACCTCAGGCTGGTGATTCGCGACCCGGTGCTGCGCCCCTTGCAGGGAAAGGTCTCGGCCAGCGAGATCCACCTTTACCCGAAGGCCGACGACGGCCCGCCCTTCCTCAGCGTCCTGGACTTTTCCGGGGAGGTGGACGTTCTCGACGTCTACCGGGGCGACCTCGCCAACTCTGCCCTGCGGGCCGCACAGGTCATCCTCTATGTCTCCGAGCGCGACCAGACCAGCGATCCGGAACCGCGGGCCTGGCTCAAGCTCGTGGGATGGCTGCCTGAACAGCTCGAAATTGCCCAGTTCCACCTGATTACAGCCGCCGAGAACACCTTCATTTTTCCCCTCCGGGCGCTTCGCGGGCACCGTAGCAGCCACGACCATTTCAGCCTGGCCACCAGCGCGCAATACGATGGCGAGCCGCTCCAACTCGAAGCTGATGTGAGCGCCCTGCGCAGCTGGGGGCGACTCTCCGGGCTCGGGATCGGGGCAGAGGTATTCGCTCCGCAAAGTGGCAGCCGGATCAAACTGCAGGGGGAACTCAAGGGCGACGCCGCGGAATTCAACTACAACTTCAGGCTCGATGGCGATTACGCCGAACTCGCCGACTTCATGCGCGGCTTCGACGCCGCACCACCGCTCGGCGGCTCCCTCCTGCTGCGCGCCAGCTTGCAAGGCGATACTGAAAGTTTTTCCCTCAGCGAGGCTCAGTTTGAGCTGGACAACGCGCCTGATTACCAGCTCAAGGCCAGCGGCAAGCTGAACTACCGCTTCTCCGGCGAAAACAGCCTGGAGCTGAACGCCACCGGCCAACTCCAATCCATGGCACTGCTCCTCGACTGGCTCGATCTCGACCTCACCCCCCTGGGCAGCGCGAGTGGTGAAGCTGCGATCAGCGGCTCACTGCAGCAGCCCCGCATCGATAACTTCGAACTGCACAGCGAGTCGGACAGCGGCCTGAACGTAACGGTAGGCGGTGACTTCAACCCCCTGGCCCCGGAGGCAGAAAAAAACGCGGTGAGGATAAAGGCTTCCGGTCCCGCTTTCTCCACCATGCAACACTGGACCGGCGCCCTGCCCTTCGAACCCGGGCCTTTCACGGCCTCGGCGCGACTGCTGCAGCAGGACTCGGCACTGGCGCTGGAAGACCTCGAGATCGAGGTGGGCGAGGCCGAGAGCGTGCGATTCCTGCTGAACGGGGCTATAGGCTCGTTGGGGCAGTCCGCTTCCCGTGGCCTGGCGGCAATCGCTGAGGCGGACCTGCGATTGGCGGTCAGCACCGCTGATACCACCCATCTCGCCCAGTACCTCGGCGACTGGGTGCCGCCCGGACTCGCCTTCGAGGGCGAGGTCCGGGCCAGCGGCAGCGGGGAGGCCCTCAACATCACCGGCGGCAAACTGCTGGCCTACAAAGGCAATGATCGGCTGGTGATGATCCCGCGCTCCGGCACAATCGAGGTCGCGAAGGACTTTCCCCTGCTGAAACTCCTCGCCGACCTCGAGCTGGAACTCGAGGATACCGCGATACTCTCCGCATTCACCGGTAGCGAGATCCCCTCCTTGGGGCGCCTCCGCGGATCGGCGCAACTGAAACAGTTCGGCACCAAATTCGCCCTGCCGACTTTCAACCTGCAACTCACCGGCGGTGGACTCAGCGCCGAGGGAGACGGCAAGATGCCTGACCTCACCAACCCGCTCGAAACGACCATGGATATCGCTTTCAGGCTTCACGATCCGAAGGCGTTTGCCGCGCTCAGTGATTTCAAGCTGAGCCCCGGTGATGGCGAAGTTTCGCTGCAAAACGAAGGCGACCGGAGTATTTTTTCCGCCCGGCTCCAACTGGGCGCTACTGAACTCCAGAGCAAAGGGCAGATCGACTATGCCGGGGGCAGCGTATCCCGGGTGTCCCTGAGCGTGGATTCTCCGGTGTTACACCTCGTCGATCTCGGCCTGCAGGCCGAGGAAGATGAACAGGCCGCATACAAACCCGCAGAGAATCTGGACGATCTCGGCGTTGGTAATCGCCTTGAGCAGCGCCTGCAGAAAGCGCCCCGCTACGAGACCGACCTGCGCCTGGACCTCGGCGGCGTGGTCGGGGATAACACGCGCATCGACGGCCTGCAGGTGCACCTGACGGGCCTGGATAATCGCTACACCCTACGGCGGTTCTCCGTGGCCTACGACAATTCCCAGGCCGAACTGCGTGGCATCATCGACCTCAACACCAGCCCCCCCTTCGCCAGTGTCGCTGTTGAAGCCCTCGCCATCCCGATGAATACCCTGACCCGGGACCTGGGCATCGATTATCCGGTGAGCGGTTCTGCCAACCTCCGCGGCGGCCTGACGGCGCAGGGAAGCAACGGCACCGAACTGCTGCAAAACCTCGATGGCAGCATCGCAGTGGCGCTGGAGGATACCGAAATCGCCGGAGCCGCCTACGACGTCCTCGCCACTGACCTGCTGGCCTGGTTCTACTCGGGAGCGGCATTGGAGAAATCCACCCACATCGACTGCACCATGGCTGAATTCAAGCTCAAGCGGGGCGTCGCCGCCTCGGACAATCTTTACATCGAAACTACCAAGATGCTGGCTACCGGTAAGGCCACCATCAATTTCCGCGGCGAGAAGCTCGACGTCACCTTCACCCCGCGCTCTAAATCCCGCGACCTGCAGATCCCCTCTACGGTGCATATCAAGGGGCCATTCAAGGACCCTTCTGTCACGGTGTCTCCGATCGCCGCGGCCTTCGACGCCACTGCGGAGGTACTGTCACTGGTGCCGCGCATGGCCCGCACTCTCTTCGGCCTCAACAAGAAGGAGGGCGACAAGCGGCCCTGTGTCGCCGGCCCCCAGAGCGGCTGAGCGTGCCGACCGTCGGCGATCGCATGTTACACTGGCGGCGAAAACAGCACAGTTTCTGGGGACAGGTATGGCCGCATCGCGTGGGGAATTTTCTTCCCGCTTCGGTTTCGTTATGGCAGCGGCGGGTTCCGCTGTCGGGCTGGGTAATATCTGGGGCTTCCCGACCCAGGCCGCAAGCAACGGCGGCGCCGCTTTCCTGCTGGTCTACCTGGCGCTGGCCTTCACCCTCGCCTACCCGGCGCTGATGGCTGAGCTCATCATCGGCCGCCACGCACACGCCAACGCGACGCGGGCACTGGGCAGCCTCTCACAGAACCCCGTCCTGCGCCGCACCGGCGCGGCCACCGGGATTATCGGGCTGGTGGTCGCCAGCCTGATCCTGAGCTTTTACGCCATCGTCGCGGGCTGGATGATCGCCTTCGGCCTCGCCTCCATCGCCCAGCTACTGGGCCAGGACGGCCTCGCCGGCTGGCTCACCAGCTTCAGTTTCAAGCGCAACGTGGTCTTCATGCTGATCTTCATGGCGCTGACCGCCGGCATAATCTCCGAGGGCGTACGCCAGGGCATCGAGCGCTGGTCAGCACGCCTGATGCCGGCCCTGTTGCTGATCCTGTTTGCCCTGATTGCCTACGTGCTGACCCTCGACGGCGCCATGGAGGGCCTCAAGGTCTACCTGCTGCCCGATTTCAGCCGCGCCCTCTCACCGGACCTGATCATCCGCGCCCTGGGTGCGGCCTTCTTCTCCCTCTCCCTCGGTGTGGGCACCATGCTGATCTACGGTTCCTACCTGCCGGACCGGGAAGACCTGCCGCTGGTCGGCGGCATGGTCACCCTCGTGGATATCTTCATCGCGGTCTGCGCCGGCTTCCTGGTGCTGCCCGCCATGTACGTGGCCCTGCACCAGGGCGTGGAGATCTTCTCCGCCAGCGGCAGCCTGCTCTCGGAAGACACGCTGATATTCACGGTGCTGCCGCAACTGTTCGCCAGCATGGGCCTGCCGGGTATCGTGGTCAGTATCGTGTTCTTCTTCCTGATGAGCATCGCCGCCCTCACCTCCTCCATCTCCATGCTGGAAGCGCCGGTGGCCTACGCCATTGAAGAGCGCGGCGTGGAGCGGCGCAAGGCGGTGTGGTTGATCGGTGGCATTATCGCGCTGGTCAGCACCGGCATCCTGCTGGATTTCGGCACCCTCTTCGGCCTGGTGATCAGCGTCACGACGCGCTACAGCCAGCCGCTGCTCGGCTTCATGCTGTGCATTTACGCCGGCTGGGTGATGCAACGCAACACCCTGCTGCAGGAGCTCAGGCAGGGCAACCCGAACGTGGAGCACGGGCTGTTCTGGAAGATCTGGCCCTGGTACGTGCGGGTGGTCTGCCCCGCCATCATCCTGGCGATATTTGCCCGCTCAGTGTTCTTCTAGCGCAGCCGGATAAGGCCCGATTCCTCCACCCGCTGGGTGGGCAACCAGCCTTCGAAGTCGATCTTGGCGCTGAAGCTGTAGTTCAACTCGTCGGTGGGCTCGAGCCCCAGTTCGGCAAACAAGCGCAGCATCTCCAGCAACTGCAGGCCGGCCTCCAGGGTCACGGTTTCCTCGGCATAGGCGGCGATATGGGGCACTTCGTTAGTCACGCCGCTGACCAGTTTCCGGTCGTGTACGCTGACGCTATAGGCAATTCCCGCGATGTCGAGTGCTTCCTTGTTGGGGTTGGCGATGCGCAGGACGATTTCGAAGCGCGGCGCGCCGCCCTCGGCGGGCAGGGCCCGGAAATTCTCCAGGGTGACTACCGGTGGATCGTAATCGGCGGTCAGCGAAGCGCAGCCTCCCAGCAGGAGGGCAAGGCTCAGCAGTATCGATAGACAGGTGAATCTCATGGGCAGTTTTCCGTCGCCAACAGTCGGGTACCCGCATTCTAGCCGCTTCGCGCCCCGCCCCACAGCCCATGCAATCCATCGCGTCGGTTTTTGCGTACTCATAAGTGACAACCCCATGGAATGAAAGGCCCTTGCCACCAGGGGACCAGCGGAGTAGCTTGAAACCATGCCAGACACCCCGGAGCGCAAACCCCAACTCGGCATCGGCGCCTGCCTGATGGGCAACCCGGTGCGTTACAACGCGCAAACCAAGGCACCCAACAACCACGTGCGCCAGTTGACCGCACTGTTCGAGATGCGGCCCTTCTGCCCGGAAATGAACGCCGGTCTCGGCGTCCCCCGCCCGCCCATCCATATCGTCGGCGACGGCGACACTATCCGGGTGCTGGATGTAGACTCCCACCAGCACGATTACAGCGAAGCGCTGGCCGCCGGCGCCGACAAATACCTCGCCAGCGCCCCGGACATCTGCGGCTACATCCTGGTCAAGGGCAGCCCCAGCTGCGGTTTCGACCGGGTCAAACGCTTCAACGCCGCCGGCAACCTCGTCGCCAAGGACGCCCAGGGCATGTACGCGGCAAGACTCGCAGCTGTCGATCCGCTCCTCCCGCTGGAAGACGATGAGCGCCTCAACGATCCGGGCCTGCGGGAGAGCTTCATCACCCGCGCGCTGACCTACCACGACTGGAAACAACTGCTGGCCGGGGGCCTCAGCGCCGGCCGGCTGGTGGATTTCTACAGCCGCTACAAGTACCTGGTGATGGCCCACCACGTACCCACCTACGAGAGCCTCGGGCGGATGCTGGCGGATGCGGGCAAACGCGACCCGGAAGCCCTCGGCGGGGAGTTCATCAGCGCATTGATGCAGGGACTGACTCACCGCGCCAACCGCCGCAGTCACAGCAACGTGCTCTACCACATCGCCGGCTACCTCAAGCGCCAGTTGGGTAGCGAGGAGCGCCAGCGGCTGGCCACCCTGATCGACCGCTACCGCCTCGGCCAGGTGCCGCTGGTGGTACCGGTCACCATGCTGCAACACCACTTTGCCAACCATCCCAACGCCTACATCGATCGCCAGGTCTTCCTCGAGCCCTTCCCCGAGGAACTGGGTGTGAGGAACCTGGTGTAGGCATGCCGGTCTAGCGTGCGCGGATCTGCGCCAGTGCTGCATCGATGCCCGGGTAGCGGAAGTCGAAACCCGCCGCCTGCAGTCGAGAGGGCAGGACGCGCTGGCCGTTGAGCAATAACTCGTCGGCCATTTCACCGAGCAGGACCCTGGCCACGGGAGCCGGCAGAGGCAGGTTGAACAGGGTACGGTAGTATCGCGACAGGGCTTCGGCGAAACCGCGGGCGGTAATCGGCTCGGGTGCCGTCAGGTTGAAGGGGCCGGAAAGTACCGGGTGATCCAGCAGGTAGAGCATCGCCGCCACCGCGTCCTCGCGGTGTATCCAGCTCAGCCACTGCTCCCCGTCGCCAATCCAGCTGCCCACGCCCAGGCGAAAGGAGCGCGCCATTTCCCGGTAGGCGCCGCCGCCCGCCGCCAGGACCACGCCGAGGCGCATGCAGCAGGTGCGGGTACCCAGGTCCGCGGCCTGCTCCGCCAGCGCCTCCCAGTCGGCACAGAGGGCCTGGGCAAAGCCTGGAACAGCGGGCGAGTCCTCATCCAGCAGGGTGTCCCGCTGATGCCCGTAAAAGCCGACGGCGCTGGCGCTCAGCAATACCCGTGGGGGGCTCTCCAGGCGGGCCAGCCACTCCACCAGAGCGCGAGTGCCATCTATGCGGCTCGCACGGATCTCCCGCTTGTAGGCCTCGCTCCAGCGCTTTGCCGCGAGCGAGGCGCCGGCGAGATTGATCACGGCATCGAGGGAGGTATCCGGGGCGATCTCTGCCAGGCTGCGGACATAGCGCAGCCCGGTGCGGCCCGGTCGCGGGCGCCGGGACAGCAGGACAAGTTCAGCGCCGCGCTCCCAGAGCGCTGGCACCAGGGCTTCGCCGATAAACCCGGTGCCGCCGGTAAGAAGGATACGCATGGCGACCCTCCGCGTTGTGCAAACAACACTATAGGGCTACCGATCAGCGACGGCAAAGCCAGTCTTGGAGAAAAGCCCGTATAATCCTCGCCATGCCAGCACCAGCCCCAGACACTAGCAGCGATATCGAAGCCCTATCCGCCTTTATCCGCCAGCACCGCCGACTCGTGGTGCTCAGCGGCGCGGGGATCAGCGCGGAGTCCGGCATTCCCACCTATCGCGACGATAGCGGCAGGTGGCTCTACCGCACCCCGATCCAGCATGGCGATTTTCTCAACGATGCCGCTACCCGTCGGCGCTATTGGGCGCGCTCGATGGCCGGCTGGCCGGTGCTCCGCAATGCGCAGCCAAACCCCGCGCACCACGCGCTGGCCCGCCTCGAATCCCGGGGACGGATCGAACTGCTCATCACCCAGAACGTGGACCGCCTGCACCAGCGCGCCGGCAGCCGCCGGGTGATCGACCTGCACGGTCGGGTGGACCGGGTGCGCTGCCTCGACTGCGGCGCCATCAGCGAGCGCGAGGCGCTGCAGCACTGGCTGGAACATCACAACGCTCCGCTCAAGGCGGCGGGAGAAGCGCGCCCCGACGGCGACAGCGACATCCCGGAACACAGCCTGGCCGATTTCCAGGTGCCGCCCTGCGGGCAGTGTGCTGGCGTGCTGATCCCCGACGTGGTGTTCTATGGCGGCAACGTACCGAAGGCCCGTGTGGACTCCTGCCGGACCGCGCTGGACCGCGCAGGTGCCCTGCTGGTAGTGGGCAGTTCCCTGCAGGTGTACTCGGGCTTCCGCTTCTGCCGGCTGGCCCACGCTGCGGGCAAGCCTATCGCCATCGTCAATACCGGCGCCACCCGGGGCGATGCTCTCGCTTCACTGCGCTTGCAGCTGCCGGCGGCGCAGGCACTCGAGGGTCTGTGCCAGGGTGAATGAAGCAAAGAAAGGTTCAGGAGCCCTGCTGGCCTTCCTGGCGATCGCCTGCGCGGCCTGCCTGAATGCCATCAACGGCACGCTGATCGTTACCGCCTTCCCGGCCCTCGCCGAGGCCTTCGAACTACCCTATGCGCACATTTCATCGCTGGTCATGTATTTCATGGCGGCGACAGCCGCGTCCCAGCCCATAGCCGGCGCACTCGGCGACAGGCTCGGCCGCAAGCGGGTCTTTGTCGTGGGCATTGTCGGCTTCTGTGTGTCCAGCCTCGCGGCGGGCTTTTCCGCCAGCTACCATGAACTGATTTTCTGGCGCGTCGGCCAGGCCATTTTTACCGGCACGATTACCGCCAACGCGGCCACCCTGATCTACCGTATTACCCCGGAAGCGCGCATTGCCACCAACCTCGGCTTCATGAGCTCGGCGATGCTCGGTTCCAGCGCCCTGGCCTTTCCCCTCGGCGGACTGATCATCTACGCCTTCGACTGGCATTTCCTGTTCTGGTGTAGCGTCCCGGTTGGCCTGCTGGCGCTGGTCTTGGTAGTGGTGTTCGTTCCCGCCGACACCAAACGCCAGGGCAAAATTTCCAGCGTCTGCCTGATGGGCCTGCCGTTTATCCCTTTCGCCGCGAGCCTGCAGCGGCTGATCGAAGGCCGCCCATTCCTCGGGATGATGGCGGTATGCGTTATTTCCGCACTGCTTATCGCCTGGCTGATCCGCCGTTCCCCCGGGTCGGTGCAACAATTCGGGATGATCAACAATACCCGTTTCAACCTAGGCAGCGTGGTTGCCATGCTCGGTGGCGGGGTCACGTTCGGCTTGATGTTCATGCTGCCGGTCTGGGCTACCGCCACCCTGAACATCGCCCCGGCCGAACTGGGAGCCTACCTCGCCTGCTATACCTTCGCCATGATGCTGGCCAGCCCGGTGAGCGGCCGGCACATCGACATCGCCGGCGACGCACGCTCGCGCTTCGCCGCCCAGCTACTGGTGGTGCTGGGCATCGCCCTGCTCCTCGCCCCGCTCTACCGCGCCAGCTTCGCTACCGCCATGCTGCTGGTGGGGGCCGGCGCCGCGGTACTGCAGATCGTCGCGCAGCGGGCGACCCTGCTGGCGGTTCCGCTGCAGGTGCAGTCCCTGGCGATGGGAATGTTCAATACCTACCGCGCCCTCGGCGGCATACTGGGTAACGCACTGCCGGCAATCATTTTTGCGCTCTATCCGGCGAGCACCGACGCTGGGGATCGCAGCGTACTGCTGTGGCTCCTGCTCATCTACGTGGTTCCCCTGTGTCTTTCGCTGTGGTGGATGGGCCGGGTGGACGATGCCAAAGCGTCCTAGCCGCAGCATGACAATTCGATTAGAGTCGAACTCCCGATTCGGAGGAAGTATGCGTCACAAGCTGTTGATACTGGTTAGCGCCCTGGCATTGAGCCTGCTGGGTAACCGGCTTTTCGCCGGCACCGCCGATGAAGTCGGCACTGCATTGGACGAGTTCCACCAGGCCGCCGCCCACGCCGATCTTTCGGCCTACCTTTCCCTGATGACCGATGACGTGGTTTTCCTGGGGACCGACGGCAGCGAGCGCTGGGAAGGCCCCGCCTTTCGCAGTTTCGTCAGCGAGCGTTTCAATGCCGGCAAGGGATGGCTGTATACCCCGCAGGAGCGCAACATCGCCGTCTCAGCGGATGGCCGCACAGCCTGGTTCGACGAAAAACTGGACAACGCCAGCCTCGGCGCCTGCCGCGGTTCCGGCGTACTGGTGAAAGGCGCAAGCGGCTGGCAGATCGCCCAGTACAATCTCAGCGTACCCATCCCCAACGGGCTGGTGGATTCAGTCGTGGAAGCGATCGACGCTGGACAAAGCAGCCTGCCCGAAAGTGCCGCCCAACCCGTCGCACCGCTTGCAGACGCTCCCGCCACGACGGAAGAGCCAGAGAAAAAACGCTGCCCGATTCGGCACAAGACCGTGCGTGCCGCGAGTTGCTGATACCCTGCATCGCGCGCCCGGAGAGCTGTTGGCAGCGAACTCCGGGCAGCAGGCTTAAAGTCCCTCTACAAAAAAGATCCGGTAGTCTGCGGCTTTCTGGCGATAGGGGATCGCCGCCTGATAGGCCGGGCTGTCGTACCAGGCCTTCGCTTCCTCCATGTTCGGAAACTCGACGACGATAACGCCATCCGGCGCCTCACCCTCTTTCGCTTCCATCGCGCCGTAGACAATGATCGGCTTCAACGCGAACTGGCCGGTGTTCTCGCGGTTCATGCGCTGGTACTCCGCCATCGCCTCGGGGTCGCGCACGGGGCCTTCCCGCAGCGCAATCAGGTATGCTGCCATCGCTCTCTCCTGGTCTTTTAGTATCTTTTACTTGAGTGTCATTTATTCAAGCGTCTTTGCTTCGTTCGCTGCCTGCTGGGCCTGCTAGCCGCGATCCCAAAGGTATTTGCACTTCGCGATGTAGTCGATATGCGCCTCGACGTCGTCACCCAGGCCCTTGTCCATGGAATGGAAGCAGCCGTGGGTGCCGCCGACATCGCGGAATCGGTGCAGGTCGTCCGCGGCGCTCTGGGGATCGGGAGCAAAAATCGCCAGCAGTTCCCCGCCATAGCCCGCCTCGTCACGACCGCAATCCTGCAGGTGAAGGCGAACCCGCTCCCAGCCAGCCACCGCATTCTCCCCGCTCGCCGCGAAAACGAAGCCATCGCCATATTTGGCCCCGCGAACGAAGCCCGGTTCAGTGTAGCCACCCAGCCAGATAGGAATCTGGCGCTGTGGACGCGGGTTGATACCGCCGCGATGCACCCGGTGGAAGCGGCCGCTGAAGTCAACCACCGGCTCCGCCCAGAAGCGACGGAGCAGTTCTATCTGCTCCTCGGTGCGCTTTACCCGTGTTTTGTAATCAATGCCGAGAGCCTCGAACTCGACGTAGTTCCAGCCGATTCCCACACCAAGTCGCAGGCGCTGGCTGGAAAGCAGGTCAAGGTTTGCCGCCTGCTGGGCGACCAGGGCGGTCTGCCGCTGGGGCAGGCACAGTACCCCCGTGACAAAATCGATTTTCCCGGTCACCGCAGCGGCAAAGGCGAAGAGAACGAAGGGGTCGTTAAAACTGTCTTTGTCGGTGTAGGGACCGTTCAATGGCGGATCGCGCCTGTCGTGTGGCGTGACCACGACGTGGTCGTTGGCCATCATGTGGGTGAAACCGAGCTCCTCCAGGGCTTCGATGAACCTGCGAACATTGGCGGGCGAGCAGCTCAACTCGCGCATGGGGTAGGAGGCGCCGATTTTCATATATCTATCCTGCCAGCCGGAAACGGAATACCGCGCTCTACAGACCCGATGAGAGTTTCAGGCTCTCGAAGTGCTCGGGGGCTGCGCCGATTTCAAGCAGCCGCCTGTGCACCTCCGGAGCCGTGCTTCTCACAAAGGAGGTGCTCAAGTGCTTGTTATCAGTGAAGACAAGGATTCCGTCCCGGCTGCGAGCGGCACAACGATCGCCTGGGCAAACCAGGTCACTCAGGTTGATTACGTAGGCATTTTCGAAGGCGCTACCGGCGCTCTCGAGGTAGGTGGCCACTTCCGCACTCCGGTTACTGGCCACTTTTTCTTCGCACATTCGCTCGCTGTCTTTCAGTCGCAGTGTAAAACTGTAGGGATCCCTGACACAACTCGGCCCATCGAAGCTGAGCTCCGGCGTGCCGGGGATCATGACAAGGAAATCCGTCGCGGCCGCCAGGTTGGAAACCACCGACTGCGTGCCCTCGATCCACTGGGACTCGGTGAATTCATAGTAGGCAGAGTTGGCAATGAACACGATTTCCGGATGCAGCTCCCTGATATAGTCGACGCTGGCAGCACGCCAGTCGCTGCAGACCTGATACACGCCCCCTGCGGGCCCATAGACGTAATCGACATCGACGATCGCGCAGGCAGACTTGGTCAGCAGCACCACGCGCCATTGCGGCGGGGTGTAGATCTGGGGTACCACAGAAGCCCAATTCGCCCCCAGGCTGTCGCCGATAAGCAGCGCGGTCAGCGGCGCATCCGGGCTGCCGAGTTCGCAGGGTATGACCTCGGCGTCGAAATGCCAGCGATCACAGCTGCTCCTGCCACCGAAGCCGAGGGGTGTCCCATTGTTCGGTCGCAGGTCGTAGCTGTATACGGCGGAAGGGATGCCGGTGAAGATATCCGCGACCAGCTTGTGGGAACCCGCGACCAGCAGCACCACCGCCATAGCGGACCCCAGAGCGGTTCGACCCGGCGCCGCGAGGCTGAAAGATCCCTTCCAGAAAGGCAGTTCGATGCAGCGGTAGGACAGCATGGCCAGGGCCAGTGTGATGGCAAACAGCAGCGCCAGCCCTGCACCATCGGAGCTGAGACCGTAGGCGCCACCGATAATCAATACAGGCCAGTGCCAGAGATAAAGGGAATAGGACCTGTCGCCCAGCCAGACCAGGCCCTTCGAGGACAGCAGCCGGCTGGCCCGTGCAGTACGTAAACCGCTGCCCGCCGCCAGCACAAGGGCGGCGCCGACCGAAGGCAGCAGCGCGTAATATCCCGGGTAGGCCAGCTTCTCGTCGAAAACCACCACGCTATAGAACAACATCGCCAGACCCAGAAGCGCACAGGACTCCACCAGCAGCAAAAAGCGGCGGGGCTTGTTGGCAGGCTGGGTGTAGAGGCGGGAGCAGAGAAACACACCGGCGCCCAGGGCGAACTGCCAGGCACGGCCGGGCATCATGTAGAAATGCTTCAGTGGATCGCTCCCCGCCCAGAAGATCAAAAGCGTGAAACTGACGAGCGCCACAACGAGCAGCAGGACCAGCAAGCGCTTCAGCTGTGTGCGCAGCGGGGAGCCGCTCCCCGCAAGCGACAGGGCAATCAGCAGCAGGCCAGGCCAGACAAGGTAGAACTGCTCCTCCACGCCCAGCGACCAGGTGTGCAGGTAAAGGTCCTTGTCCTGCAAGGTGGCAAAGTAATTGAATTCGGAGAATGCGAAATACAGATTGCTGGTCCAGCTCGCGGCGTAGATCAAGGAGCCGGTCTGCATCAGCGCTTCATAGCTGGAAAGCAGCAGACGGGAACTCACCTGCACCACGACGAGCATCACCAGCAGCGCCGGCAGCAGCCGCTTCAGCCGGCGGACCAGGAAGTCGAAGTAGCGAATCCGCCCCGTGTCCTGCCACTGGCCCAGCAACAGGCCGGTAATCAGGAAACCGGAAATCACGAAGAAGACATCGACGCCGACAAAGCCCCCGGAGAAGCCGGGAATCCGCGCGTGCGCCAGGATGACCGCAAGCACGGCGATGGCTCGCAGGCCCTGGATGTCTGGTCGGTAGTCGGTGCGGCTCATCAGCGATTATTGTTCTGCAGGTACACGTCGCCTGGCATGCTGGGTAACTGCGAACCAGCCTAGCAGCAAGCACTGTGGGTTGACAGCGTTAGCTGCCGATTCCCGTTGAAAGCACATCCGGGCGCGTAAACTCGCAGGAAGGAAGGGCTCCGGAGGCGCTCCCCCGGGCATTTGCATTTACTCAAGGACCCGGGTGTACTATGGCACCTTCGGAGGCAGGGAAGTGGCAGACAATACCGAAAACAGGCACGCCGGACGGCCTCCGGCACATTTAATGTCCCGATAGCCCGGAAGGATAAGCGTGCATTACCGTTTCGCAGCACTGCTCCTGCTCATGTCCAGTTCCCTCAGCCAGGCGGCTGGAATGCTCGTAAAGAACGCCCAGGGAGAACCCGTTTCCCAGGCCATGGTGACCGTCACCCCATTGTACACAGCCGAGGCGGATCTGAGCGACGACGGTTATACCCCCGACGGTGTGACCAATACCGCCCCGGTGGTACGCACCCGTTTTACCGACGCCCGCGGCCAGGTAGAACTGCCGACGCTACAGGCCCCAGCCAGCTACCGTGTTCGCGCCCAGGGTTACGTCGACGCCTACCTCGATGCGCCCCGGCCCGAGGTGGTAATGGAACGCATGAACGAGGAGCAGTACATCGCCAGCTACCCCTCCAACGTGTGGCTGTCGCAACTGGGTTTCGGCGGCGACCAGGGCCTGAAGCAGTCCTTCCTACTCAACTGCGCCTTTTGCCATCAGCAGGCCTCGCCCTTCATGCGCAACGAGCGCACCACCGAGCAGTGGCTCAGCGTGTTCGAGCGTATGAACACCTACGGCGCCCGCCTTCCGGTAGATGAGCACCAACGCATCGCCGAGCTCTTGCAGGAAGAGTACCGGGAGCTGCGCGAACACCCGCAGCAGGTGCCCGAGCCGCGGGACTGGGATGCCCACCTCTCGGAAATCGAGATGGTGGAATGGCCCATCGGCGATGGCTTCTCGCAGATGCACGACTTCCTGCTGCATCCCAATGGCCAGATTTATATCGGCGACAATCTGTTTGACCGGATCTACGAACTCGAACCGGCCAGCGGCGACTACACCGTCTACAAGGTCCCCCACGAAGAGGACGCCCGCCTCGGCGGCATCCTCGGCAACCGTTTCAAGGTCTTCCCGAAAATGCACAATTACAAGGGCGTGCACTCACTGGCCTACTCGAAAGTGGACGGTAATATCTTCATCACGCCTTCCATGGTCCAGGAACTGCTGGAATTCGATATCGAAAGCAAGCAGTTCATCAGCCACCCCATGCCGGGGGGCTACTACCCGCACACCATCCGCATCGACCAGCGGGACCGTGTCTGGTTCACCCTCGCCCTCTCCTCCCAGGTGGCGATGTTCGACCGCGCCACGCAGGAATTCACCCTCTACGACCTGCCGGCGCGCAGCGCGAAGGAGTGGATCATGCTGAAACTCCTGCCCCTGCTGTTCAGCATCGATCCGGAACACCGTCCCCTGCCGAAGCCGACACGGGAGTCCGTGGGCCTGCCCATGCCCTACGGCATCGACATAGCACCGGACGGCACGGTATGGGCGGCGCGGCTCTATGCCAACGACCTCGCCCATATCGACCCGGAGTCCGGCGAGATCAGCATGATCGACTTCCCCTGGGAAGGCCCCCGGCGCCTGCGGGTGGATGCAAAGGGGGATATCTGGGTGGTGGCCTTCCAGAATTCACTGCTGGTGAAATACGAGCCGGACACGCAGCAGTTCACACCCTATGAGCTACCGGTAGTGAACGAGGTGCCCTACGCACTCAACATCGATCGCGAGCGCGGTGTCGTCTGGGTAAATGGCAACCAGTCCGACACCCTGCTGGCCTTCGATATCGCCGGTGAGAGCTGGAAGGTCTACCCCCTGCCGCGGCAGCGCTTCTTCACCCGCGACGTGGAAGTCCACGAGGACGACGGCTCCGTCTACACCACCAATTCCCATTTCCCCACCTGGCAGTCCGAGGGTGGCGTGCCGACCCTCCTGCGCATTGCGCCGCTGAAGGACTGAGTCGCTGGCGTGGGTCCGATTCTGCCTCGCCTGAAACGGTTATTGCCAAGCCTGTGCATGGCGCTGTGCGGCGTGAGCAATGCACAGGGCTGGCAGCACTACGGCGGAGATCCGGGCGGACGACATTACTCGACGCTGGCGCAGATCGACCGCGACAACGTGGAAGCCCTTGATGTCGCCTGGATATTTCGCAGCGGCGACGAAGCGCGCTTTGGCGAGGCGATGGCCCGTACCTCCGCCCAGAGCACGCCGATCCTGCTGCCAGCGGAAGCCGGCGAATCCCTGGTCTATTGCACACCCTTCGACCGGGTGATCGCGCTGGACCCCGACAATGGCGGGCAGCGCTGGGAATTCGACCCGGGGATCGACCGCGGCGGCGACCGGCCTTTTCGCTGCCGCGGCGTGGCCTACGCGGAGGAGGCGCGCACGCCCGCTGAAAATGCCTGCAGGCACCGCCTCTACCTGGCGACCCACGACCGCCGCCTGTGGGCAATAGACGCCCTCGACGGAACACCCTGTCCGGGCTTCGGCGAGGGTGGCAGCGTAGCCCTTTATGGAGTGGCGGAATTCGCAGCAGGGGATGTCAGCACATCCTCGCCGCCGGTCATTGCGAGAGACATGGTCATCACCGGTTCTACCGTCATCGACTTCGCGCGGGCAGAAACACCCCGGGGCACGGTGCAGGCTTTCGACGCACTCAGCGGGGAACCGCGCTGGCAATTCGACCCACTGGAAGGTCACCCCGGCAGCGGCAGCGCCAACGTCTGGGCGCCGATCTCCGTGGACGCCGACAACGGCCTGCTCTTCCTGCCCACCAGCGCGCCCTCCCCCGACTATTACGGCGTTGCGCGCCCCGGCGACAATCGCTACGCCAACAGTATCGTCGCCCTGGACATCACCAGCGGCGACGTGCGTTGGCACTTCCAGCATGTGCGCCACGACCTCTGGGACTACGACACCCCGGCCCAGCCGATCCTCTTCGACTGGCGCCGCGATGGCGCAAAGGTGCCCGCCCTGGCCCAGGTAACCAAGCAGGGTTTCGTGTTCGTGCTCAACAGGCTTACCGGCGAGTCCTTCTGGGAAATCACCGAGCAGCCCGTGCCGCCTTCGGATATTCCCGGCGAGCACGCCGCCCCCACCCAGCCCAAACCCATCGCCCCGCCGCAGTTGATAGACCCCTTCGTCACACCGGAAAACGCCTGGGGGCTGACACCCTGGGATCGCGGGGACTGCAAGCGACAATTGACGGCCTTGGGCAACCTGGGCCTGTTCACACCGATCAGCGAAAAGCTCACCATCATGTTCCCCGGCAGCCTGGGCGGCGCCAACTGGGGCGGCGGAGCCTTGCTGGATGACGCGGGTATCCTGCTGGTCAACGTCAACAACCTCGCCTTCACCGGCCGCCTGCTACCGATATCGGAAAACGCTGAAACCGTCGAAGGCCAGGACCATCCCGCTGCCGGCCAGCGCATGCGGGTCAACATGCGCGGCACGCCCTACAGCGTCGATATCGGCGCCCTGCAGTCCCCACTCGGCATACCCTGCAACGCGCCGCCCTGGGGCAAGCTTGTCGCCGTGGACCTCTACCGCGGAGTGATCGACTGGGAAGTACCACTCGGATCGGTGCACGAAATGGGCCCGGTAAACCTGCCCTTCCACATCGAGTGGGGTACCCCCAACCTCGGCGGCGGTATCGCCACCGCGGGCGGCCTGTTCTTTATCGCCGCGACCATGGACCGCCAGTTCCGCGCCTTCGACAGCCACAGCGGCGAGTCCCTGTGGCGTTACACACTGCCGGTGGATGCCACCGCCCTGCCCATGACCTATGACTACAAGGGCCGGCAATATGTGGTGATCAACGCCGGGGGCCATTCCATGTTCCAGCGCGGCTACGGCGATTACCTCTATGCTTTCGCCCTGCCCGACAGCGAGAGTGAAACCGAGTGAAAGGCCTGCTGAAATTTTCCCTCTTCGGCATGCTGGGTATCGCCCTGCTTGTCGGCGGTGCGGCCTTGATGATCGAGTCGCCACTGAAAACGCTGGAAAGCTTCGCCCTGCGCAACGCCGACAAACTGCCGCTGGCCTACCTCGGCGAAAAGCTCTTCGACAGGGACTGCGCGAGTTGCCATGACAACCCGGCCATGCACGCACCGACGCGTGAAGCCCTCGCCGGCTTCTCCCGCGAGAGCCTGATGATCGCCATGGAGTTCGGCAAGATGCAGCCCATGGCCGCCCACCTCAGCAAGCAGGAGCGCGGCCTGATCGCGATCTACCTGACCGCCGGGGCCGACGAGGTCGATGGCTGGGTCGAGACCCACCGTTGCACTGGGCCGGGCAGCGGCGACGAGACGCCTTACGCCCTCGACTGGGGATTGGGCACACACAACCGGCGCTTTGTCGATACGGCGCAGGCCGGTCTCGACCGCGACAATGTCGGCAGCCTCGAACTGGCCTGGACCCTGGCCTTTCCTCGCGTCACCGATATGCGTTCCCAGCCCGCTGTAGTAGGCGACACCCTCTACTTCGGCGACAAGACCGGCCGCCTCTACGCCATCGACCGCTTCGAGGGCTGCATCCGCAGGCATACCCGAGTGTTCAGCGGTATCCGTTCGGCGATTACCGTGGCCAGTCTGAGCAGCGGCCAGCGCCTGCTGGTATTCGCCGATTCCACCGCCTCGATCTTCGCCGTGGACCCGGAAAGCCTGGAGACCGTCTGGCAAAGTTCTGCCCGGCTCTACGACACATCCATCATCACCGGCTCCATCAGCTACTACGAAGACAGGCTCTTCGTTCCGGTTTCCTCCTACGAGGTGGCCGTCGCTGGCAGCCCGGCCCATGCCTGCTGCCAGTCCCACGGCGGTGTCATCGCCCTCGACGCCC
Source organism: Halieaceae bacterium WMMBA4 (assembly GCA_033283325.1). Taxonomy (GTDB): domain Bacteria; phylum Pseudomonadota; class Gammaproteobacteria; order Pseudomonadales; family Halieaceae; genus Mangrovimicrobium. The sequence continues at coordinate 1,356,437 of JAWMQO010000001.1, forward strand.
GAGACGGAAAGGAAATCTGGCAGTGGCACAGCACAGGGGAGGCCACGCTACAGGGAAAGAATTCCGCGGGCATTGAACAATACGGGCCCTCCGGCGCGGCGGTATGGACCACCCCGGCCATCGACGGGAAGCGCCGCCGCATCTACGTCGGTACCGGCGAAAACCTCACGCACCCGGCAACGGATACCTCGGACGCCATCATCGCGCTGGACATGGACAGCGGTGAACCAGCCTGGCGCTTCCAGGCCACTGCCGGGGACGTGTGGAATGCGGCCTGCCTGAACGGCGGGCCCAATTGCCCGGTAAACCCCGGCGGTGATTTCGACTTCGGCGCCTCGGTCATCATCCACGAACTGGAAGATGGCAGCGAGCAACTCCTCGCCGGACAGAAATCCGGCGAAATCTTCGCGCTAAATCCTGACCCCCACGGCTTTGACGGCGGAGTCATCTGGCGCCAGCGCGTCAGCCAGGGCACCACCAACGGCGGCATTCACTGGGGCATGGCGCTGTCCGGAGACAAACTGCTGGTGCCGGTGGCCGACCCGGAGCGTAAGCGTCCCGGCTACACCCCGAGGCCGGGCCTCTACGCCATTGATGCAATTAGCGGGAAGGTGCTCTGGGAACAGCCGGTCTCCCGCGGCTGCGACTTCGACCCGGCGAACACGCCCCTGGTGGGGCTCGAAAGCACCCGCTCCGGCAAGCAGCCCGTGCTCGCGGACATGTACCGCTGCTCCTTCTACTACGGCCTCTCCGCCGCCACCACGGCAACGCCTGAACTCGCCTTCAGCGCGGGGCTGGATGGTGTGATCCGGGCCTACGATATCGCCACGGGCGAGATCCTGTGGCAGGCTGAAACTGCGGTGCCAACCGATGCGGGTAATGGCCTAAGCGGACACGGCGGCGCCATCGATGTGGGCGGACAGGCTCTGGCTGGCGGCTGGCTCTACGTCCAGTCCGGGTACTCGATGTTCGGGCAGTTGCCGGGTAATGTACTGTTTGCGTTCAAGTCAGCCCAGAGCATGGACGCCAAAGCCACTCCGCCAAAGCCCGAGTAAAACGCGGGCGAAACCACAAAGGATTTCTATGGAACACCAGTTCTGGTTCAACAAGTGGGAAAGCAACGAGATCGGCTTTCACATGGATGAGGTCAACCCGGTGCTGCTACGCTTCGAAGCGCGCCTGGGCCTCGGCGCCGGGGATCGCATATTCGTCCCCCTGTGCGGAAAGACGCTCGATATCGGCTACCTGCTCACACGCGGTTGCCGGGTGGCGGGCGCCGAACTCAGTGAAAGCGCAGTGCAGCAATTATTTGAAAATCTCGGGCACACCCCTGAGGTCACGCCACAGGGAAATTTAATCCAGTACAGCGCGCCCGGCCTGGATATTTTCGTCGGTGATATTTTTGAGTTGTCGCCCGAGGTACTGGGTGCCGTGGACGCCGTCTACGACCGGGCCGCGCTCGTGGCGCTACCGCCGGAGATGCGTAAACGTTACGCCAGCCACCTGGTGACGCTGACAGATTCGGCGCGGCAACTGCTGGTCTGCTTCGATTACGACCAGCGGCAAATGGAAGGGCCTCCGTTTGCCGTGTTGGAAAAGGAAGTCAGGGCACTGTACGAGGACTGCTATGGGCTCACCCAACTGAGCGGAGATGCTGTGCCAGGCGGATTGAAAGGCAAGTGCGAGGCCCTGGAGATTGTCTGGCTGATGCAGCCCGGATAAAACCAGGCCTTCAATCAGCCAAGGTGTGCAGTTCCCTTGCTGTCGTGTCGCCTTGCCTTGGGCTCCGCCCAGGCCATCAGCAAACCCTCACTGCGAATCACGGGGGAAAAAGCTTGATCCCGTCCCACCCCACACTATCGACCAGAGCCTTGAGCTTTGGCGGTCTGTAATCCCGGTCTTTGAGGTAGCGGGCTTTCACCGATTCGTGGATGAAGGTCGGTTTGTCCTTGACGATAAGGTCCCGGTGCAATGGCTTGCTGAACCTGTAGATGTGGCGGCGTGAGCGGTTCAAGGGCGCCTTGCCCCCATCAGTCAGCCGATCACGAATATGTTGCTCAAGCTTCAGACCGACTTTTTCAGCCTCATCCAGCATCCACCCCAGGGCGATGTCGGAAACGTTCGCGCCGCTTTTCTTGTCCGGCGGATAGGAGCCACCGATATCGCTATGCACGCCTGAGAACCATACCTGTTTCAGGTTGGTCTCCTTGCGCGGCATCCAGATCGTCGGCTCGAAATCCTCACGCCGCTCGTCAATGGCAAGGGCGTGGCGGGCGAACTTCACGTTGGAGCCCATCTTGGTGTCGTAGAACTCGTCTTTACGGTCGAAGAGCCCGAGCACGCTGAAGGGAATACCCAGGGCACCGACCGTGTCCCAGACGCCGACAAATTTCACCTCGCGTGAATCGTATGAGAAATCCCTGCGAAATTTGACCGAGCCTTCAGCGTCAGGATGGTACTTCTTGTTGGTGCTCTTGTAGATTTTCCAGGCCTCGCCAATCAGCTTCGCGTCTTCGCGCTTGACGATGCCACAATTGTTTATCAGTCCACACAATGCCCTGACGGTATAGGCACCGCGACTGAAACCGAAGAGGTAAATGTTGTCGCCCTCGCTGTAGTTCTGGACGATATAGCGATAGCCGTCGAGAATATTCTTGTGGATCCCCCGCCCGGTGGCCCCTGCAATGACAGACTGGTGATAAGAACCCAGCCCCCAGTCGTAAAACACATGCTGCTTCGCACTGCCGCTGCGCGGTTTGATCGCGCGGGCGAGCTTCAGGACGTTGGTGGGGTAATCGTTCTCGAGGTCTTCTTCCGGACGGTTCCAGGTTCCGTCAGCACAGATGACGATGTTTGCCATGACTTTGCCTCCTTGGCTCGGTTTTCGCAATCGTATCGATATAGCTTTGTGCTGGCGAGGTCTATTACCGGGAATTACGGATCGCATTGAGTGTTTTTATTAAAAGCAGGCTTCCAAACAAGGACTCTTTTATAGGTTTTTGATCTAACGCTCATGTGAATATGCGCTAGCCGCTTCTAGGGCTCTCCACTTTCAATATATCCATGCTTAGACTACGGTTATACAGGGCAATAAGGCGCTAAGCGAACCGGAAAGGCATTGGAAATTTGGAGAATTAAATTCTTCTTATCGTCCAATTTGGCAACCATCTCCGATGGTAATCTAGCCAGTCAAAACAGGTGTGGATGATGACTTCTTCCCTCGCACAATTTCAAACTCTGGTGCTGGCAGTTTGTCTTTTAACCCTTGTGGGGTGTGATGACGATAACGATGGACCACGGAAGCCTTTTGATCAGTTTAGTTACTCAGTACTCACGAGCGACACCGGGTCAGGAGTCGACCTTCTCCCGGAGTTGCAAAATTCGGTATTGCCCAAATTAGAAAATTCAGGAGCAAAAGTCTTTGCAATTTGGAACCGAGCATCTAACACCAACAATAATTTGACGGAAATTGCCGAAGATAAATTGGTTGTAATGCTTCGATGGAAAGAAGTGAAAGCCACTACCCTTTCGGATGAACTGTCAGCGATGGATGGAGTTACTAATATTGCAACTTCAATGTGGGAGGTGAGCCTTCGAGGTAGCGATGATGCGATAGAAACCGGTACGGGGTTCTACATCCATCGCTTCAACAGATACTTGAGTGAGAATGTTGATGATGCTCTCGATTTGAGTGAGCAGGCATGGGTAACCTCGGAGCCATACTGGGAGAATCAGGTAGTTGGTGTTTGGCGAAACCTGGATGCGGTGGATGAAAGCAACGGCATAACCCAGCTTCTGCGAATTGCCTGGTATCGAGATTGGAACCATTGGCAAGACACAAGAGACATATATCAAGAGCCTGAATCAGCCGAAATCTTCATCCAGCGATTTTTTCTACAAATTGATGACGAGGGTTGGTCTGGCAATCTGCAGCCTCGGTGATCAATCAGTTTGTTGTCCTTTACGACCTATGGAGAAACGGGCCAGCCCTTTTTGGTCGAGTTTGATCTATTTCAACTAGTAACTGTGCAGCTCGCAAAGCTGTTCATTACCAACTTGATACCGGACTGTACACACATCAATTCTGTCCTAAAAGGACTCTGACCCCTTTCTTCAAAATGCCCCGGAACAGATAGCTTCAATGCGTTTTCTGGAACTGGCCCCCTTGACCCCCGTGCGGTATCGCTCCAGCGAGAAAGGCCGCTTCCACCTCGATGCAACATTAAGCAAAAGTAAATTAATTGAGTGGACTCGATCGCAGGCGTCTGAAAAAATCTAGCCCTAAATAACAAATCTTTCCAGGGGCGTTGAATATGGCACACCTGTTCCCAAAACACTGGGTCCACAGAAAATTCATGGCAAGCCTGCTTCTATTGTTTGCCATGGGTGCTCTGCCAGCATTCGCGGCTGATGAAGGTAAGCCAATCGTCAACCGCATTATGGTGGAAAGTGATCTGGTACGAATTTATGGCGAGAACCTGAAGCGCAATAGCGGGCAAGCTCTTTTCTTTGCAGTTGATGGTAGCGACACGCTGTTCGAAGTGGTTCCTAATACCTTTGAAGATGGCTATCTGGAATTTTACTTGCCTTACGATGCACCGGACGGACAGTACCGATTGTCAGTCGGTCGGCGGGAAGATAACGCTCAGACACTTGCTCTTATCAATGTAGGATCTGGTGGTCCAGAGGGGCCGCAAGGTCCGGAGGGGCCGCAAGGTCCGGAGGGGCCACAAGGTCCGGAGGGGCCGCAAGGTCCGGAGGGGCCACAAGGTCCGGAGGGGCCACAAGGTCCAACTGGAGCTGACGGAGTTGCGGGGCCGCAAGGCCCGGCTGGCCCTGTTGGCGCCACCGGCCCGGAAGGTACCACCGGCCCGGAAGGCCCCGTTGGAGCTACCGGCCCAACAGGGCCTCAGGGACCACAAGGTGCGCCTGGAGGTGGCGTAAAGCTTTTCGACGGGATCGCACCAACTTCCGGGCATATTTATGGTGGAACGCCCTCCTCGGTGGAGATTCCGATCCTGGAGGTGCCTGCGAGTGGCAATGTCCAGTGCAACGTAATGCTTAGGCTACAAAATCTGGAGGATTTTGCGGTGCCGATCGTAGCAGTACTTGGGGATGGTGTTACCTTCAATGCCTACGACGAAGCATTGTTCACGCTAAATGCTGCTCAATTTTACCGCCTCCATATGCGCGTTCGTGGCACCACATGGCCAGCCGGCGCTCGCGCTTTACGCGTATTTTTTAGCACAGGAGACGATTACGTGAGCGTATCTGGCGTAGCGGTCAGTAATATAACTTACGACTGTTTGGTCGTGCCGAGCTAATTGGCTAGATGCCAGGTGACGCGATTGGTTCGGGAAATTGGAGTCGGGTCATCTCCGAATAGACACCCTATCTAACTGTTTTATATATATTTTAACTCATATAAACAACGCTTTTACCCCCATATATACCCCCTTAAGGGACCTTTAACCCTGCTGTCATTAGAAAATTGTACCCCGCCCCAGCTAGCCAAAAGCGTTATCCTTCCGCGATGGAAGAGAAACAGATATTACGGAAGCAAGCAGCCCGCGCAGGGCGAAAACTCATCGGACTAGGGGTGCTCTTGGGAATACTCCTAGGGTTTGGCGCAGGATTAGTGGTCGCTGATATGAACATTCAGCGTGTAACGATTATTAATCCAGTTTGCGATGCCACGAGGACCTAGGTCCCCCTTTCCCGGAATCGCTCCCCCGGTGCTGCTACACTGTACGAGCAACAAACGAGCACTAAGATGGGAGGGAATCCTGTCGAACCGAAATACACGGAGGTAGCCTCACATGCCAATGACACCTTGGGCGTATCTAGATAGCTTTGTGGTAGGTAATTGGCAAGACTTTCAGACTAATCCTGACAGCGTGCGACACGCTTTTAACGCTGCCGTCTCAGCGTCTCACATGGCAGATATCATGCACGCCTATCACTCTCGAAAGAAGTGTCCAGCCATGCTCAAATTCTCCAGCATCGGACAATACATAGAGCACCTAGGCAGGGAAACCGCAGGGAGCTTTCGTGACATTAGGAGTATTGCCAACGTATACAAGCACCTGTACACAGGCAACGGCAAGCTTGCTGTCCACTCCCAGGTCGATTCCTCTGGAAGAATAGAACTTCTGCGTATTCCTGACGATGAGATTAGATCGATTGAACCCGAAATACTCCCGGAAGAAGTTTGGTTCCAGCGCAGAGACGGCACACGAGACAAAATTAGTACAAGACTAGGCGCTGTTATCGAGTACTGGCAGAAGAATATATATTGAGTCAGTTGAAAATATCTTTAACTTGAAATCAGGAGAACGAATAGTGACGTTATGGGAGCGATGGGGCGAAAGACTTAGTGAGATAATAAAAAATAATCAGATAAACTTGACCATCACCCCACAAAGCCGAGCAAAAGTTGATTCACAGAAGGTAGAAAAGATACGAGAGGCCGTTAACGACGTTAGAACATGTGTTAAGCAGCGCTTCTCTACGGCGGCAAAGGGGGATATAGCACAAGCCCTCCGAGAGCTAGAGACTAGGTTAGAAAACATAGAGTCTATGCTGCTCCAAGCGGAAGCTACCTCATTTGTACATACACGAGAAACCAAAAAGTTAATGAGTGCACGCGACCAAGAGGATTGGGCCGACAAGCGCGAGAAGTGGCGTCTATTTTATTTCCGCATGGGCACTGGCATTGGATTAGCCGCGATTCTCCTGCTCACCTATTGGCTAGCTGACTACTTCCATATTCCTATGCCACTCCGGATGATGCAGGCGACTATACAATGAACTTCAGACACTCAACCCAAAAACTAAGAGTTGCAATCTGTTGTGTTATTGTTCTAACTCCTATGTCAGCACGTTCAGCAACTAGGATTTGCATACCAAATGCTGGCGTGGTCCTAATTGAGAACCGGGACCAAGGCACCTTCCAGTCTTCTAGGCTTGATGTTTCCAGCTTCAAGCTCCTACACTCTAACGAATCGGGCGAATGGAAAGCTAAGCGTTTTACACAGTCCGATTACACTTGGAATGACTGCGGCACTTCAGGAAATTACTGTAAACACGATGGGATCGGGGACGCTGGTTATTTTCACTTCAATCCAAAAAACCTTTCATTTGTAAGCCAATTTACTTTATTCCGAGGAAAGGATGACGGGACCCGGACTCTAGAGCATATACACATTGGGGGCATTTGCTCCGACCTATAGACCCTCGCCCTTAAGGGCCTGGTATACCAATAAACTTGATTATTAACGGCTGCTCAGACGGGGCTGAAAGCTGAACTTTAGATCCTTCCTTGCGGTCCAGCACCTTATGCGCGGTAGCTACATCGCCCCTTTCGAGCGCATCCAGGACTACCTTCCTAGCCCGGTAGACTGGATTCGATTTCAGCACCTCTTTCCGGTGAACAAACTCCGGGTTTTTGTCCTGGTAGTTGTAGAGCGTTTTCTTGGAAATGTTCGCAGCAATACAGGCTTCCTCATCGGTGCAGCCTAGAAGGAAAGCACGCTCCAGTTTCTCTACTGTCACAGTGGTCATTTTACTTGGTCTACCGCCAGCCATTTGCTAATCCTCTTTCGTACATCGTCCTAGAATCAGGGAAATCCTTATCCCTACCGCCACTCTCTTCGACGCCCAAAAACAATAGATGTTAGATAATCGGTCCATCCCTTCTTATTCATATTGCTATTCGAGCGCTTTTAAGGTGTCAGAAAATTCCCCCACCCAACAAATCAAACACATATTCCGCCTGGAGCCCTTTTACGGTCGCAATAAATTCAGTAACCCCATGGTAAGACTCTTAGAAGGTGGGTGGTCAGCGACCATTAAAGTATGTAAAAATCGGCGTTTACTCGTCATGAGGAACCAATAACCGAGTAAATACACAGTGTTTACTCTTGTTTGTTGGTCGCCGAAAACCATTAACCGGGTTTTATTGGTTCTGTAGGACCCCTCAATTCTGTTAATCATTTGAGCCTCTTTACCGGTTGACGGAATGCTACGGGGTCAAGTTTCCCGCTCTCCTTCAGCTCTGGGCTGGTTGGCAACCAAGCCAGTCTGTAAAGCATTGGGTCTCTCGGCCAGCGAGGAAGGCGCGTAACTTCGATCCAGCCAGCGTCTACCGCTTCCTTCCTGGCTTTCTTCAATTCGGATTCAGTCCAGCCCCATTGCTGCATGGTTCCAAGTGCGGCAGAAAGGTCACCGTTGTTCCTCAGATTGTACTGCCGCGCAAAGTCCCAGATAAACGCTCTCGTCTGCTTGGGTAGAGCTATGTACTCCGGATGGTCAAATATTGCGTGAAGTGCTTTCAGGAAGCTTTGCGAGCCCTTCGCTCTGCCATTGGAGAGCATTCCCTTTGAATTGGCTCTCGACATGCTAGTTATCGTCCACCGAGCGCAGGACAAGCCGCATATCACCACGTATGGTATCGAAAAGAGTCACGTAGTCGTCCTGCCTGAAAACCCGTTCACGCGCCTCCTGCTCGGTCTCAGCCATAACTTCAATAGGAGTAACCATTTCCTCGCGCACTTCAAAGCGATAGCGTTTCATGTCACGCCCTCCAGCCTCTGTAGCTGGTCAATTTGGCCATCTACAGAAGTTACAGCGCCTGAGACAAGGTTTCGTGTCTGTTGGTCTAGCTGCTCCGCTTTCAGGCCATATTGGGCCAGTAGGCGGATAGGTATGGTGGTACAGGTAATCGGGCGAACCGAGTGCAGGGGGCATTCATGGGACACACAGCACGCAATTTGCTGCGCTGCGGACCCCGCATCGAGTGGATCGACAGCACACTCCCGGCATTTTGCGTTAATGGCCTTGCGGAGACTCATTCCACCACCTCCCCGGCAATGCCGTTGTACAGCCAAACGTCCACCCTCATCCGGTCGGCTGGGGAGAGGCGATACACCCCATGTCTTCCCTGGATTCCGTCCCGGTCAGTGTGCGGCACAAGCTCGCAAGGTATCTCCCATCCTTGCTCCCGCAGTTGCCGTATTACCTCGGGGCCGTTACTCGCACCAGACACACGGTCTACTTCCTCCCGGCTAAGTGGTCGCTTGTATAGCGCTTGAATGACTCTGTACTGTCGTTTCGTCGTAATGTTGATAGAATGAACTCGCACGTTCTGGGATGCCGCCCTGGCCGGGGCGGTGTCTCGCATTTCCATACCCCACCCCCTTACGCAGCATTGCCGGTTGTGCAGGTCTGCTCTGCAAACTGCGCCAACCACTCATCCAGGGCGGCACGTTCATAGAACACGCGGCTACCGATTTTGCGGTATCGGGGGGCGGTCACTCCTGCCAGTTTGCCGGTATGGCGAGCATTGCGGAGAGTGTCAGGAGAGGTATAGCCGAGATAATGGGCTGCCGAGCTAGTATCGTACTGCTGTTTGGTCTGCATAAATCATCCTCATCTATCGAAAAATTCCACTGAGTGATAACCCTGTGGCTTGGGATGATTATTGCGGTCGGAAATCTTTATCAGTAGAAAATACGCAAAGTCTTGCCAACGCGATTTTTTCTATTCCTCCTTCGCCGATTGGTAGGCTCGGATTGCCTCTGCGATATTTGGGTGGGAAGGTGGTTTCCCCCCCCACGGCCTTAGCTCGAAGTAGGTTTGCACAACAGTCGTAAAGGGTGCGCCGTCACCGCCTTTAGGCGGCCTCATAAAAAAGCGCTCCCATTCCTGTGCAAGCCAGAAAACTGCACCTTGTATCGACTCACTTTTTTTAGGCCGATGCTTAGGCTTTGGCAAGTTCTCCCTCATTTCAATTACCGCCGCAATAGCAGACGTCACTTCGGCCCAACCTTCCACCGCATCGGCTATTTCTTCGGGCGAAGAATCTAATACCATTGCGATGGTTTCTAGCGGCGGCAACCAATAAGCCTGCTCAGTTGAACCCATAACATCTAGCGTGGAAGAAAGATTGCTAACCGCCGCCGATGCGTATTTCTGCCGCTGTTCCCAGCCATAATTCCAACCTTCAATAGCCTGTGCTTTTTCTGCGGCTACCTGACTTGCCATACTCGCTGTTTTACCGCCAATTTTACGTACAAAGGCGTCAAAGTTTGGGTGTCCCGATATACTAGGATGTGCCTGAAGCGAAGTCGAGAAATGCCGACAATAATCGTCCTCGCTCTTATTAGAAATTTTCATGCGCACCCCCTCGGTGCCCCTTATGAGGATGCAGCGCCAGGCCGTTAGGGTTACGGCTTTTCGGGGGCCATCCTAGACGCTGCAGTTCTCGATATTAAAGATAATAGGCTAGTAATGTCCGTTTGAAGAATTCCTATACTTCGGAATTACCTCTTTTCCGAGTGGCCCACAAGTTTCGGTCCAGCTTAACCTCGCGTATTTTCACAATAGCGCCCCATACAGCTACAACTACAAGTATTGAGCAGACAAATACGGCTCCCGCTTCTCCATCCGAATGAACCAAGTTCACAACAGTCCCAAACAGTCCAAATGAAGCTAAAGCGAACAGTATTGTTAGTATCAGAATGTCGGGAATGGATATGCCCCAATACTTGGTGGAGAGCGCATTGGCTTTCTTTCCAACTGCTCTAACTAATGCAAAGAGACTGCTGATTCCGAGCACTGCGAACAGAATTATACCTAGAGCCCGGAGGACAGAAAGAAAATCATCGGTGTGTTCAGTCGCTAAGAATCCGATACCAACAACACAAATCAACACGACCAGCACAACCAATAGCCACTTCGCTGCCGTTAATATCTGAGGCAAAAATGCGAGGACAAATACAGCCAATAGTATTCCAAGGGCAACTTGGAGAATTAACATAATCCCTCCCTGGCTTAGCGATCCATGCCGATATGCAGATTTATTTTCTGAGTTTCATTTTAGCTTTCTCGCATCTCCTTCGCGCTCCTGCTACTTTGCGAGCAACTCCCGCACCGATATGGCGAGGATACGTGAGCCTTTCTGCTGGTAGAGATGGACAAGAGCTGCGCCTTGTGCCCGCGCCGCTGGTGAAAGCTGAATCAGCTTGTCGAGAATCTCTGTAGAATCGTTGTTAGCCACCAAAGGCACCTCCCGTTAGGTGTCTGATTGGTTAGGGGGTGTCGGTGTTGCAGCACCCTCGCCCCTGATTATTCGCCCTGAGTGGGAAATTCATTTCCCGAACTTGGCCGTTATCACATTCCCAGCCTTCACCTGAGCTCTCAGGCTGTCCAGATAATCCGCCCAAGCCTGCATCATTTCCGCCCTGCCTTTTAAGTGGCTGGTGCGGTTGTACGCCCTGCCGTTGGCGTCCTTCACAGCGTGCGCTAACTGGTGCTCGATCCAATCAGGGCGATAGCCCAAATCCTCATCCAACAGAGTGCGGGCCGTGGCTCGAAAACCGTGCGGGGTCATCTGTTCCTTACCATATCCGATAGTGCGGAGTGCTACCCTCACAGCGTTGTCAGAGAGGCACCTGCTGGCTCCCCTAGCGCTTGGGAATACGTAGGGTCCACGGTGGGCGCTCAGCGGCTCAAGCTCTTTTAGGAGCGCCAGCGCCTGCTTGCTCAAAGGGACGATGTGGGGTTGCCGCATTTTCATTTTCTCGGCTGGGATTTCCCACTGCTTCGCCTTCCAGTTGATTTCCGACCACTCCATTGCCCGGATTTCGCCGGGACGCTGGAACAGTAAGGGGGATAACAGGAGCGCAGTCTTAACGACTGGAGTGCCCTCAAAGCCGTCCATAGCCAGAAGCAACCGCCCTACCCCATCCGGGTCGATAATAGCTGCCCTGTGTTGTTTCTTGCGGGGGGTGAGTGCGCCCTTGAGAGGGCTGCTTGGGTCGCTCAGCGCCCGTCCTGTGGCAACTGCATAGCGAAAGACCTGCCCTGCTATCTGGCGGGCTCGGTGTGCTGAATCTATGGTGCCTTTAGTCTCTGCCCGCTTGAGCGTTGCCAAGAGTTCTTGGGGGGTAATATCGGCAATGGGGCGACTACCCAGCCAGGGGGTGAGATAGTTGGCGATTATGCTTTCATTGCGCTTCTTGGTGGCTGGAGCCTTGCCCACCAATCGCACCTCTACCCATTCCTGGGCGAGTGCCGCGAAGCTCTCAGCAACCGCCAGATTGCGACTCAGCTTTTCCACCTTACGGACTGCGCCGGGATCGATCCCGTCCGCTAACTGGCTGCGTGCGGCTTGGTGCTTCTCTCGCGCTTTCTTCAGTGAAACTTCGGGGTATACCCCTAGTGCCAAGAGTTTCTCTTTCCCACCATAGCGGTACTTGTAACGCCAGTAGCGTGCGCCATTGGGTTGCACCAACAGGTGAAGCCCTCCACCATCCGCCAGCTTGTATGCCTTATCCCTGGATTTAGCCTGTTTTACCTCTGTCGCAGTCAGTGGCATGTCCCGCCTCTCTTTTCCGCTTGGGGGTATCAACTTCGGGGGCATCCCTTCTACCCCCGTTACTACCCCCACGATTGGGGGTATATCCGTCAACGCAATGTGACTAGATATTGCACAGTATTACAGGCAAATTGGGGCTAAGCCAAGCAATTAAGGGGTTTATGGCGAAAGATGATGCCTTGGCGTGATGCCAAGTGACGCTATTCGAAGGGGAGTTGGAGGCTCGGGTCGGAATCGAACCGGCGTACACGGAGTTGCAGTCCGCTGCATGACCACTCTGCCACCGAGCCAATGTGACTGGAAATCAGTCGAGGAAGTTGGAGCGGGAAACCGGGTTCGAACCGGCGACCTCAACCTTGGCAAGGTTGCGCTCTACCAACTGAGCTATTCCCGCTTTTTAGAGAAGAGTTGCTCTTTTCTAACTCCCCGATGCGCGGCTGCACACTCGAGAGGCGCCCATTGTATGCATCCGGCGAACAGTGTCAACAGTATTTGCAAAAAATCCTGCAAGCGACTGAATCAGAACGCATTATCCTGTTCTTTGATCACAATCCAGGCAGCTTTCAGGTAGACGAACATGGACCACAGGGTCAGGGCCGCGGCGATGTACAGGACGACGTACAGGAGGGCCAGTAGCCAGTTCTCGTCCACCCGGGGATCGATGGCCAGCAGGCCGGTGATCGCCACCATCTGGAAGGCGGTTTTGACCTTGCCGATGTAGGACACCGCCACCGAGGTGCGGGCTCCCAGCTCCGCCATCCACTCCCTGAGGGCGGAGATCACGATCTCCCGGCCGATGATCACACAGGCGGCCAGGGTGAAGAGGATGGTGTCGTGGCGTTCCACCAGCAGCACCAGGGCCACGGCGACCATGAGCTTGTCCGCCACGGGGTCGAGGAAGGCGCCGAAGGCGCTGGTCTGGCCCAGGCGCCGGGCCAGGTAGCCGTCGAGCCAGTCGGTGATGGCAGCCACGCCGAAGATCACCGCCGCCACCATCAGGTGGTTCTTGAAAGGCAGATAGAAAACCAGCACCAGCACGGGAATCAGGCAAATGCGCATCAATGTCAGCGCGTTCGGGATATTCAGTTTCACCTCGTCTCTTTCCCATGCTCCCCGGCGGTATGCAGGTAATCATATATCTGTGCGGCCATGGTCGCACTGATGCCGTTAATTTTTCTCAACTCTTCCGCGCTGGCGTTCATTACCCCCTGGGCGCTGCCGAAGTGCCGCAGCAGCTCGCGCCGCCGTTTCGCACCCACACCGGGGATGTCTTCCAGCAGGGAGCGTTTGCGCGCTTTTGCACGCCTCGCCCGGTGGCCGGTGATGGCGAAGCGGTGGGCCTCGTCGCGCACCTGCTGAATCAGGTGCAGGGCCGGGCTGTCTCCTGGCAGCTGCCGCTCCCGGCCACTCTCGCCCTCAACAAGGGTCTCGAAGCCGGCCTTGCGGGTGACCCCCTTGGCCACCCCTACCAGCCGCACACCGTGGATCTGCAGCTCCTCGAGGACGGATTTCGCCTGGCTCACCTGGCCCTTGCCGCCGTCGATCAGCAGGATGTCGGGCTGGGTGCCCTCCCCGGACTTCAGGCGGCGGAAGCGCCGGGTCAGGGCCTGTTCCATGGCTGCGTAGTCATCGCCACCGGTGATGCCCTCGATATTGAACTTGCGGTAGTCGGCCTTGCGCGGCCCGTTCTCGTCGAAGACCACGCAGGAGGCTACGGTAGCCTCACCACTGCTGTGACTGATATCGAAACACTCGATGCGCTGGGGCTGTTCCTCCAGGCCGAGCACCTCCTGCAGGGCCACGAAGCGCCCCTGTACGGTTTCCCGGCCCGCCAGGTGGGCGGCGAGATTGGTCTGGGCGGTCTGCAAGGCCAGGCGTAGCCAGCGAGCCCTCGCATCGCGCACCTTACTGCGCAACCTGACCTTGCGCTCCGCCTGCACGGTGAGGGCTTCGGCCAGGGTGTCCCTGTCCTCCGGCATCTCGTTGACAAGAATCTCGCCGGGCACGGCGTGGGCGCCACTGAAGTAGAACTGGGGTAGAAACGCCTCCAGTACCTCCGCTGGGCTCTCTTCCAGTTTCAGGGGCGGGTAATAGCTCTTGCTGCCCAGCACCCGGGCCGAGCGCACGAAGAGCACCTGCACACAGGCGCGACCGGCGTCGACGGTGGCGGCAAGGATGTCGAGGTCGCCCTTCACCCCCTCGATACCCTGTACCGCCTGCACATGCTGCAACTGGCTGATCTGGTCGCGGTACTGAGCGGCCTTTTCGTATTCCAGTTCAGCGGCGGCCTTCTCCATGTCGTCGGCGAGCCGCACGATCAGTTCCTGGGACTTGCCGGCCAGGAACATCTGGGTGCTCTCCACCTGGCTGCCATAGCCTTCCTCGGAGACCTTGTCCACGCAGGGGGCGGTGCAGCGGTCGATCTGGTACTGCAGGCAAGGGCGCGAGCGGTTGCGGAAGTAGCTGTTCTCGCACTGGCGTACCTTGAACACCTTCTGCAGGAAGTGCAGGGATTCGCGAACGGCGTGAGCGCTGGGGTAAGGGCCGAAGTAGCGCCCCTTGCCGCGCTGGGCGCCCCGGTGCAGGGAGATGCGTGGGAATTTGTCCGCGGAGACGTAGATGTAGGGGTAGGACTTGTCGTCCCGCAGCAGGATGTTGTAGGGCGGCTGGTGGTTCTTGATCAGGTTGTGTTCCAGCAGCAGCGCGTCCACTTCCGTGGTGGTCACGGTCACCTGGATGTCGTGAATCCGCGCCACCAGGGCCATGGTTTTCGCGCTGAGGCCGCTGGCGCGAAAATAGCTCCCCACCCGGCTCTTGAGGTTGCGGGCCTTGCCCACGTAGAGGAGTTTTCCGGCCTCGTCATACATCTGGTAGACACCCGGACGGCTGGTCAGGGTCTTGAGGAAGGCCTTGTGATCGAAGGAAGTCACCTTGGCTGCCCGTAGACCCGGGGCTCCATCTCCAGCGCAATGCCGAACGTTTCGCTGACGGACTGTACCACCCTGCCCGCCAGCGCCAGGAGTTCCGCGCCAGTGCCGCCGCCGTAGTTGACCATCACCAGGGCGTGCTCGGGGTGAATACCCAGCGGCCCTTCGCGGAAACCTTTCCAGCCCGCCTGCTCGATAAGCCAGGCGGCTGCGAGCTTCACCTGCCCATCAGCCTGGGGGTACTCGGGGATGCCCGGATAGCGACCGGAGAGCGCAGTTGCGGTCGCCGCAGGGACCACTGGGTTCTTGAAGAAACTGCCGGCGTTGGGTTCCCGGGCCGGGTCTGGCAAACGCCGACTGCGCACCGCGACGACGGCCTCGAACACGTCGAGCGGCGCGGGCCGGGCTATACCGCGCTGGCAAAGTTCCGCCGCCAACGAGGGGTATTCGCAGTGTACCTGCGGCCGGGTCGATAACTG
Organism: Halieaceae bacterium WMMBA4; assembly: GCA_033283325.1. GTDB lineage: Bacteria > Pseudomonadota > Gammaproteobacteria > Pseudomonadales > Halieaceae > Mangrovimicrobium. The sequence continues at coordinate 1,372,222 of JAWMQO010000001.1, forward strand.
TATATCCACGGCGGTGACGATCACCCGGTCCCGCAGTTCACCCTTGAAGATACTGTCCCGGTAGGCGAAGCGGCACTCGTCGCGGCCCAGTCGCAGGCTTTCCCCGCTGGCGCTGTCCACCGCGTGCACCGCGAGCACGAAACGCTCGAATTCCACGCCGTAGGCGCCGATGTTCTGGATGGGAGCGGCGCCGACGGTCCCCGGTATCAGCGCGAGGTTCTCCAGCCCGTACCAGCCTTCGCCGAGTGCCTCGCGGACAAAGTTGTGCCAGTCCTCGCCGGCACTGACACGCAAACGTACGTGAGCTTCATCCTGGGACAGCACCTCCCAGCCGAGGCCCTGCTGTCGCAATAGTAGTGCCTCGACCTCGCCGGCGAAGACGATATTACTGCCCTCCCCCAGCGCCAGTACCGGCAGGCCCTCGGCCTTCGCCCAGCGCAGCGCCTCGCGAACCTCGGCCTCGCTTGCGGCTGTCGTCAGCGCCGCGGCGCGTGCTTCCAGTGCGAGGGTGTTAAGGGATTTCAGCGATTCACTGCGGCTGATCTGCACCCAGAATCTCCCGCAAAAGCCCTTCGCTGGCCGCCTCGACCAGGTCGAGGACGTGCTCGAATCCGGCGTCGCCGCCATAGTAGGGATCGGGCACTTCCTCTTCGGCAAAGCCCTCGGCGAAATCGAGGAACAAGCCGAGGTGCCCTGTAAATGTGTCCGGGCGCAGCGCTTCCAGGTCGGCGAGGTTCTGGCTGTCCATGGCCAGGATGTAATCGAAGGCCTCGAAATCTCCCCGGGTCACCTGGCGTGCCCTCAGGTGATCCAGGTCGTAGCCGCGTGTCAGGGCCGCGGCGGCGGCGCGGCCATCCGGCGGGCGGCCGATATGCCAGTCCCCCGTGCCGCAGGAATCTATCGCTATCCGCGCTTCGAGATTGCCCTCACGTACCAGGTGTTCGAACACACCGTGTGCCGTGGGTGAACGGCAGATGTTGCCGAGGCAGACGAACAGGACACTGACCGGCGCGCGCTCACTCATCGGCTGCCTCCAATCGCTGCCGTACCGCGTCCAGGTCGGCCTGGGTATCCACGCCCGCCGGCACCGGCTCGCAGGCCGCCGCGACGTGAATCCGCTCGCCGTTGTAGAGCGCCCGCAACTGCTCGAGCTGCTCCAGCTGTTCCAGCGGCGCCGGCGGCCAGGTGACGTAGCGATGGAGGAAAGCCGCGCGGTAGGCGTAGATGCCGATGTGTCGGAACCAGGCACCCGCCGGCATCGACTCCGCCGAGCTGGCGAATGCATCCCTGGGCCAGGGAATCGTGGCGCGGCTGAAATACAGGGCCAGACCGGTGCTGTCGGTGACGACCTTCACGGCGTTGGGGTTGGTCAATTCTTCCAGCGTGCTGACAGGCTCGCACAGGGTGGCGATGCTGGCCGCCGGCTGGGCGGCGAGGTTGTCCGCCACCTGGCGAATCAGTGCTGGCGGAATCAGCGGCTCGTCACCCTGCACGTTGACGACTATCTGGCTGTCGTCCCAGCTGCGGCGCTTCGCCACTTCCTGCAGGCGGTCGGTGCCGGAGGGATGTTCGGCGGAGGTCATGACCACCTCCGCGCCAAAGTCCTCGCAAACCATTTCGATCCGCTCGTCATCGGTGGCGATGATGACCTCGCTGGCGCCGGCCCGGGCCGCCCGTTCCCAGACCCGCTGGACCATGGGTTTGCCCGCGATCTCGAGCAGGGGCTTGCCCGGAAGGCGGCTGGAGGCATAGCGCGCGGGTATGACAACGGCGAAGGACATGGGTGTTTCCTGTTCAGGCTACGGGTTTCAGGCTGCCGGCGGGGCCAGTGCCTGCACGGCGGCTACCAGGCCCTCGGGCAGCACTGCGTCGATACGCAGGTACCAGGCCTCGCTGCCGGCGAATTCCGCGCATTTTACCGCGTCTTTCTCGGTCATGAGAATCGTGCGCCCTGCAAGCGCCGCGAAATCCCCGGGACCGTAGGCGTGGTGATCGGCAAATACCTGCTCCCCGAAGGTGAGCCCGAGGTCGCGGAGACTGTCGAAGAACTGTTGCGGTTGCCCGATACCGGCGATGGCCACGAGTTCGCCTACAGCGGCGAAAGCCTCCAGCGAGCGGCTTTCACCGGTGCGCAGGTTCACCCAGTCGCGCGAGCGGTAGTACACACCGTCTTCCACGCTCTCGCTGCCACGGTAGAGCACATAATCGACACTGGCCAGGCGCGCGGGCGCTTCGCGCAGGGGGCCAGCGGGCAGGCAGAAGCCGTTGCCCAGGCCGCGTTGCGCGTCGACGACCGCAATTTCCATGTCGCGTTCCAGCGCATAGTGCTGCAGGCCATCGTCGCTGAGAACGATGTCGATGCCACCCTCCTCCAGCAAGCGGCGCAGCGCCGCCGGGCGGTCGGGATCGATCACCACGGGAACACCCGTGCGCCGCGCGATCAGCAGGGGTTCGTCACCGGCGCTGGTTGGATCACTATCGGGACGGACCAGGCGCGGATAATCTCCCTCCCCCGCGCCATAGCCCCGGCTGACCACACCGGGTTTCAGGCCGCGCGCCTGCAGGGCCTCGAGCAGGGCGATGACGACCGGGGTCTTGCCGGTGCCGCCCACGGTGATATTGCCCACCACGACCACCGGCACCGGCGCGCGGTATGTGGGCAACAGGCCCCTGCGGTATAACCAGCGGCGCAGGCCGCTGACAAGGCGAAAGAGCAATTCGAGGGGGCGCAACAGCCACAGCCAGCCGGCCCCGCGATACCAGGCGGCCGCCAGAGCCGAGTCGCTCATGCCGGGGAAAATTCCTGCTGGTAAAGCTGGGCGTAGAGCCCGCCTGCGGCCAGCAGCTCCTCGTGCTTGCCGGATTCGACGATGCGCCCCGCGTCCATCACCACGATGCGGTCCGCCCGCTCCACGGTGGACAGGCGGTGGGCGATCACGATGGTGGTGCGGCCGCTGGAAATGGTTTCCAGTGACTGCTGGATGCGGTACTCGGATTCATTGTCGAGGGCCGAGGTGGCTTCGTCGAAAATGATCACCGGGGCGTCCTTGAGCAGCGCCCTGGCGATGGCGATCCGCTGGCGCTGGCCGCCGGAGAGACCACCGCCATCGTCCCCGAGCCGGGTCTCCATACCCGCAGGAAGTTCAGCTATGAAATCATTTGCATAGGCGGCTTTTGCCGCGTTTTCCACCGCCTCCGGGCTACTCCCGGAGAGACTGCCGTAGGCAATATTGTTGTAGACGCTATCGTGGAACAGGGTGACCTGCTGGGAGACCATGGCCATCTGCGCGCGCAGGTTTTCCAGGCGGTAATCCTCGATGGACACATCGTCCAGCAGGATGCGCCCGCTGCTCGGCGTATAGAAGCGCATCAGCAGTTGCACCAGGGTGCTCTTGCCGCTGCCCGAACGGCCGACCAGCGCCACCGTTTCGCCGGGAGCGATGTCGAGATCGATGTGCCGCAGTACCTGGTACTCGCTACCCGGGTAGGCAAAGCTCACGTCCTGCAGGCTGAGGTGGCCGGCGGCCCGCTTCACTGTGTAGGTACCGCGGTCTTCCTCCGAATCCATGTCCAGCTGGGTGAAGATATCCTCCGCCGCGGCGAGGCCCCGCTGGATTTCGCTCTGCACACCGGTAAGGGAGCGGATCGGCTTGCTGAGCTGCGCCGCCGCGGTGAGGAAGGCCACCAGCGAACCGGCGGTGAAACCGGCCATCCAGCTGGGCTTGAGCGCCAGCCACACCAGCACCGCCATGGCCACCGCCAGCAGGGTCTGCACTACCGGCGTGCTGAGGCCGTCGAGCAACGCGAGCTTCAGGCTCTGGGCGCGGTTGTAGCCGCTGGCCTTGCGGAAACTGCCCTGCTGCTGTTCCTGGCCGCCGTAGATTCGCACCTCGCGGTAATTGCCAATGCTCTCGTTGGATACCTGGGTCACATCGCCCATGGACGCCTGGATGCGCCGGCTGTAGCGTCGGAAGTGGCGCCCCACTACCGACACGACCAGGCCCAGCAGGGGCGCCACGGCAAGGAAGACCAGGCACAACCGCCAGTTCAGGTAGATCATGTAGCTGAGCAGGCCGATGACGGTCAGGCCTTCCTGCACAATCGTGCGCAGGGACTTGGTCACCGCGCCAGAGACCTGCTCCACGTTGAAGGTGATCTTGGAGATCAGCGCGCCCTGGCGGTGGCGGTCGTAATAGGCGCTCGGCGCGGAGAGGAGCTTGTCGAAAAGCTGGCAGCGCAGCTCGTGGATCAGGTTGCGCGCTACGTGGCTCATGAAATAGTTACCGACGAAGTAACCCATGGCGCGGATGAAGGCCAGTAGCACGAGGCTCAGCGGGAAGACTACCCGGGTAAATTCGAGGCGGTCGGTGCCGGGTTCGTAGAACAGGCCGTAGGCGATACGAGAAACGATGCCCGCCTCGGGATTTTCCGAATCCCCCAGGGCGTCCAGCAGGAACTGCATCATGTCCGCCGCCAGCACATTGCCCATGGAATAGACGATGTAGCCCAGCACGCTGAGGAGGAAGATCCACCAGTAGGGCGCGATGTAGCACAACAGACGGCGGTAAAGCTGCCAGTCGCTCATGTTGCCCTGGCGCTTTACCGAATCGGGCTTGGCCTTAGCCATCCGGGGCGTCCGAGGGTTGCCGGGTGGTAATGGAAAGGTGCACGAAGCCCATCTGCCCGGCGGCGTCCATCGCGCGCACGACGAACTGGTGAGCTACATCGGCATCCGCGGTGATAATCAGCGGCATGGTGGTGTCCCCGGCGGAGATCTTGTAGATGGCAGCCTGCAGTGTTCGCATGCGATTGTCCACCAGCGCCTGGCCGTTGATGCGATAGCGCCCGCTCTCGTCGATCAGTATCTCGATCTCGTTCTCAAGCGCTTCGCTGGCCTGTCCTTCGGCTTCGGGGAGGTCCACGCTGAGCTGTGTTTCCCGGGTAAAGGTCGTGGAAACCATGAAGAAGATGAGCAGCAGGAAGACCACATCGATCAGGGGGGTCAGGTTGATATCGACCGACCCGAGGCGCTGGCGGCGAAATTTCAAGATTTGCCTTCCAGGTTTTCTTCACTGTGCAGGGCGTCAACCAGCTTGATCGTTTCCTGCTCCAGTTCGATGACGATGGCGTCGATCTTGCCGACAAAATAACGGTGCATGGCCAGCGCGGGAATCGCGATGGTCAGGCCCGCCGCGGTGGTAATCAGCGCCTGGGAAATACCACCCGCCAGCACGCTGGCGTTGCCGGTGCCCTGGGCCATGATCTCGGCGAACACCCGGATCATCCCCACCACCGTACCGAGAAGGCCGACCAATGGCGCGATCGCGGCGATGGTACCCAGGGTGTTGAGATAGCGCTCGAGATCGTGGATCACGTGCTCGGCCGCTTCCTGGATACTCTCCTTCATCACCTCCCGGCCGTGATAGGCATTGGCGAGACCCGCCGCGAGGATGCGCCCGAGCGGAGAAGACTGTTTCAGGGTTTTCAGACGTCCGGCGTCCATCTCCCCGGCCTTGAGCTGTTTCCACACCGTGGCCAGCAAGTGCGGCGGGGCGATTTTTTTCGGGTTGAGGATGTAAAGGCGTTCAATGCAGATAGCCAGGGCAATGATGGAGCACACTACGAGTACGACCATCAACCATCCGCCGGCAAGCAACAATTCCAGCACGAGTGCTCCTTCAGGGTGATCTTGTCAAAATTCGTCAGCCGCCCGGCAGCCGATGCGAGGCGTTTTCCCGCAGGCATCGTGAGCCTGTGTCGAGAGGACAAAACGCAGCAAGGGGCCGCCGTGGGGCTTGTTGTTAAAGTGGCCCAATTATACGCACAGCCCGCAAGGGCTAGGAACCGGGAAAGTTCACTTCCACCACCTTTTGGAGCGCTCCCGCCAGCCTTCGACTGCAACACCGCCCTCCCCGTCCGCAGCGATAGTGATCGCACCCTCCAGAGCCGTCTGGTGCACTGCGACACCGTGGGCTTCCAGGCGCTCGACCACCTGCGGGTGTGGATGTCCGAAGCGGCTGGCGTAGCCCGCACCGATCACAGCGACCTGCGGGTTGACGTGATTGAGCCAGGACTGGGCGGTGGAACTCAGGCTGCCGTGGTGTCCCACCAGCAGAACCTCGCTGGACAAAGCCTTGCCCCAGCGGCGGATCAGTGCGCGCTCCTGCGCCTGGCCGATGTCCCCCGGCAGGATGACCCGCAGGCCCGGCGCGATGATCTGCAGCACGCAGGAGGCGTCGTTGACCGGGCCCTGTGAATTGGCCTTGGGTGAGAGAAAACGAAACCGTGTCCCCCCGGGCCAGGCCCAGCCGCGACCGACGCGACAGGCTTCGGCTCCCGCCAGCGCCCCGACTCCGCCACCCGTCCACAGGCGGTCCGGTGGCAGGGCCTCCAGCAAGTCCCCGGCGCCGCCACTGTGATCGTCGTCGCCGTGACTGATCACAAGATCGTCGAGATGGCGGATCCCGTGACTACGCAGCCAGGGCAGCAGCACACTCCGTGCCAGACTCGCCCCGGCGGGATTGCCCGCGCCGGTATCGTAAACCAGGGTGCTGCCGCCCGCAGTGAATACAAGCGCTGTGCCCTGCCCCACGTCGAGAACGTGCAAGGTGGGTTCCGGGGACAGGGAACGCGCGGGAACCAGCAGAACGCACAGCAAAAGCAGGAGCGAAACCCGCAGGCTCTTCCGCAAGGGCAGCAGGATGAGCGCTACAGCAAGGAGCGCGATCAAGCTCGCCTGCAGGCCGGCGGTCAATGGCAGGAACAGCCGCAACGATTGCGTGAGCAGTTCCGACAAGTGCAGAAACAGGTCGAGCGGCCAGGCGGCCACATGCCAGAGCGGTCCCGCGCCCGGCAACGATGCCAGGCTCAGGACCAGACCCAGCAAGGTCAGGGGCAGCACGAAACAGCCGACCAGCGGAACGAGAATCAGGTTGGCAATCAAGGCCACGCCACTGGCGCCCCCGAACCACAGCGCACCCGCCGGTAACATCAGGCCCGCCATCAGCCCATGGGCGCGCAGTGCACGGGTAACAGGTCCCTGCCCCGGCCCGCGCCAGCAATCCTGCCAGAGCAACAGGGCCACCGCGCCGAATGACAACCAGAAGCCACTGCCCAGCGCGGCGAAGGGCGAGCACAGGAACACCAGCGCGGCGGCAACAAGAAGCCCGCCGGCGCCAGTGGCGCGTCGCCAACAGACACCGGCCAGCAGAAACACGGCCAGCATGCACAGCGCCCGCAGCGCGGGAAGTGCCAGGCCCGCGAGCGCCGAATACAAGCTTGCAGCACAGATCGCGACAAGGGCCGGTAGCATTCGAGCCAGCAAGGGCTGACCGAATGCGCCAAGCGCGATTGCCAGGGGCCGGGCGAGCAGGAGACTCAGGCCCGCCAGCATCGCCACGTGAAGGCCGGAGATGACCAGCAGGTGATTGATGCCCAGTTGCTGGCACAGGGTCCACAGCCTATGTCCGATAGCACTCTTGTCGCCGACGCTGATGGCGCGCAGGATGGCCGCAGATTCACTGCTCAGGCCCGCCTGCCGGATGGCCGAGGACAGTCGCTGGCGCAGCATGTGGATGCCACTGCCCCGGGGAGCGCCCAGCAATTCACCCGCACCGCGCACCGAACCGGTGGCGTGCACCTCGCTGCTGGTATACCAGCTCTGGACGTTGAAGGAACCGGGATTCGCCAGGCCCCAGGGCTGCCTGAGTCGCACCTCGAAGCGCCAGCGCTGGCCAGGCAGAATCACGTCATCGCCGTAGTAGGACAGCAGTACATGCTGCGGCCCGCGGCAAGCGCCGGGGCTTATGGCCTCCACCGCCAAGCTGAAGCGCTGGCGCTGCACGCCCTCCGCCAGCTTACCCTGCGCCACCAGGGAAACCACCCTGCCCTCCACCTGCAATGGCAGCCGGTTGCAGGTTTCGGGCAGGCGCGCCGCCAGCAGCGACCCGGCTTGCAGCCCGCACCAGGCTGTACCGAGCAAGCCAGCGCCGACCCAGCCGAGCCAGCCCGACCCGCGCAATACACGGACAGTGAGCAGCAGGGCGCCCACCAGTGCGGCGTACCACCAGCAGGACGACGGCGGCAAGGCTGGCAGGACAGTCACCAGCAGCACGCCTGTTAACCATGCCGCAATCCCTGCGCGCATTTGTAGAGAACCTGAGCAGATGGCGGCATAATACCGCCGCGGCTACCTACCGCCCTGGCCTGCAACGCAGGGCGACACCAGCGTCCAGTGAAGCACAGGACAGCAGCTGCTCACACGTCAGATACGTTCACTCGGGCCATGCCGAAGAAAACGCTAAAGTCGATCATGCCTACGCCGGAGCGACTGAGGGAAATCAAGTCCCTCAATGTGCTCGGTGACTGGATTTATGCCAACAACCTCTGGCATATCAATCGCTATTCCGCGTCCATGGCTTTCTTTGTCGGGCTTTTCGTCGCCTTCATGCCGATACCGGGACAGATGGTCGCGGCGGCGGCCCTCGCCGTGCTGCTGCGCTGCAACCTGCCCCTCTCGGTGGGGCTGGTGTGGATTACCAACCCCTTCACGATGCCGGCCATTTACTACCTGGCCTACCGCCTCGGCGCCGCGATACTGCGTCACCCGGTCCAGTTCGTGCATTTCGAGATGAGTTTTCACTGGCTGTCCCACCAGCTCGGCGAGATCTGGCAGCCCTTCCTGCTCGGCTGCGCCCTGCTGGGCCTGTTCTTCGGCTCGATGGGCTATTTCATGATCAACCTGCTGTGGCGCTTGCGGGTGGCGCGCATGTGGCGCCGGCGGCAGCGGAAACGCGCCCGGCAGGCGCCCGATACCGGGGTCAGCCCCGGTCCTCGTTGAGCACGACGGCGGGGGCCAGTTTCGCCGCCCGGCGAGCGGGATAGACAGCGGCCAGCAGGCACATCAGCAGCGCCACGCCCCCGACGACCAGGATGTCGCGAAATTGCAGGTCCACCGGGAGAAAGGACACCGGGTAGACATCGGTGTTGAGAAAATGGAATCCCGTCGCACGCTCCATCCGGTTCACCAGCGCCGGCACCACCTGGCTGAGCGCCGCGCCCAACGCCGACCCGGCCAGTACGCCAACCAGCCCGATCATGGCGCCCTGCAGGATGAACACCCAGGCGATGTCGCCCCGCGATCCGCCGAGGGTGCGCAGAATGGCGACGTCACCGCGCTTGTCGAAGACCACCAGCACCAGCGAAGACACCACGTTGAAGGCGGCCACCGCAATGATCGAGAACAGGAGCAGGCTGACCAGTTCCCGGGAGAGCTGGATCGCCGCGTAGAGATTGCCATGGGTCATCATCCAGTTGGTACTGAAATAGCCCGGTGGCAGGGTCGAGACCAGCTCCCAGCCCAGGCGGGAAGCACTGAAGATATCCCGGGTCACCAGGCGCAGGCCGCTGACGGCACCATCGAGGCCCGCCAGCCGGGACGCAGTGGCAAGGTGCAGCAGTGCCAGGGATTCATCCAGTTCAGTGCCTGAATGCAGCACACCCGCCACCTGCAGGGCCTGGAAGCGGGTCGGGCCGTCCTGGCCACTGAGGCCGCCCCCGGGCACCACGAGGGTGACCTGGTCGCCAGCGCCGAGTTGCAGCCGGGTCGCCAGCCCGGCGCCGAGCACGACGCTGTCCGCCTGGGCCTGGAACTGTTCCCGCTGTGCCCTGGGAATCGCTTCGAGCAGGCGGGTGTTTTCCACCGCGTCGAGGGCGATGCCGATACCCTTCGCCGCCTCCACCTCGCGGCCGCGCATGAACAGCGCGTCGAACTCGGTAAAGGGTGCGGCCCCGACAATTCCCGGCGTCGACAGCGCCTGCCGCGCCAGTTCCTCCCACTCCTGCATCGGCTTGTGGCTGTAGAGCGTGATATGGGGCACCAGCGCCAGGATGCGCTCGCGCATTTCCCGGTCGAAGCCGTTCATCACCGAGAGCACCACGATCAGCAGCGCGATCGCCAGCACCAGGCCGAGCATGGACAGTGAAGAGAGGAAGGTAGACAGGTGCCCCTGCCCGTGGGCGAAGGTGTAACGAAGCGCCACCCGCCCCCGTTCGCGCCACTTCACCCGCGGGGCTCCAGCCGGCCGCCGCGCAATTCCAGGGTGCGGTGCATGTGCGCCGCGATGGCGGGATCGTGGGTGACCACTACGAAAGCGGCGCTGGAGGCGCCGAGTTCATCGATCAGCGCCAGCACCTGTGCCGCGCTGTTCGGGTCCAGGTTGCCGGTAGGCTCGTCCATCAACACGCAGGCAGGCTCTGTCACCAGCGAGCGGGCGATGGCCACGCGCTGGCGCTCGCCACCGGAAAGCTGCGCCGGCCGGTGATCGAGGCGCTGGTCGAGCCCCACCTTGGCCAGGACCCGGGCCGCCCGCTCCAGTGCTTCACCGCGTTTTTCGCCGGCGATCAGCAGGGGCATGGCCACGTTCTCCCGGGCATCGAATTCCGGCAGCAGGTGGTGGAACTGGTAGACGAAACCCAGCTGGCGATTACGCAGGCGACAGAGGGCCTTTTCGCCGAGCCCGGCGAGGTCTTCGCCCTGCAGGAGCACCTTGCCAGCGGAGGGTTTGTCGAGGCCGCCGAGGAGGTTCAGCAGCGTCGATTTGCCGGAGCCGGAGCTGCCGATGACCGCGATTTTCTCCCCGGGGCGCAGCTCCAGGTTGACACCGCTCAGCACTTCCACGACCCGGTCGCCGTCCTCGTAGCGGCGCGCCAGTCCGTCGCACTGCAGGACCAGTTCACTCATAGCGCAGCACCTCCGCCGGAGCGACACAGGCCGCACGCCAGGCCGGGTAGAGGGTGGCCAGCAGGCTCAACAGCAGGGCCGCCAGCGCCACCGCGCACACGTCCCCCCACTGCAGCACCGAGGGCAGTTCGCTGATGAAGTAGACACTGGGATCGAAGAGTTTCACGCCCAGGAGATCCTCCATGAAGTTACTGATACTGGAAATGTGTGTGGCGAGCACCACCCCGAGGCTTATCCCGGCACCGATACCCACCGCCGCGAGGACCAGTCCGTGGCAGATGAAAATACACATGATCGAGCCGGCGCTGGCGCCCATGGTGCGCAGGACGGCGATATCGCGGCGTTTCTCCGCCACCGACATCACCAGGGTGGACACGATATTGAAGGCCGCCACCGCGACCACGCTGAGCAGCAGGAGGCTGACCAGTATCTTCTCCATCTTCACCGCCTGGAACAGGGAGCCCTGGGTCTGGCTCCAGTCGCGAACCCGGTAGTCCCCGGGCAGGCCGGCGGCCAGCCCGCGCATGGTTTGCGGCGCCGCGAAGAGGTCGCTGGTGCGCACCTGCAGGCCCTCGACACCATCCCGCGGCCCCAGCAAGCGCTGGCCGGCACGCAGGCCGATGTAAGCCTGGTAACTGTCCGGCTGCGCGCCCACGGCGAAAATGCCGGTCACCAGCAGTCGTTTGCTGCGGGGAAACATGCCCAGGGGCGTGGCACTCACGCGCGGCACCGTCACTTCCACACTGTCGCCCATCCCGACGTTGAGCATGCGCGCCAGTGAAGCACCCAGCACCACGTGGAAGCCCTCCCCCGCCAGTGAATCGAGACTGCCCTGCTGCAGGGCATCGGCTACCCGGGAGACTCCCCGCTCGAGGGTCGGGTCAATCGCGGTGATCTGTACACCGCGAAGGCTGCGAGCGTGGCTGAAGATCACTTTCTCGGTGATATAGGGAGCGACGGCCTCGATGCCCGGCCGGGCGGCGAGGCTGCTGGCGCGCTCGCGCCAGTCGGGCATACCGGCCGGGCCGGCCTCGACGAAACCGTGGGGCACCAGGGAGAGGATGCGATCGCGCAACTCGCCGGAAAACCCGTTCATCACCGAAAGAACGGTGATCAGGGAGGCCACGCCGAGTACCATGCCGAACATCGACACCAGAGCGATGACCGAGGTGAAGCGGTTGCGCTTACGGCTCAAGCTGTAACGGAAGCCGACGAATACCGCGTAAGAGTTGAGCGGACTCAAAAGCGCGGCGCCGGATCAGGAGCGCTTGTCCGCGGAGTAGTAGCTCGTTTCGCGCGCCGGCTCCGCCTTGTCGCCGCCGCGGGTTTCCTCTTCGCAGCGCTGGGGATTACCGCCACAAATCTCGCAGGCCTGATCGATACCGAGGGCGCCGATACCACCACAGGAACCCTTGATCGGCGGGCGTCCGAAGATGACACCGACCGCCATCGCGGTGATGACCAGTCCGATTACCAGCATTGTGATCAGGAAAATTGCCATGCTTGCCTCACTGAACGCCCTTCGTGGGCGACTCCTGCGCTTCGCTCGGGAGATAGGCCGCAAAGGCCGGCGTGTACCGGCTCTCGAAACTGTCTCCCGAGCGCTGAATCAAATATACCGCCAGGCCCTGCTCCAGCGCCACTGACCAGGCATCGGACGGACCGAGCACGGTCAGGGCGGTCGCCCATCCATCCGCGAGCGCCGTACTTGCATGGACAACAGTGACCGATACGAGTTCATGTGTCACCGGGTAGCCGGTACGGGGATCGATGCTGTGGGAATAACGCTTCCCGTCCAGCTCAAAATAATTGCGGTAGTCACCCGAGGTGGCCACGGCGGCGTTGCGCGGGCTTACAGTACCCGCTACGGCGAAGCGCTGGCTGTCGGGCTGCTCTATCGCCACCCGCCAGTCATCGCCACGCGGGCTTTTTCCCGCCACGCGCAACTCGCCGCCCACTTCCACGAGATAGTCGTGAACGCCCTGTTCTTCCAGCCAGTCGGCGATCCGGTCCACCGCGTAGCCCTTGGCGATGGACGAGAAGTCGAGGTAGAGCTCCCCGCGCTTGCGCAAGCGCTTGCCGGCAGGGTCGAAGTCCAGCTTGTCCTGGCCGACCTGCGCGACCATCGCGGCGATCTCCGCCGCCGGAGGCGCTCCCTCGGCCGGCCCCTGCGGGCCAAAACCCCAGAGATTGACCAGCGGGCCGACGGTCACGTCGTAGGCGCCCCTGCTCTGCTCGCCGATGGCCAGCGCCGCCGCCAGCACCTTTACAAAATCCTCATCCAGCGCGAACCACTCCCCCGGGGGAGACTGGTTGAAACGGGAAATCGTCGAGTCCTGCCGGTAGGTCGACATACTCGCGTTTACCGCCTCCAGTTGCAGCTCGATACCCGCCGTCAGCGCTGCCTCGTCCAGCTTTGCACCGACCTGGCTGACCAGGGTAGCGTGCCAGGTCGTGCCCATGGTGGCACCCTGGAGCCGGGACACCGATGCCTGCGGGCCGCAGGCGACCAGCAGGGCGAGAACGGCCCAGAGTGAAAGCAGGCGCAGGCAAAAAAGCCACTCCGGGGAGTGGCTTTTTTGCAGAGCCGGCGCGCAAGGCGCGGCTGTCGATTCAGCCGCCGAAGTCATCGAGGAGGATGTTCTCCGGCTCGACACCCAGGTCGGTCAGCATCTGGATAACCGCGGCGTTCATCATCGGCGGGCCGCACATGTAGAACTCGCAGTCCTCCGGCGCCGGGTGATCCTTCAGGTACTCTTCGTAAAGCACGTTGTGGATGAAGCCGGTCATGCCGCTCCAGTTGTCCTCGGGCTGCGGGTCGGACAGGGCCACGTGCCACTTGAAGTTCTCGTTCTCGGCGGCCAGCTGGTCGTACTCCTCGGCGTAGAACATCTCGCGCAGGGAGCGCGCGCCGTACCAGAAGGAGATCTTGCGCTTGCTGGAGAGACGCTTGAGCTGGTCGAAAATGTGCGATCGCATCGGCGCCATGCCCGCGCCACCACCGATGAAGACCATCTCGGCGTCGGTATCCTTGGCGAAGAACTCACCGAAAGGACCGTAGACCTTGACCTTGTCACCGGGTTTCAGGTTGAAGACGTAGGAGGACATGATGCCGGGCGGGATGCCCTTGCTGCCCGGAGGCGGCGTGGCGATCCGGATGTTGAACTTCACGATGCCCTTCTCTTCCGGGTAGTTGGCCATGGAGTAGGCACGGATCGTGGTGTCCTTGACGTGGGATTCCAGGTCGAAGAAGTGGAAACGCTCCCAATCGCCGCGGTATTCCTCGTCGATATCGAAGTCGGAGAACTTCACATGGTGGGGCGGACACTCGAGCTGGACGTAGCCGCCCGCGCGGAAGTCCACGTTCTCACCCTCTGGCAGGCGCAGGGTCAGCTCCTTGATGAAGGTCGCGACGTTGGGGTTGGACTCGACGGTACACTCCCACTGCTTGACCCCGAAGACCTCCTCCGGCACCTCGATTTTCATGTCCTGCTTGACCGCGGTCTGGCAGGACAGGCGCCAGCCTTCAGCGGCATCGCGCTTGGTGAAGTGTCCTTCCTCGGTGGGCAGCATGGAGCCGCCGCCTTCCAGGACCTGGCACTTGCACTGGGCGCAGGTACCGCCGCCACCACAGGCCGAGGGCAGGAACAATCCGCTCTCGGACAGGGTCTGCAGCAGCTTGCCACCGGCAGGTACGGTGATGGTTTTCTCACCGTTGATCTCGATATGCACATCGCCGCTGCTGACCAGTCGGGCGCGCGCGAAGAGGATGACCATTACCAGTGCCAGCACGATCGCAGTGAACATGCCGACGCCGAAAAGAATCGTTAAATCCATAGAAACTGCTTCCGCTTACAGGTCGATGCCGCCGAAGGACATGAAGCCCAGGGACATCAGTCCGGCGATGATGAATGTAATACCCAGGCCCTGCAGGCCATGAGGCACGTCGGAGTACTTGAGTTTCTCGCGAATCCCGGCGAGGGCCACGATGGCCAGCGCCCAGCCGACACCGGAACCGGCGCCGAAGACCACGCTCTCGGCGAAGCCGTACTCGCGCTCAACCATGAACAGGGAGGCGCCCATGATGGCGCAGTTCACGGTGATCAGCGGCAGGAACACGCCCAGCGCGTTGTAGAGCGCGGGCACGAACTTGTCGAGGAACATCTCCATGATCTGCACGATCGCCGCGATAACGCCGATGTAGGACAACAGGCCGAGGAAGGACAGGTCCAGTTCCGGCAAGCCGGCCCAGGCCAGCGCGCCTTCCGCCAGCAGGTAGTGGTAGATCAGGTTGTTCACCGGCACGGTGATGGTCAGAACCACGACCACCGCAATGCCCAGGCCCATGGCCGCGTCGATCTTCTTGGAGATCGCCAGGAAGGTACACATGCCGAGGAAGAAGGCCAGCGCCATGTTCTCGATAAAGATGGCGCGGACAAACAGGCTTAACAAGGCTTCCATCTTACACGCCCTCCTTCACTACAGTGTGTTTGGCCATGACGAAATCAGGCTTTTCGACCTGCTCTTTGTGGAAGGTACGCAGTACCCAGATGAAACCGCCGATCAGGAAGAACGCACTGGGCGGCAACAGCAGCAGGCCGTTGGGCACATACCAGCCACCCTCGGTGGCAAGCTTGAAGATCTCGAAGCCGAAGAGCTTGCCCGCGCCAAAGAGTTCGCGCACGACCGCCACCGCGATCAGCACCACGGAGTAACCGAGGCCGTTGCCGATGCCGTCGATGAAGCTCGGCAGCGGCGGGTTCTTCATGGCGAAGGCTTCCGCGCGGCCCATGACGATGCAGTTGGTGATGATCAGGCCGACGAAGACCGAGAGCTGCTTGCTGATGGCGAAGGCGTAGGCCTTCAGCACCTGGTCGACCACGATTACCAGCGAGGCGATGATGATCATCTGCACGATGATGCGAATGCTGCCCGGGATGTGCTTGCGGATCAGCGATACGCCGAGGTTCGAGAACGCAGTTACCGAGGTCAGCGCGACACACATCACCAGGGTCACCTGCAGCGAGGAGGTAACCGCCAGGGCCGAGCAGATCCCGAGGATCTGCAGCGCGATCGGGTTGTTCTTGAAAATTGGGGTTGTCAGAGTCTCTTTTGCAGAGTCCACAATCAGGCCTCCCCGGATTTCAGGTTGTTGAGGAAGGGCTCGAAACCGCTTTCGCCGAGCCAGAATCGTACCAGTTGGTCCACACCGCGGGTGGTCAGGGTGGCGCCTGCTAGACCGTCGACGCGGTGTTCCGCATCGGGCGAAGCGGGATCGACCGTGCCCTTGATCACGTGCAGCGCCACGCCGTCATCAGCGTAGACTTCCTTGCCGTGCCACAGGGATTTCCAGCGCGGGTTGTCCACTTCACCGCCCAGTCCGGGGGTTTCCTTGTGTTCATAGAAGCCGATGCCGGCAACGGTGGTGGCGTCGCTCTCCAGGGCGATGAAGCCGAAGAGTGTGCCCCACAGGCCGTAGCCGCGGATCGGCAGGATGATCTTGTCGACGTCGCCGTCGCTGCTCCGGGCAAGGTAAACCACGGAGTAGTCCTCGCGGCGGAAGATCTTGGCCGGGTCCTCTTCAGGTGCCAGTTTTTCCGATTGCTCGGGATCCTTGGCCGCCTTGAGCTGGTTGTAGGTGTCCGGGTTCACCTCATCGGTGAACTTGCCGGTACGCAGGTCGACGACCTTCGCCTCGATGTGGGAGAACTGCTCTTCCACGCTCTGGCCTTCGACCAGCATGCCCGCCGCGGCGAGGATGTTTTTCTTGCGGTCGAGCGCCTTGTTCTCTTCCTGCACCGGCTTGAGTACCACCGCCGCGGTGGAAACGATCACCGAACAGACGATACACAGCGCCAGCGCGACGATCAGCGTCTTTGAAGTGCTGTCATTAGACACGGGCGAGCCTCCTCTTGATGTTCGCCTTGACCACGTAGTGGTCGATCAGCGGGGCAAACAGGTTGGCAAACAGGATGGCGAGCATGATGCCCTCCGGGAAGGCCGGGTTGACCACACGGATCAGCACGGTCATGACGCCGATCAGGATGCCGAAGAACCACTTGCCGGTATCGGTCATGGCGGCGGACACCGGGTCGGTGGCCATGAACAGCATACCGAAGGCGAAACCGCCGGTGACCAGGTGCCAGTACCAGGGCATGTCGAACGCCGGGTTGCTATCAGAACCGATAAAGTTGAACAGCGACGACAGGGCCAGCATCCCGATAAACACGCCCGCGACGATGCGCCAGGCGGCAATGCGGGTTATCAACAACAGCGCGCCGCCAAGGAAAATCGCCAGGGTCGAGGTCTCACCGATCGAGCCCGGAATATTGCCGATGAAGGCATCCATCCAACTCCACTGGTTCTGCAACTCGGCCATGCCCTGTGACGCGGCGATGGACAGCGGGGTTGCCGCGGTATAGCCGTCAACCGCCACCCATACCGCGTCGCCGGACATGGAGGCCGGGTAGGCGAAGTACAGGAAGGCGCGGCCGGTCAGGGCCGGGTTGAGGAAGTTCTTGCCGGTACCGCCGAAGACTTCCTTGCCGATCACCACACCGAAGCTGATACCCAGGGCGACCTGCCACAGGGGGATATCCGGCGGACAGGTCAGCGCGAAGAGGATGGAGGTGACGAAGAAACCCTCGTTGACCTCGTGTCCGCGCTTGGAGGCGAACAGAATCTCCCAGGCGATCCCCACGACGAAGGTGGTGATGTAGATCGGCAGGAAGTAGACCGCACCAAACCAGAAGCAGTGCCACAGGTTCCCGGCGTCATAGCCGCCCAGCAGGCCGATCAGCCAGCCGTGCCAGCCCGCAACGCTGTCGCCGGCGGCCATCGCGGAGTTGGCCTGGAAACCGAGGTTCCACATCCCGTAGAACATCGCCGGGAACGCCGCGAGCCACACCGTGATCATGATGCGCTTGAGGTCCACGCCGTCACGCACGTGCGCGGTGGAGCGGGTCACCGACGAGGGTGAATAAAACAGTGTATCGATCGCCTCGTAAAGCGGGTAGAGACTCTGCAGGCGACCACCTTCCATGAAGTGGTGTTCTACATCGTCAAGCATCTTGCGCAGGCCCACGAATTAACCCTCCTTCTCAATGCGGGTGAGATTGTCCCGCAGAATCGGCCCATATTCGTACTTGCCAGAGCAGACATAGGTACACAGTGCGAGATCTTCCTCTTCCAGTTCGAGGCAGCCAAGCATCTGGGCCATCTCGGTGTCGCCGACGATCAATGAGCGCAGCAACTGGGTGGGAAGGATGTCCAGCGGCATCACCTTCTCGAAGTTTCCGGTCGGGACCATGCCCCGCTCGGAACCGTTGGTGTTGGTGGTCATGGCAATCGGCTTGCAGCCGAGGAAGCTGGAGAGATAGATGCCGAGGCTGGAGTGCTTGTTGGCGCCCGGCGACAGCCAGCCCATGAACTCGCGGTGACGCCCTTCCAGCAGCGCCGACACCTGGTTGTGGTAGCGGCCGAGGTAGGCAGTACCGGTGGCCACGCCGCGGCCGCCGAGTACGGAGCCGGAAATAATGCGGTTTTCACCGGCTTTCAATTCCCCGGCGCAGAGGGCCTGGAGGTCCACGCCGAGCCGGGTACGCAGCAGGCGCGGGTTTTCCACCTGGGGGCCCGCCAGCGCGATCACGCGGTCGGTGTACAGGCGCCCGTCGAGGAACAGCCGGCCAATAGCGATGACGTCCTGGTAGCCAATCTGCCAGACCGTCTTGCTGACACTCGCACCCTCGAGAAAATGGATATGCGTGCTGGGCAGCCCCGCGGGGTGGGGACCACTGAAATCCGCCGCCTGGATGTTGGCCGCCTTGCCGACGGGAACCTCCGCGCCGCTGGCGTGGCAGACATAGAGCTTGCCGCTGGTGAGTTTCGCCAGCAGATCCTGGCCCAGGGCAAAGGCCTCGGCCTGCTCGGCGATGATAAGGGCGGGATCTGCAGCCAGGGGGTGTGTATCCATCGCGGTGACGAAGATCGCGGCGGCCTCGCTCCCGGGCGCCGGCACCTTGCTGTAAGGCCGGGTGCGCAGGGCGGTCCACTGGCCGCTCTGGATCAACTGCTCGCGGATGGCCGCGGCGTCCAGCCCGGCGGCATCAGCCGCGCTGTAGGCATTGAAGGCTTCGGCCTCGTCGCCCTCGACATCGATAACAACCGATTGCAGGACCCGGCGGGCGCCGCGGTTGATCGCGGACACCACGCCAGCCGCGGGAGCGGTATATCGAACTCCCTCGGTTTTTTTGTCGGTGAACAGTAGCTGCCCGAGGCGGACGCGATCGCCCTCCCGGACTTCCATGGTTGGCTTCATGCCGATGTAGTCGAAACCCACCAGCGCGACTGCGCGCGCGGCCGGGGCATCTTCAATAGCTTGCCGGGGCGCTCCCTGGATTGGAATATCCATACCCCGTTTGATCTTGATCATACGATCTGCCTACAGAAACTAGTGTTTGGATGGGCAGGAGACGACTGAAAAGCGGAGCGAACCGGGCGGATTGCCGGTGTTTCCGCATCTGGGGAGCCGCGTCTGCCGTGATCCGGCGACTGGCGCCAGTGCCGGACTTCAAGACGCGCGCATTATAGGGGAATCACCTGTAAAACGCTACAGAACGGCTGGGCACAGCCATGATTTTGCAGTGATTTTTACCCCTTTACGCTGCGTCGGGAGCGACGCAGCGCAAGGTAAGGCGGGATCAGGCTTCCTTCGGGTAAACCGAGTAGTGGATACCGGCCATCTGTTCGAGGATGCGGTGCACCTGGCAGCTGTAGCCGAACTCGTTGTCGTACCACAGGTAGAGCACCACCTGGTTGCCGTTGGCGATCGTCGCCTGGGCATCGAAGATACAGGCGTGGCGCGAGCCGACGAAGTCCGTGGAGACCACCTCGGGGGAGTTGGAGAAGTCGATCTGCTTGCGCAGCGACGAGTGCAGGGCCTGGTTGCGCATGAACTCGTTGATCTCCTCCACCGTGGTCTCGCGATCCAGTGTGAGGTTGAGGATGGCCATGGAAACGTTGGGCGTCGGCACGCGAATGGCGTTGCCTGTGAGCTTGCCCTGCAGTACCGGCAGCACCTTGCCTACCGCCGTGGCTGCGCCGGTTTCGGTGATGACCATGTTGAGCGGCGCGCTGCGGCCGCGGCGCGACGCCTTGTGGTAGTTGTCGATCAGGTTCTGGTCGTTGGTATAGGCGTGCACGGTTTCCACGTGGCCAGCCTTGATGCCGAACTGGTCGAACATGGCCTTCAGCGGCGGCGCGATGGCGTTGGTGGTACAGGAGGCCGCGGAGATAATCTGGTCTTCCGGCAGGATGATGTCGTGGTTGATGCCGTGGACCACGTTCTTCAGGTCGCCCTTGCCGGGTGCGGTGAGGATGACCTTCTTCACACCCTTGCTTTCCAGGTGGCGCGACAAGCCCTCCTCATCGCGCCAGACGCCGGTGTTGTCCACCACGATAGCGTCCTCGATGCCATAGGCGGTGTAGTCGATGCTGTCCGGCGAGTCGGCGTAGATAACCTTGACCTCGTTGCCATTGGCGACGAAGGACTGGCGCTCCTCATCGACGCGGATGGTGCCGTCGAAGGCGCCGTGCACCGAATCGCGGCGCAGCAGGCTGGCACGCTTGACCAGGTCGTTGGGGGCCTTGCCCTTACGCACCACGATGGCGCGCAGGCGCAGGCTGTCACCGCCGTCGGTCTTGTCGATCAGGATCCGCGCCATCAGGCGACCGATGCGGCCAAAACCATAGAGCACGACGTCTTGTGGTTTTTCCAGCGGCTGGACCGTGGAGCCGATGGCGTCCGCCACTTCCTGGCGAACATACTCCTCGATGGACAGGCCGCTGCCCTTGCCCTTGTCATAGTAGTTGACGGTGATGCGGCCGACGTCGATATGGGCGGGACCGAGTTCCAGGCGGGAGATTTCCTCGAGTACCGGGAAGGTCTCTTTTTCAGAGAGTTCGTTCCCTTCCACCTGGCGCACATAGCGGTGGATCTTCATCAACTCGAGTACGGAGCGGTTTACCAGTGACTTGCCGTAGATGTAGCACTTGACGTTCTTTTCGCGGGCCAGGGTGCCCACGATAGGGATCATGCCCTCGGCCAGTGCTTCACGCTGCTTCCAGTCCTTGAAGTAGTCATCCGGTCGGTTACGCTTGCGTTCGTTCGCCATTACTCCGGGTCCTTTGGGGGTCATTTTGGGGCGCGTATTATCAACTTATGACTCCGGTGGTGCAAGCTGGTGTTGGCCGCCCTGAACCCTGCACCGAGGGGGTTCACAACCCGTTTGAGGCAGCCTGAAACGAGACAGGTGTCACGCAGCCCCACCGGATTGCGCTCCTGCGTGAGCTCCCTCACATTTTCGAAGATAAAAACTCACATTTCCTCAGTTACAAATTGACGCAATCTCCGCGCTCCACTTAGTGTGTCATTGCGCTGCCACGAATGCCGCGCCCTGTTTCCACACTGCGATTTCTCACGGGTAAAAAAACAAGGAATCGGAACTCCCGTTCCGACGATCAAGGAGCAATTAAATGAACAATCCGAGTGCCAGACTACTTTTAAGCACAGCTATCCTCGCTGCCTGCGGCGCCAACACGCCCACAGCCATGGCCCAGGGGCGGATCATGGCACTGGACGAGGTGATTGTGACTGCACAAAAACGGGAGCAGAGCCTGCAGGACGTTCCCGTCGCAGTAACGGCACTCACCGAAGAGGCGGTCGAACTCAACAAGATCATCGACGTAAACGACCTCTCGGGCCTCGCTCCCAACCTCTCGGTGCGCCCGGCGGTTGGCGGCGTGAGCCTGCCCGCCTTCTCCATGCGCGGGATCACCAGCTACGGCGTGGTTGCCGGCTCGGACAAGCAGATCTCCATCTACCTGGACGGCGTGTACATCGGCTCGCCCCGGGCATCTATCTTCCAGTTGCCTGACATTCAGCGTATCGAAGTTCTGCGCGGCCCTCAGGGTACCCTGTTCGGTCGCAACGCCACCGGCGGCGCCATCAGCATCGATACCCGGGATCCTTCAGGCGAACTCGCAGTGCGCCAGGCCCTGGGTTTCGGTAACCGCGACTATTTCCGCTCCGAGACCTCGGTGGATATCCCGACTATCGGCGACTTCAGCGCCTATTTCTCGTATACAGAGGAAGAGCAGGAGGGCGATATCGACAACCTCGGCGGCGGCCTGACCTGGGACCGGACCGCCCTCGGCCAGGGCCGCATCAGCTCCCCCGACACCCTTGGCGAGGTCGATACCCGGGGCTTTTTCTTCTCCGCCCTCTACGAACCCACCGCCGACTTCGCCTTGACCTACAAGTACGACTACAGCAAGGACGAGGGTTCACCGCGGGGCAACGCGATCCTCAGCGATTTCTACACCGGCACCCTGCCAGCGGAAGGCGCCCTGTTGCTCGATCTGCTGGCCCAGGCCAACCCCGACCTGCTGTGGAACGGCAGCACCACGCGACCGGATGAGGTTTCCAACCCCTTCACCCTCAACCGCGACCAGGAAGTCCAGGGTCACAACCTGACGGCGATCTGGGAGATCGACGACGACCTGACCCTGAAAAACACCCTCGCCTACCGCGAGTCCGAAATCATTGCCTACTCGGACATTTCCGCCACCAGCGGCTGGATCATCGGCCCGATCGTGGGCCTCGGCACCGGCCTCCCCGCGGATTCAGGTTTCTGCTACATCTGTTCAGATGCCGGCGGCATCAGCGAACAGTGGAGCAACGAACTGCAGCTGACCTGGGACGGCGAACTCGCCACCATCACCAGCGGCCTGCTCTACTTCGAATCCGAGGACGAGTCCGGCGGCCCCCGCGGCGGCGTCAACACCTATCAATTCGGCATGTTCCCCGGCTACGTCATCCCGCGGGCGGAGAACCTGAATCCACTCCCTGCTGAACAGAGCTACTCCTTGAACGAGGCCCAGTCCTACGCGATCTACGGCCAGAGTGAAATTCACCTCACCGACGAACTCGACCTCCTGCTCGGCCTGCGCTACACCGAAGACGACAAGTCCGGCAGTTACGTCAACGGCACCCTGGATAACCCCACCTATCGCGACTTCGACTACAACGATGACAACCTCAGCTACCTGGTGGGCCTGACCTACGCACTGAGCGACGACATCATGGTCTATGGCAAGTACTCCACGGCCTTCGTTTCTGGCGGTTCGGTCGCCGGCTTCGGCTTCGAGCCGGAGGAAGCGGAGTCCTGGGAAATCGGCGGCAAGGGCGACTTCATGGACGGCCGGCTGCGGGCCAACCTGGCCTTCTTCGACGTGACCTACGATCACCTGCAGTTTGCCCAGTCAGGCACCCTGGTGCCCGAGGCTAGCGGTATCGACGTGCTCCTCGTTGACGGCGGCACCCTCGACGCACGCGGGATGGAACTGGAATTCACCGCCCTGCCCTTCGAGTCCCTGACCCTGCAGGCCAACATCGGTTACCAGGATGTCGAGTTCGCCAAGTACACCGAGATCGTGGCGATCGGCGCGGACGCCGCCGGACCCAACGCCTACCCCAACTCCTCCGTTGAACCCACCCTGGTGCCCGAGTGGAACATGGCGCTGAGCGCCTATTACGAGACCAACCCGATCTTTGGCACGGCCTACCTCTCACTTGGCGTGACCGGCATCTGGCAGGACGACATCCGCCTGGAGCCCAACCCCGGCCGCGCTGCCGCCACGCCCTTCGGTGAGATGGAATTCGTTCCCGCCAACTGGGAGCTGAACCTGCGGGCCGCACTGAAGGAAATTCGTTTCGGCGATAGCTGGATGGCGGAAGTCGCCCTGTGGGGACGCAACCTCACCGACAGCGACGAGATGTCCTTCGCCACCAACTTCGGCGCCTTCCCCGCCGGCAGCTTCCAGGTCGCGCGCAGCTACGGTGTCGATGTAATCGTGCGCTTCGATTAAGACTCACCACCCACCCAGGTCCATTTGAGCGCCCCGCGGGGCGCTTTTTTCTACCCGCGATTACCCCCGGGTGGCTGGCCGCGACAAGAGCCGGCGCGTTACAATGCGCCCCGTTTCAAGCCGCCAACCGCAGTCCCATGTTCGAATCCCTGGTAGCCGCTACCCAGTGGCCCGACAAGCCCGGCAGCCGCAGCGCACTCGGCCCCTGTACCGGCGCAGCGGAATCCCTGTGCATCTCTGAACTCGCCTCGACCGGGCGACTCCTGGTGGTGATCACCGCGGACACTCACGCGGCCCAGATCCTGGAACGGGAATTGCCGTTCTTTCTCCGCGATGACGTGGAAATACTGAGTTTCCCCGACTGGGAAACCCTCCCCTACGACAATTTCTCGCCCCACCAGGACATCATTTCCGAACGCCTGGCTACCCTGCACCGGCTGCCAAGGGTACGCGGAGGGATTCTGATCGTCCCGATGTCCACACTCATGCACCGCCTGCCGCCGACCCATTACGTCGCCGGCGCCAGCCTGGTCCTGGAGGAAGGACAGCAGCTGGACATGACGGCCTTTCGCCGGGACCTGGAACGCAACGGCTACCGCAACGTGGAAACAGTGTATGAACACGGCGAATTCGCCCTGCGCGGCGCGCTCTTCGACATCTACCCCATGGGATCGGAGCTACCCTTCCGTATCGACCTGCTCGACGACGAAGTGGACACCCTGCGCACCTTCGACCCGGAAACCCAGCGCACTGTAGAAAAGGTAGCGGCGATCAACCTGCTGCCGGCGCGGGAATACCCCCTGGACCCGCAGGCGATCACCCGTTTCCAGCTCAACTGGTACGACAGCTTCGAAGTCGACCCCGACAACTGCCCGACCTTCACCGAGGTCAGCGCGGGGCGCAGCCCCGGTGGCTGCGAGTACTACCTGCCCCTGTTCTTCGACGAGTGTGCCACCCTGCTCGACTACCTGCCGGATAACGCCGCTCTGGTGACCAGCGGCGACCACCACGGCGCCGCGACCCATTTCTGGCAGGAAGCCGGGCGACGCCACGAGGAATACGGCATCGACCCCCGCCGCCCCCTGCTGCCACCCGCGCGCTGCTTCCTGCCGGTGGAAGAGCTCTACCAGCAATTCGGGGACTTCGCGATACTCGAGTTGCGCCAGCGGGAAGACGCGCCGGTGCACCAGCGCAGCGCTTGCCAGGCGACACCCGTACTCGAAGGCGTGGCCGGACTGAAAGGCTTTATCGAGGCACACGACGGGCCGGTGCTGCTCTGCGCGGAAACCGCCGGGCGCCGGGAGATACTCCTGGAATCCCTGCGCGAATACGGACTGAAGCCCGAGACTGCGCAGAACTGGGATGCCTTCATCGAATCTGGCAGCGCCTTTGCAATTACCACTGCGCCACTGGACCGCGGGCTTTACTTCGGCCCGAGCCAGCCGACCATGGTCTGCGAGAGCCAGCTCTTCGGCAACCGGGTGGCCCAGCGGCGCCGGCGCAAGGTCACTACCCAGGCGGACGAGGCGACGATCTACCGCGACCTCAACGAGTTGCGCGAGGGTGTGCCTGTCGTCCACCTGGAACACGGTGTCGGGCGCTACGTGGGGCTGCAGACCCTCGAGGTTGACGCGCAACAGGCCGAGTTTCTCACCCTCGAATACGCCCGCGGCGCGAAGCTCTACGTGCCCGTGGCTTCCCTGCACCTGATCAGCCGCTACTCCGGCGCAGACCCGGACCTCGCCCCCTTACACAGCCTCGGCTCGGATACCTGGGAGAAAGCGCGGCGCAAGGCCAGCGAAAAGGCCAATGACATCGCCGCGCAGTTGCTCGAGGTCTACGCCCGGCGGGAAGCCCGCAAGGGCTTCGCCTTCGACTTCGACGAGGCGGATTACGAACGCTTCGCGGCGACCTTTCCCTTCGAGGAAACCCCCGACCAGGAAAGCGCCATTCACGCGGTGGTCGGGGACATGCGCAATCCCGGCGTCATGGACCGGCTGGTCTGCGGCGACGTCGGCTTCGGCAAGACTGAGGTCGCCATGCGCGCGGCCTTCATCGCCACCGCCTGCCGCAAGCAGGTCGCGGTGCTGGTGCCCACCACCCTGCTCGCGCAGCAACACTACAACTCCTTCGCCGACCGCTTTGCCGACTGGCCGGTCAACGTCGAAGTGATCTCCCGCTTCAAGTCCGCCAGCGAAGTGAAAAAGCTCAGCGAACGGGTGGCTGCCGGCAAGGTGGACATACTGGTGGGCACCCACAAGCTGCTGCAGACCGACTTCGCCTTCAAGGACCTGGGGCTGCTGATCATCGACGAGGAACACCGCTTCGGCGTGAAGCAGAAAGAGGCGATCAAGGCCCTGCGTTCGGAAGTGGACATCCTCACCCTCACTGCCACGCCGATTCCCCGCACCCTGCACATGGCCCTGGGCGGCATGCGCGACCTGTCGATCATCGCCACGCCCCCCGCCCGCCGCCTGTCGATCCGAACCTTCGTGCGCGAGCACAACGTGGCGATGATCAAGGAAGCCGTTCTGCGGGAAACCCTGCGCGGTGGCCAGGTGTACTACCTGCACAACGAGGTGAAATCCATCGAGGAAAGCGCGCGCAAATTGCGCGAATTGCTCCCCGAGTTGAGCGTCGCCGTGGCCCACGGACAGATGCGTGAGACCGAACTGGAGCGGGTCATGTCGGATTTCTACCACCAGCGCCACCACGTGCTGGTGTGCAGCACGATCATCGAAACCGGGATCGACATCCCCAACGCCAATACCATCATCATCGAGCGCGCCGACAAGTTCGGGCTGGCGCAGCTGCACCAGCTGCGCGGACGCGTCGGCCGCTCCCACCACCAGGCCTACGCCTACCTGCTGACACCACCGCGCTCGGCGATCACCGCCGATGCGGTCAAGCGACTGGAGGCGATCGAGGCCGCGGGTGATCTCGGCGCCGGCTACATGCTGGCCACCCACGATCTCGAGATCCGCGGTGCCGGCGAACTGCTGGGCGAGGAGCAGAGCGGTCAGATCCACACCATCGGCTTCAACCTTTATATGGACATGCTGGAGCGCGCCGTCGCCGCGATCCGCCGCGGCGAGGTCCCGGACGCGGACGCCCCGCTGGACGCCGGCACCGAGGTCAACCTGCACCTGCCGGCGCTGATCCCGGGGGACTACCTCCCGGACATCAATACCCGCCTGGTGCTTTACAAGCGCATTGCCGCTGCCCGCGACGAGGCGGCGCTGAAGGACCTGCAGGTGGAGATGATCGACCGCTTCGGCCTGCTACCCGAGCCGGTGGGTAATCTCTTCGCCCTGGCGCGCCTGCGGCAGAAGGCGGAGGATCTTGGCATCCGCGCCATTGATGCGGGTCCCGGGGGTGGTAATATCGATTTCAAGGAAAGCACCCGGGTGAATCCGCTCTCGCTGGTGCGACTGGTTCAGGGGGATCCGCTGGTCTACAAGCTGGCCGGCGCCACCCGCCTGCGATTCACGCTCGACCTGCCGGGCAAACAGGAGCGCCAACAATTTATCGACCAACTGCTCGGCAATTTCGCCGCCGAAGCCACGGAGGCCGCCGCCTGATGTCCGCCATCCCGAGCCTGGCGCGCTGCAGCTGCCTCGCCCTCACCCTGCTGTCGAGCCTGGCCGTGGCACAACATGAGTCCCGCTGGTACAAGGTGGAACTGATGGTCTTCACCCACGAGAACCCACCGGGCGGTGAAGCGTTCGAGCCAACCCCCGCGCTGGGCTACCCGGAGGATTACCGCTTCCTGCTGCACCCGCAGCAGATTCTCGAGCATGTGCAGCAACACGAGGGCCCGAGCGAACTGGACGAGTTTGGCCGCCTCCGCCTGCTGCCGCCGCCCACCGAACAGGACACGCCCGACATCCCGCTCCGGGAAGCACTGGCCAGCGACCCCAACACGCCAGTGGCGCTGCCACCGGCCGACGCGGCGAACGATCCCAACGAAGCCGAGGCAGCCCCGAGACCCACCCCGTTTATCGCCCTGCCCGCCTCCCAGCGCGAATTTCGCGGCAAGGCGGCCTACATGGCCCGGACCGGCGAGTACCGTATCCTCTTCCACGAGGCCTGGGCGCAACCGGTGATGGGCCGCGAGCAGGCTATACCGCTGGTGCTGGACCGTTCCGGCGACAGCGGCGACTGGCCGGAACTGCAGGGCAGTATCACCCTGCACGTGGCCCGCTACCTGCACCTGGAAACACGCCTCTGGCTGAACACCCGCGGTGAGTACCTGCCCGGGGACTGGCGCATGCCCTCAGCACCCCTCGGCCCGCCATCCGTCATCACCGTGGAGCCGGAACTGCCGGAAAGTGAGCTGGCCGATCCTAACGACCTGCTCCCCGGCGGCGAAGTCACCGTCTACGAAAGCGAGGCGTTCGGCGACCTGGACTTGCCGATGGAAGAGGAAGAAGAGGAACTGGAACCGCAATCACCCTGGCGACACGCTGTGTTGCTGGAGCAGCGGCGCCGCATGCGCAGTCTCGAAGTGCACTACCTCGATCACCCGCTGCTGAGCGTGGTAATCAAGCTCGAACCCATCGACGAAGAACAGCTGGCGGCGATGGCTGCCGCGGAGGAAGCACTGCTGCCCCAGCCATCTTCCACAGATCCTGACTGAATTGCCGCTAGAGTTCGCCGACCAGTGCCGCCAGGATTCTACCGAATGAGCTGGTACAGGATCGCAGGGCGGCGCCCATCGACTCCAGCGTGATCGGCTCGCTGGCCAGGCCGGCGGCGGGATTGACCACCATGGAGACACTGGCGTAGGCCAGCCCCAGTTCCCGCGCCAGGGCCGCCTCGGGCATTCCAGTCATGCCGACGATGTCGCAGCCGTCGCGGGCCAGGCGCGCGATTTCCGCGGCGGTTTCCAGGCGCGGCCCCTGGGTCACCCCGTGCACGCCGCCATCGACCAGTTCGACTCCCGCTGCGACAGCCGCCTGCCGCAGGCGCTGGCGCAAACCGGCGTCGTAGGGCTCGGTGAAATCAATGTGCTGCAGGTGGCCGCCCTCGCCCTCGTCCACCGTGTGCTCGCGCCCCCAGGTGTAATCGATCAACTGCTCCGGGAGCACCAGTGCACCGGTGGGCATGGCGCTGCCGATACCGCCCACGGCATTGAGCGCCACCACGGTATCGACGCCCAGCGAGCGCAGTGCCCAGAGATTCGCCCGGTAGTTGACCTGGTGTGGCGGGATCGCCCTCGGGGCGCCGTGGCGCTGCAGGAAGAACAGGCGCTTGCCAGCAAAACTGCCCTCGTCCACGGGCCGGGACGGATCGCCATAAGGCGTTTCCAGCGGGTGCCGTGCGACAATCTCCAGACCCTCGAACTGGTCGATGCCCGTGCCGCCGATAACCGCGAGCGAGCTCATGGGCACGCCCCCCCGGCAGTGCCGGGCAAAATTGCGGGCCGGGCTTGTGGAATTGTCCGCGAGTCCAATTTTTTAGACAATTTTTTCATCTGGAAAGTTGTTTACCTCGAAGCTTCAGAATAAAAAACCCGGCTATCCCTGAAGTAATCTCTGCCAACTTTTCGCAAGCTGCTGATCTGTTGTGAAAAGTCCGGGGGCCATCGAAACTGGAATTTCCAACAAGCAGTTTAGACCGAATTCACATAATGGACAGCCCCTACCAGCGTGATATGTTGGCTCCAAAACCGCTGAAAGAAAAATATCTGAGGATACGCACATGAAGATGCAGAGCCCCGCTATTGGCGCGTGGTACACGGACCAGCAGACAGGCAATCTGTTTGAGGTCATCGACTGGGACCCAACCACCCTGCTGATCGAAATCCAGTACCTCGACGGCGAGGTGTCGGAACTCGACCTCGATGCCTGGAGGGAGTTGATGCCGGAGCGCGCCGCGGCGCCGGAGGACTGGCGCAGCGCTTTCGAGCTGGACGATGAAGATATGCTCGATCCGGACCTCCCCCTGCATCCGGACGACTGGTCAAACCCCCTTAACTCCATCGAACCCGACGCCATGTACGGGGTGGAAGACCTCTAGAATTCCCAACCCGGTGCCCCCCGCCATTCGGGTTCCCCGGCACTGGGGAATCCCCGTTGTGTTTGCTCCCGCGTCCTGTATATAATCACAGCATCTGTATAAATATCCAGCAGAGGGGCGCATGGAAAAGCTGACCGCACGACAACAACAGGTGCTGGACATTATCCGCCAGCATATCGACCAGACGGGCTTCCCGCCCACCCGCGCCGACATCGCCCGGGAGCTCGGTTTCAAATCGGCCAATGCTGCGGAGGAACACCTCAAGGCCCTGGCCCGCAAGGGCGCTATCGAGATGATCCCCGGAGCCTCGCGTGGCATTCGCCTGCCCGAGGAGAACGGCATTCCCATCGTCGGCCGGGTCGCCGCCGGCAACCCGGTACTGGCGCAGGAGAACATCGAGGACTACTGCGACCTGCCAGCGGATTTCTTTCACCCACGGGCCGATTACCTGCTGCGGGTAAGCGGCGACAGCATGATAGAAATCGGGATCTGTGACGGAGACCTGCTGGCCGTGCACAGCACGCCAGTGGCCAATGATGGCGATGTCATCGTGGCGCGAATCGAGGACGAGGTCACCGTGAAGCGCCTGCGCCGCGGCGGCCGCAAGCACATCGTCGAACTGCTGCCGGAAAACCGGGATTACGAGCCGATCCGCGTGGATCTCAGGGAACAGGCTTTTGCCATTGAGGGCCTGAGCGTGGGGATACTGCGAAGGGGTGTATAGGCGCTTCGGCAGCGCTCGCTGCCGTCACTCCCGCCGTCAGGCGCCAGAGCGAAACATTGCGGGTCTCACCGCTCGAAGATCATCGACTGGCCGGCAAGATGACAAATACCCGCCGGCTGTCCCTCAATGCAGGGTGCGACGCTCTTCGGAATAGGCCTCATTTTCCGCGATCGCCTCATCGTCATCGGCCATTACGGCAACGGCCTCGATGCCAGCCTGGATCATCACTTTCGCGACTTCCAGGCAATTCTCCATCATGTGGCGTTGGGACGCCTCGGAAAAGCGTATGGTAAGAAGTGGCTCGGCGTCGTTGTCTGCTTGCTGCAGTACAATTTCCCCGTCCCCCATGTCTACGATTTCCAGCAAGGATGCGGACACTCAATCAACCTCGATTTGCTGTGACTGCAAAATCATTCTAACAGCACCGGGCTGGACTGAATAGGGACCCTGCCCGGCGCATCAATTTGCTCAATATTCGTCCAGCGAATCGCCCATGCGATCAAACATGCGCTGCAGGGAATCCGCCCATGCCGCAGCCTGTTCCGGGCTGCCCGGGGCCGGGCCGGTGGCGAGGTTTTCGGGGTTGCGTGCGGCGCTCGGCTGGGCCGGTGGCGCCAGCAACTCCGCCAGCCAGCCCTCCCGTTCAAGTTGCCGGCACTCGGCGATTTCCGCCGGCAGGACCTTGCCCTGCGGTTGCGGCGGAAGCGCCTCGCAGCAGGGCGGGGGCTCCGCCGGCAGCGATTCCTCGCGGGTAATATCCAGCAGGAACCAGCCGTAGGCTGAGCGCAGCTGACTTTGCACAGCCGGCAGGAAGGCCTGGGCCAGGATCGAAGCGGGCAGGTTCTGTGCCTCGCAATCCCGCCGCCAGGCGGCGATCAGGATACGGGCCAGGTAAAGACAGTGGTTGGCCTGCCCGCGCGCCGAGGAGGCCATCTACTTCCCGGCCCTGGCGCGGCCTCGCTCGGCCTCCCAGCGGCCGTTGCGGTAAAAGGCCTTCCAACCCGTCGCCTTGCCCTCCACCTCGGTCATCAGGTACTGCTCCTTGGTCTTGCGACTGTAGCGGACCTGGACCCGGTTCCCGTCATCGTCCTCGGACGGCGCGGAGAACAGGAAGGTGTACTTGGGGTCGATCTCGCTCTTGTGCGGCAGGATCTCATCGATAAAGGGCGCGCGTGTCTCCCGGTTGCGGGGGAACTGGCTGGCGGCGAGGAACAGGCCCGCGGCGCCATCGCGCAGGACATAATGATCCTCGACTTTTTCACAGGCCAGTTCCGGCATCGGCACCGGATCCATCTTGGGCGGCGCGACCTCGCCGTTGCGCAGCAACTTGCGGGTGTTCTTGCAGTCCTCGGCGGTACAGCCGAAATACTTGCCGAAGCGCCCGGTCTTGAGCTGCATCTCCGCGCCGCACTTGTCGCACTCGATGATCGGCCCGTCATAGCCCTTGATCTTGAATTTGCCGGTCTCGATCTCGAAACCGTCGCAATCCGGGTTGTTGCCGCAGACGTGCAGTTTGCGCCCTTCGTCTATGAGGTAGCTGTCCATCGCCGCGTTGCACTTCTGGCAGCGGTGACGCTCCAGCAGTTGCCGCGATTCCGCCTCGTCATCCGCGTCCTCACGGATCGCCTCGTCGCCGGGGACCAGGTTGATGGTCTGCTTGCAGCGCTCCTTGGGCGGCAGGGCGTAACCGGAACAACCCAGGAAGACACCAGTGCTGGCGGTGCGGATCTGCATGGGGCGGCCGCACTGGGCACAGGGAATGTCCGTCATGGTCGGTTCGTTGGGCTGCATGCCGCCGGGCTGGGGTTCCCCGGCCTTTTCCAGCAGCCCGCTGAACTCGTCGTAGAAGCTGTCGAGCAGGTCGCGCCAGTCGCGGGCACCTTCGGCGACCTCGTCCAGCCTCTCCTCCATCGACGCGGTAAAGCCGTAGTCGAGCAGGTCGGTGAAACTCTTCTGCAGGCGGTCGGTGACGATCTCGCCCATTTTCTCCGCGTAAAAACGCTTGTTTTCCAGGCGTACATAACCGCGGTCCTGGATCGTCGAGATAATCGAGGCGTAGGTCGAGGGTCGACCGATACCGCGCTTCTCCAGTTCCCGCACCAGACTCGCCTCACCGTAACGGGGTGTGGGCTTGGTGAAGTGTTGCGCCGGGTCGAGCTTTTTCAGGCTGAGGGCATCGCCCTGCTTCAGGTCGGGCAGCACCGCCTCGTCGGCTTTGCTGCGACTCGCCGGGGCCTGCACCCGGGTATAACCGTCAAAGCGAACGATGCGGCCCTTGGCCTGCAGTTCGTAGTCGCCTGCCCGCACCGAGACCGTGGTGGAGGTGTATTCCGCCGGCGGCATCTGACAGGCCACGAACTGGCGCCAGATCAGCTCGTAGAGGCGCTCGGCATCTCGTTCCATGCCCGCCAGTGAGGTCTGTGGGACGTTGACGTCCGAGGGGCGAATCGCCTCGTGAGCTTCCTGGGCGCCCTCCTTTGCGCTGTAGCGGTTGGGCTTCTCCGGCAGGTAGCGCGGGGGGAAGTTCTCGTCGATGTAGTTCCTGCAGGCCGCTACCGCCTCGTCGCTCAGGTTGGTGGAGTCGGTCCGCATGTAGGTGATGTAGCCGGCCTCGTAGAGGCGCTGGGCCAGCATCATGGTCTTCTTCACCGAAAAGCCGAGACGCGTGCTCGCCGCCTGCTGCAGGGTCGAAGTGATGAAGGGAGCCGGCGGGCGGGAACTGGTGGGCTTGTCCTCACGTCCGCTGACCGCGTAGTCGTGGCCGCTCAGTTCGCTGGTCGCCTGGGTGGCGTCTTTCTCGTTGCCGGGGCGGAAGTTCTTGCCCTGGTGCTTGTGGACCTTGAAACGGACCTCTTCCTGCGCCCCGGTGGCGAGGTCCGCGTGGATCTCCCAGAACTCCTCCGGCACGAAGGCGTGGATTTCCCGCTCGCGCTCCACGATCAGGCGCACCGCCACCGATTGCACCCGGCCCGCGGACAGCCCCCGGGCGATCTTCGCCCAGAGCAGCGGCGATACCATGTAGCCCACCACCCGGTCGAGGAAGCGGCGCGCCTGCTGGGCATTGACCCTGGCCTGGTCGAGGTGGGCCGGTTGGTCGAAGGCCTCGGTAATGGCCTTCTTGGTGATTTCGTTGAACACCACCCGCTGGAAGCGGGAGTCGTCGCCGCCAATGGCTTCCTTGAGATGCCAGGCGATGGCCTCCCCCTCGCGATCGAGGTCGGTGGCGAGATAGATGGAGTCGGCCTTGCCGGCGAGTTTCTTCAGTTCCTCGACCACTTTTTCCTTGCCGGGCAGGATCTGGTAATCGGCCTTCCAGCCGTTTTCCGGATCGATGCCCATGCGGCGGATCAGTTGCTCCCGGGCTTTCTTCTTTTTGTGAGCCTCTTTTTCCTCCGGCGCCATCTTGCGGGTGATCGCCGCCTGGGCGGCCCGCTCCTTGGGATCCACCTGCTTGCTGCCGCTACCGGCTGTCGGCAGGTCACGGATATGGCCCACGCTGGATTTCACGATGAAATCCGATCCGAGGTACTTGTTGATGGTCTTGGCCTTGGCCGGGGACTCGACGATGACTAGTGATTTACCCATTGTGTCCTGCTGGTCGTTGATTCACCGGCGGTCCATCCTTTGGCCCCGGCGCCGCGAAAGTGGCATATATAAGTCCCGATTCCCTCAGGGTCAAGGACAAATCCGGAAACAGGCTGAATTCGACCGCCCCGAAAATGGCCCTCAAGGGCCGTTCCAGGCCTCCAATGCAGCGATTATAGACTGCAGTTCGGCCTCCTCTCCGTCCTCGCGCCAATAGACCCCGCGACTGCCCTCGTCCTCGCTCAGGGCCAGTACCTGGGCTGGAAACTGGTCGCTAGCAGGCGGGGGCTGCTCCCGATGGCCCACGCCTCGCCAACCCTGCGCGTCGCGCAGCCAGGCCCGGCGGCGGCGCGGTTCGCCGCGGGACGCCGGCAGCCGGCGACCGTAGTAGATCACCTGCTCGGCCCGCTCTCCCGCAGGACTTCCAGGCAAATCCCTGAACTCCACGAAGAGGCCGTTCACGGCGGCGAACTCGCGCATTTTTGCCTGGTGACGCTGGCGTTTACTGGGCACGAAGTGCGTCAGTGGCGCCAGGGCCAGGGCGAGAACCAGCAGGATCAGCAGGTATTTCAACAGGGCGATTCCGTCTTTGGATGTCTGAGCCGCGAGCAGTCGATTACCCGGGGCGAGAACTATGCTATAACTTAAATCAAAGTCAAAGTGGGAGGCGTGAAATGACACATTATAAAAAGATCCTGATCGCAGTGGATCTCAGCGACGAATCCGGGCTGGTGGCCCAGCGCGCCAAGGCAGTCGCCGAGGGCGGTACCGACGACCTGCACCTGATCCACGTTATCGAGCCGCTGAGTTTCGCCTACGGCGTGGATATCCCGATGGATTTTTCCGGGCTGCAGGATGAAATCCAGGCCCAGGCCAAACAGCAGTTGCAGAAATTCGGCAGCAAACACGGTATCGGCGAAGACCGCCAGCACATCGTACTGGGCCGGCCGGAAGTGGAGATTCACAGCACCGCGGAGGAGGTCGGCGCCGACCTGATCGTGGTCGGCAGCCACGGCCGCTATGGCCTGGCACTGCTGATGGGTTCCACCGCCAACGGCGTTCTGCACGGCGCCACCTGTGACGTCCTCGCGGTACGTGTAGGCGACTGAGGCTCCGGCCTGCAGCTCATTCCTGCTCGAGGAAGATGGCCAGCGCGGTCGCATCGAAGGGCCAGTTGAGCTCCGCGCCATCTTCCCGCCGCAGTACCGGGATCAATACGCCGTAGCGCTCAAAGAGTTCATCCGACTCGCTGATATCGACATGTCGACAGGACGCGCCGGCGGCGATCAGCAGCTCCGCGGCCAGTTCGCACAGGTGGCAGGCGCTTGTTCCATAGAGTGTCAGCATGCAATTTGTTCCGTTTTTCCACAGGTCTGCGCAGTTGGAAGCGGCCCCTACCGGCGCTACCATAGCGGCGCAAACGACCATTGTAACGGCAGCGCCAGCAGATGAACGAGAGCAGCGGGAACTACGCGGCGAAAAAGGCTTTTTTCAACCGGGTGTTGACCGTCTACGGGCGCAAACCCGCGCTCGAGGCCCTGCGCGACCCGGCGCTGCAATGCCACCGGCTGCACCTGGCCCAGAGCAATCGCCAGGGTGGGATCGTCGGCGAACTGCTCGCCGAGGCCGAGCGCAGGCAACTCCCGGTCAGCTACCACAGCCGCGAAGCCCTCGCCCGGATTTCGAGGAACGGCAAGCAGGACCAGGGAGTCGCCCTCGACATACTCTGCCCTGAATTCCGCGGGCTCGAGGATTACCTGGCGCAGTGCGCCACCCTGCCTCGCCAGCGCGTGCTGGCCCTCGATGGCATTACCAATCCGCAGAATCTCGGCATGATCCTGCGCTCCGCAACCGCTGGCAACATCGACGCCGTAATCTGGGGACGCAAGGGTAATGCCCCCCTGGGCCCACTGGTGGTGAAAGCCAGTGCCGGGACACTCTACCGCGCACCACTGGTGGTCTGCGAGGACCTGGCCGAGGCCCTGGTCCAATGCGCGGCGGCGGGTTTCGAGATTCTCAGCCTGCAGGCGGACGCCAGCGATTCGCTGTTCGACTACCGGCCCTCGGGCCACGCGATCTACGTCCTCGGCAATGAAACCGACGGTGTTTCCGCGGCTGTCGCCAACTGCGCACAGCGCAGCCTGTCCATTCCGATGCAGCGTGAGGTGGAGTCGCTCAACGTGGCGGTGACGGCGGCGCTGATCGCCTATGCGGAGCGGCGCTGATCGCCTGGGCGGCACGCCGTTTACAGTTTATTTGGAGAGGTAGCCCATGGCGTCCTCCAGCCCTTTCAGGGTCAGGGGATACATGTGTTCCTCGACGAGTTCGCGCACCACGCCCACCGACTGGGTGTAGTGCCATTCGTCCCGCGGCACCGGGTTGATCCAGGCCACCTTGTCGTAGACTTCCCGCAGGCGCTGCATCCACAGTGCTCCGGCCTCCTCGTTCCAGTGTTCCACCGAACCGCCGGGCTGCAGGATTTCGTAGGGCGACATGGAGGCGTCGCCGATGAAGATCACCTTGTAGTCGTGGCTGTACTTGTGCATCACGTCCAGCAGCGAGGTGCGCTCGTTGTGCCTGCGGACGTTGTTCTTCCACACGCTTTCATAAATGAAATTGTGGAAGTAGAAATACTCCATGTGCTTGAACTCGGTGCGCGCAGCAGAGAACAGCTCCTCGCAAACCCTGACGTGGGGGTCCATGGAACCGCCCACATCGAAAAACAGCAGGACCTTCACCGCATTGTGCCGCTCGGGCACCATCTTGATATCCAGCAACCCGGCGTTGCGCGCGGTGGAATGGATGGTGTCGTCGAGATCCAGTTCGTCGGCGGCGCCGGTACGGGCGAACTTGCGCAGGCGGCGCAGGGCTACCTTGATGTTGCGGGTGCCGAGCTCGACGCTGTCATCCAGGTTCTTGTAATCCCTGCGGTCCCAGACTTTCACCGCGCGCTTGTTGCGGCCGTTGGGGCCGACGCGGATACCCTCGGGATGGTAGCCTTCCTGGCCAAAGGGCGATGTGCCGCCCGTACCGATCCACTTGTTGCCGCCCTGGTGTCGTTTCTGCTGTTCTTCGAGACGTTTCTTGAATTCCTCGATCAGTTTCTCCAGCCCGCCGAGGGACTCGATTTTTGCCTTCTCTTCCTCCGAGAGCTGCTTCATGAACTCCGAGCGCAACCAGTCGTCGGGAATCAGCGCCTCGATGATATCGTCCAGCGCCTCGAGGTCCTGGAAGTGCATGCCGAACGCGCGGTCGAATCGGTCGAAGTACTTCTCGTCCTTGACCATGCAGGTGCGGCTGAAATAGTAAAAATCATCGACGCTGCCGAAAACGACATGGCGCTGCATACCTTCGAGCAAATCCAGCAACTCCCGGGTGGTCACCGGGACCCCGGCGTCGCGAAGACACTGAAAGAAATTAACCAGCATGCCTAGCGCATTTCACGACGGTGCATGAAGGCCAGTCGCTCCAGCAGGTGCACATCCTGCTCGTTCTTCATCAGCGCGCCGTAGAGCGGCGGGATAGCCTTGCTGGGATCGCGCTCCTTGAGAATTTCATCGGGGATCTCGTCGGCCATCAGCAGTTTCAGCCAGTCGATGAGCTCGGAAGTCGAGGGCTTCTTCTTGAGGCCGGGAATCTCGCGCAGGTCGAAGAACACTTCCAGTGCCTCGGCTACGAGGCTCTGGGAGATATCGGGATAGTGCACACCGATAATCTCGCGCATGGTGTCGCGATCAGGAAAGTTGATGAAATGGAAGAAACAGCGGCGCAGGAACGCGTCGGGCAATTCCTTTTCGTTGTTGCTGGTGATGATGATGATCGGGCGGTGCTTCGCCTTCACCGTTTCACCGGTTTCATAGACAAAGAACTCCATGCGATCGAGCTCGACCAGCAGGTCGTTGGGAAACTCGATATCCGCCTTGTCGATCTCGTCGATCAGCAGTACCACCTGCTCGTCGGCCGCGAAGGCTTCCCAGAGCTTGCCGCGTTTGATGTAGTTGGCAATGTCGTGCACTTTCTCGTCGCCGAGCTGCGAATCGCGCAGGCGCGATACTGCGTCGTATTCGTACAGACCCTGCTGGGCTTTGGTGGTGCTCTTGATATGCCACTGGATCAGCGTCTTGCCGAGGCCGCTCGCCACCTCCTCGGCCAGCATGGTCTTGCCGGTGCCGGGTTCGCCCTTGATCAGCAGGGGCCGCTGCAGGGCGACCGCGGCGTTCACCGCCATGCGCAGGTCATCGGTGGCGACGTAGCGTTCCGTTCCTTCAAATTTCATGGAAAATTCCTGTTACAGACAAAAGGAAAGAGGTTACTCAGAGGCGGAGTGACGATCAAGGGGCTGCCCTTTGGCATCACCCAGGGCCGTCGGCCGCTGGAACAGGCCGCTGTTGGCACTGGCCTGCAATTGCTCGGCTCGTTTACGCCAGATTTCGAGCTTGCGGCGCTTGCGCCTGCGCAAAACCGCCCAGAGGATCAGCAGCCCGATTGCCACGCTTGTGGCGAGCAACAGCAGCGGCAGGCGGAATTCGTCCTGCAGTGGTGTTTGACCCCGGGTCGAGAGGGTCGGCTGGTCCAGCGGTGCGAGCGCTGAAAAATACAGGATTCTCTCGCGCCGGCTGGCCTCATGACTGGCCAGCAGCCTGAGACGGTACTCGCCCGGGTTCTCCAGCGGCGGTAACTGCAATAGAAACTCGCCCTCTGGCAGGACGGCAAAATCCACGGCGCCAAGTTTGCGCCGGTAGTCGCCAGGGCCGCTCAATTCGCCACTGAAGGCCGCACCGGCAAGCGGCTGGGCCGAACCCTTGCTGGCAAGCCGCAGCTTGATGCGCGGAGGCTCACCCGTTGCCACGCTGCTGTAAGGCGGACGGTCCGTCTGCACAGCGAGGTCCGAGTGCGCCAGCGCCACGACCGTGCCCGTGTAGGCGGGCTGCAGCTTCCAGCTGCCGCTGGCGGGCTGCCCATAACTCAGCAGCGTGAGGGAACCATCAGCGTAACGCTCGCGGGTTCCGACCGAAGCCGGATCCGGCGCCTGCAGGGTATCCGTATCCGCCCCGGAGCCCTGCAACAGAAGGCTGAAGGCCTCGACCGAAGAATCGACCTCAAACACTCCCTTCTTTACAGGTAAGCGCACCAGGGGAGCGACTCTTTCAATCATCTCGAACAGGCGCAGGGGTAATTCCGTCGCCACGGCAGCGCTGGCCGCATGGCCGCCGGTAGCCTCGGCGAAGGCCCGCAGGAAGCTGGCGTCAGCGTGCTCTGAAAGGGCGATGGTGTGCACCGCGATGCCCCGGTCCTTGAGTCGCGGGGCCAGTTCCTCGAGCATCGCCCTGGCGGCACCGGCATTGCGCATCGGCGACGGGGCGATGTCGACCCTGCCGTCGGTCACCAGGATGATACTGGTCGAGGTGTTGCCTGCGGGGGAATCGAGGTCCGACAGCGCCGTCTCTAGCGCCCCGGGGATGTTCCGGTAGCTCCCGAAATCAGCGCCCGTGGCGTCGGCAAGGGCAGCCAGGGCCTGGCTACGCCACGACGCATCGACAGAACCGGGGGCCGCGAGTTCGTGAACCTCGTCGCCGAATACCCAGAGCCCGGCGTTCACCTCCGCGGGCAGGACACGCAGGGCCAGGTCAAGGGCCTCGAGCCGGTGACCATCCGGGTCGGAGCGAAGCATACCCGCCGAACCGTCGATCAGCAGTCTCAGCTCGACGGCGCTTTCATACTCCGCCGCGAAGGCCCCCGGAGACAGCAGCAGGACCGCCAGCCACGGCAGCAGGATGCGTAAGCTGGCGCGAGTCCGCGCCATTCAGCCCTCCTCTCCGTCCGGCGCCGGGCGGCCGCGACGAAACAGGGTGAAGCGCAGGATGAGTGCCGCGACCAGGGCAGCTCCGCCGGCCGCGACCAGCGGCCGGATGGCGTGCTCGGCGGATTCGACCCCTTCGGTAAATATCGTGAAGCCAGCCACAATGAGTGCCGGCGCCAGCGTGGTGACTCCCTCGCCTGGATAGGCCGGAGTGAGCACCAGGGCGGCCCCCAACAATACAAACAGCAGGCTGGGAAAGCCCGGCCAGCGGCGCAGCAGCCACCAGGCGAGCAGGAGAACGGCGAGGAAACCGGCGCCGAGGTAGGTCGCCAGTGCAATATGGTATGAAGAGTCGTTCAACATAGCGGCGGGATATGGTTCCTAGTCGACCCAGTGTACCACCAGTTCCGGGTAATCATCCGGGTGTACGAATTCTTCCGAGAGGGTCCTGCCACGCACCGATATTCCGGCTTCGTGCACGCTTTCGCGGGAGCCGGAGACCAGGTAGTGCCACTCCGGCAGCGCTTCGCCGCGCGCCCGCAGGCGGTAGGCACAGGTGGCGGGAAGCCAGTCCAGTTCGTCGACCCTGCCGGGTTCGAGGGCCACGCAATCCGGAACCCGTTCCAGGCGCCGCGGGTAATCACTGCAGAGACAGCTCTCGTCCTCCAACAGGCGGCAGCGCACGCGGGTGAAGAACAACTCCCCGCTATCCGCGTCCTGCAGCTTGTGCAGGCAGCATTTGCCGCAGCCATCGCAAAGCGCCTCCCATTGCCCGCGATCCAGCTGATCCAGCGGCGCGCTGTTCCACCACTCATTCATCCGCTGCATTCCGGCGCCGCAATTGCTCCGGCGTAGGCGGCATCTGAAGGTAAAAACCGCGTTCCTCGATCTCGGCGAGCACCTCGCCGGCGTCGGCCCTGGCCAGTTTGCGGCCGGGCTCGAGCACCAGGGTCATCACGCTGTGGGCCTCGCCAAACTGCTTCAACAGGCTCTCCGGCACCTCCGCCAGACCCTGGGCCCGATCGACGTAGAGATACATTTCCTCCCGCCGGCCGCTGCGGAATATTTCCACCAGTCGTTTCATGCCGCGATCTCCCGCAAGCGCTTTTTCAGTGGCTCGATCGCCAGCGCCTTGCGCCAGCCCCGCCAGTGCGCCGCTTCATCGTCGCCGCGCAGCAGCGCTTCCAGGTCACGAC
This sequence comes from Halieaceae bacterium WMMBA4, assembly GCA_033283325.1. Classification (GTDB taxonomy): domain Bacteria; phylum Pseudomonadota; class Gammaproteobacteria; order Pseudomonadales; family Halieaceae; genus Mangrovimicrobium. The sequence continues at coordinate 1,413,216 of JAWMQO010000001.1, forward strand.
CTGACAGCAGGGCCTGCGGTGCCAGGCCCAGGTCGCGCGCAACGACTTCCACTTCCCGCTTCAGCTGCTTCAGCTGCTCCCGCTGTCGCGCGTCGAGCGGCGGCGGCAGTGCAGCGGGCAGCTCGGATTCGGGCAGGTTCTCCTGCGCTGCCACCAGTTCGAGCAGTGCTTCTCCGTGACGGCGCAACACCCGCGGATGCATTTCTACCTGCTTGCGCAGCGTGCCCATATCGCCGGGGCGCGAGCGTGCGAGGTTGAAGCATGCCTGGTCGTCGATAATCCAGCTACGGGGGCGGTCTTCCTCCCGCGCGGTCCGGTCGCGCCAGTCACAAACGGCGATCAACACGCCCAGCTGCCGCGGCGACAGTTTCCAGGCCTGCTTGATCCGGGGGTGATAGCCGCCGACATCCGAGGCGAGACCCGCACAGGCACTTTCGCCCTCCTCCAGCACCCAGTCGTAGCGCCCCTTCTCCTGACAGCGTTCGGCCAGCTGGCGATAGACTTCCAGCAACCAGATCACATCCTGGGCGGCATAGTGGCATTGGGATTCGGTGAGTGGACGCTGGAGCCAGTCGGAGCGCGTTTCCCCTTTCGGCAGGTCTTCGTCACACAGCGCCAGTACCAGGTTGCGATAGCCAAGACCGTGGTCCATGCCGACCAGGGCGGCGGCTTTCTGGGTATCGAACAGAGGTGCCGGCAATGTGCCGAGCCAGCGCTGGAACACTTCCAGGTCCTCGCTCGGGGAGTGAAGTACCTTGACGACACCGCGGTCCTGCAGCAGGGCGCGCAGAGGCTCCAGCTGGCTGATTTTCAGTGGATCTACCAACCAGGCCGTTCCCGCGGCCCCACCACCCTCGAAACACATCTGCAGTAGCGCCACCTGCGGAAAGAAGGTGTTGCGGCGCATGAATTCGGTATCCAGCATCACTGCACTGCAACCCGCCGCGCGCTCCAGCAGGGCGGTAAACTCACTGTCCGATTCGATCAGTCGCCAGTCCACGATCAGCTGCTCCTATTCCAGCGGCCGCCGGCCGCTGAAGGCATGGGCCAGGGTCGTGCCATCGACATATTCGAGCTCTCCGCCCAGGGGTACGCCGTGGGCGATGCGACTGACACTGACGCCCCCGCTGCGCAGCGCGTCCGCGAGGTAGTAGGCCGTAGCCTCCCCTTCGACAGTGGGGTTGGTTGCGAGGATAACTTCCTCCACGCCCTCTTCCAGCACCCACTGGAGAAAGCGGTCGAGCCCGAGTTCTTCGGGCCCGATGCCGTCGATCGGCGAGAGATGCCCCATCAACACGAAGTAGGTGCCGCGGTAACTGCCGCTGTGCTCGACCGCCAGGACATCCGCCGGGGTTTCCACCACGCAGACTGTCGCGGCATCGCGCTTTGGATCGGCACAGATCTCGCACAACTCGAGCTCGGTAAGGTTGCGACAGCGCTTGCAGTGACCGATGCGATCGACCGCCTCCTGCAAACGGCGAGCGAGTTCGCTGGCACCCTCGCGGTCGCGCTCGAGCAGGTGCAGACTCATGCGCTGGGCGGACTTGGGGCCGACCCCGGGCAGGCAGCGCAAGGCTTCGATCAGGGAAAGTAAGGCGGGGCTGAATTGCATGCAGTGCTTACTCAGAAAGGAAACTTCATTCCGCCGGGCAAGTTCAGGCCGGAGGCCAGGCCGGACATGGCCTCCTGGTTGTGCGCCTCCACCTTGCGCACCGCGTCGTTGACCGCGGCGGCGAGCAGGTCCTCGAGTACTTCCTTGTCTTCTGTCAGCACCGAAGGATCAATGCTCACTCGCTTGACGTCGTGGCGACCAGTCATCACAACGCTTACCAGGCCGGCGCCGGCCTCGCCCTGCACTTCCGCATTGGCGAGATTTTCCTGGGCCTTTTGCATATCGGCCTGCAGCTGTTGTGCCTGTTGCATCAGGTCAGAAAGATTTTTCATGCTCGTATCCTCAGGAATCCAGCGGTGCGATCGAGGTGCGGTCCAGTTGCCCATCGAAACGCGCCAGCAGCGCCTGCAGGCGCTCGTCGTTTTCTATCGCCAGCACTGCCTGTTGCTGGCGTTCTTCCGCCAGCCGGGCCCGGTGCATGGCCGGAGTTTCCGCGGGGGGCGTGCCGATTTCGACCGTCACCGCCAGTTCGCGTTCGAAATAATTCTGCAGGGCCAGTTGCAGTTTCGCCTCGTGGCTCTCGTTGAACAGTGCCGCATTCCTGTTGTCCAGTACGAAGCGCAGCCGGTTGTCACTGGCGTGAGCCAGGGCCATATTGCTGGCGATACTGTGCACCACGCCCACCAGGCCGAGGCGCTCCAGCAGGCCGATCCAGTCGGCGGGCGCGATAATACCATTGCCATTGCCGGATACCGACCCGCCGCTGGCAGGTACTGCACTGGTCTTCCCCGCTTCTCGCGATCCGGACTCTTGTGACCTGGCTTCGAGGGGCCGGGACTGGCCTGCTTCGGCCGATGGCTGGGCGTTCGCAGTCGCTTGGGGAGCGGCCGCCTGGGCGGGCTCCCGCGGTGTCTCAAAGGGCTTTTTTGCGCTTCCCCCCGCCTCCCCCAAGGCGGCCCGGGCGACTTCCGCGGGACTTTTTCCCGGCGCACCCGCCAGGCCCGGTGCCGAAGCACCAGACGCCGCGCTGGCGGGGGCCTGACCCGCGCCCGGGGCCGGGGCCTGGTTCCCGGCCGGCCGGAATGCCAGCATTCTCAGGAGGAGCATTTCGAAACCAGCGCGGGGCTCCGGAGCCAGTGCCATATCGCGCTTGCCGTTGATTGCGAACTGGTAATAGAGCTGGGCGTCTTCCGCAGTGATCGCGGCGGCCAGTGCGCTCACACGTTCCGCGTCGCCGAAATTGTTGTCCACGCTGTCGGGCAAGGCCTGGGCCAGCGCCACCCGGTGCAGCAGGGAAATCAGCTCGTCGACGCTGTTGTCGAAGTCCGCACCGTGCTCGGCCATTTTCGAAACAGCCTCCAGCACCGCCGCGGCCTCACCACCGGCGACCTGCTCCAGCACCGCATGGACGAAGCCGAGATCCACGCTGCCGAGCATACTGCGCACATCCGCTTCCAACAGCTTGCCTGAACCGAAGGCGATGCCCTGGTCGGTGAGGCTGAGTGCGTCGCGCATACTGCCGGCGGCGGCCCGGGCCAGCAACCAGAGCGCGGGTTCCTCGAAGGTGATCATTTCCTTGTCGAGAATGTTCGACAGGTGGCCGACGATCTGTTCCGGCGGCATGTTCTTCAGGTTGAACTGCAGGCAGCGGGACAGGACCGTTGCCGGGAGTTTCTGCGGATCGGTGGTGGCAAGCAGGAACTTGACGTGGGGCGGCGGCTCCTCGAGGGTTTTCAGCAGTGCATTGAAACTGCTGGTCGAGAGCATGTGCACCTCGTCGATCAGGTAAACCTTGTAGCGGGAATTGGTGGGCGCGTACTGGACGTTTTCCAGCAGCTCACGGGTATCCTCCACCTTGGTCCGGGACGCCGCGTCCACTTCGATCAGGTCGACGCTGCGGCCCTCGGCGATCTCCAGGCAAGCGCTGCATTCACCGCAGGGCTCGGAGCTGACCCCGCGCTCGCAGTTCAGGCACTTGGCGAAAATTCGCGCAATGGTGGTCTTGCCGACGCCGCGGGTACCGGTGAAGAGATAGGCGTGATGCAGGCGGTCGTGGTCAAGCGCATTGATCAGCGCACGCAGGACATGCTCCTGGCCGACCATCTCCCGAAAGCTCTTGGGCCGCCATTTACGCGCGAGGACCTGGTAGGACATAGCCTGTTATCTGTTGAGTTACGAAAACGCCTGAGGATACACCACACGCACCGAGACAGAAACACGCCGGCTTCTGAAATAGAGGGGTCTGAAATGGAGATGACCCAGACAGCCACACCCCGGCACACGAGTCGATAACTACCGTTGCTCCCTTCCGGGCCTGGCGGGGTTCGCTATCTATCGTTGCGGAGGGACCGCCTGGGCCACCACAGCGTCTGCGGCAGGCGCAGAGGGCGCGTATTGTGAGCGAATCGACCCGCCGCTGCAAGCCGCGCTTTAAATCAGTGCTTGACCGGGCGGAAAGGCCCGCTCATTGTAAACAGCTGTTTTATAACTACCGGCACGTCCGTTCGCCGGATCACCACGCGACAAGCACAAATAATAAGCAGGAGGCCCGCAGATGGCGCACCAGGACATCATCGAAATCACCCAACTGATCAATCTCTACGGCTTCGCCGTGGACAGCCAGCGCTGGGAGCTCTTCGACCGCGTGTTTACCGAGGAGGTCGAGGCGGATTTCAGCGAGCCCGCCCACTGGTACGACCGGGAGAGTTTCAAACGCGACTTCGGCGCATTCCATGAACCCTTCGACAGTACCCAGCACACCATGATGAATCACCTGGTCGACGTCCAGGGCGACCGGGCCACAGCTTTCACCTACGGTACCTGGCGCCTGGTACGCAAGGCGACCGACGGCAATCCCCTGTGGGATGGCAGCGGCTGGTACGACGACGTCCTGGTTCGCACGGAGCAGGGCTGGCGCATCAGCAATCGGGTCTGCCGCATCGTCTGGTGGGTTGGCAACCCCAGGGTCAACGAGACCATTCCGGGGGTCGCCTTCGAACTGGATACCAGCGTCTTGCGCCAGGAAATCGACGCCGGCAGGGTCAGTTATTTCAATGCTCTGAAAGCGTCCTGATCACTGCCCCGCCGAGGCGATGGCGAAGCGCTGGTTGTAGAAGGCGAAGCGATCGGCGAGTTGCTCGAAGTCGATACCGAAGGCCTCCGCCGGGGTGCGCTCGATACTGAATTTGTCGCGGGCGTTGGCCTGCCGCCAGGCTTCCATGCGGCTGCGGGTTTCCGCGGTAAATTCCTCACCGAGAAAGCCGTACAGGGCCTCCAGCGAGGGATAGGGATCCTGCTGGAAGGGTGCGAAGTGGATGTCGAAGAAGCGCGTCTCGTTACCGGCGTCGCGAAAGGCGATCATGCGCTGCATACCGAGCTGGCAGAAATTCGTCACCTCCTCTCCGATGGCGGCCATGTCCACTTTATCGCTCGAGGCGCGACGCATTTCGTAATACACGTCCGCGACAGAGGGCACCACGCTGCCGATATCTCGATGCGTCATCCAGAACCTCGCGTCGGGAAAGACCTTGTCGAGCGCTTCGATGAACAGTGAGTGGGACGGATTTTTCAGCCGCCAGTTGTGCGGTGGGCAACGCCATTGCAGCAGCTTCAATACCCGCTTCACGTAGCGGTAGGTGGGCACCAGGTCCGCATCGTGGTTGAGCCACTGGACATAGTCGGGGATGTCGGCGAAAGCCTGGAATATCTGTGACTTGAAGTCCATCCCCATCAGGTTCTGGCACTCCATGGGCCCGGTGGCGGAACTGGGCACCATGGCCTTCATCCGCGGGAAGTTTTCGTCCCGCCGTACCATCATGGCTTCCGCCCGGGCGATGCGGGGATCGCTTGCCTGTGTCCGCACGTCCGGCGGCGGGCAGGGTTCGTTGGATTCCCAGGTGCGCAGGTAGCGTATTCCGGGGTCCTCCGCCAGCAGGCAGGAAAGCGCCGTCGAGCCGGTGCGGGGCAAACCGAGACCGATCAGCGGCGCAATGATCTCCTCTTCGTCGATCTCCGGGTTCTCGGCATAGCACTGTTCCACCTGGAGGCGATTACCGAGAAGCCCGACGAGTTGCATATCGAAACCCATCGCCCCCATCGCGTTGAGTCCAGCCTGCCGGTCCGCGGCATCGACGAGCCGCTCCAGGCCCTCGCGAAAACTGTCGTCGCCGAAATCCTCAAGCCCGGTGGCCTCGCGGGCCTGCTGCATCAGCTTTTCAACTCTTTGCACTTATTATTTTCCTTATCGGATTGGTTTGCGGAAGCTCATCCTAATGTGCGCTGGGAGACGGCGCAAACGCGCCTCGGGTAAAACCGGCCAGTGCTGGATCACCGGGTGATCCGGCCACCTCACCCCTTCAAATTCAGCCCTTCAACTTCAGCCCTTCAACTTGAGCATCAACTTAAGCAGTTTTGTCGAGAAACCGCGATACGGCGGCATCAACAGGTCCAGGCTGCGCAGTGGTCCCTGGTAGAAGACCGGGCGCATTTTGGAGAAGGTGCTGAAGCCTTCGTAACCGTGATAGTGCCCCATACCGCTCTTGCCGACGCCGCCGAAGGGCAGGCTGTGTACGGCTGAATGCAGCAGGCCGTCATTGACGGTCACACCACCAGACATGCAGGACTCGATATAGCGCTCGGCAAGCTCCCTGTCACCAGTGTAAACGTAGAAAGCCAGTGGGTGGTCGCGGGACTCCACGTAATCGATCACCTCCTGTGGATCGCGGTAGGTCCTGATCGGCAACAGGGGGCCGAATATCTCCCGCTTCATGACTTCCATGTTGTCCTTCACATCGAGCAGCAGGCGTGGTGGCATGATCCGGCGTGCGGCGTCTCCGGCCTGCTCCGGGTAGAGATCGATAACACGCGCGCCCTTGGTCCTGGCGTCCTCCAGCGTGTCCTGCAGGCGGTCGTAGGAGCGCTGGTCGATGATCGCGGTGTAATCGCCATTGCCGAGATCGGGGTAGCGTCGCGCACAGATACGCTTCGCCTCGCTGACAAAGTCCTCGACCCGCCCTTCCGGGAGAAAGAGGTAATCGACATTGACGCAGATCTGGCCGGCATTGAACATCTTGACCCAGAGAATGCGCTCAGCCGCCTTGCGCAGGGAAAAGTCCGGCGCCACTACCGCCGGCGACTTGCCACCCAGTTCCAGGGTGACCGGTGTCAGGTTGCGTGCGCAGTTGGCCATCACCGCCTTGCCTGTCTGCGAAGAACCGGTAAAGAACATGTGATCGAAGGGCAGGCTGCTGAAAGCCGGGCCACGCCCTCCCCCATCTTCGAAAAAGGCCAGCTTTTCCCTGGGGAAATAGCGCGGCGAGATTTCCTTGAGTAGCCTGGCGACATGCTCCGAGTTTTCCGACATCTTGATCATGGCGGTGTTGCCCGCCGCGAAGATGCCGGTGAGCGGCGCAAAGGCCATGGAAATCGGGAAATTCCAGGGCACGATCACGCCGACAACTCCCAGGGGCTGCGGGACGATCCGCGCTTTCGCCAGGGGGTACTGGGTAATATCCAGGGAACGCTTCTGCGGGCGCATCCACTTGCGCAGGTGCCGGGCGGCGTCCAGCAGGCCGTCCTGGTTGGTCAGCAGTTCCGACATCAGGGTTTCGAAACTGGCGCGGGTGCCGTAGTCGGCATTCACCGCTTCCACCAGGGCCTCGCGATTTTCCACCAGCATGCGGTGCAGGGTTTTCAGGTCGGCGACGCGCTGCTCGCAGGAAGGATTGCGGTGCTCGCGAAACCACGCTTTCTGGGCCTCGAAACACTGCTGAAATTCATCGGGGATGACCCCGCCGTCAAGGTTCACTGACTGGTTCATAGTACGCCCATCCGAAAACACACGTCGGCCCAAGAGCATAGCACCACGGGCGAAGCCGCAGAGAAAAAAACCGCGGCTCAGCCGCCCTTTTCGACGATCCCGGCGAGCGCACTCACCAGGGCCTGCATATCCTCGTCCGTACCGATGGTGATACGCAGGAAGTTGCTGATCCGTGGCTTGTCGAAGTAACGCACGATGATCTCCTGCTGGCGCAGGGCCAGGAAGACGTCCTTCGCCGGCAGCGTCGCATGGCGCGCAAAGATGAAATTGGCGGCGGAAGGCAGCACTTCGAAACCGAGTTTCTCCAACTGCGCCACGCTGCGCTCCCGGGTGGCCATGACCCGGCCGCAACAGTCCCGCAGCCAGTCCTCATCGCGCAGGGAAGCCAGTGCCGCGGTCTGCGCAATGGCGTCGAGGGGATAGGAGTTGAAGGAATCCTTCACCCTGACCAGAGCCTCGATCAGCCCGGCCTGGCCGTAGGCCATACCCACTCGCAATCCCGCGAGGGAACGCGCCTTGGAGACGGTTTGCACGACAAGCAGGTTATCGAACTCGGGTACCAGGGCGGTGGCGGACTCGCCGCCAAAATCGATGTAGGCCTCGTCGATGACTACCACCGCGTCGGGGTTGGCGGTCAACAGGCGACGGATATCCGCCAGCGACAGGAGCATCCCGGTCGGTGCGTTGGGATTGGGGATCAGGATCGCGCCATCGCCAGCCTGGTAGTCCTCCACCGCCACACTGAAATCCTCCCGCAGTGGGATGGGACGGTGTTCAACGCTGTAGAGCTCGCTCCACACCGGGTAGAAGCTGTAGGAAATATCGGGGAACAGCAGGGGCGAGTCGTGCCGCAGCAGGGCAGCGAAAGCGTGGGCGAGCACTTCATCCGAGCCGTTGCCGATGAAGACCTGCTCCGCCGTCAGGCCGGCGCGGGCGGCACAGGCCTCGCGCAGGGCCGAGGAATCCGGATCGGGGTAGCGGCGCAACTGGTCCTCGCTGATCGAGGTGATGGCCTGCAGCACACCGGGTGCCGGGGGATAGGGATTCTCGTTGGTGTTCAACTTGACCAGCTTGTTACCACGGGGTTGCTCCCCGGGCACATAGGGGTGCAGGCGGGAAGCCAGTTCACTCCAGAATCGTCTCATCGGGCCAGCGCCCTCCTCTCCTCACTACAGGCCTGGAAACAAGCCACAAATTCTGCCCTCAGTGTAACCCGGAGCCGGCGATTTTACGCCGGGCAAAAAAAAACCCGGCAGGGCCGGGTTTTTTCAATATGGCATCCCCTAGGGGGTTCGAACCCCTGTTACCGCCGTGAAAGGGCGGTGTCCTAGACCACTAGACGAAGGGGACGCAGTGGTCTGGCCGTTGCCAGAAGCGCGCATTATACGAATCGAATCGGGCTTTGCAACACCTGTCGCTGCAATTTTGTTTCAGGGGAGAAATTTCGGAATGAAACCGCCCCTGCCGGAAAGGCAAGGGGCGGTTTTTTAGTGACTTCAGCTCAAACGAAGATGGCGACGACGGCGACCGTAAGCACGGTCAGACCAACGGCTTCAAGCAACAGAAGTGCTATCCCTATCTTGGGCGGTTCGCCCAATTCATTCCTGGCAGCACGCAAATTCATACTTTACTCACACGAGAGATGGTTGATGTGTATACAAAATATATACATGATCAAGCATTTTTGCAACGTTTACAGTGTGTTAAAGTACCGGTCCTTTTACCGCTTTTATTCGCGAAAGATGTCCAAGACCAAAGTGCTGAACATCCGCATCGAGCCGGAGCTAAAGAAAAAAGCCAAGAAGCTGGCCGAGGCGGACGGGCGCTCCCTGTCCAACTGGGTGACCAAGCTGATCAGTACCACGGTGGAAGCGGCGGAAAAGAAGAAAGAAGAAAAAAAATAGCACCCCGGCGGGAAGCCACACCGCCAGGAGGGGGCCAGTCTTCAATGCACGGGCTCAGGTTGAGAGATAGCGCTCGCGGATCTCGTTCAGGCTCAGGTGGCGAACATCCGAACCCTCCACCAGGTAAATAACTTCCTCGCAGATATTGGCAGCGTGGTCGCCGATACGCTCCAGTGCCCTCGCACACCAGTTCACCTTCAACAGGCTGCGCGCCGCTGAAGGCTGCTCCATCATGTGGCTTACCAGCAGGCGGGTGACCGCCTCGAACTCCCGGTCGAGGTCCGGGTCCAGGGAGGCGGTTTCCACCGCCGCGGACACATCCAGGCGGGCGAACGCATCCAGCGCACCCCGCAGCATCGCCAGCGCCTGCTTGCCGAGGTGCCTGGGGTCCTCCCGGTAGTGACAGCAGTCGCGTCCCTCGATCAGCGAACAGGCCAGGCGCCCGATTTTCTCCGCCTCGTCACCAATTCGTTCGAGGTCCGCCGTCAGGCGGATCACCGAGACCACGATGCGCAGGTCGCTGGCGGCGGGCTGGCGCAGTGCCAGGATATCCGTGCACTTGCCGTTGATGGCAATTTCCAGTTCGTCGACCAGGTGATCGGAACTCGCGACTTCCTCGGCGAGGGCGAGGTCGCCCTTCACCAGGGCCTGAAGCGCCTTGCTGCACTGTTCCTCGACCCGACCACCCATTTCCAGCAGCGAACTGCGCAGGTCTTCCAGTTCTGCCGTGAAGCGCTGCGAAATATGCTGGTCCAGTTTCAGCGAATCGCTCACTGCGCTCTCCCTTAGCCGAAACGGCCGGTGATGTAGTTTTCCGTCAGCTCGTGGGCCGGGTTGGTGAAAATCTGCTTGGTCTGCCCTACTTCGATAAGGCTGCCCAGGTGGAAATAGGCCGTGCGCTGGGAGACCCGCGCCGCCTGCTGCATGGAGTGCGTGACGATGGCGATGGTGAAGCGTTCCTTCAGTTCATCCATCAATTCCTCGATACGCGCAGTGGCGATAGGGTCCAGCGCCGAGCAGGGTTCGTCCATCAGGATGACTTCCGGGCTCACCGCGATGGCACGGGCGATACACAGCCTCTGCTGCTGGCCGCCGGAGAGTCCGGTACCGGGCTTGTCGAGGACGTCCTTCACCTCGTCCCAAAGGCTCGCGCGGCGCAGGCTGCTCTCGACGATCTCGTCCATTTCCACCTTGCTCTGGGCCAGGCCGTGAATACGGGCGCCGTAGGCGACATTCTCATAGATCGACTTGGGAAAGGGGTTGGGCTTCTGGAAGACCATGCCGACCCGAGCCCGCAGCAGAACGGTGTCCTGGTTGGAACCGTAGATATCCTCCCCGTCGAGGCGAATATCGCCCTTGACCCGGCAGATCGGGATGGTGTCGTTCATCCGGTTGAGGCAGCGCAGGAAGGTCGACTTGCCACAGCCCGAGGGACCGATCATGGCCAGTACTTCGTTCTCGGCGATGTCGAGGGAAACCCCGTGGATGGCCTGCTTGTCACCGTAGAAAACGTCGACGTCCCGCGCCGCCATCTTGGCATTGGCCACGTAGGGGTTGCCGGTGGTCTTTTCCCCGGCAACCTCCGCCTGGGTGCGCACGTTCAGGCCAACTGCCTCGTCAGGCACCCGGTCCTCTGCTGTATTGCTCATCTGGTTCATACTCTTATCCCCTTGCATGGTGCAAGCTGCCTCCTCACTTCAACTCAAAGCGCTTGCGCAGGTAGATCGCAAAGGCGTTCATCAGGATCAGGAAGCCCATCAATACCATAATGGCGGCTGATGTCTTTTCTGTGAAACCGCGTTCCGGGCTGTCCGCCCAGAGGAAAATCTGTACCGGAAGAACCGTGGACGGGTCGGTGACGCCGCCGGGCACTTCCATGATAAAGGCCACCATGCCGATCATCAGCAGCGGCGCCGTCTCGCCCAAGGCCTGGGCCATACCGATAATCGAACCGGTCAGGATGCCGGGCATGGCCACCGGCAGCACGTGGTGGAATACCGCCTGCAGGTGCGAGGCGCCAACACCCAGGGCCGCCTCGCGAATCGATGGCGAGACTGCCTGCAAGGCCGCTCGTGAGGTAATGATGATCGTCGGCAGGGTCATCAGCGCCAGCACGATACCGCCCACCAGGGGCGCCGAGCGCGGCATCTCGAAGAAATTGATGAAGACGGCCAGGCCGAGCAGACCGAAGACGATCGAAGGCACCGCGGCGAGGTTGTTGATGTTGATCTCGATCAGGTCGGTGAGGCGGTTGCGCGGCGCAAATTCCTCGAGGTAGACCGCCGCCGACACCCCGATCGGGAAGGCCAGCAGGAAGGTCACCACCAGGGTGAACATGGAGCCCATCAGGGCTGCCCGGATGCCCGCCAGTTCCGGCTCCCGGGAATCACCCGCGGTGAAGAACACCGTATTGAAGGAAGAGCGGGCCCGGTCCTGCGCAGCCAGGCTGTCGAGCCAGTCCATCTGCAGGTCGCTGACCCGGCGTTCCGCCTCGGGTATCTCACGCGTCACCTGGCCTTTCAGGTAACTGGCGGCTTCCGAGTGGGCCAGCAGCCACATCTCCCGCTCACCGCCAAGCAGTGACGGGTCCTCCAGCAGCCTGTCGCGCAACTCGAATTCCGCGCCCATGCTGAGCAGGCGGTAGAGCTCGCGCTTGTCCCTGCGCCCGGTGACTTCGGGGAACATGTCCCGCATGGAGGACTTGATGGCACCTATGTAATTGGCGTTCTGCAAATCCTCGGGGGTGGGCTGCTCGGGAACATCGAGGTTCTCGGCAGAGAGGTCCAGCTTGATCAGCAACTCCTGTTGGGTGAATGCCGGCCAGCCCTTGCTGACGATGTCGAAAAGCAACAGGAAGAGAAAGACGAAGCCGAGAAAGACCGCGAGGCGGCCCGCCCATTGGAAACGCTTCTCCCTGGCGTAGCGCTTTTTCAGCGACGCCTCGATGACCGCGGTGTTCTTGTAGGATTCCTGACTCATGCTACCCCTGCCCTACTCGTACTGCTCGCGGTAGCGACGCACGACATAGAGCGCTATGACGTTCAACAGAAGTGTTACGAAAAACAGCACCAGGCCCAGTGCGAAGGCCGCAAGGGTCTTGGGACTGTCGAATTCCTGGTCGCCCACCAGCAGGGTGACAATCTGCACCGTGATGGTGGTCACCGCCTCCAGGGGATTGGCGGTCAGTTTGGCCGAGAGCCCGGCCGCCATCACCACGATCATGGTCTCGCCGATGGCGCGGGATACCGCCAGCAGTATGCCGCCGACGATACCCGGCAGTGCCGCCGGGATCAGCACCCTGCGGATGGTCTCGTTCATGGTTGCGCCGAGGCCGAGGGAGGCCTCGCGCAGGCTGTTGGGCACGGCGTTGATGATGTCGTCGGAAAGCGACATCACGAAGGGGATGATCATGATGCCCATGACCAGTCCCGCGGCAAGCGCGCTCTCCGAGGCCACTTCAAGCCCCAGGCTTTCGCCAATGCCGCGAATGAACGGCGCCACGGTGAGCGCGGCAAAGAAGCCGTAGACCACCGTGGGCACGCCGGCGAGAATCTCCAGGATCGGCTTGGTCACCGCCCTGAATTGCTTGCTGGCATACTCCGAGAGGTAGATCGCCGACATCAGTCCTACTGGCACCGCAATCAGCATGGCAACCAGGGAGATCAGCAGGGTTCCCACCAGCAGCGGTACGAAACCGAAGGAGCCGGAAGCCCCGACCTGGTCCGCCCGGATCGCGATCTGCGGGCTCCATTGCAGGCCGAAGATAAAGTCGGTGACCGGGATCATGTGGAAAAAGCGAACCGCCTCAAACAGCACTGAGAGTACGATGCCCAGGGTAGTGAGTACGGCGATGAAGGAGCAGGCGAAGAGCAGCCACTTCCAGATGTTCTCGACCTGGTTGCGGGCACGCATGGCCGGACGGACCCGGGTGATAACCAGCAGAGCGCCCACCACCGCTACCACGCAGACCAGCAGGAGCTTGAGCAGCGAACTGCTTTTCTTGAACGCCAGGTAATGCTCCGCGGCCAGCAGTTGCTCCGGGGACATCATCGCCGCGTCGACACCGCCACCGGCATAGGCCAGTACCTGGTTGTAGTACAGGCCGAGACGGCTATCGCCCATTGACTGCACTTCCGCCGGCAACTCGGCAATCACCATGCCGCGGATGACCTGGCCTTCCAGGCCCAGCCAGGCAAGCAGCAGTACACAGGCGGGCAGCGCGGCCCACATGGCGGCGAGGTAGCCGTAGTGCTTGGGCAGCGAATGCAGGGTATGGATCCCGCCCTGTGCGGCGCCGAGCTGCCTGGAGCGTCGGCGGCCCAGTGCGAAACTGACGATGCACAGGGCTAGCAGGACAAGTAATACCGTGGGTGTCTGCATGGCGAACTCTTGATTAAAAGCCGCGCCGCATTGAGCGGCGCGGCGGTTACAACATGATAGTCGTGATAGGCGAAGATCGCCCCTTACATCGTCAGGGGCGTCAGGTTCTCTACATCACTCTGCACCTGCTCCAGCTTGTCCTCGGACAGGGGAATCAGGCCGCGCTCGGACAGGTAACCGTCCTCGCCCATCGAGCGCTCGGAGACGAACTCCTCGGCGAACTCCTTGATGCCGGGGATACGGCCAACGTGCGCCGCCTTGATGTAGAAGTAGAGCGGCCGGGAGATCGGGTAGTCACCGTCGGCGATGGTATCGAAGTCCGGCTCGACACCATCGATCAGGGAACCGTGTACCTTGTCGCCATTCTCCTCGAGGAAGCTGTAGCCGAAGATGCCGAGGGCGCTGGGGTTCGCTTCCAGCTTCTGCACGATCAGGTTGTCGTTTTCACCCGCCTCGATGTAAGCGCCATCCTCGCGCACGGAATAGGCAATGGTGTGGAAAATATCCTTGCCGGAAGGCGCCTTGCCCTTGTTGGCCTGCAGCGCATCGTAGAGGCTGGCCGGCACGCCCAGCGCCGCCATGGCCGACTTGATCGCCGCCGGGTCGGCTGCGTCCAGCTTGCTCAGCGCCTTCAGCTCGGGTATCGAGGCCGCGCCGCCACCGAGCGCCAGCTCGGCGAAGGCATCGCGAGTGCCGGAAGTGGGCGGCGGCCCCAGCACTTCGATCTTGATGGCCGGCAGCGCGGGGTTGACGTCCTTCCAGGTCTGGTTGGGGTTGGCTACCAGCTTGCCATCGGCGCCGGGCACATCCTTGGCCAGGGCGAGATAAAGTTCCTTCAGGGAGAGTTCGTACTGGGGCGCCTGGCGGGAGTTGGCCACGGCGATGCCGTCAAAACCTATCAGCACTTCCACCACTTCCTTGACGCCGTTCTTCTGGCAGTCGTCGTACTCGCTTTTCTTGATGCGGCGCGAAGAGTTGGTGATGTCAGGCGTGCCGGTACCCACACCCTTACAGAACAGTTTGAGACCGCCGCCGGATCCGGTGGATTCGATCTTCGGGGTCTTGAAGCCGGTGGAGCGGCCAAAGCGCTCGGCAACGACGGTGGCAAAGGGGTAAACGGTGGACGAACCGACGATGCTGACGGTGTCGCGGCCCTGTGCCTGAACCATGGCGGGAATCACTGCGCTGGCCGCCAGTACCAGTATGCTTGTCAGAGGAAATTTCACGTGGAAAGGGCTCCCTTCTACTTGCGGTTGGGTGGCTTTGGGCGTTTTCAGCCCAGATCGCCGGCCAGTCTAGCGGCGAATTGTTACCGTTTTGTTACATCGGCAAGCCATTGATTTTTATATATTTTTAAATATTTTTACGGGCGATCAGTCCTTGCTGACCTTGTCCATGAATTCTTCCAGCGACTTATGGTGACGGACATCCCTGCCCCGCACAAGGTAGATCACGTGCTCGGCGATGTTGGCGGCGTGATCGCCTATCCGTTCGAGGCTGCGCAGGGCCCACATTTCATTGAGCACCGCGCCGATATCGCGGGGATCTTCCATCATGAAGGTCACCAGGGAGCGCATCGCACTGCCGTATTCCTTGTCGACGTCGTTATCCTCTTTCACCACCTGGATCGCCTGCTCCAGGTCCAGCCTGGCAAAGGCATCGAGGGCCCGGCGCAAGAGTGCTGCCACATGCATGCCAATCGCTCGCACCTCTACGTAGTTGGTCGGCGACACGTTTTCCTCGACCAGGCGCAGGGCCTGGCGCGCCACCTTGGTGGCCTCGTCGCCGATGCGTTCGATATCGGTATTGATCTTGATGACGGTGATGATGAGCCGCAGGTCGCTGGCGGCGGGCTGCCGCCGGGCGAGAATAGTGGCGCACTCGTCGTCGATGCGCATCTCCATCTCGTTGACTTCGTGGTCCTTGTGGATGATTTCCTCGGCGACGCCGGAATCCCGGGTTACCAATGACTCGACTGCAGCGTGAAGCTGCCGCTCCACCTTGCCGCCCATTTCCAGCAGGTGGCTCTTCACCTCGTCGAGTTCGGCATTGAACTTCTCGGAGATGTGATGCTTGTAGTCGTCCTGTTTCAACATCGCCTGATTCTCCTTCAGCGTTGCCCTGGAAACACCAGGGTAAAGGTACTGCCCCTGCCCAGCTTGCTGTCAATTTCCAGGCGGCCGCCGTGTGCCGCCGCCACGTGTTTGACAATCGCCAGGCCCAGACCGGTTCCGCCGGTAGCCGACGAACGACTGTCGTCCACGCGGTAGAAACGCTCGGTGAGACGGGGTATGTGTTCCGGGTCGATCCCGGCGCCCTCGTCGCGCACTGCCAGGCGGTAATCATCGCCTCGTCGGGTCCAGCTGGCAACCACCGGGCTCCCCTCCCGGCCGTATTTATAGGCATTTATCACCAGGTTCGAGACGGCGCTGTACAACTCGCGGTAGTCGCCCTGTATGCGCTCGCCACAACCCAGCTCCAACTGTAGCGGATTATCCGGGTGCAGGTTGGAAATTTCATCCTGTAATTCGTACAACAGGGTGGACATGTCCACCTGCTCGCTCTTGTCCTCGCGCTCGGTGGTTTCGATGCGGGTCAGCCAGAGCAGGTCCTTGAGCATGGATTCCATGCGTTCCGCCTGCCCCGCCATCTGTTCGAGGGCGCGGGTATAGGCGGGTGGCAGCTTGCTGGTATCCGCCAGCAGGGTTCCCAGGTAACCAGTGATAACCGTAAGTGGTGTACGCAACTCGTGGGAAACATTACCGACAAAATCCCGGCGCATACGCTCGGTCTGCACCCTGTCGGTCACGTCGCGGATGAAGAGCAGTGTGTCGCCCTCGGCAAAGCGGGTCGCCACCAGCATCAGGTGCACCTTGCTGTCGCCACTGGTCTGGAAGTTCAGGGGCTCGCGGTAATCCCCGGCGTTGATGTACTGGTGGAATTCGGGGGCCCGCACCAGGTTGGTCACCACCTGGCCCACGTCCTGTGGGTAGCGCAGGCCGAGGAGTTTGCGTGCGGCTTCGTTACTCCAGCGAATCGTCGTGCCGCCCTCGAGCATGACCACCGCATCGCGCATGGCGGCGAAGGAATCGAGCAGGTAGTCGACGGTCGACTGCAGTTGCTTGAGGGCGGAGCTGGACTTGCGTTCGTGGCGGTAGATCTTGCCGACGATGTCGGCCCAGACGCCGTGCACATCCGGCACCGGGTGGGAGGTGTCACTGAGCCAGCGTGCGACCAGCCAGGCCTGGTGGGAGGAGGCAATCAGCATCACCACCGCCGCGACCAGCACCCCCGACAGCGCGTGCCCGAAGTACCAGCCGACTACAATCCCCGCCAGCAGGGCCATCGTTGCGTGACTGAATGACGTAAGCCACTTCACGCGTGTACCCCTCGGCGCAAATCAGAGCCCGCGGGAAGAAAAGCGATACCCGGTGCCGCGCACGGTCTGGATAAGCCCGCTGTAATCTGCCTCATCGGTTTGCAGGGCCTTGCGCAGGCGGCGGATGTGAACATCGACCGTGCGCTCCTCGACATACACATTGGCACCCCATACCTGGTCCAGTAGCTGGCCACGAGTGTACGCGCGTTCCGGGTGTGACATAAAGAACTGCAGGAGGTTGAATTCGGTGGGCCCCATGTCGACGGGTTTGTCACCGATGAAAATTCGCCGGCTTTCACCGTCCAGCACCAGTCCGCTGACTTCCAGCCGGCCCTGTTCCTGGCCCGGTGTGGCCCTGCGCAACAGCGCGCGGATTCGGGCGATCAGCTCTCGCGGTGCGAAGGGCTTGGTGATGTAGTCGTCGGCGCCGACGTCGAGGCCCTGGATCACGTTGTCTTCCGCGGTCTTGGCGGTGAGCATGATCACGGGAAGTTCCTTGGTGGTTTCTTCCCGCTTCAGACGGCGCAGTAGTTCGATGCCGCTGCCACCGGGCAGCATCCAGTCGAGGAGGACGATATCGGGGCGGTCATCCACTACCCGGGTATAGGCGTCCTGGATGTTGTCTGCTTCCAGGACGTTGTAATCGGCGATTTCGAGTGCCATGCGGAGCATGTCGCGAATGGCGAATTCATCATCGACTATCAGTACGCTACGTTCGGGCATGCCTGCAAGTGTTCCTCTTCAGGTTGATGTGCAGGTATTACATGATGAAATTATGACATGCAGGTTACAAAAGTGCCTTATTAGTAATATCTTGCACTATCCGTGGCGACTTACCTGCTATTTCCCCTGATTCAGGCTCGCAGCCGCTTCGCGTGGACAGGTGAGAGGCTATTGGAACACGCCAAAAAGCTTACATCCATGTACAGGCTCGGTCGGCGACGTCCTGTCGCCTCACGGTTCCAATAGCCTCTCACCTGTACACGCTGCGCCCCACCTCATGGAGCGCTATCAGCCCTTAACTGCCCACCAAATTGGGCCTGGCAAAGATACGCTGCCCACCCCAGTTGTGGCCAAGGTGCTCAGCGCAGGCTGGCGTTGATGTTTTTCAGCACCTGGTTGCCGGGGCAGAGGTCTTCTTCCGTCATGGCATTCAGCGGCCTGCGGGAGGTCTCCAGGGCTTCGTGCAGGTCCCGGGAGTTCTTGTCGAGGTAGATCAGGCCGGTGAGGATTTCGCCGGCGCTGCGGTGGCGTTCCATGGCCATCAGGGCCGAGCTGCGGTCGAAGGGGTCGAGGTCCTCGGAGAGCTTGTAGAGGTGGATGGAGGAGCCGTCGTGCAGGGTCACTTCGTGGCTGTAGCCGGGCTGGTAGTCGGTGGTGATTTCCTTGTGCATGGGCACGAAGTCGACGGTGCCGGTAGCTTCGGAGTGCTCGCGGACGAACTCGTAGCTCTTGGTGGAGCCGGGGTTGTTGTTGAAGGTCACGCAGGGCGAGACCACGTCGATCAGGGCGAAGCCGCGGTGGGACATGGCGGCCTTGATCAGCGGTACCAGCTGTTCCTTGTCGCCGGAGAAACTGCGGGCGACGAAGGTGGCGCCGAACTGCAGTGCAGCGGCGCAGAGATCCATGGAACCGAAGGGGTTGGGGTCGCCTTTCTTGCTGACCGAGCCTTCGTCGGCGGTGGCGGAGTCCTGGCCCTTGGTCAGGCCGTAGCAACCGTTGTTCATGACGATGTAGACCATGTTCAGGTTGCGGCGGGCGACGTGGGCGAACTGGCCCATGCCGATGGAGGCGGTGTCGCCATCGCCGGAGACCCCGAGGTACATGAGGTCGCGGTTGGCCATGGCTGCGCCGGTCACTACCGAGGGCATGCGTCCGTGTACGGAATTGAAGCCGTGGGACTTGCCGAGGAAGTAGGTCGGCGTCTTGGAGGAGCAGCCGATGCCGGAGAGCTTGGCGATCCTGTGCGGCGCGATGGACAGCTCGTGGCAGGCGCGGACGATGGCGCCGGAGATGGAATCGTGGCCACAGCCGGCGCACAGGGTGGAAATCGCGCCCTCGTAGTCAGCGGTGGTGAAGCCGAGGTCGTTGAGCGGCAGCTTGGGGTGGCGAAACTTCGGTACCTGGTAACTCATGGCTTATTCTCCGGCGGCCTTTTCGTGAAGTACGGCCGCTTCCCGGGGTTCGTCTTCCGCATCGGGCAGTTGCATGCGGATCTGCTTGCGGATATTGCGGGCGCTGATCGGCGTGCCATCGAAGCACAGCACTGATTTCAGCTTGTCCGGGCCCAGTTCGAATTCGGCCATCAGCAGGGTGCGCAGTTGCGCATCGCGGTTCTGCTCGATGACGAAGACCCGTTCGTGGGAGTGCAGGAAGTCTTCCACTTCCTCATTGAACGGGAAGGCCCGTACCCGCATGGCGTCGAGGTGAATGCCCTCTTCCTGCAGATAATCCAGGGCCTCGGTAGAGGACTGTTCGCTGGTGCCGTAGTAAAGCACCGCGAGGTCGGTTTTCTGCTTCGCCAGGGTGATTTCCGGCCCGGGTACGTGCTCCTTCATCGACTCCCACTTGCGCATCAGGCGCAGCATGTTGCGCTCGTAGGCCTCGCCCTTCTCGGTGTACACCGCGTATTCGTCGCGCGAGGTGCCGCGGGTAAAGAAGGCCCCCCGATCCGGGTGGGTGCCGGGGTAGGTCCGGTAGCAGATACCGTCGTTGTCCACGTCGAGGTAACGGCCGAACTCGATACCGTCTTCCAGCTGCTGCTCGGTGACGACCTTGCCGCGGTCGTACTTGCGCTGGTCGTCCCATTCCAGCGGCGGGGACATGTTGTCATTCATGCCGAGGTCGAGGTCGGTCATCAGGATGATCGGTGTCTGCAGGCGCTCGGCGAGATCGAATGCCATCGCGGAGAAATCGAAACACTCTTTCGGCGTGGAGGGGAACAACAGCACGTGTTTGGTATCGCCGTGGGAGGCGTAGGCGCATGAAAGCACGTCGCCCTGTTGGGTGCGCGTCGGCATGCCCGTCGAGGGGCCGGCGCGCTGCACGTCCACCAGCACGGTGGGAATCTCGGCGAAATAGGCAAGGCCGAGGAATTCACTCATCAGGGACACGCCAGGACCGGAAGTCGCAGTGAAAGCCCGGGCGCCATTCCAGCTGGCGCCAATCACCATGCCGATGGCAGCGAGTTCGTCCTCCGCCTGCACGATGGCGTAATTGCGCTGGCCTGTACCCGGATCGATGCGCATGCGCCGGCAGTATTTTTCGAAGGCATCAACCACGGAGGTCGAGGGCGTGATCGGGTACCACGCGGCGAAAGTCGCGCCGCCGTAGATGGCGCCGAGGCCGATGGCGGTGTTGCCGTCGAGCAGGATGTTGTCACCAACAGCGTCAGCGGTCTGCACGCGAATGCCCAGCGGGCACTCGAAATTGGCCTTGGCGTACTGGTGGCCGAGTTCCAGGGCGTGGATGTTCGGCAGGATGAGTTTTTCCTTGCCCTTGAACTGGTCCGCGACGGTATCGGTGATCACCTTGAAATCCATGTCCAGCAGCGCGGCGAGCGCGCCGACATAGATGACGTTCTTGAACAGCTGGCGCTGGCGCGGGTCCTTGTACTGCTCGTTGCAGATCGTGGTCAGCGGGATGCCGATGATGTTCACGTCGTCCCGCACCAGGCGCAGGTCCAGCGGCTTGGTGTTGTCGTAGATGAAGTAACCGCCGGGCGCCACTTCGCGGATATCCTCCGCCATGCTCTGCGGGTTCACCGAGAGCGCGATGTCGACACCGCCACGGCGACCGAGGTAACCCTTCTCGCTGACCCGCACCTCGTACCAGGTGGGCAGGCCCTGGATGTTGGAGGGAAAGATATTCTTCGGGCTCACCGGCAGGCCCATGCGGAACAGGGCCTTGGCGAAGAGGTTATTGGCGCTGGCGGAGCCGGTACCGTTGACGTTGGCGAACTTGATGACGAAGTCGTTGACCGACTCGATTCGCTTTACTGACGACTTCATGCAAGCACCTGCGACGCTTTGGATACGTTGTAGAGGAATTTCTGCATGTCCCATGCGGATGTGGGGCAGCGTTCGGCGCAGAGCCCGCAGTGCAGGCAGACGTCTTCGTCTTTTACCATCACCCGGGCGGTGGGAAGCTCTTCCGAGACGTAAAGGTCCTGGGCGAGGTTTCCGGCTGGGGCGCTCAGGCGCTGGCGCAGGTCCTCCTCCTCGGCATTGGGGACGAAGCTGATGCAGTCCGTCGGGCAGATGTCGACACAGGCGTCGCACTCGATGCAGCGGGTTTCCTCGAAGACCGTCTGCACGTCGCAGTTGAGGCAGCGCTCCGCTTCCTTGAAGCCGGTGTCGCGGTCGAAACCGAGCTCCACTTCCATCTTGCGATCGCGCAGGCTCTGCTCGAGGGGCGCATGGGGCACCGCGTAACGCTTGTCGATTTCGATGGCGTTGTCGTAGGACCACTCGTGCACGCCCATTTTCTGGCTGAGCAGGTTGGTGCGCGGTGCCGGGCGCTCGGTGACCGCCAGGCCCTGGCAGAACAGGTCGATGCTGACCGCCGCCTGGTGGCCGTGGGCAACGGCGGTAATCACGTTTTCCGGGCCGAAGGCGGCATCACCGCCGAAGAACACTTTTTCGTTGGTCGACTGGAAGGTGACCGGATCCACCACTGGCATGTCCCACTTGCCGAATTCCAGGCCGATGTCCCGTTCGATCCAGGGGAAAGCGTTTTCCTGGCCAATCGCCATCAGCACGTCGTCGGCTTCCATGAAGACGAGTTCGTCACCGGTGGGTACCAGCGTGCGCTTGCCGTCCTCGTCGTAGACGGCCTCGACCTTTTCGAAGTGCATGCCCTTGAGCTTGCCATCTTCGATGACGAAATCCTTGGGCACGTGGTTGTCGTAGATCGGGATGCCCTCGGCCATGGCGTCGTCCTTTTCCCAGGGCGAGGCTTTCATGTCCGCGAAGGGGCTGCGCACGACCACGCGCACATCCTCACCGCCGAGGCGCTTGGAAGTACGGCAGCAATCCATGGCGGTGTTGCCGCCACCGAGCACCAGTACTTTCTTGCCAATTTCGTGAATGTGCTCGAAGGCAACGCTGGAGAGCCAGTCGATGCCGATGTGCACGGCGTCGCCCGCCTCCTCCAGGCCCGGCAGCTCCAGCAGCTTGCCGCGGGGGGCGCCGGTACCGACGAAGACTGCGTCGTAGCCCTTGTCGAGAATTTCTTTCAGGCTTTCGACCTCGACGTTGAAGGTCGCATTGATGCCCATGTCGAGGATGTAGTTGACCTCCTCGTCCAGCACTTCCACGGGCAGGCGGAAGGAGGGAATCTGGCTGCGCATCATGCCGCCGCCGGCGGCCTGGTTGTCGTAGATATCGATGCTGTAGCCCAGCGGCGCGAGATCCCGGGCTACCGTCAGCGAAGCCGGGCCGGCGCCGATGAGCGCGATGCGCTTGCCGTTCTTCTGCTCGGGAATTTTCGGCAGGCGCGCTGCGACGTCGCCCTTGTTGTCCGCCGCCACGCGCTTCAGGCGGCAGATAGCGACAGGCTCTTCTTCGACCCGGCCGCGCCGGCAGGCGGGTTCGCAGGGGCGATCACAGGTGCGGCCCAGGATCCCCGGGAATACATTGGATTCCCAGTTGATCATGTAGGCATCAGTATAGCGCTGGGCCGCGATCAGGCGAATGTATTCGGGAACCGGGGTATGCGCAGGGCAGGCATACTGGCAGTCCACCACCTTGTGGAAGTACTCGGGGTTATTGGTATCGGTCGGTTTCACGTTACTGCTCGTTGGGGCTGAAGGGCGTGTAGTCAGTCTGTTTGCTTGTCTCTGCTCATGTTGTAATCGTCCTGAATAGGCTTTGGTTTTTATAGTCGGACGAAGTTCCGGCGAAATTGTGTCATAGATAGAGCGTCATTGCACCCGTGTTACTGACTGAAAAAGGTTACTTTTCCGTTACTTACTCACACGGACCAAACGGCTCAGAACCAGCCGAAAAACCAGCCGCGGTCCTTGAGGTCTTCTTCACAGCCGACGAGCTGGGCCTGGTAACTCCCCGCCCGGCGCTCGACCTTGCGCGCCACATCCTGCAGCCAGGATTTGGATTTCCAGGTACCGCGATTGAAACCGCCGTGGCCCTCGTGGTACGCGAGGTAGAGACCATAGGTATTGGTGGAGCTGATGCCGCTGCGCTTTCGCGAATTATTGTTGTACCAGCCGATGAAATCCACCGCGTCGGCGAAGTCGTCGCGATCGGCGCCGTAGCTACCGGCGTCGCGCTTGTATTCTTTCCAGGTTGCATTCTTCGCCTGGCTGTAGCCATAGGCATCCGAGGGGCGTGTCCAGGGAATGAAGCCGAGCAACTTGCGCCGCGGCGGCCGCGCGTCGGCGACGAATTTCGACTCCTGGTACATGATGGCCATCATCGTCGGGATGGGGCTGCCCCAGTTCTCCCGAGCGTCGGCGGCGTCGTCGTACCAACTGCTCTTTTCCTCGAAAATGTCGCAGAGATTGTCGGGATTGCGCGGTGGCGAGGTGGTGCAGCCCGCCAGCAACAGGCTCAGCAAGAGCAGGCCACAGCGCTTCATTCACCCTGCCCCAACTCGCCGAGGCGCTGCAGGAATTCCGCCTCGTCGATAACCTCGACATCGAGCTCCTGCGCCTTGCTCAATTTCGAACCCGCCCCGGGACCGGCCACCACACAATCGGTATTTTTCGACACACTGCCAGCCACCTTGGCGCCGAGGGCCTGCAGTGCCGCCTTGGCCTCGTTGCGGCCCATTGCCTCGAGCTTGCCGGTCACGACCCAGGTCTGCCCGGCGAGCGGCAAGCCGGTTTTTTCCCGCACTTCGATATCGTCCCAGTGGATGCCGGCCTGCACCAGGGCATCCACCACTGCGAGACTCTGCGGGTCATCGAAGAACTGTCGCAGGTGATCGGCGACCACCGGGCCCACGTCCGGCACTTCCAGCAGGGCTTCCTCACTGGCCGCCGCGAGTCGTTCGAGGCTGCCGAAGTGCTGGGACAGCGACAGGGCGGTAGCCTCCCCCACTTCGCGAATACCGAGTGCAAACAGGAAGCGCGGCAGCGTCGTGTGCTTGCTGCGCTGCAGTGATTCCAGCAGGTTGTCGGCGGATTTTTCTCCCATGCGCTCCAGGGCTGTCAGCTGCTGCTTTTGCAGGGCGAAGATATCGGCGACGTTTTTCACCAGCCCCGCGTCCACCAGTTGCTCGATCAGCTTGTCGCCGAGCCCGTCGATATCCATGGCGCGGCGAGAGGCGAAGTGCCAGACCGCCGCCTTCAACTGGGCCGGACAGACCAGGCCGCCGAGGCAGCGCAGTACCGCCTCGCTCTCCTCCCGCTCCACCGCCGAGCCACAGGCCGGGCAGGACCCGGGGAACTGGACCTCGCGGGTACCCTCGGGGCGTTCATGCTCGACAACCGAAACCACCTGGGGAATGACATCCCCGGCCCGGCGCACCACCACCCGGTCGCCAATTCGCAGCCCCAGTCGCGCAATCTCGTCGGCATTGTGCAGGGTGGCGTTGCTTACCGTGACCCCGCCGACGAAGACCGGCTCCAGCCGCGCCACCGGCGTGATGGCCCCGGTGCGCCCGACCTGGAACTCGACGTCCAGCAAAGTGGTCGTTTCTTCCTGGGCGGGAAACTTCCGGGCGATGGCCCAGCGCGGAGCCCGGGCGACGAAGCCGAGGCGGCGCTGTAACTCGACACGGTTGACCTTGTAGACGATGCCGTCGATGTCGTAGGGCAGCGCATCGCGCTTGCCGGCGAGTTCCTCGTAATAGGCCTCGCAGGCCTCGATGCCTTCCACCGCCCGCATCTCGGGATTGATCCGCTGGCCCCATTCACGCATCTGCTGGAGTATCGCCGACTGGGTAGCGGGCAGTTCGCCGCCCTCCACCAGGCCGTAGCCGTAGCAACAGAATTCCAGCGGCCGGCTGGCGGTGATGCGCGAGTCCAGTTGCCTCAGGCTGCCGGCGGCGGCGTTGCGGGGATTGACGAAAGTCTTGCCGCCCTCCTCCCGCCGGCCAGCGGCGTTGAGCGCCTCGAAGCCGGCCCGCGGCATGTAGATTTCACCGCGTACTTCCAGCACCTCGGGATAATCCGAACCGCGCAGTCGCAGGGGAATCGAGTCGATGGTCCTCACGTTGGCGGTAATATCTTCGCCGGTGCTGCCATCGCCGCGGGTGGCGCCGCGCTCCAGCGCGCCATTGCGGTAGAGCAGGCTCACGGCAATACCGTCCAGCTTCGGCTCGCAGCAGTATTCGACAGGGAGGTCGGTGTCGCCAAGACGGTCAAGCAGGCGCCGTTCGAAATCCACCAGGGACTGGGTATCAAAGGCGTTATCGAGGGAAAGCATCGGGACTTCGTGACGCACGCTGGCGAACTTGTCCAGCGGTGCGGCGCCGACCCGCTGGGTGGGGGAGTCGGGGCTTACCAGTTCGGGAAAGCGCGCTTCCAGCTCGCGCAACTCGGCCAGCGCGCGGTCGTACTCGGCGTCCGGCACGCTGGGCTCATCGAGCACGTAATAGCGATAGTTCCAGTCCTGCAGGCGCTCGCGCAGGGCTTGCGCCTGCCGCGCCTCTGCCGCTCCTTCTACCGCATCCGGAGTCATTGGCAATGCGCCCGTCAGTGGGCCTGGCGCGCCCTGGCCAGCATGCGCCGCTCGAGGTCGCGGATCTGCTGGCGGCTGTGTTCCAGAGCCTGCCGGGTGAGCACGCTACGGCTTTCGTCGAGAACATCGCCGCCGAGGTTGCGGGCCACCGCCTGGGCGGTCTCCAGCATATAGTCAAAGGCTTTCATCATGTCTTCAGGCCCCGGCAGGGTGACGAAGAAGACCAGGCCCTGGGTGCTGAAATCCCCCATGTTATCGATGTCGAAAACACCGGGGCGCATCATATTGGCAACGCTGAACTGGATCGGGCCCTTGCCCGCCTCGAACTCGTGGCGGTGGAAGAAGTTCATATCGCCGAAGCGCAGGTCGCAGGCCAGCAGGATATGCAGGATATCTTCACCCTTGAAGCCCCGCGGGTCGCGCGCCACCACGTTGAGCATGAATACTTCGGAGTCGACAGAACGGGGCAGCGTTCCGGGATCGTCATCGGCAGGGATCGACATGGCAGGCTCGTCAGGTTCTTCGCCGGCAGCCGAGAGCGGCGCTTCCCAGGGCAGCTCCATGCTGCCCTCCTCGTCGCGCCCGGCAGACATACGGACGAGGAAATCCTCGTCCACGGAGGGCTCGTCGACAGGCTGGGTCGGCGGCGCTGGTTCGGGCTCAAGTTCAGCCTCGGGTTCGGGCTCCGGTTCCCGGGCCGCGTCCTGCGCCTGCCTCGCGGCGGCAGCGACCGCCGCGGCCTCGCGCCGTTCTACTGCGGACTGCTCTGGAAGCTCCTCGCCCGGCGCGGCTTCCGCCGCTGCCTCAAGCTCCGCGGGCTCCTCGTCCTGGAACTTGCCGCGGCGTACCACCCGGGCGCCGCCGTTGGGCAATTCCTTCAGCCAGGCGAGGTCGTCGCCGCGCTTGCCACCCCCATCGGGCGCGCCCTCCGACTGCAGTTTCAAGCGCACGCCCGAGCGGCGTTCGCGATAAACCCTCCGCCAGGCGTCGAGCAGCACTGCCAGAATCAGCAGCACACCGATAATTACCATCCAGTCGCGTATCGTCAATTCCGCCATTACCAGGCCCCGTCAGCTCGCCGCCAGTTCTGCTGCCTCGTCCACATCGACACTTACCAGGCGCGACACGCCGGGTTCGTGCATGGTTACGCCCAGCAGGTGATCCGCCTGTTCCATGGTGATCTTGTTGTGAGTGATAAAGATAAACTGCACCTTCTCGGACATTTCCTTCACCATTCGCGCGTAGCGGCCAGTGTTGGCGTCGTCGAGCGGCGCGTCAACCTCGTCCAGCATACAAAAAGGCGCCGGGTTGAGGTGGAAAATCGAGAATACCAGCGCAATCGCCGTCAGTGCCTTCTCGCCACCGGACAAGAGGTGGATGGTGCTGTTCTTCTTGCCCGGCGGTCGCGCCATGATGGCGATGCCGGTATCCAGGAGGTCGTCCCCGGTCATTTCGAGGTGTGCAGTGCCGCCGCCAAAAACCTTGGGGAAGAGTTCCTGCAGGCCCGCGTTGACCTTGTCGAAGGTTTCCTGGAAGCGGGCGCGGGTCTCCTTGTCGATCTTGCGAATAGCCGCCTGCAATGTCTCCAGCGCACTTTCGAGATCCTCGTTCTGGGCGTCCAGGTAGGTCTTGCGCTCCGATTGCAGGGTGTACTCGTCGATCGCCGCGAGGTTGATCGGCCCCAGGCGGACGATCCTGGCGGCGACTTTTTCCAGGCGGTTCTGCCACTCCCCCTCCGAAGCCTCTTCGGGCATGCCGTTGAGCACTGCTTCGAGGTCCTGCTCCGCCTCGCGCAGCTGCTTCTGGATGTTCTCGACCTGCACCTGCAGGCTCTGGCGAGAAATACGCCGCTGCTCCAGGTCACTGCGAACGCTCTGGGCCCGGTGCTCAATCGAGGCGCGCTGCTGTTCGCACTCGCGCAACTGGTGTTCCACTTCAGCGACCGCCTGGCGGGCCTCGGCCAGCTCGCCCTCGGCCTGCAGACGCTGCTCCAGTTGGGCTTCCAGTTCCAGTTCGAGCCCTTCCAGAGGTGAGTCGCTTTCCTGCATGCCCGCGCGCAGGCGCTCGCTGCGTTCGCGCAGCTGGCTGACCTGGCTCTCGGTGCGCTCGATGGATTCGCGCATGGTCGCCACCTGGGTCTGCAGGGAGCGATGGCGCATGGCCGACTGGTGGGCCGCGTCCTTGTCGTGCCGCGCCTTCTGGCGGCGGGCATCGAGGTTGTTGCGGGCCTCGTCGCGGCTGGTCAGCAATTCCTCGCGCTGGCGCGAATCGGTCTCCATGGACTCGATGGCCTCGGCCAGCAACTGGCGCGCCTCGGCGACGGATTCCTGCTCCTGGCGGAACTGCTCGTGGGCTTCGCGGATGTCCGCCGCGGCGCGCTCGCGACGCGCGTTGACCTGTTCGAACTTCGCTTCCAGGGCCGAACGCTGGGCGCCGAGGTCGGCATGTTCGCGAGTGGCGGCCTGCAGTTCACGCTGGCACTGTTCCCGCTGGGACTCCAGTTGCGCCAGCTCTTCGCCAGCGGACTGCAGGGCGGCCTCCAGACTCTCCTCTTCCTGTGCCGCAGCCTCGAGTTGCTGCTCGAGCTCCTCCAGTTGCTGCTGGCGCTGGATGACACCGGCCTGCTGGTCCTCGCCGCGGGCGATCCGCAGCCAGTTGGGACCAAGCCAGATGCCGTCGCGGGTCACCACCGATTCGTGGGCCGCCAGGGAAGCCCGCATGGCCATGGCCTGGGCGAGATCGTCCACCGCCTTGATTCCCTGCAGCAGGCTAGTCGCCCTGCCGCCACTACGCACCCGCGCGGCGAGGGCATCGCCGGCGGGCGGAGGCTCGGAGCCCACTTCCAGCAGGGCCAGACAGCCCTTTTCCAGGCTGTCGAGCATGCCGCCGAGAGCGCCGAGGTCGTCCACGCAAACCGCCTGCAGGTAATCGCCGAGCACGGTCTCCACAGCCTGCTGCCAACCCTCTTCCACCTGCAGCTGTTCCAGCAGGCGCGGCTTGTCGTGTAATTGCCGCTCTTCGAGCCAGGCGCCGACGCCCTGGCTGGAGTCCTCACGGGCTGCCTGTTGCAGGGCTTCGAGCGAGGCCTGGCGACCGCGTAATTGCTGGGTGCGCGAACGCAGCTGGTTGAGCTGGTCGGAAAGGCTGGCACTGCGCTCCCGGGCGGCGCTGATCTTGCCAGCGAATTCCTCGCCGCGCCCACTGTGGGCCTCGACCTGCATTTCAAGTTCGGCGAGCTGTTCGGCGAGGATTTCCAGCTCGCCGTCATCACCGCCGCTACCCAGGGATTCGCGTTCCTGCTCCAGTTGCGCAATGCGCCCCTGGATGCGCTTCAGCACCTGTTCGAGGTGCTGGATGCGCGACTGCTGGACTTCCGCCTGCTGCCGCGGCGCCGCGGCGGCCTGGTTGAATTCATCCCACTTCTGCTGCCACTGGTGCATTGCATCCTCGGCCTGGAGCAGAGCCTCGGAGGAGCTCTCTTCCAGCTCCTGCAACATTGCCAGTTCCGGTTCCAGCGAGCCGGCTTCCTCTTCCCAGGACGTAAGTTTCTCGCGATCAGACAGCAGGTGGGACTCCGCCTCGCCGAGGCTTTCGTCAGTCTGGGCGAGATCTTCCGCCAGCTGCCGACTGCGCTCTTTCTGGTGGCGGATGGTCTGTTCGATGCGCGCCACTTCAGCGCCGAGGGAGTAGTAGGTGGCCTGCACTTTATTGAAGGCATCGTTGCGGTCGGTGTGTTCCACCCGGTGCTGTTCGATAGCGGTGTCCACCTGCTGGTGCTCGGCGTGCACCGACTCCAGCTTTACTTCCAGCTCGCCGATGCTCTGCACCAGCTCTTTGATCTGGCCGTCCAGCTCGCTCCACTGCAGGGCCAACAACTGGGCCTTGAGGCTGCGCTCCTCTTCCTTGTACTCGCGGTATTTTTCCGCGGCCTGGGCCTGCCGCTGCAGGTGCTGCAGCTGGCGTTCCAGTTCGTCGCGCAGGTCGGTGAGGCGCTCGAGGTTTTCCAGGGTGCGGCGCATGCGGCTCTCGGTTTCCTTGCGCCGCTCCTTGTACTTGGAGATGCCCGCGGCCTCCTCGATGAAGACCCGCAGTTCCTCCGGCTTGGATTCGATCAGGCGGGAAATCATGCCCTGCTCGATGATCGCGTAGCTGCGCGGACCGAGGCCGGTGCCGAGGAAAATGTCGGTGATGTCACGGCGCCGGCAGCGGCTGCCGTTGAGGTAGTACTCGGACTGGGATTCGCGGGAGACGAGGCGCTTGATGGAGATTTCCGCGTAGCGGGCGTATTCGCCGCCGACGCTGCCGTCGCTGTTGTCGAAGACCAGTTCGATGGAGGCCTGGCCGACCGGCTGGCGATTGACCGAGCCGTTGAAGATGACGTCGTCCATGGACTCGCCGCGCAGGTTCTTGGCGGAGCTCTCGCCCATCACCCAGCGCACTGCGTCGATGACATTGGATTTCCCGCAGCCATTGGGGCCGACCACGGCGCACATGTTGCTGGGCAGGTTCACTGTCGTGGGGTCCACGAAAGACTTGAAACCCGCCAGCTTGATAGACTTCAATCTCATCGAACTTTAATTACCCGCTGCACCCTTTTGTTTTTTATAGATTTTCTGCGATTACCACGCCAAAAACCCGTTTCGACGACCACAAGATGTAGTGTATAGTACCGATGCATAAACCATAGCTTGTGCTGACTCAAAAATATAAGTAAAAACAATAAGTTAGAGTGTCCAAATAGGGTTAAGGCTGTAACCGTGTAACCCCTTTGTTACCCACAAGCGGTTACAACATACAGCCCTGTAACCCCCATATCCCTAGTTTAAGCCTTCGTCCTCATTACCTGCACGACCACTATATATGGTTCATTTTAGCCTGTACAGACTCAAGTCATAGTGTTCGCAAGGTGAATTTTAAAACCGAATTCAACCGAAAATATTGACAAAAATAGAGTTTCAAAAACATGAAAATTGGGGGCGGAATTCCGCCCCCAAACGCACCTAACGGCGTGGATACCCCCGACAATGCTCACGCACCCACTCAAAGCGCCCTTTCCGGCAGCGAATGTAGCGGCGAACATAGACGGATTTCGGATAGCTGCAGTGCAACATTTCGAAATACCTCACTTAGATAAGTGAGGGGCCGAATTTACTAAACCGTGCCGCACTGCTAGAATACAAATGCGTCGCAAACGCACGGTTGCCATGGGCAAGGCCCCAGTAACCACAGCAAGTGATCCGTTACGGGTCAGCAACAAAGGGGTACTCTTGGCAGGGGCCCCTTTTTTGTTGCTGCTTGGTCTTGGCTGCCTACACCAGCCCGTCTAAATTCTCATCAGCGTCTCTCTGCAACTCCCTTATTTCAGTCCTCTTCATCCAACTCGTAATAATGCTTCAGATTGAATACTGCCGCACGGACGGCGCGCCTTGCTTCATCAGGGGAAAGACCCTCCGGGAAAAAGATCACTCCATCAACCATATTCCTTAGTGGAACCGTGATGCGCTCCATCCCTTCAGGAGCGTAGTCTTGATCCCTTATGTCTGGCTCGTTGCCATTATCAGCGGGCGGTTCTTCGTTTTCTGGTTTTTTTCGCCCGTTAGCTGCTTTACGCCTTGCTGGAGAACTTCCCCTGCTCGGGCTCGGGGCCTTTACCCTGGGCGAGACAGGAATCTCGGCATCCTTGGCGGCAGCCAGGAAGAATGCGACGCACTTGGTTATCGTACTGCCGCTAGCACCAGCGCCCCGAAATTTCTCCTCCACCTTCTCGGTAGTGGTGTTCGCCAGATCTATACTTCCGTCAAATAGAAACGGGTATGTATCAAACATAGTCTTCTGAAGGTTAGCAACGTAACCCTCCTCATCCTCGACTATGCGGCGAAGTTCCTCAGTAGGCTCTCCATGCTCAGTAATGAGCTTCATCGACTTCAAAGCGGCCAGCATCATTGATTTCGCTGAATTCGAACCCTTCGCTACGCTTCGTGTCACGTGCTCGGGAATTCCATGCTCTCGCAAGTCAATGATTAGATTGAAGAATTGCGTGTACGTCGTGTATGGGGGTACCTGCTTTTTTACTTCATCATTCATAAAGCCCACCTTGATATGGAGATCCTCCAGTGATTGGAGAGGAGTATACACACAACACAGTAATCAGCACAACAATAAACACAACACATCCCTGAAAACACAACATCTAGTGGATGCCCATGGCGAGCATCCCGGTGTAAGCGTGAAGTGCCGAACAATTGGCGGACCCAGGTCGGCAAGCCTACGAGGAATCATATTTGGTCAAATGTACGCCCTGCTCTAGATTGAATGGCAGATCAGGAAGCACCTGTAATTCCAGGGTGATTGTGTTGTGCCATCATCGAAAGGAACGCATCACTAACCTATTTCCTGATAGCAACTGATCTCCGGAAGAGGTATAGAGATGTATATGGATGGTGTTGTTACCGCTAGGGTACAAGGGGTTTGAGGCTGTAACACCGCAGAAGGGCCACAGAGACACAACTCTTAGATGTGCTCTGAACAACTATAGTCTGTGTTTATTAGTACTTTGGATTATAGTGTCTACGGGCTAGTGTATCGGCTTTGATCTGGTAACACTATGCCTGAAGGGAAAAAAGCCGGCAATCCCCTTCGGGGCGGCTTTCAGGATTGCGGATTGGGCTGGAGAACGATGTCCACGGGCTCCGTGCTGGCGGCGGGAGCCAGTGGGCCGGCGCTGCCGAGCCAGGTGGCTTTCGCCGCCCCCGGGGTGCCGTCCGGGGAGACCTGCACTTCCACCAGGACACTGTCGAAACTGGACAGTTTTTGACCGGCCATGCTGTTGCCGTCGTCCAGCCGGAGGCTCAGGGGCAATTGACCAGCGGCAATACGCTGCACCGCGATGGGCATGCGACTGTTGCCGGCGCCGTCCCGCGCCAGCACAAAGACTGTGGCAGCGGGCTCGACCACGGCGTCCGGGGGCAGGCTCACCTGCACCGTGACACCGACCGAGGGCGCTTCCTCGTCGCCTGCGCCGCCGCTATCCGCGACCGGCTCGCCCAGCCTTTCCCGGGCGCTGTTGATCACGCTCGCGATCATTTCGTGACTGGGCGAGCCCGGCGTCTCTACCGCCAGCAGGCGCTCCCAGTAGGCGATGGCCGCCCGGTAGCGGCCCTGCTCGAAGGAGGCCATGCCCAGCAGGCCGAGGGCGGTACGCTGGTGCGGGTCAACCGCCAGGGCCTGTTCCGCGCGCAGGCGCGCAGCGTCGCTGAGCTGGCGACCGGCGGCGAGGTAACTGGCCTGGGCGGCGTAGGCGAGCGCGGTGGCGTCGCCGGGCGCAGCCGCCGCCAGGGTATCGAAATAGTTGGCGGCGCTGGCGTAGTCCTGCTGCTCCATGGCGAAGCGCCCGAGCAATACCGTGTACTCGAGGTTTTCCGGGCGTTGCGCCGAGCGCCGCTCGATCTCCGCCACCAGGCTTTCGAACTGGGCGGGGGTGGTCTGCTCGCCGAGACTGTTGAGCTGGCGGGTTATCACCACATCGGGAGCCGCGCCAAGAAGGAAATAAATAACTGTGCTGAAGGCGATCACGACGGGCAGCAAAATCCAGGCCCTGAAACGGCCCGAGTCATCCTCGGCGGGAGCCGCAGCGGCACCGCAGAGGGCGTCTGACTGCTCTGCATCCTCCAGCAGGCGCAACCTGGCATCTTCGACCAGGGAGGCATCCATCTCGTTATCGAGCTCACGCTGGCGCAGCTGGTACCACTGGCGGTTGGCTTCCCCGGTGTCGCCGATGGCGTGATCCCCCCGCCAGGTCAGCAGCAGGAAAGGAAGCAGCAGCGCCAACAACAGGGCGCAGCCAAAAAGAAAAGCACTCACGGCCGATCCTCGTCAGGGCCCAGCATCGCGTCCAGGCGCCGCTGCTCTTCCTCGCTCAGCCCCCGGGCTGTCTCGCGCTTGCCGCGCCGCAGGGTGAGCCATGCCACCAGCGCAGCCAGCGCCAGCAGAATCGCCGGGGCCAGCCAGAGCGCCGCGGTGGCGCCGGAGAAGCCAGGCCTGTAGCGCACGAACTCGCCGTAGCGGTCCACCATGTACTGGCGAATCTGGTCGTCGCTGGCACCCTGCTCCAGCTGCAGGTAGAGCTGCTTGCGCAGGTCCTGGGCGATGGGGGCATTGGAATCGGCGATATTCTGGTTCTGGCACTTGGGGCAGCGCAGCTCCTGGCTCAGTTCGTGGTAGCGCTGCTCCAGTTGCGGCTCGCTGAAATCGTAGGTTTCGATCACCGCCAGCGCAGGGCCGGACAGCACAATCGCCAGCAGCAGCATCCACTTCTTCACAATGACTCTCCGCTGAGCAGCTGCTGATACAGGGGCTGCAGAACCTCAGTCCAGACTTTTTCGTCGACCACACCGACGTGGCGATAACGGACCAGGCCTTCGGCGTCGACGAGGTAGGTCTCCGGCGCGCCGTACACCCCGAGGTCGAGCCCGAGGCTGCCCTCGCGATCGGCGATGGTCGCCCGGTAAGGGTCGCCGAGATCCGCCAGCCATTGCAGGGCTGCGGTATCGTCATCCTTGTAGTTGATGCCGTAAATGGGGATCCCGCGAGATGCCAGCTCGGTGAGGTAGGGGTGCTCCACACGGCAGGTGATGCACCATGTTGCCCACACGTTGAACAGCGCCACCTCGCCGGTAACCGCGCGCTTGTCGAGGCTGCCGCCGCCCAGTGCTTCCAGTTGGAAAGCCGGGAAGGGCCGGTCGATCAGGGCCGAGGGCAATTCCTTGGGGTCCAGCTGCAGGCCGCGAATCAGGAAGGCGGCTAGCACCACGAAAAGAATCAGCGGCAGGAAGAGCTTAAGCCGTGCCGGCATGGGCGCCCTCCACCCCGGCGGAAACCCTGGCAGGCTGGCGACGGTAGCGCCGGTCCAGCACCGTGGCGAACCCGCCCACAGCCATCAGGATGGCACCGAGCCACATCCAGCGCACCATGGGCTTGTAGTGGAGACGGATCGCCCAGCCCCCCTGATCGCCAACCGGCTCACCCATCGCCACGTAGAGATCGCGGAACAGCCCGGCGTCGATGGCCGCCTCGGTCATGACGGAGCCGCTGGCCAGGTAACGCCGCTTCTGCGGCGCCAGGCGGGCAATCTCTCGCCCGCCGGCGAAAACGGTAAAGCGCGCCTCATCGGCCACGTAGTTGGGGCCGCGCAGAGGGGCGAGCTCATCGAAGCGGAAGGTATAGCCGGCAACGGTTTCGCTGTCTCCGGGCGTCATTTTCAGATCGCGTTCGATGGCGAACTGGCTGGTCACAACCACCCCCAGGATGGCGGCGGCGAAACCGAGGTGGGCCAGCAACATACCCCAGTAGCTGGGGCTGAGCCGGCGCAGCCCACGGGAGATATCCCCCGCCAGTCGCACCCGGTAGACGAAATCCTTCGCCAGGCCCAACACCAGCCAGCCGGCGAGCAGGACCGCCAGGGCGACCCACAGATTGAACTCCTGCCCCAGCAGCGGCAGGGTCAGGGCGCAACACAGGGCGATCACCCCGGGAACCAGCAGCTCTCGCAACCAGCGGGCGCTGCCATCCTGTTTCCAGCGCGACACCGGGCCGAAGCCCATGAAAGGCACCAGCAGTGCCATCAAGGGCACGAAGACCGCGTTGAAATACGGTGGCCCCACGGAATACTTGCCCTGGCCAAGCGCATCCATGATCAGCGGGAAAAGCGTGCCAAAGAGGACGGTCAGCGTGGCCACCAGGAAGACGATATTGTTCAACAGGAGCAGGGTTTCCCGGGATACCCAGGCGAAGGTTACCCGGCTGCTGACCGCCGGGGCCCGCAGGGCATAGAGCGTCAGCGAACCACCGATGACCACACCGAGGAAGGCGAGGATAAACATG
This sequence comes from Halieaceae bacterium WMMBA4, assembly GCA_033283325.1. Classification (GTDB taxonomy): domain Bacteria; phylum Pseudomonadota; class Gammaproteobacteria; order Pseudomonadales; family Halieaceae; genus Mangrovimicrobium. The sequence continues at coordinate 1,448,833 of JAWMQO010000001.1, forward strand.
CCCCGCGCCGGGTCGGTGGCGAAGGCGTGTACCGAGGTGAGCACACCGGACCGCACCAGGAAGGTTCCCAGCAGGCTCAGGGAGAAGGCGAAAATCGCCAGCAGCACGGTCCAGCTCTTGAACAGGCCGCGCTTCTCCGTCACCGCCAGCGAGTGGACCAGCGCGGTGCCCGCCAGCCAGGGCATGAAGGAGGCATTCTCCACCGGATCCCAGAACCACCAGCCGCCCCAGCCAAGTTCGTAATAGGCCCACCAGCTGCCGAGCATGATGCCGAGACTGAGGAAAGCCCAGGCGATGTTGGTCCAGGGCCGCGACCAGCGCGCCCAGGCCGCGTCGAGACGACCGCCGAGCAAGGCGGCAATGGCGAAGGCGAAGGCAACGGAAAAACCCACGTAGCCCATGTACAGCAGCGGCGGATGGATAATCAGGCCCGGGTCCTGCAGCAGCGGATTGAGGTCGGCGCCATCCGCGGGGGTACCGGGCAGCAGCCGGGCAAAGGGGTTTGAGGTGAACAGCGAGAAAGAGATGAAGCCCACCCCGATCGCCCCCATCACCGACAGTACCCGCGCCAGCATCTGCAGCGGCAACTGGCGGCTGAACAGGGCCACGGCCGCGGTCCACAGGCCCAGCACCAGGATCCACAACAGGAGTGAGCCTTCGTGATTGCCCCACACGGCGCTGAACTTGTAGATCGAAGGCAGCAGGGAATTACTGTGCTCGGCCGCCAGCTTCACCGAGAAGTCATCCTGCAGGAAGACTGTCGCCAGGCAAGCGAAGCTGATTCCGACGAAGACCAGCATCCCCAGGGCCAGCCCCGGCGCGAGTTGCATCGCGCCGCGATTGCCCCGCCAGGCGCCCCAGGCAGGTACCAGGGTCAGCGTCAGGGACAGGGCCAGCGCCAGGATGAGGGAAAAATGCCCGAGTTCGGCGATCACCGGGGGCCGCCCTCCGCCTGTGCCGCGGAACGCTCCAGCGCCTCGGCGACTTCCGGCGGCATGTAGTTTTCATCGTGCTTGGCCAGCACTTCGGACGCGACCAGCACCCCCTCCCCGTTCAGTTCACCCGCGGCCACCGCGCCCTGCCCTTCATCGAAGAGGTCGGGGAGGATGCCGACGTAGACTACCGGCACCGTGGCCGCGTAGTCGGTCAGTTCGAAGCGCACCTCGAGGCTGTCGGCGCTGCGCTGGACACTGCCATCCACCACCATGCCGCCGACGCGGATGGATTGCCCGAGAGGCGCCTTGCCAGCGGCCACTTCCGCCGGCGGGAAGAACAGGTTGATGTTGCCACGCAGGGCGTAGGCCACAAGGCCGATGGCGACACTGGAGAAAGCCACCAGGAACAATACGAGATAGAGGCGCTGTTTGCGCACCGGATGCATCAGGCAGCCCTCCCGGTTTCAGCGGCGCTGGCAACGGCGGCGCGGCGCTGTTCGCCGTGGATCTCCCGCAGCAGCCGGCGGCGCCGACGCAGGGGGATGACAATCAGCAGCAGTAACACCAGCAGGGTTATCGCGTAGGAGGCCCAGACGAAACCGCCGTGACCGTCCATTCGCAGGAGACTGTTGAAATCGGCAAAGTACATCGATGGACCCTTAACCGGCCTCCGGCTGAGCGAGCTTGCGTACCCAGTTGGACCGCCGTTCCCGGTGCAGAAGTTCCGCACGCATGTTCAAAAGCAGCGCGCAGGCGAACAGGGCGTAGAAGGCAATGATCATCAGCAGCAAGGGGTACAACATACTGGCGTGGATGGCGGACTCGCCGGTGAACTTGATCGACGCCGGCTGGTGAAGACTGTACCACCAATCCACGGATTTGTAGATGATGGGTATGTTCACCATGCCCACCAGGCTGAGCACGGCGCAGGCTTTACCCGCGGCCTCCTTGTTGTCGAAGGCCTCGTAGAGCGCGAGCACGCCCAGATAGAGGAAGAACAGCACCAGCATGGAGGTGATGCGCGCGTCCCACACCCACCAGGTGCCCCAGGTCGGCTTGCCCCAGATCGCGCCCGTCGCCAGGGAAATGAAGGTGAAGGCCGCGCCGACCGGCGCGCAGCATTTCATCGCCACATCCGCCATCTTCATTTTCCAGATCAGGCTGATGGCGCCGGCAATTGCCATCACATAGTAACCGGCCAGGGCCACCACGGCGGCGGGCACGTGTATGTACATGATGCGGTAGCTGTTGCCCTGGCGAAAGTCGGGGTCGGTGAACAGCAGCCCCCAGGTCATTCCGCAAACCAGCGCCAGCAGAGTCGCGGGCAGGAGGTAACGCAGGATGGCGCCGGATATCTTGTACAACCAGGGAGGGGAACCGAGTTTATGGAAGAAAGTCCACATAGCGCGAAGGATTATACCGGGGAGTGGGAAGTGAACAACTGAAATCCGCTGCGGCGATCAGGCATCGATGCTGATCCTCAGTGCCGCGGCGATGGAAAGCGGCGCCAGGGCGATGGCGAGGCACAGCATGGCGCCGAGAATCGCCAGGTGCGGCGCCACCGGAAAACCATCGACCGCAGCGCGCACTGCGGCGCTGCCGAAGATTAACACCGGCATATACAGGGGCAGGATCAACAGCGAGATCAGCACCCCGCCCCGCTTCAGGCCGACGGTGAGGGCGGCGCCGATACCGCCCACCAGGCTGAGCACCGCCGAACCCAACAGCAGGCTGGCGAAGAGCGCCGGCAGGGCCTGCGCCGGCAGGCCGAGCATCAGCCCGAAAACCGGCGAAGCCAGGGACAGCAGGACCCCGGTCACCAGCCAGTGGGCCGCGACATAGGCCAGCACCGAGAAATACAGGGGCTGTGGGGCGAGGAGGAGCTGCTCGAGACTGCCGTCATCGAAGTCGCTGCGAAAAACCGTGTCCGAGGTCAGCAGGCTGGAGAGCAGCGCGATGATCCACAGGATGCCTGGCGCGAAGGACGCCAGTCGCGAGGGATCCGGCCCCAGGCCGAGGGGAAAGAGCGCCACCACCATGAGGAAAAACAACAGGGGGTTGGCGATACCCGCGGGACGGCGCAAAGCCAGCACCAGTTGCCGCCGCAACAGGCGCATGCAAAACACCGGAGCCGGCAGGGCGCTCATGCCCTGAGCCCTTGCCGCAGGCAGAGCCGGTGCAGGGGATGGTCCCCCTGCAGGGCCTGGTGTGAGGTAAACACCACGCAGCCCCCCGCCCGGGCATGCTTGACGAACAGTTGCTCCAGCGCAGCCACGCCGTCGACATCGATGGCCGTGAGAGGCTCGTCCAGCAACCACAGCGGACTTTCACTCAGGTAGAGCCTGGCCAGGCTGACCCGGCGGTGCTGACCGGCGGACAGGTGGTGGCTGGGCACTTCCTCGTAGCCGTAGAGACCGACCTTTTCCAGCGCCGCGTCGATAGCCGCATCGGAATAACGGCCCTCCCCCGCGGCGTGCCAGGCAAGATTCTCCCGTGGCGTGAGCAGGCCTTTCACCGCAGGATGGTGACCGAGATACAGCAGCGGCGCCGCCCGTTCCACCGCACCGTCGAAGCCATAGCGGGAGAGCCCCGCGAGAATCCGCAACAGGCTGGTCTTGCCGGCGCCGTTGGCGCCCTCGATCTGCACCAACTGGCCGGCGCACAACTGGAAAGAGAGATCCTGGAACAGCTCGCGCCCGCCCCGGGACAGGCCGAGCCCCCGGGCGTGCAGGAGAACCGGGGCTGCTTCGGGCTCCCTCAGAGGTTCACCACGTTGACGACGGGGATGTGCAGGCTGGTGTCGATCTGCTCGGCGCGCAGGCTGCGGAAGTCGAAGAGTTCACCGTCCGCCAGCTGTGAAGGCGCGACGTTGGCGATGCTGCGGAAAATCGTCTCGGTGCGACCGGGATACTGCCGCTCCCACTCGAGCAGCATTTTCTTCACTTCCTGGCGCTGCAGGTTTTCCTGTGAGCCGCAGAGGTTGCAGGGGATGATCGGGAAGGCCTTGTAGTCGGCGTATTTCGCCAGGTCCTTCTCCTTACAGTAGGCCAGTGGCCGAATCACCACGTTCTTGCTGTCGTCGGACAGCAGCTTGGGCGGCATGGCCTTGAGGCTGCCCTGGAAGAACATGTTCAGGAACAGGGTCTCGACAATGTCGTCTCGGTGGTGGCCCAGGGCGATCTTGCTTGCGCCTATCTCCTGGGCGAATCCGTAGAGGCTGCCGCGGCGCAGGCGCGAGCACAGGCCACAGGTGGTCTTGCCTTCGGGCACCACCTCTTTAACGATGCTGTAGGTATCCTTCTCCAGGATGTAATAAGGGACGCCCAGCTCACTGAGGTAGGCCGGCAGCACGTCTTCGGGAAAGCCGGGCTGCTTCTGGTCGAGGTTCACTGCCACCAGTTCGAAGTTCACCGGGGCGCTCTGCTGCAGGTTCAGCAGGATATCCAGCATGCCGTAGGAATCCTTCCCGCCGGACAGGCACACCATGACCTTGTCGCCCTCTTCGATCATATTGTAATCGACGATGGCGTTACCCACGTTGCGCCGCAGGCGTTTCTGCAGCTTGTTGAACTCGGTTTTTTCCTTGCGTGACAGGTCGCGCACGATGCTGGCCGTTAGTGCTTGATTTGGCGCGCATTTTACTTGGCGACGATGGGGGCAGTCCAGTGCTTGTTGGCGGTGCGTTGGCCGACGTGGCCGGGGGAGCCCTGGGCGGGTCGGCGGCCTGACGGCCGCTGCGTCGCCTGCGGATGGCTATGCTCTTTTATTCCATTACGGGCGCATGCGGCGCGGTGACCGACATCGCCCGGAACCTCGCGAGTTGCGACCGTGCCTGGATTTACCGCTATGCCAATTGAGAGCTCGGTGCTTCGGGGGAGGGTTGGTTCGGCAGGAGGAGCGCGGGGCGCTGAGGTTCCGCATTTGGGCTGAGTTCGCGCCGACGCCCTCCAAGTCCGTAAAAGAGCATAGCCACCCACAGTCAACGCCGGAGTGAGTCCAACCGTCAGCACTTCGGCCAACCGCCAGTGCAACCCTGAATCCAGTGCGGCTGAATCGAGCGCCCATCGCAGGTCATTTCGCGCCCCGCATTGGCGCTGTGCGGTGAAGGGCTTTTGCGGACTTGGAGGGCGTCGGTGCGAACCCGGTCTCATCTTACTCTAGTCACCAACCCAGCGCGTCCCTCCTGCCGAACCAACCCTCCCCCGAAGCACCGAACTCCGATTACGCTGGGCGGTCATGTAACAACAGGTCGCAACTCGCGGGGTAAAGAACTCAGAAGGTAAACGCACCGCAAGCGCCCGCAATGAAGCCAAAGCCCTTCACCGCGCAGCGACAATGCAGCGGCCGCAAGGCCGCCACGCTGCCAATTCACCACCCAGACGAAACCTCACACCCCCTGGTCAACAATCGCCTGAATCGCACCAGCCATCAGTTCGTTGATCCGCCCCAGCGTCTCATCCGACGACTCCACCGGCATATAACGCTGAAACACACTGAGCCCAGTGCTGATCATCAGGATGGCCGTAGCCTTGGCTCGCGCATCGGGCGTACCCAGCCACTCCGAGGTGGAGGCAATGATGTGCTTGCTGGCCGCCCGGGTGGCGATCTCCCGCGCTTCCTCGTCGCCGACCGAGAGCACCAGCATGGCCGGCGCCATGATCGGGATTTCCGGGTTCTCGATGGTATCGACCACCAGGCGCCCGAAGCCCTCCTTCGGCACATCCAGGCTCATCGCCGAATCGAGGGCCTGCACCAGGGCCAGTTCGAAGAGATTTGCCTTGGTATCGAAATACTTGATCACCAGGGAGGGAGCGACGCCCGCCTCCGCCGCGATATTGCGGATGCCGGTATGGGCGTAGCCCTTCCTTGAAAATGCGCCCTGCGCAGCGAGCAGTATCTTTTCCCGGGTGGCTTCCGCCCCGGCTGCCTCGCGTCCCGATTGATTCGACATGTAGCGGCCTCGTGGTCCTGCGGTTGACAATCCCAGAATAATGGCGTGTAGTCTACCCTCGGGTGAACATTTGTTCACCCCTGTAAATCCAATCGGTGATCCGTGTCATCGGGGAGACAGATAAGAATGCAAACACAGGCAGAAATAGCTCGCGCCGGCCCGGATTGCGAGGGACAGACACCCATTTCCGACCTCGATCTCTACCACCTGAGCTGGGAGACGCCCGAGTTCGCCGCGGCGCCCTACGGCGAGTTCGAGGCGGCACGGCAGCGGCACCCGTGGCTGGCCGGGGTCAATGGCGCCTACGTGGTATACGACCTTGTCGCTATCCGCGACCTGCTGGTGCGCGACGACCTGCTGCGTACGTCCTTCGACGAAATCGTCGATATCATGAATGCTCGCGGCAGCCGCTGGGGGCGCTTCGCGGCGGAACAGATGATCGCCCTGCCGGAGCGCGAGCACGCGACCCTGCGCAACGCCTTCGCAGCCCGCTTCACGCCGCGCTACGCCAACCAGATGCGGCCGATCATGCGCGAAACGATGTCTCGCCTGCTCGGTGAATGGCTGCCGAAGCAGCAGATCGATTTCGAGGTGTTTGCTTCCTACTACCCGGTGGCGGTAATGGCGAGCATGATCGGCGCGCCCCTCGATTGCATTCCGGAACTGCGTGATTCGATGGAAACCCTGGGCCTGGCCTTCAGCATGAACCCCGCGATGCTGCCGAAACTCGACGATGCCATGGAAAAATTCGATGCCTTCGCCAGTGAACTCATTGCCCAGCGCCGCGCCAACCCCCGCTCCAGCGCCGAGGGTGAATCCGACCTGCTCGACCTGCTCATCAGCGCGGGCGATAACGAGGGCATCTCCGAGCGCCAGTTGATGGACCTGGTGATCTTCCTGTTCGTGGCCGGATACGATACCTCCAAGAACGTGCTGACCTACACCATGAACACCCTGCTGGAATACCCGGAAATCTACCGGCGCTGCGCGCAGGACCACGACTACTGCAAGCAGGTCGTCGAAGAGGCCCTGCGCATGTTCACCCCCTCCAGCACATTTCGCGCCGCGAAAAGCGACTTCGTCTATCGCGGCGTACTCATCCCGGAGGGGACGGTCCTGTTTTTCACCCTCAATGTGGCCGGCCGCATTTCGCGCGATATCGAGGACGCAAACACCTTCGACCCCGAGCGCCCGGCGGTCGCACCGCGTCACGTCGGCTTCGGACTGGGCAAGCATATGTGCCTGGGGCAATACATCGCCCGCGCGCAACTCGCCGAGGGACTACACCTTATCGCCAGGCACATGGCGAACCCGCGCGCCACGGCTGAACCCGGATGGCGTCCTTTCCCCGGGGCCTGGGGCATTGACGGGCTACCGATTGAGTTCGATCCTGTAGCCATCTCACCCGCCAACTGAAGCTGGTATGGAGAATAACAAGCAAATGATAAAAGACCTCGAGAACAGAACAGCGATCGTCACCGGCGGCGGGCGTGGCCTCGGCAAGGCGATGGCCCAACGGCTCGCCGCCGCTGGCGCCCTGGTCGCCGTGAATTACGCCAGTGACAGCACTGCAGCGGAACAGACCGTCGGTGAAATCGAAGCCGCAGGTGGTCAGGCTTTCCCGGTCCAGGCGAAACTCGGTGGTCTCGAGGCGGCGCAGGCCCTGGCCAGCAAGGCGGTGGAGGGATTCCAGAGCCGGCTGGGAACGGACCGCATCGACATCCTGGTCAACAATATCGGCGGCGGCGACTACGGGCGCCTCAGCGACATGACCGAAGAGTTCTACGACCAGATGATGTCAAACAACTGCAAGGGCGCCTTCTTCCTTACCCAGGCACTCCACGGGCACATCAGCGACAACGGCCGGGTGATCAATATCTCCTCGGTCGGCGCGCGGCTCACCGACCCCAACATCATCGTCTACACCATGGCCAAGGCGGCCATCGATGCCTTCACCCGCGTGCTCGCGGCGGAACTGGGGCCGCGAGGTATCACTGTCAACTCGGTTGGCCCGGGCTTCACCGCCGGCGAAACCAACCAGCACGTGATGGATGACCCGGAACTGTCGAAGCAGGTCATCGACAACACAGCGCTGCGTCGCTTCGGCCAGCCGGAGGAAATCGCCGACATCGTCCACTTCCTCGCCTCCGATGCGAGTCGTTGGGTAACCGCGCAGAATATCGATGCCAGCGGTGGCTTCAGGCTCTGATACCCAGCCTCGTGGTGGCCGGGGCGCCGGCTTGTATTTTTTCCGGATTCCCCGGACAATGTGCGCCCCGAAATACCCCACCGAACCACCAACGAGGAATCCACTCCGATGAAAGCACCCGTACGTGTGACCGTCACCGGCGCGGCAGGCCAGATCGGCTACGCCCTGCTTTTCCGTATTGCCTCCGGCGCCATGCTCGGCGACGACCAGCCCGTTATCCTGCAACTGCTGGACATCACCCCCGCCATGGAAGCCCTCGAAGGGGTCAAGATGGAACTCGAGGACTGCGCCTTCCCGCTGCTGTCCGGCATCGTCTGCACCGACGACCCGAACGTCGGCTTCAAGGACACTGACTACGCCCTGCTGGTCGGCGCCCGCCCCCGCGGCCCCGGCATGGAGCGCAAGGACCTGCTGGAAGCCAACGCGGCGATCTTCTCCGTACAGGGCAAGGCGATCAACGACAACGCCAGCAAGGACATCAAGGTCCTGGTGGTCGGTAACCCCGCCAACACCAACGCCCTGATCACCCAGCGCAACGCGCCGGACATCGACCCGCGCAACTTCACCGCCATGACCCGCCTGGACCACAACCGCGCGATGACCCAGATTGCCCAGAAAACCGGCAAGACGGTTAACGACGTCAAGCACATGACCATCTGGGGCAACCACTCCGCCACCCAGTACCCCGACCTGTTCAACGCTGAAGTCGACGGTACCAAGGCCATCGAACTGGTCGACCAGGAGTGGTACGAAGCCGACTTCATCCCCACCGTGCAGCAGCGCGGCGCCGCCATCATCAAGGCCCGCGGCGCTTCTTCCGCCGCTTCCGCCGCCAACGCCGCCATCGACCACATGCGCTCCTGGGCGCTGGGCACCGAGGGCGACGACTGGGTTTCCATGGGCGTCTACTCCGACGGTTCCTACGGCATCACCGAAGGCCTGATCTACTCTTTCCCCTGCCGTTGCAAGGGCGGTGACTGGGAGATCGTCCAGGGCGTCGAGGTTGGCGAATTCAGCGAAGCCAAGATGAAGGCCACCGAAACCGAACTGGCCGAGGAGCGCGACGCGGTCCAGCACCTGCTGCCGTAAGCTTTCCCGCTCTCCGAAAAAGCGCTGCCCCTTTGGGCGGCGCTTTTTTATGCCTGGTCAATTGGCACGGCAGTAGGGTCTGTACCGTAAACAGCATCCCACGCGACTATAAACGCTTTGGAGCACGGGATGCTGTTTACGGTGCAGACCCGGGACCAAAGCTACCGGGCTCGGAATTCAGGAGGGACATCCCGGCGCGGCTGTGACCGGCACTGTTCGCTCCAAAGCGTTTATAGTCGCTCTCAGTGCCGGTCACAGCCGCGCCTACCACACTGCCACGAAGTGACGCCTGTGGAGACTGAAGGCATCGGGATGCGGGGGTATAGCACTGTGCGAGGGACGGCCTCAATTCCAGTGTCCCGAACGACTATAAACGCTTTGGAGTGAGGGACACTGGAATTGAGGGCGGCCCGGGTCATTGCCACCAGAAGACAACTCCAGGTCTGTTGATGTCCGTGATTTAAAGCACTAGTATCTTTCATATCCGGCCTGACAGGCCTCGCCCCCGTCGTTATGGAAGTGCCGAGATTTTTTCAATGGAACAAGGAAGTCTCCCATGAAACCTCTATTCGCTCTCTCCCTTCTTATCGTCACCTTGATCTTCCAACCGGTACAGGCAGCGGTGATAGGTTCTTTTGCCTACCTTGACCCCTCAGCAACGATCAGTCCCACCGAGAGCGTGGAAGTTTGGGTCAGACTCTCGATAAATCCGTTTTCGGATGACTTGCACATCGACAAGAGTGATGACCTGCTAGGTTTAGATGCCAGTGAATTTCCCACCCAAGCCACTCTGAATCTGGACGGTGGCACAGATCGAACTTATACGACTTATGATGTCGCAGGGGGTTACGTAGGGGGTTTCGATTCACAATTCAGTGATGCTTACGACCTTGATATTGACGCGTTTTCCGAACCCACGCACTGGTTCGCCTTTGACGGTACACTGCAAGCCGGCCACTACATGGATTTCCTTTTATTCACTTACACCCCAACAGGCGGGGTAGCAGCCCCGGGAACATACACACTTGATTCCGCCGTCATGGGCTTCATGCTTTACGGCACCAATCAGTTCGGGGAACTTCTACAAACCCAGCTGATCAATTTTTATGACCGTAACTCCTTTACAAGGACTGTCACCCCCATCCCCCTCCCTGCTGCCGCCTGGTTGTTCATCACCGCACTGTTAGGCCTCGGCGGATTCAAGCGCTTGAGACGGCAAGCCGCGGCCTGAAGTCTGGGACTGCGTGAAGCGCGGTCTCCATTATAGAGTCCCGAACGACCATAACCACCCTGGAGCGCGGGATGTTGTTTTCGGTGCAGGCCCGGGAAGTAAGCGTCCCAGTTCTGCCATGGGGAGTAGCATCCCGGCGCGGCTGTGAGCGGCACTGTTCGCTCCAAAGCGTTTATAGTCGCTCTCAGTGCCGCTCACAGCCGCGCCTACCCCACTGCCCAGAATTCGCGCCGGTAGAAACTGCCAGCATCGGAGTTTGGCACTGCGCGAGGGGCGGCCTCCATTGCAGTGTCCCGAACGACTATAAACGCTTTGGAGAGAGGGACACTGTAATGGAGGCCGGCCCGGATCACTCCCCCGAACCTCTCCTTCACAGCAGAACCTGGCGCACTGCCAAGAAGTCGCCCCAGAAGGTAGCGAGAGCACAGGGGTCTGGCACGGATTCAGGGCAGGCCTCAAATACAGTGTCCCGGGCGACTATAAACGCTTTGGAGCGAGGGAAACTGTATTTGAGGTCGGCCCGGATCGGACACTCCTGAACTCTCTCGCCTTCCGACACACAGAGCAGGCGCAAATGGACTTGCTGTAAAAATGCTGCTCTAATGCGGCGCCATGAGTGATCCCGCACCCAACAAGAATTACCACCACGGCAACCTGCGCGCCGAACTGATCGACACCGCCATCATCCAGTTGAATGAGCGCGGCGTGGAGGATCTCAGCCTGCGCGCCCTGGCCCGCGCCGTGGGCGTTTCCCAAACAGCCCCCTACCGGCATTTTTCCGACAAAGGTGAATTGCTCGCCGCCATCGCCGCCCAGGGCTATCGCGAGCTGTACCGGGCGCTGAGCGAGGCCCGGCAGGACGCGGGAAGTGACCCCAGCTTACAGCTGATCGCCCTCTCCCACGCCTACGTGGAGTACGCCGCCGGCAAGCCGCAGATGTTCAAGCTGATGTTCGGTCCCGCGGTGCAGCCCGCTGCCAGGTACCCGGAGCTGCGGGAAACCAGCCGGCAGACCCTGCGCCTGGTGCAGGAGATCATCCAGCAGGGAATCGATGGCGGCCTCTACCGCCAGGACGAGGACCCGACCTACCTGGCCAATGTCGCCTGGTCCAGCATCCACGGCCTGGCGACCCTGCGGGTGGACGCGCCGGAACTGTTCGAGCTGCACATCGACCTGCGTCGGCAGATGGACCTCGGCGTGCGGACCTTCATCCAGGGCATCAGCCGCGCCTGATCCAGCCGCGCCGGCTCAAAGCTCCCGCAGCACCGCCACCGGCGCCGTGGTGACAACCCGCCGCGCGCTGGTGACGCCGAGGGCGCCGATCAGCACCGCACCCACCGCCAGTCCCAGGGGCCACAGCCAGGGCGAGGGCACGTAGTTCATACCCAGTGCAAAAACCTGCAGCAGGGCGACGGCGATCTCCGCCGACACCGCGGCGAGCAGACCGGCGCACAGGCCCAGCGCCACGAACTCGATGGCCAGTGCCCCCAGCAGCAGGCGACGTCCCGCGCCGAGAGCCCGCAACACTGCCCCCTCCTGCATCCGCGTATCCATGCTCGCCTGTACGCCGGCCACCAGCACCAGAGCGCCAGTGGCGATGATCACCAGCAACACCAGCTCCACTGCAGCCGAAACCTGGTCGATGATACCGCGCACTTCCTTTATCACTTCGTCCATCTCGATCACGGTTACGGTGGGGAAACGGCGCAGCAATTGATTGAGGAATATCTTGCTCTCGGCAGCGAGGTGGAAGCTGGTCATGTAGGTCGCGGGATAACGCTCGAGCAGTCCCGGAGGGAATACCAGGAAAAAGTTGGGCTGCATGGACTCCCAGTCCAGCGAACGCACGCTGGCCACGCTGACTTCCAGGCTCTGTTCACCGATGCGCAGCTGCAGTCGGTCCCCCAGCTCCAGTCCCATGCGCTGGGCGTATTCCTGTTCCACTGACACCAGGGCGTCTTTCGTGTCCGGCGCCCACCACTCGCCCGCCTCGATTTCATTGCCCGCCGGCAACTGCGCCGCCCAGGTGAGGTTGCTCTCGCGCTGGCGGGGCTCACCTTCCGCTGCCTCGTCAGGGGCCGGCAGCGCCTCGCCGTTGATTGCCATGAGCCGGCCGCGGACCATGGGAAACAGTGGTTCTGTGTCGATATTGTTCGACGCCAGCAGCTCGCCGAACGCCGCCGCCTCGTCAGTGGCGATATTGATGGCGAAGTGATTGGGCGCATCGTCGGGCAATTGCATCCGCCACTCGTCCAGCAGTGAAGTGCGCACCAGCACGAGAACCAGCACCAGCATGATGGCCATGCCGAAGACCATCACCTGCAGGGCGTTTGCGGCGCCCCGCCGCTGCAGGTTGGCAAGCCCGAGGCGCCAGACGCTACCGGCGTGCATACCCAGTAAACGCCCGCCGCGCAGCAGGAGCAACGCCCCGCCGAGCCCAAGCAAAACGACAACGCCGAGTCCGGCCATGACGGCAAGCGTCAGCTGCCAGTCTCGGCTGTACCACCACATAAGCCCGCACACCGCCAGCAGGCCTGTCAGGTAGTCAGTGGCGGAACGACGCAGGGCGTGGGGCATGTCCCGGCGCAGTACCCGCAGGGGGCTGGCCAGGGTCAGGCGACGGATCGGCGGCCAGGCGAAGCTGAAAATACAGACCAGCGCGGTGAAGGCGCCGACCAGGTAGGGCTGTATCCCGGAGGCGCCCGGCTGCACCGGCAGTTGATCCGCAAACAGCTGGAAAAACAGCGCCTGGATGGACCAGCCGAGGAGGCATCCGAGCGCTGTGGCGCAGGCCGCCAGCAACAGCAGGCTGCGACCGTAGAGCCAACTGATATCGCCCGCGGTTGCCCCGAGACTCTTCATCACGGCGACGTAATCGGTGTGTCGCTCGCTGAAGCGTCCCGCGGCAAGGGCGATGGCGACACCGGCGAGCACCACCCCGAGACTCCCGGCGAGCAGCAGGAAGCGCTCGGCACGCTCGAGTGCGCGGCTGACCCGCGGCTGGCCGTCCTCCAGGGTCAGCAGGCGCTGGCCGGGTTCCAGGCGCGGTTCCAGCACCTCGCGGAATTCCGCCAGGCCTTCCACCGGACCCGCGTACAACTGGCGAAACTCCACCCGGCTGCCGGGCTGGACCACGCCGCTGGCGGCGATATCGTCGATATGCATCATCGCCCGCGGGCCGTAACCGTAGAGCCCGGCGGCCTGGTCGGGCTCCGTGCGCACGCTGCCGCTGACCCGCAGGTCGATATCACCCAGGCCCACAGCATCGCCCACGGCAATATCCAGCAGCGGAAAGAGCCGGGAATCCAGCCAGATCTCGCCCGGCGCGGGACCAGCGGAGAGCAACTGTGTCGGGCCGAAGGGCTCGGCGGAAAAGCCGAGTTCCCCACGCAGGGGGTAGGTGGAAGACACCGCTTTCACCGAGGCCAGGTGCATCGCCTCGCCCTTGCCGAAGAGCATGGAGGGAAAACTCAGGGTGCGGGCGGTGGCCAGGCCCAGGCCCGCGGCCTCCTCCAGCCAGGCTGTCGGCGCGGGGCTGGCCGAGCGTACCACCAGGTCCGCGGCGAGGAAGCGGTGGCTCTCCTGCTCGAGGGCCGACTGCAGGCGGCTGGTGAAGGCGCTGATCCCGGAGACCAGGCCCACCGCCAGCACCAGCGCCACCGCCAGCACCCCCAGTTCCCCGCCGCGCCACTCGCGCAGCAGCATTCGCGTCGCCGCCAGGGACATCTCAGGCCGCCTCTACAATGGCGCCGGCGTCCAGCGCGATGCGCCGGTCGCAGCGGCTGGCGAGCTTGTCGTCGTGGGTCACCAGCACCAGCGTCGTGCCCTCTTCGGCATTGATACCGAAGAGGAGTTCGATGACCCGGGCGCCGGTGGCGGTGTCGAGGTTCCCAGTGGGTTCGTCGGCGAACAGGATCGCGGGGCGGGCGGCGAAGGCCCGGGCGATGGCAACCCGCTGCTGCTCGCCGCCGGACATCTGCCGGGGGTAGTGGTGCAGCCGCGGTCCGAGTCCCACCCTTTCGAGGAAGTGCTCCGCCTGGTCGCGGGCGTCCGCCTGGCCGCGCAATTCCAGCGGCAGCATGACATTTTCAAGGGCGGTCAGGCCCGGCAGCAACTGGAAGGACTGGAAGACGAAACCTACGGAACGCGCGCGAAAACGCGCCCGCCCGTCTTCGTCGAGGGCCCCCAGGTCGATGTTGTCCACCACCACACTACCAGCGCTGGGCTGGTCCAGCCCTGCCAGCAGGCCCAGCAGGGTCGATTTGCCGGAGCCGGAGGCGCCGACAATGGCGACCGATTCGCCCCCCTTGATTTCCAGTGTTATCCCTTTCAGTATTTCCAGCTCGCCGCCACCGATGGATACCCGCTTGCTCAGTTTTTCCGCTTTGATCATGCAGCTTTGTTCCCGCCCTTGCGCCTCTTCATTGATACGGCAAAGCCTGCTGGCCGGACTTTGCCTTGTTTGCCTGGCCGCTGCTGGCCAGGCCCGTGCCACCACCCTGGTGGTGCTGGGAGATAGTATCAGCGCAGCCTATGGCATGTCTCTGGAACAGGGCTGGGTCAGCCTGCTCGCCGCGGAATTACCGGAGGTCTCGGTGATAAACGCCAGTATCAGCGGCGAGACCACCGGCGGCGCGCTGCGCCGTTTACCGGACCTGCTCGAGCGCCACCAGCCGCAACTCGTAGTGCTGGAACTCGGCGGCAACGATGGCCTGCGGGGCTTTCCCATCAAGTCCCTGCGCGAAAACCTGGAGCAACTGGCCACGCTCTCCCGCGCTGCGGGCGCCAGCGTACTGATTCTCCCCATGCATATACCGCCCAATTACGGACGCCGCTACGCCAGCCAGTTCCACGCCAGTTACGGGGAAGTAGCCGAGCAGACAGCGAGCCACCTCGGCCCCTTCATCCTCGACGGCGTCGCCACCGAAGGCGAGCTGATGCAGGCCGATGGCATTCACCCTCGCCCGGAGGCCCAGGAAAAAATGCTGCAGACCGTACTCCCCGCCATCCGCGAGGCCCTGCCATGAACGCGGGCAAGACCGGGTGGCAGAAACTGCAGGAACTGGACCGTGCGCATGTCTGGCACCCCTACGCGGCCTCCCCGCCCCGTGGCGAGATCTACCCGGTGGTCAGCGCTTCGGGCGTCCGGCTCCAGTTGGCCGATGGCCGCGAACTGATCGACGGCATGGCCTCCTGGTGGTGCGCGATTCACGGCTACAACCACCCGGTGCTCAACCGGGCAATAGAGCAGCAATTGAAGAGCATGGCGCACGTGATGTTCGGCGGCCTGACCCACCCGCCGGCGGTCAAGCTCGCGGAGCACCTGGTTCGGCTGACTCCAGCGTCGCTGGAGCGGGTCTTTTTCAGCGATTCCGGCTCGGTCGCGGTGGAAGTCGCCCTGAAGATGGCGGTGCAGTACCAGTTCTCCCGCGGACTGGGCCGGAAAAACAAAATGGTCGCCCTGCGCGGCGGCTATCACGGCGACACCTTCGGCGCCATGTCGGTCTGCGATCCCGTCACCGGCATGCACCACCTCTTCGGTGATGTGCTGTCGCAACAACACTTCGTCGCCGCCCCGGACGTACCCTTCGGCCAGGAATGCCCCGAATCGGCGATGAAGGAAATTTCCGACCTGCTCGCGGAGAACCACGGGGAAATCGCCGCGGTCATCCTCGAACCCGTTGTACAGGGCGCGGGGGGCATGCACTTCTACTCGGCGGACTACCTGCGCAAGCTGCGGGCGCTGTGCGACGCCTTCGACGTGCTGCTGATCTTCGACGAAATCGCCACCGGCTTCGGCCGGACCGGCAAGCTGTTCGCGCTGGAACACGCCGGGGTAACGCCGGACATACTGTGTCTCGGCAAATCCCTCACCGGGGGCTACATGACCCTCGCCGCCACCCTGTGCAGCGAAGAAATTGCTACCAGCATCAGCGCCGGGGAAGGCGGCGCCTTCATGCACGGCCCCACCTTCATGGGCAATCCCCTGGCCTGCGCCACGGCTATCGCCAGCATCGAGCTGCTCCTCTCGCAACCCTGGCAGAGGGAAGTGGCACGCATCGAAACGGCACTGAATTCCGGGCTGGCGCCGGCGCGCTCCCTGGCCAGCGTCAGCGGGGTGCGCTGCCTCGGCGCTATCGGTGTCATCCAGCTGAAGGAGCCCGCAGACCTCGCGGAGATACAGCCACGCTTTGTCGAGCGCGGCGTCTGGGTGCGACCCTTTGGCAAGCTGCTTTACTGTATGCCGCCTTTCATCATGAAGGATGAGGATATCGCCCGGGTTACCGGCGCGATGGTCGAGGTCGCCAGCGAACTTTAGGCCGGCAGGCTTATCGCGCCTTCCATGTAGGTCACCGCGCGGCCGCTCATCAGTACCCGCCCCTCGCGCAACTCGCATTCGAGTTCGCCGCCGCGTGCGGAAATCTGCCGCGCCTGCATCCTTGAAAGTCCCAGTTCCCGGGACCAGTAAGGCGCCAGCGCACAGTGGGCGGAGCCGGTGACTGGATCCTCATCTATGCCGACCTGCGGAGCGAAAAAGCGCGAGACGAAATCGCAGCTGTCCCCCACTGCCGTCGCGATTACGGGGCGGGCCGAAACCTCCAGCAGGGCCCGGAAATCCGGTTGCAGGATGGCCACATCCGCCTCCCGTGAATAGGCGAGCAGCAGCTTGGCGCCGCCACCCGCCATGCATGCGGCGCTCGGTGCGGGCGCGCCGAGAATCCCGGCGAGCACCGGGTCGACCGCGCAGGGCTCGAGATCATAGGCGGGAAAATCCAGGGTAAGGCCCGCTTCCGCAGCCCGCACCCGGAGTTCCCCGGAACGGGTGGCGAAACGCAGTTCCTCCCCCCCAAAGCCCAGGTGCTCGATCAGCACATGAGCCGAGGCCAGTGTTGCGTGGCCACAAAGGTCCACTTCCGCTGTCGGCGTGAACCAGCGCAATTCCCAGGCGGCCCCGCTGCCTACGAGGAAGGCAGTTTCCGAGAGATTGTTCTCGGCGGCAATCGCCTGCAGGGTGGGGTCATCCAGCCACTGCGGCAGGGGCATGACCGCCGCGGGATTGCCGCCAAAAACCGCAGATGTAAACGCATCGACCTGGTAGATGGGAATTTGCAAGCTGGCCTCCTCGCGCTGCCGTTGTACCCGCTGGGGCGCTTTACTATAGTGGCTCCATAGCCAGGGCGACAGCGAAAACCACAATCCATGAGTGCCAGAGAACAAACCCCGCTGCAGCGCAGCTTCTACGATGTGATTTTCGGCACTGAAACCACGGCGGGGAAATGGTTCGACCTGGCCCTGATCGCGGTCATCGTTACCAGCGTGGCCATCATCCTGCTCGATTCGATACCCGAGTATCACGCGACCTACGGAGTGCGTTTCCTGCAGATCGAATGGTGCTTCACCTTTATCTTCACTGTGGAATACCTGGTGCGCCTGTGGTGCGTACCCAACCGCAAGGGCTACGCCACCGGCTTCTACGGCGTCGTCGACCTGCTCGCCCTGCTGCCCACCTATATTTCCCTGCTCCTGCCGCAGGCGGCTCCGCTGCTGATCATCCGCCTGCTGCGCATCCTGCGGATATTCCGGGTACTGCGCCTGCTCGCGCTGCTCGACGAGGCCAACGACCTCGCCGGTGCCCTGCGCCGCTCGGCGCGCAAGATCTTCGTCTTCTTCACCATCATGATCATGCTGGCGACAATTTTCGGCTGCCTGATTTACGTGATCGAGGGGCCGGAACACGGCTACCGCAACATTCCCCACAGCATCTACTGGGCCATCGTCACCATCACTACCGTGGGTTATGGCGACGTGACGCCGCAGACGCCCATGGGCCAGGTACTCTCGTCCATCGGCATGCTGATCGGCTACGCGGTCATCGCCGTGCCCACCGGCATCGTCACGGCGGAAATGACCCGCAGCCAGTTGAAGGAAAAATCCATGCGCCTGCGCAACTCGCGCAACTGCTCCACCTGCGCCGCGGTGGAAACCGACCCGGAAGCCCACTACTGCCGCAAGTGTGGCAGCGTGCTGCCCGCCCCCGGACACGCGCCACAGGCACAGGGCCAGCCGCCAGTGAAGTGAGTCGCAGCCCGGCGCATGGGGGCTGGCGACAGTCATGCAATCGCGCCTATCATGGCACCTATAACAATGTACAACGACGGACGTCATAACAATGAAGCCTGCAGCCCATATCCCGATGTCACTGGCCGTGTCACTGGCACTGGCCGCCAGCTCGACCACTGCCCAGAATGCACTTGAAGAAGTTGTCGTAACTGCTCAAAAAAGAACGGAAAATGTACAGGACGTACCCATCTCGATCAGCGTGTTCTCGGCTGACAATATCGAGAATCTCACGGCCCGCAACCTCACCGACCTCGGCCGCTTTACCGCCGGGGTCGAAATGGTCAGCCTGGAAACCCTGCAACCCAGCTACTCCATTCGCGGGGTCGAAACCAACGACTGGACCGTGGGCTCCGATCCCGCGGTCGCGGTCTACATCGACGGGGTCTACGCGGCCCGGGGTGCGGGAGCCGAGGTAGCGCTGGTCGACCTGGCGCGCATCGAGGTCCTCAAGGGGCCGCAGGGCACCCTCTTCGGCCGCAACGCCACGGGCGGCGCGATCCACCTGATCACCCAGAAACCGGTGTTCGAACAGGAGGGCCGGGCCAAGGTATCGGTCGGCAACTACAATCGCCTCGATGCGGAACTCACCTGGAACCAACCCCTTGGGGATACGGCGGCGCTGCGCCTGTCGGCCTTCTCCCGGCAACGCGATGGCTTCATCGAGAACCTTGGCGACAAGGACCTGAACGAGGAGGACAAGCAATCCATCCGGGGCGCCCTGCTGTGGGATGCCAGCCCCGAGACCGAAGTGCTCTGGCGCATGGAATTCAGCCAGCTCGACCAGCACTCGGCAGCGCACCAGACACTCATTGCGCCGGTCTTCGAGAACGCCAATCCGGGGCGCCGCTACAGCGACTTCGGCAAGATCCACACCGACTACATCAATCTCGAGAAACGCGACCTCTTCGCCACCTCGGTGGAGGTCAACCACAATTTCGACGACATGACCTTCACCTCGATTACCGCCTGGCGCGAATTCGAAACCGAGCTGGACGAGGATCTCGACGGCTCCAACAACCTGGATTACGTGTTCAACTCGAACAACCCCGAGGAAAACGATTATTTTTCCCAGGAGTTTCGCCTGACCGGCGCCAATGAGCGCATGAAGTGGACCCTGGGCGCCACCTTCTCCCGGGAGCATGTCAGCCACGAGACCACTGCCGTCTTCAATGTCAGCACCCTGGAGAGCTTCGGCTGGGCGGAAATTCTCAAGGGCGCCGGGGACGGCGGCGTCTTCGACCAGTTCCTCGGCGCCATTGCCGGCCAGACGCCGGAGGATATCGCCTATCTCTCCGGGCTGAACAACTCCGAACTGGCTGTGATGCTGCCCGAGTTCCGCGCGACCCAGCGCGAAGCCGGGCTGGACGGCATCGCCGCCGCCTCTTTCGTCTGGAATTTCCTGGATGAGGCCGGCGGGCTGGCGGGCCTCGGCATCAGCGACAACCCCTTTATCGGCATCCCGCAGATTCTCGGCGACCTCGGCCCGCGGATCGCAGCCTACGAGCCCTGGATCGAGCAGGTCGATTCCTCGGGCACCTACACCAGCTACGCGATCTACGGCGACACCACCATCAGCCTGGGCGACAAGACCAACCTCTCCGTGGGCCTGCGCTACACCTACGACGACAAGGAGTTCAGCCTCTTCACCCAGTACCAGAACACCATTGTCGGCGCCCCCTTCGGCCTCGCCTTCTACAACAGCGGCCAGCCGGTCCTCGACACCACCCAAAGCGACACCTGGGACAATATCTCCGGCCGCCTGGTGCTGGACTACGCCCTGCAGGAGGACGTGATGCTCTACGCCAGCATCGCCACGGGCTTCAAGTCAGGCGGTTTCAACAGCCTCAACTTCACTCCCGACGTCGATACCTCCTACGACGAGGAGGAGGTACTCAACTACGAGATAGGGATGAAGGGCCAGTTCTTCGACAGTACCCTGCAACTCAACGTCTCCGGCTTCTTCTACGACTACGAGAACCTGCAGGAACTCAAGCTGCTGGGCCAGCCGCTGCCTTCCTATACCCTGCGCAACTCCGACGCCGAGGGCTATGGCGTCGAGATCGAGGCCTACTGGCTGGCGACTGAAAACCTGACCCTCTCCGGTAACTACAGCTGGCTGCAGACCGAGTACACCGATTTCCGCATCATCGAAGCGGCGGGCGAGACCGAGGAGGACGACCTCACCGGGGAGCCGCGCGTCGGCACGCCGGAAAACAAGTTCAACCTGTCCGCGGAGTACAGCTTCCAACTCGGCGAGTTCGGCGCGCTCATCCCGCGGCTCGATTACACCTGGGCCAGCGAGCGGGTGGAAAGCCTCACCGACCCGACCCGGGAGGTGGATTCCTACGGCCTGCTGAACGCCCGCATCAGCCTGCTGCCCGACCAGGGCGACTGGGAGGTCGCCCTGTGGAGCACCAATCTCAACGACGAGGAAGTGTTCGGTGAATTCGGCGACAACGGCGACGCCATCGGCTCCCTCACCGGGGCGCGCGTACCGCCGCGGATGTACGGTGCGGACTTCATCTACAACTTCTGACCCGCCAGCTCCTGCCCGCCCGGTGGGAGCTCACTGCGTGAGCGATCGCCAGCGGAGCGGGCTTATAAAAGAGATAAAGCTCTATATATCAATAGAATAGCGTGTCTTTTTAATTCTATATCTAGATTTAACTTACACCCCAACAGGTAATATTAACCGCCCCCACCCCTGCAAGCCTCCACCTCGCCTGCGCTATAATCAGCGCCCTTTTCGCTCACCGCCGCCATCCCGGCCATCCTATGTCTGCGCCGCAAACCACACAGGGCACGCCCGCCCCGACGCCTCTCCACGGCTACCGCAAGTTCTGGGCGGAGTGCCTTGGCCCTGCTCCGGAACTGCCCATGACCCGGGCGGAGATGGATGCCCTCGGCTGGGATTCCTGCGACATCATCCTGGTGACTGGTGACGCCTACGTGGATCACCCCAGCTTCGGCATGGCGGTCATAGGCCGGGTGCTGGAAGCCCAGGGCTACCGCGTGGGCATCATCGCCCAACCCGCCTGGGACAGCGTGGACGCCTTCAGGGCGCTGGGCAGGCCCAACCTCTTCTTCGGCGTGGCCGCCGGCAACATGGATTCCATGATCAACCGCTACACGGCGGACCGGAAGCGCCGCAACGATGACGCCTACACTCCGGGCAACGTCGGCGGCAAGCGCCCCGACCGGGCGGTGATCGTCTACAGCCAGCGAGTGCGCGAAGCCTATCGCGACGTGCCCCTGGTGATCGGCAGCATCGAGGCCAGCCTGCGCCGCATCGCCCACTACGACTACTGGAGCGACAAGGTGCGCCGCTCCATCCTGCTGGACTCCCGTGCCGACCTGCTGCTCTACGGCAACGCTGAACGCGCCATCATCGAGATCGCCCACCGCCTCGCGGCGGGCGAGGCGATCAACGGCATCCGCGACCTGCGCGGCACCGCCTTCGTGCGCAAGCGGGTGCCGGAGGACTGGCGGGTGGTGGACTCCACCTCGATCGACGTGGTGGGCCCGGTCAGCCCCCATCCGGATCCCTACGCCGCCACCCAAAGCGCGGAGTGCGCCACTGACGAGGTGAACATCGACGCGGGAGCCGACGTGGTACGCGTGCTGGATACCGCCAGCAATGACGGCAGGCCCAGCGTGGTGCGCATCCCGGCCTATGAAGCGGTGAAGGACGACCCGGCCCTCTATGCCCATGCCTCGCGCATCCTGCACAAGGAAACCAACCCCCACAACGCGCGGCCGCTGGTCCAGGCCCACGGCGACCGGGAGGTCTGGCTCAACCCGCCGCCCCTGCCGCTGGCCACCGGCGAACTGGACTGGGTTTTCGAACTGCCCTATACCCGGCTGCCCCACAGCAGCTATGGCGAGGCCCGCATTCCGGCCTACGAGATGATTCGCCACTCGGTGAACATCATGCGCGGCTGCTTCGGCGGCTGTACCTTCTGTTCGATTACCGAGCACGAGGGGCGCATCATCCAGAACCGCTCGGAAGAATCCATCCTGCGGGAAGTGGAGAAGATCCGCGACACCTCGCCGGAATTCACCGGGGTGATTTCAGACCTCGGCGGCCCCACCGCCAACATGTGGCGCCTGGCCTGCAAAAGCCCGGAGATCGAGGCGAAGTGCCGCAAGCTCAGCTGCGTCTTCCCGGGCATCTGCAAGAACCTGAATACCGACCAGAAGCCGCTGGTCGAACTGTATCGCAAGGCCCGTGAACTGCCCGGCATCAAGAAGGTGCTGATCGCCTCCGGCCTGCGCTACGACATCGCCGTGGAAACCCCCGAGTACGTCGAAGAACTGGTGACCCACCACGTCGGCGGCTACCTGAAAATCGCCCCGGAGCACACCGAGGACGGTCCCCTGTCGAAAATGATGAAACCCGGCATCGGCAGCTACGACCGCTTTCGGGCCATGTTCGAGAAGTACTCCCAGGCGGCAGGCAAGAAGCAGTACCTGATCCCCTACTTCATCGCCGCCCACCCGGGTACGACTGACCGCGACATGATGAATCTCGCCCTCTGGCTGAAGCGCAACGGCTTCCGCGCCGACCAGGTGCAGACCTTCTACCCCTCCCCCATGGCCAGCGCCACGGCGATGTACCACAGCGGCAGGAACCCGCTGAAGAAAATCAGCCGCGACAGCGAGAAGGTGGATGCGGTGAAGGGCCTGTCACAGCGACGCCTGCACAAGGCTTTCCTGCGCTACCACGACCCGGACAACTGGCCGGAACTGCGCCGCGCCCTGAAAAAAATGGGCCGCAGCGACCTGATCGGCAACGGCAAGGTGCACCTGGTGCCGCCGCGGCAACCGGGAAAGCGTCATCCTGTCGTGGAGCCGCAAGGCCACTTCGCCACCCAGCACACCGGCCTGCCGCGCAATCCGAAACGGCGCCGCCGCTAGCGTCCGAGCCAAAGCCGGGAGCGCTTCAGCCCATCTCCTCCAGCCGGCGCTTGGTGTGGCGGGTGGCCGCCGCCTCCATGGGATTCTCCGGCCAGGGGTGCTTGGGATAGCGCCCGCGCATTTCCCGCCGCACTTCCCCGTAAGCGCCATTCCAGAAGGTGGCGAGATCCTGGGTGACCTGCAGCGGCCGCCCCGCGGGCGAAAGCAGGTGCACCTGCAGTGCAATGCGCCCATCGGCGATGGTCGGGGTGTCCCTGCAGCCAAACATTTCCTGCAGTTTTACCGCCAGCACCGGCGGCGACTGGCTGTAATCGATCCGGATACCGGAGCCCGAGGGTACGCTGATACGCTCCGGCGCCAGGCGCTCCAGATCCAGCGGCAGGGGCCAGGGAAGCAGGGCCGAGAGTATCGCCTTCAGGTCCAGGCGGCGGAAATCGTCGAGCCGGCGCACGGAATCGAGCCAGGGCAGCAACCACTGTTCAAGGTTTGCGAGCAGCGCCTCGTCGGAGAGATCCGGCCAGGGATTCGGCTCGCTGCCGGCGTGGTGCGCGAACAGCAGTTGCACCCGGTCCCGCCACTGGTTCAGCTTGTCGTCCCAGGGCAGGATATCCAGACCGCGCCCGCGCACCGCGTCCAGCAGGGCGCCGGAGCGCGCCTCCGGCGGCACCTCCGCCAGCCTGCTGCTGGACAGTTCGATCGCGCCGATGCAGTGGCGCCGCTCGGCAATGAAACGGCCTTCCCGGTCATCCCACTCGACCACTTCCCGGGCATTCACCAGGGAGGACAGCACGCTGTCCAGGGTCTCCGGGTTGAATGGCGCGGCGCTGTAGATACGGTCGCTGTCACTGCCCGCATGGCCACCCAGGTCGGCCACCGCCAACCAGCCCTCGCGGGCCAGGGGGTCGTCCTTCTCCAGCCGCGCGCGGCGCCCGTTGGCCAGCAGGTAATCGCTGCCCGCGCCCCCCCGGCGCTGGGCGATCCGGTCGGGCCAGGCGCTGGCGAGCAGGATGCCCAGCACATCGATGGGCGGTACGGAAAGGCTGAACTTGCGCTCCTTGTGCACCGCTCCAGCCACTCGGGCATAGCGCCGGGCCTGGGCCCATATCTGCCGGTACCAGGCGCCCGCCGACGCGGGGCAGCTGGCATCGCCCATCAGCACCGCGAGGGTGTCGGAGAGATCGGCCTCGCCTCCCCGGGCCAGGGGGTTGCGCTCCGACAGCAGCGCCGCCAGCAGGCAGGCGGTTTCCCCGGCCTGGATATCGCAGCCGACGAGCAGCATGTGGGCGAAGCGCGGGTGCAGTGGGACCTGGGCCACACGCACACCGTGGGGCGTGAGCTGCGGCCGCCCCTCGGCGTTGTGGAAGACCGCGCCGATCTTCTCCAGCACCGACAGGGCCTGGGACCAGGCCGCCGCGGGGGGCACATCCAGCCAGCGCAGTTCCTCCGGCTGCGAAACGCCCCAGGCGAGCAGTTGCAGAACCAGGGGAGCGAGATCGGAGCGCAGTATTTCCGGCACTGCCTGGGCGACCAGCTGGCTGCCCTGCTCCTCCGACCACAGCCGGTAACAGCGCCCCGGGCCGAGGCGCCCCGCCCGGCCCTGCCGCTGGGTGGCGGAAGCCCGCGAAACCCTCCGGGTGGCGAGCCGGGTGACTCCGGTCGCGGGGTCGAAGAGTGCCTCGCGCACGAGTCCGGAGTCGACCACCGCGGCAATGCCCTCGATGGTCAGGCTGGTCTCGGCAACGTTGGTCGCCAGCACCACCTTGCGCTTCCCCGCCGGGGCGGGGTCGATAGCCGCCTGCTGGCGCTCCAGCGAGAGCGCGCCGTGCAATGCCTGTATCTGCACATCCGCCGGCAGCCGCTCACGCAATTCACGCGCGACGGCATTGATTTCGCGCTGCCCCGGCAGGAACACCAGGACGCTGCCGGGCTGCTCCGCCAGGGCCCGGCGCACAGCGGCGGCGACAAGCGGTGCCAGGGGCTCACGCAGGTGGTAGGCGCCGAGATAATCGGCCTGTACCGGAAACTGGCGGCCAGCCGAGCTGACCACCGGGGCATCGCCAAGCAGGGCCGCCACCGCGTCGCCGTCAAGGGTCGCGGACATTACCAGCAGTTTCAGGGGCTCCGCCTCGCGGAACAGCTCCCGCCCCTGCAGGCAGAGCGCCAGGCAGAGGTCCGCGTCGAGGCTGCGCTCGTGGAATTCGTCGAAGATCACCAGGCCGATGTCCTCGAGCCCCGGGTCCGCCTGCAGGCGACGGGTCAGGATGCCCTCGGTGACGACCTCGATGCGAGTCTCCTCGCTGACCTGGCTGTCCATGCGCACGCTGTAACCCACCGTCCTGCCCAGGGGCTCCCCGAGCAATTCGGCCATCCGTGCGGCCGCCGCCCGGGCTGCCATGCGGCGCGGTTCCAGCATGACGATACGCTTGCCCGCAAGCCACGGAGCATGCAACAGGTAGAGGGGAACCAGCGTGGTCTTGCCGGCGCCCGGCGGCGCCTGCAGCACGAGTTCGTGGCGTGATTCCAGTCCGGCGCCGAGCCCTTCCAGCACGGCGCCCACCGGGAGTTGGGAAAAATCCAGAGGCTGCATCGAGCTATCTTAGCCGAGGCCGCCCGCCCGATCCAAGCTGTCGCGAGCCGCAACCGAAATAGAGCAAGCCACCTATCGCGCGCACCAAAACAGGGCGCCACTAATGTAGTGTCCGCTAGCCTGTTTCGCCCTCCCTGCACCGATAAGGCCCCCTGTCGCCACTTTGTCACACTGCGTGCCGATAATTTGCTGGCTGGCAAGCTTTTTGCTGAACAAAAACTGTACAGCGGTAACCAGGCCAGATGGTAATGGGAAGGACCCCGACCTGGGCAGTCCCGAGGGGCTTCCGGCCCCCGGCCGAGCCGCTCCGCCGAACACGCTAACGGTAAGCAAGATGAGCAGCATTAATTCCCACCTCGAACACATCGAGGACAGCGCCGACCCCGGGGTCAACCGGGTTGCGTTTTTCGATCTCGACCGGACCCTGATCGCCGGTTATTCGATTTTCGCCATGGCCATGGAAACGGCCAGGCACGCTGCCACCCAGGGCGACTGGAAACAGGCCTCCAAACTCATTCGCGACGTGCTCCGTCAGAAATCCTCCGGCGGCAACAACTACCACCAACTGGTGAAGCGGATGGCCAAGGCCTTGACAGGCGTCGGCGAGAGCACCCTGGCGAGTCTCGGTGAAAAGGCCTTCAACAACAGCCTGGCGCGCAACCTCTATCCCGAGGCGGTGAGCCTCGTGGAAGCCCACCGCGCCGCCGGTGACAAACTCGTCATCGTCACCGCCGCCAGTCACTACCAGGTCGAACCGGTCGCCCGAATTCTCGGTATTGAGACCATCTGCTGTACCCGCCTCGAAGTCCAGGACGGGCGCTTCACCGGCAAGGTCATCGCCCCCCTGTGCTATGGCGAGGGCAAGGCACTGGCCGCCCGCCGCGAGGCCCGCCAGTTCAAGAGCAAGCTCAAGGACTGCTGGTTCTACAGCGATTCCTCAGCCGATCTCCCCCTGCTCAAGAAGGTCGGCCACCCGGTAGCGGTGAATCCCTCGGAAAAACTCGCGGTTCACGCGCGCAACCAGCGCTGGCCGCAACTCGAATTCGACAGTCGCGGGATGCCGCGGCTGGAAAACCTTGCGCGCACCGCCCTGGTCATGGAATCACTGGTGGCGACCACCGCTTTCGGTGCGATCAGCCGCCGGCTCGGCGTCAGCCCCGGCAAGAACGCCAATCGCATGACCCGCATGGTCGGCGATATCACCGCGAACCTGGCCGGGCTCGAATTCGATATCGAAGGTTTCGACAACCTGCGCCGGGACCGCCCGGCGGTCTACATCTTCAATCACCAGAGCCTGCTGGACTCTGTCGTCATGGCGCGCCTGTTGCGGGACGACGTGGTCTCCCTGTGCAAGCGGGAAATGTCGTCCAAGCCGATCTTCGGCCGCATGCTCAAGGCGGTGGACACGATTTTCGTCGATCGCGACGAGCGCGACCAGGGCGCAGTCCTCAAAAAGGCCTCCGAAGTACTGGCCAGCGGCCGCTCGCTGATTATCGCCCCGGAGGGAACCCGCAGTACCCTCGGCGACATCCAGCCCTTCAAGCACGGCGCCTTCCTGCTGGCCAAGCGGGCGGGTGTGCCCATCGTGCCCATCGTGCTGCACAACGTGAAGGACGCCCTGCCCAAGGGGGCCTTCCTCGTGCGGCCGGCCCGCATCCGCGTAAGCGTGCTGGAGCCGATCCCGGCAAACGAGATCGGCAGTATTCGCGATGCCTGCAAAAACCTGGAAGATACCTACCAGAATGTTCTCGGGAAATCCCGCGAAGCGGCCCTGCCACATAAACTGAGTGCATGAGCGACAGCGCAGCATTCACGCCCCGGGGAAGTCACGCCGGCAGGACTGCATCCTTGCCGCGTGACCCTGCACACAAGTCCTCTCCCCACGGGTATACTTCTACCAGATCGTCCCCGAAAAGAAGCAGAACAAGTATGCCGAAGAACAAGACCACCACGCCCCACCCCGCCCACGACGAAGAGGCCCTGAAGGCCCACATTGACGAGATACTGCAGGTAGAAAAGCCCGAAGGCCGGCATGTCGAACTGATCTGCAAGGTGCTCAAGAAACTGTTCGATCCGGTGATCGTCGGCGCGGAGAATATTCCCGACAAGCCCTGCCTGTTCGTAGGTAACCACTCCCTGTTCGCGCTCGACGGCTATATCCTCGCGCCGATCATGTTCGAGGAAGTCGGCCGCTTCACCCGTCCGCTGCTGGATAATTTCCTGCTGGAGATTCCCCAGCTCAAGGATTTCTTCCTCAACTTCGGTTCGGCACTGGGCCAGCCGGAAGTCTGCAGCGCGCTGATGAAGGCCGGTCAGGATATCCTGGTCTTCCCCGGTGGCGCCTACGAGGCGGTCAAGCCCGCCAGTGCGCTCTACCAGTTGCATTGGCGGCAGCGCTACGGCTTCGTCCGCCTCGCCGCCCAGCACGGCTATACCATCATGCCCTTCGGCACTGTCGGGCCGGACGAAATGTACGGTCACCTGATCGAGGGCGAGGATATTCCGGACTCTCCCCTGGGCCAGTTGCTGACGCGGCTCGGCCTGCTGCACGACAACGTCCGCCGCGACCTGCTGCCGCCGATCCCGGTTGGCGCCCTCGGCACCCTGCTGCCCAAGCCCCAGCGCTGCTTCATCGGCTTCGGCGAGCCGATCGACTTGTCCAGCTACGCCGGTCGCAAACCGACCCAGCGCACCCAGGAAAAGGTGCGCGCGCAGGTGGCGGAGGAAATCGAGTCTGTGCTGGCGGACCTGCTGGTCACACGCGCCCGCAGCCGGGGCAGCGAAAGCCTGCTGCGTCGCCTGCTGACCATCTGATCGGGGGAGCGCGTCTCAGCGGTAGCTATCGCTGCCGTTGGCCAACTGGAACAACATTGCGGTATACACCGCGACGTTCTGTGCCAGGTCTTCCGGATTTACCTTGTCCAGGGTATCGTCCGCGGTGTGGTGCAGGTCGAAGTAGTCCCAGCCGTTCTGCACCAGGCCCATCACCGGCACGCCGCTCTCGCGCAGGAATTTGAGATCGGGGCCACCGTAGGCAGTGTTGTTGCCCGGCCCGACGCCGAAGCTGCGCAAGGGCACGCCCAGCGCGCGAGCCGCTTCGAGTTTATCCTCCGCCACCCGCGTATCGAAGCGCCAGATCCGGCCTGCGCCGAAATCCGACTCCATTGCCACCACGTGTTGCGCCAGCTCGCCTGCGTGCTGCTCCGCGTAGGCCTTGCCGCCCACCAGCCCGACCTCCTCCGCGCCGAACAGCACCACCCGCACCGTACGCGCCGGACCGTCTGGCATTGCGTCCATGAGTTGCCTGGCCGCAGCGGTGACGATCGCCACGCCGGCGCCATCGTCCACCGCTCCGGTGCCGAGGTCCCAGGAATCCAGGTGCGCGCCGACCAGGATGATTTCCTGCGGTGCCAGCCGTCCCGGAATTTCCGCCACTACATTGCCGGACTCGCCCGCGGGACGTTCCTCAGGCGTAAGCACCAGGCGCAGGCGTACTTCCATTCCGCGCTCCAGCATCCGCCGCAACTGGTCGGCGTCCGGCGCTGCGAGCGCTGCGGCGGGCACACCCGGCTGGTCGCCAGGATCGATAACCCGCCGCATCTGCCCGGCGTGGGCGAAGCGATGGTTGCTGGTACCCACCGAGCGAATCAGCACAGCCGCGGCGCCCTTGTCTTCGGCGACGTAGGCGGCTTTACGCCGTTTGGCCGAGGCCACGCTGTAACCGGAGCCGTCCTGGGTGCGGGTCATTACCTCATCGACAAAGACGATGCGACCGCGGACACTCGCCGGCGCTGCCGCCTCCAGCTCCGCCAGTGAGCCGAAAGCCGCGACCGCAGCGACTACACCGTCAGCCCCGGTCGACGCACTGCCGCCCAGAGCAGTGATGGCCAGCGGCTGGGGGAAGGGTTCGAGGACTTCGGCGATCTCAATGCCACGGGTCCACACCGGTAGCGTAAAGGGCTCAATACGCACATTGCTGAAACCCAGGGCCTTCAACCTGCCGACCGCCCAGTCCCTGGCCCGGGCTTCCGCCTCGGTGCCGGCGAGCCTGGGGCCCACCTCCGTGGTCAGGGATTCGAGCAACTCGTAGGCGAGGTCGCTGTCGAGCGCGGCGCGGGCGAGGCGCCCGGCTTCCTGTGCATCGTCGCGGGCGGCGGCGCCCGCGGCAAAGACAAACATGATGAGAAAAACGAAGCTGGAAAGGGGATTCTTCATGCGCTACTCCTGTGCTTGCCACGATGTTACCTACACGGCAGCGAGGGCGATAGTCTTCACCCGTTCTGGTACCCGGATACCCGCTTTGCCTATACTGGGCGGCTTGAGCCGGGGAGAACAACATGCAAGACACGGCCGACAAGTGGCCTTTTCGCTGGGACCTGCTGCTGCGCTATCGCTACATCGAGACCATCGCGCTCTGGGAGGGTCGCCTCACCACGCGCCATCTCTGCGATACCTTCGGCATTGGCCGGCAGCAGGCCAGCAAGGACATCAACAACTACAAACGCGAGGTCGGCCCGGGCAACCTCGAGTACGACAAGTTCCTCAAGGGCTACAAACCCACTGCGGATTTCCAGCCCCGGGTCACCCGGGGGCTCGCCGATGAATACCTCCACCTGGTCGCCCGCAACAACGAACTGATGAACATGTTCGAATCGCTGGCGCTCAATACCGGCAACGTCGAAGTCCTCACCCAGCCGCTCCGGGACGTGCGCCCGGAGACCCTGCGCCCGATTCTCCAGGCGGCGCGCCAGCAGCGACGCCTGGACTGCGATTACGTCTCGCTCAACCACCCCGATCGCGAGGGCCGAATCATCGTTCCCCACACCCTGGTGTTCACCGGCCTGCGCTGGCACGTGCGCGCCTGGTGCGAAAAAAACCAGGCCTACCGGGATTTTGTCCTCAGCCGTTTTCGCGGCATACCGGACATCATGGACGACTCCCCCCACGGCAGCGCCGATGACGAGGGCTGGAATAGCTTCGTGACGATTCGTATTACACCGCATCCGGGGCTCAGCGCGGAACAAAAGGAAGTCATCGAAGTCGACTTCAACATGCAGCGCGGTTCCCTGGACATCACCACCCGCGGGCGCCTGGTGCCCTATGCACTCAAGCTCCTGCACCTCGACCCGCTGGCGGAGCACGCGTCACCCATGGCGCAGCAGATCGTGGTCGCCAACCGCGACGAGTTGCACCCCTGGTTATTCGGCTGAGAGGTTTGCCTAAGATCATGAGTGAAGAAAATCCCTATCCAGAGGCCTACAGCGAAGAGAGCCTGAAAGAGAAGCTGGCGCGCTACGCAAAGACGGCGGGGCGTGAGGTGGTGGAAAAAGTCCTCCTGCTCTATTACGCCCTGCAGCGAGCAGACACCCCGGCCTGGGCCAAGGCGACCATCATCGGCGCACTGGGCTACTTCATCGCGCCGCTGGATGCAATTGCCGACTTCACCCCCCTGCTGGGTTACAGCGACGACCTCGGGGTACTGGCGCTCGCCCTGGCCACAGTCGCGTCGCAGATCGACGATGAAGTGAAGGACAAGGCCGCGGAAAAACTCAAACAGTGGTTCGGGGAAGACGCCGAACTCCCGGCGGGGGATTCCACGGGGGAAGACCAGGCCTGAACAGTGCCAGGCCGCGCTAGCGACCGGACAGGTACTGCGCGGCGTGGCTGCGCGAACGCAGCAGCGCGTTTTCCCGCACGGCTTCGTAGAACAGGTTGTAGTCGATCAGGTGATAGTCCTGCCTGGGGTCATTGCCCGCCTGGGCAAACGCCCCTTCGCTCTGCTCGGCGACCCGCAACAGGCCCTCGCGGCATTCCGCCCAGGTCCAGTGCGGCAGCAGGGGCGGCAATTCCGCCACTTCCACCTCGGCCGGGGTGTTCAACAGCGTGTTAAGCAGATTGCCGCCGGGAGAGACGTAGAGCGCCCCGGGGTGCTGCGCCGCCGAGACCCGCGGGCCATCGACTTCCCAGCTGAGCGGATTGGTGCAAAGCAAGTCCTTGCCGTCCGCCAGTTCCTGGCCATCGGGATACCAGTGCGGAATTCCCGCGCGCCGCACCCCCTCCTCCCCGTAGGTTGACCAGTGCAGGACGCAGCCCGTATCCCGCGCTGATTCGCAGGGGGCGATGTGTTTCAGGGTGCGGCCGAAGGTGTCCATCGGCAGCCAGTAGCCGACCAGGTAGGCCGCTACCATACGTTGCTGCAGGGCCCGTCCGTCCAGGTATTCCGCGAGCAGACGCAGTGCATGGTAGGTGCCCTGGCTGTGGCTGGCGATGATGAAGGGGCGTTCCCCATTCCTCTTGAGGAAGACCCGGAAAGCCCTCTCGATGTCGGCGTAGGCCAGTTGAAGCGCCGCCGGCCCGCCCCTCCCCTCGCGATCGAGGAAACTCCAGAGAGTCGCCTGGCGGTAATGGGGCGCGTAGACATCACAACACAGGTTAAAGGCACTGGCCTGGGCGGCGAGGATGATATCGATCATTTCCCAGCTGCGACTGCGCGGGTCCAGCGGATCGTTCCAGGCTTCCCCGCTGATGTAGGAGGTCGGGTGAATGAAAAACACATCCACCGGCGCCGGCCCGTCGCGGCCTGTTTCACCGGCAGGGGAAAGGGTGGCGCCACTGGACTTGCCGGGCCAGGCGGCCCAGGACGCCACTTGCCGGTAATCCGGGGCAATACCCGCCTGCTCCGCGACGAAGGCCCGGGAGGGTTCGATGTAGTAGACGACCAGTTCCTCGCCCCAGACGGCCAGCGCGGACCACAGCCCTGCAAGCGCCAGCGCCGCAAGCGGCGCCCACGCATAAAGCTTCTTCATAAATTCACTGAAATGTCACTGCTTTGTAACATTCCAGATGATACCAAGCAGCTCGCGACGCAGTATTAAGCTTTTATGACGTTTGCGGGGATTGGCAATAGTGCCGAAGCGAACGGGTATGCCGGGAGGGTCAGGGCTTGGCGGCGAAGGTGTCGCAGGCTTCCAGCCTGCCCTGCTCGAAGCCGCGGCGGAACCACTCGACCCGCTGCTCCGAACTGCCGTGGGTGAAACTGTCTGGCACGACCTGCTGTCCCGCCTCCCGCTGCAGGCGGTCATCGCCAATGGCGGAGGCCGCGCGCAGGGCCTCCTCGAGATCGCCAGGGTCCAGGAGCTGCCGCTCGATATGGGCCGCGTGGCCCCAGATGCCGGCGAAGCAGTCCGCCTGCAACTCCTGACGTACCGACAAGGCATTCACCTCGGCCTTGCTGCGGCCCTGACCCAGTTTTTGTACCTGCTGGCTGATACCCAGCAGGGTCTGCACGTGGTGGCCGACTTCGTGGGCGAGCACGTAGGCCTGGGCGAAATCCCCCGGGGCGCCGTGTCGCTGGCTGAGATCATCGAAGAAACTGAGGTCGATATAGACCTGCTGGTCGCCGGGACAGTAGAAGGGGCCGACCGCGGAACTGGCCATGCCGCAGGCGGAGTTCACCCGCCCACTGAACAGCACCAGGGTCGGGTCGCGATAGCTGGCGCCGCTCTCGCTGAATATCTTGCGCCAGGTATCTTCGGTATCGGCGAGAACGACCGAGACGAAATCCGCCCGCTGCTGCTCGCGCTCACTGAACCGGGCGGGGCCGCCGGAGCTTGTAGCGGCGCCACCGCCAGCCAGTAGCGAAAGCACGTCAAGCCCGAGCAACTTGCCGCCGAAGATCACCACCAGGCCGACAATGAGGATGGTGCGCCCGGTCTTGCTGCGCAGCAGCGCCGGCAGGAAGCGCAGGATAACCGCCCCACCCCCGGCAGCGGCCATGCGCGGGGTTTGCCCGCGCCGGTCTTCCACATTGTCGCTTCGCCTTTGGTCTTCCCAGCGCATATTCACTCTCCTGTCGCCATCCTAAATCTAGCAGCCGGCGAAAAACTGGCAAGCCGGGGACTGCAGCGCTAATCTGGTCCTGCCACAACACGGGACAAACGGCGGATGACTATACTGATCGGCGGCAACGACGAAGGCCAGGTTTCACTCGATCCACGCTATGCCAACCGCCACGGGCTGGTTGCCGGCGCCACCGGCACCGGCAAAACCGTGACCCTGCAATGCCTCGCCGAGGGTTTCTCCGATATCGGCGTGCCGGTGTTCCTGGCAGACGTCAAGGGCGACCTCTCCGGGCTGTGCCAGGCGGGCAAAGCCCACCCGAAGATCGACGAGCGGGTGAAGGCCATCGGCATCGAGGACTACCAGCTTCGCTCCTACCCGGTTTCCTTCTGGGACCTGTTCGGCCAGCAGGGCGTGCCCGTGCGCACCACCGTCAGCGAAATGGGCCCACAGATGCTGGCGCGCCTGCTCGACCTCAACGAAACCCAGGAGGGTGTCCTCACCCTGGTCTTCGATTTCACCGACCGGGAGGGCCTGCTGCTGCTGGACCTGGCGGACCTGCGCACTACCCTGCAATACCTGGCGGACAACCGCGACTCGCTGGGCAGCAACTACCGTGTGTCCACGGCATCGGTCAATGCCATCCTGCGTCGCCTGCTGATGCTGGAACGCGAGGGTGGCAGCCACTTCTTCGGCGAACCGGCACTGGAACTGGCGGACTTCATGCAGACCGACCGCCAGGGCAAAGGCATCATCAATGTCCTGGCTGCCGACAAGCTGATCATGCAACCCCGGGTGTATTCCACCTTCCTCCTCTGGCTGCTCTCCGAACTTTTCGAGACCCTGCCGGAGATCGGCGACCCGGAGAAACCGGTGCTGGTGTTTTTCTTCGACGAGGCCCACCTGCTGTTCAAGGAGGCGCCGAAAGCCCTGCTGGAGAAGATCGAGCAGGTGGTCAGGCTGATTCGCTCCAAGGGCGTCGGGGTGTATTTCATCACCCAGAGCCCCTCGGACATACCCGACAGCGTCCTCGCCCAGCTCGGCAACCGGGTGCAACATGCCCTGCGCGCCTACACGCCGAAGGAACAAAAGGCGGTCAGGGTGGCCGCCCAGTCTTTCCGCGAAAACCCCGCTCTGGATACGGTCACCGCAATCAGCGAACTGGGGGTCGGCGAGGCGCTGGTCTCCACCCTGCAGGCGAAGGCGATCCCCGCCCCCGTGCAGCGGGTGCTGGTACGCCCACCGCACTCGCGTATGGGCAAGGCCACCCGGGCCGAGCGGGACCAGGTGCTGGAGCACGACCCCAACCGGCGCCGCTACGGCGAAAGCGTGGACCCCCGCTCCGCCCACGAGGTGCTCAGCGAGCGCGCCCGCAAACTGCAGGAGCAGCAGGACGAGGCCGAACTGCGCAAGCGGGCGCGCAAGGCCGGTACCACCCCCGCCCGCCGCAGCAACCGGCAGAGCGTCGGCGAGGCCTTCCTGAAAAGCGCCGCCCGCAGCCTCGGCTCGGCCACCGGGCGCAGCCTGCTGCGAGGTATCCTGGGCTCCCTGCTCAAGTAGGCGGGCATTTGGCATTGCCGCCCGGGGCGTGTATAGTGCGCGCCGCGGTGGCCAGCGATCCTGGCCCAATCCACCGAAACAGCGCCCGCCCAGCCGCTACCCCGGCCCCAGCGAGCCCCGTTTCCACGACTTTTTGGTAACAACATGTCCAGACCTCTCTGCGGAGCGGCCCTCGCCGCCCTGATCGGCATAGTTTTGCCCGCATTCCCGGTTCTTGCTTCCAACCCAGCGCAACACAGCAGTCAGTCCCAACGGACCCTCGCGCTCTTCGATGAAATCTTCGACGCCTCCGTACAGCGCGATCCCGAATACCAGACCTACCTCGGCATCAAGGACGATTACGGCCAGTGGACGCCCATTGGCGAGGCGCACCGCGCCGCGGAACTGGCGGCGACCAGGGCCGACCTGCAGCGCCTGCAGGCCGTCGACACGAAAGCGCTGGATTCCGACACCGCCCTCAGCTTCCGCCTGCTGGAAGACCAGCTGGAAGCTGAAATCGAAGACTACCGCTGGCGCTATCACAGCTACCCGCTGAACCAGATGTTCGGCCGGCAATCGGCGATTCCCGCCTTCCTGATCAACCAGCACCGGATCGAGGATGTCGCCGACGCCGAGGCCTATATCTCCCGCCTCGAGGGTGTCGCGCCGATGGTGAATGAACTGCTGGCGGACCTGCGGGCGCGTGAGGAGCGCGGCATCCTGCCGCCGGACTTCATCCTGCCCCACGTCATCGCGGACGCCCGCAATGTCATCTCCGGCGCGCCCTTCGACGGCGGCGAACCGAGCATCCTGCTGGCGGACTTCGAGAGCAAAATCGCCAGCCTGGAGATCAGCCCCGCGGAGCGCGCCAAGCTGGGTCGCCGGGCGGAGATGGCGCTGCTCTCCAGTGTCCAGCCAGCCTACGAGGCGATGATCAGCTATGTGCGCAGCATCGAGGACAAAGTGTCCCACGACGCCGGCGTATGGAGACTGCCCGACGGCGACGCCTACTATGCCAACCGCCTCAAGCGTGTTACCACCACCAATCTCAGCGCCGATGAAATCCACCGCATCGGACTGGCCGAAGTCGAGCGCATCCACGCCGAGATGGACGCCATCCGCGAGCACGTAGGCTTCCAGGGCGATCTGAAGGCCTTCATGGCCTTCATGCGCGACGATCCGAGCTTCTACTATCCCAACACGGACGAGGGGCGTGAGGCCTATCTCGCCGAAGCCCGCTCCGTGCTTGATGAAATGGACGGCAAGCTGGGCGAGCTGTTCCTGACCGAACCGAAGGCCTCCCTGACGGTCAAGCGGGTCGAGCCCTTCCGGGAAAAATCCGCGGGCAAGGCGTTCTACCAGCAGCCGGCGCCGGACGGTACCCGCCCGGGACTTTACTACGCCAATCTTTACGACATGGCGATGATGCCCAAGTACCAGTTGCAGGCGCTCGCCTACCACGAAGGCCTTCCCGGCCACCACATGCAGATCGCCATCAAGCAGGAGCTGGACGGGTTACCGAAATTCCGCCGCTTTGGCGGGGTCACCGCTTACAGCGAAGGCTGGGGACTCTACGCAGAACTCATTCCCGCCGAACTCGACCTCTACCGGGACCCCTACGCCGACTTCGGCCGCCTCGCCATGGAACTGTGGCGCGCGGTGCGGCTGGTAGTGGATACCGGCATGCATGCCAAGCGCTGGAGCCGCGAGCAGAGCATCGAGTTCTACGTGGACAACACCCCCAACGCCCGTGCCGACGCGGTGAAGATGGTGGAACGCCACGCGGTGATGCCCGGCCAGGCAACTGCCTACAAGATCGGCATGCTCAAGATCCTGGAGCAGCGTGAGCTGGCGAAAACCGCCCTCGGCGAGAACTTCGACCTGCGAGAATTCCACGACGTGGTCCTGCGCAACGGCGCCGTGCCGCTCTACATCCTGGAGGAGCAGGTGGAGGGCTACATCAGTGAAAGCCGCCGCCTGGCCTCCAGCGAAGACAGGAACGCAGGCTAGCCTGCACCCCGGAGGTGCTGCACCCCACTGTGCAGCGCCACCACGATTCCCCCCGCGACCAGGCCGAGCAGAACACCGGCCAGGGTTGGCAGAGGCGCACCGAGCAGCGGCGGAAGCAGTTCCGCCGCGTGCTCTACCGCATGCCCCAGGGGATGGATACCATGCAGTAGAATGCCGCCGCCGACCATGAACATGGCGATGGTGCCGATGACTCCCAGGGCTTTCATCAGCCAGGGAGCGAAGCTGAGCAGGGCCGCGCCGACGCGGCGTTTGCCGGCCGCCCACCAGGATTCCCCTTCACTGCGAAACAGGAAATCGCCGATATCGTCGAGCTTGACGATGCCCGCGACGAGCCCGTAAACGCCGATGGTCATTACCACGGCGATGCCCGCGAGCACCCCTACCCGGGTCATGAAATCCGAGTCCGCCACAACCCCGAGAGTCAGCACGATAATTTCTGCCGAGAGGATGAAATCCGTGCGCACTGCGCCGCGGATCTTCTCCTTTTCGAATTGCACCAGGTCGAGGTCCGGGTTCTGCAAGCGCTGCAGTCGCTGCTCATGCGCCAGTGCCTCCGCCGCCTCGTCGCCGCCCTTGTGCAGGAACTTGTGAGCGACTTTTTCGAAGCCTTCGTAGCAGAGAAACAGCCCGCCGGCCATCAGGGCAGGGGTAATCAGCCAGGGGATGAAAAAGGATACCAGCAGGGCCAGCGGCACCAGGATCAACTTGTTGACGAAGGAGCCCTTGGCCACGGCCCAGACCACGGGCAGTTCCCGTTCGGCGCGCACCCCGGAAACTTTCTCCGCATTGACCGCGAGATCGTCGCCGAGTACACCCGCGGTTTTCTTCGCCGCGACCTTGGTCATCAGTGAGACATCGTCCAGCACCGTGGCGATGTCATCGATCAGAACCAGCAGACTGCTGCCCGCCATGCTTCACTCCTCGTATCCACTGGTGCCTCGCCCGGGCGAGGCGGCGGGGCTAGTGTCTCACACCTGCCCCGGCTTGCTCACACCGAGGGCGGTACGACCGGTTTCTTGCGCCGGCGTTTGGCCGGAACGTGCATGCGCGACTTGGGATAGCGCGGCAGCTTGCCGTTGTCGAGGTAGCGGTGAATGGATTCCTGGGAGCGAATCCGCGGGACCTTCTTGCGACTGGGCATCACCTGGTTGGCCTGGTCACGGTCGATGATCCGCGCCTTGACGTTGTCGTGCCACTGCTGGTCCAGCACGTTCTGGATGATGTCCTGGGCGTCCTTGTCGTTCACCGGCGCCATGACCTCCACCCGGTAATCGAGGTTGCGGGTCATCAGGTCGGCGGAACTGATGAGGTAGCGCGGATTGCCCCGGTTGTAGAACACGTAGACCCGCGGGTGCTCCAGGTAGCGGTCGACGATACTGATCGCCTCGATATTTTCCGACAGCCCTTTGACACCAGGCAGCAGCGAGCACATGCCGCGCACGATCAGGCGAACCGTCACCCCCGCCGCGCTGGCGTCGTAGAGCTTCTTCACCAGTTCGTTGTCCACCAGGTTGTTGCACTTGAGCGTCATCTCGGCGCGATAACCCGCCTGGGCGTTGGAAATTTCCTGGTCGATCAGGGCGGTCAAACCGGCGCGGGAACTGTGCGGCGACACCAGCAGGCGCTTGTATTCGGGGCGGCGGTAGGTGTACTGGAGGAAATCGAAGACATTGAAGACGTCGCGGCCGATCTGCTGGTCATAGGTGAGCAGGGTGAAGTCAGTGTAGACCCGCGCGGTTTTCTCATTGAAATTCCCAGTGCCGATGTGACTGTAATAGCGCACCATGCTGCCTTCCTTGCGCTCGATCAGGATCAGCTTGGAATGCACCTTGAGGCCCGGAATACCGAAAATCACGTTGATGCCGCTATCGGTGAGGCGCTGCGCCCAGTTGAGGTTCGCCGCCTCGTCGAAGCGCGCCGCCAGTTCCACCACGGCGAGCACCCGCTTGCCGTTGTCCACCGCGTTGACCAGGGCGTCGATGACC
Organism: Halieaceae bacterium WMMBA4; assembly: GCA_033283325.1. Taxonomy (GTDB): domain Bacteria; phylum Pseudomonadota; class Gammaproteobacteria; order Pseudomonadales; family Halieaceae; genus Mangrovimicrobium. Next base: position 1,488,267 of record JAWMQO010000001.1, read on the forward strand.
CTCGAATTCTTCGCCACCCGGTAGAGGCAGATCTTGATATCGGTAACCAGCGGATCGAGGGCTGCGGTCTTCAGCAGGTCGATGAGATAGTCAAAGGGATGGTAGGGGTAGTAGAGCAGCACGTCCTTTTCGCGAATGGTGTCGAAAAGGCTGCCGGGCTCGTCCAGCCGCGGTACCCGGATCGGCGGCAGCGGGCGAAACTCCAGGGATTTCGGGCCGACGTTGGGAAAGCTCATGAAGTCCTTGGAGTTGTGGTAGCGGCCACCGGGCATCAGGCTGTCGTACTTGCCGAAGCGAAAACGGGCGCTCAGGAATTCCATCAGCCGCTGCGGCATCTTGCTGTCGTAGACTATGCGCACAGCGTCGGCCTTGCGCCGCTGCTTCAGGCTCTTCTCCATCTTCTCCATCAGGCTCTGGGTGATCCCCGTATCGATTTCGAGCTCAGCGTCGCGGGAGAGCTTGAAACAGAAGGCGTGGGCCTCCTCCACCGGAAAGACCCCGCGAAACATCTGCGGGAGGCAGGCGCGGATGATGTTGTCGAGGACGATGAAGACCTTGCCCCCGCGCACACCCTTGCGCTGGGGAATCTGCACGAAGCGGTCGAGGCGGTCCGTGGGTACCTCGACGACCGCGTAGCGATAGCCATCCGCCGAGCGCAGCTCGATAGCGAGGTAGAGGGACTCGTCGTTGAGGGCCGGCATGGCGCGGCCGTCGCGCAGCAGGATGGGGTCGAGTTCAGGCAGCACCCGCTCGGTAAAATAGGCCTGGACGAATTCCGCCTGGCGCTCGTCGAGTTGGCGCTCGTTGATCAGGTAAATGCGCTTTGTCGCGAGTTCCTCCATGATCTCCAGGTAGATCAGGTCGAACTCTTTCTGCAGCGCGACCACCCGGCTCAGGATTGCGGCGAGCAAGTCCTTGAAACGCTGCCGGTCTGTTCCCGAGGCGACCGAGATCAGGCGCCGGACTTCCGCCACCCGGACCCGGAAAAACTCATCGGCGTTGTTGGAAAAGATCCCGAGGTAGCGCAGGCGCTCGATCAGCGGCACGCTCTTGTCCGCCGCCTCCTGCAACACCCTGGCGTTAAACGACAACCAACTCAGCTCGCGCGGATAAAACTTGTCGTGTTCGCGAAGGTCTACGACGCGCGTCTTAACTGGATTAGACATGGAAGTTCCCGCTGTGCCCCAACCGGCCAATGTAGCATTTAAGCCTCAGTCACAGTATTACAGATTTATGACAGGCGCGCCGGGGAGCGTGCTAGTCGTGCGGGAGGGAAATAAAAAAGGCCCGGTAATTCCCCGTTACGGCTGGGGCCGGGCCAAGGTAGGGATCTCCTTATGAAGAGATCATCCCAGGGGGATTCTGTAGTGCGTCAGGCAGCTGCGCTGGCGATCTCCGGGAACTTCCTGACCACCGCGGCGAAGCTGTAGTCTTCCATTCCGAGGGCACGCAGGGTGTTCTCGACGTCGTCCTGGCTGTTGGACTCCACCCGCTTGCACAGGGTCGGCAGCAGACCGATTCGACGGACCATCTGCCAGGTTCCGGTCGCCCGGGTGCGCTTGCCGCGCATCTGGCTCATCGCCTCCTCGTAGGCGTAAATCGCTTTCACCGCAGCCAGTTCGGTCTCGTCCTCGACGCCGTAGTTCTCGGCGCGCAGGTCGACCGCGCGGCGGTAGGCCTGCAGGGCCAGTTCCGGGTGCCCTTGGCGCTTGGCGTTGCGGGCAAATACATAACAAAGCTCCGGATCGCTGATTCTCTCGACTAGTTCGTGCATTGCTTTTTCTCCTTTTTCCGGCCGGGGCGATTGCCCCTCTGCTATGGGACTCATATTAGGGGGCCGGTGTCGCTTTCCACATGGCGCTAAGCGCCAAGAGCATGACCTTGAACGACAAAAAGCGGGGGGAACGCGAGGGCCCGCGCAGGAGGGGCCAGGGCCGGGTCGGCGGGAGAATCAGGGGCGTAAAAAAGCCCGCGGCACACAGGGGTGATGCGGGCTAACAGCCGTATGTTTCGGGGCAGAAACATCGGCCAGGGGACGTGTTAGCACGTGCAGAAAGCAGCGTGCTATTTCAAACAATAGTCCGCAATCACCAAATAGCAAATGTTTCGGACATATTTTTTTCGCCGGGGTCAAGGCCTGATTGTTAAAACATTCGACTTAAACGGCCATCAGGGCGGAAACTGCGCCAATTTGTACCCGTTTAGCCATCATTCGCCCCTCCGCGGTGAGTTTCAGCACACGGGCAGGGATTCGCCGGGAATCGCGGGGAGAGGATCAGGACCCGCTGCTTTGTTCGCGGTATTCCGCAGGGGCCATCCCGGTCCAGCGCTTGAACGCCCGTGAGAAGGTGCTCGGCTCGGAAAAGCCCAGCAGGTAGGCGGTTTCGACCACCGAGCGGCTGCCGCGCCCAAGGTATTTGCGCGCCAGCTGGGTGCGGGTGTCCTGCAGCAACTCGGAAAAGCTCGTACCCTCGTCCTTGAGCTTGCGCTGCAGGGTGCGGTTGCTGATGTGCAGGGCCTCCGCCACCTGCTGCTGGCTGGGGGGACCGTCCGGCAGCAGGTCGAGCAGCTTGTCCACCACGTCGCGGGCGGCGGAGTTGCCGACGAAGCCCTGCAGGTAGGCCTCCGCCAGTTCGTCGTTGGCCCGCGCCAGGGCCGGGTCACCGGTGACCAGCGGCTCGCTGATATCCGCCAGGTACCAGCGCAGGGTACAGGCGTCCGCATCGAAGGCCACCTTGCTGCTGAGCATCGACTCCCAGCGGGCGGGCTCGGCGGGCACGGGGCGCTCGAGGGTGATGGCCGCCGGGGCGAGATACTCGCCCAGGGACAGTGCGCACATCCTCGCCACGGCGCCGACGGCGTAATCGCGATTGGCGTAGTACGGCGTCTCTCCCAGGGCGATCGGCCCGATGTCGATGACGGCGAACTCGCCCTCCTCCCACAGCCGCATCTGCGCCGAGGTACTCACCAGCCTGCCGAAGCGCACCAGGCGCTGCAGGCCTTCATAAACCGTGGCGCTGGCCAGCCACGCGAGCCCGAGACCCCGCAGGACCTGTGGCTGCAGCTGTTCCGCCGCCAGCAGGCCGAAGGCCTCGTCGCCGGTGAGTTCCACGCAATGCCCCATGAGCGCGCCAAAGCGCTGGTTGGATATGCGCCAATCCGGGTGCACCAGTTTCGCCCCGTCGATTCCAACCTCGGCCATGACCTCCAGGGGGTCCAGTCCATGCAAACGCAGTGCCTGCGCCACGGGCAGTATGAAAGTGCCCAGGACTGAGTGCTGTATCGATGTGGGTGCGTTCATTTCCGGTTCCAGAGGGCCCTTGCAAACTATAGCAGCTTGGTCGACAGGTCCAAGCGACTGGCCCGACTCCAGCAGACGGGACGGGCTTGCCAAGCGCCTCTCGATTGACTACTGTACATTTAAACAGTATTCGGATGAGCCCATGGGCAAGGGAGACATTCCTGTCGTCGACCAGTTGGCGCAACACCGCGGGCGGGGGGCACTGAGCAACCGTGGTGCTCGCTTCCAGCCAAGCCGAGTGGAATGGGACGATGGCATCACAGGCCCCAGCCCTGTGAGCGAATGCCGCGAAATCCGCGCCCGCAGCATCATCAGCCGCAACCAGTCGCCGGACCTTCCCTTCGAGCAATCCATCAACCCCTACCAGGGCTGTGAACACGGCTGCATCTACTGCTACGCCCGCCCAACTCACGCCTATCTCGACCTCTCCCCCGGCCTGGATTTCGAGACCCGGCTCAGCTACAAGGCCAACGCAGCCGAGCAACTGCGCCGTGAACTGGCGCGGCCGGGCTACCGCTGCCAGTCTATTACCATTGGCGCCAACACCGACCCCTACCAGCCGGTTGAGCGGGAACACCGGATCACAAGGCAAATTCTGGAAGTGTTCGCCCAGACCCGGCACCCGGTGGCGCTGATCACCAAGGGCGCACTGGTAACCCGCGACATTGACCTGCTCTCGGACCTCGCGGCGGATGGACTCTGCTCGGTGATTATCAGCATCACCACTCTCGATGCCAAACTGAAACGCACGATGGAGCCGCGCGCCGCATCGGGAGCAGCCCGGCTCGCCGCAATGCAAACGCTGGCCAGCGCCGGCGTGCCCACCTCGTTGCTTTATGCGCCGGTGATTCCCGGTCTGAATGACGTGGAGATGGAAAGCATTCTGCGGGCGGCAAAAGACGCGGGAGCGGAGGCAGCGGGCTTCCAACTACTGCGCCTGCCCCTGGAGGTCTCGAGCTTGTTTCAGGAGTGGCTGCAAACGCACTACCCGCTGAAGGCGCAGCGGGTGATGAGCCTTGTCAGGCAGTGTCGCGGCGGGCGCGACAACGACAGCCGTTTCGGCCGGCGCATGCGCGGCGAGGGCCCCTTCGCCGAACTCCTGGCGCAGCGCTTCAGGCTTGCCTGCCAAAAGCTGGGGCTGGACCGCGGTGAGCCACGCGCGCAACGCAGTGACTTATTTCGGCCACCTGCGACGATCACTGCGGGGAGTGAGGAGCGCCAGATCGACCTCTTCGGCTGAGCTGGCGCCATACCTGCTGCCGGGAAAACCCGGTGTGCTTACTAGAGCCGGGAGAACTCCCGGTCCAGGTCGAAGCGACGCGAGGTGACATAAGACTCCATGTCCTCCACCCGGCGCAGCGCCTGGTCGAGCCGTTCGCGGGCGCGCTTGAGGCGCACAGTGCCCGGCTCGGGATAGCGAAAGGCGCGACGCGGCCGGTAATCGTGGTAGCGCTCGTCGTATTCCATCGCTGCATTCTCGTCGTGGTAGTCGTCGGCGACACCGTCGTCCGCCGCGGCACCGTAGCTGCTCGGTTGTGGTGACAGCACTATCCAGGCTGCCACGTATGCCCACAGGGCAAGGGTGCCGGTGAAGAGAAAACCTCCCACCCACATCAGCCGCATTACCCAGTGAGCGATGTCGAAGTGGTCGGCGAGTCCTGCGCAGACACCACCGATTTTCCCCTCGCGGGTATTGCGATACAGCCCCATACCCCAGCCGCCAGCGCGACGGCGCTTGAAGGTCCGGGCCCGGCGCCTGCCGTTTCTGAAAGGGTCACGCTCGTAATTCATGCCTGCTTCTCCTCTTGCACCCGCTCGCGCACGGTGTCACGCCATTCGGGGTGATCCGCATCCAGCAGCGATTCCAGGGTGGCTATCCGTTCGGTCAGGGTATCGACCGTCTCCAGCATGTGCTCCACGGTTTCCCGGTCCTCCTCGGAAAGACTGCGGGAGGAACGCCGCATGCTCTGGTAGTGCATCACGATCCAGACGGGCGCCACGATCACCATGAAGAGGATGGTGGGCACGAACAGGAAGTTCCAGAATTCCATCTACTTGTCCTTTTGCGGGCCAGCTGCGCTTATTCGCATGCTGCCATTAAACCTTCAGGGTACCAACACTAAACCTTCAGGATAGCGACGCGCTCACGCATCGCCGCGCTTTTCCATCTCGGCCTTCAGGCGTTCGATTTCGCTGCTGATGTGCTCGTCCTCTGCCAGGGCGTCGATTTCTGCAGCGAGATCGCCCGGGACATCGCGCCCGATATCCATGGACTCGAGCTGGCTTTCCATATTGTCCATGCGCCGTTCGAAGTGCTCGAAGCGGGCGAAGGCGTCATCCAGTGCTTCCCGCTGGATCTGGCGCTTCACCTTGATCCGCGACTCTACCGTACGGCTACGCAGGGCCAGCGCTTTCTGCTTCGCCCTGGCGTCGTTCAGCTTCTGCTGCAACTGCGCAACTTCGTCGTTCAGTTGGGTGATATGGTCGTCAGCAGCCTTCAGTTCCACCTCGATCGCGGCAACTTCCTCCTCGATCGCGTGCTTTTCCTGCAGCGCCGCCCGGGCCAGGTCCTCGCGACCCTTGCTGATCGCCAGCCTCGCCTTTTCTTCCCAACTGGCCGCATCGGCGCGAACCCTCTCGAGCTTGCGCACCGCGGTCTTGCGATCCGCCAGTACCCGCGCGGAGGAAGTTCGCACTTCTACCAGCGTATCCTCCATCTCCTGAATTATCAGGCGAATCATTTTTTGCGGATCTTCCGCCTGGTCCAACAACGCGTTGAGGTTGGAATTGATGATATCTGTCATCCGGGAAAAAATACCCATTGCCGTTCTCCTGTTACTCGCTGCCCCGCGCTGTCGCGGAGCCTTCAGGCCTTGCCAGCCAGTTAATAAGTTCAATTACCACCACGATCTGCAGCAAGCTCAGTGCCCCGGCGGCCGGATTGACCGCCAGTGCGGTCATGGCACATAAAACCGCCAGTACCACGTAAATGACCAGTCGCTGTCCGATACTGTGCATGCGCTCTCCCTACCTGGCGCTCGTAGCCCCTGCGGAGTCGGGCCAGTTCTGCGCTGATTGTTTTTACTTGCAAGGTAGCCAGTACAGCTTTCATGCCAACTACACTTTTCCTCAATAATTCAGAGAGTTACTGAATTTTCCGAAGGACAGCGCTGAGAATGATCGGTCATTTATGCCATTTTAATGGGTTAATTTTACCTCTTATTAGGTATTATTAGCCCATGTACCGCAAAACCGACACTATCATTGGCAACTCCCCCGCCCTGGCGGAGGCCCTCGAGCACGTTTCCCAGCTGGCCGCGATCCAGCGCCCCGCGCTGATCATCGGTGAGCGCGGCACCGGCAAGGAACTCGCCGCCCAGCGCCTGCACTTCCTGTCGCCGCGCTGGGATGCCCCACTGCTCAAGGTGAATTGCGCTGCGATGGCGGAACCCCTGCTGGAATCGGAGCTGTTCGGCCACGAAGCCGGCGCGTTCACCGGCGCCACCCGGCTGCACCACGGGCGCTTCGAGCGCGCCGACGGCGGCACCCTGTTTCTCGACGAACTGGGCACCATGTCCCTGCGGTTGCAGGAGAAACTGCTGCGGGTCGTGGAATACGGGGAATTCGAGCGCCTCGGCGGGCAGCAATCGATCAGCGTGGATGTGCGTGTCGTCGCGGCGACCAACGCCGACCTGCCGGCTCTCGCGGTGGCCGGCAAGTTTCGCGCCGACCTCCTCGACCGGCTCAGCTTCGATGTCGTCCACCTGCCGCCCCTGCGGCAACGCCAGGAAGATATCGTCGAACTGGCCAACCACTTCGCCGTGCAGATGAGCGCGGAGCTGGGATGGGAGCTGTTCCCGGGTTTCAGCGGGGCGGCCCTCGCGGCTCTGCTCGGCCATCCGTGGCCGGGCAACGTGCGGGAATTGAAAAACGTGGTGGAGCGCTCCCTCTACCGCTGGGCCGATCCTTCCACCCCGGTCGGGGAGATCATCCTCGACCCCTTTCAACGCGACTGGTCCGAAATTCCAGCGCAGCAAGCCCCCGGCACCGCGGCCGATGACTCCAGCGCGCAGCAGGCAGAGACGGGCAGCGAAAACGGAATCTCCGACTTCAACGCCCACATGGCGGCCCTGGAGCGACGCTTCCTGCTCGGCGCCCTCGCCCGCCACGGTCACAACCAGCGCCGTACGGCCGAGGCCATCGGCCTCAGCTACGACCAGATACGCGGCCTGGTGCGCAAGCACGGGCTGTCGCGACGCTCCCGCAACAGCGAGTAATTTCCCGGCCACCTTACCCTCCGAGGGTATGTTTGGAGTATAGTGGCGCCCTTACTATTCACCCGGACACGAATCGAGAAGGACAACCACATGACCCTGCCCCTGTCTGACCCCCAACTGCTGAAAACCCAGGCCTATATCAACGGGGAGTGGGTGGATGCCGACAGTGGCGAGACCTTTCCGGTGCGCAACCCGGCCACCGGCAAGGTAATTGCCGAAGTCGCCAAAGCCGGCACCGCGGAAACCAGCCGCGCGATTGCCGCCGCGGATACTGCCATGCAGGACTGGAAACGCCTTCCCGCCAAGGCCCGCGCCAATATCATGCGCAAGTGGTTCGACCTGATGATGCAGCACCAGGAAGACCTGGCCATCATCATGACTGCCGAGCAGGGCAAGGTACTCGCTGAATCCCGCGGTGAAGTCGCCTATGGCGCCGCTTTCGTCGAATGGTTCGGCGAGGAAGCCAAGCGCATCGACGGCGACGTGATTCCCGGCCCCTCCCCCGACAAACGCATCGTCTGCATCAAGCAGCCGGTCGGCGTGGTGGCGGCGATCACCCCCTGGAACTTCCCCAATGCGATGATCGCGCGCAAGGCCGCCCCGGCACTGGCCGCCGGTTGCAGCATCGTGATCAAGCCCGCCACCGAAACCCCGCTCTCCGCCTTCGCCATGGCGGAACTGGCCGAGCGCGCCGGGGTGCCCGCCGGTGTGGTCAATGTGCTCGCCGGCAGCAGCAGCCAGATCGGCGCGGAGATGACCTCCAACCCCATCGTGCGCAAACTCACCTTTACCGGTTCCACCCCGGTGGGCAAGCAGCTCGAGGCGGAATGCGCCGGCACCATGAAGAAGACCTCCATGGAACTCGGCGGCAACGCGCCCTTCATCGTCTTCGACGACGCCGATCTGGACGCAGCAGTACAGGGCGCCCTGATCTCCAAGTACCGCAACTCCGGCCAGACCTGCGTCTGCTCCAACCGTTTGTTCGTGCAGGACAGCGTCTATGACGCTTTCGTCGAAAAACTGGTCAAGGCGACCTCGGAGTTCAGCGTCGGCGACGGCATGCAGGACGGCATCACCATCGGCCCACTGGTCAACGCCCAGGCGGTCAACGACGTGGACAGCCTGGTACAGGCCTCAGTGAATGCGGGCGCCAAAGTCGCCCTCGGCGGCGCGCGCCACGACATGGGCGAGTGTTTCTACCAGCCTACGGTTCTCACCGAAGTCACTTCCGAGATGGCGGTATTCCGCAACGAAATCTTCGGCCCGGTTGCCCCGGTAGTGCGCTTCAACACCGAGGAAGAAGTTATCGCCATGGCCAACGACACCGAGTTCGGCCTCGCCTCATACTTCTACACCCGCGACATCGGCCGCATCTGGCGCGTCGCGGAAGCCCTTGAATATGGCATCGTCGGAATCAACGAAGGCATCATCTCCAACGAGATGGCCCCTTTCGGTGGCGTCAAGGAATCCGGTTCCGGGCGTGAAGGTTCGAAGTACGGGATCGACGATTATGTGGAGATCAAGTACATGCTGATGGGTGGGCTGGATCGCTAGGCTGCGGTCGTAGCGGCGGCGAGACTGGCGGGGGCGGATTTTTCCTGGCGAAACGGCCGCAAACTCCACCGGGTTTTCAGGCTGCTGCGCAACTCGACCGTTTTTCGCTGCGCGAAAAACCGGGACTCAGACAGTGCTCGCTGAAAGCGCCTGAAAACCCGGCTCCGTAAAAAGCGGCGGCCTGATTGTTTCGCCAGGAAAAATCCGCCCCCGCCAGTCCCGCTGCGTGATTCCGCCCGCACAGCTTCGATCACAAATCGTCAAATGCGTTTGAGGGAAAATTTGGTCGTTTCGCCTGGACTGCGCCGCCTCTCCAGCCTCGCGCCACCACGCCGATTTAAGACTCCTGGAACGAACATAGGAACCCGCTCCGCGGGCTAACCGCTCACGGACAGCGGGCCCCTCTTTTCGGGTCGTGAGCTTCTACAGTTTCATGTCGTCCCAGGGGTTTTGGGGATCGAGGTCGACCGGAAGGCCACCGACACTCATCTGACGCGGGCCAAGATCCACGTCGCCGTCCATTAGCACCCCGTAATCGAAGTGATAGACCGGATCGACTGTGCCGGAGATCATCGCCTCGTCGTGCGCAATCTGTGCTTCACGGACCTTCTCGTTCGCCGCCTCCCAGTCGCGCCACTCCTGCGCTGAATAGCGCTGCTGCAGCATACGCCGGGTCATGGCGGGGCTGATCATCGATGCGGAAGCGTTGTTGCCACCAAAGCCCTTGGAGTTGATGATCGCATAGGAAGCCGCTTCCGGATCGAAGCGGCGGTGCTCGCGGCTGAAGGCCAGGTGCTCGGTTTTCACATCCGCGGCCAGCTCGTCGATCGTGGTGATGCCGGGGAGGACACCGTGGGCCCACATGCTCAGGGTGGCAAGTACCTGGTCGCCGGAGGCGGCGCCGAGTGAGTGGCCGAGATAGCATTTCAGGGCGGTGACCGGCCAGTCCTCGATGCCGAAGGCGCCGGCGACGCGGCTCATGATCTCTGATTCAGTGACACGATTTTGCGGCGTGCCGGTGCCGTGGGCCTGCACCATACCGCCGCGGCGCAGTACATCCTCGCCGAGCATTGCCCGGGTGGCGGCCAGCGCCCGGCCCATGGTGATGTAGTTGCCGACACCGGGGCCGGAAATGGATTTCTTGAAGCCGTCGGCATTGACGAAGACGTCCGGCGCGGCGCCGAAGATCGTCGCGCCCAGTTCCATCGCCAGTTCGTCGTCCATCAGCACGATCATCTGTGCCGACTCGGCGATGGTGAAGCCGCAGTTGTTGGAGAAGGGGCGGCAGGCGCGGCGGTAATCCAGTTCCGCGTCGGATTCGAGGCCGTCCAGGCTGCGCAGTTCCTTGTCGGAAGCCAGCGCGCCCATGGCGTAGTAGCCTTCCATCACATCCGGGTGAATCGGCGCTTCCGCGGCGCCGATAAAAGCCACGCGCGCGCGTCCCGCGCGAATATCGGCGATACCGTTCTTCATGTTGTAGAGGAAGGAGGCACAGGCGCCGGCGGTGGCGCCGGTGGAACCCATGGTGCCGAGGATATAGCCATTGATGAAGTCGGAGGGCATTTCCACCAGGCTGAGGGGACAGTACTTGGACGTCACCCGCTTGCCGACATAGCGCGACCTGAGCAGGCCGCCGGCGCCATAGTTGTCCAGTTGGCCCATGGCGCTGCCAGCGTAGACGCTGATCTGGTCGGCAGGTACTTTCTGCCGGATAGTCTCCCAGTCGATACCCAGGTTGCCGAGGGTGTCGGAGGCGGCGCAGACCGTCATCTGCAGCCCGCGGGGATGGCTGCGGGACGCGTAAAGCGTGCCGGGTTCGTAGCCGGTGGGAAGCTGGCTGGCGGCCTTGACCTCGAACTCGCGTTCGGTGGGGAGGAGAAACTCCTGCTGGCCCTGGATCGTCACGTTGACGTGGGTCACCGAGGTCGGGGTGATCGTCCAGTTTTCCGGAATCTCATCCGGCAAATGGCGACGCTCGATATCGAAGGTCACCGGGTGGCCGTTGCTCTCGGTGGGGAAACGCTGGTTCCACAGCACCCGGTTCACGTCGAAGTGCTGCTCTTCAATGCGGCGAATCAGTGTGTGATCGAGGATGTACTGCTCGCTGGCGAGGGCGTCGTCGACACCCATCATCGCGGCCAGTGCCGAGAGGGTGCGCTCCTGCACCTTGCGGTCCATGGCGCTATAAGCCATCCGCGCGACCGCGTGGTGACCGGATGCCCGCCCCGCCCCGTTGAAGCCACCGAGACTGACGATTACCGGTAAACGCTGCCTGCCCATGAACTACTGCCCTGTATCGGATTGAAATGACGGAGTGGAACTACCTAAGGCAAGTTTAGGCCGCAACAGCCAGCCAAACGAGGCCGGATCTGCCATAATTTATGGCATTATTGACACTGGACGTGTATCACCTTGTATCGCATCGCCGCCCTGCTCTATCCCCAGGCCCTCGCCACGAGTCTCACCCTGCCCCTGGAGATCCTGCAGGCTGCGGAGCAGATGGCCCAGGTGCGAAATCGCCACCGCGACGGCATCGAACTGCGCCTGGCGGCGAGCCGGACGGGACCCGTGCCCATGTTCACCGGCATTTCCCTCAACGCGGACAGTATTGTCCAGGATCTCGAAGCACAGGACCTGCTCATCATCCCCGGTATATGGCGCGACCCGCGCATCGTCATCGCCCGCACCCGGGACTGGAGCGACAAGTTGCGCGAACTCGCGGCCGGGGGTACCCGGATCTGCGCCGTCGGCACCGGCGCCTGCCTGCTGGCGGAAGCCGGGCTGCTGGACGGCCGTCCCGCCACCACCCACTGGAACTACTTCGAGCGCTTCGCCCAGCGCTACCCGCGGGTGGAGCTGAAATCCCGCCACCTGATCACCCAGGCTGACAATATCTATTGTGCGGGCAGCGTGAATTCCATCGCCGACCTCATGGTGCACATCGTCGAGGGCTGGTACGGCAAGCGCATTGCCCGGGCGGTGGAGAGCCAGTTCTCGCCGGAAATTCGCCGTTCTTTTCGCGCGGCCGCTTTCCAGATCGACACCGACTCGAGCCACCATGACGAGGTGGTGCTGCAGGCACAGCAGTGGCTGCGCGACAACCTGTCCAGTGGAGCCGGCATCGCCGAACTGGCTGAGCAGCTGGGCCTGAGCGCGCGCACCCTCAACCGGCGATTCCACCAGGCCACCGGCAGCAGCCCCCAGCAGTGGCTGCAGGGACTGCGGGTCAGCGAGGCCCGCGACCTGTTGCGCCACAGCAACCTTTCCCTGAGTGAAATCGCCTGGCAGCTCGGCTACCAGGACGTCAGCCACTTTGGCAAACTGTTCCGGGAGCACAGCGGCATGAGTCCGGGGCGCTACCGCCAGGCGGTGCGCGGCAAGCTTTTCGTGCCCGACCCCGGCCATTCCGGCTAGTCGTCGGAGCCACGCACCGGGTGGGCCTCCGCTTGAGGAATCAGCCCGCCTGTGGCTAAATTAGCGCCCCTTGAAGTATCCCCGATTCCCCCACAGAGCGTTAGAACACTATGAGCGAAGAAACGGTAGTCATCGTCAACGGTGCCCGCACCCCCATGGGTGGTCTGCTGGGCGGCCTGGCCACTATGACCGCGCCCCAACTGGGCTCGGTAGCCATCGCCGAGGCCCTGGAACGCAGCGGCATCGATCCGGCCGATGTGGATGAAGCATTCATGGGCTGCGTACTCCCCGCCGGCGTCGGGCAGAGCCCCGCGCGCCAGGCGTCCCTGGGCGCCGGCATCCCCAAATCCACCGGCGTCGTGACCCTGAACAAGGTCTGCGGCAGCGGCATGCAGGCGGCCATGTTCGCCCACGACAGCATCCTCGCCGGCACCAACAAGGTTGTCGTCGCCGGCGGCATGGAGAGCATGAGCAACGCGCCGCACATCCTGCCCGGTGCCCGCGGCGGTATTCGCAATGGCCACAAGACCATCTACGACCACATGTTCCTCGACGGTCTCGAAGACGCCTACACCGGCGGCGCCATGGGCAGCTTCGCCCAGGCCACCGCGGACGAGCGCGGCATCACCCGTGAGCAGATGGACGCCTACGCCATCGAGTCCCTGACCCGGGCGCGCAAGGCCATCGAGTCCGGCTCGCTGAAAGCGGAAATGGCCCCGGTCACGGTGAAAACCCGCAAGGGCGAAGTACTGGTGGAAGACGACGAGCAGCCTTTCAACGCCGACCCCGCCAAGATCCCCAACCTGCGTCCGGCCTTCGCCACCGACGGCACGGTCACCGCGGCCAACTCCAGCTCCATTTCCGACGGCGCCAGCGCCCTGGTGATCACCAGCGGCAGCGAAGCCGAGGCCCGCGGCCTCAAGCCGATGGCCCGCATCCTCGGCCACAGCCGCCACAGCCAGGAGCCCAGCCTGTTCACCACCGCCCCCATCGGCGCGGTCGGCAAGCTGCTGGACAAGCTCAACTGGACCGTTGACGACGTCGACCTGTGGGAAATCAACGAGGCCTTCGCCATGGTGGTGATGATGGCCATGCAGGACCTCGGCATCGATCACAGCAAGGTCAACGTCTACGGCGGCGGTTGCGCCATGGGTCACCCCATCGGCTCCACCGGCTCGCGCATCATCGTGACCCTGATGTACGCCCTGCAACAAATGGGCAAGAAGCGCGGCATCGCCTCCCTGTGTATCGGCGGCGGCGAAGCTACCGCGATCGCAATCGAACTGCTGTAAGCAAAGCAACGGCCGGCGGCTCCCAGCGGGAGCACCGGCCCTGCAGTGGAAACGACATGGCACTGAGCAGTATTCCGGATATTCTCGACGACATTCGCGCCGGCAGGATGGTGATCCTGATGGACGACGAGGACCGGGAAAACGAGGGTGACCTCATTGTCGCAGCGGAAGCGGTGACGCCGGAGATCATCAATTTCTTCGCCAGCGAAGCCTGCGGCCTGATCTGCATGCCGATCACCGAGGAGCGTGCACGGCGCCTGCAGTTGCCACTGATGGTGCGCAACAACCGCTCCCAGCATGAAACCAATTTCACCGTGTCCATCGACGCCGCGGAGAAAAAGGGCCCGGGTATCAGCGCGATCCAGCGCGCCCACACGGTACTCCAGGCAGTGGCCGCAAATGCCACGCCCGGCGATATCGTCCAGCCAGGGCATATTTTCCCCCTGGTGGCGAAGCCCGGCGGCGTGCTGCGCCGCGCCGGTCACACCGAGGCGGGTGTGGACCTCGCCCGTATGGCCGGATTCGAGCCCGCCGCGCTGATCGTCGAGATCATGAACGAAGACGGCACCATGGCCCGGCGACCGCAGCTGGAAGTCTTTGCCGAGAAGCACGGCCTGCACATCGGCACCATCGCCGACCTCATCCAGTACCGCGCCCTGCACGAGCAGTCGGTGGAATTGCACAGCAGCAAGGCGGTGGAGACAGAGTTCGGGCCTTTCGAACTGCACACCTTCCACGACCTGATCGACGACACGGTGCACTACGCCATGACCTGCGGCGAGATCCGCGAGGACAGTGACGTACTGGTCAGGGTGCAGGGCATCAACACGCTGCGGGACGTGCTTGGCACACGCATCGAAAACGAGAGTACCGGCTGGTCCTACCGTCGGGCGATGCAGGCGGTGGCCGATGAAGGCTGCGGCGTGGTGGTACTGCTGGGCCAGCCCAGCAGTACGGAACAGGCGCTGGCGGAAGTCGCCCGTTTTCCTGAACCGCTGCGGGTCACCGGCGCTGTCGATTCAGCCGGCCAGACCAACTACCGGCTGATCGGTACCGGCGGACAAATTCTCAAGCGCCTCGGCGTGGGCCGCATGCGCCTGATGTCGGCACCGGTACACTTCAACGCCCTCTCCGGCTTCCAGCTGGAAGTCACGGACTTCATCGAACCCTGAGCCCGTATCAGTCGTAACCCTCTGCCATCTGCTTGCCGGTGGCCGAGCGCTCGATCATCCCGAAGGCGCTCATGCCGTCCCACTCGTAGCGCGCCCCGCCCTGTTGCAGGGTAAAGCCGGGAGCGCCGAGTGCGGCCATGTCCGGGTTGTTGACGCGGAAGGTGGACATGCAGGTACTGCCGCTGATGCGGTGGATGCCGAGTTCGGACTCCAGCTCCAGGCTGACGTTGTCGCCCTCGGCGAGCACCTGCGAAATCCAGGGAACCCGGGTCGCCCGCGCCGGGTACATTTTCCCCTCCTGCACCACGTAGGCGATGTTGTACATCGGCGCCGTCTCGCTGGCGGGGTAGGAGATGGTGCCGAAGGCCCTGCCGTCGGGAAACAGGGCCGACTGCCAGCAGTGACCGCGGAAGGCATCCAGGGGGCGCACGCTCTGCCGCTTGATTCGCGAACCGAGCAGTTTGAACTCCCGTGACGCGCCGTCGATGATCAGCTCCCCGTGGCCGCGGCCAAGATGCTCGAGACGCCAGCCGATACCCATGCTCTGCGCGTCGTCCTGCTCCTTCTGCGTCATCTTCGCGACTTTTTCCGGCGAGTAGTCCTGCACCCAGGCCGGCGTCTCCATTTCCAGCTCCGCTTCCAGGCGGATCGGCACCCGGGTGCTGCCGCTCAGCGGGCCCTGGACCATTTCCTCGATACTGCCCTCCTGGGCGCTACCTTCGTAGATCATGCGCCAGCGGCGAAAAGGCTCAAGGCACTCAAACCTGAGTGGGCCGGCGCCAAACACCGATGGCTTGCCGTCCGGGCCCATTACATCCGGCACCGGCCCCCTGCCGGCATCCAGCAGCACCCGCCCCTGCTCCAGCGCGAAGTTGACGTGGTAGAGGCGGTTATCCCAGGAGTGGGCCTCGCCCTCGATGCCAATGCGCGGAAAACCGAAGGCGCCACTTTCCTCGAACAGCCACACCGAGGTGCTCTCGCGCATCTCGGGATTGTCCGGCTGTTGCGGGAAAAAATAGTCGTGCTCAGGGCTGAGCCCGTTGGTCATCTGCTCCAGGGAAATCGGCATGCTTCGCTCCGGGTATGCTTATCGTTGTGAAAGCGCTCGATCCGCTGTGCGCCGGGGAGGATGGCTATCCACTGCCATCCTCGAGTTTACAAACGCTTCTGCCTCGATGCAGCTTACGGTTCGTTTAGATAACTGCCACGTAGAGCAGGTAGAACGCGAGTATCAGGCCAAAGACATAAGTCATCAGCGAGCCGAGGATGCGCAGGATGTGCGGCTTCTCGAGGGTCTCGGAAAGAAGCAGCCCGAGCCAGATCAGGTAGCGTCCGGCCGTCGCCAGTACCATGCATATCAGCAGCCATAGCGGCGGGTTGTAGGCGCCCAGGATGTAGATCAGCAGCGCGATGACCGGCGCGTACTCCACCGTGTTGCCATGGGCGCGCGCCGCCTTGTGCAGGGTATGCGCGGGATCGTCCGGGTAACCCTGGACGATACCGCTACTGGCCCGGGCGAGGGAAACGCGAAAGCCCGCGGCGATGGTCAGCAGGCCGAGCAAGGCCACGCAAAGAAGGGGAATATTCATTATTGTTCTCCACTGCTGAAGAGCATCGGCTCAGGAATTTGCGCGCCGCGACTGACCCGGCGGCGCGCCCGCTTTGTGCAGAGCCTGCCTCACAGCCGCCCCTGACTCACAAACATGCAGACTCACTCTACCTCAATGGTGACTGGAATCCAGCGATTGAGAATATAGTCGAGCGTACCGTTGCGCCGCATCATCTGCAGGGCCTGGTTCAGTTCTACCGCCAGTTGCTGGTCATCCGGGCGTACCCCCCAGGCCAGCATCTCGTCGGTGAGTGGTTTGTACAGGCTGATCAGGTCCTGGTTTTCCTTGCTGTTAGCCAGTTGCCAGCTGGTGGGCGCGTCGTGCAGGTAGATATCGATGACATCGTTCCTGAGGGCCGCGAAGGCCGCTGCAGGATCAGCGAAGAGCTTGACTTCCGCGTCCGGCAGTTCCCGCTTGGCGAATGCAGCGCCGGTGGTCTCCGGCTCCACCCCAACCCGGACCCCTTCCCTGTAGATCGCCCAGGGCTGGGAGAAACTACCGACCTTGTCGATATGGATGATGGCCATCTGGCCGACCCTCAGGTAGGGCTCGGTGAACAACACCTCCTGTGTCCGCTCGGCGGTAACGCTGAGGCCGGACATCAGCACATCCACTTTCCCGGCCTGCAGGGCGGGGATCAGCTCGGCAAAGGGAAGCTCGACGATCTGCACCGGCCGGGAAAGTATCTTCCCCACCGCCCGGGCGTTGTCCGCCTCGACGCCATAGATAGTGCCATCCTGCTTGAATACGAGCGGCGGGTAGTCAGGGCTCATGCCAACGCGCAATTCGCCTGCGGCGTGGGCGAAGAGTGGAAGAAACAGTAAAAACAAGGTGAAAACGATCTTATTGTTGTACATGGCGCCCCTCGAACGGAAAAATCGTGGCCCAGACTTTACCACTCATTGTTGTCCCGCCAAACAGGGGGTGGCCAATGGAGACTTGGGTAGCGCCAACAGCTACCGTAGAATAAGCCCCGAACCCCGGCGGCGATCAACCATGAGTGCACCCCAGACCATCACCAGCGAAATCCTCGAAGCCTGGCTCGAAGAGGCCCGGCTGGAATTCCATACCTGTGACCAGTGCCCGGGGCTTCATCTTCCCGTCCTTCAGGACCTGGAAGGCGTGATCGACAGCCGGCTCTTCCTCGAACCCTGGGGCCTGCTGCTCACTACAGAACTGGAAATCCGCCCGATGGCCCTGCTGCCCCTCGCCGCCGATCTGGGCCGGCTGAGCATGAACAACCCCACCCTGAAGCTGTTTCAGGATATCGTCGATGACGCCACGCCTCAGCTGGTGGTTGCGGGCTCACATCTGACCTCCGCGGGAATCACCCTGGAACAGTTCATCGCCTTCATCGGCACCACGGTGAGCGCCACCCGCCAGGTGGCTGAAGAGTGCCTGCAGCTGAATTACCTGTTCGCCCCGGCGGACCCGGAGATGTCACCGGGATCCCACGCGCTCCACTGACGCCGGCTCAGTCCTCCACGGATTCGCGGCGGAAGCCGCCGGGCAGCGGCCGGTATGACAGCCGGCGCAGGGTCTCGTTTTCCACCCCGACCAGCTTCTCATAGAGGATACCGCGACCGACCAGGATGGCCGGCAGCACCCACAGCAGGGGTATACCCAGCAACAGGAGCGAGCCGAAGATGGAGAGCACCGCGATCGAGTTCAGCAGGAGCATGCGGAACCAGCAGCGGTGAACAACCTGCCAGGAACGGCGGATGGCCTCGACCGGGCCGATATGCTTGTCCACCGCAAGCGGAATCGCGAACTGCAGGCAGATGGCGAGATAGATGCCCGGCAATACCAGCAGCGCGAGCCCGATGACCACCAGGATGTGTACGAAAATGTTGATCAGCAGGAGCTTGAGGACGAAGTCGTACCAGGCGAACAGGCTCCTGGCCCGCGGCCGGTTACCGCGTGCAAAGCCGATGCCGACAATCCATAAACCCGCGGCCATGGGCAGGAGGATGATGGTCTGGATCATCTCGTCGAGGAAGCCCGGGAAAGCGGAGTAGCCCTCCATCCCCCCTCGCGGGAAACCGCCTCCCAAAACGGTGAACAGCGCCGTCAGCGCCACAGCGACAGAAATGAAGAGCAGCCAGCAGCGCAGGGCGGCAGCCTGGCAATCGAGCCCCATGTGCCAGGCCTCCCTCACCAGTTCCCACACGGAGAACTCTTCCGGAGCCGCAGCCACGGAGTCGCCCGGGGCATTTTGCGCGCCCGCGCGCCCCGTGTTCCTGAACGCTTTACTGGAGTCAGACATCCCTACAATTTAGATGATTATTTTCCATCATACTAAATGAGACAAGCGTATCGTTCCAGCTATGTGGATGGTTCCCGCCACTGATAATTGACCCGGATCACACTCCCGGCCGGTTCTTTCTCTCCCGGCTCCGCCAGTTCGAAGCTGAAACCGGCAGTGGGAATCGCCGCGCTGCCAAACGGCAGGTGGGGATTGAGGTACTGCTCCGGCCGGGCGTCAGAGAATTTGCTTACTGCACCGAAGGCCCGGGCTTCATCGATCTGCAGCACGCCATTCCCGGGGCGGTAGAACTCGATTCCCCTGGGGTAGGGCTGCAGGGCAAAGGGGGCGTCCGCCGAGTGATAGGATCGCAGCGCGCGATCGTACAGGCGGTACTCGGTCTTGCCGTCGCGAATCCTCAGGTCATAGAAGGTGCTCACACCCTTGCGTGAATCCCGCTCGCTACCCGGCAAATATTCATTGAGGATGGTGTAACCATAGGTAAGTTGCCTGCCATCCCAACTGAGTTGCTCAACGGGCGGTGCTCCGCCCACAAGGAAGTTCTTGCAGGACTCCCGGCGGGACGCGGCCACGTCGGATGAATAGTAGTCGGGGCGGCGCTCGTAGCACATCACACTGACAAACGCATCTTCCAGCAGTGCTTGCGCGGCGTCGTCGAATTCCCACCAGGTCCAGCCATCCTGTTCACGAAAATAGCGATCCGGCATCAGGGGAAGCCGGTACTCCTGGGGATTGGAGTCCACTACCAGCAGGTAGCCGTTACCCGGCCCGAATTCCGCCGGGTCGTTCTGGCTCCACAGGTAGGACCCGTTGTAGTACCACATCAGGAGACCGGGCCGGTAATTGATGGCGATTGCCGACACCTCGCCTTCATTATCGGCGTACAAATCGAATGACGGTTCCGAGAGGGAGGAGTCGTAGTTTTTGCTGCCGGCAAGACTCGCATAGGGATCCCGATACTCGAGCAGGTAGAACTGTGGCACCGCAAGGTGGTGGCGGCCACCCGACAGGGTGAAGCCCTTATTCTCCCAACCTTCGATAGCATCGCCTTCAAAGTCCTCCCGATAGCCAAGTGCCGGCAGGGCTATATTGTCCACCAGCGCACCGTCCTCGACCGCCGCTCCGTCGGTGAAATAGGTAATCCGGACGTTCACCGCTTGGCCGCGGAATTCCCCGAGGTCGAATTCCGCACGAACCCACTGGGCCCGCTCACAGGGATCGACAGACGCATCCCCGATGCTGTCTTCGGCGCGCCTGCGCTCCGCTACCGGGTTGCAACCCGCGGCGCTTTCGACCTTGTTGTCCCCGTCCATGTCGCCACTGAGACCGGTAAAACCAGGCAGCGACCCCTTGCCCTCGTGCCCCTTCCGGGAAGGCATGACGCTTTGACTGTCTTCGGGGGCACTTTTGTCCGTGGGCAGGAGACGCCGGTACAGATCGCCCGGGCGCGCCGCTTCGACATAGAGATAATCCCATTCCGCCTCTATGCGAAACCACAGGTCCATGGACAGTATGAGTGGCTCCCCTGCCTCAGCCGCGCTGAGGTCGAACTGCCGGACAAGGCTGCGATTCATGTCGTTTCCCTGCCCTGAGTAAGCCGCCTGCTTGCCGTTGCTTTCCTCCAGGGGGCCAAGATCCAGCTCGCGGAATTTGGGCGGCAGTACGACCATGGCCGCATCGCAGGCAGTGCCATCGTGTGCCGCGGCACTCCCATCCCAGGCATTCATCAGCCTGAGCGGGATGGAGCCGTTCTGTTGGCCACCGAAGGCCGTGGGTTTGACAATACAGGGTTGCATCCAGCCGAGCATCATGCGACTCCAGGCACTCATTTCCTGGGGCACGGGACGGGTGGTGCTGGACATCAGGTCCCAGGCCGCAGTGGAATTATTGGTGAGCCGCGCGTAAATATCCGGGAGACCCAGGGAATGACCGAACTCGTGAATGAACGTGGAGATCTCCGTGTACTCGGACTGCATGTTGTAATCCAGCAGCCACATCCCGTTACCCAGCGGAATACCGCCGCGCACATTCTTGCGGCCTTCGAGTTCCGGGCCTTCGTCGAGGTTGTACTGGAGTGAGGAACGGTGGGGCCAGATTCTGTCGGCGCAGTCCTTTTCCGCCTGGGTGAGCCCGTCGAAAGCATCCGGGGGAGCCTGCACGTTCAGTTTCTCGTCCAGTTTGTAGAGCCCGTGGCAGGAGGACTGGCCCTTGCCGGCGACAATCAGGACGAAGTGATCGATATAGCCATCAGGCTCATCGCGATTGCCGTCGCCGTCGAAATCGTGGGGATCCCACAGGTCATAGTCTTGCCAGGGAAATTCGGGATGTGCGCGAAAGGCTTCGCGCATGGCATCGACGACCACGTCGTCGCTGTTTTCGTCGTTGCGCCACTCGCCGTCGCTGCCCTGTACCGGGCGGCCGTAATAATGCAGTGGCCGCTCGAGTTCCACCACCGGAAAGATGTCCCCGGTGATGTTGTATGCCCCTTTCGACTGGTGCCGGTAGTAGTGGGTGAGGGTGTCTTCCGCGGGAGCCGCGACGCCGCCACCAAACAGGAGTTGCTGGAACCACTGGCGATTTTTGTCATCCTGCGCCGGGTCACCGGCATAGCGGTCATAGCCCTGGTCGGAAAAGCGCACAGGCATGATCAGTAATTTGTGCGGGCGTTCGGCAGCTGCATAGACCGGCCGGATCGAATCCCCCTGTATTTGCGGATGGCCAAGTTGGTCGAAACGGTAGGCGGCCAGATTTTCGACGACGGTCTTCGCTGCCGCCTCGGGTTCGGTGCTGGCGGCATGGGCCGCAGCTGTGATCAGGAAGGAAACCATACCGTAATACCACCGCAATCGCGCTGTACGCATCCGCCTACCTCCTCGCAGGTCTTGAGTTTTGTTCTGGGTTTACGCGGGAAAGCCGGGATTGTACCACCGGTGGCAGCGGCCCGCCCGCGGGGAGATCAATCGTCCGGCAAGCTGAAAAGTGCGGCGTTACCACCGCGCGCCATGATGTTTTCGCTGCGGGTGCGCTCCGCGGCGAAGCGCAGCAGGTAGTGTGGGCCGCCGGCCTTGAAACCGGTCCCGGAGCGACCCTCACCGCCGAAGGGATTCACTCCCACCACCGCGCCGATCATGTTGCGGTTGATGTAAGTGTTGCCGATACGGGTGGCCGCCAGCACCTCCCGGGCGAAGCCGTCGATCCGGCTGTGGATGCCCAGGGTAAGGCCGTAACCACTGGCGTCGATATCCGCGAGTACACGGCCGATCTCCGCGGCGCGATAGGACGCGATATGCAATACGGGCCCGAATACCTCGCCGGGCAGCGACGCGATACCGTCGACGCGAAATACCCGGGGAGCGACAAAGTGCCCACCGGCATGCCGCTCGTCCAACTGGCAGCGGGCGAGCAGGCGGCCCTCCCCTTCGAGTTGGCGACAGTACTTTTCCAGGGCTTGCTTCGCCGTCCGATCGATCACCGGGCCGATGTCGGTAGACAGGTCCGCAGGATCGCCGATGCGCAATTCGGCCATGGCACCGCCCAGCATATCCAGCACACCTGGGTAGATGTCCTCCTGCAGGTAGAGAATCCGCAGTGCGCTGCAACGCTGCCCGGCGCTGTGGAAAGCGGAGTGGACGATATCGTCGACCAGTTGTTCCGGGAGTGCGGTGGCGTCGGCGATCAGCGCATTGAGCCCGCCGGTTTCGGCGATCAGGGGGAGGATCGCGCCCTCCCGTGCGGCCAGCTGGCGCTGGATCACCTGGGCGGTGTCGAGCCCGCCGGTGAAGGCCACGCCGCCCAGGCGCGGGTCTGCCAGCACCTGGGCGCCAATGCGCGGCCCCTCCCCCGGCAGCAGGTGGAGCACCTCGGGCGGGATGCCTGCCCGGTGGAAGAGCTCGACCGCGCGCGCGGCGACCAGGGGCGTCTGTTCTGCTGGTTTGGCCAGCACCGCGTTACCCGCCATCAGCGCTGCCGCCACCTGCCCGGTAAAGATCGCCAGGGGGAAATTCCAGGGGCTGACGCAGAAGAACACCCCACGACCGTGCAGGCTGAGCCGGTTGGTCTCGCCAGTCGGCCCCGGCAGCATCCCCGGGCTGAACAGCACCCTGCCCGTCGCCGCGTAGTAGCGGCAGAAATCCACGGCCTCGCGCAGTTCAGACAGCGCATCCGGCAGGGTCCTGCCGGCCTCCCTGACCAGCAGGCGCAGCAGTGCGTCGCGCTCCTGTTCCAGCAACTGGGCCATCTTTTCAAGGCAGGCCGCGCGGTGGGAAGCTCCCCGTCTGTCCCACGCGCGCCAGGCGGCCCAGCCGGCAGCCAGCGCCGCATCGACATCAGCAGGCTTCGCGTGAACCACTTCGCCGACCTGTTCCCGGACCTGCGCCGGATTGTACAGTGGCAGCGCAGCGCCGCTGCCCGCTGTCCCGGCGACGATCGGCCACGCCTGCGCTGCCGCCCCATTACCAGCGCTGACAGCCCGGCACAGGACCTCGGCAGACAAGGGGTCCGCGAGGTCCAGTCCGGCGGAATTGACCCAGGGCGGCACGGCCTCCCGGTAGAGTTCCGGTGGCGGCGGGATGTGGCCGTGGCGAAGCTGCTTGGAGGCCAGGGTGAGCTGGCGCGGGTCGCGGACCAGTTCCGCCGCGGGGAATTTGGCGTCGAGGAAGCGGTTGACGAAAGAACTGTTGGCTCCGTTTTCCAACAGCCTGCGTACAAGGTATGGCAGGAGGTCCCGGTGCTTGCCGACCGGCGCATAAACCCGCACCGGCACATGGGGGGCGATCTGGCCCAGTTGCTCGTAGAGCAGGTGACCCATCCCGTGCAGGCGCTGGAGTTCGTAACCCTCCCTGCCCCCCGCCAGCGCCTGCACCAGCGCCACGGTATAGGCATTGTGGCTGGCGAACTGGGGATAGATTTCCTTCGGGCAGTCGAGCAGCAGCCCGGCGCAGACTTCGTAACTGAGATCGGTATGGCACTTGCGGGTGAACACCGGGTAATCCGCCAGCCCGAGTTCCTGGGCGGCCTTGATCTCACTGTCCCAGTAGGCCCCCTTCACCAATCGCACCATCAGCCGACGGCGTGTTTCCAGTGCAAGCGTACGCAGCCACTGTGCGAGTGAAACGGCCCGCTTCTGGTAAGCCTGCAGGACGAAGCCAAGGCCATCCCAACCACCCAGCGCGGGGTCCCGCGCCAGCGCCTCGAACACATCGAGGGTCGGCTCGAGCCGGTGGCACTCCTCGGCATCGATAGTGAAGCCGATGTTGCCCTCCCGCGCCATCAGCGCCAGCGAGCGCACCCGTGGCAGCAACTCCTCCCGGATGCGCTCCGGCTGCGCGTATTCGAAGCGTGGACTGAGGGCCGAGAGTTTGACCGAGATACCGTTGCCGCTGTGGGGGTCTCCCCTGCCGGCCCGGCAGATACGCTCGATCGCTACGCGGTAATCTGCCAGATACTGGCGCGCTGCCGCGTCGGTCCTGGCGCCCTCCCCGAGCATGTCGAAGGAATAGCGCAGCTTTTCGTCCGCTTCGGCCTGGCCGCGCCTGAGCGCCTCGTCGATACTGCGACCGAGGACGTACTGCCGGCCCATGATACGCATCGCCTGCAGGACCGAGGCGCGAACCAGAGGCTCACCAAGGCGGCTGACGAGACGCCGCAACATTCCGGGGGGATCCGCCGCGATGTCTGCCTCGAGGGCGACAACCCGGCCCGTGAGCATCAAGCCCCAGACCGAGGCGTTGACAAAAGTGGAGTCGGATTTGCCGCGATGCGCCGCCCAGTCACCAGCGCGGATCTTCTCGGCGATCAGCCGGTCTGCCGTCGCCTCGTCCGGCACTCGCAGGAGTGATTCGGCCAGGCACATCAGGGCGATACCCTCCTGGCTGGAGAGGCTGAATTCCTGCAGGAAGACGTCTAGGCTGCCGGCCCGCTGGCGCCGCCCACGGCAGCGCTCGACCAGGGCTTCAGCCTGTTGGCAGACCGCGTCGCGCGCGGCTTCGTCCAGGCGGGCGTTGGCGAGGAGGTCCTGCACGAGTTGCGGTTCCGCGGCGCAAAACGCGCTGCGGATTTCCTGACGGTGGCGAATCAGCGCTTCGGACATGAGCAATCCTCCAGGCCCCGCTGCCATGACGGCCCGCGTCCGCGAGCTGCCGCTATCACCGCTTTCCTGCTGTTACCGCTCCCTGTACTTTGAGCCGGGCTGGTGCCCGCGCGCCGTGTTCAAAGTATAACCGTGCGCTGGCCGTTGAGAATCACCCGCTGTTCACAGTGCAGGCGCACGGCGTGGGACAGCGCAGTCGACTCGATATCGTGTCCCAGGTGGATCATCTGCTCCACCGAGATCTCGTGGTCGATGGGCCGCACTTCCTGGGCGATAATCGGGCCCTCGTCGAGGTCCGGGGTGACATAGTGCGCGGTGGCGCCGATGACCTTGACCCCGCGTTCGTAGGCCTGGTGGTAGGGCCGCGCACCCTTGAACCCGGGCAGGAAGGAATGGTGGATATTGATCGCTCTGCCCTCGAGCTGCCGGCACAGCCCATCTGAAAGTATTTGCATATAGCGCGCCAGCACCAGTAATTCCCCACCCGCTGCCTCAAAGACCTCCATTAGTGCGGCTTCCTGCCGGGGTTTGCTCTGGGCAGTAACCGGCAGGTAGTGGTACGGCAGGCCGTACCACTCCACCATGGGCCGGCAATCCTCATGGTTGCTGACCACGGCGACGATATTCACTGGCAGCGCACCGGCGCGCCACTTGGTCAGCAGCGCGCTCAGGCAGTGATCGTAACGGGATACCGCCAGCACTACCCGGGGGCGGTCCGCCTCGCTGCGCAGGGTGTAGTCCATCTGCAGGTCCACCGCCAGGGCAGTGAGTCGTTCCTGGAACTCCGCAAAGCTGACATTGATAGCGCTGACGTCGAAAACGCAGCGCAGGAAAAAGGTCCGGGTCACCGGGTCGGAGTAATTGGAGACCTCACTGATATTGGCGCCTACCTCGTAAAGCAAGCCTGAGTACAGGGCGACAACGCCGGTACGGTCAGGGCACTTGAAGGAGAGAATCCAGGAGTTACTACAGTCCGCGGATGCGGCGGGCTCAGTCATTGCGGTGTTTCCGGTGGCTCGTCTTCGTTGGGTGGCTATTGTTCCAAAGCCCGAGCGGCCGGGTAAAGGTCTGCTCCGCGAAATATGCAGTTCGAGACAGCAGCGCCCTATTGAGCTACCTTGGCGCGTTTGTCCTCGAGTTGCGACCTGAGCTGATCCACCTTGCGCTGCATGGCGCGCAATTCCGATTCAGCCCGCGCCAGCAGGTATTCCAGTTCCTCGACCTCCTCTGCGGTTGCCTGGGCGGCAAACACTTTCTCGCGGTCATGGTAGGTGCTCAGGATAGCGTTCACGCGCTGCTGAATCGATTTATCGGTAGAGCCATTCTTCTGTTCTGCCACGGTAATAACCCCCCGCTTAAGGCAATATGTAAAGGGTAAGTTTGCTTTTAGCGCGCTCGTCCTTGAACCTGACTGGTTATTATTTATACAAAACGATAGCGCAATGGCGTGACAATGCAAGCTTTTGGTGAGCGCGGCAATTACGCCGCATTTCAGCCAGGCCCCGTCCCACTTGGGCAGGCGCGCTCAGCCCGGGTATTTCCCGGCGCCGGGAGGCAGGCAGTCCAATTGCCTGAGCAAGCCTGGCGGGTACAGCCCCGGGACGAGACGGCGAGCCCGAAAAACCGGGCAGGCCTGCCGCAAATCAACCACTCAAAAGTCATTTTTAGCACTGGAATTCGCCCGCCGCAGCCATATACTGAAGACGCGACTCCGCGATAAGACGGGGCGTAATATTACTTCTCTCGCCGCCGTATTGACGTCCCCGATCAGGAGATGTCAGTGCAGTCCTTTATTCGAATCGTTGAAATCTGGGCCCCGGACGCGGAAGGCGCACGCCTGCGCTTGCACTCCGGTGCCTATGGCGAGCTGTCCGCCTTTGCCGGCCAGAGCGAGGCCATGAGCTTCGGACCCGGCGAGGGCCTCCCGGGCCTGGCCTGGCAATCCGGCATGCCGATCGTGATGCGTAACCTCGTCCGCTCCGATTTCCTGCGCGCCGGCCCCGCGGCTGACGCGGGACTCACCGCGGGAATCGCGATGCCCATCTTCCAGGGGCCGACACTGCGAGCAGTGCTGGTGTTCCTCTGTGGCAATCACGGCGAGAACGACGGCGCCATCGAAATCTGGAAAGACGACGAACTCAGCGGGCAATCTTTCATCGACGGCTACTACGGCAGCCTGCGCCAGTTCGAGCGCCAGTCGCGCAACATCAAGTTCCCGGCCGGTCGCGGGCTGCCGGGCATGGTCTGGAAAACCCAGGCGCCGCAAATCGTGGACGTGGCCAACACCAATGCCTTCCTCCGCTCCCAGGCGGCCCTCGAAGCCGGGATCTCGACCGGTATCGGCATACCGCTGAATTCCAACAATAATGTCAACGATATCGGCTTCGTGGTCACTTTTCTCTCGGTTCGCTCCACCCCCATCGCCCGCAGTTTCGAGATCTGGCGGGTTACCGAAGAAGGCGATGCCCTGTACTTCGCAGCGGGCGTGGATGAAGGCTCCTCGCGCATCGAACCCAAGGACTGCTCGAGGCGCCTGTTACCCGGTGAGGAAACCGCAGGCCAGGCCCTGCAAAGCGGTATGCCGACCCTGGAGACCCGCGCACCCGCACACGGCGAACCGGCGAATCTCACCCAGTTGGCGATCCCTGTGTACTACCTCGACGAACTGCGCTCGGTGGTCTGTTTCAGGTACTGAACAGGCAGACTCATTCAAGGGCAGCCCCTGGCAGCACGACTGGCGGTTAGAGCGTCCCGTGGAATATTTACGCTTTCACTGGAATGTCATCCCGGCCCGCGCGGCCGTTGCTATACTCCCCGGCAATAAAACACCCACCGGGAAGTGCCGATCATGACCTGCAAGAAACTCGCCTCACTCGCCATTGCCGCCACCCTGCTCGGCGCCCTGCCCGCCACCACCCTCGCCGATGAAGGCCTGATGATCGGCGCCGGCGCCTATTACACCCTGGTGGACGACGAACTGCGGGGAGACCGGGACTTCAACGACGATGTCAAAGCCCTGATCGACGATTCCAGCTATGGCCTGAACGCGAGCGTCGGCTGGCGCTTCAATAACTGGATCGCCATCGAGGGTGGCTATTTCTATCTCGGCGAAGTGGAATCCGACAAACTGGAATCCGGCGGCCGGGTGGATATCGAAACCGACGCCTGGCACGCCGGCGCCATGCTTTCGGTGCCGCTGTGGATCTTCGACGTCTACGCCCGCGGCGGCGTCGCGATGTGGGATGCCGAGGCGAAATTCGGCCTCGCCGACGACGGCACCGACCCCTACTACGGCCTGGGCGGCGCGCTCAACCTCGGCGGCAGTATCGACCTGTATGCCGAGTGGGTGCGCTTCGACCTGAACACCGATATCGACACCTTCGGCCTGGGGCTGCGCTTTACTTTCTGAGCACGATCACGCCGGCTTCCGGCCTAGCGCCAGACCAGCCACAGTGAATCCACGCCGATGATCGGCCCGCAATGCATTGTGGCTGGGCGATCCGGATCGAGGCGATACTGCGGAAGCCTGGCAAGCACCTGCTCGTAGAGAATGCGCAGTTCAAGCCGCGCGAGGTGCGAGCCGAGGCAGCGATGCGGCCCCGCATTGAAGGCGATGTGCGCCTTGTTTTCGCGCTCCAGGTCGAAGTGACCGGCATCGGGGAACTGCTGCTCGTCGATGTCCG
Organism: Halieaceae bacterium WMMBA4; assembly: GCA_033283325.1. Taxonomy (GTDB): domain Bacteria; phylum Pseudomonadota; class Gammaproteobacteria; order Pseudomonadales; family Halieaceae; genus Mangrovimicrobium. Next base: position 1,516,924 of record JAWMQO010000001.1, read on the forward strand.
CCGTCGGCAGGAACAGTTGCACGCGATCCTCCGCCCGCAGCGCAACCCCCATGAACTCGGCATCGCGGGCGACACGCCGGATAGGAATCACGAAGGTGTAGCGGCGCAGCAGTTCTTCGACGGCATCAGGTATGCGCTGCGGTTCAGCACGCAGGCTTGCCTGTAATTCCTGGTCACGCGCGAGGTGGAGTATGCCGTGCCCCATCCCGTTCATCACCGTGTCCAGCCCGGCGATGAACAGCAGCAGGCTGTAGTCCTCGACGTCATCCCGGGTAGCGGCGACACCATTGATTTCGACCTGCCATAGCGCGCTGATGAGATCCTCGCGAGGTTCGTCGCGCCGGGCGAGGATAGTCTCCCGCATACCCGCCACGATGTTTTGCAGCCTGGCCAGGGTTCGCAGCATATCATCCTGCGTATCTGCCAACTGTTCCTTGACCAGGGCGCGGTATTCTTCCTGTCGCTCAAGCGGCAGGCCCATCATGCGCAGGAATATCTGTACCGGCAGCGGCTCGGCGATTGCAGACATGAACTCGCACTCACCGAGGGGTAGCACCTGGTCTATCAGGCTGTCAGCGAGAGCCCTGATCTGCCCTTCGAGGGCATGCATGGCCTTCGGCGCAAACACCTTCTGCAGCGGCGTGCGATACCAGTTATGCTCCGGAGGATCGACACCCACCGGAATGGCGCGCGGGATGCGCGGCGTTCCCGCAGGCAGGGATGCCATATATTCTTCGACCAGGGCGCGGGGTATAAACTCGCTGGAGAAGGTCCCGGTATCCCGGGCGGCTTCGAAAATCGCCGCGTGTGAGAGGAATACCCAGTGGCCGCCGTTGCGTCCGGTCCAGAAGATCGGCGGCGCTGTTTGCAGTAAGTCCTGCAGGTAGTGATACGGGTTCGCGTTGTAGGCCGGGTCTGCGAACATATCGAAGTCGTGGACTAGCGCGGCCGGTACGTGTTCCGGGGTCGGGGCTACATCGCTCAGCTGGGCAGCGGCTTGCATTGGCCATTCCTCCTTGAATCGCTCAGCACGCATGATCGTTTCTGCGCGCGGGACGCTGAGCATAGCAGGCACGCTGTCGCTGGAACACCGTAGCGTGTATGTCGTTCGCGCAATACAGTGAAAGCTCACCAGAGAACCAGATCCACAGGCTTGCTTGCCGACCCTGATCGGGGTACAAACAGGACGCTGGATGACCCCAGCGGACATACCGCCACCATTCGGTGACCACCAGGACTGTGGAGAGCCCGATGAAGCACTACAGCACAGCTATCGCAGCGGCATCGCTGCTGCTCGTTGCCTATTTCGCACAGGCAGGCGAACAGCCTGCCCCTTCAGCCGACCAGTTCATCGCGACGAAAAACGCGGAATATGACGAACTGTTTATCGAAGGGTTGGCAATCAGCTGGATCTACTCGACTTACATCACCTATGACAGCACCCAGCTCCAAAGTCGCTTCGATGAGAAGATTGCAGCCTGGGCCAGCGATTCAGTGCAGGAATCAATGCGTTACACAGGTGCGCCCATGTCGGCGGAAACTGCACGGGCGCTCAGCATTCTGCGCTCGGACAATAGCCGACCGGCGCCATCCGACCCCGACAAACGCAAGGAACTGACTGAGCTCGCGATTCAATTATCCACCCTCTACAGCACCGGCAAGTACTGCCCCGACGACGGTCGCGACTGCCTGCCCGGGAGCGAGCTGGAAGAGTTGATCTCCACTACCCGGAACTACGATGAGGCACTGGACTACTGGACCGGCTGGCGCGCGATCAGTGTGCCCATGCGCCCCAGGTATGCACGCTTCGTGGAACTGGCCAACGAGGGGGCCAGGGAGCTCGGTTACGACGACCTGGGCGAGATGTGGCGCGACAACTATGACATGTCGCCTGATGAATTACGGGTAGAGATGGAGCGGCTGTGGGGCCAGGTCAAACCGCTCTATGACGCCTTGCACTGTCACGTCCGCGCCACGCTCTCTGAGTACTATGGGGAGGAAAGGGTTCCCACCGAGGGACCTATGCCGGCCCACCTGCTGGGAAACATGTGGGCACAGAATTGGGCCCGGCTCTACGACCTGCTGGAACCCTATCCCGGGCTCGCCAGGGCCGATATCACCGACAAGCTGGTCGATGAGAATTTTTCCCCGCAGGACATGGTCCGCTCCGCCGAAAGCTTTTACGTTTCGATGGGGCTCGACCCCCTGCCCGAGACCTTCTGGGAACGCTCGATGTTCACCCGGCCGCAGGATCGCGAGGTGCGCTGCCACGCCAGCGCCTGGGGCATGGACGGCGGCAAGGACATCCGCATCAAGATGTGCATAAACCAGACCTACAGCGATCTCAAAGTCATCTACCACGAACTCGGTCACAACTATTACCAGCGCGCCTACAAGGACCAGCCCGCGTTCTTCAGGGACGGCGCCCACGGCGGCTTCCACGAGGCAATCGGCGATGCCGTTACCCTGGCCATGACACCCGGCTATCTCGCCAGCGCCGGCTTCCTGGAAGAAACCGACAGCAGCGCGCAAAGCGACATCAACGACCAGATGCTCCGTGCGCTCGATGAGATCCCCGCCCTGCCCTGGACCCTCTTGCTCGACAAGTGGCGCTGGCAGGTGTTCTCCGGCGAAGTCAAACCCGCTGACTACAACAGCAGCTGGTGGGCGCTGCGGGAGCAATACCAGGGCATATCCGCACCGGTCGAACGCAGCGAATCCGACTTCGATCCCGGCGCCAAGTACCACATTCCAGCCAACGTGAGCTACGAGCGCTACTTCCTCGCCGCAATACTCAAGTTCCAGTTCTACGAAGCGTTGTGTAAGGCTGCCGGACACGAAGGACCCCTGTATACCTGCAGCTTCGCGGGTAGCAAGGAGGCCGGCGCGCGCCTCAACGCCATGATGATGGCGGGACGGAGCAAACCATGGCAGGACACACTGGAGAAGCTTACTGGCACCAGGGAAATGGACGGTAGTGCTATGGTCAGGTACTTCCAGCCCTTGATGGTTTACCTTGAGGAACAGAATGCGGGGCGGCAGTGTGGTTGGTGACCTGCAAGCTGTCGATTTGCGATTCCCCAAGACAATAAAAAAGGGCACGACCTTTCGGTGTGCCCTTCAGAAATTTGGTGGAGCTATGCGGGATCGAACGGGGCGGCCTCCCGTCGTAGACCGTAGGTCTGCGGTTCCCCTGAGGCATAAAAAAAGGGCAACATCCTGAGATGCTACCCTTTGAAAATTGGTGGAGCTATGCGGGATCGAACCGCAGACCTCAACACTGCCAGTGTTGCGCTCTCCCAGCTGAGCTATAGCCCCAAATTTGTAACTCGTTGATCAGCCAACAGTTTTCTGCCGAACCGATGTGTCGAGAGGTGCGCATTTTATGCAGGTGCCCGAAGGCTGTCAAGCGGCAAGCGCAGTAATTCAGTCACACGGAAATGGCGGCGCCCCGGGACCTCCGGGCAGGCGGCGTTCTACACTATGGACTGGGAGCCGGGGGAGGAAGGCAGTGGCAATCAGCGCCTTTGAATTGTTCAAAATCGGTATCGGGCCATCCAGTTCGCACACCGTGGGCCCGATGAACGCCGCCCGGCAATTTACCCTGGGTCTCCAGCACAAGGGCCTCTCGCCCCGGGTCCACGGGATCACCGCCGAACTCTATGGCTCCCTCGGCGCGACTGGCGCGGGGCACGGCTCGCCAAAAGCCGTCGTCCTGGGATTGATGGGGGAAGCGCCGGACAGCGTCGAGGTCTCCTCCATCAATGACAGGATTAGCGCCGTGCGGGACACGGGCCGCTTGTGCCTCGCGGGCGGCTTCGAGATCGATTTCAACTACACGCAGGACCTGGTGCTGCACCGGGAAGAGTCCCTGCCCTACCACCCCAACGGCATGCGTTTCAGCGCCTGGGATGACCAGGGCGGGCTGCTCGACCAGCGGGCCTTCTATTCGGTGGGCGGCGGTTTCGTGGTGGACGAGAGCGCCGCCGAAGGCGATGTGCTCACCGAGGATACGACGCCTGTCCCCTACCCCTTCAGCACCGGCGCGGAACTCCTCGCCCAGTGTCGCGAGAGCGGCAAGTCGATCAGCGGCCTGATGCTGGCCAACGAGGCCTGCTGGCGCAGCGAGGCGGAAGTGCGCGAGGGGCTGCTGCGCATCTGGGCGGTGATGGACGATTGCATCGCCCGGGGCTGCAGCACCGAGGGCATCATGCCCGGCGGTCTCAAGGTGAAGCGCCGCGCCGCCCAGTTGCACCGGCAGTTGAAAAGCGGTTCCGGCTCACTGGGCGACGAGACCCTCACCACCATGGACTGGGTGACCCTCTACGCCCTGGCGGTGAACGAGGAAAACGCCGCCGGTGGCCGGGTGGTGACCGCCCCCACCAATGGCGCCGCGGGCATCATCCCGGCGGTGCTCAAGTACTACCTCACCCACTGCCGCGGGGCGGTGGTGGACGACGCCTGCCGCTTCCTGCTCACCGCCGCGGCCATCGGCATCCTCTACAAGATCAACGCCTCGATATCCGGCGCCGAGGTGGGCTGCCAGGGCGAAGTGGGCTCCGCCTGCTCGATGGCCGCGGGTGCGTTGGCGGACGCCCTGGGCGGCACACCGGCCCAGGTGGAAAACGCGGCGGAAATCGCCATGGAGCACAACCTGGGGCTTACCTGCGATCCCATTGGCGGGCTGGTACAGGTGCCCTGCATCGAGCGCAACGCCATGGCGGCGATCAAGGCCATCAGCGCGGCGCGCATGGCCCTGCGCGGTTCAGGTGAGCACTATGTCTCCCTCGACCAGGTGATCAAGACCATGCGCGATACCGGGCGGGACATGCAGGAGAAGTACAAGGAAACCGCCAGGGGCGGCCTGGCGGTGAACGTGATGGAAGTACCGGTGAACATCATCGAGTGCTGATAGCCGATGCCTACAGACGCGACATCAGCGCGCCCGTCCCACAGCCGCCGCGCTGGTCGCGCCTTCGAAGCCGTTGTAACATAGCGCCCGCCCGAAACCCCAGCAGAGAACACAGCAATGAATATCGGCCCCGAAAGCGTTGTCCTTTTTCACTATACCCTGAGAAACGGCGCCGGCGAGGAACTGGAGACCTCCCGCGGCGGTGAGCCCAGCGCCTACCTGCACGGCGCGGATAACATCATTGCCGGGCTGGAAAAAGCCATGGAAGGTAAAACCACCGGCGACACCTTCACCGCCGAACTCGCCGCGGCGGACGCCTACGGCGAGCCCGAGGCGGATCGCCAGCAGCGGGTGCCGGTAAAACACCTGATCTACAAGGGCAAACTCAAGCCCGGCATGACCGTGAGCCTGAACACCAGCCGCGGCCAGGTGCCGGTCACGGTGATCAAGGCGGGCCGCCACAGCGCGGACATCGACACCAATCACCCGCTGGCGGGACAGGACCTCGCCTTCGATATCGAGATCATGGACGTACGTGCCGCCACGCAAGAGGAAGTGGCCCACGGGCACGCCCACGGTCCCGGCGGGCACCATCACCACTGATTGATTCGGCTATTCAGGCGTCGCGCAGGAAGGGAATTCGCGCGGCGTCGGCGCCGCCCTGCTCCAGGGTCATCGAATCGTCTTTCAGGCCCACCCCGCTCAGCCCGCGCCTCAGTGCGTTGCGGCACAGATAAAGGCAGGTATCCCTGGCCTGCGCGTAGCCGAGGCCCTGGGGCGGGCGGATATTCGAGATGCAGTTGCGTTCGGCATCGACCTTCCCCGGCCGGGGGTCATAGGTCAGGTAAATACCGAGGCTGTCGGGTGAACTGAGGCCCGGGCGCTCTCCAATCAGCACCAGCGACAGGCGCGCCGCCAGGGCAGCGCCCACCGCGTCACCGATCGCCACCCGCCCCTGTAGCGCTATCACCAGCGGTGCAACGGAAAAGCCTTCCGCGGACAGCGCGGGAAGCAGTTCCGCCAGCAGCGGTAGCGCATGTTCCTGCACCGCCCGCGCCGACAGGCCGTCGGCGATAGTGATAGCGATATCCGCCTGACTGGCGTGCTCGCGCAGAACCTGTTCGTCCACTGGCGAAAGCCGCCGCCCAAGGTCGGGGCGCTGCAGGTAGACGCGCCGGTCCGGCGCCTCGCTGTTCACCAATACACTGGCATGGCCGAGTGTCTGTAGCGCCGGCTGCAGGGCAGCCACATCCAGTGGCAGGTGCACGGCGTCCCGCGCCCTGGCGTGATCGAGTTGAAAGCCCAGGTGGGCCGCTGTCGGCAGGCCGTTACCGGCGCGTCCGCTGGCAATTCGCGCGTCGGTAAAGGCGCGCAAGCTGCGCCAGCCATTGCGGGTAATTGCACTCATGCGCCCTCTCCCAGCGGTAAATTCAAAGCGGCAGCGAGCCGCGGCGGCGGGTTTTCTTCCGTCGCCAGCCGGCCCGCGTCGTCGAAGATCCCCTGCTCCACCAGCCAGCGCTCGAACTCCGGGGCGGGACGCAGGCCCAGCACCTCGCGTACGTAGAGCGCGTCGTGGAAGGAGGTGGACTGGTAGTTCAGCATGATGTCGTCGGCGCCGGGCACGCCCATGATGAAAGTACCGCCTGCCGCGGCGAACTGGGTCAGCAGTACGTCCATGTCGTCCTGGTCCGCTTCCGCGTGGTTGGTGTAGCAGATGTCACAGCCCATGGGCAGGCCGAGCAGCTTGCCGCAGAAGTGGTCTTCCAGGGCGGCGCGAATGATCTGCTTGCCGTCGTAGAGATACTCCGGGCCGATGAAGCCAACCACCGTGTTGACCAGTAGCGGTGAGTAGGCCCGCGCCACGGCGTAGGCGCGGGCTTCCATCGTCTGCTGGTCCACGCCGTGGTGGGCGTCGGCTGAAAGCGCGCTGCCCTGCCCGGTCTCGAAGTACATGACGTTGTTGCCAAGGCTGCCGCGCTTCAGCGACAGCGCCGCCTCCCGTGCCTCATTCAGCAGCGCCAGGTCGATACCGAAGGCACGATTGGCGGCTTCGCTGCCCGCTACCGACTGGAACGCCAGGTCCACCGGCGCCCCGCGCTCAATGGCCTCGATGGTGGATGATACATGGGTGAGGACACAGCTCTGGGTGGGAATCCCAAAGCGCTGGATCAGTTCTTCCAGCAAATGGTTGAGCCGGATCACCGTCTGCAGGTTGTCGCCAGCGGGGTTGATACCGATGACCGCGTCACCGCTGCCATAAAGCAGGCCGTCGACGATGCTGGCGGCGATGCCGGCGCTGGAGTCGGTGGGGTGATTGGGTTGCAGGCGGGTGGAGAAACGCCCGGGCAGGCCGATGGTATTGCGAAATGCCGTTGTCACCCGGCACTTGCGGGCCACGCTGACCAGGTCCTGGGCGCGCATCAGCTTGGACACCGCCGCGACCATCTCAGGGGTCAGGCCGGGAGCGATTACTGCGAGCAGTGAAGAGTCGGTGCTCGCCAGCAGCCAGTTGCGGAAATCGCCGACAGTGAGATGGGATACTGGCGCAAACGCCGCCGCATCGTGACTGTCGAGGATCAGTCGCGTGACTTCGTCGCTATCGTAGGGAACCAGGCTTTCCCGAAGGAAGTGCGCCAGTGGCACTTCCGCCAGCGCCCACTGGGCGGCGACCCGCTGCTCATTGCTGGCGGCGCCGATACCGGCGAGATAGTCGCCGGAACGCGCCGGGGTGGCGCAGGCCATCAGCTCGCGCAGGGTCTCGAAGCGAAATGTCTCCGTGCCCAGTGTGCTGTGAAAGGCCATGGGGGAATCCGCATTGGGAACAACTTCGGAAAAGTATCCCCCATATAGCGCGGGACTTCACCTGCCAGCATAGCGATTCATTGCTGGCAGGGAGCTTTCTGCCGGCTTCTAAAGAGCGGCGAACTCTTTTTCCAGGCGCTTCGCCGCTTTCTTGGACACCCCGCCCAGTACCTCGATGGCGTGACGCAGGCGCGCGCGGCTCATATCCGGGCCGAGGATCTCCATGGCGTCGACCACTGAGAAAGAGGCAGAACTGCCAGAGATGGCAATGAACAGGGGCGCCAGGTAGTCCTTCACTCTAACCTCGAGTGCGTCAGCGAGGCCTTTCAAGTCGTTCCAGATATTGTCGCGGGTCCAGTGGCGCTGTCCTTCCAGTTTCCACAGGGCGAACTGCATGCCCTTGACCAGGTCCTCGCGCTCACCTTTGAGCCCCTCGAAATCCGCTTCAGTCAAAGGCAGGGTGCCGGAAACCAGGAAGGACGCCAGTGGCGCGAAGTCACTGAGGACCTCCATACGCTTCTGGGCATGGGGCAGCACCTGCAGCAGCGTCTCGCGGTTGAAAGCCCACTGTTGCAGGCGATCGGCAAGTTGCTCCTCATCCAGATCCTCGCGAATCCACATGCCGTTGAGCCAGCGCAATTTCTCCACGTCGAAAATCGGCCCGCCGAGGGAGACCCGCGAGATATCGAACTCCGCCAGCATGTCTTCCAGCGAGAACTTCTCCCGCTCGTCGGGCATGGACCAGCCCATGCGGCCGAGGTAGTTGAGCAGCGCTTCCGGCAGGAAACCCATGCGCTGGTAATACAGGATGCTGGTGGGGTTCTTGCGCTTGCTGAGCTTGGACTTGTCCGGGTTGCGCAGCAGCGGCAGGTGGCACAGCTGCGGCATCTCCCAGCCGAAGTATTCATAGAGCAGCTTGTGCTTGGGCGCGGAGTTGATCCACTCCTCGCCGCGAATCACATGGGTAATGCCCATCAGGTGGTCGTCCACCACGTTGGCCAGGTGGTAGGTAGGCATGCCGTCGGACTTCAGCAGCACCTGCGCGTCGACCATGCCCCAGTCCAGTTCAATGGTACCGCGCAGCATGTCGTCCACCGCACAGGCGCCCTCTTCCTCCGGCACCACCATGCGGATCACATAGGGCTCCCCCGCGGCCTCGCGCTTCGCCACTTCCTCGGCGGGCAATTGCAGGTCCGAGGCTTTCAGCGCGGCGCTGCTGCCGGACTCGCGCTTGGCTTCACGCAGCTGCTCCAGTTCCTCGCCGGTGCGGTAGCAAACAAAAGCCTTGCCCTGCTCCACCAGTTGGCGGGCGTATTCGCCGTAGAGTTCCATCCGCTCGCTCTGGCGGTAGGGACCGTTGGGGCCACCGACGTCCGGGCCCTCGTCCCAGGTGATGCCGAGCCAGCGCAGGGAGTCGAGAATGGCCTGCTCGGACTCGGGGGTGCTGCGGACCTGGTCGGTGTCTTCGATACGCAGGAGGAACTGGCCGCCGTGGGCGCGGGCGAAGCAGAGGTTGAACAGGGCGATGTAGGCGGTGCCGACGTGGGGGTCGCCGGTGGGGGACGGGGCTACTCGTGTGCGGACTGTGGTCATGGCTTGTCAGGGATTGCTGGGAGAGAGCGGCGATTATACGGATTGGCTGGGGCAAATCCCACCTTGGGCGTGCGCGTTGATGTGGGTATAGCTCTCCATATTGTGGGGATGGTACGACGTGTTGTGGGGCTGGCACTTCGGAACCCGAGCGTATGGCCGTTCAGCCCGGGTGAGACACGCCAAAAAGCGTACATCCATGTACAGGCTCGGGCGGCGACGTCCTGTCGCCTTACGGTTCCAGCAGGCAGGCAGCGCCGTACGCTTTCCCCGGGGTATGCACCCAGCCAGTTCTACGTCAGACGCTACTTCCGCCTATGGTTCGTGAGGCAAGCCCGCACAGCTCTCCCAGCTGAACATGCGGAGCAGGCGGTCGAATGTATCATCCAGGCCCGCCGCTAAATTCAGTGCTGCATCCGTAACCGGGTGGCGCACACTCATCCCGGTACAGGCCAGTAACAGACGGTCACTGGCGTAGTGCTCACGGAAAAACCGGTTGTGCACTCCCTTCCCGTACTTGGCGTCCCCGATAATGGGATGACCGATATGCTTCATATGCCGCCGTAACTGGTGCCGCCGTCCCTGCAGCGGTTGCAGGTGGACCAGCGAGTAGCGGGCCTGGGGGTAGCGGTCCACCGCGTGTGGGAGTTCGACGGTGGCGAGGCAGCGATAGTGTGTCTGGGCCTCCTGGGCCGGGCGCGGCTGGCTGCGGTTGCGGTCGGCGATGCCGTCGGGCTTGTCGGTGATCGGGTGGTCGATGAGGCCGCTTTCCGGGCAGTAGCCGCGGACTATGGCGAGGTATTCTTTGCCGACACTGTGCTCCGCAAACTGCTGTGAGAGAGACCTTGCGATTTCCGGCGAGAGCGCGAAAAGCAGTACGCCTGAAGTGGGTTTGTCGAGACGGTGGACCGGGTAGACCCGCTGGCCGATCTGGTCGCGCAACAGTTGCAGGGCGAAGCGGGTTTCGTGGCGGTCGATGGGGCTGCGGTGGACCAGCAGGCCGCTGGGTTTGTTGACGGCGACGAGGTGTTCGTCCCGGTAGAGGACGGGCAATGTTTCCATTGCCGTCAGTACTGGTCGAAGAGCGCCTGCAGTGCTGCGGCGTCGCGGTCCTGCAGCAATGCGAGTTTGAGCAGCACGCGGGCCTGGGGCGGTTTGAGTTCGCCGGCGGCGACGGTGCCGAGGGCGTCGTCGTCAGTCTCGACATTGCGGCCGACGAAACCTCGGGTCACCCGGGTAGAGCGCACCACGCGCACGCCCTTCGCAGTGGCCTGCTTGACCGCCTCGGTGACCTCGCGATTCATGTTGCCGTTGCCGACGCCGGCGATGACGATGCCCTGCGCACCGCTGTCCGCCGCGGCGCTGACGAGATCGGGGGAAACGCCGGCGTGCATGTAGAGCACGTCTACCCGGGGCAGCGCTTCGAGTCCGGCCACGCTGAATTCGGACTCGTGGGTGTGGCGCTTGTAGGGGTAGCGGAAGAAGCGGTTTTCACCGTAGAGGCTGGTGCCGATCAGGCCCCGCTCCGGGGAGATGAAGGTCTGTACGTCGGTGGTGCTGGTCTTGGTCATGCCCCGGGCGCCGTGGATGTCGTCGTTGATCACCACCAGCACACCGCGACCGGCAGACTCGGGATCGGCCGCAACGGCGACGGCGTTGTAGATATTGAGCGGCCCGTCGGCGGAGAGCGCCGTCGCCGGGCGCATGGCGGCAGTCAGTACCACAGGTTTTTCGCTGCGCACCACGAGGTTGAGGAAATAGGCGGTCTCCTCGATGGTGTCGGTGCCGTGGGTTATCACCACGCCGGCCACCGAGTCGTCCGCCAGCAAATCGTTCACCCGCCCGGCCAGCTTCAGCCAGATGGCGTCGGACATGTCCTGGCTGCCCACGTTGGCGACCTGCTCGCCGCTTACCTGGGCCAGTTCCCCCAGTTGTGGCACCGCTTCCAGCAGGGCATCGACGCCCACTGCGCCGGCGGTGTAGCCTGCCTCGGTGCCGGAATCGCCGCGCCCGGCGATAGTGCCTCCAGTGGCCAATATGACGATATTCGCTTTCATACTGCTATTTTCCGCCCCAAAGGCGCCAGCCGTCACAAGCATCAGGCTCAGGTAAATCAGGCTGGCAAGGGCTCTCATCACACTCCACATGGGGAAATTCCAGATGCGAGGAGTATGGTTGAATAAGCCCCTGCGCTCAAGCCGGCCTCACTAATAGGCAAGGGGCATCAGGTGCCTCACCAGTTCGACCTGGCTGTGTACGCCCAACTTTGCATAAATGGCCTTGAGGTGCGTTTTCGCCGTATTGCGTGTTATGCCGAGCGAATCGGCAATGGCTGGAAGCTGGCTGGCCGTTCCCGCCAACTGGGCTACCCGGGCCTCTGTTGGCGTCAGGCCGAACTCCTTTACCAGGAGGTTCATGGGTAGTGCCTTGGGCATCCGGCGCACGGGGCGGATACACACGATGATATTCGCCGCCGGACAGGCACTCCCGTGGCCAGCACCGATTGCGGGTGCGACAGAGAGCTCACAACCTTCCCCGGTAGCGCTTTCGCCGATCACAATCCGTGAAAGCTGCTGTGCCGGAATTCCGACGCTAGCCCTTGTCGCCGCAAGCTGAATGCTGCGCTGGTCTTCCGGCTTGCGGGCACACAGTCTGCCCTTGACGCTGACGATGTGCCCGGCACTTGAAAACATGCGCTCGGCGGCGCGGTTGGCGAAGTGAATCTTCAGGTGGCGATCTGCCAGGATGACACCACGGTCGATTTGCTCCAGGGCGGATTTCAGGCCCTGGCTATAGGTATCCACCAGGCTCAGGCGCCGGTGGGTCTCCATGGCCGTAGCCAGGTGGGGGAGCAGATAACGCAGGGCCGCCAACTCAGGATTGCTGAAGGGGTGCTGAAGTGGGCGCCCAACGGCAAAACAGCTATAGCTTTGCTCATCGGCTTGAACTCGGGCAGCGGCGAAGTGAACGAGGCCAGTGGCGTGAACAAAGGCGCTGGCTACCGGGTCGGTGTCGTGCCGGACACCGGAAAGCAGGCGGCTGCTTTCGACAAGATCACCCTGGGGAAGGGTAAGAAACTGCTCCAGCAGCTTGCTGCGCTCGGCGTTCTGGGCGGGTACAGGAATGCTTTTCCAGATGGTGCTGTCGATACCGCTACACCAGATATCGCCACGGCCACATACTTCCCTGGATGTCTGCGCCAGGTAAACCGCGGCGTTTTGCAATACTTCCGACAGCTCATCGACCAGGGGCTGCCAGCATGCCGGCTCGAGCGCGGCCTCGTGAATTTTGTGAATAAAACTCTCCAACATAGTTACATCCTCTCCGGGAAACTGCCCGGCTCGAGGTGTCAACCTCGCCCATATGGGGATTCATGTCGGCAGGCTTGATAATGCACTCATACAACTGCACTCACACAGTTGTACTGGCCGCACGAAGGGCACGGCCGCGACGAGGTCGCTGTCGCTAACATGAATATCGGCAGTTTCTAAAAGACTGTGCTCGCGTGCTGGCGGCCGCAGGCTGGGGCACCAATCTGTGCTCGCACACAGGGCGGCGTTCCGGACTGTCGGGCACCGCACGCGATCGCGTGAGTCATTCAGAAAGTGTTGGAATTCACTGGGGGCGCCTCCTTGCGTAATGGACTGATGTCCTTCAACCCTGAATGCTAGCGCAGTTCAGGCTCCGGGCTTAGATAATCTTTTCCTAAGGTAGCCGCGACTAATGCGTCCACCGTAATAAAGCTCAGTCAAAAACGGTTCGGCTACGGCGTCGCGAGGAGAAGGCTAGAAACGAACGAGGTAGAAAGTAAGCAGAAGCAGCAGAAGCAGCAGGAGCCAGCCATAGGTACTGCGCTTTAGCCACCTGGGGGCGTGACGGACTTCCATGAACCAGTCGATGACGAGAAAGGCCTTCACCGCTGCCATCAGCAGTACGCTGAATGTGATAAGCGTACTCAACTGGTATTCAGCGCCCTGCCCCCGGCCGATCCACCAGGAGAGGATGGTAATCGTGGTCAGGAAGAACCAGACGGCAGTCAGCGGATTGCGCAGGTACTGGAGCATCGGCTACCTCATCAAGTAGAACAGGGCGAAGAGCACCAGCCAGAGCAGGTCCACCATGTGCCAGTAGATGGCACCGGCCTCGATGAACTTGATGTCCAGGCTGGGGGAGACTTTCAGGCTGCGCAGCATGAAGCCGATGATGACCAGCCCCATCAGCACGTGGCACAGGTGCAGGCCGGTCATCACGTAGTAGTACATGAAAAACAGGTTCTCGCCAGGGGTATAACCGGCGAGGATTTTCGGTACCCACTCGACCATTTTCAGGATCGGGAACAGGGCGCCGATCACCGCAGTCGAGGCCAGCAGGCGGTAGGCGTCATCGGTCTTACCCCTGCGCGCGGCCTCGGTGCCCAGGGCCAGGCACCAGGAACTGGTCAACAGGACCACAGTGTTGATCACGCCGATGCCCGGACTCAGGTGCTGCTGGCTCTCGAGAAACAGCGCACTGTCCTGCCCCCGGTAGATCATGTAGGCGACGAAGTAGACGCCGAAGATCAGCAGGTCGCCGAGGATGAAAAACCACATCCCCGCCTCCCCCGGCAGGTAGGCCGCCCTTCCCCGCCGCTCACCTGCAGTAGCGCTGGCAGGCACTCGCGTTTCTGTGCTCGTCGTCATTGCATCCACCCGGGTATCGCGTCAGGCATAACGTGTCGCCTGGTAAGGCGCATTATCCAGCTCGTTATCGGGCTGGGCCCTGATCGCGCGGTAGATGCAGTAATACACGATCATCTGCCAGGGCACGTAAAGGACCATGTTGAACCAGAAGGTCATCAAGCCATTCCAGGCGAAGGGCCCGCTGTCGCTGACCCAAAGAGTCATGGCGAAGATCTCGGTCACCGACTGCCAGATGGTGTAGTAACCCAGCCAACGTGGCAGGGTCTGTTTTTCATCGAGCAGGATGGCGAGGCCGAGGCAGGACCAGTTGAGAAAAAAGCAGCCCAGGCAGCCGATGAAGGACATGTAGCCGAAATCGTAGAGCAGTTGCAACACTTCCGGGCTGTAGCCATCGCGGAACGCACCGAGCCCAAAGCAGAACATCGGGAACAGTGCCCCGACAATAGCCCCGCTCATCGCGCCGACGACAAAAGCGATCCGCAGCACCGGGCTCACTGTCATGCGCCGCATCTGGCACATGTAAACGGCGTTGCCGATGGCGGACATGCCGATGGCCAGCGTCAGTATGGTGGAGGCCAGCAGCAGGTTCGGCGATTGCATGAACGCGACCATCCCTTCCATGGAATTTGCCGGGGAGCGCGGCGGCATCATCCAGCTCAGGGGGACGAAGACAAGTCCGAACAGGGTGTAGAACACCGGGATGCTCCAGAAGCAGAGCAACTGGTCGAGCTTCGGTGACTTGTACCAGGGTCGCGGGCTCTCCGTGAATTCGCCGGCTTCGAGCGCGATACCGTTACTCATGCGACAACCCCCTCGTTGGCCACCTGGCGTTTCACCACGCCGAGCAGTACCCAGAACATCACCGCTGCGTAAACGGCATAGGTAAGCAGACGCAGTTCAAAAGAGAGTGCCCCATCCCAGGCCAGCGGCCCCGTCTTGTGCATGATCGAGAAAGCCGCGGGAATGAAGAGGATGGCAGTGAGGACATTGAAGTGGGCCACCCAGCGTGGAAATACCGGTTCTGGCCGCGCATCGAGGTAGATGGCGCCCGCCAGGCAGAGGTTCTGGACCACCAGGATGCCGGCCGGCGCGATGAAAAAGAACCAGGCCATGTCGTTGAGCAGGCTGATCAGTTGCGGATCGCGATCGGGACGGTAGAGAGCCACGCCCCAGGCGAAATCCGCGAGGATGAACGCGGTAATGCCGATGCCCACACATATCAGGTAGGCATAGGCAAACACCGGGCTGGAGTTGATCACCCGCAGCATCTGTACCACGATGACCGCGAACAGGGGGACCATCAGGCAGCCGATCAGGTTGCAGAACACCACGACCCCGCGCATCGCGGCAAGATTTTCGCGGAAAAGCGCAGCCACCTCTTCTGGCGTCATTTCAGGGGACATCGGCGGAGAAAACGCAGGAAACAGCAGGTAGGCAATCAGGAACAACGCACCGGCCACCGGCGCAGTCCACAACATGATCATTTGTCCTTTGGTATTCATCTCTAGCGAAACCTCCGAACCGTACAGGTTTTTATTCTTTATATTTCGAGACACGATATCCCACATTCAACCCGAGATACAGTGTCCCACTCCCCTTCAATCGCGCCAGGCTGGAGCCCCGGCGCCGGGATCAGAAGTTGTAACGCAACTGGGCGCCGTAGACCCGCGGCGGGCCGTAACTGGTCACGTTCACGCCGACGATGTCGATAATATTGGCACCGCCGATCACGTACTCCTCGTCCGTCGCGTTCTCGACATAAAGCGAAAGATCCAGTCCGCTTTGCAGCACGCCGCTCCAGTCCAGGCGCAGGTTCAGCAAGGCGTAGTCCTCGGCTTTCCAGTTGCTGTCCATTTGCGCGACGGCGAGGTCCGCCGCTGTCCAGTCCTGGAGTTCCGCCACCTGTTCCAGGTTGCTGGTAATCTGCGATGTCATCATTTCATCCTGCCAGTAAACACTGGCGAAGAAGGACAACTCGCCGAGATCCGCGGGCATTGGCAGGATATAGTTCAGCGATGCGCTCAGTGTGTTTTCCGGAATGTAGGTGAAATCGTTGTCGCTGCCATCGATGTTGACGATGCCGGGCGCCACGGTGCTGTAGGGGGCGGTCATCTGGATCGTACTGAATTCACCCCAGTCGGAATAATCCGTATGGGTGTAGGCGTAAGCCAGCGACAGGGTAAGCCGATCGGTCGCCGCCCAGGAAATATCCGCTTCCAGGCCGTAAATATCAGCTTCGGCCGCGTTGACAATGGTCGTCGCGAAACCCAGCGCCGAGGCGATCTGCTGGGTTTTCTGGATGTCCTGGTAATCCTGGAAATACAGGGCCAGGTTGCTACGCAGGGGTACACCCGCCACCAGGTTCCAGTCGGTCTTGTTGCCGATCTCGTAGGAGGTCACGGTTTCCTCCTCGAAGGGCTTGAAGGATTCCGCCACCGAACCGCGCATATTGAAGCCGCCAGTGCGATACCCGGTGGACACACCGCCGTAGATGAGCGCGCCGTCAGTGGCGGTGTAGTTCAGGGAGACCCGCCAGGTAGGCGATTCGAAGGTCTCTTCCTCACTGCGCTCGCAGTTGTCGTCCGGCAGGGTCTGGTTGTTTTCATCGGTGAGTGCACAGGCATAGCCGCCGAAGATCACCGGGGTACCCACTTCCCGGCCTGTACCCTGGAAGTTGCGCAGCGTTACCTCGCGGTCGTCGCGGCTGTAGCGCAGGCCCAGGGTCGCGGAGAGCGAATCGCTGAAGTGATAGTTGGCCTCGGCGAAGGCGCCCAGCGCTTCATTGAGCACGTCACCGAAACCGTCGGTCTGGCCGACGCCATACTTATCGAGGCCGCCGAGGGCGGCGAATGCCGCGGCCTGGGAGAAGTTGGGGTCGAAGATCGTCGGGTCCACCACCGGGCCGGCCAGTTGGGAGATGGCGCCGCTCTTGGAGCCTTCCATCCGGTACCAGTAGGCGCCGGCAATCCATTCCAGGCTGCTATCATAGGACTCGCCGATCAGTTGCAGTTCCGCGCTGTACTGCTCGCCCTTCACCCGGTACAGGGGTGGGTTGGGGGTAACCAGTTCCGTCGTCGAAGTCAGGTTGCCGATCAGGGGCAGCGTGGAGCCGTCCGCCTCCTGGGCCTGCCAGAGTTCCATGTCCCGGTAACCGAGCACGGACTTGACGCTCAGGCTGTCGGATAATTCGTATTCCGTGGCGTTCGAGGCAAACCAGACCTCGATATCGTCCCGCGGCACCAGGTCCCCCTCGACCCGGTGCTTGCTTCCGCGATTGAGGCGGGCAACCGTGTTGTCGATCTGGTCCTGTTGGTTGTAAACAGGCTCCAGCACGTTACGCGCCACGAAGGCGGATGGAACGTAGCTTTCCAGGCGGGCATAGCGGCCAACCATGTCATTGGCGTCATAGGACAGGGTCAGGAGGTTGGAAAAGCCGTTGTCCGGCTCCACGTTCACGCTCAGGCGCAGGCCCTCGGAATCCTCGTCCCAGTAGAAATGGTCCTGGCGCAGGGCGTTGTCCGCCACGTTGTCCTGGTAGCCGTCGCGTTCGAGCTTGCGCCCGACAAGGCGCAGTTGCAGCCAGTCGTTCACCGGCAGGTCCACCGCACCTTCCAGTTTCAGCAGGTTGTAATTGCCGATGCCCGCCTGCAGGTAGCCGCCAAACTCGCTACCGGGCCGCCGGGTAGTGATGAGCATGGCGCCGCCGGTACTGTTCCTGCCGAACAGGGTTCCCTGGGGGCCTTTGAGTATCTGCACGTTTTCGAGGTCGTAGAGCGCGAGGTTGGAGCCTTCCGGTGGCGTGATCACCACCTCGTTGAAGTAGATGGGCACCGCCTGCCCCACCGAGAGGCTGAGGTCGTTGGGCCGCTGGCCGCGCATTGAAATAATCGGGGTATTGGTTGAATTTGCCGTATTGGACATTCGCAGCCCCGGCACCTGGACGCCGAGGTCATTCAGGTTACCGATGTTCTGGCGGCGCAGGAGTTCCGAATCCATCACCGTCATGGCAATAGGTACCTCAAGGTCCCGCTCGACGCGCCGGCGGGCGGTAACGACAACCTCTTCGAGGCCCTGGGCTGCGGCATCGGTGGAAATCGCGGCTGTCCCGACACCGCCCACGGCCAGGAGACAGGCCAGGGGTAGTGGCACGGCTCGCTGACCGGGATAGGCGGCTGCCCGAAACCAGGATTGGGTAGGCACGGCTTGACGAATGTTATTCGGCATTATTATTTTCCTTCCCTGTGATTATTGTTTTTCCATGGGGCTGAATTCGCCCCCGCGCCGTCCCGCAGCGCGCTGGCAGGTCCCCCTGCCGCTTTACGGCCCGGCTAGTCCGAAAGGTAATACTCGACGGTCGAGACCACGCGAACCTTCTTGATGTGGGGGTTATTGCGATCCCGATCACTGATGCTGAACTGCCCCTGGGAGGCCTGGCGGATTTTGCCCAGGCTGCTGCCGGAATCGGCGGCGAATTTCTCGGCAACCGCCCGTGCGTTGCGGGTCGCTTCCTCCACCATCTCCGGTTTCACCTCGTTCAGGCGAGTGAACAGGTACTCCGTCTGGCCGAGGTAGTTTTCACCGCTGAAGGCGATACCCTGTTTGCCCAGTTCAGAAAGCTGACCCATGACCGCGCGAACCTTGCCGATATCCGCCGAGTACACCGTGACCGACTGGTTGGCGACATAACGGAACTGGGCACCCGCGCTGTTGCCGTACTGTTGGGCGGACTTGTCGGTAATCGCCGGCGCGGCGAGGGTGATCTCCTCCGGCGCAATACCGTGGAGTATGAGGAACGCACGGATTTTCTCCGCGCTCTCACCGATGGCAATATAGAGTTGCTCGAGTTCGTTGCTTGCCGCGGTAAACTGGATCGGCCAGATGACGATGTCGGCATCGTATTCGCGCTCGGAGAGCCCCTTGACCGTAACACTGCGCTCGAGTTGCTTGACCTCCAGCGCCGCGTTGCCGCCAAGCCAGCCTAGTGCAGCCAGCCCCGCACAGATAAAAACACCGAGAATGAAAGCACTGCCAGTGGCACGATCGGACATGAGCTTGCCTCTTTCTGATTATCCTGAAATCGGTACAGCGCTGTAATCAGCGCTGTACCGGTGACACGGATACTACCAGCCCGTCGATTTTATCGCTTATCTCGATCTGGCAGGACAGGCGAAGCTTCTCCGCAGTCTCGTCGAGGAATTCCAGCATCGACTCCTCTGGCTCGACTGGCGCCGGGGGTAACGCCGCCTGGTCCGGCTCGACGAAGACACGACAGGTTCCACAGGCGCAGTTGCCCCCGCACTCGGCAATGATGCCGTTGACACCATTGAGTACCGCAGCTTCCATCAGCGAACCACCCGGGGCGACCTCGACTTCGCGCCGCGCCCCTCCCGGTTCGATAAAAGTCACTTTAACCATGCGCTAAGCTCTCTTCCCTTGCATCCAGTTCAGGCTGCCGTGAACTTCAGGTGCAGTTCCTTCAGGCCGCGCAGGGTGTAGGTCGGCTCGTACTCGAACTTGCGCTGCCCCTCGGCACCGTGCTTTTCCTCGTCAATGGAGAAATTGGCGATGCGATCGAAGATACGCTCCAGGCCAACCTTCGCTTCGGCGCGGGCCAGCGGGGAGCCTGCGCAAGCGTGCATGCCGCGACCGAAGGCCACGTGATCCGCGATGTTTGCACGATCGAGTTTCACTTCCTGGGGGTTCTCGAAGATTTCGGGATCACGATTCATGGCGGAGAGAATCAGCAAGAGGATCGAACCTGCCTTGATCTTCACGCCCCCGATCTCGGTTGTTTTCTTCACCAGGCGGTATTCCAGCTTGACCGGGCTGTTCAGTCGCAGCATTTCCTCGACGAAATTGGGGATCAGTGAGCGATCGTCGCGCAGGCGCTGCTGCAGCTCCTGGTCTTCCGCCAGCACCCGCAGCGCGCTGGCCAACAACAGCACGGTGGTATGCTGGCCGGCACCGAACATGAAGGTGGCGGTTTTCACCACTTCGAGGATATCCGGCGTGGTGCCGTCCTTGTACTTCACCTGGGCAAGGCGTCCGAGAACATCGTCGCGGGGATTGTTGCGGCGATCCTCGATGTAGCCCCAGAAATACAAGCCAATTTCTTCCAGCGGGTCGTGCGGCGTCCCCTGGTTGCCAATGAGACCCGGCAGGTTGGAACGCAGTACCCGGTACTTGGAGTGATCTTCCTCCGGCACGCCCAGCAGGTCTGCAATTACCAGCGTGGCATAGGGCTGGCCGAGGTCCATGATCGCCTCGAACTCGCCCTTGTCGATGAACTCGTCGATCAGCTGGTCGATCAGGGTCCCCATGAACTCGTGGTTGGCTTTCAGTCGGGCGGGTGTAATCATGCCCATCATCAGTGACTTGGTCTTGGCGTGCTGGGGCATGTCTTCGGTGATGATGATGCCCGCGTAAGGCAACTCGTCGCGCACCGCATCCAATTGCTCGGTAATGTCGTCGCCCTCGGGGGTAAACGGCAGGGGCGGGATCGGCCCGTTCACAGCGATGGCGGCGGAATAGATCTCGTGATCGGAGAAGACCGGCAGGCCGTTCTTGTAACCGGTCACTGCATAAACGTTGTGCTCCGGCAGATAGACGGCCGGCCCCTGGGATCGGAGATACTCGAAATAGGAATAGGGATCTTCAATAAGGGAAGTGTCGGTGAAGAGATCCACCTGATCGTAATTTTGCATAGCCTACCTTCTTAAATCGTTATTGCGTTAATCCATTACCACAGGGTAGTCACAATATGATGAGCACACCTGTACGATCCGTTTGTGAGACAGACTGTCTCACTGCTTGTTATGAGACACCACGTATCATAGAATGTCAAGCATCCGGCACCACGCGCGACCGCGTACCCGGCAGACAGGCACATGGAAACTAGCATGGCACGACCCCAGTACAAGAAAAACAATGAGCCGGCGCAAACCGACAGCCGCGCCGTCCGCTCCCGCGACTCCCTCTGTCGCGCCCTGCTCCGCTTGCTGGAGCAGCAGTCCATGGAGGACATCTCGGTACGCCACATCGCCGCGGAAGCGGGAGTCGGCCACGCCACCTTCTACCGCCACTACGCCAGCAAGGAAGAGTTACTGGACGACCTGGCTGCCGAGGAGATGGAACGCCTGGTGAGTTTCGCCTTCCCCCTGCTTGCAGATCAGGATGCTGCGGAGTCCTGCCTCGCGCTGTGCCGCTATATCGAAGAGCACCGCAGCCTGTGGTCGACACTGCTTACCGGTGGGGCCGCCCTGGCGATGAAAGAGGAATTGCTCGGCATCGCCCGGGACCTGGCGAAGGGCTTCTCGCCGCCGCCGGAGCTACTTCCCACGGACCTGCGGATTACCCTGACGACCAGTGCCGTCCTCGAATTGCTCGCCTGGTGGTTGCGCCAGGACGACCCCCTGCCCGCCTCTCGAGTCGCCGAAATGCTCAACCTGGGTGTAATTGCGCCGCAGTTGCAGAGGCAGGGCAGCTAGCCCCCCCTCCTCGCCGCTTGCAATGGCAGGCGGCATCGACAATCCTGTGGCACCGCCCCGAAGGAGCCGTGACCATGAGTAACCTGAACCGGCAGTGCGAAGAAGAATGCGATTTCGAGCGCGGCTGCGCGGCTGTTGAACTGATCATCCGCCCCCGGGAGAAAGACCTCGGGGGTTTCTCGGTCCGGCGCGTCCTGCCTACCCTCCAGCGCAAGATGGTCGGACCCTGGATTTTCTTCGACCACATGGGGCCGGCCCATTTCCCTGCGGGAGAGGGCATCAAGGTCCGCCCGCACCCACATATCGGTATCGCCACAGTCACCTACCTGTTCGAGGGAGAGATCCTCCACCGCGACTCCCTCGGCTCGTACCAGCCGATCCGCCCCGGCGATATCAACCTGATGGTCGCGGGACGCGGCATCGTCCACTCGGAGCGCGAGCGCCCGGAAGTTACCGCGCAGCCCCATTCCCTGCACGGCCTGCAACTCTGGCTGGCACTGCCTGAAGCCGCCGAGGAGATCGAGCCCGCGTTTTATCACTACCCGGGGGCGGAAATTCCGACTGTCGATGTGGAGGGAGTTCCCGTGCGGGTGATGATGGGCAGCGCATTCGACGTCACCTCGCCGGTGGCGACTTTCGCTGAAACCCTCTACCTGGAAGCGGACCTGAAGCGGGGCCAGCGCTTGCAGCTGCCCGAAGCGCCCGAACGCGCTGTTTACATGGCTGCCGGCAGTGTCTCGGCTGGCGGCACGGCGATTGGGCAGTACGCCATGGCTGTGTTCCGGGCGGAGTCCGGCGTTGTCATCGAGGCGCAGGAGGACAGCCGCATTGCACTGATCGGCGGGGAATCCTTCAACAAGCGCTTTATCGAGTGGAACTTTGTCTCCAGCAGCGCACAGCGACTGGAACAGGCCAAGGAAGACTGGAAGGACGGTCGATTCCCGCTGGTACCCGGTGATGAAGAGGAATTCATTCCCCTGCCGGAGTAAGCGTATTCCCCTGCCAATACACTCAGCGGACTAGCCGCTGATCCGGGCCAGCACCCCCAGGGTATCGTTATCGAGCATGGCCGCGCTGAAGCGCGCGGTGTACACCGTGTTGATCGCCTCGGTCTGGAATTCCGTATCGTTGACCAGAAAGATGCAATAACCCAGCGCCAGGTAGGCAGCGTATTGCCGCATCGCCTCGTCGAAGCCCGGTGGCTCCACGCCGTTTTCCGCCAGGGCCGTGAGATAGTGCTGTACCAGGGCCTTTTCCCAGCGCCCCCGGTCGGCGCTGTCGAGCGCGCCCGCCACGTGGTAGGCCACCTCGTACATCCCCGGGCTCTGGTGGGTCTGGGGATCGAAGAAGCCCGGCGTGCCGTCCGGGTCCACATAGAGGTTCCCCAGGTGGGTATCGCCATGGATCAGGCAGCGCGGCAGGGGTGCGGAAAAGGCGACCAGTTTATCCAGCGTCTCGCGCATCCACTCCATATCGTGAAAACAGACGGAAGCCGCCGCGCCGCGGGGCGAACGCACCCAGTGCCCCCAGGCATCCTCGTTGAAAAACTGGCCCATGTAGGGTGCGAAGGCCGCGATCACGTTGTGGGTATCGCCCCAGCGACCGCCGGGTTCGAGCTCCGCACTGCCCCAGGTCCGGGCGTGAAAGGCCGCCAGTGCAGTGAGGCGGCGCGCCACCTCGTCGAAGGTCTGGGGCGTCTGCGGGTGACAGAAGCGGACCCCGCGGGCCACCAGGTCCTCGATGATGACGATGCCCTGCCGGCACTCTTCGTCGTAGGCGGCAAAATAGCATTGGGGGCTTTGCAGGGGATGGGCGGGGATGACTTCGCCGTAGGCCAGCACCTCCACCTTGTGGGTGTGGCACATCTCCCGGCTGTGGGGCTCGAAGCCGCCCTTGAGGATGACGGTCGGCGGAATGCCAGCGGCCCGGCCCGCCTCGTCCAGCACCAGGCGCAGGCGGATCTTGGTGCAGGTGCCGCGGATCATATCGACGACTTCCACGCCTTGTACTGTAATACCGAGGTATTTTTGCCGAAGGGCGAGAGTCAGCCACTGGGGAGTAATCGCTTCAAGCTGGGTGGGCAGGGGAAGATATCCCCTGCCCTGCGCTTCACTGTTCATCGGGGCGGGCCTGTTTTTATTGCTGTGAGCCCCGATCTTACCAGCCGCCCGGCGGTAAAGGTCAATGCCGGGCGGGAGAGCTGCCGCTTAGCGCAGTTCCGCGTATACCGCGTCGCCCCAGCCGACCAGTTTGCCACCGCGGAAAACCAGCGGCGTGGTCTCGGAACGGGTGGTCTCGCCGTCCGAGTCGGCGTGACGGGTACGATAGAAGAGGACCCGGACTTCCTCGCCACCGCTGGTGAAGGCCTCCGAATCATTGGGCGTGCCGAGGCGGCCGATCACCTCGCTGCGGCTCATGCCCAGCTCCAGTTCGCTGATCAGGTTGCGATTCTTGTCCTGGGTGACTTGCCAGTCCTCGTCTTTGGTCACATCACCGTCGACATAAACGCAGCCTGTGGCCAGCGCTGACACCAACAGTGCGGCAATCAATCCGGAAGCTTTTTTCACGTGTTTTCCTCTCTTCTTGCGGGTGTTCTGAAACGCCGGCACGCCCCAGTGTGTCTGGCAGGTGACGGCACAAGGCCTATGGTCCGCGCGCGCCCCGAAAGAGTCAATCGAATGGCGGTCGCTGGTCGCAGCACAATGTCGATTCGTCGATTCCGGGCCGGCGTGAGCAATTCACTGGAATCCCATGGCCCTCTCGCTCAAAATAGGCCGCCCGGAATTTGAGACAACACCGCACTGCCAACAAGCCGCGCAGCGAGGTGACAGCAACACAACATGATCGAAGCAAACAAGCTGGACCGGCGTTTTTCAATTGCGCCCATGATGGACTGGAGTGACCACCACTGCCGGTACTTCTGGCGGCTGCTCACCCGGCAGGCCCTGCTCTACACCGAAATGGTCACCACCGGCGCGCTGATCCACGGCGACCGCGAGCGCTTCCTGCGCTACAACCCGGAGGAACACCCGGTGGCCCTGCAACTGGGCGGCTCGGACCCGAAGGACCTGGCCCGCTGTGCCGGCTGGGCGCAGGAATGGGGCTACGACGAGGTGAATATCAATTGCGGCTGCCCCTCCGACCGGGTGCAGTCCGGCATGTTCGGCGCCTGCCTGATGGCGCAGCCGAAGCTGGTCGCGGACTGCGTGCGCGCCATGCGCGAAGCCTGTGACATCCCGGTCACGGTCAAGCACCGTATCGGTATCGATGACATGGAATCCTATGGCGAGCTCACGGATTTCGTCGGCACCATCGCCGGGGCCGGCTGCGAGGTGTTTATCGTGCATGCGCGCAAGGCCTGGTTGCAGGGCCTGTCGCCGAAGGAGAACCGCGAGATTCCTCCCCTCAACTACCCGTGGGTCTACCAGTTGAAGCAGGAATTTCCCGACCTGGAAGTCGTGATCAACGGCGGCATCCAGACCATCGATGAATGCGAGGAACACCTTCGCCACGTGGACGGAGTCATGCTCGGCCGGGAGGCCTACCAGAACCCCTGGATGCTGGCGGAAGTGGATTCACGCCTCTTCGGCGCCGAGGCGCCGGCCTCCACTCGCGATGAAGTTATCGAGGGCCTGCTGCCCTACGTGGAAGCCCAGCTCGCCGCGGGCGGCCAGCTCAATCACATCACCCGGCATATCCTCGGCCTCTACCAGGGGGTTCCCGGCGCGCGCAAGTTCCGCCGTCACCTGAGCGAGAACGCCTACCGGAAAACCGCCGGCAGCGAAGTGCTGGTAGCCGCCTACCAGCAAACCCGCAGCGCCGCCTGAACGTAAAACGGGCGCCCGAGGGCGCCCGCTTCAGCTAAACCCCTTAAAATATCAGGGCTTTTTGCGGTTGGAGTGCGCCAGGCGCCACTCCGGCGGGTAGAGCATGTCCACATCCTTGACCACGTTGTTGAGGCCCCGCTCCTTGAACACCTCGTCGCCGAGGACGATATCGCCGGCGCCCTTGTCCTCCTTGACCGCGGGCAGCATGCCCTCGACCCAGGCGCTGACCAGGCTGCCCATGTACTCGCCCTTGTGCTGCTTGAAGACTTCGAAGAAGGTCTTCTGCACCTGCACCGTGTCCACCGGGCGGGAGGTCGCACAGGCCCGGGCGTACTTCATGGTTTCCTCTTCGAGCTTGTCGCGGGGCACCACGCTGTTGACGAAGCCGATCTCGTACATCTCCTTCGCGGTGAAGGGACGGCCGGTGAACATCATTTCCATGAACTTGCGCACACCCATGGTCTCGGCCCATTGCCAGAGGCGCGGCGCCCAGCCCACGTAGCGGAAGGAGGGGTGGCCGAAGAGCGTGTCCTCGGAGGAGACAATCAGGTCGACGTCCGCGGCCTGGTAGAAGTGCCAGCCGTAGCAGTAGCCCTTGGTCTCGAGGATGGAGATCTTCTTGAACTCCTGCAGGGAGCGGTTGCCCGCCGGCGCCTTGGCGTACTCATCCACCAGGCTGTGGATGAAGCGGAAGGTGCCCTTGGGCGGATACTTCACATCCGGGTCGTCGATACCGAACTCGGGCAGCAGGGAAACGTCGCCGGTGGATTCCGACAGCATGTCCGCCTGCTCCGGCAGGTCACCGCCCGCACCCACATTGTTACCCTCACCGCGGATCACCAGTACCTTCACGTCATCGTCGACGTTGGCCTTGTGGATGAACTCGCCGTAGAGCTGGCGCATGCCGATGTTCATGGCATTCTGCTTGTCCGGGCGGTTGAAGGTGATCGTGGCGATCTTGGTCTTCTTGTCCTTCTCGTACTTGATCCAGCCCTCGTCCAGCGCCTCTTGCTTGAGGGTGACGTGGTCTCTCAGTTCTACAGTCATCTGGGTTTCTCCCTATGCTTATTTCGAATGTCCGGGGCCAGGGGCCGGCCTCTTGCGGGACACCCGAGTATGCCCCAGCCCAGTGGGCGAAATCTTGACATCAGGTGCCAGTTCTTGGGTAGTTCACGCAGTGGATTGGACACGGGCGGCGATTCCCGCGATCATGTGGCCCGCCGTTTTCACCGGAAATGAATGACCACGGAAGACACCATGAGCAGTAAACTCGAGCAACTGAAATCCATGACCGAAGTCGTGGCGGATACCGGCGACATCGAGGCGATCCGCCGCTTCGCCCCCACGGATGCCACCACCAACCCCTCGCTGCTGCTGAAGGCGGCCGCCCTGCCGCACTACGCCGAACTTCTCGACGGCGCCAAGGCCTGGGCCGGCGCACAGGGCGGCTCGGAGGCCGAACAGCTAGCCAACTGCTGTGACCGCTTTGCCGTGGACGTCGGGCGGGAAATTCTCGGCATCATTCCCGGGCGGATTTCCACCGAGGTGGACGCGCGCCTTTCCTTCGACGGGGAGGCGACCCTCGCCCGGGCGCGCCGCCTGATCGGCCTCTACGAGGAGGCCGGCATTGGCCGCGAACGCATCCTGATCAAGATCGCCGCCACCTGGGAAGGCATCCGTGCCGCCCAGATCCTCGAGCGGGAGAACATCAACTGCAACCTCACCCTGCTATTCGGCTTCGCCCAGGCCGCCGCCTGCGCCGATGCCGGGGTGTTCCTCATCTCCCCCTTCGTCGGTCGCATCCTGGACTGGTACAAGGCCAACACCGAGCTGGTGATCGAGCGGCCGGAAGACGACCCCGGCGTCCAGTCGGTGACGAATATCTACAACTACTACAAGCAGCATGGCTACGAGACAGTGGTCATGGGTGCAAGCTTTCGCAATACCGGTGAGATTGAAGCGCTGGCCGGCTGTGACAGGCTGACCATCAGCCCGGCGCTGCTGGAGCAACTGGCGGACGACCCTGCTGAATTGCCCTGCCGCCTGTCCGCGAAGGGGGCAGTCTCGGGAATTGAAAAGCAGAGCCCGCAGGAGGCGATCTTCCGCTACGAGCTCAACGCCGACGCCATGGCCACGGAAAAACTCGCCGAGGGTATTCGCACCTTCGTCGCCGACCAGGTCAAGCTGGAACAGTTGATCAGCAGTCGTTGATAGCTTGCCGCTGCCCCTGGGAGGCGGGGCAGATCAGCCCTGCTCGAGGGCCATGATCAGGTCGCGGAAACGCGCCCGGTTGGTGTCTGAGAGATCCATCAGGACGCGGTGCGCCTCGATCACCTTGTCGCGCACATCGTCCTCGCTGTCGCGCACCCGGGGAATCTCCCGCATGTTGTTCGGGCTGTCACAGCGCTCCTCGTGCAATTCAAACAGGTCGAGAAAGCCCATGCTCTTGAGCAGTCGGTTTATGCCCGGGTCGTGAGAGAAAATAGCCGGCTTGAAACCGAATCGGTCCCGGGCGGTTATGGCCAGCTTCGCCAGCAGGCCCAGGGTCGTGGAGTCGAGGCCTTCCGCCTTGCACAGGTCCACCCATACGCTGACGAAGTCCGGGTCGTCGAACATCACCTGGAAGAAATCGTCGATAGTGGTGCACAAAGTGAGGCGCACGTCGCCCTCGAGGCGAATTACATATGCGCCATTGTGGGTGGCTGCCAGGAATCGGCCATCCTGCATGTCAGCCTCGCTTGCTGATGAACAGAGCCGCGATATCATCCGGTGCCGCCTCCACGCGGTCAAGCCCCAGGCGCTTCACCACAGCCTCCTCCGCCATGGTCCCCGCCTCGAACTCGCCGAGGAGGTAGCGCTCCTTTTCTATCAGGTCCCGCGGTGGCAGATTTTCCAGGATGCCGTCGGAAAACAGGGCGAGCAGAAACTCCGCCGGCAGTTTGATGCACTCTTCGTGGTAAACCGGCTCGTCGAGGATACCCACCGCCGAGCCCTCGCCCTGCAGGTAGCGCGCGCCGTCGCGGCCGACCAGCACCGGCTGCGGCAGGTGCCCCGCGGTGCTGTAGCGCAGGGTGTTGGTGTCCAGGTCCAGCACCCCGACCACCATGGTGGCGAACTTGCCCACCTCGAGCTCCTTGATCTCCCGGTTGGCGTGATGGAGCATGGCCACCGGGCTGAGGATGGTGTCATCATTCTGCCGGAAGAAATCTGAACGCTTGCGCGCAAAGAGGTTTTTCAGCAGGACCGTGGTAAAGGCGGATGAACTGCCGTGCCCGGATACGTCCGCCATCAAAAATGTTACACAGTGATCCCCCACCGTGAAATAGTCGGTGAAATCACCGCTGAGATAGAGCGAGGGGATGACCCGGTGGCTGAAGCTGTATTTCCCCAACTCCAGCGGCGAACCCGGCAACATGCGCAATTGCACCTGTCGCCCCGCCTGCTGGTCCTGCTCCAGCACCTTGATGGTGCCGCGCAGTTCGAGATTCGCCTGTTCCAGGCTGCGCTGGGAGCGGTCGAGCTCCCGCAAGATGGCGCGCTGGCGCACGCAGCGCTGCAAGGAGCGGTGCAGGGCCTGGGAATCCTCGATGGGATGGACAAAAAAATCGCTGGCGCCGAAGCGCAGGGCCTTCATCATGCGGTCTGGTTCATCACCCTCGCTGAACAGGATGACGGGGACCTTGGAGTCGGCTTCCTTGAGATTGCGGCGGGATTCGTCCCAGTCGAAATTGCTGTTGTCCATGTTGCAGAGGATGACATCGATATCCCGGTCAACGCGCATGGTATCCAGCGCCGCAGTGATATCGGCGTTGACCATGGCGCTGAAGCCGACATCCTCCACCAACATGGCCAGCGATTTGGCCCGGGCGGCGTCTTGATCGATAACCAGCACGTTTCCGGTGGTCTTCATGAGAAGTACAGCGAGTCTGCCCGATTGCAGCCGACACTACGCCCATAGTTGGCCACAGGCAACTGAGTGTTTGTCAGTTTGGGCAGGATTTCACATTTTTGCCTGCGTTCATCGATCAGGGCCATGCGGGACTCCAACTGGCTCCAGGAAACCTAGAACTCCACCCACTCCTCTTCACCTTCGCCAAAGTCGGAAAAAGTGTCCTGTACCTGGCCATCATTGACGAATGTCTCGCGGCTCTGCAGGTAGGCGTCGCGTAGAAAAATGTAGCGATCACCGGTAATCAGTTCATCGGTATTCAGCAGGCGCGCGCGCCCGTCAACCAGTTCCAGCCCCCAGAGTGAATTCCGCAGGCGAACGTTGTCGATGTAGGCCGGCACTGAGGTGTAGGTGTCGAAGATGGTACCGGTCCCACTGCGAATCGTACGCGGCCCGAATACCGGCACCATCAGGAAGGGACCGGAGTCGAATCCCCACAGTGCCAGGGTGTGGCCAAAGTCGGTGCGATAGGGGCTGATGCCCATGGGCGTCGCCACGTCGAACAGGCCCGCGATTCCCAAAGTGGAGTTTAGCAGAAAGCGCCCGGTGCACTGGGCGGCCCGGCTGAAACGCCCCTGGAGCAGACTGTTGACCGCGCCGTTGACGTCGTACATGTTGGCGAACATGTTGCCCACCCCGCGCTGGGCCACGTCGGGCATCACCCAGTCGTAACCCTTGGCCACCGGGCGCAGAACCCAGGCATCGAGCGTGTCGTTGAGGACGAACATCTTGCGGTTGAAGGGTTCAAATGGATCGATATTTTTTTGCTGCTCCTCGGCCACGGCGAACCCTGCCGGCAGTACCAGCAAAAGCATCAAAAAAATTTTCGGGAGTCTCATCTATCCTTGGTCCCCATAAGCGGACGGCAAATGTTACGCGCCCCTTCGAGGCGGGGCAAGAGCGTCCCCGAAGGCCAGGCAGGCGCCCCCCGGGGCGCCGGCACGGCTCAGTCGGAAGCGCTTTGCGCCTCGCCCTGCCGGGCGCAAACGAGCCCTGCATCCAGCATGCCCCGCAATTCCTGCAGGGCGTATTCCCATACTTTTTGTAGCGGCATTCCCATTTCCCCTGCCAGGGATTCGATTACCTCGCGGGTGCCTGAAAAGTTGCCCCGTAGCAGTTCCAGCAGGCGCGCGCTGGCTGCGGTCAACTGCAGGAAACACACCTCGTCGGCCGGGTTCCGGTAAACCGCCAGCCAGGTGGGAGACGGCGATTCCGGGCGATAGTCGCGACCGATCATGTGCACCGGGTACTGGTAGGCCAACACCCAGGCCAGGGGCGAGAGGAAAATTATCGCATCCGCCGGACCGAGGCCGGCCGCTGTCGGCGGCACCTCCTCCTGCGCCACGTCCAGGGCCAGCTCCACCCATTCGTAGTGCGCAAGCTCCAGGAGAAATGGCGGGTCACAGGGCCGGGCCTGGTGTTCCTGCATCAGGTAGTCGAGGAATTCCTGGCCGATTTCCGGGAACAGGGGGGTCTCGCAGCGATGGATAGCCACGAAGGCCCGCACCAGCTCTCGCCAGTCCGCCTCGCTGTAGAGCGTGTGGAGAACCGGAAAGCCGCTGCGGATGAAATTGTCGATGTTGTTGAATACGAGATCCCGGTAGATTTGCAGGCGTCGCTCCTCGACGCCCGCGGGCGGCGGGGATTCAGCCGGCTGGCGCAGGTGGGCCGCCATGGCCAGTTGCGCCTCGCGCATTGCGCTCATGCTAACTCGCCCCCGCGAGTGTGGCGGCGGGCGCGGCGGCCGCCTGCAGGTGGCGGATCTGCCCTACTTCCCCCAGCAACTCCGCCAGGGGAGGAATATTGAAATCCCGTTCCAACAGGGTCGGCAGCGGCCCGAGGCGGGCGTAGGCCTCTGCCAGCAAGTCCCACACCGGGTCGATGACATCCGAGCCGTGGGTATCCACCTTGAGGTCCTCCGCCTCGTCGAAGTGGCCGGCGACGTGAATGTAGCGCACCCGTTCGAGTGGCAGTTCATCGAGGAACCCGAGCGGATCGTATGTGTGGTTGATACTGTTGACGTAGATGTTGTTCACGTCCAGCAGCAGGTCGCACCCGCTCTCTTCCACCACGGCCGCGATGAATTCGGCTTCGCTGAGTTCCCTTTGCGGCTGGGCGTAATAGGAGGCGTTTTCCAGGGTCAGTGGCGCTTCGATAATATCCTGCACCTGGCGGATACGCGCTGCCACGTAACTGACGGCCTCACCGGTAAACGGGATAGGCAGCAGGTCGTAGAGGTGCCCCCCGGCGGCGCAATAGGTCAGGTGTTCGCTGTAGACGGGCACTTGCAGTTCGCGCATCAGCTCCCGCACCTGTCTCACCAGGCCGATGTCCAGCGGGTCCGGACCACCGATGTCCAGGGAGAGGCCGTGGAAGGCGACGGGATACTGCTCCGCCAGTGCGCGAAAGCGGCGACCGGCGCGACCGCCCACACTGAGCCAGTTCTCCGGCGCGACCTCGAGAAAATCCAGGGCACCGGGTGCCAGTGCCTGAAGCGGGTCCATCAGTGCCCGTCGCAGGCCCAGGCCGGCGCCCTGGAAGTTTCCGTCACTTAAGTGCGACACCCGGGCTCAGCTCTCGGCCTTGCCCTCGCCACACTTGCCTTCGCCGCATTTACCTTCGGCTTTCTTTTCACCGCACTTGCCTTCGCCGCATTTCCCTTCGGCTTTTTTCTCGCCGCACTTGCCTTCGCAGTCCTTGCCCTCGCCGCATTTCCCTTCGCCACACTTGCCTTCGGCTTTCTTCTCGCCACACTTGCCTTCACCACACTTGCCTTCCTCATGCTTGCTGAAGTTGGCGAGGTCGTAGCCACTGCTCAATGTCTGGGCGCCGAAGGGATTGGTTTCAGCACTCGCCAGGGGGGCGATGGACGTCGCGAGGAATGCCGCACCCAGTGCCATGGCGAGAGGTTTTTTTACTTGAGCCATAGTGGTCTCCGTAGTTTCCTGTTTAAGTGTCGTTGCTGTCGGGCATGCGCGGCCCTGTCATTTGTTACGCATGGCCTACATTATGGACCACAGTTCGCCGGGATGTTTCACGGAAGTATCACGATTATCGCAAGAAACTGTGAACTGGCCGCAAGGCTTTGCTTGTGGCGGCGCCTCAGTGCGGATTTGCCGCCAGCCATTGCTCGACCTCGCGCCAGCGTTCTTCCAGGCGCTTGCGGGAAACGCCCAGGCGCGTTCCCAGTTGCTGGGCGAAGAGGGAAACCCGCAACTCTTCCAGCATCCAGCGGTACTGGCAGGCCGCGGGGCACTCCACCAGCGCGGTACTGCGCCGCTCCAGCAGGGCCCAGAGGGGTTCCGCCAGTTCCTGCAGCGTCGCGGTGTGTTGCTGGTCTTTGGGGTACTGCCCGGACAGGCGCTGGGCCCGGTTGAGCAGGCCTTTCATGTAGCGCGGGTACTGCTCCAGCCACTCTGGCTGGGTGTCGCGCAACACGCCCTTTGCCCAGAGGGTATCGACCTGCCGCTGCATGTCCGCGACGCTGTCCCGCCACTGACCGGGGGGATAGCCGGCGATGACCCGCCGCGCCTGGGCCAGGGTTTCCATCGCGCCCAGCAGGCAGCTCTCGAGGCGGTTGGCCACTTCGACCACCCGCCCCTTGCCGGCCTGCAGGGCGGCCTCGAATTCTTCTCGCGTATAAGGCAAGCGCTCATCCAGGCCCATCGCCTGGGTAAACGCGGCATCCACCACGTCCTCCACCAGCGCTTCCCGCGCCAGGCCGGAGCCGGCCAGCGCCAGATTGGCAGCATTGCCCTTGAACAACTGCTTGCGCAGGTACTTGGCCGCCTGGCTGTTGTGTGTGCGCAGCAACTTGAGGACACCGCGCCGGTGCGCCTCGCGCGCGGCGGCGGGGTAATCCAGCAGTTCGATGGCGGTGGTCTCGCCCTTGTCCACCAGCGCGGGGAAGGACTGGATCTCCACACCGGCCTGGCTGAAGCGCCATTCCCGTGGCAGTGCGTCAAAGTCCCAGCGAGTGATATCGGTCCGGGCTGGCGAATCCTGGCTCCGGGCGCTGACGTTCTGCCGGGTATCGCTGCGGAAGCGCTCGATCAGTGCAGCGAGTTCCCTGCCCTCTTCCAGCAGTTTGCCTTTGGCGTCCACCACACGAATATTCATGCGGTAATAATCGTCGAGTTTGTCCGGCGCCCAGTCAGCCGGGGTGAGGGCAACTCCGCCCAGCTTGCCAAGACTCAGTGAAAGAGCCTGCAGCAGGTCACTGTCGTCGGGGTGCAATTGCGCCAGCGCGCGGTCGACATAATCCGGCACCGGCACCAGGCGTTTGCGCTTTTCCTTTGGCAGGGTTTTGACCAGGGCGATGCATTTTTCCCGCAGGAGTCCGGGAACCAGCCAGTCGAAGCGGTAGCGCGGCACCCGATTCAGCAAACCGACCGGCACGGTAACACTGACCCCATCGCCGGCTTTTCCCGGCTCGAAGCGGTAGGCCAGGCGCAGTTCCAGGTCACCGTGGATCAGCCGGTCGGGAAACTGCTCACCCAGGGCGCCGGGGTCCCGGGCGATAATGTGCTCGCGCTGCAGGCGCAGGTGCTCCTCGGCCCCGGGGGTCTTCTTCAGCCAGGACTCCAGGTGTCTGCTGGTGCAGCAGTCCGCGGGCAGGCGCTCGTCGTAGAATTCGTAGAGCGCCTCCTCCTCGACAAGGATGTCCCGGCGCCGGGCCTTGGACTCCAGCGCCTCCACCTCGCGCACCTGCCGCAGGTTGTGTTTCAGGAACGCCGGGGGACGCTGCCAGTTGCCCGGGACCAGGCCCTCGCGGATCAGCAGTTCCCGCGCCACCGGAGGGTCGATGGGGCCGTAGTGTACGGAGCGCTTGTCCGCCACCGTCAAGCCGTAAAGCGACAGGCGTTCATAGGCCATCACCCTGCCGCTGCGCGCCTGCCAGCGTGGCTGGTAGTAGTGCCGCTTGAGGAGTTCGGGGTTGGCGGCGATGATCCACTCCGCCTCGATCGCGCCCACCGTGCGGGCGAACACCCGGGAGGTCTCGACGATTTCCGCCGCGACCAGCCACTTCGGCCGTTTGCGGGCCTGGGAAGAGCCCGGAAATATCTGCAGTTTGCGATTGCGCGCGCCAAGGTAATCGCGGTCTTCCTGGTGCTGGGCGATATTGCCGAGCAAACCGACCAGCAGGGCGCGGTGCACCCCGGCGTAGTTCTCCTCTTCCGGCAGGCCGGCGCCGGCGCGCAAACCCTGCTGCCGGCAGGCGATGGTCAACTGGGTGTGCACCTCGCGCCATTCCCGCAGGCGCAGGAAATTCAGGAACTCGCGCTGGCAGAGTTTGCGCAACTGCCCCTGGCTCAGGGACTGGCGCTGTTCCTCGTAGTAGCGCCAGAGATTCAGCCAGGCCATGAAATCGGACGACGGATGGCGGAAGCGCGCGTGGGACTGGTCCGACTGCTGTTGTTTGTCCGCCGGCCGCTCCCGCGGGTCCTGCACCGCCAGTGCACTGGCAATCACCAGGATCTCCGCCAGGCAGCCCTCGTGCTGCGCCGCCAGCACCATGCGCCCCAGGCGCGGGTCCACAGGCAGGCGGGCGAGTTTGCTCCCCACCCCGGTCAACTTGCCGGCGGGGCTCACCGCGCCGAGCTCTTCCAGCAACTTGTAGCCGTCGCGCACCAGGCGCTGGTCCGGCGGATTGATGAAGGGGAAATCCTTCACCTTGCCGAGGCCGAGATCGAGCATCTGCAGGATCACCGCGGCGAGATTGGTGCGCAGGATTTCCGGATCGGTGAACTCGGGGCGCCGCTGGAAATCCTCCTCGCTGTAGAGGCGCAGGCACACCCCAGGCGCGGTACGCCCACAGCGTCCCTGGCGCTGGTTGGCGCTGGCCTGGGAGACCGCCTCGATGGGCAGGCGCTGGACCTTGGTGCGGTAACTGTAGCGGCTGATACGGGCCTCGCCGGGATCAATCACGTAGCGAATACCCGGCACGGTCAGGGAGGTCTCGGCGACGTTGGTCGCCAGCACCACGCGCAGGCCGCGCTTGCCCGACAGGTCGAAGACCCGGTTTTGCTCCGCCTGGGACAGGCGCGCATAGAGCGGCAGGATATCGAGTTCGGTGTCCTGGCGAAGCAGTTTGGCCAGTTCGCGGATTTCCCGCTCCCCCGGCAGGAAGACCAGCACGTCACCGCGCTGGCCGTAGACCCCGTGATCGATCTCCTGCACCAGTGCGCTGATCCGCTCTGCGGTGTCGGCGTCTTCCTCCGGCTCGCTGCCAAGGTAGTGGGTCTCCACCGGGTAACTGCGCCCGGAGACCTCGATCACCGGGGCGTCATCGAAATGCCGGGAAAAGCTATCCACGTCGATGGTCGCCGAGGTGATGATGAGTTTGAGGTCGGGACGCCGCGGTAGCAGGCGCTTGAGGTAACCGAGCAGGAAATCGATGTTGAGGCTGCGCTCGTGGGCCTCGTCGATAATGATCGTGTCGTAGCGCTTCAGGTCGCGGTCGCGCTGCATCTCCGCCAGCAGGATGCCATCGGTCATCAGCTTCACCGCTGTGGACTCGGAGACCTGGTCGGTGAAGCGTACCTGGTAGCCCACCAGCGCGCCGAGTTCGGTATCGAGCTCCTGGGCGATGCGCTGGGCGACGCTGCGCGCAGCCAGGCGGCGCGGTTGGGTGTGGCCGATCAGGCCGCCCTGCCCGCGCCCGAGCTGCAGGCAGATCTTCGGCAACTGGGTGGTCTTGCCGGAACCGGTTTCGCCGGCGACGACAACGACCTGGTGCTGGCTGATCGCCTCGGCAATTTCCTCGCGGCGCTGGGAGACCGGCAATTCCTCGGGGAAGGAAATTACCGGGATTTTCTTTTCAACTACCTCAGACATCGGAACCCGTTCAATCCAGCCCTGTTTTTTCCCGGCCCCAACCCAGCACATCGCGCATGATCGACCAGCGCGGCTCCTGTGACTCGGCCCCTTCCCCGAGGACCCAGTGTTCATATTGGCGCCGCACCTTGCCCGCATCCTCTGCGAACAGTACCCACTCATTGACGATATCCGCCAGGGGTCCCGCGTTCATGGCCATGGCGAAACCGGTCGGAATGCGCACCGGGAAGGGTTGCGGTACGACGACAGTGTACTCGGGATGCATCAGGGTCCACGCGGAGGCGTGCTCCGCGGGCACCAGGAAGGCGTCCAGTTCCGGATGTTCGCCGCGGAAGAACTCGTCCCAGAATTCGACCGTCACGAACTCGACGTCAGTGCCACCAAAATAGTAATCCATGCTCGGCCTGATCTGGGCGGAATCCAGCGGCACGCCAATCTTCAGGCCGTGGAGATTGCGCAGGGCGGAGCGGCTCTGGAAGGCGTGGCGTTTGTCATCGCGCACAGCGAGCCCCATGGTCGCGGTGAAATAGGCCCGCGACAGGCGCACGGAGGAAAACCAGTAGGGTCTGAACCAGACTCCGGGCATCACGTCGATGAGTCCCTTCTCCAGCATTTCCGGCAGCAGGGGCCACTTGATGGGAACGAACTCGGCGGATACCCCGAGGCTCTCAGCCAGATCTTCCGCCAGTTCGACATCGAAACCGACGAGTTCGTCGTCGCGATTGAAAAAGCTCATCGGCACGTTACCCGGGTCGTAGCCGATCCGCAGGCTGCCCCGCGCGCGCACCCGATCCATCGGTTCCAGCTCCAGGTATTCAGGTTCCAGGGCGGGAACATTGCGATGTACCACACTGCCCGGATGCAGCGTGGCCCGGTGCATGCTGTTCAGGGATTCATCCATGCTGTAACCGGTGTCCACCAGCACACCCAGCAGCATCCGCAGGAAAAATACGCAAAGCACCGTGCCGCCGACCATCGCCAGCAGTGCCCGGGCGATCCGCCGCGGCTCCAGCTTGAGGAAGCCGCACATGCTGGCGGCGCCCAGCAGGGCAAAGACCACCAGGTTCATGGCGGTGGTCAGGGAGTCGAACTTGCCGGTAAGCGCCGCCGTGGGCAGGTAGAGTTCGAACAGGTCGATGGGCAGGCCGAAGTAATCCAGCAGGAAGGGCAGCGCCACCTGGGCCTTGGCGAAGTAGCTGGGTATGCCGACGGCGATCAGGTCAGCGAATTCGCTCGCCGGCAGCATCTGTCCGCTCAACCACGCGGCGCAGGGTATGAACAACAGGGTCAGCAGCTTGCCCGCGTTGGGAAAATTGAACATCACCGGGATCAGCACTTCCACCGCCGAATCGCTGCGTTCATCGAGCAAGCCGTGGCGCTGCAGCAAGTCCTTGCTACGCTCGATCAGTATCGGCAGTACGATGAAAGCACTGTTGGTCATGAAGGCGGTCAGCAGCGCATCCCGGGCGATGCCGACCACTTCCCGGTAAGTGAAGGGAGTGACGGCGGTCACCAGCAGGGGCAGTATCCAGAGCGTCAGCAGCAGCGCGGCAGCAGCGAACAGAATGAAATAGGCCTCGAGCTTCGCCAGCATGGCGAGGTCCACCGTGCCGGCGGCAACCGCGACGATGGAGAACACCCCCAGCGGCGTCAGGTTGATGATGAACCCGGTAATCCGCACGATCGCGGCGTTCCAGGTGCGCATGGGCGCCAACAGGCTCTCCTTGTCCGGCAGCGCCATCAGCCCCACGCCGAGCAGGCAGCTGAACACCACCACCGCCGGCACCACGTTGCGCGACAGGGAGTCGAAAGGGTTCGCGGTGAAGTAGAGGTCGGTGAGCGCCAGGGCCTCTGCGGGATGCACCAGGGCTTCACTGAAGAAGGCTGCACTCACCAATTCGGGCAGCGCAAGGGGCAAGGTGACGAGGACCGCGCTGGTCAGAATCCAGATGATCAGCAGGAGCCCCCCGCCACTGGTCACGATACGCCGGGCCTCGGCGGTATTGATCTGGCCGAAAGCGATGATCAGGGAGGTGACCAGGTAGGGCAGCACCGTCATCTGCAGCAGGCGGATATAGATATCCGCCACCGGCTGTAACACCCGCGCCGATTCGCCGACGAAAAGACCCAGGCCGAGGCCCAGCGCCAATCCCAGCAGGATCCGCTTCGACAGGCTCATCCGGAACAGGTGGCCCAACAGCTTTGTCATAGGTGGTGGTCCTTACTCGACTTCAGTCCCGCAGGTTGCTGCACGTTTGGGTGAACCGCTTTTCCGCTAACAGTGACTCGACCTGTGACCATTTGCTTGTGCACAATATCCTAAACGACCTGAACTCGCAGCCGGACCGAATTTGAGCGTAAATCTATTGGGCCTTCCCCTGCCCGGGATCAGGGTGCACCCGGCCAGCAAGGCAATCCGGCAAGTGCTCGTCCCACTCGTACTGCTGGCCCTCGGCGCTTGCGCCTCGACGCCCTCCGCCGAGGATATTCGCGCCTCCACCGCCTACCTGCCGGCATCGAGCTGTGACGGACGGGCGCAATTCAGGCGCGTATTCTGCACCCTCGCCGGACAAAAGCAATCGCCAGGGGCTGCGACGCCGGCTGACTGCGAACAGGCGCTGTGGCGGCTGCAGGATGAGGGCGCACCAGGCCCCGATACCCGAACGGCGCCACTACCCGCCTCGCTGCGGGCTTTCGTCATAGGCGGCGCCTTCGCCGATTGCTTCGGCGAGGACTCCCTGGCGTACGGACGAGGGATCAGTGAATTACGCGAGCGCGGGATCGACATCCGGGGGCTGCCCGTCAACAGCCGCTCCAGCGCCGAGGCCAATGCCGCCGATCTCGCCCACGGGCTCCGCTCCAGCGCCATCTCCACCAACGACACGGTCATCCTGATCGGCTACTCCAAGGGTATCGTGGATATCCTGCAGTATTTCCAGGATTACCCCGAGGGGGCGGCGCTGGTGGACGCGGTGATCAGCGTGGCCGGGCCAGCCCGTGGCAGCGAGGTCGCAGATAGAGGAGCCTGGGCCTACGATCACTTTCTGTCCCAGGCATTTTCCGGCCGCTGCGACCCCGGTGACGGCGGTGCGGTAGACAGCCTGCTGAGTGAAACACGGCAACAGCAACTAGCGGCGCACCCGCCCCCCGCCCATATCCGCTATTATTCCCTGATGGCGCTCAGCACCTATGAAGATCTGCCGCGCGGCCTGCGCCCCACCGGACTCATGCTGGCAGCGGGCGAGCAACGCAGCGACGGACTGGTGACCCCGGTCGAGGGAATGCTGCCCGGCAGCACCCTGCTGGGCTACGCCAACGCCAATCACTGGGCCGTGGCCGTCGATATGGAGGAGCAACTGGCATTCATGACTGCACACCCTGACAAGGCCCGCTATCCACGCGAGCGCCTGCTCGAGGCAATGCTTCGCTACGTGAGCGCCGACCTCGCCGACGCTGCCGGCGGCGAGCCCGGCACATGCGGGATGACAGATTGAACATGCCCTCCTACCGGCTGGGCTTTCTGGCGCTGCTCGCGCTCCAGCTCTGCGGTTGCCTGGCCTACGCACCCGGCGGAGCAGATGGCGACCTTGTCACAACGGCGCCGGCGCAGACCTACGAGCAAATCGCCGAGGACATCAGCATCTCCGCGAGCATCCTGACCGACGAAGAAGCAGAAGCGCGTTACGGCGTCGATCTTTCCGATGTCGGCCTGCAGGCCATCTGGCTGCGGGTGGACAACCGCACGCCGCAAAGCTTCTGGCTGCTGGTCTCCGCACTGGACGCAAACTACTTCCCCCCCGACGAAGCCGCCGCCCTGTTCGAATGGAAACTCGATTCTGCAGGTGAAGCGAGGAGCGTCGAGAGGTTCCGCGAGCTGGCAATCCCCCTGAAAACCCCGGCCGGCGAACTGACTGAGGGCTATGTCCTGGCACCGCGCCAGGAGGGCGGGCGCTACCTGCCGGTGCTGCTACTGGGCAAGAACCGGGTGCTGGAGTTCGGCTTCTCCATCCCCCTGCCCGATGGCGACTATGATTTCGAAGAACTGGACCCCACCGAGATCTATGCCGGAACGCCGGTGGAAGAGGTCGACCTGCCGACCCTGCGGCAACGGCTGAGGGACCTGCCCTGCTGCACCACCAACGAGTCCGGCGATCGCGAGGGCGACCCGGTAAACGTGGTATTTATCGGCGAGCAGGAGGATGTCCTCTACTCGCTGCTGCGCAGCGGCTGGTCCTTCACCCAACGTATCAACATGGACAGCGTCCGCCGGATGGTGGGGGCGGCGATCTCCGGGGCGGAATACGCGGTCGCGCCGGTCAGCCCGCTCTACCTCTTCGGCAGGCACCAGGATTTCGCCATGCAACGGGCGCGCAGCAATGTGCTGCAGCGCAATCACCTGCGCCTCTGGCTGGCGCCCCTGCAGATCGAGGGCAAGCCGGTCTGGGTCGGCCAGGTGAGCCGCGATATCTCGGTGAAACTCACTACCCTCAGCCCCAACCTCGCTACCCACGTGATCGCGCCCAATATCGACGAGGCACGGGAGCACCTGCTGCAGAGCATGATCGTGGCGGGAGCGGTAAGGCGTTTCGCCTTCGTCAGCGGCGCGCCGGCGGCGCCCCCTTCGGCACCGCGGGTCAACCTGACCAACGATCCCTGGTTCAGCGACGGCCTGCGCCTGATGCTGCAGGTCTCCAATGACGAAACCACCCAGCCCCACGAAGTGGAGTTCATTGAGTGGCGGGACAGCGCCGACCCGATTCTCCGTGCCAAGGGCGACTGAGCCGCTACCGGGTGCCTCGCGTTGAGGGGCCGGGAACGCTGAACTATACTCGTCCGGCACCCGCCGCAGTAAGGCGGCCGGAAAATCCTCAACCGACCTGTGGCGGCACCTCGCATGCGTAGTTTTGCATTTCCCCTGCTCGCGCTGTGCGCGCTTTGCGCTTCCCCGCAGGCTTCCGACAGGGTCCAGGGAGAGCGCTGGAGCTACACCTCCCCGACGGGCGTCGAGGAATACTGCGTGGCCCTCGGCCGGGTTCCGGGGGGGCATTACAGGGACGCTGACGGCGCTGCGGAACAGGCGCTCTGCGCAATGGATTTCTACGCCAGCGATATCGCACTTTGCCCCAAGTTACGCAGCACCAGCCCCGGCACTTTTGTCTATCTCATCGATGGCGACAAATTCGCCGGCAAGCAGGCCGAATTCGAGCGGCAGGTCTGCCCGCGGGGCGAACTGGTCCCCGCCGAGGCGCGAGGCGCCCCGGTGAGTTTCAAGGTCACCATGAACGAGCAGGACACCAGCGCGACTTTCTCCACCGCCGCCCTGCTCTACTACCATTTTTCCCGCTACTTCGACGCCAGCATCGCGGTCCCGGTGGCGGTCTACCGGAGCATGGATCGCAGCGTACACGCTGAACGGGTGACCGGGCGCGGCCTCGAATGGACCGAGGGTCACAAGTCGCTGAAGATGATCCACGCCGCCTGGCAGGATCTCGCGACAGTGGAGAAGGACCCCCAGCGCTATCCCGCCACCAGCGAACTGTTCACTGCGGATTTCAAGCAGATCTACGGCGTCATGCTGCACATCCACGGCAAGCGCTTTGGCGCCGAAATCAACGGCACCCGTGAATCCGGCTGGGGCGTGGGGCAGAACGAGGACTTCCAGCAGACCGCGCCCTACCTCGCCCTGCGCAGCGAGCTGCCGGTGCTGGAGGCGATACCGGCGGGGCTGGAACAGGCGAGTCGCAATCCGCAACTGCACAAGGCGATGCCCACAGCACCCCCGGTGGCGCAAATGCTTTACTGGATGCAGGGTCTCAGCGAAATCACCCTGCTCGATTTCATCTTCAGCCAGCAGGACCGCATCGGCAATATCGACTACGAGACCATCTGGCGCTGGGTCGAGGACGGCGAGATTCACCAGGGTGACTCGCCACCCGACACAGCTAGCGGGGCGCAGCAGTTCCGCCGCATCCGCCTCAATGACAACGACGCCGGCGGCCGCACCCGCTATGCCAACTACACCCGCAAGACTGGGATGCTGGAGAAAATCCGCCACTATAATCCAGCGATCTACCAGCGCTTGATGGCACTGCACACGGACTTCGAAAAGCAGGGCGAGCGCTACGCCTGGTTACGCGACAGCTTCGGGCTGACCGAACGGCAGTTGAAGGGTATCGTCAGCAACACCGGCGATGCCGCCGCAATCCTGCGCAGCACCTGCGAGGCCGGAAACATGCGCTTTGACCTCGACCCCGATGCCTACCTGAAAGGCGCCGGACCCAGCCCGGGGAAAGTCGACTGTGCCACCGGGCTCTGATCACCGCAGCTGGCGAGCCAGGCGGCTGGGGCTCGCGGCATTTTCAGTCCTCCTGCTGCAGCTGTGCGCCGCGGCCACCGGCGCGGCGCCGCTGCGGGTTGTCACCATCTCCGACCTCAATGGCAGCTACGGTTCGACCGACTACGACGCCGATGTGGACGCCGCGGTAGAGCGGATCATCGCCCTGCGTCCGGACCTGGTCATCAGTGCCGGGGATATGGTCGCGGGCCAGCGGCGGCCGCACCTGAATGGTGACCAGGTGGAAGCCATGTGGCTCGCCTTCCACCGGCACGTCAGCGATCGCCTCGCTGCGGCGGATATCCCCATGGCCGTCACCCCCGGCAATCACGATGCATCCGCCTATCACGGCTTCGAGGGCGAACGGGCTGCTTTCTCCGCCCAGTGGCTGCAACGCAAACCCGCCCTCCCCTGGGTCGACGATAGCGCCTACCCCTGGAACTACGCCTTTGCCCTCGGTGACACCCTGTTCATCTCCCTCGACGTGACCCGCGTGGGCCACTTGGAACCCGCCCAGAAACAGTGGTTGTCAGGGTTGCTGGAGACGCAGGGACAGCGTTACCGGCACCGGGTGATATTCAGCCATGTTCCGCTCTGGCCCCTCGCCCGGGGCCGGGAAAGCGAGTACAGCGGCGACGGCGAACTGCAATCGCTGCTGCTCGACCACGCCGTGGAGCTCTACATCAGCGGACACCAACACGCCTTCTTCCCGGGCTACAAGGACGGGCTCAACCTGCTCGGCCTGTCCTGCCTCGGCGCCGCACCGCGACGCCTGATCGGCAGCGCGGCCAGGTCCCCGCGCAGCATTGCCCTGCTGGAAATCCATGCCGACCGTATCGACCTGGCGGCCCTGCGCGCGCCGGGATTCACCAGCAGCCTGCCCTGGAGCAGCCTGCCGGAGGAAGTTCAGTCTGAGGTGGCGACCTTACGCCGGGCAGA
Source organism: Halieaceae bacterium WMMBA4 (assembly GCA_033283325.1). Taxonomy (GTDB): domain Bacteria; phylum Pseudomonadota; class Gammaproteobacteria; order Pseudomonadales; family Halieaceae; genus Mangrovimicrobium. The sequence goes on from JAWMQO010000001.1 coordinate 1,560,280, forward strand.
TCTGGCCCAGGACACCCTGCGGGAAATAAGCGCACCACCGGGACAGCCAGCGGAAAGATCCCAGGCGAAGGGGAGCGCGCGATAAATGCAGCGGGCATCGGCGATGGAACGCTTTCTCAACCTGTTCACGGAAGTCCGCGCCGGCGAAGCCACTTCCTCGCTGCTGCTGGCTTTTAATATCTACCTGATTCTCAGCGCCTACTACGTGCTCAAACCGGTGCGTGAAGCGCTGATTCTCGCCGGCGGCGGCGCCGAGCTGAAAAGCTATGCCTCTGCCGGCCAGGCGATTCTCCTGCTACTGCTCTTGCCAATCTACAGCTGGCTGGCGGGCAATGTGTCACGCCGCCTGCTGATCAACGCGGTTACCCTCTTCTTCGCCGCCTGCCTGCTGCTGTTTTATGCGCTCGCGGGAATGAACGTGCCACTGGGCGTGGTCTTCTTCCTCTGGGTCGGCATCTTCAACCTGATGGTCCCCGCCCAGTTCTGGGCTTTCGCCAATGACATCTATGATCCCGACGCGGGCAAGCGGCTCTTCGTCATCGTCGCGTTTGGCGCCTCTCTCGGTGCGGTTTCCGGCAGCTACCTGGATCACCTGCTGCTGGAACAGCTCAGCGTCTACCAGTTGATGCTGGTCGCCGCCGGCATTCTCGGCCTCAGTCTGGTGATCACCAACCTGGTGGCCGCGCGGGAAAACCTGTGGCAGCGCCAGGCGCCGCTTGCGACGGGTGGCGATGAGAGCGAAACCGGAGAAGACGGCGACATGGGCGGGCGCGGCGCCTATGCCCTGGTCTTCCGCAGCCGCTACCTGCTTCTGATCGCCCTGCTGATGCTGGTGCTGAACTGGGTGAACACCACGGGCGAATACATCCTCGGCCGCACCGTGCTGGAAGCGGCGAGCGCTGCGCCGGAGGGAGTCCCGGTGGAGCAGTTTATCGGTGCTTTCTATGCCGGTTTCTACACGGTGGTGAATATCGTCGGGCTGTTACTGCAGCTGTTCGTGGTCTCGCGGGTACTGAAATACCTCGGGGTGCGCAGCGCCATCATGATCCTGCCGCTGATCGCCCTCGGCGCTTATATCGTCGCGGCGGTGTACCCACTGCTCGGCATCGTCCGCTGGGTGAAGACGGCGGAAAACGCCACCGACTACTCGCTGCAGAATACGGTGCGGCAGATTCTTTTCCTGCCCACCACCCGGGAGGAAAAGTACAAGGCCAAGCAGGTGACGGACACCCTGTTCGTGCGCGCCGGGGACCTACTCTCGGCCATGGTGGTATTCATCGGCACCACCTGGCTGGCGTTGTCGATACAGGGCTTCGCCCTCTTCAATATCCTCCTGGTCTGCGTCTGGCTTATACTCGCCTACCGTATCGGCAGCCACTACCGGCAACTGGTACCCGAAGAACCAGGACAGGAACCTCGCTGAATGCAGCAGCTTAGCAACTTCACCTACGACGAAATCCAGATCGGGCAACAGGCGCGCTACACCCGGCCGGTCCGCGAACAGGACATCCAGCTCTTCGCCGCAGTGTCGGGCGACGTCAATCCGCTCCACCTCGACGCGCAGTTTGCCGCGGGCACGCGCTTCGGCGAGCGCATCGCCCACGGCATGCTCACCGCTTCCTTTATCTCAGCCGCGCTGGCGATGGAACTGCCGGGGCCAGGCACGATTTTCATGGAGCAGAGCCTGCGCTTTCGCCTGCCGGTGAAAATCGGCGACGAGATCACCGTGGAGCTGGAAGTGACGGAAAAGAACGACCGGCGCAAGTCGGTGACCCTGGACTGCCGTGCACTGAACCAGGACGGGAAAGCGGTAGTGACCGGGACCGCGCTGGTGATGGCCCCGGAGGAAAAATTGCGGGTAGCGCGACCCGAGGAACCCCGGGCGCGTATCGAGGACTGAGGCTCAGGCGCTCTGGCTTTGCCCGTTAGTGGCGAACTGGGTGTGATCGAGATACATCAGTTGCAGCTGTACCACGGGCTGTGAGTCGTTGGATTGCGTGGCGAGCACCATCACCGCGGGGATGCCCTCTTCCACGGTCACGCCGGTGACGCCGAAGATGGTCTGGTTTTCACCGCCCTGGGCGCTGAAGGTCTGGATATCCTTTTCCTCTTGCAGGGCCTGGGCCATATTGGCCAGCAGGGTGCGCAGGCTCGCGCGGAAGGCGCCGTAGTTGAGGGCGCCGGCGAATTCGCTGTGGTCGAGGGTGAGGTCGACGCGCACGCCCGAGCCGTTTTCCAGTTTCAGGGTGGTCAGGGCGACGCGCTTGCCTTCGGCGAGGGCGCGGTAGAGGTTCTTGGCGTCGGTGCGGCCGGACTCTATGAACACCTTGTGCAGGAGGTTGACTGCAATGGTCAGGAACTGGTCGCGGGGGAGGCTTTGGGTGGTGGTCTTGGCCATGGTGGGTCTCGGGGCTTCGGTCAGGGGGGCAAGTCTACTGGGCGTGGGCTGGTCAGGCAATCCGCTGTGGATGGGTGCCTGGGGCCCGCGAGGCCACCTGCGAAAGGCTGCCGGAACACGCCAAAAAGCGTACATCCATGTACAGGCTCGGTCGGCGACGTCCTGTCGCCTCACGGTTCCAGCAGCCTTTCGCAGGCGGCCCCGCTAGCGCCACGACTAACCCAGACCCCTGGCAGATAAGCGCAGGCCGTGGTTCGGTGCTGGCGAGCCTGCTAAGCTCTTCGCGCATGAGAAATCCTCCCTGTTCCCGCACGGATAGCTAACCGTGAACCGCGATAACCAGTTCTGGGGCCCCACCCCCGCAGCAGAGGTGGAGTGGACGGAGAAAGGCGAGCCTTTTTCCCGCCGCTTCGCCGATATCTACTTTTCCAGCGAGGACGGGGTTGCCGAGAGCCGGCATGTGTTCCTGCGGGGGAACGGGCTGCCGGAGCGCTGGCGCAGTGGCGGCTTCGAGCGCTTTGGTATTGCCGAGACCGGGTTCGGGACGGGGCTCAATTTCCTGTTGACCTGGCAGGCATGGCTGGAGTTGCCGGAGCCGCGGCCCCGTTTGCAGTATGTGTCGATCGAGAAGTTTCCCCTGGACCGAGCCGAGCTGGAGCGTGCGCTGGCGCCCTGGGAGGCGCTGGCGCCGCTGGCGCGGGAGCTGCTGGCCAGCTGGCCGGGGCGATTGCCGGGGCAGCATCGGCTGTTGTTCGAGGACGGCGCGGTGCTGCTGGACCTGTGGTGGGAGGATATCGCGGATGCCCTGCCGGACCTCGCGGCGCGCGGGGCCTGCGTGGATGCCTGGTACCTGGATGGTTTCGCACCGGCGCGCAATGAGGCGATGTGGGCGGAGCGACTGTATCCGGCGATCGCGGCGCTTTCCCGGCCCGGCGCGACCTGTGCCACCTTTACCGCGGCGGGGCATGTCCGGCGCGGGCTGGCGGCGGCGGGCTTCGAGGTCAGCAAGGTGCCCGGCTTCGGGCGCAAGCGCGAGTCGCTGGCGGGTGTATTTGTCGGGGCTTCTACTGTGCTGGAACCCGGGGGTACGCCCTGGGACTTGCCGGCCCAGGCGCCGCCCACGGCCGGGAGTGCCCTCGTGCTGGGCGCCGGGCTGGCGGGCTGCGCGACGGCGGCTGCGCTGGCGCGGCGAGGGATCCGGGTCACCCTGCTGGAGCGCGGGGAGATGGCCGGGGAGGCCTCGGGGAATGCCCAGGGAGTGCTCTATACCCGCCTCTCCAGGCGGCATTCCGCGCTCACCGATTTCGCCCTGCAGAGCTTTCGCCATGCGGCGGGCTTCTATCGTGCCTTATTCGCCACAGGTCGCCTGCGTGCGCCGCAGGACGGGCAGCTCTGCGGCATGTTCCATCTGGATGGGAACCCGGAGGAACTGGCGGACATGGCCGGGCGCCTGCAGGGCATGGAGGATCTCGCCCAGGTGCTGGAGGCAGGGGATGCGGGAGAATTTTGCGGGGCTCTGCCGGCTCTGGGGGGCTTCTGGTTCCCGGCTTCGGGCTGGCTGAATCCACCCGCGGTCTGCGCAGCGCTGGCCACCGACCCCTTGATTTCACTGCGCCAGGACTGTGGGGACATCAGCCTGGCGCGGGAGGGCGAGTTGTGGCTCGCCCGCAACGCCGCTGGGGAAACCCTGGCCACTGCGCCAATTGCGGTAATCTGCGGCGGTACCGGAAGCGGCGCCTTCGCCGGCCTCGACTGGCTGCCCCTTCGTCCGATCCGCGGCCAGACCACCGAGCTGCCGGACTGGGATGGAAGCAGGCAATTACGCGCCGCCGTCTGTCACAAGGGCTATATCGCGCCATCGCGGGGGGGCAGCCATACCATCGGCGCCAGCTTCGGCCCAGGTGACGAGGACCCGGCGCTGCGGCCCGAGGAACAGGGCGAGAACCTCGACAAACTCGCCGCAGCCCTGCCCGGCTGGGCGGAGCATCTCTCGACACTCGACGCCGCCGCCCTGCCCGGCCGGGTCGGCCTGCGCTGCGCCAGCCCGGATTACCTGCCGATGGCCGGGCCCGTGCCTGAGCGGGAGAAATTCTTGCAGGTCTACGGCGGCCTGCGCCAGAATGCCCGGCTCGACATCGACCAACGAGGCGACTACGTGGCAGGTCTCTACCTCAACACGGCACATGGTTCCCGCGGACTCAGCTCCACCGGGCTGTGTGCGGAGCTGGTCGCCAGCGCGATCTGTTCAGAGGCGCCGCCCCTGTCCCGGGAACTGGCGCGCGCCCTTTCACCGGCGCGCTTCCTGCTGCGCGACCTCGCCCGCAAGCGGATCTGAACATGTACTCACGCTGCATCCTGTCCCTGCTCCTGTTATGCCTCTCGCTGCCGGCGCTCGCCGTCGAGCACTACGGCTACCGCGTACTGGAGAAAAAGCCCCAGGATCGCCGCCTGTTCGTGCAGGGCCTGGAAATCCACGACGGCAAGCTCTACGTCAGCAGCGGCAACTACGGGCAATCTGCCCTGCTGCGCTACGACTTCGACAGCATGCAGGCGGAACTCGCAAGGCACCTCAACCCACGCCTGTTCGGCGAGGGAATCACACTGTTCGGCGACTACATCTACCAGCTCACCTGGCGAGAAAAAATGCTGCTGGTATTCCGCCGGGACAGCCTGGAACCCCTCGAATGGATTCCCATCAGCACACAGGGCTGGGGCCTGACCAACGACGGCGAGCAGATGATCTACAGCGATGGCAGCGACAAGCTCTACTACCTCGACCCGGGCAGCAGGAAAGTCACCCGCACCCTCGCCGTCACCGAGGCGGGCCGGCCGCTGCACAAGCTCAACGAACTGGAGTGGATCGACGGCGAAATCTGGGCCAACATCTGGGAGACCGACCGCATCGTCATCATCAACCCCGACAGCGGTGCAGTGCGGGCCACTATCGACCTCAGCGGCCTGCTACCCGCGGTGGAACGGCGCCCGGGTACCGATGTCCTCAACGGCATTGCCAGGAACCCGGCCGATGACGGCCTCTGGGTCACCGGCAAGCGCTGGCCCTGGCTCTACCGCATCGAACTGGTCGCCGCTAAAAATCCCGAAGACGGGGAGCAAGGGGCCGCTGATTCACGTTAGAATGGCGGGTAATCCACGTCTGTTTCGAGAGTCTGCATGAACCAAGCACTGCCGACGGCGCACCCGGCATTCGAGCTCATCCGCCAACAGGAGGTTTCCTCCCTGAACCTGCTGGTGCAGGAATTTCGCCACCGGGTCACCGGGGCCGCCCACTACCACCTGGCCGCGGACAACACCGAGAACGTATTCCTGGTGGCGCTGCGTACGGTGCCGCAGGATTCCACCGGCGTCGCCCACATTCTCGAGCACACGGCGCTCTGCGGCAGCGAGCGCTACCCGGTGCGCGACCCCTTCTTCATGATGCTGCGGCGCTCCCTGAACACATTCATGAACGCCTTTACCAGTTCCGACTGGACCGCCTATCCCTTCGCCAGCCAGAACCGCAAGGACTTCAGCAACCTGCTGGATGTCTACCTGGACGCGGTGTTCTTCTCCCGCCTCGACCCCCTGGACTTCGCCCAGGAAGGCCACCGGGTAGAGTTCGCCGAGCCGGACAACCCCGAGAGCGAACTGGTGTTCAAGGGCGTGGTGTTCAACGAGATGAAGGGCGCCATGAGTTCCGTGCCCAGTTACCTCTGGCAGAAACTTTGCGAGCACCTCTTCCCCACCACCACTTACCACTACAATTCCGGCGGCGATCCAGAGCACATCCCGGACCTCAGCTACGAGCAGCTGAAAAACTTCTACCGCACCCACTACCACCCCACCAACGCCATCTTCATGACCTTTGGCGACATCAGCGCGGCGGAGCACCAGGCTATTTTCGAGGAACGCGCACTGGGGCAATTCCAGCGGCTCGAGCAGCGTATCGAGGTCCCCGCCGAGAAGCGCCTGCCCGAGCCCCTGCGGGTGCACGAGCGCTACGCCTTCGACGAAGAGGGCAAGAGCGAGCGGCGCACCCATTTCGTCATGGGCTGGATGCTCGGCGAGAGTGCCAACCTCGAACAGATGCTGGAAGCCCAGTTGCTCTCCAGCGTGCTGCTGGAAAACAGCGCTTCACCATTGCAGCGGGCGCTGGAAACCACCCCGCTGGCGCAGTCGCCCTCCCCGCTATGCGGGCTCGAGGATTCGATGCGCGAACTGGTCTTCGTCTGCGGTGTGGAAGGTGCCGAGGCGAAGCATGCCGAGGAACTGGAGGCGATGGTCCTGGCCGTCATCCAGGAAGTCGCCGACAAGGGCGTGGAACACGAACGCCTGCAGGCGGTACTCCACCAACTGGAACTGCACCAGCGGGAAGTCAGCGGCGACGGCTATCCCTACGGACTGCAACTGATCCTTCAGGCCCTGGGTTCCGCCACCCATTACAGCGATCCGATCGGTGTACTCGATCTGGAGCCGGTGATCGCCCACCTGCGCCAGTGCATCGAGGATCCGGACTACATCCGCGGCCTGGCGCACAAACTCCTGCTCGACAACCCCCACCGGGTGACCCTGGTGGTGGAACCCGACAGCAAGCTCTCGGCCCAACGCGTCGAGCGCGAACGCGAGCGCCTGCAGCAGATTCGCGCCGGCATGAGCGACGAGCAGCGCCAGTCCACCGTGAAACTCGCGGCGGACCTGGTCGCCAGGCAGCAACAGGTGGACGACCCCGGCATCCTGCCCAAGGTGGAGCTGAGCGATGTGCCGGTGGAGGTGCCCGACCTCGAGTACCGCGAAACCGGCGATGCCGGCCTGCGGCGCACAACCTATGGCCGCGGCACCAACGGGCTGGTCTACCAGCAGATGGTCGCCCCGCTGCCCGCGCTGGAACCGGCGCAGCAACAACTGCTGCCACTCTACACCAGCTTCCTCACCGAACTCGGCCTCGGCGACGGCGATTACCTGGATGTGCAGCACCGCCAGTCCGCCACCGTGGGTTCGATCAGCGCATTCACCTCGATGCGCGGGAAAGTCGACGACGAGCAGGCGGTGACCGCCAATTTCGTACTCTCCTCCAAGGCACTGGCGAACAACGCCGAAAGCCAGGTCGCCCTGATGACCGACACCCTGAACGCGGTGCGCTTCGACGAAGTCTCGCGCCTGCGCGAACTGGTCAGCCAGCAACGGGCGCGGCGTGAGTCCGCAGTCACTGGCCACGGACACAGCCTCGCCATGGCCGCGGCCAGCGCCGGCATGAGTCCGCTGGCGAGAATCAATCACCAGCTGACAGGCCTGGCCGGCATACGCGCGCTGCGCAAGCTGGACGAATCCCTGGGCGATGAGAAGAACCTGCAGGACTTCGCCAGCGCGCTGGCGGAGATTCACGCCGCGGTGAAAAGCATGCCCCGGCAATTACTCACGGTGGCCGAGCCCGAACTGGTGGAAGAATTCTCCGCGCTGGCGGCCACCAGCTGGGCCCGCGACAGCGCAGGCGAAGGCACACCCTTCGAACTGGCGCCGGTGCGCGAGCGGCGCGGCGAGTTCTGGGTGGCCAACACCCAGGTCAACTTCTGTGCCCGCGCCTACCCCACGGTCCCGGTTCACCATCCCGATGCCGCGGTGCTCTCGGTACTCGGCGGCTTCCTGCGCAACGGCTTCCTGCACCGGGCCATCCGCGAGCAGGGCGGCGCCTATGGCGGCGGCGCGGCCCAGGACTCGGGTGTTGCCGCCTTCCGCTTCTACTCCTACCGCGACCCGCGGTTGGCGGAAACCCTGGCGGACTTCGATGCGGCCGTCGCCTGGCTGCTGGACAACAGCCACGACCCGCGCGCCCTGGAAGAGAGCATCCTCGGCGTCATCGGCAGCCTCGACAAGCCCGGCTCTCCGGCGGGCGAAGCGAAACAGCATTTCCACAACCGTCTCTTCGGCCGCAGCCACGAGCAGAAAGTGGAATTTCGCGCACGGGTCCTGCAGGTGAGCCTGGAGGATCTGCGCCGAGTGGCCGAGACCTACCTGAAACCGGAACTCGCCAGCACCGCGGTGGTGTCCTACAGCGCACAACTCGAGGCCACCGCCGAGCTGCGTGACTCGCTCGACCTGCGGGTAGAAGAGCTCTAGCGCGTCACGCGGGCGCTATCGTTCCCAGGGCCCTGCGCGCCGGGAACTGTAGCGCCACTTCCCCCTGCGACAATTCAGCTTGCAGCCAGAGTAAGCCTGTTTTATTGACCCTGCGGACTGGGCCGTGATTTACTTTTGGCCTCACATTCCCCGCACGCGCAGCCACCATGCCTATAACACTGCTGCCATCGGCGCAGGGAATTGCCTACCTCTACAGGGATATTCATGTCCGATACGCCCGCACTGTCCGCCAGTGAAGAATGGAAGCGGTATTGGCCGCTGGTACTCGCCGCCTCCGTTGGTTTTTCCTTCCACTCGGTGGCAACCTATTCCATAGGGCTGTTCATGGCGCCCCTGAGCAACGAGTTCGGCTGGAGCCGGGCGCAGATTTCCGCGGGCTTGAGCCTTGCCGCCCTGCTGGCGATTCCCCTCTCCCCGCTGGTGGGCGCGATGATCGACCGCTGGGGTTCCCGGCGCCTCGCGATACCGGGGCTGATCCTGACCTCGCTCTCCATTGCCGGCTTCGGCCTGGCCAACGGTTCCATGACCCAGTGGCTGGGGTTATGGACCGTCTACTCGATACTCTCCCTCGGCATCAAGTCCACCATGTGGACCGCGGCCATCAGCAGCATGTTTTCCGCCAGCCGGGGCATGGCCCTGGCGGTCACCCTCAGCGGTACCGCAGTCGCGCAGATCCTCTCGCCGCCGATCACCAACTGGCTGATCGACAGCTTCAGCTGGCAGCAGGCTTTTTTCTGGCTGGGTATCGGCTGGGGTATACCCGCCCTGATTCTCTGCTCGCTCTTTCTCTTCGACGCCCACGACCGGCGCCGGGCCGCGGCGAAAGCGGGCAAAACCGCACCGGTGGGTGAGCTCACCGGGCTGGACGTCCAGCAGGCCCTGCGCAGCCGGGCCCTGTGGCAGGTGGCGATCTCCACCCTGATCATCATGATCCTGACCATCGGCTTTATCGTTCACCAGGTGCCGATCCTGACGGAAGCCGGGGTCTCGCGGGAACGTGCGGCCTGGCTGGCGAGCCTCGCCGGGGTCGCCGGTATTACCGGAAAGCTGTTCACCGGCTACCTGCTCGACCGCTTCCGCGCCAACTGGATCGGCGGTATCTCGATGGGCGTGGGCGCGCTGGCGTTTACGCTGCTGCTGGAGCCCTTCCGAACGCCCACCGCCATCGTCGTGGCGATGTTCGTGATCGGCTATTCCTCGGGCTGCAAGCTGCAGATCTGCGCCTACCTCACCAGCCGCTACGGCGGCATGAAAAACTTCGGCAAGGTCTTCGGCGTCATGTCCAGCCTCATCGCCGTTGGCGCAGGCGTCGGTCCGGTGCTGGCAGGCGCCGTGCATGATATCTCGGGCAGCTACACGCCGATGGTCCTGGCGGGAATTCCCGCGGCCCTGGTGGCGGGTGTACTGCTGTTACTGCTGGGTCCCTACCCCGAGTGGGAAGAAACTCCACAGGCGGCAGAGACTGCCGCCTGATCACCCCTGATCAAAGCGGTGCCTAAACTTTTTCCAGCTCGGACTGCAGCAGTTCCAGGGTCGCGTCGAAGTTGTCGCCGTAGGGGATCACGGCCGCGTTGAAGTCGGTGACACCGGCCTGGCGCAAGCGGTCGATGTCGGCGCGCAGGGTGTCCGCATCACCCACCAGGGCGAGGTCAGCGGGCCCGTCCACGCCTTCCCGGTCCAGCATCGCCCGGTAGGACGGCAGCAGGCCGTAGATCGCAAGCGTCTCCGCGATGTGCTCGCGGGCGCCGGCGACGTCACGAGTGAGGCAGATGGGCATGCCGCAGACGATACGCGGTTCGCTGTGCCCGGCCTCTCTCGCGGCGGCATTGATGCGCGGCACGATGTGATCCTCGATCGTACGCGGCCCGGTCATCCAGGTCGTGGTGCCGTGGGTGTAGCGTCCCGCCAGGTCCAGCATGGCGGGGCCGAGCGCCGCCAGCAAGAGGGGCACCGGCTGGGCATCCGGCACCTCGAGGGTCACCTTGCCGGTGATGTCCTCACCCTCGAAGTCCGCCGCTTCGCCGCGCAGCAAGGGCGCCAGCACCTGCAGGTACTGGCGCATGTGATTCGCCGGCTTGTCGTAGGAATAGCCGTACATGCCTTCGATCACCAACTGGTGCGACAGGCCGACGCCGAGGGTGAAGCGACCGGCGCTGGCGGCCTGGGCCGTCAGTGCCTGCTGGGCAAGCGCCGCGGGGTGTCGCGGGTAGCTGGGGGTGACCGCGGTACCGATCTCGATGTGGTCGGTCTCCCAACCGGCGACGGTACAGGCTCCCACAGCATCGAGGCCGAAGATATTCGGGATCCAGAGGCTGTCGAATTTGCGCGCTTCCATGTCCTTGGCAAACCTGACCAGCCCCTGCAGGTCCGTGTTCTCTCCCGGCACCACGCCGCCAAAAATCCCGATTCGCATATCACGCACTCCATTGAATTGAGCCGCACAGCTTACTCGCAGAGGGTCGAGCCGTCATCCCTCACAGCATAGAACAAACAATCCGCATGGGCGATGTGGGCATTGGTGGTGATCATGAAAAGCTTCAGGTCCTGGGCGGGGAACAGCATACCCTCCTCTATCCGCACCAGGCGCGCCACGGCGCAGCGTCCACCGCCGTCCTGGGCGCGAAACAGGCGCGCGGCCTCGCCGCGGGCCCAACCCAGCGGTGTTTCCCCGGCCACCCGGCCGAAATTGTGGTGCTCGATATCCGGGCGCAGAGTGATGTCGTAGTTTTCGCAGGGCGCTTCTGCATAGGTCAGGGTCACGTTGTCCTGCAGTTCCAGGCGAATCGGGTCGACGAAGGTTTCCAGGCCCCAGTCCGTTCGCTCCGGGTAGAGCACCTGGGGGGATTCGAAATAGCGGCACAGTCCCTCGAAGGCCAGTTCATGGGCCTCCTCGTCCAGGCGCCCGCCCACTTCCACCGTCACCGTCGGGCAGTGCTCCTCGGTCAACTCCATCAGTGAGCCGAGATCGAGGTCGGATATGACCTGGCGCCGGGTGAACAGGGAGACCAGGGCGTCGTGACTGAGGTCGGTGTACCTGCACACGCCGAATGAGGGACCGGAGCCCGAGGTATTGTGGATATCCACCACCGCCTCGGGATGATGCAGGCGCAGTAGGGCGAGGATTTCCTCCGCCAGTGCACCCTGGGCGTCGTCAAAGGGCGGGCGGAAACAGCGGTTGAGGTCGCGGGCCCGGGGCAACATGCGGTGACTGAAGAGTGGCTCTTCCTGCGCGGCCGCCACTGAAGCAATCACGCAAACCACGTTCACCGCGGGACGCCTGCCACTGCGCAGCCAGCGGTGCAGGGCCATGCTCCCCGAGGGCTCGTTGCCGTGCAGCAGGGTCACCAGCGCCCGGGTACGGGACTCGTCCTCGCCGCTCAGGAGTATGCAGGCGGGGCCGCCCATCCAATCGAGGAAGGCCTCCACGGTTTCGCCCACTTCCCCGGCCTGCGGATCGCGGGCAAATTTGAAACGTCTCATACTGGCCACCTCGCTACCGGCAGGTTGTCCTTGCTGAACGCGATGAAACGCTCGAGCATTTCGTGCAGTGCTTTTTCCAGCGGGTATTTCCCACTGAGCTTTTCCAGCATCAGGCGTTGCCAGACGGCGCCGGTCTGGCCCCGGGCGAGGCGCTCATCGATGATACCGAGATAGTGATCGATTTCACCGGCCTCGAGCCCGATCGACCCGAGACCGCGGGCCGCCAGCGGCAGTAACTCCTGCAGCAGTTCGCCGGCGCTGCGTTCGCGGGCACGGCCGCTGGGGCCTTCGGGCCACACCAGTTGCGCCTGCAGGCCGTGCTGCGCGGCGCGATAGAAATTGTACTGCGCGTACTGAAATGGCATGGCGGGCAGCATCATTTCCACGTGCGGCCGCAGCCCCTCCGCCAGACCGACCAGCAGGGCCGCGTTCGCCGCCATGTCCACTGCCGTGGGGCCCGCCGGAAGCGCGCGCATTTCGATACGCAGGTGCCCGCCTTCCGCGGCGTCGTACACCGGGCGGTTCCAGGACCAGACGGTACTCTGGTGCAGGCACAGTTCCGCCAGGGTGGGCAGTTCTCCACCCGCGATCTGTTGTTCGGGGGAGTGCGCCGCGCATACCGGCAGCAGGGGCTCGTAGACCCGCACCACTTCCCTGAACAGTTCCAGCACCCCATGCCGCACCCAGCCCAGTCCGAAGCCTACTCGGGGTGGCTCCGAGCAGCGGTAAATGTCGAACTTGCGGGTATCGATGGATTGCTTGAACAGGGGGACGCGGGTCTCGTGCCAGAGACGGTGGCCGAATAGCGTCGGCGAGTTGCCGGCAACCGCCAGGGCCAGGGGTGTGGCGAGTTGCACCGCGTTGAAGGTGTCCGCGTAGGCTTCGGGCGCGACCCGGTAGTGGAGCTGGAAGGAGGTGTTGGCGCCCTCCAGGGTGATGTCCTTCATCTCCAGGCTAAGGGGGTCCTCGCCGTTGATCTGCACCTCGAAATTACCGCCCCTACGCTGGATCAACTGCCGGGTCAGGGCGTGGTAACGCCGCCGGTCGGTGACGCAGGACATGCCGAAATCACTTTCCCGCAGGGTCGGCAGTATGCCAATGGGAACGATGCGTCCATCCCACTGGGCCGCCACACCATCGAGGTGCTCCAGCATCGCGACGATGCTGCGCTCAGTGTGCAATAAGGGCTGCGCGTCGACCCTGCAGTGGGGCAGGTTGAATTCCAGGTTATAGCGATTCAGTTCAAGAGTGAGGTGGGGATCCGCGGCGGCGTCCAGCACTTCCCGGTTGACCGGCAGCGGGTAACCCTGCCGGTCGACGATGTACATTTCCAGTTCGGCGCCGAAGGAGCCGGGGCCAACGCCGAAACCGGGTCGCTGGAGCAGCCCCTCCAGGGCCGCGAGATTCTCCTCCAGTCGCTCGCGGTAGCGGCGAAGTTCCGCGGCGCTGAAGTCAACCTGATCGATCTCAATTCCCATTCACGCTCCATTTCGCGCCGGGGGTTCACCCGCTACCGGGACTACTGCGCGATTTCCACCTGCAGGTTCACACGCACGCTGTAGCTGTTTTCACCCGTCGCCACGGGAACCGCCGTCGCCGCTGTTGAATGTAACATGGCTTCCCTTGCCATCATCGGCTGCGGGCCACCGCCCTGCTCCGCGATCGAGTGAATCTTCCCCAACGATACGCCCGCGGCGTCGGCGATGGTAGCCGCCTTTGCCAGCGCGTCCCTGACTGCAAGCGTACGCGCCTGGCCAAGCGCTGTGGAAGGATCGTCGTTGCCGAAGCTGACGTTACCGCCCTGGTTGACCCCGGCACTGACGGACAAGTCGATCACTTCGCCGAGAATGTCGAGATCACGCACCCGGACCTGAAGGCTGTTGTGCACCGAGTACCCCACCAGTACCGGAGGGGTCTCGTCGCGAGCGGGCGAGTGACGGTAGCGGGGCTGGATGGAAAAGTTGGAGGTCTGCAGGTCACGCTCTGCGATACCCGCGTCGCGCATCGCCTTGAGCACTTTCGACATCGCGCGGGAGTTCGCATCGACAGCCGAACGCGCGGTTTCGGCCTCACTCGTAACGCCCAGCTCGAGCACGGCCATGTCCGGCGCGAGGGTGCTCACCCCCTCTCCCACCACGCTGATCAGCGCGGGAGTGCCGCCTTCCGCAAGCACGCCCTGAGCGGGCAGTAGCAGCGCCCCCAGCAGAGCGATGATGATTACCGCACGAGTCTTAAGCATGCTTTCCTCCTCCCCGTTACTATTCCAGTGCCGGCCCGACTTACAGGTCAAAGGTGCGACGCGTGAAAGGCGATATGCTCGCCGATAAAAGTCGCGATGAAAAAGTAGCTGTGGTCGTAACCGGGCTGCATGCGCAGGCTCATCGGATACCCTGCGGCATCGGCTGCTTCCCGCAACAATTCCGGGCGAAGTTGCTCGGCGAGAAAGCTGTCCGCTTCGCCCTGGTCCACCAACATGGGCAGCTTCTCCCCGGCCCGGGCGAGCAGGAGACTCGCATCATAGTCTTCCCAGGCCAAACGTTCCTCGCCAAGGTAGTGCGACAAAGCTTTCACCCCCCAGGGGCAGCGCATGGGCGCGCAGATAGGCGCGAAGGCGGAAACCGAACTGAAGCGCCGCGGATTGCGCAGGGCGATGACCAGCGCGCCATGCCCGCCCATGGAGTGGCCAGAGATTGCGCTGCGCGAGGCGTCCACGGGGAAGCCGCCGAGCAGCGAGGGCAATTCCTCCACCACGTAGTCGTACATGCGGTAGTTTGCGGACCAGGGCGACTGGGTGGCGTTGACATAAAAACCAGCGCCGAGACCGAAGTCCCACGCCCCTTCCGGGTCGTCCGGCACACCATCGCCCCGGGGGCTGGTGTCCGGCGCCAGGATCGCCACTCCGTGGGCCGCGGCGTAGCGCTGGGCACCGGCCTTGATGACAAAATTCTCGTCAGTACAGGTCAACCCGGACAGCCAGTAGAGCAGCGGAACCTCCTCGCTCTCCGCCCCGGGGGGCAGGTAGAGGGAGAAGTTCATGTCGCAGCCCAGCACCCCCGAACGGTGCTGGTAGCGCTGCTGTAATCCGCCGAAACAGCGAACCTCGGAAATCTTTTCCAGCTCGGCCATCAGTAGAGCACCACCGAGCGGATACTCTCACCCGCATGCATCAGGTCGAAGGCAGTGTTGATCTCGGACAGGGGCATGGTGTGGGTGATCAGGTCGTCGATATTGATACGCCCCTCCATGTACCAGTCGACAATCTTCGGCACATCGGTGCGTCCGCGCGCGCCGCCGAAAGCGGTACCGCGCCAGCTGCGGCCAGTGACCAGCTGGAAGGGGCGTGTGGAGATTTCCTGCCCCGCGCCCGCCACTCCGATAATACAGCTCTGGCCCCAGCCCTTGTGGCAGCACTCCAGCGCCTGCCGCATGACATTCACATTGCCGATGCACTCGAAGCTGTAATCCACACCGCCACCGGTGATCTCGACCAGGTGACCGACGACATCATCGACCTCCTTCGGATTGACGAAGTCGGTCATGCCGAACTGCGTCGCCAGCGGCACTTTCGAGGGATTCAGGTCCACACCGATGATCCGGCTCGCGCCGACCATCTTCGCGCCCTGGATCACATTCAGGCCGATCCCGCCGAGACCAAACACCGCGACCGTGGAGCCCGGCTCAACCTTCATAGTGAAAGCCACCGCGCCGATACCGGTAGTCACACCGCAGCCGATGTAGCAGATCTTGTCGAAGGGCGCGTCCTCGCGCACCTTGGCCAGGGCAATCTCCGGCAACACGGTGTAGTTGGAAAAAGTCGAACAGCCCATGTAGTGCAGGATGGGTTTGCCGTCGAGGGAAAAACGACTGCTGCCATCGGGCATCACCCCCTGCCCCTGGGTGGTGCGAATGGCCTGGCAGAGATTGGTCTTCGGGTGCAGGCAGTAGTCGCACTCGCGACACTCGGGCGTGTAAAGCGGAATCACGTGATCACCGGGTTTCAGGCCCTTCACGCCCTCGCCCACTTCGACCACGACGCCGGCGCCCTCGTGGCCCAGGATCGCGGGAAAAGCGCCCTCGGGATCATCTCCCGAGAGAGTGAAAGCGTCCGTATGGCAGATCCCGGTGGCTTTGACTTCCACCAGTACCTCGCCAGCACGGGGACCGTCGAGGTCGACTTCTACGATTTCCAAGGGTTTTCCAGCGGCAAAGGCGACTGCGGCTTGGGTCTTCATAATCTCACTCCCGATCAGGTTCTTTTTACAGCGGTGGAATCTACGACAAGGGCAGGCCGGGTGTGTGCCGGATTTGTCCTGTTAGAACCGTGAGGCGACAGGGCGTCGCCGACCGAGCCTGCACAGGGAAGTGCGCTTTTTGGCGCGTTCTAACAGGACAAATCCGGCGCACAGCAGGCCGGGTTCGAAGCTCAAGCGCCTCGTGAAACACATGACCCTTCCGGACGGTCAATTCGCGCACAGCTGGCAAAGCACAGCCAGATTCCAGTGCGCTCAGTATAGAGGCTATACTGCCAGCTGACCCACCCCTCCCGAGAAATTTTACCCCCAGGAGCCACGCACATGAGTGAACTGGTCAGCGTGCAGATCGACAATCACGTCGCCGAGGTCTGCCTGAACCGTCCGGAGAAATTTAATGCCCTCTCCTGGCCGATGTTCGAAGCCATCACCGCCGCCGGCAAGGCACTCAGCGCCGACCGCAGCGTGCGCGCCGTGGTCATCCACGGCGCCGGTGACCACTTCTGCGCCGGGCTCGACCTGGAGAACTTCGCGGAATTCGGCCCCGGCGTGGATATCTTCGGGCCCGGGCGCGGCGGGGCCGGAAACTGGCCCAACTACTACCAGTCGCCAGCCTGGGTCTGGCGGGAAATGCCCGTTCCGGTCATCTGTGCAATCCACGGCGTAGCCTACGGCGGCGGCCTGCAGATTGCCCTGGGCGCCGACATTCGCATCGCCCACCCGGAGTGCCGACTGTCGGTGATGGAGATCAAGTGGGGCATCATCCCGGACATGGCAGCCACCCAGACCCTGCGCGACCTGCTGCGGCTCGACGTTGCCAAGGAACTCACCTTCACCGGCAGGGTCGTAGAAGGTGTGGAAGCTGCCGATATCGGGCTGGTCACCCAGCTCTCGGAGGCTCCCCTGGAGGAGGCCCGCGCGATGGCAGCGGCCATCGCCGAACGCAATCCCGATGCGATTTCCCTTGGCAAGTACCTGCTCGACGCGACCCGCGGCGGCGAAACGCAGGCGGGGCTCGCACTGGAAGAGGCCCTGCAGAAGCGCCTGCTGGGAAGCCCGAACCAGCTGGAGGCCGTCATGGCCGGGCTGGCAAAGCGCAGGCCGGACTTCGGCGATCGCAGCTTCGGCGGCTACTACGAACTCGACAACTGATTTGGAATCCCCAATGAACACGTACACCCCACCCCGCGTCTGGACCTGGGACAAGGAAAACGGCGGCAATTTCGCCGCGATCAACCGGCCGGTTTCCGGCCCCACCCACGAGCGCGAACTGCCCGTCGGTGAACATCCGCTGCAGCTCTATTCGCTGGGCACACCCAACGGCCAGAAAGTGACCATCATGCTGGAGGAACTGCTCGCCCTCGGTATGGAAGGCGCCGAGTACGACGCCTGGAAAATCAATATCGGCGACGGTGACCAGTTCTCCTCCGGCTTCGTCGAGATCAACCCCAACTCGAAAATTCCCGCCCTGCTGGACCTCAGTGGCAGCGAGCCCCTGCGCATCTTCGAGTCGGGCGCCATCCTCATGCACCTGGCGGAAAAGTTCGGCCACTTCCTGCCGGCAGATGCGCGTGAGCGCGCCGAGTGCCTGTCCTGGCTGTTCTGGCAGATGGGCAGCGCGCCCTTCCTCGGTGGCGGCTTCGGGCATTTCTACGCCTACGCGCCGGAACCGATGGAATACCCGATCAACCGCTACGCCATGGAAGTGAAGCGCCAGCTCGACGTACTGGACAAGCACCTCGCCCGCACCACCTACCTCGCCGGCGAAAACTACAGCGTCGCCGACATCGCCACCTTCCCCTGGTACGGCAAGCTGGTTATCGGCAACTCCTACAACGCGCAGGAATTCCTCGACGTGGAGAGCTATGCCAACGTCATGCGCTGGGCGCGGGAAGTCGACGAACGGCCGGCGGTAACACGCGGCCTGCGGGTGAACCGCGACCCGGGCGAAAGCGGGCTCGGCGTTCCGGAACGCCACAGCGCAGCGGACTTCGACTGAGCGCCGTGGCGTACGGATAAGCGAGCCAGCATTGCAGCACGGAGAATTACCAGAGGGCGTTCAGGCCCAGAAGCGAATGGGCATGGGGATGATGGTCATCACCTGGGTCCTGGTGCTCGGTTTCGGCGCCTGGTTTTTCTCCGGCCTTCTGGAGCGCCAGTTCAACCCCAATACCAGCCTGCGCACCAGTGAAAGCGCGGCGGGCGTGCGCGAAGTGACGCTCAAGCGCAACAAGTACGGGCACTACGTCACCAGCGGCACCATCAACGGCGAACCAGTGACTTTCATGCTGGATACGGGCGCCACCGGCGTGGCGATCCCGGCGGCCCTCGCCGAGCGGATGAAACTGCCCCGCGGACGCGCTTTCCAGAGCCAGACGGCCAATGGCAACACGCTCAGCTACGCCACCCGCCTCGACAGTGTGGCGGTGGGGGGCATCGCACTGGAGGATGTGCCGGCGTCGATAGTCACCGGCATGCAACTGGATGAGGTGTTGCTGGGCATGACCTTCCTCAAGCATATCGAGTTCAGCCAGCGGGGGGATATGCTGACCCTGCGCCAGCATCCCCAGTAATAGTCACTATTTCCGGGCTTGTGGGAGCTCACTCCGTGAGCGATTCGCCCACAGAGTGGGCTCCCACAGTCGTTTTCACCAGGAGCCTACTCCCTGGGCGAAGGACTCTCTCTTCGGACAGATCGCCTGCGGAGCGGGCTGCTACATTGTAAGGATGACTTTGCCGCGGGCTCTTCGCTCCGCGAGGCAGTTGAACGCGTCTACATAATTCTCGAGTGGGAAAACGTCCGTCACAACTGGCTTGAGCTTGCCCGCGTCGAAAAACTCCCAGAGTTCTTCGACGTTCCTGCGGTTCAACTCTGGCTCCTCCGCCGTGAAACGGCCGTAAAATACCCCGACGATAGAGCAACCCTTGAGTAGCGCGAGGTTCAATGGCGGTTTGGGAATCGGACCACTGGCGAATCCTATCACCAGGTAGCGGCCTTTCCACGCCATGTTGCGCAGCGCCGCCTCGGTAAAATCGCCACCCACCGGATCGTAGACGACATCTACCCCGCGCCCGCCGGTCATTTCCTTCAGCGTGCTTTTGAGATCGACCTCGCTGTAGTTGATCACCTCGTCGGCGCCGAGTTGGCGGCACAGCTCCAGTTTTTCATCACTGCTGGCCGCGGCGATAACCCGGGCGCCCAGCAGCTTGCCGATTTCCACGGCAGTCGCGCCGACACCGCCCGCCGCGCCCAGCACCAGAAGGGTTTCACCTGGTTTCAGTTCGGCTCGCTGCTTGAGCGCGTGGTAGGACGTGAAATAGGTCAGGCTGATACCGGCCGCCTGGACGAAATCCAGGCTTTGCGGCATGGGAAAGGCTTTGGCCTGGTCGATCACCCGGCGTTCGGCGAATGCCGTGTGGGTGCCGGTGGCGATGATCCGGTCACCGGGTTTGAAGGCCTTTACGCCTTCGCCCACCGCCAGGATGACGCCCGCGCACTCAGCGCCAGGGATGAAAGGCATGTCGGGCTGGGTCTGGTACTTGCCCTGGATCATCAGCAGGTCGGGAAAATTGAGGCCCGCAGCTTTCACTTCGACCAGGATTTCGCCTTCGCCGCACTCGGGAGCCGGCCAGTCTTCCGCCAGCTCGAGTTTTTCCGCGGGGCCGTGTTCCCGACAAACCACTGCTTTCATACCCAGTACCTCCTGTTATTCAAACGCAATGCGGATGGCTGCCTTCACTGAGAGCTCGTGCCAGGCCACCGTAAAAATAATCCGGGGCTGGCAGCTTACACGACTGCCGTATTTTTCGGATATTTATTATCTTTATGCAAGCGCATTCACGCGGTCACTGGCGATGCAAACTGCTGGATTCGGTCGGTTACTGGCACATTTAAAACCCTGTTTATAAATCATTTCATGGATTTCCAGGCCACCCCACTGAATGGCGATGGTCTACTGCAGGCGCCCTCATCGAGGGTGATCCGCTCGCCGTAGGAGCCCACTCCACGGGCGATCGCTCACAGAGTGAGCTCCCACAATGCCTGCGGCGCCTACACGGCGCGGCGCAAAGCTGATAGTGTTAGCGGCTTGTTCCATGGACTCCAAAAACAGCGATTTTGAACCAGAAAACCGCCACCCCCGCCTCTACCGCCGGCCACACACCGATGATGGTGCAGTACCTCGCCATCAAGGCCCAGCACCCCCAGGACCTCGTGTTCTACCGCATGGGCGACTTCTACGAGGTGTTCTACGAGGACGCCAGGCGAGCGGCGGAAGTGCTCGATATCACGCTGACCGCCCGTGGCAAGTCCAACGGCGAACCCATCCCCATGGCCGGCGTGCCCTACCACGCGGCGGAGGGCTACCTGGCGCGGCTGGTCAAAGCGGGCATTTCAGTCGCCATCGCCGAACAGATCGGCGACCCGGCCACCAGCAAGGGCCCGGTGGAGCGCAAGGTGGTGCGAGTGGTTACCCCCGGCACCCTCTCCGACGAGGCCCTGCTCGACGAGCGCACGGACAGCCTCTTGCTGGCGGTGAACCAGCACGGGGAGCGTTTCGGCCTGGCCTACCTCGATCTCGCCAGCGGGCGCTTCCGGGTGCAGGAACTGGCGGGCGAAGAAGCCCTGGCAGGCGAACTGCAGCGCCTCGACCCCGCCGAGACCCTCTACCGCGACAGCATCGGCCTGCCCCTGGTCTCCGGCCGCCGCGGCGCCCGTGCCCAGCCCGAGTGGGAATTCGAGAGCGAGGCGGCGCAGCGCAGCCTCAACACCCAGTTCCAGACCCACGACCTCGCCGGCTTCGGCTGCGAGGGCCTCGACCTCGCCATCGGCGCCGCCGGCTGCCTGCTGCAATATGTGAAAGATACCCAGCGCAGCAGCCTGCCGCATATTCGCGGCCTCAGCCACGAGCGCCGCGAAGACAGCGTGATCCTCGACGCCGCCACCCGCCGCAACCTGGAGATCGACCTCAACCTCGGCGGCGGCGAGAGCAACACGCTCTTCGCGGTGCTTGACGAAACTGTCACCGCCATGGGTGGCCGCCTGCTGCGGCGCTGGCTGCACCGGCCGCTGACCGATGTGGCGGTGCTGCGGGCGCGGCAGGACGCCGTCGAAGCCCTCTGCGCGAACTACCAGTTTGAACCCCTGCGTGGCGCCCTGAAACCGATTGGCGACATGGAGCGCATCCTCGCCCGGGTCGCCCTGCGCTCGGCGCGGCCGCGGGACCTCACCCGCCTGCGCGCCTCGCTGGCGGCCCTGCCGGATTTGCGCCGCCAACTCTCCGGCGCCAGTAGCGCCCTGCTCGAAAAGCTTTCGCTGCAGGCCGGGGAATTTCCGGAGCTGGTGGATCTGCTGGATAAGGCCATCATCGACAACCCGCCGGTGGTCATCCGCGACGGCGGGGTCATCGCCGAGGGCTACGATGCCGAACTGGACGAGTTGCGCGCCATCAGCACCGGCGCCGCCGACGTCCTGGTGGACATCGAGAAGCGGGAGCGGGAAGCCACCGGCATTTCCACCCTGAAGGTGGGCTACAACCGGGTGCATGGCTACTACATCGAAATCAGCAAGGGCCAGTCGGAGCGCGCACCCGCGGAGTACATGCGCCGGCAGACCCTGAAGAATGCCGAGCGCTTCATTACCCCGGAACTGAAAACCTTCGAGGACAAGGCCCTCTCCAGCAAGAGCCGCGCCCTGGCCCGGGAAAAGGCCCTCTACGAGGACCTGATCGAGCGCCTCAACGAAGACCTCGCGCCGCTGCAGGATTGCGCCGCCGCGGTCTCGGAACTCGATGTGCTGGGCTGCCTCGCCGAACGCGCCCTGAGCCTGCGCCTGTGCCGCCCGCAGTTCGTCGAAGAAGCCGTGTTCGAAGTCACCGAGGGCCGCCACCTGGTGGTGGAACAGGTGCTGGACGAGCCCTTCATCGCCAACGACACCCTGCTCGACGACTCCCGTCGCATGCTGCTGATCACCGGGCCGAACATGGGCGGTAAATCGACCTACATGCGGCAGAACGCGGTGATCGCCCTGCTCGCCCACATCGGCAGCTTCGTGCCCGCCAGCACGGCGCGAATGGCCCCGCTGGATCGCATCTTTACCCGCATCGGCTCCTCCGACGACCTGGCCTCCGGCCGCTCGACCTTCATGGTGGAGATGACCGAGACGGCCAACATCCTGCACAACGCGACGCCGCGCTCCCTGGTGCTGATGGACGAAGTCGGCCGCGGCACCAGTACCTTTGACGGCCTCAGCCTGGCCTGGGCGGCGGCGCTGGAACTGGCCCGGGAGGTGCGCGCCTTCACCCTCTTCGCCACCCACTACTTCGAACTCACCGCGTTGCCGGAAAGCTGCCCCGGCATGGCCAATGTGCATCTCGACGCCACCGAGCACCAGGATCACGTGGTCTTCCTCCACCACATCCAGGAGGGGCCCGCCAACCGCAGTTTCGGCCTGCAGGTGGCAAAGCTGGCAGGGATTCCAGCACGGGTCCTGCAGGCAGCCGCCGACAGGTTGCGGGAACTGGAAGCCGGGCGTCCCCCTGACACAAGCTCCGCCCCGGCGGCAAGCTCGCCACCGCCCCAGGCGGACCTGTTCAGTACCCCGGAGCCACACCCGGTCACCGAGGCGCTGGAGGCGCTCGACGTGGATGGCCTCAGCCCGCGCGAAGCACTGGAAACGCTCTACCGGCTGAGGGGAATGCTGTGATCCGCAAACACCCCACAAGTCTTCTATTTTCAAGACCTTGCAGGTAAACTTACGCACCTTGACCCGGGCGGGACTGGAATCCGCGCGGCGTATCGCACGATCCCAAGAGGCAGTGAGAAAATGACCTTTGTTGTAGGCGAAGATTGTATTAATTGTAAGCACACGGATTGCGTGGAAGTCTGCCCCGTGGATTGTTTCTACGAAGGCCCCAATTTCCTGGTCATCCACCCGGACGAGTGCATCGATTGCGCGCTGTGCGAACCGGAGTGCCCGGTGGACGCAATCTTCTCCGAGGATGAGCTGCCCGAAGACCAGCAGGTCTTCATGGAACTGAACGCGGAGCTCGCGGAAGTATGGCCCAATATCAGCGAGATGAAGGAATCCCTTCCGGACGCCGAGGAATGGGCGGGCAAGCCCGGCAAGCTGGACCTGCTCAAGCGCTGATTGGCGCCAGCAGCGAGAAAACCCCGCTAATGCGGGGTTTTTTGTGGCCATGAATACGGGCATCCTGCTGCTGGCCGCGGGCTTTGGCCGGCGCTTCGGCAGCGACAAGCGCTATGCGCCGTTGCCGGGTGGCGAGCGGCTTCTCGTCGCCAGCGCCCGCGCGGCCATGAACAGCGGCCTGCCACTGCGCGTCTGCCTGCGCGAAGGCGAGCATGATTTCGCCGCGACATTGCGCGATGCAGGCGCGGGCATTATTTTTTGCGCGGACGCTGCGGCGGGGATGGGTGCCACGCTGGCCGAGGGCGTCGCCCACTGTGAGGACTGGGACGGCGTACTGGTTGCCCTGGGCGACATGCCTTTCGTACTTCCGGACACTTACAGACAGGTGGCCCAGGCGCTTGAAACAGCGCCGCTCTGCCGCCCCACATTTGCCGGCGAACCCGGTCACCCGGTTGCCTTCTCGTCTTCTCTGTTTGGCGAGCTGTGCCGCCTGCGTGGCGACGAAGGGGCGAGAAGTGTGGTGCAGCGACACCGCATCCAACTGTGCGAGCTTGCCCTGGACGACCCCGGCATACTCAGGGACGTGGATACCCCCGGAGATGTCGACTGATCCGCCAATGTTCCCGTATAGTCTCGAAAGATTTCCCTGAACTGCAGCAGAACCCGATACGCATGTCTCCTGAATCAAAATCTTCTATCCTCGGTATGGACTGGCGTATTGCCGCAGGAATGTTCCTTTCCCTGCTCTGGGTAAGCGGCGGGCTCCTCTACCTTACCGGCATCGTCGGGCTGGACAATTTCATCCACCTGCCCACCGCTGATATCGGCAGTTTCCTCGAGGGCGCGTTCGCTCCCCTCGCCTTCCTCTGGCTGGTGATCGGGCACTTCATGCAGCAGAAGGAAATATCCGCCAACACCAAGGCCATATTTATCCAGGAGCAAAGTGCGCGGCGCCTGGAAATGCATGCCCAGCGGGATTCATTCTTCAAATTGCAGCATCTGGTGGAGGACCAGCTGGGCGCGATTGCAGCCTTCCTGTACATGTCGGTGGCGGGCCCCGACGGATCGGGTGAGATGAGCGCCGAGGAATTCGCCCAGGAACGGGCCGGTGCTGGCGACATGGACTCGTCATGGTTCGTGCGCAAGCTGGTGGCCCTCGCCGTGGAGAGTAGCCAGGATCCGGAGCGCTTGCACGACATCTTCTTCGGGACTGAACTGCGGGTCAGGCATTCGGATAACTTCGTCAGCACCTTCCGCAAATTACTGCAGGCTGCAGAAGCGGTCGATACCGACAACATGGTAAGTGACGCCCTGCTCAACGGCTCTCCCACGGGCATCCTCTACCGCATCATGCAGATGGCGGCGGGAGAGGAACTGACAGATTCCATGGTGGGCATGTCCAACGAGCCCGGCACGGGGCGGCCCCTGGCGCAGAAGACGCCGAAGTAGGCTGCCCGAGAGCCAGGCTGTCCCGGCCCGCTCAGGCGATCACGCCCTCTTCCCGCAGGCTCTCCAGTTCCCCGGCACTGAGGCCGAGCATCTCGCCGAGCACTTCCTGGTTATGGCTGCCAACCGCGCCGCCGGGCCAGTCGGTGCGGCCGGGCGTGTCCTGTAATTTCGGCAGGATGGCGGGGATTTTCAGCGGCTCGCCGTCGATCTCTACCTGCTCGAACATGCCGCGGGCGTTGAAGTGCTCGTCGGCCATCATGTCTTCCACGCTGTTGATCGGCCCTACCGGCACCCGGGCTTCCTCCAGGGTCGCGATAACATGCGCCGAGGAGTGGGCACCACACCACAGCGCCAGGGCTTCGTCGATGGTGGCCTCGTGGCGCACGCGGCCCGCGTTGTCCGCCAGCGCGGGATCGGCGGCCATGTCGGAACGGCCGGCTGCCGTCATCAGGCGCTTGAAAATGGAATCGCCATTGCCGCCGATGACCACGTATTTGCCGTCGTCGCAGAGGTAGGTATTGGTGGGTACGATGCCGGTGACGGTCGTACCGGAAGGGCCGCGCACGACACCCGCACCATCGTACTCGGGCACGATCGCTTCCATCAGGTTGAAGATCGATTCGTAGAGCGCCACATCGATGACCTGGCCCTCGCCGCCGCGAAAACGCTGGATCAGCGCCAGCGCAATGCCCAGTGCGGCGTGAATCGCCGCCAGGCTATCGCCCATTGAGATATTGGTGCGCACCGGCGCCTTGCCGGGCTCGCCGTTGATATAGCGAAAGCCTGCGTAGCCTTCCGTCACCGAGGCATAGCCGGGCTTGCTGGCGTAAGGGCCACTCTGGCCATAACCGGAGATCCGTGTGTAGATCAGC
This sequence comes from Halieaceae bacterium WMMBA4, assembly GCA_033283325.1. Lineage (GTDB taxonomy): Bacteria > Pseudomonadota > Gammaproteobacteria > Pseudomonadales > Halieaceae > Mangrovimicrobium. The sequence continues at coordinate 1,586,008 of JAWMQO010000001.1, forward strand.
CCGGGGTTGTCCGCCTTGAGATCCTCGGGGCCCATGCCCCAACTCTCCATCAGGCCCGGGCGAAAATTTTCGACCAGGACGTCCGCGTCTTTCAGCAGGCGCCGGGCAAGGGCCCTGCCCCGCTCGCTCTTCAGGTCCAGGGTCACGCTTTTCTTGTTGCGGCCGAGGCTGCGGTACCACAGGGAGGTGCCATCGCGCACTTCCCGCCAACCGCGAATGGGGTCACCGCCGGGAGGTTCCACCTTGATCACCTCCGCGCCGAAGTAACCGAGAATGGTGCCGGTGAAGGGGCCGGCCAGCAACTGGCCGAGTTCGATAACGCGGATGCCCTCCAGCGGGCGCGAGGGCTGTTGTTCGGACATCAGGGTACTCCATGGTGGAAAACAGGTCTGTGGGACACGGATCGGTGGGAGCCCGCTCTGCGGGCGATACGCCAACGATCATCGCCCTCAGAGCGGGCTCCCACAAGTGGCACATGATAATCGCCCGCGGAGCGGGCTCCCACAGGCGCAAACAAAAAAGGGCGCGATAATCGCGCCCTTTTCGTTTCCAGCTACCGGATCAGGTAAACAGGGAATCACCGGTGAGGCCGTGGGTCTCCATGATGCCGCGCAGGCGCTTGAGTGCCTCGACCTGGATCTGGCGAACCCGTTCCCGGGTGAGTCCGATCTCCCGGCCAACTTCCTCCAGCGTGCTGCTCTCGTGCCCGCGCAGGCCGAAACGGCGGATGACGACCTCACGCTGTTTCTCGCTGAGTTCGTCCAGCCAGGCGGCGATGTTTTCCTTGATGTCGGAATCCTGCAGGAGGGCGGAGGGGTCGTTTTCCGTGTGGTCAGCTATGGTATCCACCACGGACTTGTCGGAATCCGGCCCGACCGGGACATCCACCGAAGTTACCCGCTCATTGAGGCCTAGCAGGCGCTTCACATCCGCGGCGGGTTTGTCGAGCATGTCGGCAATTTCTTCCGCGGTAGGTTCGTGATCGAGTTTCTGGGTCAGTTCCCGCGCGGCACGCAGGTAGACGTTGAGTTCCTTGACCACGTGGATGGGCAGGCGAATGGTGCGCGTCTGGTTCATGATCGCGCGCTCAATGGTCTGCCGGATCCACCAGGTGGCGTAGGTAGAGAAACGGAAGCCGCGTTCAGGATCGAATTTTTCCACTGCGCGGATCAGGCCGAGGTTGCCCTCCTCGATCAGGTCCAGCAGGGTGAGGCCGCGATTGATGTAGCGGCGGGAAATCTTGACCACCAGGCGCAGGTTGCTTTCGATCATGCGCCGGCGCCCTTCTTCATCACCCTTGCGGGCGAGGCGCGCGTAGTGTTTTTCCTCGTCTGGGGTGAGGAGTGGCGAATAGCCGATCTCGTTGAGGTAGAGTTGGGTGACATCCAGGGACTTTTCGATGCGGCTGGCGGTTCGCGCCTTGGCCTCGTCGAACATTTCGTCCTCGTCAGTGCTGTCCTGCGCCGCTTCCCGGTCGTCTTCTTCCTGCATTGCCAACATGGCTGAATGCTTTACGCCGACTTCATCGGCTTCACCGCCGGGAACAGAAACCTTTCGCTTCATCGCAGCCCCTTTACTCCGCCCCTTAGTCCCAGTATTTGTTTCCGAATTCCCTTTCCGGCACCTCGTGCTGTCCAGACCCATGGCCGTTCCCCGTCCTGTCCTGGTTATTGAGAGCCCACTTACCGCCGGGTCGAACAGGCTAACCCAAGCCGAAGTTCAAATACAAGCACCTTTGAAAACAATTGCATTAGCTAACATTTCTTTCGCGTCAGTAACTTGGCGCGAATACTTAACGTTTTGGCAGCAGTCCCAGAGGGTCGATCGGCTTGCCATCGCGGCGAATTTCGAAATGCAATTTCACCCTGTCAGTACCGCTGCTTCCCTTGCGGGCGAGCTGCTGCCCCGCCGCCACCAACTGGCCCTCTTTCACCAGCAGGACCTCGTTGTGGCCATAGGCGCTCAGGTAGCGCTCGTTGTGCTTGACGATGACCAGTTCGCCAAGCCCTACTATACCCGTACCGGCGTAGACCACCTGCCCTGGCGCTACCGCGAGCACCGCGTCGCCGCGCTCACCGGCAATATCAATCCCCTTGTGTACTGTCGCCGAATAGCGGCGTATCACCGCGCCGGAAGTCGGCCAGCGCCACGCGGAAACCGCGCCCAGCGTCGGCGCCGGAGTAGTCTTTGTAGCAGGGGGAGTTGACGTTTTTGTGACAGCGGCGCCAGGCTGGCGCACCGGGGCGGGCTGCTGCCTCGCAGCCGGAGCGGTTGACGGGCTGCTCGCACGCGCCGGGGCGGTGCTTGGCCTCGCGGCCACCGCCGGCGGTTCCGCCTGCGACAGCAACAGCCGCTGGCCGACGTAGATGGTATAGGGAGCGGCGATAGCGTTGGCGGCGGCCAGGCGGCGGTAATCCAGGCCGTAACGGAAGGCGATGGAGTACAGCGTATCCCCGCGCTGAACGAGGTAGGTGGACTGGCTGCTATGGGCCTGGACCCTGGGATTCGGCCCCCGGGCATTGCGATCCTCTACCGGCGCCGGCGCATTGCTGCCGCAACCGGACAACTGGGCCATGAGGGCGGCGCACAGCAGCGCCTGTGTAGTTGCCTTTCCCCGACGAAGCCAGAGCGAGGGCATTGCCGGCCTCAGCCCGAAGGGGCATCCGTTTCCACGCGCCCCCAGAAGTGCTCGACCAGCCACACGAGGGCGAAGCCGATCACCATGAGCAGGAGGCAAAACCCGAGCTGGGGTGCCTGGCCCGTCAGCGTTTCGAAGTTGCCTGGCAGCACTGGCAACTGGTGCGCGGGTTTCAGGCTGCCGTCGCTGGAGGGCACCCACTCGAGCACCTGCTTCCAGGGCCAGACCACCAGCAGCGAGCCGAACAGGAAGCCGGTCAGCAGGGCCATCGTCGCCTCATGGAAACGCGCCAGCAGCCAGTGGAGGATGCGGGAGAAAAACAGCAGGCCACAGCCGGCGCCGGCGGCGAAAATTGCGATGAAGACGATGTCCAGGCCCTTGAGCGCGGTGAGTACCGTGCCGTACATGCCCAGCAATACCAGGATGAAACTGCCGGAAATACCCGGCAGGATCATTGCGCAGATCGCGACAAAACCGGCGATGAATATGCCCGGGGCGCCGATGTGCAGGTTCACTACTGGCGTGAGCGCTACCGCCGTGGCGAAAACGCCCCCGGCCAGCAGCGCTGCGACTCGCTGCGGAGTCCAGCTCCTGACCTGCTTCAACAGGACCAGTGCCGAAGCCAGGATAAGCCCGAAAAAGAAGGCCCACAGCGGCACCGGGTGATGCTCCAGCACCCAGCCGATCAAGCGGGCCAGGGTCAGCACGCTGGTGGCGATCCCCGCCAGCAGGCAGAGCAGGAAGGTGCCGTTGACGTGGTCGTAGGCGCCGCGAATGTCCAGCCGGAGCAGGCGGCGGGCGAACTCGAGGTCCACCGAACTGATACTGCCGAGCAGGGTTTCGTAGATCCCGGTGATAAAGGCCATGGTGCCGCCGGAGACGCCGGGCACGATATCCGCCGCCCCCATCAACAGCCCGCGAAGGAATACACCCAGGGGGCTTTTCCCCGGGGGCGCAGCCTCGGGCGTATCCGCCCGTACGTCAGGGCCCGTGTCCAGCTTGACCTCCTCTTGCGCGCTCATTTAGCGAACCGTCCCCGGGCGCAGCGGCACGAAGCGCACCGCCTCGACCACGCTGGTTTCGAAACCTTCATGGGTGCGATCCACCACGTGCAGGTACTGGGTCTCACCACCGACTGGCAACACCAGCCGCCCGCCGGGCGCCAGCTGTTCCAGCAATTGCTCGGGAATGCGTTCCGGTGCGGCGGCGGCGAGGATGGCGTCAAAGGGACCGCGCTCCGGCCAGCCCATGCCGCCGTCGGCGTGGTTGACCTGTACATTGCGCAACTTGAGTTGGCGCATGCGTTGCCGCGCCTTTTGCAGCAGGGGCTTGATTCGCTCGACGCTGTAGACTTCAGGGACGAGTTGCGCCAGCACGGCGGTCTGGTAGCCGGAACCGGTACCAATTTCGAGCACCCGCTGGGGAATGCTGTGCTCGATCAGCAATTCGGTCATGCGGGCGACGATATAGGGTTGGGAAAGTGTCTGCTGGTAGCCAATCGGCAGGGCTACATCTTCGTAGGCGCGGTGGGCCATGGCCTCGTCGAGGAAAAGGTGCCGCGGTGTGCTGCGCAGTACTTCGAGGACGCGGTGGTCGCGGATTCCCTGGTCGGCCAGACGCTGGATCAGGCGCTCCCTGGTCCGCTGCGATGTCATGCCGATCCCTTTGAGGTCCACCCCGCTTACTCCCCGTACCACTCGAATTGTCCCACCTTTTTTTTCTCTCACGCCGCCGGCGTCAAGCTATCGTGCCACCGGGTTTCAGTCTCTTTCGCCCCTCGCGTCGACCACCCGGGCAAATCCCGCCAGGAGCGCAGTGGCGAAAGCACCGGCTCCCAGTTCGAAGGTCAACAGCAGGCTGTCATCTTCACAAAACTGCCAGGAAAAGTCATCAGGCAATAGCCGCGTTGCGCGCCAGTCCAACTGCAAACCCTTGCCCTCCAGGAACTCGCATACCGCAGCTTCTTCCTGCAGTTGCTGGCGGAAGGCACCCGCCGCCTCGGCCAGCGGGTCACTGCCCCGGCCCCACAGTGGCAGTGCAGGGTGCAGGTCGTGTGCCGCGCCCCTCTGAAGGAGTTCGTCATCGACCTGATCAACGGCGAATACGCTGTGGCTGCCGGCCAGCATGCAGACATCCCCGGGCAGGGGTGTATCCCAGCTGCCCTCGCGGACACGATTGCCCAGCAGCTGGTTGAACAGCAGGGAGCGCAGGCAGGACAGGTAGATACTCTTGCGGTTGCGCGACACCCGCTCCCCGCGCGCCATCCAGCGGCGCGCCTGTACCAGGGTCGCGCCCGCCCGGCCAAAGCGCTGTTCACCGAAGTAGTTGGGTACCCCGCGTTGGCGAATGAGGGCGAGGCGCTCCTCGATCTGCTGGTGATCGCCGGCGAGTTGGCGCAGGCGCAATTCGAAACGGTTGGCCCGGTGGACACCGCGACGCAACTTGCGCCGATGGCGCGTCGCCGCCAGCACCCTGACCCGGGCGTCCCCCTCGAGGGACTGCCAGTCCGGCTCCGGCCGACCCGCCAGTCCCACGCTGAACCACTGCCGGGTCACCGCATTGCGATCCTTCATGCCACTGAAACTGATATCGCGCGGGTGTGTGCCGCTGAGTTTCGACAGGCGCTCAGCCAGCTCCGGCGTGGTCAGCTCGCGCTTCTCGAGGTAAAGGAAGGCGTGCTCACCTTCCCCCTCCGGCTCGAAAGGCAGGCGTTCAACGACGAGAAAATCTTCCGGTACGCTGCGCAAAACGGCACTCGCCACCGCCTCCCCGAGGGCCGGGGGCCAGTCCGGGATCATGCCTCCAGGGCACCCAGCAGGACTACGGCATGCGCGGCGATACCCTCTTCCCGACCGGCGAATCCGAGGCCTTCGGTAGTGGTCGCCTTTATGTTGACCCGGGCTACGGGAATGCCCAGGTCTTCGGCGATGTTGGCGCACATGGCGCTGATGTGTGGTGCCATTTTTGGCGCCTGGGCGACGATGGTCATATCGACGTTCACGGGCTGGAAGCCCGACTCGCTGACCAGGGCGACGACCCGTCGCAACAGGGCCCGACTGTCGGCGCCGGCGAAGGCGGGGTCGGAATCGGGAAAATGGCGGCCGATATCGCCTGCGGCTATTGCCCCCAGGAGGGCGTCACACAGCGCATGCAGCAACACGTCGCCGTCGGAGTGCGCGAGCAGGCCACGCCGGTACGGAATACTGACGCCGCCGAGGACGACCTGCTCGCCCTCGCCGAAACGGTGCACATCGTAGCCATGGCCGATACGCATGTTCATTGTTGTTGCTCTTCCTTCCAGGCGAGGTACCAGGCGGTGAGCGCCAGGTCGTCCGGCGCGGTCACCTTGAAGTTGGCCGCCGAGCCGGGCACCAGTTGTACCGGGTGGCCCGCCAGTTCCATCGCCGAGGCCTCGTCGGTGACGGGGAGCTGTTGCTCCAGCGCTGCCGCCAGCGCGGACCTCAGTTCACCGAGGCGAAACATCTGCGGTGTCTGGGCGCGCCACAGGCGGCTGCGGTCCAGGGTTGCCTCCACCCTGCCGTGGCCGTCATCGCGCTTGACCGTGTCCACTATCGGCTCCGCCAGGATGGCGCCCACGCCAGACGCCAGCACGCTGTCGATCAGGCGCTGCAGATCCGGCAGGGGCAGGCCCGGGCGCGCCGCGTCATGCACCAGCACCCAGTCGCCGGCATCGCCGGGCACGGCGCGCAGCGCGGCGAGCACCGAGTCGGCACGCTCGGCGCCGCCGATCACCCGGCCAACTTCCGCTTGCTGGAATAGCGCGAGTTCGTCGGCGAAGCGATCGTCCGGATGCAGGGCGATGGTGATAGAGCTTATCCGCGGGTCGCGCTGCAGGGCGAGCACGCTGTGCTCGAGCAGGGTCACGTCGTCGAAGCGCAGGTACTGCTTGGGGATTTCGCTGCCCATGCGGGAGCCGATGCCCGCAGCGGGGATTACGGCGTGGCAGGGGGTGTTGATGGCTGTCTCCAGGCTCATGGCTGTTTCCAGGCTCATGGCTGTTTCCAGGCTCATGGCTGTTTCCCCTCATCCGCGCCGGGATCGCCGACCTGGTAGAAGACCTCGCCATCGCGCACCAGGTTGAGCTGCTCACGCGCCCGCTGTTCGACGGCCTCGTTACTGTTCTGCAGGTTGATCACCTCGCGTTCCAGTACCGCGTTGCGCTCTCGCAGCTCGTCGTTCTCGCGGTTGAATTGCTCTACCTGGGCCTGCAGGCGGTGCAGTTCCGCCAGGCTGCCCTCGGCGATCCACAGGCGGTACTGCAGCGCCAGCAGCAGAACCACGAGGATCGCCAGCAGCCAGCGCATGCGGGGCTCGATTAGCGCTGGAATTCCGCCATGCCGCGGTAGGGCGCCTTGCCAGCCAGCTCGGCTTCGATACGCAGCAGGCGGTTGTACTTGGCCACCCGGTCGGAGCGGCACAGGGAGCCGGTCTTGATCTGGCCGGCGGCGGTCGCCACGGCGAGGTCGGCAATGGTGGCGTCCTCGGTTTCACCCGAGCGGTGGGAAATCACCGCGGTATAGCCCGCGTCCTTGGCCATGGCGATGGCGTCGAGGGTCTCGGAGAGACTGCCGATCTGGTTGAACTTGATCAGGATGGAGTTGCCGACACCGCGTTCGATACCCTGCTTGAGGATTTTGGTGTTGGTGACGAAAAGGTCGTCACCGACCAGTTGCACCTTGTCGCCGATCTTGTCGGTGAGCAGTTTCCAGCCGTCCCAGTCGGATTCGTCCAGGCCGTCCTCGATGGAGATGATCGGGTGGGCCGCGGCCAGGTCCGCGAGGTAGTCGCAGAATTCGGCGCTGGAGAATTTCTTGCCTTCGCCGGCCAGGTCGTAGACGCCATCCTTGTAGAATTCGGAGGCCGCGCAATCCAGCGCCAGGGTGATGTCGCTGCCGAGCTTGTAACCGGCCTTGCCCACGGCTTCGGCAATCGCCTCGAGGGCCGCCTCGTTGGACGGCAGGTTCGGGGCGAAGCCGCCTTCGTCGCCCACCGCGGTGTTGAGGCCGCGGGCGGAGAGCACTTTCTTCAGGTTGTGGAAGATCTCGGCACCGGCGCGCAGGGCCTCGGCAAAGCTCGGCGCCGACACCGGCTGCACCATGAACTCCTGGATATCCACGTTGTTGTCGGCGTGCTCGCCACCGTTGAGGATGTTCATCATCGGTACCGGCATGCTGTATTCGCTGCTGCCGTTGATCTCGGCGATGTGCTGGTAGAGGGGAATGCCCTTCCCCGCCGCCGCCGCTTTCGCAGCCGCCAGGGAAACCGCGAGGATCGCGTTTGCGCCGAACTTCGCCTTGTTCTCGGTACCGTCGGCGTCGATCATGATCTGGTCGAGCTCGCGCTGGGCGTTGGCGTCCTTGCCCAGCAGGAGATCGCGGATCGGGCCGTTGACGTTGGCAACCGCCTTGAGCACACCCTTGCCGAGATAGCGCGCGCTGTCGCCGTCGCGCAGTTCCAGCGCTTCGCGCGAACCGGTAGAGGCGCCGGAGGGCGCGCAGGCTGAACCCATGTGACCGCTGTCCAGGGTGACTTCGGCCATGACCGTGGGGTTGCCGCGGGAATCCATGACCTCAAAGGCCTGAACGTTTGCGATCTTGCTCATAGGGTTACTCCGTGTAGGTGTTCTATTCGATAGTCAGTTCGGGCATGGATTTCACCAGGTCGTCCACCGCCTTTACCTGCAAGAGAAAAGCTTCGAGCGCCGCCAGGGGCAGCGCGCTGGGTCCGTCGCAAAGGGCTCTTTCCGGCTCCGGATGCGCTTCGAGGAAGAGACCCGCAAGGCCCGTGGCCATGCCAGCCCGCGCCAGCTCGGCGACCTGGCTGCGGCGGCCACCGGAAGCGGCGCCACCGGGATCGCGGCACTGCAGGGCGTGGGTCACATCGAAGATCAGCGGCGCGTTGCCGCAGGTTTTCTTCATTACGCCGAAACCCAGCATGTCCACCACCAGATTGTCGTAGCCGAAATTGCTGCCGCGCTCGCAGATCAGGATGCGCGAGTTGCCGCACTCTTCGAATTTCTCTGCGATATTGGCCATTTGCGAGGGGCTGAGAAACTGGGGCTTCTTGACGTTGATCACCGCCCCGGTGGCAGCCATGGCGGCGACCAGGTCGGTTTGCCGGGCGAGGAAAGCCGGCAACTGGATGATGTCGCAGACTTCCGCCGCGGGCGCGGCCTGTTCGGGGGTATGCACATCGGTGATCACCGGCAGGCCGAAGCGGGACTTCACCTCCGCCAGGATGGCGAGACCTTCCTCGAGCCCGGGCCCGCGGAAGGAGTGAATCGACGAGCGGTTGGCCTTGTCGTAGGAGCCCTTGAATACCAGCGGGATCTGCAGACGGCCGCACACTTCGGCGTAGTGCTCCGCGACCCGCAGGGTGAAGTCCATGTCCTCAAGTACGTTGACGCCCCCCAGCAAGACAAAGGGCGCGCGGTTGTCGAAACGGATTTCCCCGAGAGTGACAGTCTGGTCGGTCACGGCTTTTTCCTCCTGGGCTGGCGCGCGCTCAGCCTCCGGCGGCGCGCGCATGCGCGATGGCCGCGCTGATATAACTGGCGAACAGGGGGTGCCCGCCGCGAGGCCGCGAGGTGAACTCCGGGTGAAACTGGCAGGCGACGAACCAGGGGTGATCCTCCAGTTCGACCATTTCCACCAGGGAGTGATCCGCAGACCAGCCGACGAAACGCATGCCCTTGGCGGACATGGTGTCGATGTAGTTGTTGTTGATCTCGTAGCGGTGCCGGTGGCGCTCGGTAATCACGTCCGCACCATAGATCTCGCGTACCTTGCTCCCCGCTTCCAGGTGGCAGGGCTGGGCGCCCAGGCGCATGGTGCCGCCGAGGTCCGAAGACTCATCGCGCTGTTCGGTGGAACCGTCGGCGTTTTGCCACTCGGTGATCAGGCCAACGATCGGATGCGGTGTGTCGGGCTGCATTTCGGTTGAGTGCGCGCCTTCGAGATTGCACACGTCGCGAGCGAACTCCACCAGCGCCAGGTGCATGCCGAGGCAGATGCCGAGATAGGGAACCTTGTTCTCACGGGCATAGCGTACCGCAGTGATCTTGCCCTCGATTCCGCGGTCTCCGAAACCGCCGGGCACCAGGATGGCGTCTGCCTTTTCCAGTATGGCGGTGCCCTGGGTCTCGATCTCTTCCGCGTCGATGTAATCCACCCGCACCTTGGTCCGGGTTTGCAGCCCGGCGTGCAGCAGGGCCTCGTTGAGGGATTTGTAGGCGTCCAGCAGGTCCATGTACTTGCCGACCATGGCCACCCGGACTTCGCCCGCGGAGGTATCGAACTCGCGATCCAGCACCTCGTCCCACTCGGAGAGATCCGCCGGGGGGCATTCCAGGGCGAAGCGCTCGACCACGTAATCGTCGAGGCCGTAGCTGTTGAGGATGCCGGGGATGCGATAGATCGAATCGGCGTCGATCAACGGGATGACCGCGCGCTCCTCAACGTTGGTAAAGAGGGAGATCTTCTTGCGCGCACCTGCATCGATTTCAACCGAGCCGCGACACAGCAACACATCGGGCTGCAGGCCCAGGGCGCGCAGTTCCTTCACCGAGTGCTGGGTGGGCTTGGTCTTGATCTCGCCAGCGGTGGCGATGTACGGCACCAGGGTAAGGTGCATCAGCATGGCGTTTTTCGGCCCTACCTCTACCCGCAACTGGCGGGCCGCCTCGAGGAACGGCAGGCCCTCGATGTCGCCAACGGTACCGCCGATCTCGACCACTGCGACATCCGCGTCGCCAGCGCCCAGCACGATGCGGCGCTTGATCTCGTCGGTGACATGGGGAATGACCTGCACGGTGCCGCCGAGGTAATCCCCGCGGCGCTCCTTGCGCAGAACCGCCGCATAGACCCGACCGGTAGTGAAGTTGTTGCTGCGCCGCATGGTCGCGTGGGTGAAGCGTTCGTAGTGGCCGAGGTCGAGGTCGGTTTCCGCCCCGTCCTCGGTCACGAAGACCTCGCCGTGCTGGAAGGGGCTCATGGTGCCCGGGTCGACATTGATGTAAGGGTCGAGCTTGAGCAGCGTGACCTTGAGACCCCGGGCTTCGAGGACTGCTGCTAGTGAAGCGGCGGCGATGCCTTTCCCCAACGAGGAAACCACACCACCGGTAACAAAGACGAATCGCGTCATGAAGAGCCTTTAAACACGCATATTCTGGGATACGCAGCGCTTCCACAACGCCCAGATGGTCGCCGTGAATGTCCTGCCAAACGATGGGACGCCAGTTTACCGGAAAGGCGCTACCGGCTCAATCAGAACCGGTGATCCCGCGAGATTCCCAGCGAAGCTCCCAGCCTCCCCCGGGAATCTCTCCGGATGGGCTCAATCGCGAGCTATGGCAGTTGCCGATGCCGCCGATCGCCAGCAGTTCCTCTTCAAGATAGAGCATGGGCACACGATTGCGCCACCACGGGGGGATTCCCGCCTCCTGCAGCAATTGCTTGAGCCCGGCGGCCCCGGCGCGGCCCGCCGGGCGGCAGCGCTCGCCGCCGCTGCGCCAGCGCAGCTCCAGCGCCTCGCCCGCAGCCAGCAGGAAGCCCCGCGCCGCGGGCCGCAGCTGCAGCAGGCCGACCCCCGGGACCGCCAGAGGCGCATCACCGGGGCCCAGGAACCAGGCACCGGGGGGTGGCTCCGCCGCTTCCGGCAGGAGGTAGATGGCATCGCGATAGCGCTGCAGGCGATAGGCGCCGGTATCGAGCATGGGCGCGGAGTTCGCCTCGCCCTCGCGCAACTGGCGGAGGAATTCCGCCTGTGCCGCCGCGTCGGGCGCCGGCAGGTGCAGGCTGCGCAACCAGGCCCGCAGGATATTCCCAGCCTGGTCGCCGCCCAGGCAAGCGAGAGCCAGCCCCGGATCGCCGCAGGCACCGCTCAGGGTTTCCATTCGCGGGAGGCCTCGCGCCAGCTCGACCTGCGCCGCCGCGAGGTGCCCGCTCGCCCGTGCCACCGTCTGCCGGTAGGCTGGCCAGCGGGCTTCGAGCAGCGGTAATACCTCCCGGCGTAAATAGTTGCGGTCCAGGCTGGCGTCCGCATTCGAGGGGTCTTCCACCCAGCGCAGGCCCTGCGACCGGGCGTAGGCTTCCAGTTGCTCCCGCGAAAATGACAGCAGCGGGCGCAGCAGCCGGCCAGCGCCAAGCGCGCGCTCGGCGGGCATCGCCGCGAGGCCCTGCAGACCCGCGCCGCGCATCAGGCGAAGGAAGAATGTCTCGACCTGGTCGTCCAGGTGGTGGCCGGTGAAAAGAATGTCGCCGCCCTGGAGTTGCGCCTCGAGCAGAGCATAGCGGGCCTCGCGTGCGGCCTCTTCCAGCCCCCCGCCCTGCGCCTGCACCTGCGCCACGAGCACACGGATCGGCACCCCCAGCTCTTCGCAAAGCGCGCGGCAGTGCTCGGCCCACTCACTTGAAGCCGCCTGCAGGCCGTGGTCGACATGGAGCACGTAGAGCGGCGGCAGGTCCCGACGGCCCTCGCGCCAGCGTAGCAGCAGATCCAGCAGGACCACCGAATCCAGGCCGCCGCTGCAGGCAACAAACCAGCGAGGCGCCCCCACGAGCTGCGCCAGCGTGGCGTCGAGGGAGCTTGCGTCAGGGAGCGAGGTCATGGCCGCAGGGTCCGGCCCCGGCGATTAATTGCCGTAGGCTGTGATCCGCTTGTAGCGGGTCTCGATCAGTTCTTCGAGGGGCAGGCGCGAGAGGCGCTCGACCTGCTCCACCAGGTGATCCTGGATGCGCTGCGCCATCTGGTCGACGTTGCGGTGGGCGCCGCCGAGAGGCTCCGGGATAGTCGCGTCGACAATGCCCAGTTCTTCCAGTTTTTTCGAGGTGACGCCCATGGCTTCGGCGGCCTCCGGGGCGTGGGCGGAGTCCTTCCATATAATGTTGGCGCAACCCTCCGGCGAGATCACAAAGTAAGTGGAGTACTGGAGCATGGCGATGTGGTCGCCGACACCGATACCCAGGGCGCCGCCGGAACTGCCCTCGCCGATCACCACGCAGATGATCGGCGTCGCCAGCCGCGACATGACCGCAAGGTTGTGGGCGATCGATTCGCTGATGCCGCGCTCTTCGGAGTCGATGCCGGGATAGGCTCCGGGGGTGTCGATCAGGGTGACCACCGGCATCCGGTAGCGCTCCGCCAACTCCATCAGGCGCAGGGCCTTGCGATAACCCTCGGGCTTGGGCATGCCGAAATTGCGGTAGACCTTATCCTTTACCGCGCGCCCTTTCTCCTGCCCGATGATCATCACAGGCTTGCCGTCGAGGCGGCCGACGCCGCCGACGATGGCCTTGTCGTCGCCGAAGCGGCGGTCGCCGTGCAACTCGTCGAATTCGGTGAAGATCCGCGGAATGTAATCGAGGGTGTAGGGGCGCAGCGGGTGCCGAGCGACCTTGACGATATCCCAGGCGCTGAGGTTGGCGAAAATTTTCTCGGTGAGCCGTTCGCTCTTCTGGCGCAGGGTGGTGATTTCCTCGCCTATGTTGAGCTCGTTATCCGAACCGACGTTTTGTAGTTCCTCAATCTTGACTTCCAATTCCGCAATGGGCTGTTCGAAATCCAGGTAATTGGGGTTCATCGGCAGGGGGGCCCTTCTCAGTGATATCCGAAATCAGTGTACCCAATATTCCCCCGTGCACCAACGTGCGTCCGTACTCCAGTGTAATTACTACCCTAAGAAGGTAATAAATCGCATTGCACCCGAGTGTTTTAAGTGTAAACATTGGATGTTGATCTATGCTTGGCTTGTAACGATAAAAACGGCGACTCCAACCTTGCAAGGGGAGATCGCGCTGGAGGAACATTACTGTGAAGAAGCACGGTTTCTTACTTGCACCCGTGACTGCCGCCCTGTGCGCCTCGGGCGCCGCTCCTGTCAAGGCAATCGATTTCCAACTGGGTCCTTTCGAGGGGAATTTCACCTCCACCCTGTCGGTGGGTGCCAGCTGGCGCCTGGAAGATCCGGATAACCGGGTAGTCACTCCGGGCAACAGCAACAGCGGCCGGGCGGCCTCGAGCACTGCCGACGACGGCAACCTGAATTACCAACAGGGGGACATGTATTCGCTCATTTTCAAGGGCGTGCACGACCTCGACCTGAACGCCGGCAGCTACGGCTTCTTCACCCGCTTCAAGTACTGGTACGACTACGCGCTCGCTAACGACAAACTGGCCCACGGCAGCGCGGCCAACGACTACCTGCCCAACCAGACCCTGAAGACCGGCGGCTTCGAGGACCTGGCAAGGGAAGGCGGCTTCGAGTTCCTCGACTACTACGCCTACGCCAACCTGAACCTCGGCGAGATGCCGCTGGAATTGCGCGCCGGCAACATGGTGCTGTCCTGGGGTGAGAGCACCTTCATCCAGAACGGTGTCAACACCATCAACCCCTTCGACGTGACCGCCCTGCGCTCCCCGGGCTCAGAGATCAAGGAAGCCCTGCTGCCGGTAGGCATGATCTACGGCAACCTCGGCCTCACCTATGACCTGAGCATCGAGGCCTTCTACCAGTACGAGTGGCAGCGCACCATCATCGACGAGTGCGGCACTTACTGGAGCTCCACCGATCCCTATGGCGGCGGCTGCGACTACCTCACCGCCGCGTCCACCAGTTCGGACCGCGAGCAGTTTGAGGGCGGGCTGATCATCCCCCGCGCCGACGATGACGAAGCCTCCGACAGCGGCCAGTGGGGCATCGCGGCGCGCTACTTTGTCGATGCGCTGAACGCCACCGAGTTCGGTCTCTACTACACCCGGCTGCACAACCGCACGCCGATCTTCAGCGGCATCAACCCGTCAGAGAATTTCGGCCAGCCCTTCCTGTTCGGCTCTAACCCCTATTACTTCTTCGAATTCCCCGAAGACATCGACCTCTACGGCCTGACCTTCGCCACCAGCATCGGCGAGTGGGCGGTCTCCGGCGAGGCGAGCTACCGGCCCGAGTACCCGCTTCAGATCAACACCGTGGATCTCCTGCAGGCCCTGGCCCTGGGCAGCTGGGGCGAATGGTCGCGCATGCTGCCGCGCACCCAGGAAGCGGGTCCCGGCGTCGTGGTGCACGGCTACGACGAAGTCGACTACTCCCAGTTGCAGTTCACTTTCGTCCGTTTCTTCGACCAGGTCTTCGGCGCCGAGCGCCTCACCGTTGCCGCCGAAGTCGCCGGCACCTGGATCGGCGGCATGGACGAGGACATCAACTACGGGCGTTCCTCCGCCTACGGCGTCGGCGATTTCGAGGAATTCCAGAGCGGCCTGTTCAACGTGCCGGTGAGCTGCAACTCGCACCCGGTACTGGAGGCCCTAGCCGGGCTCAAGCCCAACGGCAACGCCGACTACTGTGACAGCGACGGCTTCACCGACGACTTCTCCTGGGGCTACCGGGTGCGCGCCGGCCTGGACTACCCCAACGCCATCGCTGGCATCAACCTGACCCCGACCCTCGCCTGGTCCCACGACGTCCACGGCACCTCACCATCACCCAACTTCATCGACGGGCGCCAGGCCCTCGGTCTCGGACTGCGTGGTGATTACCTGAATACCTACAGGGCGGAAATCTCCTGGACCACGTTCTTCGGCGCCGACTACAACGAGCAGGAAGACCGGGACTTCATCTCCGCCAGCTTCTCTATTGCCTTTTGACGCTTTTGCTACCTGGAGTTTCACCCATGCAAAAACCGCTTCGTATCCTGATCACCGCCAGCCTCTGCGGGCTGGCCATGACCGCGCAGGCGAAAATTACGCCGGAGCAGGCCGCCAGGCTCGGTGGCGAGGAACTGACACCCGTGGGCGCCGAGCGTGCGGGGAATGCCGATGGCAGCATCCCCGAGTGGACCGGCGGCCTGCCGGCACTCCCGGCGAGCTACAAGCCGGGGGACCGCATGGTCAATCCCTACGCGGATGAGCAGCCCCTGTTCGAAATCACCGCGCAGAACTACCAGCAGTATGAAGACGCCCTGAGCGTGGGCCAGATCGCCCTGCTCAAGCGCTATCCCGACACCTACCGCATGCCGGTGTACAAAACCCACCGCAGCGCGAAACTGCCGGAGAGCGAATACGCGGCAATCAAGGAATGGTCCACCCAGACCGACACTGTCTCCGACGGCAATGGCCTGGTGAACTACCGCGCCTCGGTGCCCTTCCCCATCCCGGCTAACGGCATCGAGGTCATCTGGAACCACGTGACCCGCTACCGCACCGCGCTGGGTTTCAAGCGCCGCTATACCCAGATCCCGGTGCAGACCAACGGCGCCTTCTCCCCGGTGCTGTTCGAGGAAACCGCGATCTACGCGGCGCGCATGCCCGACAACCCCTACCCCAACCGCCTGTTCGTGTTCCTGCAGAAAGTCCTGGCGCCTGCGCGCCTCGAAGGTGACGTGCTGCTGGTCCATGAGAATATCGACCAGGTGAAGGAGCCGCGCTCGGCGTGGATTTACAACGCCGGCCAGCGCCGCGTACGCCGCGCGCCCAACGTTGCCTACGATGGCCCCGGCACCGCGGCGGACGGCCTGCGCACCTCCGACGACCTCGACATGTACAACGGCGCCCCCGACCGCTATGACTGGAAGCTGGTCGGCAAGCGCGAAATGTACATTCCCTACAACAGCTACAAGCTGCGCGATGGCTCGCTGAAATACGCGGATATCATCAAGGCCGGCCACATGGATCCCCAGTACCTGCGCTTCGAGCGCCACCGGGTGTGGGTAGTGGAAGCGACCCTCAAGGATGGCGCACGCCACATCTACGCGAAGCGCGTCTTCTACGTGGACGAGGACACCTGGCAGATCGCCGCCGAGGATATCTACGACGGTCGCGGCGAACTCTGGCGGGTGCGCGACAACCACGAAATGATGCACTACCACGTGTCCATCCCCTGGACCGCGGCGGAGACCTCCCACGACCTGAACTCAGGGCGCTACCTGGTCACCGGCCTGGATAACGAGGAGCAGGGCTACCAGTACGACTTCGACTACACGGCCAGCTTCGAGGACTTCACTCCCGCGGCACTGCGCCGCGCCGGTCGCCGCTAGTCCCCGCCCGCCATGTCCGAACGCTTGCTTGCAGGCCTGCTGGTCGCGCTGGTCATTCTGCCACTGGGTGCCGCCCGGGCGGAATCACCGGATTTCGCCTTCCAGCCGGCGGTGGAACAACCCGAACCCACCCGCCTTCCGCTGATGGACATCACCCGCGCCGGCGAGCGCCTGGTGGTGGTCGGTGAGCGCGGTGTTATCGCCTACAGTGACGACAAGGGCGTGAGCTGGCAGCAGGCGGCCTCGCCCGTCAGCACCACCCTCACCTCGGTAACCTTTGCCGACGCCAGCTCCGGCTGGGCCACCGGCCACGGCGGTGTCATCCTGCACAGCAGCGATGGCGGTGCGAACTGGGAACTGCAGTTCGACGGCAACCAGGCGAACCAGCAGTTCCTCGCCTACACAGAGCGCAAGGTCACCGAGCTCGAGCAGGCCGTAGCGGCGGCAGAAGATCCGGCGGAGGCCGATGAGCTTGCTTTCGAGCTGGAAGATGCGCAATTCGCGGTGGAAGACGCCGAAACTGCCATTGATACCGGACCGGTAGACCCCTTCCTGGACATCCTCATGCTTGACGCCCGGCGCGGCTTCGCCGTCGGCGCCTATGGCATGCTCTACACAACCAGCGACGGCGGCGCCCAGTGGCAACTGGCCATCGACACTATCGACAATCCCTACCGCTATCATTACTACGCTGTCGCAGTGGACGGCAACGGCACCCTGTATATCGCCGGAGAAGCGGGACTGCTCTACCACTCGGAGGATGGCGGCCAGCACTGGCAACGCAACGAGAACGTCTATGACGGCAGCCTCTTCGGCGCCCTGGCCCAGGGTGATCGGGCGCTGGTCTTCGGCCTGCGCGGCCACGTCTTCATCTCCGAGGACGGCGGCGCCACGTGGTCCAGTATCATCGCCGATACCGAGTCGGGCCTGTATGGCGGGGCAGTGCTCGATGACCAGCGCGTCCTGATCGTCGGCGCCGGCGGTCAGCTGCTGCTCAGCGAAGACGGCGGCCAGAGCTTCCAGAACAGTAATCACCCGTCAAGGGCCAGTTTCTCCGGGGGCCTGGCGGATGGCGCCGGCGGTATCCTGCTGGTTGGCATGGACGGCCTGGTCCGTATCGCCGCGGAGGGCGGTTCCGATGAATGATCACCTGAACCTCCCGCTCACCGCCGAGGACGGCCGGTTTCGCCCCTCGATAGCCGCGGCCCTGTTCCGCTACCGGCGTACGCTGATGCTGCTTTTCGCCGTGGTCAGCGTGTTCTTCCTGTGGCAGATGAGCCAGCTGCGCCCGGACGCCAGCTTCGAGAAGATGATCCCGGTCTCCCACCCCTACATCGCCAATTACCTGGAGAGCAAGGACGACCTCGCCGGCCTGGGCAACGTGGTTCGGGTGGTGGTGGAGACTCACGAGGGTGATATTTTCACCGCCGAATACCAGGAGTTGCTGAAGCAGGTTACCGACGAAATGTTCTACCTGCCCGGCGTCGACCGGGCGGGCCTGCAGTCCCTCTGGACGCCCAACGTGCGCTGGCAGGAAGTGACAGAGGAGGGTTTCGTCGGCGGCACGGTGATCCCCGACAGTTACGACGGCGGCGAACGCTCACTGGAGAACCTGCGGCAGAACACCCTGAAATCCGGCCAGATCGGCCGCCTGGTGGCCAACGATTTCAAATCCGCCATGGTGGTGGCGCCACTGATGGAGACCGACCCTGCCACCGGCGAGCGCCTGGACTACCACCAGCTCTCAGAAAACCTCGAGGAACTGGTCCGGGAGAAATACCAGAGCGACGACATCACCATCCGCATCATCGGCTTCGCCAAACTGGTGGGCGACCTGATCGACGGGGCGATCCTGGTCGCGGTGTTCTTCCTCATCGCCTTCGTGATCACCGGGCTGACCCTCTTTGCCTACTCCAACTGCATGCGACTTACCTTTGCCTCGCTGCTCTGCTCCACCGTCGCTGTGATCTGGCAACTCGGGCTGCTCAAGCTGATGGGCAAGGGGCTCGACCCCTACTCCATGCTGGTGCCCTTCCTGGTATTCGCAGTGGGGATCAGCCACTCGGTCCAGATCACCAACCTCTTCGCCCACACGACCTACAGCGGCCTGCCGCGGCGCGAGGCTGCCCGGCTGACCTTCATCCGCCTGTCCAAACCGGGCTTCATCGCACTGCTCAGTGACGGCGTCGGCTTCCTCACCCTGGCGGTCATTGATATCCCGGTCATCCGCGATCTCGCGCTGGTGGCCAGCACCGGGGTGGCGGTACTGATCCTCACCAACCTTGTGCTCCTGCCGCTGGTACTTTCATCCACCGGTATTTCCAAGCGCTGCCTCGAACACCGCGTGGTCAAGGACCAGAGCCACTTCGGCCACTGGCGCTGGCTTTCGAATGTCACCACTGCCGGACCCGCGCGCAGTATCCTCGTCGTGGCACTGGTGCTGTTCGTGGTGGGCTTCTATTACGGCAAGCACCAGAAGATCGGCGATCTCGATCCCGGCGCGCCTGAATTGCGCCCTGACTCCCGCTATAACATCGACACCGCCTATCTCGCCAGTCACTACTCGACCAGCACCGATGTCTTCGTGGTCATGGCCCACACCGAACCCCAGCAGTGCGCGAGCTACGAATTCATTGCGGCAGTGGATTACTTCGAGGGCTATATGCGCACCGTTCCCGGTGTGCAATCGGCGATGTCCCTGGTGGATATTTCCAAGCTGGTCATCATGGGCATGAACGAGGGCAACCCCCGCTGGCACGACATCAGCCGCAACCAGTTCATTCTCAACAACTCCCTGTCCCGGGCGCCCAGCAACCTGCGCAACACCGATTGCTCGATGGCGCCGGTCATCCTCTTCCTCGACGACCACAAGGCGGACACCCTTTCCGGCGTGGTCGCCGCGGTGGAGAAGTTCCAGCAGGACTACGCCACCGATGCGATGGAATTGCGCCTGGCAGCGGGTAATGCCGGGGTGGAAGCGGCAACCAATATCGTCATCGAGAAAGCCGAAAACCAGATGTTGCTCTGGGTCTACGGCGTGGTCATCGCGCTGTGCCTGCTCAACTTCCGCTCCGTCAGGGTAACTGCCTGCATCATCCTGCCGCTGGCCCTGACCTCCGTGCTGGGGCAGGCACTCATGTCCTGGCTGGGCATTGGCGTAAAGGTCGCCACCCTCCCCGTTATCGCTTTGGGCATCGGCATTGGTGTAGACTACGGCATCTACATCTATACCACCCTGCAGCAACGGCTGTCGGAGGGGTTGGCGCTGCAGCAAGCCTATTTCGAGGCGCTCAAGTCCACGGGTACCGCGGTGGCCTATACCGGCCTGACACTCGCGGTCGGCGTGGGCACCTGGATTTACTCACCGATTAAATTCCAGGCGGACATGGGCCTCATGCTCACTTTCATGTTCTTCTGGAACATGCTCGGGGCGCTGGTACTGCTGCCTGCGCTGGCCTGGCTGTTGCATTCAGGGAAAACCAACCACTCATAAGAACGTGGAAGCAACATGCAGGATCACAAGCAGAAACCCGCACTGGTCACGGGAGCCAGCGGTTTTGTCGGCAGTCACATCGTCCGGCAACTGGTCGAACAGGGGCGCCAGGTGCGCGTCATGGTGCGCAAGTCCAGCAAGCAGGACGCCTTCCGCGACCTGCCGGTAGAAGTTCACTACGGCGACATCCTCGAGCCCGACACCCTGCGTGCGGCAATGGAAGGCTGTGGCACGGTTTTCTACAGCGCCCTCGACCCGCGCTTCTGGCTCAGCGACACCAGCATCCTCTATCGCAACAACCGCGACGGCCTGGTCAATGCAATGGATGTCGCGCTGGAGCTCGGCGTCGAACGCTTTGTTTTCACCAGCACCATGGGCACCCTCGGGCAAAATCCCAACGGGCCGGTCACCGAGGACATCCCCTTCAACTGGGCGGACAAGGCTTCACCCTACATACTGGCGCGCAAGGAGGCGGAGGACCGCCTGCTGGAGTACTGCCGTGACAGGGGCCTGAATGGCGTCGCCCTGTGTATTGCCAACACCTATGGCCCGCAGGATTTCGGCCCCACCCCCCACGGCCACGCGCTGTGGGACATGGCCACCGGCAAATCCACCCAGACCCTCGATACCACTTCACCGGTGATCGATATCCGCGACGCGGCGCGCGCCTGCCTGCTGGCGGAGGACAGGGGCGGCAGCGGCGAGCGCTATATCATCGCCAATGAGTATGTCAGCAACGAAAAACTCTACGGCCTCGCGGCAGCCGAGGGCGGGCAGCCCCCGCCAAAACTCACCTCGCCAAAACTGGCAGGACTGATCGTGGGAATCGTCGAACCCATCCTCAAACTCATGGGCAAAAAGGACTACCTGATGCGCAAGGACGCCGTGTACCTTTCCGGCGCCTTCGGGGAAATGGATCACAGCAAGGCGACCCGCGAGTTGGGCTGGGAGCCGCAATACAGCATTGAGGAGACTGTGCGCGACGCGCTGGCCTGGTATCGCGAAAATCCGACCCAGCAATAAACTGCGCCGGCGCTTCGCCGGCAACTCAGCCGATGCTATTTTTGGCGCCGCCCGCGATCACCCGTGCACCCGTCGCGCCACGCCCTAACTCGCCCCGGGATTCCCCTGCAGGCTGCTCAGGCAAGCGGCAGAGCCACTGCAGGAAGTCCGCTGCCGGCATCGGCCTGCTGAAGAAATAACCCTGGAAGTGGCTGCAACCATAGCCGAGTAAAATGTCGTGCTGCGCCGGGGTTTCCACACCCTCGGCGACGACCGGGATCTTCATGTGGGCGCCAATGGCAATCATTGATTCGACCATCGGGTGTTCGACCGCCTCACTCAATTCCGCGATGAAAGACTTGTCTATTTTTAACTGGTCCAGCGGCAGGTCGCGCAGGTAGGCCAGCGAGGAATAACCGGTACCGAAATCATCCAGCGCGATGCGAATGCCGAGCTCACGCAGGGCCGCCAGGCGTTCGATGGTATCCTCCAGGTCGTAAAGCAGGGCAGTTTCCGTCAATTCCAGCATGATGCTGCCCGGGTCGAGCTGGTGGGTCTTCAGGATGTGCCGCACCTGATCGACAAAATCCGCACGGTTGAACTGCCAGGGGCTGACATTGATCGACAGGTACCCGGCATACTTCGCCCCACTGTTCTTCCACTGCGCGAGCCGCGCACAGGCCTGGTCCAGCACCCAGCGGCCGATGCTGTGGATCAGTCCGGTCTCTTCCGCTATCGGGATGAAATTCTCAGGCAATACATTACCCATTTCCGGGTGCTGCCAGCGCAGCAGGGACTCGGCTCCGACGACCTGGCCCGATGCATCCACCTGGGGCTGGAAGTACAGTTCCAGCTCGTTATTGCCAATCGCCCGGCGCAGCCCGTCTTCCATTGCGAGGCGCCGCGCAGCGGTTTCCTGCATCTCCGGGGTGTAGAACTCGATGGTCCCCCGCCCCAGGTGCTTGGCGCGATACAGCGCCATATCGGCATGTCGCAGGATGTCGAGCTCTGTCTCGCCGCCCTGGGGAAAGAGGACGACGCCAATACTCGCCCCAAGGGTAAACGCCCGTTCTTCCACGAACAGCGGGCTCAGAAGTTTATCGAGGATCTGTCTCGCCAGTTCACCGGCGAGATTCGCAGTCTCTTCACTGGATGGCGCAAGCCGTGTGAGCAGCACCGCGAATTCATCGCCGCCAAGCCGGGCGGTAAATCCTCGCTTTCCTACCACATCGACGAGACGCCGGCCTACCGCCCGCAACACCTCGTCACCCACATCGTGGGACAACGCGTCGTTGATGGTTTTGAAGTGATCGAGATCGATCAGCAAAAACGCGCAGGAATTACTTCCCGAGCGGACCTCACGCAGCGTCTCTGACAGGCGTTCGTGCATATGCGCACGGTTGGCCAGCCCGGTGAGGTAATCATAGTAGGCGAGGTTGCGGATATGGCGCTCCGCCTGCAGGCGACTCAGCTCGGTACCGGCACGGCCAGCGAAGATATCCAGGATTTCCCTCGCCAGGTCACTGGCTTCGTTGGGTTTGTCATCGGCGATGACCAGGATGCCCAGCGGCTTCCCGCGGGCGTCGCGCAGGCGCGTGCCGATGTAGCTCACAGCATCACTGTCCGTAACGATCTGGCTGTCGGGATAGGCTTCCTGCAAGCCACTGGGAAAGACGCAGGTTCCCCTGGCAAGGACTTCCGCGCTGGGTGTGGGTGATATCTGGTAGCTGAAACCGGGTTGCAGCTTGCCCTCCCCGGCAAAGGCCAGCGCCTGCATGCGGTCCGGATCCTGTTCATCGATGGCTCCAACGTAGGCATACTTCGCCTGGAAGATTTCGCTCAGGCTCAGAACCAGCAACTGGAAAAATTCGGCGCTGGATGTCGCGGAAATCCCCGCGGAGATGGAACGGATCGCCTCCTCGAGTCGCTTTTGCTCGGTGACATCCTCATTCAGGGCAACGAGGCTGGTGACCTGCCCCAACTGGTCCCGGATGGGATAGATATAGTTTCGGATCCATTTTTCACCTATCGGTTTACCGGCCACATTGAGCGCATCCGCGCTGTAGAACTGGGGGGGAACCTCGACGATTTCTCCATTCAAACCTCTCCGCAAGGATTGCGCCTGGATTTGCTCGAGTTCTTTCACGTGCTCCAACACACTGTGGTTCTGGAGATCCTCCAGCTTCGTTCCCCAGAGCTTTTCCCAGGCGGGATTCACGCTGCTTATGGTCCCGTCTGGCGACAGGAACTGCATGCTGATAGGCGACTGTTCTACCAGGGAGCGAAACTTATGCTCCGAGGCGATCAATTGCTCACGGGTTTCCCTGCTCATATCCCAGCTGATGATCACGACGAGCGAGAGAAAACCGAAGGCTCCCATATCGGGAAATTCGAGCAACCCCAGGCGAGCCATCGATCCCTGGATGACGCTAAGCAGGAAGAGGGCCAGGCCGAGAATCAGAAGGCGTATTTTTCCATCTGTGAGTCTCCGCTTCCCGAAGCGGGTAGCATAAATCGCGAATGCGACTTCGCAGGCCATCGCCGTCACCAGAAGTGCCGACCACCAGTTCAAGGGGTCAATCTCCCCCACCCCTTTTACGGCAACCTCCCCCCAGGGCAGGGTCATGCCCTCGATGCCGTAGAAATCACCGTAGTACAGGCTATAGGGCAAGACCATGTTGACGCCCAGCAGAACGGTAAAGGCCAGGCTCAGGCTGTACAGGAGTGGCCGGGGGCGGATCCCGGAATATTCGGCAATAAACCAGTGGAAAAGCGCAAAAAATAGCAGCGAACAAGCGAAATTCATCCGCAGGGAAAAAATGTAGCTCTCCGTGCTCTGTGCCTGCATTGTCGCCGCCTGGAACACGGCATAGGGAATCATCAGCACACAGAGCGCCGCGAGGAGCAAATAGCGCCTGTCCGGCGGACTGCGCAAGCCAGCCGAAAGGTTATTGGCAGCTGCAGCGACGCAAAGACCTGCCATTGCATAGATACTGCCGAGGGCGAAAGCTGTCACTGTTCGATCTTCTCCATGGCTCAGCAGTCAGCGGCTTCCCTGGCCCTGACCTTCTCGCCACCGCCCTGGGTCTGTGCCGAACTCCACAGCGTGACGCAGTTGCGGCCGCTGCTCTTGGAGCGATAGAGCGCCTGGTCTGCCTGCAGGATCAACTCGTCGACTGTATTGGGCCCGGATTCCAACCCGCTGACACCCAGGCTCACCGTGACTTTCACGCCGCAGGTAATCTTGGAGGCGATTCTTTCGCGACATCTCTCGCTGAGCAATTGCGCCTCGAGCCTGTGCTTGCCAAATAGCATGATGCAGAACTCCTCACCGCCATAGCGGGAGACGATGCCGGAATCGCCGACCTCCTCCTGCAGGACGGAAGCCACCATTTTTATTATTTCATCGCCCGTCGCATGACCGTGGTTGTCATTGACCGACTTGAAGTGATCGATATCCGTCATGATGCATGAAAGGCTTTCTCCTCCATTCACTGCAGTAGTGAACCCGGGCGTAATGATCTCGTAGAGCGAGCGCCGGTTGTGGCAAGCCGTCATGGGGTCGCGGGTTGCCAGGAACTGCAGTTCTTTATTTTTATGTTGAAGATCGGTGACGTCATCGAGTCCGACGATAACGCCACGTTGCTTCCCGTCCTGATCCAGGATGGGTGAGCTGTTAACCAGGAATTCCCGGATGTCGCCCTGCGGGCTTTTCAGGCCCAGCGCGACACCCTTGATTTCCAGGCTGCCAGTGAGAGTATCAAGCCAGGGGAAATTATCTCCCCCCTCTCGCCCTTCCGGTGCAATCCAAGCAAACTGCGAGGGCTTCCTGCCCACCAGGCTCTCACTCGAAAGGCCGAGTGTACGCGCAAACGCATCGTTGGCAAGGACAATACGTTCACTGGCGTCGAGAATCAAAACCCCGTTGTTCATCACGTCAAGGGCTTTCCTGACCCTCTCGGGGACGACCGCACTGGGATCGAGATACAGGAGACTGCGGCGCAGGAAAAGCCAGTAGAGCCCGCCGCCGACGACAACGATAAATCCGACCAGGCCCCAGATACCGCCAAGTGGCAGGCCCAGCGGTCCGCTGTTGTGAACCGGCCTGAAGTAAACCTGGACCACACCGGCATGCCGGTCACCTTCAGCGAGGGGCAGGCTCATGAAGGTCTCGGAATTGCCGGCACTGGCCTGCGCATCGCTGGCCACCTCGCCATAGCTGGCCAGTAGCACCCCATCACGGCGGCGAACCGAAATGCCGCTCACGTCCCCGTTGCGCTCGACAAGGGACAGCAGGATGCTTTTTAGCGCGGTATTGGAATTGCGCTCCATGGCCACGGACAACTGCAGCGCACTCATTTCCACGAAGCGCTGGCGTTGCTCCACGACCGCCCTGCGATCATCGGCGATGAGGCCGAGAAAATCTGCCGCGAGCAGGAGGCTGAGGGTCAAACCCACAATGCCTACTGTAATCCTGTCTGCCGGTGATAGCCTTATCATTGTCCTACTCCATCAGCTCCGTCATTCATGAGAACATGTCTTCCACGTCGCCTTCGTCCCCGGGAGATTCCGCCTCGTCTTCTTCGTCACGCTGCCGGTTGAGGACAGCGATGATATCCAGATTGCGCCAGGCGGGAATGGCGGCGTACATAGAGGAACTGAAGGCGGCCGCCCTCAGCATCCAGCCAGCCAGCAGGCTGAGGGAAACGCTTCCCACGCCTTTCATTCCCTGCAGCATGATCTCCTTGCTGTCCCGATCCTCACGCGCTTCGTCACCGAGTTCGTTCAACTGATCCCAGTACCACTCCCTGCCGGCAAGAATCTCCTGCGGTTCGAATATCGGGTCTTCACCCGGGACAGCGCGATCCCCGGCCTGCTGCGCGGACTGTTTCAACCAGGCCAGGCTGAGCGATTCCCGGTTCACATGCTGCTGGTCATCGCTATCCACGCCGAATGTCAGTGCATCGCGCAGGACAAGGACCCCCGGCACCACATCCCCACTGGCGACAAAATCATCCAGGGAGAGGTCTGTTCCAGGCTGCTCGTTTGCACCGCTGGCCAGGAACAGCTGAATCTGCTTATCGCCATAGGCCCCGATGTCGCCGACTTCCAGCTCCGTCGGATTATTGCCGTCAAGTAGGTTCTCTCCCCCGGCCGAGCCTCCGATTTCGATTTGTGCCGCCTCCCGCGGTGTGAGATCTGCTACTGGCACGCCGGACAATACCGGAGGCTGTTCTTCAGGGCGCTGTACGGAAAAATCCTGCGCTTGCACATCCACGGCAGGAAGAATGAGAAAGCCGACGCTGGCCCGGGCGCTCAAGCCGCCGTCATCCGTAGCGCTGAACAGGACAGTTTGTGAGCCACTCCAATTCGGCACGGAGCTGATGATCGCCTGGCCGTCGGCGGTAATCGAGACTCCCAGTCCCTCCCCGGTGCTCGCCGCGTAGGTGAGTCCGGCACTATCGGTTTCGACATCGGCAAAGAGCTGGCCGAGATCGATGACGTAATCCTCGAAACCCGCGAGCAGTTCCTGGAGCGGAAGGCTCATGGACGTGGGAGAGTCATTGACCGGTGTCACGGCGAATTCGACAAGGGTCTGCGCAATTGATCCGCTCGCATCTGCGGCACTGAAGGTAATCAGCTCGACACCATGCCAGTCGGGTGTGGATGTGATCGTGGCGATACCACCCGCATCGATGTCCACGCCGATTAAGCTGTTTCCGGCCACTGCGTAAACCAGGTCGGCATCAGGGGTTTCCCTGTCTTCAAACAGCGCACCGAGGTCGATAGTGTAAGTCGCGAAATCCTCCTCCAGATTCTGGCTGGATAGCCCCGAAACCGTTGGCGGCTCGTCGACGATAGGGGCAGGCGGCACTGCAGGCGGCTGATTGGCAGGCGAAGGTCCAGGGGGAGGCTCTGCAGGTGGCGCAGCAGGTGGCACCTCGAGCGGCTGAACGATGAACTCCACGGCGAGGTCGACACCACCGGCACTTTCGTCGAGCGCGCTGAAGACCACGGTTTCGTTACCGCTCCAGCCCGGGCTGGAGGTGATCGTCGCCAGGCCGTCGGAATCGATGCTTATCCCGATATTGCTGTTGGCGCTGACACCGTATACGAGGAGCGTGTCAGGCGTTTCGAGATCGTCGAAAATGCTGTTGAGATCGATCGTGTAGCTGGCGAAATCCTCGACCAGATCCTGTGTCGGCAGGGCAAAAGCCGTTGGCAGGTCATTGACCGGCGCGACGCTGAAGTCTGCCGTTGTCGAAACACTCAGGCCGCCCTCGTCGGTAGCGCTGAAGGTGATGGACTCCGTGCCGTTCCAGTCAGCGCTGGCATTGATGCTGGCAATACCATTGGCATCGATTGAAATTCCGATGTTGGCACTGCCTGAAACGGTATAGACAAGGCTGGCGTCGGCGGTTTCACTGTCGTCGAAAATGGCCTTGAGATCGATGTCGTAGCTGACGAAGTCTTCCTGCAGATTCTGGTCGGGCAAACCGCTGGTGGTGGGCTGCGCATTGTTGCTGGTTACGGTGAAGTTCACCACCGAGTCGACTGTCAAGCCCGCTTCATCCTCGGCGCGGAAAACCAGCGTCTCAGATCCGTTCCAGGAAGGCGTCGAACTGATCGAGGCTATTCCGTTCGATGCAATCGCAACACCGATATTGGCGTTGCCTGAAACCGAATAGAGCAGTTGCGCATCACTGGTCTCTGCATCATCGAAATAGGTATTGAGGTCTATGGTGTAGTCGGCGAAGCCCTGGGGGAGCACCTGGTCCGGTATGCCCGTTGTGGTCGGGGCGTCTTCAACCGCAGCAACGACAAAATCCACCGACGTGCCGACAGAATTACCCGCCTCGTCCTGCGCCGTGAAGGTAAGGAATTCCGAGCCGGACCAGTCAGCGGTCGGGCTGATCGTAGCGACACCGTTCGCGTCTATGCCGACTCCGACAAAAGTGTTTCCAGTAACGCCATAAACCAGATTGGCGTCGGCCGTCTCGGCATCGTCAAAGATTGCCTTCAGGTCGATGTCATAGGGTGAAAAATCCTCGGACAGATTTTGCTGGGAAAGCCCGCTACTGGTCGGGAGGTCTTCGACCGGGGAGACAATAAAGGCGACTGTAGTGTCCACGCGCTGGCCTGCCTCGTCCTCCGCGCTGAACACGATATTCTCCGTGCCATACCAGTCGGGGGTGGCGGAGCTGATCGTCGCCACACCATTGCCATCGACCGTCACCCCGATATCGGTGTTACCGCTGACGCTGTAGACCAGGTTGGCGTCACTGGTTTCGGCATCGGCGAAAACCGCCTTGAGATCCATCGTGTAATCAGCGAAATCCTCGCTCAGGCTCTGGTCCCCGGGCGCAATGGCGGTGGGGGCCTCATTGGGCGTGTAGTGAACGGTGACCCCGATAAAATCAGTACTCAGGGCGTCCGTCAGCATGGTCCCCTGCATGGTGATTCGAACCCGGAAGTTCGCATCGCTGAGCTCATCTACCGTCCAGGCATGCCCCCAGTCATCAGTCGCACCACCGAGAGTCTCATCGACGCCGACGGGCAAGCCCCAGAAGTCGGTGTAGGCAGAGCTGCCCTGCACCGGGGTCCAGCTGGCGCCGCCATCCCAGGACAGCGCTATATCAAAACTGACTTCACCAAAGGCCGACTCGGTATCGGCGTAGCCGTTGAGCCTGACTTCGATACCATCGATGGTGGCCCCTGCGGACAGCCCAAGATCGAAGTTGTAATAGTCCTGGGTGGGGCCGAAGGGGCCTATCGCCAGTGCGCCAATACCGTCATCGACATAGGCACGGTGTGCATTGATGCCCCAGCCGTTATAGTCATCGCCGGTAGCCGTCGGCCCTTTCTCCGCGGTGGTGGCAAGGCTTGCATTGTAGGATTTCAGCAGCGACGCGCTTACCGGCATCAGCAGGCCCTGCTGCAATTCATCCCCGGCGCCGCTGGAAGCCACTTCGAGTTCCCAGTCGCCACCCTGCCCCGTGAGATCGTTGGAGGCAAAGACATCGGCATCCAGAGCCTCCGCCAACTGGTCCAGCAGGGCCTGCCCGGCCTCGCCGCTGCCGGTTTCACAGCCATACAGGTAAACATTGGCGTCGGCGGCCATGGCCTCCCCCAACCGTTCCCACAAGGCGCTGTTGTTTTCGAGGGAATAGCCGTCGACCGTTTCACCGGCGAACTGGAAGCTCCCTTGCGAGCCGTGGGACAGGAGAGTCAGTGAGTCGATTTGCGCCTGGTTGTCCGCGGCCCAACTGGCGACCTCGTCGATGATGCCGGCCACGGAGTCTTCAGCGCTGTCGAATACCAGGTAGAGGTCAGCGTCCGCCGAGGCGCTCGCCAGCAGATCCTGCCCCGCCAGGTCACCATCCACCAGCACCACGTCGATTGTCGCCGAGTAGAGCAGACGAGGCTCCAGGGCTTCTATCAGTGGTTTGACTGTCGCGTTGGGGGTTTTCATGCGAACACCCTATGCTCCTGGCCTATTGGTATTGTTTTGAGCACTGGCCCTAATATCATGCAGGGAAAGACAGGCCAGCAAGCGCTTTTCACTGAATCTGTGAACCAGCCCCCGTTCGCTCTCTACCACTGTGAAAATGAGCATTGAACGGGGCGTCGTATCGACACCGCGGATTGGAATTTCTCCGCACCCGACACTTCACGGGCTGGTCGCCAGCAACTGCTCCTCCTCGAAGTTCACACTGCATTTGAGCCCGCTGGGAATCATGTCGCCTGGGTTATCCAGCTGCAGCTGGACACCGAAGGTGCCGCTGGCGACATCGATATTCCTGTCCACTACCACCACTTCTGCCCGATTGCGATGATCCGCGAGCGGCGCCTCGGGCGTGACCATTGCGCGCATTCCAGGCTTCACCTGCCCGAACAGGGCAACCGGCATGAGTACCTGGACCCGCAGGGGGTCGATCTGGGCCAGCGAGAGTACAGGCTCCTCTTCGAGGTATTCACCCACCGCCTTCTGTCGCTCGAGTACCACGCCATCGATCGGGCTGGAGATGGTCCTGCGCCCCAGCATCTCCTCGGCCATATGCAGCTCCAGTTGCGCGAGTTTCTGGTTCTCGCGCGCCTGCATGGCACGGTTTTCCGCGACGGTCACGTCGGTTTCCGCCTCGTCGACCTTGTGCATCGGCACCGCCTTGTTTTTGTAAAGGTCCTGCAGGCGTTCCAGATTGCGTTTGCTGAAGGCCTCGCTGGCCTCCGCCGCCCGGATTTCTTCCGCGAGATTCGCCTTGTGCCTGCGCAGTTCCACCGACGCCATCTCGACACCCGACTCCAGGCCCGCGAGTACGTCACCGGTCGCGACCGACTGACCTTTTTCCACATTGATGAAGCTGACGATCCCGTGATCGGCGAAACTGATGTCCACCTGTTCCCAGGGTTCGATCAGGCAATCGAAGTTGGATGCTTCCTGGGCCAAGGCCAGGTTGGCCGATACCAGCAGTAGCGGCGCGACCAGACATTTCCAAAGCACAGGCAGTGCAAGCGGCGCCCCGCTTTTCCCATGCGCACTTGAGTCACTCATACTGATTTCTCCTCTTTATCCTTGTGTGAGAAAACATTGCAGATACCTTCCTTATTCACGTTCCGCCCCTCAGACCTGCAGTTTCTGCATAAATAACTGGCGAAGCGCCCAGTACAGCTGTGTTGCGATCGGCTCGTAGCCCAGGTCGAAATCGACCCATGCGCGACTGCCCATCCACAATTCCGGCATGGCCTGTCCGGAGGCGCCACTTACCTCTACCTCCACCTGGAACCATTCCACCAGTGCCCTGGAGCCGCTTTCCTCGCCGGGTTCCACTCCTATCGAACCGCCATAGCGGGTGCCGAGTACCGGGCTGGGCAGGTCACGGGAGGCCGAGGGAATGAAGCGCAGGATTTCGCCGCGGTAGGTCTGCGCCGGCGAGCCAGCCAGCTTGATACCCACATTGCGCACCCTGGAGCGCACGGCGGCGATATCGTCCTGGCCTACTATCACGCGCAGTATGACTTTGTCGCGCTTGACCACGTAGGCCAGCAAGTCACCCTGGCGTACGTAGCGCCCCTCACTGTCGATCCCCGGCGGCAGGTAAAAGTCGCCATCCGTCGCACTGCTGACCTGAAGGTGAGCCAGGCGTTTCTCCAGCTCCGCGAGCTCCGCCTCCCGCGACCGCAGCTCTTCCTTCAACTGCCCTGCTTCGATCGGGTCGCTGGCGCGCGCCGCGGTCAGGCGCAATTCGGCTTCACGGAAAGCCGCAAGCGCGAAGTCCCGTTCCTTGCGCAGTTCAGGGTTTTCCAGCTGGAACAGTATGTCCCCGGAAGTCACCCGCCCCCCCTCTCCCGCTACGATCCCGGCTACCATACCGTCTGTCTCCGCGCGGACTTCTGCGTTTTCCGGCAGCCAGGTCACCGCCGGCAACTGGCGGCTTAGCGGAACCGGCACCACCAGCACAAGCAGGAGTACCATGCCTGGCACCAGCACCGCTGCCCCGAGCGCCCTGCCCCGGTGCTCGGACAGGCCCGGAGACAGGACATGCTGAATGGCCCTGCCCAGTGGATTGACCACTTGGCTGACGACGAGATAAGCACCCAGGACTACCCCCAGCGGCAGGAAATACTGTGCGGCGAGCAGGGTGATTGCCGCCAGCACTGTGCATCGGTAGAGCAATGCCAGTGGTGCGTAGGCGACCAGCCACTTCAGTTCCCCGCTGTGGGTGTCGAAATGCCTGTCGACCCCCAACACCCTGCGTTCCAGCAGTGCACACCAGAAGCGCGACGAGCGCGTGGCGAGATTGGGCATATCCAGGAAATCCGCCAGCAGGTAGTAACCGTCGAAGCGCATCAGGGGATTGCCATTGAAGAAAATCGTTGAAACGCTGCAGATGATCATGGCGTTATAGGCCAGTTGGCTGACCAGGCCATCGCTGGTATTGAGCCAGAGAAACAGGGCGATTGCGGCGATAAACAGCTCTGCCATGATTCCCACCGCGTCCACCAGGATTCGCTGCCGCCGATGCGGAAACGTCAGTGCATCCGATGCATCCACGTACGGCAGCGGTATGCCGTAGAGGAACATCACCCCGATCTCGTGGACAGCGCCGCCATTTAGCTTGATGGCAAATGCGTGGGACAACTCGTGCAGCGTCTTGGTGACCGGGTAGATGCACCAGAGCAACAGTAGATTGGCGGGATTCAATACCCGGTCCATCACGTTGTGGCTGATGGCTGGCCAGTGCAGTACGCCCGCAATCAACCCGACGGCGACGACCAGGGCCCAGACCAACAGGCCCGGAAAGGAGAACAAGGGGGCGACTCTGTCGCGGTGACGGTTGAGAAAAGCGTCAGGATTCCACAGCGGCACCCTGATCGCCAGGGGGTTCCGCAAGAGCTTTTGCCATCTCCCTCGCCCCTGGCCCGATGCGCCCCCCGGCGCGAACGGCGCGCCGCTGGTAGTCACCAGGCCCTGCTGCACCAGCTGTTTAACGCCTGCAAGCAGATCGGACTCACTGAGTGCCGGATCCTGGTCGCGCAGGTTCTGGTAGACGCTTTCCAGGCTGCGCTCCCCGTTGCACATGCCCACGATTTGCCAGGCCCGGGGGTTGAGGCGATACAGCCGCTCGCTTCCGGCGCGGCGCAGCACATACCACTGCTCGCCACGGAACTGCCGACGGAAGACCTGCACCTCCGAGCTGAGTTTCGGTTTCAGCTCGCGCGCCCGCTGCCAGGGCGATTGCATGAGCGCGTCGTTCATCGCTCTGCCCACCGGTTTACAGCCGCCACAGCCATAACTGGAAGGACTCCACCAGGCGATGGAACCACAACCAGATGTAGGGCTTGCTCCCCACTTCGACCCTGGCGATCCCGGTCATTCCCGGGCTCAGGAATTGCTGGCTGGCGTCGGTGAAGGCGGCTTCGACCTGGAAAAAATGCCTGCCGTCCAGTGATGAGGAAACAGGCGTTATCTTGCTGATCTCAAAATCCAGTAGATCTTCCGGCAGGCTGGAGAGGCGAACCGCCCCGCGCTGCGCCAGCTCGAGGTCAACCACGTCGCGTTCGTCCACTTCCAGGCGCAGCACAAAATCCTCTCCCGGGGCAATTTCGTAGAGCAGGTCACCGCGTTTCACCGGGGCGCCCAGGGACTGGGTCAGGTCTCCCGCGACCACCACGCCAGCGAAGGGTGCGACGACTCGTGTGCGCGTCAACTGGTTTTCCAGCAGGGCGAGTTGCGCCTCGGCCTGGTCGAGCTGCGCCTTGACAATATTGATCTCGGCGCGGTCGTGCGAGCCCAGGGCATTGTTGTAGGCTTTCATCAGTTGGCGTTTTTTACTCTGCCAGCGCCGCTGTTCCAGGCGCAGGTCGCCGTCGTCGAGACGCGCCAGCAATTCCCCCGCCTCTACGCGGTCACCCGGCCGGGCCATCGCGTCGGCGACATAGCCATCGTGTGCCGCCACCAGCAGTTGCTTCCTGTCACTGTGCACCGATGCCGTGGACGCGACTTCGTAGGTACCGGGAACAACACACAGGGCAGCCAGGACCGCCAGGGCGGCAGCTGCCACTGCCTTCCCCCTTACCGGTAACCTCCACTTCCACCGCCGCGAGCCGCGCATCGACTCGTGTTTGAGCGCCAGTACCGGCCCGAGGAAGAGCGCGATCTGTTCGAAGAAGCGCAACTTGCTGCTGTCGAAGGAGCCGCTGTCGAAACCCTCGCAGCTGATCGCACCGACGACCTTGCCGTTATGGATCATCGGAACCGTACAGACGGAAGTGAAGGAATGTTCCTTCAGCAGACGCTCGTGGGCATGGGTCACCAGGCCGCTGTCGGCCGTACCCGGAGTCAGGCAGACCGTTGCCTGCTGGTCGGCGGCCTCCTCCATCGCCCTCTGGATCGGCGCGGCCAGCGCGCGGACATCCTCGCCGGCACGGGTGCCGGAAACACCCGCCGCGAGCGCGCGCCCCCCTTCCATCATCGCCAGGCAGACGCGTTCGCAAGCCATGCGTTCGCGGAGCTCATCGACGAGCACCTGTACGCTGTGGAAGAAGTCCTCGTATTTCAGGGCCAGGGCTGTCACCTCGACAAAGCCGAGCAATCTCGCATCCTGCTCGCGGCTCGCCTTGCGCTCCTTCGCGAGCCACGCGAACCACCTGCAGCCCCACTGCAGGGCGCGGGCGGTCTCCTCCCCGGCGCCGGCCTGGTCGATAATCACGGCGACAAGGCCGAAGCACTGCCCGCCCGCGAGAATCGGGCAGGCCACCAGCGTGCCCTGCTGCGCCGGTCCATTTTCAATCAGTGAATCACGCAATTCCGCGCCGGCCAGTAGCGCTTCCGCCCGCTCACGAAGACCGGTGGCTACCGGCTCCGCCGCCGGCCACTGCGCAACGGCCCGGGCCTCGCCCGCGCCAGCCATCCCCAGCAGGACGACGGCCCGCCGCACCTGGGGGTTGAACTCGCATTGCAGTTGTAACCAGTTCTGGGTGATGGGATCCATATAGTCACCGGCCAGCATTATTTTATTGCCTGCAGCACTCGCACTCCTGCAAGCAGCCGTCACACCTTCTTGGCGTGT
The DNA here is from genome assembly GCA_033283325.1 of Halieaceae bacterium WMMBA4. Classification (GTDB taxonomy): domain Bacteria; phylum Pseudomonadota; class Gammaproteobacteria; order Pseudomonadales; family Halieaceae; genus Mangrovimicrobium. Next base: position 1,620,760 of record JAWMQO010000001.1, read on the forward strand.
TATGGCGGAGTATATGTAAAAGTCCCCACGGCCTTTAGCGCTGCCGCGCAATCAGTGTCAGCACTGTGAAATGAACAACACAGATATTCCGAAAACTGTGAGCCAGTTCTCTCCTGGATAAACCAAAGGGCTGGATTCAGGTGGAAAACCGGGGCTGCGCCGGCAGATCGCGACTACCGGGAAGTAGGAACTCCCTATGGAGTCGCTGCCGCGGGAGCCGGGTCGCGTGGATGCAGGCGGATGAAGGGCACCACCAGCAAAAGTGTCAGCAGCGCCAGGGCGGAGAATATCCAGAAGATGCCCATGTAGCTGCCAGTCAGGTCGAACATCAGGCCGAACAGCGGCGGGGTCGACAGCAGCGCGAGGAGAATCACCCCGGTCAACATGCCCATGGCGCGCCCCACCGTCCGCTGGCCGAAGACCCGCGGCGCCAGGTAGCTTTCCATCGGTACCATCAGGCCGCCAAACAGCCCGGTCAGGGCCACACCGGTGGCAATGAGCAGGTAGCCACTGCTGGCCTGGGTCAGGCAACCCATACCCGCGGCAAAACCGCCCAGCGCAAAGGCCATCAGGATACGCGGCCCGAGGCGGTCGGAGAGCATGGCAAAGTTCAACTTGGCGAGGAAGCTGCAACCGGCGTAGAGCGATACCAGCGCGGCAGCCTTGCTGACATCGATACCGTTATCCATCACCAGCGGGGCGAGATTGGTGATCATGCCTTTCATACCGGAGGTCACCACGGCGACCGTCACTGCAATCATCCAGAAGGCCGGATCGCGAAGGATGTTGAACGGCGAAGCCGAGACGCTGCCCATCTCCTCTTTGGCCATCGCCGGCGCTTCGTCGGCGCCGTCGGCGTGCAGCCCCCGGTCCGCGGGGTGATTGACCGCCAGCAGCGCAGTCGGCACTGTCCACAGGAGCAGGAAAAGGCCGAGAAATTGCAGTGCTTCACGCCACTGGAAAGCATCCAGCAGCCCCTGCACCAGGAAGGGAAACAGGAAGCCGCCGGCGGAGATGCCAGCGATCGCCATGCCGATGGCGCGGCCCCGGCGCCTTGCGAACCAGCGGGAAAGCAGTACCGTCGCCGCCAGCGGCCCGATCATCACGTTGGCGGGAGCGATCAGCAGGCCGAAGATCAACAGCACCTGGTTGAAGGAGGTGGTCAGGGACATGGCCGCGTAACCCGCCCCGAGACACAATCCGCCGGTTACCATGATCGCCCGCAAGGAGAAACGATCCATCAGGCTCCCCAGCAGCGGCGAGAGCACTGCGCAGGTGCCGGAGAGTACGGTCATGGCCAGCATCAGCACGGTGCGACTCGGCTGGTATTCCTGCGCCAGCGGCACCGCGACGATGGAATAGGTCATGGCGATCATCCCTGTCGCCGCCAGCAGCATGAAAGCAACGCCGACCTGGCGCCATCCGACGGCGAAGGAATTTGTCATGGAGGGATTACCCCGGGGATTGATTGCTTATTGTATTTGCGGACCGCGCGGCAGCACTGCACTCTCCTGAAAGCGCGAACCGCCAGGCCACAAAAGTACTATGAACACTCGCTCACTGGCAATTGATTTCCCGGCAAGCCGCCTTGACCTGGCCAGAGCAACTAGCGACTGGCCTGGTAAATAGCCACGTTGCGAAACTGGACCGACTCGTCCAGGTCCGGCAGCGTGCAACTCTCCCGTCGCCCCAGCAAATGATAGGGCGGAAAATCGAAGTTTTTCACCCGGGAGTCGGCGACCAGCACCCTGGGAGCCCGCGCAACGAACTCCGCCAGCCAGGGCAGGTTCTCCCTGTCGTAAAGCACATCGGCCACGATAATCGTATCGATGCCCCCTTCCACCGCGTGATAGTCATCGCTCAGCGTCAGCCTGACCCCATTCAGGTGCGCGTTGAGTGCGGTCGCCTCCAGCGCCAGCGGATCGATATCACAAGCGATGACCTCGCTGGCGCCCGCCAGCGCCGCGGCAATGGCGACGACGCCGGAACCGCAGCCGAAATCGAGGACGCGCCTGCCGCGCACCGACTCCGGGTGATCGAGCAGGTACTCCGCCAGCACCTGTCCCGAGGCCCAGCAGAATACCCAGTACAGCGGGTTGTCCATGATGCGCTGCATCGACTCGGGGTCCAGTTGATGGCGCGGGTAGTCCTCGCGAAGCAGCAGGAGTTGCAGTGAGGGGATCGCCGGGAGTGCGTGTACAGCCAGTTCACCGCCGGGAATTATCCGCGCAACGCAGGCCGCGAGGCGTTCGCTTTGGGGCCCCCGGCAGCTCGCCGCGCGATCCCCGGCATCCCTTTCGCCTGATCCGCCTTGGAAATTCATGGTCTTGCCGCCAGAAAAAAACGCCAGTCTAATGGATGTTACGGAGCCGGGCAGCTTTTCTATAAAATACGCGCCATGACCGACCTTCCACCCTACCTCGTACCCCACAGCCAGGAGGAAATCCGCATCATCCATGCGGATGAGCACCTTCTGCTGGTGCGCAAGCCCCACCTGCTGCTCTCCATTCCCGGCCGCCACCCGCTGAACAAGGACAGCCTGATTTCCCGCCTGCAGGTGGATTACCCCAGCGCCAGTATCGTCCACCGCCTGGACCTCGATACCTCGGGGATCATGATCATCCCCCTGGACAAGCCCACCCACGCCGACATCAGCCGCCAGTTCCAGCGGCGCACGGTAGAAAAGACCTACGAGGCGGTCGTCTGGGGTCGGGTGGAGCAGGACCAGGGCGAGGTGGAACTGCCCATCCGCTGTGACTGGGAAAACCGGCCGCTGCAGATGATCGACCACGAGCGCGGCAAATACGCCCTCACCCGCTACGAGGTCATCGAGCGCCTTGAAGACAGAACCCGGCTCTGCCTGAAGCCAGTCACCGGCCGCTCCCACCAACTGAGAATCCATATGCGCGAACTGGGACACCCGATCCTCGGCTGCGACCTGTATGCCCACGAGCAGGCACTGGACATGGCGGAACGACTGCTTTTGCACGCCACCGCTATCGGCTTCGAACACCCGGCGACGGGGCAGTGGATCAGCGGCGAGTCGCCCGCGGATTTCCAGGCGTGAGTTTCCGGGGCGCTGACCTGCCTCCGATTACAGAACTTAACCCTTCTTCACCCGATGCGGCTTTTACTGGCCGGTGGAAGCCGTAGCATTTACCGGGCTAGCTCTGTCAATTCCCTCCAGGTGACTCGATGACTCCCGAAGAAATACTGCTTAACCGCAGGACGCTCCTTTTGAAGATGGGTGCGACCCTCTCTCTTGCCCCGGCAATCACTCTCCTCAGCTGCGGAGGCAGTGGCAGCGGTGGAGGCGGCACAAACGACCTTGCAAGTAATGCCACATCCACCGGGGACAGTTCGACAGATACAGCGACCGATGACACGGACACCGGTGACAGCGATTGGCTGAGCGGCGGTACCTCCGCCATGCAGGCGGATTTTCCCCCCGCCGACCCCTTCGCCAGCGGGCTGGGAAATCCCTGCACCCTGACCAACGAGTACACACTCGGCCCCTGCTACTTCCACGCCGATGAATACGAACAGGATATTTCTGCCGGGGAACCCGGCGTGCCCATGGCCCTGGTGCTGAAACTGGTCGACTCGTCCTGCGCGCCCATCGCGGGTGCCGACATCGAGGTCTGGTTCGTCAACTGGGAAGGGATCTATTCCGGTGACACTACCGGGAGTTCGAATACCCGCAGTTTCAACTCCGGCTACTGTACCGGCAACGATTCCGAAGCATTGGCATCGCGCTGGTTCCGCGGCGTGCAGACCACTGATGAAAACGGCCTGGTGTTCTTCAAGTGCTGCTTCCCGGGCTGGTACCCCAGTCGCACTACGCATATCCACATTCGCGTGGTTAGAAACAGCAGCGAATCTCTCGTCACCCAGTTCTGTTTTGACGACGAACTCGGCAATGACATCTACCGCCAGCACCCGGACTACACCGGCAGTGCAAAGGACACCGACAACGACCGGGATACGGTATTCGGTGCTGAATATGGCGACTACCAGTTCGTGGTCGAGCGCCAGTGGGACTCATCCATGCTCGCCTACAAGGCGATCCAGATCAGTTAGCCCGCGAAGCCGGGGCTCATAGACGACAACGCCGGCTACAGTGCCGGCGTTGTTGCATAACAGCAGTCCGTCAGGCGACGGCTGACGCTCAGCCAATCAAGCGATGGCTTCCTCGCCCACCAGGGTTACCCGGTGCATCAGGCGGCCACCGTCGGGCGTGTAGGGTGCGGCGCGGTGCAGGGACACGGTGTTGTCCCAGATCAGCAGGTCACCCAGCTGCCATTCGTGGCTGTAGACGTACTCGTCCTGGGTGCAGTGGGCATCCAGTTTTTCCAGCAGGGCGCGGCCCTCGTCGATATCCATACCTTCGATGTAATCCGCGGACACGCCACACAGCAGGGATTTGCGGCCGGACTTGTGGGTCCAGACCAGCGGGTGGACCTTTGGCGGGTACTTGTCCCAGTCAGCCTTCTGCTCATCGCTCGCGTCCGGGTAGGTGCGGCGCTGGGAGGCGGCCATGGTGTGCACCACGCGCAGGCCCTCGAGGTGCTTCTGCTCTTCTTCAGACAGGTCCTGGAAAGCCTGGTAGGTGTTGGACACCTCGGTGTTGCCCTCTTTGGCTTCCGGCAACTGGCGGGCGGTAAGGATGGAACCGCGGGAAGGCACGTCGTCCATGGCGCCGTCGATGTGCCACAGCAGGGAGCCTTTCAGGTACTCCGCGGCGCCGGGGTTGGTTTTCGGGTCCAGCGAGATCTTGAAGATTTCCATGCCACCAAGGGCCATCAGGTCACCCAGGGTGCGGCAGAACTGGAGCTGGGCCTCGTCGTCGAAGTCGGCGCCGCGGATAATCAGCACGCCGCGCTCTTCGAGCAGGTCGCGGATTTGCCCAGCGTAGTCGCCGCTCATGAATTCTTCCCGGCTTGCCTGCAATTCAGCGCCCACCTTGGGCTTCAGTTCTACAACGTTAAAGGCCACGAATAAATCTCCTGACTCGGTATCGGGGAATGGGGGGCCGCAATGATAAACCAGAAATCGCCCCGCTTGAAGCTTTCAGGCAACAGCGTTGTTCATTACCGGGATGAAGCCAGGGGAGCCGGACCTGTGGGAGCCCGCTCTGCGGGCGAATCGCTCACAGAGTGAGCTCCCACAGGGCAGGGTGTCAGGGGTGGGTGTTAGAACTGGTTGAGGATGAAACCGATCACCACGACCTGGGGTACCGTCACCAGCGGCAGGAACAGGGCGATCTTCCATGATTCCGCGGTTTCGCGAATGCTCATTATCTCCGTGTAATCCGTGGCCACCCCCGCCATCAGGAAGGTAAAGGCGTTGCCCGGCGCGTGGGCCCGGTTCATCAGGTCCGCGGCAATAGGCGTGGAGCCTTCGGAGCAGACTTCGATAATCGTGGTCGCCAGCAGGGTCAACCAGAGGCCGGTGAAACTGGCCCCAAACCAGGTCGCGAAGTCATCCATCGGCACGAAGGCGCGTATCGCGCCCGCCAGCACCAGGCCGAAGAAGGTCCAGCGAATCACCGGCCGCGCACCGGCGAAGCCGTCGCGAAAAGTCCGGGTGAAACCCGCCAGCGAGAAATTCGCTGAGCGCCGGACTTCTGCCCAGACTTCGCCCACCGGGCGCTCGTCCCCCGCCCCTTCACGCCAGGGATTGCCGGGCAGGGTACCGCGGGCCACCAGCGCGTCGAACACCAGCCCGGTGCAAATTCCGATCAGAGCGGAAATCAGGATGAAAAGCAGCGTCCACCCCACCCCGATCAAGCCGAACAGGATCAGCGTCAGGGAAAAGGAATTCCAGGGGCTGGCGAGAAGGAAAGCCATGACCTGCCCCGCGCTGGCGCCGCGCTCGTAGAGTTTCATACCCACCGCGAGGATGCCGTGGCTGCACAGGTCCAGGAACACCCCCGCTGCGGTCGCCCGCAACATGCCATGGAGGCCGGCGTCCCGACCCAGCAGGCCCATCACCAGTTCCCGCGGCACCTTGGCCAGCAGGCCGACAAAGAATATCCCGACCAGCAGGCCCCACCACATGCGATTGAACAGTTCGTAGATACCGCCGGCGAAGACGCCGATGGCACTGCTGTGGTCGTGGGGCACGAGGGCACCGTAGAGCCAGGCGAGCACGGTGATCGAGAGAAAGGTCCAGAGGAACCAGTCGCGTTTTGCCGGGGCTTCACAGCAGGCGTCAGCCTGTGCCGCTGCTTCGGAGGGGCAACAGCTCGATACCGGCGCGGAGCTGGCGTGACAGGCCGCTTCCGATTCACTGGCGCAATGATCCTTGTGATTCATGCTTTGCCTCCACCGCTGGCCAGGTCATCGAGAATCGCGCATTCAGGCCCTTCATCACCGTGACATCGCGCCGCCATGTCCTCCAGCGTCGCTTTCATCGCCTCTAGCGCATCGATGCGCTGTTGCAGGTGCGCGCTTTTCTCCAGCACCAGTTCCCGGGCGTGGCGGCTCTGCCGGCCGCTGTCGCGGTGCAGTGCCAGCAACTGCCGACACTCCTCGAGATCGAAACCCACATTGCGCGCACGGGCCAGGAACTGCATATTTTCCACCTGCTCCGCCTCGTACTGGCGGTAGCCATTGTCGGCGCGGCGGGCGGCCTCGATCAGGCCGATTTCCTCGTAATAGCGAATGGTCTTGCTGCTGAGCCCGCTGCGGCGGGCGGCTTCGGAGATATTCACGGCGACCTCCTCGTAGTTGCATAAGCCCAATCTAATCCTTCCAGTGACTGGAAGGTCAAGCGCCAATCCACCGAGCTGGCCATAACAATCCTCCTTCTCCAGCGGGAGCCCACTCCGTGGGCGATGAGGCCCTGGATCGCTGGCGGAGTGAGTTCCCAGGATGCTCAGGACTCCCCCGCAGGAGTTATGACACCGCGGGCCGATTTGTTGCCATACTTCCCAGTTCAATCACCCTGTCGACGCCCCTGGAGCAGTCACATGTCAGCCGTTATCTACCCCACCACCAATCTCGCAGCCACCGAGCAGCTCAACATCGCCCGGGGCGAGGGGGTCTATGTCTATGACCAGAGTGGCAAGCAGTACCTCGAAGGCATGGCGGGACTGTGGTGCACCGGCCTGGGTTACGGTAACCGGGAACTGATCGACGCCATCACCGGCGCCCTCGAGACCCTGTCCTACAGTCACACCTTTGGCGGCAAGACCCACCAGCCGGTGATCGAGCTGGCGGACAAACTGGCCGGCATGGTCCCCACGCCGGATGCGAAGGTGTTCTTCGGCAATTCCGGCTCGGACGCCAACGACACCCAGATCAAGCTGCTGCGCTACTACTTCGACGTGATCGGCAAGCCGGAGAAGCGCAAGATCATCACCCGCGAGCGCGCCTACCACGGCGTCACCGTGGCCGCGGGCTCCCTCACCAGCCTGCCCGCCAACCTCGCCCACTTCGATGCGCCGATCGAGGCCCTCGGCATCCTGCGCACCGACCACCCCCACTACTACAGCGGCGCGCAGGCCGGCGAAAGCGAGGCGGACTTCGTCGAGCGTATCACCGGCAACCTGGAGCGGCTGATTCTCGCCGAGGGCCCGGAAACCATCGCCGCCTTCTGCGCCGAGCCGATTACCGGCGCCAGCGGGGTCCTCGTCCCTCCCCCGGGCTATTACGAAAAGGTCCAGGCGATACTCAAGCGCCACGACATCCTGTTCTGGGCGGACGAAGTGATCACGGGCTTTGGCCGCACCGGCAATCTGTTCGGCTGCGACACCATGAATATCCAGCAGCCCGACATGATGGTCTTCGCCAAGCAGCTGTCCTCGGCCTACTACCCGATCAGCGCCTCCGTGATCAGTGGCGAGCTCTATGAACCGATGGTACAGGCCAGTGCCGAGGTGGGCGTATTCGGCCACGGCTATACCTATTCCGGCCACCCGGTGGCCTGCGCCGCGGCGCTCAAGACCCTGGAAATCTACGAGCGGGAAGGCATCTACCAGCACGCCGCCAGCGTGGGCGAGTACCTGCAGCAGCGACTGGGAGAACTTGCCGAGATCGAGGCAGTGGGTGAAATCCGTGGCCGCGGCCTGCTCGGCGCGCTGGAACTGGTGACCGACAGGGCGAGCAAGGCCCCCGCGACCGACCTGGCAAAACACGCCACCCTCGCCTGCCAGGAGAATGGCCTCATCGCACGCAACGTGGCGGGTAACTCGCTGGCCGTCTGTCCGCCGCTGATCATCACCCGGGACCAGGTGGACGAACTGGTGGACAAGCTGCGCCTGTCCATCGAGCAGGCGCTGCAGGGCTGATCAGCCGGGTCAGTCCCGGGTAATACTGAGGCGGCCCCAGGTCTGCCGTGTGGCCATCACCTCGAGGGAATTGACGTTCATGTGGTGGGGCAGCGTCGCCAGCCACCAGCAGGTATCGGCAATATTCTCCGGCTGGATCGGCTCGGCCCCTTTGTAGGTGGCATCGTAGGCCTCCTGGCTGCCCCCGGTACGCACCAGGGTGAACTCGCTTTCAGACAGGCCTGGCGCAAGGTTGGTCACGCGCACGCCGGTGCCCTCGAGATCGCAGCGCAGGGCGTAGGAAAACTGCTCGACGAAGGCCTTGGTGCCGCAATAGGTGTTGCCGCCCGGGTAGGGCCAGTGCCCCGCCACCGAACCGATGTTGATGATCGACGCACCCTTGCCCGAGGCGATGACATTGGGCAACAGTGTGTGCGTCACCGTGGTGAGGCCCTTGACGTTGGTGTCGATCATGCGATGCCACTTTTCCAGGTCGCAATCCTGGGCCGGCTCGGTACCGAGGGCCAGACCCGCGTTGTTGATCAGTGTGTAGACCTCGCGAAACGGTGATTCCAGGGCCGCGACGGCGCGCTTCACCGCTTCGGTATCGGTGACGTCGAGGACCAGCGGCAGGACCTTGCACTGGCCGCTGAGTTCATCGGCCAGCGCCTTGAGCCGGTCTTCCCGGCGGCCGGTGATGACGATGTTCCAGCCTTCGCCGCCGAAGCGGCGGGCACAGGCGAGGCCGAAGCCGGAGGTGGCGCCGGTGATGAAGAGAGTCTTGGGCATGGAATTTTCCTGGCAATAATTGGTGATCCGGGGCGTGTTTCAACACACCCTGTTGCAGCAGCGATAGTACGCTAATTCAAAAGGCGGCTCACCCGGCCCGCTTAGCGGATTCCGTACATCGCCCTGTAAATCGCGCGAATCAGAGGGCCAGACCCCATCCTGCAGGCATGCTGGATCGACTTCCGGTTTGACTGTAATCTCAGTCCAAACAGGGGGATGTGCATGATCACAAGACTCGAGCTCGCCGCCAGTCCCGGCACGCGCTATGCGACCGGTGCGCTGATGTATTTTGCCCAGGGCATTCCCGCCGGCCTCCTGCACATCGCCCTGCCCGCCTGGTTCGCCAGCCAGGGTGTCAGTGCCGGGGAGATCGCCTCCTACCTCGCGGTGATCACCCTGCCCTGGGCCTTCAAGCTGCTCTCCGGCCCGCTGATGGATCGCTTCCACTTCCTCGCCATGGGCCGTCGCCGCCCCTGGGTGCTGGGCGCACAGCTGGGGCTGAGCCTTTCCCTGATGACCCTCGCGCTGCTGCCGGACCCGACTGCGTCCATGGGACTGTTGATGGCGCTGGGTACCCTGGTCAACGTTTTCGCGGCGACACAGGATGTCGCCGTGGACGGTATGGCCATCGACCTGACCCCGGTGCAGGAACAGGGCCGGCTGAATGCCTGCATGACCTTCGGCAAGGCAATTGGCTGGGGCTCGTCCTCGGCGCTTTGCGGTGTACTGCTGGTGAGCGCGGGTTTCTCGGTAACTGCCCTTGTGGCCGCGCTGGTCTCGGCCTGCGTGTTCGCGGTTTTCGTCTTCGTTCGCGAGCGCGCCGGCGAGCGCCTGCTGCCCTGGAGCGCCGGCAGTGCGGTGAACGAGGCCCGACCCGCCGCGCCGATGGGACGCCAACTGCTGGAACTCAACCGGGTATTGTGGGGCCGCGCCAGTCTGGTGTTGATGCTGATCATGGTCTGCGACGGGCTGGTCTCGGGCTACGGCCACGCACTGATGCCGGTGGCCGCGATAAAGCTGTTCGGCTTCACCACGCCCCAGTGGTCGCAACTGGTGGCGCTGATGGGGCTGGTGGGTGCAGGGGCGGCCCTGAGCCTGGGGCCAGCCATCGACCGTTTCGGCCCCCGGGCCATGCTCCTGCTCACCAGTGCGCTGGTGGGCATGCACGCCTTCCTGCTGGCGGCGACACAACACATGTGGCAGGACACCCTGTACGTGCGGATCATGCTCTCGGTCTGGGTGATGCTGGGCCCGATGACCATGGTCTGCATGATCGCGCTGGCGATGGTCATTTGCGCAGGCAGTGGTTCCGCCACCCGCTTTGCCATTTACATGTCGATCGCCAATCTCGGCAGCTCCGCCGGCGCCAAGGCCTATGGCCTGGTATCCGACGGCATCACCTACACCGAGTCCTACCTGATCATGGGCTGCCTGGTGCTGCTGATGCTGGCAGTGCTGCTGGCCTACCGCCACCAGCCCGCCGCGACGGCGAGTGACAGGCGCCGGGATCGCCCCGCCGCCGGGTATACCACCGGCATGGGCTCCAGTGAGGCAGGGATGTTCTGGTCCGGGGCGATGCGCTGCCCCAAGTGCCGTGCGGACATGGATCCCGTGTCTTTCGACGGTGTTGAAGTCGATCGCTGTCGCGCCTGCAGCGGCCTGTGGTTCGACCCCGGGGAACTGGTCAAACTGAGCACCCATGCAGCCGCGGCGGAGCTCGATACGGGCACCCGCAGCACCGGGAAGCGCCACAATGCGATCCAGAGCTACCACTGCCCGCGCTGTGGCGGCGCGATGCAGCAGATGCTGAATGCCGATGGCGCCGAAGTCTGGTACGAATCCTGTGTGAGCTGCCACGGCAGCTACCTGGATGCCGGCGAGCTTAGCGCTCTCAGTGGCAGCAGGCTGGCGGATCTCCTGCGCCGCGTACTGCCCGGTAAAACTGCCTGAGTTCGGGATTGACGCTGGCACTTGCAGCGTTATAATCGCCGCCAGCATCAAGAGAGGGCTTTGCCCCGCCAACCTGCCAACCTGGGCAAGGTGGTCGACTCTACAGAGTGATGTGGCCGCTCCGGCAACCAAGCAGGTTCCCCCGTCCACTCTCTCTTTAGATGTCAGCTTTAGATGCCAGCTTTCGTTGCCAGCGACTGAAGGAGAGCTCATGCAGCCGAAACCGACACTACCGCTTACTGCGCATATTCCCCATGCGGGTACACTCGTTCCCGCCGGAGTGAAGACGCAATTCCTGTGCAGCGAGGAAGAGCTGTGGCGGCAGATCCTGACGCTGACGGACTGGTACGCCGACGATCTTTTCGCCCTTCCCGGCGCAGCCCTCACGCAGACGCCGATCAGCCGTATCGCCCTGGACGTGGAGCGCTACGCGGACGATGCCGTGGAGGAAAAAGCCGCGGTCGGCCAGGGCGTGGTCTACACCCACAGCACCGAGGGCGCGCGCCTGCGCAAACCGCTTTCGGACGCGGAACGCGACCGCTTGCTGGAAAGCTTCTACCGTCCCTGGCACCTGCAACTCGAGGCCCTGCTCGGGCAGCAGATTGCCCTCTGGGGGCACAGCCTGCTGATCGATTGCCACAGTTTCCCCGACCAGCCATTCGGCTTCGAGGATGACGGCGAGCGCCCCCGCCCGGACATCTGCATCGGCACCTGTGACAACACCCCGGACTGGCTGGCGGAATACTGCCAGCGCTACTTCGAAGGGCTCGGCTACAGCGTTGCGCTGAACTTCCCCTACGCCGGCTGCCTGGTACCGGAGCGCTTCGCCGGGGATGCCCGCGTGCCCGCCATCATGCTGGAGATCAACCGCAAGCTCTACATCGAGGACATCGCGGGCCTCGACCCAGGCCAGCAGGCGCTGCCGGTGCGGAAGGCGGGCTATGGCAATCTCAAGCAGCGAATCCAGACCCTGATGCTGGAACTCGTACGGGAACTGGAACGCCGCGAGGCCCACTGAGCGTCAAAAGTGACACACCGCGATGCCGCTGGTGGAGAAAGCTCACCGCTGATAAACTGACACTTCGTTGGCTTTGGTTTACACAATCCCCGTCAAAAATCTGCGCGCCTGGCAGTGAATCAAGGCCAGGGCCAGGGACGCGCGCGACACAATAAAGCGAAACTTATGCGCAATTCAGATCTGGTAGTCGCTTTCCTGAAAGCCTGGGACGAAATGGACTTCGACAGCGCCTTCGCCATGATGGCAGCGGATATTGTCTACAAGAACACGGGCTACCCGGACGCGGTCGGCCACGATGCGGTGCGCTCGACCCTCGCCTCACTGCTGGATAAAACCACGCCGATGACCTCGGTAATACACGCCATCGCGGAAAACGCGGCGGGGACAGTGATGACCGAGCGAACAGACACCCTGCACCTGCCCCAGGGCCCCGTGCTCTTTCCCGTCATGGGAGCGTTCGACGTGAAGGACGGCCTGATCACCGGCTGGCGCGATTATTTCGACGCCAGCCTGTTCAAGCCAGGCTGAAGCTCACTCCGCTACCACAGCTTCGATCCGCACCGGAATCCCGTCCATCAGGCAGATGCCGGAAACCTGCTCCCAGTCCTCTGCCCGGTCCGAGGCCAGCAGGTTGACGTTGGCGCCGGCGAGACTGTTGGCCCGCTGCCAGCCGCCGCGATGACCCCAGCCGTGGGGATAACTCACTGAACCCGGGATCACTTCCTCGGTAACTTGCGCCTCAACCATGACTTCGTTGTCGGCGCTGGCCAGCCGCACCGTATCCCCCGACGCGATGCCGTGACGACTCGCATCCTCGGGGTGCAACTGCAAAGTGGGCTGGTAATTGCGCGTCAGGCGCTGGCTGTTATGCATCCAGCTGTTGAGGGACTGCAGCCGCCGCCTGCCGAAGAGTTTCAGTGGGAAGTCCGGTGTCGCCTGCGCAGGTGAGGCCATGAGGCGTTCGAATTCCCCGGTATGCACCTCGCCCCAGAGCCGCGGACGTTTGTCCTCGTAGCCGATCAGGCCGTGTGTCGCCGCGGCGTCCACGTTATGCAGGAAGCGGTAACCGTGGGGAAACTCCCGCTGCAGGCGCGCGACGCTGAGCCCATCGGCGACCGACTGGTCCCCCCACTTGCCTGAACGCAAGAGCCGGTCCGCCGCCTCGATGGGCCCGGGGTCGGGACTTGCATCGCTGCCCAGCGCGGCCAGCGGAGAGCGCAGTCCCATGCGCTGCAGTATCTCCGCGTAGACATCGAACTCATTGCGCGACTCGCCCTGGGGCCGCAGTACCGCATCCGAGTACTGAATCCAGGGGCGGGGCGCGTTCGCTCCCCACAGTTCGTTCATGTCTTCCCGTTCGAGGAATGTCGTGGCCGGCAGGATGTAATCGGACCAGCGCGTCGTCTCCGTGACATAGATATCGAGAGAGACCATCAACTCCAGCTGGTCGAGCGCCGATTCCAGGCGATCCCCTCGCGGATAGGACAGGACGGGGTTTCCCGAATCCACGAACAGCGCGCGAACCTGGCCTTCACCCGGCGTGGTGATTTCTTCCGCCAGGGATCCCCCCGGGCTGATCCCGAGAAGCAGGGGCAGATCGCCGACCCGGGAGCGCTTGCTGCCGTAGGGATTCGGGTTGGCGCGAAAAATATCGACGGCGCCCTGCCCCATCACCCAGCCGCCGGACTCACCGAGGCGACCGGTTACGATGTTCAGGGCCTCGATCAGGAGATTGGTCAGGGTGGAAAATGTCCCGCGCCCGGTGCCGAGGCGAGTGTAACAGGCGGCGGTACGCGCCCGGGCAAAGCGGCGGGCCAGCGCCCGCGCAGCCTCCACCGGAACGCCGCACTGCGCGCTCGCCGTGTCGAATGGAATCGCCTGCAGCGCGGCGCGCAGTTCACGCCAACCCGCGGTCCTCTCCTCCAGGGCCGCAGGGTCGAACAAGTCCTCGTCGAATACGGTTCGCAACAGCATGGCGATCAACCAGACGTCGCTGTCTGGACGCACCGGTAGATGCTCGTAGCGCCGGCCGGTCTCGGTAAGGCGGGGATCGATCACCACCACGCCCTCGCGTTCGGCGATCGCGTCCAGGCGCTGCAAAACCCGCGGTTCCGAGATCAGCGACATGTGGGAAACAGCCGGATTGCCGCCGATGATAAGCAGGAAATCGCAGTGTTCGAGATCGGGAAAGGTATAGCGGTAGGGGTTGCCGTAGGTAAGCTCGGCAGCGAGGTTCTTTGCCGCGGTATCCGCATGCAGGGAATTGAATTTCTTGCCCCCGCCCTTCCCCCCTGAAAGGGCCGCGAGAAAGCCGTTCAGGTAAGCGGGATGCATGGTGGCAAAGGACGCCGGATTACCCAGGTAACTCGCGATGCTGTCGCTACCGTGGGCATCGACGATGGCGCCGAGGCGCGCGGCGATATCGCCCAGGGCCTCGCCCCAGCTTACCTGCTCGAATTCCCCGGAGCCGCCGATGCGGCGCAGGGGATGCAGAACCCGGTCGGGGTCGTGCACCAGGTCCGCCATGCGGGCGGCCTTGACACACAGGTGGCCCTCGGAAACCGGGTGCTCGCGGTCCGGGCCAATCCGGGTAACGCGCCCCGCCTCCACCTCGACAGTGAGTCCGCACAGAGCCTCGCAGAGGCGGCAGAAACTGAGGTGTGTTCCGTCCTGGCCGGTTTGTAATCGGGTATTCTGATTCACGGCATCAATCCTCGCACCACAACCGCCAGCGTGTTTACACCGGTTTTCCGGCAGGCGAACCCCCGCCGCCTGACAGCACATAGCTGACTAATTATTAGTTATAGGGAGTGGCTAGCCTAGCCTAAATTTCCGCTTCGGCCAACGGCGAACAGGCCAAAACCGTTTTACCGCCGGAACAGGCTCGTCCGGACCCGGGCAGCCCGACTCTGCGAGTGCCGGGATTCTTTACTAAAGTCTATGCAGTGGCATCTTGAATGCCGGCACCTTTACTCTCAGACTGTGGCGCCTTTTAAAACCTGAAACTGCCCAGCCCCGGACAATGAGGAAGCCCGATGAAACTCGCGATACTCTCCTGCAGCCCCAACAACTACAGCACCAGCCGGTTGAAGGAGGCGGCCGAGCAGCGCGACCATGAGGTCAAGGTACTCAATACCCTGAAATTCGCCATCGACCTCGAGCGCGGCGCGCCGGACCTGTACTACCGCCAGAAACAGCTCAGCCACTACGACGCGGTGCTGCCGCGCATTGGCGCCTCGATCACCTACTACGGCACGGCGGTGGTCCGGCAGTTCCAGGAGATGGACGTCTTTTGCGCCAACACGGCACACGGCATCAATAACTCCCGGGACAAGCTGCGCAGCCTGCAGATCCTCAGCCGCCACGGTGTCGGCATCCCTGCGACCACCTTCGTGCGCGACAAGAAAGACGTGCTGCCCGCCATCGAGCGGGTGGGTGGCGCCCCCGTCATCATCAAACTGATCGAAGGCACCCAGGGTATCGGTGTGCTGCTGGCGGAATCGGTGAAGGCCGCGGAGTCGATCATCGAATTACTGCAGAGCCAGAAGCAGAACGTGCTGATCCAGAAATTCGTCGCCGAGAGCAAGGGCAAGGACATCCGCGCCTTCGTGGTCGGCGACCGGGTGGTCGCCGCCATGCGCCGGGTCGCCCAGGGCCAGGAGTTCCGCAGCAATGTGCACCGCGGCGGTATCGCCGAGCCGGTGGAACTGGACGAAGCCTACGTGGAAACCGCCGTGCGCTGCACCCAGATCATGGGCCTGCGGGTGGCCGGTGTGGATATGCTGGAGAGCAGCACCGGTCCCCAGGTCATGGAGGTGAACTCCTCCCCCGGCCTGGAGGGTATCGAGACGGCCACCGGTCTCGACGTCGCCGGCGCGGTGATCGACTACATCGCTGCCCAGGTGGATTTCCCCGAGATCGACGTGCGCCAGCGCCTCACCGTCAGCAAGGGCTACGGCGTCAGCGAGATCTATGTGCCCGAGGGCTCGAAATACATTGGCCAGATGATCATCGAGACCGGTCTGCTGGAGAAGGACATCAACGTTCTCACGCTCTACCGCGGGAGCAAGGTCATCCCCAACCCGCGCCGGGACCGGGTGCTGGAGTCCGGCGACAAGCTGCTGTGCTTCGGCAAGCTGGAGGCGATGCGCGAGATGGTTCCCGCGCGCACGCGACGCCGGCGCGAGCCTTCCGTGGAACAGCTGGACAACTGAATATCAGGCTTCCCCACCTGCCACATCGACCTCAGGCCATCTCCCGCATCCGGATCACCGCCACGCAGAGCGCGGCGGTGAAAGCCGGGATCGCGAAGTAGAAAAACAGCGAGGGGATCGAGAAACCCGCCGCCATCATCACCCCCGCCAGCGAGGGGCTCATCACGGCCCCTGCCCTGCCCAGTCCCGCCGCCCAGCCGAGCCCGGTGCCGCGCACCTGTACCGGGTAGATGATCATCGCCACGTTATAAAGATTGCCGAAGGCGCCGAACATGGCGCTGCCGGTCACCAGCAGCATGATCCAGATAAGGTAGAAAGGCATGCCGGCGAGGGACTGGTGAATACCGCTGAGCATGGCCATGCAGGCGCCACCGACGATGAAACCGCCGATCAGAATGCGCTTGAGTGGGAACCAGGTCGCCAGCCAGCCGATCAGCAGGTTGCCGAAAATGGCCCCGGCAGGCAGCGCGGTGGTGCCCTGAATGGCAGCCTCCTGGGACAGCCCCGCACCGGTGAGCACCTTGGGCATCCAGCTGCTGATGAAATATACCGTGAGGAAGGAAAGGAAGAACGCGCTCCACAGCAGGAGTGTGGTCTTTCCACGCCCGTGGGTGAGGAGCGACTTGACCGTCGCGGATTCCCGCCGCTGCGCCTCGGGAATTTCCGGCAGTTCGGCGACGCCGCCCTGCCCCATGTAGGCCAGCGTACGATTCACTTTTTCCAGCACGCCCTCCCCGCCCCGCTGGATCACGAAGGCGATGGACTCGGGCACCAGGAATTGCACCAGCACCGCGATCAGCACGGTCAATACACCGGTGTACATGAAGATCGCCCGCCAGCCCTGGTCGGCGATGACCTCCGCCACGATAAGCCCGCCGGCAAAGCCGCCGAAGTTGGCGGCAGCCAGTAGCACGGCAATCACGAATGTCCGGTATTTCAGCGGGCTGAACTCCCCCACCAGCGCGGGCAGCGTCGCCACCAGCGCGCCGAGGGCGAGTCCCGCCACCACCCGCCAGATCACCAGTTCGGTCACCGACCCGCTGTAGGCCACGGCCAGGGTGCCCAGCCCGGCGATCAGCAATGCGATACTCACCACCGCCTTGCGGCCGAACTTGTCCGACAGGCCGCCCAGCAGCATCGCGCCGAAAGCCATGCCGAAGACCCCGGCGCTGAACACCACGCCGAGGGCGCTGGGCGAGACCGCGAGGTCCTCGCTGATCGCTGGAGCCGTGTAGGCGATAATGACGATGTCAAAGCCTTCCATCATGCTGGCCAGCATGCACAGTGCGAGGATCACCCACTGCACCGGGGAAACCCGGGTCGGGTGCAGCAGGTCGTCTGGCGTGGCGGGTTTGTTACTCATCTCTTCCCCTTGTTGTTGTTCTAAAAAACGTCGGTGATAAACGAAACGCGCATACTAGCAGAGCACAAACCATTTGGGTGCACGCCACTGGTGCCTCGTGTTCGGGCGCGGAACAAAAATTGCATTTTCCATGGAGAATATCAGGCAAAAAAGGCCCGTAATGCCCGACATCCCCTTCGATTCCCTGCCCGTGGCGCCCTGGCTGCTACTTTCATGTGCAGTAATGGTGCTGGCCTGCCTCATGTTGGTGATAAAACGCCTGCTCCTGGGCCGCCTGACCAGGATCGCCGGGCGCTCGCCCTATGCCCACGACTCGCTGCTGCTGCAGGCGCTGAACCTGCCACTGACCGTGTGCATCCTGGTGGCAAGCCTGTATCTGCTGAACGAACTCTTGCAGTACTACGGAATCCGCGAAAGCGCCGTCAACGGCAACGCGGTGCTGATCGCCAAACTCTTGCTGATCGCCGCGATCCTGCTCTTCGCCGACCGCTTCTGCGTAGGCATGCTGCAGTTGCACGCCGAGCGCAGCACCACCCTGCGCAGCAGTCGCGGCATCCTGGTGGGGATCACCCGGGCGGTGGTACTCTCCATCGGCCTGCTCATGGTGCTCGGCACGCTGGGCATTTCGATAACGCCGATTGTCGCTTCACTCGGCATTACCTCACTCGCAGTGGCGCTGGCGCTGCAACCCACGCTGGAGAATTTTTTTTCCGGCGTGCAACTGGTCGCCGACAAGCCGATTCGCGTCGGCGACTTCATCGAGCTCGACTCGGGCGAACAGGGTTTCGTGGAGAAAATCGGCTGGCGCTCCACCTGGATTCGCATGCTGCCGAACAACATGATCATCATGCCCAACAGCGCGCTGTCGCAGTCGAAGATCATCAACTACTTCTACCCCAGCCAGGAACTTTCGGTACCGGTCGATGTGGGGGTGCACTACAGCTCCGACCTGGAGCAGGTCGAGCGGGTCACCCTGGAGGTCGCCCGGCAAGTGCTAAGGGACCACGAGTGGGGCGTCAGCGACTACGAGACTTTCGTGGTTTACCACACCTTCGACAGTTCCAGCATCAACTTCACCGTCATGCTGCGCGCCGAGGAGTACTTCAAGCGTTTCTGGGTGAAGTCGGCCTTCATCAAGGCCCTGCACAAGCGCTATGCAGAGGAAGGCATCGTCATTCCCTTCCCGATCCGTGCGATCAACACCACGCAGGAGGCGGCCCCTCCGCCCGCCAGCACTGCTGGCGGGCCGCAGCTTTAGAGGCGAAAATAGGGCGAGTGGTTGCGCCGCCAGTGGCTCGGGTGTACCCGCCAATTACCCCAGTCCACGCTCGGAAACAAACAGGGTGACCAAAGCAGCCAGCCAGGCCAACAGCAACAGCGCTTCCCTGCCGGGGCAGGCAGCCCACCTGCTGCCCCGCGAGCAGCTCCTGGCGCAACTGGGCTGCGATGCGGAGCGGGGCCTTTCCGCTCCCGAAGTGGAAACTCGGCGCACACGCTTCGGCCCCAACCTGCTTGAAGAAAGCGGCCGCCAGTCTTTTTTCCAGCTCGTCCTGCACCAGTTCCGCGACCTGCTGATACTGGTCCTGTTCATCGCCGCGGGCCTCGCCTGGTACCTGGGCGACACGCGCGGCGCGACAGTGCTAGTCGTCATTATCCTGGTCAACGCCGCTATCGGCCTGTACCAGGAATACCATGCCGAGGCCCTGCTGGAGCGGCTGAAGTCGATGATCAGCGGCAGGGCCCAGGTGGTGCGCGACGGCGAAATCCGCGAAGTCGACGCCCAGGACCTGGTGCCGGGGGATATCGTCGCACTGGAAGCAGGGGTCTCGGTCCCGGCGGATCTGCGCCTGGTCAGCGCGCTGGAACTCGCCACCAACGACTTCATGCTGACCGGTGAGTCGCTGCCGCAAGACAAGAATCCCGAGTGCCAGCCCGCACCCGACGCCGCCCTGTCGGAGCGGGACAACCTGGTTTACATGGGTACCACGGTGGCCCGCGGCAGCGCGAGGGGCGTCGTCGTCGCCACCGGGATGAACACCGCGATCGGGGAGATTGCCGGAATCGGCCAAACCATCGAGCGTGACCTCTCACCACTGCAGGGGGAAATGAACGCGCTTGCCGGCGTGTTGACACGCATGGCCGGCGTGATCGCCCTCGCCCTCTTCGTCATTAACCTTTTCCTGCGCGGCGACGATTTCGCCGATACCGCCGCGCTGATCAACGCCAGCGCCCTCTTCGCCATCGGCGTGGCGGCCGCGTGCGTGCCCCAGGGACTGCCGGCCCAGATTACCGTGGCGCTCTCCCTGGGTGTCAGCCGGCTGGCCCGGGAGAACGCCATCGTCAAGCGCCTGTCCGCGGTGGAGACACTGGGTTGCACCACGGTGATCTGCTCCGACAAGACCGGCACCATCACCCAGAACCAGATGACCATCGTGCGCGGCTGGACCGCCGAACACAGCTACGCAATCAGCGGCCAGGGCTACGATCCCGAGGGTGACATTCAGCGGGCGGGCGAGCAGCTTTCAGACAGCGAACTGGAGGGTGTGAAGCACTTTTTCCAGCACGGCCTGCTGGCCAGCAACGGGCGGACGCATCCTCCCGACGAAGACCACCCGGACTGGTATGCCCTGGGCGACCCCACCGAAGCCGCATTCACCCCGCTGGCGATAAAAGCGGGACTCGACCCCGAGGAGCGCTTCGAGGCTTTCCCGCTGGTCGCCGAGCTGCCCTTCGACAGCCAGCGCAAGCGCATGACCCTGGTGCGCCGGCACGGGGAGAAGCTCATCGGCTATATGAAAGGCGGCACCCTGGCGGTGCTCGATGCATGCACTGCCTATCACCGCGACGGCGAAAGCCTGCCCATGGACAGCGAGTTCCGCGCTGCCATCGAAACGCAGATGCAGGCTTACAGCGAGGAATCCCTGCGCGTGATCGCCCTGGCCTATCGCGACTTCCCGGCGCAGCAGGCTGAATTTTCAATCGCGGAGTCAGAGCGTGATTTCGTCTTCGCCGGGCTGGTGGCCATGCTCGACCCCCCGCGGGAGGGCGTGCGCAAGGCACTTGCCGAGGTCCGCGGCGCCCATGTCCGGGTCTTCATGCTGACCGGCGACAGCCCGATCACCGCAGAGGCCATCGCCGAGCGCATCGGCATGCCCGAGAGCACCGTGCTCACCGGCGACCAGCTCGGGCGGATGTCCGGGGACGAATTGAAGGCCACGCTGGGAGCGGAGTCGATGATCCTCTCCCGGGTGTCGCCCCAGGACAAGCTGCGGGTAGTGAAAACCCTGAAATCACTCGGCGAGGTCGTCGCGGTCACCGGTGATGGTGTCAACGATACGCTCTCGCTGAAAAGCGCGAACATCGGCGTGGCCATGGGCGAACAGGGCTCCGACGTCGCCAAGGAAGCCGCCGAAGTGGTGCTCACGGATGACGATTTCACCACTTTGGTGGTCGCCGTGCGCGAGGGCCGCACCATCTTCCAGAATCTCAGGAGCGTGATCCTCTCATCCATCACCTCCAATATCGGCGAACTCAGTTGTGTCTGTGTCGGCTTCATCGGGGCGGCGATGGGCTTGCCGATCCCACTCACCGCCGTGCAGATTCTCTCGGTGGACCTGATCGGGGAAATGCTGCCGCTGATGGCGCTGACCTTCGACCCGGCGGACCGGGACCTGATGCAGCAGCCGCCGCGCAAACTGGGCGCGCACATCATCGATCAGCCGCACCTGCTGGAACTGGTATTTTTCGGCAGCCTCATGGGCCTGGGCAGTTACTTCAGCTTCTACATGGTGCTGCATAGCGGCGGCACCACCGAAATGGCGCAGGCCGGCGCGTTTCTCGGGATCGTACTGATCCAGTACGTCAATATTCTCTCCCGTCGCAGCGCCACATCGATCTTCAGCCGCCACCTGTTCAGTAACCTGCCCCTGTGGCTGGCGCTGGCTTTCTCCTTCGTGCTGGTGGCGGTCATCACCGGTGTTTCGCAGGTCGGCAACTGGTTCGACTTCCATTCCCTGCGCCCGGGCGACTGGGCCTGGCCGATCAGCGCCGCGGCGATCTTCCTGGCGGTGATGGAGCTTAAAAAACGGCTGTTCAGGCGCGCAACGGCCTGATACCGCTTCAGCCCCGGTGGGTCTACACTTCTCCAATGCGCGAACGAGTGTGGCGGCACGCTTTCAGCACAGCCGTCCTTGTAATGCTTATGATGAGTTCGGGTCCAGGCTGGTCTGAGGGAGTACCGCGCGAGCGGCGCGAGATGCTCGAGGCAATTCGCGAATCGGTGCGCGAATCCGCCGGCTACACGGGCTACACCGAGCTGAGCGAAGCGGTGCTGGGCGCCATGGCCGCGGTGCCCCGGGAAGCCTTCGTGCTCCCCGCCTACCGCCATCGCGCCTACGAAAATACCGCCCTGCCCATCGAGGCCGGGCAGACCATCTCCCAACCCCTGATCGTGGCCCTGATGACCGAGTTGCTGCAGCCGCAAGCCTCCGACGTGATTCTCGAAGTCGGTACCGGTTCGGGCTACCAGGCTGCGGTGCTGTCGGGCCTGGTACGGCAGGTCTACAGTATCGAGATCGTCACTCAACTGGCGGACAGCGCGGCGCAAACCCTGCAGCGCCTGGGCTACGACAACGTCCAGGTCCGCGCCGGTGATGGCTACGCCGGCTGGCCGGAGCACGCTCCCTTCGACGGGATTATCGTCACCGCCGCGGCGGAGCATCTTCCGCCGCCGCTGCTGGAGCAACTCAAACCGGGTGGCAAGCTGGTAATCCCGGTGGGCGAAACCCGCGGATTCCAGCAATTGATGGTCGTCGAGGTGGACGCCGCAGGCGAGGTGACGAAGGAATCGGTACTCCCGGTGGTCTTCGTCCCCCTGACCGGGGAGCGCTAGGCGGCCAGGCGTTGCCCGAGGAAGTCCACCAGCACCCGCACCTTGGGCGCGATATGCCGCCGCGTCGGATAGACCGCGTAGATGCCCAGTTCACCGGCGGTAAACCCGGCCAGGACTTCCACCAGCGCCCCACTGGCGATATCCTCGGCGACCAGGAAATCCGGCTGCATGACGATCCCCTCGCCCGCGCGCGCCGCTGCGACACAGGTCTCGCCATTGTTGCTCCTGATAATGGGATTGACCCGGACGCTGACGGGCCCCTGCGGTCCGTCGAGCCGCCACTCGTCACCACCGGACCAGTAGCTGTAGCCGATGACCGCGTGCTCGCGCAGCTCCCCGGGATGCTGGGGTACGCCGCAGGTCGCGAGGTAGGCAGGCGCGGCGCAGGTCACCAGGCGGGTAGCGGTCAGCCTGCGGGCCACCAGGCTGGAACTGCTCAGGGAGC
Source organism: Halieaceae bacterium WMMBA4 (assembly GCA_033283325.1). Classification (GTDB taxonomy): domain Bacteria; phylum Pseudomonadota; class Gammaproteobacteria; order Pseudomonadales; family Halieaceae; genus Mangrovimicrobium. The sequence goes on from JAWMQO010000001.1 coordinate 1,643,702, forward strand.
CAATGCGCACCGCCAGGTCGTAACCTTCCTCGACCAGGTCCACGACCCTGTCCGCCAGGGTAATGTCCAGCCGCACCTGGGGATGTTGCTGGCGAAAGTCACCCCACAGCGCTGCCAGCCGGCGAATGCCGAAGGACACAGGCACGTTGATCTTCAGCAGGCCCCGCGCAAGGCCGCTGCTGGAAGTGAGTTCCGCCTCGGCTTCCTCCAGGCCGGCGAGCAGCTCGCGGCAGCGGGCGAGGAAGAGCTCGCCTTCCGCCGTCAGCGAGAGACGCCGGGTGGTGCGGTGCAGCAGGCGCACACCAAGGCGGGATTCCAGTTCGTTGACGTGGCGCGACACCGCCGCTTTCGACAGGCCGAGGGCCTCTGCGGCGCCGACGAAGCTGCCGGCGTCGACCACCGTGGCGAAAGTCTGCATTTCAAGAAAGCGATCCATTGTTCCATTTTACGAAACAGTAAATCACTTACAACCCTGTTTATGCATATTTAATGAGCCTATAGAGTAAGCATCAAGTCACCAGGGTGACACACCGATATTTCTCGCAAACAGGAGACAGACAATGACTACCATGACCCACACAACCCACGCGCCCTCCTCCGCAAGCTTCGGGACTACCGGCCTGCGCCGTCTGCTCGCCACCGACGCCGGCTGGAGCACACTCGCACTGCGCATCCCCGCGGGCATCACCTTCGCCGCCCACGGCGCACAGAAACTCTTCGGCTGGTTCGGCGGCTACGGCCTGGAAGGCACTGGCCAGTGGCTCGAATCCATCGGCCTGGCGCCCGGCTACCTGATGGCCCTGATGGCCGGCAGCGCCGAGTTCTTCGGCGGCCTCGCGCTGATCGTCGGCCTGCTGGTCCGCCCGGCGTCCGCCGTGCTTGCCTTCACCATGCTGGTCGCTATCTTTAGCGTACACATCGGCAACGGCCTGTTCATGAGCAACAACGGCTACGAGTTCGGCCTGGCCCTGCTGGCCATTTCCGTCTCGCTCGCTTTCAGCGGTGCGGGCCGGGCCTCCCTTGACCGCCTGCTTGTCGGCAAAGGTGCCTGAGCGATGACCCGGGAAACAATAGCGAAGCAACCGGCGCTGTTCATCCCCCACGGCGCCGGTCCCTGCTTTTTCATGGACTGGAACCCACCGGGTATCTGGGACGGCATGGAGGACTTCCTGCGCGGGGTGGGAGCCACCCTGCCGCAGGCTCCCCGCGCCATCGTGGTGGTCTCCGCCCACTGGCAATCCGACGACTTCAGGATCAGTGCCGGGGAACAGCCCGGGCTGATCTACGACTACTATGGCTTTCCGGCACACACTTACCGCTTGCCCTACCCCGCCCCGGGTGAGCCGGCACTCGCCGGGCGTCTTGCGGAACTGCTTTCACAGGCCGGCCTTTCCAGCCAGCTGGACAGCGAGCGCGGCTTTGACCACGGCATGTTCATCCCGCTCAAGCTGATGTTTCCCCAGGCGGGTATCCCGGTGGTACAACTGTCCCTTCGGGCGGATCTCGACCCCGCGGCTCACATTGCCGCGGGCGCGGCACTGGCTCCCCTGCGCGAGGACAATGTCCTCATCCTCGGCAGCGGCATGAGTTTTCACAACATGCGGGCCTACGGCAACCCCCGGTATACCCGGGCCTCTAATGATTTCGATGCGTGGTTGAGCAAGGTGATTGAAGATAGCCCGGAGAGACGCGACGTCGCTCTGGCGAACTGGGCGCAGGCGCCGGCAGCCCGGGACTGCCACCCGCCTGGAGAAGAGGAGCACCTCCTGCCCTTGATGGTGGTCGCGGGTGCGGCCGGTAGTGATACCGGACGCCGGGTGTACTCGGAGAAAATTCTCGAGACCCGGCTCTCCGCCTACCGGCTGGGTTGCTGATCAGTGCCCCGGGGCCCAGTGCCGTTTGTGCACGACGACCCGCGGGGTAACGGCTTACGCTAGCCCAGCTTGCCGCCGAAGACAGGAAAAACGCCGGCGTCCCCATAATCCTCGATTTTTTTCATATTGCGAAGGGTACGCATATCTTCACCCGTGATTTCAAAGTCCACGTCGGCATTGTTTTGCATATGCGCAGGATTCGCCGTTTTTGGCAGCGCCACAAGCCCGAGCTGGAGCACATAACGAATGCACAGCTGTGGAACTGAAAAACCGTATTTATCGGCTATCTTCCCGATTGCGACATTCTTCAGCAGCTCGCCATGGCCAACCGGGGAGTAGGCCTCGACAAGAATCCCCTGCTCCTCGCAATACTGCATGAGTTCGAACGGGGTATTGCTGACGTGCGCCAGGATCTGGTTGACCATCGGTTTCACACTGCACGACTGGAGAATATTGTCGATATCCTGCCGCTCGAAATTCGACAAACCGATCGCGCGCAGTTTTCCCGCGGTATAGGCATCCTCGAGCGCACGCCAGGCTTCGCGATTGCCTTCGCCGAAGCGGTCCTCGCCGGCAAATTCCATCCAGGGCTGCGGACTGTGGATGATCATCAGGTCGGCGTGATCCAGCCCCAGGGCTTTCAGCGAATTATCGATGGATGCCACCGCCTCATCGTAGGATTTCACTTCCGCGGCCAGCTTGGTGGTCACGAAGAGTTCGTCGCGCGGCACACCGCAATTGCGTACCCCCTCCCCAACGCCCGCTTCATTGCCGTAAGCCTGGGCGCTGTCGAAATGGCGGTAGCCAAGTTTCACTGCGTTTTTGACCGCCAGCGCAGCGTTTGCGTCTTCTATAAACCAGGTGCCGAGACCCAGCCGGGGGATTTTTACGCCGTTTGGCAGCGTGTAAGTTTCATTGAGCATCTTCACTATCTCTCCTGCTATATCTGCCTGATCTCCTGGCCCGGGCAATTCGGGTATGGCCCGATGCCCTGCGGCCGCGGAGAACACTATTTGCCATATTGCTCATCGGTGACCGCTTCCAGCCACGTCACGTTTTTCCCGTCCAGCATTTCCTGTACCGCGATATGGCTCATGCCTGTACTCGCGGTCGCTCCATGCCAGTGCTTAGGGCTCCCGGGCCTCCATGTGGATAGGGTCGATCCTCACATCGCCGGTGAACCAGTCCGCCGGCCCCTTGAACGATGCCCGCGATCCGTTAGCCTGGTGAATCATGCCTGCCTCCTTTAAAGGTTCCGTTGTTTCCCAGCACTCCGACAAGTTCATTGTCACCACCGCAGCATAAATTCGTTAGAGTAATACACTGGTTTTATTGCCTATTCCTATGAGGGTCGGAAGTATTGATGGCAATCCTCAGGGCGCGGGTATAGTGTCCGGACTGAAGAGGAATCAGGACTTATGGCTGCAGGACGAAACTATAGTGCACAACTGGCGCCCCACCAGCGGGCCATGGCCGGGATCATTGCAAGGCATGTTCCCGCAACCGCCGATTGGGAGACACCTATCCCGAACCTGCTGTTTTTCCGCCGCGACGAGCCAACGGAGCCCGACTTCTGTCTGGTCGAACCCAGCCTGGTGCTGGTGGTACAGGGCACCAAGCAAATGCAGGTGGGCGGGGAAGCCTTCCCCTATGACACCTCGAACTTCCTGCTCACTTCGCTGGACCTGCCCGCCACCTCACAGGTACTGGAAGCCGATAGCGGAACACCCTGCCTCGGGCTGGTTTTGAAGCTGGATATCCGTGTGCTGGCGGAATTGATTGCACAGGGCACACTGCCGCACGTGAAGGAGCGTGGTGCCGGCAGCAGTGTCGGGCTGGGAACAATGACGCCGGAATTAATGGCACCCCTGGGGCGCCTGCTTGGCCTGATAGACGAGCCCGCGGCAATCGGCATCCTGGCGCCGCTGATCCAGCGCGAAATTCACTATCGCCTGCTGTTGAGTGACCGTTCGACCCTGCTGCGACAGATCGCCGCGGTGGATAGCCAGAGCCACCGGATAGCCTGGGCCATCGACTGGCTGAAACTGAATTACACATCCCCACTGCGTGTCGACGACCTGGCCGCCCTGGTACAGATGAGCGCGCCGACCTTCCACCATCACTTCCGCCAGCTCACGGCAAAGAGTCCCCTGCAGTACCAGAAGTGGCTGCGCCTGAGCGAAGCGAAGCGCCTGATGCTCAATGAGCACCTCGATGCTTCCAGCGCGGCTTTCCAGGTCGGCTATGAAAGTCCCTCGCAATTCAGCCGGGAGTACAGCCGCCAGTACGGCAAGCCGCCCAAAAAGGATATTGAAAGCCTGCGCCGGCAGGCCGGCGAGTTGCATTCAGCCTAGGGAAAAACCCGCCAGCGAGCCCTCCGCGCGCCAGGCTTCCAGCATGTCCCAGAATGCGTAGGGGCCGGGGCCGTAGGCCTCGCCGAGGAAATAGCGGAACTGCTCCCCGCCTTCGTTGTTGTAATAGCCGGGGGTACACAGGCGCTGGAAGGATTCCACGTCGACTTCCGTATCGTGCAGGTGTCTGACCCAGGCGTCCTGGGCTTCCCTCGTGGGCTCCATTATCGTCACGCCCCGGTCGAGCGCCTCACTGATCAGGTAGGCGATATGTTCGGCCTGCCGGTTCCAGGTTTCCGTGGTGGAGGCGTGCACCGCGCCCTGGATAAAACCGATATAGAACTGGTTGGGGAAGCCGTGGCTGCTCATGCCGTGGAGCGTCTGGTAGCCGTCCTCCCAGTAGTCGTAGAGCGACAGGCCATCGCGGCCCTCGAGGGCGTCGAAGGCCCAGCGCTTTTTCAGTTCGCTGGTCTGTTCATAGCCGCTGGCGAGGATGATGCAGTCGACTGCGTACTCCTTGCCCTCGTGCATGAAACCTTTTTCCGTGAGCGCTTCGATACCCCGGGTTGCCGAGACATCGAGGAGATCGACATTCGGGCGATTGAAGGTCTGGTAGTAGTAGTCGTTGGAACAGGGTCGTTTGCAGAGGAAGCGGTAGTAAGGCTTCAGTTTTTCCGCGGTTTGACTGTCTTCAACCAGCGCATCGACCCGCCGGCGCAGGCGCTCCATGGTGCGGTGATCGTGATCACTGCGCAGTTGAAGGGCCTGTTCGAGTGACACCTCCGGCCAGCCAGCCTTTTCCCGCTCGTGACGGATGTTGCGATTGATCTCCGTCCAGATATCGCAGATCTGGTCCGGCTCATCGCGCGCCAACCCCTCCCAGAGTCCGTGCTGGAAATTGCGCAGCATGCGCTGGTGCCAGCCCGGCTCGAGGCTGCGGGCCCAACGGGTGTCGGTTTCGGTGTTGTCGCGCGCATCGACGCTGGACGGCGTGCGCTGGATTACGTAAAGCTGCTTCGCATAGCGCCCCACGTAGGGAACGATCTGCACGGACGAGGCGCCTGTCCCTACCACCGCGATGCGCTTGTCGGCGAGTTTGTCCAGCTGCGGGTCTTCCTGGCTGCCACCGCTGAAGTCGTAGTCCCAGCGCGAGCTGTGAAAAATTCTTCCCTCGAACTTTTCCAGGCCCGGAATGCGCGGCAACTTGGGCTTGTTGAGGGGGCCTACCCCCATCACCACGAAGCGGGCTCGAATTTCGTCACCGCGATTGGTGCTGAGCCGCCAGCGGGAAATCGACTGGTCCCAGCACAGGGCGGTAACCTGGGTGTGCAGCAGCGCCCTGTCGTAGAGCCCGGCCTTTCTCGCAATACTCTGGATGTAGTCGCGAATTTCGTAACCCGGCGCGAACTTCTTCGAGGGCATGTAGCCCATCTCTTCCAGCAGCGGGAAGTAGACGTAGGAGACGTTGTCGCATTCGACCCCGGGGTAGCGGTTCCAGTACCAGCAGCCGCCGAAATCGCCGGCGTGATCGATATTGCGGAAGGTGCTGACCCCCGCCTGTTTCAGGTGCCAGGCCGCCAGTACGCCACCGAAACCGCCGCCGAGCACCGCCACGTCAAGCTCTTCACGGATCGGGTCCCGGGGAAGCACCGGCATGTGGGGGTCCGCCTCGCAGATGTCGGCAAAGCTTCCCTCGGGCTCCAGGTACTGCCCCTGCCCCTCAGGACGCAGGCGGCGCTGCCGTTCGTAGGCGTATTTCTCCAGGACGGCATCGACGTCGATCTCTTCGATCGGCGGGATGTCGGTGGGCTGGCACTCGGTGCTCATTGCAAGCGCTCCGGAATTTTTAAATTATCGATGTCGGCGGTCTTTATACCGCACTTCCGATAAAATAGCACCTGTATCGTTTTATTTATACGCGATACAGCAAAATGCGATATCGCTTCACAGGGGAGCATGTCTTTAGCGGGGTGACAGTGGTACGGGCCTTATTGCTGGCGGAGGGCGCGGACCGTTTGCCGGAGGCGTTGCGGAAGTGTCTGTTCCGGGCGCCATCCCAGCGCGAACAGGGGGCCAATATCGAAGTCGGGCAGCATGAGTTCACCCGGCCGGTAGGGCAAGGCGCCGAAATCGAGGCGCGTGGGGTTGGCCCCGGCTTCAGCTTCATAGGCCTCCCACGCATGCTGAACGAAGGCCCTGAGTGCGATCAGTTCGCCGCTGCCGACATCCAGTTGCACGAGGGGCTGCTGCTGTTCCGACTCGAGCGCGGCTACGCAGGCCGAGGCGACATCCGCCGCGTGCACGAAATCCCGTTTCTGTTCACCCGGGGTCAGCTGCACATACTCGGCCCCACGTTCGAACTCGCCCAGTAGCCAACTCAGGAAACCCGCGGCCGGTTCCGTGGGGCCGAAGACGTTACCGAGGCGCAGGTTGGTGATTGCGGTTCTGGAGCTGAAGTGAGGCAGCCAGGCGGCGAATTGCTTCTTTGACAGGGCATAGGCATTCACGCCCGCTTCCAGCATGGTGTCGAAATTAATAAAGCGCTGGACGCCTGTGTCTACAGCAGCCTGCAGCAAGGAAACACCAAACAGCACGTTGGTCTGCAGCAGGGCGTGAATGTCCGGGCCAGCGCGTCCCTGGTCACAGGCCGCGTGCAGAATTGCGCTGACCTCGTGCTCACGCAGAACAGTCTCAAGCGCTACTGTGCCGCTATCACAGTAAATAACGTTCTCGTGGAGATCGGCTATGCGCCACAGGTCGGAGGAGGCGCGCTTGAGTACTACCACCCGGTAGTTCGCGGCGAGCAGCGCGCGCAGGGTATAGCTGCCCACAAAGCCGGTGGCACCGGTTAGCAGGACAGTGGATTTCACCGAATCAACTCCAGGAGCGGCCGAACGCGTCTATTTCGTCGAGGCAGTGCTGGCGCATATCCTCGCTGGCCAGCCAGGCCTTGTGCCAGCGCACGATACTGTCCAGGGTGGTTTCCAGGGACCAGGTCGGGCTCCAGCCGAGTTTCGCGCGGGCCCGTGAAATATCCAGCTTGAGGTAGTTCGCTTCGTGGGGCTGGGCGCTATCGTCGCTCAACTGCCACTTCGCCTCCTCTCCCCAGCACTGCGCCATCTTGCTGGCGATCCAGTTCACAGGCCGGGCATCCTCGTCGAAGGGGCCGAAATTCCAGGCCTGGGCGGCGCTTTCGCCATCCCGGTAAAGCCGCTCGGCCAGCAGCAGGTAGCCGGACAGCGGCTCCAGTACGTGTTGCCAGGGGCGCGTGGAATGCGGGTTTCGCAGCACCGCCGGCTGACCCTGGCCGAAGGCGCGGAGGATATCCGGGATCAGGCGGTCCTCGGCCCAGTCGCCCCCGCCGATCACGTTTCCCGCGCGGGCGCTGCCCAGGGCCACACCGGCTTCGGACAGGAAGGAACGGCGGTAGGCGGAGGTAACGAGTTCGGCGCAACCCTTGCTGTTACTGTAGGGGTCGTAGCCGCCCATCGGTTCGTCTTCACGGTAGCCCCACTCCCACTCGCGATTCTCGTAGCACTTGTCAGTGGTAACCATCACCACGGCGCGCACTCCGGGCGTCTTCCTCACCGCTTCGAGCACGTGAACCGAACCCATGACATTAGTGGCGTAAGTGTTGACCGGATCGTGGTAGGAAGCGCGGACCAGCGGCTGCGCAGCCATGTGGATGACAATCTCCGGGGCGAAGGCTGAGATACTGCGGCTGACGGCCCCGGCGTCTTTCACATCGCCGATCTCCGACTCCAGGCCCTCGGCGACGCGGGCTTCATGGAAAAGTGAAGGCTTGGTCGGGGGCTCCAGTGAAAAGCCGTGCACTGTCGCGCCCATACTTTCGAGCCAGAGAGAGAGCCAGCTGCCCTTGAAACCGGTGTGCCCGGTAAGAAAGACCCGCTTGCCAGACCAGAATGCCCGATCGATCACGCTGTGCAGCTCACTCCCAGCTTTTCCAGGGCGCCTTGCCGGAATCCCAGAGGTTCTCCAGCAGGGTCATATCGCGCACGGTATCCATGCACTGCCAGAAACCCTCGTGTTCATAGGCCATCAGTTCGCCGTCTGCAGCGAGGCGCATCAGGGGTTCCTGCTCCCAGACGGTGGCATCGTCTTCTAGGTAGTCGAGTGCCCCGGGGGAGAGTACAAAAAAACCACCGTTGATAAAGGCCCCGTCCCCGGCGGGTTTCTCGCTGAACTGCCGCACGCTGCCCTGCTGGATGTCGAGGGCGCCGAAGCGGCCGGGAGGCGCGGCGGCGGTGAGCGTCGCGAGTTTCCCGTGGGATTTGTGGAATTCGATAGTGCTGCTGATATCCACATCGCTGACGCCGTCGCCATAGGTAAAGCAGAAAGCGTCCTCACCCTTGAGGTAGCCGGCGACCCGACGCAGGCGGCCCCCCGTCATGGAATGTTCACCTGTATCGATAAGGGTGACCCGCCAGGCCTCGGCGCGCTTGTCGAGCACTTCCATGGAGTTTTCACGCAGGTCGAAGGTGACGTCGGAGGTGTGGAGAAAGTAGTTGGCGAAGTACTCCTTGATTACATAGCCGCGGTAGCCACAACAGACGATGAAGTCGTTGATACCGTGGGCGGAGTACATCTTCATGATATGCCAGAGGATGGGTTTGCCGCCGATCTCCACCATGGGCTTGGGACGATGGACGGTTTCCTCGCTGAGCCGTGTGCCGAGACCACCGGCCAGAATTACTGCTTTCATACTTCCCTGTCCTTCACAACGCACAGACTCTGCGACTAGAATAAGTGAATATCCCACACTCAGCAACTTTGCTCCTCAGTCTCTTGCAGGGAAGGCATTTTTCTGTGGCTGGCCCACCCGGGCCGTGGCCACGGACACTGCCAGGGCGGTCGCCACGGTGTATTCGTTATGAGTCGGCAGATGGAGACAAGGCTTGTCATGCGGTCTACTGGTGAAGGATTCTCACGTAAATTCTGGTTGGCATATTTCTCCACGTTTCTTTCTCTCCTCCTCTGCGCCAGTTCCGTTGCAGCTGGCGACACGAAAAATCCCGCGGCCGCGGACAAGAGCAGGCCCTTCTACATGGGTTTCACGCCCTTCCACTTCAGCTGGATCGAGGACCGCATTTCCGAAACCTATGACATGATCTACGCCCACGCGGACATGATCGCCTACCACTTCGACGAGGGTGTTCCCTGGCCCGAGGCTTACGCGGAGAAGCCCTACCACCAGAACGTCGAGCAGGAATTCCAGCATCGAAAGGGCCGCCTGCGGCCGAACACAAAGCTGTTTGTCGCCACTACCCCCATCAACTTCCCGCGGGACGGGCTGGCTGATTACTGGGCGGAAGAATCACAGGAAAAGCGCCCGAAGGACTGGCGCGATCTCAAGCTGGATGATCCCAGGGTCATCCAGGCCTACACCAACTACTGCGTGCGACTGATCGAGGAATTCAGGCCTGACTTCTTTATTTACGGCATTGAAGTCAACCTGCTGGCGCTGAAAAACCCGGAAGCCTACAAGCGCTTCCAGACGCTGGCCGCGGCAGTCTACCCCGTGCTAAAAAAGCGCTTTCCGGAGCTGAGCGTTTCCCTCTCCTTCTACCTCCACGCCCCCGACAGAATGGCGCAAACGAAGGAACAGGTGGCTCCACTGCTCCCCTACACGGATCTCTACGCGGTCAGTTCCTATCCCTATATGGGCTACGAGGCGGACGGCTTTGCCGCAGAGGACCTGCCCGAGAACTGGTGGACACAGACCCGGGAAATCGCGCCCGGAAAACCCTTCGCCATCGCCGAGAACGGCTTCATTGCCGAGGACCTGGAGGTCTTGCACAAGCGCATGCCCGGCTCCCTAGAAGCACAGAAAATCTACACGGAAAAAATGCTGCGCGACGCGGCCAGCCTGGATGCGCAATTCGTGGTCTGGTTCGTGGTCGCCGACTATGACGAGTTGTGGGGCGTTCTCAAGTGGATGGTCGCCTTCAACCCGCTCATCCGCGCATGGAAGGACACCGGGCTCTACGATGGAGAACTCAACCCGCGCCCGGCGATGCAGGTGTGGGATGCCTGGCTGGCTGAACCGGTCAGCAAATGACCGAAGCTGAAAAAGGCAAGAGCGGGAACGACGCGAAAGGTAGCTTGATTGCTGTAGCCAAGGTGATCTTTGGCAACGGCAGCTATGTAGGCCTCGGCTTTCTCGCCAACGTGATTTCGGCCAACGGGCTCACCCCCGCCCAGTTTGGCCTGGTGTCCATCACCCTGGCGACGCTGAACGTTCTCCAGGAGCTGTGCGGTAACGGCCTGGACCTTGCGATGGTCCGGCTCGCCGGGCCGCACGCGCAGGACAAGCCCCGGGTAGCGGCCTCCTATTACCGTTCGGCACTGCAGCTCAAACTGCTGATCAACGGCGTCATCGCGCTGGCGATCTGCCTGCTCGCCCCGCAACTTGCCGCGGGCGTATTCGACAATCCCGACATCGAGCCGCTACTGAAATGGGTTGCCCTCGGTCTCATCGGCGCCTCTCTCTACAACTACACCCTCGCCCGGATACAGGCAGAGGAGCGCTTCAGCCTGTACGCCGTATTGAGAATCGCCAACAACATCGGGAAACTGGTGATCCTGGGACTGGTCTGGCTGTTCGACTTTTTCAATCCCGACAGCGTGCTCGCCGCCTGGATCCTGGCTTTCTTTATCGGCTACCTGCTCTCGCTGGCCTATAACGCGGGACGGAAGCCACTGTTGCGGGAAAGCCTGCACTTCGAGTCCGAGTACTGGAAGAAGCTGATCGAGTTCGGCAAGTGGGTCGTCGCCTCCTCCTTCCTGTTTTCGCTTTACTCCCGCACGGACATGCTGATCCTGGCGCGTTACTCGGACACGGCCGACATCGGCCACTACGCCGCGGCCTGGAACATCACCTACATCATCGACCTGATGACCTACTCGGTCATCGTGGCCCTGCTGCCCAAGGCCACCCGGATTCACTCACACCGCGATTTCAGCGCCTACCTGCGCAGCACTTTCCTGATATGCCTCTTGCTGGCGGCGATGCTGATGCCCCTGTTCTTCCTCTCCGACTGGTTTTTCGCCGTGTTTTTCCCGGCTTACTCCGACGCGGGCGGCCTGTTCCGCATCCTTTTTGCAGGCGCGCTGATCACCCTGCTATTCCACCCGCTCTACCTCATCCTCTATGCGCGCAACCGGGTCAATCGCCTGACGCTGATCAACCTGCTGCTGGTAATATTCTGCGCCCTGCTCGGCCTGCTGGTCATACCCGATTACGGCGCGACTGGCGCGGCCTGGGTCACCGTCTCCGGGCGGCTATTTTCTTCCGCATTGATCTGCTATTTTGTTTACCGGGAGTTGCGAATCGTCTTTGCTGGAGAGCAAGCGCAGGCATCTTGATATGGAATCGGCAAACGACAGGTTCAATCCTCTCTACGTGGTCCTCATCGCCGCCGCGGCCAGTGTCGTATTTTCGGCTGCATTCATCTTCGAAAAGCCCCTGTTCTTTGCCATCGGTCTGTTGGGTGTGGTGTGTCTCGTACCCTTCGTCAACTACCCACGGCTCGGCATCTACTTCACTGTAGCCACTATTCCCCTGGACGAGGTGGTCGATCTCGGCAAGATCCTGCCCATGGTCGACATCTCGGTCACCAAGATCTTCGCCCTGATTACCATTATGTCCTGGGTGATGAACCTGGCGGCGAAGAAAATGCGCTTTGTCTGGCGCTGGGAAGCCGGTATTTTCCTCGCTTACTGGCTCTGGGGCGGGCTGACGCTGCTCGATGCACTGGACGTCAAGCGCGGCCTTCAGGAACTGATCATCCAGGGCACGACGATTCTTTTCTTCGTGCTCACCTTCAACCTCCTGCGCACCAAGCGCCAGTTGATGATCGCATTGATCGCGTTCAGCGTCGTCAGTGCGGGCAGTTTTGCCTGGGCGGGCGTGCAACGCTTGCTGCCCGGCACCGAGATCGAGGAGCGGGTAGGTTGGCTGGAAGAAGGCGAAGCCACCGCCGGACTGGAAGTCAGCGGTATTGAGTCGGACACCATCGGCGTGGTGAAGCGCAGTACCGGCACCACGGCTCACTCCAATATCCTCGGCGCCAGTACCGCGCTGCTGCTCCCCCTCCTCCTGGGCTTTATGCAACTCGCCCGCAATCGCTGGCAGCAGGCGCTGGTTCTCGCGGGAATTGGCTGTTGCCTTGTCGGCGTGGTGGTATCGCTATCCCGGACCGGGATGCTGACCTACGTCGTAATTTTGCCAATGTTGCTACTCGCACGCTTTGTTGTGATCACGCCACCACGGGTTGCACTGCTGGCCTTTGCGGCGGTGCTGAGTATTCCCTTCCTCCCGGACGGCGTGAAACGCATCTTCGACCCGCGCAACTACCTCTCTGACAAGAGCGTCAGCGTGACTGAACGCTTCCACCTGTGGGATGCCGCGGTAAGGGCATTTTTCGACAACCCGATCACCGGTTTCGGCTTCGGCGATAACCGGGGGATCTTCGACTATTACTCGAACTCCTGGAACCCGGGGCTGCTCACGGTGCACAGCACCTACCTGCAGGTGCTGATCGAAACAGGCATTGTCGGCCTGCTGATTCTACTGTTCTTCTTCTACTCGCTGCTGCGCATGTACTGGCGCGCCGCGCAAATGTTCCGCCGCCAGGCAGACAGGACGGGGTGGACCCTGTCTATCGCGATATTAATCAGTACAGTGGCCTTCTTCATCATGGGCGCGATCGCATTCGACTTCATGCGCATCGGCTTCAAGAACATGTGGTTCCTGCTCGCCTGCGGTGTCTCGCTCTACACCATCGCACTGCGCCAGGAGCGCCAGTTACAGCAGCTGCATTCCTGAAGTCGCCAGTGAGGTAAATCCTAGACCTTGTTCAGGACAACCCCGAGCACGTGGGCGCCAATGTGGCTGAGGCGCTCCACCGAAGCCCGCGCGACGTCCCTGTGGGTCTTGCCCGGTTCCAGCACAATGAAGCAGCCGTTCGCGGCCTTGGCCCACATCAGGGTAGACGGCGATTCGCTGGTCGGCAGGGCGTCGATCACGATGCGGTCGTAGTTCTCCTTCAGCAGATCGTAGGTAGACCTAACGTCGGACTCGGAGACTTCGGCGGAGGCGTACTTGTCGATCCGCCCCGCGTTGAGCAGGCCCGGCGCCCCGGAGCCGAGATCGACAACCGCGTTCTCCAGTGTCTCCTCACCGAGGAGAACGTCGATAAATCCCGGCATCGATGAGCCCGAATCCGGGGATGTGGCGTGGGGACGCATATTCCCGTCCACGAACAGAACCCGGCGCCCGGGTGTCCGTGCCAGGCAACTGGCATACCACCAACTGATGGTGGAACTTCCGGCGCCGGGGTCCACTCCCGCGAACATGATGGTCCGCGATCCAGGGGCATCCACCTGGAGATTCACCTGGGCCTGGATATTCCTGAACAGCTCTTCATACACGGGCGGGAGGACAAAATCTCCCGGCCGGATCACTGACAATCCCGAGGAAAGGCCCGCCTGGCTGCGCTCGCTTTGCAGGCGTACACGCCAGGTTGGCCCGCCGACCGGAATGCATTCCAGCACCCGGAAAGCCTCTCGCACCTGGACACTCTCGGCATTCAGGAATGGCGAATTCAGTACGACGTGCAGGATATCGCCTTCCGCCACCAACTCGCTGAATTCCCCGAGCTGGAACTCCAGTTGTAATCCTTCTTCGGAGAGGTCTATGGTCTGCGCAGTGAAATGCGCGCCCGACTCCGTTTCCACGTCAACGGGAAAATGGTAGTTGATGCGTTTGCTGACCCGGTTGGTTTCATCCACCGCCTGGCCCCCTGACACCTCTCCGTTCCCCGCGCGCTTTGCACTGGCGGAGAGGGACAAGTCTTTGAAATGGTCCCTGCGCCCTTCTTTGCCGCGATTATTCCTACGCATCAGTTCACCATAAAGCATTTCCAGGCGCCGAATTGCGCCCTCGGCCGAGTAGTGGGTATTGCAGGCTTCCCGGGCGTTATCGCCAAGGCGGCTACACAATGCCGAATCTTCAATCAGTCGCTCGATCGCGGCGGCCATTGCGTCGGGGTCCGCGGGCGGCACGAAGAGGCCTGACTCTTCGTCAACCACGATTTCCCCGACACCCGATACGGGGGACGCTACGATCGGCACCCCCATCGCCATGGCTGAATATATCACCATCGGCGTGCCTTCAGCCGACGAAGGAAAGGCGAAGATATCCAGGGCGGCGAGTACGGCTACGAAATCCTCACAGTAGCCCGGCATCAACACGACCTCCTCCAGCCCGGCCTTGCTGATCTGTTCCTTCAACTGGGACATCAGGGGGCCGTCACCGACAATCAGGAAGCGCAGCTTCGGAAAGCGCCCGGCCAGCAAGCCGGCGGCTTCGACCAGGGACGCGTGCTCCTTCTCCGGCCACAGGCGGGCGATATTGCCGACAACGAAAACATCCTCGTCGATACCGAGCGCACGGCGAGCCTCCTCGCGACTGGGCGCCTGCTGGTAGGGTGCAAGGTCTATCCCCGAGTACATCGCCATGCACCTGGAGGCCGGCACGCCGCGCTCGAGAGTTTCGCGGTGAGTATTCCGGGATACGCTGATTACAACGTCGGCTGCATGCATCAGGCGCGCGCGAATACGCTCCAGCACCTGGCGCTTCAATTCCGCCGGGTGCCATGCGTGGTTGGAGATGACCAGCGGCGCCCCGGTCAGCCAGGATACGATCATGGCCACGAGATCCGAGCGGGTATCGTGGCTCTGCAGTACCGGGTTTTGCGCTTTGCGCACCCGGCGCCAGAGGACATACACAGCGCCAGGAAGGTTCCTGATATGGCCCCAGGGGAGCATTTCACACTCGATCCCCTGCTCTTCCAGGAACTTGACCGAACGTTCGTGCAAGCCCCGCCGCTCCTTGAAGACCTGTAACCTCGGCGTAAAATTCTGCCGGTCCTCGTACTTGAACCAACCCACCAGGGTCGTTTCAATTCCCCCGAGATAGTTCGAATTGCGGACGTGGAATACGCTGACAGGTTTCTGGTTTGATGGCACGCTCGTTACTCGGTCCGGCAATATTTCAATTCAGGCAATTTTCTGCAGGCACTCGCCATGCTGCTGATACAGTGCCAGGGTCTGTTCCGCGGTGCTGCGCCAGGTGAATTCACTCGCCCTGGCCAGCCCCTTTTCGCGCATTGATTCCCGCAGTTCCTCGCTAGCGGCAACGGAGACCATGGCTTCAACGATGGAATCGACGGAATAGGGATCCACCAGAAGTGCCGCGTTTCCGGCGATCTCCACCATGGAGGAATTGTTGGAGGTGATCACCGGGATGCCCGCGGCCATGCCCTCGACGATCGGCAGGCCGAAACCCTCCCAAAGCGAGGGGTAGACCAGCGCAAGCGCGCCTGAATACAGCTTCGGCAGCTCGTCCACCGGGGACTTGCCCAGGTCGAGAACGTCGTTTTCCAGCTTGTTGTCGCGAATCGCCGCCCTCGCCTCGTTGGCTGACCAGGTGCTCTCCCCGGTGAACACCAGCTGGATGTCACTGGGCACCTCGCGTTTGAAACGACCAAACGCCTCGATAATCCTGATGATATTCTTGCGTGCTTCCCAGCGCCCCGAAAACAGGAAGTACGGCCGCTCGATGCCATAGGCCTGTTTCACAAACTCCCGTGCCTCGGCTTTGTCAAAGGCCTGGAAGGCTTCACTGACGCCGAGATGGATAACCTCGAGGCGATCGTCGCTGACGCGATAGCGGTCTTTCACCACCTGCCGGATATGATCGGAAATACAGATGATCAAGCCCGCCTTCTGGATAGCCCGATTGGTCAGCGCAACCAGCCGCAGGCGGACTGCCGGCGGGTAGAGTTCGGGCTTTTCAATCATGCTCGAACACACCAGGGTAAACATGTAATCTCGCGGCGAAAATGGCGGCGGCACGTAGGTGGCATGCCAGGCCTGGGCGGAGGAGCGGCGCATCTTCTTCGGCAGCGAGGTCAACATACTGACGGTGCGATTTTGCGGCGTTAATACCTCACAGCGAAAATTTTCCTGTTTCACCAGGCGCTCGGGCGCCTTCGGGAACAGCGTCAGCATCTCGTACTCGTTGTGCTTGTCGATCGCCGCGAGATTTTTGACCAGTTCGGTCTCGTAACGCTCCGGGCCACCGGAATCACTACCTACGCTCGCGAGAAACATTCCAATTTTCACCCGGCGACTCCCCTGTGCTATTTCAAGAGTGAATGGCTAGTTGACGATCGCATCGTTGAGGGTCTCGACCTGGGTGTCCTGCTTAACCCTCATGGTGCCAATCTGGTAGTTGAAGCCTATGCTGGAGTTGCGCAGCATCGGCAAGAGATCGTAGATGTAGGCGTCCAGCACGTCGGAAACGCCCGAAATCATAGTCTTGGGTACGATCACCACGTCGAAGGGGCGCAGGAGAATGTCGTTGGTCATGGCAAGGCCCGAGGCCTCATCGCCACTGATATCCGCCTGCAGGTCGCGCACGATATAGCGCGGGTCGCCACCGACCCCCTTCCTCAGGATGACCACGTTGGAAAGCTCCGAGCGTACTGTCGTACCACCCGCCGCCAGGATCGCCTGCAGCGAACTCAGCATGGGTTCATAGGGAATCGCGCGGGGCTGGGCGACTTCACCGCCCACGTAGACCTTCGGTTCGAGGCCGTTGCGCAAGGTCAGGTAGATATTGTCGATATCCGGCACCGCCACCCGCACCCGGCGATCCTCGCTGGATGCGTAGACGATATTGGATGCCGCCTGGGCCACGTTGAGTACCAGCACCGGATTGGGCAGGTACTCGTTGTAGAGCCTCTCGAGTTCCTTCTGCAATGCGCCGGGTTCCTTGTCCTCGGCAACTACAGCCCCGACCATGGGCAGTGAAATCTTCCCGTCGGGACGTACCGATACTATGGCGTCGTACTGTTCGACGTAGGGGAACTTGATCTGCAGTACATCACCCACGCCGATCAGGTATACCTTGCTGTCGGGGTTCGGAGTATTGGCAATCAAGTCCGCGTAGCGTTTTTCCAGTGTCTCGGTGGCCTCGTCCAGGGTCAGGTTCTGGACGGATACGGAACGCAGGAACGGCAGGTTGACCGTACCGTCATGCCCCACGACAACCGTCGTGTTGTAGTCTGGCTGGCGCAAAAAGCGTACGTCCAGCTGATCACCATAGGAAAGCCTGTAGCGGTAGGCGGCCTCCAGGTCCTCGGGGCCGGCGGGCTTGATATCGCCGGGTTCCAGGTTTCCCACCGGCTGCGCCGGGGTGTTCTGGGTCGGCTGGGTTGTACAGGCGCTGAACAGGAGCACGGAGGTACAAAGTACAAGAAGTCTGCAAAGGGCTTTCATATTCAGGAATTTCCTAAGGTTTTTTGATCGTACCTCGGGAAAGAACTCACGAAATCTATGTTCAGGTACTTTCTGACATCCGCTTCGCTGGAGATGGTCGAGTCATTGAGGTAAGCAAGGAATGGCAGTGCGAGGGCGACGAGTACCGACGCGACCAGCGCGATAAGCAGGTAGAAGAGCTTGCGGGGGCGCACGGTTTTCAGTGGCAGCGGCGCGTAACTGACGACCCGGACCGAGCTGAAGCTGGCTTGGGCCATGGCTTTACTGATCCGCGCTTCCTCCAGGTTGCGCACATTCAGGTCATAGGCGTCTTCAAGTACACGTATACGCCGTTCCTGCTCCCGCATGGCGAGGCGCACGGCGCCAACCGTATCCAGTTCCTGGCTGTATTCACCCAGCAGTTCGCGGGTTCCGCGCTGTTCCTCGGCCAGGGCTTGCTGTGCGGTCCTGAGGTTCAGCAGATGCAGGCTCAATTGCTGGTGCACCGGGTTCAACTCCCAGACGATACCCTGCTTGACCTTGCCTACCCCCTGTTCCTGCGTCAGCACCGACTCGGGCACGCCTTTGAGTTGCTCTTCGACCGACTTGATCTGCGCCTTGATTTTCGCCTCTTCAACAGAGAGCAAGCGCAGCTTTTCCTTGGCGGTTTCGTAACTGTTCACCAGTGAGTCATTCTGCTTGTCCACGCCAAAACCGGTGGATTTCATTTGCAGGTTGAGCAGCTCCTTTTCCGCCGCTTCCAATTCGCCGTGCAGTTCCCGGGTGGTCTCGGAGAAGAAGCTGAATGCCCTGTCCTCGCGCATCTGGCCCTGGAAATTAATGAAGCGGTCCATCAGCAGGTTGACGACATCCCTGGCGACTACCGGGTCACTGCTGCGAAAGGCAACCTGGAGGATGTTCGAATCCATTTTTGGCGCCACGTCGATCCTGTCGATCACTTCATCGACCAGGCGAATGTGGGCGAACTCCATCTTCTCGGCCTCGGTGAGCGGCCTGCCAAGATGCAGGATGCTCTTCAGGCCCTCATAACACCACTTGGCCCCATCGATAACGCCATACATGACCATCTGCACGTAGCGCCGGGCATCGTGGATATAGTTCAGCTTATCCATGGAGAGATCGAGTTCACTGACGACCTGTTCCGCAATGGTCCGGGCCTTGAGCATTTCCGCCCGGGTCGAAATTTCCTCTTCCCGGTCCACGTTGCGGAAAGTGGTACTACCGGCGGGTCCGTTCTGGATTGAAAAATTCGACTGCGGGCTGTCACGATGCACCCACAATTCACCCTTGGCCTCATACAGCGGCAGGATGAGGAAGATGACGACTACCGCGGGAATCAGGATCCCGAAGAAAGTGTAGAGCGAAAGCTTCCACCACCTGAGGTATATCCCCAGTATCTCGGAAAGGGTCAGCGGTTCGAGGTCGCTTTCCTGGCCGCCGGGACGATTCGCCACGCCGACTACCTGGGGAATATTTTTTTCAGGCCAGTTCATCTTTAAATACGCTTCCTAAAATGAAAATGAAGGCAGCGCTAACGCCTCCCCACCGTGTATCACTTCCTGACCTGAGTATTCCCTCACCCCGGGCAGCGCTCTCGACGTGCTTATCGTTTTGCCGGCAAGCCCCATCAACTTATTGCAGACGCTCGGGTTCCGCCTGAATTTCCTTGAAGGGGAGTTCCTGCGTTCTGGGCGCCGGTTCACCGCGCTGACGGAAAATATGGCAACCGTCGCAGATTGTCGGTTTGCTCCCCTTTCCGCCCTCGCGAAACAGGTTTCGCGCGGACTGGTACATTTCATTATTCCATATGTCCGTGACTTTCTCTGTATTGGAATCGCCAAAATCGTTTTTATCACCGTAGACGATGCAACAAGGCGCCGTGCCTCCATCCGGGTTGGTGGTAATCGAGCGGTACAGGTAGAAACAGGACGAGGGCTCGTTCCCGGCGAAGGCTTCCACATTACCGTCATCGTGCTTGAGGAACCAGTCCTCTTTCAGCTTCTCGGGCTCCTGCGCAAGGATCGGCACGCCGGGGGGTATCACCCTGAAGCGGTCCACACCCATCTCCTCGGCCATCTTGCGCGCCGCTTCGAGTTCGTGGGAATTGTGCTCGAACAGGATGTACTGCCACTCGATATAGGGGGTGGAACTGCCCAGTTCTTCCCGGCGGGCGATCAGTTTCTCCACGTTCGCCAGTACCTTGTGGACATTGCCCCGGACCCGGTACTTGACGTAGGTTTCCTGGGTGATGCCATCGATGGAGAGGATCAGGTACTCGAGGCCGCTGTTGATGAGCTCGTCGATCTTGCCATCGGAGACCCGGTTGAAGTTCGTACTCATGTTGGTGGCAATGTTCTTGCTGTTCACATAACGAATCATGTCGAAGATACGCGGGTGCAGCAGCGACTCGCCCCAGTTGTGCAGGTTTACCTCGTAGGCGTAAGGGGCCACCTGGTCGATCATCCGGGTGAAAACCTCCCACTCCATGCGCTGCTGCTTGCGATCGAGCTCCCCGGTGCCGGTCGGGCAAAGGGGGCAGCGCAGGTTGCAGACGTTGAGCGGATCGACGATGACGATGTAGGGGTGGCCGCGGACCTTGGTGCGTCGCAGCCTGAATTCGAGTTCGACCAGAATCAGGTTGGCTATCTTTCGCGGTGTGGAGTGCTTGATAACCGACAGCGCGTGGCGACTCATCCGCGTGAGCTGTGGCAACTTGCCGAGCAGCCGCGATATCGTCGAACTCTGCAGCTTCGAATTGTCCGTAGTCAGTGCGCCTTCAGTTGACATGATCGTATACCTCCGTATCTCCCAATACTTCGACAATCGCCTCTTCAAACCTGAAGGCGGGCGCAAAACCCAGGACTTCCCTGGCCAGCTGGTTATCAGCTACTGAGTTGCGCAGCTCCCCGGGAACTGCGGGAGAGTATTTCGCCTCCTCGTCAAAACCCAGGGTCCGCGCAATCGCGGCATACACCTGGTTGATGCTGAGACCGGTACCCGAGCCGATATTGAATACCTGCCCGTTCGTCGGGCTCAGCATGGCCTTGATGAAACCCTGGGCGACATCCTCCACGTGGACGAAGTCGCGGGTCTGTTCGCCGTCACCAAATATGGTCGGCGCTTCTCCCCGACGTATGGCATCGGCAAATATGGTGCAAACACCCACGTAAGGACTGAGGGCCTGGCCGCGCCCGTAGGTGTTGAACAGCCTCAATATCGCGGCGTCGATGCCGTACTCCTGGCACATCTGCCGAACCAGCATTTCGCAAGCGAGCTTGGATACGCCGTAGGGTGAGGCCGGCGTCAGGGTGTGGGTCTCGGGCACTGGCTGCGGCGTGGGCGAGTCAGCGTAGACGGCCATTGACGAGGCGAGAACGAATTTCTTCACCCGTGAATCCGGCGCCCTGGCGATTGCGTTGAGCATCTGTGCGGTGCCCACCACATTGACGCTGGTGTCCTCGACCACGAATTCGAAGGAGGACCGGATGGCCACCCGGGCCGCGAGGTGAAAAACCGCGTCGCAGCCAGCCGCACGGCTGGCCACCGCGGGATCGCGAATATCGCCCTCGACCAGTTCCGCGGCAGCGGGAACGTTCTCTCGCCGGCCAACGCTGAGGTTGTCGATGACCAGCACCTCTACACCACGATCCAGCAACTGGCGCACAACACGACTGCCGATGAATCCTGCACCACCGGTGACACAAGCCTTTTGTACGGGAG
The DNA here is from genome assembly GCA_033283325.1 of Halieaceae bacterium WMMBA4. Lineage (GTDB taxonomy): Bacteria > Pseudomonadota > Gammaproteobacteria > Pseudomonadales > Halieaceae > Mangrovimicrobium. The sequence continues at coordinate 1,665,015 of JAWMQO010000001.1, forward strand.
TCACGCTCACCTTATCCCACCTCTTCCACTTCAGTACAACGCACGACCTTTCTCTCGGTAAAGATCGAATTTTCCACGCGCCGTTCCGTGCTCTCGATAACGGCGTGCTCGAATACCACACAATTGCGCATGGCGACGGGGGTCCTGATCTGTGCCCCGGCGCCCACCACGGTATTGCTCAGTTCGGCTTCCGGATGAATTTCCGCTCCCGGGCCGATCAGGTTGCCTCCCTCGCTGGAGCCTGCGAGCTTCAGGTTCGCCCGCAGCAGGTCCTGGGGGAAAGTCATGTTCAGGTCATCGTAGACGGCATCGACCGTTGAGACGTATTCGCCGTCATTGATCAACACCTGGATTGCCTCGGTAATTTCGTATTCGTCACGCATCGCTGTGCGCGGCGTGCGGCGGATGGCATCGAAAATACTGAGGTCAAAGAAATACAAACCGACGCCCTTGAGCTTGTTGGAAACGTGCCGCGGTTTTTCCACCACCCTCACGACCCGGCCTTCGTCATTGAGCGTCACCGAGTAGTTGCGCTTGATTGCTTCGGGGTCTTCCTCGATCTTCGTGGCAAGGACGGCACCACCCCCCTGTGACTCGAACTGCTCCAGCATCAGGCCGAGGTTCTTCGGCACGAAATAAATATCGCCCAGGAACATCATGAAAGGCCGGTCGATCGAGGCCTCCAACTGGCCGACCGCGTGCGCGATACCGAGCATCTCGGTCTGCTCGACGTAGCGCAGGCGCACGCCATAGGCCTTGCCATCGCCCAGGATTCGCGCGACCTCGAAGCCCTTGTAGCCAATCAGGACGACGATGTCGACGATGCCGAGTTCCCGCAGCATGTTGATCTGGTGCACCAGCAATGGCTGGTTGCCAACGGGCAGCATGGGCTTGGGATACTGGTCACTGAATGCCGCCATTCGTGTGCCCTTCCCCGCTGCCAGCAAAACCCCGCAGTATTTTTCCGCAACCGACGCGTCCAAGATTTCGCTCCTTAACGCCTGACCAACAGAATCAGCCAGGGGTTCAGACCGGTCGGCCGGAGCTTGCTGGTCCAGCGCCAGGACATCAGGTGATCAAAGTAGAAGCGAACCGGAATCTGCAGGATTCGGCCCAGCAGGTAGGTAGACGAAGAATAGAAGCCCCAGTAGCCGCGCAGGGGCAGTGTTTCGATACTCTTGCATTGCTCCCCGACTTTAAGCAGCCGGCCATAATCCGCGACCGAGAGCAGGAATGACTCGCCCGGCGAGTGAAAGCGCGGCATGTGGCTGGCGACATTTTCCCGGTGGAAGAAATCCACCGGGCAGAGGCGGTTCGGGCTGCTGACGATCATGCGCCCCCCTTCCGCCGTGACCCGGATCATCTCTTCCGCAGCCATTTCACGGTCTTCCTTGAAACCGCTCTGGGTGCTGTAGGTATCGTCTCCCACACCGATATGGGGAAGCACGCAACCCATCAGGATGACATCGAAGGTGCCCGCCGCGAAGGGCAGGTGCTTGGCATTGGCGAGATAGTAGCGCTCGCTGTGATTACGCCTCGCCCAGAATTCGGAGCGGTTGCCCGCATCTATACCGTAGGCCTCGAAGCCGGCGTTGTTCAGGGCCTCGACGTCGGAACCGACACCGCAGCCAATGGACAAAATACGGATTGTGGCCGGGTCACGCCCTGCGAACTCGCGACGCAAGAGGGGAATCACATAGTTTTCTGACAGGTGCCTGCCGGTGTTTTCTTCGTTACACCACATGCACTCGCACTTGTCGTCGTTGAAACGCTCCCCGCGAATGAGATCCCAGCAGCCGTTCTCCTGCTGAAAGACCTTATCGCATGTCCTGCAAACCAGCGTCTCCCCCACCGCTTCCAGTGGCGCATGGGCGTCGCATGTACACGCCAGGAACGAGGGTACGCTCGACTGGTATTCCTGAGTATCAACCGCTTCACTCACAGTCATTGAATACTTCCTGTTCCCGGTAGTTGTCTTGATAAAGCGCCGTGCTGCGACTCGCGCTAGCCATGATTCTCACCCCGCACCGAGCCTGCAATATTCTGCAGGTGCCAGCGCACACCATCACTGAAAATCAGCAGGTTTGCGCGGAGGGTCAGCCCGACCCAGGCGACCAGCGCCATCGGATGCAAGGGCGCGCTTGCGTGGTTCTTGCGGTAGTACAGGTAGGCCCCGCGATGGAAGTCGCGAATCATTCTCGCGCTCTTCCTGCTGCGCCGCTTTGCCTTGAGATTCTCATCGTGGATGATCTTGCTCCGGGGCACCGCGAATATCTGGAATCCGGCGCGCTTCACCCGGGCGCACCAGTCGGCATCCACCCAGTAGACGAAGAAGTCCTCGTCCAGCCCCCCTGCTTTTTCGAAGGCGTCCCGACTGATCATCAGCGCCGCGGTGGAGACGAAGTCGACTTCGAAGGGTTCTTCAGTGCCGACGCGCTCGTTCATCAGGTACTTGGCGGAGAGCGGATTGTTCGGCCAGAGTTTCGTGATCAGTGAACGGCGGCCAAAAAGTGCGTTGATCCAGGAAGGCCGCCGACGGAACGTACGCTGCAGCGACATGTCCGGATTGTGGAGCAGGGCGCCGGTAACACCGACCTGCGCATCGGCTTTCATTACATCCACCATGGCGTCGAGGGCACCGGGCTGGATTCGCGTATCGTTGTCCAGGGACAACAGGTACTCGCCGCGCGCGAGGCGCAGGCCGTGGTTGAAAGCTTTGGCGAGCCCGACGTTTTCCGGGTTCGCCTCGAAAATCACCTGGGGAAACTGCTCCTTCGCGCGCTCGAAACTGCCATCGGTGGACGCGTTGTCGATCAGTATGACTTCGAAGGAGCCGGTCGGTGGGTTTTCATAAATCGTGGAGAGACAGGTATCCAACAGCGTACCGCCGTTGAAGTTGACGATGATTACAGAAATGTCCATAAAGCCCTAGTTTGTGGTGAGGCAAACGCCCCGTGTTATGACGGGTATATAAACCCGTGCCCGCACTACTCTGCTCCCCTAGCGGTAACCACAGCCAGTACTGTTTTCCACAGAATCATCATGTCACCCCTCAGGCTACGGGAATCGACGTAAGCGGCATCGATGTCTGCGGTTTCCTGGAAGCTCAGGTCTGCGCGCCCACCTACCTGCGCCGGGCCGGTCAGTCCCGCGGTAACGTCAAACTTCCGCAGTTGGCGCTGCGAATAGTAGGGGCTCATTTCGGGAATTTCAGGGCGCGGACCACACAGGGTCATGTCACCCTTTAACACGTTCCAGAAGTTCGGCAGCTCATCCAGGCTGGTCTTGCGCAACCAGCGCCCTACCCGGGTCACGCGGGGATCGTCGTCCACCTTGAACTTTATGGACTTGATTTCCTCGCTGCTGTACTTGTAGGCGTAGAGTTCGGGGAAGCGCTCCCTGGCGTCTACGTACATGGTGCGGAACTTGTAGAAACGAAAGGGACGCCCGGCGAACTGCACAACCCGCTGGTCAGTGGAGCCCGCAGGCATCCGGGAGGGTGAAGAAGCACGCCGGTTTCCGGTCATCCGGATCTGCCGGAACAGCGCCGGCCCCGGGGAATCCAGTTTGATCATGATGGCGATCATGAGCATCAGGGGAGCGGAGACAATCAGCGCGACAAAGGAGATAACAATGTCGAGGCTGCGGCGCACAGTAGCGCACAAAACACGATCTCCTGCCGTTGACTGCAGCTCACCGGAAGTTCCTTCCAGCGCTACCGCTTCGCCTACCCCTACCCCGGAAGCCAGATGGTTATATTGCTGACCCTGTAAGTTTACACCGCTCACCGCTAAAGCCTCCCTGCACTGTAGTTTGCCTCCTTGCTCTGTCGACGGGGCAGCAGATCAGCGCTGCATTACGGCATCAACCGGCTATTCAGGCCACGAAACCGCCACCCAAAACCGCCGCCAGAGACTCGGAGAATTTGCTGGAGAATATAGATGGACCGCCGCTACTAGAGTCAGGCCCAACGCTCCCCCACATTCTAGACCGCCTTCTTGAATTTGCACGACTAGGGTGCAAATTTTTAGATGCTACCGCCATTACGAAGCAATACGGCTCGAAATGCCCCATATCAGGACAGATTTTGATCAATCTGTCCGGACACCTGCCGTCTTTACTCCTGGCACCAATATTCCTGCCATTACCATGCCGAAAATCATGAACCCTAAAGATTTCAATAATATAAATAGAAAATTAAATTTTTCTTTTCGCCCGAACAGCTCCAGTGCATAATATTTGCACCGACTTGTAAACTTTTTCGCACTGAAATGGAACAGGCAAAAAAGTTCGCAAGCGTTTCCAGGTGTTTCCGATTTACACAATGCTGGCCGTTCAATTAGCATGGAAACGCAATGAAAGGACTCTGAACCAAAACTCACTGCCGCGGCGAGGCCGCCTGCAGGCCTGGTTCAAGGAAACCCCACTTCACTCGAGCAGATCTCCCTATGAATGTGCTAGTGACAGGAGGAACCGGTTTCATCGGCTCACATGTGTGCGATGCGCTGCTGGCGCATGGTCATCGCCTGAGAGTCTATAGCCGCCGGCACGAACAGTTCCGTCCCCCCCTTTCGGGGGTGGAGTACTACCTGGGGGACATGGAGGATACCTTTTACCTCTCGGAAGCCCTCAACGGCATGGACTGCGTCGTACACCTGGTCAGCAGTACCATTCCCAGCACCTCCAATCTCGATCCTGCCGCGGATGTGCACTCCAACCTCGTCTCGACGCTGAAAATGCTGGAATTGATGCGCAATACCGGCCCTTCGCGCATCGTATTCCTGTCCTCCGGCGGCACCGTGTACGGCGAACCCGATACCGTACCGGTAAAGGAATCCAACCGGCTTTCACCGATGTGCTCCTATGGCGTGGTCAAGGTTGCCATCGAAAACTACCTGGGCATGTACCAGTCCCTGTACGGCCTGCAACCGATTGTCCTGCGCGCCTCGAACCCCTTCGGCCCACGGCAGGGACGGGTTGGGGTACAGGGCCTGATAGCAGCCTTCCTCAATCGCGTGTCAACAGGTGATCCACTGACCGTCTGGGGTGACGGTGAAATCGTGCGCGACTACTTTTACGTCTCCGACCTCGCGGAACTTTGCGCCCTCGCCGTAGGTTCAAGTGTTACCGGCACCTTCAATGCGGGCAGTGGATGCGGCAGCAGTATCAACGAGGTTATCGACCTGATCCGGCAGGTGACCCGGCTGGACCCGGAAGTGCGCTACGAGACCAACCGCGGTTTCGACGTCAGCAAAATCTACCTCGACATCGACAGTGCCTGGCGGGCCTTCGACTGGAAGCCAGAGGTAAGTCTCGAAAGCGGGATAGCACGGCACTGGGAGTGGCTGCAGTCCGACCCCCGTGACCAAAGAGAACGCATTCTGGATCACCGATAACAGGGAACGTCGCTCATATGAGAATACCTACTGCGACAGCGCTTAAAGCGGTTGTACCCCTGCAGCGCCGATTAACTCTTTGTGCCATGAGCCTCTGTCTGCTGGTACTGGCTGGATGTGGTGGCGGTGGCGGCTCACAGGAAGTCAAGGAAAAGCTCACGCTGGTAAACCCGCCCGCGCCTGCCCAACCACGCGAAGAAACCCGGCCATTTCGCCTGAGCGCCACCGCGGTGCAGATGCGGCCGCTGGAAGAGAGACCTTTCCGTAACACCCACGCTGAGTTTTCGCCCAATTCAGTAGCGGAGGCAGTGGATGTCCTGACGGTAGTGATGGATTACCTCGGGGTGCCTTTCCAGGAATTCGCTGAAAGCTCGGAACTGCCGGATACGCATCCCTGGGTACTGGAGATGATGGACCTCAAGGAAACACTGCAATCCACCGGCAGGCCGCTCAACCTGCAGTTGGGGCTTGCCCGCCGGAGCGCGGTGGGCCGGGCGACGATTGAAGACGGCAAGCTGAAGGTGGACCTGACCTGGTCGCCGCCCTGTTTCGACTTCACTTCCCCGGAAGCTGCCGCAGTTGGCGATGCCTACGTCAACTATGCGCGCTGGCTCGCACGAGTCTTCCAGCCCGCTTACATCGTCAATTTTTCCGAGGCGAATATCTACTTCGCAGAATGCGGCGGCGCCGGACCGTCCTGGAACAGGCTGGCCGCCATCCAGCGGCGCGCGCACAACGCGATCAAGGAAGAGTCCCCGGATACCGTCGCTTTCGCTTCCTTCCACCTCGAAACGCTGTACAACGACAGGCTCAACGGCTGGAACGAAGAGCAGTACCAGGCAATGCGCAAGATGTCCTACGATACTTTCGCCGTCGCGGCCTACCCCTTCGGACTCAGGAAAGAGGATGGGTCGTTCGTGACGCCCTACGATCTGCCTGAAGACTACTTCACCCGGGTCCGCAAGCGGCATCCGGACGAGAAACGACTGTCGATTGCGGAGACGGGCTGGAACAGTGTCAGTATCGCTGTTGGGGACCAGAATGACTGTCTCGAAAACTTCCCGTATTCAGAGCTTAGCTTCCCTCTCGCCTATCTCGAATTCATCCTGAAAAACGCCTACTTCGAAGAATTCGACCTGGTCACCTGGTTCTCTTTCCGGGATGCGATACCCAGCCACGTGCTCGGAACGTGCTACGTTTCAAACGAAGGCGGCGACCCGGAAAACGATGCCTGCCAGGAGGATTTCTGGTGCAAGGCAATCAACGCAGCGAAGGAAAACGCCATTGTCAGTGACGTCCCCGGGCTGTTTTCCGAAGTTGTGCAAAAAGCCTTCGGCGCAATGGGCCTAGTCGGCTGGGACGGCGAAGAAAAGTCGGTTCTGCTGGAACGATGGCGCGAGGAAATTGCCAAACCCATTGAGTAGGCCGGGTTCGCCTGGCCTTTTTCCATGCCCTCTGGTTTCTGCTTGATAAAGGTGATCGTGCGAAAAATGCCTGGTATTTTGCGCCCCCGTGGCCTGTTCACTCTCGTATTACTCTCCGCTCTCGGCGCCTGCGGCGGCGGTGGTTCGTCCGGCGGCAGCACTAGCAGCAGCAACAGCGAAGGGGAGACTGTTACGCCACCTGCTGAAACTGAAGTTTCCAGGCCTTTCTATATGGGGTTTACCCCGTGGCCCTATGACGACACCATCAGCGCCGTCAATAACACCTACGACATCATCCAGCAAAATGGCGATATCATCGCGCACCACCTGACCCAGGGCGTTCCCTGGCGGGAGGCCCTCTTCGGCCTGCCCTACCCGACCCACCTGGAAAACGAAATCGACGGGCGACTCTCGCGAACCCTCGATGACAAGGCCGTTTTCCTGGCCATTGATTCGCTCAACCTGCTGCGCTACGCCCTGGTTGGAAACTGGGGCGAAGCCGGACAGGAGGCTCGCTCGGGAGCCTGGGCGACCCGCTCCTTCGCCGACCCGGAAGTGATTGCGGCCTTCAGTAACTTCTCCCTGGACATGATCGAACGCTTCGATCCCGAGTACTACAGTTACTGTACGGAAGTCAGTGACCTCATCCTTAACAACCCGGAAGTCTATGAGGACTTTGTCGTCTTTGCGCAGGGCGTCTACGAGAATATCAAGGCTGAATATCCAGACCTGCCCGTCATGCTCTCACTTTCCCTGAAGAGCCCCGGTTCCGAGCGCAGTGAAACCATCGCCAACCAGTTCGCCCGGATCGCGGACTATGTCGACATAGCGGGCATCAGTATTTATCCCTATGCATTTTTCGCCGAGGGAGATGGCGCCTCGGTGGACACCCTGCCGGATGGCTGGTTGAGCCAGATCGAAACCATCGCCCCGGGCAAGCCGGTTGCCATCGCCGAAACCGGCTGGCCCGCAGAAAACGTGGATGTTCCGCTCCTGGACCTGGCTGTCGAGAGCAGCGCGGCGATGCAGCGCGATTACGTCGAGAAAATGCTGCTCGGCGCCGAGGCACTCGATGCCGAATTTGTCATCTGGTACACCGCTGTCGATTACGACGCATTCTGGAACGGCACCCTCGGGCAGGACGCTCTCTCCGCCATCTGGAAGGATATCGGCCTCTACGATGAGGACCTCAACCCGCGGCAATCACTGAATACCTGGCAGCAGGCCTTCGAAATTACTTTCAGCGCCGAGGGGAATTAAACCCAGCGGGCCGTGCAGCTTAACAGGCCGAATAACCCAGCAAGCGCCCGATCGGGGCGAGAACCCGCAGGGCGATATCCCAGGCCAGCGGGTGGGGCGCCGCCGGCAGCGGCGTACCCTCTGGATACTCCCGTGCAATCACTGCCGCCTGGAAAAAATCCACCGGTCCCTCTGCGACATGGGCGTGGAAATACTTGAAGAACTCCGCCACGTCATCGCCCGGGCTGAAAGTCACTTTTGCCCGCACCGCTTCACCACCAAGCGCCATCCAGTGATGCAATGTGTTCGGTGGCCCTACTACCACCTCGCCGGGGCCAGCCTCAAGGCGCTGGTCACCGATGAGGAAACCGGCGCGCCCTTGCAGAATCTCGAAGCTCTCTTCCTGGTGCCGATGGATGTGGCCGTGCTCGGCCTGCAATTCATAGTCTGGAATTTTGAAGGGCTCGCGCACCACGTCGATCACCAGTGGTGCGCCCTCCCCGGTCGGCAGGGAAAGCACGGTGATTGTTTCACCGGGAATGGTGACTACAGTGCCCACTTCGGGACTGAGCCTGCACTGCCGCTCGTGAAAGGTATCTGTAGCCGCCAGCGCTACCGCGACAAGCAAAAGGCAGCCCACGAGTGAGGCCAATATTTTCAGGATGATTTTCATCGGGAACTCCCCCTGTGCCGCTCCATAACAGGGAGCGCCGCGCCTGCTTAAGATTCGCCGGGAGACGCCCCAGCAGTCATTACTAGGTTTTGGGGGTAATTTGTGTCAAGTGATAAGCGGACGAAGCGGGAGAAATCCTGCGCGAACCGGCCATTACTCCCGGGACACGGGCAACAGCGCCTCACCGGCGGAAAGTCCCGACACCACTTCCACCCTGCCATCACCCGCCGGTCGACCCAGGCGCACGAAACGGCGGTCGACCTTGTCATCCTCCAGCACCCAGACCACATCAAGCTGGCCCACCCGGGCGACTCGCTCTGCGGGAATCAAGAGGCGCTCGCGTTCGCCCGCGGGTACCTTGACCCGCGCATACATGCCGGGCATGAGGGACTTCTCCGAGGGCAGCAGGGCCTTCACCAGGAAGCTGCGGGAGCCGGGGTCTGCGGCCGGGACAATCTCCTCGATTTTCGCCGTGTAGGTCCGGCCCAGTGATGGCACCTCCACTTCCAGTTCAGCGCCGGTCTGCAGGGAAAGTGCCAACTGTTCCCTGACTCTCGTCTCAACCCGCAGGGAAAAGGGGTTATAGAGCGACAAAAGCTTTGACCCCGGGGAAGCGGTGTCCCCCGGTTCAGCGAAGCGATCCACCACACGGCCGGCGATAGGCGAGTGAATCTCGCTGAAGGCGACCGCCGCCTCGGACTCCTCCAGGGCCTGCTGGGCGGAAGAAAGCTCGGCCTCCAGCGAGGCGGCATCCGCGCGTGCCGCATCGCGGTCGGCTACCGCGATCAGGCCGCGCCGGTGTAACTCCTCGGCTCGCTGCAGATTTTGCCGGGCCTCGGTGAGCCGCGCCTCCACCGCCCGGATACGATCCCGAGCCTGTTGCGCCCGAGCCAACAGGTCGGTTTTTTCCAGGGTCAGGAGTAACTGCCCCTCCTCGACCTGGTCCCCGGCGCGGACCTTGACGCTGGTGATCCGCGCCAGCAGGCGGGAGGAAATCAGGGTAGTTTCCTTGGCCTCGACCGAGGCGGGAACCGGCTCGCTGTAGGCGGCGACTTCAGCGACAACCGGAACAGCATCTTCACGGGAAATCTCAGCGGCAGGTGCGAGACCCGGGTCGATTTTGTCACTGAAGGTACCGGCCATCCACGCCACCATCAGGAGCAGGCCGATCACGGCCAGCAGGGGCAAAATCAGCTTTTTCATGACTCGGGCTCCTCGAGTGGCAGTTGCGGGGCTTCGGGCTCTTTTTCCTTTGCGCCAAAAACAAGCAGGTAAACGACGGGAACCACCACCAGCGTAAATGCGGTGGAAGCGACGATACCGAAAATGATAGCCAGCGCGAGGCCCGAAAATACCGGGTCCAGGATAATGACAAGGTTACCCAGCAAGGTAGTACCGGCAGTCAGCAGGACCGGGCGCATGCGCACCGAGCCCGCCTGCAGGACCGCGTCGCGGATACTGGCGCCGGCGGCGCGGGACTGGGTAATGAACTCGACGAGGATCAGGGAATTGCGCACCACGATGCCCGCAAGGGCGATCATCCCTATCATTGCCGTCGCCGTGAACAACACCGGGTCAGGAGCGCCGGCGACGAGACGTTCGCCGAACTGGTTCATCAACCAGAAGCCGGGCATGATGCCGATCACCGTGAGCGGGATGGACAGCATGATAATCAAGGACAGGGAGGTGGAGCCGGTCTGCACCCGCAGGAGAAAGAAGATCGCGACCAGGGCGAAGGCGTAACCCAGGCCCATATCGCGGAACACGTCCACGGTAATCCGCCACTCCCCTTCCCCGGTCCAGGACAGTTCGGTCCCCGCAGGCATACTCCAGCCATCGCCGGCGCCGCTGCCCAGGAAGGTGCGGGGTTCCCAGGCGCTCCCTTCACCCTCCGCCTCGCCCATGTCGGCATGCACATCGGCAATAACCTCCGCCGGAGTGCGTCCGTTGAGCTCCGCCATGACGTAAACCACCGGGCGCAAGTCCTTACGGTGTATGGCCTGATCCGCGATGCCGGGCTCGAAGTCGCCCAGTTCACCGATAGCCACCAGCGGTTGCGGCGCGATCTCGAGGCCCTGCGCGGTACTGGTTTTTGCCACACCCTGGCGACCGCGCACCAGCAGGCGCGCGAAGTCGCTCTGAGCCACACGCTGGGTTTCCTGCAGGCGCAGTTCGATTGGCAATGGCCGGGATTCGCGTTCCAGCTGCAGAAAGCCTGCGCTATAGCCGTCGTTGGCCATCACCACGGTCTGGGAGATGTCCTCCGTGGACACGCCCGACAGGGCCGCTTTCTGCCGGTCGGTAACGAAGCGCAGGCGCTCCTGCACATCCTCGATAGTGGAATCGATCTCCACTACGTGGGGTTCGCGGGCGAGTCGCGCCATCAGTTGCCGGGCGGCGGCCTGCTGGCTGGCGTAAGGTGTCAGCGCCTCACCATAGATTTCCGCCACCAGTGTGCTCATCACCGGCGGACCGGGAGGCACTTCCACCACCTTGATGCTCACACCGTCCGCGCTATAGGGCCGGAGTAGTTCGCGCAGGCGCAGGACCAGCGCGTGGGACTGGTGGCTGCGTTCGGCTTTGTCCGCCAGGGTCAGGCGCAGCTCACCGTACTGTGGACCCTCCCGCATGTAGTAGCGACGCACCAGGCCGTTGAAATCGATCGGCGACGGGGTCCCGACGAAGCTGGCGATCGCCCGCACCTCGGGTACCCGGCGCAGGTCCGCGGCGATTTCCCGCGCCATCGCGTTAGTCTGCTCCAGGCTGGCGCTCTCCGGCATGTCGATGAGCACCTGGATTTCGTTTTTATTGTCAAAGGGCAGCAGTTTCAGCGGTACCAGGCGCAGCACCGGGAGCAGCGCGGTGAGGACAAACAACAGACCCACCACCCAGAGGGTCAGCTTGCCCCGCCCCTTGTGGTCCAGCAGCGGCCCCATCAACTTCTGGTACAGGTCGGCCCCCGCACGGACTTCACCGGCGTCGATACCCTTGTCGGTAATCAGCCGGCTGGCGAGCCATGGTGTCACCAGGAAGGCCACCAGCGTGCTGGTAATCACGCTCACCGGGACGTTGAAGGCCATCGGCGCCATGTAGGGGCCCATCATCCCGCTGATGAAGGCCAGCGGCAGGAATGCCAGGACAATGGTCAGGGTGGACATGATCAGCGGTATGCGGATCTCCGCAATTGCCGCCACGACCCGCTCCTGCAGGGACATGCTCTTGCGTGACATGAAGCGGCTGATGTTGTCCACGCCGGTAATCGGGTCGTCCACCAGCAGGCCAAGGGAGAGGATCAGGGCGAACAGGGTGACCCGGTTGATGGTGTAACCCAGGGCCATGTCCAGGGCCAGCGTGATGCCGTAACAGATGGGAACGGCGAGACCGACGACCACGGCGGGGCGCCAGCCGAGAAAGACACCGACAAAAACCACAACGGTAAAGATCGCGAAGCCGAGACTACTGGCGAGGTTGTTTACCTTCTCGTTGGCTGTCTGGCCGTAATCGCGAAGCACTTCTACCCTGACTTCCGGCGGTAACAACCTGGCCTGCATCTCCTCGATACTGGCATGTACATCACGGGCCACGGTAACCGCATTGCTACCACGCTGTTTCGCCACCGAGATGGCGACCATCGGCCGGTCGCTTGTCCCGCCCTGTGGATGCGCGGCGGTGAAATCCAGCCAGGTGTAGCTCTGTGCCTCCTCGGGGCCGTCGACAATCTGGGCGACATCGCTGAGATAGACCGGGACCCCGTCTATCACGTTCACCACCAGGCTGCGCAACTCGTCCACCGAACGCAGCACGTCACCACCCTCAAGCGCAATCGATTGGTTGTGCAGCGCCCAGTCACCAGCCTCATGCAGGACGTTGGATACGGCCAGCGCGCCAACAATGTCCTGGGCGGTGGTCTGCCGTGCACCCAGGCTCTCGGGATCGAGCAGGATGCGCACGGTGCGCGGCCGCCCGCCGACCACGTTGACTTCACTGGTGCTCGGGATGCCCTGCAGGAAGGTCGACATTTCGTCGGCGATGCGCCGCAACTCGTAATCGCTGTAGCGTTCCGCGTCCTCACTCCACAGGCCGAGCATGACGATGGGCACATCGTCCACCTCGACGGGCCGAACCACCCAGGCGGAAACCACCGGCGGTACCCGGTCGGCGTTGGAATGAAGTTTGTTATAAGTGTTGAGAATGGAGTCCTCGCGGTCTTCCCCCACGAAGAAGCGCAAGGTGGCAGAGGCCTGCCCGGTCATCGAGGTTGAATACACATGCTCCACCCCCGGGATCTGCGCGAGCAGCTTTTCCAGCGGGATGGTGACCTGCCGCTCGACCTGCTGCGCGCTCAGCCCTGGAGCCTGTACCAGGACATCGACCATCGGCACGACGATCTGCGGTTCTTCCTCGCGGGGGGTGTACAGCAGCGAAAGAATGCCGGCAAAGACGCCGATGACAAACAGCAGTTTGGGCAGTCCGCCCCCCAGCGCATAGCCGACCAGGCGATCCAGCGGATGCGTCATACTCTACCCTGGCTGTAGCGACGTGGTGTCAGGAGAAGGCACAGCCGGGCTGCTTGCCCAGCTTGCGCAGTATCATGGCCAGCGGGCAGAAGCCGGTGAATGCGGCCTGCAGCATGTTGGCGCCGACAAAGGCGGTGAACCAGAGCCAGTACAGGGAATGTAGCTGGCTGAGCAGGAGGCTCAGCAGAATGAAGCTACCAGCAACGGCAAAAACCAGTCTATCGATATTCATGTTCGTCCCTCTCCGGGGTTACGGCCATTGTCACGGCCACGGACAAGTATAGTCAAACGCCTCCCTGCGCATACGGGCAGCGTGGTAGCCCACGCTGCCTGTTACCTTAATTTACGACTTTTGCCGCCTGTAATAAATAATTTCCGGATACTTGCGAATGAGAAGCAGTGGAAAGTGCGTCTGCCCGGGCAGTCTCTCATCCCTCCCCCGGAGGTTCGCACTGTCGAGACACCGCCACCGGCTTGATGGGCTGCGCTCCCGCCAGCGACTCCGCAGGTCCGCCAAAAGTCATCGTGGTGCCGATCCCCGGGTGCAACCAGGCTTTGTGTGCTGGTTCAGCGCATTCCAGGGCCCTGATGTATTCATCCACATTGGCGGTGAACTGTTGCCGGGGGGCTTTCACATTGCTTGCGTAGTCCCGACTGAATTCATCCCAATGGGCCAAAATGACATGATCCGGCTCAATCAAGCTCAGCATGTCCTGCGGCTGCCCTTCAACATTGTCGTAAAGTGACACGGAGCTAATGACGATGTTGGTCGCTTCGGGGTATTCAGGACCAATCATGCAGGACATAGTCTGTGTTGGTTTACTAAGCATAACCGCATCAAGATAAAAAATACGGTACTCGACAGGGCCTGAAGGCCTCCTGAACTCAAAGACGAAGGAAAGGTTTTTCCCCGATTTCCAATCGCTGGCTCGTGACGGGTAAGCCCCGTCAGGCGACGATACCTGTTGGTTGGCCAGCGTTTGTCCACAGAAGTGCGGTGAGTGAATCGATTCGATTGCAAGGTATTCAACGCCTTTCAATCCATGTATGCGGGATCTCTCGGGCCAGGAATTTGCACCGGGCAAACTGGGGAGATTGATGGCATAGGGTGAAACGTCATGGAGCCTCCTGCTGTCGTCGAGGAGGGGCGAGGCCGAAAACTGGTTGATTGTTGTCTGGTTGCCATAAATGTGCGCATCCGTGGCGAAGTGCTTCGCTATGTACGGCACATCCAGGGCGTGATCATAATGCCCGTGACCCAGAAAAATCGCATCCGCGGTCGCAAGTTTGTAGGGCCCCGCGAACTGTTCGATGACTTCGTAGTCGGGTTCAATTTCAGAGAACAGGACTTCGGACAGGCCTGGATTTGAGAAGAAAGGCGAAAGCAGCAGCACATCCTCACCGTACTCAATCCTGAACCCCGCGGTGCCGAGGTAGGTGAGCTTCATCGGTGTTGCGCACTGCTGCTTTTCGCAGGGTATTGCGATGTCGCGCTGCTGCAGATGTTGCGAGGCCGGACCGGAGCAAGCGGAGGAAAACACCAGGCATACAAGTGCCGGCGCTGCGACGATACGAGAGATACAGTTCATTCCGCCATCCATTTCGGATTTGAAGTTCAGGGCCTAGTTTATACGTACATAAACCTCGCCTGACGAGCCCTGCACGGTGACCGTCATCTCTCCTGCGCCACCACGCCTTGCCTTGTATGCGACAGCGGACGGCGGTATCGAGGCAGCGCCACCGCCCTGCCCTGAAGCTCCGGCCGCAGCCGCGTTCAGTGCCTCAACAACAGTGGTAGCGGCCTCGCTGCCGTCCCCGGTCAGATCCTCGACGATCGCGCTGATGCGCACGCCTTCGTTAGTGGCGCCGCCGTCTTCCTCGCTCCAACCGGCGTGGTGTAGCGCCACCAGTTGCCAGTCATTGTTGAACACCGGTGAGCCGGAGGAACCCGGCTCGGTGTCGGTAGTGTAATGGATGACACGGTCGTAAACGTAGGTCACCTTGTTGTCGTGCAGGGAAATTTCCTTGCGCCGCGCCTGGGGATGCTGGATAACATTCACCCGTTCTTCCCGGGTGACCGTCGCGGGATTGCGCAGTAACTCGATCGCCCCAATGTAATCCGGCAGGGTATGTGGCTTGAGCGCAACGATGGTGTAGTCCAGTTCCTTATTGGTCAGGAACAGGCGGTCCGGGTCCAGTTCGACGCGGAATTCCTCGTCATCCTCGTCGTAATCGAACTGTGCGGTGCTACCATCGGCAACTTCCGCGGTAGGCAGCACATGGTTGTTGGTCATCAGGAAGTCCCGCGACGCAATCAGGAAGCCACTGCCGAATCCGCCGGGCGCCACGATGCGGCAGACAGAGTGGGCGCGGGCAACACCTTTTTCCAAAAAGCTGGACGGCAGGAAATTGGCTTCCTTGTGTACCTTCTCGAAAAAGTCCGAGATATCCCGCTCCAGCTCCTTGCGCTCACGGCGGGTTTCGGGCATTTCCACCTTGTCCCCCATCACCGCCCTGGCCCGGGTATACACGAGGCGCTCGAACTCGGCGTTGCCCAGGCGCTGCACACCTGGGAGGGTAAAACCGGCACCGGTGACCATCGCCTCTCCGGGCGCCACTTCAAGCGCGATACCCTCTGGCTTCGCAGCGAGGGCTGCCTTGATAGTCTCGTCGAAGAGGGCGGCCACCTCGCCAAAGGCATCGCTGTCGGGATGCAACTCGTCGTGCCAATCGCCATCGTCCACCGTACCTCGGACATTCACGTGAAACACGGAGCCGGGAAATTCGGCAACGATATTCTTCAGGCTCTCGTTGAAGCGGTTGATCATCACCGCGACGATATCCCGCTGCATCTTCTTGCTGCGGATACCCGCCTTTTCCAGCGGCTTGCCGAGCCAGCGCCCCTTGTCGGGAATGGCGTAGTCATAGCCGTGACATACAATCTTCAGGCTGGGGAAATCCCGCAACAGATTGGTGAACATCTCGCGGTAGAGGCCCTCTATTTCCTCGAGGAATTCCCTGAACTTTTCATTCGGGTAAGCCGCCGGATCGGTGATGTTATCCGAGCCCGGGTGTACCATCTTCGCCATCCGTCCGCCGCCCACCATGTCGTTGCCGCCGCCGCTGATGAGCAGCACGTGGGGATTCTCCCGCTCGACGGCCTCGGTGATTTCGTCCTCGCGACGCATGTTGGCCAGCAGGTCACCGGCCTCACCCAGGCTGTAGATCGCGTATTTGTATTTCTTCAGGTTCATCAGGTGATCGATCACGTCCTTCAACAGCAGGGGGTACTGGAACCAGGAGTCCCCCTCCGAAACAATCCGCACACCCTCCCAACCCTTCAGTCGCTTCTTGTAGATTTGCTTGCGCCGCCAGCGGGCGATGCTGTTGAAGGCACCCACCGCTACGGCGCCCTCCTCCCCTTCCATGTCGACCAGATCCGGATTGGGCACAATGACTGGAGCGAATGAGGTGGAATATTCGTCACTGACCATCAGGTAGGGGGCCAGTTCTTCCTCGGGGATGTCCAGGTTATAGAGCTTTTCCATCAGCTCTGAGTGGGTGAGTTTTGCCTGTTCCATGGCGGGCCTCCAGTTTGGGCGTGGGCTTTTGAACTTGGGCTACGGTTACACCGCGGCTTTTACTATTAGTGGATAGGTGCAGTTTCGACAATAACAGTTCATTACCACAGCCAATGTGACAATTTATGAAGTTCGTCGAAATCAAACTTCCCACATTCAGTCATGCTCGAAGAAGGGGGTACGCTCACTGGGAGGGCTCAATCCCGCGCCACCCAGTCCCCTACGCCTGAGTCATAGAACCATCTCGGATTGGCGCTATCCAGCACGTAATACAGAAGGCTTCCCGTTTCCAACTCATAGATCAGCGGGTAATCCGTCTCGCTCAACCACCACCAGCCATCCGCTTCCGACCAGAGCACCAGCGATGCCGGATCGTTGGTGAAAGCATAGAAGGTGCCGTGCTCACGATGGCTGACCCAGGGATAATAATCGTCGTTGAGATATCCCATCCAGGTAACCCGCCATTGCCCGCTTTGATCAAGTGGGGCGTCATACCAGGGTGATTGTTCCCGCCTGGGCCTCAGTTCCAGCGTAAAGCCCCCGCCGGGGAGCATGCTCACGGGCAACTGGCTCGTCGAGTCGAGCTGCAACTGGCTCGACACCAGTTCATCGGCCGCAGCTCCCTGGACGATCAGCTGTGCGTCATAGACGCCATTTGCAAAACTGGAAAGATCAACAAGCACATCGCTCGTCGCATTGAGGTTATTGATCCCGCCGATGTACCAGCGATCGCCACTGCGGCGGGCTATTACAGCGTGGCTGTCCGGGTGCCCCGACAGGAGGCGGGTTTCATCCCAGGCAGTTGGCAAATCACGCAGCTGATCGGCAAGAAAAGGAAAGCGGGCAAACAGGGCACGGTAACCTTGCGTGGAATCGCTATCGGCGCGCCCGGCAAAGACCTGCAAAGCCGATTCAAAAACTGTTCCCACTGCCAGTTGGTGCGCATAGCTGATGCCCTCCTGCTGCAGGGCGGCATCGAAGGTCAGGGGCGTGTAGTCCATGGCCCCAACCACGTTGCGAGTAAAGGCCAGCTTGACGTTGTCCGCGGCAGTGGGCCCCAGGTTCCACTTGTAGTTCTCCGCACCCAGTACCGCTTCTGTTGTCAGCAGGTTGGGAAACTCACGACGCCAACCCCGCGGAACCGTGCTGCCATGAAAATCGACCAGCAAGTGCTGCTCCGCTGCGGCATACAGAATATGGCGCTGCTGGACGATGCGGGCCTGTTTGTCACTCTGGAAAAAGTCGACCTTCACACCGGCGACTCCCCAGGCCGCCAGTTGCTCGAATTCCGCCTGGATGTCCTCCAGGCTGTTGAGGCGATCCCGCGGTGCCAGGCTGATGGCGTTATGGCTGCCACCCGAGTTGTACCAGAGGAAGATACCGACTTCGCGATCCGCCGCGTACTGCACCAGTTCCTCGATCTCGGCTTCGGTCCAGGCGGACCAGCCTTCGTCGACGATGACGTAATCCCAGCCGTGTTCCACAGCAAAATCGACATACTCTTTTTGCAGTGCGGGGCTGCCTGTTCCCTGGCTCCACCACGACCACGCCGCCTTGCCCGGCTTTACCCAAGAAGCATCGCCGCCGAACACGGCATTCAGGTCCTGGCCGAGGTGAGTGACAAGATTGCTTTCGACCACTGCCGCGCCGTCGCCAATGACGGCCAGGCGCCAGGGTGTCTGCAATGGCAAGACAGACGCAGGCTGTGCGGGGTTGCTGGCGTCCCCCTCCCCGCTTGACGGAAAGCGCAGGCGGTAGAGATTTTCGCTGGCATCCGCATCCAGCCGCGATGCCGCATAAAAGCTGGTCAGCCCCGCTTCGTGCAGCAGTACATTGGTATTGCCGTCCGCCATTTCGAACAGTGCGGGAAAGAAAAATCCATCACCGGGGGAGTTTACGCCGGGCTGCAGGCGGTCATAGCGAACTTCGTAATTGGGCGTGTACAGGGACGGAAACTGGGCCTCGGCCAAATATGCATGGCTTGCATTGGCCAGGCGAAAGCCGGAAAGCTCCTCCAGGACGAAAACACCTTCGCTGGCGGACCCGGGGATCTCATAGCGAAACGCGATGCCATCGTTATAGGCCTTTACAACAATGTCACACCAGAGTCCCGCTGCATTTTCCACTTTCATGGTGAGGCGCCAGGCGCTCGCTTCGACGTCCCGCTGCTTGCCGTGTGGCAGGGAATAGCGATCGAGTGTCATGGTGCTGATGCCGGAAACCAGGACCAGGTCACTGTCGAAGTGCCGGTCGGAGAGGCGGATACCCAGGGGCGACCAGTCCAGCACCGGAATACCGTCCCGATCAACCCGGTAGTACAGGTAATTGCCCTGCGGATAGCGATTGACCGTGGCCCCGAGGTCCAGCTGATCGATGGTGACCTTGAGACTGCCGTCGGGAGATTCAAGTTCGAACCAGGCGGCCCGGGCAATTCCCGGGATAAAACTGGAGAGGACGGCGAACAGCAGAAATAAGCGGTGCGACCAGCCTTGGCGCGTCGATTTCATCATTGATAAACCAGGGGTCAACTCATCCGGACGCGATGTACGCTCGCAAGTTTCGGGCGAAGCCCACTTACCACTGCCTCTATTGCTCCTGACTTTACTCTGCGACCGTTTCTGGGGCAATCGTGCCAGCGGAAAAATGGCCCTGAGTAACA
Organism: Halieaceae bacterium WMMBA4; assembly: GCA_033283325.1. Taxonomy (GTDB): domain Bacteria; phylum Pseudomonadota; class Gammaproteobacteria; order Pseudomonadales; family Halieaceae; genus Mangrovimicrobium. Next base: position 1,684,504 of record JAWMQO010000001.1, read on the forward strand.
ATGCTTGCTCCCGCCACTCGGCATTTCGAGCGGCAATTGCTCACAGGATTTTTCTGCGCGTTTTGGCACTTCATCCCTTCACCTTCGCGAAATGCGGGCTACAATCCGGGTAAACCGCAAAGATTACAGTCACGTGAAAGCCTTGCTTGTTTCGATACTGCTGGCTCTGGCGACGATGGCAAACGACGCCGCAGCGGAGCGCGAACCCGTGGTACTGGGCCGCGACCATCCAGCAGCGGTGACCACGGACCGGCATTCACCCCGGCTGAAAGTCTACAAATACAGGGATCGCACAGGAGCGACCTCGTTTTCCGACCGCGCGCCCAGGGACTCCAGTTACCAGGTCGTGACAGTCCTGCTCACCTGTTACGCCTGCAATTTGCGCTCGACCGTCGACTGGCACAACACCCCGCTGCACCTGAGCGCGTTCAAGAGCACGATCGACGCCGCGGCCGGCAACTATGGCGTTGATCCCGCTCTGGTACGCGCAGTGATCCACGCCGAATCGGCCTTCCAGGCGAATGCGAAATCCAAAGTAGGCGCGCTCGGCCTGATGCAACTGATGCCGGACACCGCCAGTGATATGGGCGTCAGCGACCCTCTCTCGCCGGAAGAAAATATCCAGGGGGGCGTTCGCTACCTGGCCTTTTTACTGGAAAAGACCAGTGGCAATACCACCCTGGCTACCGCCGCCTACAACGCGGGCCCCGGAGCCGTCGAGCGGCATAACGGCGTTCCGCCCTACGAGGAAACCCGCACCTACGTCAAACGGGTGAAGATCCTGCACGAGCGCTACCGCGAGGCAATGGCCAAGGCCTCATAGGGTTTCAACGCCGCACACTCTTGCGCAGGTATTCCGGCGTAAAATAATTGATGTCCCGGTAGGGCATGGTGTAGTCCACCTCGTCGCGCACCAGGGTGACCCAGCGCGCCATGTAGTGGCCGGACGGCAGGTCGTGGAACACGATCGTGTGTTTGGCGTAACACTGGATGTCGTACTGGTACTCCGAGGTGAAGAAACCGACCCGCCAGAGGTTCCCGCGGCTGTCGAAATTCTCCGAGAGGACGAAGTTCCAGCTGTCCTCGTCGATGTACCAGCGGCGTTTGCTGTAGGCGTGGCGCTTGCCCGGGGCGAGATTGCCCTCCACCACCCAGACCCGGTGCAGCTCGAAGCGCAGGTAGTCTGGGTTGACGTGGTTGATGGTCAGGCGGCTGTCGAGGTCGCCCTTCGAGGGGTCGTTGAAGGCCCAGGTATGGTAGGGAATATAGATTTCCCGCTTGCCCAGCAAGGTGTAGGTAAAGCGATCCAGCGCGCCGTTGAAGCCCTCGTGGTCGTCGATGGTCTGCAGGCCGCCGGGGCCATCGGGATTGTCGTAGCCGATGGCCGGCGCCTTGCGCACCCGGCGCGTGTCCGGCCGGTACTGCCAGGCGTTGCGGGAACTGTTCTTGTAGTCGATCGGTTCCTGCGCCACGGTGACCTCGCCCTTCTGCCGCGGCGGGGCCAGCCGCGCGCCGTAGGCGAAGGAGATATATTCGCCGACCTTGTCCTCGGTGGTGGGGATGGGGTTGTCCGGATTGTTGAAGGGGATGGACTGCACGTAGTCGTTGGCCTCGTGGGCGCGCTCGCCATTCGAGAACACCCCCCAACCCTCGGAGACGCCGCCCATGGTGGCGTGGCAATAGTTGGTGCGGGTATTCCAGAGGATTTCTTCAGGCCCGCCGGGAATGGGGAAGGCGATGCCGCCGGTGTAGTTCGTGATCGCCTCGGCGTCGCTGCTCAGTTCCGTGTGCGTGGCGTTCCAGGCGGCCTTATCGATCATCCGCTGCTGATAGCCGAAATCCCGATGCGAGGGATAGATGTCCATGCGGAAGCTGGGATAGCGCCCGAACAGGGCGATCTGGCCGTCGGAGAGATTTTCGCGGTACTGCTGGTAGTTCCGGGCAGTAATGGAAAACAGGGGTTTCTCGCCCGCATAGGGATCGGGCGGCTTGGAGCCGGGGCCCTTGTACTCCAGGCCGGGCGGTACACCCAGCCACTTCCCCGTCCAGGCGGGAATGCTGCCATCGGCATTGCCAGCGCGCTCCGCGCCGAACGGCGTCAGCTCTTCGCCCAGTCTCTGCGCCTCTTCTTCGGAGACCCGGGCCTGTAGCAGGCCGGGAATAAGCAGCAGGCAGTAAGCAGCGGTAAGGTAGCGGTATCTGTGGCGCATGTGAACGAGCCTCCGGTCAGAATTTATATTTTACGCTCAGTGCGAGGTTGTCGCGATCGCTCAGCACCGGCTCGTCACGATCGTCGTTACCGAAATAGAAGGAGTACTTGGCCGCGAACTCCCAGTTGGTGAGATACAGGGCGTTGGCGCCGATCGAGGCCCACTTCTGCCCCTCGATCAGGTTGTTCTTCATGACGGCCCCGCCGTAACCGTCGACATCCTGGCGGTAACTCAGCGTCACATCCACGTCCATGCCCGGCAACACGGAGAAGTACCTGAAGACTGCCAGCCCCTGGTAGCCCCAGGCGTCGTCGGTGACGATATAGGGCGTGCCGGTCTTGTCGCTCTCGCCCAGGTTGTTGCTCTGGTAGAGGACTTCCGCGGTGAGGGCGATCTGCCGGGAGAGCCAGGGAAAAGCGGTGTAGACGTCAGTCATGCCCAGGACCACTTGCCGATAGCTGGCCCTGCTCAGGTCCGCCGCGACCAGTTGCCCGCGATCGTTGACGTACTGGGTCTGGTCGATGAAGGGCGCATTGTCCGAGTAGGCGAGATCCGCGTAGACCAGTGCCTCGCCGATATTGGTGGCCACGCTGAACTGCCAGAACTCGATGTCCTCGAGATAGACTTCGCGGGTATAGCTGCCGCCGATCGGATCGAAGACGATCAGGCTGCCGGGGGCATTGGCGTGATTGTTGTTGTAACTGAAGGTGAAGTTGCTGCCGCCCTCGGTGAGGTAGCGCAGGGCGGCACCCCACTGGCCGTCATTGCCAGGCTTCTGCGCCCCCCTCACCTCCCCCGTGCCCACGGTGCCAAGGAGGACGCGTTGCGCGCCGGGGCCGGTAATATCCGATGCGCTGAGAAAACTGCCCACGCCCGGCTGGGTGGTTCTGACCCAGTCCAGTTTGTAGTAAACCTCACCGCTGAGGCCGCTGGTGAGGTCGAGCTTCAGGTCCACCGCCGAGGTCGGCAGGAAGATCTCCTTGGCCTCCACCCCCGGTGACAGCGCCGCACCGCCATCGATGGGGTTCTGCAGCGTGTTCACCCCCTGGTAGATCGTCGCCTCCCCCCAGGCGATAACCTGGCTGCCGAGGCGCAGGCTGCCCAGGCGCTCGCCGAGTTCGAACTGGTAATTGGCGAAGGCCTCCAGCAGGCGCAGGCGCTTGCCGTGCTCGTCGCGCGTACCGTCCGGGTAGTCCCCGCGCTTCACCTCCCCGCCGTTGGGCAGCGCGCCGTTGTAGCTCAGGTAGTGCAGCGACGACATATCGGACTTCTGGTTTTCGTACACGTAGTCGTAGAGCCCGTCGCCGCGAAGGAAGAATGAAAGATCTCCGTACACGGCGCCCAGTTCGAGGATGAAACTGCCCTTGGCCGAGACCAGCCCCGGGTCGAAATTGTTATTGCCATCGTCGAGGTTGAGGTAGGGGTCGAAGGGGTCCTCGGTCGTGTCCTTGTCGCGTGACTCCGTGCGCCACTGGACCGCCCCGGTCAGGGTGGTGTCCACACTAAACTGCCAGTCGCCGTGTTCGTAGGACAGCCCCAGCGCCTGCCCGGAGAGCGCGGCGCCTTGCAGGCCGGCCAGGAGCAGCGCGGCGCGATAGCGGGTTTTATTCATCTTTGGCCTCCGCATTAGTCTCCGCCACTGTGGGTTTGATCAGGAAGTGTGCGAGCGCGGGCAGCAGCCACACCGCCCCCACCATGTTCCAGAAAAACATGAAGGTCAGCAGGATACCCATGTCCGCCTGGAACTTGATCGGCGAGAAAATCCAGGTGATGACACCGACACCCAGCGCCAGGCCGGTAAACGCGACAGCCCTGCCGGTGGTGGAAAGGGTCTGGTAATAGGCCTCCTGCATGGGCAGCCCCTGGCGCAGGTAGTCGACAAGGCGATTGTAGATGTAAATCCCGTAGTCCACCCCAACCCCGACGCCGAGCGCCACCACCGGCAGCGTCGCCACCTTGATACCGATGCCCAACCAGGCCATCAGTGCCTGGCACAGTGCAGAGGTCAGCGCCAGCGGGATGATGATGCAGATGGAGGCGACAACGCTGCGGAAACTGAGGAACACCAGCGCCGCCACTACGCCGTAGACAAGTACGAGAATCTCCTTCTGCGCCACTGCAATCTCTTCGTTGGTGGCGGCTTCGATACCCGCGTTGCCGGCGGCAAGCTTGAAGCGGATCTGCTCCGTCCCGTGCTCGGCCTCGAAGGCCTGCACCGCATCCACCACCCCCTGCAGGGTATCGGCCTTGTGGTCTTCGAGGAACAACACCACCAGGCTCAGGCTGCACTCCCGGTTCATCAGCGCGGAGGGCACATTGGCGACACCGCCGTCGATGGCGCGCTGGCGATGGGACAGGGTCTGCCAGCGCGGGTTGCCCTCGTTGAGGGCCATTGCGGTGAGCCGGACCACATCCGCCATGGACACCGCGGACTGAACCCCGGGGACGTTTTCCATGTACCAGTCGAAGCGATCGACCAGCCTCAGGTTTTTGTAAAGGCCGCAGGCCTGCACCGCGGTCTCGACCATCACCACCAGGATGTCCGTACTCACCGCGTAGTTGCTGGTGATGAACGCGGTATCCAGGTTGTAACGCGATTCGGGGCGCAGTTCGGGGGCGCCGGCGTCAAGGTCGCCGACCTTCATGCGCATGCCGCCAGCGATGCCAACGGCGAATCCCAGCAGGGCCAGCAGCAGCGAGACCCCCGCCACCCTGCGTGTCGCGCAAAGCGATAACAGTGACCACAGGACGTGGCGGCGCCCCGGGTCTACCCGCATCCGGCGAACACCCTTGTCGCCGATACCGACAAACGACATCAGCACCGGCAGCAACACCAGGTTGGAGCAGATGATGCAGGCCACGCCGATGCTGGCGGCGATACCGAGCTCGCGGATCACGCCGATATCGATCACCATCAGGGTGATGAAACCGATACCGTCGGAGATCAGCGCGGTCATCCCCGCGAGGTAGAGACTGCGAAAGGCCAGACGACTGGCCCTGAGCCGATCATCGTCACCCTGAAGTTGCAGGGCGATGGCGTTGATCATCTGCACGCCGTGGCTGACCCCCACCGCCAGCACCAGGAAGGGCACCAGCATGGAATAGGCGTTGAGACCGAAGCCGAACAGGTGCAGCAGGCCGAGCTGCCAGAGCACCGCCAGTATGGAACACAGCAGGGGCGCCGCGGTGGCGCGCAGGTCGCGGGTGTAGAGAAACAGCAGCACGCCGGTGATCAGCAGGGTCGTCACCGCGAACAGGGCTATCGCCCCGATGCCTTCCAGCAGATCGCCGATCAGTTTGGGGAAGCCGATGATGTGGATGCTGATGTTGTCGCTCTCGAACTTCTCCCGCACCCGCTGTTCCAGGTCGCGGGAGAATTCGAGGTAGTTGAGTTGCTCGCCGGTCGCCGGGTCGACGTCGTAAATCGGCACCTCGATGATGCTGGATTTGAAGTCGTCCGCCACCAGCCGGCCGATGACCCCGGAACGCAGCAGGTTGCTGCGCAGGGCCTGCAGCGCGGCCGGCGAACCGTCGTAGTCCGGCGGGATCACCGAGCCCATCTCGAAGCCGTCCTCGGTCATCATGGTCCAGCGCACGTCCGGGCTCCACAGGCTTTTCAGGCCGTTGCGGTCGACGCCGGGGATGTAGAAGATCTCGTCTGCGATCTGCGCCAGGGTGCGGAGGTACTCATCGTTGAAAATGTTCCCCTGCTTCACCGCGACCGAGACTTCCAGTTGGGCGCCGGCCGCGCGCAGGTCATCCATGTGGCGGTTCATGTTCTGGATGAAGGGGTGCCCCTGGGGCAGCATCTTGGCAAAGCTCGCATCCGGCTGCAGGAGGCTGGCCTGCCAGCCGAGGCACAGGGTCAGCAGCGCGAACAGGGAGAGCATGGTTTTGCGATAGCTGAACACCAGCCGCTCGGGGACATTACTTGCCTCGAGGGCGGGATACTTCAGGCCCGATTGCGCCAAGGCTTCGCTACCTCCCTACTCGCGCCGCGGTGGACAGCACGACGCTGCCACCCTCGCCGGTCGCTGCGAAACGTCCGCCGCCGAGAGCGACCACGCCACTCAACTTGCGCCGGTCCGGCGTGGACAGCAGGGCGAAGCCGCCGCCATCGTCGCTGCTGGTGAGCGCGCTGCCGTTGTCGCCAACGAACAGCAGCGTCCCGTCGTCACTAAAGGCCGCGCCGAACAGGCTGTCGCGGCCGGGAGCGTCGAGTGCCTCCCAACTCTCCCCGCTATCGCGCGAGCGGTAAATCGTGCCCTGGATGCCGTAGGCAAAAATGCTTTGCGTCACCGGGTTGACCAGCAAGCCGAAGAAACTGCCGTCGTAGCCGGTCTCCCGGGCTTCCCAGGACTCGCCGCCATCGCGGGAGCGAAACACTGTGCCCCATTCGGAAGCGAGGTAAAGGTTGCCGCCGGCATCGCCCGCCACGGCGTTGAAATGCAGTTCGTCCGGGTTGTCCACACGTCGGGCCTGGTCTTCCCAGTGGCGACCGCCGTCAGTGGTCTGCAGCAGCGTACCGAAAGCGCCGGCGGCCCAGCCCTGCGCTTCGCTGGAGAACCACACGGACATCAGCGGTGGCGGGAAGACCGGGTCCGCCACGGCCTGGCGGGCGAGGTCCAACACGTGCTCTGCGTCCTCCATCCGGGCACCCCACTGCACGGTGTCGTCACTTTCGGCGCGTCGCTGGCTGCGCAGCGCCTCGAGTTCAGCCCGGGCGCGCGCCAGCCGCTCCTCGTTGATTTTCGCCTGCGCACTCATGCCCTCGCGCTGTAACTCCCAGTGCATGCCGCCGTCGTCGGACACCAGGATATTGCCGCCGTGGCCGACCGCCCAGCCGTGCGCAGTGTCGATGAAAAACACCCGGGTCAGCATCTCCGAGGTGGGCACCCGGGCCTGTGTCCAGTTTGTCCCCTCGTCGTCGGAATAGAGAATGTGGCCCCGCTCACCCACTTCGACAAGGCGCTCCCCGGCTTTGCCGATATCCAGCAAGAGGGAGTGGGCGGCGCCGGGCACCATCAGCGCGTAATCGGCCGCGCGCGGAGCGACTGGGTAAGCGACGAGGAGCACTGCGCAGGTCAGCGCGAACACTTGACTGTGAAGCCCAGCAATACGCCGAGACATCAGTTTTTCTCCTTCCCCTGCTGTTATTCGGCACAACCGGCACTGTGTCGCCGGCAGAAGCCTGTCTTCAAAGAATAGACCCGCTGGTCGCCAGTGTCAGCCCAGGCCAGGTATCGAACAGGGGTATTGTGTATGGGGCTGGTTAGTGGGATGGTTTACAGAGGAAGCAAGATTGAGGCTCGCGAGTGGAGTCCAGGACATCCCCCAAAAGTAAAGCCCGCAAGCGCCCGGCTAATGCTACAAGCAGTGCTACAAGCAAAGCCAAAAGCAGGCCGAAAAGCAGCCCCCAAAGCAGGCGCAGGAAGCCCGTAGCTGTAGAGCGCTGGGAATTTCCCAAACCCATCGTCGCCATCTTCGACGAACACCTCTACGCCACGCGACTGCTCAGGCTACTCAAGATCGAGGCGGAAAACCTGCGCTCTGGCGGCAAGGCCGATTTCGAATGCATGGAATCGATCATGCATTACTTTGTCACCTTCCCCGATCATTACCACCACCCCAAGGAAGACCTGATCTTCGACAGGATGTCCGGCCTCGACGCGCAGTTGGGCAGGACGATTGCCGCGCTCAAGCACGACCACGAGAAAACCGCAGAGCAAAGCGCCGAAATCTACAACAGGCTCAAGGCGAAAAGGAAACCGGCACGCGGCGCACCGGCAAGGGCCCTGGCCGACACGCTGGACGGCTATGCGGACGCCCTGCTGGCCCACATGCAACTGGAAGAACAGGCCGTCTTCCTGCCCTCGCGCAGCGCCCTCGACGAGATCGACTGGAAGCAGATCGACGCGGCGATCCCCCCGGTGGAGGACCCGGTATTCGGCGACCGGCTGGCGCAGGATTACGTGCAGCTGATGGAGCGCTACCTCAACCAGTTCAGCTCGGTATCTGGCGGCGGTTATATTTCGGCGAATGCCATCCACGCCCCCTTCGTGTGCCTGGAGCGAGTGAACTACGCTATCGCCAAGTTGCGCTACCAGTGTCTCGACATGGGCAAATACTCGGGCGGTTTCGCCCTGGAACGCCTGCAACACCTGGGCGAACTGGGCAGCGTGCGCAACCCGCATGATCTGCTGGGCTGGATTGGCGACGGCGCCAATGCGCATTTGCAGGCCTGGACCCACGCTGCTTCGACCTGGCGTGAGACACTGCATTCGATCGTGGCGCGTTCCCGGGTGGACGACGGCAATGCCCACTTCGAGCCAGTGATCCTGCAAACCGAAACCGAAATGCACGAGTTCCAGGAACGCGCCTTCCAGGCAGAAGCCAACCCGCGCCTGAGCTGGCAGGCCGCGCTGACCAGCCTCGCCTTCCGCCTCGCACTCAAACCGATGATGCGGCGCATGAGCCACGGCGATACCAGTGCCATACCGATAGACCGCATGCCCGCCCCCGTTGCGCCCAGGGGTACGCGGCGGGAAGTCGTCGAGAACAGGAATTTTCACGCCGAGTGGATCAGGCCGGAGGGCATCAGGGCAACACAGCGGACACTACTGCACATACCGGGAGGCGCCTTCGTCTTTCCCGCCAGCAACGGCCACCGGGCGATGCTCGGCAGGCTGGCCCAGCAGACCCGTGCCAATGCCCTGCTGGTCAACTACCGTCTGTTGCCGGAACATCCCTTCCCCGCCGGGCTCGAAGACGCCATGGCGGCCTACCGCTTCCTGCTTGATTCCGGCACCTCCCCCGCGAACATCGTCATTTCCGGGGATTCCGCCGGGGGTTGCCTGGCGCTGGCGCTGTTGCTGGCACTGCGTGACGAAGGCCTGCCCATGCCCGCGGCCTGCGCGCTGATCAGCCCGCTCACCGACCTTAGCTTCTCCACCGCCACGCGGATCACCAACCAGTGGCGCGACCCGATGACCCCGCGCCGGATGCGCAAAATGGCGGCTTATCCACTGTACGTGGATGCAAGCCGGGTGAGGGAGCCGCTGGTCTCGCCGATCTTCGGCAGTTTCGAGGGGCTGCCGCCGACCTTCGCCCTGGTCTCGAGCACCGAAACCCTTCTCGACGACACCCTGATCGTTGCCAGGAAGGCCCGCTCCCAGGGCGTGGATTTCGAAGTGGAGGTCTGGGAGGGGCTACCCCACGCCTGGCCGACCTTCTCCTTCATTCCCGAGGGATGGGCCGCGATCGAGCACGTGGGTGAGTTCTTCAATCGCTACCTCGACGAGGAGAAAGGCGCAGGCAAGGGCGAAAGCAAAGGCCGGCGCAAGGCCAAAGCGGGAGGCCGGCGGTGAGCAGGCTGCACCAGCTGACACCGAGCGAATCCCTGTTCATCGGCGGCGAAACAGCGAACATCTACCAACACACCGCCGCCCTGGTGGAACTGGATGCCCGCGCGCTGCCCGGCTACGACTTCGCCACCTTCAGGCGGCACATGGAAACGCATATCCTGCGCATTCCCCAGTTCCGCTGGAAACTGCACGAGGTCCCGCTGGGACTCGACCTCCCCTACTGGGTGGAGGACCCGGAATTTGACCTGGACCGGCACATTCGCAAGATTGCCGCCCCCTCCCCCGGCGACGACAAGGCCCTGAGCGAACTCGCCGCCTACCTCTACAGCCGGCACCTGGACCGCTCGCGGCCGCTGTGGGAGATCTGGTTTATCGAGGGGCTCGGCGAGGGGCGCTTCGCCTTCCTGCAGAAAGTGCATCACTGCATGATGGACGGCGAGGCCGCCAGCCGGCTGACCAAGGTAATGTGGGATCTCAAACCCGATGCCGCACTCGGCGAGATCGACCCGGACATCGCCAGCGCCACTCCCGGGGACATTCCGGAGCCCTGGCAGGAAACCCTGAATACTGCCGTACATCTCTCCCGCAGCTCGCTGCGACTCACGGGGGAGATATTCGATGTGATAAGGCACAACCTTGGCAGCAAGCGCCTGTACAAGCCCTGGAAACCGGTGAAATCCAGAGCTTCCGCCCCGCCCAGCTGTCTCAACGCCGATATCAGCGCAGACCGGGGCCTGGTGTTCGGCTCGCTGCCGCTGGCGGATATCAAGAAAATCCGCCGCCACTTCTCTGTCACCGTCAACGACGTGCTGCTGGCGATCGTCGGCGGGGGCCTGCGCGAGTATCTCCTGACCCGCAATGCACTGCCTGACGAGGCCCTGCGGACATCGGTGGCGGTTTCCCTGCGCAAGGCGGCAGACGACAAACTCAGCAACCGTATCACCACCATGTCGGTGACCCTCGCCACCGACCTTGCCGACCCGCTGGAACGCCTGCGCGCGATCGCGCAGGAAGCGAAGGGCGCCAAGGATGCGGCCCACCACGGCGGCAAGAGCGTGCTGGAGATCATGCAGATCTTCCCGCCCATCGCGGTCAACGCGCTGATGCACATGGCACCGGCGGAACAGATTCCGAAGCTGATGGGCGTGAACCTGATCGTCTCCAACATCCACGGCAGCGACCGTCCCATGTACGTGGGCGGCGCGCGCGCCAGGGCGATCTATCCCGTCTCCATCATCAGCCCCGGCGGCGGGCTGAACATCACCTGCCTGAGTTATGCCGGCAGGGTGTACTTCGGGCTGACCATCGAGCCGCGCCTGGTGCCGAAAGCCGGGCGGCTGATGACGGGCATTCGTAAATCACTGCGGGAGTACAAGGCGCTGGCTGGCACGGACAGTAGGCGGCGAAAAAAAGCCGGGTAGTGCCGGATGCGAAATCGGCCCGGGAGCTGCTGTTGGGGGCCCCCGCGCTTCACCGGTAGAGCCAGTGTTTCAACCAGCGCGATACGCGGGGCATCACCACGTAGGTCAACAGCGCAACCTGCAGGTACACCACGATCAACACGCGCAAGGGATAGGGCCACCCGCCGATCAGTGGGACCAGGCTGGCGTTTATCAAAAGGATGAGCACAAACACCACCGCGGTAACCACCAGTACCATCTTGTGCGGCGAGGGGTGGGATACGGGTAATTCCGGCAAGCTGAACCAGAACTCCAGCCCCGTTCCCTTGCGCTCCTCCGATTCACCTTCCACGATCCCCTGCAAGCGCTGGTGCCAGGCCTCCCTGACCGGGGAGTTCTTCCAGTCTTCCAGGTGCTCGTAGCTGTCGAAGCGGAAGATGGTGACGTATTCCCGCGACGGCGGCCGCGGCTTGATCACGTTGACCCCCATGTGTCCCGGGAATGCCAGCGCCTGGGCGGTGATCCCCTTCACCCAGTCCTCGTAATCCGCTTCTCTTCCCGCCACCACCGTGCGGGCGATGGAGATGGTCACCGGCCCTCCGGAGCCGTTGTCATCCCCCTCGCCTGCGAGCCCGCTGTCCCCGGTCATGGGCATACCGGGCCCGACAGGCGATTAGTAGACGAAGAGAAGATCATACCGCGCCGCGTTCCCGCGCCATGTCCAGCGCAAGGTCCTCGATCATGTCCTCCTGGCCGCCCACCGTTCCGCGCCGACCCAACTCGACCAGTATGTCCCGCGAGGAGATATTGTATTTTTCCGCGCTGCGCTTGGCGAAGAGCAGGAAACTGGAGTAGACGCCCGCGTACCCCAGGGTAAGGGCGTCGCGGTCGATCCGTACCATGTGATCCATCAGCGGAACGATCTTGTCCTCGGCCACGTCCATTGCCCTGAACAGATCGACACCGGTTTCCACGCCCATGCGCTCGCAAACGGCGAGGAAAACCTCAAGAGGCGTGTTTCCCGCTCCCGCGCCAAGACCAGCGAGGGAGCCATCGATACGGGTCGCTCCCGCCTCGACTGCCGCCAGGGAATTGGCGATACCCATGGCCAGGTTGTGGTGGCCGTGGAAGCCCAACTCCGTAGCCGGGTCCAGTTCAGCACGGGCCAGCGCAACCCGCGAGGTGACGTCGTCCGGGAGCATGTAACCCGCGGAGTCCGTTATGTAGACACAGTTCGCACCGTACTCTTCCATCAGCTTGAGTTGGACCAGCAGCTCCTCTGGCTCGATCATGTGCGCCATCATCAGGAAGCCCACGGTATCCAGGCCATCGATCCCCGCGGCCATCTTGATGTGCTGTTCGGATACGTCCGCCTCGCTACAGTGGGTGGCCACGCGTATCGTGGAAATGCCGCAATCCACGGCCATCCTGAGGTGGTCCACGGTACCTATACCCGGCAGCAGCAGCGCCGACACTTTCGTGTTCTTCATTTCACGGCACACTGCGCTGAGATACTCCTCGTCGGATGCCGCGGGGAAACCGTAATTGACGCTGGCCCCGCCAAGACCGTCGCCGTGGGTAACCTCGATCAGGGGAATACCCGCGGCATCCATGGCTTTGGCGATATCCACCATCTGCTCGACGCTGATCTGGTGCCGTTTGGGGTGCATGCCGTCGCGCAGGCACATATCGTGAACGGTGATTTTCTTGCCCTGCAAATTCATAGCTGTATCCTCGTGCTATCCTGCGAGAAGCGCGCCCTCAGGCCGCGACCGGAGTGAAAGTTCCCGCGAGAATTTCTTCCGCGTACATTTCCGCGGTGCGCAGCCCCGCTGCCGTCATGATGTCCAGGTTGCCGGCGTATTTCGGCAGGAAGTCCCCCAGTCCTTCGACTTCCATGTACATCGAGACCCGCTTGCCGTCGAACACCGGCCCGTTCTTTAACTTGTATCCGGGAACGTATTGTTGCACCGCCTCGATCATCTCGTGGACAGAGCGGGTTATCGCTGCCTCGTCAGGGTCAGCATGCGTCAGGCAGTGCACCGTATCGCGCATGATCAACGGGGGATCGGCGGGATTGATGATGATAATTGCCTTGCCGTGCCGGGCGCCGCCCACGGTTTCGATCCCCCTGGCGGTGGTGCGGGTGAACTCGTCGATGTTCTTGCGCGTGCCCGGTCCCGCGGACTTCGAACTGACCGTGGCCACGATCTCGCCGTAGCTCACTTCCTGTACACGACTCACCGCCGCCACCAGCGGTATGGTCGCCTGGCCGCCGCAGGTCACCATGTTGACGTTCATCTCGTGTGCCGCCACAGCGTCCGCCAGGTTGACCGGGGGCACGCAGAATGGGCCTATCGCCGCAGGGGTCAGGTCGATCATCACCGCGCCCTGCTCTATGACTTTTCGGCTGTTCTCGGCGTGGACATAAGCGGAGGTGGCATCGAAGCAGATTTGCACACCGTCGGCCCGCATGCTCGGCAGCATGCCGTCCACCCCTTCCGCGGTTGTTTTCAGCCCCAGCTGCGCCGCGCGCGCCAATCCCGGCGAGTCCGGCACTACGCCAACCATCCACGCGGGTTCGATCAGCTCGCTACGCATGGCTTTCATCAACAGGTCGGTACCGATGTTCCCGGGCCCGATGATCGCAGCCTTTACCTTGTTACCCATTTTTCACTCTCCCTGATGTTCCGCCGCCATGGGCATGTTGTCAGACAAACCGACAGCTGCAGCCGCCAATGCCCTCGATTTCCAGTGACATCTCGTCTCCGGCCACCACCGGGATCAGCGGCGCCAATGAACCCGAGAGGATGACTTCCCCCGCCTTGAAGGGGATGCCAAACTCGCCGAGCGTGTTGGCCAGCCAGGCGACAGCCGTGAGCGGATTGCCCTGCACCGCGCTGCCTAGGCCTTCGGAGTGAAACTCCCCGTTTTTGTAGATCTTCATTTTCAAGGCGGGCAAATCGAAATCCCGGGGATCGACTTCCCTCTCACCCAGCACATACACGCCGCAGGAAGCATTGTCCGCCACCGTGTCCTGGATTTTGATCTTCCAGTCATCAATACGTGAATCCACAATCTCGAAGCAGGGAATGATGGTCTCTGTGGCGTCGAGCACGTCCTGCTCGGTGACGCCCGGGCCCTGCAGGTCCTTTTTCAGGCGGAAGGCGATTTCACCCTCTGCCTTGGGCTGGATCAGGTTGCCAGCGATGGGAATGGATGCACCATCCGGGTAGGCCATGGCGTTGGTCAGGAAGCCGAAATCCGGCTGGAACACATTCAACATTTCCTGCACCGGCTTGCTGGTAACGCCAATCTTCTTGCCAACGATTCTCTCGCCATCCAGTTCAACCCTTCGCTCTACCATGCGCAGGCTGATGTGGTAAGCATCCTCTATGGTGATATCCGCTTCACGGTCGGTAAGCGGCGCCACAGTGCGCCGCTCGCGCAGCGCGCTGTAAAGTTCATCACCCAGTTCTTCTATGCGTTGCGTTTCCATCATCTCAATCTACACCTTTGGTAATCCGGCAAGGTTCTTGCGCCGGGGTCAATGTCTTCCTCAGGCACTGGCCGTGTCACTCATTGCGAATGAAGGACTCCGGGTAGGCGGCTTCCCATGCGGGAAACGACTTGACCGCCGTGAACCAGCGCCAAAAATTCGTGTACTCCTCGTCTATGGCCATGCCATATGCTTCGGCGACGCCGCAGCGCGCTGCCAGGGCGCAGTCCGCGGCGCCGAATTCATTGCCAAAAAACTCGCGCTCGCCCAGCTCTCGCTCCAGCCAGGCCTGGCATAGCCGCCATTGCTCGCGTCCCCGCTGAATCAGTTCCCTGTCCCATCTTGCTTCGGGTTTCGAACGTATTTCGAATACCGGGCTGCGCAGGGCCGCACCCACCTGCTTGTCGGAGTAAAGCTGCAGCAGGCGAACGCGCGTACTTTCAACAATGTCCCTGGGATAGAGGCGTCCCCGGGGGAAGCGGCTGTCGAGATATTCCAGGATTACTGCCGAATCCCAGATCACCGTCTCAGCATCGACCAGAACGGGGACCGTGCCGCTCGGACTCAGGCGCACAAGGTCCGCTGACGTTTCCCCCAATCGCATGTTTATCGTGTGGTATGACAGGCCAATGTACGCCAGCGCCAGCCGCACCTTCCAACAGAAGGGGCAATCCGTACGTTGATACAGCATCAGCTGGCCGCGTGTCTCCCGCATCGTCAGATCTTGCGCAGCCGTAAATCGGCGAGGTGATCCAGCAAATACTCAATGCGATCAGAACCCCAGAACAGCGCATCGCCCACCTGAAAACTCGGTACGCCGATCAGGCCGAGTTCCTGCGCTTCGCGCCAGTTCGTCTCCAGCCGGGCGAGATTCTCCGGGTCGCGGATTGCGGCGCTGAGTTCATCCGCCGCGAGCCCCACCCGCTCCCCGATATCCAGCAGCACCGCTTCCTCGCCGATATCCCGACCTTCGGCCCACTCGGCCCGCATGACCTCGATGATCCAGGGCCGCAGCAGGCCCCTGGCTTCCGCCAGCAGCGACACCGCGCCGGCCGCGGTCGGGTCGGTGTCAATGGGAGGCGGGTTCATCGGGATGCCCATTTTTCGCGTGATACGGGACACGTCCTGGCGAGTCAGGGGAATCTTGACCTTCGCCCGCTCCGGCGAAGAACGCCCGGACCAGCCGCCCAGCGGACGCCACAACAACCTGGTATGAAAGTCGTCGAATACCCTGAACATCGTTTTCGAGGCGATATAGCAATACGGGCTGCGAAAATTGAAGAAGAGCTTCACCTCGGCTGCTTCTGGCATAACAAATTCGCTCCTGGAAAAATCCAGCAGCCGGCCCCGGGGGTTTACGCTTCGAGACGCGGCTGCTGGCAATGGACCCAGAGAGGGCTAACGGCCTGTTGCGCGCAGGTTCTGCACGGTGAACAGTTTCGGGGCATTCAATGCCGGATCGACCTGGCCCTTGAACTGGCCGGTGGTGCAGTGGCCCGCCTGGACGTCAACAAAGGAGAATGCGTCGTCGATGGAAACACCGCTTCCCTTGTTTTTGTCCAGGTGATGGTCGGGGTGGGCCTGGCCGATGATGAAGGACTTCCAGAAATCGCCCTTGCGGTCATAGATCAGCGTGCGCGGGATCGTAAAGGTCTGGGCGTCGATGAAATGGACCCGCTTGCTGATCGGGTGGTTGTCATCAACCGGGTCTGACTCGAGCACGTAGGCTTTGCGCAGCTGCCAGGTGATATTGGGGAAACAGCCGCCCTTGCCGCTGAAGTCCACGAACTGGTAGCCGTCCGGCTCCTCGAGATCCGTCGCCAGGGTCAGCTCGTTGTGGTTGAAGAACGGCAGCATGACATTCTGCGTACCCTTGTAGGTCCAGTTCATATCCGAAATACGGCCGTTATAGCCCTCGAAATCCTCGATCATCAGGTCAGCGCCGAGGAAGGAGTCGGTAATCTGGCCCGACGACAGGCGGCGAACACGGCGCTGGAAACCCAGGTAAAGCCAGGTGTTGTCGCGCTCGAGATCGTTGTCGGAGCGATGGATCAGCAGTTGGGTGTTCTTCACGTCGAAAGGCTCGAGCACCTGTACGTAGATACCCCGGAAGAGATCGGAAGGGTTGTCCTCGAACTCCGGCACCGGCTCCTGGATTACCCTGTGCTTGTAGTTCAGGAAGTGGAAGTTGAACTTGAGGGTTCGCTCGATCTTGCCCGAATCCAGGTCGCGGTACTTCCAGTAGAAGGGATAAATCGCCGCGCTGTCGCCCCAGTTGTAGCCGTACTTGTAGTTGAAGGCCAGCTTTTCACCGGCGCGGGGATCGTCGGCAAGCGGCTCCTCCGGGAAAGGGCGGCCCGCGACGAAACCGTTGATCTGTCCCACCTCGTCACCCAGGGAAACCTGGCCCGCGCTCTTGCGGGTGGCCTCGACATAATTCGGGTGCAGGTCGAAGGAGGTGGTATCCCCGACTTTCATCTCGAACCAGCCGTCCTTCAACTGCTGGTAAACGGCGGGATCGAGTATGTCCTTGAACTGCTCGACGTTCCCCGCGTTGATGGTCATTCCGCTGGAAAGGCCTGGGAATTCAGGCACCGTATCGCGGTAGGGATAAAAGGAATCGTCAACGGCATCGGCGCTGGCGAAGTTCGCCCCTGCGACCAGGGCCGCCACCAGAGTGGCGACTGAGAGTTTTCTTTTCAACATGACTGTTGTCTCCTGTAGCTGTAATTATCAGAACCGATAGCGGATAGTGACCTGGAACTCGTCTTCCTCGCTGGCGCTGCCGATGGGACCGGAGCGGAAGCGACCCAGCGGTTCGATACCGCTGATACCGACGGAACCTGACTGGAAGGGGTCCGCGTGCGCGGGGGTGGCGGTATAGGGCGGGAAGGGGTTGCAGCCACGGCAATCGTCGAATTCCTGGTCGCCCATACCGTCGCCAAACTTGATATTGAAGCCGACCATGAGCCGCCAGTTGTCGTTGATCAGCCAGTCCACCGAGGGTGCAACCACACCGGCGTTGGCCTCGTAGTCATAGGCGGTGATGATCTGGGGGCTAAGCAGGTCGTTCATCCACCAGCCCTTGATCAGGAAGGTGAAAATATAGTTGTCTTCCCAGTTGGGCATGCCGACATCGCCGAGGGGTCCCTTCTCGAGTTCGTGGTCGAGGAAGTGCTCGCCGAATACCTGCGCCGAGAGCAGGAAGGCCTTGTTCTTGTTCAACGGCCGAATCCAGGTGTTGCGGTCCCAGCCCAGTACCCAGCGAAACATGTCGGTATCCGAATAGAGATCGGGTTCCAGGGAATTGGCGACTTCTTCGCCAGTGGTATAGGTCGCTTCTACCCGGAAAACGGATTTGATCGAATCGACGTAGAAGTCCAGGGAACCGCCGAAGAGATCGACTTCAGGGAAGTCGATATCGAAAGCGATCAGGTAGTCCCAGTCCGCCACCTCTCCGGTGAAGGCGTTCATGGATGGAATGTCGCCGCGCAGCACTGGAAGCTGCTGGTAGAAGTGGTAGTAGTTGAGCGAGAAGCCCACCCCCTTGTAGACACCTTCCAGTTTGATACCGCCCTGGTCGTGCCCGGAAGGCAGGTTGACGTCGCGGATACCAATCACGCCAGGACCGAAGTCCGCGGCGACCAGGCCCGGGTCTGTCGGGTCAGGCAGGGGCGCCCCGGCCGCAACCAGCGCCCCGGCAGGTACGAAATTGGAGGCGGTACAACCGTAGTCCCAGCAGGTATTCATCGCCCGGAAGAAGGAGTTCGCGTCGAGGATCGCAAAGGGCGAACCACCCTGTCCCAGGATGTTGGGCCGGAACTCGTCGAAGTTCCACACCAACTGGAGATTCATGTCGTCAAAGGGTCCCACGGCGCCCCAGCGATATTCGGCGCTGGCAATCCACTGCGGGATACGAATGTCCTCCAGCTCGTCGTAGATGTTGTGCCGTGAATAATCTACCGGGTTGATGATATCGAGCACGCGGAACAGGTCGGTGCGGCCCCAGACCACCTGCTGCTTGCCAACCCGGAGAAACAGTTCGGAGAAATCCCCGGTGGGGATGCTGCCCTCAACATACAGCTCGCGGATGAAATCCAGCTGGTCGTTGAATTCCGGGAAGCGCAGGTCATTGGTGTCGAAATCGGTGAAGCCGTCCAGCCCGCATCCACGGCGGTCCTCGTCACAGGGACGCACCGGTACGCCGAGCGTCACCCCGGCATTGGGGTCGTGGAAATCCTCGCCGAGGACCTTCAGGCCCTCGTTGGGATTCGCCCCGAGATCGAAACCAAAACCCGGGCCGGCGCCGGTACCCAGGATGGACTGTCCCCAGGGCGAGCTGGTGCTGCCGTAGATTATCTGCGCATTGCTGCTGGCGAAATTCTCGAAGGAGCGGGC
Organism: Halieaceae bacterium WMMBA4; assembly: GCA_033283325.1. Taxonomy (GTDB): domain Bacteria; phylum Pseudomonadota; class Gammaproteobacteria; order Pseudomonadales; family Halieaceae; genus Mangrovimicrobium. The sequence continues at coordinate 1,703,375 of JAWMQO010000001.1, forward strand.
GCCGCCGGCATTCTTGCCGAACTCGTCGTCGTTGAGATCGTAAACCGCATCGTAGGTACCGCGCAGGGTACCGTTGATCCTGAAGTTGCTCAGGCCGAAGCGCTTACCGAAATTCTTCGAAAATTCGAACTGGGCGGTGTTGCGGACCTTGGACAGTCCCGGCCCGTCGCGGTAGAAGGTCGCGTTTTCGACAAAGCCCGCAGTATCCCAGGCGCTTTGCTGGGAAAGTGCGGCGGGCGCCGCTGCCGACGCGACGAACACAGCCAGCGACGAGCGACCTGCCCTCCCTAAGGTTCTCTTTATATTTATCATCGTGTACCCCTCTTCAGGTGTCGTAATTTCCGGTCGCCCGACAGGGAGGCGACCACTCCATGTCGCTCAGGCCGCCAGGGGCTTCGCGTGAATGACCTCACTCTCTTGTTCAGGTGTTTCGGTGCGCAGGATGAAAGCCGGCTTGAAGCGCACGATCCAGGCGGGCACCAGGTTGGCCGCCGCCCAGGCGTTCAGGATCAACATCACCACCAGCAGCAGGGCCGCGTCCGCCTGGAAACGCAGGTCCGAGACGAAGGCCCACATCACCACCCCGCCAATCAGGGAGGTGGCTGTAAACGCGATGGCCTTGCCCGTCGTGGCGATCGAATGGCGGATACCCGCATTGAGGTCTCCGCCCGCCTTCGCGGTCTCCTCGCGCACCCGGTCCATCATGTAAATCGAATAGTCGATACCCACGCCGATACCCACCGCGATGATCGGCACCGTGTTCACGTCGATGCCGATGCCGACGATTCCCATATAGGCGTAGGTGGCCACGGTGCAGAAGGTCATCACCAGCAACATCAGCCAGCCAGCGTGCAGCGACCAGTAGAAAAGCGTGACGAAGAGGAAGATCAGCGCCATGGCGGCCGGGATGATCACCATGTTACTTTCAAAGGCGGCTTCGTTGATGGCAGCGGTCACTCCGATAGGACCACCAGCCAGGCGCATTTCCAGGCCCTCGACCTGGTTGGCCGGATCCTCGATCCACTGCTTGGCCATGAAGATCGCACGGCGCAAGGTCTCTCCCTTGTGGTCCTTGTAGAAGAACACGAGGTTCGCGGTCTGGTCTTCCGGGTCGACGAACTCCTTCAGCGCACCGGGAATCGGGCTGGACGCCATGAAGGCGAACATCAGGCCGCCGACGTAGCTGGCCTCGTCGGGAATCACACCCCAACGCGGGTCATCGTTGTGCAGGATCTGGTTGACCTGTTTAACCAGGTCCGGCATACCCTTGCTGCCGCCCATTTCCGGGTCCTGCAGCATGTGTATCTGAAAATCCTGGAGGGCGCGCAGCACTTCCGGACGCTTGATGCCGCCGGGTTCGCTGGTGCGGGCGACGACATACATCTCCTCCGAACCGGGGAAGTTGGCGTTGATGTTCTTGGAGGAAATGTTGTAGTCGTGGTCCGGGTAAAGAATCGGGGAGCCCGGTTCCGACTCGCCGATCTGTACCCGGGAGCTGAGCACCGCCCCCCCGACGTAGACAGCCAGGGCCAGCAGCAATACAGCCGCGGAACCGCTGCGACTGGTGACAAAGCGTGCCAGCGCGGCGAATACGCCGACTTGCGCCTCGTCCGCCGCATCGCTTCGCCGTTTGCTCAGAGGCAGGATGGACAACACCAGCGGCACTGCCATCAGCACGGTAATCACCACCGTGCCGGCCCAGATCGAGGCATAGATACCCAGTTTCACATTGATCGGGGATGAACCCAGGGAAATGAGCAGCAGGCCGACCGCATCGGATACGATACCCAACGTACCGGGGCGAAACAGGGTTTCAAAGGTCCTGCGTGCCGCGTCGTGGTTATCCTTTGCCACCCGGCTTTCAGCGTAGTAGCGCTCCACCAACTGGATACCGTGGGACATCGCGCGAGCGGTAATCAGGAAGGGTATTACAAGAGTCAGGGGATCCAGGTTGTAGCCCAGCAGGGAGACGATGCCCAGCCCCCAGGTCGCCGAGATCAGTACGCCGACCAGGGGCAGCAGGATGCCGTACACGCGCGTGCGGAAATAGAGCAGCAAAAGCGTGAGCAGGATCGCCATGGTCAGCAGGAAAATCTGCATGATCTGGCCGAGGTAGCTGTAAACCCAGCCCATCAGTACCGGCTGGCCGGTGGCGTAGATGTTGACCCCCGGCGAGGCCTCGGCGGCGCGCAGGGCTTCCACTTCGGACTTGAGTTCGCCGAGTTGGCGGAATATCTCCACGTAATCCAGCTGGCCTTCGGTGAATGTCGCGCGGATCAGCGCCGACTTCAGGTCAGGGGAAACCAGCAGGCCGTAGACCGTGGGGTTGGCCATCACGTCGAGGCGAAGCCTGGCGAGTTCTTCCTCGCTATAGCTCTCCTTGAGCGGGTCGTAGTAGGGCTCCGAGTTCATATTGCCCATCTCGGTCAGCCAGGTCTTGCGTACCGTGCGGTGGGTCAGGCTGCGCACCAGGTTGTGGTTCACCCCGGGCAGGGCGTCCACCCCCTGGGTAAGCCGGTGAATACGGGCCAGGTTATCATTGCTGAAGATGTCGCCCTCTTCCACCGATATCGCCATGACCACGTTGTTGGCGCCGCCGAAGGTATCCTTGACGTCGTTGTGGAGCTGGATATAGGGGTGTTCCTGGGGCAGCAGGTCCGCGAAATTGGAATACATTTCCAGATAGGGAATACGGCTGGCGAAAAACAGCGTCACCAGCAGTATCGCGGAGAGAAACACCTTCGGATGGTAGAATACGAACACTTCCACCATGCTGAAAAACCGGCTGATCAAACTATCTTCTTTCACTGTCTCGCTCTCTTGTAGTTATGTCAGCTCTCGCGGCCGGCCAGGGGAATCAGGGCGAGCGTGCCCCCTCCCCCCGCAACCAGCAGCGAGCCGTTTTCCAGTGTGTCCAGGCCGCGCATGTAGGCCAGCACCTCCGGTGCACCCTCGAACAGGCGCCAGCCACCGCCCCGGTACTCGACCAGCTTGGCGCTGCCGCCGACCGCGAAAATTCCGTGGCCGTTGGCGTGAATGCCGTAGATCGGCGCGGATGTGACAGACTCCTGGCGCTGCCAGCTCTGGCCGCCGTCGCGGGTCTGCCAGATCACGCCATCAAGCCCGCCGGCCCAGCCGGTCATCGCGTCGAGGAAGTCGACACCCATGGGGTAGAAGTCGTTGGGGATCGAAGCGCGCGGTTCCCAGTTCTCGCCGCCATCGGAGGTGGCCATTACGGTGCCGAATTCACCGAGTGCAAAACCGTTTTGCTCGTCGACGAAACGCACGGCGGTAAACTGCAGGTCGTCGTAGACGCTGAAGCCGTTCCACTGGCTGGTATCGCCACCGTCGGTCCAGTACAGCGTGCCAAAACTGGCGGACACCCAGAGGCGCCCGCCGGGGGCACAGTGCACGGACAGGGTATTTTCCGGCGTGTCGATCACCGACTGGGTCCAGTCATCCGCGCCGGGGGCCTTGTGCCAGACGCTGCGGGCGGTATCCAGGGCGTAGAAATCGCCACTGCCACAGACGGTGACATCGATCAGGGCCGGGCGCCCGGGTAATTCGTAACGCCGCCAGGTGGCGCCGTTGTCGCCGGAATAGATGGCGGCGCCGACGGAACTGACGACAACGATCTCGGCGCCGTGGTGGGCCGCGCCCTGGAGCATGTCGTAGCGATGAAACTGCCGCTCGCCCTCACTCCCTACTGCGCCCAGGTCGAGACGGGCTTCACATCCGCACACCAGTAGCAGAGTCACCAGCGCGGCGGGGAGCCACGCTGCCGGCCTGGCGGGCGATTTATCCTGTCCTTTTGTTATCTTTATCATCGACTGCTTCCGCTTTGTTTTTGTGGGTCTAGACAAACCTCATGCTGATGGAACCGAGGTCGTGGTAGCGCACCGTGATGCAATCCCCCGCCTCCACCGCGACAGCGGCGGTGACCCCGCCAGTCATGACGAAGGTGCCGGCGGGCAACTCCTCCCCCCGCTCCCCGAGCATGTTGGCGAGCATGGCGACACTCTCGGCAGGATTTCCCAGCACCGCGGCACCGGTACTCATTTCCACGATCTCACCGTTTTTCTCCATCACCACACCCGCGGTCCGCAGGTCCATGTGATCGACCGGCAGACAGCGACCGCCGGTAACGAAACGCGAGGAGGAACTGTTGTCCGCGATCACGCTCATCAGGTCGAACTTGAAGTCCCGGTAACGGGAATCGATAACCTCCACCGCCGGCAGGATGAAATCAGTGGCGGCGAAGACATCGGCCACATGCACCCCGGGTCCCTTCAGCGTGGCCCTGGTGACAAAGGCGATTTCCGCCTCGACCTTGGGATGAATCAGCTTCGAGGTATCGATCGCAGCGCCATCGGCGCTGCTGAAGTAATCCGCGAGAAAACCGTAACAGGGCACCTCGACACCCATCTGGGCCATCTTCGCCCAGGAAGTCAGGCCCATTTTCATGCCGACGATCTTCGTGCCGCGGGCCTCCTTGCGCCGGCGGATTTCCCACTGGATGTCGTAGGCGTCCTGGAAATCCAGTTGCGGGAAGTCATCGGTGATCTTGGTGACGTCGTGTGCGTTCAGCTCGGCGTTTTCCAGGTGCTCCGCCAGTTGCGCGATTTCCTGTGGACTCAGTGTGCTCATCGTTTTTCAGTTTCCCGGTTTCAGATCTTGATGCAGACGTTCTGCAGCTCTGTGTAAAATTCCATCGAGTGAACCCCGCCCTCCCGGCCCATGCCGGAGGCCTTGGAACCGCCGAAGGGCGTGCGCAGGTCGCGCAGGAACCAGCTGTTCACCCAACACAGCCCGCAATCGATCTGCGGGGATACCCGCAGCGCTCGCGAAAGGTTTTCGGTCCACACCGAGGCCGCGAGCCCGTAGGGCGTATCGTTGGCAAGCGTGATGGCCTCTTCCTCTGTATCGAAGGGGCGAATGTGGCAACAGGGACCGAAGATTTCCTCGCGCACCACGCGGGCATCGTCGGCCAGCCCGGTCCAGATAGTGGGCTCGACCCAGGCGCCGGCGGAGAGCTCTCCCGGCATGTCGGGCACACCGCCACCGAGGACTACAGTCGCGCCCTCGGCCACGGCCAGCTCATAGTAGGAGAGCACCTTGCGCTGGTGCTCGTGCGACACGACGGGCCCCATGTCGGTGCCCGGGTCGGCTGGCCGCCCCAGCTTGAACTTGCCGGCCTCGCGGGCGAGACGCTCGACGAACTCGTCGAATATCGGCCGCTCGACGTAGACCCGCTCGGTGCCCAGGCAGACCTGGCCGCAGTTGGCGAACACCGAGCGCAGGGTGCCCTCGATGGCCTTGTCCATATCGCAGTCGGCGAACACCAGTGCGGGATTCTTGCCCCCGCACTCCATGGAGACATCGCGCAGTCCCTTTGCTGCCGCCTGGGTGATGATCTCGCCGGTACGGGTTTCCCCGGTAAACGTGATGGCGTCCACGCCCGGGTTTTCCGTCAGGAACGCGCCCGCGGAGTCGGGCCCGAAGCCGTTCACCACGTTGAACACGCCAGGTGGAATGCCCGCCTCGTTCATCACCTCGCCGAGTAGCGATGTCGTGGTCGGTGTTTCCTCCGAGGGTTTCACCACCACCGTGTTGCCGCAGGCCAGGGCCGGCCCGACCTTCCAGGTCATCAACAGCAGCGGCAGGTTCCAGGGGCTGATGACGCCGATCACGCCTTTCGGCTTGCGTACCGCGATATTGAAGGCGCCGTTGCCGTCCGGTGTCGGGGTGCGAAAGGCTTCCGTCGGCTCATTGCGTACCGCGTCGGCAAAAATCCTGAAGTTCGCCGCGCCCCGGGGAATATCGATATGGCTGGCGATACCGTAGGGCTTCCCGGTATCTGCGCACTCCGCCTCGAGAAATTCGTCGAAGCGGCGGTCGACCCCGTCGGCGACCGCGTGCAAGATTTCTGAGCGCTCCGCGTCTGTCATCTTGCCCCAGGGGCCGGACAGGGCCTGGCGCGCGGCCATCACCGCATCGTCCACATCTGAACGGGAGGCTTCCTGTACTACACCGATGTGCTGGCCGGTACACGGGTCGATATTGTCGAAGGTCTTGCCCTCGGACGAGTCCCGGTACTCACCGTTGATAAAGTTCCGCACGTTTTTCACGGTTTGTACTCCGGCTCTTGCCTGCGCCTCACCCATGATCAGGTCACCACACCGAGGAAGTTCTCATTGAGCCTGCGGTCGTGGTAGAAGATCGCCTTGCCGATCTGGTCCGCGTCCCAGGTCACCACCGGGTGGTCGGGGTAGGTGTAATCGCCGCCGGCGAATACTTCCGAGCGGTTACCGGAGGGATCGAAGAAATAGATGGTCTGTCCATGGGTCAGGCCGTGCCGGGTCGGGCCTATGTCCAACGGGATATCGTGCATCGAGATAAGGTCCGCCGCGCGCAATACGTCGCTCCAGCTTTCCAGATAGAAGGAGGCGTGATGGAACTTGCCCTTCTCGGGGTGGCGGACAAACGCAATGTCATGGGCTTTCATCGAACAGGCCAGGAAGGCGCCGACCAGCACGTTATGTTCGCTGTCCAGGACCTGCTCGGATAGTTGAAAGCCCAGTACTTTCTCGAACAGTTCCGCGCTGCCGTCGACATCGTCGCCGTAGAGCAGGCAATGGTCGAAGCGCGTCGCCCGCATGCCCTTGAGTTCCTCGGGCCAGGCCTCGGGGTTTTTCCTGGTCAGGCCCCACTTGCCGGGCTGGTCTTTCTCCGCGTAGATCTCGAAGAAATGGCCGGTGGGGGAATCGAAGCGCACACGCGGGCCGCAGCCCTCCAGCTCCCCGGCGGGAATATCCTCCACCTCGCAGCCGAATTCGATAAGCTCCACTTTCAGGGATTCCAGGGTGTCGTTATCGACCACCTTGAAGCCCATGAAATCCATTCCCGCGTGGTCCGCTTCACGCAGCACTACGGAGAACGCGTCTATTTCCGTCCACCCTTTGAGATAGACACGGTTCTGGCTGTCGCGGTGGGTTTCGATCAGCCCCATCCGGTCGCGGTAGTGGACGACGGCTTCCTCGATATCCAGCACCCGGATTTGTACGTGGCCTGGACGCATTACTCCCTTACTCATAGGGCTTTTCCCTCTACTTATTTTTGGCAACCCGGCCGGGCCGGGTGCGGACGTGGGCGATTACTGCTTCAGCCACGCCACCATATTTTATATATATCGATAAAACAACTTTTTATCGATATTTTTAAATAATATAAATATTTTTGGTTAATCTCGATTTAATATAAGGAATCATTGGATTCGACGGGACATCAACATTAAGCTTCGCTCTGTTCTTAAGGTCGGGACGTACCGCTCCCGCGCTACCGGGGCTCCCTGAATGGAAGCGAAAACACTTACTGACCAGGCTTACCAGCGCCTGCGCAAAGACATCGTCCACGGCACATTCGCGCCGGGAGAGAAACTGCGCATAGAATTTCTCAAGCAAACCTACAAGGTGGGCGCCACCCCGCTGCGCGAGGCGCTGTATCGGCTCACCTCTGACGGCTTCGTCCAGGTCCAGGGGCAGCGCGGCTTTCGCGTCGCGGACATGTCCCTCGAGGAACTGGCCGACATCACCAACCTCAGGGTGGTGCTGGAGAACATGGCACTGACCCAGAGCGTGGAGAACAGCGACGATGACTGGGAATCCCGAGTCGTCGCCGCCTTCCACCACCTCACCAAGGCCGAGGCACACAAGAACCCGGATATCCAGGAGTGGGAGGTACGCAACCGCGACTTTCACCTGGCGCTGGTGTCCTGTTGCGATTCCCCCTGGCTGATGCGCTTCCACGAAACGCTCTACGACCAGCACAAGCGCTACCGGAATATCGCCCGGATCAACCGCACCAGCCGGCGCAATATTCACGCGGAACACACCGCCATCTGCGACGCAGCCCTGGCCCGGGACATTCCCAAACTGTGCAAGGCCAACGAGGAGCACATCCGGCGTACGGCCGATGTCACGGGAAAGATACTCGCCGAAAACAAGGAACACTGATTCACCGCTTACCCTCGCAGGGACTTTCAGGGGTATTTTTTACTGCCATTCGGTGTTCACTATCCAATACCTTTGATCGTACGCAGCGATACGCTTTGGGTATCAATCGCAAACTGGCGCACAGCCCCGGCCGGGCCACTGGAAACCAGTGGCATAGACAGGGAAATTAATGCTGCCAGGCCAGTCGGGCGCGGCGCTCGCGCCTCAGGTCACGACTGAGAGGAAGGTCTCGTGCAACTTGCGCTGCGGGTAATCCAGGCCCTGGCCGAAGTGGTCGAAGCTCCAGGTCAGGGGTTCGTAATCCGGGTAAGGCAGGTAGCCGCCCATGAAGGTCTCGAAGCGGTTACCGGAAGGGTCCCAGGCGTAGATCGTGCAGCCGCGGGTAATGCCGTGGCGGGTGGGGCCGATATCGACAGCGACCTCGTTCATGGACATGATGTCGCCGGCGCGCAGCACCTTCTCCCAGCTTTCCATCAGGAATGAGCAGTGGTGCAGCTTGCCCTTCTCCGGGTATTCGGCAAAGGCGATGTCGTGTACTTTCTGCCCGCATGACAGCCAGATCGCGGCCTCGCTCTCACCGTCCTCCGACATGACGCGCTCCACCAGGTAGAAGCCGAGCACTTCCGTGAAGAGCTTCTTCACCTCGGCAATATTGGGACCGTAGAGCAGGGCGTGGTCCAGCCGGATTGGCGCGATACCATGCTCGCTCTGGGCGTACCAGGGCGCGGGGTTATCCAGGGATATGCCGTTGCCGACCGCGGTTTTTTCCGCGTAGAGTTCGATGAGATGCCCGGAAGGAATTTCAAACCTGACGCGCTCACCGGTTTGCTCGAGTTCGCCGGCGGGAAGCCGCTCGGTTTCGATTCCGTAGTCGCGCAGGGCCGCTTCGAGTTGTTCCAGCGTCGCCGAGTCCAGAACCTTGAAGCCGAGGAAATCGATACCTGCCGTGTCCGCCTCGCGCAGTATGTAACTGCTGTGATCGCGCTCGTCCCAGCATTTGAAGTACACGCGCCCCTGCTCGTCGCGCGCGGTCTCCACCAGACCGAGGACATCCCGGTAGAAGCGCACACTCTCTTCCAGATCCAGAACCCGTACCTGTGCGTGGCCGGGTCGCAATACGCCTGTCAGTGCCATGGGCTGAAATCCTCCACTTATCTGTTTTTTCCAGTGCGGGCCTGTATTTCCTTCGCCCGCTGGACGCTGGCGGGCGTTCCCGCGATACACCAGTCATCCGGGTCCACGTGCCAGCAGACTCCGCGGATGTGCGTTCGCTCCACCTGCAGGACTTCCGCCAGCAAGTCCGTCAATTCCGCCATCAGGCGCCGTTTCTGTTCCGGGGGCCGGCCCGCCAGCAGGAATGCCTCGAAAAAAGGCGCCCTGGGCGAGTCCTGTGAGACAAGCTTTCCGCCGACGGCCACGGCGCCCGGCTCGAGGAGATCGACGAACACCCGGACCCGTTCCACCGGACTTTCCAGCACCCGGGCATAGAGACTACTCGCCTCCAACAACAGCTTGTCCAGCTGTTCCTGTGAATAACTGTCCCGCGTTAGCTTGAGCTTGAGTATCGGCATGTCACTGACCCCGACGGTATGTTGGAAATATGCCGGCGTGCATCACGGCAGCCCTCTGCGCCGGCCGGAATCCATAAACAGCGTGCTGCCGGCCAATGCGTTCGCCTGCGGCGACAGCAGCATTTCCACCGCCCAGGCGACGTCGCCCACATCGGTGAACTCGCCTATGGCGGATTCCCTACGCATTTCGTCCAGCACCTGCTCGACGCTGCAAGCTTCCCGCTGCGCGCGGGCCTCTGCGACCCGGCGCAGGCGCGGCGTATCCGCCGGGCCCGGTGCCAGCAGGTGCGCGGTCACACCGCGCTCGCCGTAGGCCCAGGAGTACTGGCGCACCACGTTGGCCAGCGCCGCGTTGGCCACGCCCGCAGTCGCGGCATAAGCCGTCGGTTCAAAACCGTAGTGCCCGCCGATGGCGATCAGGCGCGAGCCGGCGACCAGTTTGCTGTCGACCGCCCTGACCAGGCGCACGAAGCCGCCCACCTTGATATTCACCGCATCCACCAGGGCGTCGGTGGCGGCGCTGAGAATTCCGCCAGCAGTCGCCACCCCCGGGCCGTGCACCACCACGCCGACATCGCCATCCAGCTTCGCCGCTATCGCTTCGATAGCACTGTCGTCGCCGATGTCCGCGACGCAGCCTGCAATCGACCCTGCCGGCTCATGGGCCGCTATATCCCGTGCCAGTTCCTCCAGGGCGGTTTCCGAGCGGGCCACCGCTACTACCCTGTGCCCTGCGCCAGACAGGCGCAGGCAGACCTCCCGGCCCATCTCGCCGGTTGCGCCCACGACCACCGCTGTCGCCGGGCTTACCGCCGCGTCGCCTGCTCTGCCGCTCATCAGGTATACACGCCGAGAAAGCTTTCCGGGACCTGCAGCGACTGCGAGAACGCCGCTTCGGGTAGCTTGTCTGCGGTCCAGGTCAGGGTGGGGCTGTCCGGGTACCAGGTGTAGCCGTCGCAGAAAATCTCGTTGCGGTTGCCCGAGGGGTCAAAGTAGTACACCGTCTTGACCCGGGTGATACCGTGGCGGTCGATCATCTCCACCGGAATCTGGTACTTGCCGATGAGGTCGCAGGCGTGGACGTGGTCCTGCAGCGAATCCAGGCGGAAGGAGATGTGGTGCAACAGGCCGGGCTCCGGCCCCTGGGCGAAGGCGATGTCATGTGCCCTGGTCGAGCAACTGACGAACATCAGCAGGCGATTGCCGTCGCCGTCCACCAGCTGCTCCGACAAGCCGAAGCCCAGGACCTCGGTGAACAGCCGCATGTTGCGCTCCGCGTCCGGCCCGGCGATAAAACAGTGGTCCAGGCCGTTGATACGAAAGCCACGCACCACACCCTCGTCCGGGATCACACCCGGATTGGTTGTGCCCAGGGTATTACCCAGGTATTCCTTCTCCGCGTAGAGGTGCATCTCGTGACCGGTCGGCAGGGTGAACCTGAGCCTGCGGCCGGATTTTGGATAGACGCCCGCCGCCACTTCCTCGACCTCCAGGCCAAACTCGGCGATTGCGCGCCCCAGTTCGTCCAGGGTCGCATCGTCGTAGACCTTGAAGGCGATGTGGTCCAGCCCGGCGCGGTCGGTCTCCCTGAGCACCACGCTGTGGTGGTCCTTTTCATCCCAGGCCTTGTAGTAGACGAGGCCCTGGTCATCTACCAGGGTTTCGATCAATCCCATGCGATCACAGTAGTGGACCTTCGCCTCTTCGATATCGGTGACACGCAGCTGCACCTCACCCAATCGTAGTACGCCCTTCATCGACATGCCGACCTCCTGCTTTATTTATCTTCGGGTCGTTAAAATTAGTTTGTGCTGTTCAATCCCGAACCGGTTGACAGCGCTCCGGTGCCGCCCAGGAGGCGGCCGCGATTTCCATACCTCGTTCTTTCGCCATACTCAGGGCCGTATCCTCGATCATGTCTTCCTGGCCGCCGATCATTTTCCTGCGGCCGAGTTCCACGAGAATATCCCGCGACGCAATGCCGTACTTCTCGCCGATACGATTGGCGTGCAACAGGAAGGTCGAGTACACGCCGGCATAACCCATGGTCAGGGAAGAGCGGTCGACACGAACGATATGCTCCATCATCGGAAAGATAATGTCCTCCGCCATGTCCATCAGCTTGAACAGGTCACAGCCGCTTGCGATGCCCATGCGATCGCAGACGGCGATCAGGGCCTCCGAGGGCGTGTTGCCAGCGCCCGCTCCCAGGCCTCCGACCGAGGCGTCGATGCGGGTCGCACCCGCTTCTATCGCCGCGATCGAATTGGCGATCGCCATGCCCATGTTATTGTGGCCGTGAAAACCGATCCCGGTCGCCTCCTCGAGATTTTCCCGGAGCAGGCCGACTACCTTGCTGACGTCGCCGGGAAGCATGTAGCCGGCGGAGTCAGTGATGTAAACGGTGTTGGCACCGTAGGACTCCATCTTTTTCGCTTCCGACAGCAAGCCCTCGGGGGTGTTCAAATGCGCCATCATCAGGAAGCCCGAGGTGTCCATACCGAGTTCCCGGGCGCAGGCGATGTGCTGGGGCGAGGTGTCGGCTTCCGTGCAGTGGGTTGCCACATGGACACTGCGCACCCCGTGATCGAACGCCGACTTCAACTCCTTCATGGTGCCGAGACCGGGAATCAACAATACCGACATCACGGCCTGCTTGAGCACGGGCGCCACGGCGTCCCAGTATTCCTCGTTGCGGTGGGGAGCGAAACCGTGCTGCAGGGAATTGCCGCCCAGGCCGGCGCCATGTGACACCTGCAACATCGGCACGCCCGCCTCGTCGAGCGCCCTGGCGACCGTCACCATCTGCTCCGTGGATATCTGCTCACGCCTGGCGTGCATGCCGTCGCGCAGGCACATGTCGTGAAGAATCACCTTCCTTCCCTCGAGACTCTGTTCGCTCATGAACCCGCTCCCTCCACCGCTGCCTGCTCTGCAGCGCCCGGAGCGCCGCCACTGAGCATGTTTTCCGCAAACATTTCCGCCGTGCGACACGCCGCTGCCGTCATGATGTCGAGGTTGCCTGCATAGGTCGGCAGATAATCGCCCAGGCCGGCCACCTCCATGAACACCGCCACCTTGTTGCCTTCGTACACCGGTCCGTTCACCAGTTTGTAGCCGGGCACGTAGCGCTGCACCTCTTCGATAATGGCCAGTACAGATTCCGTGATCCTGGAAGGGTCCGGCGCATCATCGGTCAGGCAGTAAATCGTGTTGCGCATGATCATGGGCGGGTCCGCCGGATTGATGATGGCCAGCGCCTTGCCGCGCCGGGCCCCGCCTACCTCACAGATCGCATTCGAAGTGGTATAGGTGAATTCATCCAGGTTGGCGCGCGTACCCGGCCCGATGGATAGCGAGGCAAGGCTGGCAACGATTTCGGCATACTCCACCGACTGTACCCGGCTGACCGCATATACGATGGGAATGGTCGCCTGCCCCGCACAGGAAATCATGTTGACGTTCTCGGTCTCCCCCAGACTGCGCAAATTGACCGGCGGCACGCAAAGCGGGCCGATCGCAGCGGGGGTAAGGTCGATCATGAATACGCCGTTTTCGTTCATTTTGCGGGAGTTTTCCGCGTGAACGTAGGCTGAAGTCGCGTCGAAGGCGATGCGAATGTTGTCTTCCGCCAGGTGCTGCAGTATTGCGTCAATGCCTTCGTGCGTGGTTTTCAGGCCCAGGCTCCTGGCAATGGCAAGCCCCTCCGATTCCGGATCGATGCCCACCATCCAGACCGGCTCGAGCAGCTCGCTGCGCTTGAGTTTGTACAGCAGGTCGGTGCCGATATTGCCCGAACCTATCAGTGCGCAGCGTACCTTATCCATTTGGCTGCACCTGCTGTGTCTCGGCGAGCCAGCGTTCGGCCATGGTCACGCCACCGACGGAAAAATCGTAGGGGCCGAGCTCGTGGATCATGATGCGCACGGATTCCGGTTTGGCGTCCAGCACCTCGCACACGGTTTCACACACCTTGCGCACCAGCTCCTGCTTCTGCGATTCCGTGCGATTATCCATCATATGGACCTGAATGATCGGCATGAATTTATTCCTCCCTAGCTCGGGGTTGCTCTCAAAGTTTGATACAGACGTTGCGCAATTCGGTGTAGAACTCCAGCGAATGGACACCGCCCTCGCGCCCGATACCGGACTGTTTGGAGCCGCCGAAAGGCGTCCTCAGGTCGCGCAGGAACCAGCTGTTGACCCAGGTGATTCCAACCTCGACACCGGCGGCCACACGGTGGGCTCGCGCAAGGTCGCTGGTCCAGATCGTGGTGGACAGGCCGTAGACGGTATCGTTGGCCAGGGCCACGACTTCCTCCTCGGAATCGAAGGGCGCGATGTGACAGCAGGGGCCGAATATCTCCTCCCTGACCACCGCCGCGGATTCGGGCAGGCCGGTCCAGATGGTCGGTTCAACCCAGTAGCCTGACGCCAGTTCGGCAGCTATTTCCGGGACGCCGCTACCCGTGACGACCTGAGCGCCCTCTTCCACCGCCTTGCGGTAGTAGGAGAGCACCTTTTCCCGGTGCTCACTGCTGATCAGGGGCCCGATGGTGGTCGCGGCATCGAGGGGATCCCCCGGGATCATGAGCTCCGCCTTTTCCTTCAGTGCCGCCACAAAGCGGTCGAAAATCGGACGCTCGACGTAAACCCGTTCGGTGCCAAGGCAAACCTGGCCGCAATTGAGGAAGGCTGCGCGTGAAATGCCCTCCACCGCTTTGTCGAAATCGCAGTCGGCAAACACGATTCCCGCGTTCTTGCCACCGAGTTCGAAGGAGACGTCGCGCATGCCCACAGCTGCAGCCTGCATGATCGCCGTACCGGTACGCGTCTCACCGGTGAATGTGATCGCGTCCACACCCGGATGACTGGTGAGGAATTCCCCGGTCGATCCCGGGCCCGGGCCGTTGACCACGTTGTATACGCCATCGGGCACACCCACGGACTTCATCACCTCTCCCAGGAGGATTGCAGTCGCAGGCGTCTCTTCCGAAGGCTTGACCACAACCGTGTTACCGCAGGCCAGCGCCGGCCCCACCTTCCAGGTCATCAACAGGAACGGGGCGTTCCAGGGACAGACCACGGCGATGACGCCCTTGGGCACTCGCATGGCGCGGTTGACAGCGCCGCAACCGTCGGGGGTATCCATGTCGAAAGCCTCGGTGGGCACGTTCCTGACGACATCCGCAAATACCCTGAAATTTGCCGCGCCACGCGGTATGAAGGCGTGCTCCATCATCGACTTCGGCTGGCCGGTGTCGTTCATTTCCGCCTCGACGAAGTCGTCGAAGCGCCGATCGATCTCGTCGGCGACGTCGTGTAACAGATTCAGGCGCTGCTCCACCGGCATCGTGCCCCAGGGGCCGGCCAGGGCCGCCCTGGCGCCGGCCACGGCACTGTCCACCTGGCTGGCGTCCGCCTCGCAGATTTCGCCGAGCACAGCGCCATCGCTGGGACGGCGGTTCTCAAAGGTCCTGTCGCTTGTGACGAATTCACCGTTGATGAAGTGACGGAATGTGGTGGGCATGATGAATATCCACTGTTTGTTATTGTGGGTTGGCCAGGAGCACCTTTCAGCGCGAGCTTCGATGCTCCCGGCTTACTTTTTACCGCCTCGGGTCGGATTCCGTCCAATACCTTTCACTTGCATTTCTGATACGCCTGCGGTATCAGTCATCGCAATAAGATAAAAATCGCTCTATCGAGCGCCGGCCAAGCTTCATTGCGGGAGCCATCACACCATGCAATTGACCGCCATCGAACTGAAACACCTGCGCTATTTTGTCGCCGTTGCCGACGCGGGTACCTTCCGCGGCGCCGCCCTCGCCCTGCACATCTCGCAACCTCCGCTCACCCGCCAGATACAGCAGCTCGAGAGCCACCTGGAGGTGGAACTCTTCGAGCGCAAACCCCGGGGCGTGGAACTGACCACGCCCGGCGAAGTGCTGCTGGAGGAAGCCAGGAATATCCTGGCGCTGGTCGAACAGGCAGCGCTGCGCACCCGCGAAGCCCAGGCGGGGCAACTCGGCCGGCTGGACGTCGGTATTTTCGGCTCCGCTATTTACGGCGCGGTACCCACCATCATCCGCAAATTCCGCAGCGACTATCCGAAGGTCGAGATCGTTCTCCACAACCTCGACCGGCGGGAGCAGCTCAAGGCCTTGAGAGAGCGGCGCCTGACCCTGGGATTCAATCGATTCTTCGGCGACGAGCATGGATTGTCGTGGGAGAAAGTGCACAGTGAACGCATGAACCTGGCGGTCTACCAGGATCACCCCCTGGCCGAAAAAGCCTCGGTTAAAATCAGGGAGATCGGCGACGAGCCACTGATACTCTACCCCAGGAAAGTACGCCCCAGCTTCATCGACTACGTGCAGAAACTGTTTCACCGCGAGGGCCTCACGCCCAATATCGCTCACGAGGTCGATGACGTCACCACGGCGATAGCACTGGTCTCCAGCGGCATGGGGCTCAGCCTGGTCACGCAGTCCGCCGCCAACATGAAACTGCCCAACGTCCACTACGTTCCCCTGGATCACGCGGACGGCGGGGAATTCGACCTCGACATCATCTACCGCTCCGACGACACTTCGCCCCTGCTCAATGCCTTCCTCAACACCGTGCGGGGACTGGGCAGCGAGGCAGTGCAATAATCAGTCCGCGTAGCCGGCGTCCTCATTGACGATAACCACGCCATTTTCCTCCGCGTAGCCGTGCCATTGTTCGACCAGTGACTGCAGTGCCTCGGGCATTTCCCCGGCGAGGTCATGCAGTTCCGAGGGATCCCTGGCCAGATCGTAGAGTTGCCACTTGCCCGGCCCGAAGGGCTCCCAGATTCGCAATGCCTTCAGATCGCCGCGGCGAAGGCCCGCACGACCGAATAACTCCCACCCCAACACCCGGGCGGCCTGTTGATCCTCCGCGTTCTCCCCTGCGCCCTTGTCGGAAGCCAGCATCGGGCTGAAGGAACGGCCCGTTATCGCCAGCTTTCCGGGGTAGTGGTCCGGGTCCTGATAATCCACGCCGGCCAGGTCGAGAAGCGTGGGAGCAATGTCCGTGACCGACAGGAGTTCATCGACGTGCTCCCCGTGGTAGGGCTTTCCGAGGTGGGTTACAAACGCAGGCACCCGGATTCCACCTTCAGAAGGGAAGGACTTGAACAGGCGGAACGGCACGGCACTGACCTGTGCCCAGCCGGTGCCCTGGGAAACGTAGGAACCCGGGCGGCCCATGTTTTCCAGGCTGTTGTCAAAGTTACCTGGAATCCACAGGTAGTTATCAAATATGTTGATGGCGTCATTGCCTTCCGGGCCGTTGTCGGAGAAAAAGATAACGAAGGTATTATCGAATTCCTTCCGGGACTTCAGATAGTCGATCAACTCGCCGATCTTCTGGTCCATGTATTCGATCATCGCAGCGTAGATCTCCATTCTGCGCGCGTAATGCTGTCTCTCGTAAGCCGTCAAATCGCTCCAGGCTTTGACTCTTTGCATTCGGGGAAAGGTCTGGACGTCGTCGGGGACAATGCCCGCCTTTTTCATGGAGGCCAAACGCCGCTCGCGCCACACGTCCCAGCCCTCGTCGTAGCTGCCTTTGTACAGGTCGATGTGGCTGTCGGGTACATGCAGGGGCCAATGGGGTGCCGTCAGGGCGAGGTAGGCGAAAAATGGCCTGCCCTCCGACTGATTCGAGCGAATATAGCGGAGGAGTTCGTCGACATAGGACTTCGATGAATAGAAGTCTTCAGGCAGCTTCTCAAGCCTGCTATCGTCGGCCCAGTATTCGGCCAAGGGTCGCTGCGCGAACATGCCCTTCCTGTCAGCGAAATGACTGGCTCCCCCACTGACCAGCGAAAACGAGCGCTCGAACCCTCTCTGATACGGGAGTTGACCATCCGCGAACCCCAGGTGCCACTTTCCGGTCATGTAGGTGTGGTAACCATGCTCCCGGAGGCGGGTCGGAAGGGTCACCACCTTGTCGTTCAGGTAGCCTTCATGCCCGGGTTTTCCCCTGTAGGTATCAGTCATGACTTCCGCCATGGTGCCCAGGCCCGCAAGGTGATGGTCGGTACCTGACATCAGCATCGATCGTGTGGGCGAACAGGTCGGGGCGGTATAGAAATCGGTGAGAATTTTTCCCTCATTTGCCAGGCTGTCCAGGTTGGGGGTGCGGATTTCGCTGCCGGCGAATCCGACGTCGGAGAAACCCAGGTCGTCAGCGACAATGACGATGAAATTCGGCCGACTGTCCTTCGCTGGATCGGTCGCCATACTTCCACTGGCGATAAGCAAAGACGCCAGAAGGCATACCAGCGTCGAAGGCAAACAGCTCGGGCGAATCCGGTGGTGATGTTTCATGGCCCAATTCCCTGGTTAGCGTTTGTTATCTGTAGCTGTATCGATATTGCAGCTTTAGCGCGAGAGCGCGCCTGGTCTCTCCAGTACGGGATCCACCAGGCGCAAGCCAGTAACGCTGCTCTCAACTGGCCTCAGAACTCGTAACTGACATCGATACCGTAGGTGCGAGGGGTGCCGTGTGATCCGCGGATGCCGGCGGGATTGGCATTGATGTCATCGAAGTAGTTGTCTTCGTCGAGCAGGTTTTTGCCCCAAAGCGCGACGCTCCACTTCTCGTCCTCGGTGTAGTACGCCCATCTGGCATTGACCAGGGAGTAGGAATCCTGCTCAAGTGCACTGGTCTCCGGCACCACCGCGAAGTCGAAGAAATAGGAGCCCGTGTAAGCGTAGGTGATCGATAAGGGCGCGCGACCTGAAGGGACCGGCACTTCATAGGTCCAGGTCAGGTACGCTGACTCGTCAGGCGCCCGCAACAGGCTTTCCCCGGACGCATCATAGCCGACTGCGCGCATACCCGGTTGATTCGTACCGTCGAGGACGCCGTTGAATACCTGTGCCGACGCGTTGTAGTCCTTGTACTCCGAATCCATGATATTCATGGCGCCAGTCAGGGTCGTACGCTCGCCCAGCAGGAGGGTGAAGTCCATGTCGAGACCCAGGATCTCTGCGTCCGCGGCGTTGCGGGTAATGTTGGCCTGGGCACCGCTATCGGAGGTCACGTTGGCGGTAACCTGCAGGTCCTGGTAGTCATAGTAGTAAAGGCTGCCATTCAGGCGCAGTCGGCCGTCGAGAAGTTCCGTCTTCCAGCCCAACTCGTACATATCGAGAATCTCGGGGTCTACCGGTGGTTCAGGTTCGCCGGTCAGGGGATTGATAAGGCTGGCGGTATAGTTATAGCCGCCACTCTTGAAGCCGCGGGAATAGGTGGCATAGACCATACCCGCATCGAATGCATATTCGAGCGTCAGCTTTGGCGTGAACTCGGTCCAGTCGATATCATCCTCGTAGGAAGGTGCGGTTGTAACCGGAAAGTAGTTCGACTGGCTGACCTCGACTTCCTTTTCCTCATAGTTATAGCGCCCGCCAACCGTGACAGACCAGTCGTCATTCAGGTGGTAGGTGAGTTGGCCGAATGCCGCGTAAGCCGTGGTATCGGCTACCTGCGCGCCCTGCGACAGGAAAGCGGGGCCACCGACGGCGGCTGAAGCATCACTGCGATCTACAAGGCCCTCCCAGGACTGGGACTGCTCGTAGTAAAACAGGCCCGCAATCCAGTTCAGGTTTTCGCCCAGCGAAGACACGAACTGGAATTCCTGGGAAAAGCTGTCCGCGTCCTGCGGAAAGCCGACGAAGCCCAGTGCGTGCGCGCTGGTGCCGTCCAGTTCGAGATTGACGCTGTCCAATCCGGGTTTGGCGTTGAGTTCGTAATCCCAGTAAGTGGTGATTGATGCGAAGTCCACGTAATCGCCGGCCACGTCGAAACGCAGTGCCGCACTGGCGGATTGGGCTTTCGTGGTGTCGGACGTATCGCTTGCCACTTCGTCAGCCTTGGTGCCGGTCTGACCACCCAAGGCCAGGCCGAGGCTATACTGTGGAGGACCAAGTACCACGTTGTCGTAACCGTTGGTGTCGTCCTGTTCCGACGTGCCAAGGGTCAGTTTGGCGGTTACCGCGTCGGTGATGTCCCAGCGCGCTTTCGCCCTGAGAGCGTAGTAATCGCCATCGTCGAGTTCATCGAGCACGCCCGGCTCAGTGGAAATGTTGTCCGCGAAGCCATCGCGCTTGCTCACCAGGCCGCTCAGGCGAACGCCGAAGGTATCGGAAACCGGAACGCTGACGGTTCCGGAGACCTTCCAGGCACCGTAGTTGGCCAGGGTCGAACTGACCTTCCCGCTCAGTTCATCGTCGACCTCCTGTGAAACAATCCGTATCGCTCCTGCGGAGGCGTTGCGTCCATACAGCGTTCCCTGCGGACCCTTCAATACCTCGATGCGCTCGACATCGGCGAACTCGAACTGAGCGGCCTGGGCAACGCCGATGTACTGGTCATCGACATACAGGGCAACACTCGGGTCCAGGCCTGCCAGGGCGAGGCGGTTGCCGATACCGCGTATGAACAACTGCGGCGCGGGGCCGGTATTGTTGACCACGAGCCCGGGGGTGACGATCTGCAGGTCGAAAGTATCGCTGATACCCGCCGCCTCGAGCGTCTCGCCAGACAGCGCCTGAATGGCAACCGGCACATCCTGGAGCGACTCGGCCCGCTTTTGCGAAGTCACGACGACCTCTTCCAGCTGGCCGGCACTGGCGCCGTGTACGCCCAGGATTCCCGCAATCGGCAAAACATAGGTTCTGGATTTTTTAAGCATGGTGATGTGCTCCAAATTATTTTGATAATTATTTAATTTGGGGCCCTGCTCGGGCGTAGCACGCCGCATGAAGGACCCACCAAACCGCACCGCAAAATCATTCTTACTTTAGTTGCTGACTCGACTCTGTTGTCAATTGAGTAGCGTGTACCGATTTCGCATGGCTTCGTTCACCCGCGCATCGTCACAATCCGGGGCATTTCTGTCCAATACCTTTAACTGGGGCGAGTGATACGGTTCGCGTATCACGCAGCCCCTGCGGGGCGCCTGCGAACTTGCGGAGAACTGGCCGGAGTTACATGCGTTATCCCGCTGCCGGGCAAGGTCAGCTATATTTCAGGCAGAGCACGGGATGTGGCGCGTTGCCTGTTCGACCGCCGGCTGGCGCCCGCAAAACATCCACCTGCCAGCGAACACTGTTCCACCAGGGGTCAGGAGGTGGAGTTACGCGGTCCTGTCGGACTGCCAGTCACTCTTGAGCGGAGGTGAACCTGACGTGCCCAGAATCGGAGACAGCCTGCAGGGAAAACGCGTGCTGGTAACCCAGTGCGAGGATTTCATGGGACCGGCGCTGGTGCGCGCCTTCAGGGATCACGGCGCCGAAGTCACGGCTGACGCGCGAGCACTTGCGAGGCCCGGGGACGTAAAGGCCATGCTGGCAGAGGCGGGTGTCGTCGAAATATTGATAGCCAACCTGGCCATCCGTAACCCGCGCACCGCCTTTGACAAAGTGAGCAGCGAAGAGTGGCGGGAAGTGTTTGCGCACCTGGTCGATCCCCTGCCCCACCTGTTCGGCGGCGTGCTTCCCGGCATGATCGAAAGGGGTGAGGGAAAAATCGTGGTCATGGGCAGCGCATCCGCGCTGCGCGGCATGAAGAAGGCTTCGACCTACAGCGCCGCCCGCGGCGCGCAGGTTTCCTACGTTCGCGCCATCGGCACCGAGGTCGCGGACAAGGGTGTCCAGGTCAACCTCATCGCGCAGAACTTCGTCGATAACGAAACCTACTTCCCGCCCGAGGTGCAGGCCATGGACGCGTTCAAGCAGCGCCTGCAGCAGGAGGTCCCCGTCCAGCGGCTCGCGACCCAGGAGGAGGACGCCCTATTCGCCGTCTTCCTCGCTTCCAGCGAAGTCAATTTCTTCGTCGGCCAGAGCATTCCCTTTTCCGGTGGCTGGGTGACCTGAGATCAACCCGTCGCCCCGCCGCCTACGGCGTGGCGGGCGATTTCGAGATCCTGCTCCGCCGTCGCGCCCGAGACGCCAATGGCGCCGATCAATTCATCGCCCGCGTAAACCGGAACGCCGCCGGCGAAACCCACGATACCGCCGTTGCTCAACTCCATACCCAGCAGCTTCTCGTCCGCGACCAGGCGGCCGAAATCAGCGGTATCGCCGGGAAACAGCACTGCGGTGCGGGCCTTGCGCTGGGCCACGTCCACCGCACCGAGGATAGCGCCGTCCGTGCGCAGGAAGGCCAGCAGGTGCGCCCCCGAATCGACCAGCGCGATACACACGCCAACCCCCAACTGCCCCGCCTTGTCGCGGGCACGGGACAGGATGCCGTCGACCTGCGACTCGCCGGGACGGTTCATTGTCCATCTCCCTCGATGTCTTCCGCGTGCAAGACCTCGATCAGCAACTCGCTGCGGGGAAACACCCTGCAGGCCAGCGCCAGGCCCTCGGCCTGCTTTTCCAGCGGTATGTGCTTGCAGCTCATCTTCCTGGTCTCGTAGTCGCCCTGCAGTACCCGGATCCTGCACACGCCGCAACCGCCGCCGCGGCAACCGACCGGGATGACCTTCAGCAGTGGTACACCGATGCGAAAGGCCTGCATCCCCTCCAGCAGGTGCTGCTGCTCGGTGCAGTGGAACTGCTCGCCGCTGGACTTCAGGTTTACCCGATGTTTCATATTTTCTTGAACAGCGCGCTGCGGGCCGCTCCCTCCGCGCCGTCGGCCGCCGTGATGAATCGCTCCATGTAGATATCGCGCTCGAACAAGCGCCCCTGCATCAGCGCGGTGATAGCGGCGTCAATCATCGGCGGCGGCCCGCACAGGTAGGCCTTGTGAGCGGAGAAGAAGCCGCCGAAGTGCTTGTTTGCCGCCTCGTGTACGTAGCCGGTATGGCCCTGCCAGTTGTCCTCCTCCAGCGGGGAATCCAGCGCGGGCACGTAGGTGAAGTTCTCGTTGTCCCGCGCCAGTTGCTCGAAGAGCTCACGGTTGTAGAGTTCCGCCAGGTTGCGCGCCCCCTGGAACAGGGTGATCTTGCGGCTGTCGCCGTGTTGCAGCAGGTCGAGCACCATGGACTGGGGGCTGGAGAGTCCCGATCCGCCGGCGATAAAGATCAGGTCTTCCGGAGCGGACTTGCGCACGAAAAACTGCCCGTAGGGCCCGGACATGTGCAGGCAGTCGCCGACCTTGAGGGTTTCGTGAATGTAGCCGGTTCCCGCGCCATCGGGCACCCGCCGCACGTGCAGTTCCACCACCGAGGGTTCCGAGGGCGCATTGGCGATCGAGAAAGCCCGCGCGCCTTCGACCCCGGGCATTTCGAGGTTGATGTACTGTCCGGCCTGGAAACGCATCGGGTGATCGAGTTCGAAGCGAATACCCTTGATGGTCGGCGAGAGGTCCTCGATGGAAACCACCTTGGCCGCGAAGTCCTCGATGGGATAGCCGAGGAAGTCGGGGTCCACATCGATATCGGCCTCGATGACAAGGTCGCTCTCCAGCGTGGCGCAGCAGGCGAGCACCTTGCCCTCATCCCGCTCCATGTCCATCAGTGCGAAGGGCGACGCATCGCCGATCTCGGCGTCGCCTTCCAGCACCTGCACCTTGCAGGTGCCGCAGGTTCCGTGGCCGCAGGCGAAGGGCAGCCACACACCCTGCCGCAGGCAGGCGTCGAGGATGGTCTGCCCCTCCTCGACTTCAACGATATCGCCCGTGGGCTCTACTCTGAGTTCAAACATGCCGGTGACCTCCTTCGACAGGATTCATGTCCCGCTGCCCTGGATACCGTCCAGGCCCGGAGTGGCGAAGCGCAGGATGGACTTGTGGTCGATACCCTGCTCGATCAGGGACGCCGCCATGTCGGGCACGAAGTCTTCGCCGTTCAGGTGCCACTGCACCGCGTCCCAGTCGATGCGGGCGAAATCCGGGTGCAGACTGTAGGCCCCCGCGAGCAACTCGTCTCGCAGCCTGCTGAAGGGCGTGTCCGGCGGCACGGCGAACTCTACCGGGGCACAGAACATCTGGTGGTGATCCCAGCCCGCGTAGACCACCTGGTTGCCGTGGAAATTCTCCAGCAGGTCCAGGCGTTCGCCGCGATAGTCAGGGGTAATTGCTGCTACTGCCATGGGTAATTCCTCTCTTGCGCGGGTCTCTCAACTGGCTTTTTTCAGGCTTTCTGCGGCGGGCTGCAGGTTGTGCCAGGCGTTCCAGCGGGCCTCGTCGGGCGAACCGTGGAAGTCCAGGTTGTCGACGCCGAGATTGATGCGGTAGTAATTGCCGAGCACCTCTTCCAGGTTGGCGCCGCCGCAATTGCCCTGCAGTATCTGGTGCGCGGGCAGCCAGGCCTGGACGTATTTTTCCGGTTCGTGATCGAAGATGTCCTTGCAGCCGTCGGAGCAGAAGTTGTAGCGCTCACCCTGGTAGACCGACTGCCGGTAGGAAGTCAGCGTCGGGTTGCTCATCTCGGTGAACAGCATCGGGATCTGGCAGGTCTGGCACAGCATGGGCAGCGTCGGGTTGTAGAAGCGCTCCCCTGCCCGCTCCATCTCGCGCCAGTTTTCGAAGCGCGCACGGTAGTACTTGTCGAAGGTGTTCGGGTATTTCTCCGACAGCCAGTCCATTTCCTTCTCGGTGGGCATCCAGGTGTGGAAGGCCGCCGCGTGGGAGTACTGGTAGAACGTCGCCCAGGCCTGGTGGGAGATATGTTCCTTCTCGGCAATGGCGGTCTCGGCGTAGGCCGGCATCTCGATGCCGTAGCGGGCGAGGTCCTTGAACAGGGCGCCGCCGGCCTCCTCGAAATAGACTTCCCAGGCTTCCTGCCAGGACATCACCTTGTTCGGCAGCATGTAGTCCATCATCATGGCGACCAGCGCCAGCAGGCGCGAACCGCGCCAGAACCACTTGTTGATCCAGCGCTGCACGATCGGCACGTTGTCCGGGTGCTGCTCCAGCAGGAACTTGATGATCTCCAGCCCCAGGGTCATGTGACGCGCCTCGTCCGACTGCGCGGAGAAGCCGAAGGTGACCGTGGCCATATCGCCGTTGTAGGCGGCCCCGGACATGAAGGGCACGAACAGCAGGTTGGTCAGCACGTATTCGAAAGAGAAGCCGATCGCCACCATGAACTCGAAGGGTCCCGAGCTGCGGGCGTCATCGAAGAAGGACTTGGGCACGGAGAGGTACCAGACCCGGTCGTGCATGTGGGAGAAGTCCTGGAAACCGTCGAAGTGCTTGTTGTAGTGGCTCATGGCGTGAATCTGTGTCTGGACGTGACGCAGTTCGTCCAGCGCCTGCATCTGGCAGGCCACCCGCGCACCGACGCCACCGAACTGGCGGCCGACGTGGGAGAAACCGAGGGAGGCCTGGTACTCCGCCGGGGAGATCCCCGTCAGGAACAGCTTGATCGCGTTCAGGTAACGGGCGTCCGAGACATTCTGCTGGCCGTTGTTCTGGGCGAAGGCGTCAAAAATCGCGTAGAGCTTCTTTTCCTTCTCGGCCTGGTATTTCCAGTAGGCGTCCATGGTCAGCCGGAACGGGTCTTCCCACTTGGACCAGTCGGTGATCTTGATGCCCTCGAACTCCTCCATGCGGTAGATTTCCTTGTAATCCCGGTAGCTGTATTCCCAGTCGAGATCCCGGGTCAGGAGTCCGTATTTGTCTTTCAGGCTCAGCTTGCGCTTGTTCATGGTCGGTTGCCTCATTGATTCCAGGTCAGTGACAGTTCGTCGTCGGTCTCGTCGACGTTGCCGCCGAGCGTAATCAGGTTCACTTGCAGGGCCTGGATATCCCAGTCACGACCCATTTTTTCCTCCACCGTTTCGCGCCTGACCACGAGATGGCCCTCGTTTTCCATCCGGATCATCGCCGGCTGGTGATCCACGGTGACATCCGGGTTGTCTTCCTCGATAGCCTCCACGATGTAGCGGGACTCCTCGTTGTCTTGCAGTACCAGGTAAACCTTGGACATGGTGATGTCTCCGAAGTTAAAGGCCGGCTTTCGCCAGGCGGTTGTCGAGGGCTTCGATGCAGGCCTTCATCGCATCTTCACCCACCGCGATTTCCGCGAGGGGCGCGAGGTCGGTGACGGCTTTTTCCTTCCACTCGGCGATCCAGGCGAGGATCTGCTCGCGGTTCTGCTCCGACTCGCCGGCGGCAGTCTTGAGCACCGAATCCACCCAGCGCGAAGTGTCCTTGTGCCACTCCTGCATGAACTCGATCAGCATGGCGATATCAGAGCCGCCCGCTTCACAGAGCACCTCGTCGAACTGCCGGTAGATGAGGTCGTAGATGAGAGAGTCGAGCACCACGTCCTGGACCACGAAGACTTCGAACCAGTCCTCCACACACAGCGAGTTTTCGACGAAACGGCGCACACCCTGCCAGGCGGGATCTGTCATCCAGTATTCCTTGGCCTCGCGCAGGCTCTCGCCGCTATTGCCGTCCAGCAAGAGGCCGATGCGCGAGAGGTACTGGGCGATACCCAGGCGGTCCATACCGTTGAACAGCAGGGCCTGGGCGAGGATCACCGCCGTGCTGTAGGCGCTGCCCAGCACGTTGTTCATGTTTGCCGCCAACTCGACATGGCGCAGGGGCAGCAGGCAGCGCAGCACTTTCTGCTTCACGCTGTCGTCAAGCCGCTCCGCCAGGCCGCGCTTGTCGAAAAACGCGTAATTGTTCTCGGTAACTTCCTGCAGCCTGGCCCGCGCCTGGACGTAGGAACCGTAGTAGAACTGGCGCGGGTCCTTGAAGGCGTACCAGTCCTCCATGACGATGGCGGTGCGGCTGTTATCGCCGAGCCGCTTGTCCGGTTGCCAGAGGGGACGGTAGTGAAAATTGATCTGCGGCGTGATGTCGTAGCTGGCCTCCTGGTAGCGTGAGGCCGGCTTGTCGCCGAAGCGGCGCTTGATGTGTTCGTAGGTGTTGCGAATGGGTTCAAGCGTCGAGGTTTTTATCTCTATGGTCATAGCTCTACCTTGGGGTTGTCGGTAATGTCAGGAATCTTCGCGTTCCGTGCCGTAGCGCCACTTCTCCATGTCTGCATCGACACGGGCAGCCTGCTCGTCAGTCATCATGACCACGTGGTTAAGCGCGCAAAACTCGGTAAACGCGCTGCGGGGGAGAATCATCTCCACGTAGAGAGAGGGGTCGTTGATGGCAAAATCGAATTCGATGAACTTGTCGTCCACCACCCGACGCACGCGGACGTAACGGGTCAGTTCGGAAAACGGTTTCGCCTGGAAATCGTGTTTCATCTGGGTCACCGGCGCTGTTATGAGTTATTGCGCTTTCCCCAGACAATACAAAAGCTGTACCAGTTACGGGTTTATTCGATTTTTCAGCAGCTTAGGTGAAATTGACTGCAGCTTTGCGCGAATGCAAGTCAGTGTTTTTCATGAAATGATGAAGCCCGACAGGCGCCCGGTTTCATGAAATGATGAAAACGGACGGGAAGGCCTCAGTCGTCCAGTTTCTTCAGGCGATAATCCAGCGCGGCCCGGGTCAGGCCGAGGATTTTCGCGGCGCTGGTGACATTACCCTCCGCACGGTCGAGGGCCCGCATCATCATCTCGCGCTCCACCTGCTTCAGTTCACAGCCCGCGTTGAGCAACTCCTCGACTGTCGAGGAGAGCGAGTCGCTGGCAGCTCCGGAGGGAATGCCCCCTTGCAAGTCCTCGGCGACGAGGTTGGGGAAGAGCTGCACGGCCTCGATACAGCCTCCCGGTTCGGCGAGGATGATGCCGCGTTCGATCACGTTGCCGAGTTCACGAATGTTGCCGGGCCAGTGGTACTTCCCCAGCATGCCCATCGCCATGTCGGTCACGCCCTTGACCGGCTTGCCGTGCAGCGCGCTGTACTTGGCGATGAAATGGCGGACCAGTTCGGGAATGTCATCGAGGCGGTCGCGCAAGGGCGGCACCACTACGGAATATACATTGAGCCTGTAGAGCAGGTCTGAGCGGAAGCGCCCCTCCTGTACAGCGCGCTCGAGGTCTTCGTTGGTGGCCGCCACGAGGCGCACATCGACCTTGCGGGTGCGGGTGTCACCCACACGTTCCAGCTCGTTCTCCTGCAGGACGCGCAGCAAAGCGGCCTGTGCCTGGGATGACAGTTCGCCCACCTCGTCGAGGAACAACGTGCCGCCGTGGGCGCGCTCGAAGCGGCCGGGCCGCGACTGGTCCGCCCCGGTGAAGGCGCCCTTCTCCACGCCGAACAGTTCCGCTTCGATGAGGTCCTTGGGAATCGCCGCGCAGTTCACCGCGACGAAGGGTTTGTCCCGGCGCGGGCTGCCTTCGTGCAGGGCCTTGGCGAACAGGTCCTTGCCGACGCCGGTCTCCCCCAGCAGTAGCACGGTCACCCTGCTCTCGGCGGCCTTCGCGAGCAGCTCCCGCACCTGCAGGAATTTCTGCGAGCAGCCGACCAGGTCGCCGAAACTCTGCTCCCGGGTGAGATTCTCGCGCAGCGTGGTGACCTGGGACTGCAGTTCGAACAACTGGTCGGCAATGCGGTCGGGACGGTAGTAGCGCAGCAATTCCTCGCAGTCGGGCCACTCCTCGGCGGGACGCCCTTCGATGCGGCACATCTTTTCACCGCAGCCGAGACAGCCCTGTTCGCGAAATATAATCTCGCGCCCCACAAGGTACGAGGTATAGCCGGAAGCATAGCCGATCTGCGACCAGCACACCGGTTCGTAACTGACCCCGTACTCGGCGAGAAAATTCTCCGCCTCGAAGGAGTTCTCCCAGTCGCAGATGCAGTGGAAGTTACGTTCCTCGTCCACCTCCATCTTGCTGATCGACACCTTCACCTGGCCGGTCATCATGTGTGACTGGGGGCCGACGGAAAAGATATCCTGCAAGGGAGCCTCGGGCCGCAAGCGCCGCGCGGTTGCCGCGTCCTGCTGGCCGGCGGAGTAGCCGATACGAATCAGCAGCCCCTTGGCCCGCTCCATACCCAGGGAATCGATAAGCTCCCTGCGCAGGGCCCGCATCTCGCTGCTGCGCAGGAGGATCATCCGCTCCTCGCCCAGCCAGATTTGCCCTTCTTCGTGCTCGAAGCGCAGGAGCTCACGGAAATCCCTGAGCACCGACTTCTGAGGATTGTATTTATTCATATTCCTCGCTCATCCCCGGCAGTACCAATTTCGGCACGGGCGGTGTTACACAAGTTCGCACGTTACACCCGGGACCGGAAAAACACAAAATACCCGCCCGACTTCCCCGGATCGTCAAAACTGTGAAGTATCCCCGACACCTCCGCCATAGAAAAGCTAAACTAGGGAGTACCCGCCAGACCAAAGGACTGGCCCATGCAAACGATAAACGCCCATCAGCTACTCAGCCACCACGACTTGTCGTCGTTCTCCAGCGCATCCGTGTTCGGTGCCCTGCAGGAGAGTTCTATTTTATGGCTACTGCAGAATGGTAGAGTTCACAGCCTGGAAAAAGGCGAGAGCCTGTTCGAGCAGGGGCAAGCCGGCAATAGCTTCCACGTGATCCTGGAAGGACAGGTCAGCTACTTCAAATATCATGATGGCCACTACTCTTACATCAAGGATTACAGGCCAGGAGAGGAAATCGGTTTCGTAAGTATGATCGCGTTGCACGAGCGGATAGGACGGGCTGAGGCCCATGAGGACACCGTAACGCTCGAAATCGACAGTGCCGTATTCCACGGGTTTCACCAGCAGCTCCCCCGGGAATTTGGCATTCTGATGATGAACCTCGCTCGGGAACTGGCGCGGACCGTGAGGTCCATCGGCAACCTCGTGGTTGAAAAGGACAGTGGCGCCAATTCAGAATGATTGGCACCCGGGTCTTCCCTACACTCCCCTGATAACAGGCTCGCCCATCTGGCGCGCCATCATCTTAGCTCTAAGCGGTCGATTCCCGGGGTGAAGCGGAAGCCGCCCCCCTTTACTCGCCAGCTGCCGGCCCTGCTTTGCCAGCCTGCGCCAAAGCTTCCTCCAGACCGTCAATCAGTGTAATGCCACCCAACACCTCTATGCTCGAATTGTTGAAGGCGTCACCGACAGGCTCCGCGCTACCGCCGAGGCAATCCGCCAGGAATGCTTCGGTAATGGCGTAGAAGGACAGGCGGTTTTCCGGGCGGGCGAAGCCGTGGCCCTCGTCGGGGTAGTTGACGTAAGTGACCGGCAGGCCGTTTTCCTCCATGGCGGCAACCATCTGGTC
This sequence comes from Halieaceae bacterium WMMBA4, assembly GCA_033283325.1. Lineage (GTDB taxonomy): Bacteria > Pseudomonadota > Gammaproteobacteria > Pseudomonadales > Halieaceae > Mangrovimicrobium. The sequence goes on from JAWMQO010000001.1 coordinate 1,733,099, forward strand.
CGATTCGGCCTTGACCACCCGCGGGTCGTTCTCGCCCTGGCCGATGAGCAGGGGCACCTTGATCTGGTCGACCTTGCTGATGGCCGAACGCGCGACCATGTCCGCACGCTCCTCCGGGTTGGCCGGGTCGCCTACAAACTTGTACCAGGTAGAGGCCAGCCAGGGCTTCCAGTAATCCGGGAAGGTCTCGATCAGGGTCGCCAGGTTGGAAGGCCCGACGATATCGACCCCGCAGGCGAAGGTATCCGGGGTGTGGCTGACGCCGATCAGGGTCGCATAACCGCCGTAGGAACCGCCCATGATGGCGACGCGTTTGGCATCGGCTATACCCTGGGCCACCGTCCAGGCTACTGCGTCCAGCAGGTCATCGTGCATTGCACCGGCGAATTCCCGGACGGCCGCGTTGGTGAAGGCCTTGCCGAAACCACTCGAGCCGCGGTAGTTCACCGACAGCACCGCGTAGCCGCGGTTGGCCAGCCACTGGTGCCAGGCGTCGTAACCGTAGCTGTCGCGCGCCCAGGGGCCGCCGTGCACGGTCAATGCCATGGGCAGCGGCGCAGTGGGGATACCGTCGCCATCGGGATCGCTGCCCGCTGGCAGGGTCAGGTAGCTGACCAGGTCGAGACCATCCCGCGCCTTTATTACCAATGCCTGGCTCGGCTGCAGCGGCAGTTCGGCCAGTTCGGGGCGGGTATCAAAAAGCTTGGTGGTGTTGCCTGTGCTGGAATCAAACAGGTAATAGGTCCCCGGCGCCTGGGGATCATCGGCATACACAATCCACTGCCCCGCATCCTCCGTGGATCCCAGCAGTGAAAGGCTGCCACTGACCGACCCGGTAAGCTTGGCCACCTGCTCACGGGCAGTCTCACTCAGGCCATGCCAGCTGTTTTCGAGGTAGTTCACCGAGTAGGCTATCGGCTCGCTGGTCAGGGGATGAAAAAACACATCCTCGACATTGGCCTTGTGCTCACCCGAGAGCACTGTGCTATCGCCACCGATGGTGTCCAGCTTGACCAGCGCTGCCTTGTCGCGCCCGCGGGTATCCACCAGGTAGAGGTGGCGATTGTCGCCGTCAAATCCCAGCGGGTTGGTATCCAGGGTGTCCTCGGCGGGAATCGTCAGCACGGCCTTGCCCTTGTCTTCCCCGCTGACACTGACGATTTCCTGGCTCCCGTCCGGCAGCGGGTTCACGGCCAGGCGTGGGCGCAGGTCATTGTCGACGATCCAGCTTCCATAGCCCGGGTTCTCCATCACCAGGGTCTGCTTGCCGCTGGCCAGCTCGATTTCATAGAGGTCGTACAGTTCAGGGTCGCGGGTATTGAGACCCACCGCGATGACCTCCGGGCGCTGGTGGCTGATCCCGTAAATCTGTGCCTTGTATTGATCGTCCATGGGTGTGAGATCGGCGATCTCACCGCTGTCCAGTGCGACACGGAATATGTGATTGTTCTCGTTTCCACCCTTGTCCTGCAGGTAGAGAATCGCACTGCTGTCCGGCGCCCAGAAGTACTCCCGGATACCGCGGCCGGTGTCATGGGTCACCGGTTTCGCACTGGCGGGGTCGCTCGCCGGGGCGACCCAGACATTCAGGACACCCTCGACTGCCGCCAGCCAACTGACCTGGCTACCGTCCGGGCTGATGCGGCCGCGGGTCTTCTCCGGGTTGCCGAAGAGCGCTGTCCGCGGGAGGAGATCGATTGTGGTGATCTTCTCTGTCGAGGCTGTTTCGGGTGAGGCTGTTTCGGGTTCGGAGGGCGATTCTGAAGACTGGCAGCCCACAAGGGCGAATAACAGTGCAATTGCTGGGAACAGATACCTGAAAGTCATAGATGAGTCCTGGCCGTTCTGGTGGTTTTTCATTCCATGCGCTGGCGCGCGGGGTGAATTGCAGTCAGTTAGACAGTCTAGCACTCCTGAATAGCCTGCATATAACCCATGCACGGTGCCACGGCCCGGGGCCCTCGTCACTGGAGAATTCCCAGCTTTGGCCTATAGTTTTTGGAAACCTGCACCCAAGGAGAATAACCATGCAGTATTCCATGCCCGGCAGCGAAGGCGCACTCTTCAACTTCAAGGATCGCTACGAGAATTTCATCGGCGGTGAGTGGGTCGCGCCCCTCGAAGGGAAGTATTTCCAGAATGTGACACCGGTCACCGGGGAAGCCTTCTGCGAAGTGCCCCGCTCCACCCCCGCAGACCTCAACAAGGCCCTCGACGCCGCTCATGGCGCAGCCGATGCCTGGGGCAAAACCTCGGCCGCCGAGCGTTCCAACCTGCTGCTCAAGGTGGCCGACCGCATCGAGGCCAACCTGGAAACCCTCGCCTATGTGGAAACCTGGGACAACGGCAAGGGTATTCGGGAGACGCTGAATGCGGACATTCCCCTGCTCGCCGACCACTTCCGCTATTTCGCCGGCTGCATACGGGCACAGGAGGGGAGTGCCGCCGACATCGACGCCAACACCGTCAGCTACCACTTCCACGAACCCCTGGGGGTGGTAGGCCAGATCATTCCCTGGAACTTCCCCCTGCTGATGGCAGGCTGGAAACTGGCGCCTGCCCTGGCCGCGGGCAACTGCGTGGTCCTCAAGCCCGCCGAACAGACACCCACCTCAATCCTCGTATTGATGGAAATGATCGCCGACCTGCTGCCCGCCGGAGTGGTGAACATCCTCAACGGCTACGGCGAGGAAATCGGCCAGGCCCTGGCGAGTTCCAACCGGATCGCCAAGATCGCCTTCACGGGCTCCACCGCCGTGGGCCATATCATCCTGGCCAACGCGGCCAAGACCCTGATCCCCTCCACGGTGGAACTCGGCGGCAAGTCGCCGAACATCTACTTCGAGGACGTGATGCGTCAGGAGGATGCGTTCGTCAGCAAGTGCGTGGAAGGCATGCTGCTCGGCTTCTTCAACCAGGGCGAGGTGTGTACCTGCCCCTCCCGGGCGCTGGTGCAGGAGAGCATCTACGGCGAGTTCATGGAACGGGTGCTGGAGCGAGCGAAAAACATCAAGCAGGGCAATCCGCTGGATACGGAAACCATGGTCGGCGCCCAGGCTTCACTGGAGCAGTTCGAGAAGATCATGAGCTACATGGAGGTGGCGCGCCAGGACGGTGCCGAATTCCTCATGGGTGGAAACAAGGCGACCGTGGGCAGTGACATCTCAGGGGGTTACTACGTGCAACCGACCCTGCTGAAGGGGACCAACGACATGCGGGTGTTCCAGGAGGAGATCTTCGGGCCCACGCTCGGGGTGACAACCTTCAAGGACGAGGCCGAAGCCCTGGCGATTGCCAACGCCACCGAGTATGGCCTGGGCGCTGGCGTGTGGACCCGGGACAACAACCTGGCCTTCCGCATGGGCCGCGGCATCAAGGCCGGCCGGGTGTGGATGAACTGCTACCATGCCTACCCGGCGCACGCGGCGTTTGGTGGCTACAAGAAGTCCGGAATCGGCCGCGAAACCCACAAGATGGCGCTGGAGCATTACCAGCAGACGAAGAACATGCTGGTGAGTTACGACATCAACCCGCTGGGGTTTTTCTAGTACGGCGCGCGGCGCGTGCGTGGAAAACCGGAGTTGAAGTACTGAACAGCGGAACTCATTGCCTGCCGATTATCCGGCCCAGGATTGCACTACCCCCGGGACCGGATATCTGCACCTGCCCGTAAATCAGGCCGCTGCAATTGGAGGCGCTAATCCATGCCTGAAAACAGCGATTTCATGGTTTTCAGACAAGTTCTGTTACCCACACATTAACTACCATACCGGTACAGGACGGCCCTAGAAAAGTGCCAGCAATGGGGGGGACCGATTCCGGCAATCTCGCTACAGCAACACCAATGTGCTCGGCCCCTACGATGTTGCCGATAGTCGGGTCAAAGCCCTTCCAGCCGGCACCGGGGATAAACACTTCGGCCCAGGCGTGGGTAGTTCCCGATTGCCCTCCGGGATTGCTGGTGGAATCCGAATAGATGTAACCACTGACAAATCGGGCCGCGAAACCCAGATGTCTTGCAGCTTCCATGAACAGACAGGCTGAATCGCGACATGACCCTGAACTGGCGGAGAGAGTCTGCTCCACGCCCTGAACCCCCTCTTCCTCGCGGGTACGGTATGCGATAGTTTGAAAAATGCGCTGATTGAGCCGAAGCAACAAGGAAAAGGTTTGAATATTCTCACCAGCCTGCCAAATCGAATCGACCCATCTTGCAAGCGTGCCCGCATCCGCAGTATCACTGGATTTCATGTAAGGCCATAACAAGACACTGTCTTCTTGGCTATAGAAAAACGGGAAATCGACTGCATACTCTGTAACCAGAAAATCGTGGGGGATCTGGTCGTACTGTTGGATTGTAATCTCGCTATGTACTGCCAGACATTCAGTGGTGTCATTGAATGTCGCAGTGGCGACGGAGTTGCCTTCCACATCGCGATGCCAGCGCAGTGCAGGCGTTGGTGATATCGTCAGTCGCGAGCTAACTATGCGCAGTTCATGACCTTCCCTGGGCCGCAGTCGCAAAGTGTGTGGCTGCAACTGGACCGGGCCGGAAAAGTTGTACCGGGTTTCGTGGATAATCCTGTAGCTTTTCATGCAGCCTTCGTCAAATCATCGCGTGCTGATCTCACATGATCCCTCGCGTTCACGATAGGGATCGTTGCATCGCCAGCCGTTCCCGACAGCATCCAGATGCGCGTTCTTCGGAACAACTACAGGCGAGCATGTATTGTCTTGCCTGTGAAACCCTCGCACACATCGCCAATCATTGCCCTCGTCTTCCAGGTAGGCATTTTCCGGTAGAACAATTTCGGTGCAGGAATCTTCTCCCCGATGATATCCCCGTTCGCATCGCCAGCTATCTCCGCTCTGCACAAGATACGCATTGCCGGGTATTTCCAATGCGACGCAGGCACCATCCTGCTCCCGATAAGCTCTCTTACAATTCCAGCCTTTATCCCAGGCCGAACCCGTTGCATAAGCATTGTCTGGGATAACAACAGCAAGGCATCTATCGTTGATGTTTCTGAAGCCCTGCTCGCACTCCCAACCAGAGCTGTGCATTGATTCGACCAGCACTGCGTTTTCCGGTAGTTCGATCCTATGGCACTCAGCCTGTGCTGCCCCATATTCGACCTTACCGCGCCTGTAACCCCTGTCACACTTCCATCCGGTTCCATATTTTGAATCGACCAGATGCGCATTCGCGGGAACGATGACCTCCTGACAGGTGTTATTCTTTTTTAAATATCCCCTGGCACAATTCCAGTCTGAGCCATAAGAACTGAGATACGCGTTTTCAGGAATGGTAATGGCCTCACAGGCATTATCTCGTTTCATAAAGCCCCTGTTGCAATCCCAACCTGAGCCATAGGTCCGTTTGTAAGCGTTGTCTGGAAGAGCTGTCTTATCGCCCTGTGCCAGCAGATGAGTGCCAGGCACAGCCAGCAATGAACTTATTGTAAAAATTTTCAGTAAGCTAATATTTATTTTCATCATTAACATTTTTCCTGCCATTAGTTGGCATCACGAATTGGTCCTGTGGAAAGGCATATATACGATCTCTTTCGCATACATCGCACCAGACCGAGGATGAGATAAGGCCGCTGACGAATACCCGGGATACAAAGGAGTACAGATTCTGGTCTGTTTTTCTTACTTCCAGTCACTGAACAGGGCGGGAAATTCTGATCATATAGCCCGCCATTTACTGTATCGAAGAGAAAGCTGACATCCTGACCATCGGATGTCCTCGCCGCATTGCAGGCACGGTTACTCCTTGAGTGAAAACCCAGAGGAGGCGACCAGATCGTACCGACCAGAATTAGTCGAGAGTCAACGAGAAGTCCCGCCGAGCAGACTTAGCGCTACAAAGAAATCGCGCTAGCTAGAGGTGAACAGTTACCTTAACACAAATATCAGTAAACAGATATGAGGCAAGAGTCTGGTCGTTGTAACGTCAGGACAGGCAGCGAACCTGGCGAATCGTCTCCTTGACCTTTGGTATTAGCAGGGGAGCGACACTCAGGGTTTGCACGCCCGACTTTAACACGCTGGAAATATATTCAGGTCTTCCTGCCAGCTCTCCGCACAAAGAAAGCGGCACTTCTGGCACATCTTCGTGAGTTAGTTTCATGAGCCGGAATATCACGTCCGATGCATCATTGAAATACTGCTCGACTGCCGCATTATCCCTGTCTGCCGCGAAAGCATACTGAGCCAGGTCATTGGTGCCAAAACTGAGAAAATCGACATGGGGAGCAATACCCTGCGCGGACAGTGCCGCGGCAGGAGTTTCGATCATCGCACCTAGTGAGGGAAGCTTGGATACGCGCATTTTCTCGCCGAGCCTCTCAAGCGCTTTCCGCACTTCTGAAACATCACTCGGCAGGGTAACCATGGGAATCAGCACACGCACATCAAATTCCCGGGAAAGTTCCAGTATTGCGGATAATTGCGTGGCGAGGAGTTCAGGATATTCCAGTAGCAATCTAACCCCTCTTCTCCCCAGGGCGGGATTGGTTTCAGCCATGAAACCCAGGAAAGGCAAGGGCTTGTCCGCACCCACGTCCAGCAGACGTATACATACGGAGTGGCCTCTGGCTGGAGCCAGGGTTTCGCGCATTTCATTGAGAAGTTCCGGAGTGTCAGGAGGTGTACCGCGCCCCAAATAGGCTTGTTCTATACGGTACAGGCCAACGCCATCGGCGCCATTATTCATGGCTTTTTCAGTATCCGCCCGGCTGCCTACATTAGCCTGAACAGCAATGGAAACTCCATCGAGTGTTACTGCAGGAGAGTGTGCGTGTGCCTGAGCGGCTTCAAATATCCTGGCGCTTGCGCTTAGTCTCTTCCGAAAATTCGCCTTCTCTGCGGCGGAAGGTCGAATGATAACGGCCCCTCTGTCCGCGTCTACCAATGCCCATTCCCTGTCCGACACACTGGTGAACAATTCCGGCATACCCGCTATAGCCGGGAGCCCCATTTCCCGCGCAAATAATGCCGCGTGCGAACCGGAGCTACCATATTGCAACAGTACAGCAGCTAGCGGCCGCCCGGCCAGAAACACTGTGTCGGAAGGCAGCAATCGTGACATGGCAAGAACACAACGGTCTGGAATATCATCCAGTGCGTGAACGGTAATACCAGCCAGTGCATTTTGCAGACGGATTGAAATATCGTGCAAATCGTCGCCCTTGTCCCTGGCGACCTGGGATTCCATCAATAAGAACCGCTTTTCCCAGCGAAGAAAGACTGTCTTCACTGCACTACTGGCGCTGACAAGATTGTCGATTATCTCCTGGCGGAGCTCTTCTCGCAGCACGCGATCATTGACCATTAACTGATGCGCACTAAAAACTTCGGCCAAGCGTGCATCAATTTGCCTTTCCACGCGAGTTGCCAGTACCAGAAGATCGCCGGAAATACCCGCCGTTGCGGAATCGAGACGCGACAACTCATACTCAATATCGCTACCGGTGACCGTCTCGGCTATATCGATAGGCCCGAGGGACGTATCGTGAATATGGATCATGCCCTGGGAAAGACCCGGGGACAGGGACTTTCCCAGTAGTCGAAATGATGGCCCTGATCTGGTCACCCGACCGTCTTCCTTCCCGGTAGTCACCATCCCGACACCCCACCCTGCCCAAAGGCATTTCGCCGACTAATTTAAAAGCGATTCCAGGCTACTGCCCAGCTGCCTGCTCTTCACGCGCCATACTTTCACCGGGTGTTATCCCTCCATCCGCATCTTTCGCCGCATGCAGCCTGGCGTGTTTCTCATCGTTATGCCTGTTTTTTCGGAAGCGGAAACAGCCATTATCGACCGATAGAATGACCGTAGTGGATTATGGATTATGGCATCAATTTCAGGACAGGAAGCGTTGATACGAGTGAACTCGTGGAAATGCGCGGCCATGGACATTTGATTATGAGCACTTACACAGACTACTGAAGGCCATGCATTGATCATCGCCCAATATTCCTATGCCTGAGGATAGGCTCCGAGCCATATGTTGTCGAGTTCGTTCTGCCCCACTTGAACCGCCAGCCGTTCGCCCATACCGGGGTCAGAGCCTTTTTCACCCGGATTCGATGACAACCCGATGGATAATTGTCCCAGCTGTGATTCTGGTACCGGGTTCAACACGGATAAGGAGAGACAATCTACTACCACGTCAAAATCGCATTAACGAAGCGTTCTGCTCACGACGATCCTGTTTGTTTGTCCTATACTTTTTCCCGCTGAAGGGAAGGAACGCACTTTCACCTCAAGAGGAGAACCGCAGTGATCGACGCGCTAACCGCCATTATCGAGCCACTTCCAATGCTCGCTATTGCGTCAGCCAGCTGCTTGCACTTGCCCTGCCCTATGCATTGCCAGGGACTGGCCGATGGACAGGCGGCGGAAACGCTGCGTCGCCTGCCTGGTGTCCTGTATGCCGTAAAGCGAACTGTCTATTTGGGGTTCTGGGCCGAACCAGCCCGGACGCATACATTATGACCTCGACAAGCAGCGCAGCATCCGGCGACGTAACGCGCCTGCTGCGCGCCTATTCAGAAGGCGACGCGGCGCGTTTCGACGAGGTGATCCCGATCGTATACGGCGAGCTGAAACGGCTGGCGCACGCCCAGCTCGGCAAATCGAGCCGCCGCGGTTCGCTGCAGACGACGATGCTGGTCCACGAGGCCTACGAAAAGCTGCTGCTCGGCAAGACCCAGCACCCCGCCGACCGCCGGCATTTCTTCGCGATTGCCTCGCGCGCAATGCGCCAGGTCGTCGTCGATACCTGGCGCGCGGAGAACACGGCGAAACGCGGTGGCGGGGGCGTGGAACTGGCGGCCGTCACGCGGGAGCTGGTGGACATCAATAACCCGGCGGACCTGGTGCGCCTCGACCAGTCGATCACCCGGCTTGCCCAGGCCAGCCCCGAGCTTGCCGAACTGATCGATCTCTCGTGTTTTGCCGGACTGTCCAATGACGAGATCGCCGAGCTGCAGCAGACGACCCTGCGCACAGTCCAGCGTAACCTGGTCAAGGCGCGCGCCTGGCTGGGGCAGTTTCTCGACGAGCCAGACGCGTAGGTCGCCGGCGGGATGACAAAGAGCGATGCTCCCGACTTCGCGACCCTGGACGCCCTGCTCGACGAGGCCCTCGGGCTCGACGAGCAGGCGCTGAGCGAATTCCTCGCCGCACTGCCGGAAGCCCAGCGCGAGGCGCTCGTGCGCCTGCTCGATGCGGCGGGCTCCGACGTGCTGTCGCAGATCCAGGCGGCCGTGCGCGGCACGATCGAAGGTGAGGCGTCGCCGGAGCCGGCCGAGCCCACCGGCACTGCCGGCCCCTGGCGCCTGCGACGGGAGATCGGCTCTGGTGGCACGGGTCAGGTCTTCTACGCCGAGCGGGTCGGGGACGACGCCGGCGAACACTCCGCCTTTGAACAGAAGGCGGCGGTCAAAATCCTCTGGTCACACCGCATCGGCTCGCAGTTTTCCGACCGCTTCTTCCGCGAACGGCGCATCCTCGCGTCGATCGACCACCCGGGGCTCGCCCGCTTCCTCGACGGCGGCCTGCTCGGCGACAACCGGCCGTGGTTTGCGATGGAATTCATCGAGGGCGAGGATATCGTCAGCGCCTGCCGTGATCGCCCGCTGGCCGAGCGCCTGCGCCTGCTACTCGATGTGTGCGACACCATCGACTACGCCCACCGCCGGCTGATCGTGCATCGCGACCTGAAGCCCGGCAACGTGCTTGTCGATAGCGCGGGCCGACCGCGGGTGCTGGATTTCGGTATCGCGCGCATCCTCGGCGATACCGAGGAGCCGGCTCTGACACGCGCCGGCGGCACGCCACTGACACTACAGTACGCGAGCCCGGAACAGGTCGCGGGCGGCAACGTCGATGTGGCGAGTGATATCTACCAACTCGGCGTCCTCGCCTACGAGATGCTCGCCGGCCGCGTACCCTACGAGATCTCGGAGCACTCGCTCCACGACAGCGTGCGCACCATCACCGACACCGTGCCACCGCCGGCGAGCCGCTACAATGCGGCCATCGACCGCGACCTCGACGCGATTCTTGCCCGGGCACTGGAGAAGGCGCCTTCGCGGCGCTACCCCTCCGCCGCGGCCTTTGCCGGGGACATCCGCAACTATCTCGCCGACCGGCCTGTGTCGGCGCGGCCGCACACAGCCTGGTACCTTGCCGGTCGCTTTCTCCGCCGGCATGCGGTGTTGGCCAGCATCATCACGGTGTCGGTGCTGGGACTGGCTTTCGCCACGCTGTTTTCGGTCGACCAGGCCAGGGACGCCCGGGCCGAAGCGGAACGCACACGCGCGACCCAGGAGATCCTGGCCGATGTCTTCCAGCAGGCCGACCCCTTTGGCGAAGGCGGCAGCGAGGTCACGCTGGCAGAGGCCCTGATTCGGGCAAGGCCCTCGATCGCGGAGAAAGTCGCGGACGATCCACTCCTCGCCTACCAGGTGCACAAGACCCTGGCCGACATCTTCGAGAGCCTCGACATGCTGGACTACGAAATCGAGGCTTACGAGGCGGCGTGGCAAGCCGCGAAAACCCTTGGCCGCGGGCACGAGGCACAGGCACTCACCGCCGTCGCCGGTATCGGCAACGCCATGACGCGAACGGACCCGGCCGCGGCCGCAGCATTCCTGGACGCGCAGGTAGCTAAGGAGCCACCGAACGCGGAAGCGGCCCTCGAATGGCTTAGCGCGGAATACGCCGAGGCGAACGCCCTGCTGCGCCTGCGCGATTACGAAAGTATGGACGCACTTGCCTACCGTATGGACGAAGTCGCAAAGCACTACGGCGTGGAGGAACCGCGCACACGCGGTCGCATCAGCCAGTTCCTGGCCGGTGCGTCACGCCGTGCCGGCGACCTGCCGGCGGCCGATGGGCACTGGCAGGATGCCGTCGACTACATGCGTGAGGCGGGCCAACCGGCAGGGCACGCCGTATTCCTGAGCAACCAGGCCATCCATTACGGCATGACCGGCCGCTACGAGCAGTCCGAGGCCGCATTCAAGGAAGCGGTCGCCGTATTCCGCGAGCACGACCCGGAGAATACTTCGCTCGCGAACATCCTCCGGTCCTACTCGGGGCTGCAGTTCCGGATGGGCGAACCCGAGTCGGCGCTCTCCACCCTCGACGAGTCCCTCGCAATACTGGACCCCGAGCGCGACCACTATTCCTGGGTCGTCGCCCAGGACAACGCGGCGACCTATGCATTCGCGAGCGGGCATTTCGACGCGGCCTTCGACGCACTCGAGAGCGGCCTGTCGGTGGCCGTGCGGGAATTCGGGGCCGATGACGGGGTCACCGCACGGCTGCGCCCGGTATTCGCGCGCTGGTTGCTCTTTGGCGGCAAGGACGAGGCAGCGCTCGCCGTAATCGGCGAGTCCGGCATTGATTGCAGTGATCCGGCAGCGCTCTACCAGGCGGTCGATGCCGCGCTGGCAACGCAGCGCCCCCCGGTAGCGGACCGCGAGAGCATGAAGGCCGAACTCGAGCGGGTTTCAGGCGCTGGCAGTCTCGACGGGGAGTCCCTGAACGCACTGGTTACTCAGTACCAGTCGCTGGGCAACGTCTTCCTTGATCCGCTCGACCGGTGGCAATTTCTGTCCGCTATTGCGGCGCTGGCCGAGGCCCATGGATTCGAACTGCCGAAGCCAGTCGCATTGGAGCTATCCCGCTTCGGTACGATGCGGGACGAGATGCGCGGGCAAGTGCTGCTGCCCAATCTCGAACGGGCGCAAGCGCTCATCAGGCTCCTCGAGCCCGGCGAAGCGCAGGCCAGGTGCGCCGAAGGATAGCCTCCGTGTCGTAATCGTCTGTAATTTTCGCTTAACCGTGGAGGAACACTCACTCCACGGACAGCGAAAATGAACAGCAAACTGACGGCCGGGGCCTCAAGCAATACCGCAAGTGGCCCATCACTCTACGAAGTACTCGGCGGCAAGCCCGCCATCGATGCCCTCGTGGGCGCGCTCTACTTTCACATCCTCAACGATACCCGCATCGCTCATTTCTTCAGTAACACCGACATTGACGCTCTGCGCCGGTACCAGGAGCTTTTCCTGACCTCCGCGCTGGGCGGGGATATCACTTGCTACGGACCCGCGCTGAGCCCCGCGCACCAGCGACTCGTCGAGGCGCACAGCCTCAATGACGGTCAATTCGACGCCGTTCTGGAGTGCGCGAAGAGAGCCCTGCGCGATTTCGGCTACGACGATGCGCTGGTGGTGTCGGTCGCCGAAAGGCTGGAATCCACTCGAAATGACGTACTCGGCAGATAAAGCGTGTCGTTTTTGCTCGCGCTTCTCGCTTAACCCAACGAATCGAAGCCTGGCTTCGAACACACACCAAATATCAGAGGAAGATGACAATGAATAAGCAAATTGCGCCCCTGGTCGCGGGCCTGGTAATGGCAACGGCGAATCTCGCCCACGCTGAGGACGCGAAGATCAAATCGATGTCCTACTCGACGACGGTAGTGCCCGGATACGACGTCATCAACGTCTACTCGAGCGACGGCTCGCAGTGGGACACGCTGGCAGGCCCATCGATCCGCTTCATGGCACATATGGAGCTCGATACCAAATGGCCGGGCTATATTAAGGAGATCGGCATTTTCAATGGATGGTGCGTCGATGCCGGCTGTTTCCAGCGACCGGCGATCTACGCGAGCGGCATGTCCTCGCGCGACATCAACCTCCTGTGGGAGTTGGAAATCGACATGGACGAGATTCCAATCTCGTCGGAGAACGGTTTCGCCACCACCCCCCTGGGCGACGAGATCGTGGAGGAATGCAATAACCACCTGGCGCTCAACGGGGCCACCGACCTGTATGTATTCAATCGCAACGTCTGGACCTCTTTTTCGGCGAACACGGGCAAACACATAGGCACTCTGCCGCCCGCAGAGGTACTACTGGATGAATATGGTGAGTACAACTTCGCCGGCGGCGACGAAACCCGCCAGGATTCATTTATGGTCCAGGTCCGTTGCAACCCGTTCATCCCCGACTTCGACGATGAGGTGCCGAACGAGGACTTTTACATCGAGGAAGTGGAGTTGTTCCTTTCGACCTTTTCCAATGAAGTCACCCATCCAGACCCCGATACAGAGTGCAGGAAGGGCCGCATCCTGGTGCGTGTTACCACCAACCAGGCAGGCCCGGTGGCAATGCACCTGTGGAAGACGCTCCCGGAATGGGGCAGCGAATACATCGAGACCTGGTCGAGCCATGTCGGTTCGGGCAACTACGAGGCCGAAGTTGTGCGCTGGGTCAGCGTGAACGAGACCTCCCTGCTGCAGTCGATGGTGGAGGTCGAGAACGGGTATTTCGACATCCAGGCCGGGTGGGAAGACCTGATCCTGGAATGTATCACCGATACCCCGGATCTCACGATCGGTGGTGGTCCTGAGGACCGGCCGGGGCGGGAGCCTCCCGGCGACCTGCGGGGTGGTTGAGGAGTCAGGTAATCGATCACAGGAGAGCGCGGCCTTCGGGCCGCGTTTTTTTTAGCCAAAAGTAGATGCAAAGGGGCATACCCCCGCATTCCTGCCCCGGGCTGGCCGAGTCGGCTATTTTCGTCAAAGTGCTAATGGGTAACACCATCCGGGGAATAGAAAATTAACACTGGCATGCCATTTGAAGCGTCATACCACCGAGTGCCCGGCATTTATCGCCGGAATTTTTGAGAAATGGCGCCCAATACACCGTAGCGTCGTATTTTATTTTTTATTTCAACAGCTTAGATCGACCCTGGAGTCGGCTTCATCTATGCCACAAAGCAAAGCTACGACAAGGCCCACGACACAATTGTCCGGTTTACAACATTGCCTGGACATCGCCATCGTAGGAGCGGGTCTTGCGGGCCTGTACCTGGCCCATCATCTTGTAGAACAAAGAGGCGAAGCCTGGGCTAGACGCCACTTGGGGCTGTTTGAGGCCAGATCTCGCTGCGGTGGCCATATCCAATATGGAGGCGGTAAATGATGCCTGATGAACTGGATGCCTTACTGAAGCGCCACCTGGCTGCGATGAACCGCAACTACCTGCGCGCCATTAATAGAGACCTTGCCCGGCACAACAGCAAGGACCTGTTCCTGCGAAATGTAATGGGCGTACTGCGAGACGCGCTAACTGAAATACAACGCAACCCCTTGATCGAGTCAGTTGATAGCGACCTGTTGCACACGAGGTTGTGCCAGTTGAACCAGGACTTTATCGATGCGGCGGTCAAGCACAATCGATCCTCTTGCGCTGTTTCCAATTTCCCGCAAGAACACAATCCGCCGAACACCGTCATTGCCCAGGTACTCAGTCAGTGCGAACGCATAGTGGACCAATGTACAGCAGAGTTGGAGGGTAAATAAATGGCAAGGGTCCAGATCCTCGTGGGCACTGTGAACGGTACTGCGTGGAAGGCTGCGCAGTCGGCCAGCATCATTTTGCAAAAGCTTGGTCATGAAGCAGAAGTGAACGAAGAATCCGTGCCCAATGATCTATTACGGGATCCTGACGAAATCATCCTGGTGTGCAGTTCCACCACCGGCGACGGCGAAGTACCCAAAAACATCTATTCGGTGTTCTCGGTACTGGATAACGAAACCGTCAGCCTGGCCGGCCGTCGATACGGTGTGATCGCCCTGGGCGACCGCGGCTTCCCGCGCTTTGCTCATGCGGGGCTGCTACTGGAAGACGCTTTATATCGGTCAGGGGCCCGGCGCATTGGCGAAGTGTTGACTATCGATGCGCAGGAGGAGGACCGGCCCCACGTGGCCGCGGCACTTTGGGTGAAGGACTGGATTGAGCTGTGTAGTTAACAGTCCCAGGGGAGATTGATTATGCGTAACGACACGTATTTCTCTGGCAACGAGCAATCAGGGAATCTGTTTTTATTCAGGGAGTAATATCGCCATGTCTAAAATAATTGAGTTTCCTGTTTCAAAGGCCGAGAAAACCTCGGATCTTGAGTTGGTTATCGATAAGGCGCTGGTCGCTATTCCAAAAAAGGATCGGGAGAAATTAAGGTTTGAGCTGGTTAAATCCATCGATAGTTACGATGCGTTTTTCAGTGAGTGGATCCTGGATCTCCCTGGGGAGAGTTCTGAATTGTTTAAAAAGCAGATTTACGATATCGCGCGGCAGGAACATGAACGGAAAATGTTGATGCTGGCGGATATTATCAGGCTGAAAATAAAGGTTTTGGTTGCTGAGTACAATGGGTGAAGGTTCGTCCACTTATGACCTGCGTATGCGACGTGTCTAAGGTAGTGTCGAGCCGCTACTCCTTAGTTCGACACTTATGGTGATACTTCGTTTAGCTCAACCCGACCCTAGGGAAGTTTTGCGTTCCAGACTGCTTGGGGTGGAGGGAGTCTCGGTAGGGATTGTCTCCTTACTCTGGAGACGAATTCGTGTCCAATAGGTGGTGGTGGAAGCAGTCTCAGGAGGGATCGTATCCCTACTCTGGAGGCGTTCCCCGTGCATGACGGCCTCGCAGGGAAGTCCAGGTGGCCGGAAGATGAATGACAGTGGCTGGCCAGCGAAGGCGTTACTTCCTGGCGGTCAATCTCGGTTGGCCGCTGATCCCGTTGGCCACCACCTCGATTTTCTTGCCCGATTGCAGGAACAGCCTGGTCTGCTCTGCGATAGATTCCGAGGTCTCGCTCGCGGCAGCTGATTTTCTGGAGGAAGGCTTGCTGGTGGGTTCACGGGCCATGGTGGTCTCCCTGAGTGGCACTGACTGAGAGGATACGCCAGCAGCGCAGGCGCTGGAGAAACAACACCCCGGCCATGGCCCGGGTGTCCGGGTAAAGAAGATCAGGAGATTACGCTGATCCCTTCCGCCTGCGGGCCTTTCTGGCCCTGGGTGACGGTGAACTCAACTTCCTGTCCTTCCATCAGGGTTTTGAATCCGTCGCCCTGGATAGCGCTGAAATGCGCAAATACGTCGGGGCCTGATGCCTGCTCAATAAAGCCGAAGCCCTTGCTTTCGTTAAACCACTTAACCTTTCCAGTTACTCTGGACATATGCGTTTCCTATTACTTGATAATGGAGATGGTTTTCCTTCCTTGGGAAGGGATACTTGTAGGAATGCTTCTTATGTAATCCAGATAGAGAGTGTCGAAAAGACTGGTCGCTAAAAGCGGTTCACAATCGAGGAATCATGCAAGTAGCTGTGCACTATACAGGTATCGCTGACCAGATAATACGCAATTCTTCTCTACCGGACTGTCACCTGCCAATGAGGCCTGGCCCGCGCGGCGCTTAAGATTAGGCGGCGACATTGGTGGTCATACAGGTTATGGTGGTATTGGCAGGTTCAATCAGGTCGATTTCATATCAAATCACACTACCGAGGCCCCACGTCTCCACTGCGCTTTCGCTACCAGACCTATGAACTCGGCGGCGAGGACATTCACGTCCGCTCGCTGCGGGACACCCAACAGTACCTCGACCCGCACGGCATTGCCGACGCCATGGGAATCTCGGCCGCGAACTGGGCGTTGTTCGGCGTCGTCTGGGATTCCAGCCAGATCCTGGCCAGGCTAATGGTGGACTTCGAGATCACAGGCAAACGCATTCTTGAACTGGGCTGCGGAATGGCACTGTCCAGCCTGTTGCTCAATAGGCGTGGTGGCGACATCACCGCCACCGACTATCACCCCGAGGTCGCGTCCTTCCTCCAGGCAAACACCAGGCTCAACCACGACCGCAGCATCCCCTATTTCAGGGCAGACTGGGACGATGCCAGCCACTGCAACGGCACGTTCGACCTGATCATCGGCAGCGACATACTTTACGCGCAGGGTAGGCCGTCGAATCTGGCGCGCTTCATCCAGATTCACGCGGACCCCAGTTGCGAAGTGATTATCGTGGACCCGGGGCGGAAACAACAGGGCAGGTTCACCCGCCAGATGGAAGACTACGGTTTCAGGTGCACACGAACGAAATCGGCAGTATTTGCGCAACTGTTGCAACCCTTCACGGGAACGACCCTGACCTATCTGCGAGACTGATTTGGGTCGGAACGGGGCCGGGGGCAATTCGACCCATGAAATGCAGTACCCTGCCCCGTCAAAAACGATCCGATACAGGAGGCCTGACATGGCAAGAACCAATTATTCATTTGAAAAACGGCAAAGAGAGCTTGCCCGGAAGAAGAAAAAGGAGGAGAAGCGCGAGCAGAAAGCCGCAGCGCGTCGCAACAACCCGGAGAATGACACACCAGCGCCGGCGGGCGATGACCAGCCCCCGAATTGACCAGGTTCGGGCACAAGGCCAGTGAACTTCCCACAGTTTTGTAGACACCGGTTACCCTCATAGTGAGGCCTGTTCAAACGCCACCGGGCTCACGTCACCGATATGATTGTGACGCCGTGAGCGATTGTAGAACACTTCAATATAGTCAAACACATCGGCCCGACCTTCCTCCCGGGTCGGGTAGATTCTCCGGCGTACCCGCTCCTTTTGCAGGCTGCTGAAGAAAGATTCCGCCACTGCGTTATCGAAGCAGTTGCCCCGCCGACTCATGCTTGTATCCAGGTCATGGTCACGGCGGAAGCGCTGCCAGTCATCGCTACCGTATTGGGCACCCTGGTCTGAATGAACGATCACCTTACCCTTTGACTGCCGGCGCCAGACAGCCATGATCAGGGCGCCCAATACCAGATCGCGATGCAGGCTGGCCTTCATAGACCAGCCCACCACCTTCCGGGAATACAGATCCAGCACCACCGCCAGGTACAGGAAGCCTTCGCAGGTGCGCAGGCAGGTGATGTCTATGACCCAGGCCTGATCGGCGGCATCCACAGTGAATTGCTGCTCCAGCCGGTTGGGCGCAATCACTGCGGGAGGGCCAGACTTGTAGCGTGGCCGTTTGTAGCCGCGCAGCGCCCGAATCCTGTGCTCTCGTATGATCAGGGCAGCCCGGTGAACACCACACTGTTAGTTTGCTCGCGCAGGTCCTTGAAGATGCGCGGGCTACCATAGACACCACCACTGGCCGCATAGAACGCCCGTATATGCGACAGCAGGCGTTGGTCTTCCTGTGCCCGGGACGACAGCGGTTGCTTCATCCAGGCGTAGAAGCCGCTGGGGTGCACCCTCAGGATCCGGCGCATCGTCGAGACGCGAAATTGTCGCCGATGATCCCGGATGAACGCATACCTCACCCGGGTGTCTTGGCAAAGTATGCGGCGGCCTTTTTTAGGACATCCCGCTCTTCCTCGGTCCGCTTCAGCTCAGCCTTGAGACGCAGGTTTTCCTGCCGCATGTCCTCCATCTCGCCAGTCTGGGCTTTCTCACCCCAACGCCCCGAGGCTTTGAGCCACTTGTACAGGCTGTGTGTCGGGAGACGTCCTGAACGGAGTACCCCCGGTCGATGATTTGCTTCACCGCCTCTGCCCGGAACTCCTCCGGATATCGCTTGCTGCTCATAGACACCTCCTCTAGGCTCATTTTCAAGCATAGTGATGTCTACAAAACCGAGGGAAGTCCACGAAATAATGGGCAGGCGCTCAGACTTAGCAAGGGCGAGGGATTGATCAGAACAGCCATTGGGCTGTTCTGCCCCCTTCGGGGCGCCTCCGCTTCGCTGCGGCGTCAAAATTGCTCCTGGGTCGCAATTTTTCGAACGAGGATTCGAACCAGATCATCACTCTCCGCCATAAACAAAAAGGGCCGCCCAAATGGGCGGCCCTTTTTGTTTATGGCGGAGAGCGAGGGATTCGAACCCTCGATAGGGTATAAGCCTATACACCCTTAGCAGGGGTGCGCCTTCAGCCACTCGGCCAGCTCTCCGGAAGGTTTTTTACTGCGTGAGACGCCCTCGAAACGGGCCCGTGAAAGGCCGCGAACCTGCGTCTCTGCACAGGCGCGGCATGATACCACAATCGGAGCAGAATCAAAGCTGTAGGGCTTTGATTGCAGCGAATTACTCCCCTTTGGCAGCCGCCCGGGATTGCTGGTTATCGTCCTGGATACGTTCGTAGATTTCTTCGCGGTGAACGGCAACATCGCGGGGCGCGTTTACGCCGATGCGAACCTGGTTACCCTTCACGCCAAGGACGGTCACGGTGATATCGTCGCCGACCATCAGCGATTCACCTACTCTGCGGGTCAATATAAGCATATAGTTTCTCCAAACTCCGGGTGCCATTTCCTGGCTTACCGCGGCTGAATTCTTGTCCAGCCTTTCTACTCCCGGTGTACTTCCAGTGTAGTTAAGCCGCCTTCAAGCGTAAATCCACCTGAAGGTGGCTCCTGTTACGCTATCCCTACATCGCTTAGGCAGCATTCTCGTCCCGGGGTTCCCCTTCCAATCCAAAAGAAGAGTGCAGTGCGCGCACTGCAAGTTCCAGGTACTTCTCCTCGATGATCACCGATATCTTGATTTCAGAAGTGGTGATCATCTGGATATTGATACCGTTGTCGGCCAGTGCGCGGAACATCTGGCTGGCGACGCCGGCGTGGGAACGCATGCCCACACCGACCACGGAAATTTTTGCGATCTTGTTGTCGGCGATGACCTCGCCGGCGCCGAGTTCAGCGGCGGTGCTTTCGAGCACGTCGCGGGCACGGGGCAGGTCGTTACGGCCAACAGTGAACGAAAAATCGGTAGTGTCGTTGCCGCCCACGTTCTGCACGATCACGTCCACCTCGACGTTGGCTTCGCCGATGGGGCCTAGTATGCGGTAGGCGACACCGGGCATGTCGGGCACGCCGCGGACGGTGAGCTTGGCTTCGTCGCGGTTGAAAGCGATACCGGCGATGGTTGGCGTTTCCATGTCAGACTCATCCTCAAACGTAATCAGCGTGCCAGGGCCTTCCTGAAAGCTGTGCAGTACCCGCAGGGGTACGTTGTACTTGCCGGCAAACTCGACGGCGCGAATCTGCAGGACCTTGGAGCCCATGCTGGCCATTTCCAGCATCTCCTCGAAGGTGATGCGGTCCAGTCGGCGCGCGCCGTCCACGACTCGCGGGTCAGTGGTATATACGCCGTCGACGTCGGTATAGATCTGGCACTCGTCCGCTTTTAATGCGGCGGCCAGGGCGACTGCGGTGGTGTCGGAACCGCCGCGGCCGAGGGTGGTGATGTTGCCGTGTTCGTCCACGCCCTGGAAACCGGCCACGACCACGACATAGCCCTGGTCGAGGTCCGCGTGCAGGCGCATGTCGTCGATCTCGCGAATGCGCGCCTTGGTGTGGGCGTCGTCGGTGAGGATGCGGACCTGGCTGCCGTTGTAGCTCTTGGCCTTAACGCCGCGCTTGTTCAGCGCCATGCTCAGCAGCGCAGTCGTGACCTGCTCGCCGGTGGAAACCAGCACGTCCATTTCACGCGGCACGGGCCGCTCCTGGATCTCGTTGGCGAGGCCGATCAGGCGATTGGTCTCACCAGCCATGGCAGAGACTACCACGACCACCGAATGCCCCTCGCTGCGGAATTTCTCTACCTTTTCCGCAACCTGTTCTATTCGCTCAATAGTGCCGACGGAGGTCCCGCCGAATTTCTGTACGATCAAGCTCATCTATCGCTGCCGAAGCTCCGTCCATGGCCACCGGTGGCCCAGTATCATATGTAGAAAAAGGGCGCTATTTAACAACATAACGCCCCCAATTCAAACAGATAGCTTAGGGAAATACCGCCAAAGGGGTAGGCACTATTTCACATATGAGACAGGCCGTTTCAGGAGACCTGTGAATTGACCCATTCGGGCAGGGTTTTCAGTACTTCCGGCAGCGCCGCGACGTCGCTGCCGCCACCCTGGGCCATGTCCGGACGGCCGCCACCCTTGCCGCCGAGACGCTGGGCGAACTCGCGCATCAGGTCACCGGCCTTGACCCGGTCGGTGAGATCCTTGGTCACGCCAGCGGCCAGTGCGACCTTGTCGTCATTGACTGCGGAGAGCAGGATGACACCGGAGCCGAGCTTGTTCTTCACCTGGTCGAGGGTGTCGCGCAGGGACTTGGCGTCGGCGCCGTCGACGTTGGCCGCCAGCACCTTGATGCCCGCGACTTCCACCACGCCCGCAGTCAGGTCGTTACCAGCACCGCTGGCGAGCTTCTGCTTGAGGCGGGCGATTTCCTTTTCCAGTTCACGGTTTTCGCTGCGCAGGGCCGCCACCTTGTCGGCGACGTTTTCCCGGGTGCCCTTCACCACTTCGCAGACAGCCGAAAGACGTTCCTCCGCCGCATCGACCTGGGCCAGCGCGGCGGCGCCGGTCACGGCTTCGATACGGCGCACGCCGGAGGCGATGCCGGCCTCGGAGACGATGCGCATCAGGCCGATGTCACCGGTGCGCGCGGCGTGGGTGCCGCCGCACAGTTCCACCGAGAAGTTGTCCTCGCCCATCGCCAGTACGCGTACTTCGCTGCCGTACTTCTCGCCGAACAGGGCCATGGCGCCCGCAGCGACGGCCTCGTCCATGTTCATCAGGCGGGTGCTGACTTCGGTGTTCGCCCGCACCTGTTCGTTGACGATGTTCTCGATGGCCTTGAGTTCCTCGCGGGTCACCGCCTCGGGGTGGGAGAAGTCGAAGCGCAGGCGCTCCGCATCCACCAGTGAGCCTTTCTGTTGCACGTGCTCACCGAGCACCTTGCGCAGGGCGGCGTGCAGCAGGTGGGTTGCCGAGTGATTGAGGCGGGTGCGCTGGCGCAGGCTGGTGTCCACCTGGGCGTGCAGGTGATCGCCGATGCCGACACTGCCTTCCAGCACTTTCACCACGTGCAGGTGCTGGTCGGAGGCCTTGGTGGTATCCGTCACTTCGAGACGGGTGCCATTGGCGCTGAGGTAGCCGGTATCGCCGGCCTGGCCGCCGGATTCGCCGTAGAAGGGCGTGCTGTCCAGCACCACGATACCGCTCTCGTCGGTCTCCAGGCGCTCCACTTCCGCGCCGCCCTTCAACAGGGCGGTCACTCTGCCCTGCCCCTGTACGCTGTCGTAACCGGTGAACTCGGTTTTGCCTTCCAGGCGCAGCACGTTGGAGTAATCCACCTTGAAGCTGCCGCCTTCCTGGGAGCGCGAGCGCTGCTCCGCCATCGCCGCCTCATAGCCGGGCATGTCCAGCTTGAGGCCGCGCTCGCGGGCGATGTCGCCGGTGAGGTCCACCGGGAAGCCGTAGGTGTCGTAGAGCTTGAAGACCACGTCGCCGGGAATCTCGTCGCCCTTCAGTCCCTCGAGTGCCTCTTCGAGGATCTGCATGCCGTTGTCGAGGGTCTTGGCGAACTGCTGCTCTTCCGCCAGCAGGGCTTTTTCGATCTGCGCCTGCAGCTTCAGCAGTTCGGGGTAGGCGCCGCCCATCTGCTCGGCGAGGGTTGCTACCAACTTGTAGAAAAAGGGTTCGCTCGCGCCGAGCTTGTTGCCGTGGCGGATGGCGCGGCGGATGATGCGGCGCAACACGTAGCCGCGGCCCTCGTTGCCCGGCATCACGCCATCGGCGACCAGGAAGGCGCTGGAACGGATATGGTCGGCGATCACCCGCAGGGATTTGTCTTCTTTATCGGCGACGCCCAGCAGGCCGGCGGCGGCATCGATCAGCGCCTGAAACAGGTCGATCTCGTAGTTGCTGTGCACGCCCTGCATCACCGCGGCGATGCGTTCCAGGCCCATGCCGGTATCCACGGAAGGCGCCGGCAGCGGGTGCATGGTGCCCTCGGCGTCGCGGTTGAACTGCATGAAGACGAGGTTCCAGATTTCGATGTAACGATCGAGATCGTCGTCTGCGCTGCCGGGGGGGCCACCGGGCACATCGGGGCCGTGATCGTAGAAGATCTCGGAACAGGGGCCGCAGGGACCGGTGTCGCCCATCTGCCAGAAGTTGTCCTCGTCGAGGCGCGAGATGCGCTCCTTGGGGAAGCCGATTTCATTGATCCAGATGGCTTCCGCCTCGTCATCGGAGACGTGGCAGGTCACCCACAGGCGTTCCGGCGGCAGGCCCAGGGTTTCGGTGAGGAACTGCCAGGCGAACTTGATGGCGTCCTGCTTGAAGTAATCGCCGAAGCTGAAGTTGCCGAGCATCTCGAAGAAGGTGTGGTGGCGCGCGGTGTAGCCAACGTTTTCGAGGTCGTTGTGCTTGCCACCGGCACGCACGCAGCGCTGGCTGGAGGCGGCGCGAGTGTACTCGCGGGGGTCCGAGCCAAGGAAGGTGTCCTTGAACTGGTTCATGCCGGCGTTGGTGAACAGCAGGGTCGGGTCGTTGGCGGGTACCAGCGAACTCGACGGGACCCGGGTGTGGCCCTGTTGCTCAAAGTACTCGAGGAAAGCTTCGCGTATCTCTACGGTTTTCATAGTGTGTTCCGATAGCTGCGCGCGGCTGTTCAGCGCGCCAGGAATCCCTCGGGCATGTCCATGCCGGCGAGGATGTGCAGGTGGAGGTGAAAGACGGTCTGTCCCGCGCCTTCGCCGTTGTTGACGATCAGGCGGAAGGCGTCCTGGACACCGAGCTGTTCGGCGATGCGCCCGGCCGCCAGCATCAGGTGGCCGAGCAGTTCCTGATCTTCGGCGCCGGCATCCACGAGACGGGGAATAGCCTTCTTCGGGATGACGAGAACGTGTACCGGCGCCTTGGGCGCGATGTCATTGATGGCGATGCAGTGATCGTCCTCGTAGAGGAATTCCGCGGGGATCTCCCCGGCGATGATCTTGCCGAAAATCGTATCCGTCATGTCCCTATCCCAGTTTCTCGTCAGCGGTGAGCGGGCGCGCCTCGGATTCCAGCATCACCGGGATGCCGTCGCGCACCGGGTAGGCCAGCCCCGAGGCCTTGCACACCAGTTCCTGTTTGTCCTCGTCGTACACCAGCGGCGCCTTGCTCACCGGGCAGACCAGGATGCTGAGGAGTTTCTTGTCGATCATGGGGGCTCGCGCTCGTCAAAAGGCGCACATTATACGGGCTTTTCCCGCCTTCGGGCCAGCGTGGGAGCCGCTGCCGCCAGGACCGCAAATTTGCTGCTGCGGGAGCCCACTCTGTACGCTATTCGGGGGTAGAATGCGCCCATGGGCAGATACCGACCACCCCGCAAACGCGGCTCGCGCTACATCACTCCGGAGGGGGAGCAGAGCCTGCGGGCGGAACTCCACCAGCTGTGGAAAGTCGAGCGGCCACAGGTCACCTCGGTGGTGCACGAGGCGGCCAAGAACGGCGACCGCTCGGAGAACGGCGACTACATCTACGGCAAGCGCCGGCTGCGGGAAATCGACTCGCGGGTGCGCTTTCTCAGCAAGCGTCTGGAGGAGCTGGAAGTCGTCGATCGACTACCCGACGATACCAGCCGCGTGCGCTTCGGCGCCTGGGTGACCCTTGAGGACGAGGAAGGCGAGGAGCGCCGCTGGCGCATCGTCGGCCCGGATGAGTTCGACGTGAAGGCGGGCAAGCTGAGCATGGATTCGCCCCTGGCCAGGGCACTGCTGGGCAAGGCGCTGGATGACGAGGTCAGCTGGCAGAGCCCCGCGGGACAGCAGACTTTCTGGATTACCGCGATCAGCTACGGCTCAGGTTAAGCGTGGCCCGGCTCAGGAAAGCTTAGCCCCGGCGCCGGTGCAGCCACCACATCGCGAAGCCGCTCAGGCCCAGCACACAGAGGATCACCCCCAGCGCATCGACCAGCGCCACGCCGAGCGGTCCCGCGAGCCGCCCGCTGTGCAGGTCGAGCAATACCCGCTCCCAGGTCAGCCAGTCCAGACCACCGGGCAATTGCCCGGCGAGTTCGGCGGGCAGCTCCGCAGCCTGGACCAGTTGCACCTCGTCGCCCGCCTCCGGGCGAGGGACAAAATCGGGCAGGTCCGGGTCGAACGGGTAGAACTGCCCGCCGGCCTTTAACAGCAGGCCACCGGCTTCCCTGCCCAGGGCCTGCAGCGGCACAGGCAGCCCCGCGCCGATACCCAGGGATTCGAGCAATTCACCGTCCGCGGTAAACAGGAGCACTTCCTCGGCGCAGGCGAGCACCAGGTAGTCGCCCTGTGCGAGCGCGCCGACCAGCTCCCCGCTACAACGCGCCACGGGCTGCGCGTCGAAATAAAGTTCTTCACCGGCGACCTGGGAAACCCAGTAGTCAGCCGCACGGTAAGCACGGGGGGCCGGAGGCTCGACACCGTAAAGCGCGTAAACCAGCGAGGAGGAAACCCGCGTGTGATCGAGCGCCAGGCCGCTGCTGTGGTTGAGCGCGATGCCGCTGAGGGCGAGAAAGAGGACGAAGGCCGAGGCCGCCAGCCCCAGCCGCCGGTGCCAGCGCCACAGGAGGCTGACCAGCCGGGCGCGAAGTCGCACCTAGCTGCCCACCTGGGCGTCCAGCCACAGCGCCAGCCGCGCCATGCGCTCTACCGCGCGTACCGAGAGGGTCGCGCCGGTGATGCCATCGACCGGGCCACTGAGCTTGCCGTCCCCGGCGAGGCTGAGCCCGTCGAATTGCTCGGTAAAGAATGGGTAGCGGATTTCCCAGCCGCGGCTCTCGCGGAAGGCCAGTACCGCCACCGAGACGATGCTGTCACCCTCCACGGTCACGCCCAGGGTGATCGGCTTTTCCTTGCCGATGTGCTCCAGTATCCAGGCGGTGCGTTCACCTTCGCGCCAGTAACGCGTGCGCAGGCCGCCGGGTGCCCAGCCGACCACGGCCTCGGCAGCGGCGCGCTGGTCGGCAGTGAGCCAGAGGGTTTCCACACTGGGGCTGGCGGCGCCGAAAGCGCCGGCGAGAAAATCTTCCCGGCTGAGGTACTGCTCGGCCTGAGCCGCCGGGACGAGCGCGAGCCATACCAGGACAAGCCCGGCAAGGTACGCACGCGCCCTGGCAGGCCGGCAAGCCATCAGAAGCTCCAGCCGACTCCGAGGTTGAAGCCGTCGTACTGGTCCTTGCCGTCGGGCGCGTCCTGGATCTGGTAGTCGAACTTGAACACGACGTTCTCTTCGAGCCAGTAGTTCACGCCGAAGTCCACCTGGGAGTACTCGGTATCGCCGCCGCCATCAGCCTGGTTGTCCCACTCGCTGTAGCGGGCGAACAGGCCCAGCTTGTCGAATACACGCCAGGAGGGTTCGATGTACCAGCCCTCCTGCTTGCTGGCGCCGGTCTGGAACTGCTCGATGCCCTCGTCGATATCCCAGCTGGCGACCAGTGCGCGCAGGCCGAAGGGACCCGCCTGCCAGACCGCGTGGGCCTCGTAGAGGATGGCGTCGATGCTGTCGTCCAGTTCGCCCTGGTAGAGGTCTTCCTGGTACTGCAGGGTGGCTGCCAGCTCCAGGCCCGCCACGCCGGTGTACTTGATGCGGCCGGTGTAGGCGAAGTCGTCGGCCTTGGCCTCGGCGACTTTCTGCCGGCCGCTGCGGATGGACCACTGGCCCTCGTCCGGGTCGAGGAAGAGGCCGGAGGTAAAGGCCGCGTCATAGCTGAGCCCCGGCAGGATCTCGCCGTTCATGGCGAGGCCGCCCTCCCACCAGGTGGTGGGGATGATCCGGCTCTCGACACTGTTGCGCTCGGTGCCGTAGAAAGTATCCGGTTCGTGGGTTTCGTTGAGGATGCCCACCGGCATCAGGAAGAGGCCCGCCTTCATGTACTGGGCGCCGCCGAAGTTGTGCTCGATGAAGGCCTGCTCGATTTCCACTTCGCCGCTGTCCTCGCCGCCCTCGACCAGGGCGTGTTCGATCTCGAACTCGGAGTAGAAGCGGGTTTTCTCGCTGAATTCGTGACCGAGGAAGAGCACGAAGCGGTGCAGGTCGATCTGGTCCTTGTCGGAACCGCCATCGCGGTCGTTATCGAGGTTGTTGTAGTGCAGTTCGGCGTAGCCGCCCAGCGTAGTGTCCGCTGCCCAGCTCGCCGCGGAAAGTGCGGCGCCCTCGGCCAGGGTGCTCTGCTCGATCAGGTCCGCCGTGGCTTCCACCTTCACGTCGGTCTCCACCAGCGCCTCTTCGGTCTGGGCGAGCTTGGCCTGCAGGGCCTCGATCTGGGCCTGCTGGCGCTGGATGATTTCCCACATTTCTTCCGCGCTCGGTGCCGCCGCGTTTGCGCTCGCCGCGAGCAGTGCGCTCATGGCCACCAGTGCCTGCGCACTCCTTTTCCTGTACATAGTCCTTTTCCCCATGAATTTGGTTTGTGCAACACCGGATCGCGGCCCCCGCCGCTCTCGGGCAATCCACCCGCTCCCCGACCCCCAGGGTCGGACGTGGGCCATGAATGTTAATTACAACGTTTCTCATTTACAAGTGCATCAGGATTCCCGACTCCGGGCTGAGAGCAAGTGGACCGGAATCCCGGATCTGTGTTGTGGGTCAGAGCAGCGAGTGGACGCGTTCGCGCAGGTGTTCGACGACTTCCGCCTCGAACCAGGGGTTACGCTTGAGCCACAGGGTATTGCGCGGCGAGGGATGTGGCAGCGGCAGGTAGCGCGGGCCGAAGTCGCGCCAGCGGCGCACGCGTTCGGTCAGGGTTTCCCGGGATTTCCCCAGGTAGTGCTGCTGGGCGTACTGACCCACCAACAGCACCAGTTCCAGTTGTGGCATGTAATCGAGCACTTCATCGTGCCAGCGCGGCGCGCACTCGGGCCGCGGTGGCAGATCGCCGGACCTGCCCTTCCCCGGGTAGCAGAAACCCATGGGGACGATGGCGATACGGGATTCGTCGTAGAAGGTATCGCTGTCCACGTCCAGCCAGCGGCGCAGGCGTTCCCCACTGGGGTCGTCCCAGGGAATGCCGCTGGCGTGAACCCGGGTCCCCGGCGCCTGTCCCACGATCAGCAGGCGCGCCGTGGCGCTCGCACGCAATACAGGCCTGGGCCCCAGGGGCAGGTGTGCCTCGCAAAGGCGGCAGCTGCGTACCTCTTCCAGCAAATCTGCGAGCGGCAGTTTTTCGGTCATTTCCTACCCAATTGCGGTTGCCCGCCAGGCCCCGCCATAATTGCCGCAAGGGGGTGCGGCTGGTAGTATCGCGCCCGTTACCCACCCCCGCCCAAACACTGTCAAAGTCATTGCCGGAGCCCCTATGAGCCGCTTCTCCCTGGTCGATCTGGAACACCACGCGGAGTTTATCCAACGCCATATCGGGCCGACGGTCAATCAGCAGTCGGAAATGGCCCGGGCGATGGGCTACGAGAGCCTCGACGCCCTGGTCGACGACACCATTCCCGCGGCGATCCGTCGCCAGCCGATGGCCCTGCCGGGACCACTGGGCGAGGTGGCGGTAATCAAGCGCCTGCGCGCACTGGCTGAACAGAATGTCGTCAACCGCTCCTATATCGGCACCGGCTACTACGACACCATCACCCCGCCGGTGATCCAGCGCAACGTGCTCGAGAACCCCGGCTGGTACACCGCCTATACCCCCTACCAGCCGGAAATCTCCCAGGGCCGACTGGAGGCCCTGCTCACCTTCCAGCAGATGATCATGGACCTCACCGGCATGGAACTGGCCAACGCCTCCATGCTCGACGAGGGCAGCGCCGCCGCCGAGGCCATGACCCTGCTGCAGCGGGTGAACAAGAAGAACCGCAGCGAAGTGTTCATCGTCGCCGAGGACTGCCACCCGCAGACCATCGCGGTGGTGAAAACCCGCGCCCTGCCGCTGGATATCGAAGTCGTGGTCGGCGACCCGGAAAAACTGCTGGGAGAGACCGAAGCCTTCGGCGCCCTGCTGCAATATCCCGGCACTCACGGCCATGTGCAAAATATTGCAAAGCTGACAGCAAAGGCCCACGAGGCCAACACCCTGGTGGCGGTCGCGGCCGACCTGATGGCCCTGCTGCTGCTGGAATCACCCGGCAAACTTGGCGCCGACGTGGCCCTGGGCAACACCCAGCGCTTCGGTGTGCCGATGGGTTTCGGCGGGCCGCATGCCGCGTACTTCGCCACCCGTGACGCCTACAAGCGCTCCACCCCCGGGCGCATCATCGGCGTCTCCGTCGACCGCCACGGCAACCAGGCCCTGCGCATGGCCATGCAGACCCGGGAGCAACACATCCGCCGGGAGAAGGCCACCAGCAACATCTGCACCGCCCAGGCCCTGCTCGCAGTGATGGCCACTTTCTATGCCATGTACCACGGCCCCGAGGGCCTGCGGCGGATCGCCCGGCGCATCCACCGGCTGACAGCGATCTTCGCTGCCGGCATGGGTGAGCTGAGCTACACGGCGGAAAACAGCACTTACTTCGATACTCTGACCTTCGACGTCGGCGACGCACAGGAAGCCATCCTGCAGCGCGCGGAAGCCGCCGGCATCAACCTGCGGGTCCTGGCCGACGGGCGCCTCGGCGTCTCGCTGGATGAAACCACCACCCGCGAGGACGTGGTCACCCTGTGGCAGGTTTTCGCCGGCAATGAATCGACCGCCAATATCGACGCCCTGGACAGCGCCATGGATGACCACCCCGGCATCCCGGCGGAACTGCTGCGGGAGATGGACTACCTCAGCCACCCCCTGTTCCACGACTACCACTCGGAAACCGAGATGCTGCGCTACATGCGCTACCTCGAGGACAAGGACCTCGCCCTCAACCGGGCGATGATCCCGCTGGGCAGCTGCACCATGAAGCTGAACGCGACCACCGAGATGCTGCCGGTGACCTGGCCGGAGTTCGCCGGCATCCACCCCTTCGCCCCGGCGGAACAGACCCGTGGCTACCAGGCCATGCTGGCGGAACTGGAAACCATGCTGGTTGAAGCCACCGGCTACGACGCCATCTCCCTGCAGCCCAATGCCGGTTCCCAGGGCGAGTACGCGGGCCTGCTGGCGATCCTGCGCTACCACCAGAGCCGCGGCGACAAGCAGCGCACGATCTGCCTGATCCCCTCCTCCGCCCACGGCACCAATCCGGCCTCCGCCGCGCTGGCAGGCATGAAGGTGGTGATCGTGGAGTGCGATGAAAAAGGCAACGTGGACCTGGCCGACCTGCGTGCGAAAGCGGAGCGGCACAGCGAGGAACTGGCCTGCATCATGGTCACCTACCCCTCCACCCACGGGGTGTTCGAGGAAGGCATCATCGAGCTCTGCGAGATCGTCCACCAGCACGGCGGGCAGGTCTACGTGGACGGTGCCAACCTCAACGCCCTGGTGGGCGTCGCGGCGCCGGGCAAGTTCGGCGCGGACGTCTCCCACCTCAACCTGCACAAGACCTTCTGTATTCCCCACGGCGGCGGCGGCCCCGGCATGGGCCCGATCGGCGTCGGCGCGCACCTGGCGCCCTTCCTGCCGAATAACCCGGTCAGCCCGATCCCTGGCCTCGACCCGGACAATGATGTCGTCTCATCCACGCCCTACGGCAGCGCCTCCATCCTGCCGATCTCCTGGGCCTATATCGCCCTGATGGGCGGCAGCGGCCTGACCGAGGCCACCAAAGTGGCGATCCTCAACGCCAACTACATCGCCCACCGGCTGAAGGACCACTACAGCATCCTCTACACCGGCAAGACCGGCCGGGTGGCCCACGAGTGCATCGTCGACATCCGGCCGCTCAAGGAGGCCTCCGGTATCAGCGAGGAAGATATCGCCAAGCGCCTGATCGACTACGGCTTCCACGCCCCCACCATGAGCTTCCCGGTACCGGGTACCCTGATGGTGGAACCCACCGAGTCCGAGTCCCTGTTCGAACTGGACCGTTTCTGCGATGCACTGATCGCTATCCGCGCTGAGATCGCCGCGGTGCAGGCCGGCGAACTGGACAGCGCGGACAACCCCCTGGTCAATGCCCCCCACACCCTGGTGGACGTGGCGGCGGACAGCTGGGAGCACCCCTATACCCGCCAGCAGGCGGCCTACCCGGTGGAATCCCTCAAGCGCTACAAGTACTGGGCGCCGGTCAACCGGGTGGACAACGTCTACGGCGACCGCAACCTCTACTGCGCCTGCCCGGCCATCGACAGCTACCGCGACGACGCCGAGTGAATCGCTCCCGGGCTCGTGCCCGGGGCGTCATTTCAATATCGGGGGACGCAATCTATCGGGATGCGCCCCCGGCTTTGTGCTTCACTGCTGCTGGAAAATTCGACAGGAAATATCCGCATGCTGAAGCACATCGTTCTGATCAAGTTCAAGGAAGGCCACACCGCGGAGCAGGTACAGGCCGTCATCGAGGGCATGGACGCGCTCCCCGGACAGATACCGGAAATCGTCTCCTATGCCCATGGCACGGATGCCGGCAATACCGACAGCGCTTACGACTACGGCATCGTTGCGGAATTCGCCAGCGTCGAGGACTACGTCACCTACCGCGACCACCCCGCGCACATGGCGGTGGGCGCCCACGTGGTGGCGATCATGGCCGACGCGGCGCAGATGCAGTTCGAGTTCTGATCGCCCTGTAGGAGCTCACTCTGTGAGCGATTCGCCCGCAGAGCGGGCTCCCACAATTGACCTGCCACTGTAGGAGCTCACTCTGTGAGCGAATCCCCCGGTCCGCGTTCGGGCGGACAGCGGGCCCCTCTTTTTCGGGTCGCGGGCTCCTACAGGAGTTCGGCAGCCAGATTGCGGCAGGCGGCGAGGAGGCCGTCGATATTGCCGCCCTCGCCCTGGATGACCTGCAGGCACACGTGATCGGCGCCGGCGTCCTGGTGCGCCTTCACCCGCCCGGCAATCGACCCGGCATCACCCCAGGCAAACAGGCCGTCGATCAATGCATCACTGGCCTCGTCCACGTCCTCCTGCGAAAACCCCAGTCGCAACCAGTTGTTCCTGTAGTTGGGCAGTGTCCGGTACATCTCCAGCGCCTGCCGGGCATGAGCCCGCGCCGTGCCGGGATCACTCTCCAGCACCACCCCCTGCTCCGGCGCCAGCAGCTTGCCCGGGCCGAGGATCTCCCGCGCCAGTGCAGTGTGCTCCGGCGTCACCAGATAGGGATGGGCACCGCTTGTACGCTCACTGGAGAGTTCCAGCATCTTCGGGCCAAGGGCCGCGAGGCACAGATGCTCCCGGGGCATGCCGGCGGCATCCAGTCCGTCGAGGAATTCACGGGTCACCGCCAGCGGCTTTTGCCACTGCTCGCCGATGAAGGGGCCGTGGCTCACACCGAGGCCGAGCAGCACCCGCTCGCGCGAAGCTTCGTGCAAGGCTGCAAACCACTGCGCCACATCCGCGCTCTGGTGCTTCCAGATATTCAGGATACCCGTGGCGATGGTGATCTGCCGGGTGTTGGCCAGGAGCAGGTCGACACTCTCCAGCACCGCCCCGTCCAGCCCGCCGGGAATCCACAGCGCGCCGAAGCCGAGCGCCTCGATTTCCGCCGCGGCATCCACGACCTCGGCGGGATCGCCAAAGCGTAGCTCCATCGACCAAAGTCCAATTCTACCCAGGGCTGGAAGACGCATACTTTCTCCTTATGTTTAAGTTCCGGATGTCAGTACCGGAATTGTGAACCCCTTCGCGATCCGCCAGCATTAATTTAATGTCATTTTATTGACAGCAATTTAGGGCTGGTGGAAAATCCCATGCTAACTGCAGGGTAACAGGCGTGGCAGGACCTGGCCGGGCAGCAAGGCATCCAACTTGCATCAGTACCGGGATCAGTACCCGGATCAGTACCGGGATCCGGACCCGCCACAAGCCGACGAGGTTACGAGAGCATGAGCGAAGCAGCAATGGAAAAAGCACAGTGCCCCGTTCACGATAACGTGGACCGCCGCAAATCCGCCCCGATCGCGCACCAATACACCCGGGCGCCCGAAGGCTCCCGCTGGGTCAAGAGCGCAGGCCTCGCACGCAAGGTATTGCGGCACAAGGAGTCGCTGCAGGCCGGGGCTGGCGCCGAGGCGCTGAACTACAAGAACCCGGAGCACGCCCCGGTGTTCTTCCTCGACGGCAAGGAGCATTTCAACAAGCGCCGCAAGACCCAGCGCTTCCTCTCGCCAAAGGCAGTGAACGACCAGCACTACATGGTGATGGAACGGATCACGCAACAACTGCTGGGCGAATTCCGCAAAAACGGCGCGGCCAAACTCGAGGACATCACCTTCACCCTCGCCATCGAGGTGGTCGGCGAGATCCTCGGCCTGACCGAAAGCAACCAGGCAGACCGTGCCGTTCGCGTTCAACGGGTGCTTTACTCCAGCATCGCCAACGCCAAACCCGGCATGGAGACCTGGCTGCTGAACCTGAAACGCATGTTCCACATGGGCGTGTTCTACCTCTTCGACGTACGGCCCGCGATCAAGGCCCGGCGCAAAGCCCCGAAAGACGACGCCATCTCCACCTACCTCGACGAGGACTACAGCCACCTGTCCATCGTCGTCGAGTGCCTCACCTACGGCACTGCCGGCATGCTGACCACCCGCGAATTCATCCTGATGTGCGCCTGGTACCTGTTCGAGGACGCGGCGCTGCGCGAGCGTTACCTCGCCGCCGACACCAACGGACAACTGGCGATCCTGATGGAAATTCTGCGGCTCGAGCCGGTAGCGGCGATGGTGACCCGCCGGGTGAACGATACTGTCGAAGACGACGATGGCAGCAACATTCCCTCGGGTGAGCTCTACGGCATCGACATTCGCGAGGCCAACGTGGACGAGGAAATGGTCGGCGAATGTCCCTTCGCCCTGGATCCGGATCGCGCCCAGCGCCAGCGTGACAGCGGGCGCTACCTGAGTTTTTCCGACGGCCCCCACAACTGTCCCGGCTGGCAGGTCGCCCTGCACGAGACCCGCATCTTCCTCGCCGCGCTGTTCCAGGTACCCGGACTCAAGCTGGACCGCGAACCGGACATCGAGTGGAACGGCACCCTCGGCAGCTACGAGTTGCGCGAAATGCTGGTGTCCTGCGACAAGCAGGGCTGATCACATTCCCCGCGCGGAGCGGTACAAGCGCCGCTCCGCCACCCCCGCCGTAACATCATTTCCCCGGTCGGTGTAGAATCAGGCCTCGAAAGCCCGCGTTTCCCGCCGCGGCAGACTGGTCAATACACAATAACCGAGAGCCCCCATGAGGAAATACCCGAAGACCACCGTGCTGGTCATCCTGTTGCTGGCCTTCGCCGGCTGGAGTTACAGCTGGACCTACACCCCCTACGGGCGGCTGGACTATCGCGCCGCGCTATCGCTGCACACACTGACCTTCGAGCACGAGTACCAGCCCGACCCGGAAAAGGATTTCAGCTTCAACCTGACCGTCAACCTTATCTACGCCTTCAGCGCCATGCTGCCGAAAGCGACGGTGGCCAAGGTGGAAGACCGCGTTATTCCCGGCCCGGACGAGGGCACGGAAATTCCGGTGCGGATCTACTGGCCCGAGGGCGCTGATACTGCCCCGCCGGTGATCGTGTACTACCACGGCGGCGGCTTCGTCGTGGGCAGCGTGGAAATCTTCGACCCGCTGACCCGGCAGATCGCCGCGGACACCGGTTCCATCGTCGTCTCCGTGGACTACCGCCTGGCCCCCGCCCATCCCTGGCCCGCCGCAGTGGATGATGCCTACGCCGCTGTCGCCTGGGCCGCCGACAATGCAAGGGAGCTGGGCGGCGACCCGCAGCGCCTGGTGGTCGCCGGCGACAGCGCCGGCGGCAACCTCTCCGCGGTGATTGCGCAAATGGCGCGGGACAAGGGCGGCCCCACCCTTGCCGGGCACATCATGTACTACCCGGCCACCGACCTGACCGGCATACCCTACGAGAGCTTGAGCAATTTCATTGATGGCTTCGGGCTTTCAACGGAAATGCGGCAGGCTTTTGACCAGTCCTACCTCGGCGACATGCCCGAAGCACAACGCCACAATCCCTATGTCTCGCCGCTCTCCGCAAGCAGCCTCGAGGGGCTGCCACCGGCACTGCTGATCACGGCCGGATTCGACCCACTGCGGGACGCCGGCCAGGCCTACGCGGAGCGCCTGAAGGCGGAAGGGGTCAAGGTTTCTTCCTACCTCTACCCGAAGACTATCCACGGTTTCATGAGTATCGGCCTGTTCGGCGAACAGGCCGACGCGATGGCGAAGACGGCGGACTTCATGCACCAGCTGGCAGGCGGGGCGGCGCGGTGAACTACTGGCTGTTCAAGTCCGAACCGGACGAGTACAGCATCGACGATCTTTTTGCCGAGGCCGACGGCTTCGGCCGCTGGGACGGTATCCGCAACTACCAGGCGCGCAATCTCCTGCGCGACAGTGTGGCCGAGAACGACGGGGTGCTGTTCTACCACAGCAGTTGCAAACTGACCGGCGTCGCCGGCATTGCCCGGGTGGTTCGCGCCGCCTACCCGGATCCCGCCCAGTTCGACCCCGACAGCCGCTATTTCGATCCCAGGGCCGCGCCCACGGAACCCCGCTGGTTTTGCGTGGACGTCGCGCCGGTGGCGAAATTCGACAGCGTACTCCCCCTGAAGGCGCTAAAGTCGGAGCCGGCGCTGGCCGAGATGGTCCTGTTGAAACAGGGGCGCCTGTCTGTCCAGCCGGTACGCGCCGGGGAATGGGAGCGCATCCTGCAAATGGCAGGGCACGGGGGCTGAGCGAGGCCCCAGCCCGGGTAAGGCCTATTCCGCTGCGCGCCCGGCCGGCGACTCGCGGGCCCGGTCCAATGCCTCGAGCGCATAATCCAGCGCTGCACGGGCATCCACGCGGGTGCTGTAATCCTCGAGGAACAACTTCTCGACCACTATCCCGTCCGGGTCGATGACGATCATCCCCGGACGCGGAATGCCGTAGGCAAAATCACCCGGCTCGTAGTCGGTATTGAGGATGCCGAGGGTGCGGAAGGTCAGGGTGTCGACGTCGTGAAGTATCGGGTATCCGATGTTCCACTTGTCGATAAATTCCTGCTGCAGCAAGGGCTCGTCGTAGGTGATCGCGACCAGGCCGAGGCCGGCGGCATCGTAGGCGGGCTTCGCTTCCTGCAACTGGATCATCTGGCGCATGCAGTAAGGGCACCACTGGGCGGAGCGGGTGGCCACGAATACGGTTCCGCGGGGACCGGCAAATTCATCCAGCAGGCGGATCTCCCGCCCCTGCCAGGTGGCCTTGACCCCGGGGAAGTGCGAGCCCCTGAGCGGACCGGGGTCGAAGGGATCGTCATCGACGGGCACGAACATATCGCGTGTCGCGGTGTCATAGGCCCACTGAACCAGCGGCTCACGGAACAGCCAGCCAAGCAGGCCCGCCAGGCAAATAACGAGAGTCAGGCTAAGCAGTATTTTTTTCATTCAAGCTCTCCCATCATGCCAGATCGGTCACTGGTCGCGCCAAACCGGCTGTTCGTCGCAGCAGTTCAGCTATCTGCAGGATTCTTGTTACTATGCGCCCCATCCTGCCCAAGCGCAGATGCGGGGCCAGCGCTGCACAGCCCATCTGGCCACACAGCCCGGGAGAAAGTAGCACAGTTATGCTTAGCAAAGCCGTAAAAATACTCGCACCAGTCCTGGTCATCCTCGGCAGCGTGGGCATCTACGCCCTCCTGCATGCCGCTCGCCCCGCGCCGGAACAGAACAAGGACATCGCCCGGCCCACCAGCGTCTACGTGGCGCCGGTTACCGAATCCAGCAGTGCGCTGGAAGTCTTTACCCAGGGCGAAGTCCGCTCCCGGGCCCAGATCGAACTAGTGTCGGAGGTCAGCGGCCGGGTCGTGGAAGTCTCGTCGGAGTTCGTCCAGGGCGGCCGTATCGAACCCGGAGTCACCCTCCTGCGCATCGACGATACCGACTACCGCCTTGCCCTGCAGGAAGCCAGGGCCCGGGTGGCCGACGCCGAACTGGCGGTACAGCAGGCGCTGGCGGACCAGGACGTGGCCCGCAAACAGTTGCGCAACTCCCCCGACCCGAGCTCACTCGCCCTCAAGGAACCCCAGGTGGCCCAGGCTCGCGCCATGCGCGAAGCGGCAGTGGCGGCGCTGGAACAGGCCCAGGTCGAACTGGATCGCACCGCGGTGAGTCTCCCCTTCAACGGCCGCGTCGCCGAGACCCATGTGCAGGTCGGCCAGTTCATCAGTGCCGGCACGCCCCTGGCCAGCGTCTTCGGCACCGACCTGGTGGAAGTACGCCTGCCCCTGACCAACACCCAGCTGGCCGTGCTCAACCTGCCGATCGGCTATACCGCCCCCGAGGGCGGCGGCCTGCCGGTGACCTTCAGCGCGGACGTGGCGGGCCAGCGGCATCAGTGGCACGGGCGGCTGGTTCGCCTCGATGCCTCGGTCGATCCCGACACCCGCCTGCTCTATGCCAGCGCAGAAGTGAAGGATCCCTACGGCAGCGCCGTCTCGGCCCAGGGCATGCCCCTGGCGGTGGGCCTGTTCGTGGATGCCGAAATCCAGGGCAGCGACCTGGTCCATGCCATGAACATCCCGAGCACCGCGCTGCGCGCCGGCGATGTGGTCTACGTGGTAAACGATGAAGGCCTGCTGGAGATTCGCCAGGTCCAGGTCGCCCACGCCACGACGCAGCGCGCGATAATCCGCGCCGGCCTGAAGCCGGGTGAGCAGGTCGTGGTCTCCGCCCTGCGCAACCCGATCCAGGGCATGGCACTGTCGACGATCTCCCGCGGGGAGGGTTAATACATGCAGCGAATGATCGCCTGGTGGGTCCACAATCCTGTGGCCGCCAACCTGCTGATGATAGGCATCGTCCTGTCGGGCATCCTCGGCCTGCAGGCCATCGAGAAGGAAGCCTTCCCCGATATCAAGATCAACCAGGCGACGATCAGCGTCGACTGGCCCGGCGCCAATCCGCAGGAAGTGGAGGAGCAGCTGATCGTGCGGATCGAGCAGTCGCTGGAGAACGTGGACGAGGTCTACCACTACTACTCCACCG
This sequence comes from Halieaceae bacterium WMMBA4, assembly GCA_033283325.1. GTDB lineage: Bacteria > Pseudomonadota > Gammaproteobacteria > Pseudomonadales > Halieaceae > Mangrovimicrobium. Next base: position 1,770,815 of record JAWMQO010000001.1, read on the forward strand.
CCACCGAGGGCCGCGCGGAAATCGCCGTTTCCACCTACCCGAACACCGACGTCAACAATTTCGTCAACGAGGTCAAGAACGCGGTAGACGCGGTCACCTCGCTGCCCAGCGATATCGAGCCGCCCCGGGTCCAGCGCACCCAGAACCGCAACGAGATGATCCGCGTCGCGGTGTACGGCGACATCAGCGAACGGGAACTCACCCGTCTCGCCCAGGACCTGAAAGACGAAATCGCCGCCCTGCCCTACATCTCGACCATCGAACTGTTCGGCGCCCGCGCCGAGGAAGTCACCATCGAACTGTCGGAAGACGCCATGCGCCGCTACGGCCTCAGTTTCGAGGAAGTGGCCAGTGCGATCCGCTCCAATTCCATCAACCTGTCCTCGGGGCAGGTGCGCACGCCCACCGGGGACGTGCAGCTGCGCGCACGCAACCTCGCCGACAACCAGCGCGACTTCGAGCGCATCGTCATCCGCCAGAGCGCCGACGGTGGGGTCGTCCGGGTCGGCGACGTCGCCCGGGTGATCGACGGCTTCGAGGACAACGAGATTCTCGCCACACTCAACGGCCAGCCCTCGGTCCTGCTGCAGATACAGAACACCGAGAACATGCAGGTGGTGAAGGCCAGCGAAGCGGTCAAGGCCTGGATACTGGAAGCCGAGCCGCGGCTGCCCCAGGGCGTGAAGCTCGACCTGTGGTTCGACACCGCCGACATCTACAACGAGCGCATGGGCCTGATCGCCGAATCCGCCTACCAGGGCCTGGCCCTGGTGCTGCTGGTCCTGCTGCTGTCCCTGCGTCCGAAGGTCGCCCTGTGGGTGACGGTGGGCATCGCCATCGCCTTCATCGGCACCTTCGCGCTGCTGCCGACCAACGACGTCTCGATGAACGTGATGTCCTCCTTCGCCTTCCTCATGGTACTGGGTATCGTCGTGGACGATGCCATCGTGGTGGGTGAGAGTATCCACCACCACGCCCACGAATCCGGCGGCGGCGCCACCTCGGCGATCGAGGGGGCCTTCGCCGTGTCGCGACCGGTGCTGTTCGCGGTGCTGACCACCATGATCGCCTTCGCGCCCTGGCTCTTCGTTTCCGGCGAAGCCTCGCAGATGACCCGCCAGCTCTCCATCGTCATCACTGTCGCCCTGACCATTTCCCTGATCGAGGCCTTCTTCATCCTGCCCGCCCACCTGCGCCACCTGGAACCCCGCGGCGAACTGCACGGGCTGGCCAGGCTGCAGCAGCGGGCGGAACACAGCATCATCGATTTCGCCCACAATATTTACCGCCCGATCCTCGAGCGCGCCGTCGCCCACCGCTACCTCACCGCGAGTTTCTTTGTCGGCGCCTTCCTGATCAGCATCGGCATATTCACCAGTGGCTGGGTCAAGTTCTACTTCATGCCCCAGGTCGAGTCGGAACAGATCAACATCAATGTCGAACTGCCCAGCGGGACCCCCTACTCCCGGGCGCTGGAAATCCTCGCCCAGTTGCAGGACGCGGAGCGCCGCCTGATCGAGGAAGTCGATATGCAGGCCGCGGAATCCGGCGAGGGTACCGGAAAGCTGATCGAGGGCTGGTACACCCGCTCCCGCCGCGACAGCGTGATCGCCATCGTCAAACTGGCGCCGCCGGAAGTGCGCGACATGTCGGCCAAGCAGGCGGCGGAACGCCTGCGCGAGCTGGTCGGGGAGATTCCCGATGCCGATGAAATCGGAGTCAACTATTCACTCACCGACAACGGCGCCGACGTCACCTACCTGCTCAAGCACCGGGACGCGGAGACACTCAGCCAGGCCAGCCGCGACCTGCGTAAGCAGATCAGCTCCTACGAGGGCACCTTTTTCGTCCGCGACAGCCAGCGCGGCGAATCCGACGAAATCATACTGAACCTGCGCCCCGGGGCGGAAAAACTCGGCATCACCCTGGCGGAAGTATCGCGCCAGGTGCGCCAGGCCTACTACGGCGAGGAAGTGCAGCGGTTGCCGCGGGAGCACGGTGACGCCAAGGTCATGGTCAAGTACCCCAAGGAACAGCGGCAGAATCTTTCCAGCCTGGAGCATTTCCGGGTACGTACCGACGACGGTCGCGAACTGCCGTTGCTATCGGTAGTCGAGGTGGAACTGGCCAACGGCGCCCAGCGCATCCAGCGCCGTGACGGTTCGCGCTACATTCGCGTCCAGGCGGACATGGACGAAGACCTGATGGGCAGCATCACCAAGGACATCCGCGAGAACTTCCTGCCCGAGCTGGAACAACGCTACTCCGGGCTGGAGATACTCAAAGGCGGCCAGCAGGAAGAGGAAGAGGAGTTCTTCAATGAGATCCTCGCGCTCTACGCCGTGGCCCTGTTCATGATGTACGCACTGATCGCCGTCGCCTTCCACTCCTACTGGCTGCCGCTGCTGGTGATGACCGCCATCCCCTTCGGCTTCATGGGCGCCATCTTCGGCCACCTGATATTCGGGCTGCCGATGGCGATGTTCTCCTACTTCGGCATCGGCGCCGCGGCGGGTGTGGTGGTCAACGACAACCTCGTGCTGGTGGACTACATCGGCCGCCTGCGGGAACAGGGCAAGTCCCTGGTGGATGCCATCATCGAGGCCGGTGTGAATCGCTTCCGCCCCATCATGCTCACTACCGTGACCACCTTCGTCGGCCTCGCGCCGATCATGGTGGAGCGCGCGACCAACGCCCAGTTCCTCAAGCCGGCGGTAATCGCCCTGGCTTTCGGCGTGCTCTTCGCACTGCTGGTAACGCTGCTGATGGTGCCGGCGCTGTACGCCATCGGTGGGGACGTTACCCGCAGGGCGGGCGTGCTGAAGTCCTGGATAAGCGGCCACAAGGGGCAGGTCCACACCTGATCTCAGACGGGCTCCGTGGCACCCACCCTGCCCCCTCTGGTGCCAAATTCCGGGCTCCATCTGCATTTGGGTCCCCGTCACTCGAAAGCGTTTATACTCGCGCCGGGAACCCAAATGCAGCTGAAGCCCTGACGCAGTACCAGTTGCGGCCGTGGACTCGCACGGCGCGAGCATCCGGCGGGGATTTTGCCCGTGCGACGACTCAGAACGCTTTGGAGGAGTACGGGCAAAATCCCCGGCGGATGCGGATTCGTGGCACCCATTCTGCCCACTTCGGTGCCAAGATCCGGACTCCGTCTCTGTTCGGGTCCCCGGCACTCGAAAGCGTTTATACTCGCGCCAGGAACCCGAACAGAGCCGTAGCCCTGGCGCCCTGCCAGTAGGCGGCGGTGGACTCGCAATGGGCGAGCATCCGGCGGGGAGTTTGCCCGTGCGACGACTCAGAACGCTTTGGAGGAGTACGGGTAAAATCCCCGGCGGATGCGGGTTTGTGGCTCCCGATCGGATCGCTCACGGAGTGAGCTCCTACAGGGGCGTGGGGCTACTTTTCAGCCTGGTGCGCGTCAAAGGCGGCGAGCTGCTCCGGTGTCGCCTCGGTCTGGTATTTTTCCTTCCACTCGGCATACGGCATACCGTAAACGTGTTCGCGGGCGTGGTCGTAATCCATCTCGACGCCGCGCTCTTCGGCCGCGCTGACATACCACTTTGACAGGCAGTTGCGGCAGAAACCCGCCAGTTCCATGAGTTCAATATTCTGAACGTCCTTGCGACTGTCCAGGTGTTCCAGCAGACGGCGGAACACCGCCGCCTCGATGGCGTCGCTCTTTTCCTGCTCAATCGTGCATGACATGGTTCTACTCCTATTCTTCAATATTCCAGGGCGACACGGTCGGCGCCCAGTTCTTCGCGCAGGGCCTGCAATAATTCGTCGCTCGGCACCACCTGCCAGCGTTCGCCGCAAATGAAACGGGCGCGGTTGCGCTCCTGCACGTAGACCATCGACACCGGGCAATTACCGCCGCCAGCGCCGGAAAGCAGTTGCGCCAGTTTGTCCGTCAGGGTGTCGTCCAGCCGGTCGGCACGCAGTTCCAGGGTGAGGCGCGAGGCGTAACTCTGCCGCGCCTGCTCCATGCTGCGCAGACTGTTGGCGCGCATGGTGGGCTCGCCGGTGCGGTCGTCCTGCTGGACTCGCCCCTCGACGATTACGATCGTGTCCTTGACCAGCAGTTCGCGGAATTCTGAATAGACCTCGCCGAAGAGGGTCACCTCGATCTGGGCGCTACTGTCGTCGAGAGTCATGACCGCCATGGTGCCGCGCTGGCTGTTGATGGTGCGGGTCGCCATGATCAGGCCGGCGATCACCTGACCGCCCTGGCGGTCGGGACGGATTTCGTTGATGCGGCGGGGGGCGAAGCGGCGGATCTCGGCCTGGTACTCGTCCACCGGGTGGCCGCTCACGTAAAGCCCCAGGGTGTCGCGCTCGCCGCCCAGGCGTTCCTTGTCGGACCAGGGGCGCACACCGCGAAACGGGGCGTAGACGTCCTCACTGGACTCCGCGCTGCTCGGCACCAGTTCCCCGAACATATCGACCATGCCGGCATCGCGATTGCTGGCGTCCTGTTCGGCGGCGCGCAGGGCGTCCTCGAGACTGGCCATCATGACCCAGCGCTCCACCTGCAGGGAATCCAGCGCGCCGGAGCGGATCATCGCCTCGATCGCCCGCCGGTTGACCTTGCGCGGGTCGGTGCGGGCGCAGAACTCGAAGAGGTTGGCGAAGGGGCCGCCCTCCTCACGCGCCCTGAGGATATTCTCCACCGGTCCTTCACCGAGGCCCTTGATGGCGCCGAGGCCGTAGATAATCTCGTTTTCCGTATTCACCGTGAACATGTACTGGCCTTCGTTCACGTCCGGCAGTTTGACGGTGAGCCCCATGCGCTTGCACTCGTCGAGGAAGACCACGATCTTCTCGGTATTGTCGAGTTCCGAGCTCATTACCGCCGCCATGAAGGGCGCCGGGTAGTGGGCCTTGAGCCAGGCCGTCTGGTAGGACACCAGGGCGTAGGCGGCCGAGTGGGATTTGTTGAAGCCGTAACCGGCGAATTTCTCCACCAGGTCGAAGATCTTCATTGCCAGTTCGCCATCGACGCCCTTGCCTTTCGCGCCGTCCTCGAACACCGCCCTCTGCTTGGCCATCTCCTCGGGCTTTTTCTTGCCCATCGCCCGGCGCAGCATGTCGGCGCCGCCGAGGGTGTAGCCCGCCAGCACCTGGGCGATCTGCATCACCTGTTCCTGGTAGAGGATGATGCCGTAGGTGGGCTCCAGGATCGGCGCCAGCCACTCGTGCTGGTACTGGGCGTCGGGGTAGGAAATCTGCTCCCGACCGTGTTTGCGGTTGATGAAGTTGTCCACCATGCCCGACTGCAGCGGACCGGGGCGGAACAGGGCCACCAGGGCGATGATGTCCTCGAAACAGTCGGGCTGCAGGCGCTCGATCAGCTCCTTCATGCCGCGGGATTCGAGCTGGAACACCGCGGTGGTGGTAGCGGATTTGAGCAGGCTGAAGACCTCGGGATCATCCAGCGGGATGGCGGCGATATCCAGCGCCTCCTCGCCGCTGCGCTGCCGCGCGCTGTTGATCATCCTGATCGCCCAGTCGATGATGGTCAGGGTGCGCAGGCCGAGGAAGTCGAACTTGACCAGCCCGGCGTCTTCCACGTCGCCCTTGTCGTACTGGGTGACCAGGCTGCCGCCGTTCTCGTCGCAATACAGGGGCGAAAAGTCGGTGAGCCGCGAGGGCGCGATCACCACACCGCCGGCGTGCTTGCCCACGTTGCGGGTGACACCCTCCAGTTGCAGCGCCATGTCCCAGATTTCCTGGGCCTGCTCGTCGTCGGCGAGGAACTCGCGCAGGGCCTCTTCCTGCTCGATGGCCTTCTCCAGGGTCATGCCCACTTCGAAGGGAATCATCTTCGACAGTTTGTCGGCGAGGCCGTAGGACTTGCCCTGCACCCGCGCCACGTCCCGCACCACCGCCTTGGCGGCCATGGTGCCGAAGGTGATGATCTGCGACACCGCCTCGCGGCCGTAGGCGTCGGCCACGTAGTCGATGACCCTGTCGCGTTTCTCCATGCAGAAGTCGACGTCGAAGTCGGGCATGGAAACCCGCTCCGGGTTGAGGAAGCGTTCGAACAGCAGGTCGTATTCGATCGGGTCGAGGTCGGTAATCTCCAGCGCGTAGGCCACCAGCGAACCGGCGCCGGAACCCCGCCCCGGGCCCACCGGGATATCGTGCTGCTTGGCCCAGCGGATGAAGTCCATCACGATCAGGAAGTAACCCGGGAAGCCCATCTGGATGATGGTATCGAGCTCGAAATCCAGGCGCTCGCGGTACTCTTTCTGCGTCGCCGGGAAGTCCGCTGCCGCCGTATCGAAGAGGAAGGCCAGGCGCGCATCCAGGCCCTGGTGGGAGAGCTGGCGGAAGTACTCGTCCATCGTCAGCCCTTCCGGCACCGGGTAATCCGGCAGGTAGGGCTTACCGAGTTCCAGCACCAGCGAGCAGCGCCGGGCGATCTCCACCGAGTTCTCCAGCGCCTCGGGCAGGTCGGCGAACAGCTCCGCCATCTCCTGGGGCGTGCGCAGGTACTGCTGGTCCGTGTAGTTGCGCGGCCGGCGCGGATCGTCGAGGGTGCGCGACTCGCGAATACAGACCCGCGCCTCGTGAGCCTCGAACTCGTCCGCCTGCAGGAAGCGCACATCGTTGGTCGCCACCACGGGGCAACCCAGCTCCCCCGCCAGCGCCACCGCTGCGTGCAGGTGTTCTTCGTCACCCGCCCGGCCGCAGCGATGCAACTCGAGATAAAAACGCTCGGGGAAGAGCTTCATCCAGTAAGCCGCCCGCTCCCGGGCGAGTTCCTGCTTGCCCCCGAGCAGCGCCTGGCCGACATCGCCCGCGGCACCCGCGGAGAGCGCGATCAGCCCCTCGCTGGCCTCCTCCAGCCAGGCCTGCCGCACGTAGGGCATGCCCAGGTGCTGGCCCTCGGTGTAGGCGCGGGAAATCAGCAGGGTGAGGTTCCGGTAACCGGTCTCGTTCATGGCCAGCAGGCACAGGGGCCGGGACTTCTCCTCGTCCTCGGGGTCGAGCACCGCGAGATCGGAACCAAAAATCGGCTGGATACCATTGGCGAAGGCCGCCTTGTAGGCTTTTACCAGGCCGAAGAAATTGCAGAAATCGGTAACGGCGACCGCGGGTGAGCCCATGGCGGCGGCGCGCTTCATCAGCGGGCCGAGCTTCACCAGGCCGTCGACTATGGAGTATTCGGAGTGCAGGCGGAGGTGTACAAACTGGGTCATGGAGGAAGTGTAACCCGGTCCGACTGGACTGTCGCGCAGCGCGAGCATCCGGCGGGGATTTTGCCCGCGCGACGACTCAGAACGCTTTGGAGGAGCGCGGGTAAAATCCCCGGCGGATGCGGATTGGTGGCACCCAACCTGCCCGCTTCAGTGCCATGATCCGGGCTCCGTCTCTGTTCGGGTCCCCGGCACTCGAAAGCGTTTATACTCGCGCCGGGAACCCGAACAGAGCCGAAGCCCTGGCGCCCTGCCGTAAGGCGGCGGTGGACTCGCACCGACCGAGCATCCGGCGGGGAGTTTGCCCGTGCGACGACTCAGAACGCTTTGGAGGAGCGCGGGTAAACTCCCCGGCGGATGCGGATTGGTTGCACCCAAGTGCTCAATATCGCAAAGCTAGATCGCTCACAGAGTGAGCTCCCACAGGGGGATGGGTTATTTGACGACCTTGAGGGAGGGGCGGCGCTCGATCTTGCCGCCATCAGGGCCGCCTGAATCCGGCGGAGTATCCTCCGGAGGTGGCTCACCGGTCTCGGGCTCGAAGACCATGCCCTGCCCGTTCTCGCGGGCGTAGATGCCGATGACCGCGCCGACCGGGACGAAGATATCAGTGGCAACACCACCGAAGCGGCCGTTGAAGGCCACCGCGGCATTGTTGATGTCCAGGTCCATGACCGCCGTGGGGGAAATATTCAGGACGATCTGGCCGTCCTTCACATATTGCTCCGGCACCATCACGTTTTCGATGGTGGCGTCTACAAGAATGTAGGGCGTACAGTCATTGTCGACGATCCACTCGTAGAGGGCTCGCATGATGTAGGGCCGGCTGGGGCTCATGGACATAATACCGATGGACTCCAGCGCCTCAGGAACGCATCTCCCTCTCCTGCTCAGAGAGGCTCTCCTGGAAGGACTCCCGGGAAAAGAGTGAATCCATGTAGGCCAGCAGCGGCTTGGTCTGCTTGGAGGAACGGATGTCGATACCCAGGGAGGGCAGGCGCCAGAGGATCGGTGCGATACAGCAATCCACCAGGGTGAATTCCTCGCTCATGAAGAAAGGCTTCTCGGCGAAGATCGGCGCGATCGCGGTAATACCGTCTTTCAGTTCCTTGGTGGACTTCTTGATGACGTTCTCGCTGCGGGTGTTGAGGATGGCGTCCACCAGCGCGCACCAGTCGCGCTCGATGCGGTGGATCAGCAGGCGGCTTTCCGCGCGGGCCACCGGGTAGACCGGCAGCAAGGGCGGGTGGGGAAAGCGCTCGTCGAGGTATTCCATCATGACCTTGGACTCGTAGAGGATCAGGTCGCGATCCACCAGGGTCGGCAGGCTGTTGTAGGGATTGACCTCGGACAGTTCCGCCGGCGGGTGGGCCGCATCTGTCTCGACGAGATCCACAGTCACACCCTTCTCGGCCAGCACTATCCGAACGCGATGGCTGTAGTGGCTGGCAGGATCTGAAAAGAAGGTCATGGAGGACCGTTTTGTCACAACACCCATGGGGAGTTCCTCAATTACTTGGCAGTGAACGGCGGCGCCGAAGCGCCGCCGGGAGGACCGTTTCCGGTCAGTGCACGTCCTTCCAGTATTCGCGGTTCAGCAACCAGGCGAAGACGAAGAACAGGGCGATAAACAGCAGAACGAAGATGCCGGCGCGCTGGCGCCCGGCCGCCATCGGCTCTGCGGTGTAGGCAAGAAAATTAACCAGGTCGTACATGGCGCTATCGAATTCTTCCGGCGACATGCTGCCCTCCTCGACGATGTCGAAGCGGCCGCAGGGGTCTTCCAGGATGTCCTCGCCAGTCAGCGGGTCGCGCTTGATGCCACCGTTGTGAGCCTTCACCGGGCCCATGGCGCAATCCTGCATGCCCTGCAGTTCCAGCAGCACATGCGGCATGCCTACGTCCTTGAACACGCGGTTGTTGACGCCGTAGGGGCGGCTGTCGTCCTTGTGGAAGTTACGCAGGTAGGTGTAGAGCCACTCCGGCTGACGGGCGCGGGAGACCAGGGTGAGGTCCGGCGGGGTGGCGCCGAACCACTTCTTGGCGACCTTGTCGTCCATCGCGTTTTCCATCAGCGAGCCGATCTTCTCCTCAGGGTCGAAGATCAGGTTGGCCTGCATCAGGTCCTCGGGGATGCCGAGGTCGCTGGCGACGCGGTTGTAGCGGGAGTACTGCAGCGAGTGACAGCCCATGCAGTAGTTCATGTACAGCTTGGCGCCGTTCTGCAGGGAGGCCTTGTCGGTGGGCTCGGCCACGAACTCGTCGCAGTCGATGGCGCCACAGGCGTGGGCGGACTCGGCGCCTACCGCCTTGAGCGGCAGGATGGTCAGGAGCATCACCAGCAGGAACACGCCAATGCTGCGCCAGAAGCCCATGCCGCCGTCCATGGTGACCCGCTCCGGAACCGGCTTGGTCTTGTCCATGGCGGACCAGATCGGCATCAGCAGGAAGAAGGCGAAGTAGAAGATCGAGCAGATCTGCGCGAGGAAGGTGCGCGAGGCAGTCGGTGCCTTCACGCCCAGTACACCCAGGATCAGGAAGCTCGCGACGAACAGGACCAGCATCACGCGGTTGATGTTGCCGCGGTAGCGCCAGGATTTCACCGGGCTCCGGTCCAGCCAGGGCAGCAGGAAGGGAATCGCCACTGACGCAGCAAATGCGATAAAGCCCCAGAACTTGTCCGGCACCGCGCGCAGTACGGAATAGAACGGTGTGAAGTACCAGACCGGCGCGATGTGCTCCGGGGTCTTCAGGTTATTGGCTTCCTCGAAGTTGGCGAACTCGAGGAAGTAACCGCCCATCTCCGGCAGGAAGAAAATAATGCCGCAGAAGATGAACAGGAAGACCGCGATCGCCTGCAGGTCGTGCACGGTGTAGTAAGGGTGGAAAGCCACGCCGTCTACCGGGATGCCATCGGGCCCCTTGTTCTTCTTGATCTCGACGCCGTCCGGGTTGTTGGACCCCACTTCGTGCAGTGCCAGCAGGTGGAGTACCACCAGCGCCAGCAGGACGATGGGCAGGGCCACCACGTGCAATGCGAAGAAGCGGTTCAGGGTAATGCCGGAGATCAGGTAGTCACCGCGGATCCAGGTGACGATGTCCTCGCCGACCACGGGAATCGCGCCGAAGAGGGAGATGATCACCTGGGCGCCCCAGTAGGACATCTGGCCCCAGGGCAGTACATAACCCACGAAGGCCTCGGCCATCAGGATGACAAAAATGAGCATGCCGAAGATCCAGATCAGCTCCCGCGGCTTCTTGTAGGAGCCGTAGAGCAACGCCCGGAACATGTGCAGGTAGACCACCACGAAGAAGGCCGAGGCGCCGGTGGAGTGCATGTAGCGCAGTATCCAGCCGTAGTCGACGTCGCGCATGATGTATTCCACCGAGGCGAAGGCCTGCTCCGCGCTCGGGGTGTAGTTCATGGTCAGCCAGATGCCGGTGAGCAACTGGTTGACCAGCACCAGCAGGGACAGCACACCGAAGAAATACCAGAAGTTGAAGTTCTTGGGCGCGTAGTACTTGCCCATGTGGGTATTCCACGCCCGCATGATCGGCAGGCGGGCATCGACCCAGTCGCGTAAACCGAGAAGCATGTTATTCATCAGACGGCCTCCGCATCTACGCCAATTACGATCACGTTGTCACCCTCGTAGGAATACGGAGGCACCACCAGGTTGGCGGAAGCGGGGACACCCTTGTAGACCCTGCCCGCCAGGTCGAACTTCGAACCGTGGCAGGGGCAGAAGAAACCGCCGACCCAGGAGTCGCCGCCGAGGTCGGCAGCGCCCACTTCCGGGCGGAATTTCGGCGCGCAGCCGAGGTGGGTACAGAGCCCGACGAGCACCATGATCTCGGGCTTCAGGGCGCGGTCCTCGCCGGTGATGTAGGCGGGTTGCTCGGAAATCTCGGATTGCGGATCCTTCAGCTCGCCATCCAGCGCGGGCAGACCTTCCAGTTGCTCCGGGGTGCGATGAATAATGTAAACGGGTTTACCGCGCCACTCTTCGGTGACCATCTGGCCCGGTTCAAGCTTGCCGATATCAACCTTCACCGGCGCGCCGGCGGCCTTGGCCTTGGCGGAAGGGTTCCAGGAACCCAGGAACGGCACCGCGATGCCCACTGCACCGGCAACTCCCACCGCACTGGTGGCAGCGGTCAGGAACTTCCGCCTGCCGGAGTTTACTCCATCACTACTCATCGTTGATCTCCCCCTAGACTGGAGACGGCATGCGGATGATCACCCACTTGGAACCCACCTCCCACAAAATGCAGCAAATACTAATGATTTTACAGCGTTCTGACAAGCTGAACGCCTTGATTTACAAGCCTTTTGGCGTCCTGCCAGAACCCGTTCACCAGAGTTTTACAGGCATAAAAAAACGCCCGCCCGGATTGCGGGCGGACGTCTGATCTGGTCGCGGGTACCGACCGGAATTAACGCTTGGAGTACTGCGGACGCTTGCGCGCCTTGCGCAGGCCGACTTTCTTCCGCTCCACCTCACGGGCGTCGCGGGTAACGTAACCGGCGCCGCGCAGGGCGCTGCGGAGGGATTCATCGTACTCCATCAGGGCGCGGGTGATGCCGTGGCGAATCGCGCCGGCCTGGCCGAAGCTGCCACCGCCCTGCACAGTCACCTTGATGTCGAATTTGTCATTCAATTCAACCAGTTCGAGGGGCTGGCGCACGATCATGCGGGCCACTTCGCGACCGAAGTACTGGTCCAGCGGGCGGCTGTTGACGGTGATGTTGCCTTCGCCGCTCTGGATGAATACACGGGCAGTGGAAGTCTTCCGGCGCCCTGTTCCGTAATATTGGGTAGCTGACATAAATTTAGTCCGTTAGATGCTCAGGGGCTGGGGCTGCTGGGCGCTGTGCGGGTGTTCGGTGCCCGCGTACACTTTCAGCTTCTTGAACATGGCGCGGCCCAGGGGGTTACGCGGCAACATGCCCTTCACTGCGCTCTGGATCACGCGCTCGGGGGCCTTGTCGATCAACTTTTCAAAGGAGATGGACTTCAGGCCACCCGGATAGCCGGTGTGGCTGTGATACATCTTGTCGGTCGCCTTGGCGCCGGTTACACGAATTTTCTCCGCATTGATCACGACGATGTAGTCGCCGGTATCTACGTGCGGTGTGTACTCGGCTTTGTGCTTGCCGCGCAAACGATGCGCGATTTCACTTGCCAGGCGCCCCAGGGTCTTATCAGCGGCATCCACTACGAACCAGTCGCGGGACACGTCTTCTGCTTTGGCACTATAAGTTTTCATGAGAATGACTGCCTCTTGGAGGGCTCCAATTTCGAGAGCGCGAATACTACCCAATGCACGGGGGCTAAGCAAGCGGAAACTCGAATAAATTTCGCTACTTAGGGCCGGTCCGAAAGTGTGAATTTTGCCGGCTGGGGAGCGGTGGAGGATTATAGCGCAGACGGGCGGTTTCGGGGACTCGCACGGCGCGAGCATCCGGCGGGGAGTTTGCCCGTGCGACGACTCAGAACGCTTTGGAGGAGCGCGGGTAAAATCCCCGCCGGATGCGGGCTTGTGGCACCCGCCCCACCCGTTTCGGTGCCACGATCCGGGCTCCAGCCGCATTTGGGTCCCCGGCACTCGAAAGCGTTTATACTCGCGCCGGGAACCCAAATGCAGCTGAAGCCCTGGCGCCCCGCCAGTTAGCGGCGGTGGACTCGCACCGGGCGAGCATCCGGCGGGGAGTTTGCCCGTGCGACGACTCAGAACGCTTTGGAGGAGTACGGGCAAACTCCCCGGCGGATGCGGGCTTGTGGCACCCACCCTGCCCTCTCCGGTGCCAAATTCCGGGCTCCGTCTCTGTTTGGGTCCCCGGCACTCGAAAGCGTTTATACTCGCGCCGGGAACCCAAATGCAGCTGAAGCCCTGACGCAGTGCCAGTTGCGGCCGGGGACTCGCACTGGGCGAGCATCCGGCGGGGATTTTGCCCGTGCGACGACTCAGAACGCTTTGGAGGAGTACGGGTAAAATCCACGCCGGATGCGGGTTTCTGGCACCGGATCGCTCACAGAGTGAGCTCCCACAGGAATGCCTCAGGAGTCAGGAGAGAATCAGGCCTTGTGTTCGCGGGCCAGGTACTCGTGGGACTGCATCTCCTGCAAGCGCGACTGAGTGCGCTGGAACTCGAAGCCCAGGCTGCCGCTGGCGTAGAGTTCGAGCAGGGGTTTTTCCGCGGCGACCACCAGCTTGACATTGCGGTCGTAGAACTCGTCCACCAGGTTGATGAAGCGGCGCGCCTGGTCGTTGCGGGTGCCGGTGAATTCGGGGACGCCCGAGAGCAGGACCGCGTGGAATTCCCGGGCCAGTTCGATGTAGTCGTTCTGCGAGCGGGGGCCGTCGCAGAGTTCGGCGAAATCGAACCAGGCCACGTCGTCGGAGAGGCGGCGACAGGTGAGGAAACGGTCGTTGACCTTGATGCGCTCCCAGTGGCGGCCCGGTTCGACGGCGAGGGCCTCGAAGCTCGCCTCCAGGCTCTGGTCCGCCGCGGGGCCCAGGGGGCAGTGGTAGAGCTCCGCCTGCTGCAGGGTGCGCAGGCGGTAGTCGATGCCCGCGTCCACGTTCACCACCTTGGTGTATTTCTGGATCAGCGCGATGGCCGGCAGGAAGCGCTGGCGCTGCAGGCCGTTGTCGTAGAGTTTTTCGGGGACGATGTTGGAGGTAGCGACCAGGGTGACCCCGCGAGCGAAGAGCGCTTCCATCAGTCCACCGAGGATCATCGCGTCGCCGATGTCGGTGACGAAAAATTCGTCGAAGCAAATGACGATCGCCTCGGCCGCGATGCGGTCGGCGACGATTTCCAGCGGGTTTTTCTCCCCTTCGAGGTTGGTGAGGTCCGTGTGGACCCGGCGCATGAAACGGTGGAAGTGCACGCGCATCTTGCGCTCGAAGGGCAGGCAGTCGTGGAAGTTGTCCACCAGGTAAGTCTTGCCCCGGCCGACACCGCCCCAGAGGTAGAGCCCCATTTCCGGTTCTTCCGGCTGGGCACGGAATTTCTTGACCAGGGAGGCGACAAATCCGTCGCGCTGTTTCTGCCGCTCGAGCAGGCGTCCGTGCAAGTCGTCGAGCAGGCGCACGGCCTGCTCCTGGGCGGGGTCGTGACTGAAACCCTCCCGTTGCAGATCGGCCTGATAGCGCTGCCAGGGTGTGCTCATGCGGGTATCTGTGAAGGTGGAACCGGGCGCGACACTTTACCCACAGCCCCGGGGAATGGCAACGCCGCAGATAAGCTACATCGGCCCGCGCAATTGCGGTTATACTGCGCGTTCGCCAGGCTATCGGATTCACAAGGAGCTATCGTGTACAGCTTGACCGTCCTCATCATCTGCTCGCTCGTCGGTGTTGCCGTAGGCCTGGGCCTCGGCGCCCTGTTCGCCCAGCGCGTCTCTCCCAGCGGCCAGAAGCGCCGCGAAGCGGAGCGTGAACTGGACCGCGCCCTGCAGGAGAAAAAGGCCTACGAGGACGAGGTAGTGGAACATTTTACCGACACTGCCAAGCTGCTCAACCAGCTCACCAACAGCTACCGCGAGGTGCACAATCACCTGGCGCAGGGCGCTGCGGAACTGTGCCGCGGCAAGGGGCCGGTCGCCCTCGATCACATGGACCGCAAGGCCGATCCCTCGGAGATTCCCGCGGAACTGGGGGACATCCAACCGCCCCGCGACTACGCGCCGAAGGCCTCGCCCGAACAGCAGGGCATTCTCAGCGAAGGCTACGGCCTCGACCGCAAGAAAATCGACGCGGAAGAAGAGTTGCCGGAGCCCCCGAAGCCCTGAATTTCCATGCGCCGGGCGCAGTCCCGGCCGTCATACCGGATTGTCGCAATCGAAGAACTGGTGGCTCAGGGAAAACTGCTCCGCCAGCGCCTCGCCCACTGCCTGCACGCCGTAACGCTCGGTGGCGTGATGCCCCGCAGCGATGAACACGATGCCCTCCTCCCGCGCGGTGTGTACCGTCGGCTCCGAGATTTCCCCGGTGACAAAGGCATCCGCCCCGGCGGCAACGGCCGCATCGATGTAGGACTGTGCCGCGCCGGTACAC
Source organism: Halieaceae bacterium WMMBA4 (assembly GCA_033283325.1). Classification (GTDB taxonomy): domain Bacteria; phylum Pseudomonadota; class Gammaproteobacteria; order Pseudomonadales; family Halieaceae; genus Mangrovimicrobium. Next base: position 1,786,093 of record JAWMQO010000001.1, read on the forward strand.
CAGGCCACGCGGCGAATTTCCCGCTCCGGTTCACCGATCAACAAGGGCTCTCGACGGGTGATATCAGCGAGCCTGGCACTGAGTTCCGCGGCGCTAAGGGGTTCCGGGAGGAAGGCGATGTCGCCCACCGCGGTCGGGTCCGCGGGATTCAGGGGGCCGGGGTCGACGACCCCGATCAACTGGCCGAGGCGCGCGTTGTTGCCCAGGGTCGGGTGGGCATCCAGCGGCAGGTGATAGGCAAGCAGGCTGATATCGTTGGCCAGCAGGGTCGCCAGGCGGCGGCGCTTCATTCCCACCACCGGCTCCGCTTCACCCCGCCAGAAGTAGCCGTGGTGGACAAGGATCGCATCGGCGCCCCACTCCACCGCCCGGTCCAGCAGCGCCTGGCTGGCGGTGACGCCGGTCGCCAGGCGGCTCACCTCGGCGCGTCCCTCCACCTGCAGGCCGTTGGGGCAGTAATCGCGGAATCGCGCCGGCTGGAGCTGCTCCTCCAGCCAGTGGACCAGCGCGGTCAAAGTCGTGCTCATAAATGGCCTTTCTGTTCGCGGCGGACCCGCTTCATATACAATACCCGGATAACCCGCGTGGGGAGCTGCTGTGCCAGCATACCCTACTCCAGACTGGGCACCGATAACAGCAATGCAAGCTACCCTTAAATTCATTACCTGGCCGGCGATTGCCGGGCTGCTGGCAGCCCTGCTGATACTCGATCGCTGGGTATTTCCCGCGCAGCCGGACGAATCGGTGCAACACGTGGCGACCGCCAGCTATAACAGCGCGGTTACCCGGGCCACCCCCGCGGTCGTCAATATCTACACCGCCAAGCTGGTCAACAGCAGCGTTACCCCCCTCTTCCAGGAGCGCTTTCGCCGCAATCCACGCCCGCGCATCGAGCGCTCCCTCGGTTCCGGCGTCATCATCTCCGAACAGGGACACATCCTCACCAACCTGCACGTGATCGCCGGCGCCGACGCGATCTGGGTACTGCTGCACGACGGCCGCACCGCCAATGCCCTGGTCATCGGCAGCGATTCGGCCACCGACCTCGCGGTGCTGAAGGTCGACCTGCCGGACCTGGTGCCGGCGGAGCTGGCGGACTCGGACCAGTTGCGGGTGGGAGACGTGGTACTGGCAATCGGCAACCCCCTGGGCTTCGGCCACTCGGTGACCCAGGGCATCGTTTCCGGCCTCGGCCGCTGGGGCCTGCAGCCGAATACCTTCGAGGACTACATCCAGACCGATGCCACCATTCACCAGGGCAACTCGGGCGGTGCGCTGGTCGACGCCGAGGGCCGGCTGGTGGGCATCAACACCCTGATCTACACCACCAACAACCAGAGTTCGGGCACCGGCATAGGCATCAGCCTCGCCCTGCCGAGCAACCTGGCGCTCTACGTCATGAAGGACCTGATCGAGTACGGGGAAGTCATCCGGGGCTGGCTCGGGGTCAGTGTCGAACCGGTGCGACTGGCGGGCGACAACCAGCAGCAGGCGCTGCTGGTGATCGGTGTGGCCGAGGGCAGCCCCGCGGAGCGCGCGGACATCCAGCCCGGCGACGTGATCACCCACATCAACGGCAGCCAGGTCATCGATGGCCGGCTGACCATGCACAAGATCGCCCGCCTGCGCCCCGGAGAGCCGGTACGGGTAACCGTCCAGCGCAACCAGCAGAGCCTGGAGCTGCAGGCGGTGGTGGGCGCGCAGGGCCAGAACAGCCCCGCGGCCTGAGCCTCGGGACGTCAGTCCTCGAGCCTGAGCTCCGCCGCCCGGGCGTGGGCCGTAAGGGATTCGCCACGGGCCAGGGTAGAAGCCACCCGACCGAGGGCCTGCACACCTTCGTCACTGCACATGATCACCGAGCTGCGCTTCTGGAAGTCGTAGACCCCCAGGGGTGAAAAGAATCGCGCGCTGCCGGCGGTCGGCAGGACGTGATTGGGGCCGGCGCAGTAGTCGCCGAGGGCCTCGGAAGTCCAGCGACCCATGAAGATCGCACCGGCATGCCGGACCGAAGGCAGGAGAGCCTCGGGATCGCCAACCGACAACTCCAAGTGCTCCGGGGCGATGCGGTTGCTGATGGCCACCGCGTCGTCGAGGTCGCGGGTCAGGATCATGGCGCCGCGGTTTTCCAGCGAGGCACGGATAATCCCGGCCCTGTCCATCGAGGGCAGCAGGCGCTCGATGCTCGCCGCCACCGCGTCGAGATAGTCCGCGTCCGGGGACAGCAGGATGGAGCGTGCGTTTTCGTCGTGCTCGGCCTGGGAGAAAAGGTCCATCGCCACCCAGTCGGGGTCGGTGCTGCCGTCGCCGATCACCAGGATTTCGGAAGGGCCGGCGATCATGTCGATGCCCACCCGGCCGAAAACCATGCGCTTGGCCGTGGCGACATAGATATTGCCGGGGCCGACGATCTTGTCCACTGCGGGAACCGTTTCGGTGCCGTAGGCCAGTGCCGCGACGGCCTGCGCGCCGCCGATGGTGAAAACCCGGTGGACGCCGGCGATGGCCGCGGCGGCCAGCACCAGCTCGTTGAGTTCGCCGTCGGGCGCGGGCACCACCATTACGATCTGCTCGACCCCGGCCACCTGCGCCGGAATCGCGTTCATCAGGACCGACGAGGGGTAGCTCGCCTTGCCGCCGGGCACGTAAATACCCGCCCGCGACAGGGCCGTAACCTGCTGCCCGAGGAGATTGCCGGCGGCGTCGCGATAGCGCCAGCTTTCCTGTAATTGGTGCTGGTGGTATTCGCGAATACGCGCCGCAGCGGTTTCCAGTGCCGCACGGTGTTCGGCGGGAATCGCTTCCAGCGCCGCCTGCAAACGCTCCTGGCCGACTTCCAGTTCAGCCGGCGAGTCCACCCGAAGGCCATCCAGGCGCGCCGTATGCTCCAGCAGCGCGGCGTCGCCACGGCTGGCAACGTCGGCGAGAATATCCTGCACGGTGGCGTTGACCGCCTGGTCCAGTTCCTCTTCCCACTCGGTCAGCGAGTTGAGCTGGGCGTCGAAGTCTGGCTGGTTTGTTGCGAGTCGGCGCATGTCACTTGTTCTCCACGATATCGCCGAGGCGGTCCACCAGCGACTGGATGGCGCTGAAATTCGATCGCATCGCCGCCTTGTTGACCACCAGCCGGGAACTGATCGCGGCGATCTCCTCCAGCGGCGCCATGCCGTTGGCCCGCAAGGTATTGCCGGTATCGACGATATCCACGATCAGGTCCGCCAGGTCCATGATCGGCGCCAGTTCCATCGCGCCGTACAGCTTGATCAATTCCGCCTGCACGCCCTGGCTGGCGAAATAGTCGCGGGCGATGTTGACGAACTTGGTGGCCACGCGGATTCTCCCGCTGCCGCCCTGCCAGCCCACCGGGCCCGCGGTCATCAGTCGACAGCGGGCAATCCCGAGATCCAGCGGTTCGTAGAGGCCTTCCGCGCCGTGTTCGAGCAGGATGTCCTTGCCGACCACGCCGATATCGGCCACACCGTGGCGGACATAGGTCGGCACGTCGGTACCGCGCAGGATAACCATGCGCACCCCCGGCAGGGTGCTCTCGAACACCAGCTTGCGGCTCTGCGCGGGATCGTCCAGGGGCTCGATACCGGCGCGGGCCAGCAAGGGCAAGGTCTCCTTGAGTATCCGTCCCTTGGTCAGGGCAATGGTGATGCTATCGCTCATCGCTCAGCCCTGCGCCTGCCACTCCTGGGGCGTCAAGGTCCGGATATTGACTGCGTGGATATTGCCTTCGGCGATCTGCTCGCCGAGGGCGCCGTAGACCAGTTGCTGTTTCTTGACCGGGCGCAGGCCTTCGAAGACATCGCCGATGGCGACGATATCGTAGTTGGCGCCTTCGCCCTGCACATGGAATTCGCAGTCCGGCAGGTGGGCCTGCAGCAGGGACTTGACGGTCACGGCGTCCATAGATTTCTCCCGGGACAATTATCGGATAAAGCGGTAAACGCCCCAGCGCTCGGCCGGGGCGTGGAAAAGCGGCATTTTAGTGAAATTTGCCGGCGATAGCGACCGCGATCAGGACTTCTCCAGTTCGGCCTCCGCCGCCTCGAGTGACCAGCCGTCGATCACGGCATCGAGGTCACCCTCATGTTCGCGCGCCGAGGCCTGGAACTGGCTGCGATAGATCTCACCGAGGTTCACGGTTTCGACGATCATGTTGCGCAGTTTCCACTCGCCCGAGCGGTCGCGCCCCATCTGGTAGTAGACGACATAGGGCTGCGCCTTGTCGGAGAAAATCAGCTGTTCTACCGTCGCCTGCTTGGCGCTGCTCTCGTCCTGGGCGGGCAGGGAAACTTCCACACGCGAACCACCAAAGGCGAGCAGGCCCTTGCTGTAGGTACGCACCAGGCCGGTACGCATCACCTCGGAAAAGCGGTCCAGCTGCTCGCGCAGTTTTTCCCGCCCGGCCTCGTCCAGGGAGCGGTAGCGTTCACTGCTGGCATAGGGACCCATCACGCCGCGGGCGAAACCGCGGAAGTCGACGACAGGATCCAGAATTTCATGCACTGCGGCGTAGTAGCGCTCCGGATCGCTGTCAGCATAGGATTTCGCATCTTCCACCACTGCCATGACTCGCTGCGAAGTATCGCGAACGACGTCGTGGGCGGTGGGGCCGGCTGTTTCCTGGGCTGCGACAACGCTCCCCCAGCACAGCAATACAAACAACCAGATGACTTGAAAATTCTTCGACATGAACGATCCCCACAGGATGAAATTGCACTATTCACAGCTGCACCGGCCTGTATAATCCGGCGTTGGCGTTCGGGTGCGTTTGCCAAGCGCGCTTCCCGGACACCCGCCATCTGTGACATCAGGGATGATCCCGCAGTTCCACGCCACAGCGCGGCGCATACTGTAACAGGAAAAGTATTCATATGCTGTTAGCTGCCGCAGCCATTCTGGTCGGCTTTATTATCCTTATCTGGAGTGCGGATTTATTCGTCGCGGGCGCCGCCTCCATCGCTGAAAACATGGGTATGTCACCCATCGTGATCGGCCTGACCATCGTGTCCCTGGGCACCTCTGCGCCGGAAGTCCTGGTGTCGATCACCGCCGCCCTGTCCGGCGCCGGAAACCTCGCGATCGGCAATGCCATCGGATCCAATATCGCCAACATCGGCCTGGTGCTCGGCATCACCGTACTGATAGCCCCGCTCATGGTGCACTCGAGTTGCATGCGCAAGGAGATGCCTACCCTGCTGCTGGTTACCGTGGGTACCGGTGTACTGTTGATCGACCAGTCGCTGTCCGCAGTGGACGGCATAGTGATGATCGTGACCCTGGTCGGCCTGGTCTTCTACATGATGCGCAGCCAGCAGAAAGACGAAGTCCTGATGGGCGAAGCGGAAGAGGAATACCTCCCCCACTTGAGCCCCATGCGCGCCTGGCTGACCTTCGCCTTCGGCCTCGCCCTGCTGGTGGCCAGTTCGCGCCTGCTGGTCTGGGGCGCAGTCTCCGTCGCCGGCTCCCTGGGCGTGTCCGAGCTGGTCATCGGCCTGACCATCATCGCCGTGGGGACCAGCCTGCCGGAACTGGCGGCGACAGTGGCCAGCGCCCTGCGCGGCCATACGGAAATCGCCCTCGGCAACGTCATTGGCTCCAACATGTTCAACCTGCTGATCGTGATGGCGATACCGGGCCTGTTCGATACCGCCCTGCTGGAGCCCTCGGTCACCCAGCGCGACTACCCCACCATGACCTTCCTGACCTTTTTCCTCGCCGCGGCCATTCTCATCAGCCGCAAGCGCAGCCGCTCCCAGGAGGGCCACGCCTACATCGGTCGCACAGTCGGGGTGTTGTTAGTCGGTTCCTACGCGCTGTATTATTATTGGTTATATGTCAGCCTTTGATTCGAGGCCCGCAACCATGGCGGACCAGCCTTCCCCCAGCTTTACCGATTCCGCCCAGCGCACGATTCGCATGGAGACGGAGGCCATTGCCGCGCTCGCCGGGCGCGTCGGCACCGAGTTCGAAAAAGCCTGCTCACTACTACTCGCCTGTGACGGCCGGGTGATCGTCACCGGCATGGGCAAGTCCGGGCACATCGCCCGCAAGATCGCGGCGACCCTCGCCAGCACCGGCACACCGGCATTCTTCGTCCACCCCGGGGAAGCCAGCCACGGTGACATGGGCATGATCACAGCGGCCGATGTAGTCATCGCGCTATCCAACAGCGGTGAAGTCACGGAAGTCCTGACCCTCCTCCCCCTGCTCAAGCGCATGGGCACCGGGCTGATAGCGATGACCGGCAATGCCGACTCCACCCTGGCCCGCGCCGCCGACGCCCACATCGACGCGGGTGTCGAAACCGAGGCCTGCCCACTGGATCTCGCACCGACCTCCAGCACCACCGCCGCGCTGGTGATGGGAGACGCGCTGGCGATCGCCCTGCTCGAGGCCCGCGGCTTCACCGCCGAGGATTTCGCCTTTTCCCACCCGGGCGGATCGCTGGGCCGCAAACTGCTGCTCAAGGTCTCCGACCTGATGCGCACCGGCGATGCAATCCCCCGGGTAACCGCCGCCACCGCGCTGGCCCCCGCCCTGCTGGAAATCAGCGCCAAGGGCCTGGGCATGACCACGGTGGCCGATGAAAACGGCGCCTTTATCGGCGTCTTCACCGACGGTGACCTGCGCCGCGCGCTGGATGAACGGGTGGATATCAACAGCACGCCGATCGCCGACCTGATGAGCCGCAAGGCAAAAACGATCGCCCCGGGCATGCTCGCCGCGCAGGCCATGCGGATCATGGAAGAGAACGAAATCACCTCCCTGGTGGTAATGGACGAAAGCGGCAACGCCTGTGGCGTGCTCCACCTCATGCACCTGTTGCACGCAGGAATTGCCTGAAGCGATGGCCGACCTGACAGCGACAGCAAGGGGCTTGCGCCTGTTCGCGCTCGATGTGGACGGCGTGCTCACCGACGGGCGTATCCAGTACAGCAGCGGCGGTGAGGAGTTGAAGAGCTTCAACATCAAGGACGGGCTCGGCCTCAAGCTGCTGCAGCGCGACGGTATCGACATCGCCATCATCACCGGCCGCAACTCACCCATGGTCCAGCGGCGAGCGACGGAACTCGGCATCGGGACGATCGTGCAGGGGCGCGAGGACAAGCTGGTTGCACTGCGCGAACTCTGCGCCACCCGCGGTATCGATACCGCTGCCTGCGCCTACATGGGCGACGACCTTCCCGACCTCGCCGCAGTGCGCGCCGCCGGCATCGGCTGCGCGCCGGCGGACGCGGTCGCCGTGCTGCGCGCCGCCGCCGATATTGTCACCGGACTCCCCGGCGGCCACGGTGCCGTGCGTGAAGCCTGCGAACGGATTCTCGACGCCCGCGGCAGCCTGGCTTCCCTGCTCGGTGACTACGACTGATGCGCCGCCCGCTGATCCACATCCTGCTGGCCCTCGGCCTCCTTCTGGTGGTCAACTACTACTGGAATTCCCACTCCGCCTCGCGCTCCAGCCAGCAGGCCGCGCAGGGCGACGGCGAGCGGCTGCCGCAGAGCTATATCGACACGGCGCGCACCCGCAGCTTCAGCGCCGACGGCACGCTTTCGGACATCGTCGAAGCACAGCATATCGAGCAATACGGTCGTAATGGTTTTGCCCTGCTGACCGAACCGCGGATGTACGCCCACAGCGCCAACGACCGCACCTGGACCGCCAGTTCGGAGCGCGGCCGCTTCGAATCCGGTCGCCAGCGCCTGTTGCTGCGTGAAAACGTCGTCCTGATTCACGACCAGACCGACACGCGCCTGGAGACCCGCGCGATCGATGTCGACCTGGAACAGCGGGTGGCAAGCTCGGACACACCGGTCACCATTACCCAGGGTGAGAACCGGACAAAGGCCCGCGGCATGCTCGCCAGGCTGAACGAAGAAACCATAAGCCTGGGACCGGAAGTGGAGAGCATCTATGCGCCCTAGCGCAGGCAAGCTGACGATCCTGCTGCTGGCAGTGCTGGCACCCCTCGCCTGGGCACTCCCGGGCGACCAGGAGCAACCGATTCACATCGAGGCGGACCAGGCCCTCAGGGACGAAAACCAGGGCTTCACCCGCTACGAGGGCAACGTCACGCTGCGGCAGGGCAGCCTGGAAATCGAGGCGGACCAGCTTACGGTCCACCACCGTGGCGAAGACGCAAGCCGCATCACCGCCCGCGGCAACCCCGCCCTGATGCGCCAACAGCCGGAAGCCGACCGGGGGGTCATCGTCGCCCGCGCCCAGCGCATCGAGTACTACCGCGAAGCCGCCAGGGTGGAACTGCGCGAAGCCGCCAGCATCGAGCAGGATGGCGCCACTGTCACCGGCGACATGATCGACTACTTCATCAACGAAAAACTGGTACGCGCGGATTCCGACCGCAGCAACATCTCCAGCCGGGTGCAGGTGGTGATCCCCGCCCAGGTACAGCAGGAAGCCGCGGCGGCACAGGAAGCGGATGCGGCCGGCGGTGAAGCGCAGGCGGCGGACCCCAACGAGTCCCTGCCCACGGAAGTCGAAACAGCGCCAGTGGAGGATGCCAGTGGCGCAACTGCTAGCCCGTAACCTGGCCAAGGCCTACCGCGGTCGCGAGGTCGTACAGGACGTTTCGCTGGAGATCGAGAGCGGCCAGGTTGTCGGCCTGCTCGGCCCCAATGGCGCCGGCAAGACCACCTGTTTCTACATGATCATCGGCATCATCCCGGCGGATCGCGGCAGCATCGAGCTCAACGGTGAAGACATCACCCCCCTGCCCATGCACGAGCGGGCGCGCCACGGCATCGGTTACCTGCCCCAGGAGGCGTCGATCTTCCGCAAGCTGACGGTGGGCGACAACCTGCTGGCGATCCTCGAAACCCGCCCCGACCTCAACCGCCAGCAGCGCCTGGAAAAACGCGACATGCTACTGGAGGAGTTCCACGTCCAGCACCTGCGCGATAGCCTCGGCCAGTCACTTTCCGGCGGCGAGCGGCGGCGCGTCGAAATCGCCCGGGCCCTGGCCACCGAGCCGGATTTCATCCTGCTCGACGAGCCCTTCGCGGGGGTCGACCCGATTTCGGTGAGCGATATCAAGCAGATCATCAACCACCTGCGCGAGCGCGGAATCGGCATCCTGATCACCGATCACAATGTGCGCGACACACTGGACATCTGCGAAAAAGCCTTTATCGTGGGTGAAGGGAGCATCATCGCTGCCGGCAGCGCCCAGGATATTCTCGACAATGCCCGGGTCCGCAAGGTCTACCTCGGCGAACAATTCCGCCTCTGACACCCCCTGTCAAAGCGCCCCCAAAAGTCAACAAGCAAAATTCAAGCCAAGCTGTTGCCAGCCTTCGCGCAGTGGCGCTACACTCCAAGGCCAGAACTTTGATGTCACCCTCTGCCGGGGGACAGTAACAGGGGCCTATTCCAGCTGTCGATGAAACAGTCGCTTCAACTCAAGATCGGTCAGCAACTGACCATGACGCCGCAACTGCAGCAGGCCATTCGCCTGCTGCAGCTGTCGACGCTGGATCTGCAGCAGGAGATCCAGCAGGCGCTGGACAGCAATCCCCTGCTGGAAGTGAGTGAAGAGGACAGGGGCGAGAACACCGCCAGCGAGGACAACGCCGCGGAGAACGAGCCAAACGGCAGCGACGCCGACTGGAGCACGACGGAACTCAACACCGGCAACACCGGCGGCTCCGAGAACATGCCCGATGAGCTGCCGGTCGACACCCGCTGGGACGATTTGCTGCCCTCCAGTTCCGCTCCCGCCCCTGCTCCGCAGGACGATGACAGCGACTTCGATTCCCGCAACGGCGCCCGCGAGAGCCTCCACGATCACCTGCTCTGGCAGCTCAACCTGACCCGCCTTTCCGATACCGACCGCCTCATCGCCATGACAATCATCGACGCGACCGACGGCAACGGGCGCATCACGGTGGCACTGGAGGATATCCTCGAGTCCTTCGAGCCGGAACTGGACATCGAGATGGACGAGGTGGTGGCGGTGCTGCACTGCCTGCAACAGTTCGAACCCGCAGGTGTCTGCACGCGCAGCCTGCAGGAGTGCCTGCTGGTCCAGCTGCAGCAGTTGCCCCCCGATACACCCTACCTGGAGCAGGCCCGCCTGATCCTGAACCGGCACCTGGCGCAGCTGGCCGGCGGCGATTTCAGCCAGATCCTGCGTCGCACCCGGCTGGACGAAACCCAGCTCAAGGCTGTGCTGGGGCTGCTGCAGTCCCTCGACCCGAATCCCGGCGAATCCTTCGCGCCAGAGGAAATCGAGTACGTGGTACCCGATGTCTTCGTCAGCAAGCGGGAGGGTCGCTGGACCGTTGAGCTCAACCCGGATATCGCCCCCAAGCTGCGCATCAACACCGATTACGCCAGCCTGATCAAGCGCGCCGACAACAGCGCTGAAAACACCTACCTGCGCGACAACCTGCAGGAAGCGCGCTGGTTCCTGAAGAGCCTGCAGAGTCGCAACGAGACCCTGATGAAAGTGGCGAGTAAAATCGTCGAGCACCAGCGCAACTTCCTCGAGTACGGCGAGGAGGCAATGAAGCCGCTGGTCCTGCACGATATCGCCGAGGCGGTAGAGATGCACGAATCCACCATCTCCCGGGTAACCACGCAAAAATACATGCACACCCCGAGGGGCGTCTTCGAACTCAAGTATTTCTTCTCCAGCCACGTCTCAACCAGCGGCGGCGGCGAGTGTTCGTCCACAGCGATTCGCGCCCTGATCAAGAAGCTGGTGGCCGCGGAAAATCCCCGCAAGCCGCTCAGCGACAACAAGATCGCGCAGCTGCTCGAGGAACAGGGCATCGAGGTAGCGCGGCGCACCATAGCCAAGTACCGCGACAGCCTGCACATCCCCCCCTCCAACGAGCGCAAGCGACTGGTATGAATTGCGGCGAATGGCCGGTTCAAGCACCCCCAGCCCCGTTGAGGTGGGCTAGACTCAATGACAGGCGCCGCCTCTCCACGGCAGCGCCAGTTCCGGGCGTCACCCCGGTTTAACCAGCAACAAGGAGCCAAGCTATGCAACTGAACGTCAGCGGACACCATGTGGAGGTCACCGACCCCCTGCGCAACTACGTTGAGAGCAAGTTCGAGCGACTGCAGCGACACTTTGACAATATCACCAACACCCAGGTCACCCTTATCGTGGAGAAAATGGTCCAGAAGGCGGAGGCCACCATGCATATCTCGGGCGCCGACCTATTTGCCCAGGCGGAATCCGAGGACATGTATGCGGCCATCGACCTGCTGGTCGACAAGCTGGATCGCCAGTTGATCAAGCGCAAAGAAAAAACGCGAGGGCACTGATTTCCACCCATGCAAGCATTAGCCGAGTTACTGACCCCGGAACGAACGGCGAGCCAGGTTCCGGGGCTCAGCAAAAAACGTCTGTTCGAATCCCTGGCCCGTATCATCAGTGACGACCAGCCCGACCTTTCCTACGACGAGGTTTTCAGCCAGCTCATTGCCCGCGAGAAACTGGGCAGCACGGGGCTCGGCCACGGTATCGCCATACCACACTGCCGGATCTCCGGTTGCGGTGGACCGGTGGGCGCCTTGTTGACCCTCGCGGAACCCATCGATTTCGATGCCCCGGATAACGAGCCGGTCAACCTGGTCTTCGCGCTGCTGGTCCCTGAAGGCGAGGAACAGAAGCATCTGGATACCCTGGCCGGTATCGCCCGGCTGTTCAGCCAGGCCGACTACTGTGCTCGCCTGCGCGCTGCCCCGAACGATGCGGAGCTGTTCAAGGTCGCGGAATCCGGGGGCGCCTAGGGATGCATCTGATTATCATCAGCGGCCGCTCCGGCGCGGGGAAGAGTACTGCCCTGCACCAGCTCGAGGACGAGGGCTACTACTGCATCGATAATCTGCCCGTTTCGCTGTTACCCGCCCTGGTGGAAGAGACCAGCCGCGACGATTTTTCCCATTTCAAGGGCACCGCGGTTTGTATCGACGCGCGCAACGCCTGGAAAGACCTGGCCAATTTCGCCCAGGTCAGGGATTCCCTCCCGGCCTCCGTGCGCTGCGAGATCCTGCTGCTGGAAGCCCAGGACTCGGTCCTGATCAAGCGTTTCTCCGAAACCCGGCGGCGTCACCCCCTGAGCTCCGGGGATACGCCCCTGGCGGAAGCGATCGAGCGCGAGCGCGCCCTGCTGGAACCGATCGCGGCGGACGCCGCGCTGATCCTCGACTCCAGCCAGATGACCATCCACGAACTGCGAGACGCCATCCGCCAGCGCCTGCTGGGTTCGGGCGCGGGCAGCATGTCCATCACCGTGCAGTCCTTCGGTTTCAAACGCGGGGTTCCCAGTGACGCGGATCTGGTATTCGACGTCCGCATGCTGCCCAACCCACACTGGGTGAAGGAACTGCGCCCGCGCACCGGACTGGATGCCGAGGTCCGGGAATTCCTCGAGGCCCAGCCGATGACCGAGGAACTGTACAGCGATATCTGTGCATTCCTCGACCAGTGGCTACCCCGTTACCGCGACAGCAACCGCAGTTACATGACCGTTGCCATCGGTTGTACCGGTGGCCAACATCGGTCAGTATATCTGGCCGACAGGCTGTACCGGCACTACCGGCAGCAGTTCCCCGAGGTACACCTCAGGCACAGGGAATTACAGTAGTGATAGAGACCCAGGTCACCATAATCAATAAACTGGGCCTGCACGCGCGCGCCGCAGCCAAGTTCGTTGGCTGCAGCTCGGCATTTTCCAGCCGCATCATGGCCGGGCGTGACGGCAACATGGTCGACGCCAAGAGCATCATGTCGGTGATGATGCTCGCCGCGGCCAAGGGCACGGTCCTTGATATCCATATCGATGGCGACGACGAAGAAGCCGCGCACGCGGCGCTGGTAGAGCTTATAGAGGGCAGGTTCGGCGAGGCGGAATAGCAGCGCCAGAGGTTTCAGCGCGGCGGACGTAACTAATTGCGTTGTTGGCCCCAGCGCTTTTTCGCATAATCCTTCCCCGTAGAACGCTCCAGCCACCCACCGATACAGGGAACCAGGGCATGCCCCCCAGCCAGCCGACATCGCAGGACACCCTCGACAAGTTGACGCTGGCGCTGGAGAGCGGTGCCTTTGTCCACGGCCGGCGCATGCTCAACGGCCTCAAGCCGGCCGAAATCGCCCACCTGCTGGAATCCACCCCACCGAAATTCCGCGATATCCTGTGGAAGCTGATCGACGTTGAACTCGAGGGCGAGGTCATCGGCGAACTGAGCTATGACCTGCAGGCCCACTTCCTGTCGCAGATGGACGCCGCCGAGGTGGCCACCATCACCGAGGGCCTGGCGGACGACGACCTGGCGGACATCCTGCAGCAGCTGCCGGATGCCATCACCCAGGAAGTCCTGGATGCGATGGACCACCAGGACCGGGCGCGCCTCGAACAGGTCCTGAATTACTCCGATGATGTCGCCGGCGGCCTGATGAGCACGGACACCATCACCATCCGTGCGCGCATCACCCTCGACGTGGTCTTGCGCTACCTGCGCCGCCACAGCGAAATCCCGCGGATGACCGACAACCTGATCGTGGTCAATCGCTCCGACCAGTTCATCGGCCTGCTGCCCCTGAATACCCTGCTGGTCGCCGACCCTTCCGCCACCGTGCGGGAAATGATGGTCACCGACATCGACCCGATCCCGGTGGAGATGCCCGACGACGAGGTGGCGCGCCTGTTCGAACGCCACGACTGGGTATCCGCACCGGTAGTGGACGATTCCGGCAAGTTGCTCGGGCGTATCACCATCGACGACGTGGTGGACGTCATCCGCGAGGACGCGGACCACTCCTTCATGTCCATGGCGGGCCTGGACGAGGACGAGGACACCTTCGCCCCGATTCGCAAGGCGGCGCCGAAACGCGCCGTCTGGCTGGGCATCAACCTGGTCACCGCCTTCATCGCGGCCGCGACCATCAACCTCTTCGAGGGCACCATCGAGAAAGTGGTGGCCCTGGCCGTGCTCATGCCCATCGTCGCCTCGATGGGCGGCATCGCGGGCACGCAGACCCTGACGGTCCTGGTGCGCGGTATCGCCATCGGCCAGGTGGGCCGCAAGAACCAGGGCTGGCTGATGAATCGCGAGTTGCTGATCGGTCTGCTCAATGGCATTACCTGGGCCAGCGTGGTGGCGGTGGCCGCCTCCCTGTGGTTCGACGACTGGACCATCGGCGCCATTATCGCCGCGGCCCTGGTCATCAACCTGCTGATGGCAGCCTTTGCCGGCGCCGCCCTGCCGCTGCTGCTGACCCGCGCCAAAATCGATCCCGCCCTCGCTGGCGGCGTGCTGCTCACTACCGTCACCGACGTGGTGGGCTTCCTCTCCTTCCTCGGCCTGGCGACACTGGTTTATGGTTGACGATTACGAACAGGACGGCGAATACGACGACGAATTCGACGGCCCCAGCAAAACCCGGCGCAAGAAGGAAATGCACGCCTTGCAGGCCCTGGGGCAGCGCCTGACACAGCTCAGCGAAAAGCAGTTGCAGCAGATTCCCGTCGAGGACGACCGCCTGCTGCGCGCGGTGCGGGAAACCCGCAACATCAAGAGCCGCAGCGCCCTGCGCCGCCATCTCCAGTTTATCGGCAAGCTGATGCGCGACATCGACCCGGCCCCGATCGAAGAGGCGCTGGAGCGACTGTTCCAGCCCGCCCGCGAGGAAAACGCGAAATTCCACCGCATCGAGAAACTGCGTGAAGATGTGCTGGCGGCCGGCCAGCACGGCGTCGGCCTGGTGCTCGAACGCTATCCCGAAGCTGACCGGCAACAGTTGCGCCACCTCATCCTGCAACACCAGAGGGAGCGGGAGCGCAATCAGGCGCCCGCGGCCAGCCGCAAGCTGTTCCGCTATTTGCGGGAACTGGAAGAGGCTCAGGGCGAGGGCTGATTCGGATCGGGCGGGAGCCGGGGTTCGGTACCACCCCCCGCCCGGGGCAATTCGTCACCGGGAATATCGTTGGGATCCACGAGCGCGGGCGGAGGGCCATTGACCTGGTTGGGGTCCGCGATCAGGACCGCCAGTTCCGGAATCTGGTTGGGATCCGCCAGCACCGTCCCGGTCGGGCGGGGCGCATTCGCCCGCCGCAGTTCATCGTCGAAGATCCGGTCAAAGGCAAACTCCGGCTCGTTCCAGGTGCCCTCTATCGTATACACCCCGCTGGACAGGCGGTTGACCTGTTTCTCGAAGACCTTGCTCACCACGAACACCCCCGCCGCCACCGGCAGGCCGCCCGCCAGGGCCGCCACCCAGGGCAGGTTGCCCGCCACCGGCAAGGTCGCCACCAGTTCACCGTCGAGGCTGCGGCTGGCCACATCCGAGACCCCGCTCATGGCGAAGGCGCTGGAACTGCCGATCACTGTCAGGTTGGCCAGTTCGATGGTACCCGGGTGGAAAAAGACCTGGCCGTCCAGGCTGTCAAAGGCAATCCCTGACTCGAACACGTGCGAGAGACTGAGGCGCTGCACCACCCCCGCGAGGTTGAGAATCTCCACTACCTTGAGGGCGCCAGTGCCCCCGGGTGTCTCGAGGAAGCGCCCGTCGCTGGCGTGAATATCGAAATAGCCATCGAGGCTGGCGAGACTGAAATCCTGCGGTGACCCGGACCACTCGATTCCCAGGTCGAGGTTGCCGCTGCGGGTTTCCAGCGGCCGGGCGTAGCCGAGGGCGATCAGGGTATCGCCGAGATCGTCGTACTCGAAGAGTGCCGTCAGCCGGGTTTTGCCCCCCTGGGTGAAGACCAGTTGGGCGGCGCGCTGCGTCGAGATGCGCAGGCCGGCGAGCTCTCCCGCGATATTGGCGGCGCGGAAACGTCCCGCCTTGCCCTGCAGGCGAAACCGCAGATCGCCCAGTTCCCGCCCCTTCCACAGGAGGCGCTGGACCGCGACATCCGTGGGCGCGAGATCGGGCAGCTCCGCGGGAGGCCCGGATTCACCGGATATCCCGGTGGCCACCGGCGAGGTGGGGAGGCGGGCGGGATCTATCCAGTCGAATTGCAGCGCCCCCGGCTCACCCGGCACGGCGCGATACGCCCCCGCGCCCCAGGGAGCCTCGAAGTCCGCCACCATGGTCTCCTGCCCGCTGGCGAAGCTGAAGCGGATGTCCCGGTATTCACTGCCCCAGAGCAGGAGGCGCCCCACCTGCATGTCCTGGATATCCAGCGCCAGCGCATTCCCCAGCGGCACCGCGGCGGAGGAAGCCTCCACTTCGGTCGCCGCTTCACCGGCCTCGCCTGCCGCCAGCAGATAGCGTTCACTGAAGGCCTGCCAGTCCTCCAGGTCCAGCAACGGCGCTTCGCCACTGACCACGATACGGCCGCTTTCCAGCACGGGCGGTGAACGGCCCACGCCGAGGGCCACAGCGCCGACGCCGTCCCCGGCGGGTGTCAGGCCAATCTCCAGTGACAGGGCCGGCCCGAGGCGCAATTCCACCACTCGCTCGTCCCCGCCAAGCGGCATGCCCAGGGTGAATGCGCTGATCTCCGGTTCGATCTTCGACCAGGGTGCCGGCAGGTCCAGTGCCACCCCCTCGAGGCTTGAACCCAGTGAGAGCCGCGGTGCCAGGCCCTGTTGCACCGCGATTCGGGCGCTGAAGTCCGCCTCCCCGCTGGCGAGTTCGAGGACTTTCAGGCCCAGCCACTGCTGCAGGTCGCTGGCCTGCAAACTGCCGGAGACATCCACCGCCACCTGGCCGCCACTGCCACCCTCCTCTGGGTCAAGGCTGGCGCCCTGGGAGACCTCGATCGCCAGGGGCTTGCCCCAGAGGCTCGCCGCGAGGCCGCGAGAGCTGAAGCCCTGCCCGCTGCGATAGGAAAATTCACCCGAAAGCCCCTCCAGCGAGAGCCCACCGGGATTGATACTGATACCGCCGTCCGCCACTGTGCCGCGGAAATCGACCTCGGGTTCCGCAGCGCTGCGATTGAGATTGAGGCCCAGCCCCAGGTGGGCATCGAGTGTGCCGGAACCACGCCAGTCCCTGAAGGCGCCGCCGGTCATGGCCCGCAGCGGGGAGTTGCCCACCGTGGAGAGGCCATCCTGCAGCGTTCCCTCCAGCGCCGCGTTCACCACCAGGCGCATATCGCCGGCAGCGTCCATCCAGGCCTCGGCGGAGATCCCCTGCAACTGTGAATCGTATAACCTGGCGTGCTCCGACCATACACTCACGTTGACATCGTCCACCAGCAAGGTGGCGCTGAGATCCTCCAGGGCAGGCCAGTCCTGCTGGTAGCGCAAGCTGGCGTTCTCGAGATTCGCCATCACCTGGATCGTACGCAGGGGCGCGGCGTGGGCGCGCAAACTGCCGCGCCAGATAAACCCGGCTTCGTTCAGGCGACCATCACCAACAGCGTCGGACAGCCACTCCCGAAGGCCGGCGTGAAGTATCTTCGGTAGGTACTTGTCGCGGTAGCGCGGGTGACTGTCCCGCAGCCCGGCGAGGAGCTCCATCTCTATACCGGTGTCGCTCTCCTGCAGCGGAATTCGCAGGCCGAACAGGGCGTTCACCTGACCTTCCTCGCCGACGGCGTTCACCGGGCCACTGTGCAGGGTCACCGCCTCGCTGTCCCAGCCCAGATCGACCCGGGCCTCGATGCTGCCGTAGTGCAGGGCCTCCTCGTAGACCGTGGGGAAGGCCATGCTGACGTTCTCGCTGTCCAGCGCCACGTTGCCGCCATCCGCGTGCAGGCGGAAAAAACCGGCGGCGTTCTCGACCCCGGGGGCGCCGTGCCAGGACGCCAGCGACAGCTCGCTGAAATTGCCGGTGAGGCGCCAGTCCCGCTGCAGCTTCCCGTCTTCCAGGGCCGCGTCAAAGGCCAGGGCATCGACCCGGCCACTGGGTGCCAGCGTATCCAGGACGCCGGCCCACTGCTCGGGCAGGCTGGCGCCACTGAGCAGCGCGTGCAGGGGCTGCAATTGCCAGGCGGCGGTGCGCAGGCGAAGCCGGTCCTGCTTCAACTCCACCTGCATTCGCGGGATGACTGCCTCGGCGCCCTTGCGACGCAGTCGCCCCTCCTCCAGGAATACCTGCCAGGCACCGGGTGCCCCGCTCAACTGCCCTTCCAGGGTTAATTGCTCAAGCGGTGCGGACCAGGAATCCGCCCCGGTGCTGAGCGCCAGTTGGCGCGCGTCCACCTGCAGGTCGAGGAGCGGCTCGCCGCGCTGCCAGTCCAGCCACAGGCGCGCCTTCACACTGCCGGCGGGCCAGTGCTCGGGCGGCTCCGGCAGTACTGCGCGGGTCGCTTCCAGTGCCTCCACCTCGACTTCGGCATAGGCCTCACCGACGAACGAAGCGGGGAGAAAGGGATTGCCCAGGCCGTTGCCGCTCAGGCGCAGGCGGGTGCCGTGGTCCGAAACCAGCTTGGCGCTCAGCCAGCGACGACTGCCCTCGCGGGAGAGCGTCGCGTCCAGCCGCATCAGCCGCCGTTCACCGTTGGGAAAATGCAGGGAAAGCGTGTTGTCCCGCAGGCGCAGCGATTCGATATTGAGGAGGAATTCCTCCAGCCAGTCGCCCATTTCACCGCCGCCATCGGTCAGGCCGGGCAGCAGCAGGCGCCCGTCCTCGGTCACCTCCGCCTGCAGCTCCAGTGCTTCCAGCTGCAGAGCGGTGACACGCAGGCTGCGGCTCGCGAGGGATTCGAGGACATCGATGCCGACGCGGCCGCCGACGAGTTCGAGGGTGGTGCCCGCTTCTCCCGGCAGGGTCAGCTGGAGGTCGTGCAGGGCAATCTGCGGCGTAAAGGAGTGCCAGCCGCCCTGCAGCCGGGAAGCATCGACCCGGAACGGCAGGTGGGCGTTGAGCTGCGCAAGAATGTCCTCCTGCCAGTAGGACAGGTTACTGCTCAGCAACCGCCCGAGGCTGACATAACTCGCCAGCAACACCAGCGTGGCGACGGCGACCATCCAGAGGAAACTGCTCAGCCTGTGAAATATGGATCGCCGCAAGGAATGTTCCCAAAGGTGCCTGCGTCAGAGCAGTACAATATCAAAGTGTTCCGGGTGATTCTCCGGTTCCACCCGCAGACTGATGGTTTTACCCGTATATTCTTCCAGGTCTGCGACATGCGCCGACTCCTCGTCGAGCAGGCGGTCGACCACCGCCTGGGATGCCAGCACCATCAGCTGGTCGTTGTCGTAGGCGCGGGCGTCGCGCATGATCTCGCGGAAAATCTCCGAACAGACGGTCTCCGCCGTTTTCAGCACCCCCCGTCCCTGGCAGATCGGGCACTCCTCGCACAGCTGCTGGCTGAGGCTCTCGCGGGTACGTTCCCGGGTCATTTCGATCAGGCCCAGTTCGGAAACACCGGTGATGCGATTGCGGGCCGGGTCGCCGGCCATGGCTTTTTCCAGGGCCCGCTCAACCTGTCGGCGGTGTTCCTCGTCCTGCATGTCGATGAAATCGACGATGATGATGCCGCCGAGGTTGCGCAGGCGCAATTGCCGCGCGAGTACCGCCGCCGCTTCGAGGTTGGTTTTGTAGATGGTCTCCTCGAGATTGCGCCGCCCTACGTAGGAGCCCGTGTTGACGTCGATGGTGGTCATCGCCTCGGTCTGGTCGATGATCAGGTAGCCGCCGGACTTCAGCTCGACCTTGCGCGCCAGGGCCCGCTGGATATCCAGTTCGATGCCGTGGAGATCGAACAGGGGCCGGCCGTCGGGATAGAGCTCCAGCAGGCCGGATACCTCGGGCATGTACTCGCTGCAGAAGCCCTTCAGAGCCTCGAAGTTCTCGCGGCTGTCCACCAGGATCCTGTCGACGCCGGGCCGGGCCATATCCCGCACCGTGCGCAGGTGCAGGGGCAGCTCCGTGTAGATGAGTTCGGGATCGCGCGCCGCGGCTGCGCGCCGCTCCACCGCGGCCCACAGGCGCTTGAGGTAACGCAGGTCAGCGCAGAGTTCTTCCAGACCCGCGCCCTCGGCGGCGGTACGCAGGATGTAGCCGCCCTTCTCCGGCAGCTCTTCCTTTGCCCGGCCCTCGGCAAGCAGCGCCTGCAGGCGCTCGCGCTCGGCGCTGTCCTCGATGCGCTGGGACACGCCCACGTGATCGCCATCGGGCATGAATACCAGGTAGCGGGAGGACACGGAAAGTTCAGTGGTCAGCCGCGCACCCTTGCTGCCCATGGGCTCCTTGGTCACCTGCACGACCAGTTTCTGCCCCTCGTGGAGGTAATCCCGCACAGTCTTGCGGGCAGCGCGACCCTCCGCATTGTGCTGGACCAGCGCGGAGACATGAATGAAGCTGGTGCGATCGGCACCTATGTCGACGAAGGCCGCCTGCATGCCCGGCAGTACCCGCACCACTTTCCCGGCGTAGATATTGCCCACGATCCCCCGGCTGGCGCTGCGTTCGATGTGGACTTCCTGGGTTGCCCCGTTATCGAGCAGGGCCACCCGGGTTTCCATGGGGGTGATGTTGACGAGGATCTCTTCACTCACCGGCAGGCTCCAGTCCGGTGGCGATCCCGTGGCCGCGCAGCAGCTCCCAGACTTCTGCCAGGGGCAGGCCCACTACATTGCTGTAGCTTCCCTCGATCGAGTCGACGAAGGCTCCCGCCAGACCCTGGATGGCGTAGGCGCCGGCCTTGTCCCAGGGTTCATCGGTGGCGAGGTAGGCCTTGCAGGTCGGCAGGTCCAACTGCCTGAAATGCACCTTGGTCTCCACCACCTCGACCTGGGGCTCCCCGTCGGGCAGGCTCAGGCAGATACCGGTGAACACCGAGTGCTCGCGGCCGGAGAGCCGCGCCAGCATGCCCAGAGCCTCGTTGTGGCTGCCGGGCTTGCCGAGGATGACCGACTCGTCCAGCACCACGGCGGTGTCAGCCGCCAGCACGGCCAGTGCTTCGCCCGGGTGGCGCGCGGCTACCGCGGCGGCTTTTTCAGCGGCAAGGCGTGCCACGTACTCCTCCGGAGTCTCGTCAGGCAAGCGCTGCTCATCGATGTCGGCGGATTCCACCACCGCTTCGACACCGATCTGCGCCAACAATTCCCGTCGGCGCGGCGAGGCGGATGCGAGTATCAACTGCAAGTCAGCTCACCCGGTAGCTGCGCCGGAAGCGGCGCAGGAGGTGCATGACCAGGGGCCAGACCAGCGCGCTGGACACCGCCGGCAGCAGGAAGACGATCGACTGGGAGCCCAGGCCCTCCGCTTTCTGTACCCACTGGCAAACCATCTGGCTGATGCCGACCAGGGCAAAGACCACTGCGGACTGCTGCCACAGGTTGAATACCCGCACCCGCTGATAAAGCAGGGAGACCAGCAGGGCCACCGCCGCCAGTGCGGCTGCGTTCTGCCCGAGTACGGCGCCCTCCAGCACGTCCAGCAATATTCCCAGGCAGAGCGCGGTGATCAAGCCCACCCGGTGCGGCAGGGCCATGCTCCAGTAGATGAGGAAAAGCGCCACCCACTCGGGGCGAAGCATCAGCAGGTAGCGCGGCAGGGGCAGGAGCGCCAATACCAGTGCGGCGAAAAAACTCAGCAGAATTATCCAGTAGCCTTGTGCGCCACGATCCTCCAAGACTTACTCTTCCGTCTCGGGCGCGGCGACTTCGGCCGCTTCGGCCGCTTCGGCGGTGAACACCAGCAAGACGTGGCGGCTGCGGTCCAGGGCGGCGCTCGGCGTGGCGCTGATGATGGCGAAAGGCTTGCCCGGGTCCCGGCGCACGTCGCTGACCACCGCCACCGGGTAGCCCGCGGGGAAGCGACCGCCCAGCCCGGAAGTGACCAGCAGGTCACCCTCGCTGATATCGGTGGTCGCCGAGACATGGTGAATTTCCAGTTGGCTGAGGCTGCCCGTTCCCTCGGCAATGGCTCGCACACCGTTGCGATTGATCTGCACCGGAATCGAATGGGTGGCGTCGGTAATCAGGAGGACCCGGGAGAGCCGCGGGCTCACCTCGACAATCTGCCCCAGCAGGCCGTCGGCGTCGAGCAGGGGCTGGCCGAGGAATACGCCGTCGTCACTGCCCTTGTTGATGACCAGTTGGTGGCGCTCCGGATCGGGCGAGACCCCCACCAGTTCCGCCACCTGGACGTCATCGCGCAGCATCGCCGAGGAATTGAGCAGCGCCCGCAGGCGCACGTTCTCCGCCTGCAGGGAGGACATCTGCTGGGAGCGGCCCTGCAGTATCAGGTTTTCCTGGCGCAGGCGCTGGTTGTCCTCGAGCATTTCCGAGCGACTGACCATGTGTTCCTTGCCCCACTCCACCGCGCGCACGGGCGCTTCCGCGACCCGGTAGACCGGGGTCACGACGACCTCGAGTGCGGAGCGGACGCTGTGCAGGGCATCGAAGCGCTGGTCTGCGGTGATCAGCCCCGCCACGATGAGCAGGGCCAGACCGAGGCGCAGGCCGAGGGTCGACTCCTTGACGAATAAAGGCTTGATGTCGTCTCCTCAGCGGTTGCGCGGGGAAGAAGTGACAGTGTACTTATTCTGTGGACAACAGGTCTATGGTGCGCCGGTCCATCATCTCCAGGGCGCGACCACCCCCGCGGGCGACGCAGGTCAGGGGGTCTTCCGCGACGATCACGGGAAGGCCGGTTTCCTCGGAGATAAGGCGATCCAGGTCCCGCAGCAGCGCACCGCCGCCGGTGAGCACGATGCCGCTCTCGGCGATATCCGCCGCCAGTTCCGGGGGCGACTGTTCCAGCGCGGACTTCACCGCCTGGACGATGGTGCTCAGGGGATCCTGCAGGGACTCGAGAATCTCGTCGCTGTCCAGGGTGAAGCTGCGCGGCACCCCTTCGGCGAGGTTGCGCCCGCGCACATCGATCTCGCGCAGTTCGCTGCCACCAAAGGCGCAGCCCACTTCCATCTTGATGCGCTCCGCCGTGGCGTCGCCGATCAGGCTGCCGTAGCGACGGCGGACATGGGCGACTATCGACTCGTCGAAGCGGTCTCCGCCGACCCTGACGGAATCGCGATAGACGATACCGTTAAGTGAAATAATCGCGATCTCCGTGGTTCCGCCGCCAATGTCCACCACCATGCAGCCACTGGCTTCCTCGACGTCGAGGCCGGCGCCGATGGCTGCCGCCATGGGCTCCTCGATCAACCGCACCTCGCGCGCTCCGGCGTAGAGGGCGGACTCGCGGATCGCCCTGCGCTCGACCTGGGTGGACATGCAGGGAACGCAGACCAGTACCCGCGGGCTGGGGCGGATGAAACGGGTTTCATGGACCTTGGCGATGAAGTGCTGGAGCATTTTCTCGGTCACCTGGAAATCGGCGATGACGCCGTCTTTCAGGGGACGGATGGCGGTAATATTGCCCGGGGTGCGGCCCAGCATACGCTTGGCCTCGGCGCCCACGGCTTCGATGGTTTTTTGCCCGTTGTGAACGCGAATGGCAACGACAGAGGGTTCGTCCAGCACGATACCTTTATCGCGCACGTAGATCAGCGTGTTGGCGGTGCCCAGATCTATGGAGAGATCATTGGAGAACACTCCACGCAATTTCTTCAGCATTAAAAAATGTACCTTACTAACAGCAAAGGGGGCCAGCGACAAAAGGGGACCGGACCGGCCAGCCCTCATCGCTTACCTACCAGTCACGTCTTTTTAACGGTGAATTATCGCTTGAACACCGCGAATTCAGACCGATTTCCCGGCGCGAATGTTATTCGCGAAAGAGTAACAATGACAGGGTTTTTGGGCAAGGCGGAAAATGTGTTAAGTTTAGCGCCCCGCCGCTTCCCGGCAGCTGCTCGCAGGCTGCGGAAACCGTCAGTACTACCCTGGTTTGTAATATGTCGATTGAACAGGACGAGATAGAAAAAATCGCCGCGCTGGCCCGCATCCGGGTGGGCGAAGAACAAATGGGCGACCTCAGCCGGCGCCTGAGCGAAATTCTCGACATGGTGGAACAGTTACAGGCGGTGGACACCAGCGGGGTCGAACCCATGGCACACCCCCTGGACGCCACCGCGACCCTGCGCGCCGACGCCGTCACCGAAACCGACCGGCGCGCGGAATTCCAGGCCATTGCACCCGCGGTGGAAGACGGCCTCTACCTCGTTCCCAAAGTCATCGAATAGCCCCCTCCGGGGCAAATCAGGATCAAGACATGCACGATCTTAGCATCGCCCAGATGGCCGAGGGGCTGCGGGAGAAGCGCTTTTCCAGCGTGGAACTGACGCAGCATTTCCTCGACCGCATCGCCTCCCTGGATGAGCGCTACAACAGTTTTATCAGCGTCTGTGGCGACGAGGCACTGGCTGCCGCACAGGCCGCTGACGCGGTCCTCGCCGGTGGTGAGGGCGGCCCCCTGACCGGCATTCCCATCGCCCACAAGGATATCTTCTGCACCAGCGGCCTGCGCACCAGCTGTGCCTCGCGCATGCTGGACAATTTCGTCCCGCCCTACGACGCCACCGTGGTCGACAAGCTCCGCCGCGCAGGCAGCGTGAACCTGGGCAAGACCAACATGGACGAGTTCGCCATGGGCTCCTCCAATGAAAGCAGCTTCTACGGCGCGGTGAAAAACCCCTGGGATGCCTCCAGGGTACCCGGCGGCTCATCCGGCGGCAGCGCCGCGGCGGTCGCCGCGCGCCTGGTGCCCGCCGCCACCGGCACCGACACCGGCGGCTCCATTCGCCAGCCGGCGGCCCTGTGCGGCATCACCGGCCTCAAGCCCACCTACGGGCGGGTTTCGCGCCTGGGCATGATCGCCTTCGCCTCCAGTCTCGACCAGGGTGGTCCCATGGCCCGCAGCGCCGAGGACTGCGCCTGGCTGTTGCAGGCGATGGCCGGCCACGATCCCCTGGATTCCACCTCGGCAGCGGAAGCAGTACCGGACTACAGCGCGAGCCTCGAACAATCCCTGGAAGGCCTGCGCATCGGCCTGCCGAAGGAGTACTTCGGCGAGGGTCTCGACGAACAGACCGCGGTCCGGGTCCGCGCCGCCCTCGACGAACTGGAAAAACTCGGGGCAACGCTGGTGGAGGTGTCACTCGCCCACAGCGAGCTGGCGATCCCCACCTACTACATCATCGCCCCCGCCGAGGCTTCAACCAACCTCTCGCGCTATGACGGCGTGCGCTACGGCTACCGCTGCGAAGCGCCTGAAGACCTCTACGACCTCTATACCCGCACGCGCGACGAGGGCTTTGGCGACGAGGTGAAGCGGCGCATCCTGGTGGGCACCTACGCCCTCTCCGCCGGCTATTACGACGCCTACTACAAGAAGGCGCAGCAGGCACGGCGCCTGATCAAGCAGGGCTTCGACGCCTGCTTCGAGCAGGTCGACGTCATCGCCGGCCCCACCACCCCCGGCCCGGCCTTCGGCCTCGGTGCGAAAACCGGCGACCCGGTGGCCATGTACCTCGAGGATGTCTACACCCTGGCGGTCAACCTCGCCGGGCTGCCGGCGCTGTCGCTGCCGGCGGGCCTGGTGGACGACCTGCCGGTGGGCCTGCAGCTGATTGGTCGCCACTTCGACGAGGCGCGCCTGCTGAACATCGGCCACCGCTTCCAGCAGGCCACCGACTGGCACCGGATGACACCCCCGGGAGGTGCCGCCTGATGCGATGGGAACCCGTAATCGGCCTCGAGGTGCACCTGCAGCTGGCCACCCGTTCGAAGATTTTTTCCGGCTCTTCGACCACCTTCGGCGCCGCCGCCAACACCCAGGCCAGCGCGGTCGACCTGGCGATGCCCGGCATGCTGCCGGTGCTCAATGAACAGGCGGTCCGCTTCGCCGTGATGTTCGGTCTCGGTATCGAGGCAGAGATCGGCATGCGCTCGGTCTTCGACCGCAAGAACTATTTCTACCCCGACCTGCCCAAGGGCTACCAGATCAGCCAGTTCTCCGATCCGATCGTGGGCCGCGGCCACTTCGAGATCCAGTTGGAGGACGGCAGCACCCGGCAGATCGGCATCACCCGCGCCCACCTCGAGGAGGATGCCGGTAAATCCCTGCACGAGGATTTCCACGGCATGAGCGGTATCGACCTCAACCGCGCCGGCACCCCGCTGCTGGAAATCGTCAGCGAGCCCGATATCTACAGCGCAGAGGATGCGGTGGCCTACCTCAAGGCCCTGCACTCCCTGGTGACCTACCTCGGCATTTCCGACGGCAACATGGCCGAGGGCTCCATGCGCTGTGACATCAACATTTCCCTGCGCCCGGCGGGCAGCGAGACCCTGGGCACCCGCGCGGAGATCAAGAACGTCAACTCCTTCCGCTTCGTGGAAAAGGCCATACACCACGAGATCGAGCGCCAGTCGGACATCCTCGACGACGGCGGCAAGGTGGTGCAGGAAACCCGCCTCTACGATGCCGATCGCAACGAGACCCGCCCCATGCGCAGCAAGGAGGTGGCCAACGACTACCGCTACTTCCCCGAGCCCGACCTGCTGCCGGTGGTGATCGACGAGGCCTACGTCAGTGCGGTACGCGACAGCCTGCCGGAACTGCCCACCGCCAAGCGCCACCGCTTCGCCGAGCAGTACGGGCTGTCCGCCTACGACGCCGGCGTGCTGGCCGCGGAACGGCCCCTGGCCGACTACTACGAGGCGGTGGTCGCCGCCTGTGGCGACGCCAAGATCGCCGCCAACTGGGTGCAGGTGGAACTGCTCGGGCAGCTCAACCGCAACGACACTGCCCTCGGAGACAGCCCGGTGGCCGCGGAGCAACTGGGCGGCTTGATCACGCGCATTCTCGACAACAGTATTTCAGGCAAGATCGCCAAGCAGGTCTTCGAGGCCATGTGGCAGGGCGAAGGCTCGGCGGACGAGATTATCGAAAGCCGCGGCCTGAAACAGGTTTCCGACAGCGGCGCACTGGAAGCGATGGTCGATGAAGTCATCGCCGCCAACAGCGCACAGGTGGAACAGTTCCGCGCCGCCGACGAGGGCAAGCGCAAGAAGCTGATCGGTTTCTTCGTCGGCCAGATCATGAAAGCCAGCAAGGGCCAGGCCAACCCGCAGATGGTCAACGAACTGCTGGCAAAGAAACTCGCTTGAGTTGATACCGCCCGCACAGCGCGGTCGGTTATTTCGACAGCTACCCGATTGAGGTGAGAGCAAAGTGAAAAAAGACAAGCAAAAAGTCATCGACGAGGTCTGGACCGAGGACCACGTACGCAGCTTCCTCGAAGTGCGTCCCCACGACGGCAGCGACGAAAACTTCTTCATGCTGCTGCGCGCCTACCAGAGTATGCGAGCGGATGATTTCGAACTCTTCGTCGGCTTTTTCCGCGAACAGGGCCGCGACATCAACGCCCGCGGCAATGACGGCCGCTCGGTGCGCGACATCGTCGGGGAGCACGCCAGGGGCGGCGAGTACGCCGCCATTCTCGAGGCTGCCGGAGCCGCGTAAACCAGCGCCCGCAGGGCAGAGCGGACACTGCCCCCGAGGTGTTGGCGCGGCGAGCGGTCTGCTATGCTATGCGCCCTTCGAAAAGGCGACAGGATCTTCCGTGATTACCCTCTACGGCATCAAGAACTGCGACACCGTGCGCAAGGCCCGCAAGTGGCTCGACGACCACGAAGTCGACTACCGCTTCCACGACCTGCGCGAAGACGGGCTGGAGCGATCGCTGGCGGCACACTGGCTCGAGGCGCTGCCCTGGGACACCGTGGTCAACAAACGCAGCACCTCCTGGAAGGCACTGGAACCGGCCCGGCGCGAGGGCATGGACGCGAGCTCGGCCCTGGATGCCGTTCTCGAGCACCCTACCCTGGTCAAGCGGCCCCTGCTGGATACCGGCCACGAACTGCACTGCGGTTTCAGCGCGGCGCAATACCAGAAAATTTTTGAATTGCACACGCTCTAGGCCCCGGTGATTCCTTTCGACCCCTGTCGACAACAAGGGCCCCGAGTTGCAGTAAACAACAGGTGAAACTATGACAGATTCGGCATTTGCCTTTGGCCTCGGCGTAGGCACACAGAACAGCAAGAGCGCGTGGCTGGAAGTGTATTTCCCGCAGCCGCTGCTCTCCCCCTCCGCGGCGCTGGTCGCCGCTCTCGGCGATATCGACAACAACGCCACCCTCGACATCGACGCGCTGAAAGCCCTGCGCGCCGCCCTGCTCGAAGCCGGCGAAGAGAAACTGGGCGCACTGGCCGGGCGCCTGCTGGACTCGGGCCGCCCGGCAGTGGCAGTGCTGCTGCGCGAGGACAGCGCGCCAGCCAACGTGCCCGAGGGCTACCTGAAACTGCACCTGATCTCCCACCGCCTGGTGAAGCCCCACGGCACCCGCCTCGACGGACTGTTCGGTGTACTGCCCAACGTGGCCTGGACCAACGAGGGCGCCATCGATCTCGACGAATTGGCGGAACGCCAACTGTCCGCGCGACTGCGCGGTGCAGTGCTCGAAGTGAGCTGCGTCGACAAGTTCCCGAAGATGACCAATTACGTGGTGCCCGCGGGCGTACGCATTGCCCACACCGCGCGAGTGCGCCTGGGCGCCTACCTCGGCGAGGGCACTACGGTCATGCACGAGGGCTTTATCAACTTCAATGCCGGCACCGAGGGTCCCGGCATGATCGAGGGGCGCATCTCCGCAGGTGTGACCGTGGGTGAAGGTTCCGACCTCGGCGGCGGCTGTTCCACCATGGGTACGCTGTCCGGCGGCGGCAATATCGTCATCTCCGTCGGCAAGGAGTGCCTGATCGGCGCCAACGCCGGCATCGGCATTCCCCTGGGCGATCGCTGCACCGTGGAAGCCGGCCTGTTCGTTACCGCCGGGACCAAGGTCACCATGCTGGATGCCGAGGGCATGCCGGTGGAAACCGCCAAGGCCCGCGACCTCGCCGGCAAGGCCGACCTGCTGTTCCGCCGAAACTCCACTACCGGCGCGGTCGAGTGCCTGACCAATCGCTCCGCGATCGAACTCAACGAAGAACTGCACGCACATAACTGAGCCCGACCGTGAACCCGACCTACGAGCTTTGCTGTGAGCTGATCCGCCGCCCCTCGGTGACCCCGGAGGACGCCGAATGCCAGCGCCTGATGATGGAGCGGCTCGCTGCCATCGGGTTCGAGTGCACGCCTTTGCGCTTCGGCGAGGTCGACAACTTCTGGGCCCAGCGCGGCGATGACGGCCCGCTGCTGGTCTTTGCCGGCCACACCGACGTCGTCCCCACCGGCCCCGAGGCGCAATGGGCTACCCCGCCCTTCGAGCCGAGCCTGGTCGGCGACACGCTCTACGGCCGCGGCGCGGCGGACATGAAAGGCAGCCTTGCGGCGATGGTCGTCGCCTGCGAGGACTTCGTTGCCGCGCATCCCGATCACCCCGGGCGAATCGGCTTCCTGATCACCTCCGACGAAGAGGGGCCGGCGGTGGACGGCACCGTCAGGGTGATGGAATGGCTGGCGGAGCGCGACCAGCAGATCGACTGGTGCCTGGTGGGGGAACCCTCCAGCAGCAGCGCGCTGGGCGACGTCATCAAGAACGGGCGGCGCGGTTCACTCAATGCCACTCTGACGGTTAAGGGCCAGCAGGGCCATATCGCCTACCCCCACCTGGCGGACAACCCGATCCACAGGGCCGCGCCGGCACTGGCTGCGCTGGCCGCCGAGACCTGGGATCAGGGCAATGATTTCTTCCCCCCGACCTCCATGCAGGTCTCCAACATCAACGGCGGAACCGGCGCCACCAACATGATTCCCGGGGAAGTGGAAGTGGTATTCAATTTCCGCTTCTCCACCGAGGTCACGGACGCCGAACTGCGCCAGCGCACCGAGACCATCCTCGACGCCCACGGCCTCGACTACAGCCTGCAGTGGAGCCTCAGCGGACAGCCTTTCCTCACCGCCAGCGGCGCCCTGGTGGAAGCGGCCAGGGAGAGCATCCGGGCGGAGACCGGCCTGGAGACCGAGCTGTCCACCGCCGGCGGTACTTCTGACGGTCGCTTTATCGCGCCTTACGGCGTGCAGGTCGTCGAACTGGGGCCCGTCAACGCGACCATCCACAAGATCGACGAGTGTGTCCACGCCCCGGACCTGCCGCGACTGACCGCCGTCTACCGCGGTATCCTGGAACGCCTGCTACTGCAGTGATTCGAGCTGGCGCTGCAGTCCTGCCAGCGCCATCTGCCGATTGCCCTCACCGGGTACCACGATGACGCCAGCGCCTTTCTCCAATGCAGCGAGGCTGGCGCTGACCACCGCGTCCGCCTCGAGCCAGGCCTCATCCGGCAGGCCGCCGAGGTTGAAGTCCGCAAAGGCCGGCGTGGCGTGAAATTCACTGCGCACCAGCCCGGGACAAAGACACTGCACCTTGA
Organism: Halieaceae bacterium WMMBA4; assembly: GCA_033283325.1. GTDB lineage: Bacteria > Pseudomonadota > Gammaproteobacteria > Pseudomonadales > Halieaceae > Mangrovimicrobium. The sequence goes on from JAWMQO010000001.1 coordinate 1,816,323, forward strand.
TGCCGTAGGCGCGCTCCTCCTCCTGCAGGGCCAGGGAGTAATTCACCAGGAAGGCTTTGGTTGCCGCGTATACCGCAGTTCCCGCGAGAGGCGCCAGCGCCGTCACCGAGCCGAGGTTGATGATCGCGCCCCGACCCAGCTCGCGCATGAAGGGGAGCGCCGCGCGGCTCAGGCTCAGGCTGGCGTCGATATGCACGTTCACCATCCCCTGTTGGTCGCCGATCGACGACTGGGCGAAGGCGCCGTGGCTACCGAAGCCGGCGTTGTTGACCAGGATGGTAACCACCCCCCTCTGCCGCAGTGCCTCCATGGTCCTCGCCACGCCTTCGACGCTGGCAAGGTCTGCAACGATCGGCACCACCTCGGTTTCGCCCTTGAGCTCCTCGGCCAGTGCATCCAGCGCCTCGCCGCGGCGAGCGACGGCGACGATGCGCTTGCAGCGCGGCGCGAGTGCCCGGCAAAAGGCGGCTCCGAGCCCGGAAGAGGCTCCCGTGACCAGGGCTATTTCTGTTGCCATTGCTGGTTATTCCTCATTGGATTTTTCAAGTATCTGGCGCGGCGGCGATGTCAGGTGAACGGCCCGAGAGCGTAGACATCGAAGCGGACAGCCTTGCCCGCGAGTTCATGGGAAGGAGCCCGGCCCGCCAGCGGCGCGGCCTTGCGCGGCCGCTTGACCACCACCCGTGCTACCGCTTGCGCCAGGGCCCAGGCGAGCAGCGCATCGGCACTGTCATCGCCGCTGCCGAGGAGTAGCTGGAAGACTGCCATCTCTTTTTTGACCGCCGCTTTTTTATCCCGCTGGGGAAACATCGGGTCGAGGTAGATGACGTCGATACCCGCCAGCGCCCCGCAATCCAGCGTCATCGCGTCACCCTCCTGCAGATGCATGCGGCCGACCACCGCCTGTAACCAGCTGTCGTCGCTTCGCGCTGCGACCTGCAAACCGGAACGCAGCATCGCCGCTATTACCGGGTTGCGTTCGCAGAGCCGCAGCTCGGCGCCGAGGTCGGCCAGGACAAAGGCATCCCGGCCGAGGCCTGCGGTGGCATCCAGCACCCGCAGGGGCGTTTTCTTGCCTACCCCGATCGCACGGCCGAGCAGTTCATTGTGCCCCGCCGCGCGCCGGTGACGCATGCCCGACGCGCCGAAATCCACGCTCACCGGGCCAGGCGCACCGCTGCCGGTGAGCTGCAGGGCCAGCGGCTGAGGGCTGACCTGTAACAGGGCACTCGCCTCGCCGCAGTACTTCGCGCTGGTAGCGTCAGCCAACAGGGGAAGTGACAGGGCCTGCGCCAGCGCGGCGGCTTCCGCGTGCTGCTCGGGGGATTGCGCGCTGACACCGAGCGCGGCCTGCGAAGTGCTTGAGCCAGCCAAGATTTGCGCCGCGATCAGTCTTCGGCAATGACGCCGGAACGGCGGCGCAGGAGGCCGGCAAGTTCATCGATCATTTCTTCCGCGGGGGCAGCGGGCGTCGCCTGCCCTGAATCCGTCTCTGCCGCTTCCGCAGCGCTGCCCTCGGCGCCGGTGACGGGAAGGCTGCCGCAATCCAGGCCGAGCTTGAGCCGCTGGCCCTCCAGTTCCATCTCCAGTTCCAGGTTGTAAACCATGTGATTGAGACCGTGTTTGTCGACGATACGGAAGCGCCTGGGCGACAGGCCGCCGGCGTGGCTTTCCTGGGCGGTGAGCCGGCAGTGCATCTCACTGACCGTTTTACCCGACAGCTGGGTGCCCAGGAGAACCTCCAGGCCGCTGTCGCAGTTGGCGACGAAGGCCTCGCTGTCCATCGCCTCCAGGGCGCGCACGCCGCCGCTGCCGGGGGTGGTGAATTCCCCGACCAGGATCTGCCCGGCCTGGGCCACGTCCACCATTCGCGCCAGTTCGATGGTGACATCGCCGACGATGTAACTGAACACCGTGGGGTTGACCCCTTCGGCCTGGTACAACTCGTAGTGGCCGCCAATGTGGTAACCGGCACGGATCACCGGCACCGTGTTGCCCCGGGACTGCGCCCGGGCGACCGCGTTGTCGGCGATCACCAGCGCCAGGAAATAGAACAGGTCCATGTTCGCGGATACGCCGAGGCTGCGGTTCCAGACGTAGTATCCATCGCCGGTTGTGGTCCGGGAGAAGTTGATCTCGATGCCCCGGGCCAGCAGCTTGTTGTAGGCGGAGTTCAGCGAGTAGGACAGGCTGTTGAGCTGGCTGGCCTGTTCAAAAGGCGTGAACAGGGAAAATTCGACGATATCGAAAAGCAGTACCGCGCGTTCATCGACGTAGCTGATGCCGTAGCGGCGAATCAGCTGTTCCACTTCCGCCAGCAGACGCGGCTCTTCCGACAGGGCCGTGCTGAGCTTGATGAAGGTGGGGGCGACCCCCAGGCGCTCGCAGATGGCGAAGAGTTCATCGCGCTCCTTGCGCCGGCTGCCGGAGACCAGCTCGCGAATGAACACCTCGTTACCGCGATGTTCGGCGTCGTCGGCGCAGTAGTTGCCGAGGAAGTAATGGGGCACGAAGATCACCAGCAGCCCGCGCTGGTCGGCGCTCCAGCAAAGTACGATGTTCTGCCCCAGGCGCCACTGCTTGCGCAGGGTCTGTTCCAGGGTCTTCAGATTGCCGCGCTGGACAATGGAAATGGGGCCGCCACTTGCGTCTGCGGTGCCTTCCTGTGGCGGTCTTTCTCCTGATTCCGCCATCGGCCCTCCCGAATTATAGGCTTCGAATAGTATTATAGGGGCCGTGGCCCGGTGCGGCTACGCTACATGACAGATAACTACATGACAGATAACTGCAGAAAGGGTGGCAAGGTGTCAAAAAAATTCCTGCTGGCTCTGGGCCTGGCTCTCGGATTCGGCCTCGGGCTTTCGGCCTGCGAACACTACGACCTGAAGGTAAACGAACGGGTCGTCTACACACCCCGCCCGCTGTTCAGTGATTTCGCCGCGCCCGACCCGGCACTGCAGGCCTGCCTGGAGAAGGCTATCGCTTCGCTGAAGGTCACAAGCGCGACGCAATTGCAGGAACTGGACTGCTCGGGGGCAGGTGTGAAAGAACTGACCGGGCTGTCGGTTTTCACCGGCCTGCAAAGGCTGCACCTGGCCGACAACCAGATCGAGAGCCTGGCCGCGCTGGCGCCACTCTCCTCACTGGATACCCTGGACCTGCGCGGCAACGGCATCAGCGACCCCCTGCCCCTCTACGATATGCTCTCTCTTCGGAATCTCGACCTGCGAGGCAACAAGGCCCTGCGCTGCCCGCGCCCGCAGGACCTGCTGCGGGTGGTGGACCTCAATCTGCCCGGACACTGCGCGAAGCGATGATTTACCGCCTGATCGCCTGGCTGCCCTTTCCCCTGCTCTACCTGCTCGCCCGGCTTGGCTATGTTGTGATCTACCACCTGGCGCGCTACCGGCGGCAAGTGGTGAGGGAGAATCTGGCCCGCGGGCTGCCGGAGAAATCCGGGGCACAGCGCCGGCAAATCGAGAAGGCCTTTTACCTGCGCCTGTGCGAGACCGCGCTGGAAATTCTCAAGGCGCGCCGCATGTGCAAGGAAGACTTCCTGCGCCGTATGCATATCCGCAACCCGGAAGTGCTGGAAGCGGCGAGTGCGGGTTTCACCGAGTCGGTAATCGTACTCACCATCCACCAGGGCAACTGGGAGTGGATGCTTCACGGCACGACCGCGCGGCTGGAGATTCCCATCGACCCGGTGTTCAAGCCCCTGCACAACCCGGTGGTCAACGAGCTGGTCCACGAGATTCGCAGCCAGTTCGGCTCGCGCCCCCTGGCCATGGCCGAGGCGCCTCGGGATATCCTGCGCCGGCGCCGGGAGTTCCGAATTTTCGTGATGGTCGCGGACCAGTCTCCCACCACTCACGAGCGCGGCTACTGGAGCCGCTTCATGCACCAGGAGGCGCGCTTCTACCTGGGGGCGGAAACCATCGCCAAGGCCACCGGCTTCCCGGTTGTATTCGCCCAGTGTCACCGAATCCGCAGCGGTTACTATGAAATGACGTTCAAACCCCTTGCGGAACCGCCCTACGACCGGGATTCACACGAGATTAGCGACCGCTATATCAGCCTCGCCGAGGAGGCAATTCGCGCGGAACCGGAAAGCTGGCTTTGGAGTAACCGGCGCTGGAAACGCAAGCGGCCGCCGGAAGACGAAGCGGACTAGACCTGCAACCAGTCGAAACCCGTGGACTGCTCCGCCCAGACGACGTTGACCGCCCCGGGCAGCGAGGCGCTGACCAGTGACTCGGCCTGGCGGCGGCAATTGTTCTTCTCGCTGATATGGGCCACCACGAGGTGCCGCAACGGAGCGGCGTCCATGTGGCGCAGGAACCGGGCAGCCTGCTCGTTGCTCAGGTGCCCCCAATCCCCGCCGACGCGCCGCTTCAGCGCCGGCGGATAAGGCCCGTCACGCAGCATTGCAGTGTCGTGGTTGAATTCCAGCATCAGGCTGTCGCAAGTGCGGAACTGCTCTATCACGTGGGCAGTGATACAACCGAGGTCGGTGAGCAGACCGAGCTGGCGACTGGCGCCACTGAAGCGGAACTGGCAGGGCTCCCGGGCATCGTGGGGTACTGCGACCGCACGGATCTCCAGGCCGCCGAGAGTGAAAGTGTCGTCGCCGTTGATGCGGACGAACTCGAAACTGCCGTTCAGGCGCCCGCTGTCAGCAGTGCCGTGGGTCAGGTAGACCGGGATATCGTAGCGCTTCGAGAGCCGGGCGACGCCGACGCAGTGGTCGGCGTGCTCGTGAGTCACCAGGATCGCGGAAAGTTGCTCCGGTTTCACTCCCAACTGGGCCATGCGCCGGGTGGTTTCACGCAGGGAAAAACCGCAATCCACCATCACCAGAGTATCGTCGACCTGCACCAGGGTGGCGTTACCCTTGCTACCGGACCCCAGGGAAGCGAATCGCACGGCTCAGCTACCTGCCTGGATCAGTTGATATTGCCCTTGACCAGGTTGAGCAGCACCTGGCGCTCTCCCTCCTCGAGCTTCTCTTCGCCGTCCTGGAGACGCAGGTAGATGGCCATATCGTCGGAAGCCATTTCCTGCAGGCTGGCAGTGAAACTGGAGCCGACATAGGGGTAGTCATCGTCGCTGCCCCACAGCCACTCGAACCAGCCACCCTCTTCATCCGCTGCGGGGCCGAGGAAGCGCAGGTAGTAGATACCCTGGCTGCGGTCGCGGTCGGTTATTTCGAAGTCCGATTTCTCCAGGGCCAGCCCGAGGGAAGCCCAGGCGCGGTCGAAGGGCAGGGCCAGGCGGATATAGGGTTCGCCGCTGCTGTCCTTCTGCAATGAGATACGGCCGCCGGCGCTGATCGCCTGCTCAGCCACCATGGAAACCGGGGCGTTACCGGCGCTGTCGGCGATGTACTGGGCCAGGGACTGGAGCATCTCGTCTTCCTGCCCGGCGTCATCCGACTGTGAGGGCCAGCTGGCGACATCGCCGGCGCGATTTTGCTGCAGTACGTGCAATTCGCTGGTGCCGCGCTGCACGCCCTGGTCGATGCGCATGCGGAAACGACTGTCCATGGCAGCGGATTCCAGCGTCAGCCAGTCGGTTTCCATGATGCCGGCGCTGGCATCGACGCGTATTACATTGATTCCCGCACTGGCGAGGAAGCTGCGCACCTGTGGCCAGACCTGGCCCGGCGCCTCCTCGATCAGGGCCCAGGATTCATCGCCCAGTCTCTGGATGCGAACAGCCTGGTCCTCCGCGCCCGCCACCAGCGGCGCGGGACGCGGCACTTCGAATTCGCCGGGGGACACCACAGCGCTGCCAACCGGGGGAATCGGGTAGATTTCCTGCAGTGACTCGCTCTGCATGCCAGGGGGGACGTTGATCGGTGCCATCTCCGGCGCGCGCTTGTAGTCCTCGGACTGGTCGCGGAACATCCCGCCGTCGCCGAAGAGGTAACCGCAGCCGGCCAGTTGCAGGGTCAGGGCCGCGGCGAGCAGACGGCGGCCATATGTCTCGATACGCTTCATGCGCGCGCTACCTCCAGTGCCGCCAGGACCTCGGCGTGAAATTTTTCATCCAGCGGCGTAAGGGGCAATCGGATGCCGGGGCCGATGAGGCCCTCCTGGGCCAGGGCCCATTTCACCGGGATGGGATTCGCTTCCAGGAACAGGGCGCGGTTAAGCGCCGCCAGGCGCGCGTTGACCGCGCTGGCGCCCTCGCGGTCCCCGGCCATGGCGAGGCGGCACAGTTCCGCGATCATGCCCGGCAGGATATTGGCGGTCACCGAGATGTTGCCCTTGCCGCCGGCGAGCATCAGCTCCATGGCAGTGGCGTCGTCGCCGGAATAGACGGCGAAGTCCGCCGGGCAGCGCTCGATCAGGTCGCGGGCACGGGGGATATCCCCCGTGGCGTCCTTGATGCCGACGATATTGTCGATTTCTGCCAGCTGCAGGACGGTCTCGTTGAGCATGTCCACAGCGGTGCGTCCGGGTACGTTGTAGAGAACCTGGGGAATGTCCACTGCTTCGGCGACCGCCTTGAAATGCTCGTAAAGGCCGCGCTGGGTCGGGCGATTGTAGTAAGGGGTGACCAGCAGGCAGGCATCGGCGCCGGCGTCGGCGGCGGCGCGGGTCAGCTCGATCGCCTCCCAGGTGGCGTTGGCCCCGGTGCCTGCGAGGATGGGAATTCGCCCGGCCATGTGATCGACACAGTATTTGATAACTTCACAGTGTTCGGGCACGGCGAGGGTGGCGCTCTCGCCGGTGGTGCCGACGGCGCCTATTGCCGCGGTGCCAGCGGCCAGGTGCATGTCGAGCAGGCGCTCGAGGGCGGCCCAATCGACACTGCCGTCGGGGTTCATGGGGGTGACGAGGGCGACGATGCTGCCGGTTATCATCCAGATTCTCCAGGAAAAGGACCCCTGACCGCTGCGGCCATCCCGGGGGAAGATGGCAATTATCCATGCCAGTGGGCGGAACACAACCGGGCCGGGCGAAATAGGCCCGGCCCTGCTATGCTTGCAGCGATGACGCTCCCGATCCCGCCGATGAAAGTTCGCCTGCCCCCCCATTTCTGCCTGCTGGCCCTGCTCTGCCTGCTGTGTGTCCCCGCCTTTGCGAAGGAACCGCTCATCGGCGAGCTCACCCGCGTGGACCGCCAGTACCTGGAGCGCCAACGGGCCACCATCGACGACATCGCGGCGGCCAGTTTCGGCCTTCGTTTCAGCGGCAACACCACCCGTGACCTGGCGCTGCTGCAGCGCATCCTCGACCAGGGCCTGGTTACTGCGCAACAGACCCGCCACTTGCAGGCCATGGGCGTAATCCTCGGCGACCTTCTCGCAGCGGACCTCGGCATGCACTGGGTAATCTACGAGGACGAGCTCGGCCGCAGCCACGCCCTGCGCTACAAGGAAACGGAGCACATACTGTTTCCGGTCACCATGATTTCCCGGCGCCGCGAAGTGGGCAACACAACGCCTGTCGCCGAGATTTACGCCCGCGCGGAAGCCGCCATGCGCAAGGTGATTCCCCCCATGCCCTTCACCGGACCGTAGCGCCACGCGGGAGAAGTCTTTAGACTGATCCCATCTCACCGCGCGGATTTCGCCACTGAATGGAAGCCAGTCCACCCGGATTTGAATTGCTGTCGGACGACCGCGAAAAGGCAGTACTGCGTCTCACCGGCGATTGGGTCCAGAACGCTGGCGGCCGTCCGCATTTCGCCGATCTGGAACATGAATTGCGCGGCCTTGGCATCGGCGAACTGGAGGCGGACGCCAGCGCCCTTGGGCGCTGGGATTCACTGCTGATGGCTTTCCTCCTGCAGGCCCACGAACTTTGCCGGGCAGGCGAAATCCGTTTCTCGACCAGGGCAATGCCCGAAGCCGTCGAACGCCTGCTGGAAGTGGCTACCGCGGTCCCGCCGCACCAGCCGGCGCGCCAGGAACGTCGGCCCTGGTACGCCCGCAGCAGCCTGCGTGCCGCCATGCGTGACCTCCGGGCACGCACACTCAGCTCACTGGGTTTTATCGGTGAACTGGCGATTGCCCTGTGGCGACTGATGACCGGCCGCGCCAACACCCGCTTCAGCGACTTTCGCGACTGCTGCTACCAGGCCGGACCCGATGCCTTCGCCATCATCAGCCTGACCAGTGTGCTGGTAGGCATGATCCTCGCCTACCTGGGCGCGGTGCAGCTGCGCCAGTTCGGCGCCGAGATTTACGTCGCCGACCTGGTGGTCATCGGCACCCTGCGGGAGATGGGCGTGCTGATGACCGCGGTAGTCATGGCGGGCCGCACAGGTGCAGCCTATGCGGCGCAACTCGGCAGCATGCAAACCAATGAGGAGATCGACGCCGTCGTCACCATGGGTGTCTCGCCGGTGGAGTTCCTGGTGCTGCCGCGCATCCTCGCCCTGATGGTGATGATGCCCCTGCTTACGATCTACGCCAATCTGCTCGGCATCATCGGCGGCGGTATCGTCGCCGGCGGTATGGGGATCACGCCGCTGATGTACCTGCACGAGGGCCAGACCGCGCTCTCCCTGGTCCACCTCAACGTGGGCCTCGCCAAGAGCGTGGTGTTCGGCCTGCTGATCGCGGTGGCCGGCTGCCGCGCGGGCATGAACAGCGGCCGCAGCTCCGCCGCCGTCGGCCAGGCGGCCACCGAGGCCGTGGTCACCGCCATCGTCTACCTGATCATTGCCGACGCCGCCTTCAACATCATCTTCCAGCAGGTGGGCATCTGATGCCGCAGGCCCACATCGAAGTGCGCGGGCTGCGCATGACCTACGGCAGCCGCTTGATCCAGCGCGATCTCGATTTCGCGATCAATCGCGGCGATATCTTCGTCATCATGGGCGGCAGCGGCTGCGGTAAAAGCACTCTCCTCAAACATCTGCTGGGGCTGATCGAGCCGGCGGACGGCGACATCCTCTACTCCGGTGAAAGCTTCGTCCACGCCGACCCTGCCCGGCGCGACGCCATGCGCCGCAGCTGGGGGATTACCTACCAGTCCGGCGGCCTGTTCAGCGCCATGACCCTCGCGCAAAACCTCGCCCTGCCACTGCAGCTCTACACCAGCTACAGCAGCAGCGAACGGGACGAGATCATCGCCTACAAACTGGCCCTGGTGGGCCTGGCGGGCTACCAGGACTACCACCCGTCCGAAATCAGCGGCGGCATGCGCAAGCGAGCGGCGCTGGCGCGCGCCATCGCCCTGGACCCGGAGATCCTGTTTTTCGACGAACCCTCCGCCGGCCTCGACCCGATCAGCTCGCGCCTGCTCGACGAACTGATCGTGCAGTTGCAGGAGTCCACCGGGGCAACCGTGGTGATGGTCACCCACGAATTGCCGAGCATCTTCGGCATCGCCACCAATTCGGTCTATCTCGATGCGGCCAGCAAGACTATGATCGCCTATGGAGATCCACGCGAGCTGCGCGATCACAGCGATCAGGCGGTAGTTCGCCAATTCCTGGCGAGGGAATCCAGTGCCCCAGTTGAGGAGCAGGCATGAGTGAAGCACCCCGCACAGTGGCAGTCGGCATGTTCATTGTCGGCGCCCTGGTCATCGCGGTCACCGCGATCATCTTCGCCCTGGGCACCGGTTTCGGCAGCCAGAGCAACAAGGTGGTCATGGTATTCGAGGGTTCGGTAAAAGGCCTGAACCTGGGCGCGCCGGTAGCCCTGCGCGGCGTACAGGTTGGCCAGGTGACCGACATCGAGCTGATTCTCGATTCGGAAACTGCCGAGCTGATCATGCTGGTGGAAGCGGAGATTCGCGGCGACAACATTCGCCGCAGCGACAGCATCAGCGACAACCTCACCGAGGAACTGATTTCGCGCGGGCTGCGGGCGCAGCTCAATACCCAGAGCCTGCTCACCGGGCTGCTCTACGTCCAGCTCGACTTCCACCCGGAGAGCGACGTGAACTACGCGGACATCGAATCGCCCTACCTGCAGATCCCGACGATACCGACGGGACTTGAACGGCTGACCCGGGAGCTGGAATCGATCGACCTGGTGAAACTCGCAGCCGACCTCGAAACTATCGCCACCGGCGTCGCGGCTTTCGTCGGCAACGAGGATTTCCAGCAGCTCCCCACGGAAGTGCGCGAAACCCTGGCGTCGGTACAGACACTGAGCGACAACATGAACCAGCAGCTGGCCAGCAGTGGCAGGAAACTCGACCTGGTGCTGGATGGTGCCGGGGAAACAGTGGCCCTTGCCAACAGCGAATTGCCGCAACTGGTTGAACTGGCCCAGGGCAACCTGCGCCTGTTGCAGAATGCCATCGGGGCCTTCGAATCGAGCATGCGTGAGTTCGAAGGGCTGGTGGACTACGATTCCAATACCATCTACCAACTCAACCGGGCCCTCAGTGAACTCGCCGAGGCGGGTCGCAGCCTGCGCCAACTGAGCCGGACACTGGAAGAGAAACCCGAAGCCCTGATTCGCGGGAGGAACGAGGAAGAGTGAACAACCCCACTACCCGCCGCGCTGTCCTGGCAATGCTGCTGCTCGGCCTGCTGGCCAGCTGCGCCAGCACGCCGCCGAGCAATCATTACATTCTGCGGGCCGTGGCAACGCCACCCGATGCAGACAGCGGCCTCGCTCTCGGCGTGGGACCAATCAGCATTCCCGACTACCTGCAGCGCGACAATTTCGTTTTCAGCAGCGAGACCAACCGCCTGGAGATCAACAGCCGGGAGCGCTGGGCCGAACCGCTGGAGGAAGGTATTGCCAGGGTCGTATCGCTGAACCTCGCCGGTCTCCTGCAAACCCAGGATGTCCGCGCCTACCCCTGGCATCCGCGCCGCCAGCCCGAGTATGCGGTCAAGGTGCGGGTCCTGGAACTGGATGCCAGCGATACGCAGGCTCGGCTGGTCGCCGAGTGGCTGCTGATCGATTCCCACTCGGATGCACCGCTGGAGCGGCGGATCACGCAACTGGAGAAGGGCCTCGCCCCGGCGGACGCCGGATCGGTCGCGGCCGCCTACAGCGAGCTTTTCTACCAGCTTTCCGAACAGGTCGCGGAAGCCATCAGGGCGCAGGAGAACTCCGGCTAGGCGGGAACCAGCCGCTGCGCCTCGCCTTCGCCGCACATCAGCGCCGCCTCCTTGTTGCGCGCATTGCCCACGGCCCGCGGCAGGACCTGCACTTTCCAGGGCGCTTTCAGTACCGGCGCAAAGAGTGCGTCATCCGCTGATATTTCCGCCTGGTTGTCCAGCCAGCGTTCCCGCTCCTGGCGGTCCAGCATCACCGGCATGCGCCGGTGCCAGGACTGGAATTCCGGCGCAGCGGCGGTGGTGACCACGGTACAGCTCAGGAGATGGCCGCGGTCCTTCTCCCAGACGTCCCACAGCGCGGCGGCGGCAAACGCTCCCTCCTCGGGCTCCACCAGCCAGGGTAGCTTGCCGGCGCCCTCGACCCGCCACTCGATGAAACTGCTCATCGGCACGATACCGCGCTGGCGGCGGAAGGGACCGCGAAAGGCGCGACTGGTCGCGAGGGTTTCCGCCCGGGCGTTGAACATGCTGTATTTTTGATCCACCGCCGGCGCCCAGGAGGGGGTCAACCACCAGCGCGCCTGCTCGAGACGCGCGCCGCCGGCGTCCCGGCAAAGCAGGGGCACGGCTTCGGTGGGTGCGATGTTCACCCGGGTTGGCAAGTCGATATCGATACCGAGGTCGCGCAGCAACTGCTGCAGGCCCGGGTTGTCGATGACATTGAAACGTCCACACATGTGGAGACTTTGCCCCAGGCGGGCGGGGGCGGCAAGCGCCCGGCGTGCCTGCTACTGCGCTTCGAGGGCGGTAACTCGCATCAGGTAGGCGATCAGGTCGGCGCGTTCCTGCGGATCAGCGATGCCCGGGCTGAGCATGGTGGAGTCGGGGTACAGGCGCATGGGGGATTCCAGCCAGGCGAACATCAGCTTGGGCGTCCAGACGAAGGTCGCCCCGCGAAAACGCCTGGAATAGCCGTCGAAATCGGCCTGGGTACCCACCACCCGACCGAATATGCCCTGCAGGTTCGGTCCCACCCGGTGCCCCTCGCCCTTGCCGGCGGTGTGACACAGGCGGCACTCGCCAAACAGCACCCGCCCGCGATCGAGATCGGCCAATTGCATCCGGTTTTCCACCTCGTCAGCGACAGCGGCCTGCTGCAGGAAAAGCAGGATCAGGAAGGCGCGGGCTGGCAGCCGGGACATCATCCGCGACCCGCCGCGCTGCGCCCGGCCCGGCGACCGAAGAAAGTCGCGTCGCCCAGGCTGAGGCCTTCCGTCAACAGGGGCGCCGCCGGCAGACTCGCTGCGGTACGTCCCGCCGCGAACAGGCCGGCGATGGGCTCGCCGAAACCGTCGAGCACCGCGCCGCCGAGGTCGGTGGCCAGCCCCCCAAGGGTATAGGCGGGAAAGACCGCGCGGGGACCGCTCACCAGCCAGGCGCGATAGGGCGGGCCCTGAAAAGGGCGCAGGTAAGCCCGGGTCTTGTTGAACTGGGGGTCCTCGCCGCGCGCAGCATAGCGGTTGTAGTAGGCGACGGTCTGCTGCAGCGCCCCCCGCGGCATGCCCAGTTCATCGGAGAGCTGGCCGATACTCACCGCTTCCGCCACCCTGGGGAAATCCTGCTGCGCTGCCGGCGGGTGGGCCTGGGCATCGGTAATCAGCCAGGCGGCGCCGCGCTGTTCGTAGGTCACCGCGTGCCCGAGGGCACCTGCGTAGGCATCCTCGGCGATAAACCGCTGCCCCGCGGCGTTAACCAGCAGGCCCGAGGGCGCGGGGGCCAACGCGGCGAGGTCGAGGCCGGCATAACCCTCGGCCATGCGCAGGGTCGCAGCGCCCGCGGAGATACCCAGTCGAATCCCCTGGCCGAGATCGTGGGCCGCCCCCCAGGGCGTGGCACAGGCAGCCAGTTGCGGGGCGAACATCCCGACCATCTCCCGCTGGCGGATGAAACCACCGCAGGCAAGCACCAGGCCGCGGCGCGCCCGCACGTGACTGCGCGCGCCACCCGCATTCATCGCAAGACCGAGGATGCGGCCGTCGCCCTGCGCGACCAGGCGCTGCGCGCTGGCACCGGTAATCAACTGCACACCGCGGTCCCGGGCCCGGGCGAGCAGGCTGTTCATCAGGACCTGGCCGGCGAGCCCTTCGGGAGCCTCGGGACGGTGACAACGCGCCACCGCGGGCTCTAGGGGATCGACAAGCAGGGTTTCACCGGCCAGCGGCTGGTCGGGAAAAGGGACGCCCAGCGCCTTGAGCCAGACCAGGTGCTCCACGCTGCCGTCGCAGTAGGCCCGCGCCCGATCCAGCGGCAGGCCGGGAGGACCGGCGGAACTCAGCGCCTTCAACATCGCGGCGGGGCTGTCATGTACGCCCAGGGCGCGCTGCACATAGGTACCGCCACCGGCGTAGATTACCCCCCCGGAAATAGCCGAGGTTCCACCGGCGCGTGGCAGGGATTCGAGGACGATGACCGAGGCCCCCGCGGCCCGCGCCTCGATCGCGGCGCAGATGCCCGCGGCGCCCGCGCCGACCACCACGACGTCCGCCTCCAGGTCCCAGGCGACCACAGCGGAGCTTGAGAGCAGCGGTGCGGCGAGCGCTGGCGCAGCGGCCAGGGTCGCGCCTGCACTTGCTATGAATTGTCGACGTCGCATTTGTTCAACAGGCGGGATGCCGGATCACTACCGAGCCCCAGGTTCTTTTGGTCAGATGCAGCAGATTGTACTCACATCCGCCGCCGCGGCGACGAAAATGCTGTCAAAAAAGCCATTTTCCAAGGGATTGGGGCCCTACATTGAATTGGCGATGGGCTGATCTATACTCAGACCTGAATCGCCCGATTCAACCACCTTCATCAATCCGGGGAACAATTTTATGGAAGCCAGCAGCCTGTGGAGCGCAATGATCCTGCCGTGGATCATCCGCATCGTGATCGCGGTAGCGATCTTCTACGTCGGTCGCATCGTGGTAAAAATGCTTGTCGACTTTGTCGAGAAGATGATGCGGGCACGGGAGATGGACGAGATTCTCGTCAAGTTCCTGTGCTCGATCCTGCGCTGGGTCCTGCTGCTGTTCGTCGTCATCGCGGCGCTCAGCCAACTCGGCATCGACACCACCTCACTGATCGCCCTGCTCGGCGCCGCCGGCCTGGCCATCGGTCTCTCGCTACAGACCTCCCTGGGGAATTTCGCCGCCGGGGTCATGCTGATCATTTTCCGCCCCTTCACCAAGGGTGATTTCGTCGAAGCGGGCGGCGCCATGGGCGTGGTGGACAAGATCAGCATCTTCACCACCACCCTGACCACCCCGGACAACCGGGAGGTGATCGTCCCCAACGGCGCCATCCTCGGCGGCAACATCACCAACTTCTCCGCCCGCGACACCCGCCGGGTGGACATGGTGTTCGGCATTTCCTACGACGATGACATCCGCAAGGCCAAGTCCCTGCTGGAGGAGATCGTAGCCGCTGACGAGCGCATACTCGCCGAGCCGGCCCCCGTCGTCGCCCTCAGCGAACTGGCGGACTCCAGCGTCAATTTCATCGTCCGTCCCTGGGTCAAGTCCTCGGACTACTGGGCGGTACTCTGGGACACCACCGCGGCGGTCAAGCTGAAGTTCGACGAGGCCGATATCACCATCCCCTACCCGCAGATGGACGTGCACATGGACAAGGAGGACTGAGCCCCTCGCGGGGGCCTTCCCGGGCCTCCGCGACTTCTGCATTTTTTGGTGATATGACAAGAAGTTAAGCAGCTGCGCGGTCACGATATGTTATAAAGTGACCTCCAGAACTGCCAGGAACACCCGTGGTACCCCTACGCCGCCAGATTACCATCTCCCTGCTGCTCCTTTCAGGCGCCCTCGCCGTGGCGTTACTGTTGTTTTTCAGCCGCCCAGCCGCCGAAATCGAGGAGCCGGAAGCACGCCCGGTGAGCGTGGATGTCGCCCTCGCCGTCAGCGAGGATATCCAGCCACGGATCCAGGCCCAGGGCACCGTGCAGGCCCTGCGTGAAACCACCATCATGGCCGAGGTACCCGGGCGCATCATCGAGACCAGCGACAAGTTCCTCTCCGGGGGCTTCGTCCTCGCCGGTGAAGTCCTGGTGCGCATCGATCCCCGCGACTACCAGACCGACCTGCTGCGCGCGGAAGCGGCGCTGGAAACCGCGGAAAGCGCTCTGGCACAGGAAGTCGGCCGCGCCGAAGTCGCCCAGCGGGAGTGGGAAAAACTGCCCGCCAACAGCCAGCGCACCCAGCAGGCCAGGGACCTCTACCTGCGCAAGCCCCAGCTGGAACAGGCCCAGGCGCAGCAGCGCGCCGCTACCGCCGATCTCAACACCGCCCGCGACCGCCTGGAACGCACCCTGATTCGCGCGCCCTACAACGCGATCATCCGCAGCAAACAGGCGGAGTTGGGGCAGTACGTGGTCAGCGGCAGCCAGATAGCCGACGTGGTCTCGGTGGATGTCGCCGAAGTACGTCTGGCGATCCCCCAGACCCGCCTGCCCTTCCTCGACTTGCCCGACATTACCGGCAGCGGGGGCAGCGAGATACCCGTGGACCTGTACACCGCGGTAAACGGCGAGCTGCGCCAGTGGCAGGCCTCCCTGCACCGCACCGAAGCGGTCTTCGACGAGCGCTCCCGCGTACTCTACGCGGTCGCCAGGGTGGATGACCCCTACGCCCTGGAGCGGCCCGGGGACGAACCGCTGCGACTGGGCAGCTTCGTCAATGCGAGCATCCAGGGCAGCCTGATCAAGGACGTCATCGCCCTGCCCCGCTATGTCCTGCGGGCGGGAAACCGGGTCTGGATCGTGGATAAGGACAACATACTGCGCAATCGCGACGTCGGCATACTCAGCACCGGCGGCGACCAGGTGCTGGTGAAAAGCGGTCTGAAGCCGGGAGAGCGCGTGTCCCTCACCGTCCTCGACGATTCCCTGGAGGGAAGCCGGGTCGCGATCAATTCATCGGTAGCCACTGACAAGCTGCACCGGGGTGAAAGCGACGACCTGCCCTCCGAGGCAACCGCTTCGGTGGACCCATGAGTCGTCCAACTCCCAGCGGGGTCATCGCCTGGTTCGCCCGCAATCCGGTAGCGGCCAACCTGCTGATGCTGATCATCATCGCCGTCGGCGCTGGCAGTGCTTTCACCATCCAGCGCGCCATGATGCCGGCCTTCCACTTCGAGATCATCTGGATCTCGGTACCCTACCCGGGCGCAGCGCCGGAAGAAGTCGAGCGCGGCGTGGTGGAGAAAATCGAGGAAGCCATCAACGATGTCGAGGGCATCGAAAGGGTGGAATCGGACGCCCTGGAGTCGGTCGCGCGGATCATGATCGAGCCCCTCGACGGCATCTCCATCGACAAGCTCTACGACGACGTGCAAAACCGCATAGACGGCATCACCACATTCCCGGAGGGTGCGGAGGAACCGATCATCACCCAGCCGGAAGTGATGTTCCCGGTGCTCAACCTGCAGGTCTCGGGCAACCTCGACCCGCGCAGCATGAAGTCCCTCGCCGAGAACATCCGCCGGGAGCTGCTGACCTTGCCCGAGGTTTCCGGTATCGAAATGACCGGGGATCGGGATTACGAGATCGCCGTGGAAATTTCCGAGCAACTCCTGCGCGAGTACCACCTCAGCCTGCAGGACGTCGCCAACACCATCGCCGCTTCCTCGCTGGACCTCCCCGCCGGTTCGGTGAAAACCCGCAACGGCGAAATCATGTTGCGCACCGTCGGCCAGGCCTACGACCAGCACGCCTTCGAACAGATCGTGCTGAAGACCTGGCCCGACGGCAGCCGGCTCCTGCTCGGCGATATCGCAACGGTGAAGGACGACTTCGTCGAGGAACGCGGTTTTTCCGAGTTCGACGGGCGTCCCTCCCTCGGCCTGCAGATCTACAGCTTCGGCGAACAGGACATCATCGAGACCGCCGACGTGGTTCACGCCTATATCGAGAAAAAGCGCGCCGAGTTGCCAGAGGGTGCCGTGCTGGACTACTGGGCCGATACGACCTACTACCTGGAGCAGCGCCTGAACATGATGGTGAAGAATCTCACCATCGGCGCGCTGCTGGTATTCATCACCCTGGCGCTGTTCCTGGAGATCAAGCTGGCCTTCTGGGTGATGCTGGGGATCCCGATCTGCTTCCTCGGCGCGATGGCGATAATCAACACGCCCTATATTCACGCCAGCCTCAACATGTTCAGCATCTTCGGCTTCATCCTGGTACTGGGGATCGTGGTCGACGACGCGATTATCATCGGCGAGGCGGTATACAGTGAAACCGAGGCCGGCGGACACAGCGTCGACAACGTCATCCACGGCGCGTACCGGGTGGCAACCCCCGCCACTTTCGGCGTGCTTACCACTATCGTGGCCTTCGCCCCGACGCTGTTCGTACAGGGTGTTTTCGCGCCGATGCCGGCCGCGGTGGGCTGGGTCGTCATCCTGTGCCTGGTGTTCTCGCTGGTTGAGTCGAAGTGGATCCTGCCCGCCCACCTCGCCCACAGCCGCCCTACCCGGAACCCGCTGCTGCGCCGGATCAACGGGATGCAGCAGGGCATCAACCAGCGCCTGCGCAACTTCGTCGACGGCCGCTACCGGCGCGCGGTAGAGCGCTGTGTCGCCAACCGCTATCTCACCCTGGGCGGGTTTCTCGCCCTGCTGATCCTCTGCGTCGGCCTGGTCAGCGGCGGCGTCGTCAGGACCATCATTTCCCCCCACGTATCCGGCGAGTACCTCTCGGTGGAGTTGCGCATGTCCGAGGGCAGCCCGGAGGAAAGCACCGCCCAGGCCACCCGCGCGATCATCGCCGGGATGAACCGTATCGACCGGGAGTACCGGCGCGAGAGCGGCAAGGACGAGAGTTTCGTCGCCCACACCACCGCCCATGTCTGGGACCGCATCAATGGCCGCGTGGATGTGGAGTTGACCAAGCAGGACCACCGGGACATCGGCAACGATGAAATCCAGCGCTTGTGGCGCGAGGCAGTCGGCTCGATCCACGGTGCCGAGGTTCTCGCCTTCGGTACCTCCGACGGACCGGATTTCGGCCCCAATGTCGCCTTCGACCTGAAGCACCCGAATTTCGAGATGCTGCGTGCCGCCGCCAACGAACTGGAAGAACACCTGCACCACTACAACGGCCTTTCGGACATTCGCAACGGCAGCAGCGACAGCCGCGACGAGATTCACTTCGAGTTACTGCCCGAGGGCGAGGCTTTGGGGATTACCCGGCGCGCCCTCGGCTCGCAGATCCGCAACGCCTTCTACGGCGCCGAGGCACAGCGTATCCAGCGCGGCGTGGACGAGATAAAGGTGATGGTGCGCTACCCGAGGGAAGACCGCGAGACCGTGGAAAGCCTCGAACACATGTTCGTACGCACCCCCGACGGCACCGAAGTCCCGCTGGCGACCGTTGCGAGAGTCGAGGTGAAACCCGGCCTGCTCAAGTCAACCCACATCGACTTCCAGCGTGCGGCCGAAGTAACCGCCGTCGCCGATGTCGATATCGTGGAACCCTCCAGGGTCATCGCCGACCTGCAGGAAAATTACTTCCCGGAACTGCAGCGCAAGTACCCCGGCCTCAAATGGGATCGCGCCGGACTGGCCGGCGAGGAAGCGATGGTGGTGGTCAGCCTCGGCATCGGTTTCGCCCTCGCCCTCTTCGGCATCTATGCCCTGCTAGCCATTCCGACCGCCTCCTACCTGCAGCCGCTGATCATCATGGGCGTGATTCCCTTCGGTGTCATCGGCGCAGTCATCGGACACTGGCTGCTGGGCTTCCCGGTCAGCATGATGTCGGCGATGGGACTGGTGGCGCTATCCGGCGTGGTGGTGAACGACAGCCTGATCCTGGTGGACTACGTGAACCGGGCCGTCGCCGAGGGCGAGGAAAAAGCCATCGCCATCATCGACGCGGCCTGCCGCCGCTTCCGGGCGATCATGCTCACCTCGCTGACCACCTTCCTGGGCCTCGCACCGATGCTGGTGGAGCGCAGTGCGCAGGCGGAGGCGATGATACCCATGGCGATCTCCCTGGCCTTCGGCATCGTCTTCGCCACCGTGATCACGCTGCTGCTGGTACCCAGCCTCTACATGATCCTCGATGATCTCCACCGGGTAGTGAATCGCGAAAAGCGCGGCGGCGCCGCGCAGGCCTACTGAAGCGCGGGGCCGGCCGACTACTGCAGCGCAGCGCAGGGAAGACAGCGCACGAAGAGGTGGCGCGGGTCCTGCAGGGATTCGATCTGCGCAGCCGCTTCGAGGAAAGGCCGAGCCACCCGCGCCAGTGAGGCGACGGAATCCGCATGGCCAACGCCGAACACCGCGCCGAGGTCGATACTGAAGCGCTCCGCCATTTGCTGTACCAGCAATTGTGAGGGTGTCAGGCTCTCGTCACGGTAGTCGATCTCATAGTCGTCGACACCGGCGAGCTGTGCAGCTGCGCCAACCGCATCCGCCAGGCCACCCATGAAGTCCACCAATCCCGCGGCCCTGGCATCCTCGCCACTCCAGACGCGCCCTTCGGCCAGCGCATCGACCTCCTCCAGCGACAGGCCGCGGCCATCGGCGACGATCTGCCGGAACAGGGTGTAGGCATGGCCGATACCTGACTGCAGCGCCGCCGCCAGTTCCGGGCTCAGGGGTCGATCGAGGCGCAAGGCGCCGGCGAGGCTGGTGGTGCCGACGCCGTCGGTGTGAATGCCGCCGCGCTGCATCAACTCCTCTACCGTGGGGAAGGCGGCGAAAACCCCTATGCTGCCGGTGATCGTGGTGGGCTGGGCCCAGATCTGGTCGGCGCCGGCGGCAACGTAGTAGCCGCCCGATGCGGCCACCGGACCCATGGAGATCACCAGGGGCAGGCCGGCTGCCTGGGCCACCTCCAGTTCCTCGCGAATCACTTCCGCGGCGAAGAGGCTGCCGCCCGGGGAGTTGACCCGCAGCACGATGGCCTCCACCGCGTCATCGCTGGCGGCTTCCCTGATCAGGCGGGCAAGGCTGTCGCCGCCGATATCCCCGGGGGCTTGTTCGCCGGGCAGCATGTTGCCCTGGGCGGTAATCACCGCGATGCGCGCCGGGGCGTTTTTTGGCAGGGCGGTCACCCGCCGGTGCCAGAGATACTGCTCGAAGGGGACCGCCTCGTAGAGCCCCGCGTCGTTGCGTGCACCCACCACCTCGCTGAGATAGGTATTCGCCTCATTGCGCGACATCAGTTTGTCCGCCAGCCCCATATCCAGCGCGTCCCGGGCCTGGTCCCCACTGCCCTCGCTGAGGCGTTTGGCCAGCCCCTCCACGTAGCGCCCGACACTGCCGGCAGCGAGTTCGCGGTTTTGCTCCACCGTAGCGGTATAGACCTGCCACAAGTCGTCCAGCCAGGCGCGGGTAACCACCTTCTCTCCCGGCGACATGTCATTGCGCAACCACGGTTCCACTGCGGACTTGTGCTTGCCGGCACGGAAGACGTGCATGTTCACGGAAATCTTGTCGAGCATTTCGGCGTAATAGTTCTGGTAGGCCGAGTAACCCTCAACGCCCACACCACCGAGGGGGTGCAGTATGATCTCGTCGGCGTAGCTCGCCAGCAGGTACTGGGACTGGGTGAAATAGTCCCCCACCGCGATAATCGGCTTACCGCTTTCCCGAAAGGTATCCAGCGCCCGGGCGATCTCCAGGGTGTGTGAGATATTGACGTGCACCAGGTAGTCCAGTTGCAGGACCAGCGCCTTTATGGACGCATCTCCAGCGGCCTTCTCCACGGCCTCGATCACGTCCCGGACCAATACCTCGTGCTCCACCGTCTGGGCGGCACCGAACATCAGCAGCGGGTCGACGGGCTTTTTCTGGTCGACAACGAAACCACTCAGGTCCAGCAGCAGGGCAGCCTTGTGCGGCAGGGGTTCCGGAGCGCGCTCCGCCAGGGCGAAATAGAGAAATGCCAGGATCGCCAGGAACAACAGGTTCGCGAGGGCGACACGCAGCCAGGTGAGCGCGCTCCAGAGAACGGAAAAAAAGCGGCGAAACAGCGAGGGGCGACTCATGGATTACTCTCCGGAGCAGTTGTCATCTGCAGCGCGCAATCCCTGCGCGCGCCAGCGCACGTATAACATTGCGCTGCAGAACAGGCCGGTAACGGCAAGCATGCCGGTCCAGTATAGCGGGCTGGCGGGTTGCTCGAACAAATTCACCACCAGGCGCATGAAATACAGGAGGCTCACAAAGCACAGCCAGATAAAGCTGCGCGGACGATCGCGCAGGAGCCCGGGCAGGAAGACCAGCAGGGGCAGGAGCACCGCCAGCCAGATTATCCAGGGAGCGGCAGCGACCCACGCAGCCAGGGCCTGCTGCACACAGAGGATCGCGTAGCTGGCGAAGCACAGGCCACGGGCCAGGCGGGTGCGCGAATTCATGCGGGGGGGCGCCCCAGGGCCACAGCCGCCACCCGGCGCCCGAGGGCGCGGCAAAGGGCGGCCTCGGTCTCATCCACCGCGCGATCATTCTCCGGGCCTGCCCAGTGGGAAGCGCCGTAGGGCGTTCCGCCGGAATGGCTGGAGGCCAGGCCCGCCTCGGAATAGGGCAGCCCCATGATCAGCATGCCGTGGTGCATCAGCGGCAGCATCATGCTCAGCAAGGTGCTCTCCTGGCCGCCGTGCAGGCTCGAGGTGGAGGTAAACACCGCCGCGGGCTTGTCGATCATCGCCCCGCTCATCCACAGGCCGGAGCTCTGGTCGATGAAATACTTGAGTGGCGCGGCCATGTTGCCGAAGCGGGTCGGGCTGCCCATGACCAGGCCAGCGCAGTTGCGCAGGTCCTCCAGTTCACAGTAGAGAGGACCCTCGGCGGGAATCTCCTCTTCGCTCTGTTCACTGTTGGCGGACACTGCCGGCACGGTGCGCAGGCGAGCTGAAATACCTGCCACCTGCTCGACACCGCGCGCCACCTGGCGGGCCATTTCAGCGGTGGCACCATTGCGGGAGTAATAGAGCACCAGGATGTAAGGCTCCGCCATCAGTCGAGCAGCGCCAGCACGTTTTCCGGGGGACGGCCCAGCACCGCCCTGTCCTCGTGTACCACGATCGGGCGCTCGATCAGACGCGGGTACTCGGCCATCGCTGCCACCAGTTCCCTTTCCGAGGAGGTCCTGCTGAGACCCGCCGCCTTGTACTCGTCTTCACCGCGGCGAACCAGCTGGTCTGCGCCGATGGCGAGCTTGCCCAGCAGTTCGCGAATCTGCTTTTCCGAGGGCGGGGTTTCGAGGTAGAGCACCACCTCCGGCTCGATACCCTTCTCCTCGAGCAGGGCCAGTGTTGCCCGGGACTTGGAACAGCGCGGGTTGTGGTAGATCGTGTAGTCGCTCATTGCTTTCTCCTCGACAGACTTGGGGCAACAGTGGGTATTTCAGGCGGGCGCCAGTATAACAAAGGGACTGTGCCCGGGTGTTTGCATTCGTGCCATAATGCCGGCCATGGAGAAGTGGACAACAATGCTTCGGGGAGCCTTGCGGCGCATCAGTTACCTGCTGGGCCGCTTCAGGGCCGATCGCTGTTCCGAGAATGCGGCCGCACTGACCTACATGAGCCTCTTCGCCATGGTCCCGTTGCTGACGGTGCTTTACACCATGGCGTCGGCGGTACCCACCTTTCAGGGGCTGGAGCACCAGATGCAGGCTTTTCTCTTCCAGCACCTGATGCCCGAAACCAGTTCAGACGTGGAGAACTACCTCAACGAGTTCTCACGTCAGGCCAAGAACCTGACCGGCGCGGGCATCCTCTTCCTGGTGGTTACCGCGGTGTTGATGCTGCGCAATATCGAGAAGGCCTTCAACCTGATCTGGCGCGCGCGGGAGAACCGCAGCCCCGTATCGAGCTTCCTGCTCTACTGGGCGGTACTCAGCCTCGCCCCCGTGGCCCTCGGCCTGGCGCTGGGTATCAGTACCTACCTCGCTTCCTTTACCGGGGTGGTCGACGAATACGACATCTTTGGCGCCAAGGCCTACTTCCTCAAGGTCGCGCCCCTGCTGCTGAGCGCCGGAGCGTTCACCCTGCTGTACATCGCGGTGCCCAACTGCAGGGTGCCTTTCAAGCATTCCCTGATCGGTGGTTTCGTAGCCGCTATCGCCTTCCACATCGCCCGCGGGGCGTTCACCCAGCTGGTGGTGGGTTCGAGCTACACATTTATCTACGGCGCCTTCGCCGCGGTACCCCTGTTCCTGCTGTGGATCTACCTGTCCTGG
Organism: Halieaceae bacterium WMMBA4; assembly: GCA_033283325.1. GTDB lineage: Bacteria > Pseudomonadota > Gammaproteobacteria > Pseudomonadales > Halieaceae > Mangrovimicrobium. The sequence goes on from JAWMQO010000001.1 coordinate 1,839,550, forward strand.
AACGTGGTGCTGATGGGCGGCATTCTCACCCACAGCCTTTCGGCCTACCAGGATGCGGAGCAGGCCGCGCGCCCCACCCTGCTCAAAGCCCTGGACGTGCTCTACCTGTTCTTTGAAAAACAGCAGGCCGGGCATTCGGTGCGGGAAATTGAAATTCTCAACGGGCGGCACGTGGTGACCCGTGACCTTGACAGCGAAACCTGGGGCCGGCTGCGCGACCTGCTGATGGAGCGCAATATCATCACCCAGAACGATCGCGGGCACTACCTGCTCTGCCGGGATTTGAACGGTGTCTATCTCTGGCAGCTGAAATCCTGGATCAATAACGAACTGCCGCTGGAGAAAGAAGAAATCAGCACGGATCTCCACTGGCAGAAAACCGCCTACCAGCTGTTGCGCGAACAGCGCATGCAGGAGCGCGACACCCTGAAACTTTCCCTTGCCGAGCTCTACAGCCAATGATTCGAAGCGCCCTGTTCACTCTTTCGCTGGCGATCCTGACCACACTGTCCGCCTGCTCGCCACCAGCGGCGGGGCCCGGCGAGGGTCTCCTGTCGCACTTTGAAGGCGCCCAGTACCGCGGGAAATGGGTGGTCATCAACTACTGGGCCCAGTGGTGCAAACCCTGCATCAAGGAGATTCCCGAGCTCAATGAACTGGCGCGGAAGGATCCGGGCATCGTGGTACTGGGGGTCAATTTCGACGGCGCGCTGGGCGCGGAGCTGGACCAGCAGGTAGAAACCCTTGGCATCGGCTTTCCGCTGATCCTCGAAGACCCGGCTGCAGTCCTGGGCACCGACCGTCCCCACGCGCTGCCGACGACATTGATTCTCGATCCCGAGGGAGAGCTGGTGGAAACACTGATGGGGCCGCAGACCCTGGAATCCCTGCTGGCGGTGATCGAGCGCGGCGAGGGGAAGGGCTGAGAGGGGAATGCGGTGAGCGAGCAAAAAAAACGGCCCCTGACGGGGCCGAATCCACACTAAACACCAGTGAAGTCTCACAGAGAATAAACCTGGATATCCACTGGCAACAGCGCACTTTCCCAACACTGTTGCCGTTGAATCTGACCCGGCCCCGGGACTGAAGTTCCCCCGGGGAATGAAAAAGTTCGTTTTTTTCTCCAGTGGACCCGCGCATGGACAGGAGAGCGGCAAGCGGCTAGGCTTTTGCCGCTGGAAGCGCCTGAAGCCGGACCTGCCGACTGCAGGCGGCTGTCAAACCACAGGGAAGACCAACCAGGAGGGCGCGCCCATGGGCAAGCTGTACGAGAACAATGCAAAGACCATCGGCGGTACGCCCCTGGTCCGGATCAACCACATTACCGAAGGCCGGGTCTACGGCAAGCTGGAGAGCCGCAACCCGGCCAACTCGGTGAAATGCCGGATCGGCGCGAGCATGATCGAGGCTGCGGAAAAGGACGGCAGCCTGCGTCCGGGCATGACCATCGTGGAGCCCACGTCCGGCAATACCGGTATCGCCCTCGCCTTTGTCGCCGCCGCCAAGGGTTACGGCTGCGTACTCACCATGCCCAACACCATGAGCCTGGAACGGCGCATGCTGATGAAGGCCCTCGGCGCCGACATCATCCTCACCGATGGCGCCAAGGGCATTCCCGCCGCCATCGCCCGGGCGGAAGAAATCATCGCTTCCGATCCCGACAAGCACTGGGGTCCACACCAGTTCGAGAACCCCGCCAACCCGGCCATCCACGAGTGCACCACCGGACCGGAAATCTGGGAGGACAGCGACGGTGAAATCGACATCCTGGTGTCTGGCGTGGGTACCGGCGGCACCCTGACCGGCATCTCCCGCTACATCAAACAGGTCAAGGGCAAGGCCATTACCACGGTAGCGGTGGAACCCGATACCACCACGGTCATTACCGCGGCCAAGGCTGGCGAGGAAGCCACCCACGCGCCCCACAAGATCCAGGGTATCGGTGCCGGCATCCTGCCGAAAAACCTCGACCTGGAGATGGTGGACGTGGTGGAACGTGTCTCCAGCGAGGAAGCCATGGAGTACGCCCACCTGCTGATGCAAAAAGAGGGTATCCTCGCCGGGATATCCTCGGGCGCGGCCATGGCGGTAGCCCACCGCCTCGCGCAGCGGGAAGAGAACGCCGGCAAGATGATCGTCGCCATCCTGCCCGACTCCGGAGAGCGCTACCTGACCTCTGCACTCTTCGCCGGGCATTTCAGCGACAACGAGACGGAACAGACTACTGTCAGCTGAAACGTATGTTTGATGACCTGAACCTGGACCGCGGCCTGCGACTGGGCCTCGACGCACTGCAACTGAAAAAACCCACCCCGGTTCAGGAAAAAACCGTGCCCGCGGCGCTGGCGGGCAGCGACCTGCGGGTGAGCGCCCAGACCGGCTCCGGCAAGACCCTGGCCTACCTCCTGCCAACCCTGCAAGGTATTCTCGCGGAACCCGCGGACAGGACGGCGGGGGCGCTGGCTGTCGTGCTGGTGCCCACCCGCGAACTGGCCAGGCAGGTCCTGAAGCAATGCCGCGAGTTGATCGCCAAGACCCAGCTCAGGGCGATGGCGGTGACAGGCGGCGCGGACTTCAGGTACCAGAAATCCCAGTTGCGGCAGAATCCGGAGATCATCATCGCAACCCCGGGGCGCCTGCTGGAACACTGCGAGAAAAGAAGCGCTGACCTCGGATCCCTGCGCACCCTGGTGCTGGATGAAGCCGACCGCATGCTGGACATGGGCTTTCGCGATGAAGTGCTGAAAATCGCCGAATTCTGCCCGCCAACCCGGCAGTTCATCCTGCTGTCCGCCACCCTGAACCACGCCGGCCTGGGCAGTATTTCCGAGACCCTGCTCAGGCAGCCGCTTACCATCGCCGTCGACCCGCCGCGAAGCGCCAGCGAGGGAATTCGCCACCGTCGTATCCTCGCCGACAGCCCAAACCACAAGAACCAGTTGCTTGTCGCCCTGCTGGAGCAGGAGAACTATCGGCGGGCGCTGGTTTTCGCCAACCAGCGCAGCACTGCCGAGCGACTCGCGCAAGTGCTGGCGGACGCGGGCCTGCGCTGTGCATGCCTGCACGGCGAACTCACGACCGAGGAGCGCAAGGCGGTAATGCAGCGCTACCGGGACGGCCGCTTCGACGTCCTCTGTGCCTCCGACCTCGCCGCCCGCGGCCTCGACGTGCCGGAAATCGAGCTGGTGGTGAACTACGACCTGCCGCGCAGCGGCGACGACTACCTGCATCGCACCGGGCGCACCGGGCGGGCCGGCGCCGAGGGCCTAGCCGTGTCCTTGGTGGCGCCCAATGAGTGGAACCTCCTGATCAGCATCCAGCGCTACCTCGGCCTGGAAATGGAACAGGGCGCCATCCCGGGGCTCAAGGCGCGCTACCAGGGGCCGAAGCAGCAGAAATCCTCGGGCAAGGCAGCGGGGCCGAAGAAGAAAAAAAGCACAAAGACCGCGGCCGCGAAGAAAAAGCAGCGCGCCCGCGACCAGAAGAACCGGGGCAAACGGCGCAGCACTGTGTCCGCTGACGGCTTCGCGCCGCTGACTCGCCCGGCCCGACCCACCCGTGATGCCGGCGGCGATGGCAACGGCGAGGGCTGATGCGCCTGTTCTTCGCGCTGGACCTGCCGGGACAACTGGCGCTGGATATCGCCGGCTGGCGTGAACGCAGCTTTCCGCTACCGGGACGCCCGGTACCGGCGGCCAATTTCCACATCACCCTCGCATTTATCGGCGACGTGGCAGAGAACCGGCTCGACATACTGTGCGATGACGTGGACGGGGCTGTAGACAAACGGGGGATCAGCGGCGGCTCTCTGCAGCTGGACCAGGTCGGTTTCTGGCCGCGCCCCGGCATCTACTGGCTGGGCCCCAGCGCCTGGCCCGACGCCCTGGAAGCGCTGGCGGGCAGGCTGGGCACCCTGGGGACGGTACACGGCAGCCAGAAACGGCGCGACTCCTTCCAGCCTCATGTCACCCTTTTTCGCGGCTGCGAGGGGGCTCCGCCGGCACCGGCCAATGCGCCCAGCTTCGAGCTTCCCTACCGGGAGTTCCTGCTGATGGAGTCGCGACAGGGAAAACGCGGGGTAAGTTACCATCCTGTGGCGGGCTGGGAGCTGTCTAATCCGGGCAGCTGAGTTACACTTCCTCCCCTGCAAGGAGGTACCGCCAGCATGTCCAACCCACTGCTTCAAAACCACGAACTGCCACCCTTTGGCGCCATTGAAGTGGCGCACATCGAGCCCGCGATCAGCGAACTGATCGAACGCAACAAGGCCGCCATCGAGGCCCTGCTGGAGCAGGGTGACTTCAGCTGGGAGGGACTGGTCGCGCCGATCGAACAACTTGAGGACGAGCTGTCCCAGGCCTTTTCGCCGGTATCCCACCTCAACTCGGTGTGCAACAGCGACGAACTGCGCGATGCCTACAACGCCTGCCTCCCCCTGCTCTCCTCCTACGGCACCTGGATGGGCCAGCACGAGGGCCTCTACCAGGCCTACCAGCAACTCTTCGACGCGGCAGGGGATTCCCTGGACCCGGCGCAACGCAAATCACTGGAACACGCCCTGCGCGACTTTCGCCTCGCCGGAGTCGCCCTGCCAGAAGCTGAAAAACAGCGCTTCGGGGAACTGCGCAAGGAGCTCTCGGCCCTCGGCAGCAAATTCGGCGAGAACGTGCTGGACGCCACCAACGCCTGGTCGAAACAGGTCAGCGCTGAAGACTTGCAGGGGCTCCCCGAGAGCGCCCTGGCGGGCGCCCGGCAGGCAGCGGAGCGCGCGGGCCACGAGGGCTACCTGATCAATCTCGAATTTCCCTCCTACTTCCCGGTGCTGACCTACGGCGACAAGCGGGAACTGCGCGAGGAGGTGTATCTTGCCAACAGTACCCGCGCCTCCGAGCTGGGCCCCCACGCCGGCCAGTGGGACAACTCCCAGGTAATGACCCAGACTCTCGACCTGCGCCGCGAACTGGCCGGCCTGCTCGGCTTCGACAACTACGCCGCCTTTTCCCTGGCCACCAAGATGGCCGACACCACCGAACAGGTGGTGGATTTCCTCGAGGAACTCGCGGCGAAAAGCCGCCCCCAGGCTCAGCAGGAGTGGGAGGAACTGGCGGCCTTCGCCCGCGAGGAACACGGTATCGAAAAGCTCGAGGCCTGGGACGTCCCCTACTACAGCGAAAAACTGCGCCAGCAGCGCTACGCGGTGTCGCAGGAGGACGTCCGCCCCTACCTGCCCGTCAGCAAAGTCCTGCCCGGCCTGTTCGAAGTGGTAGAGCGGCTCTACGGCGTCACGGTGGAGGAAGTGCAGGAATTCGACACCTACCACCCCGACGCACGCCTGTTCAACGTCCTGCGTGACGGCAAACCGATCGCCCGCTTCTACCTCGATCTCTACGCCCGGGCGAAAAAGCGCGGCGGCGCCTGGATGGACGACTGCCGGGTGCGCCGACTCCCCGCTGGCAAGCTGCAACTGCCGGTGGCCTACCTCGTCTGCAATTTCACCCCCCCGGTGGGCGACCAACCCGCCCTGCTCACCCACGATGAGCTGACCACCCTGTTCCACGAGTTCGGCCACGGCCTGCACCACATGCTCACGGAACAAACCGTGGCGGCGGTGTCGGGGATCAACGGCGTGGCCTGGGACGCGGTGGAACTGCCCAGCCAGTTCCTGGAAAACTGGTGCTGGGAGAGCGAGGCGCTGGCTTTCATTTCGGGGCACCATGAGAGCGGCGAGCCGCTGCCGGCTGAACTGCTGGAAAAAATGCTGGCGGCGCGGAATTTCCAGTCGGCGATGAAAATGGTCCGACAGCTCGAGTTTTCACTTTTCGACTTCCTGCTCCACCTGTGCTGGGAAGGCGGCGATGCGGCAACGGTACAGAAACTGCTCGACGCGGTTCGCAGCAAGGTGAGCGTAGTTCCCGCGCCCCCCTTCCAGCGATTCCAGCACAGTTTTTCCCACATCTTCGCCGGCGGTTACGCCGCGGGCTACTACAGCTACAAGTGGGCGGAGGTGCTTTCGGCGGACGCCTACTCGCGCTTCGAGGAAGAAGGCATATTCAACAGCGACACCGGGGCGGCCTTCCAGCGGGAAGTGCTGGCGGTCGGTGGTTCGCGGGAACCGATGGAAACTTTTGTCGCGTTCCGCGGCCGCGAACCGGAAATCGACGCCCTGCTACGCCACTCGGGTATCGCCGCCTGAGGGACGGCGCTTTCGGGGCCAGCGGGTCAGGCGCGCCACAGCGTGCTGGCGCGCTGGCCCGCTCCCGAGGCGACAAACACTTCCACTTCCTGTAGTCCGTCGTCTGTGGAGAGTTCCAGCAAACGGCCGAGCAGGTAACGGGAGAGTTCTTCCACGGTCGCGTTGCGCAGCGGCAGGACCAGGGTATCGCTGCGCAGGAAGAGCATTTCCTCTTGGTTGAAAAGCACCCGGTAGTAAGGCCCCTCCTCGGCAATCTGCAGGTAGGGTGAATTACCCGCCAGCAGCATGTACTCGTCCAGCGATTCGCAAAGCCGGGACAATCGGTCCTTGTAGACGTTGTAGTCCGCGGCGAAGCCATTGTCGCCCATGGGGGCGACGAAGCGGGCCGACACTCCGTAGTTGTGTCCGTGCAGGCGTTCCCGCTCGCTGGCGGAAAATATGGTGAAGTGGGCCGCTGAGAACTTGTGGCGTTCCTTGTCGATATGTAGCGTGGCGAGTTCCGTCATGGTGGTACCGGGGTCTGGCGATGGCAGCATTGTCACGCCTGTCTTTCGCAGGTGCAAGCCGCGGTGCCTGGAGGTGTGGGCCGCGCCTGGTGGGGCCCAGCTTGGCGGGTCGAAAGCCGATGTAATATAGTGCGCTCAACAGCAGGAGCAAGCAATGAGTGACAAGATCGCCATCATCACTGGCGCCAGCGTGGGCATCGGCAGGGAAACTGCCGCACTCTTCCTCGACAGCGCTTACCGGGTGTTCAACCTGTCGCGCCGCGCCTGCCCCCTCGACGGGGTGGAAAACCTGCACTGCGACCTGGCTTCGCCGGCGTCGATCGACGACAGCCTGGCGGTGCTGAGGTCCGCAGCTCTCGAGTCGCCGCAGGTGGCGCTGGTGCACAACGCCAGCCAGATGCGCAAGGACGCCGCCAACGACTGCGCCAGCGACAGCCTGCGCGCCGTACTGGAGACCAACATCGTCGCCATCAACAGTCTCAACCAGGGCCTCTTGCCGCTGATGGGCAGCGGCTCCAGCGTCATCTACGTGGGCTCCACCCTGTCGGAAAAAGCCGTCCCCGGCTCCTTCAGCTACGTCATCAGCAAGCACGCCCAGGCCGGCATGATGCGCGCCACCTGCCAGGACCTGATGGGCAGCGGGATACACACCGCACTGGTCTGCCCGGGCTTTACCGACACCGAGATGCTGCGCACCCACATCGGCACCGACCCCGAAGTGGAATCGCTCATCGCGGGAATGAACAGCTTCAACCGCCTGATCGAACCGGCTGAAATCGCCGGGCTGATCCACTGGGCCCACCACAACCCGGTGATCAACGGCGCGGTCCTGCACGCCAACCTCGGCCAGCGGGAGAGCTGAGATGCCGGAACGCCAGGCAGTGGAGGGCGCCGTCGGGACGCCGGCCGGCAGTACTAACGGCGACAGCCTGTCCCTTATCCACCCGGCACCCGCCTGGTTGCAGGAACGCCGCGAGCGGGTCTTCCTGGTACTGGCGGGAACCTTCCTCTGCGCCATGACCCTGCTCAACGTCATCGGGATCACCCGCTTCGTCCAGTTGGGTCCGATGGCACTGGCGGTGGGCGTGCTGCCCTATCCCCTGACCTTTCTCTGCACCGACCTGATATGCGAACTCTACGGCAAGGCCCGGGCCAACTTCCTGGTGAGCGTGGGGCTGGGCCTCAATTTCTTTATTCTCGGGGTCCTGCTGCTGGGCAACAGCCTGCCCGCTGTCCCGGCGGAAAATATGCCGCCCTGGCAGATCCTGCAGCTGGCGGCGCCGGTGTCCCTGCCCAACGGCGAAACCGTCGCAGAGAGCGTCGGGCTCTACCAGCTGATTTACGCGACCACGTCCGGGGCGGTGTTCGCCTCCATGCTCGCCTACATCGCGGCGCAGTACTGCGACGTACAGCTGTTTCACTTCTGGAAGCGGGTCACCAAGGGCAAGCACCTGTGGATTCGCAATAACTTCAGCACCCTGATGAGCCAGATGGTGGATTCTGTGATGGTGATTACGGTGACCTTCGGCGCGGCCTTCCTGCGCGATGAAATCGCCTTCAAGACCCTGCTGGTGCTGATCGGTTCCAACTACCTCTTCAAGGCCATGGTGGCGCTGCTGGATACCGGACCCTTCTACTTCTTCGTCTTCCGGCTGCGGCGCTACCTGCACCTGCAGCCGGGGCAGACCGCCGCCCTGCACTGAGCGGCGCTCTGCTACTCAGGCCGCGTCGACCAGCTTCACCACACTGGCGGCTTCCTCACCGCGAAAGGCCGCCAGCAGACGCGCGCGGCGCGGCGCCAGGGCCTCGCGGTTGCGATCCTTCACGTGGCCGAAGCCGCGCAGTTTCTCCGGCAGGCGGGCCAGTTCCAGGGCGGTGGCGTAATTCTCTTCCGTCAGCCCTGCAGTAAGTTCCCTCAGCAGGGCCTCGTAGTCGGCGATGTCCTGGCGCTCCTGCCGGCGCTCCTCGGTGTAGCCGAAGATATCCAGCCGGGTACCGCGCAGGCCGCGCAGTTTGGCCAGCAGGCCGAAGGCCTTCAGCATCCAGGGGCCGAACTCTTTTTTCAGCAGGTGACCGGTATCCGGGTCGCGCTTGCTGAACAGTGGCGGCGCGAGCAGGAAACGCAGCTGGTAGTCGCCGCTGAACTGCTGGCGCAACTTGTCGACGAACTTGCCGTCGCTGTAGAGTCGGGCGACTTCGTATTCGTCCTTGTAGGCCATGAGCTTGAACAGGTTGCGGGCAACCGCCACGCTCAGGGAATCAGCCTGTTCCGCCCGCGGGTCCGCAAGCCGAACGCTCTCCACCAGGTCGCGATAACGATGGGCGTACTCGCCATTCTGGTAGTCGGCGAGACGTGCTACGCGGTCGTCGATGATGCTCCCGGGGTCTTCCAGCCGGGCGGGCGCGGAAGGTGCGAGTTCCTCGACCAGCGCCAGTACTTTTTCCGGCTCGTGGGCACAGCGCCGGCCCCAGAGGAAGGCCTGCTTGTTGAAGGCAACGGCCACGCCGTTCAGCTCGATGGCGCGATCCAGCGCCTCGGCGGATACCGGCACCGTACCGCGCTGCCAGGCGAAGCCCAGCAGGAAGAGATTGGAGGCGATCGAATCGCCCATCAACTGTGTGGCCACCCGGGTGGCATCGATGAAGTGGGTAGCACCCTCGCCTACCTCGTCGGTGATTTTCGCCTGCATCGACGCGCCGGGGAACCTGGCGTCCGGGTCGAGGATAAAGGCAGAAGTCGGGACTTCCGCGTCGTTGACCACCGCGTGGGTGCGGCCGTGGGAGACCTTGCCCATCGCCTCGTAGGACGCGGTGACGACAAGGTCACAGCCCAGCAGCAGGTCGGCCTCGCCAGCGGGAATACGCACCGCCTTGATGTCCTCCTGCTGCTGGCTCACCCGCACGTGGCTGACCACGGCGCCGAACTTCTGCGCCAGGCCGGTCTGGTTCATGGTGGCGCAGCCCTTGCCCTCGATGTGCGCAGCCATGGCGACCAGTGCGGTAACGGTCAATACGCCGGTGCCGCCCACACCGGTCACTACCGTGTTCCACGGCCTTTCCAGTGAGGGCAGTTCGGGTTCGGGCAGCGCTGCGAACATGGCGTCGACAGCCCCGGCGCCCTCGGGTTTGCGCAGGGAGCCGCCGAGCACTTCGACAAAGCTCGGGCAAAAACCATCGGCGCAGCTGTAGTCCTTGTTGCAGGAACTCTGGTCGATACGGCGCTTGCGGCCCAGCTCGGTCTCCAGCGGCAGCACCGAGAGACAGTTGGACTTGATGCTGCAATCGCCACAACCTTCGCAGACCGCATCGTTGATAAACAGGCGCTTGGCGGGATCTTCCAGCAGGCCCTTTTTCCTGCGACGGCGTTTTTCCGCGGCGCAGGTCTGTACGTAGACAATAACGGACGTGCCCGAGTACTCGCGCAGCTCCCGCTGCAGGGCATCCATCTCATGGCGGTCGTGCAGGCTGTAGCCCGGCACGCTGCCGAAATCGCCGCGCCAGGCGTCAGGGTTGTCGGAGACCAGGGCGATGCGGTTCACCCCCTCGGCGCTGACCTGGCGGATCACGTCGCCGACACTGAGCGGCCCGTCCACCGGCTGGCCGCCGGTCATCGCCACCGCGTCGTTGTAGAGAATCTTGTAGGTGATATTGACCCCGGAGGCCACCGCCGCACGGATCGCCAGCAGGCCGCTGTGATAGTAGGTCCCGTCGCCCAGGTTCTGGAAGATGTGCTTGTTCTCGGTGAAGGGCGCCTGGCCGATCCAGGTAGCCCCTTCGCCGCCCATCTGGGTGAAGGTATGGGTCTCGCGGTCGGGCATCCAGGTGGCCATGTAGTGGCAACCGATGCCACCCCCGGCGCGGCTGCCCTGGGGCACTTTGGTCGAGGTGTTGTGCGGGCAGCCGGAACAGTAGTGCGGCACCCGCTCGATGATTTCCCGGGGTTTGGCCAGGGAGGCCTCTTTCTGGTTGATCCACTCGATGCGCTGGTCCATGGTCGGGGACTGGAAAAATCGCTTGATCCTGCTGTGGATCGCCAGGGCGACCATGGCCGGGGTGAGCTCGCCGAGGTTGGGCAGCAGGTCGCGGCCCTCCTCGTCGAATTCCCCGAAGACCCGCGGCCGCGCAGCCACCGGGTAGTTGTAGAGTTGCCCGGTCAGCTGGTCCTCGATGATGGAGCGCTTCTCTTCCACCACCAGTATCTCTTCCAGGCCCTCGGCGAAATCATGGGTGGCGCGGGGCTCCAGCGGCCAGGGCATACCCACCTTGTAGACCCGCAGGCCGATCTGCGCAGCCACGGCCTGGTCGATGCCCATGTCTTCCAGGGCCTGCATCACGTCGAGGTAGGCCTTGCCGGAAGTGATGATGCCGAAGCGCGCGTTGGGACTGTCGAGCACCACCCGGTTGAGCCCGTTGACCCGGGCGAATTCACGGGCCGCGTAGATCTTGTACTTGTTCAGCCGCAGTTCCTGTTCCAGCGGCTTGTCCGGCCAGCGGGCGTGGACCCCGTCCGCGGGCAGCTGGAAATCCTCCGGGATCACGATCTCGATCCGAGCGGGATCGATGTCGGCGGAGATCGCGGAATCCATGTTCTCGGTGATCGCCTTGAGCGCCACCCAGCAACCCGAGTAGCGGGATAACTCCCAGCCGTAGACGCCGAGGTCGAGCACTTCCTGCACATTGGAGGGCGCGAGTACAGGGACAGATGCACCGATAAACATGTGTTCCGACTGGTGCGGCAGGGTCGAGGATTTGCAGGCGTGGTCGTCACCGGCCACCGCCAGTACGCCGCCGTACTTGCTGGTACCGAAGGCGTTGGCGTGCTTGATCACGTCCATGCTGCGGTCGACGCCCGGCCCCTTGCCGTACCACATGCTGAAGACGCCGTCGTATTTCGCGCCGCGGAACAGGTTGGTCTGCTGGCTGCCCCACACCGCGGTGGCGGCGAGATCCTCGTTCACCCCCGGTTGGAACACCACATTGTGCTTGTCCAGCCAGGGGCGGGCCTTCCACAAAGCCTGGTCGATGCTGCCCAGGGGGGAGCCCCGGTAGCCAGAAATGAAGGCGGCGGTATTCAGGCCCCGGCGCTGGTCGCGCTGGTGCTGCAGCATGGGCAGGCGCACCAGGGCTTCAATACCGGTCATGTAGGCGCGAGCGGTATCCAGTGCGTACTTGTCATCCAGGGAAACATCACGCAAACGGGGAGAAAGTTGATTTCCCATGGCAACCTCCAGATAGTCATATTTATAGTAGTTTGACTTTCCGGCTCTGGAAATGTTATTTGATTTTTACCCCTTCGCCGTGTAATTGTGCATAAGTTATTCTTATATTTATATTTAGAGGGTAAATATGACCCAGGATCTGAGCAAGCAGGACGTTACTATCCTCAACTTGCTGCAGCGGGACGCCTCCCTCAGTACCGCTGCGATTGCGGAGCGCCTCAATCTATCCCAGTCGCCCTGCTGGCGACGCATCAACCGGCTGGAAGAAACCGGCGTGATCGCCGGCCGCGTCGCCCTGCTCGATCGCCACGCACTGGGAATGGAGGTCGTGGTATTTGCTACCATCAACCTGACCGCCAGCGGGCGCCAGAACCTGGAGGCTTTCGAGCAGGACATCGAGCGGCACCCGGAAGTGATCGAGTGCTACACCATGACCGGAATCTGGGATTACATGCTGAAAATCGTCACCCGCGACATTCGTCACTACGAGGCCTTCGTGCGCAAGCATCTCACCGGCAGCGCCGCCATCCGCGAACTGCACTCGCACATGGCAGTCACCGAAATCAAGAACACCACCGCACTGCCCCTGGACAGCCAGCTGTGAAGCAGCCGCTAGCGAGCAAGCTGCCCGAGGTCGGCACGACGATATTCACCCGCATGTCGGCCCTGGCCGCGAGGGAGCAGGCGATCAACCTCTCCCAGGGCTACCCCGATTTCCCGCCAGCGCCGGCACTGGTCGACGCGCTGGCCCGGGCCGCCCGGGAAGGTTTCAACCAGTACGCGCCAATGGCCGGCCTGGCGGAACTGCGCGAGCGGCTGGCGGAACAGTTACGACTGCATCGCCGCGTTCGCGCCGACGCGGACAGCGAAATCACCGTGGTTCCGGGCGCGACAGAGAGCATCTTCTGCTGTGTCATGGCCTGCGTACACGCCGGCGATGAGGTGATCCTGCTCGACCCCAGCTACGACAGCTACGCCCCCGCAGTCACCCTCGCCGGCGGCAAGGCGGTTCATGTTCCCCTGCAGGCAACCAGCTTCGCCCCCGACTGGGATCGCATCGAAACTGCGATTAGTGATCGCACCCGTTTGTTGATGATCAACTCGCCGCACAATCCCAGCGGCAGCACCTGGAAAAAGGAGGATTTCGACATCCTCGAGGAGCTTGCGGAGCGCCACGACCTGCTGGTTTCCAGCGATGAAGTCTACGAACACCTGGTCTACGACGGCGGCGAACACCACAGCGCCCTGCAATGGGAGGGTTTGCGCGAACGCACCTTCGCCCACTACTCCTTCGGCAAAACCTTCAGCGTCACCGGCTGGAAAACCGGCTACTGCGTCGCCGCACCAGCGCTCACAGCGGAGTTGCGCAAGGTCCACCAGTTCGTCGCCTTCGTCGCAGTGACGCCAATCCAGAAAGCGATCGCCGAATTTCTTGCCGTACACCCGGAGTACCCCTCCACGCTGGCGCCGTTTTACCAGGGCAAGCGCGACCTCTTCCTCGATGCACTGGCGCCCTCCCGCTTCAGCGCCACGCCGAGTGCCGGCACCTATTTCCAGTTGCTGGACTACAGTGCGATCAGCGATCTTCCCGACCACCGCCTCTGTGAACAGTGGACAGCGGATCACGGTGTCGCTTCAATACCCATATCCGTTTTCTACCAACAGCCGCCGGAGCAGCACCTGCTGCGATTCTGTTTCGCCAAGAGCGATGACACCCTGCTTCGAGCTGCGGAGTTGTTATGCAAGATCTGAATATCGCCCTGCTACAAACCGAACTGGCCTGGGAAGCGCCAGCTGACAATCGGGCGCATATCGAAAGCGCCCTGGCCGACCTTCCCCCGGAGAGCGACCTGGTGGTATTGCCGGAGATGTTCACCACCGGTTTTTCCATGAACGCGCTGGCCAACGCCGAAGACCCCGGCGGCGAGACCGAACAGTGGCTGGTGGCGCAAGCCACGCAGGTGAATGCGGCGATTACCGGCAGCATCGCGGTGCGCGGTGAGGGCGGCGCCTATAACCGCATGCTCTTTGCAACACCCGAGGGCGTTGAGTACTACGACAAGCGGCACCTCTTCCGCATGGCGGGGGAACACAAGCGCTATCTCGTCGGCAAGGAACGGGTGATCGTCAACTGGCGCGGCTGGCGAATTCTGCTGCAGGTCTGCTACGACCTGCGTTTCCCGGTTTTCAGCCGCAACTGCGAAGACTACGACCTCGCGCTCTACGTGGCCAACTGGCCCTCCAGCCGGCGCCTGCACTGGCGCCAGTTGCTGATCGCCCGGGCGATCGAGAACCAGGCCTGCGTGGCCGGAGTGAATCGCATCGGCGCGGACGCCAAGGGTCTGAACTACAGCGGCGACAGCATGGCCATCGCCGCTGACGGGACTGTGCTCGCCGATCCCCACGAAAGCGCGGGCTGGGCCTCTGCTACACTTTCAGGCGCAGCTTTGCTGCAGTACCGGGAAGCCTTTCCGGCATGGATGGACGCCGACAATTTCAGCATCCAGCCCTGAGCGGAGTTTGAACCTGTCGCCGGACGCCGGGTCAAAGCCTTCATAAATTACAGCAACAGACGGGACGACTACCAAATGCAGGCAGATGCAGAAGATCGCTACACCGAAGAACCCCGGCCCCGCGGCGGGCTATCGAAGCTACCAATCGCGCTGGGGGTGGCGGCGGCGCTGATCGCCATCGGCTGGTATTTCAGCGGCTCTGAAGAAAGCGAAGAGTCTGCGCAGACAGCGCCCGCGGTGGTCACACCTGCCGCACCGGTAGATGAGGCCCTACCACCGGCACCGGACATTCCCGCAGTCGAAGCAGAGGAAGTAGCGACGGTGGTCGCAGAAACGCCCGAGCCCAATACACCGCCACCGCCACCGCTGACCCTGGAGACCAGTGACCCGGCAGTCCGCGAAACGCTCTCGGGTAATTTCGACGATCCGCTCTTTGAAGCGAGCCTCAACCAGCAGAACCTCATCGAACGCGCCACGGCGGTGATCGACGCAAGCAGCACCGGCGGACTGCTGCGCAAGGTCATGGCACTGCCACCCGTGGAGGGCGCCTTCATTGTGGATGAGACCGCGGGCCGGGTAACGCTGGACCCGGCGAGCTACCAGCGCTACGACGCCTACGCGAGTGCGGTGGAAAATATCGATGCGGAACAGATGGGCAATGCCTTCCATACCTTCCGCGGCCTGCTGGAAGAGGCCTACGCCAGCCTCGGCTATCCCGCGGAGGATCTGGACAACACCTTGATCCGCGCGCTGGACCAGATCATTGCGGCCCCCGTACTGGACACACCGCCAGAACTGGTCAAGGACGTCACTACCTACAAGTTCGTCGACCCCGCCCTCGAGCAGCAAAGCCCCCTGGCCAAGCAACTCATGCGCATGGGGCCGGAAAACCAGCGCGTCATCCAGGCCAAGGCCAGGGAATTGCGCGCGGCCCTGCTGGGCGACTAGCGCACCTCTACCCGGCCTGAAAGGGCCGGCCCTGGCTGCGAAGGCCACGGCCACGGAAAACGCAGGCAAAAAAAAGGCGGGGAGATCCCCGCCTTTGTCTTTCCGTAAAGGCCTTACTCTTCGTATTCAACCTCGAGAGTAGCCATAACCCGGCGGTTCTCAGCACGGCCTTCCTTGGTGCCGTTGTCAGCCACCGGCTGGGTCTCACCGTAGCCTTTCGGCTCAAGGCGGCTGCGGTCGATGCCGTACTTGTTGACCAGTACATCCACTACCGCATTGGCGCGACGCTGGGACAGGGTCATGTTGTAGTTGTCCGGACCGGTGCTGTCAGTGTGGCCTTCGATGTCCACGTCAACCTGGTCGAAGCGCTTCAGGAAGGCAGCGAGTTCGCTGATATCGTTGAAGTACTGCTCGGTGACCACGTCTGAGTCGAAGGCGAAGTTGACCATCATCTTGATGGAAGCAACGCGGGTCACAGGCAACGGACAGCCATCGGCGTCCACGCGGGTGCCGGGGGGAGTGCCCGGGCACTTGTCGCGGGAATCCGGTACGCCGTCGCCATCCTCGTCACCGTCGACAGCGGTCATTGCAGCACCGGCGCCTTCCAGTGAATCTTCGGTGGTGTCACCGAAGTAGTAGTTCAGGCCGGCACTGATCAGGATGTCGGTATCGCTCTCATCGAGGCTGTGCACGCCGCGCGCGTCGAAACGCAGGCCGAAGGCGGGAGTCAGCATCCAGCGCATGCCGGCACCGCCGTGTACGGTGGACTCGGTGTCGTCATACTCCTTGATATCATCAGAGCTGACGTCCATCTGGCCCATACCGAAGGTCAGGTAGGGACGTACGCGACCCGGACCGCCCTTGTAGCTACCGGCGTAGAACATCAGGCCCAGCTGGTAGGAGCCCAGGTCCACGTCGGACTTGGTGTCCTCGATGTCGAAGCTGCCATAGGTGCCCATCAATTCGATTGCGAGAGTGTCGTTGAAGGCCCACTCGAGACCGGCCCACGGGGTGCCTTCGTCTTCGAGGTTGCGGTCCTTGTCAAAACTCCAGTACCCATAGCCCGCGTTGATTGTCAGCGGAACATCCGCGACTGCCGGCTGCATGAAAGCCGAGGCGGCGATCCCACAGGCAAGGCCCGCGGCAACGATGAGTTTTTTCATAGTTTATTCCCCCTTGCGGAATGTTGTTCTCATGAAAAGGTAGCACATATTCCGGCAAGCAACAGAAATTCGCACCGGGCAAGAAAGGTAATTTTACCCCTAGTCACAGGGGAATTTTACCAGCCCAGAACCTGCTTGATAAAAGGAATGGTGAGGGCGCGCTGGTGCGCCAGGGACTGGCGATCGAGGCGTTCAAGAATCTGTAACAAATCGGGCAGGGAGCGCGAGGCGCGACCGACAATGAAGCCCGCCACCTCCACCGGCATCGCCAGCCCGCGCCGCTGGGCGCGAAAGCGCAAAATCGCCTGCTTTTGCAGGTCGTCCTGTGTCGGCAACTGGTAGACGACACCCCAGCTCAGGCGCGACCGCAGGTCTTCCAGCGACATCTCGAGCGCCCGCGGCGACGCATTGGCAGCGAACAGTACGCAGCTGCCGGCAGCGCGAATGCGGTTGCAGGCATCGAACAGCGCAAGTTCCCACTCCGCTTGCCCGAGTACAGCCTGGAGGTCGTCGATGACCGTCAAGGGCAGTTGTTCCACCCCCTCCAGAACGGTTTGCGGCTCGTAGGCGGCGAGCTCTGCAAGTGGCAGGTAAAAGGCCCGCTCGCCCGCCCGGTGGCAGCAGGCCTGCAGCAGGTGTGATTTGCCGGTGGCCGCGGCCCCGTGGAGGTAGATCGAACTTTCACCACCGGGAGCCAGCTGCCCCTCGAGCAGCGGCAGCAGTGGAGCCAGGTGCTCCAGCACCAGGAAGTTATCCAGCGTGGCTTCATCCCTCAATTGGACTGGCAGCGGCAACTGCGGGTTGGCCACCATCGCGTCAGTCTCCGCCATAGAGTTCACTGGCCTGGTAGTGGCGGATGGCGTGGCGCAGGAACACGGTTATCACGGCGGCCACTGGCAGCGCGAGCAGCACGCCGGTAAAGCCCGCGATCTGGCCCCCGGCCATCAGGGCAAAAATCACTGCTACCGGGTGGAGGCCGATGCGGTCACCCACCAGCACCGGCGTCAGCACCATGCTCTCCAGTGCCTGCCCGACGCCGAACACCAGGGCAACCCAGAGCAACATGGTCCAGTCGTGGAACTGCGCCCAGGCGGCGACGAACGACGCCGCGATACCCACCACGAAACCGAGGTAGGGTACGATGCTGGCCAGGCCCGCCAGCAGGCCCAGCAGGATTGCCAGCTCGAGTCCGACGACCCACAGGCCCAGGCTGTAGACCACCCCCAGTGCGCACATCACCAGGAACTGCCCGCGCAGGAAAGCACCGACCACTTCGTCCGCTTCTCCCACCATCCCGGACACCTCGCCCTGCCAGGCCCGCGGCAGCATGAGCAGCGCCCGATCGATCAGGTGGTCCCAGTCTCGCATCAGGTAGAAGGCCACCACCGGCACCAGCGCGAGATTGGCCAGGCCCAGCAGCAGGCCCATTCCGGAGCCCGTGACCTGCCTCAGCGCCTGGGCGCTGAATTTGCCCAGCGATTGCCAGTGGGTGGCCAGCTGGCTGCTCCAGTCGACTTCCGGCAATTGGTTAAGGGGCAGGCTGAAACGCTCCTGGGCCCAGGGGAGGAGCTCCGCGGTCACCCAGCGGTAAATCTCGGGGATCTTGCGCAACAGGGCATCGAGCTGCTGCACGAGAAGCGGGAAGGCAACCAGCAGGGCCAGCGCCACGACACTCAGCAGGAGCAGGAAGACCAGCAGTACACCGGCGGTACGCTTGATCTTCCAGCCCTCCAGGCGATCGACCAGCGGGTCGCCCAGGTAGGCGATCAGGCCACCGAGCACGAAGGGCATCAGGATCGGCTGGAGCAGGTAGATCAGCAGGCCCAGGACCGCGGCCGCAGCCAGCGCAAAGGGCCAGCGGTTTGGGGAAGGCGTCAGTTCTGCCATTGGTACTCGAGTTCTCCTGCTTCCGGGGGCAATGGCTGCAGGCGCCTGTTCAACTGCATCAGTTGCGCCAGGCGCGGCGGATCGAGGGCCGCACTGAGGACGATCTCCAGCCGGTCGCCCTCGATGCGCTCGACACTCGCCCGCTGGACCAGTTCCAGTGACTCGAGCCAGCTCACCAGGGTTGCGTAGTCGCTGTAATTATCCACGCCCCGGACACCCATCACCAGTTGGCTCAATGACGGGCCACTGGCGGCGACTGCGTAGCGTGCGACCATGTCCGCGGCCACCAGGTCCGCCCCGTTGGCGAAAAATTCACCGGCGTCAGCAGCATCTCCACTGCGATCGCTGCGCTCGCCCCGGTGCAGGTAGCTCCAGTCACCGATCCAGGTCCCGGCGCTCGACTCGACAACCCGGCCCAGCAAAATATCCTCGACGCCGTAACGTGCGGAAGCGGACTCGGCGCCAAGCGACTGTTGCTGCCAGGCCGCCTCGACCGGCAGGGCAGTGGCATCGCCGAGGTCGAACAGCGGGAACATCAGGGGGACGCCCCTGTGCTGGAACGCTTTTTTCAGCTGCTCCGCCAACTCGGGTGTCTCGGCAGGACTGATGAAATTGCGGATACCGCCGGATTCGTACACCGCCCAGACCAGCACCCGGGGGCGATTCGCACTCCAGATCGGCAGACCGGCCCTGCGCAGCAGGTCGGTCACGTAGTCGCCGCTGAATTCGAACCGGGCCACCAGGCCGCCCTCGGGCCCGGGATCGCGACCGAAGACAAATTGCTGGACCTGCGCACGTGCCTCGCCAAGCGCCGCCGCAACGGCGGGATCGCGCAGGGCCGATTCGCTGCCCGAGACCTTGACCACGACTTCCGACAGCGCCTGGCTGGCGCCCGCGGCCAGGCTGGCCTGGCCCTGGTCGGCCACCGGTACCGTTGCCGCATAGAGGCCCTCCACGACCTCGGCGCGAGCATTGCTCGCCAGCAGCAACGCCAGGCTCAACAGGATGACTCGGTACACAGGAAACTCCCCAACAACTTGCCCGGCATTGTAGCAGCACCGCTGCTGCTGGCGTAGCTTGCCGGGGTTCGAATGCGTCTTCCGGCGGGTGAACTGGCGTGGATTCCGGGCTAGAATAGCGCCCCTCATTCCGACGACGGAAACTGCCCGATGAGCGACCCTACCCGCCCCACATCACTCAGCTACCGCGACGCTGGCGTCAATATCGATGCCGGTAACGCACTGGTGGACCGCATAAAGGGGGTCTCCAGGCGCACCGCCCGGCCCGAAGTCCTCGGCGGGCTCGGCGGCTTCGGCGCACTCTGCCAGATTCCCAGCGGCTACAAGGAGCCGGTCCTGGTGTCGGGCACCGACGGCGTGGGCACCAAATTGCGCCTCGCCATGGACATGCAGAAACATGACACCATCGGCATCGATCTGGTCGCGATGTGCGTGAACGACCTGGTGGTGGCCGGCGCCGAACCCCTGTTCTTCCTCGACTATTACGCCACTGGCGCCCTCAACGTGGACACGGCGGCAGCCGTGGTCGAGGGTATCGGGCGCGGCTGCGAACTCGCCGGCTGTGCACTGGTGGGCGGCGAAACCGCGGAAATGCCCGGCATGTACAGTGGCGATGACTACGACCTCGCCGGCTTCTGCGTCGGCGTGGTGGAGAAGTCCGCGATCATCGACGGCTCGGCCGTCGGACCGGGCGATACCCTCATCGGCATCGCCAGCAGCGGTCCCCACTCCAACGGCTACTCCCTGGTTCGCAAGATTCTCGAGCACAGCGGCGCCAGCCTCGACCAGCCCATGGGTGAAGGCAGCCTCGGTGAGGCGCTGCTGGAGCCGACCACCATCTACGTCAAGGCCCTGCTGGAACTGATCGCCACGGTGAAGGTGAAATCCCTGTGCCACATCACCGGCGGCGGCCTGCTGGAGAACCTGCCCCGCGTACTGCCGGACAACTGCTCTGCGCAAATCGCCACCGGCAGCTGGCAGTGGCCGGAAGTCTTCAGCTGGCTGCAGGCCGAAGGCAACGTGGAGACCCGGGAAATGTACCGCACCTTCAACTGCGGCGTCGGCATGGTCGTGTGCACGGCCGCAGCGGACGCTGAAAAAAGCATCGCCCTGCTGGAATCCGCGGGGCACCATGCCTGGGTGCTGGGTGAAATCAGCGCCGGCGACGGTGAAGTCGAATTGCTGTCGTGAGTGACACCCGCAAGCCTCGCCTGGCGATACTGATCTCCGGGCGCGGGTCCAACATGCGCTCCTTCATCGAGGCCTGTGCCGCAGATGAACTGGATGCGGAAGTCGCCGTGGTGCTGAGCAACCGGCCGGACGCCGGGGGCCTGGAGCACGCGCGGCAGGCGGGCATCGCGACGCGCTGCGTCGACCATCGCGAGTTCCCGGACCGGGAAAGTTTCGACGCTGCGCTGGTGGAGGCACTGGAACCCTTCGAGCCCGACCTGGTCATCCTCGCGGGCTTCATGCGCATCCTCACACCGGTTTTTATTGGTCCTTTTACCGGAAAATTATTGAACATTCACCCGTCCTTACTGCCCAAATACCCAGGACTGCACACGCACCAGCGGGCTCTGGACGCAGGGGACAGGGAGGCCGGCGTCACCGTACACTTCGTCACCCCGGAACTCGACGGGGGCCCGCCAATCATCCAGGCCCGGGTGCCCGTCGAAGCGGGCGATACGGCCGAGAGCCTGGCCGCGAGAGTGCTGGTGCTGGAACATGAAATTTATCCCATCGCCGCGCGCTGGCTGCTGCAAGGCCGGCTGAAACTGAATAACAAGGGGGCTTTCCTCGATGACATACCGGTACCCGCCACGGGGATCGATTACCAGCAGGGCATGGCCTGAGCCGCTGCGCCAGCCCCTGCTCTTCCTTCTGGGCCTGCTGCTCAGCTCCGCTGGCGCCGCCACGGAAAAAACCGCCGTGGCGCTCAAGCCCTACACCGCGACCTACAAGACGACTGCCCACGGCATGGCCCTCGACCTGGACCGTGCCCTCAAGCTCAACGCAGACGGCAGCTACACCCTGACCAACGGCGGCAAGATTCTCGTCGTCGGTTTCCACGAGGTGAGTGTTTTCAGTGTCGAGGGCGCACACATCGTCCCACGCTCCTATGTCTACCAGGGAACCGGACTGATCAATCGACGCCGGGAAGTTCACTTCACCCCCGGTTCCGATGTCGTTCGCAGCCTGTACAAGGACAAGTGGTATGAACTGCCCTATCGCGAGGGCACGCTGGACCGGATGAGCCAGATCGAGCAGGTCCGGCTGCGCCTGCTCAACAACCCCTCCCCCCACCAGGACCTGACGGTGCGGGTCGCCGACGGTCGCAAGATCAAGGATTACCTGCTGGTTTACGTGGGCGAAGAGACCCTGAACACTCCCATCGGGCCGCTGGAGACCCTGCATTTTCGCCGTGATCACGACGATCCTGAGCGCAAGTCGGACACCTGGCTGGCGCCCTCACTGGATTACCTGATGGTGAAAACCGTGCACGTGGAAGACGGCACCCCCGCGGAGATGATCCTCACCGCGGTGGACCTGCCGGAGGAAGACAGCGGGGAAGAGTAAGCAGGCGCGGGCGAACCGGAACCGGATGGCGCCCGCCGGTTCTCACGCCCGGGGCAGCGTGACCCCGCGCTGGCCCTGGTATTTGCCACCGCGGTCCTTGTAGCTCACCTCGCAGACCTCGTCGGACTCGAAGAACAGCATCTGCGCCACCCCTTCGTTGGCGTAGATTTTCGCCGGCAGGGTGGTGGTATTGGAGAATTCCAGGGTGACATGCCCCTCCCACTCCGGTTCCAGCGGCGTGACGTTGACGATAATCCCGCAGCGCGCGTAGGTGGATTTGCCCAGGCATATTGTCAACACATTGCGCGGTATCCGGAAGTACTCGACAGTGCGGGCCAGGGCGAAGGAATTGGGCGGGATCACGCAGACATCGCTGACCACGTCGACAAAGCTGCCCTCGTCGAAACCTTTCGGGTCCACGGTGGCTGAATTGATATTGGTAAACACCTTGAACTCGTTGGAGCAGCGCACGTCGTAGCCGTAGCTTGAAGTTCCGTAGGAAATCAGGCGCCTGCCTTCGGCATCCGCCCGGACCTGGCCGCTCTCGAAGGGCTCGATCATGCCCTGCTCTTCCGCCATGCGGCGAATCCATCTGTCTGCCTTGATGCTCACTGGCTGTCTTCCACTCAGTCGTCGCTAATCTTGATTTCGGGGAACTGCTGCACCGCGCCGTCGTCAGCCGACGCCAGCCTGTCCCGGACCTTTGCCGCTATAGCGGCGAATACCCCCGCCGCGGCGGATTCCGGTTCGGCCAGCACGATGGGCTCGCCCGAATCTGCATGCTCGCGGATGCTGCGCTCCAGCGGCAGGCTGCCGAGCAGTTCCACCTTGTACTCGCTGGCCATCCGCGCGCCACCGGCATCGCCGAAGACATGCTCCTCGTGCCCGCAATTGCTGCAGACGTGAACCGCCATGTTTTCCACCACGCCGAGCACGGGGACGTTCACCTTACGGAACATCTCGATGCCCTTCTGCGCGTCCAGAAGGGCGATATCCTGCGGCGTGGTAACAATCACCGCGCCGGCCACGGAAGCCTTCTGCGACAGGGTCAGTTGCACGTCCCCGGTGCCCGGCGGCATGTCGATCACCAGGTAGTCGAGGGGCCCCCAGAGGGTCTGTTCCAGCAACTGGGCCAGGGCGCCGCCGGCCATGGGGCCGCGCCAGACCATCGGCGTGCGTTCGTCCACCAGGTAGCCCATGGACATGGTCTTGAGACCGTGGGCCTCGATCGGCAGCAGGAAATTGCCGCCCTGCTGCTGCGGCTGCTGCCCGGCGGGTACGCCGAGCATCAGCTGCTGGCTGGGGCCGTATATATCGGCGTCCAGCAGGCCCACAGCCGCTCCCTGGGCTTTCAGCGCCAGGGCGAGGTTTACCGATACGGTGGATTTGCCGACGCCGCCCTTGCCGGAGGCGACAGCGATGATGTGCTTGATTTCTTTCATAATGTGCCGAAGTTGCCCGGGGCCAACAAAAACCGGGCCCCTGATTCAGCCCGGTAGTATACGGGGTAGTCGGCGCCAGCGACAACGAACAGCGGCCCGCCGGCGGCGATGGACCCTACCCCGGCACTGTCCCCGCGCCAGTCCGCCGCAGGGCTGGCGCTGGTGAAATCGGGAGGCAAAACCGCTATAGTAGCGCCCCTTTTTTCCAGCACAGAGACAGACAATCCAATGGCCCCACAAGCCCCCCGCAAAATTCTGGTGACCAGCGCCCTGCCCTACGCCAACGCGCCGTTGCACCTGGGGCACATGCTGGAGCAGATTCAGACCGATATCTGGGTACGCTTCCAGAAATCCCGTGGCCACGACTGCCTCTATGTCTGCGCCGATGACGCCCACGGCACCGCCATCATGCTGGCCGCCGAGAAGCAGGGCATCACGCCGGAAGAACACATCGAACGGATCAAGGCGGACCACGAGCGCGACAGCGCGGGTTTCCTGGTCGATTTCAGCAATTACCACAGCACCCACTCCGAGGAAAACCGCGAGTGGTCCGAGGAAATCTACCGCCGCCTCAAGGCCAACGGCCACATCGCCAGCCGGGAAATCACCCAGGCCTATGACCCGGAGAAAAAGCTCTTCCTGGCCGACCGCTTCATCAAGGGCACCTGCCCCCGCTGCAAGACCGATGACCAGTACGGCGATAACTGCGAGGCCTGCGGCGCGACCTATACGCCCGCGGAGCTGATCAACCCGAAATCCGCGATCTCCGGCGCGACACCAGTGGAGAAGGAGTCCACCCACTTCTTCTTCCGCCTGCCCGCCTTCGAGGCGATGTTGAGAAACTGGCTCGACGACGACAGCCTGCAGCCCCAGGTCGCCAACAAACTGCGCGAATGGCTCGACGCCGGTCTGCAGGAGTGGGACATCAGCCGCGATGCGCCCTACTTCGGTTTCGAAATCCCCGGGGAGCCCGGCAAGTATTTCTACGTCTGGCTGGATGCGCCAATCGGCTACATCGCCAGCTTCCAGAACTACTGCAAGCGCACAGGCCACGAATTCGACGAGTACCTGCGCCCAGGCAGCGACACCGAGCTCTACCACTTCATCGGCAAGGACATCATCAACTTCCACGGTCTGTTCTGGCCGGCCATGCTCGACTCCGCCGGCCTGCGCACCCCCACCGGGGTCTTCGCCCACGGTTTCCTCACCGTCAACGGCACCAAGATGTCCAAGAGCCGGGGCACCTTCATCAACGCCCGCACCTATCTCGAACACCTGGACCCGGAATACCTGCGCTATTACTTCGCCGCGAAGCTGGGCAGCAGCGTCGACGACATGGACCTCAACCTCGAGGACTTCGTCCAGCGGGTCAACTCGGACGTCGTCGGCAAGGTCGTGAACATCGCCAGCCGCTGCGCCGGCTTCCTGAAGAAGGGCTTCGACAACACCCTCGCTGCCGACTGCGCCGAGGATGCCCTGCTCGCCGAATTCATCGCCGCCGGCGACACCATCGCCGAACTCTACGAGGCCCGGGAATTCAACAAGGCGATCCGCGAAATCGTCACCCTCGCCGACCGCGCCAACCAGTACATCGACAATCGCAAGCCCTGGGTGCTGGCCAAGGAAGAAGGCAAGGAGCAGGAAGTGCTCGACGCCTGCAGCGTCGGCGTCAACCTGTTCCGCGTCCTGATGACCTACCTCAAGCCGGTGCTGCCGGCGATGGCGGAAAAAGCCGAGGCCTTCCTCAACGTCTCCCTGGACTGGACCGCACTGCAGGGGCCGCTGCTCGCGCACAAGCTGGAGAAATTCAAGCCGCTGATGACGCGGGTGGAGCTGAAACAGGTCGAGGCGATGATCGAAGCCGGCAAATCCGTGGCGCCCGCGAAAGTGGAAAAAGAGCCTGCCGGTGACAAGAAAGAGTCAAAAGCGAAAGCCGAAACAGTGGACAACACGATTCAGTTTGACGATTTTGCCAAGGTGGATCTGCGTGTCGCGAAGATCGTGGCGGCGGAACACGTGGAGGGGGCGGACAAGCTGCTGCAGTTGTCGCTGGACCTCGGCGATTCCGGTACGCGACAGGTGTTCGCAGGTATCAAGTCGGCCTACCAGCCGGAGGACCTGGTGGGTCGACTGACTGTGGTAGTGGCGAATCTGGCACCGCGGAAGATGCGTTTTGGGGTTTCCGAGGGTATGGTGCTGGCTGCGGGGCCCGGTGGCGAGGAGATTTTCCTCTTGCAGCCGGATGCAGGCGCTGTTCCGGGAATGCAGGTGAAGTAAAAAAACCGGCTCGGAGTAAGCGTCCCGCGTCTGTAACCGATTTGGCCTGCTGAAACCCGCCAAAAAGCGTACATCCATGTACAGGCTCGGTCGGCGACGTCCTGTCGCCTCACGGTTTCAGCAGGCCAAATCGGCTACAGCCGCTAGCGTCGGCACTTCGGATGCAATCACTGTCGCTGAAGGATGGCGGTGAAGAGGCGAGGACGCGCTACAGGGCTTCACGAAAACGTACGAGGCCAGGGACGGCCGAGGACGAGCTGCCATGGATGGCGCTTTTGCGGTTTTCGTGAAGCCCTGTAGCGTGGCCTTGCCGGTTATCAGCGCTCCCTGAGCCCACGTAGTCCTGACTGATACAGTTAGGTGCTACTGCGACCGGGAACTAAGCGTTAAAATGGAATTTGAAACACAGGACAGAAAAGATCACCCATGCTGGCTGACTACTCCATACTGTTGATCGGGGCCATCCTGGTTAACAACTTCGTACTGGTACAGTTCCTCGGACTGTGCCCGTTCATGGGCGTCTCCAACAAACTGGAAACCGCCATGGGCATGTCCATGGCCACCACCTTCGTGCTGACCCTCGCTTCCGCGTGCTCCAACCTGACCTATCACTTCCTGCTCGAACCCCTCGGCCTCGAGTACCTGAAGACCATATCGTTCATATTGGTCATCGCCGTGGTCGTACAGTTCACCGAGATGGTGGTGCGCAAGTCGAGCCCCCTGCTCTACCAGGTGCTCGGCGTGTACCTGCCGCTGATTACCACCAACTGCGCCGTGCTTGGTGTAGCCCTGCTCAACCTGAACAAGGAACACAACTTCCTGCAGTCACTGTTCTACGGCTTCGGCGCCGCGGTCGGTTTTTCCCTGGTGCTGGTACTGTTCGCCGCCATGCGCGAACGGCTGGCTGTGGCGGATGTGCCGGAACCCTTCCAGGGCGCTGCCATCGGTATGATCACGGCGGGGCTCATGTCCCTCGCCTTCATGGGATTCGCGGGACTGGTGTGACTGGCGATGTATGAACTGATCGCACAATACCCGCTGCTGGCGGCGCTCGTGGCGCTGGTCGGGCTGGGCCTGGTGTTCGGCGCCCTGCTGGGTTTCGCAGCGGTGCGCTTTCGCGCCGAGGGCAACCCGATTGTCGACCAGGTGAATGCGATACTGCCGCAGACCCAGTGCGGGCAGTGCGGCTACCCCGGTTGCAGGCCCTACGCCGAGGCCATCGTGGGTGGCGATGAGATCAACAAGTGTCCGCCCGGCGGCCAGGCGGGCATCGAGGCGCTGGCGGACCTGCTCGACCGCGAGGTCATCCCGCTGGACGCGGAGCACGGCGAGGAGAAGGTGCCCCAGGTCGCCTATATCCGCGAAGAGGACTGTATCGGCTGCACCAAGTGTATCCAGGCATGTCCTGTAGACGCGATCCTCGGCGCCGCCAAACAGATGCATACCGTGATCGCCGGGGAATGTACGGGTTGCGACCTGTGTGTCGAGCCCTGTCCGGTCGACTGCATCATCATGATTCCCGAGGAGCAGTCCCTGCAGACCTGGCACTGGCAATTGCCCGACACCTCACGTCACCACGCAGATATTATCGCGACGGACGCGGGAGAGGCTGCGTGAGGAAGATTTTCGATTTCCACGGCGGCATTCACCCCGAGGAAAACAAGCACCAGTCCCTGCGCACGCCGATCCGCTGTGCGGGTATACCCGCGCAACTGGTGCTGCCCCTGGCACAGCATATCGGCGCGCCGGCCAGGCCGGTCGTCGAGGTCGGGGAGCGCGTCCTCAAGGGCCAGATGATCGCCGAGGGCCCCTCCGTTGTAAGCGCGGCGCTGCACGCGCCGACTTCCGGAACCATCACTGCGATCGAGTCCCGCCAGGTCGCCCACCCGTCGGGCTTTAGCGCCCCCTGCATCGTCATCGCAACGGACGGCGAGGAGCGGTGGGCGCCCCTGCCGCCGCCACTGGACTTTCAGCACGAAGAACCCAGCGTGCTGCTGGAGCGTATTCGCGCCTCCGGCATCGCCGGCATGGGCGGCGCCGGTTTCCCCGCAGCAGTCAAACTCGGGGTGAAACCCGGCACACACATCGACACCCTGATCATCAACGGTACCGAGTGCGAGCCCTACATCACCGCCGACGATATCCTCATGCGCGAGCACGCCGGGCAGATCATCCGCGGCGCGCAGATGCTGGCCCACATCGTCCAGCCGGGCGAGACGCTCATCGGTGTGGAGGACAACAAGCCCGAAGCCATCGACGCCCTGCGCCAGGCGGCAGCGGGCAGCGCAGTCGAAATCGCGGTCTTCCCGACCAAGTACCCCTCTGGAGGGGAAAAGCAGCTCATAGAAATCCTCACCGGCAAGCAGGTGCCCAGCGGTGGCCTGCCGGCGGATATCGGCGTGGTTTGCCAGAACGTCGGCACCACCGTCGCCATTTGCGAGGCCGTGGACAAGGGTGTTCCGCTGATTTCCAGGATTACCACGCTCACTGGCGAGAGCCTCGCCGAGCCACAGAACTTTCGCGTCCTGCTCGGTACGCCCATGTCGCACCTGCTCGAACTGGCGGGTTACGACAGCAGCAGGAATCGCCGCCTGGTCATGGGTGGCCCGATGATGGGCTTCACCGTACCCAACCCCGGCGTGCCGGTGGTGAAGACCACCAACTGTATTCTTGCGCCCACCGAGTCCGAACTCCCCAGCCCGCCGCCGGCCCAGGCCTGCATCCGCTGCGGCATGTGTGCCGAGGCCTGCCCCGCCAGTCTATTGCCACAGCAGTTGTACTGGTTCGCCCGGGGCCGGGAATTCGAAAAGGCGGAACAGCACCACCTCTTCGACTGTATCGAATGCGGCGCCTGCTCCTATGTCTGCCCCAGCTCCATTCCACTGGTGCAGTATTACCGGGCGGCCAAGGCAGAGGTGATGCAACTGCGCCGGGACGCGGAAAAAGCCGAACACTCGCGCCTGCGCTTCGAGGCCCGCCAGGAACGCCTGGCCCGCGAAGAAGAGGAGAAGGAAGCGCGCCGCGCCGCGCGGAAAAAGGCGGCTGAGGAAAAAGCGCGCCTGGCGGCGCAATCCGGCGCCAGCGAGGAAGACCCGATCCAGGCCGCCATCGAGCGGGCGAAGGCGAAGAAAGCCGCCCAGGCCGCTGGCGCAGCGAGCGGCGAGGGTCCCGGCGAGCAGGAAAAACTGGAAAAAGCGGTTGCCACCACACGCGAGCGCCTGGAAAAGGCCACCGCCAAACTGGAAGCGGCTCGGACGGAGGGTGCAGACCACGTGGCCGCGCTGGAAACCGGCGTGGAGAAAACCCGGGCCAAACTGGCGGCGGCGGAACAGGCACTCAGCCAGTACCTGGAGGCCAACCCGCCCGTTGCGGAAAAATCGGCGCCAGAACCCACAGACGCCGCCCAGGCCGCCATCCAGAAAGCCATGGCCGCCCGCGCTGCCGCCGCCAGCAAAAGTCCGCTGGAGAAAGCCCGCGACGATCTGCAGAAGCTCGAGGTGCGGCTGCTCAAATCCGAGGCGCGCCTGGCCGAGGGCCGCGCTGCAGGAGAGGAAGAGAAGATCATCATCGCCCTGGAATCCACCGTGGAACGGCTGCACGAAAAGGTCGCCGCCGCCCGCGCCGACGTGGCGAAGCAGGAGGCTGGCTGAGATGGCACTGATGCGCGTCACCTCGCCCCATGCCCACGGCCAGCTCAAAACCCGCTGGGTGATGCAGCAGGTCATGCTGGCGACCCTGCCCGGGCTCGCTGTGCTGACGTATTTTTTCGGCTTCGGCACCCTGGTCAACATTGCCTTCGGCATGCTGCTGGCGATAACCTTCGAGGCCCTGGCTCTCAGCCTGCGCCGGCGACCCCTGGGCTTTTACCTCGGCGATTGCAGCGCCCTGGTCACCGCGCTGCTGCTGGGTATCGCGCTGCCGCCCTACTCGCCCTGGTGGCTGATCGCGGTGGGCATCGCGTCGGCGATCCTGCTGGCCAAGCATCTCTACGGCGGCATGGGCTACAACCCTTTCAACCCGGCCATGATCGGCTACGTGGTACTGCTGATTTCCTTCCCGGTCCAGATGACCACCTGGGCAGCCCCACGGGGGGCGGGCGAGGTCCCCGGCCTGCTGGAGGCGCTGCAGGCCTGCTTCCTTCCCGCGGCCTTCGACGGCGCGACGATGGCAACACCACTGGACGTACTCAAGCAGAACAGCAGCCTGCTGGTCGAGGACCTGTGGGTCCAGAATCCGCAGTTTGGGCGCTGGGGCGGGCTGGGCTGGGAATGGGCCAACCTCGGTTTCCTCGCCGGCGGCCTCTGGCTGCTCTACCAGCGGGTTTTCACCTGGCACGCGCCGGTAGCCATGCTCGCCAGCCTGACCCTGATGGCCGCGCTGTTTTACGATGGCGGCAGTTCCGCCAGCGGCGGCTCACCGCTGTTCCACCTGCTGTCCGGGGCCACCATGTTCGGAGCCTTTTTCATTGTCACCGACCCGGTGACCAGTGCGGTGTCGGTCCGCGGCAGGCTGATTTACGGCGCGCTGATCGGCCTGCTGGTCTACCTGATTCGCGTCTTCGGCAATTACCCGGACGCCGTGGCCTTCGCGGTTCTCATCATGAACCTGGCCGCGCCCTTCATCGACCAGTACACCCAGCCGCGCACCTACGGCCACGGCCAGAAGCGGGGTGAATCCTGATGCTGGGCCAGTCGATTACCCGCAATGCCCTGCTGCTGGCGCTGTTCGCGGTAATTACCGCGTCACTGCTGGCCGGCACCTACCTGCTGACCCGCGAGCGGATTATCGCCGCGGAGCGCGCTGCAGAGGAAAAAGCGCTGCTGCAAATCATTCCCGAGAACCGGCATGACAACTCCCTGCTCGATGACACCCTCAGCGTGGGACCCGCTGACTCAGAACTGGGCCTGCGGGAGGAAAAGTCCGTTTACCTGGCCCGGCAGGACGAGCAGGTCGTGGCGGTCATCGTCCCGGCGACCGCCCGCGACGGCTACAGCGGCGATATCAACCTGATCGTCGGTATCAATCGCGACGGCAGCGTCGCCGGCGTGCGGGTGCTGTCGCACAAGGAGACACCTGGCCTGGGCGACAGGGTGGATCTGGGCAAGAGCGACTGGGTACTGGATTTCAATGGCCGTTCCCTGCAAAACCCCAAAGTGCCACAATGGGCGGTGAAAAAGGACGGCGGCGAATTCGATGCCTTTACCGGGGCGACCATCACACCCCGCGCGGTTGTCGCCGCGGTAAAACGCAGCCTGGAATACGCGGCGTCGCAGCGCAAACAGCTGTTCGGCGTTGAAAGCAGCGACTCGAGAGACGGAACCTGAGCATGGCGGATGTCAGTTACCGCGAACTTTCCCTGAACGGGCTGTGGAAAAACAACCCGGCGATCGTGCAGTTGCTGGGTCTCTGCCCGCTGCTGGCGGTAACCAGTACGGTGGTCAACGCCATCGGGCTCGGCCTGGCGACAACGCTGGTGCTGGTGGCCTCCAACACCGCGGTGTCCCTGATTCGCAACATCGTCTCCGACGCCATCCGCCTCCCCGCCTTCGTCATGATCATCGCATCGGCGGTCACCTGTATCGAGTTGCTGATGCAGGCCTTCGCTTACGAGCTCTACCAGATTCTCGGCATTTTCCTGCCCCTGATCACGACCAACTGCGTGATTCTCGGCCGCGCCGACGGCTACGCCCGCAAGAACAGCCTGCTGCCCGCAATCTGCGACGGCCTGATGATGGGCCTGGGCTTCAGCCTGGTCCTGGTGGTGCTGGGCGCGCTGAGGGAGATGTTCGGCACCGGTGCCCTGTTCGCCGACATGCAACTCCTCTTCGGACCGGCTGCGGCCAGCTGGAAAATCGTCCTCGTCGACAACTACCAGAATTTCCTGCTGGCGATCCTGCCGCCGGGGGCGTTTATTTTCACGGGTTTGCTTATCGCCCTGAAAAACCTGATCGATCGCCGCATCGAGGCGCGCCGTGCGGCGCTGCGTGAGCGCCCGGCGACGGGCTCGAAACGGGTACGGGTAACCGGCACGATCTCCTGACAGCCGCCAGAAGACCGACTCTGCCTGCAGGGCTGACTACTGCTCCCCGGCGGGGGAAAGGGTTGCGAGGATCGCGTCGACTGCCGCGTCATCCAGGCCGCGATGCTCGCTTTCGCAACTGTAGGTGATGAACAGCAGCATGCCGCCTTTGGCCACACACCACTCGCGAATGGCCATGTCCTCCTCCTCGCCTTCGGCGGTAACCCCGCTGTAGGCGCCAAGCTTCACGCTCTTCCAGTGTTCGGGCAGCTCGCTCCCCTCGCGGGCGATCCCGGCGACCTCCTCCGGGGAAAAGTCGCCCTTTTCCTTGTGCAGTGTGGATATTTCGATACAGCCCACCTCGTCGCGGTCACCGATGAGGATGCTGTCCTCCTCGCTATCCGCCCACCACTCGGGCGGCAATTGCAGCGTCCACCACTCGGTTTCAAGCAGGTTGACCGACATTTACAATCTCCTCGACATCAGAATTGCATCTTCACGCCCGCTTTCAGCGCTGTAATAGCCCGGGCGTCGACCGTCCTCGGTAAAACCGTCACGAGTATACAGTGCCCGGGCGGGCAGGTTGGATTCGCGCACATCCAGCAGGCAGCGGCCCGCACCGGCCTTGCGCATCACTGCGAGGGCCTCGCGCAACAGGATGCCGCCGACCCCTCGACCCTGTGCCGCCGGCAGCACTGCAATATTATCGATGCTGCCTTCATCCACGATGATCGAAAACAGGACGAAACCCCGGGTTTCCTCCGGATTGCCGAAAACCAGCGCGTGCGCGCCCGTCTCCTGAGTGCAGTATCGCTGCCAGTGGGAAGCGCCAAATGGCACCGGCGAGGCCGCGGTATCTATCGCTGCCATCGCCGGGATATCCGTTTCCCCGGCCCAGCGCACCGGGGCTTGCGGCCTATGCACGCCGCGACAGCGCCCGCAGTTCCCGCCAGACCAGTCGTTTTCGAGCGGGCTCGGCGAGCATCTCGAGGGTGCTGCAGGTTCGGTGGATCGCGAGGCCGGGAAGGGGCTCCAGCGTTACATAGTGCCCGCAGGCCTCACCCAGCAACACCAGGGCGTCGAGTTCCCGCTCCTCCATGTGGCGGCCGAGGAAAGCCCCGAGCGCTGCGCGGGCGGCCTCCGGCCCGCGGTCCAGCTGGGGGTTGTTGTGGGTGGGCCAGTCAAACTGGCTGACCTCGACAGCGGCGCCCGGGCCACGCAGGGCGCCGGTTATCGCCGACACCAGTTGCACCTGCTCCCTCGCCAGCGGACGGTTGTCGAGCAATTCCACCCAGGCGATACCGCCGGCGAAAATCGTGGCCAGGCTGAAGCGTACCGCCTGCTCCTGGTGAGCCGGGCGCTCCGGGGCACGGGCCTCGGGGACCTCCGCGGCCTGCGCCGCACGCAGGTCGGGCGGCAGTTCCGGCTTTCGGGCTTGCGGCACTGGTGCCGGCGCTGGCTGTACCCCGGACTGGGGTCGCGCTTGCGGCGAAACGGAAGCCGGGGGGACGACCTCCTGAGGTGCAGTTTCCTCCCAGGGCGCTCTTTCCTCCATGGGCAGTATGACCGGCGAGGGAGCCGCACCCGGCAGGGGATGGCGGGGGATATACTGGTCTATCCCCATCGCCTCGAGGTACTGGCGTCGAATTACTTCCTGCACGTCTCTTCGCTTGCCGCCGCGGTGAATTGAACGCGGCCAGTGTAGCAGTTTTCCGGCCGCGCCTATATCCAGCGCCAGCCGTGCAGGCGGAAGAAGCGTATCCCCGAGCGGGCAAACATCCACAGGTGCCTCAGCCCCTTGCGCGCCGCGTAACCGCCGTGATGGACGATGGGGACATCGGGGTGATACTCCACCCGACCGAATTGGGCCATGCGCAGGGAGAGATCAAAATCCTCGAAGTAGAGGAAAAAGCGCTCATCGAATGCGCCCCCCTCGACGAACTGCTGCGTGCGCAGCAGCATGAAACAGCCACTGGCGAGCATTACCTCCCGCGGGCTCCGTGCACTGGCCAGGTCCCGCATTTCATAGCTCGCCATACGCTCCGGGAACAGGCGCTCCCCGAGGCCGGGAATGAAGGCCCGCAGGGCGAGCACCAGGACCGAGGGATAACGCTTGCAGAGATATTCAGGCTCGCCCCCGGCGCCGCGCGCGCACGGCGCCAACAACGCGACCTCGGGGTGTTCATCCAGGTAGCCGGCGCCCACCTCAAGGCACCTCTCCCCGAGTTCCACATCCGGGTTGAGCACCAGGTGGAATTTTCCAGGCGAGTGATCCAGGGTGATATTGTGCCCGGCGCCGTAACCGCGATTGGCCCCGGCTTCCACCACCCGCAGGCAATAACCGGGACGCTGGGGAAGCTCGTTGACCAGTGCCTCCAACTCGCCTGGATAAGTCCCTCCGGAAGCGTTGTCCACCAGCGTTACCACAACCTGCTCAAGGGGCCGAGCCGCGAGTTCGAGGCTTTCCAAAGTCCGGCGCAGGACCTCGATCGGGGTCTGGTAGACGACGATGGAGACACTCAGCAAGGGGTGGGCGGGGAAATCCGCAACTTTCATACGTTTTCGGTATCTTTTTCTTTCATTCCGATTGCATCGGGATATGATCATGAATGGGGCAGGCGGGACAACACTTTGTGTGAATAGTCACAAAACCCGTCTATCATCATGTTTTTATAGGGATTTTGCCAGCCCCCATGTTAAGCTGCGGGAGCGCTACGCCATTTAGTCAGGAGCAGGTGGCAAGTGCAAATGTAGCAGGGCTGCTGGATCACGATATAAAGACTCGCTAGTGAGTGGGCAATAGGGGATCAAAATGATTAATCGACTCGCCACGCGTATGAGCCGTCTGGCTCTATACCTCATTACATTGGTCGGATTGGCCGCCTGTGGGGGCGGCGGTGGCGGAGGCGGCGATGACGGCGGCTTCCTGGGCCCCAATGCCGGCAGCACTGATACCTACTTCATTAAACTGCAGCTGCTGAACAACGCTACCGGCGAACCCACCAACATCATTTCCTCGGCCGCTCCGGCAAGCCTGGTAGCCACGGTAACCCGGAACAGGGCCAGCGGTGCACCGCAGGCCAATGTCATCGTCGAGGTGACCGCCGATGCCGATGTCCTGATCAACGGAAGCGTTGGCGAAAAACGCGCGAATACGGATTCAGATGGCCAGGTGAGTTTCTTCATCCGGGCGGGCACCGCAACTGGGGCGGGCACTCTGTCCGCGAGCGTGACCGACGAGAATGGCAACACGGTCACCGAAACTGTCAATTTCCAACTCGGAGCCGCGGGACTGCGTATCGGCTACATGGAAGGCAATACCTTCATCGAGGGCCAGATCAAGATCACGCCTGAAGGCATGGTTTCGGCCCGGGGCCAGGCAGAACTCGCCGTTGCCATCGTGGATGATGACGGCGACCTGGCGGGAAGCACCGAATCAGTAAGTTTTACCAGCGTCTGCATCAGCGGTGCCGATGCGACCCTGGACCCCGTCAATCCGGTAACAACCACTACCGGTAAAGCGACGACTGCCTACCAGCCCAATGGCTGTGTGGGCACCGATACCATCACTGCAGTAGTGTCCAGTAGCGGTGCAACGGCTACCGGCGTTATCGAGATTGCCGCTCCCAGCGCCAACAGCCTGAGCTTTGAGAGCGCCACCCCCAATCTTATCGTGCTCAAGGGTACCGGGGGGGGTGGCAACCGCGTCGAGCAGTCAACCGTGGAATTTTCGACCACTGATTCCAGCGGACAGCCGCTGCCCGATGTCGCCGTCCAGTTCAGCCTGACTACCGAAGTCGGCGGCATTACACTCACCCCGACAAGTGCCGTCAGCGATTCCGAGGGCAAGGTGAGGACGGTTATCTCCTCCGGCAACGTCGCCACCGTGGTTCGCGTACTGGCTTCCGCGCCCTCGGCAGATGGCGTCAGCGAAGTGTCCGCGGTCTCGGACCTGCTGACCGTCAGCACGGGCCTGCCCGACCAGAACTCCATCTCGCTGTCTGTATCCGATAGTTTCGTGGTACCCAATGCCATGAATATCGACGGTGAAACGCGCACAATCAACGTGCGCATGGCGGACAAGTTCAACAACCCTGTGCCCGACGGTACCTCGGCCCTGTTCACAACAGAGTACGGTTCCATCCAGCCCTCCTGCGAGACCGTGGATGGCGGATGCAGCGTAACCTGGACCAGCCAGGCACCTCGCTTCCCCACGCTGGCTGAGAACGTGGCCCTGGTACAAGGTTATGCCCAGCACCTGCCGCTCCCCCGGGACTGCCCCTACCACAACGGGCCGGACATCCCCTGCCCCGGCGGCCCCGATAACGAAGGCCTCGGACAGATTTATGGTGGCCGCTCAACCATCCTTGTGACCGCTATCGGTGAGGAGTCATTCATCGACCGCAATGGCAACGGGATATTCGACGAAGCTGAGGCGGACGAAGGTTTGTTCGCCAACCTGACCGAAGCGTATATCGACCACAACGAGAATGGCATCTTCGACCCTGCGTCAGAGGCCTGCCTGAGCAATCCGGGAACGCTGGAGTGCATGTCCGGCTCGGAAGAGACTTTCAGTGACTTCGACAGCGACATGACCTTCGACGCCAACGGTGACGATCCTGGCAACGGCTATCCCGACCAGGGGCAGACTGCCATGTTCAACGGCCTGCTCTGTCCCGAAGAGGGTGACGGCGTGTGGTGTAGCCGTGAGCTGATCCGGGTATTTGATCAACAGGTTGTCATTCTCTCCAACGGGCCCAACTGGTTGATGGAACTCTACAGGGGTAGTACCCACATTCCCCAGGGCTCCACGCTGACCAACAACTCGTACACGGTCTACATCTCCGACAACTACAATAACCGTCCGCCTGCCGGCACATCGGTTTCGATCGATGCGGGCGGGGCATGCGAGGTTCCCGGGAACACCGAAATCGAGGTCGCGAATACAACTGCGCGCGGTGCGTTTGCCGCCAGCTTCTCGCAGACCGGCCAGGTGCCCTACGACCCGAACGCCCCTGAAACGCCCGACAACAGCGGTGAGATCACTATCACCTTCAGTCCCACGAATGGTCCGGAAGTTTCGAAAACCTGGCCCTGCAGGGCGTCACTGGTGGTCCAATGATCACACCCTGACCCCCTGGGTCATCGAAGGAAAAGCCGCGGTAACTACCGCGGTTTTTTTTTGCCCGGAGTTTTATCTCCATCGTGGGCAAGTGCTTTCAAACTGTGCTTTATTGCTAAAGTCAGATGAATCACGGAAGGTTGATATTTGAACATCCCCCAACCGCGCACCACTATTCGTTTCACCGTCGTTACGGTCTTCGTCTTCGCTACAGCGTTGACGGCGGGAGTCGCCATAGGCCTGCAATACTATTTCAGCGACTCGCTGGGCCGCGGCGCCGCGGAGGACCTGTACCAGGTGACTGCGCAGAGCGTCGCCGGGGAACTCGACAGCATTCGCCAGCTGAACCAGAGCGTCATTGCACTGGCTGCGGACAACCGCGATCTCGCCACCCCTGGCATGCGTAACGAGACCTTGCGAACCTTTGCCGGCATACTGCGCCACTACCCCCTCTTCTACGGTATATACATCGGCTGGGAGGATGGCCGTTTCCTCGAATTGATCAACCTCCATTCCAGCCCGGGCGCCTACGACTACCTCATGGCCATACCGACCGACCGCTGGGTGACGGTCGAGGTGCTGGAAACCCCCGAGGGCCGGAAGCGTCGCTACCACTACCTGGATGCGGAATTCGTGGAGCGCGCGACCCGGGAGGAAGCTACCGATTACGATGTGAGAACCCGCCCCTGGTTCGAATCAGCCCTCAGGGCCGACGACACAGTAGCCAGCGCACCCTACCTTTTCTCCCAGTCGGGCCAACCGGGGACCACCATTTCCAGGCGGATCAGGAATACCCGGGCCGTCGTCGGTATCGACATGACCCTGCAAAACTTCTCGGACTACCTCGCTGATCGTCAGATATCGTTGGACAGCACGCTCTATCTCTATGCCGCCAATGGACTGCTTATCGCCACCAGCGCAGGCAGTAGCACAGAGATCGACGCCATTCCGAGGCCTGAATTTGCAATCAGCCGCGAAGAGCGAAAGTACCTGGACAGCCTCGGGCCACTCGTCGTGTCCAACGAACTGGACTGGCCACCAGTCGATTACGCGGTGAAAGGCAAGCCCCGCGGTTACTCCGTCGATGTAATGAAATTGCTGGCAGGGATGCTGGGTGTGGAGATCCGTTTCGAAAACGGCCACAGCTGGGACCAGTTGGTCGCCCTGTTCGAAGAGGGCGAGATCGACCTGCTGCACTCGGCGATGGCGAGCGAAAAGAACGCTCGCCTGGGCCTGAGCGGACGACCCTACGCCTCCCTGCCCTTCGCACTGCTTACCCGGGAGGGAACCGAAGCGGTGGGCAGCCTGGGCGCCCTCGGCGAGCGCAGCCTGACCATTCCCGCCAACTGGTCGATCCTGCCCATGGTCCGCGAAACCCATCCCGAGATTACAATAGTCGAGGCAGAATCGACCCTCGACGCCATCGAAATGGTCGCCAATGGCGAGGCCTTCGCCGCGCTGGATAACGAGATCATACTGAACTACATCATCAGCCATTACTTCCTGCGTGGCGTAAAAGTGGAAAGTGGAATCGACCTGGAAATCCAGGACCTTCCCAATACCCTCAGCGTTTTTGTGCACGAAGATCAAGCGGAACTGCGCACGCTGCTGGACAGGGCTATCGCCGCCATCGGTCCGGAGCAACGTGAAGCACTGCATCAGCGCTGGCTGGAGCCAGACCACCAACGCGCTTCGGTCACCTCGGAGACTGTGCCCATCGGGGAATTCCTGGAAGCAACCCGCGACCCGGACAAGGAGGGCGCCATCTTCAATGTCCTCGTGGATGGCAGGGAACACTTGGCATTCACCGCCGAGCTCAAGGGGGAAGATGTAGCACCGCTTTACATCGGCATCCTGACGCCGACGGAGTCGATACTGGCACCCTATCTGGAAAAAGTCTGGCTTTCCATCAAGCTGACCGCGGGACTGCTGCTGGTATTGCTGCCCTTCAGCTGGTTTTTTGCCAACCCGATCGTGCGGCCGGTGCGCCAATTGGCCCTGGAAAACGACAAGGTCCGCGAGCTGGAGTTCGACAAGGTGCAGCGCGTCCCCTCCCATATCAGGGAACTCGACGAACTTTCCGAGTCCATGGTGGAGATGGTCGACTCGATCAAGGCACACGAATTGGCACAGCGCGAACTGATGGATTCCTTCATCGAACTCATCGCCCAGGCGATTGACGATAAATCCCCCTATACAGGAGGCCACTGCGAACGGGTACCGGAGCTCGCCCTGATGCTCGCCAAGGCGGCCAACGACAGTAGCGCCCCGCCCTTTGACGCCTTCAAGCTGAGCCGCGACGACGAGTGGCGTGAATACCGTATCGCGGCCTGGTTACACGATTGCGGCAAGATCACTACGCCGGAACACATCGTCGACAAGGGCAGCAAGCTGGAAGTCATCTACAATCGCATTCACGAGGTACGGACGCGCTTCGAGGTACTTTCCCGGGACGCCGAGATTCGCTTCTGGGAACAGCTAAACGGGCACCCGGAACAGCGCGATCGCCTCGAAGCACAACTGCAGGCAAGCCAGCGCCAGTTGCAGGAGGACTTCGCCTTCGTCGCCGAGTGCAATGTCGGCGGCGAATACCTGGACGAGGAGAAGCAGCAGCGACTGCGGGATATCGCCCGCAGGACCTGGCAGCGCCGTTTCGATGACCGGATCGGGCTCTCGCCAGTAGAGGAGATGCGCCTTAAGGGGGAAGCGCCAGAGCTACCGGTAACGGAACAGCTGCTGGCAGATAAAGCGGAGCACATTATCGAGCGCAGCCAGTCGACGGACTACCCCCCCGAGTACGGGATCAACATGGACATTCCCGAACACCTCTACAACCAGGGCGAGGTCTACAACCTGTCCATCTCCCGCGGGACCCTGACCCCGGAAGACCGCTTCAAGATCAACGAACACATGATCAGCACCATCAAGATGCTGGAGAGCCTGCCCTTCCCGGACTACCTGGAGAATGTCCCGCGCTACGCCTCCACCCACCACGAAACCATGCGCGGCAGCGGCTACCCGCGCAGGCTGCCCGGGGAGGATCTGAGTATTCCGGAGCGGATACTCGCCGTGGCCGACGTATTCGAGGCGCTCACCGCCTCGGACCGGCCCTACAAGAAGGCAAAGCCTGTCAGCGTTGCGATCGACATCCTGCACAATATGGTCGAGGAGAATCACATCGACCGTGACTGTTTCGAGCTCTTCCTGCGCAGTGGTGTGTACAAACGCTACGCAGAAACCTTCCTCGATCCCTCACAGATCGACGAGGTCGATATCCACAAGTATGTCGCCTGAGGCGGGCCAGCCGGTTTCAGCAGCCCGCCACGCTCAGCTTTCCTCGACGGGAGCTCCCTGCTCCTCGCAGGCATCGGAGCCCTTGGAACGCCAGCCGTAGAGGGTGTTCTTTGAAGTGTCGTACTCCATGCCCGGGCAGCGGGCGTCCATGACACCGTCCCGGTCGAGGTCGTAAGGTGAATTGAAGGCCATATCGCCAGTGGCACAACCGGCCAGCAGGACAATTGGCAGAGCTATCAGGCATTTGCGCATTTGAAGCAGTCTCCGTACTGATTTCTGTTCTTAGAGTAGCCGAGATTCCCCGGGTAGCCAATTCTGCCGCGCAGCTTGTGCACTTCGTCGCAAACTGGTCGCGGTCCGTGGGATTTTTTCTGTAATATTACCCGAGGCGTGTTATTTAATATTGTTTGGTCTTTCATATCCTGAAAAATCGGCATAGGCTAATACGCGCATTCTTATTGGCAATACAACAACAATAATGTCCGGTCAATAAAGCGGTTCTACCGGTACCCCGGACCCTGGCAAATAACGATAAGTACACTCGACGCCAAGCGTCGCAGGAGAACGATAATGAGCCCCAAACCACACCCGAAAACCCACCTCGCACTGTTCACGAAGGCCCCGCTGGCGGCAGCTCTGGCGCTCTCGGCCAGCCAGGCACTGGCGCAGGCCGGCGTGCTGGAAGAAATCATCGTTACCGCGGAACACCGCGAGGAAACACTGCAGTCCACCCAGATTTCCATGGCGGCCCTGTCGAGCGAGACCATCCGGGACCTGGGCATCAGCAATGGCCTGGATATCGGCGGTATCGTGCCCAATGTCAATGCCCAGCCCTACGTTGGTGGGCGGACGGGGATCTCCTTCAATATCCGCGGTATCGGCAACTCGGAAACCCTGATCACCTTCGACCCCGCGGTGAGCGTCTACCTGGACGGCGTACTGATCGCCAAGAACACCGGCTCGCTGCTGGACGTCCTCGACCTGGAGCGCATCGAGGTCCTGCGCGGCCCGCAGGGCACCCTCTACGGCCGCAACACCATGGGCGGCGCGATCAACTACATCACCCGCAAGCCTACCGACGAATTCGAGGGCAATGTGCAGGCAAGATTCGGCAACTACGGCAGGCAGGACCTGCGCGGTATGCTCAACCTGCCGCTGACCGGCGCCGACAGCGCACTGGGGGAAGTCAACCTGAAAGTGAATGGTGGGCTGCTGAACCGGGACGGTATCCAGGACAACGTCTACGGCGGTCCGGCCCAGCGACAAGGTGGCAAGCCGCCCGCCTCGCCACAGACCGAACTGGGTACGGTGGATCGCGAAGTCTTCACCGCCCAGTTGCAGTGGCAGCCGACGGATTCCTTCTCGGCGACCTACATGTATGACTACACCAACATTGACGAGGCGCCCGAATCACCCTGGACGGTAACCACCAATCCCGACACTTTCTTCGGCGGCTTGATGGCAGCCTACGAGGAAACCGACGAGAGTAAACGCCCCACCAGCATCGCGGTGGAGCACATCATGATCGCCGAGACCGAAGTCGAGGGGCACTCCCTCAACCTGAACTGGGAACTCAGCGACAATCTCACCCTGAGCTCTCTCACCGGCTTCCGCGACATGTTCAACTACGGCGAGGCGGACTCGGACGGTACCCCGGTCGGTGCCACCTTCCCCGACCCGCCGATCCCGACCGTACTGATCACCCGCGACCAGCAGGAATACCAGAGCCTGTCCCAGGAGTTCCGTCTGCTCGGCAGCGCGTTCGATGCCAGCATGGATTACTCCCTGGGCCTCTTCTACATGGACGAGGAAGGCGACCTCTTCAACGAGACCACCGCGGCGGGCAGCGCGAACTCCAACATCGCCTACTACGAGAATGAAGCCTGGGCGGTCTACGGTCAGGGCACCTATAATTTCACCGACTCGCTGAACCTGACCTTCGGTGGCCGTTACACCGAGGAAGACCGCATCATGGACAAGGCCCTGGTACCTGATACCGGCAGCGGGGAGACCATGACGGTAAACGACGTGAGGAATAACCCGTCCCTCAGCGACCTGCTCTTCCCGAAAGCCTCGGACAACTTCAATAATTTCTCCTGGTTACTCTCGCTGGGCTATAACTGGAGCCCGGATGTGCTCACCTACGCGAAAGTCAGCACCGGCTTCCAGTCGGGCGGATTCAACGCCCGGGATATCCTTCCCGCCGATTTCGTCACCGGTTTCAAGGAAGAGACCATCATGGCCTACGAACTCGGCCTGAAATCCACCTTCGACAACCGCTTCCAGGTGAACGGTGCGGTCTTCTTCAGCGACTATGACGACAAGCGCGTCAACCAGTTCGACCCGGTCAACCTGGTGAGTATCCAGCGCAACGCCGGTGTGGTTGAGATCTATGGGGCGGAAGTGGAACTGCTCGCCCAACTGACCGAGCACTGGCGCGCCGGCGTCAACTACGGCTACACCCACAAGGAGTACAAGGAGTACGAGGGTGGCAGTGGCGAGGATTTGAGCGACATGGCCAACTTCCCCTTTTCGCCGGATAACACCGCCAGCGCCAACCTCACCTATGAATACCCGCTTAACTTCGGCCTGGTCAAGGCGCGGATGGACTGGAGCTATCGCGACAACATGACCTTCCTGACACCGCAACCGGAGCGGAATTCTTCAGGCTCGCTGCAACTGTGGAACGCCCGCGTCGCCCTGGAAGAACTCAACGGCCCCGGCGACAGCACCATGAGTTTCGCCCTGTGGGGCAAGAACCTCACCGACGAGGGCTACTATACCTTCGGCGTAAACATCTACAGCAGCTTCGGCTTCGACATCAACACCTATGGCGAGCCGATGACCTGGGGCATGGACGTCGCCATCAACTTCTAGGGACGGGAATCGCGGGAAGGGGCGACCAAGGTCGCCCCTTTTATTTGTAATTACGACAACTCTCCCATTGGGTAGGCAGGAAAGCAGAAGATGACCTTGAGTTCCGACATAGCCGATCACTTCAACCTGAATTACACCGACGACCCGTACTGGGCCGAAAGTTCCTGGTTTTCCTGGGCGATTCCGGAGCGCGGTATCAACGGTTTTTTCTACAACCACTTTCGCCCCAACATGAACTGCCTGCTCGGCGGGCCGGCGATGTGGGACCAGAGCGGGCAACACGTCTGGGAATTCCCCTACTTCGACTGGCAACTCATGCGAGTGCCGCCCGAGGGACGCTTCGGCATCGACTACGACAAGTACAATTGGAAAGCCCCCTGGTCCATGTCACTGCAGGTGCTTGAACCGCTCAAGCGCTACAGACTCGGCTACGATCGCAACGACTTCAAACTGGACCTGGAATACGAGGCGATCTCCGAGCCCAACGAAATTGGCGTGCAACCGGGACTCGAACGCGCCTTCAAGTTGCACTTCGAACAGCCCGGGCGAATCCGCGGGAGTGTCGTACTCGAAGGCGAGCGCTATGAAGTCGATTGTTTCTCGATTCGCGACGGCTCCCACGGCCCGCGCTTTCTCGAATCAACCATGTCCGGTGGCTATACCTGGTCGACTGCGGATGAAAAGACCGGCTTCCATATCCTGGCCAAGGACCGCCACTCCTCGCGCGAGACCGAAATTGTCGGCGGCTATATTCTCCGGGATGGCCGCATCGCCCCTGTCACCGGCGGTATTCGCCGCGTGGTGGAACGCGCCGGCGCCCGCCCGGATGTCATCGAGATCGAAACCGAGGATACACTCGGCCGCAGCCTGCAGGCGCGTGGAAAGGCCTGGGTACCGGCCGAGTTCATGCTCTTCCCTGATCGCGGCCAGTGGTGGACGCAGTTCAAGTGGAGCTACGACGGCTTCGAAGATGCCGTCGGAGAGGACCAGGAATACTACGGCATCCAGGAGTTCCGCAAATGGCATCGGGCCGGGCCCGAGGCCTGGGCAAAGCGCTGACGGGACTTCTCCTGGGCAAAAAAAACGCCGCTAAAAAGCGGCGTTTTTTTGCGTGGGCGCGTGTGGCTCAGTCTTCAGCCTGCAGGTACTTGTCCAGTTCCTGGTGCATGCCGAGAATGATTTTCTCGTTCTCTGCGGCCAGCCAGACCTGTTTGATGGAAC
The DNA here is from genome assembly GCA_033283325.1 of Halieaceae bacterium WMMBA4. Classification (GTDB taxonomy): domain Bacteria; phylum Pseudomonadota; class Gammaproteobacteria; order Pseudomonadales; family Halieaceae; genus Mangrovimicrobium. The sequence continues at coordinate 1,883,827 of JAWMQO010000001.1, forward strand.
GTGAGTGCAGGCCTTTCTGGATACGCTTGAGATTACCGAGGTCCTGGCGGGGAATCAGGTAAACCTGCGCCGGATCATCGACATCTTCCACCAGTTCGACTTCCGCACGCTCACGCGGCGCATCCGCGGGGAGCGAGCGGGTGGAATAGATCTCGAAAGTGCTGCGATCCGGGTCCGTGGGGTGGGGCCGGGTGCGGTAGATCATCGCGTTGCCGGCCTGGGGGAAGACCATCAGGTTGGGGAAGATGAAAATCATCCCGCCCCACATGCTGAGGATCGCCGGATCCGGCTTGGGCATCGGGCGATTTTTCGCCGCCGCATCTTCGTAGAGGATGCGCATATACTCAGCGCCCAGTTTTTCCGGAGCGACCTTGCCCTTGAGTGAGCGCAGCAGGTCCACGTCAGCCTGCAGCACCTGGGCGTCCATTCCGTCCACCAGCAACTGCAGGCGGTCCGCCATGGCATCGACCGGGTCCTTGCCAGTCATCAGGCGCTTGACGTTGCCCTGGTAGTTACTGCCCTTGCCGCCGGCGAAGAAACGGCCGTGGCCATTTTCGAAGCGCTCATAATCGACATTGTGGTGGTTATAGGCTTCAAACTCCCCGTCGATCTTTTCACCGTAGATGAAATCGGCAGCAGCCGTTTCCAGTTGCGGGTGAGTGGCGGGCACGTGATAGCCCTCGAAAAAGGCTTCCTGGGCCACTTTCCAGTTGGAGGCAACGGGAATCGCCTTCCACCAGTAGTGACGCATTTCACCGGTGTTGAGGTCGTCCAGCAACTGGCGAACCGGTGCGATGTAATCCTCGAAAGGCACGCAGTTCTCATCGAAATTGATGAAGACGAAGCCCGCGTAGATTTCGACCTTCAGGTTTTTCAGCGCCACGTCCGCGTCGCAGAGCTTGCCGCCATGGAATTCCTCGCGGGCGAGCACATACTCGTTGTCGCCATCCGTGTTCCAGCGCCAGCCGTGAAACGGGCAGATGATATTGCCATGCTCGAAGGTGCCTGAACCTTCCGCCAGCGCGGTGCCCCGGTGCGGGCAGACATTGTGATATGCCTTGACCTCGTCCTCGGCAGTACGCACGAGGAAGACGGACTGGTCGCCGATTTCATACACAGTGAAATCATTGATCTCGGGAATTTCATCGATACGGGCCGCTGCCTGCCAGACTTTGGGCCAGAGTTTGTCGAACTCCATCTGCTGGAACTCGGCGTCCACGTAGCGACCGACACGTATGCCGTGCTCCAGTGTATGCCAGCGTGGCGGCCAGTCCGAGCCGCTACCACCGGACTTGGTCAGGGGCGTGACCGTGCTCTTGGGTGAAGATGTGCTCATTGATGTCTCCCGTAACAAGCGTTTTATATGGAACCGCACATTATCGACGGCGGTGTTTGGCGGCGCAACTCCCCTGCCTCGTCCAGCCTGCAGCTGTTGATGTCCTGCACGGCATATGACATTAAATTATCGTAACTCCTGGACGCTTCCCCCCTTGGGGGGCGCTGGGGGCCCGCAATCAAAGGCCCCGCGATGGCCTACCCCCCGCGGGGGTAGCGCCGGCGCCCCCTGTCAGCTGGCGGCCGGGGGGAGTAAGATTCCCGTCTTAACAACACCCGGCACAAGAGGTTAGAAGCAATGCAGGATGATATCGCAGTCGGGATGGAGCACCTGAGTGTGCTGGGCATGCCACCAGTCGATTTCGTGAACCTCGCCGCCGATCTCGGCTGCCCTTGGATCTCCACCGGCTTTACCCCGGTAGTAGAGGATCGCCTTGGCTTCGGGCGCTGGTCGCTGATGGAAGACGCCAGCCTGCGCCGGGAGATGCTCGCAGCCATGCGGGACCGCGGTGTATCGATATCCATGGGCGAGGGTTTCTGGGTCATGCCGGGCGCCGATCTCGGCGACCAGCGCAAGGCTATCGCGCTGTGGCGGGAGCTGGGCGTCACGCGGCTCGGCACACTCAGCTTTGACCCGGACCTGCCGCGCAGCTACCAGCAGTTTGCCCTGCTGGCGGAGATGGCTGCGGAGGAGGATATGGAGGTGGTGCTGGAATTCGTCCCCGGCCTGGCCATCGATACCCTGCCCGCGGCGCTGGAAGCCACGAGACAGGTCGGCCGGGATAACTTCGGCGTCCTGGTCGACACCCTGCACCTGCAGCGCTCGGGAATGGGTGCCGCGGATCTCCGCGCGCTACCACCCGGGAAAATCGCCTACCTGCAGCTTTGCGACGCCCCGGCGAGCCCGGTGATCGAAGACTACGCCACCGAGGCGACCTACGAGCGCCTGCCCCCCGGTGAGGGTGATTTGCCTCTGCTGGATATCCTCAGTGCAATCCCCGGGGAGGTCCCGGTGGGGCTGGAGATCCCCATGCTGTCGCGTGTGAACCCGGATAAGGGCTTTGCCGATCTCCTGCAACCCGCCGTGGAAGCCGCCGTCGCGCTGCTCCTGCAACGCTCAGAGCTCAGCCGATAGGGCCCTCGCCCCTGGTTGTGCCCGCAACATGGCGATAAGAACACAGCTCAGGGCCACCACAAGGGCGTAAGCCAGCAGTACAGGATCGTAACTCCCGAAGCGGTCGTGAACCCAGCCGAACAGCGGCGCCGCCACCAGCGTGAACGGCATAATCATCAAGCCCATCAGCCCCATGGAGCGGCCCATGTTCGCCGCGCCGTATTCACGGGCCAGTACCAGGCTCCACAGCGGCACCACCCCGCCCTGCATAAATCCCAGCAGGGCGCTGTAGGCCACCAGGGCGGGAAAGGCTGTCGCATCGGCGTAACCGAACATAGCCAGTGCGACCGCCAGGGCGATCGCTGCCAACATTACCCGGAAATCCACGCGGTCAGCGATGATTCCGCTGGCCAGTTTGCCCAGGAATCCCGCGCCCGCAGTGATCGAGAGCAGCAGCGCGCCCTGCTGCGCGCCGATATCCTTCTCCAGCACCAGCGGCAGGAGGTTACTGACCAGGCCCATGGGGGCGCTGAGCAGGCAGCCCAGAACGATGGCAAATATCCAGAAGTTGGCGTCGCGAAGGAAGTGCCCCATACCCAGCCCCGTCTCCCGGACAGCGGTCGAGGCGTCGGCTGCATGCTGCTGGTCACCGTCAGGGCCCAGTCCGCGCTGGGCGGGATGGTTGATCACCAGCAGGCCGACCAGCGGCGCCGAGACCAGGAACAGACCGATACCGTAGATGCGCAGTGCCGCCCGCCATTCAAAGGCGTCGATCAATGCCTGGAGCAAGGGTGGAATCAGCAGGCCGCCCACCGCCGCGCCACTCGCCGCGAGGCTCATTGCCAATCCACGTCGGCGGGAAAACCAGCGTGCCAGCAGGGCCGAACTGGCCACCGGCCCCGTGAGCACGCAGCCCAGAGCCAGCGGTACCAGGTAGACCACTACCACCTGGTCCATGGATTGCACCATTGACAGTACGAAGAAGCCGCCACCAAGCAGGCAGGTCCCCAGCAACATCAGCAATCGCACCGAGTAGCGATCAACTGCCATACCCACAGGCGGCCCCAGGGTGCCTGCGGCCAGGGCTGCTACGGTAACCCCCATCATGAGCATCATGCGGCTGGGCTCGAACGCTTCCTGGAGTGGCACAGCGACGACACTGTAGGCGGTGAAAACACTGGCGGAACTCGCCGCCTGCAATACCAGCGCGGCGACCACCTGCCACCAACCGGGGAACATTTTCAACTTATTATCCTTATAGTCTTCCAGTGACTGAAGCGTGCGGGCAGTGCCACTGGTTTTCAGAATGCAATTGCCGGGGAGTCTGCGCGCCCCGAGTCGAACATCTTAAAGTACTCCGCGCTGAATGTATCTGGCACCGACGGGGTGTGCAGAAAGAAATTCGGTTATTGTCGAGTTCGTCCCATGATGCAGGCCCTAAGCTTGGGCGAGAGTTGATAGACGCGGGCGATGCACCGCACTCGAAATCAACGGCCAGGCGCGTCGAGGAAGTTGCCATGAAGAATAAACCCCCCAGGCTGGCGCCCCTGAGCCCTGCTCAATTCAACCAACGCCAACGCGAACTGGTGGGCGACTGGAGCGCGATGAACTTCGCCCGGGTCGCCGTCAGACATCCCTCACTCTACGAGGTATTCCTGCCCTACCTCGCCCGACTGATCAGGGAATCCAGCCTGCCGCCACGAGACCGGGAAATTCTGGTTATCAGGGTGCTGGCGATTGCGCAGGAAGAGTATGAATCAGCCCATCACAGGCACATCGCTATTACTGCCGGGCTCGATGAAACTGAGATTGAGGCCATCAGGAAGGGAGGACAGACCCTGTCGGCACCTGAGCAGTTACTGATCAGGGCCGCCGACGAACTCGTACAAAACCAGACGCTGGAAGACAGCACCTGGGACGGGCTCGCCGGGCAGTATGACGAGGTACAACTGATGGAGATCGTTTACCTCGTCGGCTGCTACTGCACCATGGCCATGCTGACGAAAACCTTCGAAATAGCCATCGAACCCGACGCCGAAACCGCTTTCAGTGGATTGCGGGACTACACCTGAGAAGAGGAGTCAGTTGCCGAAGAGCTTGTCGAATGCCTTGTTGAGGGCCTTGTCCACGGCACTGTCGGTAGCGCGATCCACGGCATCGTCGGCTTTCTGTTCCACGCGATTCTGCTGGCGCTCGGATTTCTCCTCGACATAGCCACCCACGCCCTCGCTGCTGCCGCCTGAGCCACCCATCATGCCGCGCATCATGCCGCCGAGATCAGTTGGCGCGGCCGGCAGGACGAAGCGCTCCTGCGCAACGGTGGTTTCGGTAATGGATTGCACCCGCATATCCTCGCCGTAGCGAAGGACGCCCCGATTGAGGTTTTCCAGCTTCCGCTGCATCTCCTCGCCGGAGTCCATTGCCTCCGACATACCTGCCTGGCGCATGGAGGACGCCATGGTCATGGCCATATTGGCCACGGCATCGCGAAAGCCGATGGCGCGTTTGTCAGGTGAAAGTACGACCTCGGACTCGCGCTCGACACCCTCGTGATCGATGAAACGTACGAGATAGACCTCACCGGTCATGCCCGCCAGCGATTCGCTGCGTCCGGTAGCCTTCATGGAAACGAGCTTGCCGCTGACGTGCTCCGGTGTAGCGCTCGCGGCCATGCCACCAAACATGCTGAAGGCGCTGTTCATGTCGACGACCATTACCTGGCCATCGTTCTCCGACACCATATAGAGGTGCTCGTCGCGCAGGATCATGTAGCCCTGGTTGTCGGGGATGTTGATGCGCAGTTTGTCACCCTCGTACTCGAAGCTCATGACCTGTCCGTCCTGTGAAACCACTTCGGCGACGTCGGCCTGGAGTGCGGGAGATAATAGCGCCACGCTGGTGAAGACCAGCCCGGCAAGTGTCGGGAAGCGCTGTTGCATGTTTCGTCCTCCTGTTAGCTGGGAAACCCCGGAATATTAAGGTAATGGTGAACCCGGATTGGCGACTACTACTATAGTCGCTGGTGAAATCGCTGCACAATTCTAAACCGGAGATTGCAGCGAATACATGACAGGGTATGACGCCCCCCCTCGTAGGCGCCTAAAAAGGCCCTGGAACTGGCACAAAGGCCGTGTATAACACTACATGACACGGGGCTGTTCAGGCCTTTGTCTGGATTAAGCGAACCCAGTATTCCATCACCCCGAACTGCTGTGCCACCAGTTTCAGGCACACCAGCAGCGGCACTGCCAGCAAGACGCCGGCGGCTCCCCACAGCCAGCCCCAGAATATGATCCAGAGTACCAGCAACAGTGGGTTCAGGCGCATATGCCGCCCCAGGACCAGCGGAGTGACAAACTGGGCCTCGACGAGGTTGACCAGGAAGAAGGCGACAGACGGCACCAGTGCAGCCCAGACAAAACCGTACTGGACGAGCCCGGCGATGCTGAGGATACAAATCGAAACCAGCGGGCCGATATAAGGAGCGAAATTCAACAGGCCCACCATAACCCCCCAGAGCAGGGCGTCGTCGACCCGCAACATCCACAGCACCAGGGCTGTGGCGATACCCAGGCCAGTGTTAATCAGGCTCACGGTGACGATATAGCGCGAAAGCTCCCGCTGGACCCGGGTGACCGCGAGTGCCGCATGGCGCTTTTCACGCAGGCGCGGGAACAACTCGATCGCATTCTCGTAAAGGCGGGCGCCGAAGATGAGCTGGAAGAGGACGAGAATAACAAAGGTCAAAAGTTGCACGAGCAACAGGGGTGCTGCCGCCAGCATCGAAATTGCGACCTCGATACCGCCCTGTACGAGCCGGTCCTTGACTGGATCCTGTGGCGAAGTGTCTGCTACCTGGGCCGGCGGCGACTGCTCCTCTTTGTCGCCGCCGAAGAGGCCGAAAAAACTGAACCCGCTGTCCGCTTCCTGCATCTGCGCCGGCTGTTCGGGCTTTTTCTGTGGCGAGAGCGACTCGGTGAAAGAATCGAGCTCCTCCGACAACTGCAGTCCCAATTCCGGTACCCGTTCCGCCCACTTCTGGGCGGGCTCGGCGAGTTCGATACCGAGGATCGTCAGGGGCATTCCGATACAGGCCAGGAGAAGAAACGCGGAGAGGCTGCGGGGAACGTAGTATCGCTGCAGAAGATTGACCAGGGGTGTGAGGACCGCGCCCACAAGCACTGCCAGGACGACCGGTATGAAGAGTGTCCGCGCAAAATAAAGCGTGTATATCAGGGCGAGCGCCAACAGCCATTTTGCCGCGCTGCCACCGACGACGACCCCGCTCCGGGTTGGGGTTTCTTCTGGCACTGCTGTGGTCCTGTGTTTTGGGGGTTTGGGTTTGGGGGGTTCTGGGCTTGAGGATGCCTGAATGTGGGGGGTTGGGCAATTGATGTGGGGGGCGGGTGATGAGGGCGATGGGGTAGGACTGGTCCGGGATGGGGTAGGATTTCCTCGGTTGCTAATAAACAAGCCCCTGGGGGGGGATTACAGGCAGTGCCTGGGTCTGGCAGACCCGCTTTGCGGGGCCTGACCTACTTTAAGTAGCGAGCTGTGCTCGCTATCCCTTCGGGACGCCTTCGGCGCTTCAAGCCCGTACCTTCGGTACAGGGCTTGTCACATGGCAGTCCCTACGGGACTGCGTCAGGACGGGGCAGAATGTCCTCGGTTCCAAAAAAAGAAAACCCCTGCAGCGTTGCTGCAGGGGTTTTCTTTTTTAGGAGCCTGGCGATGACCTACTCTCACATGGGGTGGTACGGCACACCGGGGCCCCACACTAAAAAAGCGGGTCTCCCCATGGGAGAGTATCGAACACTACGAAGTAAAACGCCCCGACCATTGCTGATCGGGGCGTTTTGATTAGGAGCCTGGCGATGACCTACTCTCACATGGGGAGACCCCACACTACCATCGGCGATGCGTCGTTTCACTACTGAGTTCGGGATGGGGTCAGGTGGTTCCAACGCTCTATTGTCGCCAGGCAAACTGGCTTGACGGCTTTCGGTCTTATGCACGCTTCGTGCTGCCTAATCCTCGTCAAATAGGGGTAAATCAAGCTGTCTGTTGCCCTACATGGATGTAGGGCCATCGAGAACTGTCAGGAACAGTTCCGATGCCTGTTGTGTTCACACACCATGACTCAATCACAACACCCAGCAAGTCAACTTGTATCCATCGATTCCACCATCAGCGGCGCGTCCGCTGCATGGTGCCTCAACAGCACATAACTTGGGTTATATGGTCAAGCCTCACGGGCAATTAGTACTGGTTAGCTCAACGCCTCACAACGCTTCCACACCCAGCCTATCAACGTCGTAGTCTTCGACGGCCCTTTAGGACCCTC
>JAWMQO010000002.1:0-643791 GCA_033283325.1 Halieaceae bacterium WMMBA4
CCACGAATCTGACACGTTCGTCCATAGCGCTACACTCTTTCCACGGCATCTGGGGACCTCCCCAAATACCTTCATTGTGTAACCTATGTCTCCGGTATGGAGTGTTACCTGTGTCTCGGGATACTCACTGATTTCATTCTGATTTTTCTATGTGGCACCTGCCGCCTTTGCAAAGCCGGCGGGATTTATAGGTGTGGAGTCGGAGGGTGTATGGCCGCTGGAGCGTGACCGATGTGGCAAAGAATTCCCGTAAGCCATATCTCAGACACTAAACAGTCTCGCAACGTAATCGATGTTTCTTGCCCTTGTCCTGCCCCTCTGCGAACACTAGACTACTGGCTGGTTTTATCACAGGCGCAATGTCTGACAAGTAGCTTAGTGCCCAAGGGCTGGTAACAGCTTTAGGCAGGACTTGGCGGTCCATGCTACTCGATACAAGCTCAAAGCTTGTGTAGTGATATTTAATTGGGGGATGACCGTAAGGTTGGCCCTGACACGAGGAGGATAGCCCTTGCCCTTCGTGACTCCAATTTTATGATTATCACTATGCCGGTTAAAAACTCACCCGCAAAATCAACCACTGCCCTTCACTATAAAAGCGTCTCCTACGAAACTCTTGTTGCCAGCTGGCTACTCAACGATGGCTGGGAAACCTACCTCCCACTCGTGGATCACGGTATGAAAACTGATGTGGTCATTGCCGATGGTAATAATTTCTACCGCATACAGGTTAAATCCGTAGACACTAATGATGAATGCACGCTGGTCGAAAATAAGTGGAATGATGCCGCTATTGATTATGTTGTGTATTTTTCCAGGCAAGGTGACTGGGGGTATATCACGCCTCCGTTTTCTGAGGACGGCCGGGAGTTAAACTCTCCTGGGCATATCAGATTCCATCAGCACCCAAGGAACTTTGCGAAGGCCTTCAAAAGGGCTTGAGAGATCTGGACCAGTAACCTCACACGTTCTTCCATAGCGCTACACTCTTCCAAGGTATCTGAAGACCTCCAAAATGTCTCCATTGTGTAACCCATTTCGCCGGTACAGATCGTTAATCTGTGTCTCGGGACACTTACCTGGAAGAGAATAGCGGCGGGTTTCACGCGGCTTAAATCTAGTTCAACAGGCTGTGATACCCTTCTTCCATCAGCACCTGCCGCACCGCTGGTCGCCCCAGCATCTGCTCGAAGTGTCGTGCACAGAAGGGTGGCAGCTCGATAGCACTGCGCTCGGCCCAGAACTCCACATAGAACAGCGCGACGTCGGCGACGGTGAACGCCCCAAGGTCCAGCTTGCCCTGGGCATAGCGTTCATCGATCTCGGCCAGACCCTCGACCACGATGGCGCGCCCCTCTTCGACGATCGCCTCGTGTTGCGTCAGGTCGGTCGAGTACCTGTCGGTCGTAAATATCCGTGTAAATCCCTGACCATGGATGTGGTTCACACAGAATTCGAGTGTATCGAGCACCGCCTGTTGCTGTTTCGGGTCCTCCGGTAGCAGCCCCCGCTCCGGGTGTGCCTGCGCCAGCCACCGTGCTATGGATACAAAATCGGTAAGCACCGCACCATCAGGGAGTACCAGGCTGGGAATCGTACCCTGGGGATTGATGGCGAGGTACTCCGGCTTCAGGTTGTCGCCCTTGACCAGATTCACCATCCAGGCCTCGAACAGCAGCTCCAGTTCTTCCAGCAGGATGTGGATGCCTATGCTGCAGGCGCCGGGGGTGAAGTAGAACTTCATATTAGCCATGGTCTGTGGCCCCTGCGCCCTGCCCGCCCTGAAGCTGGGCCAGGTAATCACCCAGTGAGTCCTCCACGCCGAGGTAGGCGTACTCATCCACGGAGGTCACGCCGATGGCCGCGAGTTTTCCCACCGGTCCGTCGCCAATTTTCGCCACGAAAACTGCGTCGCAGTCGTTGATGGTTCGCAGGATTTTCTGCATCGCGCTCTGGTCGCCGGTCTGCCCGTGGCAGTAGTGGTCGACCTCTCGTCGCTCCAGCAGTGTCCACTGCTCATCCGCTAGCTGGTAGACCCAGAATTCCTTCGCGTGGCCGAAGTGGAGGTTGATGGATACGCCGTCCTTGCTGGCAACCGCTACCCGAACGGGCTGGTCGGCCGCGACGGGCTTAGCAGCTTCAGGCATACCGGTCGTCATCCATGGCCTCGATGCAATCCTCGTTCAGGTATTTGTCATTTTCCTGCATCAGTTTTTCCAGCCAGCCCTCAACATTCGCCTCGCCCTTGAGCTGCGCCTGCAACTTCTCGACCAGGTCTTCAACCTCCCGGCTACCCTCGACCCGCATCGGGTGGATGCCCTGCGTCAGCAATTTCCGGCTCACTGAGCCGCCCACGGAGCCGCAGTAGACGATGTCCGCGCCCGCCAGCCAGGCGAGCTTGGGCTCGACCCCTTCCTTTTGTCCGATGCCGAAATTTTGCGAGCCCACCGGCTCGACGCGCTCGGCGCTGATGGCGTACAGGTAAAACGCCTGGGCCGATGCGAAGTGCTGGTCCACCATCGCGCCGTCCATGGAGGCGAAGGCGACCAGCAGGCAATCAAGTTCCGTCGGGGCACAGGTAAGGGATGCCGGGTTGGCGTAGCTGTTCATGTTGCAGTCCTCGTGGTTGCTGATGGGATTACTGCCAGGCGGCGGGGTGTAATTTCTGCATCGCGAATTCCCTGGTCAGTGCGCCCGATAATCCGTCGTGTTGCCCTGCCATTGGGGCATCTGCCAGCCGTCGTGGCCGACGACAGGCGGTATCAGTTTGCGGCGGGTGATGATCCAGCCCTCCGCCTCGGGTTCTACCCGCAGGCTCCAGCCCCAGCTCACCGGGGCGCAGGCAGGCACCCAAAGCGCATCGCGTGCGCCAGCCGCCAGCGCGCGCTGCATGAAAAAGCTGCTGTACTGTTCGAGGACGGTGACGCTCTGGACCTTCAGGCCCAACATATCGCGTTGCAAGACCTGGCCGACCCGGTAATCGAAGTTGAAGTGCGCTTCGCTATCCCGGGCTTGCCAGTCGCTACGCTGGCGGATGAGCGTCGTGTCGTGCTCGTCTTCCAGGTAGAGCACCGGGGCCGCGTCACCGGTATCCAGCAGCGTGTGTTGCATGCCGTCTGTGTCAGTGGCAAAGCGCTTCGCGCTCACCAGGCGAATCTCGCCAAGTTGCGCTGCGCAGGCGCGTGTTGTGAAGCGAATGGCAAAGTGCGGGGAGATCGACAGCATGGCGCAGTCGATGCCCGTTTCGATGGCGAGTCCTTCCAGGCTGGCGGAGAGCAGTTGAAATTCGTTCTCGGCGATCGTCGCTCCGGGCGGGCTCAGGCTGTCCCAGCAGTAGACCGGGCCCGTTTCAGTGACGGGGAGGGTTTCTCCGCAGTGGGAGTCGAAATGAAAACCCCCGATCAAGGCGTCATCCGGGAGGGTATTACCATCGCTCGTTGCCAGCCATTCGCGCCACTGCTGGGCCGAATAGGCGATACCGCGGTAGAGGGTGACGGTCTGCTCCATCTGCGCAGCGGGTGCATCGTCGGCGCTTTCCTTCTCCACCAGGCGCAGTGGGCTGCCTGCGTAGGGCAGGCGAATTTTCGGTGACTGGGACATGGCAGTCTCTGTGCGTTACATGGTCTGGTGGCGTGGCGAACTTTGCCCCCTGGTGGGTAAAGCAAGAAAGCGACCATCCGGGAGATTTAGAATCGGATGGCAGGTACGTAGATAAATCAATGAGTTACGGCTTTCTACCCGAACCCGTATACATTCAGCTATTGTTGTGAACACTACAATTTGGAGGATTGAGGCGCTGCCTGGACAGAGTTCCGTTGAGAAGCCGCGCCACCAGGCAATGCCAGGAAGCAAACTCGACACCCGGCTGCTTCAAGGGACAGGCGACACACTGTCGTGAATTGAATTGCCCCCTGAGCTGGGCTACTTTGCAAGGATGCTTTTAACTTGACCCGGACCGGGAGCACCAATGTTCGCTTTGATAAATTTCGGCACAGCGACGTACTGTTGCACCATTCCCGCGAGTTAGCTGTTCGCCCCGGCCGTCGCCATTTCACCTGGCGACGGTTCATTTCCTGGCATGCCGTTTCCAGCATGCTAGTCATTCCCCCCGCCCTGTATGCCCAGGCTGAAGCACAGGATACGCCCGCCGTACTCGAGGAAGTCGTAGTACTAGGCACCCTGATTCCCAGGCAGGACTACGTGAGCACCAGCCCGGTGCTTACCATCGGCCGCGACGAACTGGACCTCGGCAAGCGGCAATCAATTGCCGAAATCCTCAACCAATACCCACAGTTCGTACCCGATCGCACCTTGAATGCCGCAGGCTCTACTCCTCCGCGGGCTGGCGCCGCGTCGGTGAACCTGCGGGGCCTCGGCGGCGGTCGTAACCTCGTGTTGATCAACAGCCGTCGCCTGGGCCCGAGTGGCGCGGACGCGGCGGTCGACATCAACCAACTCCCGGTGGGCCTGGTGGAGAGCGTGGAAATTCTCACCGGCGGCGCATCCAGCACCTATGGCGCGGACGCGGTAAGCGGTGTGGTCAATTTCAATCTTCGCAGCGACGTAGAGGGGATGGAGCTGAACGCCGGCGGGGGGCGCAGCGACAGGGGCGACGGCGAGTCGGGAAATATCTCGCTACTGGGAGGTACCGGTTTTGCCCAGGGGCGGGGGAACGTAAGCGCCTTTCTCGGCTTTCTCGACCAGGATAATGTGACCAGGGCCGACAGGCCCTATGCACGCGTACCCATGGCCGACGATTGGCGGACAGGCGAGCTTTACGAAACCGGAAGCTTCAATCTTCCCAGCGGGCGCTCCGAATTACCCGCAGTTCTCGACGGGGAACTGGCCGAAGCCGGGCTGACCTTCGATGAGCAGGGCCGTCCGCGGCCATTCAACCCCAGTGAGGATTTCTATAACTTCAATCGCTTAGAGGACCTGCGCTACAGCCAGGAACTCACCTCATTCGGCGCACTGCTGCACTACGATCTGGATGAAGATACCCGGGTGCAACTGGACTGGATTGCGTCGGACGGTACTACCGTCCACCACATGGCGCCGGCCACGCTGCTCATGAACCAGTTGGTCGTCAACCTGGACAACCCGCTACTGCACCCACAGACCCGCCAGCTCCTGGCCAGTAACTACGATGCGGCCGGCACTGGCTTTGTTACCCTGCCCTTCGCATATCGATCAGCCCAGGTCGGAAACCGGCAGCGTACTTTCGACCGCGACACCCACTGGATAAACCTCGAGTTAACGCGCAGCTGGAGCGAGGACTGGCGCTGGACCGCCGCATATACCCACAGCGATGCGAGGATGAAGTTGTTCCAGGCCGGTGGCGCCTACGAATCCCGCATTCAACAGGCGGTGCTGGTCGACCCCGCAAGCGGCGAGTGCTTCAACCCGGAAAACGGCTGTGCGCCTGCAGATATTTTCGGGCCTGCAAGGCTGTCCGGCGAGGCCGTGGCATTCATCCGTAGCGACCCCTACATCACCAGGGAAGATACCGAACAGCAGATAGTCTCCCTCAGTGCCCGGGGCCGGGTTCGAGCGGGCCGGGACTACCAGCTGCCACTTGCCATGGGTCTCGAGTGGAGGGAAGACACAACGGACTACCGACCGGACCCCGCACTGCTGGAGACGGCTGCATTCCTGAACGAGTACCCGATTCGCGGCAGTGACCACGTTGCCGAAGCCTATGGCGAGTTACTGCTGCCGCTGGTCGCGGGCGCGCGCTGGGCCGAGCTGCTCGAGCTGGAGTTCGGCGCCCGCTATTCGGATTATTCCAAAATTGGCGATGAATGGACCTGGAAATTCGGCATGAACTGGGCACCCAGCTCCGCCATTCGCTTCAGGGGCAGTTATCAGCGCGCTGCCCGGGCGCCCAACATGCAGGAGAGTTACCGGGCCCTGGTCGAGTCGACGTTCGCGCTCGAAGGGAGCCGCTTCAGGGACCCCTGCGCCGCGTCGAACCGGCCCCAGGATATTCCCGGCTACACCGAGTTGTGCCTGGCACAGGGCATCGCGCCGGAGAATCTTGCCACCTTTGAACCGAGCCCGGTCTTTCTGGTGACGAGCCGCAGTAGCGGCAACACTGACCTCCAGGTGGAAATGGCGGACACCTACACGCTGGGAGCGGTCTGGACGCCCGAGTCCGTGAGCGGCTTATCGCTCACTCTCGATTATTACCGCATGGAGTTGAGCGACCAGATAATTTACCTAAGAGATGGCGACGCATTTGAACTGTGTTTCGCCACAGGCAATGACCGGGATCTATGTAACGGCATTCAGCGTACCCCGGGGGGCGACCTGAGCCAGGTGCGCGGAACATTCCACAACCTGGAGGGCGTCACCACCGCGGGCTATGACCTCGCCCTGCGCTACCATTTGCCTCTCGAGGTACCCTGGGACTGGGCTTCCTCCCTGGATCTTTCACTGCTTGCCAGCAGGCTGGTTACCTTCGAGGCTTCAGTGGCGTCCGGGGTTAAATACGAATGTGCCGGCAAGTATGACTTCCCCTGCCATGGCGGAGTGCGGTCGAAGCTGCGCACCCTCACCAATGCTGTTTATCGCAGCGGCCCGCTGACCCTTGGCCTAAGTTGGCAGTGGCTGGACGGGGCTGACAGTGTCTACGGCGAGTATCTGGGCAACCTGGGCCTGCCTTATATCGAACCGGAGTCAGGCCTGGGCGACCAAAGCTACCTGGATCTCAATATGGAATGGCAGTTGCGGGAGAAGCTCTCAGCGAGCTTCGGTATCAGGAACCTGACAGACACTATGCCGCCGCTGATCCCCAACGGCTCAACAAACACCGACACATCCGTTTACGATCCGCTCGGGCGCCGCTACCACGTGGGGATCAGGCTCGGATTTTAAGCCGGCCTGATCCCCTGCTTGCGTCACTCCCGCACCGTCTCCCGGCGCAGTTCCTGTTCCTCGATATCCATCTCGCAGAAGGGCAGGTCGATCCACCCTCCCTGGGAGTAGAGTTCCGTGGCATCGGCATAGTGCTCAGAGGCCGGGTCGGTAGACTGGGAGTAGGTGAGAATGGCATAGGCATCGGGGCAGTCCGACTCGTCCCAGGAAACAGCCGAAACATAGGTGTTGCCGAAGAACGCGTTGGAGTCCAGGCCGACATAACCATTGTCCCGCAAATAATCCTGCCCTTCCCACTTCGCCGATTCAACGACATTCAGCATGTACCGCCCGGGCCCTCCTGACAGGGGGTAGCGCTCGCCGTCCTTTTCAATAAACTGCACCTCACCCCAGGGGCGATCCAGCGGGATGTCCGCTGCCAGCAAAAGCTCGACGGCCGCGACCAGGGAGGTCTTTGCGGACTCTGCCCAGGGGCCGGTCAGGCGAAGGCCCCGCGGTGTTCTGAAGGGATCGCCGGGGTCGAATGCTATTGCGTAGGGCAGGACAGGCGGCGGCTCGGGGCGATTATCGAAGTATACAGTGACGAATTCACGGAATAGGTGTGCGCCGACGCTGCCTACCAGGAAACGCTGGTCCCACTCCGCCAGGACGTCACAGGCCTCTTCGACGCTGGCTGGGGCCGAGGTGTACGCGCTCCAGTCCGCGACAGGCTGGCAGATTTCCACCAGGTCATCGACCATGTGTTCCGCAACGATACTGCGCGAACCCAACATCAGTTCACGGATGTTATCCACGGTGAATCCCGGCGGGCCCAGGTCATCGGTGCCATTCAGGCGTTCCTCTGCCTGCAGGAATAACTGCCGGGCCCTGGGCACCTGTTGGCCGCTATCGTTCATGTTGTAGCGCCCACCCATGAACTCCGGAAAGCCCTCGAGCAACTGACGCGGGTTTGCCAGCCAGAAGCCATTGTTGGCGTTCGCCACATACTCCCGGGTTTGCAGCTGCGGCATGTTGTCAAAACCGAGAATCCCCGTGGGCGTGCCGGGATCATTGCCCGGCGCGCAGTCCGGATCGGAGCCATCGAGGGTGGGAAAGCGGGCGTCGGTGAGGGCGCTCGCCAGTGGGCCGCGCACACACTGCTCGTATTGCGCCAGGGTAATGTTTGGGGTGACGGCGATATCCCCGAAGAAAGCGTCGCCATAGCGGTCGGCAGCCATGGTGTGCATACCGCCCAGACCCATTGCCCGCATGGCGTCGGTCAAATCTTCAGTATTCCGGGCCCTGGCCATCTGCAGGTGCTGGTCGATATAGCGATTGTTCTCCAGCAGTGGCAGGTACACGGTAAGCACGGTACCCATCGGCGTGGGCCATCCTCCCAGGCTGCTGCCCGGGTCCAGTAGCGGCCCGATGTGAGAACTGTAAAAGGTATGCTCGAAGGTTTTCACCGTGCCGTCGGCATCGACATAGTCCGCACTGGTCGTGGTCGCGATGAAATCGTGTATCTCGCCTTCGTAGATATACTGCAGGGGGTTTTCCGGGTTGAGCTCCAGCTCATAAGCCATGAAGCGCCTGCCGAAACTGTAGGTATGGGTCCAGCCCACGTCCCGATTGAAACCGATGAAGACCAGCCCGGAACTGACG
Source organism: Halieaceae bacterium WMMBA4 (assembly GCA_033283325.1). Classification (GTDB taxonomy): domain Bacteria; phylum Pseudomonadota; class Gammaproteobacteria; order Pseudomonadales; family Halieaceae; genus Mangrovimicrobium. Next base: position 8,518 of record JAWMQO010000002.1, read on the forward strand.
TTCAGCGTCCCCATGACGTCCAGTTCATCGCCCAGGGTCTGGTGTGCGATGAAAAAATTGTGGTCTTCCCAGTAATCATGGGGGTTGCTGAATACCAGCCCCGCGCCACTGGGCGTCGCATCGCCACCTATGGCATAGCCATTGCTACCGACCTGCAAGGGTGACGGCGCGGGGGTAACACTGGCGATGAACTGCTCCCGGTCGAAGCGCTCCAGGGCCTGGCGGCGATCTCGAGGGCTGCTGTTTTGCGCCAGTACCGTGGGCGGCTGGGCCCGGAAAATGGATTCACCCAGAAAGCCGGGCAGGGGGCTATTCTGGAATGCCGTATTGTCCATGAACCTGGCAATGTCCATGGCATCGACCTCACGGACCCATTCGGCGTTGCGGCAACCATGATCGCCTTCCGCCAGATTCTCCACGCCCACTTCACCCAGGTAGCGATTCAGTCCCGCAACCATGCCGTCTCGGATGGCGATCATCGCCTCGCTGGCTTCGTCAAAATAAAGCCGGCGAATGCGTTCATCACTCCTGATGAAGCGCAAAAACGTGTCCTCTACCACAGAGCCCCCGAGGTAGCGGGCTGACTCGCCTGCAGCGTGCACAATCCGGCGCATGGCGAGGCAGTAGTTCTGCTGGGCGTAGGCGTAGCTTGTCCCGTAGGCCAGGCTGCCCAGGTCGTTGGCGCTGACATGCGGAATGCCGTACTCGGTCCAGACGACCTCGGCGTCGTAGGTGTACGATGGCTCTGCTGGCGGTGGGGGCTGCTGTGTGGGACCTTCCACGGAACTACTGCCGGAGGATGACCCGCCCCCGCCGCAGGCCACCAACAGCGCCGCCAAACCCAGAACAAATGTACGGCAGGAGCCGTAGACTATACTTTTCATTGCGAGACCCTCCCTTTTGGTATTCGCAGCTCGAGGGTATGAATTCGGCGGGGGCCGGGCATGATCCGGCCATAAAAATTCCATAAAGATTGGATAAAAATCCTTAAGAATCAGGTAGATTTGGAAGAAAGCAGAGAAAATGGAAGTGACTCCGCCCCGAACCCCGGGGAGCCAATGATCTACCAGTTCGCCGACCTGGAGCTCAATACAGGCCGCCACCAACTGACCCGGGACGGTCAGAACATCAAGCTGACGCGCCTGACTTTCCGGGTGCTGGAAGTCCTGGTGGAGGCGGCGCCCAACCTGGTCACCCACGACGAACTGGTGGACAGGGCCTGGGGGCCGAAGCGGGTTATCTCTCCTGAAAATATCAGCCAGCGCATCATGATGCTGCGGCAGAGTCTGGGCGATAACGCCGATCACCCCACCTACATCGAAGGCCTGCGGGGCGAGGGTTTCAGGCTGATACCCGAGGTACGTAAAACCATGCCGGCAGAGGGCGGCCCGGCGAGCGCCGAAGCTGCCCTCGACAAGCCGGGTAAGCCGGCCCGGAAAAGGTGGTGGCTGACCGCCGGATTGGCCCTCCTCCTTGTCAGCGCAGGAATCGCCGCCACCCTGTTGCTGAAAGAGGGCGGGCAGTACGCACGGCGCCCGCTGGAAAGCTCCTCATCGATTCAGCGGGATTCCGTCGCGGTGCTCCCTTTCGTCAACCTGAGCCCCAACCCGGAACACGCTTTCTATGCGGCTGGCATCCACGAGGAAATACTCAATCAGCTGGTGAAACAAACCTCGCTCAAGGTTATTTCCCGAACCTCGATGGCACGCTTCCAGGATACCCGTGAACCTATCCCCAATATCGCCCGGGAACTGGACGTGGATTCTGTACTGGAAGGCAGCGTCCGCTATAGCAACGACCGTATTCGCGTAACCATTCAGCTGGTTGACGGCAAGAGTGACATCCATCTGTGGTCCGATACCTACGATCGCGAATTGAAGGATATTTTTGCCATCGAATCGGATATCGCGCGCAACGTCGCCGCGGTGCTGACCCAGATCACCGATGAAGAGGCCTCGCCCGGCGGCGCTGGCCATACCACCACAAATCTCGCGGCGTACGAGCTGTATATGCAGGGTATGCAGGAAGCGCGACTGCGGCAGCCAGACCAGCTTGCAAACGCGTTGGCGCATTTTCGCGAGGCCACGGAACTCGACCCCCAATACCTGCCAGCCTGGGTGGCAGTGGCGGATTCACTTCACCTGCTGGTTGCCTATGGCGACCAGCGCATGCGAGAAACTTTCGCGGAGCGACAGGAGGCCATCAACCGGGCCCTGGAAATCGACGCCACCTCGGGTGAAGCCTGGTTGTCCCTCGCCCAGCTGCGGGTAGACCAGGGCATGTTCGAGCAAGCCGAGGAGTATTTCACTCGCAGCATCAGCCTGGCCCCGGGATACGGCCAGGCTCACCACTGGTATGCCCTGCATCTGTTGCGCAGCGGGCGGGCGGAAGAGGCACTCCCCCCCATTCGCAAAGCGATCGAGCTGGACCCGCTAAGCCCTACGGTAAACGGCGTGCTTGCGCAGATCCTGAGACAGGTGGGCCGGGTGGAAGAAGCCCTGGCAGTGCAGCGCAAACTGATATCGCTGGAGCCGGAGTATGTGCCGAATTATGTCGGCCTCGGCAACGATCTGGCGCAACTTGGCAAGCTGGATGCCGCCGCGTACTGGACCGCCAGCGCCGCGACGCTATCGCCAGAAAACCTCGGTATTCGCGGCTCAGAGTGCTTCCGCCATCTTTCGCTCGGTATGATCCAGTCCGCTCGGGAGTGTCGCGAGTTGCTCAAGTCAGATTTCCCCGACACCCCCGGAATCGATGTCTGGCCTGAGATGAGACATTTTCATGGTGAATATGCCACCTTGGTAGATGAGTTGGAGGCGTGGATGGCCCGCGCACCGGAGCCAGGCCCCATTTACCAACTCGCTTACGCCCACCTGCTCAACGGCGACATCGCCAGGGCCCGCGAACTATTTTCGAAGATACTCCCAACCTTCATGGGCGACGAGCCAGTCACCCTGACGTCATTCAACCTCTGGCCGGCGACGTTGTCCGGCGTGGTGTTGTATCACTCTGGAGAGATCGAACGGGCGAACTACCTGTTCGATGAAGTCCTGCAGCTAATCAAGACCATGCATCGGACCCGGGGCAGTGGATACGGTGGCAACGACATCGTAATCCATATGACCCGCGGGGATAATTCCCGCGCCATTGCCGCACTGCGCGATGCGATCGACAGCGGGTGGCGTTTGGGTTGGTGGCGCCTGCGGGGGCCAGGATTCGAGGCCGTTGAACAAGAGCCTGAGTGGCAGGCGCTGATTGCTGAACTGGAAGCAGATATCGACGGGCAGCGCTCCAATTTTTTGGCACACCAGGATGATCCGGACTACTGGCGCTGATGGTTTACCCGAGTGTAACGAGCCTCGCGCGTTATTGGCTTTGGCTGGGAGCCATGCCCCTAAGCGGCAGGGCGCAACCGACGGGAAGCGCTGCGCCGCAATGACTGCCAGGTCAGTACCACCCCGGAGATAGCGAAAACCGTTCCCAGTGCCGCGAAGACCAGCAGTAACTTGTTGTTGAAGTCCTCCCCGCCGCGGTAATCCATGATATGCAGGCGCCACATGGCGTCGTAGAGCACCCACAGGTCGTTACGCACGGTGAGGTAGCGCCCGGTTTCACCGTCAAAGTAGAGCCGGGTATTGAAGGCGTCGTCGAAGGAGGCCTGCCAGACGCCGGTGCGGCCATAGAGTTCATCCACCAGCCCCAGCACGCGGTACTGGGTATCTTCCACATACTGCGTTGCGCTGTGGTGGCCGCCTCCGGTATATAGCGTCGAGGCATAGGCGGTAATCTGGGCAGCGGATGGACCGGGCGCTTCCCGGCTTTCGCCAGCAAGCAGCCACACCGTTTTCGCTTCGCCCTCCACGGTCACGAGATCACCCTGGGCGCTGCCAGTGGCTTCCACCCGGAGTACTGGCCCAGCGGCTGCGGCAGCAGGCAGAGTCAGAAGGTCCGGCCAGTTCGGGGGGAGCGCCATCTTTCCCGGAGGCGACACCAGGGCGCCACCTTTCACCAGCGAGTCAAACGGGAGTGTGGAGAAAACGAGGCCGCCCAGTATCCAGAGGCACACCTGGACGAAGACGATGTAAGACAGCCATCGGTGGACTTTGCGGGCGATTCTCATCATTTGGTCGGGTTCTCCATCGGCGCTCTGCTGTGGGCGACAAGATGCCTGGCTACCCGAGGCCGGGCGGTTCGCTCAGGCACGAGTCGAAATGGCGGAAATGGCTGGAGTAGCACTTTGACGCTTCCTAGTAGCCTGTAAACGTCCACTCAGCAATCTGCTGGTCTTCCCTGAGCCGGGATCGCTGGTGCAGCATAGCCTGGTAGAGATCCTCAATATCCGGCTCGGAATCGGCCAGTCTCGGCAAAGAGCAAGCAGCCTCCATGAAGAAACGATCCCGCAATGGAGAATCGAGATAGGCTCGTTGCCACCAGTCCTTAATACGCACCTGCGCATCTGCCATCATCATAGCCGATGGCAGTTTGTCACCCTTGGCCAGATTAACAGGGGCGCTGGCGGGCAAGAGGTTCCACAAGTCGTTATTCATCCACCTGGCCCAGGGAAAGCAGTGATCGATTTGCGGCGACCTAGGCCTGGTGGCAGACCACACACAGCCTATCGGCAATCCCGTTTCTCTCAAGCTCTCGACACAGCGACTGGCGACACTGGTATCCCGCCTTCCTTGTTCCCACTCGAACACGGACGAGTCAGTAGCCCGATAATCCGATATCCCCCACCCCTTTGTCAGCCCGGCCCATTCCCGAAGGATCGCGGGCTCGAGCCAGCAAGCGTAGTGCCCGAGGGCATCCCACAATTGTGCCGGTATTCGAAACTTTCCAAACGACAGCAGAAATTCCAGGGAAAGCAAGATCGGCTTGTCCTTCTTGCGCACACTGGCCCTATCACATTCGAAAATGCTCCGGTTTTGCCCGGGGTAAGTCATATACCGCACCGGCATCGCCGCTATGTTCTGGCAGGCGTCCCGAATTGCGCCAATGACCACTGGCGCCAGTTCATCTGAAAACCGGGCACCAATACGCAGGTCGTAACTTGAAACACCCGCCAGTTTCCTGAAGTCATCCTTTGCGAAGCCGTAACCCTGGCGGGGGTGCGGGTGTTGCGGAATATCGTGGGTAAGAAGCAGGGGCTTATATTGTTTCAGCCAATAGAGCCCGACCAGGCCCAGGGGAATATCGACGTAGTCATCCGTGCGATGGCAGACAGCACCAGGTGCTCCTTCCGCGATCCTTGTTAAAACCCGCAGAAGCCCCAGTTTGTAGGATGAGGACTTATCATCGTTGACAATAATGTGCCTGAGAAGCGGTAAGCTACCGACACCATCGTCAGGCATGGTGAAGACCAGGGTCTCCCAATTCACATGCGACCGACTTTTGTCCGGCTCGGTGAACCGGCCGGTGAGAGCCAGCGCTCGCTGCTTTGCCAGGCCCTGAAGTTCGTCTCCCGAGGCCTCATGGAAGCCCCGAAGCCTGTTTTCGGCTTCGTCTTTGCCATGCCGTATCGTTATGACCAGCACTCCGGAAGGCTTCAGCAATTCCGATACTATCCGGAACGCCCTTTCCCGCCTGGCAGGCGCCAAATGCATCCAGACGGCACTCAGCAGGACCAGGTCAAACCGGTGCCCCAGACGACGAAGCTTATCCAATCCCGGTAACGAATCATTTAACCAGGTGACATTGGGGTACGAATGCTTCTGCGCCAGGTTCCGCATGTCCCCGCTGGGCTCGACGGCGATCACATTCCAACCGCGTTCCGCAAGCCAGGTCGCGTCCCTGCCAGAACCCGCGCCGATATCACATGCGAAACCGGGCGTACCGGGCAGGTGATCTTTCATCCACCGGCCGTGCACAACGTCAACGCTGAGCGAATTGTATTGGTCGGTAAGTTGCTGCGCGTTCTTATTGTAAAAATCAGTGGTTTTCATCGCGCTGAGGGTAATGACGAGGAAATACGCCCGTGGGAGTGAATTGGATGCTATGTAGTTTTAATCGATTGTAGGCCTTTAATGATGGCCAAGTCTTCCTTGCGTGGCTCCCGGGCTCTTTATCCAGGGCGCTTGCCAGTAATGACTTGTGAGATCAATGAGATCCGGGGCCAGTGGTTCTGGCCGTGATGCCCAACCCGGGGAGAGGGGGCATGGACGCTACAGACAATGGAGCAAAAGAGCTAATAAACCCTTATAAATTAGGGGCTTAGGCGGGATTTTAAGGGGAAATGGGTGTGAGATGGCCCGAATAGTCGTCGTATCTATCTGTTTATATTACTTTATATCTATATCCCTATTTCGGATACCGTCATTTATACCGTCATTTTTCACCGAAGCGCCCGCATATTCCAAATATTGGATTGACACTCGGATCGTTGAACTATTGTTCCAGCTCTGAGAACATTTTCTGATCATATGGTATCGCTACCGCTGTTTAAGGAAGAGCAGTGTCTATTCCAAGCAAGATTCTCAAAAGCCAATTCCGGCAACAAGCAACCAATCGCAATTTACATAAGTTGCAGCCCGCTTATTACATTGAGCAACTAGCCATATGAGTTTGCAACGGTGACTAGAAATGCATCCGGAATCATTTTGTTATTTGATGAGGCTCAACGTGCAGATCTCCTAGCTCAACGCATCGAAGAGTTTGATCAGCCGTTTTCAGACACGCTTAGCGTCAAAGATTGGCCAATTGGGAAGGCCTGTTTAGCGTTACTGAGCTTTGAGGAGGACGAGTTCACTTTTCTAGCTCTCGCTCGTAAAGGCAGGCGTGTCGCCACATCGAAATACAAAATTGAGTTTTCATCTCTAGTGAATCTGGATCATCTTCCCATTGCGTCTGTACAGGAAAATATCGACCCAAATCTCGTTAGGTACTTCGTACGCTCTACCACCGGCGTGGGCGGTGCTGTGCCTCCAGGCACATGGGCTAAAGTTATCGACTCCTTAATAAAGGAACGACCTCAACTCGAAGGAGAGATCCACCGACTAGAATCGCTAACGAAGTACTCTGGCGTTACGCTCAGAGGTAGCGTTGCGGAACTATTGCTCCAGGAAAGAGAAGCGCTAGGCATATCGCTGGACATCTTCTCCGGTGGCAGTGCACTTCGGAGAAGAGTTCTGGGAGAGTGGGCCCCTGATGAAGCTTCCGTTAGAGAATTTGATGAGCAATCGGCTACCGCTCAAATGATCGTGTCACCTGAGGGGCCGCAGTCATTCATGAACGGAATTTCCGAAAGGTATTTTCAAGAGGAATCTAGCATTCAGCATGATCTCTTGAATTGGGAAGGCCTAGCAAGCCAACATATTTCTGGCGTTTCTGTATTTGAGCAAGGCCATCGAAGACTCGAAGTCATTTACGCCAACCGAAATGCCTTAGAAAGAACGCTTGGTGTTGACCTCATATATTTCAATGAATTTTACAATTCATTCGTACTAGTTCAGTACAAATTAATGCCCGAACAAGGTGAAACGTTTATCTACCGACCGGATATTCAGTTGGAAAAGGAACTGGAAAGAATGGATTGCTTTCATGATGCGAATCCACTCACACCAGATATCGAAACCGACGTGGAGTACCGACTCAACGATGACCCTTTCTTGCTCAAGCTTGTACCCAATCGAGGGTTGTCGCCCTCTTCCGGAGAATTAATCAAGGGGATGTATTTACCTCGCCAATATATGAAATTCCTTCTGGGCCCAAGCGGGCCAACTGGCCCAGCTGGAGGCAAGCTGATAAATTTTGAAAATGCGCCGCGCTATCTATCAAACTCGGAATTTAGTCAAAACATTAACGCTGGTCGTATAGGTTCACGCGGAAATATGTCTGCTGCCATTAAGGAAATCATTAAATCGTACTTTGAGACAGGACGAGCAGTGATGGTAAGTAGGGAAAGCCTGGAGAAAAAGCCATTGGTTGATGAACATTAAGTGGCTGCAGTTGAAGCTACATAACACGCAACCAAAACCTGAAGGTTACTTGGATCAAAATACAAATGAGTTCCAATGAGTAAGATCAAAGTTTCTGACGATGTCGTTGAGTATCAAGCCAAGTCTCTACAGGATTTGCAGTCTATCTTTAAGGAATATCGCCCTGTTGAAGGCGTTGGCGGGTGGTTATTCCGAGGCCAAGCAGATAACAGCTGGCCCCTGATTCCGAAGGCCGGTAGACCTGAATTCGACTTCCAAAATGGTTCTGATTGGTCGATGTTTTGTATATGGCGAGACAGGGCCATTTCATATGAAAACCTGCCTACAAATGATCTGGAATGTTTAGCCATTGCCCAACATCACGGATTGGCGACTAGGCTTTTAGATTGGTCGAACAATCCTTTGATCGCGACATACTTTGCTTGCAAAGAACAACCGGAAAAAGATGCTGCAATCAATCTCTTTTTCCCAAGAAATGTGATCGACGAAGAAGTCATTGATTATAGAAAACTACGAGAGACCACTCAGTACATTCCTCGAGGAGTTGCGGCGAGAATCGTTAGACAATCAGGTAGATTCACATATCACCCTACTCCTCAGGCGCCCATAGAATTTGGTGAAATTGGCGAACCATTTATTGGCCAAAGACTTAAGAGAATTGAAGTACCGAGTACAGCGAAAGCAGAGATACTCGATGAGCTGAATCTTTACTATGTGAATGAGGAAGCGGTTTTTCCAGATTTGGACGGCCTTTCTCGACACTTCAATTGGTTGAGATCTAACAAGAAAGGAATTTGATGTGTAACACTTCTAAACTAAAGACCGTCATTTAAAGAAAACGAAATCAACCGCTCTGAGATAATGGGAGCCCATTATCACACCATGAGGTACCTCAATAACTTAGTGGTAACTTGATGTAGAATCCGTTGCGCCTAAGTCCACAAATTAGATACCTTTGGCGCAAAACCCACCGAACGCAATCACAGCCAGCGCCGCCGAAAAGGCTATGTATCGGCAGAACTTGACGCGACAACACGCGAAGTCGCGATAGAGGCCAACCATGGGGCATGCCAGAGCGCAACGTCCCTTTTGGGCTTTTCAGACTATAGCTTAGGCCATATATGGTTGTTTATTGCTCAAGAGGATGATTATTGTCTAGTGCTCAATAAATAACGAACATTAGGTAGATCTGTGTCTACAAAAGACGCAGCAAGGTCGCGTAATTATTACGATTTTTGGAGTTGTTGGGTTAGAATCATCTCCACATAGATATTAGTTTGGACTGAAGCTACCAGCATCATGAGTACAGTTGACTTACAGAATCGATCAAATGAATTGGCTAACGATTTAGCTTGCATCGACCTATTCTGTGGTGCAGGTGGACTCACACATGGATTTGTCAAAGAAGGACTAAACGTAGTAGCTGGGATCGACCTCGACTCTGAATGTCGATATCCCTACGAGGCGAATAACGGAACCCTTTTTATTGAAAAGGATATAACGGAAATAACGGGTAAAGAGCTGAACAACCTATTTGGAGACGCTTCGGTTAAGATTTTGGCCGGCTGTGCTCCGTGTCAGCCCTTTTCCACGTATGCGCAACGTTACAATGAGCGTAGGGACCACAAATGGGGGCTTCTATATGAATTTGCGCGACTTACCAAAACTACCAAACCAAACATCGTTACCATGGAAAACGTTCCAAAACTGGCATCGCATCCAGTGTTCCTGGATTTCGTGGAAACGTTAACTTCTTTGAAGTACCACACTTGGTTTGATGTAGTAGAAAGCTGCAACTATAGAGTGCCACAACGACGAAAGCGTCTCGTACTATTAGCATCTTTATACGGCGATATTGAATTGATTCCTCCAACGTCGCCCACGCCTCTTACAGTTAGACAGGCAATAGGAAAGCTCAAGCCGTTAGGTGCTGGAGAAGGTGCATCGCGTGATCCTCTGCATGTTACCGCATCTCTTAGCGAACAAAACCTAAGACGAATAAAGGCCTCTAAACCAGGAGGGACATGGAGAGACTGGCCTCAACAATTGGTAGCGGATTGCCACAAACGTAAAAGCGGAAAGACATATCCTGGTGTATATGGCCGTATGGAATGGGGTAAGCCCTCTCCAACTATGACGACTCAGTGCTATGGATTCGGGAATGGTCGATTTGGCCATCCAGACCAAGATCGCGCGATATCTCTTAGGGAGGCAGCTATTCTGCAGAGCTTCCCTAAAAGATATAAATTTGTCGAGCGCCGGGAAGATATCAGTTTTAAAGCTCTAGGCAGAATGATCGGAAATGCTGTGCCAGTAGAACTTGCTCGAGCTATTGCGCTAAGCATCTCTCGTCACTTAGAGCAAAACGGAGTTCATTGACAATTTCGCGAAAGCCAAAGATATCCAAGAACCCAAAGCCCTCCTCCGAAGCTGCTAAACGGCGCATGGAAAGCACCAGGCAAACTGGCACTTCAGCAGAGATGGCCATAAGAAGGGAACTACACCGAAGGGGCTTTCGTTATCGAGTAAATTTCAAAGTCTCCGTTAAACCAAGACGTATTGCGGACATTGTATTTACTAAACATAAATTCGCGATTTTTGTCGATGGCTGCTTTTGGCACGGTTGTCCAGAGCACGGCTCATGGCCCAAATCGAACTCAATATTCTGGCGAGAAAAACTAAGGACAAACATGGATCGTGACGATGAGACGAACAACCTTTTGAGGGCCAATGGATGGCATGTGGCGCGATTTTGGGAGCACGAAGACCCGACACTTTGCGTCGAGAAAATTATCGAACAATTGCAGGTCATTGTAGATAGAGATTGATTGGAAGATAGGTGAATGGGTCTTTGCATCTTCGTTCACGTAAAGTCATGCTATTTCCCCATTTGTATAGAAAACAGCTATCTAAGGCTAGGATAGCAAGTGCCTAGCACTGACAGACCGCAAACTAGTCACTTTGACCTTTCAAACTGCAAACGAAGCTAAACTACCTCAAGTACGAGTATACGGATATCCGAATACCAACTTAGTCAGGGAAGATCAGATTGACTGACAGGACCGGACAACAATACGCGGAAACCTCTGACGCAGAAATGGGCGAGGATGCGAAGGCTGCCGTAGAGTCATTGCTCGCCGACTTCAAACGACAAGGGGGCTACTTGACTCGAGATCAACTCGAGTCTGTGTTAGATCGCCGCAATCTATCTCCTACTGATTACCCTGTTGTCACAGACTGTCTTGCTCGACTCGGCGTCACAATCTCCGAAGAAGCCGAGGATTTCGAATTTAATATCGATTTTGTCGATCCAGAAGAACTACTGGATGATGAAGACGTCCAGCATCAAGAACAACTATTTCAAACGCACACCGGGGCCGTCGAGTTTACTAATGGCAGGCTAATATATTCTCAGCATAAGATCCTAACTCGTGAAGAAGAACAGAGTCTGGGCAGATCAATCGCTCTCGGCCGAAGGCTAGAAGAGGAGGAGATAGACCCTAAGGAGTTAGACAATTCTCCAGAGTACAAGGCAATCCTATATCGAGCTAGTCTTGCCCGTAGCCAGATGGTCGAATGTAACATCCGCTTGGTAATATCGATAGCAAAGCAATATGCAGCACTCTCTGATCTCGATTTCGATGAGGTAGTCCAGGAAGGTGTTATCGGTCTTATGAGAGCTGTCGAAAAATTTGACCATACCAAGGGATTCAAATTTAGCACGTATGCAACCTGGTGGATCAGGCAATCAATTACAAGAGCGATATGTGATAAGGGGGATCTTGTGAGGATGCCTGTGCACATCCACGAATCCATAAATCAATATAGGCGAGCGTATAGATACCACTCAAAAGTTCGAGCCGATCAAGCAGTTCCTCTGCAGATTATCGCAAACGAATTGAACTGGAGTTTGGAAAAATGCTTTTTTATTTCCAACTTGAGCCAGGCAAAATCCTCATCACTAAACGAAAAGGTAGGTGAGGACGGAATATTAGAGGTAATCGATATGCTAGCATCTCATAATGACAACACAGAAGAATTGATCGCTAAACTCGACAGAGCAGAAAAGTTGTCCCAATCGCTAAGAGAACTCAGCGATCGTGAAAAGGACATTTTGGAACGACGGTTTGGAATTGGTGATATTCCCGAACAGACTCTCGAGCAAATCGGCTCAAAGTACGGTGTTACTCGAGAGCGTATCAGACAGATCGAAGCGAAGGCATTAGAAAAGATGCAACGTAAGTTGCTCGTTCAACAACTGTATTCGGATTTTTCGGGGAACAAATTTCATGAATGAAAAGTATCAGGCTTGTGAAAAGTTTGTAACCTGGTTGAAAGAACAGGTGGTATATGACGCCCGAGGTGACCAACTCCACGAGCTTCCTGATACAAATTCACCACGTGGCAAATTCTGGCTAGGGCGCATAGCATCAGAAGAATATGTCCGGCAACATCTTGGTGATAGAGGAGATAGACTTGACCCATGCGCTATCGGCTACAGGTTGAAAGTCCCCTCCAGCTCAGCAAATTTCACAGTGGATGTTAGATTCCACATCTGGTTTAAAGACGCGTCAATTTGGAAAAAGTCATCTCAAATCCTATTTGAGGGTTCTATATCTCTAGACGAGGAATTCGAACGGAAAGATTTTTTTGAAGATGCACTCACAGAGTTGATTCGCTCTACAACCGGTACTCAGCACCAAGCAAAAATCACCATCGAAAGAGAGGGTATCGAAGATTCAATTGTTCTAATTGTTTCATTGGTGAATACGACTCCGCATAACGATGATAGAGAAGTTGACTCAAATCTATATCAAGCATACTTGTCAACGAACGGGATAGAGACAATTCCCTTCTATCTTGAGAGCCTACCTGACTCTTTCAGATATGATCGCGCAGTCAACGGATATGGTCTAAATTCGGGAATCCGCACCCAACCCAAGTCATGCGAGACGCTGGATTATATTTCTGCGATCAAGAATCGGCCCGAGTTTTCTAGCTCATTTCCCAAAGGCTTAAAGTTCACGTTTTTGGAGCTATCAACTAATCCAATTTCTTTATGCGAGTCAATGATTAGCTCTCTAAACGACTGGGGCGAAACACATTGGAGCGACAGTAATCTACAAACCTTAGCGGAAAAAAATCGCTGGTCGCATGAGATGCTTAGGCAGGCCTCAGAAGAAAGAGACTCCTTTTGGGAAGAGGTTGATCGAATCAAATCCGGCGTACAGCTACTAAAGAGAGATGAAAATTTAAATCGATCTTTTTGTTTGATGAATGAATCATTCTATAGAAGCTCTACTTTAGCGTCAGGCAAGGCATACGATTCGTGGCGTCCTTTTCAGCTGGGGTTCATACTTGCGAATATTGCCAGCGTTTTGACAGACGAGAGTGTTTCCGAACGAGATATTGCCGATATTGTCTGGTTTGCCACTGGTGGCGGCAAGACTGAGACATATCTTGGATTGATAGTAGTAGCTGCACTTTATGATCGACTTCGTGGAAAGAAGGTTGGAGTTACCGCATGGAGTAGATTTCCTCTAAGAATGCTGTCTCTGCAGCAAACACAGAGATTTGCCAATGCTCTAGCGTCTGCCGAAGTAATCCGACAGAAGGCACAAATTCCAGGGCAGCCGTTCTCACTCGGTTTCCTTGTAGGACGAGCCGGAACACCTAACTCCATCAAGCCAGAGCCCAATCAGTACGAGCCAGATCCTGACGACCCGAATATGCCAAAGCGATTCAGGTTACTTCAGGTGTGCCCTTTCTGTCGTTCTGCCGATATACATATGGTCTTTGATAAAGAGTCTTGGACTCTTAGACATATGTGTGGTGCAGAAGGATGTGAATGGGGAGCTAAACCGCTACCCTTCTACGTAGTGGACGAAGAAGTCTTTAGATTTTTGCCTACAGTTGTAGTTGGTACACTGGACAAAGCCGCTCTCATTTCTATGCAAGGCGCCATGGTTGGTCTAGTGGCTTCACCTACAGCAATGTGCGAAATGCAGGGACATGGGTTTACTTACGCGCCTCGCGCAAAGCGCCCTTCCGGATGCCTTGTTCCTGGGTGCCGTGCAGCTACAAAGCCAATACCCATGGATCGATCTTTGTTTGGACCTACTTATAGACTCCAGGATGAGTTGCACCTGTTAAAAGATAGCCTCGGCGCTGTTGATGCCCACTATGAAGCGATTTACGATTTTCTCCAACACCGGCTGTCAGGATCAAGTTCCAAGATACTCGCTTCCTCTGCGACGCTCTCAGGATATATGAAACAAGTTGATGTCCTCTATCGACGAAACGCTCGTGTTTTTCCCATTCAAGGCCCTGAAGCTGGCATCGGATTTTGGTCTGCACAAAGCGACGAGCTCATGAGGGACTATGTAGCTCTCGCCCCCCGTGGGGTAACGATGGAATTTGCCACAGATTGCATTTCATCATCTCTGCAGCGTGCGATAAGACAATTCATGCAGGATTCGAAACAGATATGCGGTGAATTGGAGATCGACGATAAGTATGCCGATTTTTTGGTTTCCGTCTATGGCACAAATGTAATCTACGGAAATAACATTAAGGACCTTGACGCCGTCGCCCGCTCCTTAGAGACACAGATGAGAGTAGAGGGACGGGTCAATACCTCATCTCTTACCGGTAGGACTGATTTTGAATCAGTAAAAGAGACGCTTGATAGGCTCGAAACTCCTGAAGAAAGCTTCGAAAATCGATTACACGTGATAACCGCCTCCTCAATGATGTCGCATGGGGTTGATATAGATCGTTTGAACATCATGGTGATGCTGGGCGTTCCTTTAACCACATCCGAGTTTATTCAGGCGACAGCACGAGTGGGGCGGACCTGGCCTGGCGTCGTCTTCGTATTCCATCGAATGGCAAGGGAGAGAGACGCAGGAATATTCAGATCGTTTGACAAGTATGTCGAACAAGGTGATCGATTCGTAGAGCCTATACCTATTACTAGACGATCACGAAAAGTGCTGGAGAGAACGTTGGCAGGTATGCAACTTGCTAGAGTATTGTGCGAGCATGAACCCAATTCAGGCAAGGCACTCACAAAAGTATCAAGCCTAAGAGCGTATATGAGAACTCAGGCAATTACAGCCGAGGTAGAGGCCCACGAGATCATTGAAATGTTACAACTAGAAGGCGCGCTTGATGAGCCGCTCGTAAGAGATGTCGTAGAGTGGATGAACACATATTTTGCGAACCTCAATGATCCAGGCGGCACCTACAGGTTTCCCTCTGATCTTTGCCCTACCAGGCCGATGCTTTCGCTGAGGGATGTAGAAGAACAAGCCCCAGTAATAGGGAGTCTATTCTCGTGAGACAGGATAGAAGTGCATCGCAAATTCAATTTGGCTTTCTTCCCGAACAAACCGTTGACCTCGAAAATAAGGTTTGGAAGGTTAAGGAGTGGCGTAGTCCAATTCGCATCAGCGAAATTGACACAAATTCATTGAGAAGAGAACTCGTAAGGCAAGCTACCCCTTGGAGAATCGCTGGTCGCGATGGAGGTTTTTGCAACCAACTTGAAGCCGGAGCAGATGTCAACGTCTATCGACTAGACACAGAAAATGGAGTCTCCGTAGAACTTTTCCCAAGGCGTTGGGTTTGTAGGAATAAGGATTGCCAACGACTACATACAAAACCGGATGCAAATTGTGAGTGTGGGCAGCAGGGTTCGTTAGCGGCATTTCACTTCGTAGCGTACCATTCCGGATGTGGGGCGATAAAGACTCCGTATATTCGCTCCTGCCCTAAACATAGACAAGTTGCCGTAGTCTGGCCCGGCTCTTCGGCTGTCGCTGATCTGGTATTCAAATGCCCAGTATGCAGTATGGAACTTAGCAGAGGGCTACCTGCAATGCGATGTGATTGTGGCGAAGACCAATTCATGGCGTTCAATGTACATCGCGCCTCCCAGGTCTTCACACCTCGTACCGTTGTCTTGGTCAATCCACCATCCCGCGAGAAGATTAAGCGTATAACTGAAGCCGGTGGCCCTCCAAAAGCACTAAGTTGGGTGTTGGGGGGCATGACAACACGCAATTTTGAAGAAGCACCAAATACCGAAAGTTCGTTACGCGATAAGTTATTGGCTGAGAATTTCGATCCAAAAACCGTTGAATTATTGGTAGAGGCGGCACGAAAGGAAGGTGCTTTTGAGGAAGGAGGAACCGAGTTCGAGGTCTCTCCGCAAATACGACATGAAGCAGAGTCACAAGCAGTAACGATCTCGCTTGCAACTCTCGAAACTAGACAGATGCTCTCTGATCTTATTGAGTCAACACAAGCTGATTCAGAATTGGGCGCAATCTATCGCCACCACTATAAGACTGCATTAGAGAAATCGGGTCTCGAGTCTATTGATTTTATTGACCGGTTCCCGGTTCTTACTGGGAGCTTTGGTTATACGCGAGGTGGCATGGAGCCAGGTGAGTCAAGGCTTGTTCCATATAGAGCTGGTAGTGGGGGATTTAAGATATACGGAGATCTAGCGAATACAGAAGCTATCTTCATTCGTCTTAATCCGTTACGAGTTGCATCTTGGCTAGGCACCAAGGGGTATGCTCAGTTTGATGGACTTGATGACCCATCTCAAGCAAGAGTCTCTATACTAAACGCTATATCATGTGATGAGACAGGAAATTACAACGAGATTGGACAAGCTGTAGAGCACCTAGTACATACTTACGCGCACCGATTCATAAGGCAGTGTGCGGTTTTTGCTGGTGTGGACCAGAATTCACTATCAGAACTACTGACCCCGCTTCATTTGGGTTTCTTCGTGTATGCTGCCGCTAGAGGTGGTTTTGTTCTGGGAGGAATACAGGCCCTATTCGAGTCCGAACTCCACCACCTTCTGAGGAATGTTGTAAGTGGAGATCATCGATGCCCCCTTGATCCTGGTTGCTCATCAGGCGGAGGCGCATGCATGGCCTGCATTCACATAGGCGAACCCTCATGCCGGTTATATAATAGAAACCTGGATCGAAGAGTCCTAGCTGGTTCAGCTGGCTACTTTAAGGTCAGTTGAAAATGTCAGCTCAAGTTATTCTTCTTCGGGAGGTACGAACACCTGATATGCAATTGGACGAAGTTTCCAGCGAGAAATATCCCAAGGAAAGAGATATTCAAGCTCTCCTCCATAAGCCTGAATCTGTGTTTCCTCTCTCGCTAGACTGATAGCCTTTACAATTGCTAAGGCCGTCGTACCGGCTTCATTCTTATGCAATTCCACTTCGTTGGAAGTCATTAGCAGGGAGTCTAAAGCTGAAGCGGTTGATCCTTTGACTTCGACTTTTAGTGAGTCTCCATCCTTGGTTGCCAATAGATCGAACGAACTATTGGACGAGACATCTTTCACTTCATAGCCAGCACTTTCTAAAAATCTCGTAGTTACTTTCATTGCTTGAATCTCGACCGCCCTCCTCTCAGGTACAGTCAGCCCGAAACCTTGGCGCGCATTTCTATTTATTTTCTCCGGGTGCACTGCCTCGTCAATTCGCGTCTGGTCGATTTCCGACCAAAGTAAATGTGCTCCTTTTTCGCATGAATCATAGATCACTGCCAGCAGTTCAAGCGCATGAGCAATACAATTGACAAATTCCTGCTCTCCTATATCGGCTGGATCAAATACCTTTGCAAGTACAGTAGCTCTCTCAAATGATTTCGGCAAAGCCAACCGTGATCCTAAATTAATATGATCATTAAATTGATCAACGTTACATCCAGCAGCTTCAAGCGTTGACAGTGCCCAAAGCACACGCCGATCTAACTCCGCATTTGAGTGCTTTACAAGATCGCCTTTGCTGCTATCCCATCGACTAGCGCTACACCCAATGGTCACATACACTCGGCTGCCATCAATGGAGAAGTGGATTACCAAATAGAACCCGTCCGTCGCAGATGGAGATAAATTTTCTGAATAGATCCTGACCCAGGGCGCTTCGGTTTTCCTTCCAATACCATCTCGCCCTTGAATCTTTAGATCATGCGAGTGCTTACCAAGCGCGGTCTTGAATTGGTCAATGTAGTTTTCGAGATACTCTGGAATTTGGTGGCGAATTAGGTGGCCTCTTTCCTGCATATCTGGTGTATTTTCACTAGAGTAGTTTTTTTGAAGTTCCGAAACACGGGCCAATTGCTCAGTAAATTCCATTTTCCACCAGGTCTAAATTTGATTTGTTTTTCTATTCATTATTGGAAGCCAAGTAAATAGTTCAGACAAGAACTACCATCCTACTATTCGCTTCATTTTTTTGGCCCCAATCACATAGAGCATACTTTTTGCTCGACTCAAACCCACGTAGGCGAGTTTTCTTAGATCGTCGCTTTGCAGTGCATCAGGGGACGAAATACACAATATGACGACCTCTGCATCCAAACCCTTAAATCGTCTTATAGTTTCTGCAGCTACACCGAACTTTCCATAAGACGTTATAGGGGTCCCACCCGGACCATGCTCTCTTAGCCGATCACGAATAGCAGGTCTATCAGTAAGAATAACTATGCGACCTGGGGATATTTGCTCATCTAAAACCAAACTCTCCACGACAGAAAGAATGACATCGATTTGGTCCTCAGTGCTCTCTGCCTCCAGATACACGGGCATAGGACCTTTTGGCCCCAGAACTTCGGGTGATTTTACCCCAATCGATTTTTCTGCTTTAGCAGCAATGTTTTTTGTATTTCGACAATTTTTAGTAAGCGGAAAAATGGGAAGATCTTCTGGAAGTGTCCAACTTCTATCGTAGAGTTCTTGATGAGAATCACCAAACACAATGATTCGACCACCCTTCTCTATAACCATGAGCCAAAGTGCGTATATCCAATCAGAATCAAAATCTTGAGCTTCGTCGATTAGAATAGCATCGTAGGACGGATTGAAATCGTCAAGCGACCGAATAAGCAAATCGGTAACGTCGTGCTCCCACTCTCCGTCCAACAGTGGAATTTCCACCCCCCCTTTTCGGAGTAGTTTGTGAGCTAACGAGAAATAACTTCTGCATTCTACATTCTCAAATATCGAACACGCACCAGCCATCTTTTCAGCTAGTAAAGGGTTGTAGCAGACATAGAGCACCTTTTTTAATAGCTCATCTTCCTGGTACCAATTAATTAGTGCTTCTGCGAGTACAGTTTTTCCCGAACCAGCTGTTCCGGTGATCAACGCTCTTGGGACATACCTTATAGCTGACATAGCTACTATCTGTTCATCAGTGAGGTGAATTATCTCAGCTTCGGCATTGTTGATCTTGTCCACCAGTCTACGTGTCATTGAGACACTCGGAGAAATCTTATGGATAATTATCGGTAGATCGGAGCTGGATATCGGCTTACCACATCCCCAATGCTCGAAAAGCGATATCAGGTAAGACTCTATATCGAGCAATCCTTGACTATCGCAGACAATTTCTTTTGATCCGTACAGCCCAATTTTCTCGAAGTAGGTAATATTCGGAAAAATTACTCCATGACAAACTGAAATATATCTACTCGTATCTGTAAGATTTTCGAGGAATTTTATCAACGTATACTTTGAGTCCTTGGCTTGCTCAAATGGGTTTTTTATTTTGTGTTTTCCCTCACGATTTTTGCTAAACCATTGACCATCGGTTATAGAAATATTGCCACCTTTGACTTCAAGAACGGCCGCGCCAAGAAGTGGATTAACCACTATGAAGTCAGCTTCACCATCTCCTTGCCGTCCCCTTCGTAGCCCCTGCCAACTAATCGAATGAAATATATGCCAATCATCTGAAAGTCTGGAGAGTTGATTGAGAACCGTCGCCTCTGAATATACGATTTCACCAATCTCAACAGGATGTATTCTTGCCATTGTCTATATGACCTCGTAGCCAAGCTATCTTCTAGTTGTATGGCTAAGTTTCCTTCAAGCCCCAAAGTTCACATTCGATCGATTATAGGCGGACTGCTTGTAGTGGAGTAACTAGGTAAAGCTAAGGACGCCTCATCTGCACTAATATATTCTTCACTCGGTCGCCACAAAAATAATCTCATCCAGGAACCAGGATGTACAGGCAACTGTCATGAGAATGACCTGAACAATCCAGCGGATCGAGTTGAACACGGTGTGGCTGTCGACAACCAGACTCGGGATGAGATCAGCGTCAATCCGACACGCGAGCTAGATCGCGACCTCGTTGAATATAGTGGAGGCAATTTCGACTGATTCAAATTTAAGGTGGCTTGGAGGCGGCAGCCGCGCAGTGCCCCAAGCGAGGGAGGTCGAGGGAGGAAGGCGAGCGAACGAGGCTACGCCGCCCGCGCCGCGAGGCGCCAGGCGTACCGAGTTGCGGGCCTGACGGACGAGTCCGAGCGCAGCGCAGGGAGCACGGAGGCGGAGCCGCCGACATGGACAGAGGGAGTAGATTTACACATAGAACTGATTATGTGGCGCCGGCGGACGGTGGGGACCACCGCGCATAATCCCGTTTTATGTTGAATCTGCGACCATCATTTATGTGTATAAAAAATGAGCACCGGAAGCCGGTGCTGTAGAAGGTTAGAGAAGGCCTGACTCAGCGAAGGAGTAGGTGCCATCAGTGCCCACGATGATGTGGTCGAGGACTCGAAGGTCTATCAGGGCGAGGGCATCTTTCAGCCGGGCCGTGATACGACGATCAGCCTCACTGGGCTCAGGCAAACCAGAGGGGTGATTGTGGGCGAGTATCACGGCCGCAGCGTTGAGTTCCAGAGCTCGCCTGACGACGACTCTGGGGTAGACCGCAGCGCCGTCCACGGTGCCCCTGAAGTGTTGAATTGCATCCAAAATTGACCCACTAACCCCCCACATTTGCATCGAATTTTGACCCACGTATAAAACTCCCCCTGCATAAAAAATAAGCAGGGGTTTCAGGAGTGATAGACGTGGCTTTAGTAAGTGTAATTCGACGCTGGCACCTGCGTGACGGCCTGCCGATCCGGGAGATCGCACGCCGCACCGGTCTTTCCAGAAACACGGTTCGTAAGTACCTGGCCAGCCAGGATCTCGAACCAACGTATCCTGCGCGCAAATCCCCTAGCAAGTTGGACGAGTACGAGGAGACCCTGACCAACTGGCTGTTCCGGGAGTCCCGGCGGCACCGCAAGCAGCGGCGCACTGTGAAGCAGTTGTACCGGGATCTGCTCGGGCTGGGCTACACCGGCTCCTACGACCGGGTCGCGGCCTTTGCCCGCCAGTGGCGCCAGGAGCAGCAGGACGCCCGGTTGCTCGCCGGCAAGCAGGCATTTGTCCCCTTGCGGTTCGCACCCGGCGAAGCCTTCCAGTTCGACTGGAGCGAGGACTGGGTGCGGATCAGCGGCGTCAGCACCAAGCTGCAGATCGCCCATGTGAAGCTGAGCTACAGCCGCGCGTTCTTCCTGCGTGCCTACCTGACCCAGTCCCACGAGATGTTGTTCGACGCCCACTATCACGCCTTTGCCACCTTCGGCGGTATCCCCGAGCGTGGCATTTACGACAATATGAAGACCGCAGTGGACAAGGTCGGCCGCGGCAAGCAGCGGCAGGTCAACAAACGCTTCTACGCAATGGTCAGCCACTACCTGTTCGAGCCGGAGTTCTGCAACCCGGCGGCTGGCTGGGAGAAGGGTCAGGTGGAGAAAGGCGTACAGGACGCCCGCCACGGCCTGTGGTACGACCCGCCGCCGTTCAAGTCACTGCAGGAACTCAACAACTGGCTGCAGGCGCGTTGCCGGGAACTATGGTCGGAGACGGCGCACCCGGAGTTCAAAGCCCGCTCAATCGCCGAATGCCTGACAGATGAGCAGTCGCACCTGATGCCCGTGCCAGCCGCCTTCGATGGCTTCATCGAGCACAGCAAGCGAGTCTCCTCCACCTGCCTGGTCACCTTCGAGCACAACCGCTACAGCGCACCGGCCAGCTTCGCCAACCGGGTGATCAGCCTGCGGGTGTACCCGCAGCGGCTGGTCATCGTTGCCGAGGCCCAGGTGGTGGCCGAGCACGAGCGAGTGTTCAGCCGGGATAAACGCTCGCCGGGGCAGACGGTCTACGACTGGCGCCACTATCTCGCGGTGGCTCAGCGTAAGCCCGGTGCCTTGCGCAATGGAGCGCCGTTCATGGAGCTACCAGACAGCTTCCGGCAGTTGCGCGCCAGGCTGATCAAGCGCCCCGGCGGCGACCGGGAGATGGTGGAAGTCCTGGCGCTGGTGTTGCTACACGACGAACAGCGGGTGGAGCAGGCTGTGATACTGGCGCTGGAATCCGGCGAGCCCTCCAAGCAACACATCCTCAACTGCCTCAGTCGGCTGGAGGAACCAGAGCGGCCCCAGCGCCTGCAACCGCCACCGGCGCTGAAACTGGTCTGCGAACCTGTGGCCGATACGGCACGTTACGACAGCCTGCGGAGGGCGCGCCATGAAACCTGAGGCCATGATCACTACCTTGAAAACCCTGAAGCTGCACGGCATGGCCGATGCCATTGGCGAACTCGCCGAGCAGGCTTCCCCGGCTTACCAGCAGGCGATCCCTGTACTGGAGATGCTGCTCAAGGCGGAAGCCTCTGAGCGCGATGTGCGTTCGATTAACTACCAAATGACTGTGGCGAAGTTCCCGGCTTACCGCGACATCACCGGCTTCGACTTCAGCCAGAGCCCGGTGGACGAGGCGCTTGTGAAGTCACTGCACCGCTGCCAGTTCCTGGAGGATGCACAGAACATTGTCCTGGTCGGTGGTCCCGGTACCGGCAAAACACACCTGGCCACCGCCATTGGTGTCCAGGCGATCCAGCACCACCGGCAGCGGGTCAGGTTCCTGTCCACAATCGAACTGGTCAACGCCCTAGAGCAAGAGAAGCAGGCTGGGCAGCAGGGGCGGATGGCCAATCGGCTAATCCACACTGACCTCGTCATCCTCGATGAACTGGGTTACCTACCGATCAGCCAGGCCGGTGGTGCGCTGTTGTTCCACCTGATCAGCAAACTGTACGAGCGCACCAGCATCATCATCACGACCAACCTCGGCTTCGCAGAATGGTCGTCGGTGTTTGTGGACGAAAAGATGACTACGGCTCTGCTGGATCGGCTGACCCATCACTGCCATATCCTGGAGACCGGCAATGACAGCTACCGATTGAAAAACTCGACGGTGAATCAGGAAGGAGGAAGGCGAGGCAAGAAACTGAAATCTACGCCATAATCTGGCGTTCGGGGTGGGTCAATATTAGATGCAAATCCCGGGTCAGTTTTAAGTGCAAAACAACAGACGGTATATAGCTGGACGCACTAGACATCCCTGGAAACAGTATAAATAAAAAAGCCCTGTAAAACAGGGCTTTAAGGACGATATTGGGCAATATAGGAATGATAAATGGTCGGTGTGAGAGGATTCGAACCTCCGACCCCTTCCTCCCGAAGGAAGTGCGCTACCAGGCTGCGCTACACACCGAGGTTTTGAGGCGCGCAACTATACCAAAAGGCCCCCGCAAGTCCAATAGCCAGTGCACCCCATTACGATTCAAACATAAGAGCCATCGAGGTCGGTGCCGTACTCCCCCAGCCACGCCACCACCGGGCCCAGCAGCGCCTCGTTGTACTCATCTCGCATTGCTGCAATACAGCCATCGGCCACGGTAAACACCGAACGGCCCGGCAAATCCATCACCGGCGCTTCACCGCGGCGGTAATGCACCACCCAATCCATGCCCACCTCCTGCCCCGCCGGGCCAGCGCTAAGGTGCGGGCCATCGGTAAGCTCGAGCGTTCGCTCATCGAAGCGCCGGTCGAAGCCGTCGATCGACTTCTTCAGGGCCTGCAATATTGCCTCGCGGCCCTGTATTTCGCAGGCTGCCGGCCCGCCGAGCACCGCATAGCTGGCATCCTTGTTGAAATAGGGCGTCAGGCGGGACCAATCGTCATCGCGGTAGGTCTCTTCAAACGCCCCTGCATACTCCATCACAAGCTGAATTGCGGGTTCCATAATCTGGCTCCCTCCAGAATGCATTCCCACTGAAGATAGCAGAGCGCCGGCATCGCGCACTGGCTTCTGCTCGAGTGGGCCGCCCTCAGGGCTCCCAGGGGATATTCAAACCCTGCAAAACCCCCGGCCATCGGGGATCATCGCGCAGCGGCCTCAACCAGGTGCTGGCCAGTATCTGCACCAGGCCGTTGTCGTGCAGTTCACGGGCGCGGTCCAGCCAGAGGAATGCCTGATCGTGGTCTCCCCGCAAGCAATGAATTTCTGCAATCTGGAAAGGTGCTTCGTCCGCGTAGGCTTCTATCAGTGCGGCGAAGCTGTCCTCGGCTTCTTCGCTGCTTTTCAAGTGATGCAGGCACATCACGATGGAGAAGTCGCGCCAGAAGCCCTCGGGCTCGAGTTGGGCGTGCTGATAGGCCTCCTCATATCTCTGCTGGCAATTCAATGTGTTCATCAGCACGGTATTCAAGACCACCCGCCGGGGGTTCAGCTCGAGTGCCTTGTGGATAATTGCGCTGGCCTCTTCGTACTTATCCAGGGCGAGGTAGGTATTGGCCAGCCATATGTGCCCGGTCATGTTCAGCGGATCCGTGGCGACAGCCTGCTTCAGGTAGACGACCGCCTGGGGGAAATCCCCCAGGGTCCGTGCCAGGTTCCCGGCCGCCAATGCCGCTGCCGAGTGGCCCGGCGCCAGTTGCAGTGCCCGCTCGATGGCCACCCTGGCCCGCGCCCAATCGTGGCTGAATGCGTTGCACAGGTTGGCTTTGCAGGTGTGCGCCTCGGCCAGCGAGTTATCCAGCAACAGCGCGCGGTCGCAGGCGGCGTCCGCCAGTACCATCGCTTCCGCCCGCTGCATCATGCCGTAGCTGGTCAGGTACCAGTAGGTATCCGCGAGGCTCACCCAGGCCGGCGCGTAGTCCGGATCGAGTGCCGTAACCTCGAGGAAAGCATCCAGCGCCCTGGGCAGCATTTCCACCTCCGCCGAGCGCAGGAAAAAAACACCCTGCAGATAGAGTGAATAGGCTTCGGCACTGGTCTCCCGCGCTTTACGACCCCTGCCCAGAAGGCTGTGCTCGAGTTCCTCGGCAACACCGGCGGCTATCGCATCCTGTACTGCAAACACTTCCTGCAGGTCACACTGGAAGTTTTTCGACCACAGGTGAAAGCCGTCGTCGGCCTTGATCAGCTGCGCCGTCACCCGGATAAGCCCACCGGACTGCCGCAACGATCCCTCGAGGATATGCGTTACGCCGAGGGTGAGGCCGACCTTGCGGATATCCTCGTTAACACCTTTGAAGGCAAAGGAGGACGTCCGGCCGACCACTTTCAAATCCGGTATCTGTACCAGAGCGTTGATAATTTCCTCGGACACGCCGTCGGAAAGGTAATCGTTGTCGGGGTCGTTACTGAGATTGATGAAGGGCAGCACGGCGACTGAGTTGTTTCCGCCGGCGTCTGGAATAGGCGGGGCCAGCGAGGCTTTGGGGGAGTCCGCCAGCGGCGCTATCAACATGTAACCAATGCCCGGAACGGTCTTGATGTACTGCGGTCTGGCGGCCTCGTCTTCCAGGGCCGTGCGCAGCAGGGATATCGCTCTCGACAGGGCCTCGTCGTTGACCACGCGATCACGCCACACTGCGCTGAAAAATTCCTCGCGGCGAATCACCTGCCCCTGTCGCTCGCAGAGAAATAACAGGGTTTGCATCAGCCGGTTCTCGAGATGCTTCTCACACTCGTTTCGGCTGATGACGTTACGATTCGGGTCTACCCGCCAGGATCCGAGACCAAAAGCGGACGCTACCTGGCCCGAGGCAAAGCTGGTGTCGCTTGAGAAGGGCATCGATCAACTGTCCCGATGAAGCCGTAGCGGCAGCACAGTCCGAGTCAGCAAAGCCTACGGCAGCTTCTAACTTGCTGTTATCTATGGTGAATATAGCCCGTAAGGTTTCGTAAGACAACGTACTGATTTCGTCAGGCGCGGATCTGCTGCAGTCCCTAAGGTGTTTAGGTACAGGCGCCGGAAACACCGAGAAGCAGCTGGCGCTGAAGCACAAACCACCAGCAGAAGGAGTAATGACGATGATCTCCAAAAAAGCGACCCTGGCATCAATGTTCGGCCTCACACTGGGCTTCAGCTCAGCCGGTTACGCCGGTTGTGCACCACCGCAGATGACCGGCATCTGGGAAGTGGCCTTTTCCGACGGCAATTCCTGTCGCCTGAAACTGAACAGCAATGGCAGCCTGAACGTCAACCAGAGCGTCTGCTACGACCCCGATCGCGGCAGTACCGTCCCGGACTCCGGCAACATCAAGACCAAAGCGAATTGTTTCGCGGAAGGCGAACTCGTCGTAGAAGGTTTTACCGTCGAGCTCCCGGTGCAATTCTCCCAGGGCCGGGGCATGGCAGCCGGCAGGTACAGGGTCACCGCCGATGGCACCAAGGGCAGCGTGGTGATGGTCCGGGTTCCCTAAGTTCCGGGCCAGTCGATGACTTGGATCGCGCCGATGTCGTAGTCTCCAGCGCTGCCATAGGTGTAGCCAGGCGCGTCCACTCCCTCACCGATCCAGGCGCTGGCGTCTTCGACCTGCGCCTCAGCTTCATCATCGGGAACCTGGTAACGAAGCCCTGAATGCAGTTCGGGTAACGCACTCTCAAGTAGTGGGTGATATGCCCTATAATCCCGCTTCCAGCAGACCAATAATACGGTAGCCGCCCGCACCCATGTTTTGCATTGGCCACAGCCACATCGACGCCATCCACATGGCCGCCGAAGAGCGCAATTTCCCGGTCGAGGCCATCAATCTGTGGAAGCTTCCCGGCGGTCCCCTCGGCCAGTGCGATGCCCAGGGCAAATCCCGCTTTACCGATCCGGTTGCCGCGCGGCTGACGGCGCAGGTGGGGCCGATATTCTCCCACCTGGGCGGTAATCCTCCCGCCATGATCGGGACCCTGGCTCACCCGCGCCCCTTCGATTTCGTGCTGCCCTCCGAGCCGGGCCTGCCGCTGGATCCCGGTGCCGAACTGATTCCCTCTTCCGCCGTTGCCTCGATCCTGCGCAAGATCGCCCGCCCCTGGATCGGCCTGATGCACGAGCTCGCCCGGCTCGGCGACGGGCCGATCTACCAGGTGGAGCCACCGCCGCCGAACGAGGATTCTGAACAGATTGCGAAGACGGTCCTGCGCAACCTGTTCCCGGGCATGTCCCGGGAGGTCACTCCAGCGCACCTGCGCTACAAACTCTGGCGCCTGCATTCGGAACTGATCAGCGAGGTGTGCCTGCCACTGGGGATCCAGTTCGTGCCGGTTCCGCCCTCGGTGCAGACCCCGGATGGCTACCTGCTCCCCGAGTATCGCGGTGACGGCGCCCACGGCAACAGCGCTTACGGCAGCATCCTGATCGACTACATGGAGACCTTCGCGTGAAGCACCCCTACGAAGATCTTCCCGACGAACGGCGCTGGAGCCAGGCAGTGGCCAACCGCCCGGATACGGCGATCGACCCGGTGGGCGGCTTTCCCACCCGCATCCGCCCGCAGGACCTGGTGGTGTCGGCGGGAAGCTGCTTCGCCCAGCGCATTACCCACCACATGGAAGCGCGCGGGCGCTACTGCGAACGGCTGGAGACTGCGCACCCGCTACTGGAACCCGAGGTCGCCGAGGCCTATGGCTACGGTACTTACGCCGCGCGCTACGGCAATATCTACACCCCGCGCCAGTTGCTCCAGCTCTGGCGGCGGGCCACCGGCGCATTCGTACCCCGGGAAACCTACTGGCAAGACGACGGCGCCTTCTACGATCCCTTCCGCTCGACTATCCAGCCCGGCGGTTTCGCCAGCCTCGAGGAACTGGAGGCGGACCGGGCCCAGCACTTCCGCGCCGTGGTCGATCTGTTCACCCGCATGGACGTCTTTATTTTCACCCTGGGGCTGAGCGAATGCTGGGGCTCCGCGGAAGATGGCGCGGTGTACCCGCTCTGCCCGGGGGTGGTGAGCGGCACTTTCGTACCCGGCCGTCACGTACAGAGCAACTTCAGCGCGGCACAGATGACCCAGGACCTGCGCACCTTCATTGAAGAAGTGCGCGAAGTGAACCCCGAACTCCGGGTCATCCTCACCGTTTCCCCGCAGCCGCAAATGGTCACCACCGAGGAAAGGCACGTGGTGGTCGAAGCCGGCTCGTCCAAGGCGCGCCTGCGCATCGCGGCGGAAGAGGCCTGCGCACTCCCCGATGTTTTCTACTTTCCCTCCTACGAAATCTCCACCCTGCCCGGCAGCCACCACTTCACCGCGGACCGCCGCACCCTCGAGGACAGCTGTATCGAACGGGTGATGCACCTGTTCTTCAGGCATGTCGTGGAGGAAGGGCCGGCCGAATCAGCGCAGGCCCCGGGCGGCGACCAGGCCTCAGCGGAGGCGACGCATAACTTTGTCGAGGAGGCGACGCGGGTCATCCAGGTACTCTGCGACGAGGATTTTCTCGACAGCACGGAAGAAGAGACCAACGTCCTGATCAGCCGGATTTTCCAGGAGAGCGACGCCGCAGCGCCTGTCACCGAAGCGGAGAGCGAGAAGATGCGCGCGCGCCGCCTGGCGATCGAGGGTGACTACGCCCAGGCGATCAGCATCGTCGAAAAACTTTACCGCGACGACCCGCGGCCTGGGCTCGCCTGGCTACTCGATTGCTGGCGCGCGGCGATGAATCCGCAGGCGAAGACACTACAGAACTGACCTGCAGCCACGATCTGTGCTGGACGACACCCCGGGCCTAGCTCTTCGGATCCCGGATGTACAACGCCGTGCCGTTGCGCAGCTCACTCTTGAACAGCTCCGTCGCCTTGATCAGGTCGCTGATCTTGCGGTAACCGTAGTTGATGGAAGAAAAGGAAGGGTTGTTGTTGGCGATATAGCTGCCCACCAGCCCCATATTGGCCCAGCCGTCGTCGCCGGCGGTCTGGTCGACGGCGGTTCGCAGGAGCCTCACCAGTACGGCGTCCTGCCGCAGTTTCGACTTGGGCGTTTTCTTCACCTGGGCGGGCGCCGCGGAATCCGAATCACCGCCCGACATCAGGTTTTCGATGTAGATGAAGGGTGAGCAGCTGTCGACGAAAGCCTGCGGGGTTTTCTTCTCGCCAAAGCCGTAGACGGGAAAACCGCTCTCCAGGATGCGCAGTACCAGCGGGGTAAAGTCGCAGTCGCTGGTCATCAGCGCAAAGGCGTTCACGTTGCCGCTGTAGAGCAGGTCCATGGCGTCGATGATCATGGCGGCGTCGGTGGCGTTCTTGCTCTTGGTGTAGGCGAACTGCTGCATCGGCCGGATGGCGTGGGGATGCAGCCGCTCTATCCAGCCGGACAACGAGGGGTTGTTCCAGTCGCCGTGGGCGTGGCGCACGTTCACGGTCCCATGCTTCGCCAGCTCCTCCAGCACACCCTCGATTGCCTTGTGGCTCACGTTGTCGCAATCGATCAGCAGCGCGATTCGTTTTGTTTCCTGCATACGGCCTCCTCGTCCCAAAACCAGGGAATGGCATTCGCCCTGAAACTGTTATGGTACGCCATGCGAAGGGGAAGGAGGACTCCATTGCCGATGGCGCTGCCCTGCGGCCCGCTTCTTGCTTCAGAACTGCCGCAAACCCTCACTGGCTCAGCTTTCCCCGGAAATTCACGAGCGCTACGGACAAAAACCTTGTCCGCGGAGGCGTAGTACCTGTAAGACCACTCTATACATAAACAAGGGCTCCATTGAATGAAACGCAGGGATTTTATCACCGCCGCAGCAGGGCTTGGCCTCACATCGCTCGCCGGATGCGCCGGTACCGGCTCGCTGGCGCGGGCGCCACTGCCCGGGGCAACCGGCGATGCGCTGGTCCAGCCCGTTGGTGCGCCGATGCGGCCGATCCACTCGTCGGCGGACCGGGTTACCCGCACCATTGTCGGCCTGCGCCCATTCCGTATACCGGGGCCCCGGCTCGAAGCGGTGACAGTAGGTTCCAAGGACGTCGTGCACAATTATGGCCACGGCGGGGGCGGCGTCTCCCTATCCTGGGGCGTGGCCGAACTCGCCGCCCCCCTGGCAAAAGGGTTTGGCCGCCGCGAGATCGCGGTACTGGGCTCCGGTGTTATCGGGCTTTCCACCGCCATCATGCTGCAGCGCTCCGGCGCGGATGTGACCATCTATGCCAAGGACTTCCCGCCCTACACCACCTCCAATGTCGCCGGCGCCATGTGGCACCCGGTCACCCTGTTCGAACGGGAGCACGTCAGCCCGGCGACCCTGGCCATGCTCGACCGGGCCTCGCGCATCGCCTTCAGCCGTTTCATCCGCTACGCCAACGACCCCTACTACGGTGTCTACTGGATCCGCCAGTACTCCCTCAGTGAGAAGCCGCTGGACACCACCTATCCCTACACCGGCGGCGACGATCTCTACCCCGGCCTCGTCCGCAACCAGCCCGACGGCCCCTTCGGCTTCGCCTTTCACGATGCCTACTACACCCTGATGATCGACCCGGACATCTACCTGCGCGCGCTGGTGAAGGACTTCCAGAACGCCGGCGGCAAGCTGGTGGAAGCCACCTTCGACACAGAGGCCGATCTCGAGGCCCTGGCGGAGAAAACCATCGTCAACTGTATGGGCCTGGGCTCCGGCAAGGTCTTCGGCGATGAAAGCATCATCCCGGCCCGCGGTCAGCTGAGCTTCCTGCTGCCGCAGAACGACATCGACTACGGCTACGCCGGGGTCGCCGCGGGTCACGGCCTGCTCTACTCCTTCCCGCGGCGAACCGGCGTCCTCCTCGGTGGCTCGGTGGACAAGAACGACTGGGACCTGAATCCGCGTGCCGATGAAGTAAAGCGGATGGTGGACGGGCACGCCTGGCTGGCGTCGCGGCTGACTTAGGCTAGCAGGCTAAGGGTTTTTCCTCCTTCCGGACTGGACGCGGCATCGCCTGACGGAATGCGCTAATCTCTCCATCCTGCGCGTCCCTCCTGCGAGGTGACGCGCCCATTCATTTTTCCCGACGGCCTGGCCCATGAGCACTAGCGGCAAACCCAAGAAACTTTCCTCATTAAAAAAGCTCTTCCCCTTCATCCTGCCCTACAAGCGGCAGGCCCTGGGCGCGGGCACCGCACTGGTCTTCACCGCCGCCATCACCCTCACCCTCGGCCAGGGTGTGAAGCAGTTGATCGACCAGGGTTTCGTCGCCGGTTCGCTGGCCAATCTCAATAAAATCACCCTGGTGATGATCGGCCTGATCGTGCTGATGTCCGCCGGCACCTTCGTGCGCTTCTACCTGGTGTCCTGGATCGGTGAGCGGGTCACCGCCGATATTCGCAAGGCGGTGTTCGACCATATCGTGGCGCTGCATCCGCACTACTTCGAAACCAACCGTAGCGGCGAGATCATGTCGCGGCTCACCACCGACACCACCTTGTTGCAGAACATCATCGGCTCGACCGCGTCCATGGCCCTGCGCAGTGCGCTGACCACTTTCGGCGGCATGGTCATGCTGGTGATTACCAACCTGAAGCTCAGCCTGATCGTCATCGGCGGGGTGCCGCTGGTGGTGCTGCCCATCGTGCTTTTCGGCCGCCGGGTCCGGAAACTCTCGCGGCAGAGCCAGGACTCGGTGGCGGATGTAGGCAGCCATGCCGGAGAGACCATCCAGCACATCAAGACGGTGCAGAGCTATACCCGGGAAGATACCGAACGGCAGGCCTTCGGCGCCGACGTGGAACGGGCCTTCGAGATTGCCCGGCGCCGCATCACCCAGCGCGCCTTCCTCATGCTCACGGCAATCCTGCTGGCCTATGCCTCCATCGCCGGCATGCTCTGGGTGGGCGGCAGCGATGTATTACAGGGCAGCATGACGGCGGGGGAACTGGGCGCTTTCGTCTTTTACGCGATTATTGTCGCCGCCGGGGTCGGCACTCTGTCGGAAGTGTTCGGCGAATTGCAGCGAGCGGCTGGCGCCACGGAGCGCCTGATGGAGTTGCTGGCGGTGCAATCCCATATCGTGGAGCCGGAAAATCCGCTCGGCGGGATTACCCAGCTACCCGCGACCATGGCCCTGCACAATCTCACCTTTCACTACCCCTCGCGCCCGGACACGGCGGCCTTGCAGTCGATCAACCTGCATATCGACGAGGGCAAAAGCCTGGCCCTGGTGGGCCCCTCCGGAGCGGGCAAGTCGACGGTTTTCGAACTGCTGCTGCGCTTTTACGATCCGCAATCCGGCGAAGTGCTGTTCGGCGGCGAGGACATCCGCCACTTCCACCTGCGCGACTTGCGCTCGGAAATCGCCCTGGTGCCGCAGCAGCCCGCCCTGTTCACCGGCGATGTGGCCTACAACATTCGTTACGGCAGGCTCGACGCCAGCGACGAGGAGGTAGTAGCCGCGGCGAAGGCGGCCTACGCGCACGAATTCATCGACAGGCTGCCGCAGAAATACCACAGCCATCTCGGTGAGAAAGGGGTGAGGTTGTCCGGCGGCCAGCGCCAACGCATCGCGATTGCCCGGGCGATACTCAACAACCCGCGCCTGCTGCTCCTGGACGAGGCCACCAGCGCCCTGGATTCCGAGAGTGAACAGAAGGTGCAGCTGGCGCTGGAAGAACTCATGCACAATCGCACCACGGTGATTATCGCGCACCGGCTGTCGACGATTCAGCACGCGGATCGTATTGCGGTGATGGACCACGGCAGGGTGGTGGAAACCGGCACCCACGACGAGTTGCTACGCTCTTCGCCCCTTTACCAGCGCCTCTACCAGCTACAGTTTCGCGATGCCTGAACAATCATCTCGCCGCGGCGCCTTGCCGTAATTTCACTTGCGCTTTGGCCTCGAGCCGGCAATCCTGTTTCCCTGAAGGAAATATAAAGCCAACGATCGGAACCCACCTCGATGACGAATGATAGCGCCACTGAACGCACACCTGCCGTAACCGCCACCTCGGTAGACCCCGACTACAACGACCCCGTGATCGAGATCGACGAGATGCGGGAGTCGCCAGTACCCCACCGCTACGTCCACGGTTCGTTCAGGGGAACCCAGGCGCGCTTTTCATTTTATTTCCCGCCTGAGGAGCAGTACGAGGGGCGCTTTTTCCATAACACCTACCCGATGGCCATCACCTCGGACATCGGCCCCTTCCCGATTGAATTCGAGGTAGCCACCGGCGATCTCGGGTTCACTGTCGACAGCGGCGCCTACTACGTCCAGACCAACAACGGCGGCCTGTTCCGCGCTGCGGGTGTCGATCCGGCCATCGCCGCCTACCGGGTGAACGCCGCGGCGGCAAAATTCTCCCGTCAGGTGGCGGCCGATGTCTATGGCGAACACCGGCCCTGGGGCTACCTCTTTGGCGGCAGTGGCGGCGCCTACCAGACGCTGGGCGCGGCGGAGAACACCGAAGGTGTGTGGGACGGATTCGTGCCTTTCGTGCCCGGCTGCGACCAGGCCATTCCCAGCATGTTCACCGTGCGCATGCACGCCCTGCGGGTATTGCGCCAACGCGATCGACTCCCCGGCATCGCCGACGCATTGGCACCGGGCGGCAGCGGCGATCCCTATGCCGATCTCAACGAGGAAGAGGCTGCCGCCCTGCGGGAGGTTAGCCTGATGGGCTTTCCTCCGCGAAGCTGGTACGACCACGCCAGCATGGGCAGCGGCTACTTCGCCAATATCTCCGGGATGATCCCGGCGATGGACCCGGGCTATGTCGATGACTTCTGGAGCGAACCCGGTTACCTCGGCACCGACAGCAGCTCGCGTATCGGCGAGATGCGCTTCCGGCACGAATCACTGGTCACCGCCACGAGCGGCGCTCCGCCGTTTGTCATCGAGCTCGCCGACGCGCCGACCGGGGACTGTGCCGATGCGCACCTGGTCGTTCTGAGCGGTGAATCAGCAGGGCACAGCCTCCCGGTAAAGAATGCGAAGGGCGCAGCGATCGAACTGATCATGACCGCCGACCCGGCAGCCGCCGGCAAGATCGCGGTGGGCGACCGTGTGGCCGTGGACAACAGCTGGGCCCTCGCCCTGCAGACCTACCACCGCCACCAGGTCCCGCCGCCGCGCAATTACTACGCCTGGGACCAGTTCCTGGACAGCGACGGGCAGGCGCTCTACCCCCAGCGCAATGTGTTGGTCGGCCCGGCCGGCACCATCAACTCGGCGGGCTCCATGCTCGAGGGGAAATTCAGCGGCAAGATGTTGATGCTGGCGGTGCTGCTCGATATCGACGCCTTCCCCTGGCAGGCGGACTGGTACCGCTCACAGGCCATGGCGTCCAAGGGCGCCGCATTCGAGGAGAATTTCGCGCTGTACTTTATCGACAATGCCCACCATGAAAATCCGCAGACGGCACTGCAGCGGGCCCATGCGGTAAGCTTCGGCGGCGCCCTGCAGCAGGCCCTGCGCGATCTCTCGCTCTGGGTGGAGCAGGGCATCGAGCCTTCGAGCACAGCTTACCGGATCGAGAATACCCAGGTTGTCGTCCCTGCAGATGCGGCCGCGCGCAAGGGTATCCAACCGGTGGTCCAGTTGGGCGTAGGCATTACGGCGGATGGAGAGTTCAGCGAGCGGGTAGAGGTCTCAGCCGGAGAAACTGTCTGCTTCTCCGCCGCAGTTGCAGTACCTCCCGGTATGGGTAGTGTGGTATCTGCAGAATGGGACTTCGCGGGTTCCGGCGAATTTACCCAAAGGGAAGACATCCCCTCCCCGATGGAAACAGCAAGGTTCACGGCCTCGTTCACTTACCACGAGGCGGGGACCTACTTTCCTGCGCTGCGAGTCGCCGCGCAGCGATCTGGTGACAGCGCCACGGCCTATGGCCGGGTGCAGAATATCGCGCTGGCCCGGGTGGTCGTAAGCTGAGCCCCGTCACCGGGGCCTGCAGCGGGGAGTTCACGATGCGGTATGATATTCGGGACCCCCGGGAGGCCAGGCGGACAGGATGACATCGAGGACAAGCTCACAGACGTGGCAAGCTGCCCTGTACTCGCTCATGCTGGCTTGCCTGTTTTGCCTGTCAGCCTGTGACGGGAACGGCGGCAGCCACGGAAAACACGAGCCCGAACCGGACCCCGGCCTGCAGGGCTGCGCCGACACAGCGAGCTGCCCATCCAACCCGCCCCTGAGCATCGGCACGGATCGTCCCGCGCAGGTACAGATCCCCTCGAATTACGACCCCAACACGCGCTACCCGCTGATGATCGCGCTGCACGGTTACGGCATTGACGGCGCTATCGCTGCGACCTACTTCGGGCTCGATGTCCGCGTGGACGACAAGCAACTGATCCTGGTCAAGCCGGACGGCACCGCAAACCGCGACGGCACCCGCTTCTGGAACGCCACTCCCGCCTGCTGTGCCAAGGTCGCCGCGGCTGAGGATGCTTCCGGAGAGGACTATACGCAGATCGATGACGTGGCATATATCCGCAGTCTTATCGAGGAAGCGGCGGCAAACTACAGCATCGATACCAGCAGGATTACCCTGTTCGGCCATTCCAACGGCGGCTTTCTCACCCTGAGAATGGTCTGCGAGGCATCGGACTATGTCACTGCGGTGATCAGCATCGCCGGCTCTACATTCGCCGATGCTTCCGACTGCGCACCGGCCAGTACGCCGGTGAGCGTACTCTTGCTGCACGGTACCAATGACGGGACGATCTCCTACTACGGCGACGAGATCCTTGGTGAAGCCTTTCCCCCGGCACAAGAGACGGCCGCGCGATTCGCTGACATCGCCGGCTGCAACACCGGGAGCCCCACAGAACTGGATAGTGTCGATGTCGTCAGTAATATCGATGGCCTGGAGACCTCCGTGCTGGATTACCCCGACTGCGCGACGGGTGTTTCTGTCCAGCTCTGGACGATCGCCGATGGGCCCCATATCCCCTTCCCCTGGGCGCCGGGGGCCACCGACCGTTTTATCGACTGGCTGCTGGAACGCCCGCACCCCCAATAGCGCTAGCCACAGACTTCCTGCGCGGCGCTACCTTTCGCCCTGGCACCGATACGATCAGGCCAGTTCACCCCTGAATGAATTTTGGTATATAAGGTGGGCATGATCGAATTTTCGCTCAACCCGGATTTGCTGCCGCGCATCCTCGGCATCCTCTCGCCCATCGTGATTATCGTGCTTATCGGCTACCTCTATGGCCTGCGCCACAATCCCGAGATGGCGGTAGCCAACCGCATCAACATGGATATCTTTGTCCCGGCGCTGATCCTGGGGGCTATGGCCAGCAAGAACTTCGAGCCGGAAAGCTATACCGGCCTGGCCGGCGGTGCCGCCATCCTGCTGCTTGTCTGCGGGGGAATGGCCTTCGCACTATCGCGCCAACTGAAACTGGACTGGCGCACCTTCGTGCCACCGATGATGTTCAACAACTCGGCCAATATTGGAATACCCCTGGCAGTGCTTACCTGGGGCGAGAGCGCGTTGCCTGCCGCCGTTATTCTCTACACGGTGTCCAATGTGCTGCACTTCTCGATTGGGGTGCACATGCTCGACAGCCACGCCAGGCTGATGACACTGTGGCGCAACCCGGCGCTGATCAGTGCCTTTGCCGGTATTGCCATCGGCATTCTGGACATTCCGATATGGGAGCCGCTGGTCACTGCCCTGCAGCTACTCGGTAACGTTGCCGTGCCGCTGCTGCTTTTCGCCCTCGGTGTGCGCCTGCGCCACGTGCGCTTCAACGACATGGGCGCACCCTTGCTCGGGGCATTCGCTCGCCCCTTGATAGGTATGTTACTGGCCTGGTTACTGGCAATACTGCTGGAGCTGAATCACCGGGACAGTGCGATGCTCCTGGTGTTCGGCGCGCTACCGCCAGCGGTAATGAACTTCCTGTTCGCGGAGCGCTACAACCAGTCGCCCGAGCGGGTCGCCGCCATCGTACTGATCGGCAACCTTGGCGCAATCATTATGGTGCCAATTGCCCTACTGTTGGTATTGCAGTCGTGATCCCCGATTTATAGCCGAGTAACTGTACCTCGAAAGTATAGCGCCCGCCGCCTGCTTTGGGCGCCTTGGCAGTGCTGTTCCACAAAGTCGGCGTGAGTCCACGCATCAAAGTCAAATACACATTATTACAAACAGGCCGGCCCCATCTGGAGTCGCTGCGAGCTAAGGTCCTGTTTCACTGCAGCCTCTCGGGTCGCTCTTGATTTATGGGCGAAGTGGTCTAGTTTCATATCTCAAGCAAGAAACTGTTGCCATGGACGGACAACACCATGAATAAACTCCTCGACCTGCTCACCTCAGCCGGACAATCCCTGGATCTGGATGTGGATCTCGACATCCTTGAATCCCTTGCGGCACTCCACGACGCCTGGACAAGGTATCGCTCGGAAGAGCTCGGTTTTTCAATCAGTAGCGTGTCAGAGTTCATCGAAATACTGAGAACTGACGCAGAACTTTTTGCCACCCTGGATAATCTTGACCTGGACGCTACGGGGCTGAAGGCGAAGGCAGACTCGGTGGCAGAGCATCTCGGCAGGATTCCGGAACCACTGAAAAAAATACTCCTTCCGCTCGATCATTTCTCCACGGACGGGTCACCTCCCGATAGCGGCGAAATCGAGTGGGAGCTACTGGATCGCGGCTTCGATGGAACCGGCGGCTCAAGCGGTTCTTACCGCTTTGAGGTGGGCGGCTCAGCACAGCTCGTGTTCGAAGCGGGCGATAGCTGGCCCAGGGAGAGCGATCAATTACCCGCGGGACTGCTTCGCATCGAAATCGCTGGAGGTGTCACGGGGGATGCCGGCGCGAAAATTCCGTTCAAGGCAGCATCCCTCAGCGCCGAAGCCAATGCAGTCGGGAACGCCCAGCTTCACTATTTCCTGAATCCGCGCAGATCGGACCAACTCTACGCCGCGGCTATCGCCTCCGGCCTTCGAGAGCTCTGCAATCCATTTTCTCTCGTAAGCGTCTGGGACAATATGGCCACTAATCGCCTGGCCGGCACCATCGTCAGACTGGACGGTGAATCTTCGATTGGCATAAGAGTTGGTGTGTCCGAGGCACTCAGTCTGGGC
The DNA here is from genome assembly GCA_033283325.1 of Halieaceae bacterium WMMBA4. GTDB lineage: Bacteria > Pseudomonadota > Gammaproteobacteria > Pseudomonadales > Halieaceae > Mangrovimicrobium. The sequence goes on from JAWMQO010000002.1 coordinate 46,473, forward strand.
CAGGATATCGGTGGTACCGCTGATATCACTGTGGGAGTGAATGCAAGGATCGCTAGCGACTACGAGATTCACCTCAGCCGCGAATCCACCATTGATGGTGGCATGGCGGGATTGAAGCTCAGCGTCAGCCGGTCGCGGCTCAGGCAACGGGGTGCCGGCGCTTCCCTGGGTGTCGAACTCGATGTCTCGGGGCTCGCTTCAAGGCTGCGCGAGATACTGCTGGAGCATGAGGGCGCCTTGCAGAACGTGCTGGCGGGCTACCGCGAGTTTCTCACGCCGGGTACCTATCTGAAGAATAAACTGTCAGATGACCTGAAGGATGCCGTCGATGAAGTGGTCAGCAACGATGACTGGAAAGCCTTACTGAAAAACACCATCAGCCTGGGGCTCGGCGAGCCCGCCAAGAGCACGAAGAAACAGATCAAAAGCCAGGTCATCCAGTTGCTCACCGAGCGTCTGGACGGAGTTGCCGACGCCACCTCCAGCACTGTTGATCGCACCGCCAGTAAAGTACTCGGGAAACTGGAGCTGGAAAACACCGAACTGGGTAGCGAAGCCAAGCGGAAACTCACCGCGCTCCTGGCCAGGTACCAGCGCGATCTGGACGAGAAGGTAAGCGCGCTCGCGGAAGACAAGCTGGAAAAATTGCTGGCCGAGATCGAAGCGGCCGGTATCACAGTCACGGGAATCGAAAACCGGGCTAACAAAGCACTCGCTGGCGTCAGGGAAGCGATCGCGAAATACGAGACACTACTGGCCAAGCTCATTGATGGTACCGCGGAGGCTGCGAGGCAGAAGATACGCGCCAACTTCGAAACCGAGCACTTGCAATCAGAGGGGCGCATTGTTGAAGTCACCGCCACCATTTCCGCGCTCAACGACGAAACACAGGCCGCCTACGATGCTTTACTCTCAGGCGACTTCGATAACATCGTCGAATTGCTGGACGTCGAGACGCCCGGGCTCACCATCGACAAGGATCAGACTGCACTGACTCGGCTCGCCGGGTATAACGCCAGGCAGGGTCTGACGCTACTGCTCCTGGGTTTCGAATTCAGGAAGCTCTCGTCTTTCGATGCCAATGCGCAGGTGACTGTCGATGGCAGCGGAAGGGTGTCGTTGCTTAGTAGCGGTACCTGGAAGCGTATCCACTCCGCACGCGCCGAGGAGCGCGAACTGCGCCTGGTCAATGTCTTCGAGATAGCCGCCGGCGCCCTGACCGGCAATTTGTCACTGGGCCTGTCGCTGGATCATCGGGACGAGAATCTCAAGCGCAAGGAGCTGGTTGGTTTTGTCACGAGTCTGGTCGACGCTGACCTCGCACCCGCTGATTCCTTGCTCATAGCGAAGGAGACACTTTCGCGGTGGAACGCCGAAAATGACAACAACAAGGTGAAGGCCGATCTAAGTTTTGCGCTGAGTTTCAATCATAAAGAGACGCTGAGCATTCTCTGTGCCCACGACCGACTGAATGGCGGCATTCCACGAGTGCTGCAGTTCGAACTGTTCGAACGAGCCTATTCCTCACTGCTGCAATATGGGGTCTACCAGGACCACGAGCTCGAGGCCGTCGAGGAGTTCCTACCCAGGGTCAAGGGCGGGCGTGAAAAACCCAAGCTGCTGCAACGGCTTTTTGATCTGGAGGACAGCAGCAAAATCCGTTCGCCCGGCAGCGGCAACCCAAACCAGGGAGGCAACAATGCCGATCGTACCCGAGTCACAAGGGTAAAATCCCTCTACGAGAAATGCTGGGGCTTCGTCAAATTCATCGACGCACTGGGCGACGCATACGAACTTGATCACAGCAGGCTTGGCCTGGGAGACAGGCCCGAATCCGAGTATCTCAAACTGGAAAAGCGGGCCAATAGGCAAATCAAGGATTGGCTCTCGATCAATACCAGGTTTTACCTTTGGATAGACGAAGACATCAATCCAACGACACTGGCGCTGATAAGTACAGTCCTGGCAACCGGCCGCGAGCCCGGTGGGGACAGTCCATTCGGGAACATATCACTGTTCATGCAACAGCGCAGCGGTACCAGGGAGCGCGTACGTCTCGTCTAGCCGCGGGTATCGAGGCGCGTCTACGGCGTGAATGGCTTGGCGGACCAGGGCGGTGCCTCGCTGCTTCACATACGGAAGTCATGAGGGAGATAGATTATGTCGGATGTTCTTTTCAGCCGCGCCGAACGGGCAGCCGGCTTCACATACGCCTGCGGGCACCTGGTAGAAACCCTACAACAGAAGCTCGAAAATGGCGGCTTCCCGGTTGGTAAAATCGATGGCATCTACGGTTCGGATACCGAAGGCGCCGTAAGCGATTGGCAAGGGGAAGTGGGCCAACCCGTCACGGGGAAGCTGACCGAGGCGGAATGGACATTACTCACCGGCCAGGCGGCGCCGGATATCTTTGATCGCTGCCTGCAGATTACCGGCAGGTTCGAGGGGCACGGCTTTCGCAAGGCAGCAGGTAATTTCGACGGTGCCGGCATCACCTGGGGCATTATCGGCTTTACGCTGAAGCACGGCGAAATCTCCGCCATAGTCGCCCAGCTCGACAGTATGGATACTTCAATCGTCGATTCGGCATTCGGCTCATTGGCAAGCGAATTGCGCGACAAGCTTTCCAAGTCTCCGTCCCGCCAGGAAAAGTGGGCCGACAGTATTTCCGTCGGTGCCCGCAAGCACAACCTCGAACCCGAGTGGCGCGATGCCTTCAATCGCCTCGGCGGAACGCCCGAGGCACAAACAATCCAGGTTGATCGCGCCCGGACCAAGTACTGGTCCCGGGCGGAGCGCGACAGTCAATCCCTGGGCCTGAGCAGCAAGCTCGGCCTCGCCCTGTGCTTTGATGTCGCTGTACAGAACGGCGGAGTTTCCGCTGACGAGGCGGATCTCTACAGCGAACGCCTGGCCCGTCTTGGCGCTGTAGATCCGGCGCAGAAACGCCGGGTTCTTGCGGAAACCATCGCTGACACTTCCAACCCCCGTTGGCGAGAGGATGTACTTTCCCGGAAATTGACACTCGCCAGCGGCATCGGAACGGTTCACGGGGAACGCTTTTCCACTCCGAACTGGGGGCTGTCAGGGGTCACCGGGCCGGAGGCAGAGCCGGCCCAGGTGCCCGCCTCGAGCGCCACTTCATTTGATCTGTTTTTCAAGTCTCTCGGGCTTCGTCACTTCAAGTCGGGCGAGTTTCTTTTCCTCGGCGACGCGCATCGCGATCCGGAAAGCGCCGCCTTCGGCCTCAACCACCCTCCGCCGGCAGAGCTCTGGAACAATATCGCCCCTACCGCCCGGATTCTGGACGAACTGAGGGAGCGCCTGGACGCACCGATCATCCTGAGTAGCGTCTATCGCTCTCCGATGTACAACGCCGCGATCGGCGGTGTACCGGATAGCCAGCACACCGCCTTCTGTGCAGCGGATTTTGTCGTGCGTTCGGCGTCGAGTCCCTCCGACTGGGCAGCTGTTCTGAAGCAACTAAGGGCCGATGGCTTATTCAGAGGCGGAATCGGGGTTTACAACACCTTCGTGCATGTGGACACCCGTGGCGAAAATCTTGATTGGTAGTTTGACACAACCAACCAACACATCGACCTCTGCAAACAAAGCACCAGAGGTGCAAACATGTCCACGGAAGTTCTGGACACCTATATTGGATTTGTGTCGATATATCTCGTGATAAGTCTTATCGCTTCTGCAATTGATCATCTCCACTATCGGACCCCCGACAAGGTACTGCAGCGAATCCCGGCCAACAAAACGCTCTCGGACTTTTCGATGTCGATAAAGCGGCCAGTATCGAGGGAATCAAGGCATTCCAGCGCAAATGTGCCAGCGAACGCTTCTCGGCTTTCCATATACCCAAGGAACGCAAGGTGACGCATGGGGGGCTGGCGCTGAAGGCGGACGTAATAGGCACTTCGACAGCCGTTTGCACTCCCGCCAATACCCAGTTCGGGAAGATGACGAAAGCACTATCCAACTTTGCCGCCATCTGACTGGCAATGCGCGACAAGGGCTTTCCAAACACCCATTTGGGTCACGCCGATTATCGCCGGGCACGTCGTCATTCGCTGGCGGAACTGGGGAACGCTAACGCGTCACGGGAATTGCCTGGATAGCGATAATTTTTGCAGTAATTGCTTTGCCATTGACGTAGCATTTGGAAAACCTCGCGGAAAAAGGACCTTCCCATGCAACGCTTTCGTATCGCAGCTTTGGCAGCCCTTGCCCTCGCTTGGGGCAGCAGCCCGTCATTCGCACAGGAATTGTACCGGGATCAGATGTCTTCAGGTGCCGGCTGGGGTTTAAACGCCTCCTCGCTGGACTACATAGCCACCTTCGGCTACGACTACAGTGCCGACGCCATTCCGGAAGCCCCCAACTCCCGGGTCGGCGACACCGCGACAAGCGGACTGAAGATGCAGGCCAATCTCGTCGACGGCGCCTACAGCGTATTCACCGTATACCCCATCGGCCAGAGCTTCAGCGGCGACTACATGCTGCGCTTCGATGCCTGGATGAACTACGACGCGGACGAGCGTATCAACGGCGGGTCCAATGGCACGACCGAATTCCTCGGTGGCGGCATCGGCTACGACGACAGCTCGGCGGATATCGGCCCCGGCGCTCAGGTACTCGCAACCGGCGACGGGGGGTCGGGCAGCGACTGGCGCGCCTTCGCCGAGGGCGCGTTCCTCGACGCGGCAGAGATGACCGGTCTGAGCCGCAACGGCACCGACCTGTACTATGCAGACTTTCTCCCGGGTGTCGCGCCCCCGGCAGGCCAGGTGGCGCAAACGGCTTTCCCGGCGGGCACCGCGGGTTCCCCCGGCTTCCAGTGGATCACTTTCGAAATCCGTAGCGAAGGCGGTGTAGCCAGCGTGTTCATTGAGCGCCCCGACACGGCCCGGCTTGAAATTGCCGAATTCAATGGTGACGGCCTCCGGCCCTATACCTCGGACGGTAATATCAGCCTGGTCTACGCCGACTTCTTCAGCTCGATTTCACCGGCGCCCGCTATCATGTTTGGCCTTATCGACAACGTCGTGGTCTCCCAGATCAATCCCGTACTGGCCCCCCCGCCAGCCCCCCCGCCGGCTGCTCCGGGCTCAGGTTCAGGGTCTGCGACGGTAGAGGAAATTCCCGCCCTCGGCCCGCTGGGACCGGCATTGGTGGCCCTGTTGACGGCGCTATCCGGTGCTTTGGGTGTGCGCCGAAAGCAGCGCCTGCATCCTGATTGAACCCATTAATATTCAGATGTTTGCCAGGGGAGGGATAGCCACGATGTTACGCAAAGTCTGGATCTACATGGTCCTGGGAGTACTTGGTCCTGAATTGGCTGCGGCGCAAGCGGTGACCCACGTCAATCAGCACCCCTACATGCTGGTGTCCTTGCGGCGCACCGCTGACCTGAATTCCCCCTGCGGGGACTCAAGTAGCTTCTACAGGGTCTGGGCCAGCGGAGTCCGCGCGAAGGAACCCTTCACGGTGCCGAGCGACAAATACCTGGTCGTGACTGATTACAGCTGGAGCGCCGTGCACTCCTCCGGTTACGCCCCCTTCCAAGCAGGCGGCATTGCGTACGGCTGGTTCCTTGGCTGGAACGGGACCGAGTTCAGCGATCTACACAGAACTCCAGGGGTCAACATTCCCAGTGGCGCGGCAGCGCCAAGCTATGTCGCCGGCAATAACAACATGAGCACGGGCTTTCGTGTAAAAGGCGGCATGTCCCTGTGCTTCAAGGCTTACAGCCAACCGGGGATCCAGTCGGAAAACGGTGCTTCAGCGGTCGAGCTTCAGGGCTACCTTATTGGCGTAAATTAAGCGCCCGGCACCCCTCGACTAAACCCATATCCCGCTCTTTTCCCTCCCTGAGCGGCGGCCTCCAGGCTCTTGCAGGAGAGCTGGGCCGGATTGAAATGACGCGAAAAAGGTCACCAATTTCTTCAAACAGAGCAGAATTCGCAGCCAAAAGCAGCCTTCCTGTACTGACGGGACTACGCGGAGTCCGCTCGCGGCCCCCTGGACCAGGTCCCCCGGAATTCCAGAAATCTCCATTTTTTATTAGCTATCCGAGCCCCGTGTACTAATTTACTGGAACCTCGAGGATAAGAAGCAGGCGCAAGGCATCAGGCCTTCCTGCCAGGAGGAAGCATGAAATCAGGACGATTCTGCCAGTTGGCGGCTCTGGGTGCGGTTCTGGCACTGGTTCACCCCAGCGTAATTGCGGCACCCGCCTGCAAGGGGCCTAACAAGAATGATCCCGGGTGCCCCGGGGCCGAGGAACCACCCCCCGAAGAGCCCCCCGTTGAAGCCTCCCTCAGCACCGTGGTGGACAGCGCCACCGTCGACTGGGCCAACGAACGCATCATCGTACGCGGTGTCGACCTCGACACGGTCATCGACTTCACCCTGGGCGGCAGCGGTCCCCTGAGCACAGGCTCCGTCTCAGCTGGTGAAGTGGAGTTGTTGTTCGACGCGACCATGGCCGGCGAAGTGAGCGCCACCGGCAGTTACTCGCTGCAGGTTGACGGCGTGGACGCGATTTCCATCCACTTCATCACGGCGGTAGTCGATCCACTGGCCAGCGGCTGTCCCTGCGACACCGACTGGGCAGCGCAACTCGGCGGCCTCTGGAGTGCGGACCAGAGTACCTGCTACGAGATCACCGGCACCGGCGTGGCCGATCTCGCCGCGACGGTCCTCTCCGACCCGCTGAACCCCGCGGCCTATCCCCAGTTTCCCATCGGCGCGGCCTACTACGCCGATGACCCGCTCGCCTCTGTCTGTCGCCTGGTCCAGATCAACGACTCCGACCCGGTACAGCAGGAACTGGTGAATTTCCGCATCAACGCCACCCAGCAGGCTGACTGCGCGGTATCGCTACAGACCAATATCTGTGCGACTACCGAGCCCGCTGTCATTCCCTGAGGGGAGGTGAATTGTGATGACCGCTACCAGCAAATCCGACAGGCGGTCGGACCCTTTCCGGCCCGCCGCTTTCCTCCCCGGTAAATGTGCCGCAGCGTTATTGTGCCTCACCGCCCTGCCGGCCGCCGGCCAGGATATTTACAGCATCCAGGTCGATCGGGGCCTGCAGAAGATCATCGTCAATGGCGTCGATCTCGACCTGGCAACCACAGTCACTCTTGGCGGCGTGACCGTCTTACCCACCGCCCCGGCAGCTTCCGCACTCATGGAAATCCCCTTCGCCGCCGAGGTCTACAACGCGGTGCAGTGGGAAGGCAGCTACAACCTGGTACTGGATGGCAGCGAACGCCTGTCGGTTTACATCGACGGGCCCATCGAAGCACCGCCGCCTCCGCCGCCGCCTCCGGGCGGGGGGTCGGACTGCTCGTGCATTCCCGGCTGGTCGGCGAACGCCAGCATCATTGCCGACAACTGGGCCTACTGCCAACCGGTAGGCGACGGCAACCAGACAGGCTACGTGGCAAGCAGCACCACCGCAATCCTGCCCGGCCCGACCCCCTGGGCCCTGGCAGTGGTCTACGACTTCGATGACCCGGGAATCGAACGCTCCTTCTGCGTACTGGACGTGAATATGGACGGCAGCTACGAAGTAGGCGGGCCCGTTACCAACGTCGACCAGTACAACGACTGCATCAACTGGCTGTTCCGGGAGCTGGTCTGCCTGTAGCAGGACCGGGCCCGCGCCCGGTCCGCGCCCTCACCTCCTTCCTGCCACTATCCCCGCACGTTTTGACCTGCGGGATGAGCGCGGCCGCGGATTTTCTTCGTTCCACTTCCACAAACTGAAATTTCCACGCTGCTTACCACGCTGGCACCACGGCCTGCCCCACGCCCCATCGACAGAATGCACCCCGCATCGCGCAGTCAGCTGCGCTTTTTTCATGGCCGGGGCAGCAAGGGAGCTGTCTCGCAGCCGAAATCTCAAGGAATTGGAGGAATCCATAATGAACACCAGCATTCGAACTATCTGCATCGTCGCCATACTGACCCTGGGCGCAAGCGGAATGGGCGCCCAGGCGGCAGATAACAAAAACCTCGAGGAGGGTGACAATGCAGCGCCTTTACGCTCACAAAAGGCGCCCGACTGTGCCCGGGTATTCAGCAATACCGTTTTGCGTGCACGCCGCATCGGCCACTCGGTTGGCGACTGCAGCGGCGACAGTAACAGCAAGGCATCGGACTCGCTCTACGCAGATTCACAGAGCGCCTCGAGCGACATGGGCGACGGCGCCTGCGATAGGGAATATCGCAACGGCGTTCTGCGCTCCCGCGGAATCGGCCACTGGGAATGTGTGGGCTGAACTCCGGCCACAAAGTGGAGCTGGTTCACAGAACCAGTTCCACTCCCCGGTCTCACCGCCGGAACTGTGACCTCGATCACTGACCGCCCATGGTGGCAGCGCCCCCCATCCACGCATACTGACCGTGAGCAAGCAATCAATCCACCTGCAAACCTGAATGGAGCAAAGATCGTGGACGCGACACCTGAAGCGGGCAAACAGGATGCCACTGAATCCCAAACCCGGCCGATAGACGGTTCCAGCAGGACCGACGAATTCATGCTGCGCGGGGTCGAGGAAATATCCGAGGACGCCTACAGGCAGAACGATGTCTACCGCGCCTGGAATCGGCAAAAAACACCGGGCTTCAACTAGGACCAGGGCGCGATAGCGCCACTACCGGCCCATCCGGGCCGCTACTCACCAATCTGCCCCATCGGCGTCAGCGCCATGGGGCACTCCCACCCGCTTTCCGTACCCCGCAAGGCCGGGGAATTGCCTTTTCCCTGCATTGGCCGTATGCGAGGGTGGCTATTTTTTGTTAAAAATGGATTTGCAGCGGTACAGGCGTCATCGGAAGATCAGCCAGACAGGAGGTGTGAGCCCGTGGGCCCTCGCCACGAACTCGAGGCAATACGCAGTGCAAGCGCGCGGGGAGACCATGCCGAAGCGGCAAGGTTATGCCTGGCGCTGTTGCAGGCCGAACCCCGCAACGTCGAGGCCACCCTCGAATACGGGCACCTCGCCGTTGCCATGCGGCGCCTCGGTGATGCCGTTCTTATTTTCCGCAAGCTGCTGGCCTTTTCACCAGACAACACCATAGCCCACGACCGCCTCGCCTATCTCTACCGCGTGCAGGGCGACTACCCCAACGCAGAGAAGCACGCCCGGCAGGCACTGGCCGTAGATGCCTCCCTGGTCAATTCACGCCTCGCCCTCGGCTCCATAGCGATAGCCCGCGGGGACTCGGCAGCTGCGCTGCAGATATTCGACAGTCTGCGCGCGGAGCTTCCCGACGACCTGCACATCGACACCACCTACGCCGAAGCATTGTTACGCCTCGGCGAATTTTCCAGGGCCCGGGAACTCATCCTGGGCCTGCTTGACCGCTATCCCCAGTCCATCTTGCTGTACACACTGCTCTCCCGCTGCGGAAAACTCGCCGAAGGAAGCGACGAGGCGAGGCTGATTGCCGGCCTGGCAGGCCGGGATGGCGAACTGGCCCGGGAATTCGCAGACCCCGAGGACCGGATTCGCGCGTACATGGCACTGTTCAAGCTGCAGTACGATCTTGCACACCCCAGCCTTGCCTTTCGCTACCTGCAGCGGGCCAAGGCGCTGCGCAGCGCGCAGATACCGTATCGGCCGGAAGAGACTGTCGAGCTGAACAGGCAACTCACGCAACTGTTTCACCGCGAGCTCCCGGCGCTGTCAGGCGAGTTCGGGGCAGAGACCGATGCGCCGGTTTTCATCGTGGCGATGCCCCGTTCCGGCACGACCCTGCTCGAACGCATGCTCGCCACTCACCCCGAGTTGTCGCCCGCGGGGGAACTGCTTATCGTCGGGCAACTGGTTCAGGAATTATGTGCTCACTTCGGCCAGAACCAGTACGACCTGGCGGCACTGGGCCGCATTCCGCCCCGGGTCTGGCGCGAGGCAGGGCAGGAATATGTCCAGCGGGCCCGCCAGCTGGTGGGTGATGCACGTTACTTCAGTGACAAGATGCCCGACAATTACCTGTGGCTCGGCTTCATCCGGGCAGCGCTGCCAAACGCGAGGATCATCCACCTGTCACGCCACCCCATCGACAACTGTCTCTCGATCTACGAACAGGATTTTGCCACGCCCCAACCCTGGGCCAACGATCTCGACTGGCTCGGCGGCCACTATGTCGCTTACCGCTCACTGATGGCACACTGGCGCTCTATCTTCGGCGGCCAGTTAATCGAAGTGAGCTACGAGGAGATTACCCGGGACCCGGTCAAGGCCTGCGGCCGCCTGGGGGATGCCCTGGGCTTTTCCCTGCCCCTGGAGAACCTTGTTGAAGCCCGTGAAAGCGGCGAAATTCTCACCGCCAGCCAGTGGCAGGCCCGCCAGCCCATCCACGCCACGTCCATTGCGCGCTGGCAGAAGCTCGAGAGGGAATTGCAGCCACTCATCAAGGTCCTCGGGCCAGTATTGCCAGATTCCCCGTCACCAGGAGATCGCGACCAGGCATGAGCACACAAGAGCAAGTCCCGGCAGCGAGCCTGACCCAGCGGCTACTCGCTTGCGTCGAGCGGGTGGGCAACCGCCTGCCGGACCCCGCCCTGCTCTTCGTCGCCCTGCTGGCCATCGTCTGGCTGCTGTCCTGGCTGCTCTCCTACTTCGACTGGGCAGTCATCGACCCGCGCAGCGGCGAGCCCGTCGAGATCGTCAACCAGCTCTCCGGCGCCGCCATGGTGCAGTTTACTGCCGACATGGTGAAGACTTTCGCCCACTTCCACCCCATCGGGGTGGTGCTGGTCGCGATGCTCGGCATCGGAGTCGCCGAGCACACCGGTTTTATCATCGCCGCGCTGCGCGCCATGCTGGCGGCAACCGCCCGCTGGCTGCTCACCCCCCTGCTGATTGTCGTCGGTATCGCCAGCCACACTGCCGCCGACGCGGGCTATGTGCTGGTGATTCCCCTGGGCGGGATTATTTTCTATGCAGCGGGGCGGCATCCGCTGGCCGGTATCGCCGCCGCCTTCGCCGGGGTTTCCGGTGGCTTTTCCGCCGCCTTCATTCCCTCCGCGATCGACCCCATGCTGCAGGGCATCTCACAAACCGGGGCGCAGATCCTGGACCCGCAAATCAGCCTGAACCCCCTGAACAATTTCTATTTCACCGCCTCGTCTTCGATCCTGATCGTGCTCGCCGGCTGGTTTATCACCGACAGGCTCATCGAGCCGCGGCTGCAGGCCACCGCCCTGGACGGGGAACTGGAAGAATTGCCCGATGTCCACGAGCTCAGCGCCGACGAGAAACGCGGCCTGCGTGTGGCGCTCTTCGCCATGGCCGCGACCGCCCTGCTGCTGATTGCCTCCGCGCTGCCGGAAAGCAGCCCCTGGCGCGGCAGCAATGGCTCGCTCACCGATCGCGACGCGCCCCTGATGTCCTCCATCGTAGCGCTGATATTCCTGTTCTTCCTGGTGCCCGGGGTGATCTACGGCGTGGTCGCGGGCACCGTCAGCAGCGCCCGGGACATCATCACCGGCATGACCAGGTCGATGGAAACCATGGCCTACTACCTGGTGATCATGTTCTTCATCGCCCAGTTCATCTATGCCTTCGCCCAGTCCAACCTGGGCATCCTGCTGGCCCTGAAGGGCGCCGCGGCACTGCAGGCGGCCGGCCTGCCCAGCGCCATGACGGTGATAGGCATTATCCTGCTGACGGGGCTGCTCAACCTGTTCATCGGTTCCGCTTCGGCCAAGTGGGCCCTGCTCGCGCCGATCTTCGTGCCCATGCTGATGCAACTGGGGATCTCCCCGGACCTGACCCAGGCGGCCTACCGGGTTGGTGATTCCACCACCAATATCATTACGCCCCTGATGCCCTACTTCCCGCTGGTGGTGGTCTACTGCCAGCGCTATGTGCAGGGCGCGGGAATCGGCACGGTGACGGCATTGATGCTGCCCTACTCGGTCACTTTCCTTCTCCTGTGGAGCGCCTACCTGCTGCTCTACTGGTTCCTGGGGCTTCCGCTGGGCCTGCAGGCGCACTACGCCTACCCCGCGCCCTGAGACTCCAGCCGGGGGGGAGCCCCGGGGAAACGGAAAGTGGTGATTTTTTGGCCGTCAGCGGCAAAAAATCTGCTACAATCCGCGCCCTGACGGCGCCTCACCCCCACCGAGTGGCATCCAAAACCCGCTAAGCGAGGGCTCACTCACCTTCGCGGGGGAGGCATCTTATTGATTTAACGTTACTTTCGCGCCCATCCCGGCAGCGTCCCCCGAAGTCTGGCCCAAATTCGGGCACCCGGGGCCCGAGCCAGGAAGCGTGCGATTCACATCAGCGACAAGGAAACCATGCTTACAGCCAACAAACTTGAAAAGATCATCGAACTCGAAGACAGCCTGCGCAAGGAATACCAGTCCAAGCTGGACGCCGCCGCCGAAGCGCTGGAGCAGTGCAAACAGGAAATGGCCGAACAGAAGGCCGAACTCCAGGGCGCCATCGACAAGCAACTCGAAACCATCACCGAGCTCTCCAGCAAGGCCGAATCCAACCAGCGCACTGAACAGCTCAACCGCGAGCTGAACAACCGTTCCGAGAAGCTGCAGGACGAAGTCACCACCCTGAAGCAACGGGTAAAATCCCTGCAGAAGGACCTCGGCTCCGAGCGTGAGGAACTGAAGGAACTCAAGCAGTTCGATCCGGCGCGGATGAAGAAGAATCTCGATGCCAACAAGAAAAAGCTGGCGGAAAAGACCAGGGCCAACGACCTGCTGCAGCGCAGCCTGAACAAGACCAAGGCCGAGAACAACGAACTGCAGCGCAAGGTGCAGGAACTCGAAGCCAAGCTGGAAGCCAGCGAAGAAGCTGAAATCCCGGCCGAAGACGCCGCCTGAGATTCAGGCCAGGCCCTGACGCCAGCTCGCCAGGCCGTTAAATCCCGGAGCCATCCAGGCTCCGAATAGCCTCAGCCGCCCGCACGGGGAGACCCGTGCGCCGGGAAGCAGTGCGCTTCCCGGCACCTCACCGCTAAAGCCGTTATTCAATTCCTCGACCCAGTTCACATTATCGGGAACCGTCGCGGACTTATCTCGACTTATTGGCAAGTTATTGTTGAGGGGCCGCTCCCCGTCTTCTTCAATACGTGATCCGGGGCATTACCCGTTTTACTACCGGAGGCCGACTGGGAATGCGCGATATCCTCAGCCGCATAACAAAATTAAGCTGTATCACTCTTTCGCTGTTCGCACTCGCCAGCTGCCGCCTGGTACTGCAGACGGGCGGAGACGGACGCATTCTTTCCCACTCCGGACAGTACGACTGTCACCAGTCGACCTGCGCTTATACCGTCGAAGATGAACTGCGCGACACCTTTACCGCTATCCCCGCCGAAGGCTATCGCTTCGCCGGCTGGGAGGGCATCTGTACCACAGCCCCGACCGAAACCTGCAGCGCCGTGGTAGTGGCCCTCCCCGAGGAAATGAGCGAATTCGACGGCGATGCGCCACTGGTCGCAATCTTCGAGCCCAACACCGAAAAGCGCGCCTGGTATCGCGACAGTGACGGCGATAATTTCGGCACTGCCCTCGAAAGCCGCATGGCCTATGAACGTCCGGAGGGCTTCGCCCTGCTGGACAGCGATTGCGACGACAGCAACGCGAATGTCCACCCCTGGCGCCGCGAACAGCCCGATGGACTGGACAACAACTGCAACGGCAAGGTGGACGAGCGCACTTCCAACGCGCGCTTCTACCTGGACCATGACAGCGACGGCTTCGGCGATCCGGGCGCGAGTGTCACCGGAAGACGGAAACCCAGGGGTTACGTCGCCAACAACCTCGACTGTGACGACACCAGCGCGGCGATCAATCCCGCTGCCGGGGAAATCCTGGACAGCATCGACAACGATTGCGATGGCAATATCGACAACCCGCTGACAACACTTTTCCGCGACGTCGACGGCGATGGCTACGGCGGCAGCGAGTGGTTCATCGAGACCCATGGCCCGCTCGAGGGCTATGTCGAAAACGACAGCGATTGCGATGACGAAAACGATGCCATCTACCCGGGAGCCAGCGAAGTCCTCGACAGCGTCGACAACAACTGCGATGGCGAAGTGGACGAGGGCCTGAATACCCAGGTTTTCTATCTCGACGTGGACGGGGACGCCATTGGCGACTCGGGCCAGGCCGTCCAGGCAATCGAACGGCCTTCCGGTTACGCACGCATCGCCGGGGACAATTGCCCCGACACCTACAACCCGAACCAGGGCGACAGCGATGGCGACGGCATCGGCGACGCCTGCGATGACGTGGCGGACCGGGACCGGGACGGCATCGACGACGCGCTCGACAACTGCCCTGGCGTTTACAACCCGTCCCAGTCCGACAGCGATGGCGACGGCCTGGGGAACAGCTGCGACTCGGTGGACAACACTGCCGGCGGCGGGGACACTGGCGGGAGCAGCGGCTCTGGCGGCGACGTCTGCAGCATGACTTCCGAAGACCAGGCCATGCTCGACGCCGTGAATGCCTTCCGCTCCAGTCCCCAGAGCTGCGGCAGCCGGGGCAGCTTCGCCGCCGCCCCCGCGTTGAGCTGGAGCTGCGCGCTGGAGACCGCCGCCCTGCGCCATTCCACGGACATGGCCAGCAACAATTTCTTCGACCACACCGGCTCAGACGGCAGTGACCCGGGGCAGCGTATCGCCGGTGCCGGCTACTCCTTTTCCACCTGGGGTGAGAACGTCGCCGCGGGTGTGACAACGGTAAACGGGGCGATGGGCCTGTGGATCAACAGCGCCGGCCACTGCGCGAACCTGATGAATCCCGCCTTCAGGGATCTCGGCGCCGCCAAGGCCAGTTCGTCAGGCAGCACCTACGGCACCTACTGGACCCAGGTCTTCGCGCGCCCCTGAGGGCGCAGCGAAACCACCTACCCCGGCCTTCGTCCCCGCTATTAGGGGCCGAAGGCACATTCGTCAAACAACGCGAAAACACGAGGCAAGACTTTCGCCCCGCGCTACAATGCTGGCTGCACGGAGCAGCAATCGCCATTGGGACGGCAAAAATAATAAGCAAAAGGCTGTAATCGCAATGCAAACTCCCCTCGAATCACGGACTCCCCAGGGAATGTTCTACGGCTGGATACTGGTCGCCGTCCTGCTCCTGCTGGTCAGCATCGGCATGGGCACCACCATGTACATGTACAGCCTCGTCGCCGGCGCCATCGGCCAGGAGTTCGGCGCCAGCCGCCTCGCGCTGATGGCCGGCTCCACCGGGATGCTGCTGGTGATGGGCCTGCTCTCGCCGACGCTCGGCCGGATGCTGGACCGCATGCCCAGCCGCAATCTCCTGATCATCAGCTCGCTGGTCATGGGGCTGGGTTTTATCTGGGTCGCCATGAGCACCCAGGTGTGGATGGTCATCGCCAGCTACATCCTGTTTATCAGCATCGGCGCGGCGGCGCTCAGCCTGCTCACCGCCGCGACCCTGCTGACCCGCTGGTTCGTGCGCTACCGCGGCCTGGCGATCGGCATCGCCGCCCTGGGAACCCAGTTCGGCGGCTTCTTCTACCCGCCGCTGTTCGCCGCCACCATGGAAGCCTACGACTGGCGTATCGCCATCGGCGGCATGGGGGTGCTGATCATGGTCGCCGGCCCCTTGCTCACCCTGCTCTTCGTGGTGGACCGGCCGGAGCACAAAGGCCTGCAGGCACTGGGAGAAGACCCCGCAGAATCCACTTCCACGCATCAGTCGGAAAGTACCGCCGCGGCGCCACGCCTGGGCTGGTCCCAGTTGCTCGCCGATCGCAACTTCTGGCTGGTGGTGCTGATCGCCGGCGCCGGCATGGCCACCAATACCACCCTGCTGGCGAACCTCTCCCTGTTTGCCGTGGACCTCGGCGAGCCTGTGGTACGCGGTGCCTTCCTGGTGTCCCTGGTCGCCCTGATCGGCGTTTTCGCCAGCCCCTTCCTCGGCTGGCTGTGCGACGCCATCAACCTCAAGCTGGTGGTCGCCATCATGACCCTGTGCCAGTGCGCGGCCTGCCTGCTGTTCATGTCCGCCCAGAGCTACAACACACTACTGATGGGAGCGGCCTTCATGGGCGTGGGCGGCGGCGGCGTCTTCCCGATCTTCGCCTCGATGGTGGCGCAGATCTACGCCACCCGGGTTTACGGCCAGGTGCTGGGGGCCGCAACCTTCCTCAACTCGATCATCGCCGCCAACGCGCCGGTGATGGCGGGCTGGGTACACGACTCCACCGGCACCTACGGGCCCCTGCTACTGGGACTCGCGGTATTCCTGCTGCTGATGACCGCGGCGACCCCCCTGCTGCGGGTGCCACGCGACCCGGCGGAGAAACTCGGCGCAGGCCCGGGGTGAGGCCGTTATAATCGCCCCATGGACCCCTTGACCCAGGGCGCCGTAGGCGCCGCGGCCGCAGCACTGGCGGCAAAACCCGATACCTTCGCCAAAGCTGCCCTGATCGGCGCGCTGGGCGGCATGGCGCCGGACCTCGACATCCTGATCCGCTCCGGCAGCGATCCCCTGCTGGCCCTGGAGTACCACCGCCAGTTCACCCACTCGCTGCTGATGATTCCCCTGCTCGGCAGCCTGGTCGGCCTCGCCCTTTACGCCCTGCTGGGCCGGCGCCTGGACCTCGGCTGGCGCCATTGCGTGCTCTGGGCGGTCCTCGGTTACGCCACCCACGGTCTGCTGGATGGCTGTACGTCCTACGGTACCCAGCTGCTGTGGCCACTGAGCAGTAAGCGCTTCGCCTGGGACACCATCTCGGTGATCGACCCGCTGTTCACCCTGCCTTTGCTGGTCGCCCTGGGTGTCTTCATCGCCCGGCGCTCGCGCCCATGGCTGCTGGCCGGCATCGGCTGGGCCGCCTGCTACCTGGCCCTGGGCTACATCCAGCATGAACGGGCGCTGGCGCTCGGCGCGAGCATCGCTGCTGAACGCGGCCACCGGCCCCTGCGACTGGAAGCGAAACCCAGTTTCGGCAATATCGTTGTGTGGAAGGTGATCTACCAGACCGCAGACCACTTTTATGTGGACGCGGTAAAGCCCGCTTCGGACGGCGACAAAATCTGGCGGGGTGACTCCATTGCCCGCCTGGACGTCGAGCGGGTTTTTCCCTGGCTTGGCGAAGAAGCTCAGCAGCGCCGCGACATCCAGCGTTTCGACCATTTCTCGGACGGCTACCTGGCCGTCGATCAAAAAAACCCCGGGCGGGTGGTGGACATCCGCTACTCCCTGCTGCCGCATGAGATAGACGCGCTCTGGGGTATCGACCTGTCAGCGCACAAGGCCGACAGCGACCACGTCGAATTCACCAGTTCCCGCTCCGGCGGCCGCGAAGCGCTACCCGCCCTGCTGGCGATGATCCTGTACTGAGGCCCGCCCGGCGCGCCGTTTCAGTACCAGAAGTCGTTGTACCAGGTGGAGTACTCCTCGTGCCCCGGCACATCCCGCGCATTCGCAGCGCCATCGATAGGCACCTGGATCACCGCCGGCCGGCCGCTGGCCAGGGCGCGCTGTACCGCGGGGGCAATATCCTCCTCCCGCTCCACGTACTCGCCGTAGGCACCGTAACCTTCCGCCACCCTGTCGAGCCTGAGCTGCCGGCCCCAGTGGGCTTCGGTCTCGGTCGTACCCTCGCCCAGCATGCCGCGGTAACCGCGCACCTCGACCCCCCAGGCGTAGTCGCAGGCGACAATACAGACGACAGGCAGGTTCTTGCGCACCGCGGTCTCCAGCTCCGAAGTGTGGAACAAAAAGGCGGAGTCGCCGCTAACCAGCACTACCCGGCGCGAATCACCCACCGCCAGTTGGGCACCGATGGCGTAGGGGAGCCCGGTGCCCAGGTGGCCGAAATTCTGGTTCCAGACGGAATCCCTGGGGCGGTTCTGGGCGTAAGTCCAGGTGTAGATGCTGGTCGCGCCGCCGTCGCGGACGAAGACGACGTCGTCGGACAAACCCCTGGTCGCCTCGATCATCAGGCGCCCCGGGTGAATCTGCGCGGCAGCGACAGGCGCCTTGTCCCGATACTCCGCGCGGAATTCCTCGTGCCGCTCGATCAGGGCATTCACTTCATCCGATAGCGTCCGCGGGCTGTCCGCGAGTGCCGTCACCAGTTGCGGCAGCACATCCCGCAGGTCCCCCAGCAGGGGGATATCGATGTGCCTGTTGACCCTGATCGACAGTGGATCGCGTTCGATGTAGATCCACTTGCGATCCACATTGCCCCTGGCCCAGTGGCCTTTGACGCCCAGCTGCACCGGCTCGCCGATCTCGGTGCCGATGGCGATGACCAGGTCGGACCCGGCGACCGCGTCGGCGCCTGCGGGGGAAAAACCGCAGGGAAATGTCCGGCTTTGCGAGCCCTCGAGATGGGAGCTGATCGGGTAAGTGTGGATGACCGGGCACTGCAGGTTGTTCGCCAGGGCCGCCAGCGAATCGTGGGCACGGGCAGTGAAGGCGCCCTGGCCCACCAGCATGATCGGACGCTGCGCCGCGCGGATCAGGGCAGCCGCCGCTTCGACGGCGGCCTGGTCGGCCGGCTGGCGCAGCATGCGGTAGTCCGCCGGCGGCAGGGCGGGCGCGCAATCCAGCTCCGCCTGCATGCTGTTCATGGGGATCTCGATGTACACCGGCCCCGGAGTCCCGGAGAGCATCTGGCGAAAGGCTTCGCGAATGATCTCGTCCAGCTGCTCGGGGTACTCGACCACCCCCACCCACTTCACCGCCTCCTCGAAATAACGGTACTGGGGCGTGTACTGGATGCGCCCGCGGAGCACCCGGCGGGCGGCGATCTGCGCGCGCTGGCCACCGATAAACAGCAGCGGCGCGTTTTCCTTGGCAGCGTTGATCGCCGCCGGTACCAGGTTGGCCACCCCCGGGCCCTGATTGCCGACAACCACCCCGGGGGTGCCGGTCATCCGCCACATGGCCTCGGCCATGAAGGCGCCGGCTTCCTCGTGGTGGGGCGCAATCACTTGCCAACCGCGTTCTTCCGCGGTCACGAAGAGGTGAAAGAAGCTGGGGTCAGGGATGCCGAACAGGTGCCGGATGCCCTCCACTTCCAGTAACTCGAGTAGACGCTGGTAGGCCTTGCACTGCATAGCCCTTTCCTCCTTTTGTTATTCTTCCCGGCCTTCTTGGGCCGGGTTGCGGGCCGACTGGCCGCCCCTCAGGCGGCGAGCAGCCGATTGATTTCCGCCACCAGTTCCAGTGGGTGGTCGATCATCAGGTGGTGGTGCGCCGCGGGCACGATAACCGCCTCACCGGGATTGCCCACCGCCTCGAGCAGGTTGCCGGGGCGGCCATCACTGTGGAACATGCTCTCATCGCCGTAGATAAAATCCACCCGTACTTCGATCGACGCCAGCAGCTCGGGCTCCAGCCGTTCCCCCGCGTTCCAGGCGTGGGGATCGAACTTCCAGTGCCAGCCTTCCTCGCCCAGTTCACAGGAGTGCCAGGCGATGAAGTGCTCGATCAGCGGGTCGCTCAGGTCCTGCGGCGGCACCAGGCGAAAACGCTCCATGCAGGCGTCGCGGTCGGGGTAGATCCGGTGCTGGCCCCGGGGCGTCAGTACCGGAGGCGCTTCCACTGGCGGCAGGCAGAGAAAAGAATCCACGACGATGGCCCGGCGGAACGGCGCCTGCTCCAGCGCCATCGCCCGCAGGGTCTGGATACCGCCGAAGCTGTGGGCGATAACGGTCACATCGTCCAGCGCTTCCTCGTGGATTACCGCCAGGATACCGCCGGCATAGCTGTTCTCTGTGTACTCCTCGAGGCCACCGCTGTCCCCCATCCCGGGGAGGTCGACAGAGGCGATCCGGTAGCGATCGGCGAAGAACGGCGCCAGGAAACTCCACCAGTTGGCGTGGCCGGCGAAGCCGTGGACCAGCAGCAGTACGGGCAACTCCGTTCTCTCCCAGTTCCACGCCAGGAAGTGCACATGTGACCCGGCGTAATCCACGCGACGGGATTCACCGGGGTGCTGGAGATTGTCGACGAACCAGGCTGGCGCGCCTGCGGGTGGGGTGTAAATCAAGGTACCGCCTCAGTGCCGGGTGAGCTTGTCCAGGATGCCCATGGCGAAGGCCGAGGCGACGAAGGTCATGTGCAGTATGACGTACCAGAGGATCTTTTCGTTGGGCACGTTCTGCGCGTCCATGAAGATCTGCAGCAGGTGAATGGATGAAATCGCCACAATGGAGGCCGCCACCTTGTTCTTCAGCGAGGTGGAATCCATCTTGCCCAGCCAGTCCAGCTTCTCGGACGTTTCGGACAACTCCAGTTGGGAAACGAAGTTCTCGTAGCCGGAAAACATCACCATCACCAGCAGGCCGCCGACCAGCGCGAGGTCGACAAGGCTCAGTATCACCAGCACCAGGTCGGCTTCGGACATTGTCAGTATGGTCGGAAAGACGTGAAACAGCTCTTCGAAGAACTTGATGCCCAACAACAACATGGCCAGGCTCAGGCCGAGGTAGACCGGCGCCAACAACCAGCGGGCAGCGTACATCGTACGCTCGATCAGCGATTCCATGGGGTTCCCCTGAGGATAAAGTCAAAAACTGCAAAGACGGGCATGGGGCCCGACGGGAAATCATAGCATGCCGTGGGGATTTGTTGAGCGGTGTTTTCTTGTACTTCGGGATGGGGGCTGCGACCTTGCGGCTACAGTGTTGCCTGTGGGTGGGGATGATCTCTTGTTTCATTGTCGGAGCTTTGGGATGGGGCGGCGGCCTTGCGGCCGCTGCGTTGCCTGCGGGTGGCGATGCTCTTTTACTTCATTGCGGGCGCTTGCGGCGCGTTGACCGATGTCGCCCGGAAACTCCCGACGTGCGGCCATGAACCGGATTACCGCCGAGCGTAGTTGAGGATCGGGGCTTCGAGGGAGAGTTGGTTCGGCAGGAGGCTGTCGGTAGGTCGGTGGTTCCGCGGGGAGGCCGAGTTCGCGCCGACGCCCTCCAAGTCCGTAAAAGAGCATCGCCACCCACAGTCAACGCCAGGGAGAGAATCCGACCCCTGGCACCTCGAAAACTGCTTTCAATCCCCGATTCCAGTAGCTCCGAATCGAGCGCCCTTCGCGTGTCATTTCGCACCCCGCATTGGCGCTGTGCGGTGAAGGGCTTTTGCGGACTTGGAGGGCGTCGGTGCGAACTCAGCCCCTCCTTACTTTAGTCACCAAGGCAGCGCGCACATCCTGCCGAACCAACCCATCCTCGAAGCTCCGATTCGCCACTCCGCCCAACGGTCATGTATCTAAAGGTCGCAACTCGCGAGGAAAAGAACACTATCGGCAAACGCACCGCAAGCGCCCGCAATGAAGCAAAAGCCCTTCACCGCACAGCGCCAATGCAGCGGCCGCCAAGCCGCCAAGCCGCCAAGCCACAAACCAGCCAGCCCTAGTCCTGCATCTTCAGCGTCTCATCCCCCCGATCCGGCGCCTCGTCCTGCCAGCGGACCGACCCCGAAGGCCGCTCCAGCCAGCGCAGGACCTTCACCGGCTCGATGCCGAAGTGCATCTCGTGCGCCCGCCGCATCAACACAAGGTCGTCGAGGGTGCGCCGATTGCGCTGCCGCAGGTAGTCGTTCCAGGTGGGCAGCTTGTAGCACTCCGACCAGAGCTCCGGGTCGGAGAGATTGCGCGACAGGGACCAGGCATAGGCGCCGCTACGGCTGCGAACCTGCTGCATCTCGCGCATCAGGTTGTAGAAATCCCGGGCCCTGTCCGGCGGAATCCGGTATTGCACCTCGATGCCGATCGGGCCGCTGCGCCCGGTGATGCCGAGCTTCACCTCCGGGTCGTCGAGCACCCGGTCGTCAAGTTCCGTGGAGGAAGTGCGATCGGCCACCGGCAGGAACGCGCCCAGCCCCAGCGACAGGAACATGGTCGCCGCGCTGGCCTGGAAAGACACAGCGAGGCCGTGGTTCTCGGCGAGGTAGCCCCAGAACCAGGCGCCGATGGAAATGCCCAGGGTCACCGCTGCCGTCGAGGTGGCGATGGCGCGGCCCATCACCCAGCGGGGCACGAACAGCTGCACCATGATGCTGATGCAGGTGATCATCACCATCCAGGCCATACCCGCCACGAGCAGCACGATGAGATCGAGTACCAGGCTGGTGCTGAGGGAAAGTATCAGCAGGGTCGCAGCTGCGATGACGCAACAGATTTTGATCGAGGTCTCGTTGCCGAAGCGATTGCGCATGCGCTCGAGTACGAAGATGCCGGACACCGCGCCGATACCGTAGGCACCCAGCAGCAGGCCGAATACGCTGGCGTCGCCCCCCAGCATGTCGCGGGCAATCAGCGGCATCAGGGCCTGCAGCGAGGCGCCCAGCAGGGCCAGCATGAAGCCGCGCATTATCGCCCGGCGCACCGGGCGCATATTGGCGACGTAGCGCAGGCCGGCGCTGATCGAGCGGCCCAGGCCCTCCGGCGGCAGGCGGGAGACTTCCGCCTCGCGGTTCCAGCGGCGCAGGGACTCCAGCATGGGGATGTAACTCGCGGCGTTGACCGCGAAGGCGATGGTCGCCCCGAAGGCGGCGACGATCACCCCGCCCACCGCGGGACCGACACTTCGGGCGAGGTTGTAACTGATGTTGTTGAGCGCCACTGCAGGCGCCAGCAGTTCCTTGGGAACCTGCTCGGCGACGGCCGCGCCGCGGGCGGGCGCCGCGAGGGCGTTGCCACAACCCACCAGGAAACAGAAACCGAGCAGCACCCAGGGGGTGAGCAGGTCCGCCCAGGCCACCGCGGTCATCATCACCGATGCGACCAGGGCAAAGGCGAAGAACAGCATCTGCACCTTGCGCCGGTCCCAGATGTCCGCCACTGCCCCGGCGGGCAGGGCGAACAGGGCCATCGGCAGGAAGGTCGCCGTCTGCACCATGGCGACGTGGTCGGCGGTGGAAATACTGGCCATCACCCAGGCCGCGGCGACACTCTGGATCAGGGCCCCGGTGTTGGAGATGGTATTGCTGATCCACATGTTGCGGAATGTGGCCACGCCCAGCGGGGCAAAGGTCCCGGGGCTGGCTTCCGCGGCGGGATCGGGGGCTTGCGACATACTTACTCCAACAGGGGCGGAACGGGGTCAGGGACTCCTCCCGGGGCTGGTTTGCAGCGCGGGTGGGCCTTGTATAAGCAGGGAGCAAGCATTGTAGCAGGTCTGGCCCCGGACAGAGGGTGGTTTCTGCCGCCAGCACGCGGATAGCCTTGCCGGCCCTGGCGCGCCGACCCGTGCAGAGAGCTGCCCTCGACCTACATCACGTCGGGCACCGGGGCGCCAGTCGCGGGCTGTTCGAAATAGCCCAGGCCATAGTCGCCCTTGATCGTGGTGCGATGCAACACGCGCTCGTATTTCGGGTCGCAGCCGCAGCCCTTGTGCAGCATGCGCCAGTTGTCCCAGACCACCATCTGGTCGGGCCGCCACTGGTGATAGTAGGGCTGCAGCTTGTCGACAATCTCCTCGCACAGGGCCTGCAGCAGCTCATCCCCTACCGGCGTCTCCTCGCCCTCCAGTCCGACCGCCATCCAGGGCGATACATGCAGGACTTTCTCACCGCTCTCCCGTTGCCAGATGGCCGGGTGAATGGCGCGGGGCATGCTGCGGGCAATTTCCAGGATGTTGGTCACCGGCTCGCGCAATTGGCGGAAGTTCTTCGGTACGCCGAAACGCATGTGCTTGTAGAGCAGGTCGAGGGTGTAGATGACATTGCGCTGCTCGAACCAGTCGCGCAGTTCCGGCGAGATCGCCTGGTACAACTGGATGCCGTCGGCGAAACCGGTCAGGCCGCCCTCAGGGGAGATGGTGATGGCGCGCAGGACACCCGCGCGGTTCAGTTCGTCGTTATAGCAGTGGTCGAAGTGCCAGGGCTGCCAGGTGATCAGGGGCTGCCCGTCGATCTCGACGATGGCGAGGTTCGGTGAGGTCTTCAGCTCGATCACACCGGGCATGGTATCGCTGTCCACGCGGCTCACTATTTTTACCGGGTGTTCCTTGAGCGGGCCGAAGACATTGCTCAGCGCTACCTGGAATTCGCTACTGGGATTGTCCAGCCCTTCGAACACGATGACGCCGCAGCGTTCGAAGGTTTCACGGAGTTCCTCGCGAACCGCTTCGTCGTCCAGGGCGGCGCGGGTGAGTCCGGAAATCCTGGCACCGAAGGAGAGCTCGCTTTGCAGTGCCTGAATGTTCAATGCTGTCATGGAGGGTACCTCGCAGCGTTGTTGCCATTGCCCGCCGGGTGATGAACTGCCGCCTGCTGCGAGTGCAGGCCAGGCGGCCGGCCAGGCGCTAGAAGCGGTAGACCATCTCGATGCCATAGCGGCGCGGCAGCGCCCGGTAGAGGTTGGTCCACAGGCCGTCGACGTAGGTCCCGGATTCGGCGTAGACCTCGTCGCTGAGGTTCTTGCCCCAAACGGAGACTTCGAGATCCACATCCACCGGGCGCCAGGTCAGGCTGGCATCCCACAACTCCCACTCGGGAATCATCTCGGTGTTCTGGTCGTTGATCGGCGTTTCATCGTTGTAGGTGTAGGACACCCGGGTGGAGATATCGCCGGCATCACCCAGCGGGATGTCCCAGATGCCGGTCAGGTTGTAGGACCACTCCGGCGCCTTGACCAGTTGCAGGCCCTTGGCTTTCTGGGGGTCGGGAATACCGTCGAAATCCACGTCCAGTTCCGGGAAGTCATCGTACTTGGCATCGAGGTAACCGACGGACGCGCTCAGCGCGAGGTTGTCGATCGGCAGCAGGGTGAATTCCAGTTCCGCCCCCTCTGTGGTCGCCGCGGCGACATTGTCGATGCGGTTCTGGATGCCGATACTGCGGTTGCGCTGCAGGTCGGTGTACTCATTGTGGAAAACCGCGGCGTTCAGCCGCGCCTTGCCGTCCCAGAGCGTGGATTTGACGCCCAGTTCGTAGGCCTCCACTTTCTCCTCGTCGTAGGGTCCGGGGGACTCGTTATCGCTGGTGGTGCGAATGTTGTAGCCACCGCTGCGGAAGCCCTCGGTGTAGCTCGCATAGAGCATGGCATCGTCAGAGAGCTGCCAGTTCACGCCGACCTTGGGACTGAAGTTGGCCCAGTCGTCGTCACCGGAGTCACGCAGGTTGCAGGAAATATCAAACCCGTCCGGTGGCAGGTTCACACAGTCGGAGAAGCTGGCATTCTTCGCTTCCTTGGCCTCCCAGGTGTAGCGGCCGCCGAGGGTCAGGAACCAGTTGTCGATGAATTCCCAGTCCACATGTGCGAACACCGAGGCCGAGTTGTGATCCATGGTGCCGTCGGAGCGCAGGGCCGGGTCGCCGAAGAAGAGCACGTTGTACTGCTGGTCCATGCTCTGCTCGAAATAGTAGAGCCCGACGGTGTAGTCGAGCTTGTCGTTCAGAGCGCGCGCCGAGTAACGCAGCTCCTGGCTGAACTGGTCCTGCTCCATGGCCAGCCAGGCGGGATCGGTCACAGGCGACCCGGTGGAGTCGGTGTCGCCGTTGGAGAAATAGGAGACGTCGCGATAACCGGTGATCGAGGTGACCGTCCCCTCGCCCACCTGCCAGCTCACGTCCAGCACCGCTGACTGGACTTCGATTTCGGTCACGCCATTGTAATTGTGAGTGACTTCATCGTTGCCGTCCGGCTCCCGCGCACCGAATGATTCGTACAGCAACTGGCCCGGGCGATCGAGGAAGCGCGTTGCCGTCCCGTCGCCATCGTGCTTGCTGTACTCGGTAATCAGGGTGATATCGAGCGCATCCGTTGGCTGCCAGCGCAGGATCGGCCTTACAAACTGGATCTCCTGGGCGCCGAAATCCTCGTTGAGGGTGATGTTCTCGAAGTCCCCGTTCATGTCGTTGTACTGGGCGTAGATCTTGCCCGCCAGGGTATCGGTGATACTCCCCTCGATCCCCGCGCCCACGAGGACGCGATCGCCACTGCCGACACCTGCGCGCAACACGCCGCCAAATTCGCCGTCAGGCTTGCGCGAGCGGGTGATGACGGCGCCGGCGGTTACGTTGCGGCCGAACAGGGTGCCCTGGGGGCCACGCAATACTTCCACGGATTCCAGGTCAAAGGTGTCCGGCGAACCGCCGAGGTTCACGCCTACGTACATGCCGTCCTGGAACAGTCCTACAGTGGGATCGGTCGAGGCGATAGTGCTGATGTAGCCCATGCCGCGGACCGAGAAGTTGGAGGTGCCAGGGAAAGCGCCATCCGAGTCGAGGCGCACGTTGGGCATGATCATGCTGACATCGGCGAGGTTCTGGGCGAACATCGCGTCGATCTGGTCACCATTCATGGCGGTCAGGGTGACCGGTACGCTCTGGGCCTGCTCAGCCACCCCGCGTTTTCGTGCCGTGACCATGACTTCTTCCAGCAGGCTGCCGGCGGCGCTCTGCCGTTTGACCGGCGCCGTGGACTCCTGGGCCGCGGCGAAGGGTGCAGCCAGGGTGGCCAGCAGTGCGCAGTTGACGAGTGTATACAGGGGCTTTCTTACAAGCATTGTTCCCACCTCTCTATTATTTATTGTTGGTTAACTGCTTAGGGGTACAACATGGGTGATTAGCGCAGATACTAGGGCCTTGGTGGCCTCGAAACAATCGGGCAGGCTGTGGAGAATTACATGCGCCGGATTTTTGCCGCCCGAATCAACTCTGCCTGCCGCGTCAGCCCAGCCAGTTCGGCAATCGGGCATTTCTCACCAGCGCACAGCACTGATCCTGCGCTGTGCAGGCTGGAAGATTAGCCAATAATCCCCACCAATGAAACGCGGGCGGTGTAAAAAAGCTGCACATTAAAAATAATTGAGATATGCTGCAGGCATCCACTTCACTGAACACTTGCTTAGTATTACGATGTGACACGAAGTGGGCAACACACACTCAGACACTCACCTAATTAAAAAAAAATAGGGGTAGTCCGCAATGAAGCACACTCGCCTATATGCCGGCCTGGGTCTTGCCCTCGCGCAATCCCTGCTGGCGGTATCCACTGCACAGGCTCAACTGGAAGAAGTTATCGTAACCGCGGAGCGGCGCGAGGCGTCACTGCAGGATACGGATATTTCCATGACGGTATTTTCCTCGGAGAATATCGCCGAAATGGGCATACAGAGCTATCTCGACCTGTCCGCCATGTCGCCCAACGTGCTGATGCACGAAATGCCCGGCAAGGCCGGTGGCGCCATCTCCATCCGCGGTTTCAAGAACGCCGAGACCATCTCCACCTTCGAACCCAAGGTTGCCCTCTACCTCGACGGCGTACTGATCGCCAAGGGCGCCGGCTCGGTATTCGACGTGCTCGACCTGGAGCGGGTGGAAATCCTGCGCGGGCCCCAGGGCACCCTGTACGGCCGCAACACGGTCGGCGGCGCGGTGAACTTCATTACCAAGAAGCCGCAGACCGACGAGTTTTCCGGCAAGGTATCCGCGACCATCGGCCAGTATGATCAACTGGACCTCAAGGGCGTCGTGAACGTCCCGCTTGGCGACACCTTCGCCGTCAAGGCCAACGTCGCCTCGCTGAAGCGTGACGGCTACTGGGAAAACCGCCTCGACGACAACAACACCCTCGGTGACAAGAACCGCGAGGTCGCCCACGTGCAGCTGCGCTGGGAGCCCAGCGACTCGCTCGACTTCCTCTACTCCTACGACATGACCAACATCGACGAGGGCATGTACCCGCTGGCCCTGGTCGGCTATGGCCCGGCCCGACCGGACCTGGCGCCCTACGTCAGCGATGGCCAGGAATCCTATCGCTACTTCGATGAACTCGGCACCTTCATGGAAGCGGACATCGAAGGGCACGGCTTCACCGTCAATTGGGAACTCACCGACAACCTGGCGCTGGTCTCCATCACCGGCCTGCGCAAGTTCGAGGTGGACAACCTCGCCGACTCCGACGAGTCACCGTTCTATATCCTGCACAACGTATCCGGTGACGAAGCCGAAACCCTGACCCAGGAAATCCGCCTGGTCGGTGACGCCTTCGACTCCAATCTCGAGTATGTCGTCGGCGCGTTCTACATGGATGAGGACATCAAGGAAACCTACGGCTACAACAAACTGGGCGCCTTCGGTATCAGCTCGAACTTCGACGGCAGTGCCGACAACCAGTTCTGGGCGGTGTTCGGCGAGGGCACCTACAGCGTCACCGAAAAACTCGACTTCACCCTGGGCGTACGCTACACCGAGGAAGACAAGTCGATGACCCGGACCAACTCCACTGACCTGCTCAGCAGTGGTACCCGGGTCGCGGAGACCGTCTTCCCCGAGGCCCAGAAGGACTTCGACGATGTCTCCGGCACCGTCGGCGTCAGCTACAACTGGACCCACGACCTGATGACCTACTTCAAGGTCTCCAAGGGCTACGTCAGCGGCGGCTTCAACCCGCGCTCACCCACCGAGAACATCGACCTCTGGCTGAACGGCTACGATGAGGAAACCGTAATCACCTACGAACTGGGCTGGAAGTCCACCTGGTTCGACAACCGCCTGATTTTCAACGGCGCGGCCTTCTTCAACGACTACAGCGACCTGCAGGTCAACCAGCTGACAGCGGAAGGCGACAACAACATCGACAACGCGGGTGACGCGGAAATCGCCGGCCTCGAGATCGAATTCACTGCCCTGATCACCGAAAACTTCGAAATGGGCGGCGGGTACGGCTACCTCGATCCCGAGTACAAGACCTACATCAACGAGGGCATCCCTGGGGATCCCAGCGACGACGTCGACCTCAGTAACAACCACTGGGCCCACGCGCCGGACAACACCGTGAACCTCTACGGTCGTTACACGATCCCCGATGTACTGGGTGGCAACCTCATCATGCGCGTCGACTACTCCTGGGTGGACGACTACTTCCTGCTGACCGCCAACGGCCCCAACCTGGTCGACGGCAATACCGCGCCCAGCTACGACACCTGGAACGCACGGATTGAACTGCAGAACGTCCAGGGCCCTGGCGGCACCAGCCTCACCGTTGGCGCCTGGGGTCGCAACCTGACCGACGAGCTCTGGTACACCAGCGGCTTCGACCTCTCCGATGGCGCCCTCGGCTTCGTCGGCAAGGCGGTTGCCCCGCCGCGCACCGTGGGCATGGACTTCGTTCTGGAGTTCTAGAATAATCCTTCGCAGTTTCCGCGCAGCGCGCGGAAATAAGCGACTCGGGAAACCCCGCACCACCCGGTAGCGGGGTTTTTTTATGAACTGGGGAAAGGCGGGCGCGCGGCGCAAAGGGACATGCAACTCGACCATGTGACGAAACCTGCAGGTCCCAAAGCCCCGGTGTTACTCGCCGGGAGCAGGCTGAGCGCTGCGATCGCAATGCTGCTCGGCCTGCTCTCCCTCGCTGCCTGCCTGCTCCTCTGGTACCGGCTGCATATGGACCTGCCGGAGCGCGACACCATACCGATGATCAACACGGTATTGCCGGTATTACGCGACGGACTCTTCGCCCTGCCCTTCGCCGACTGGGTGCACCTGCATTTCGGCAGCCACCGCATCCCCCTGATCCGCCTGCTGGTGGTCGCGGACCTCGAACTCGGCTCCGGCGATAACGCCTGGTTCTATGCAGCCTCCTTCACCGGCATGCTCGCCCTGGCACTGTGCTACATGCTGATGCTGTTGCGCTCGCCCCTGAAGTCGGCGATTGGCCCGTGGTTTTTTGGCGGAATAATCCTGCTGCTGGTCTTCAGCCCGGCACAGATATGGAACTGTATCCAGCCCATCGGCTCCAGCTGGTTCCTGAGCATGGCCCTGGCTGCGATCGCTTTCAGCAGCCTATTCGGCGGGCGTGAGCAGCTCTCGGCCGCGGCGACAATACTCGCATTCGTGGCCTGCGCCCTCGCTTCCTTCGCCAATTTCAGCGGCGTCATCGCGCTGCTGCTGTTGCCGGTAGCAGTTTACCTGCGACGCCCGGGCCGACTTGTCCTGCTGTCCGCCATGCTCAGCCTCGGCTGGACGGCGCTGTATCTGCAGGGCCTGTCGCCCATCGACTTTGTTAACGCAGAGGGCGTGAGAGCAGACGGCGCCGCCACGCAGGGCACCTGGTGGACCAGGGTTTTCCGGACAGGGCTGGATTTCAGCCAGCATACGCTGTCCTTCCTCAGCGCGCCCTTCTCTGCGCAGTTCCAAGGTTCCGCCGCGCTCGTTGCCCTGTGTTCCATGGCACTGCTGGTCTCGCACTGGGCACGGCTGATGTTCCGGCCCGGCGAGCGACGTGCACTGGATAACTGGACCGGCTTCACCCTGGCGATGGCCACTGTCTGCCTGGGGATCGGCATGGCGATTTACTTCGGCCGCCAGGGCCTGCCCGACCTTCCACCTCCACCACGCTACCGCAGCGTGCAGCTGATCTACTGGCTGAGCATAAGCGGGCTGCTGCTGGCCAGCTGCGCCAGGAGTTACCGCGCCCTGCTGGCGGCACGGCTGGCCTGCCTGTGTATCGCTGCCGCCTATCTCTCCTTTGGCAGCGAGAGAATGACCAGTATCGTGCAATCCAGCCAGCTGGCGGCCCAGAACACTGCGGCGGGCGTACTCGGCGCGCGACCGGTCGAATTCCTCAAGCCGCCCTGGTTGCCGCCCCCCCCGGTGAGGCTCTCTACCTACCATGAGCTGTTGGTCGAAATGAACAGGAGCTACGCCTACATGCGCGGGCGCCTGAACAGCCTTGAGCTGGAGCCTGCGGCGGCAAGTTGCCAGCATGAACTCGAGTTGCACAGGGGAAAGTCCTGGCAGCAGGGGCTCGTTCGCGCTCGCCTGGCGTTTGCCGGCGGCGCTTATCGCAGCACCCGCTGGCTCTACCTGCTCGATGATGGTGCTGTTGTCGCTGCCTTCTACCCCGACTATGCCGACGCGGAGAGACAGCTGGAAATTCTCGGGAACACACATCAGCACTGGCACGGTTTCCTCGGGGAAGGACTCGCCAGCAAGTCGCGGGCTCAAGACCTGACACTGGTCAGCCAGGGTCCGGGGGGAGCCCTCCACAGCTGCCGGTTGCCCGCCCTCGCTATCCGCGGCGGGCCCTGAGGCAGAAACTACTCGCCGGCCCTGCCCCGCTCGGTGAGCAAGTCGGCCAGCTGCCCGTCCTCCTGCTCCAGCAGTTGAATCTGCCGTTCCACGTTCTCCCGCTGTGCTTCGGGCACGGACTTCAGGTGGGCCCTCTCCCGTTTCAGGGTCTGGCGCAAGCGTTCCTGCCGCTGCTTGAGCTCTTCCAGCGAGGCCGCCTGTTCCGCCTCGTCGAAGATTTTCTCCTCGGGAGGCGGCGCCTCGGCCTCGGGCTGCGAGCGGTGCATTACCGGCTGGCGCGGTATGATCCGGGTCTGCGGATCGAGCTGGCGCTGGTTCATGAACGCGGGCGAGACGATCTCCACGCCGTTGCCATGCAGTTGTTCCAGTACCTTCTTGCGCAGGTTCGAGCGCGAACTCAGGGGATGCTGCATTTCCTGCAGGAAGCCGCATATGCGGTAGAGCACCGCGTGGTCCAGCAGCTCCTGCACCAGCACGAAGGGCTCGTGCAGGCCGCTCTCCTCCCCCGCCCGGAGCAGTAGCTCCTGTACATCGGTGTAGGCAACGTCATAACCGATGGACACTTCGGCAGAAATGATGGTGCCGTCGCGGTGCAGCACCGTGACCGGATTGTTCACCAGCATCAGGTTGGGCAGGGTGGAGATATCCCGCCACTCGGTCTGGATCTGGGTGTGAATCAGGGAGCGCCTGGTGACCCGCCCGAACTCCTCCTTGACCCGGATGTAGTCCCCGGGCCGGAAGGGCTGGGTGAAATGCAGCATGACGCCGGCCATCGCGTTGGCCACGAAGGTGGTCGACGAGAGCGCGATCACCGCGGTGAGTACCACCCCCAGCAGGCTCAATATCTGCCCTTGGGTCTCGTCGGATATCGGCAGGACGATAACCGTCACCACCACGCCGAGGGAGATGACCGCCCACACCAGCAACTGGAACAAGGCCCCCGCTGCACCCTCGCTGCGCCGGCGTGCGAGCCAGGCGCCGAGGAGAATGATCAGCAGGGTAAAGGCCGCAACCAGGAAGGAGGGCCAGAAATCTTCAACCAGGGAGAAGTGTGAATCCATTGTCAGCGCTTGTTCTTCGGCCAGCGATGCGTGTCAGCTTAGCACCCGGCCCATCGGGTGCCGAATCGGGCTGCACCGAAGCCGGCTTACAAACGGAGGGCTGGGCTCAGTTGGTGGCGAACTCCTGGGCCAGTGCTTCGGCGTCGAGAATCTCCACGTCCTTGTTGTCCACCGCGATGATGCCGTCCTGCTGCATGCGGGTAAAGGTTCGGCTGACAGTCTCCACGGTAAGGCCGAGGTAGTTGCCGATGTCGCCGCGGGACATGGGCAGGCGCATGCGGTTGGCGCTCAGCTTGCGACGCGCGTTGCGGCGGGAAAAGCTGAGCAGCAGGGCCGCGATGCGCTGGCGGGAGGAATTTTTCCCGAGCAGCGAAATCAGTTCCTGCTCCGTGCTGATCTCGCGGCTGATCACCTGCATCAGGCGGTGCCGCAGGGTGGGCAGGGTGCCGCTGAGGTTTTCCAGTTCGGAGAAGGGAATCTCGCAGATGGCCGAGGTTTCCAGGGCTACCGCCGCGGAGATATGGCGGTTCTCGGCGATGCCGTCCAGCCCCAGTATCTCGCCCGGCAGGTAAAAACCGGTGACCTGCTCGCGCCCGCCACGGGTCGTGCGGTAGGCCTTCAGGGCACCGGAGCGCACCGCGAAAACCGATTCGAAGGGGTCGCCCTCGCGGAACAGGTGGGCGTCGCGGCGCAGGGGCCGCCCGCGCTGGATAATATGGTCGAGCTGTTCGACATCATCGGTGTCCAGGGCCAGCGGCAGGCAAATACCGCTGAGTCGGCAATCGCCACAGCGGACGCTGTTGCTGTGCTCACAACCGGATGTGATGTCGATCTTCGCGATACGGCCTGTTTGATCAGGCATAGGGTCTCCGTGGGCGTGTCTGCGGGGCACACCCACGGGATTCTACGTCTGCGCACCGGGCTTGGCCAGCGCACCCTTCCCGCACTAATCCACAGGTCGCTGCTCATCCAGGGGCCGCAGGGCCCCACTGCCCATGTAGTTGGCCAGGTTGCGGTGCAGGTTGGAGACCTTCTTCTCCTGGTGGGGGTTGGGCAGGCAGCCCCTGAAGCCCCGGGATTTCAGCCCTTTCTGCATCTCCACCATGTTGGAAATATCCTGGGCTATCACGTAGGGCCACTGCTCCGGATCCTGCTCAGCGTACTTCCATTGCGTCTGCGGCTCCTCACCCTCAGGGAAGCGATCCATGGCCACCGCCTCGAAGATGCACTTGTCCGGGTCGGTGCCGTAGGGGCGGACGCGGTAGTAGAGGGCAAAAGTCGGCCCCGGCAGGATATTCATGTTGGGGAAGATGCTCTGGGCGAGCCCCGCCCGGGTCATCTCCTCGTCGCTGATCTGCGGCCAGCTCACCCCGCGCGCGGCGTCATCGCGGCGCGCGGATTCCAGCCAGTGGTGGTGCACCTCGGCTGCTGGCGTGCCCTCGGGCAGTTCGTCTACCAGGCGCCTGGCGGCATTGACCAGGGTTTCGGTGGTACTGGCGCCGATGGTCTCCCAGAACTCCTCCTGCATGGTGGCGATGGTCACCCTGGCATCCTCGCCCTTGGCGGCGCGGTGCACCGTGGTATCGGCGGCGCTTGCGTCGTCCGCGCTGCGGGTATCGAAGCCGTCGTTGCCGTGCAGCCCGAGGGACTTGCTCCAGGCGTAAAAATCGCCGTACTTGTTCAGTTGCGGGTGAGTGGCGAAGACATGGTAGGGCTCGAGAAAGGCTTCCAGCGCCACCTTCCAGTTGCAGTCGAACACGCCCCACTGACGGAAGCGGTAGCGCATTTTATCGAACTCGAAAGGGTCCAGCATCTGGGCGATGGGAGAGAGGTATTCCTCCAGAGGCTCGCAATCCGGGTCCATGTTGATCCAGATCCAGCCGCCCCACGTGCCTACCTGCACCGGGTTCAGGCCGGTGCGTTCGTCGCTCAGGGCGCCCTGCCAGTCCTCCTTGTCGAGGATGAAGCTAGCCTGGCCGTCGAGATCGAAGGTCCAGCCGTGGTAGGGGCAGAAAAAGCCCTCCTTCTTCTCGCCGCACTGGGATTTTTTCCCGCAGGCACTGTTGGCTCCCGCAGGCGTGCTGACCAGCTTGCGGCCACGGTGCGGGCAGACATTATGGAAAGCGCGAATGCGATCTTCGGCGGCGCGCACGATCAGGATCGAGTCGTTGCCGATGTCATAGTTGATGTAGCTGCCCACTTCGGGCAGTTCCTCGACCCGGCCAGCCTGCTGCCAGACCTTTGCCCACAGCAGGTCGCCTTCCCGCTCGGCGTACTCCCGGGAAATGTAGGCCTCCACCGGGTAGATCAGCGGGTTGCCCAGTTGCTCTTCGGTCACATTGAACTGATTGTCCATGCTCGGCTCCTCTAATTATCTTTTCGCGCTATGCAGGCGGTCCGCTCAGGCGGGCTCCGCCACCGCCTCCTCGGCATGTTCCAGTACCAGGCCCGCGAGATCGCCCTTCGCCCGCCAGTCCTCCAGCAGGGCGACGAAGGCATCCCAACCCGGGCCGTAGACCTCCCCAAGGTAGAAGCGATAGCGCTCGTTGCCGTTCTCGTCGACGTCCGGCTTACCCTCGTTGTTGAAGTAGCTCGGCGTACACTCGCGGATCCACTCGGTGCGGTCGATCTCGGTATCGCGCAGGTGCTGGACGTAGGCGCTCTGGGCGGCTTCAGTGACTTCAGCCGTAATCGCGCCACGACTTTTAACTGCACTGATGATGTGGGCGATGTGCTCCGCCTGGGTCTCGAAGTTCTGGGTCAGTGAGGAGTTGAGCCCGCCCTGGTTGAGGCCGATGAGGTAGAAATTGGGGAAGCCGTGGGTCATCACCCCGTGCAGGGTCCTGTAGCCGCCGGCCCAGTTGTCGTACATCGACAGGCCATTGCGACCGGTAAATTCCTCGAAGCCCCAGCGCCGGTCGAGGTCGCTGGTGACCTCGTAACCGCTGGCAAAGATGATGCAGTCGCACTCGAATTCCTCGCCGTTGGCGATGAAACCCTTGTCGGTCAGCTGCTGCAGGCCCTGGGTTTCGGAGACGTCGATGAGGCTGACGTTGGGGCGGTTGAAAGTGGCGTAGTAATTGTCGTTGGAGGTCGGTCGCTTGCACTGGTAGCGGTAGTAGGGCTTGAGTTTCTCCGCCGTTTCGCTGTCCTCGACGATGGCGTCGACCCGGCGGCGCAGGCGCTCCATCACCCGGAAGTCCATCACGTCGCGGCGCTCGGCGTACTCCGCCATATCGGGGTAGTAGCCGTCCTTGTTGAACTCCTCGGTCAGGCGGCGATTCACCTCCGTCCAGACATCGACGATCAGGTCTTCCTCCCGGTCCAGGTAGCGCTCGTTTGCCCCGCGGTGGAAATTGGCGCGGCGGCGCGCCTGCCAGCCGGGCTCCAGGCTCTTCACCCACTCGGGATCGGTCTCGGAGTTGCGCCGGGTATCCACGCAGGAGGGGGTGCGCTGGATAACGTAGAGCTGCTTGGCGTACTTGCCCAGGTAGGGCACCAGCTGGATGGCGGTGGCGCCGGTACCGACGATGGCGACTTTTTTGTCCGCCAGCTTGTCCAGCACCGGGTTTTTCTGGCTGCCGCCGGTGTAGTCGTAGTCCCAGCGGGCAGTATGGAACATATGCCCCTGGTAATCGTGCACCCCCGGGATACCGGGCAGCTTGGGTATGTTCAACAGGCCGTTGGCGACAATCAGGTGGCGGGCACGCAGGTCGTCACCCTGTTTTGTTTTGACGTGGTAGCGCTTGAGCTTTTCGTCCCAGTTGATGCTCTCGACGAGGGTGTGGAACAGCGCGTTGTCGTAGAGATTGTATTTCCGGCTCAAATCCTGGGCGTACTCGAGGATCTCCCAGCCGTCGGTGAATTTCTTCGAGGGCATGAAGCCGGTTTCTTCCAGCAGGGGAAGGTAGCAGTAGGCGTCGTTGTCGCACTGCAGGCCGGGGTAGCGGTTCCAGTACCAGACGCCGCCGAAGTCACCGGCGTGGTCGATGTTGCAGAAGTCGTCGATGCCGGCCTTGCGCAGCTGGATACCGG
Source organism: Halieaceae bacterium WMMBA4 (assembly GCA_033283325.1). GTDB lineage: Bacteria > Pseudomonadota > Gammaproteobacteria > Pseudomonadales > Halieaceae > Mangrovimicrobium. The sequence continues at coordinate 82,599 of JAWMQO010000002.1, forward strand.
CCATGATACCGGACCAGCCGCCGCCGAGGATCACCACCTCGATGTCCCGCGAGACGGGTTCACGGGCCTTCATCGGGGTGTAGGGGTCGCCCTCGTAGGTATAGGCCATATCCTCGTCGGTTTTGACGTACTGCGCCTGGCCCTCCTTGCGCATGCGGCGGTCCCGCTCCTGGGCGTATTTTTCCTTGAGTGCAGCGATATCAATTTCGTCGGCTGCGGGCAAATCCACGTCGTAGAGTGTCATGCGGTGGTCTCCGGGTTCCTTCCAATCGTTATTCAGTTTTTAAATCAACAGCGTTGTTCATAACATTAGTTGATCGTCGCCCGGGCCTCATTGATCCAGATCAAGGAAAACTCGCGGACGGTGCAGGGACAAAACCGGGGCATAAAAAAGCCCCTGTCTCCAGGGGCTGAATCGGATTGTCCTGCTAATGGACCCGATGGGTTTGCGCCTCAGGCGAAGGGTTCCTCGCCCGCGGTCTTGGTTCTGTGCAGCAGCCGCCCGCAGTCGGGATCGTAGGGCATGGCGCGGTGCATGGTGCCGGTGTTGTCCCACATCACCGCGTCGCCCACCGACCACTCGTGGCTATAGACAAAGCGCGGCTGTGTCGCCCAGGCACGCAGGCCGTGGAGGAGTCTCGCGCTGTCCATGCGGCTCATACCGATCACCTCCTGGGCGGTGTTGCCGAGAATCAGGGATTTGCGCCCGGAGCGGTGGTTCCAGACCAGGGGCAGTTCCACCTCGCCCATCGCCATCCACTGCTCCAGTTGCTCGAGGGTCGGCTCGGGGGTGTGGTAGAGCTGGGTGTTCCACATGGAGTGGACGACACGCAGGCTCTCGATTTCCTGCTTCTTTTCCTCGGGCAGCGCGTCGTAGGCGGCGTAGGTATTACAGAATTCGGTGTTGCCGCCCCAGCTTGACAGCACCTTGCTGGACAGGATCGCCGCACCGATCGGCTTGCGGTTCATGGTGCCGTCGATATGCCAGTAGAGGGAACCCTTGAGATAATCGCGATTGGGGTTCTGCTTTTTGTCCAGCGAGATGTTGTAGACCTTCTGGCCCTGCATCTCCGGCAGGAACTCACCGATGGTCTGGGTGAAAGCCGCCTGCTCGTCGTCGCTGAAATCGATCTGTGGGAACACCAGGACACCCCGCTGCTCTAGTAGATCGCGCAGGTCCGCGGCGAATTCCCCGCTCAACAGTTCCTGCTTGCTGAGGAGTACCCGGCTGCCGATAAAGGGGGATATTTCCTCCGCCGCCAGGCGATCCGGGGTCTCCGCGCTTGCCGAAGCAGCAGTGTGTTCGGTCTGTATAACTTCCACTTGCATGTCTGCGTCTCCAGGTCTTATTAGCTGGTGGGGCCGGCCATTCGGGCCAGGCTCCTGCTGATGGCGCGATCTATCATGCACCGCGCTTTGTTCCCCACCCTTGATCCAGATCAACGTTAGGCCCGGAAGCGGGGCCTAAGATGACGGCCATCAACGCTGGAATAGATAAGAGGAAAAGGCGATGAGCGCATCGATGCAGCCGGTCCTGGAGACCTCCCCCGAGAATGACAAATCCGGAAACCGCGAGTGGCCGGCTCGCTGGCAGACCTATGCCCAGGGTCTCGGCGTCGATCGCTATATCGACCCGAAATTCGCCGCGCTGGAATTCGAGCGCCTGTGGAACCGGGTCTGGCAGGTCGCGGCCCGGGTTGACGAAATCCCCGAACGCGGCGACTTCACCACCTACACTATCGGCGACCAGTCCATCCTGCTGGTGCGTGTGGACGCGGACACCATCAAGGCTTACTACAATTTCTGCCCCCACCGCGGCACCGCGCTGGGCGAAGGCTGTGGCCACTTCGAGAACGACAGGATCATCTGCCCCTTCCACGGCTGGCGCTGGGGCCTGGAAGGCGAGGTACAAATGATTCTGGGGCGGGAGGAGTTCGCGGGCGGCCAGCTCAAGGACGAAGACGTCGCGATGAGCGAGGTGCACTGCGAGGTCTACGCCGGTTTCGTGTTCATCAACCTCGATGAAGCTCCTCAATCCTTCGAGGAGTTCATCGCACCGGTGAAGTCATTCCTCGACGATTTCGTGCTCGGCGAGATGCGCCCCGTCTGGTGGAAGCGGGCGACCATCCCCTGTAACTGGAAAGTGGCCCAGGAAGCATTCTTCGAGGCCTACCACGTCTCCGCCACCCATCCCCAGCTGGAGAAAGTGGGCAGCGAGATCGTCTACGGCGACCGCGAGGACGGGGAAATGATGTTCGAGAACCTCACCTACGTCGCCCAGGCCAATGGCCACGGCCACTTCTTCGGCGGCGACAAGACCCCGATCAGCGGCCATGTGCAGGAGCCGGTTCCCACCGCCAGCCTCGTGGAGGCGATGGCGGCACGGATGAACCTCACCGCGGAGGGCCTTGGGGCGATGATCCTGAAAGAGGACATCGAGTTACTGCTGACACTGAAAGACAAGGACCTGCCCGCGGACGCGAATCCCGGTGCCGAGTACGTCAAGCTGCAATACGCGACCGCCGCGGCCCAGGGCCGGCCGATGCCCAGCCCGACAGCGGAGAATATCGGCAAGTGGGGCGGGGTCAATTTCATCTTCCCCAACATCCTGATCCTCCCACAGGCGGGCAATGTCGCCATGTACCGCGCCCTGCCCCATCCCACGGACCCGGACCAGTGCACATTCGAAATTCGTTCGCTGAAGACGCTGCCGGCAAACGAGCAGCCACAGCGCGCGGTGGTGGAAGAAGTCACCGACCCCGAGAACGATCTCGGACTGATTCCCCGGCAGGATCTCTCCAACCTGTCCCGTGTCCAGACAGGCCTGCACGCAAAAGGCATGCAGCGGGTCTGGCTGGCGGAGAACCAGGAACGACTGATTCTCAATATGCACGAGGAACTTGATCGCTACCTGCAGGCGCCTGCCTAGCAGGGGGGAGTGGGCCAGTTTCACCGAGACGCGAGAAAGCTCCACTGAAAATTTGCACCGCGTCGGGTGCTGGGCTACTTTTATCCCATTGTTTTTATAGGGGTATAAAGGACAATGCTGTCCTGGCTTAAGTCTTTGCTGCGCCCATCATCGAAGTATTCGGTGCTCGCGCTGGTGGGCGCCGGAGTGGTCGTGGGCGTTGTCGGGCTGCTCGGCTTCAACGCCACCATGCACGCCACCAGTACCGAGGCCTTCTGCACCAGCTGTCACGAGATGAACAGCAATCCCCTGGCCCAGTTGCAGGAGACCACGCACTTCAGTAATCCCAGTGGCGTGCATGCCAGTTGTTCCGACTGCCACGTGCCGAAAGAATTCGTGCCCAAGATGATCCGCAAGATCGAGGCCTCGCGGGAGGTCTGGGGCCACCTCACTGGCGTCATCGACACGCCGGAGAAATACGCCGCCCACGCGCCACAGATGAAGGCCCGCGAGATCGCCCGGCTCAAGGCCAACGATTCGCAGGAGTGCCGCAACTGCCACAGCATCGAGCGCATGCTGGCCAGCGCGCAGAGCGCCGAAGCCAGGAAGTATCACCAGGCCATGCAGCGGCAGGAGAAAACCTGCATCGATTGCCACGCGGGTATAGCGCACCCGCGCAACACACCCGGCCTCGCCGCCAGTCATCCGTAGCACGACAGCCCCGGAGCAGGAGCATGGAAAAAACAGCCACCCCCGGCCACATGGTTTCCAGAGCAGGACGACTGATGGCGCTGCTGGGTGCAACCCTGCTTTTGCTCGCAGGCCAGGCAGCGCAATCGCAACCCGCCGAGGGCTTTGCCAGTGGCGGCAGCGAACAGTGCCTGGGCTGCCACGACTTCGGTCCCGAATCACCGGTGCACCCGATGCTGCAAAGCCCCCACGGCCAGGCCAGCGACCCGCGCACGCCGATGGCGAAAGAAGGCTGTGAGAGCTGCCACGGCCCCAGCGGCAATCACGCAAAGGCGCCGACCCAGGTATCACCCGCCATCAGTTTCGGACCGCGCTGGACCGCCGCCACCGGGACTCAGGATGGCCAGTGTCTCAGCTGCCACGCCGGCGATCCGGTACAGCACTGGGACAGCGCACCACACAACCGCTCAGACCTCGCCTGCACTACCTGCCACGACATCCACGCCCTGCCGGACAAAGTCCTCACGGCGGCTACCCAGGCGGACGTCTGCACCGTTTGCCACAAGGTACAGCAGCAGGGTATCCACGGCCTGGAGGGACACCTCGACAGCAACCCCGGCTGCACCTCCTGCCACAACCCCCACGATGCGCGACCACCCCTGGCAACCAGCATCGATAACCGCTCCGAGGGCTGCCGTACTTGCCACGACCTCGTCGCCATGGCCGATTCACCCCAGGTCACCGACAAGGCCAAGAGTTATCACAAGGTGATGGCGCGACAGGATCGCAGCTGCCTCGACTGCCACCAGGGCATCGCCCACGGCCCGGCGGGGGCAGTCCCTCCGATGGTGCCCACTGCAGTGGCCAGCAAGACCGTGCGCCTCTTCTTCCCCGGCCAGTCCGACAGCGAGTGGCTGCTCGGCCGGCACCCGGGTTCCCAGCCCCTGCGCCACGGTGCCAGCTGCCAGCAGTGCCACCGCGGCGACGAGGCCGGGATGGGCGCCGAGCTCGCCGGCGCCTTCCAGCCAGCCACCCGTAATGTCACGGTGCGGGTCGACCGCGAGGGCGAGCAGCTGCTCGTCGGCCTCGAGTGGCAGGGCTCCGCAGACGACGCCGACATCGCCCTGCTCTGGGGCGATGACAACACACCCACGATCCAGCGCGCCGGCTGCTTCGCCGCCTGCCACAGCGACATGAACGGGATGAGCCGCGACCGCGGCGAGAAGCGCGGCAAATACCTGCTCGACGCACTCGCCCAGCAGCGCGCCATCGGCCGGCCCGCCCGCTTCAACGATGCCGGCGAACTGCAGGCAATGCTCGACGCCGGGCAATACGGGGAGCTCTGGCGAGTCAAACTCGACGCGGACGGCAAAGCCACCGTGCAGAACGCCGCGCTGCTGACACCACCCGAGTGGCAGGAGGGCAGCACCCTGGGCGGCAGCGCCACCTACCGCGACGGCCGCTGGAAGGTCAGCCTGCGCCGACCGCTGGCCGGCGGCGAAGGCCTGAAGCCGCTGAGCAAAGACGCGACCTACACCTTCGGCATCGCCCTGCACGGCAAGGACAACCCCGGCGGGCGGCACTGGGTTTCACTGCCCCTGACCCTCGGATTCCAGGGTGACGACACCGACCTCAGGGCGGAGTGAGCTAATGATGGGGGGGCGGTCGGGAGTCATGCGCGGGTTGGCACTGCTGACACTTGTGCTCGGCTTTTCTGCTTTTGTGGGTTTTGCCGGTTTTGCGAGCGCTGCGAGAGCCGACAAAGACTGCCTCGACTGCCACCTCCCCAGCGCCGACCAACCAGTCCTCGCCATCGCCCACACTGCCCACGGGGCTATCGCCGGCGGCGGCAACGAGGCCTGCCGCGCCTGCCACGGCGATAGCGCCGCCCACATCGCAACACCTACCGAAGCCGCACCCGACAGCAGTTTCGGACCGCGCTGGCCGATGGAGAAGGCGGCCCGCAGCGAAAGCTGCCTGGGCTGCCACGCCGGCGGCGAACAGATCCACTGGGCGGGCAGCGCCCACGCCGCGGCGGACGTCGCCTGCAGCGATTGCCACAGCCTGCACAAACAATCGCGGCTGGCGCCGGAGCCCGACCCCGCCACCACCGGCTGCCTGTCCTGCCACGCGGAAATCCGCGCGCAACTCAAACTGCCCTCCCGGCACCCCATCGCCGAGGGCAAAACCGCCTGCACCGACTGCCACAACCCTCACGGTTCCGCCACTCCCGGGGAACTGGCGGCGGTAACGCTCAATGACAACTGCTTCGGCTGCCACAGCGAAAAGCGCGGCCCCTTCCTCTGGGAACACCCGCCGGCTAGTGAAGACTGCAGCCTCTGCCACCGACCCCACGGCTCGGTGCACCCGCGCCTGCTGACCGCCCGCGGCCCCGCGCTGTGCCAGCAATGCCACGCCGCAGCTTTTCACCCGAGCCTGCCCTACGGCGCCGAAGGCCTCGCGGGAGCGAAGCCCGACCAAAACCTGTTGGGCAAGAACTGCCTCAACTGCCACGGCCAGGTGCACGGTTCCAACCACCCCTCCGGGGCGAGGCTGACCCGGTGAGCGGCGCCCGGCCCCTCGCTATGGCGCTGCTCCTGCTGTCGGGGGGCAGTGGTTTAGGCAAGGCCCAGACTGCCGGCGAGGAAGACCCCTTCGCCGCCCTGGCGGCGGAGACCCGCCCCCTCGCCACCCGCTGGCAGACCGACTATCGGGGCGCGCTGCAACTCGGCCTGGGCTATACCAGCGACGATAATTTCCGCTTCGGCGAGTACAGTGGCCTGGAAGAAGACGGCCCGACCTTGATCGGCACCCTGCAGTGGAAGGATTACAGTAAGGCCGACAGCCACTGGGACATCCGGTTGCAGGACCTCGGCCTGCCGACCCGGGAGGGCAGCGTAGTCTGGGGCTTCACCGACCGCCTGCGGATCGAGCTGGAACTGGATTCCCAGCAGCAGGTGCGCAACGATTCCGGCCGCACCCCCTTCCGCGGCAGCAGCAGCTTGCAGCTGCCGGACAACTGGTCGAGCGCGCTGTCGACAAGCGGGTTCAATACTTTGGATTCCAGCCTCCGCGGTTTTGATCGCGAATTGCAACGGGACCGTCTGCGCCTCGCGCTGGACAGCCGTCTCACCAGTCAATGGTCCCTCTACGGCAGCTGGCAGTACGAGGAAAAGGAGGGAACCGGCGATATCGGCGCGGGCATCTACATCGACGCCGCCTCCGCGGACGCCGCCCTGCTGCCCTACCCCGTCGACTACCAGAGCCAGGAAGGCGAGCTGGGCCTGCGCTTTGACGGCGGCACATTGCAGCTGGACGGACAGCTCCACTACAGCGCCTTCGACAACCGCGACGAACTGCTCAGCTGGCAGAATCCCTACAGCAGTTTCAGCCCCGACGTGCGCTATCCCTCCGGCAGCGGCGCCCTCGCGCTGGCCCCGGACAACGACCAGTGGAGCGGCCGGCTGAACGCCGCCTGGCTCCCGCTCCCCACCCTGCGACTCAGCTTTGACGGCAGTTACAGCCTGGCCCGGCAGGACGACTCCCTTGCCGACTACAGCATCAACCCCTTGCTCAGCGTGAGCGAAGCACTGCCGCGCAGCAGCTTCGATGGCGAAGTCGCCCAGTCGGTGGTCAACGGCAAGATCTGGTGGCGGCCCCTGTCAAAGCTGGAAGTCGAGGGCTGGCTACGCATCCGCGACCGGGATTACGACGTGCCCCGGGACCGCTACCTCTACATCCGTGGCGATGGCGCGGGCCAGCCGCGGGATGAGCTCGCTGTCTACAACACTGCGCATGACTATCTCTCCCAGAGTTTTGGCGGCGAGTTGCGCTACCGTTTCAACAGCCGCCACCGCCTGGGCCTGGAATACGCCTACGAAGAAATCGACAGGCGTAACGCGGCGGTGGAGAGCACCGAGGAAGATCGCCTGACCCTGAGTTACCGCGCCCGCGTGTTCAATGGCCTGCAGGCGCGCCTGGAACTGTCCGCCGCCGACCGCGCCGCCAGCACCTACAACTGGGACCAGTCCTACTACGCCCTGCTGGATACGGGGCTGATCAATCTCACACCGGACAACCAGCGTTATATCAACCACCCGGACTTCAGCCAGTACTATCTGGCCAACCGCGAGCAGATCGGCGTGAAGGCCGCTCTCAACTACAGTCCCGCGGCGAACTGGAGCCTGGACCTCAACCTGCAGTGGCGCGACGACGACTACGACAAGAGCGATCTCGGCATCACCGAGGCCGACTGGGGCAGCCTGCAGCTCAGTGCGAGCTACCACCCCGGCGAGAATCTCAGCGCCACCCTGTACGGCGGCTTCGATCGCTACCGGGCGGACCAGGCCTCGCGGGCCTTCCGCGGCGGCCAGGAGAAAAACGCCTTCGCGGTGTACCCGCCCCTGCCCCAGGCCAGCGATCCCGCGCGCAACTGGACCCTGGCGGCAGAGGACGACAGCCTGAACCTGGGCGCCTCGCTGCACTGGGTACCGGTGGAACGCATCGAGCTGGAACTGGGCTACAGCTACGTCGACACCAATGCGGCTCAGTCCATGGCGGGGAATGGCGCCGCGGACCTTGCGGTGGCGGATCTGCCGGACGTCGAGACGCGTCTCCACCAATTGGACATCGAAGGCCAGTGGCACTGGCGGGAAGATCTCAGCCTGGCACTGAATTACCAGTATTACCGCTACCAGAGTGACGACTGGTCCTGGCGGGGCGTCGAGGCGGACACCCTCGACAAGGTGCTCGGCTTCGGCCAGCGCAACCCCAATGAAGGCATTCACTACCTGGGAGCGTCAGTGATTTATCGCTGGCACTAGTAACTGCTGGCATAGCGCCCGCGGGAGAGGATTATGAACACGCGTTATAACACTCACGGAAACTACCGCAGCCGGCTGGGGCTCGCCGGGATGGCCCTGCTCGCCTGCCTGCTGGCGGCCTGCGGTGGCGGCGGGGGCGGCGATCGCGCCGCGGGCGTGGACCCCGGCCCCGAGGCCCCCGGCGGCGACATAACGCCCCCCACCCCCGAGATTCCGCCGAGCAGTCCCGCCCCCTACGCGGAGGCGGAACAGCTTTTCGTCACCATCACCAGCGCCTCGCTGCCCGACGATGGACAGCCGGTTCTCGACTTCCAGCTCGCCAACGAAGCCAACATCGCCATCACCGATCTCAGCGGCAGTGACGTGCGTTTCATCATCGCCAAGCTGCGCGGCAGCCCGCTGGGCAACCTCACCGGCAACTGGCAGTCCTACATCAACCGCATCGAACAGCCCGGTAGCGTGGGCACAGGCACCGAGTCGCGCCTGCAGGCGACCACCGAGAACAGCGGCGAACTGACCAACAACGGCGACGGGACCTACCGCTATCGCTTCGCCACGGATATCGGCAACCTGCCTGCGGAAATCCTCGAACAGGCCGAGACCGAAGGCCTCGACCTTTCAGTAGAGCCCAACCTCACCCACCGCATCGCCATCCAGTTCGGCAACAGCGGGGACACCGCCAACCCGATTTACGACTGGGTACCCGCCAACGGCGCCACGGACAACATCTTCCACCGCGACATCGCCGCCACCGCGACCTGCAACCGCTGCCACGACAAGCTCGCCCTGCACGGCGGCGGCCGGGTGGAAATAGAGTACTGCGTCACCTGCCACAACCCGGGCAGCACAGACGCCAACAGCGGCAACACGGTGGACCTGAAAGTGATGGCCCACAAGATTCACCGCGGCGCCAGCCTGCCCAGCGTCGAGGCCGGCGGCGAGTACGTGATTTACGGTTTCAACAGTACCGCGCACGACTACTCGCTGGTGCACTTCCCCCAGGACATCCGCAACTGCAGCAACTGCCACGCCGGCACAGCCACCGGCGACCCTGACGGCCCCGTGCAACTCACCGCCCAGGGCGACAACTGGAACGAGTACCCGAGCCAGGCCGCCTGCGGCAGCTGCCACGACGATCTCGATTTCAGCCAGCACGCCGGCGGCCAGTCTGACGACAGCCGCTGCGCCAGCTGCCACTCCGCCAGCGGTTTCGTCGGCAGCATCGCCGACAGCCACCGTATCGCGGTAGACGAGGCGCGCCAGCGCTTCGCCGCCGAAGTCACCGGCGTGGACGGCGGCGCCCCCGGCGAAGCACCGGTGATCAGCTTCCGGATCAGCAATCCGCTGACCGGCGAGGACTACGACCTCGCCAGCGACCCGGTATTCACGGATTCCGGCACCTCGCTCAACGTGCGCGTCGCCTGGGATACCCGCGACTACCACAACACCGGCAACGGCGCGGAGGACGCCAGCTCGGTTGCGGTGAGCGCGCTGGAAAACCCCGTGCCCAACGGCGACGGCAGCTACCGGGTCACCCTCGGCCAGCCGATACCCGACGCCAATACCGCGCCGGGCATCGCCGCCTCCGGTAGCGGTGTCGCCGTGGTGGAAGGCCGCCTGATGGTCGAAGACGAAGGCGAGGCCATTCGCATACCGCTGGACAACGCCCACGCCTTCTTCAGCATCGACGAAGAGGATGGCAGCGCCGTGGCCCGCCGCCAGTCGGTGACCATCGAGCAGTGCCAGGCCTGCCACCAGTCCCTCTCGCTGCACGGCAACAACCGCACCAACAATATCGACAGTTGCGTCACCTGCCACAACCCGCGCAACACCGACAGGGAGGTGCGCGAGATCGCCGCCAACCCGCCGAGCGATGGCAAGGACGAGGAATCGCTGGACTTCAAGCGCATGATCCACGGTATCCACGCCGCCGCGATCCGCGAGAATCCCCTGCAAATCGTCGGCTTCCGTGGTTTCAGTACCTATGTCTACGACGAGGACAGCGTTCACTACCCGGGTAACATCGGCAACTGCCAGGCCTGTCACACCAGCAGCGGCTTCACCCTGCCGCTGGCAGAGGGCGTGCTGGGAAGCACTATTGATACCGGTGATTTGCACGATGACCCCCGGGACGATACGGTAATATCGCCAACGGCTGCGGTGTGCTCGAGCTGCCACGACGACACGGTGGCGCAGTCCCACATGAGCGCCAACGGCGCCAGCTTTGCAACCAGCCAGGCGGCACTCGACGAGGGCGAGGTGGTCGAGCAGTGCAGTATCTGCCACGGCAGCGGACGCACTGCCGACGTCGCCGAAGTTCACCCGGTCCGCGCACTGCCCTGAAATACCGGGCCAGCGCGCTGGCCCGGAAGTTGCCTTTTAATTCTTCTCCGGGGGCGCTCACTGCCCCCGGGGGCCACCTGTACAAACTCAAGCAACGATATACCCGGAGGCGCCTATCTGGTCCCTGATGCAACCCATTCGTGCAATTCTCACCAGCGTTGCACTCCTATTGCTCGGCAGCGGCCTGCTCAACACCCTGCTGTCGCTCACTGCCAACGACCTCGGCTACTCCACCGGGGTGATCGGACTGATCATGTCCTCGTATTTTGCCGGTTTTACCTGCGGCACCTTCGTCAGCGGCAGGCTGATCAAGCGCATGGGGCATATCCGCACCTTCGCCTTCTGCGCAGCGCTGTGCGCCTCGATGGTGCTGATGCATACTCTCTGGATCAGCGCCGCGGGCTGGATGCTGATGCGCTTCGTTTACGGCCTCTCCTTCGTCACCCTGATGACCGTGATCGAAAGCTGGCTCAATGCCCGCTCGAGCAAGGATGAGCGCAGCAAGGTCTTTGCGGTGTATATGGTGGTCAACCTTGGTGCGATCGCCGCAGCGCAGCAATTGTTGCTGTTTGAATCCGGGGACGCTTCCAGCTTGTTTACCATCTCCGCGGTGCTGATCTGCTGGGCGCTGCTGCCCATCACCATCACCCGCAAACCGCAGCCGCATATTCCCGAGCGTGCCCCCAGCAGCCTGCGCGCCCTGGCGAAGTTCGCTCCGGCGCCGATCGCCGGCGCCGCCCTCTCCGGGCTGGCCATGGGCGCCTTCTGGGGCATGGTGCCGCTCTACGCCAGTCGCCAGGGTTTCAGTGCCGCGGATGTGGGCCTGCTGATGAGCCTGACCATTGCCGGCGGCGCCCTGCTACAGATCCCCGTGGGCCGCTTCTCCGACCGGCTGGACCGACGCAAGGTGCTGGCGGGTGTCGCTTTCAGCGCTGCGCTGCTTGCAGTGCTGATGCCACTGGCCGGGGGACAGGCCAGCCTGACTACCCTGTTCTTCCTCTGGGGCGGCATGGCATTTTCCCTCTACCCGCTGTCCGTGGCGCAACTGCTCGACCAGTTGCACCCGGATGAGGTGATATCGGGGACCACCACCATGTTGGTGCTACATGGGGCCGGGGCGGCCTTCGCACCGATGCTGGCGGGAACGGCGATGGACTTCCTCGGGGTGAACGGCCTGCCTTTCTACTGTTCGCTGGTACTCACCGGGCTCGGCGGCTTTACCCTCTACCAGGTTCGCCGTGTATCGGTACTCAAAGCCGGAGAGCAGGCTCATTTCGAGCCGATGGTGGCCACGTCCCACGAGGTGCTGGAGATGATCGAGAAGGAGCCGGGGCAGAAAGATCCCGAGCAAAAGGAGCCGGGACAGGCAGAGACGAGGGAGTGAAACGTCCAGCGATTTCACCCGGCGTAGTGGGAACGTCGGGTTCGCAATGCGCCCCGCAAACAAAAACGCCGGCTGTGGGCCGGCGTTTCCAGGGGCAATCGGCGTTTCAGTTTTCGGTGTGCTTGCTCCCGCGCAACTGGCGCATACCCAATCCGCCCAGCAGCAACGGCAGCAGGCCGAGGAATACTCCTGGCAGGGTCGGGATTCCTATCGTCGAGGGTCCCGTCACTCCCGGAACCGGCGGCGCGGCGGGCGGCGCGATGGGGCCGGCAAGCGTACCCAGTGTCGCCGGGAATACAGCGCTGCCCGCCGCGGCGATCGCCTGGCTGGACCACTGGAAGGCCATAGTGACATCACCGGGCCCGAAGGGCAGGCCGCTGTTGTTCAGGTTGGTAAGCGCCGCGTCGTCCAGTGACAGTGCGAGGTCTGCGAACTCGGTGACCTGGTAGGCGTCACTGCTGGGTGCGCTGAAATTCCACACCGAGCTGTTGGTGACTTCAACCTGCCCCGGACCCACCAGCACCGCGGAATCGTTCAGTCCGTTGCCGTCCAGGTCCGGGTCGATATAGAGAAAGAAGTCGGCCGTCACGGCGCCGCCGGAAATATTGCTCACTTCGGCGGACACCTGCAGTTCGGCATTGCCGCCACCGACGTCCGTAATGGTAATCGTCGCCTCGATATCCAGCAGGTTCCTGCCATCGACGTTGGCCCAGGTGAGTGTGGCCACGTTGCCGACGTAGGATTCCGCGCTGGTGGCGCCCAGGTAAAATTCCCGCGTATCACCTGCCACCCGGTAAAGGAAGCCGATCTGGTAGATATGGTCCGCGCCGCCAACATTGACGTCCACGTTGGGATCGTCGATGTCCACGGGAGTGGTGTAGGTCAGAGATGCGCTGCCATCGGTAATCGTGCCGTCAGCAAACGCGAAGTTTGAACTCAAAAGCGCGGCACACACCGCCGCTTTAAGGCGCATATCCATAGCCCCAGTCCCCTCATGGTCGATTTTTTTTGCATTTATTGTTGCCAGTGTGAGACGAATATCCCATTTCGTGCCACAGCACTGACCTGAATGAGTCTATCACGAAAAAAAAAGGCCCAGCCCGTGGATTCCCGCGGAAAAAGCCAAAAAAGCCGGCGAAACGCCGGCTTTTGTGAAGTAGTTCTCAGTCCGCTCAGCGGAGCGGACGCGCGATCAGTAGCGAGGCTATCGCGTTAGCCTCATCAGCTCCCCTGACGCCTGGCCCTGCGCAACTGGCGCATGCCCATGCCACCGAGGCAGAAGGCCAGCAGCCCGTAGAACAGGCCAGGGAGTACCGGAACCGGCTGGGGCGGCTCCGCCGCCGGCGTCGGTGTCGGTGTCGGTGCCGGGGCCGGAGGCGGCGGAGGCGCGACGGGGCCGGGGATGGTTTCCGCACCCAGTGCGAATACCAGACTTCCACCGTTGGGGACTACGCGATCAGCCCACTGGAAAGCCATGCTGATATCGCCAGGGCCGAAAGGTAGCCCGCTGTCGTCCAGGTCGGTAAGCCCGCCGTCATCAAGCAGGCCACGGATAACCGGAAAGACGTCTACCTGGAAGGCGTCACTGGTGCTGGCGTTGAAATTCCAGACCGTGACATCCGTCACTTCGATCTGGCCGGGGCCAACGAGCACAGCCGAATCATTGCCAAACGATCCGTCGAGATCCGCATCCACATAAACGAAGAAATCTGCCGTAATATCGCCACCGGATATATTGGTCAGTTCGCTGGATACAGCCAGTGCGCCGTCACCGCCGCCGAGGTCTGTGACGGTCATCGTCACCTCGATATCCAGCAGGCCCCGGGTATCGACATCCGTCCAGGTGAGCGTCGCTACGTTACCCACGTAGGACTCTGATGTGGAAGCGCCAAGATCGAACTCCTGTAGATCACCGTCCACGCGATAGAAAAAACGGATTGCCCAGAAATGGCTCGTGCCATCAACCGTTACATCCAATGTGCCAGTGATGATATCAATGGGAGTTGTGTAATTCAGTGTGACGATGCCATCACTGACCGTTCCGTCAGCTAATGCCAGATTCGAAAACAAAAGTGTGGCGCAACACGCAGCCCTGAGGCGAATGTCCATTGTCCCTGTCCCCTGATGGTCATTTTTTTGGAAATAATACTGTCGGCCGGCGAAGAAAATGCCCTTCGCGCCGAAGTGATAATACGAAACAATCTATCACAAATGAGGTATAAAAAATCGGGGGTATAGAACTCGCGAATATAAAAAAGCCGGCAAAATGCCGGCTTTTGTGACCTGGATCACACTTTGTGTCAGTCGCCGAACTCGCGTACCAGTCCGGAAATCGACTCCTTCGCATCGCCGAACAGCATCCGCGTATTGTCCTTGTAGAACAGCGGATTCTCGATGCCGGCGAAACCGGAAGCCATGGAGCGCTTGAGCACGAAGACCGTGCGCGCCTTGTCCACGTTGATTACCGGCATGCCATAGATCGGCGAGGATTCGACTTCGCGGGCGGCCGGGTTGACCACGTCGTTGGCGCCGATGACGATGCATACGTCGATGGATTCCATGCGCGGGTTGATGTCGTCCATCTCCAGCAGCTGGTCGTAGGGCACGTCGGCCTCGGCCAGCAGCACGTTCATGTGGCCGGGCATGCGGCCGGCAACCGGATGGATGCCGAAGAACACTTCCGCGCCATTTTTCTCCAGCTCTTCCATCAGCTCCTTGACCACGTGCTGGGCCTGGGCGACGGCCATGCCGTAGCCGGGCACGATGGCCACGCTGCTGGCGGCTTCCAGTACATAGAAGGCGTCCTCGGCGGAGATCGGCTTGATTTCGCCCTCCACCTCGGTGGTTTCAACCTTGCCGGAACCAAAGCCGGAGAACAACACGTTGGACAGCGAGCGGTTCATCGCCTTGCACATGATCTGGGTCAGGATGATGCCCGAGGCCCCCACCAGCGAACCGGCGACGATCAGGATGTTGTTGTTCACCGCGAAGCCGGCGGCACAGGCGGCGAGCCCGGAGTAGGAGTTCAGCAGGGAGATCACCACCGGCATGTCGGCGCCGCCGATCGGGATGACCGCCATGATGCCGAACCACAGTGACAGGGCGACGACGATGTACAGCCACAGGTGGTTGTCCGGTTCAATGCAGAACATTACCGCGCTGCCGACGATGCCGGCGACGATGAGGCTGTTGACGACCTGCTGGCCGGGAAACAGCACCGCACCGCTGCCGATGGTCTCGGATAGTTTGCCCCAGGCGATCAGCGATCCGGTGAAGGTCATGCCGCCGATCAGGATGGACAGCACGATAGTCACCAGGGTGAAAGTACCGATCCCCGGTGCCAGCGCCGCCCAACCCACCAGTAGCGAGGCCAGGCCGCCGAAGCCGTTGAACAGGGCCACCATCTCCGGCATGGAAGTCATCTGCACCATGCGCGCCGCGGCGGCGCCGATGGCGCCACCGACCAGGATACCGACCACGATCCACTGGTATTCGACGATGCCCTGGTCGAGCAGTGCGGCGACCACCGCCACCAGCATACCGATGGCGGAGATCATGTTGCCGCGGCGGGCGGTAGCAGGCGAGCCGAGTTTTTTCAGGCCGAGGATGAACAGCGCGGCCGATACCACGTAGGCAAATTGAATCAGGTTATCCATCGCGACTTAGCTCCCCTTCTTCTTGAACATGGCGAGCATGCGGTCGGTCACCAGGTAGCCACCCACCACGTTGATGGTGGCGAGGGCCACGGCGCCGGCGCCCAGCCACTGGGCGAGGTCGTGGTGCGCCGTGCCACCGGCCAGGCTGACAGCGCCGACCAGGGTGATGCCGGAAATCGCGTTGGCACCGGACATCAGCGGCGTGTGCAGCGTCGCCGGTACCTTGTTGATGAGTTCGAAGCCCAGGAAGATGGACAACATGAGAATGAACGTCAGGAATGCAGCAGTCACGGTTACGCTCCCCCTTCCACGATATTCTTGATGGTTTCGTTAGTGATCGCGCCATCGTGGGTGATGATGCAGCCGGGCTGGATGTCGTGGTCGAAGTTGATCACGAACTGGTTCTGCTCCTCGTCCCAGCAGTCCTCTACCAGGTTGAACAGGTTGGAGGAGTACATCTGGCTGGCATCGCGGGCCACTTCGCCGGCGAGGTTGCCCTTGCCGATGACGGTAACGCCGCCAATGGTCACGGTTTCATTGGGCACGGAGCCCTCGACGTTGCCGCCGGTCTCCGCCGCCATGTCGACGATCACCGATCCGGGCTGCATGCCCTCGACCATGTCTTTGGTCACCAGCACCGGCGGCTTGCGGCCGAAGACCTGGGCGGTGGTAATCACCACGTCGGACTTGGCGATCAGTTCTTTCTGCGCCTGGCGCTGCTTTTCCACCTGTTCGGGGGTCAGCTCCTGGGCGTAGCCGCCGGCGGTCTCGCCGGTCTCGCCGAGGTCGATCTCGAGGAACTTGGCGCCCAGGGAGCGCACCTGCTCGGCAGTCACCGGCCGGGTATCGAAGGCGGTGACCTTGGCGCCGAGGCGCTTGGCGGTGGCGATGGCCTGCAGGCCGGCGACACCGGCGCCGATGACGAAAACGTTAGCGGGCTTCAGGGTGCCCGCCGGGGTCATCATCATGGGGAAGATGCGCGGCAAGGCAGCGGCTGCTTCTATTACCGCCACGTAGCCCGCCAGGTTGGCCTGGGAGCTCAGGGCGTCCATCTTCTGGCTGCGGGTGGTGCGGGGAATCATCTCCATGCTGATGGAGGTAATCCCGGCGTCCTTGAAAGAGTTGACGAGGCCGTGCTCGTTGAAGGGGTCGAGATAGCTGACGTGGATACAGCCGCGCTTCATCTGGCCGATTTCCTCGACCGCCGGCTTGCGCAGGCGCAGCAGCATGTCCGCTGTGGAGATCAGCTTGGCCCGGTCGCTGGAAATCGTGGCGCCGGCGTCAGTGTACTCCTCGTCGGAATAACCTGCACCCTTACCCATGCCGGATTCGATAAGCAGTTCGGCTCCCAGGCGGACCAGTTTCCTGGCCACCTCGGGGGTGATCGGTACCCGGTTTTCACCCGGATGTGTTTCCCTGGGTATAGCGATTCGCATTGCGGTAATCTCTCCCCTTTGTTCTAGTGTGTTATGCGCGACGCGGGACTGCCGGAAGGGAGGACCGCCGACGCTGGCGCATAGTCTGGTTTTTTTATGCCCGGATTCAGGCGGCCGGCTACTCTAGCACAGCATTCGCACCGCAGGAATGTTCACCTGGATGGCCTCAACCTATTGACCCGACAGGCGCGGCACTGTAGGGCATTAGCGGCCAAGAGTCAATAAAAACATTCATGTCGGTTTGTAATATGCATGGGGTGCGATATGACTCCCCGGCCTGGGGCCGGTTCGGTTTTTACCTGTCCGAATAGTGCCACCAGGGGGGCAGTAACTCGCGGTAGCCCCGCTCCCGGTAGCGCGGGTCGATCAACAGTGCCCGTCCCCGGTCGCTGCTGTTGCGCACTACCCGGCCGAGCGCCTGGGCCACTTTCTGCATACCGGGATAGCGGTAGGCAAAATCGAAGCCGTTTTCACCACGGGCCTCGTACCAGGCCCGAAGTTGCTCCCGCTCGTGGCCAATGCGCGGCAAGCCCACACCGACGACCACCACGCTGGTGAGCTGGTCGCCGGGGAGGTCGACCCCTTCACCGAAGGCCCCGCCGAGAACACAGAATGCGGCCACGTCCTCGCGCTGCGCCAGCAGTTCCAGCAGTTCGGCGCGGGCCTCACGGTCCTGTCCCGGAGACTGCTGCCAGAGACGGCGGCCCGACAACTCCGGCGCCCCCCGTTCCAGGCAGGCGACACTTTCACGCAGGTACTGGTAGGCAGGGAAATAGACGATGCAATTGCCCGGGTTGTCACGCAGCCAGTGAAGAATCCGCGTTACGAGCGCCGGCAGGCTGGTAGCGCGCTGCTGGTAGCGGGTGTCGATGCCGGTTTCGATTTCCACACCAAGCTGGCTGGCCTCGAAGGGTGACGCGAAGCGCCGGGCAACGCTGCCCTCGGCCATTCCAAGGGCACGCTGCATCCACCAGGCGGGGGAGAGCGTTGCGGAGAAGGCCACCAGGGCGTGGCCCCGCTCGTGGGCCGCGGCCAGCAACCGGGCGGGGTCGAGGCAGCGCAATTCGAGCACCAGGCTCTGCTTGCCGCTGCCTCGCTGCAGGTCAAAACGGAAATCATCCCCCCAGCGTTCGGCCACCCGTTGCCAGTGCAGCACGGTGAAAAAGAATGCCATCAGCTCGGGGTGCCGGGGAGTGAAGCGGGGGTCTTCAGCCAGGACCCGTCCCACCGACACGATAAAATCCGCCAGCTGGCCGGCCAGGGCCTCGGGCAGGCTGTCGCGGCTGTCCCGCTCCGCTTCGGCCCAGGTTTCGTTCTGCAGTGACAGCAGGCCGCGGTTGAGTGCATCGAGGGCGCGCCGGGGGCCTGGTGGGGCGTCCTTGCGCGCCTCCATCAGGGCGGCCTTCTCCAGGCGTGCGGCGTACATATCGCGGGCCCGTTCCGGCAGGTTGTGGGCCTCGTCCACCAGCACGGTCCAGCGCCGCCCGGGCGCGCCAATCTGCGCACCCATACCGGCATTGAGACTGTATATATAGTGGGCATCGGCGACCACGATATCGATCCAGGGCAGCAGGTCCTGGGCCAGTTGGTAGGGGCAGACGCTGTGCTCGCGCCCGAATTCCTGCATTCGCTCACTGTCCAGCAGACCCACTCCCATCGCCTGCTGCATCGCCGCCGGCAGGCGGTCGTAGTAGCCCCGGGCGTACAGGCAATCGTCGCCGTGGCAGGCGCTGCCAGGGGACAGGCAAACACTCTCTTTCGAGCTCAGGCTGAGGCTGCTGGCGATCAGGCCCTGCCGCTGCATCTGCCGCAAGCTGTCCTCGGCGGCCCGGCGCCCCACGGTGCGGAACGTCACGAAAACCAGCGCGTCGTGCTTGTCCAGGCCGAGCGCTTTCAGCGCAGGGTAGAGCACCGCCGCGGTCTTGCCGATACCCGTTGGCGCCTCCACCAGCAGCTGCCCGCTGCGGTCGATACACTTGTAGGCGAGTTCGGCGATATCGCGCTGCCCAGGCCGGAATGCGCCGTGGGGAAAGGGCAGGCTGGCGAGGCTGCCGTCGCGATCGACGCGACCGCGCTGCAGCAGTTGCAGCCAGTCGGTGAAGGCCGCCAGCGTCTCCTCGAGAAACTCGGCAAGCTGGCCGGCAGTGTAATGCTGGTCGAGGGCCTGTTCCTCGTCGCTGTCGATATTCAGCCAGGTCAGGCGCACCAGCAGTTCATCCCGCGCCTCCTGGGCGGCGATCAGTGCAGCGTAGAGGCGCGCCTGGGCCAAGTGTAGCCGACTCACCTCGGCGGGAATCGCCGAAAGCGGCACCCGGCAGGTCTTGATCTCCTCCACCAGGCCCTGTTCCGGGTCGTAGCCGTCAGCCCTGCCTTCCAGGCGCAGGGAAATGCCGGCGTGCTCGTGGCGGTGGCTGAGGGCGTATTCGCTGCGATAGCCCGGCGGCCGACGCCGGTAAATTCGCCGGTGGCCTTCCATGCCCTGCTCACCCGTGGGCGAGGGAGTGAAGCGATGGTCGATACTGCCGCGCCGATGGCAGAAAGCCGCCAGCTCGCGCACGCCGATACGAAATTCACTCATCGCGCCAGCTCACCTGGGCCACCGCGGCGGGAATACCCTGGGCGCAGAAAAAGCGCAGCCAGCGCTTCTGTGACTCCTGCAACTTGTCGCCGGGACTCTTGACCTCGATCATGCAGTAGTCGCCGGGTTCCTCGCCAATCGCCAGCAGGTCGGGAAAGCCGCGGCGGTTCTCCCCCGGGTCGAACAACATGCGCCGCCAGATAGCGACGAGGTGGGCGGGCGGAATGGCCCCGGTGGCCTCGGCTACCAGCGCTTCATCCACGCGCCGCCAGTCGGTCCAGCGGCACTGGTAACCCTGGTATTCCCGGCAGGCCCGCAGCAGCTCGGCTTGCAGGTCGCCACTCGCCAGGGCCTCAAGGCGTGTTTCCAGCGCCTCCTTGCGGCGCTCGGCAAAGGATTTTTCATACATGTCCAGCGGCGCGGCCTGGAAGGGGTTGGCAAAGGCACCCGGCAGCGCGGCGAAAATTTGCTCCCAGAACGCCAGGCCGAAAAGGGTGTTCATCAGCGCGTTTTCCACGTAATGCACACTCCGCCACCGGGTCGCGAACTGCGCCGCGGCGGCAAGCTCCACGCGCTCGTCAGTGGCGGGCACCGGGAGTTCGAGCAGGGTGAAATCATCGCGCTGCCGCCGGCTTCGCGGCAGGTCGAGGCGGCGGCGCAGGCGCTCGCCGATGCGTCCCATGGCATCGCGCTCCTCCTCGCACATGGGCTGCGCCAGCGCGCTCTCCACCAGTTCAAAAGCCTCCTGCTCCCGACCCAGGCGTTCGAGAGCTCGCGCAGCGCGCTCGCGAGCCGGGTGGCTGCCGCTCTGTCGGTACAACTGCAGTGCGAGTTCCTCCTCTCCCTCGCGTTCGAGCTGCCGCGCGAGTCGGTTGCAGAGGCGATCGCGACGCCGTTCGCTGGTGGGGTGGCGGGCGGGAGCCAGGACCAGCACGCGGGAGAGTTCACCGAGGGCCAGGGACTGCTCCTGCCCTCCTTCCTCCACAGCCTGCCACCACAGGTCCGCCATGCCGGCAAAGAGCAGGTACTCCTCCACTGCCTCGCGGCAGGGAAAAAGTCGCTGTGAGCGATCCAGCGGGTAGGGAAAATAGCGGGCCACGCCCAGGTCGTTCAATACGAAGTCAGTGAGGCCCTGGCGCCGGTTGCCGAAGAACAGCAGTTCGAAGAGCGCCACTATCTCAAGGCCGGCGGGGGCGACGATACGGCCGCCATCGAGCGTCGCCACCGTCGCGCACAGCGCTGTGCCGGGTTCTTCCCCCGCCGCGATTTGCGCCAGCAGTTCGGCCTTGCGCGCGGGGGCCAGGGCGAAGGCGCGGACGAGCTCATCCCGGGTGCAGAGCTGGCCGACGCCCTGGATATCCAGTTCCCGCGCCAGGCAGAGCAGGCCCGCGGCGAGCAGTTCGTCCAACGCCGGGGCGCAGGGGCCGATCTCGGGGTAGTCCAGCCGCCCCTCGCGAAACCAGGGTCCCACCCTCGACACCAGCCGCACGTAGAGGCACTGGGCCGGGAAGCCCAGTTCCCGCCAGGCGCGAAGGAAACCCAGTTCTTCAGCGTTCAGCAGGTCCCCGTACTGATTCTCCACGGTTTCCAGCAGGCGCGCGAAGTTGTCCCGGTAATAGTGGGGCCGAAGTTCCGCTACTGCTGGCGTGTCGGCGGCTGGCATGATCTGTTCATTATCCCGCATCCACAGCGGCTGCGCCTACGCCTGAAACTCACACGCCCGGAACCGGGCCGCCGAAACCTGTACCGCGCCGGGGAATTGGGGCATGCTGGGGGCTGAGCCAAAACGGAATGCTATCGCAGTGACTTCTCCCCCGCCGGGCCCCGAACGCTTGAACCCGCTCCTCGCACTCACCCCCATCGCCTTCCTGGTTACCTTGCTCGCCGCTTCGGTCTACCTGTTCGGCTCGGACTCTTCTTACGGTGCCAACCAGATTGCCCTGGTGCTCGCGACCTGTGTCGCGGCGCTGGTGGGCCGCCGCGCCGGCATCAAGTGGCGCGATGCCCAGGAGGGCATCGTGCACGGCATCGGCGTCGGCCTGGGACCGACCCTGATCCTGCTGGCCGTGGGCATGCTGATCGGCACATGGATTCTCTGCGGTACGGTACCGGCGATGATCTATTACGGTGTGGAGGTGCTCAACCCGCGCTATTTCTACGCCGCCAGCGCGCTGATCTGCGCCATCGTCTCGATCAGTATCGGCAGTTCCTGGACGGTGGCGGGCACCCTCGGCATCGGCCTGATGGGCATCGCGGCCAGTTTCGAACTGTCGCCGGCGATCACCGCCGGCGCCATCATCTCGGGAGCCTACTTCGGCGACAAGCTCTCCCCCATGTCGGACACCACCAACCTGGCGTCGGCGGTCACCGGCGTGGACCTGTTCGACCATATCCGCCACATGCTGTGGACGACCATCCCGAGCTTTGTCATCGCCCTGCTGGTATTCACCCTGATCGGCAGCTCCGCAGCCACCACCCCGGAAGAGATCGCCGCCCTGCAACAGGCGCTGCGCGAACAGTTCCACCTCGGCCCGGAACTCCTGCTGCCCCTCGCCCTGATGCTGGTGATGGTGTTCAAGCGGCTTCCCGCCTATCCGGCGGTGGTGATCAGCGCTTTGGTGGGCGCGGTCTTCGCGCTCGTCTTCCAGCGCCCGCAGGTGATAGCGCTGGCCGGCGATAGCGAGGGCCTCGGGACATTCTTCTCGCTGTTCAAGGGCATCTGGATAGCGCTTGCCCACGGTTACGTGGCTGACAGCGGCAACGAATTCCTCGACGCCCTGCTGAGCAAGGGCGGCATGGGCAGCATGCTCAATACCGTGTGGCTGATTCTCTGTGCCCTGGGCTTTGGCGGCGTGCTGGAACGCACCGGGATTCTCGCCTACCTGCTGCAACTGGCCCTGCGCGGCGTCCGCGGTGCCGGTTCGCTGATCGTCACCACGGTGCTGACCTGTATCGGCACCAATGTGCTCGCCGCAGACCAGTTCATCGCCGTCGCCCTGCCGGGGCGCATGTTCCGCAATGCCTACGCCTCGCACAGGCTCTCGGCGCTCAACCTCTCCCGTACCCTGGAGGATTCGGCGACCCTGACCTCGGCCCTGATTCCCTGGAATACCTGCGGCGCCTATATGTCGGCGACCCTCGGCGTAGCCACCCTCAGTTACGCGCCCTACGCGGTGTTCAATTTTCTCTGCCCGGTGGTCGCCTGCATCTACGGCTACCTGCACTTCGCGCTGAAGCCCATCGAGGCGGAGGAAGAAGATGAGCTCGCCGGCTCAGCGAAGACCAGCAACCAGGCGAGTTGAGCCCTCAACTCCCGGGTAGCGGAGGACCAGCCTCAGCAGCGCGACCAGTCGAGAGCCAGCACTGCGCGGATATCGCCGATGCCCGTAGCCAGCATCAGCAGGCGGTCGAAGCCCAGGGCCACCCCGCTGCAATCGGGCAGGCCCTGTTCCAGTGCCGCCAGCAGTCGCTCGTCCAGGGGCCGCTCGGGCTGGCCGCGCTCACGGCGTATGGCGTTGTCACGCTCAAAGCGCAAGCGCTGTTCCACGGCATCGCCCAGTTCGTGGTAGCCGTTGGCCAGTTCGACACCGTCGACGTAGAGTTCGAAACGCCGCGCCACGGGCAGGCCGTCCACTTCCTCGATCCGCGCCAGGGCCGCCTGCGAAGCGGGGTAATCGTAAACAAAGCACAGCCCGCGCAGCCGCGGCTCCAGCAGGTGGCTCATCAGGAGGTCCAGCCAGAGGTCGCGATCGCCACTGATACTGCCCGCATCCATGTTGGCCCGGGCGACGGCTTCCAGCTCTGCCGGGCTGGCGGTCAGGGGATCGAGCTGCAGTTCCCGCAGGAAAAGCTCGCGGTATGAGACGTACTCCAGCGGTTGCTCGCCCAGGCAGTCCTGCACCAGTTCGGCCACCTCGGCCATCAGTTCCCGCAGGCCGAAGCCGGGCCGATACCACTCCAGCAGGCTGAACTCCGGATTATGGCGGCTGCCGGCCTCGCCGTCGCGAAACGAGCGGGCGATCTGGTAGATGGGACCACTGCCCTCCACCAGCAGGCGTTTCATCGCGTATTCCGGCGAACTCTGCAGGTAGCGGGGCCGGGTGAGGGACTGCCCGGACTCGAGGAGGAAATTCTCGATGGCGGGGTCGGTGACCCCGGCTTCACAAAGCAGCGGGGTCTCCACTTCCAGGACCCCGCGTGCATGGAAGAAGTCCCGCACGCGCCGCAGCAGGGCGGCCCGCGCCTCCAGGGCCTCGCGGCTGGCACGGGCGGGTCGGGACACGGTATCAGGACTTGCTGGCGCGGCTCTGGTACTCGCCGGTGCGGGTGTCGACACGGATAACCTCGCCCTGGCTGAGGAACAGGGGCACTTTGACGACGGCGCCAGTGCTCAGGGTCGCGGGCTTGGTACCGCCCTGGGCGGTGTCGCCCTTGAGGCCGGGGTCGGTCTCGGTGATTTCCAGCTCGACGAAGTTCGGCGGCGTGACGGACAGGGGCGCGCCGTTGTAGAGGGTGACCTCGCAGGTATCCTGCTCCTTCAGCCAGAGGTGAGAGTCGCCAACGGCCTTGGCGTCCGCCTGGAACTGCTCGAAGGTATCGGGCTCCATGAAGTGCCAGAACTCGCCATCGCTGTAGAGGTACTGCATGGTGCGGTCCATGACATCCGCGCCTTCCAGGCTCTCCCCGGACTTGAAAGTGCGCTCCCACACCCGGCCGGTGTTCAGGTTGCGCAGTTTCACCCGGTTGAAGGCCTGGCCTTTGCCGGGCTTCACGAATTCGTTTTCCAGGATGTTACAGGGTTCGCCGTCGAGCATGACTTTGAGGCCACTGCGAAATTCGTTGGTTGAAAAATTCGCCATGATTGTCAGGTCCGCTTTCAAAAGGGCGCCCATTCTACCCCAGCATGTGGCGGTTGGGGAGGCCGGAAGAAGAGGCGCAATGGGGGGATTTAAGCTAATCTTCGAGGGGTCAATTTCGTACTTTTCGGGGGGTGTTGGGGCATGGGCAGGGAAACTCTGTTCGACATCCCCTTACCCCGGCAGGACCTGCCGCAGTTCACCCATTTCACTCCCGCTGCCGAGGCTGCCCGGGCCTGGGCTACCCAACTGCCGGTGACCAACATCCGGGCAGTCTCCGCCCAGTTGCTCGCCGCCCTCCGGGACCTCAACCGCTACCCCCTGCGGCCCGAAGCCCGCTTCGAGATACTGGAAAACCTGGCGGACTACCTGCGGGTCACGCTGACCAACCTGACCCGACGCTTCCTCAACCAGCCGCTGGTGATGCCGGCGGAACCACAGCGCCTGGCGGAGCGGGCCGATGCGCTGTTGGCGGAGTTACAGACCGCCTACAGCATCGTCGCTATCGAGACCCAGCGTAACCAGGAGAAAATTCACGGGCTCAACCCAGCCCGACTGCTCTGTGAGTCGCTCTACCAGGCCATGCGCTGTGTCGGCCAGCAGCTGCTGCTCGCCTATCAGTTGCACCGTCCCGCGCCGATAAATTCATGGCTTTCCCTGCACCGGCTGTACTCCCTGGGGGAATGGCAGAACCTGGAAACCCTGCCGCTGGAAGGTCCCGGGGCCGGCTACCGTACCCTCAACTCGGCCTACCTGCAGGCGCTGTTGCTGGGCTGCTCCAAGCCCAACCAGTTGCTGCAGGGGGATCTCGAGGCGATCTACCAGGCGCTCGGCGAGTGGCCGGATAAACTGAAAATCGGCAAAAGCAGCGAGTTGCAGGGCCTGTTCACCGTCGATCTCGGCAGCGACCAGCCCGCCGTCTACAGCGCCCTTTACGGCGAGACGGGGGGCCCCATGCGGCGCATCATCGACTGCGAAGCCCTGGTCGGCCACCTGCGTGAATTGCGGGACCCGGAACAGGGCTACGACGGCCAGGGCATCCGCCTGCGCAGCGGCCTGTCGCTGCCCGACGCCATGCTCGCCCACCTCATCGAGGCCCTGGGCACCATGAGCATGCGCAACTTCAAGCGCATCGCCACCGATACGCCGGTACTGGTCAGCCTGGGTATCAGCGGAGCCCACTATCACGGCGCCGGCGAGCACAATTTCCAGCAGTTGATCCACGGCCGCGATCACCGGCCCGACTCGCTGGATGCGGCGAACCCGAACCCCTTCCTGAGCACCTCCGCCAGTGCGGACGTGTGGGGGGCCAATCCCGGTTTCGACCAGGCCCGTCGCACCCACCGCGAGGAGCCGGGCGCGGACCTGACCCACAATATCGAGCTGGATATATTTACCCGCAACGTCATCGAGGAAATGGAAGCGGCACCGGTGGAGCGCGAGGCACCCCTGCACCGGGTGCGCCAGCGCAATGCCAGCCCGGGTGGCTACTGCCTGGTGTGGGACAGGGATCTCCCCGAAGAGGTGCGCAACGGCGAGATCCTGTGCATCCAGGAGAATCCGCGGGCGACCTGGTCGATCGCCGCCATCCGCTGGATCAGCCGGCTGGAAAATTCCCGCACCCTGGTCGGCGTGGAATTGCTGAGCCCGGGCGCCACCGCCTGCGCCGTGCAGGCGAGGCTTAAAACCGGCACCGAGCGCGCCCCCCAGCGGAGCCTGCTGCTGCCCGAAATCCCATTGATCGGCCAGCCCCCCACCCTGGTCACCCCGCGTACCGGCTTCCGCGAGGGAATGAAGGTCACCCTCCTGCGCCACGGCGCTGCCCGTCACATACAGTTGCAGCGGCAGCTATCCTCGACCGGGAGTTTCACCCAGTTCGAATTTCGCGATATACGCCGGCTGGACGAAATGCTGGCAGGTGACAGACGCGGCCCCCTCGGGGCCTACGACTCGGTGTGGAGCAATATCTAGCCGTGGCGCTTGGTGAAACATCCGGGTCTGGGGGCACTCCGCACGGGGTCAGAGTCGCGACTCTGACCCCAGCCGTAGCGAGTCCTACCTCCGGCCGTACTAGGGGTTCTGCTGGTAGCGGTCGCTGAAACCCAGCAGGTAGAGGATGGCGTCCAGGCCGAGGGTGGAAATCGACTGCTCCGCGGACTGCTTCACCAGGGGCTTCGCCCGGAATGCCACGCCGAGACCGGCGATACTGAGCATGGGCAGGTCGTTGGCCCCGTCCCCCACCGCGATCACCTGCTGCAGGTCGATACCTTCGGCCTCGGCGAGCTGGCGCAGCAGGCTGGCCTTGCGCTGGCCGTCGACGATCTCTCCCGTCACCCGCCCGGTCACCTTGCCGTGTTCGATTTCCAGTTCATTGGCGAACACGTAGTCGATACCCAATCGCTCCTGCAGGGCCCTGGCGAAATAGGTAAATCCTCCAGAGAGGATCGCTGTGCGGTAGCCCAGGGCGCGCAGGGTGGAAATCAGGTGCTCTGCGCCTTCGGTGATGCGCAGGCGTGAGGAGACTTCCTGCAGCGCGCCCTCCTCGAGCCCGGCGAGCAGGGCCACCCGGGCACGGAAACTCTCGGAGAAATCCAGTTCCCCGCGCATCGCCCGCTCGGTGATCGCGCTGACCTGCTCTCCGACTCCGGCACAGGCGGCGAGCTCGTCGATGACCTCTGCCTCGATCAGGGTGGAATCCATATCGAAGGCCACCAGGCGGCGATTGCGCCGGTACATATTGTCCTGCTGGAAGGCGAGGTCGATTTCCAGTTCCGCCGCCACTTCGAGCAACTCGCGACGGAAGGCGGCGGCGTCCGGCAAGGGGCCGCGGACGGAAAACTCGACGCAGGCCTTGGAGTTCGCCGGCAACTCGCCCAGCGGGATACGTCCGGACAGGCGGGTAATGCTGTCGATATTGAGGCTGTGGCCGGTAACCACACGGGTGACCCGGGCGATCTGCTCGGCGGCCAGCTTGCGCGCCAGCAGGGTAATAATGTAGCGAGGCCTGCCCTGGGCACTGACCCACTCGGCGTAACTTTCCGCCGTGACCGGCGCAATCTTCGCGCGCATTCCCCGCTGCTCGGCGTTCTGCTCCACCTCGCGGCAGATCGCCTGCTGGTCGCAGTGTTCCGGCAACTCCACCAACATGCCCAGTGAAAGGGTGGCGTGAATTACCGCCTGGCCAAGATCCAGCACGTTGACCCCGTGGGCAGCGAGGATTCCCGCGGTGCTCGCGGTAACGCCCGGCTGGTCCTCACCGGAAATGGTAATCAGCAGAATGTCGCTCAAGGGTGGTCCCGATACCGTGCCCGCAGGCACTTTCTCATGCCAGCGGACGCTTTTCCAAAGGGTCGCTATTCTACCTGTTCGCCGCGCGGCGATGGAAGCGACGCAATGCCCGGAGACTGGTTTATACTGGCGCCCAGTTTCACAGGGGACAGGCAAGGGGAACAGGACAACGTGCTCGACCGACTCAGGAACGCGCCCTTGAGCCAGCAGATAGCGACTTCGGCTGCGCTGCTGTGCCTGCTCGCAAGCCTCGCGATGGTGATTCTCGCCGCGATTTCCAGCCGCCACATGCAGCACCGCCAACAGGCGGAATTCGGCACTGCCCTGGCCCGCCAGGTCGCGGCGCGGGTCGGCCTGGCGCTGGAAACCGGCGACCTGCTCAGCCTGCGCGCCTCGCTGCAGCGCTTCGTCGACAACAGCGCGGCCCAGCGGGTGATCGTCAACGACGTTGAGGGCAAACCCCTCGGTGAAGCCGGCGAACCCTCTGGCCGCTATCTGCAGCAGTTCAGCGCACCTGTGCGCATAGAAAGTAACATTGCCGGCGAGGCACTGGTCACCATCGCCACCGACAACACCAGTGGCGACCAGCGCCGCTTCGTCCTCAGCCTCCTCGGCCTGGCGGTGGTGCTCAGCCTCGCGGTCTACGGCGGCGGACTACAGGTCGGCAAGGCCCTGGGCGGGCGCTTCAGGAAACTCTCCCGCCACCTCGCCCTCGAAGAGAACGGCAAGCGCCTCCCGGTCAACGAAGTCGCGGCCCTCGAGCGCCAGGTGCACGCCCTGCCCATGGACCTGCTGCGCACGCGGGACAACAGCGCGGGGAGCGACGAGCACTACCGCGGCAGCGCGGTGCTCTACCTGCAGCTGGACAGCCTCAGCGACTATGTCGATACCCTCGACGAACAATCCCTCCACCGCTACATCGCCCGCCTCCACCGCCTGGTGCAGACGGCGGCGGGCTTTTATGGTGGTGAGCTGCAGGTTGTCAGGCAGTTTGCGCTCGCGGTCTATTTCACCGGCGCGGGCAAGGCAGGTAGTGCCGCCTTTCGCGCGGCCTGCTGCGCCTGGCTCGTGCAGGCGGCGGCACGGGAACTCGAGGCAAAGCAATCGCTCTCGCTGCGCGTGTTCAGTGCGGTAGGACTGAGCGAACTCGGCGTGGGTGACAGCGCGGACATCTACCCCGGCCTGTACATGCAATCCACCCTGGATGAGCTTCAGCTGGCTTGCGAGAGTCGCCCACCGAAAATTCTGCTCTCACCGGCGGTATGCGCGGACACGGATATCGATGGGCGTCTGCAGCACCAGTCCACCGAAATAATGGACTATGCAATGCTGGCGTCTGTCTCTGATCCCTACGCTGATTTACTTGAGAGGCAGTTACGCCTCACGCTGAAACGGCTGGCCGAGCCGGTCTGAACCGCGGGCGGCCTTTCGCCGTCCGTGAAACGGCCACAAGCTTCGCGAACTTTTCGCGCTGCTGCGCAACTCGACCATTTTTTGCTACGCAAAAAATCGGGACTCGCACAGTGCTCGCAGAAAGCCCGCGAAAAGTTCGCTACGCAAAAAGCGGTGGCCTGATTGTTTCACGGACGACGAAAGGCCGCCCCCGGCTCAGACCTCCACCGCTATCGCATCTACCCGCTGGAAGCCACGGGGTAGTTTGTTGCCGCGCCTGCCGCGCTCTCCCCGGTAGTGCTCAAGATCGGAGGGTTTCAAACGGTGGTGCCGCTTGCCGGCATAGACCACCAGCGAGTCACTCTCCCCCAGCACCTGCACAGCAATCATGAATTCCTCCCGCGACTGCAGCCTTGCGGAGGGAATACCGATAATCTTGTTGCCTTTTCCTCGTGCCATCTGCGGCAGGTCCGCCAGTGGGAAGACCAATAGCCGCCCCTCATTGGAAACGGCGGCCACCCAGCTTCCCGCAGGATCGGCGGGGACCGGCGCGGGCTGCAGTACCCTGCCGCCCTTGGGCAGGTTGAGCACGGCCTTGCCGGCCTTGTTCTTGGATTGCAGGTCCGCCAGTTTGGCGACGAAGCCGTAGCCGGCGTCGGAGGCGAGCAGGAAGAGTTGCTCGTCGCCGCCGGTCAGCAGGCCCTCGAAGGTCGCGCCGGAGGGCGGGTTGATACGGCCGGTGAGGGGTTCGCCCTGGCCCCTGGCCGAGGGCAGGTTATGGGAGGCGAGGGTGTAGGAACGGCCGGTGGAATCGAATACCACGGTGGGCTGGTTGCTGCGCCCTTTCGCAGCCAGCTTGAAACTGTCGCCGGATTTGTAGCTGAGGCTGCCGGGGTCGATGTCGTGGCCCTTGGCGCCGCGTATCCAGCCTTTCTCCGAAACCACGATGGTGATCGGGTCGGAGGTGGTGAGTTCGAGCTGGGTGAAGGCTTTCGCCTCGCCGCGCTCCTTGAGCGGCGAACGGCGCTCGTCACCGAATTCCTCGGCAACGGCGAGCAGTTCCTTTTTCATCAGGGTCTTCAGGCGCGCATCGGAACCGAGGGTGAGCTGGAGGCCGTCGCGTTCTTTCTCCAGTTCGTCCTGCTCGCCGCGGATTTTCATTTCCTCGAGCTTGGCCAGGTTGCGCAGTTTCAGTTCGAGGATGGCTTCGGCCTGGATGTCGCTGATGCCGAAGCGCTGCATCAGCGCGGGCTTGGGCTTGTCCTCGGTGCGTATGATGTGGATGACCTCGTCGATGTTGAGGTAGGCGACGAGGTAGCCCTCGAGGATGTGCAGACGCTTTTCAACACGCTCCAGCCGGTACTGCAGGCGCCGCCGGGTGGTCTCGCGGCGGAACTCCAGCCACTCCTTGAGGATGCGGTCCAGGCCTTTTACCGCCGGGCGGCCGTCGATGCCGATCATGTTGAGGTTGACCCGGTAGCTCTTCTCCAGGTCGGTGGTGGCGAAGAGGTGGCTCATCACCGCCTCCACGTCCACCCGGTTGGAACGCGGCACCACCACCAGGCGGGTGGGGTTCTCGTGGTCCGATTCGTCCCGCAGGTCGGCGACCATGGGCAGTTTCTTCGCCTGCATCTGCTGGGCGATCTGCTCCAGCACCCGGGAGCCGGAGACCTGGTAGGGCAGCGCGTGGATGACAATGTCGCCGTCGTCCTGCTCCCAGACCGCGCGCATTTTCAGCGCGCCCCGGCCGCTCTGGTACATGGCGATGATCTCGTCCCGCGGGGTGATGATTTCCGCCTCGGTGGGGAAGTCGGGCCCCTGCACATGTTCGCAGAGTTCGGCGACGGTGGACTTCGGCGACTCCAGCACGCGGATCGCCGCGGTAACCACCTCCCGCAGGTTGTGCGGCGGGATGTCGGTGGCCATACCCACGGCGATGCCGGTGGTGCCGTTGAGCAGTACGTTGGGCACCTGGGCGGGCAGCACCGCGGGTTCATCCAGGGTGCCATCGAAATTGGCAATCCAGTCCACCGTGCCCTGGCCCAGTTCCGAGAGCAGCACCTCGGCGTAGGGAGTGAGGCGCGACTCGGTGTAGCGCATGGCGGCGAAAGACTTGGGATCATCCGGGGAGCCCCAGTTGCCCTGGCCGTCCACCAGCGGGTAGCGATAGCTGAAGTCCTGGGCCATCAGCACCATGGCCTCGTAGGCGGCGCTGTCGCCGTGGGGATGGAATTTACCGATCACGTCGCCCACGGTGCGGGCGGATTTCTTGAACTTGGCCGTGGCCTTGAGGCCGAGCTCGCTCATGGCGTAGATGATGCGCCGCTGCACCGGCTTCAGGCCGTCGCCGATGTTGGGCAGTGCGCGGTCGAGGATCACGTACATGGAGTAGTCCAGGTAGGCCTTCTCCGTGTAGCTGCGCATCGACACCTTCTCGATGCCGTCCTCGTCGATTGTCACGATATCAGTCATGTTTTTCCCGAATTAATTAGCTGCGGGAGCTCACTCCGCGAGCGGGTCGCGGGCTCCTGCAACGTTGTTCTCACAAAGGCGCGCTAACCCCGCCGGCTCACCAGTTGCTGGTTCAGGTTGACGATGGCATTGGCCATATCCACCAGCAGGCTGTGAATGGTCGCCGGGTTGCGCTTGATCAGTTCAGTGAACTGTTCCTTGGGGACCTTCACCACCGAGCAATCCGTCTTGGCGCGGACCGTCGCACTTCTGTCAGCGTGGGTCAATGCGGCCATGGCGCCGAATATCTCGCCCTGGCCGATTCGTCCCACTACCACGTCGTCCACCAGCACCTCGGCGGTCCCGGCGGACATGTGGAACACGAAATCTGCCCGCTCACCCTGGTGAATGATGATCTGGCCGGGATGGTAGATCTCGAAGCCCGGGGTCGCCCCCGCGTTATCCGGGACGAAGGCCGCGGCAACCCGCAGATTGAGGCCGGCGTAGGTGATCAGCAGTCGCGTCCACAGCCGGGTAGCAGCCTGGTCCTCGAAGACCCGGCGCATGAATTCCAGCGCCGGGTAGGCGGACAGGCGCGCACCGTGCTCGCTGCCGTAATAGACCGCGGCCTCCTCTTCCGTGCTCCCGGCGATGTCCGGCAGCAGGATATCCCCGCCTTGCAGGACATAAACCGTACGCCCCTGGTAGCGGGCGACCAGGTCGCCGCTCTCCACTACATAGAACTGATTGCCATCAAAACCGCGGAAATTGCCGCTGGGCGTCGGAGCCACTTCTACCGGAACTGCCGGCATATTGACGATTTCCAGCAGCGAGCTGACCAGTTTTTTATACTGCTCGCCCAGGATGCTGAAATCCTGCGCGAGTTCGGCATTCGCCAACATGGGCCTACCTCGGTCTGCGCCGCAGCTCCCAGTGCTGCCGGCCTTATCCCCTCCGCCGGAAACGACCCTGTTCGCGCAGCGGATTGGGCCCTATAGTAGCAACTTCTCCGGAACGGGAGAACGCCACAATAGCCCGGCAGGAGCAACGAGAGATGAATTTCCGCTGGCAGACCGCCACCTTCACCGACCTCGACAACCGCGAACTCTACGCCCTCCTGCGCCTGCGCCAGGTGGTCTTCGCGGTGGAGCAGACCAGCATCTATGTAGACCCCGACAACCTCGACCAGGCGGCCATGCACATGCTGGTCTGGGGCGGCAAGGAACTCCTCGCCTACCAGCGCTGCCTGCCACCGGGGCTGCAGGAAACCGAGAGCACGCTGGGGCGCATAGTCGTCGCCGCCGAGGCCCGCGGCACCGGCCTTGGCAAGGCCCTCGTACAGCGCGGCATCGAACACAACCTGCAGCGCTGGCCAGGGGTGAACATCCGCATCCATGCCCAGGCTCACCTGGATCGTTTTTATGGGGAACTCGGTTTCGTGACCGAGGGCGAGGTCTACGACCTGGACGGCATTCCGCACCTGGAGATGGTGCTGAGCTGCGAGGGCCGGTGAGCCGAAACCGGGGTCAAACTTCCAGCAGAAATGTCACCGGCCCGTCATTGGTCAGCGATACCTGCATATCGGCGCCAAAGCGCCCGAACGCGCAGTTATCGTGACGCTCAAGCAGTTGCTGTGAAACCTGTGCGTAGAGCGCCTCCGCCTCACCGGGCGGCATCGCGGAAGAAAAACTCGGGCGCAGGCCTTTGCGGGTATCAGCGGATAGCGTGAACTGGGAGACCAGCAGCACACCGCCGCCGATGTCCGCTACAGAGCGATTCATGCGACCCTCCTCGTCGGCGAACACCCGGTAGCCCAGCACTTTGTCGAGCAGGCGCCCGGCGAGGGCGAGGTCATCGCCTTTGTCGAGGCCGAGCAGTACCAACAGGCCGGCGCCGATTTCACCGACTGTCTCTCCGGCTACTTCTACCCGGGCGTGGCTTACTCGTTGCAGCAAGGCTTTCAATTACTTCCCCTTGGTTCTTTGCGATGGCGCTCTGGCGGAGCTGGGGACTTCGAACCCGGCAGCGAAAGCTACGGCCCCTCCAGCCCTCCAAAGCGTTTATAGTCGCGGCGGAAGGGGTCTGGAGCAAGTCTCTACCGCTGGTGCTCGCGGCGACTATTCCGGGGAATGACTCGCGAGGATCAGGAGTAGCGACTGGCGATCAGGAACGGCTGGCGCGCTTGCGTTCGTGCTCGAGGAGGAGCTTTTTGCGCAGACGGATGCTCTCCGGGGTCACCTCGACCAGTTCGTCGTCCTCGATGAACTCCAGCGCCTGTTCCAGGGTGTGGCGAACCGGCGGGGTCAGGGTGAGAGCCTCGTCGGTGCCGGCGGCGCGGATATTGGTGAGCTGCTTGGCCTTGGTGGGGTTGACCACCAGGTCGTTGGCGCGGGAGTGCAGGCCGACGATCTGGCCCTCGTAGATATCCTCGCCGTGGCCGAGGAAGAGACGGCCGCGATCCTGCAGGGTGAACAGGGCGTAGGCCAGGGTCTTGCCCTTGACCATGGAGACCAGCACGCCGTTGGTGCGCTTGCCCACCTCGCCCATTTTCACCGGGCCGTAGTGGTCGAAGATGCTGGTCATGATGCCGGAGCCGCTGGTCAGGGTCAGGAACTGGGAGCGGAAGCCGATCATGCCGCGCGAGGGCACGACGAAGGTCAGGCGCACCCGGCCCTTGCCGTCGGGTTCCATGTTGGTGAGGTCGGCCTTGCGCAGGCCGAGTTCTTCCATGATCGGGCCCTGGTGCTGTTCCTCGACGTCGATGACCACTTCCTCGTAGGGCTCGTGGATCTCGCCGTCAACTTCCTTCTGTACTACCTCGGGGCGGGAAACGCCGAGCTCGAAGCCTTCACGGCGCATGTTCTCGATCAGTACCGAGAGGTGCAGTTCGCCGCGGCCGGAGACCTTGAACTTGTCCGGGGAGTCGCCCTGCTCGACGCGCAGGGCCACGTTGTGGATCAACTCCTGGTCCAGGCGCTCCTTGATGTTGCGGCTGGTGACGAACTTGCCTTCTTTCCCGGCGAAGGGCGAGTCGTTGACCTGGAAGGTCATGCTCACGGTGGGCTCGTCCACGGTCAGGGGCGGCAGGGCCTCGGGGTTTTCCGGGTTGCACAGGGTGTCGGAGATGTTCAGCTCGCCGACGCCGGTGATGCAGACGATGTCGCCGGCGCTGGCCTCTGCGACTTCGCTGCGCTCCAGGCCGAGGTAGCCCATTACCTGCAGGACCTTGGCCTTGCGCGACTTGCCTTCGCGGTCCAGTACCACTACCTGCTGGTTGGGCTTGAGGGTGCCGCGGGTGATGCGGCCGACGCCGATGACACCGACGTAGCTGGAGTAGTCCAGGGCTGAAATCTGCATCTGGAAGGAGCCGCTGGGGTCCACTTCCGGGGCCTGTACCTTGTCCACGATCATCTGGAACAGGGGAGTCATGTCCTCGGCCAGGGCGGTATCGTCTTCACCGGCGATGCCGTTGAGGGCGGAGGCGTAGATGACCGGGAAGTCCAGCTGCTCTTCAGTCGCGCCGAGGCTGTCGAAGAGGTCGAAGACCTGGTCCATCACCCAGTGGGGACGGGCGCCTGGGCGGTCGATCTTGTTGATCACCACGATGGGGTTGAGGCCCTGCTCGAAGGCCTTCTGGGTGACGAAACGGGTCTGCGGCATGGGGCCGTCAACCGCGTCCACCAGCAGCAGTACCGAGTCCACCATGGAGAGCACCCGCTCCACCTCGCCGCCGAAGTCGGCGTGTCCGGGGGTGTCGACGATGTTGATGCGGTAGTCGCCCCACTTGATGGCGGTGTTCTTCGCCAGGATGGTAATGCCACGCTCGCGCTCCTGGTCGTTGGAGTCCATGACGCGCTCGGCGCCCTCGGAACGGCGGTCCAGGGTACCCGATTGCTGCAGCAGGCAGTCCACCAGGGTGGTCTTGCCGTGGTCAACGTGGGCGATGATGGCGATGTTGCGGAGGTTCTCGATCAAGGCTGGTTCCATGGCCCGGGCGGGCTGGCTGGTCAAAAAGGCGGCGGATTATACCCCACGGGCGGTGACATCCGCAGCCATTTCGAGCTGGCAGTTTGTCACAGCATCGGAGCTCACCCCAGACCGGGGTCAGAGTCGCGACTCTGACCCCTTTCGAAGCACCCCCGGCGCCTACAACACCTGCGCCCACCCCAGACCGGGGTCAGAGTCACGACTCTGACCCCTTCCGGAGCACCCCCGGCGCGTATACCTTGACCCGCAGCCGCCCCTCATCCAGCAGGTGACTGGCGTGTAGGCGGCTCATCACACCTTTGCCGCAATAGAGCAAGTAGGTCTTGTCCGCCGGCAGTTCTGTCGCCGCACTGTGCAGCTTGTAAAAAGGTATCTTGAGCACCTCACCGTGCACCTGCAACGGCGCATCTTCCTCTTCTTCAGGGTGGCGAATATCGATAATCACACTTTCGGCCAGCGGCACCGTGAGAACTTCCACGTCAGTGCGCTCCAGTTCCTCGTCCGCCAGGCGGTCAATACGGGTTTTCCGCGCATTGGCGACGGCCCGATCGAGGATGCCCATATCGAAGCGCTCCTCCTCCGCCCGCACCCGCTCCAGCCGCGCCCGGGTGGTGGGGTTGACCGAGATCACGCCGCAGTACTCCGGCATGTTGGCGGCGAACTCACCGGTACCGATGTGCTTGGCCATGGCCACGATATCCTCCTTGTCCGAGGCGATCAGCGGCCGCAGTACCAGCCGCTCGGAGACCTCGTCGATCACCGACAGGTTGCGCAGGGTCTGGCTGCTGACCTGGGCCACCGCCTCGCCAGTCACCAGAGCGTCCACTTCCAGCTCTTCCGCGATGCGATCACCTACCCGCAGCATCATGCGCTTGAGGATCACCCCCATCTGGCTGTCCTGCACCCGGGTGAGCAACTCGGCCACCACCTCCTCGAAGGGCACACTGATAAACAGCACACGCTGCTTGCAGCCGTACTTGTGCCAGAGATAGAGGGCGACTTCCTTCACTCCCAGTTCGTGGTCGCGGCCACCCAGGTTGAAAAAGAGGAAGTGGGTGCGCATGCCGCGGCGCATGGTGAGGTAGCTGGCCACCGGCGAATCGAAACCGCCGGAGATCAGCGAGATCACCGCCTCCACGCTGCCCACCGGGTAGCCGCCGAGGCCTTCATAGCGCTGGCCGACGACAAATAGCGTCTTTTTGCTGATCTCCAGCGCCACTTCCACGTCCGGATCCTTCAGTTTCACGCCCGCCGCGCCGGTGCGGGCCAGCAGGGCGCCGCCCACCTCGCGCTCCACCTCCATCGAGGTGAAGTCGTGGTCGCCGCTGCGCTTGCAGCGCACCGCGAAGGTCTTGCCCGCCAGGCGCTCTGCGTACACCGGCAGCACCGCTTCGACGATATCCTCCAGCGCCGGCAGGGGGCAGTCGACCACCTCGAGAATGCTCTTGATACCGGAAACCCGCTGCATTCCTTCAACCAGGCGGTCGCAACCAGCGCGGTCCAGGTCGGTGAGCACCTCGATCCGGTCCCAGCCGCGACGCACCTCGATAGCGGGATCGATATCCAGCAAAACCGCC
Source organism: Halieaceae bacterium WMMBA4 (assembly GCA_033283325.1). Lineage (GTDB taxonomy): Bacteria > Pseudomonadota > Gammaproteobacteria > Pseudomonadales > Halieaceae > Mangrovimicrobium. The sequence goes on from JAWMQO010000002.1 coordinate 119,968, forward strand.
TTCAGGTTGTCGTGCAACTGGGCGACAAAACGCTTGCGCACGGGCTTGCTCTTGATAGTGATTTCGGGGAAGAACTTGACGACAAATTTCATCGGGGGGCGGGTGCAAGACGATTAGGGGCTGCGTATTATACGGGACTCGCCGCGGGATACACGCCCGGTAGGCCGCTGGCACGATAACAACTCCCTGGAGGAACCAAGATGTCAGAGCAAACTCTGAACCTGATAACAGAAACCGAGGCGCGCTGGGTCGACCTGCGTTTCACCGACACCCGCGGCAAAGAGCAGCACGTCACTATCCCCTCGAAGGAAGTCGACGAGGAGTTCTTTGAAGACGGCAAGATGTTCGATGGTTCGTCCATTTCCGGCTGGAAGGGCATCAACGAATCCGACATGATCCTGATGCCTGACGACAGCACCTCCATCCTCGACCCCTTCACCGATGACGTTACCGTCATCCTGCGCTGTTCAGTGGTGGAGCCCTCCACCATGCAGGGCTACGACCGCGACCCGCGCTCGGTCGCCCAGCGCGCCGAGGCCTACCTGGCCTCCACCGGTATCGGCGACACCGCTTACTTCGGCCCGGAGCCCGAGTTCTTCGTCTTCGACGACATCAAGTGGAAAGTGGACATGTCCGGCGCCAGCTACCAGATCCACTCCGAGGAGGCCGCCTGGGTTTCCAACCACCAGTTCGATGAGGGCAATATCGGCCACCGCCCGGGCGTGAAAGGCGGTTACTTCCCGGTTCCCCCGGTGGATTCCCTCCACGACATCCGCGCCGCCATGTGTACCGCCATGGAGCAGATGGGCCTGGACATCGAAGTACACCACCACGAGGTGGGCACCGCCGGCCAGTGCGAAATCGGCGTGCGCTTCAACACCCTGGTGAAGAAGGGCGACGACGTCCAGATTACCAAGTACTGCGTCCACAACGTGGCCCACGCCTACGGCAAGACCGCCACTTTCATGCCCAAGCCCATCGTCGGCGACAACGGCTCCGGCATGCACGTGCACCAGAGCATTTCCAAGGGCGGCACCAACGTCTTCGCCGGCGACGGTTACGCCGGCCTGTCCGAGGAAGCGCTGTACTATATTGGCGGCATCATAAAGCACGCCCGCGCGCTGAACGCCTTTACCAACGCCTCCACCAACTCCTACAAGCGCCTGGTTCCCGGCTTCGAAGCCCCGGTCATGCTGGCCTATTCCGCCCGCAACCGCTCCGCTTCCATCCGCATCCCCTACGAGCCGAGCCCGAAGGGTAAGCGCATCGAGGTTCGCTTCCCCGACCCGACAGCCAACCCCTACCTGGCCTTCGCGGCCATGCTGATGGCGGGCATCGACGGCATCCAGAACAAGATCCACCCCGGCGATTCCGCCGACAAGGACCTCTACGACCTGCCCGCGGAAGAAGCCCTGGCCATCCCCACGGTCGCCTCCAGCCTTGAAATGGCCCTGGAAGCACTGGACGCGGACCGCGCCTTCCTCACTGCCGGCGGGGTGTTCTCGGACGACATGATCGACGCCTACATTGGCCTGAAAAAAGGCGAGATCGAGCGCCTGAACATGACCACCCACCCGGTCGAGTTCGACATGTACTACTCTGTCTGAGGCATCGCCTCAAGCTGGAAAAGCCCGCTCTTCGAGCGGGCTTTTTTGTTGCGGCAGAATCGTTGGTGCCAACGGCCCTCTGGAGCGACGTCCGGCTAGCGCAAGCGCCTGGCCCAGGATTTCTACTTAGTGGGAATTTCTGTGGGTACCACAGCCGACAGGGGCTATGCTTTACGGCACCACTGTATTTTTTGGAGATGCTGCATGCGTTTTCCGGTTTTTGCCCTCCTGCTCCCCCTGGCCCTGGCCGGACTGGAAACGCAGGCGCAATCCCAGGTCTACAAGACCACCGACAAGGACGGCAATGTCGTCTTCACCGACCAGCCACCGGCGGACGGGACCCCGAGCGAGAAAGTGCGGGTCTCTCCCGTCAACACGACCCCCGCCACGACGATATCCGCCCCCCGGGCGAAACCCGGGGCCAGCGCGGAAGCTGCCGCAGCGGAGATGCCCGTGGTGAGCATTACTGCACCAGAAAACGAGTCCACTATCCCCAAGGGGGGCGGTGATTTCGGGGTGTTCGCCTCGGTCGAACCGTCCCTCGAGGGCGACCAGCGCCTGCAACTGCGGATCGACGGCGAAGTCTGGGGCGATCCGCAAGCCAGCGGCGCCTGGCAGCTGAACAACATTTTTCGCGGTGCCCACGACCTGAGCGTGGAACTGCTCGACAGCAGCGGCGATACAATTTCCACTTCCGCCACCGTCCGCGTGTACGTGCTCCGGCCCTCAGTGCTGAACTGATCTTTCGCGCCGGCGCCGGGACGGCGCCCAAACCCGCACTACACTGGACAGCGCCACATATTAAGCGCACCATATTGGTGCGTCACGCCGTGAGAGGTATGCACCAAAATCACCAGGCCGCGCCTTTACGTCGCACATATGCTCAAAAACATTATGATTGTTAGCGCACGCTTACTTTATACCCCGCGATTTTCTCGCGCCAAAGGATTTTGGTGCAAGCTGCCACTTTTTGGCTCTATTTTTGCTTTCCCGAACACGAATGAGCGCTGTAAACCAACAATTCGACCCCGTAGCAGGCACCATGCCGAAGCACCAGGATATTCTTGACAACCTGAGCACGGCGGTGATCACGCTGGATGCCGACTTGCACATTTTGTCGATGAACAACTCCAGCGAGGTGCTGCTCGAGACTTCCGAGGCTCGCTGCATAGGCCAGGCTGCGGACAAACTTGTGGCGGACGCCGCGGCCCTGCTGCAGGTGCTGGAACAGGCGCGTGCGACCAAAGCCCCCCTGGCCCGGCGCAGCCTGCCACTGCTGCTCCACTCGGGACAGGAAATCCACGCCGACCTGATGCTGACACCCATTAGCGAAAATTCCGGCGACTACCTGCTGGTGGAAATCCAGCCGGTGGACCGCCTGCTGCGCATCAGCCGTGAGGAAGGCATGCACCAGGTCGAGGAGACCGCACGCGAGATGCTGCGCGGCCTGGCCCACGAGATCAAGAATCCCCTCGGCGGTGTGCGCGGAGCGGCCCAGCTGCTCGCCAGGGAACTTCCCGACGAGGACCTCGCCGAATACACCAACATCATCATTCGCGAGGCCGACCGCCTGCGCGACCTGGTGGACCGCCTGCTGGGCACCAACCAGCAGCTCGACGAGCGCCCGCTCAACATCCACGAGGTGCTCGAGCATGTGCGCAACCTGCTGCTGGCCGAAACCGACAACCGGGTCACCCTGATCCGCGACTACGATCCCAGCCTCCCAGAGCTGCTGGGGGATCGCAGCCAGCTGATCCAGGCTATTCTCAATATCGTGCGCAATGCCCTGCAGGCAGCCCCGCAAGCCGGGGACTGCAGGATAACCCTGCGCAGCCGGCCCCAGCGCCAGTTCACTATCGGCCAGACCCGCCACCGCCTGGTCTGCCGCCTGGACATCGAGGACAACGGGCCGGGAATTCCCGAGGAGCTACTGCCGAACATCTTCATGCCCATGGTGACCGGCAGGGCCGACGGCACGGGGCTCGGACTGACCATCGCGCAATCGATCATCACCCGCCACGGCGGCATGCTCGGTTGCACCAGCGAACCGGGCTGCACCCGCTTCACCATATATTTGCCCATGGAAACACAGCATCATGCATAGACAGGCCAAAGTCTGGGTTGTAGACGACGACAGCTCTATCCGCTGGGTGCTGGAGAGGGCGCTGAGCCAGGCCGGTATCGACAACGAGAGCTTCGTCGATGGCGACCAGTTGCTGCAGCGTCTTGGCAGCGAGGTCCCGGACGTGATCATCAGCGATATCCGCATGCCGGGCACCGATGGCCTGACCCTGCTGGCCCATATCAATGAGCAGCACCCGGACCTACCGGTAATCATTACCACCGCCCACTCCGACCTCGACAGCGCCGTAGCCTCCTACCAGCGCGGCGCCTTCGAATACCTGCCCAAGCCCTTCGACCTCGACGAAGTCGTCGCCATCACCGAGCGCGCCCTCGCCCACGCCCAGGAACGCAACAGCGAACCGCGGCAGATGGAGGAGTTGCCCCACACCGAGATCATCGGCGAGGCCCCGGCGATGCAGGAGGTATTCCGCGCCATCGGCCGGCTCTCCCACAGCAACATCACGGTACTGATCAACGGCGAGTCGGGCACCGGCAAGGAACTGGTGGCCCGGGCGCTGCACCGCCACAGTCCGCGGGCCGGCAACCCCTTCATTGCGCTGAACATGGCGGCGATTCCGCGGGACCTGATGGAGTCCGAACTCTTTGGCCACGAAAAAGGCGCATTTACTGGCGCCAACGCCCGCCGTGAGGGGCGTTTCGAGCAGGCCAATGGCGGCACCCTGTTCCTCGACGAAATCGGCGACATGCCGCCGGAAACCCAGACCCGCCTGCTGCGTGTGCTGGCGGACGGCGAGTTTTACCGAGTGGGCGGCCACACTCCGCTCAAGGTGGACGTGCGGATCATCGCCGCCACCCACCAGGACCTGGAGGAACTGGTCAACCGGGGCGATTTCCGCGAGGACCTCTTCCACCGCCTCAACGTCATCCGCATCCATATCCCCAAGCTGTCCGAGCGCCGCGAGGACATACCCCGCCTGATGCAGCACTTCTTCAAGCGGGCGGCGGAGGAACTTGGCGGCGAGACCAAGGTTCTGCTGCCGGAAACCGAGGAATACCTCGCCGGCCTGCAGTGGCCAGGCAACGTCCGGCAGCTGGAAAACACCTGCCGCTGGATAACCGTCATGGCCTCCGGCCGCGACGTCCACCTGACTGACCTGCCCCCGGAGCTGACCCACGAGGTCGCCAGGCCCAGCGGGGAAAGCACTGGTGGTGACAGCGACTGGCGCGAGCAATTGCAGCGCTGGGCGCGCAACGAACTGGTGCAGGGCAAACACCACATCCTGCAACAGGCGATACCGGACTTCGAGCGGGTGATGATCGAGGTGGCCCTGCAGCACTCCAATGGCCGCAAGCGGGACGCGGCGGAACTGCTGGGCTGGGGGCGCAACACCCTGACCCGAAAGCTGAAAGACCTGGAAATGTAGCCTCGGGCTGCGGCGAGAGCCGGGGCCCGTGTACACAACTTAACGCGCACCGATGCTGCACATCGTCCTCTACCAGCCCGAGATCCCCCCCAACACCGGCAATATCATGCGCCTGTGCGCCAACACCGGCTGCGCGCTGCACCTGATCGAGCCGCTGGGCTTCGACCTGGAAGAAAAAAAGCTGCGCCGGGCGGGCCTGGACTACCGCGATTTTGCCGAGGTGCGGCGCTACCCTGAACTCGGGGCCTTCTCCCGCGCCAATCCGGGCACCCGCTTGCTGGGCATGACCACAAAAGCCACTCGCGCCTACCACGAGATCGAGTATCGTGCCGGAGACGCGCTTCTCTTCGGCCCGGAGACACGCGGCCTGCCGGAAGAACTGCGGGCGCAACTGGGGCCCGAACACTGCCTGCGTATTCCGATGCGGGCGAACAGCCGCAGCCTGAACCTGAGCAATGCGGCGGCGCTGGTGGCTTACGAGGCCTTGCGGCAGTTGGGTTTTCCGGGGCTGGGTTGAACCTGCAGGGTGATCGCCCGCGGACAGCGGGCCCCTCTTTTCGGGTCGCGGGCGATTCGCTGGAAACAAAAACGGGGGCCTCAGCCCCCGTTTTGCACATGCTCGCCGCGATCAGTTGACCGCCGCTTCGCCCTCGCCACCCTGCTGGCTGGCTGCCTGCTCCATCGCGCGCTGGTAGAGCGCGTCGAAGTTGACCGGTGCCAGCATCAGGGGAGGGAAGCCGCCCTTGACGCAAAGGTTGTCGATGGTCTCACGCGCATAAGGGAACAGCACGTTGGGAGCTGCGGTACCCAGCAGGCGGCGCAGGGTGTCGCCTTCGAAGCCGGTAATCAGGAACAGGCCGGCCTGCTTGACCTCGATGAGGAAGGCAGTTTCCTCGTCGATCTTGGCGGTGATGGTGATGGTCAAAACGACTTCGAAGTTGTTCTGGTCATCGACCTTGTTGCTGGCAGTGTTGAGGTCCAGGTTGATCTTGGGCTGCCACTGCTTGCGGAATACGGCCGGGGTAGCCGGAGACTCGAAAGAGATGTCCTTGGTATAGATGCGTTGCATCGCAAATTGCTGTTGAACTTGTTCGTCGGCCATTTTGGCGTCCTCCGTTATCGTGTTTCAGCTTCCCTGGGGACGCTGCTGTTTAAGTAATTGATCCAGTTTGCCGGAACGCTCCAGCCTGGACAGATCGTCATAGCCACCCACATGGGTATCGCCAATCCAGATCTGCGGTACAGTGTGACGGCCGCTCTTTTCCATCATTTCGCGACGCAGGTCCGGCCGGGCATCGACCCGGATATCCGAGTACTGCACATGCTTGCTTTCCAGCAGCATCCGCGCTCGGACGCAGTAGGGGCAGAAGCGGGTGGTGTACATGGTTACCGCCTGGGACACCGCTACTAACCCTTGCCTATCACCGGCAGTTGCTGGTTGGTCCACTCGGTCATGCCGCCGCCCATCTTGTAGACTTTTTCGAAACCGCCGGCGCGCAACTTCTTGCTCACGGCCCCCGCGTGTTGACCGATCTTGCATACCAGTACAATGGGGCGCTCCCGGTATTTATCAAGCTCACTGGTGTTGTCGCCGAGCAATTTGCTGGCGGGCACATGCAGTGCATCGACGATATGCCCGGCCTTGAAGTCGGCGTTGTCGCGCAGGTCAACGAATACACCCGCCTCGGCATTGACCAGGTTGATCGCCTGTTGCGGCGTCAGGGAGGGGCCCGCCTTGCGCGACTCGTGAAAGAACAACATCGCTGCCACCACCAGTAAAGCGGCGGCCAGCATCCATTCCTGGGCCAGGAATTCAAAAAATAGTGCCATGGCTTAGGGGCCTGTTGACCGTGGGGAGCCCGCCCCGCTGTTCGCTCCGGGAGCGCTGGAGGGGGCTTACAAAAGGCGCAGAGTATACAGGCTATGGAGGGGGGCAACCACCCCCCGCAAGCCGCGCCAGCGCTGGCTTCCGGGGCCCTTCCTCTCACCCGCCGCGGGCGCGCGGGCCAGCCCCGGTGCAAGCCTGCTGCCGAGAGGGTAGAATGGGAGATTCACTGCCTGACACTCCCCGACTGGAAGACTCATGAACGAGACCCGGAAGCGCCCCACTGTGCTGATTATCCTGGACGGCTGGGGGTATCGCGAAGAGACCAGGGACAACGCCATCGCCAACGCCGACACCCCGGTCTGGGACCACCTGTGGCGGGACGCTCCCCACACCCTGGTCTCGGGCTCCGGGCTCGATGTCGGCCTGCCCGCCGGCCAGATGGGCAATTCCGAGGTCGGCCATATGAGCCTCGGCTCCGGCCGCGTCATCTACCAGAACATCACCCGTATCGACAAGGCGATCGAGGACGGCAGTTTCTTCGAGAACCCGGTCTACACAGAAGCCGTCGACAAGGCGGTAAGCCAGGGCGGTGCCGTGCACGTCATGGGCCTGCTCTCCCCGGGCGGCGTCCACAGCCACGAGGACCAGATCTTCGCCGCACTGCGGCTCGCCGCCGGGCGCGGCGCACAGAAAGTCTACCTGCACGCCTTCCTCGACGGCCGCGACACCCCGCCGCGCAGCGCCGGGCCCTCCCTGGAGAAGGCCGATGCGGTATTCACCGAACTCGGCTGTGGCCGGGTCGCCAGTATTTGCGGCCGCTACTACGCCATGGATCGGGACAATCGCTGGGAGCGCGTCGAGCCTGCCTATCGCCTGCTGACCGAAGGCGTAGGCGAGTACAGCGCCAGCGATGCCGCCAGCGGCCTCGAAGCGGCTTACGCCCGCGACGAGAATGACGAGTTCGTCAAACCGACGGCCATCGTCCCGGAGGGCGCCGAACCCGCCTTTATCCGTGACGGCGACGCTGTGCTGTTCATGAACTTCCGCGCCGACCGCTCCCGCCAGATCAGTCACGCCCTGGTGGATGATGAGTTTACGGGCTTCGAAAGGCAGGCTCGCCCACAGCTGGCCGCCTTTGTCACCACCACTGAATACGCCGCGGACCTGCCGGTCCCCGTCGCCTTCGGCCCGGAGAGCCTGTCCAACGTTCTCGGCGAGTACCTCGCCAGGCAGGGCAAGACCCAGTTGCGCATCGCCGAAACGGAAAAATACGCCCATGTGACTTTCTTCTTCTCCGGCGGTCGCGAGGCCCTGTTCGAGGGCGAGAAACGCGAACTCATCGCCTCCCCCGACGTCGCCACCTACGACCTCAAGCCGGAAATGAGCGCGCCGGAAGTCACCGACAAACTGGTCGCCGCGATTCGCTCCGGCGAGTACGACTTTATCGTCTGCAATTACGCCAATGGCGACATGGTCGGCCACACCGGTATCTATCCCGCCGCCATCAAGGCGGTCGAAGCCCTCGACGAGTGCCTCGGCCGGGTGGAGGAAGCTCTGCTGGAGGTCGGTGGCCAGGCCCTGGTCACCGCCGACCACGGCAACTGCGAACAGATGCTCGACTACGACTCGGGCCAGAACCACACCCAGCACACCACGGAGCTGGTGCCCCTGGTCTACATCGGCGGGCAAATCCAGAGCCTCGATCCGGCGGGTGGCATCCTCGCCGATATCGCCCCCACCGTGCTGGGCCTGATGGGCCTGCCGCAGCCAGCGGAAATGAGCGGCCGCAATCTCGCAGAACCGGCGCGTCTCGCCGGGGCCGCTTCCTGAGAACCCGCCACCTCCAACGCCTCTCCACCGCCCTGCTGCTGGTCCTCGCGACCCTGGCAGGGGCGGCGTACGCCGAAACCGACGAGGCCCGGGCGCGGGCCCAGTTGCGCGAGTTGCAGGCGCAGATCAAGCGCGTCAACGCCGAGCTCAACAGCGCCGGCAAGGAGCGCGACCAGCTCCGGGAGCAGTTGAAGAAAAGCGAACTCGAACAGGCCCGGGTCAGCAAGCTGGTCAACGCCAACCAGGCCGCTATCGCAGAACAGGAAGCCCGGCTCAAGGCGCTGGAGACCAGGCAGAAAGACCTCGAGGCGGCGGCGGACGCACAGCAGGAGCGGATCGCCGCGGAATTGCGTACCGCCTGGAAGATGGGCCGGCAGGCCCAGGTGAAAGTCCTGCTCAGCCAGGAGAACCCGGACTCCGTGGCCCGCAACCTCGCCTACTACCGCTACTTTTTCCGCGCCCGCAGCGAGGCCCTGGAAGCGTTTCGCGACACCCTCGCCGAGCTCGCCGCCACCGGGGTGGAGATCGAATCGACCCTGGCGGCGCTGGCGCAACAGCAGGAGGACCTGCTGCGGCAGAAGCAGGCGTTGGCCGAGGCCACCGAGGCCCGCGAGCAGGCGCTGGCCAAGGTCAACGCCGAACTCAAGGACAAGGGCGCCGCCCTGGCCAAGCTCGAGGCAGACCGAAAGGAACTGCAGCAACTGCTCGAGGCCATCCAGCAGGCCATCTCCGAACTGGATATCCCCGAGGGAGACTACCAGCCCTTCAAGGCGGCACAGGGCAAAATGCCCTGGCCGCTACCGGGGCGGGCCAGCTCACGCTTCGGCGACAAGCGCAACGAGGGCAAGATGCGCTGGCAGGGCGTCACCATCCCGGCCCGGGCCGGAACCCTGGTGAAGGCCATCCACCACGGACGGGTTGTCTATGCCGACTGGCTGCGCGGCATGGGCCTGCTGCTGATCGTCGACCACGGCGACGATTACCTGAGCCTCTACGCCCATAACCAGACCCTGCTCAAGGAAGTGGGCGAATGGGTGAACGCCGATATGCCGATCGCCACTGTCGGCGACAGCGGTGGCAAGACCAGCCCGGCCCTCTATTTCGAAGTGCGGGAGAAAGGCAAACCGGTCAATCCCGCCCTCTGGTGCCGGCGCTGAGACAGGCTTGGCCAGTAGCTCCGGCAATAAGGTAAACTGCCAGTCTGACAACGTTGTACCGGCCCACGGGTGCTATTCATGAACGCTCCTATCCTGCAGCGCTGGCTGCTGCCCCTCACCGCCTGCGCCTGCCTCTCGCTGCCCGCCGCGGCCGCTCTGGAAGAAGGCGAGCTGCCGCTGGACGACCTGCGCACCTTCGCCAACGTCTTCAACCAGATTCGCCAGGGCTACGTCGAGGAGATCGACGACAGCACCCTGCTCGACTACGCCATCCAGGGCATGCTGATGGGGCTGGACCCGCACTCGGTCTACCTCACCGAGGAGGCCTTCGAGGGCCTGCAGGAAACCACCACCGGTGAGTTCAATGGCCTCGGCCTGGAAGTGGGGATGCAGGACGGCTACGTCACCGTGATCGCGCCGATCGACGGTTCTCCCGCCGCGGAAGCCGGCCTGCGCAGCGGCGACGTGATCCTCAAGCTCGGCAGCATGCCGGTAAAGGGCATGAGCCTCGGCGAGGCCATCGAGTTGATGCGCGGGCCCGCGGGCACCGAGATCGAACTCACCATCGGCCGCCCCGGCGAGAGCCAGCCCTTCGAGGTCACCCTGACCCGGGACGTTATCAAGGTGGCCAGCGTGCGCCAGCGCTGGCTGGAGCCGGGTTATGCCTATGTCCGCATCGCCCAGTTCCAGGGCAACACCGGCCCCGCGGTGCAGGAGGCGATGGATAAACTCGCGGCACAGGATGACATCAAGGGCCTGGTGCTGGACTTGCGCAATAACCCCGGCGGCGTCCTCAAGGCCAGCGTCGACGTGGCGGGCATCTTCCTCGACGGCGGCCTGGTGGTCTACACCGAGGGCCGGCTGCCCAACTCCCACGTCAGCTTCAATGCCGAGCCCATTGACCTGCTCGCCGGCAAGCCTGTGGTGGTACTGATCAATGCGGGCTCCGCCAGCGCCTCCGAGATCGTCGCCGGCGCCCTGCAGGATCACCGCCGGGCGGTGATCATGGGCACCCGCAGCTTCGGCAAGGGCTCAGTGCAGACGGTGCTGCCGATCTCCGAGGAGCGCGCGGTGAAACTGACCACCGCCCTATACTTCACCCCCAATGGCCGCTCCATCCAGGCGGAGGGCATCGAGCCGGACATCGAAGTCCAGCGGGCCAAGGTGACCGCCTACGACGAGGGCCAGCGCATCACCGAGGCTGACCTCTCCCGCCACCTCGACAACGGCAATGGCACCAGCAAGGGCAACAAGCCGGATACTAACAACCGCGAACTGCAGGGAAGCGACAACCAGCTCTACGAGGCGCTCTCCCTGCTCAAGGGACTGAACGTCTTCGGCATGCGGGAAAAGCCGGCCCAGAGCCAGCCCTCTCCCGCGCCCGCGGAGTCCTGAACCCTGCCGGCGAGCGCGAAAGCGCCCCCGGCCGCCCCGCTGCCAGGGGGGCGCTTACACCTCCCCGGTTTCATCCTGTCGCTGGTTTTGGCCACCGGCACTTCCGCCCAGTGCCCCGAAGCTCCACCTCCAGGGCTCGCCGCCAGCCAGCCGCGGGGCACCGTTGCGCTGATCATCGACGACATCGGCAACCGCCGCGACCACGGCATGGCGATGGTCGAACTGCCCGGCAAGCTCACCCTGGCGATTCTCCCCCACAGCCCCCATGGGGCGGCGCTGGCCGAGGCCGGCCACCAGGCCGGGAAGGAAATCATGTTGCACGCCCCCATGAGCAATACTGCGGGTGAGCGCCCGGGCCGCGGCGCCCTCACAGCAGACCTGGATCGCAACAATTTCGACCGGGTGCTCCGCGGGGATATCGAGGCGGTACCCTACCTGCGCGGCGTCAACAATCACATGGGCAGCGAACTGACCACCCTGCCCGTGCAGATGGGCTGGCTGATGCAGGCACTGCTGCGCCGGCAACTCTACTTCGTGGATTCGCGGACCAGCGCGGAAACGGTAGCCGCGCTCACCGCCAGCGCCTACAGCGTGCCCAACCTGTCACGTGCCGTGTTCCTGGACAACGCGGCCAATACCGGGGCTATTCACGGCCAGCTGGAAAAGCTGGTGGCACTGGCCGAAGCGCGCGGGGTGGCGGTGGGAATAGGCCACCCCTATCCGGCGACGGCTGCGGTGCTGGCGGAGGAACTGCCACGGCTGGCCTGCCGGGGTATCGAGCTGGCGCTGGTTTCGGAGGTGCTGGAGCGCTGGGGGACGATTCCGCACGACGGGGATTTACGGGAGGCGGCGGCTAAAAAGGGGTCAGAGCCCTTTGTTCCAAAATTAGCAGAACGAGAAAAAAAGGGCTCTGACCCCTTTTTAGCCGCTCCGCTAGAGCCGCATCTCGATGCCGTGGGCGGCCATGTAGGCCTTGGCCTCGGGGACGGTGTACTCGGCGAAGTGGAATATGCTGGCGGCGAGGACAGCGTCGGCGCCGCCGATAGTGATGCCCTCGACGAGGTGGTCGAGGTTGCCGACGCCCCCTGAGGCGATTACCGGGATGTCCACCGCATCGCTGATCGCGCGGGTGACGCCCAGTTCGAAACCATTTTTGGTACCGTCCCGGTCCATGCTGGTAAGCAGTATCTCGCCGGCGCCGAGATCGGCCATCCTGCGTGCCCAGGCCACCGCGTCGATGCCGGTGGGCTGGCGCCCGCCGTGAGTGAAGATCTCCCAGCGCGGCTGCCCGTCCACGTCGTCGACCCGCTTGGCGTCGATGGCTACGACTATGCACTGCGAGCCGAATCGTTCCGCCGACTCTCGAACAAGTTCCGGATTGTGAATCGCGGCGGTGTTGATGCTCACTTTATCGGCACCCGCGTTGAGCATGTTGCGAATGTCTTCCACCGAGCGGATACCGCCGCCCACCGTCAGCGGAATGAAAACCTGTTCGGCGATCTGCTCAACGGTATGAACTGTAGTGTCGCGCCCTTCGTGGCTGGCGGTGATGTCGAGGAAGGTGATCTCGTCGGCGCCCTGCTCGTTGTAGCGACGGGCGATTTCCACCGGGTCCCCGGCGTCGCGGATACCGACAAAATTGACGCCCTTGACCACGCGGCCGTTGTCCACGTCGAGGCAGGGGATGATGCGCTTGGCCAGGCCCATGTCAGGATTCGACTTCGTCGCAGAGTTTCTGCGCTTCCGCCACGTCGAGAGTACCCTCGTAGATCGCGCGGCCGGTGATTGCGCCGCAGATACCCTCGTGGGCCACTTCCTTGAGCGCGCGGATATCGTCGAGGTTAGTGATACCGCCGGAGGCGATGACCGGGATGCTCGAGGCCCGGGCCATGCACAGGGTGGCTTCCACGTTGACGCCCTGCATCATGCCGTCGCGGGCGATGTCGGTGTAGACGATGGCGGAGACGCCGTCGCTCTCAAACTGTTTCGCCAGGTCCGTGGCCTTCACTTCAGAGACCTCGGCCCAGCCGTCGGTGGCGACGTAGCCGTCGCTGGCATCCAGCCCGACGATCACCTTGCCCGGGAAGGCGCGGCAGGCTTCGCCGACAAATTCCGGCTCCTTGACCGCCTTGGTGCCGATGATCACGTAGCTGACTCCCGCCTTCACATAGTGCTCGATGGTCTCGAGGCTGCGGATACCGCCGCCGATCTGGATCGGCAGCTCCGGGTAGGCCGCGGCGATGGCGGTGACCACCTCCCCGTTCACCGGGGTTCCCGCGAAGGCGCCGTTCAGGTCCACCAGGTGCAGGCGGCGGCAGCCGGCGTCCACCCATTTTTTCGCCATCGCCACCGGGTCGTCGGAGAACACGGTGCTGTCCTCCATCAGGCCCTGGCGCAGGCGCACGCACTCGCCGTCCTTGAGATCGATAGCGGGGATAATCAGCATTGTCCGTCCCATTGGATGAAGTTCTTCAGTAGTTGCAGGCCCGCGGTGTGGCTCTTCTCCGGGTGGAATTGCACCGCGAAAAGATTGTCCCGGGCAATTGCCGCGTCGGCGCTGACGCCGTAATCCAGGCGGCCGGTGACCAGCGAACGGTCCTCGGTGTGGACGTAGTAACTGTGCACGAAGTAGAAGCGGCTGGCGTCCGGGATACCCTGCCAAAGCGGGTGTTCACTGACCTGGTGAACGGCATTCCAGCCCATGTGCGGCACCTTCAGGCGCTCGCCAGAGGCGTCCACCAGGGGCCGGCCGAAGTGGCGCACGCTGCCGGGGATCAGGCCCAGGCAGTCGACGCCGTCGTTCTCTTCAGAGTAGTCCATCAGCGCCTGCATGCCGACGCAGATCGCCAGCACCGGCTTGCGATCCTTGAACAGGGCGTCCGCCAGCAGCTCGTCGCACTGCAGGCGGCGGATTTCCGCCATGCAATCGCGCATGGCGCCGACGCCGGGAAAGACCACCCGGTCCGCCGCGCGGATCTCTTCGGGATCGCAGCTCACCAGCACCTCGCCCGCGCCGACATGGCGCAGGGCGCTGGCCACCGAGTGGAGATTGCCCATGCCGTAATCGATGACGGCGACGCTACCGCTTGTCATGTCAGTTGCCTACAGCACACCTTTGGTGGAGGGCGTCACCCCGGCCATGCGCGGGTCTTCCGCCAGGGCCATGCGCATGGCACGGCCGAAGGCCTTGAAGATGGTCTCGGCCTGGTGGTGGGTGTTGTCGCCGCGCAGGTTGTCGATGTGCAGGGTGACCCGGGCGTGGTTGACGAAGCCCTGGAAGAATTCCAGGAACAGGTCCACGTCGAAACCGCCCACGGCGGCGCGGGTGTATTCCACGTTGTAGGTAATGCCGGGCCGCCCCGAGAAATCGATCACCACCCGTGACAGGGCTTCATCCAGCGGGCAATAGGCGTGGCCGTAGCGCATGATGCCTTTCTTGTCGCCCACGGCTTCGGCAAAGGCCTGGCCGAGGGTGATGCCGATGTCTTCCACGGTGTGGTGGTCGTCGATGTGCAGGTCGCCGACGGCTTTGATCTCGAGGTCGAAGAGCCCGTGGCGGGCGATCTGGTCCAGCATGTGCTCGAGAAAGGGTACACCTGTCTCCAGCGCGGTTTTGCCGCTGCCGTCCAGATTGACGCTGGCGGTGATCTGGGTCTCCAGCGTATTGCGTTCCACGGTGGCCGTGCGTTCAGCCATGCCTGTCTCCCGATGAGTTACTGTTCCGGCGCCGGTCTCGGCGCGGAAAAAGGCCGCACATTATAAGGGAATGGGGGCGGCAATACACTGGCCGGTGACTGTTCCGTAAGTGGCGCTTTTAATCGCTCACCGGAGGTGGCTCCGATCCGGGCGAATCCGTCTCCGGAGAAATCCCGGGACACGGAGTGCTCGTTCAGCTCACTCGAACTGCCGGTTGCGGCACTTTTTCGGCACTGGCACTGGCACTGGCACTGGCACTGGCACTGAGGCAGCGTCCCGGGAAATGGCTCCCGGCACGACTCAGAACGCTTTGGAGTGCCGGGAGCCATTTTCCGGGGCGCTGCCGGGGCTGGAAGATGCGCCCCCAGCCCATTACTCTTTGCAGGCGCCCTCCCACTATCGCCCGAACAGATGCCCAGAACTGCCAAGAAACCCGAAGCCTTCCACCAGCGCATCCTGAACTGGTTCGACCAGCACGGCCGCCACGACCTGCCCTGGCAGCGAAGCAGCGATCCCTACCGGGTGTGGGTCTCGGAAATCATGCTGCAGCAGACCCAGGTAAAGACCGTGATCCCCTACTTCGAGCGCTTTCTCGCACGCTTCCCCGACGTGGAGAGCCTGGCCGGGGCCCCCGAGGACGAGGTGTTGCACCACTGGACCGGACTGGGCTATTACGCCCGGGCACGCAACCTGCACCGGGCCGCGCAAAGGGTGTGCGAGGAGTTTGGCGGCGAATTTCCCGAAACGCTGGAGGCGCTGGAAAGCTTGCCCGGTATCGGCCGCTCCACCGCGGGATCGATACTGGCCTCGGCCTTTGGCAAGCGCGGGGTCATCCTGGACGGTAACGTAAAGAGGGTGCTGGCGCGGCATGGCGCGGTCGAGGGCTGGCCCGGCAGGAGCGCGGTGCACGACCAATTGTGGCGTATCGCCGATGCGCGCACTCCCCGGGAGCGTCACCGCGACTACAACCAGGCGATGATGGACCTGGGCGCTTTGCTCTGCTCACGTTCTTCACCCGCCTGCGGGGAGTGCCCGGTGGCGGCGGACTGCACGGCGAGAGAGCAGGGCAATCCGCAGGACTACCCGGGTAAAAAGCCGCGCAAGGTCATGCCGGTCAAATCCACCCGGCTGTTGATGGCCCGCAACATCAGTGGCGAGGTGTGGCTGGAGAAACGCCCCGCGCCCGGTATATGGGGCGGGCTTTGGTGCTTTCCCGAGGCCGGGGAGCGCAGTCCCGAGCAGTGGAGCCTGGATACCCTGGGCAGCGCCCCCAGCACTGTCGAATGCTGGCCGGGGTTCCGCCATACTTTCAGCCACTATCACCTCGATATCGAACCGGTACTCCTCCAGCTCGGCGTTGACAGTGGTCGCGTCATGGAAGCGGACCGGCAGCTCTGGTATAACGTGCGCGAAACCGCACAGGTCGGTCTCGCCGCTCCGGTGGTCAGGCTGCTGAGACAGTTATCCGGCGAAACACAGGCCGACTAGGCACAGGAGTGAAGCATGCCCCGCACCGTATTCTGCAAGAAGTACAAGGAAGACCTGGAAGGCCTGGATGGGCCGCCCTACCCCGGCCCCAAGGGCCAGGACATCTTCGATAACGTTTCCAAAAAGGCCTGGACCGAGTGGCAGGCCCACCAAACCATGTTGATCAACGAGAAGCACCTGTCACTGGTGGACCCCAAGGCCCGCAAGTACCTGCAGGAGGAGATGGAAAAATTCCTCGCCGGGGAGGAGTACGACCAGGCGGAGGGCTACGTCCCGCCCTCGGAGTAGCACACGCCCTATCGGGCCGTAGGAGCTGACTCCGTGAGCGATCGCAGCCCGCGTGATCTTCGCCCGCAGGGCGGGCTCCTGCACGTGGCCCCGGTATGCCCCCACCCAAGCTGCTATGCACGGCGAGGATTGCGTATACTGCTTCAAATATTCCCCCTGCGCGGAGCGCGTAGCGGACCGACGGAGTAATCCATGCTCGAATTCCCGCAGCAAAAAGAGGCCGACACGCCTCTCTACGCAGAAGATACCGACGCCCCCCTACCTGAAACGCTCAATCCCAACACCCGCTACGCCTATTTCTCTGAGATAGCCAAGGGAGGCAAGTCGCTGATCAAATCCTGCCGCGACCTGCACCTGCGCAGGACCATCTGCTACAAGACCCTGCGCCCGGAATTCGTCGGCGACCCGATCGAGACCCGGCGACTGCTGCGCGAGGCGCGTATCTCCGCATGCCTGCAACACCCCAACACCGTTCCCACCTACGAAATTGGCCGGGACAACAGGGGCAACTATTACTTCACCATGAAGCTCGTGCACGGCTACACCCTGCGCGAGGTGCTGAATTACCGCGAGCGCTACGACCTGACCCAGCTCATGGAAGTCATCGAACAGGTGGCCCAGGCCCTGGGCTATGCGCATTCAAAGGGCGTACTGCACCGCGATATCAAGCCGGACAATATCCTCATTGGCCCCTACGGCGAGGTGCTGCTGCTCGACTGGGGCCTGGCCAAGGTCTGGCACAGGGCCGATTCAGCGGACAACGACGAGGACATCAACGAGTCCGAGGGCGACCCGGGCATGACTGGCGAGGCGAAGCTGCAGGGCACGGTGATGTACATGTCGCCGGAACAGATCAACCGGGACCCGGATATCTCCTTCCAATCCGACCTGTACAGCATGGGCGCCCTGATGTACGAGGCGCTGACCGGAGTGACCCCCTTCCAGGGCGATCTTATCCCCACGCTGTTGCAGCAGATTCGCACCGAGACACCGCCGGACCCGCGCAATGTCAGCAAACAGCACGTGCCGGATGTCCTGGCGAAACTGACCATGCAGTGCCTGCAGAAAGATCCCGCCATGCGACCACACTCCGCCGAGGACCTGGTGCGCATCCTCAGGGAAAACTGGCTCAGCGACTGAACTCGGGTGGAACCTCATATGCCGAAAATTTCGCTCCAGGAGGTCGCAGAACTCGCGGACAGCTTCGAAGCGGGAACCCAGGACCCCGATGGCGCGGCCAGGGCCATTACATGGAGGAGCGCGAGCGTCACCGATGTCGGGCGCGTACGCCACATCAACGAGGATGCTTTCCTCGATTCACAGGAACAGCGGCTCTGGGTAGTAGCCGACGGAATGGGGGGGCACAGCCGCGGCGACTTCGCCAGCAGCGCCGTGGTCAAGCAGCTGCGGACATTCTCTCCGCAGGGTTCGGTACTCGCCAAGCTGCAGGACCTGGAAGCCCGATTGCAGGCGGCGAACGAGCAATGTCGTACCGCCTTCCGCAAGCACCGGCCGGGGACAACCGTGGTGGCGATGCTCGCCCATGGCAATCAATGCTTTTTCCTGTGGGCGGGAGACAGCCGCCTGTACCGGCTTCGCGACGGTGAACTTGTACAGCTCACGGAAGACCACAGCCTGGCGCAGCAGAAACACGCGCGAGGCGAATTGACCGACGAGGAAAAGGAGAGTCATCACACGGCGCACGTCCTGACCCGCGCCGTCGGCATTCGCGAAAGTGTGAAGCCGGACCTGGGCTTCGCCAGCGTCCACAATGGTGATCGCTACCTGCTCTGCAGCGACGGCCTGTACAACCCCGTAGGCTTCACCGACATCCAGTCCCTGCTGGCCCAGGGCCCAGCCGAGGATAGCTGCAAGGCCCTCGTAGAGCTCGCCCTCGCCCGTGGCGGGCGCGACAATATTACTGTCATCGTGATCGACGCGAACGCGCCTTCCTGAAACCCTGGCAGTCACGCCGGCCCTGTTGGAGCGAAGCCGCGAGACGGGCCTGGATGACATTGCCGGCGACGCCCTTACAAGCGCGTGACGCACTATATTGGTGCTTTTGGGGCGTCAAGCGCACTTTATTTGTGCGCAATAGAACACCCAGAAAAGTCAAATGAGCCGGAATTGTCGCCCGAAAGCGGCAAAATCCACGTGAGGCGCTCATTTTTGGTCGCTTTTCCTCCATTTGGTGCAAAACACCAAGGTTGGAATGGTTTTTGCTTTTTTGAGCCTGCTAGGTTTGCTACCCGAATTATGGGTTCCTTCCAAAATCCGCTATCAAAAGAGAATCGCAAGATGAAAAGTAAGTTGGAATATATCTGGCTTGACGGTTACACCCCGACTCAAAGCCTTCGCAGCAAGACCATGGTCCGCAAGGATTTCGACGGCACGCTGGAAAAATGCCCCATGTGGTCCTTCGACGGCAGTTCCACCGAACAGGCCGAAGGCAACGCCTCTGACTGCCTGCTCAAGCCTGTGATGGTCATTCCCGACCCGGACCGCAAGAATTCCTACCTGGTAATGTGTGAAGTGCTCAACGCAGACGGCACCCCGCACGTATCCAACGGCCGCGCCACCATCATGGAAGGCGAGGACGACGAAGATTACTGGTTCGGCTTCGAGCAGGAATACTTCCTGTGGGATTCCAGCACCGACCGTCCGCCGGGCTTCCCCGCCGGTGGCTTCCCCGACCCGCAGGGCCCTTACTACTGCTCCGTAGGCGCCAAGAACGCTTTCTGCCGCGACATCGTCGAAGAGCACCTCGACCTGTGCCTGGAAGCCGGCCTGAACGTCGAAGGTATCAACGCTGAAGTAGCCGCCGGCCAGTGGGAATTCCAGATCTTCGCCAAGGGCGCCAAGCGCGCCGGCGACGAGATCTGGCTGGGCCGCTACCTGCTCGAGCGCACCGCCGAGAAATACGGCCTGTGGATCGAATGGCATCCCAAGCCCCTGGGCGACACCGACTGGAACGGCTCCGGCATGCACGCCAACTTCTCCAACACCGCGATGCGTGAAGAGGGCAAGGAAGAAGTCTTCACCAAGATCTGTGAGGAATTCGGCAAGAACATCGAACGCCACATCAGCGTCTACGGTGCCGACAACCACCAGCGCCTCACCGGCCGCCACGAAACCCAGGCGATCGACGAGTTCAGCTACGGCATCTCCGACCGCGGCGCTTCTATCCGTATTCCGATCACCACTCCGGAAGATGGCTGGGTAGGCCGCCTGGAAGACCGTCGTCCGGCCTCCAATGCGGATCCCTACAAGGTCGCCGCGGCTATCATCAAGACCTGTAAGGAAGCCGGCTACTAAGCACGGCTCCGTACAGTAAACCCGGGCGCGGCACAGGCTGCGCCCGGGTTTTTTGTTTCTGGCGCCCCAGGCCCGACAGGCACTTCCAGCTATAAAAGGAAGCGGCTTGAGATAGTCGCCAACAGAGCCCCTTTCCCCCTTGACTCCCCCGCCCTACGCGGGTTTAATACGCGCCTCTCGCGTTCGCGACCTCCGCCCGGATAGCTCAGTTGGTAGAGCAGGGGATTGAAAATCCCCGTGTCGGCAGTTCGATTCTGTCTCCGGGCACCATCTTTAAAGGCCTCACAGCAATGTGGGGCTTTTTTCTTTTTGGCATGTCGCATTGATGTCGCACTTGCGATAAGGCGAAATGGTCGAATTTTCCCTAAAAACCACAACAAATAATTCTTTATAGGCAAAACTATAAAGTATAAGATCACCCCCAACGGCAAGGGTGCCGTTGGGGGTGGTGACTAACAAGAATATATCCACACCTTTGTGGTAAAGGCGGAGATTTGAAATGAAAGTCAAAGGAACGAATTCCAACGTAATTTCATTCCGTACATCTCTAGCTAGCACACTGCGAGTGCCTACTCTTGCCAGTCGCTCTACCGAGCGCCCCCACTCTAATGATCAGACGCAAGAGCGTATTTCTTCGCCTAGCTATCAGCGCAACCTTAATCGCATCCGTAGAGAAGCTGACGAACTCGATTGGTAAGCACCGCTTTTTGGTCGAAGACCCTAGGGCGGTAGCTCACGAACACGCCCTCTGGCACCTGCCATCATTTCCGCGTATTGACTCCGAGGCACCTCCTATTTATAAATCGGGGTTTCGTTACACTACGATGAGTGGATTGATATGGCATTGGAAGCCCCCGAACAACAACAAAAGAAGAAGAAGTCCTCCAGTGCGGAAGACATCCACAAACTACTAAAAGACCGGCAATCTTCAGAACTCGTTATCGCACTCTGTGGCCCACTAGGCTCTGGCATTAAGAGCATTGTCCCAATACTTTCAACGGCCCTTGCGGATCAAGGTTATACCGTAGAGCACATTCGTATTAGCACGCTGATGCGAAACGCAATTGAGACCAATCCATCTCTATCCTCTTTGACCCAATATCTCCCTCCAAATGACGCAGACCAATTTGAAAGATATGACAAACTCCAGGACGCCGGAGACGCTGTTCGAAAGTTTATAAACACGAGCGTGTTGGCCAAGCTGGCCATTGAGGACATAAAGGTTCGGCGAGACGATAACCAACCGGACCCGGACAAAACCGCTCCCGCCGACATACGAACTGCATACATTGTCGACCAGCTAAAACACCCCGACGAAGCCAAGCTCCTCAGGACAGTGTATGGCAGCTTGTTTTACATGGTAGGAGTTCTCAGCAAAGAAAAAGAGCGGCTAACCAGACTCGAGAGGGAAGAAAGAATTGAACCGACGCATGCCCACAAACTCATAGCACGCGACAAGCGAGAGGATTTCGATCACGGCCAGAAGCTAGAAAAAACATTACAGTCAGCCGACTACTTTATTCGAAATCGCAGCGGCAATACCGCAGCAATTTCGAAGGCATTGGATCGTTTTATTGAATTGATTCATGGCAAAAATGGCATCACCCCCACGAAAGACGAAGCAGGCATGTATGCAGCATTCTCGGCCTCATTAGAATCAGCCTGCCTTTCAAGACAAGTTGGAGCTGCTATCTGCACTGACAGTGGTCACATGCTAGCCACAGGGAAAAACGATGTCCCTGCACCTCATGGGGGGCTCTACACACATGACCATGGGGAAAATGATCATCGATGCATACATAAAGGAGCAAAGTGCTATAACGACGAGTACAAATCGCGCCTTACTCAAGAAATCACTGGCATCTTACAAAAAAAGCCCGAACTAGCCTCTGCAGGCCTTGCACTTACCTTAGCTACCGAAATTTCCAAGAACACACAAATCGATGCCCTTATCGAATACTCCCGCGCAATCCATGCAGAAATGGACGCGATCGTATCGTTGGCAAGGAACCCCTCTTGCAGCACACAAGACACAACGCTATTTTCAACAACCTATCCCTGTCACAACTGTGCGAGGCATATCGTGGCAGCAGGGATAAAGCGAGTAGTCTATATCGAGCCGTACGAAAAAAGCCTTGCCGAGAAGCTTCATGACGATGCAATAACTAGCTCTGACGAGGAAGGCAAAATTCCTTTCGAGCCGTTCGAAGGCGTGGCACCTCGGCGCTATCAAGTCTTTTTTGTCAGCAACACACCTCGGAAAAAGGACGGCATAGCCCTCAATCATAGTGTTCGCGATAGGAAGAACACGGATGAAGAGCACATAATTTCCTACCTTGATATGGAGGAAGGGGTAATAAAGAACCTGGGAGAGGCAATTGAGCACGCCGGTGAATTTCAGGTCATAAATGGGCCTGAATAACCCAGACTGCGACACCAATGCTACAGGCAATATAATAACAACTATATCTTGTTGTTTTAAAACGTTTTATTTTTCATAAAACGGGGATTATTAGTCCCCTGTTGCCAAATTTGGGCGTCTTTCGTAGAATCCCCCTACTAGTTGAGGGGTATTGTCGGTGGCAACGATAAGGAAAAGGCAAACTAGCAAAGGCGAGCCCCGCTACCTCGCCTCGGTACGGCTCAAGGGCCATCCACCTCAAAACGCGACCTTCTCCCGCCTAACAGATGCCAGGAAATGGGCGCAGCACACCGAAGCCGCTATCCGCGAAGGTCGTCACTTCAAGACGAATCTCGCAAAGAAGCGGACCCTCTCTCAGCTTATCGACCGTTACATCGAAGAGGTATTGCCCACCAAACCCAAGAGCAAGCGAAAACAGAAGGCGCAGCTGGAATGGTGGAGTAACGAGATCGGCATCTACACCCTCGCCGACACCACCCCTGCGGTTATAGCAGAGGCAAGAGACAGGCTCCAGAAAGGGCGCGAACCTGCCACCGTGGTCAGGTACCTAGCCGCCCTAAGCCATGCCTTCACCGTGGCAGTCAATGAATGGGGCTGGCTTGAAGACAGCCCAATGCGCCAAGTCCGGAAGCCAAAGGAACCCCAGGGTAGAGTCCGCTTCCTATCAGATGAAGAAAGGCATCGATTACTGGCAGCCTGCGAAGAAAGCGACTGTCCCCAACTTTACCCGGTTGTTGTGCTAGCGATTTCGACCGGTATGAGGCAAGGCGAAATACTCGGGCTAAAGTGGTCCCAGGTAGATTTATCTAAAGGAACCATGCTTCTTGAAGACACCAAAAATGGAGAACGGAGGGTTGTGCCACTCGTGGGCCGCGCTAACGAACTCATTGCTGACCTTGGCAAGATCAGGCGAATCGATACAGATTTGGTCTTCCACAGCTCAACGAAGCCATCTGTACCGGTCGCCATTCGCAAGCCGTGGGGGCAGGCCGTTTCTGCGGCCCAGTTGGAGGACTTCAAATTTCATGACCTACGCCACACTGCCGCATCTTACCTAGCTATGAACGGCGCATCTCAGATCGAAATCGCCGAAATTCTAGGTCACAAGACGCTTCAGATGGTAAAGCGATACTCCCACCTATCTGAATCTCATACCAAAAGCCTCGTTGAACGCATCAGCTCAAAGCTTTTCTGATGGGCAAACTCGACTGGAAGTCCCAAGAAGACTATGAGTTTACCAGCAGTCTAACTAACACTGGGTGGGCGTGGGAGTTTCTACGACGGTCTTCGCAATATCGCCAAGATTGGATTGATGCAAATACGCAACAGGAGCAGTTTTCTAAGCACCAAGGAGACAATCACTTCAGCATTCATAGAAATCCGTTTGTCATTTTTGAACCAGCTCTTCCTGAAGGGGTCCATCCTGATGAGTGGTCGCTAAAGGACAACGTAGAGTTCTTCAGCCCTCTGATGGGCTACGGACACAAATGGGGACTGAAAGGGCAAATACAAGACCCGGCGATCCCCACCCCACCCAGATTTGAACAAATAGCAAGCGCAAAATTGCTCAACTGGGAAGAGACGAACGACTATTTCTTCCCAGTGGCAGAAGATGTTGATGTTTTTGTTCAAAACGGAAAATTAGCTGTAGTGGGCATTGATCTAACTCGCTCCCTAACCAACATTCAGGCTGATATTAGAGCGCTCGTGAAAAGCGAGTTCGAAAAGCGGGAGCTCGACAAACTGGAGCAGCGGGACTTTAAGAAGAAAGCTAACTGGCCAGTATTTCTAAGAATAATCGACGCCCGCACGGCCGGTGTACAACAGGCTAAAATTGCTAAAACCCTGCTCGGCGATAAGCTCGTTGAGCATGAGGCAAATACTGCGATAAGCCGTTATATCAACAATGACATACCCCGGTTTTCCAACCCCGAAGAGCTTTTACGCCTGGCGAATGAACCCGGCTGAAGTAACTCTATCCAGAGTTACTGTAAGGGACACTATAAACAGCAACCCATAATCTCCTACGTCAATCTTTCACCAAGATAGACGGAGGACGACATGTCTGACCATAAAGGACGTCTCAAGACTGTTCGACAGTTCGCCGAGGAGAACCCGGCCTTCACCGAGGGCAGCCTACGGTGGCTAATCTTCAATTCAGCACCGAGAGTATGTTCACAAGGCCAAGTTCCTGGTAACGGTTTGGACTATGCATTGGTCAGGGTCGGCCGCAGGGTCTTGATAGACGAATCACGCTTCTGGCAGTGGATCAATGATCAACGGGGAGGTGCTGAGAATGTCTGATGGCGACTTCAAATACCATGACGAAGAAGGCAAGGAGTATCTCTACTTGCCTGTCGAAGCTTCCATCAAGGCGCAACGGAAGCGCTTGTTCAGAGCGCTTCAAGCGGGGCCAATAAACACCATCGAAGCTCGCGAATTTCTCGGTATCATGCACCCCGCTGGACGTATCAAGGAGCTCCGAGACCTAGGATTCAACATAAAGTCGATACCGACGCTTATAGAGCAAAATGGGGTCCAAAGCACCATTGCCACTTATCACCTGAGACCCTACGACGATGTTGTCGAATAATCTCGGCGCTGGGACCGGAGACACTGCACTTGAGCATGCGATTTTCCATGCAAAGCAAGGCAAAAAGATCTTCAGGCTGAAAACTAACTCGAAGGAGCCCGCTGAATCAGGCTGGCAGCAAAAAGCCACTTCCGACGAACAAACTGTTAAAGCGATGTTCAATAAACACCCAGATTCCAACTATGGCATTTTGACCGGCCCCGATAATGGCCTAGTAGTACTCGACATCGACGAAAAGAACGATGTCAGTGGAAGTGCATCTATCATTAAACATATCAGCGACGCTGATCTCGATACGTACACGGTTTCCACGCCATCGGATGGCCGTCATTGCTACTACGTCAGCTTTGACCCTTCACTTAAAAACCGAACCGCCATGCTACCAGGCGTCGACTTCAGGGGCAGGGGCGGTTACATCGTCGGGCCTGGTTCCAAAATCAATGGGAAAGCCTACAAGGTAATAACTGACAAACCAGTCATGCAATTACCACAGTCAATTGTGCAATTGATTGCACAAAAGAAAGTGGTGCAACTGGCTGCACAATCGCCCTTGGCGGGAGTAAACCAAGGTGGACGTGACGACGCTATTTTCAAGTACGCTCGCTCGCTTCTTAAGGTAGGTTTATCGCACCCTGAGGCGGCGACCTTAGTTTTGACGAAGGCCGGCAACTGCATCCCTCCTTTTCCCGAGGAGCAAGCGCTGAAATGCCTGAACTCGGCTTGGAACTATAAAGCAGACAATATCCTCTCCCCTAAAGCCGTCGACGGCGCAGCACTATTGGCAATGGAAATTCCTGAGCCGGAGTGGGTCGTTGAAAGCATTCTTCCTGTGGGATTGGGGTTACTGGCTGGCAAGCCGAAGGCGGGTAAGTCCTGGATGTCCCTTTCTCTCGCGGTACGTGTTGCTAGCGGGGGCTATCTATTCGATACGCACCCCGTCAGCTCTGGCGTAGTGACGGTACTGGCCCTTGAAGACACTAGGCACAGGCTAAAGTCCCGGCTGCTGGACCTTGGTGCAACAGGGCTCAGTGCTGGCGGACTCCAGATTTTCACGGAGTGGCCCAGATCAAATACTGACCTTCTTGAGGAGCACTTGGAATCGCGGACAGGGACCAAATTAGTAATTGTCGACACGCATGCGAAGTTTCGACATTCGGCAAAGAGCAACGCCGATCTGTATGGAAAGGACTACGAGGACATATCCAAGCTGAAGAAGGTGGCGGATAAGTACTCGATAGCCATACTGGTGCTACATCACCTCAGGAAGGCCAAGAGCGACGACCCCTTCGAAATGATCAATGGTACAGGTGGTATCACTGGAGCAGCGGACACTCTCTGGGTGCTAGACCGCGCCCCTTCTGCACCTACTGCTAACCTATTTGTCAGGGGGCGAGATGTCGAGGACCAGACGCTGAGTCTGCAATTCGAGGGCTGCCACTGGACTCAGATTGGTGAATTTGAGTACAAACCAAATGCTACCGAACTGAAATACCTATCACTTCTAAAAACCGGACCACTGTCACCAAAACAGCTAGCCGAATCTGTTCAAGACGAAGTTCAGGTAGTTACGAAACGGCTTCAGCGGATGGTGGAAAAAGGCATGATCACCAAGGTTGGGCATGGAGTGTACTCATGTCTAGGAGTTGTCCTGTAATCGTGTCTTATCTGTCCGAATGTCTATAAATTCAGACAGTTCCGACATGCATTAACTTTCCCGAAATAACCCGTAGGCTCGACGATGAAACTAACACCTGCACAAACCAAGGCAATGCCGTTGCTAGTTAGCGGGCTCAAGCAGAAGGAGATCGCCGATAAGGTGGGCGTCACACCTCAAACCATAAGCACCTGGATGAAAAACCCAAAGTTTGTCGCCTATCTCAATCAAGCGCGGACTGATGCACTTGATAGCGCCAGGGACTTGTTAAGAGGGCTTGCATTTGAAGCGGTTGAAGAGTTGCGATCGATAATTCTCAACTCAGAGTCTGACGAAGTGAAACGCAAAGCTATCATGGACGTCCTTGAAATGATCGGTATAAAGAACCCCTCTCAAGGCCTTTACGGCTGGGGAATTGGGCCAAAAACCCCTCAAGGGGTAGCTCAGAAATGGGAGCAAGAGTCCGGCCCCCAACTCTATGCGTTACTGGGCAGCTAGGCTTGCAGCTAATTGCACTTGGGTCCAGCGCAGGCTAGTTCAGTCGGAAGGTTTTCGCTTCACTTCATACGCAAGAGGCAGCAGGTCCCATTCATCAATCGCCCATCCGTGGATAAACTCCAGTGTACCCCCCGTCGAGGGACTGCCGTCTATAGGTAGTTTAATACCACTGACAATAGCTAGCGCGGTATCACCTTTGTTAGAAGAATGAAGATGGACCTCGTTCCTCGTCATCAGAATCGCATCTACGGTTTTTGAAGTAGATCCCTTCACTTCCACCATCAAAGACTCTGACGAGTTCTCCGCCAACAAATCATATGGGTGGTTGGTATATTTCTCAGTAACCTTGTAGCCCATATTTTCCAGATGCTCCGTGGCCAACTCCATTGCTCGCATCTCAACAGCTTTTCGATCTTTAGCCGACATACGGAACCCCTGCCGACCAGCTTCTGTTTCTAGATTAGGGTTCGCTATCGACTCGACGTCAGACCTTACAACCTCCGACTGAGTCAAATTGCTACCGCGGTCAAATTCTTCATATATCGCCCCTAAAAGCTCATGTGCCCTTTGCAGGCAAGCAACAAATTCACCCGCTTCAAGACTATCGGTATAAAAACAACTAGCTAGCGCCGTTGCTCGCTCGAATGAAAGGGGTAGCTTTACCTCTGAGCCGAGAGAAATAATATCGGGGAAATTTTCAACGTCTTGCCCTGCATTCTCAAGCGTTTGAAGCATCCACATTATTCGTCGATCTAGCTCCTCGTTCGGTACTTGTACCAGGTCTCCTGCCTCGCTGTCCCAAACCGAGGAACTGCAACCCAGCGTTACATAAATTCTTTCTCCGTCAATTGAAAAATGTATAACCACGTAGAAGCCGGTAGTTGGACGTGGAGAACGGGACTTGGAGTAGAACCTTATCCAAGGGGCCTGTGTCTTCCGTCCGATACCATCACTTGCATCAATACTCAGATCAGCTCCCGTCGACCCCATATGATTGGACAGATCAGGGACGAGCTTCCTAAAAATCTCCGGGAGGACCTGGCGAATCAGCTCACCCCGCTCTTTCATAGGTTCAGTGTTTGTGCTGCTATATTGACGCTGCAACTCAGCCACGCGTAGCAGTTCTGGGACCATTTTGGGCTAGCCAAATTAATAAATGAGCGGTCATTATCCGCCTCGACATAGATGTGTCAAAGCCCGGCTAATCCCAATGAAGCCTATCTGACAACTCCATCTGTGGCTTGATTTAACTAATACTGATTAACACAGCCCGCTCCTGCCCTACTTGTATGAATAGGCTACACATTGCACCGCTTGCCTTGATATAGGCTTCGCATGACAAGCGATTCGTGTACTATTTGGAAACAGTGTTGGCTCATTCATTTGCCAAAAGTACGGAGTTTAGGTGTGAACATAGTAGGTTTGTTCAGCGGGATCGGCGGCCTGGAAATTGGGTTCAAAGAACACGGGTTTACTCCAGAGTTCCTCTGCGAGCTCTGGGATCCAGCCAGAAGTGTTCTTAGTGCTCATTTTCACGATACGGACTTAAAAGGAGACATAGCAGAAATTCGCTCGCTGCCCGACAAGGTTGACGTCGTGACTGCTGGGTTTCCCTGTACTGATCTGTCGCAAGCAGGGCGCACAGCCGGCATTAATGGCAAGGAGTCAGGGCTAGTGAGCCATGTCTTCCGGCTGCTAAAAGGAAGCCAGGTAGAGTGGCTGGTGCTTGAGAATGTGAAGAACATGCTAAGCCTGGATAAGGGCAAGGCTATGAGCTATCTCACTTCCCAGCTTGAGGCTTTGGGTTTCACATGGGCTTACCGAACAGTAGACAGTCGATTTACTGGTGTACCCCAGAGGCGCCACAGAGTCATTCTGGTGGCGTCTAGGAAACATGATCCCAGGGGGGTGTTGTTCGCTGACAACGCTGTAGAGCCCTCTGAGCAAAGCTTAGGAGATAAGGCTTGCGGTTTCTACTGGACGGAGGGTTTGACGGGATTAGGATGGGCACATGAAAGCACCCCTCCGCTCAAAGGTGGTTCTGGAGTAGGCATTCCCTCGCCGCCGGGAATTTGGATACCAGGCAATCCGTCAGGATCAAGAATTGTGACTCCGTCCATAGAAGATGCCGAGGCCCTTCAAGGATTTCCGCGAGGTTGGACCTGGCCCGCGCACACTAACAGGTCAAACGGTCCACGATGGAAGCTCCTGGGCAACGCTGTCACGACCGGAGTTTCACGCTGGTTAGCAAGATCCTTGAGCGACCCAAGAGAGCCAGTAGTCGAATGGGTGGAAATGACCGGGCAAGACCGTTGGCCTCGAGCCGCCTGGGGAGCCGCTGGCAAACGGCATGCGGTTGACGCGTCTCTATGGCCAACTGCCTCTCAATTCACACCTCTTTCTCAGGTAGTCGATATAGATCGCTCAAAAGCGCTGTCATTGAGGGCTACAAAGGGCTTCCTGTCGCGTGCCCACAGGTCCCGCTTGCGGTTTCACCCAGATTTTTTGGGTGACCTACAAGACCATATTGATTTCTGGGAGAGCGGGCAGTTCAAGCAAGCCCTGGCGAGCAAGTCGAGTAAATAGAGATATTCTATGCCAGATGTAGGAACGAGGTGGTCAACATTGACCGCTGAGCCTCTTATCGTTGAGGCACTTGATCACGCAGGGCAACGCCCCGGTCCCGATGCCTCTCAGAACGAGAAACGGGCCTGGAGCGAGAGATTTGCCAATGGTTGCGCAATCGCTATCTCCACAGCAATTAGACAAGCAGACCTCCCGGCAATACGAGGCCGAGAGGTCAAACCAGAAAGTCTGGCTGGTGGCACCGAGCCCGTAGCGCCATTAGGCTCTGATAGCCAGAAACGCATTGATGTTCAGGTAGTTGATTCTGTCTTGGGACTAGAGATCGGTATCTCGCTCAAAGGCCTAAATTTTCAGGACCAGCGAAGCAAAAATTACGACAAGAACCTTACCGGTCGGCTCTATGAAATGAATGATGAGATGCGCTTAGTGCACGAGAATCTACCGCACTGTTTCATGATCGGTATTTTTTTCCTACCTGTTGCTGCAACGGGCGACAAGCTCACCGGCAACACTTCCTTCGCTAACACAGTTATTAAACTGAGGGGACGCACAGGCAGGCTAGACCCGGCACTTGGTGCACACAGCTCAAAGTGTGATTCCGCATATGTGGGGCTGTACTCATTGGGCTCACCAGAGGATAACTTTACTCGCGGCGCTGCCAGGTTCACCAACGTATTAACGGACCCGCCTCGCAGAGGGCGGCCAAGAATTGCAGATACGCTCTCCCTTGCGGAGATGGTGGTCGAATTTGTTGGTCAAGCTGCGGGCGATGTTGCCAGCGGTAGTTGGGGAGAAGCAGAGGAAGATTAAGGCTAGATTTCAATGATGGGGTCGTTTAGCAGCTTCTGCCTAAGGTTCATTTCGCACTTTGGGGTCCCCATTACGTGTCGCATCTATGTCGCATTCCCAGGCAACTCATCACAGCTCATCACAGTTCCTGACCACCCTTTCCTGAGGGTAATCATTTGAAATATATCGGCTTTAGTGTTGCGCGCTGTTGTGAGTTTTGGGTAGCAGGCGATTGAAAATCCCCGTGTCGGCAGTTCGATTCTGTCTCCGGGCACCACATTTTATACCTGTAAAGCCTCGTATACCTGCGGGGCTTTTTTGTTCCTGGCGGAACCCGGTATCGACATGACAAAGCCAGTATTTTTGTTCCCTTTACAAACTCGAGAGTGAATAGGAATACGCCTCGCCGGTCAGCGAGGCGTTTCTGTATCTGCGCTGCGGTATCACTCCCGAACGGCACTGAAAGGCAAGAGCGCCGCTGAATAGCTCACTTCCGTATTCGCATCCAGCGACAGCGGCGCCACGACAAGTAAAAGGTCTGCCGGTCCTTCATAACTGGCGCCGCCCACCCCCCAGATCCCATTCAGCAGGTATTCCGGATTCGGGGCGTCGATGCTGCCTGCGCCGATCTTGTACGCAGCTGATGTGTCCGGCTCATAGGCAGTTCCATTGGTGCCCCAGATCGCCTTGAAGGAAGGTGGCGCCTCGCTGCCGAACAACGGATCCTCGAAACCGAAAATCGGGTCCTCGAAGCCGAAGATCGGATCCTCGAAACCGAAAATCGGGTCTTCAAAGCCGAAAATCGGATCCTCAAAACCAAACAGCGGGTCCTCGAAGGCCTCCCAGGCGACGTCCAGGGGGCCGGAGCCCACTTCGATCAGGCCGCTCTTGCCCGAGTTGACGACGATCGGCTCGGACAGGGCGCCGTAGATAATGCCGCCGCCTTCCATGTCCAGGACGCCGACCACCAGGATCATTTTCTCGCCGCCAGAAGACGCGGCGACCAGGCGTGTATTCGCCACCATTTTCTTCGCCAGGTCCTGCAGGCTGTCGTAATCGCCCACGATGCCCGGGGCAAATGACGCCGCGGCGAAATCCGTCTTCAACTGGGCCTGGGCGGGCAGCGCAGACAGCGCAGCGAGGCCGACGCCGGCCAGTAGCGGGTTGAAATACCTTTTCATATCGCGTGATCTCCATTCATTCGTTTGTCAGTAGGCAGTGGCTCCAGCGAGTCGCTTTCGGGCCATCTACTGGGATAAACACGCCAGCGCGAAAAAAACTGACACGCGAAATGAAAAAAAATCGAGTGATTGCCGAAACGGCCTATTCCCGCGCCGTCAGGCCATGGCGGAGGAGTAATTCGTTGAAGGGCTGGTCATCCATGCCGGCGGACTGGATTGCGGCCACCACCGGCCGCGCTTCCTCGTAGCGGCCGAGCTGAATCCAGGCCAGCGCGAGGGTGTACTGGTAGTACTTGTTATCCGGTTCGTGGCGCCAGACAGGCTCGATAAGGCCGGCGGCTTCGCGCCACAGGGCCGCGGCCCGCGCACTGTCGCCGATCTTGTCACGCAGGTTGCCCACGCTGATCAGGTCCACCGCGAGATCGTTGGCGGCGGTGAAACTCGAGGGGTCAGCCGCGGCGATTTGCCGGGATATTTCCAGGCCTTTTTCGTAACGCGCCAGGGCAGTGGCGTCGTCGCCGCGCCGCTCGGCGGTTTCCCCGCCGGTGGTAAACGAGTAGGCGAACTCACGCTGGTACTCGCGGTTCTGCGGGGCCATCGCCTGCAGGCGGCGGCCATTGTCGATAGCCTTCACCAGGGCGGCGTCTGCGGCGTCGAAATCTCCGGTCTGGGTCAGCATATAGGCGTTCTGGTTGAGCAGGATGCGCTGGTTATCCAGTGCCTCTATAAGGTCCCCCGCGTCTACCGCCCGGGCGGCAATCGCCAGCGCGCGCGCCATGGCCGAAAGGGCTTCCGCCTCGCTGCCGTAGTCGTAGGCATGCCAGGCCAGGGCCTGCCAGCTGTGGGAGTGGTTGATCAGCCAGCTGTTGCCCGCATTGGCATCCGCCGCGCGTTCGGCGACTTCCAGTGCGCCGCGCAGCTCTTCTTCGGCCAGGCCTGGCTGGTCGTATTCCATGTAGTGCCAGCCGAGTTGCAATTGCGCTTCCCACAGGGGCTCGAGGCTTGCATCCGGGTAGCGCTGGACCAGTGCCCGGGCCAGGCTCGCCGCCTCCAGCAGCACCTTCCCGGTCTGTTCACGCTGGCCCTCGGAAGCGAGGGTCTGGCTCTCCAGAATCAGCAGTTCTGCCTTCTGCAGCAACCAGGCCCGTTCGTGACCTGCGCGGTCCTCCACCCGCTCCAGACTCAGCGCGGCCTTGCCATAGGCGTCCATCGCCTCGGCGGATTGTTCCAGTGCGTCGAAGACCCTGCCCGCATTGGTGTAGGCAAGGGCGGTCTGCAGAAGCGCAGCGTCGTCGAGGGTACGCTGGTCCTGCCTGCCCAGGTGTTCGATACTGCGCTCGGCCACCAGTTGCAGGAGATCGATGCGGCCGATGTGGGTAAGGCGCTCGAAGAGGTCACCGAGCATGAAATTGAACAGGCGGTCGCCGGCGGTTTTCTCCGCCTGGGTCGCCTGCTGCAGCGCCCCTACATCCGCAGTGTATTTCCAGGTGGCCCAGGCCGAGCCCGCCAGGGCGAGGAAGGCAATCGACACCGCCAGGGTGTGGCGGCGCACGACCTTGACTGCGACATGCAAGGGGCGATGCCGGCTCACCGCCAGGGGCAGGTCGTTCAACCAGGCATCGAGGTCGGTACGCAGCGCCGAGACGGAACTGTAGCGGGAAGCCGGTTTCGGGTTCGTGCACCTGGCGATGACATCGCACAGGTCACGCGGCACGCCGGCGCGACGCAGGCGGTCGCCGAGGCCTGCACCCGCCAGGGCCCCGGCACTCTTTCCGGCACTCTTTCCGGTACTACCCACGCCACTCTCCCTGGCAGACTCCTGCGCAACCGCCTCGCCCGTCCCCAGCAGCGCATGTGCCATCAGTACGCCGATGGAATATATATCCGCACGAGCATCAACCGGCTCACCGGCCAACTGCTCGGGGGCTGCGTATCCGGGTGTGCCGAAAACCGCCCCGGGACGGGCGTCCTCGCGCACGCTGGCGGCCTCTAGTGCGATTCCAAAGTCGATCAGTACCGGGTATACCGTACCGTTAATATCGCGCACCATGACATTGGCTGGCTTTATATCCATATGCACCACGCCACGCAGGTGAATGAATTGCAGCGCGTCGCAGAGGTCGCGGACTAGGCGCACGATTTCACGGCGGGGGCGTTCCCGCTCCCGGTACCAGTCGTTGAACCGCGGCCCCTCGACATATTCGAGCACCAGCCAGGGACGCTCATTGGCACTGACGCCGCCATCGAGGATCTGCACGATACCCGGGTGGGGTAGATCTGCAAGCAGCTGCATCTCGCGCAGGAACTGCTCGCGCATCAACCCGCCCCGGTAGCGCCCCGAAAGCAGCTTGATCACCACTATCCTGGAGTACACGCCATCGGCGCGCTCGGCGAGGTAGACATCTCCCTGCCCGCCGGTGTCGATGCAGCGCAGCACCCGGTAGCGGGAGCCGCCGATCTCCGCGGTAATGACGTCGCCGTCAAAGGCCTGTCCAAGCAGGTCTGCAGCCGATTCGGAAAGCGACCCCCCGAGCTCCCTGCCCGCGAGACCCAAGCGCCTCAGGCAATCCTCCGGCTCCTGTTCCTCGTCGCTGTCGAAGGCGGCCTCGATACGCCGCCAGGCTTCGAGCTGGTCGTTCACGCGCCGAGGGCCGCGGACAGCATTGCGCGGGCCTTTTTCCAGTCGCGCAAGGCCGTGCGCTCGCTGATTTCCAGCACGCTGGCGATCTCCTCCATTTTCATGTCGCCGAAGAAATGATAGGTGAATACCTTTTCCAGCCGCGGGGAGTAGTCCTGCAGGGCCAGCAGCTGGCGTTCGAGATCTACCAGCAATTCCGACTGTTCATGAACTGGCAGGCGCTGCACCTCCCGGTCAACGTCCACCCAGGTTACCAGGCGGTTGCGACGTGCCAGGTTGTAGAGAATGTGGCGCATGGCGATCGCGCAATAGGCGTAGAAATGATTCCGGTCGTTGAAAGTCCGGGGATGGTCGCGGTATTTCAGCCAGGCTTCGTTGACCAGCACCGTCGTGTCGACGCCGTGCCGGCTTACCCGGAAGCGCTGCCCGTGGGCGATCTGCCGAAGCTGGTCGTATACCTCGGCCATGTCTTTTTCCTGCTCCGGTGTGAGCCCATCGGGATAGGAATTGAGCAGTTCGGTGATACGACTTTCAGGTCGGTCCATAGGGCGCCCCAGGATATAACGCCCCACAGAGCGCGGTAACTGTCACCAGAAAAAATACGACATGCTGGCGCAAAATCAAATTCCGCGCCTTGTTCGTCCACCGGGTTTCATCTTGCGGCGCGGCACCCGCGCGCTATCTGGCGGGACGGAAGCGCTCACCCGCTGTAGTATAGGCAACTGGGCCGAAGGCCCGACAGAGCACGAAAACCAGGATGGAAATGCACGCAGGCCTCGAAAATACGCTGGAGATCCAGCCCGGCGAAATCCACCTGTGGATGACCCGCCCGGCCGCCATCGCCGACCCCGAACTGCTGGCGCGCTACTACCCGCTGATGTCCGCGGAGGAGAGCCAGAAACAGCAACGCTACCGCTTCGAGAGCCACCGCCACGACGCCCTGGTCACGCGCGCCTTCGTGCGCGACCTGCTGTCTGCCTACGCCCCTGTGGCGCCGCAGAAATGGCGCTTTGCAAGCGGCGTCAACGGCAAGCCCGAAATCATCGACCCTCCCCTTCCGCTGCGCTTCAACCTCAGTCACACCCGGGACATGATTATCTGCGTGGTAACGCTTGACGAGGATATCGGCTGCGACGTCGAACAGCTGTACCGGCGCAATAACCTGCCGGCAATTGCCCGCACACACTTTTCCAGGGAGGAACAGGACGAACTGTTCAGCTTGCCCACGGAACAGCAGCGCAGCCGCTTCTTCGATTACTGGACCCTCAAGGAGTCCTGGATCAAGGCCTGCGGTGCGGGCGTGTTCAGGGTAGCCCTCGGCGACTTCAGCTTCCGCCTGCCCGCAGTGGGAAATGGCAGGCTCAACGGCGCGATCAGCCTCAGCTTTGCTCCGGGCATTGAAGAAGACCCCAGACGGTGGCACAGCTGGCTGCTCAGCCCCGGGGAGCAGCACCGGATAGCGATATCGGTGAAATGCGATGAGGCGAACAGCGCCGACCGGGGAGCGCTGGGGGGGAATTACCGCTTCCGCTTTTTCGAGACCATCCCGCTGAAGACGGTCGAAGAGCGCTTCTGGGGCTGAATCCGCGACCTTTGGCATGAATTAGGGCCCACACATCCCCGGGGTTATAATGCCTCGCAAAATCATTCCAACGTCCAGCGATGCACCCTGCCCCACCTTTCAAACGCCTCTACCTGCACATCGGCCTGAGCAAAACCGGCACCACGTCGATCCAGCGCGACATACTGGAAAACGCGCCGCTGCTGGAAGAACGTTTCGATATTCACTACCCGCGCGAATTCCCCGAATCGCCCCCCTTCAACGGCAATCATTCCCGGGTCCTGCGGGCGCTGTTCTGTGAGCACCCAGACGCACAACGGCGCCTCCCCACTATCGGCATTCACAGCGATGAAGAGCTGCGGGCCTACCAGCGCGGCTGCCGGGAAAAACTCGAGGAAGGATTCGCCGGAAGCGGCGCCTCCACGCTGCTGCTTTCAGCGGAGAGCGTCTGTAATTTCAGCGACTGCGACATGGCGGCGCTGGCGCAGTGGACTGCGTGCCTGGCCGAGAGCGTCCGGGTGATAGCCTGTGTGCGCCACCCGGTGCACGCGCTGTCCAGCGAAATCCAGCAGCGGCTGCGGGTAGGCGCCAGGCTGGAAAACCTCTATCGCAAGCCGCCCTACAAAAGGCTGCGCGAACTGTTCGGCCGGGTAGAGGCGCAGTTCGGTCGCGAAAACATCACTGCCTATAGCTTCCACCGGGCGCTGGAGAACCCCGGCGGCCTCGGCAGCGAGTTCTTTCGCCAGCTTGGCGTCGAAAGCGGCGAGAGTTTCACTTCAAGGCGTACGGAAAATTCCAGCATCAGCCAGGAAGCCGCCCTGCTGCTGGACGCACTGAACAGGAAAGTGCCCCAGTTCATCGAGGGCCGCGCCAACCCCGAAAGGCGCCGCTACAGCATCCAGCCACTACTCTCCGTTCCGGGGCCCAAATACCGCGTTCCGGCGGAAGTCGTGGAGCGCGCAGCGCAGGCGTCACATGATGAAGTGACCTGGATCGCGGAGACCTACGGACTCGACCTGGAGTTTTCCCAGCGCCCACAGGCCAGCGGCTTCGAAGACGCTTTCAGTGATGCAGCGAAAACTGCGATCGCTCTGCGCCTGGCCTCCGCTAGCGCATCTCCAGCCCGGTAGTCCCCGGCATCAAGCGGAATCGCCAGGAGTTCTGCAGGTAGGCCGTCGCCTGGTAGGCGCCCACCGTGAAGGGAATTTCCACCAGTTGCTCCATGCTGAAGTACTTCTCCAGGGTGGCGAAAGTCTCCTCGGCGATCATGGCGTCGTCGAACATTTCTTCCACCGCGCGAAGGATTGCGGCGTCCGCCTCGTTCCACTCCGGATCGGCGGAACCGCGGGTCACCCGGTCGATTTCATCACTGGAAAGGCCCGCCCGTTTACCCGCCTTCACGTGCTGCGCCCACTCGAAAGGCGCCTGGCAGAGCCAGCCGACCCGCAGGATGATCAGCTCGCGCACCCGGAAGGGCAGCTTGCCCTTGTTCAGGGTGGTGGACATCTCCGCCTGGCGTTGCACCAGTTCCGGGTAGCGCAGCATGGTGGCGAAATACTCCGGTAGCTGCGGCAGTGGCTCGATCCCCATGGCCTTCCACAGCTCGCGCACGAAGGACAGTTGCTCCTCGCTGAACTGATCCGCGTCCAGCGGTTCCAGCCGCGGTGGCTGGCCAAGAATTCGCTCCTGGCGCGCTTCGATATCTGACATGGTGATCTCCTGGGCTATAAGGTCGGGCGAAAGCGTAACAAACAGCAGTGCGAAGCACATAGTGATACAGCGTTGGGACATGGGCCGTGCTCCGCTTGTTATAAGTGAATTATCCGTAAGGCGCCGCGACCCGGCTGCACTTTCGCTGACGCTGGCGAGCGGCTATTATGAACAAGACTGTTCATAATAATACACGCAGGCCCGCGGCGAAACGTCCCGCCCGGCGGCGTCCGCCGATCCAGAGGTATCCGATGAAAGTACAACCAGCAGCCTTCCTGCGCACCACCCTACCCCTCGGCATGGAAGCCCTGGATGATTACGACAGCGGCCGCTACCACTCGATCTGGCTGCCTGACCACATGGTGAGTTTCTGGCCGGATTCCATCTGGACGCCGGAATTCACCGATCTCGCCACCGTCTCCCCCTCGCCCCACCGCCATCTCGATGCCATGGCCGTGGCCGCGGCGGCGGCGGTGAAGACCGAGAACGCACAGATCGCCACCTGTGTAGTCGACACCGTGCGCCGCCACCCTTCGTTGCTGGCCCAGTCAGCGCTGACCATCTCCCACCTTTCCAAAGGGCGATTCATCATGGGGCTGGGCAGCGGGGAAACCGAGAATACCGTGCCCTACGGCTTCGACTTCAGCAAGCCGGTTGGTCGCTTCGAGGAATCCCTCACGGTCATCAAGCTACTCTGGGAGAGCGAGGGGCCGGTGGACTTCGAAGGCAAGTTCTTCCGCCTGCAACACGCCCGCCTCGACACAGAACTCTACGAGGGCAAGGCGCCGCCGATCTGGATCGGCGCAGCGGGCCCGCGCATGCTGGATATCACCGGCCGCTTCGCCGATGGTTGGTGGCCTGCGGGCGCGTGGTCGCCAGAAGAGTACGCCGACAAGCTGGCGGTGATCCGGGCCTCCGCGGAACGCGCAGGCCGCGACCCGATGGCCATCGTTCCAGCGCTCGTCACTGCCTGCCTGCTGGGAGACGATGACGAGTTGGCGGAGATCCTGAAGGCGCCGCTGGTGAAGGCCTGGATTCTGCAACCGACCGCCCAGACCCTGCGGGATTTCGGCTTCAGCCATCCGATGGGTGACGACTGGGGCGGCTTCCAGGATATCAACCCGGAAATCCTTACCCGCGAGCGCATCCTGGATATGCTGGAGAAAGTAGAGCCGGAAGCCATCCTCGCCCTGATACCCCACGGTTCGCCGAAGAACGTGGCGAAGCG
The DNA here is from genome assembly GCA_033283325.1 of Halieaceae bacterium WMMBA4. GTDB lineage: Bacteria > Pseudomonadota > Gammaproteobacteria > Pseudomonadales > Halieaceae > Mangrovimicrobium. Next base: position 158,941 of record JAWMQO010000002.1, read on the forward strand.
GCTCAAGGGCTATGTGGACGCTGGCCTGCGGGTGCCGAAGATCCTCGACTACGGCGCCATGGCCGGACTCAAGTTCGGTGCCCGCTCGGCTCAGTTGGTGCGCGAAACCGAGGACGAGCTGCTCAAGCTCTGCGGAAACTAATTCACTTTGTGGGAGCCCGCTCCGCGGGCGAAGGCCGACACGGAGCTGCAGGCTATCGCCCGCGGAGCGGGCTCCCACAAAAGACCAGGAAATCTGAAATGGGTGTAACCTCGCTGGAAACCAGAGCCCTGCTGCAGGCGGCGCTTGACGAAACCGGCCTCGACGACTGGGGCGACCCGAGCTTCGAGGAACGCTTCGACCTCGCCGTCGAGGCGCTGCAGAAGCTGGACATGGACATCGCCGGTGAAAAGTTTGCGGCGGGCGTCTGCCACTGGCTGCTCACCGACCGCCTGCGCTTTTTCAACGACCACAAGACGGTCCCCGGCCTCGCCGATGAAGTCATCGACAAACCCCTGTTTGCCACTGGCGAACCGCGCTCCGGCACCACCTTGCTGCACGCCCTGCTCTCCCAGGACCCGGACTCGCGCTCCCTGCGCTTCTGGGAAGTCATGCGCCCCTCGCCGCCACCGGGACTGGCGAAAGAGGACGACCCGCGCCGGGCCATCGCCGATGCGGACTGGCACGGTATCAACGCCATCGCCCGTGAGTGGCTGAAGATTCACCCCTACAACGACATGCTCGGCGATGGCCTGCCCGAGTGCGAGCGCAGCTGGGCCTTCGACTTTCGCATCATGACCCCGACAGCCTGGTGGCGGGCACCCATCGGCATGGCGGTCGCCGGCTTTCCCAGCGACCCCGCCGCCCAGTACCGCATCCACAAGATGATGCTGCAGGCCTGCCAGCACGGCCGGCCGAAAAAGCGCTGGGCACTGAAGGGTTTTCACGGGCCGCGCCTGAAGGACTTCTTCGACGCCTACCCGGATGCGCGGATGATCTGGACGCACCGGGACCCGGTGCAGGTCACCGCCTCGCGGATTGGCATGGCAATCACCCTGACCCGCTGTTTCTCCGGCGGCGCGGAATTCGATGAAAAAGCAATGGCCGCTATCCACCTGGGCGCCACCCGGGCCGGTATCACCGAAACCATGAACAACCCGCTGGTCGACGACCCGCGCATCTATCACGTGCGTTACAAGGATTTCGTCGGTGATCCGGTGGGCACTATCGGTGGCTTTTACGACTACTGCGGCATCGAATTTACCGACGCGGCGCAGCAGGCCATGCGCGATTATCTCGGCAAAAATCGCGGCGACCGCTACGGCAAGTTCGTTTATTCCACCGACATGATCGACGCGGACATCGACGCCCTCAACGAAGAGTTCGCCCCCTACCGGGAGCGCTTCGGTCTCGAAGTCGAGAAGCGGAAATAGTTCAGGAAGATCAGTTATGCACCCAAGACTCTCCATCGACAGTATCGCCTTCATGTTCGACAGCCTCGATACCCAGGCGGACTACTGGCGCAAGCTGGACGCCAGCCGCGTCACTCTGCTGGGTGCCCACATTCAGGCGGCCGGCGTGGACGCCACCGCACAAGCGCTGCAAAGTGCCAACTGCAGGCTGGAATCGGTGGTTCACCCCTTCCTGCCCCAGCAGCACCTCAGTCCCGACCCCGCTACCTGGGAGGCGCCGCGGGAAAGTCTCGATGCGGAAATCGAATCAGCCGCCGCGCTGGGCGCAAACTCCATCTACATGGTCACCGGTGGCCACGGCGGCATGGACTGGGAAGACGCGGCGCAAGTTTTCACCGAGGCGGTGGCGCCCTGCGTGGTAAAGGCCCGCGCCGCCGGTGTGCACTTGCTTATCGAGAACGCCCCCCCGGCCTACGCCGACATCCATATCGCACACACGCTCCGCGATACCGTGACGCTGGCGAAGCTCGCCGGCGTCGGTGTCTGCATCGACCTGCCCGGCTGCTGGACCGAGGCGGGCCTGAAGGAAACCTTCCGGGAAGCCATGCCCCTGGCACAACTGGTACAGGTGAGTGACTATGTTTGCGGCGACCGCTGCGTACCGGCACGCGCCGTACCCGGCGACGGCGACATGCCCCTGCGCCGCCTGTTCGAGTGGCTGCTGGAAGCGGGCTACGAGGGCGCCTTCGATCCCGAGCTGATCGGCCCGCGGATCGACGAGGAAGGCGGTTTCCAGGCGACCAGGCGCTCCGCGGAGTACCTCGCGACGCTGCTGCGGGAACTCGGCGCCTGAACTTTTCTGAGAGGAACGAGCCATGGCCTACGGCGACAGCCCCCACGACGAGAACCTGCGCGACGCCTGGCGGGATTTCTGCCGCAAACTTGAAGCTGCCGGCGACCGGGTGTTCAAGGATTACAATCCCCCGACCCCCGAGCACCGCGCCGACGCCTTCCGTTTCCTGACGCAGAACCTCGGCCAGGCTTTTGATTTCGCCCTGGAAACCCGGGATACACGCTACCCTGCCATCCACCGCTTCTGCACCCCCTACTGCAAACTGGGGGGCGACGCGGCGGATTTCACCTACCAGCAGGCCTGGATCGACGGCGACTCGGTCTACAGGATCAGCGGGAATCGCGGCAGCGCGAAGTTCTTCAACATCACTGTGCAGGGCGAGCGCCCGGACAAACACCCTGGCACGGACATCCCCAGCCTGCACGATCCCTTCGGCGACATACCCGAGGCGAATATGTTCGGCCACCAGCTGAGCACCGACTGGGACGGCAGCTTCGAACTCTTTATCGGCGGGCCCGAGCGCGGCCCCAACTGGCTGCCCACCACAGCGAAATCGCGCAAGCTGTTTATCCGCAATGGCTTCGATCGCTGGGACGAAGTGCCCGCATCGATCAGCATCGAGCGGGTGGACATGGACTCGCCACGGCCACTGCCCACCGTCGACAACCTCACCGCGGCGATGCAGTGGGCGGGTACATTCGTCGAGGCGCTGATGGACGACTGGCCCGATCACCCCTACGCCTACAGCCCGGCGGTAGACCCGGTGAACGTGAACGCCTTCCCGGCGGATGCGGCCAACGACAGTTCCGACCAGAAGCGCGGCCGCCTCGCCGCCAACATGTGCTGGGAACTGGCGGCGGACGAGGCGCTGATCCTGGAATTCCCGCAACACAGCGGTTTCTGGATGCTGGCCAACATGGGCAGCTTCTTCAACAGCATGGACTATCTCTACCGCCCGGTGAGCTACACCCCGGCGCGCACCGCCTTCGGCAGCGACAACATGGTGCGGCTCATTCTCTGCGCGCAGGACCCCGGCTACCACAACTGGATGGACACGCAAGGGTTCGTCCGCGGCAACGTCATCTACCGCAACCTGCTGTCCACGGAGAACGCGGAGTTTTCCACCCGGGTGGTAAAACTGGCTGATCTCGCTTCAGCGTTGCCGGAGGACACGCCGCGGGTCACACCCGAAGAGCGGGTTGAGCTACTCCGCCGGCGCTTCAACGCCATCCGGCGACGCTACGGGATTTGATTCTCGCGCACCTGGTGACGGCCTTGTTGCCGCCAAATCGTCCCGAATACACATACCGCTTCGATAAAAGCCCCCCGCGCCGGGGCGGATGCCAGCACAGAGCACAGCAGGATTCCGTATGCCGCCTATAATCAGGCACAGCCCTTGGGCATAATCACCTGATAACTCTCATACCAGCCGTCATACGGGGATACAGAAAAGATGGAAGCAGGTACATCGGCGGAACAACGCTCTCGCGAAATCATCGACCTCGTCGTGCGCGTCGGCCTCATAGCGCTGCTCGCCTGGTTGGCGATGAAAGTCTTCTCGCCCTTCCTCGGCCTGATGGTCTGGGCCATCGTACTTGCCATCGCGCTCTATCCGCTGAACGAAAAGATTGCCGCCAGGATGGGCGGCAGCAACGGCCGCGCCGCCACCGTGCTGGTACTCGGGCTGATACTCTTACTCGGCGTTCCCACCACGCTCCTGGGCGTCGCACTCGCCGACCAGGCGCTGGACGCCTATACCAGTTTCTCCAGCGGCAACCTCCATGTCCCCGAACCGAAGGAGAAGGTGCAGAACTGGCCGGTAATAGGGCCGCAGGTCTATGCCGGCTGGTCCGAAGCGGCGACCAATACCACTGAATTCCTGCGCCAGCACGAAGCCCAGGTGCGTACCATCGCCCGTGACGCGATGGGCTTCGTCGGCGGCACCCTCGTCAGCCTGCTGGCTTTCATCGGCGCGTTCATCATCGCGGGCATCATGATGGCCTACGCCCACCCCGGCGCCAGCAGCACCCGGCGCATCTTCGTCCGGGTATGCGGCCCCAAAACCGGCCCCGAACTCCACCAGTTGTCGGTGGCGACGATTCGCTCCGTCGCCGTCGGCGTGATCGGTGTGGCCTTCATCCAGGCGGTACTACTGGGCATCGGCTTCCTGCTGGCGGGCGTTCCCATGGCGGGCATCCTCGCCCTGATCGCCCTGCTCCTGGGCATCGCCCAGGTACCCGCGGCGCTGATCGTGATCCCGGTAATTATCTGGATGTGGACGGGCGGCGACGCCTCGACCGTATCCAACACCGTTTTCACCGTCTACCTGCTGCTCGCCGGCCTCGCCGACAACGTGCTGAAACCCCTGCTGCTGGGCCGCGGCCTGGCGATTCCCATGCCGGTCGTCCTGATCGGCGCACTGGGCGGGATGATCAGCAGCGGTATCATCGGCCTGTTCATCGGTGCGGTGATTCTCGGCGTTGCCTACCAGATCTTCATGGCCTGGGTGGGCGATAGCGCGGCTGAAGAGGCGAGTGCGCCCGCGGCGTCCAACGACTGATGCGCCTCACCGGGGCAACCCGCAAACTCAGCGCAGCGCTGCTCCTGCTTGCTGGCAGCGGCTGCACCATGCTGGGCCCGGATTACACTGAACCGGATACCGAGTGGCTGAGCCAGTGGCAGCCAGACCTCTACGGGCAGGCAGCGCAACAGCCCGACGCCCCGGACCTCAGCGCATGGTGGCAAACCTTGGGTGACCCGGTACTCGACGACCTGATCAGCAAGGCGCGGACAGAAAATCCCGGGCTGCGCATCGCCGGGTTGCGGATTCTCGAGAGCCGGGCGCAGCAGGGTATCGCAGGTGGGCTGCGCTATCCGCAGCTGCAACAGATCAGCGCCTCGGGCGCGGCGATTTCCCAGGATACCGAGGGGGCTTCCCGCAAGGAATTCAGGACTGCTGACGCCGCCTTCGACATCGGCTGGGAAATCGACTTCTGGGGGAGATTCCAGCGCGCCGTCGAGTCCGCCGACGCCGCCTACTTCGCCTCAGTCGTCAACCAGCGGGATGCCCAGGTGCTGCTCAGTGCGCAGGTGGCCTCGCTCTACTACAGCTACAAAACCACGCTGCAGCGCATCGAGATCGCCCGTAGCAACGTCCAGCTCCAGCAACGCAGCCTGGAAATCACCCAGCGGCTGTTCGACGAGGGGCAGGATTCCGAGCTGGACGTGCAACAGGCCAAGGCGCAATACCTCAGCACACTCGCCACCATCCCGAGCCTGCAACTGGCGCTGACCCAGACGCGCAACGCCCTTGCCGCAGTGCTCGGGAGGGCCCCCGGGGAGGTTCCGGAACTGGAGGTGGTGGACAGCGTACTGCCCGAGCCGGACCTCATCGCCCTGGGCGACGTGCCCGCCGCAATGCTGCTGCGCCGGCCCGACGTGCGCGTCGCCGCCTGGCAGGCCGCTGCGCAATCCGCCCAGGTGGGTATCGCCCAGGCGGACCTCTACCCCGCGATTTCCCTCTTCGGCAGCATCGGCTGGTCGGGTAACAGCCTGGACGCCGTGGCCGACACCACAACCCTCGCCGGCGGACCGGCGCTGAGCTGGAATGTCTTCAACTACGGCCGCCTGAAAAACAACGTCCGCGTCCAGGACGCACGCCTGCAGCAGGCGCTGGAAAGTTTCCAGCTCACAGTTCTCGGCGCAGCCCGGGAAGTAGACGACAGCGCGGCCCGCATTGCACAGACCGGGGCCCGACAGCAGATCCTCGACCAGTCGGTGGCCGCGGCGGAACGCTCCCTCAGCATTGCCAGCAAGCGCTACCGCGAGGGCTATTCCGATTTCCAGCGGGTACTCGACGCCCAGGCCGCCAGCTTCGCCTCGGCGGACCGGGCCATCGTCAATCGCGGCGACCACGTCTCAGCAGTCATCGACCTTTACAAAGCCCTCGGTGGCGGCTGGCAGGCTGCGACCATCGAGGACCTGATCCCCCCCGACCTGCGGGACAGCATGGGCGAGCGTACCGACTGGGGCGACCTGCTCGAAGCACCGCTGGTCGAGCCCCCCGAGCAAGGAGACCCACCATGAGCGAGCCCAGAGCCGATGACGCTCCAGAAGTAGCGCCGCAGGACACCGGTGATACTTCAGCTGCGCCCGCCGCACCGCCCTCTGCGAATAAGGGAATCGCGGTTGTACTGGTACTGCTGCTGGTCTCCCTGCTCTGGTACCTGTTGGCAGACCGTTTCACACCCTACACCTCCCAGGCCCGGATACAGGGGTATGTGGTGGGAGTGGCACCCAAGGTCGCCGGGGTGATTACCGGGATCCACGTCGAAAACAATACCCGGGTAAAACAGGGGCAGCAGCTTTTCACCATCGATCGCTCCCAGTATGAAATCGCCCTGCAGAGCGCGCGTTCCAATCTCGACAACACCCGCCAGCAGGTCGCCGCCGGCGATGCCGTGGTGGAACAGGCGCGGGCCAACCTGCGCGCGGCCGAGGCTGGCCAACTGAAGGCGCAGCAGGACTACAGCCGCCTGAAGCGCCTGCGCGAGGACGATCCGGGCACGGTATCGGAACGCAGGCTGGAAATTTCCGCGGCGACGCTCGCGCAAACCGTGGCCCAGGTGGCCGCCGCGGTGGCCGGCGTTCAGCAGGCCATCGAGCAGAAAGGCGGAGACACCGATGAGAGCGGCAACACCCTGCTACAGGCGGCACAGGCCGCGGTAGACAAGGCGCAACTGGACCTCGATAACACGACCGTCGTCGCCCAGTCCGACGGCGTGATCACCGACTTGCGGGCAGACGTGGGACAGTTCGCGGGCACCGGCGGCCCCGTGCTCACCCTCGTGTCGGTCCATGATGTGTGGATTCGCGCGGACTACACCGAGAATAACCTCGGCCACCTCGAGTCCGGCACCGAGGTGGAAATTTTGCTGGACGCCATGCCGGGGCAAGTGTTGAAGGGGCGCATCCGCGACATTGGTGTGGGTGTCAGCGCCGGCTCGCCGCCACCGCCGGGCACGCTTCCCAGTGTGCAGAATAATCGCGACTGGCTGCGCCAGGCGCAGCGTTTCCCGGTGCAGGTGGAATTCGCGAGCATGCCTTCGGCCGAAGTGCTGCGCAACCTGCGACTGGGCGGACAGGCTTCGGTCATCGCCTATTCCGAGGGTCACTGGCTCCTGGGTTTACTCGGGAAGGTCTATATCCGTGTGCTCAGTTATCTGTCCTATGTCTATTGAACGCTTTGTGGGAGCTCACTCCATGAGCGATAAACCACCTTACGCTGGCGACAATCGCCCGCAGCGCGGGCTCCGACAGGGCCTTGAACACAGCGGGACCGGTGGCTGATGCATATCGCCGAGCGCCGCTGCTACCGCCTGGCCGGCGCGACCGGTATCGCCCTCGCACTGGGCTATGGCATGGGCCTGGCGATTCCTTTCATCGCGCCGCTACTCGCGGTACTACTAGGCGCCAGCCCCGGCAGGCCCCCGGGGCTGAAGCCAAGCATCGTGATAATGCTGTTCCTGTCCCTGGCCCTCGGGCTCGGCGTATTGATCGGCCCACTCCTGCAATACGCGCCGGTGTCTGCGCTACTGCTGATTTGCCTGGGCTTGTTTTTCTCCAGCCGGCTCGCCATCGTCGGCGGCAAGGATGTGCCCTCGATTCTGCTGGCCATGGGCTTTACCGTGATTCCGGCGGCGAGTTGCGCCAGCCAGGCCCTGGCGATGGCGATCATCGCCACCATGGTACTCAGCGTTGCCCTCGCCATCATCAGTCTTTGGATGGTGTACCCATTGTTTCCGGAGGACCCGGCGGCAGCGCTGCCGCCAGCCGCTGCCGGGAACCCGGCTGAGGGCGACTGGCTCTCCCTGCGCGCCACCCTGATCGTCCTGCCCCCATTCCTGCTCACGCTGACCAACCCCGCCGCCTACCTTCCCCTTACCGTGAAGAGTATCCTGCTCGGGCGCGAAGCGAGTGAACTCTCCTTGCGCGACGCCGGACGCGAACTGGTAGGCAGCACCGCACTTGGCGGCGTCTGCGCAATGGCGCTATGGAGCCTGCTCAGCTTCGCGGTAGAGCTGTGGTTTTTCACCGGCTGGGTGGTGCTTGCGGCGATCCTGCTGATGGCTGGAGCCTATGGTGCGCGACCCAGCCGCCTGGCGCCGGGCTTCTGGGTCAATACACTCACCACCATGCTCATACTCCTGGGGGCCGCGGTACAGGACAGCGCCAACGGCAAGGATGTCTACCAGGCATTCGCCGTGCGCCTCGCCCTGTTTATTGTTGTCACGCTCTACGCCCTGTTCGCCATGGCGCTACTGGAAGGCTGGCGGGCCAGGCGCGACAGGCGAAAACAAAAGGCAATCACATGTTGATGAATGTTCTGATGGGATTGGGCACCATGATCGTCTGCCTGCTGCTGCAGGGAGTCCTGGTAGTCGCCGCCCTGCGTTTCTACGCCCGGCGCTACGAGAAAATGTCCTCGACCTTTCTCGCCGCGATGCGGGTGACCGCAGGGATCATGTCTATCCTGATTCTAGGCAACCTGGCGCAGGTCGCCGTCTGGGCCGTACTGTTTTGTACGCTGGGCGAGTTCTCCAGCTTCGATGCGGCGTTTTATTTCTCGGCGGTGAATTTTGCCACCCTCGGGTACGGTGATATCGTCATGTCGGAAGCCCACCGTGTGCTCGGCCCACTGGAGGCCGTCAACGGCGTGTTGATGATCGGTGTCTCCACTGCAGCCCTGTCGCGCACTTTCCAGGAAGTAGTCAGGTTCAACGTGGCTTCCCAGGGCAGGAACAGCACTGGAGACAGTGGGAAATGAGCACTGCATTATGGATATTGAAAGCGAGCTCAAACTTGCCCTGACCCCCGCCGCCGCACGCAAGCTGCTGAAATCACCTGTCCTGAAACAGGCCGCAGCAGGCAAGCGCCGCAAACGCCGCCTGGTCAGCACCTACTTCGATACCCGCGAACACGCCCTGCGCAAGGCCGGCGGCGCGCTGCGAGTGCGGCAGAACCAGGGCAGGCAGCCGGTGTTCGAGCAGACCGTCAAATTGCCCGCCCCGGGCCCCGCCGGCATGCAGAATTACGAGGAGTGGAACACGTCCTGCCAGGGCACCGAACCGGAACTGTCGAGCTTCGATGAAAGTGTCCTGGAGCGCCTTGGCATGCAGGACAAGCGCAGGCACCTGCGAGCGATTTTCACCACCGATGTCGAACGCACTTCAGTGGAGCTCTCCCGCGGCAAGACCCACTTCATGCTCGACCTCGATATCGGACAACTGCGCGGGCACGGCGCCCGTGAGCAAACACAGGCGGTATGCGAGGCAGAGTTCGAACTGCGCAAAGGAGACCCGCTGCGCATGCTGGATTTCCTGCTGGAACTCGACCTGCATACCGACTGGCAACCGCTTTTCCTGACCAAGGCGCAGCGTGGCTACGCCCTGGCCAAACCTTCTCTGCGCTATAAAAAAAGCAAGGCGAAGCCGGTGCCCGTCACCGGGCAAATGAGCACCGGGGAGGCCTTCGGTCGAATTGTCGGCGAGGCCCTGAGTCATCTGCAGCGCAATCTGCACGTGGCGCTGGAGGGGGAGCCTGAAGGTGTGCACCAGTCCCGCGTGGCGATCCGGCGAATACGGGCTGCCCTGAGCGCCTTCAAGAAAGGACTGCCCTACGACAAACGCAAAGCCTTCAACGGCGAATTCCGCTGGCTGCAATCACGCCTGGCACCGGCACGGGACTGGCATGTATTCCTCAGCGAAAGCCTGCCGCAAATTCCCGGGGCGAGCGCGGAACAGCTGGCGCAGCTTCGCCGTCTCAATCGACTAGCCAGCCGCGAGCGAAAGCGGGCCACAACCGAGGTACAGGAACTACTGGCCAGCCAGCGCTTCACCCGGTTGATGTTGCAATTCCAGCACTGGCTCCTGGCGCTGGACAGCAAGCACTGGGAGCTGTTCGAGCAGCCCTTGAAACCCTTCGCCCTCAAGGTACTGGACAAGGTTCACAGGGAGCTGCTGATGGATCCCCGGCCGCTTTCGCGCATGTCCGAGGAAGAGCGCCACGGCTTGCGCAAAAGAGGCAAGAAATCCCGCTACGCCATGGAGTTTTTCTCTTCGCTGTGGACCGGAGCAGAGGTCCGCCAATACCTCACGCTGCAGGAAAAACTGCAGGACCAGCTCGGTGTGGCGAACGACGCCGTGGTAGCGCGGATGCTGATGGCCAGCCTGCCGCCGCGCGCCCTCCCCGGCCCGGCTCTGTTGATGGTGCAGGCCTGGTCTGAATCCCGCGAGGCCCAGTGCCGCCGCCAGGGACAGCCCCTGTGGCGTAAAATGCAGAGCGCCAGCCCCTTCTGGCGCTGAGTACTTCCCAGCAGCGCCCGCTCCTGGGCGTATTCCATCATTTCCGGGTCAGCCATCCCATGTGCTCGCCCGCCCCGCGTATGCTGTTCAGGCAACACGGGTAATTCGTGTCACGGAAGACAAACCACAGCAAACAGGGAGAATACCTTATGCAATTCCATAAATTTCTGATCGGCGCCTGCGCACTCGTAGCGAGTATCCACACACAGGCAGCGAGCATCACCATCTGGGAGATGAGCGGCCAGGCAGGTGACCAGCCAACGATGGACGCCAACACCCTGGCCACCGGCCTGGAAAGCGCCACGCTGGCCCGCGGTGCAGGGCTCAACGCCAGTTCCGGCGCCGACTCCTTCAGCAGTTCCGGCTGGTCAGGCAACGAGGCCGGGGACTACATCAGTTTCAGTCTCATTGTCGAGGAGGGCTACCATTTGCAGCTGACCTCGCTGGAGCTCATCACCCGCTCCTCCAATACCGGTCCGGGCAGCCTCGGGCTCTACTCCAGTCTCGATGGTTTCAGCGCGCAGCTGGGTAGCATCACCCAAAGTGGCAGTGAAGTACTGAATTCGAGTATCGACCTCGCGGGCCTTGGCAGCGTTATCGGCGGTATCGAGTTCCGTCTGCTGGAGCTCGGCAATACCCAGGCGGATGGCATCGGCGACACCAGCGCCAGCGGCACTTTCCGCCTGCTCAACGGCGCCAGTGAATTCACCCGCTTCGAGGGTGAGCTGGTGCCGACCCCGGTACCCCTGCCGGCCTCCGCCTGGCTGTTCGGCTCGGCCCTCGCCGCACTCGCGGCAAGACGTCGGCTGCGGGCCTGAGCACCCCTGCGGGAGCCGTCGCCAGGCACAGACGGCGGGGCATCTTGCGCGTAGACTCTGAAGCCTACGTTACCAGCAACCAGGAACTGCCCCATGCTGACCAATGCACGGCTCCCGCTACTGTGTGCCTTCGCTGCCCTGCTGAACTTTTTCAGCAATGCCTCCAGCAGCGCCTCCAGCGCCGAGCCGCTGAGCACCCGCGAACTGCAGGCCCACTACCGCCACCTGCACCAGAACCCAGAACTGTCATTGCAGGAGGCCGAAACTTCCGCCTACCTCGCCCGGGAGCTGGAGGCCCTGGGCTACAGTGTCACCCGGGAAGTGGGCGGTCACGGCATCGTCGCAGTGCTGGCGAACGGCTCCGGCCCCACTGCGCTCTACCGCGCCGACATGGACGCCCTGCCGGTGGCCGAGGATACCGGGCTACCCTACGCCAGCAAGGCGACGGGGCTGTCCGCCAGCGGCGAGCCGGTGCCCGTGATGCACGCCTGCGGCCACGACGTGCACATGACAGTGCTACTCGGCGCGGCCGCGCAGATGGCCGCCAGGCGTGACGAGTGGCGCGGCACGCTGCTGCTGGTAGGCCAGCCGGCGGAGGAACTCGGCGCCGGCTCCCAGGCCATGCTCGCCGATGGCCTGTTCGAGCGCTTCGGGCAACCGGATTACAACCTTGCCCTGCACACCAGCGCGGACCTGCCGGTGGGCAGTATCGGCTACACCCCGGGTTACGGCATGGCCAACGTCGACGAAGTCGACGTTACCATTTACGGTCGCGGCGGCCACGGTGCCTACCCGGAAAAAACCATCGACCCGGTGGTGCTGGCGGCAGAATTCATCAGCGTGCTGCAAACCATCGTCAGCCGTGAACTCTCGGCGCTGGAACCGGCGGTGATCAGCGTCGGTTCGATTCACGGCGGCAGTAAACACAACATCATTCCCGATGAGGTAAAACTGCAACTTACCGTGCGCAGCTACGCCGATGAAACCCGTGACGTCCTGCTGCGGCGTATCGAGGAAATCAGCCACGGGCTGGCGCGCACGGCCGGTGTCAGCGAGGAGCGGCTGCCTGTCGTCCATGTCACCGATGAATATACGCCCGCGCTCTACAATACCCCGGAGTTCGCGCAGAGGGTCACCGGAATCCTGCGCGCCAGCATGGGCGACACCGCGGTGGTGCAGGTGAAACCGAGCATGGCCGGTGAGGACTTCAGCCGCTACGGGCGCAGCGAGGCGCGAATTCCCACTACCCTGCTTTGGCTGGGTGGGGTAAGTAAGGCCGACTATCGCGCCGCCGGCGAGGGGAAAGTGGTACCGCCGGGGCTGCACTCGGCGCTGTTCGCGCCCGCCGCGGATGAAGCGATTCCGGTGGGGGTGGAGGCGATGACCACGCTGCTGCTGGAACTGCTGGCCCGCTGAACCCGCGGCCACAGCCCGGGCTGACATAAAAACGGGGCCATGGGGCCCCGTTGCGGAACAGGCCGCGGCTTATTCCATTGCTTTTTCCATTTCATCCGATGCTTCATCGGCGGCGTCTTCCATCGCGTCGCCGGCGTCTTCGGCCATTTCTTCAGCTTCGTCCATGGCGTCGTCCATTGCGTCGCCCGCGTCATCCATGGCATCGTCCATCGCGTCTGCCGCGTCGTCCGCCATATCTTCGGCGGAGTCCATGGCGTCACCAGCGGCATCCTTGGTATCTTCCCAGGTTTCGTCCATTGCCTCGCCGGCATCGGACATCATTTCTCCGGCGGCATCCACAGCCTCACCGGTTTCTTCCTTGACGGTGTCCACAGCTTCCGAAACCGAGGACTTGGCGGAATCAACATCTTCCTTGCTGCAGCCAGCCAGCGTCAGAGCCAGTAGTGCGGCGCATAAGGCCGCGAACAGATTGTTTCTTTTCATGAGTGCTTTTACCCCTTTTTAGTCAAGAAGGTGTCACAGAAGGTTAGCCTTCACTCCCGTGAACCGCCTGTTTTACCACGGGAGTCAGGAGTGACTATAACCCATGAGGGTCAGACTTGAACCCCCGCCAGCTTGCCGGGGGCTCAGGACTTGCCGGGAAAGGTTTGCTCAGGGAAGATCGAGGGCCTTCAATACGCTGCGCCAGTCGATGTACTTGAAGTTCTGGTTCTGCTCCGGCAGCACGTTGTAGCCATCCTGTACGACCAGCATTCCCATTGGAAAATCGTCACCCAGGGCTGTGGCGGTCACTGCCAGGCCATCCGTCTCGCTGGTGCCATCGATACCCCTGGCAGAATCGGTCGCCACCCGGAAGCGACCGCGATAGCGGTAGGGTGGCTGACGCTCGAACAGGGCGTAGCTGTCGTCACCCTGGCTGGAAACCACCAGGTAACCAGCCTCGCCCTGAAGGTAGAGATCCATGCCTTCCACATCCGCATGCAGGGGATTTCCATCGACACCGGCAATCCGTTGTGCCGGCGTGGCATCATCCGGGTGCGCGGACATCACACTCACACCGTGGTCCTCTATGCCATAGAACAGCCGGTGACTGGCATCGTCCACCACGCAGCCTTCGGGCTGGTCATGCAGTGTCTGCTCCCGCAGGAGTTCACCTGCAAAACCCTTGCCGGCAGCATGCAAGCGCCACTGCTGGAAGCGGCCGTCCTTGTCGTTGACCAGGACCTGAAGATTGCTGCCATCGTCGTACATGCACAGGCCGTAGGGGTCATCCAGGCCCGTCGCGATGTCCGAGTCGCGCAGCCAGACCACCTCGCCGCCGGCGCGAATGCCGAACAGGCTGATGCTCTGCTGTGTGCGGTTGGAGGCCGCCGCCAGCGCGGCGTACTCCGGGTGCTCGCGCAAGGCCCGAAGGTCCACATTATTGAGACGTCCAGTGGCGATATGCGCGCGTTCTTCTCCCTGCAAATCGTAGATCCGCAGGCCGTAACGCTTGTCGGTACCCAGCACCAGGCTGTCTTCCGGCGCTGCCTCGTTCACCCAGATCGCGGGATCATCGGCAGTGTCACCGCGTGTTGGCACCGGGGTGGTCTGCACCGTGGCAGTCACGCTCGGCAGCTGTTCAGCCAGGACTTTCGCCAGACTCGCCACGATTACCTCGCCGACCCGCAACGCATCACCCGCAACGCTGAATTCCTCCACTTCCGGGTCGAGTTCGCCGGCTGGCGCGTATCGCGCCAGCAGTTCCCGCGCCAGGCTGCCTTCGCCCGCGTGAAAACGCCACAGGCCGACCCCTTCCTCGAGCACGTAGAGCAGACCCGCCTTGTCATCGACATAACAGTCCACGGCCTCGACCACGCCCGGCAAGCTGCGCACGCGCTGCAGTTCGCCACCCGCCGCGGGTAATAGCCACTGCACCAGGTAACCGCGATCGCTGAAAGCGTAGAGTTGTAATTCACCTCCTTCGACTGCGAGGCAGGCGCCGTCAAGCACCTGCATATCCGGCATGAAGCGCTGCTGCGTGAATTTCCCGGAAGCCGCTTCTCGTGAGAGAACCAGCTCGCTGCTTTCCTTGTCGAACGAGACCTCGTATTGACTGCCGTCGGCGAGCACGCGCTGGTCCGCCTGCGCACACAGGGGTAGGAGCGCAGCCAGCAGCGTGGCTCGCAACGGCATTTCCCTTAAACCCGACATCAGAAGGAAGTCATCCGCACGCCCAGCAGGTAGGTGCGTCCGTATTCCTCGTACTGCCAGTTGTATTTCCGGTCGCCCTGGTAGAAATAACGCGGCTCATCGGTCAGATTCACACCCTCGAAGTACAGTTGGACATTCTCCATGATGTTGTACTTGATACTGGCGTCAAGCTGGGTGTGCTCGTCCTGGTAGACGTCTTCGTCCTTGTCTCCGCCGACCACCGCCAGCGCCTCGGACTGGTAGTTCACCGCCAGGCGCAGCTGCAGGCCATAGTTTTCGTAGCCCAGGACCAGGTTGCCTACCTCACCGTAGGAGCCGGGCAGGTCCACTTCGCGGCCGTCGAACTCGGCGTAGGAGTCGATCAACGTTCCGTTGATACCGAGCATGAAGCCGCTGTCGAACTGCTTGTACCAGGCCACTTCCAGGCCGCGCAATTCCGCCGCTTCACCGTTCACGTACTGCAGCACGTCGGCATCGGTGATATCCGCGGGGCTCAGGCCGACCAGGCTGGTCCAGGGAGTAAGGTCGATGGAGTCCGCGACGTTGGCCTGGGCGATGTAGTTGTCCAGGTCCTTGTAGAAGACGCCCAGCGAGAACATGCCGATGTTCGCCTCAGGGTAGTACTCGCCGCCGATATCGATGTTGAGGGACTCGTAGGGATCGAGCTCGGCGTTGCCCAGGTCCTCCAGTTGCAGTTCGGTTTCGCCGTCCTCTTCCTCGATTTCAGCAAGAGAAGAAGGATTCATGGCACCGAAGCTGGGCCGGGCAATGGTCTGGCTGGCAGCCATACGGGCGACAATCTGGTCGGAGACATCCCAGCGCACGCTGACACTGGGGAGGAAGTAGTCGTAGTCGTCTTCCAGCTTGCTGGTGCCAAACGCACTTTCCTCGAGATCGAGGCTATCGCTTTCGTAGACGGTACCGATCGCGCCATTGGATTCAAACTCGGTGAGTTCGTAGCGCACGCCACCGGTTACGCTCACGCTATCGAAGTCCAGGGTCGCCATCAGGTAGCCGGCGTAGATGTCTTCCTGGATCTCGAAGTCACCCACGGTGGATTCGGTGAAGGATTCATCGTCGTTGATGCTGTCCGGGCCCAGGCCGCGGGTGAAGCGGCGAATGGACGAACCACTCAGGCCGAAACCGAAGTCGGCGAGATCGTAATCCGGATCGGAGGCGAGGAATTCCATCGCGCTGATGTCGTCGCCGAAGTCATCGTAGACAGTGATGGTCGACTCGCGCGACTTGTCGCGCATGCGGACCTTGGCGCCGGCCTTGATCTCGGTGGCCGCGTTCAGGAATTCGAGCTGGTAGGACACATCGAAGGTCGCGCTCAGCTCCTCGTCTTCGGTGAGGTTATTCTCCACCACGATCTCGTCGAGAATGAAATTCTGCGGCTGGTAGACTTCCTCGCCGAGGATGACATTGGGCAGGTCACCGAGGCTGGTGTACGCGAAGGCGTAGTCGTCGTCACCGGCGAAATCCGTATCGTGGCGACCGGGCTCGTCTTCCTCCGCGTAGGAGTAACCCAGCGAGTATTCGAAGGTCCAGTCGCCGCGCTGGTTCAGGCCGCCGAGCACCGCGGAGATGATGTCCTGGGTTTCCTTGCGGTCCTTGAGGCTGCGGGTGTATTCCGCGGCGTCGAACTGCGCGCTGGTGGGCTCGATCACCCCCTCGTCTTCGTCCGGCTCGATCTCGATCCGGTTGCGGTATTCCTGGTCCTCGAAATCGCTGTAGAGGGTACGCAGGTAGTATTCGTTACCCGGGCTGGGTCGCCAGTCGAGGTTCACGACCGCGCCGATGCGTTCGCGCGTAATGGCGTAGTCACGCAGTTCGGGTTCTTCCGGGTAGAGCAGGCCATTGGCGTCGGCCGCGGTCCAGCCGCCGTCCTGCTCGAGGTTTTTCGAGCCGAACTCGCGATCCTGGTAGCTGAGCGATACTGCGGCGGCAAAGCTGTCCTCGGTGCCGACATCGAAGGTATTGCTCCAGGTTGCTGTCGCCTCGGGGCTCCACTCCTCGACCAGTTCGTTGTAACCGCCCTCGGCGGAAACCTCGAAGAACTGGCCGTCGCGGTCGAAGCCGGAGAGGCTCTTCACTTCGATGGTGCCGCCGATGGCGTCGCCATCCATGTCCGGGGTGAAGCTCTTGCTGATCTTGAGGTTTTCCACCAGGCCCGAAGGCAGCACGTCCAGGGCGGTTGCCCGCTGGTCGGAATCGGGAGCCGCCACATTGACGCCATTGATCTTGACGGTATTCAGGCTGGGCTGCAGGCCGCGGATGCCGACATAGCGGCCCTCGCCCTGGTCCCGCTCGATGAAGACACCCGGCGCGCGCTGCAGGGCTTCGGCGATGTTGGCGTCCGGCAGGGCGCCGGCATCGTCGGCGGTAATGATGCTGGCGATATTGCGCGAGGCCCGCTGCTGGTTGATGGCGTTGGCGTTCTGCGCGCTCGCGCCATAGACCAGCACGTTTTCCATTGGCGGCAGGTCCGCCCCGATGCGGATATTTTGCTGTGCATCGCTGGCGCCTATGGCGACGACCTGCTCAACGCGGGTGGCGCCGACATACTCTACTACCAGGGTCCATGAGCCCTCGGGCAGTTCCGGGAAGCTGTAGCGACCGTCCCGCCCTGTGCTCGTACTCAGCTTGAGTTCGGGGATTTTGACGATGGCCGACTCGAGGAAGCGAGTGCCGGAGGCGTCAGTAACACGCCCGTCGAGGCGTGCAGCCTGGGCGCCGCTGGCGAGAATCGTGGCCAGGGCCGAGAGGGTAACAACACGGCGGAAAGTGTGACCGGAAGATGACGGCATTATAGAAGTCCATTTGCGAGTGGATTGCAGCGGCAAAGCTACCGATGTCACATGACACAAAGGTTACTGGCGCGTGACGGTTTGGTTGCAATGAACTGGGGGAGGGCTACAGTGTCTTCGTCTATGCCGCTGATGTTTCGCAGGAGGGCGTACAACAATGATTACGGAGTGCCCTGAGTGACATTTTTCTTTAATGTTATGGTGATCGCCATCGCGGTCATCATCCACTACGAAGCGCTGCACCAGCTGACCCTGTTAATGCCGCGCATCAAAATCCGCCATCGTTTCCGCATCGTGCTCGGCGTTTTCACCGCCCTGTGTGCCCACGCCGCGGAAGTCTGGGTATTCGCACTCTCCTATTACTGGATGCACAACACGGAAGGCTGGGGCGAATTGCGCGGCTCCCTTGAGGGGAACTTCCTCGACTTCGTCTACTTCTCGTTCACCATCTATACCACCCTGGGCATCGGCGATATCGAACCCGTTGGTGAACTGCGCTACCTGACCGGGCTGGAATCCCTGACCGGCCTGGTGTTGATCACCTGGAGCGCATCTTTCCTCTATCTTGAGATGACCCGCTACTGGGTCCGGGAGTGACATGAGCGGTATTCTGATACGCCCCGCACAGCCGGCAGACTGCCAGCAGATATTCCAGTTTGTATGCGATCTCGCGGAATACGAGCGGGCGCCGCAGGAAGTCACCACCTCAGCGGCGGAGTTGGAGCAAGCCCTGTTCGGCGCCGGTGCCCGCGGCGCGGCTGCGCTGATCTGTGAAATAGACGGCCTTGCCGTGGGCTTTGCCCTGTATTTCTACAACTTCTCAACCTGGCTGGGGAAGTACGGCATTTTCCTGGAGGATCTCTACGTCTCACCGGAGCACCGCGGCTGCGGCGCCGGCAAGGCGCTGCTCCAGCACCTGGCGAAACAGGCCGTCGCCGAGGGCTGTGGCCGCTACGAGTGGAACGTGCTCGACTGGAATGAACCCTCCATCCGCTTCTACGAGGCTTTCGGCGCGGAAGCGATGAGCGAGTGGACAGGCTACCGCCTGAGCGGTGAGGCCCTGCGCCGTTTCGCCGCAGGGGAGGAAAGCTGAGGCCTATTCGGCCTCACCGCCGAACAGCGCCAGCACCCTGGCGTGCAGTCCGGTAATCGCCTCGGACATCAGGGCGAAATCCGCATCCAGCCGCGCCGCATTGTCCGCTTCCGGGATGTCCTCGTTTTCCTTCATCAGTTCATCGGCGAACTTCAGGCGGCGCAGGCAGAGGTCTTCCGCCAGCACGAACGACAAGCGCTCCTCCCAGTCCAGGGCGATGCGCACCACCTGCCGGCCGGCGTTGAGGTGGGTCTCCACCTCTTCACTGAGCAGTTCCACTCCCCGGCAACGCACTACGCCACCCTCTTCGCCCGGCTCCCGCAGTTCGCAGTCCTCGCCGAGAACAAAGCCTTCCGGCGGACTCTCATGGGCCAGCCAGGCCGTCATGCAGGCTGCCGGTGACTGCTGTACATCCGGCAACACCACCGGGAAGTTACCCACGCACTCGCGGAACAGGCCGAGCAACTCCTCGGCCTTGGTGGCGCTCGCGGCATCCACGAAGACCCAGCCGGCCCGGGTGTCGATATAGGCGAACACCGCACCGCTGCGGCTGAACGCCCGCGGCAGGCTGTCCTGCACGATCTCGTCCTTCAGGTTCATGCGCTCCTTCCTGTACACCTTGCGCGCCTCCTCTTCCTCGATCAGGGCCACTTTCTCTTCCAGCAACTCCTTGACCACGGTAGAGGGCAGCAGCTTCTCCTCCCGCTTCAGCTTCAGCAGTATCCGCCCGTTGGCGGCATGCACCAGCCCCTCGGTGCCGCTCCCCAGCGGCGGCACCCAGCCCAGCGACAGGGCCTGGGACTTGGCGCAGGGCTGGAAGGCCCGCTTGGCCAGCAGCTCACCCAGCTGCTCGGGGCTGAGATCGAAAGCGGAGGTGAGCTTGTACGCACGGATGTTCTTGAACCACATTGCTGCCGGATATCCTGTCGGGAAAAGCCGCGCATTGTAACCCGCGGTGGGGGTACAGACGAAAGTGCTTCGTGGCATCCATCCTGCCCACTTCTGTGCCACGAGCCGGGCTCCGTGCCAGTTGGCGGCCGTGGACTCGCACTGGGCGAGCATCCGGCGGGGGCGTGGCACCCACCCTGCCCGTTTTGCTGCCACAACCCGGGCTCCGTCTCTGTTCGGGTCCCCGGCACTCGAAAGCGTTTATACTCGCGCCGGGAACCCGAACAGAGCCGTAGCCCTCGCGCCCTACCAGTCGGCGGCGGACTCGCACTGGGCGAGCATCCGGCGGGGAGTTTGCCCGTGCGACGACTCAGAACGCTTTGGAGGAGTACGGGTAAACTCCCCGGCGGATGCGGGGGCGTGGCACCTGATCGCTCACGGAGTGAGCTCCCACAGGGGAGTATGGGTAAACTCCCCGGCGGATGCGGGTGCATGGCACCCACCCTGCCCGCGCTGGCTTGTCTCCCCGGGGTAGCGCCTCTACCATTCACCACACGCCCAGATACGAGAAAGACAGGAGAAACCCGATGAGATACCTGCACACCATGGTCCGCGCCAGCGACCTCGACGAAAGCCTGGATTTCTACTGCAACAAGCTGGGCCTGCAGGAAGTTCGCCGCTACGACAACGAGGGCGGCCGCTTCACCCTGGTGTTTCTCGCCGCCCCGGAGGATGTAGAGCAGGCGCAGGAAAACGCGGCGCCGCTGGTGGAGATCACCTGGAACTGGGATTCCGAGGAGTATGCCGGGGGCCGCAATTTCGGTCACCTCGCCTACCGGGTGGACGACATCTACGCCGCCTGCCAGAAACTGATGGATGGCGGCGTCACTATCAACCGGCCGCCCCGCGACGGGCATATGGCTTTCATTCGCTCACCGGACGGCATTTCGATCGAGTTGCTGCAGGCGGGGGATCCCCTGCCGGCCCGGGAGCCCTGGGCTTCGATGGCCAATACCGGAAGCTGGTAATCCAGGGCCCGCAAGGGAATGCACAGCCTCGGCACCCGCCTCATCGTCCTGCTCATTGGCTGCGCGGCGCTGATTTTTGGCGCCGGGATGCTGCTCGACTACCGGCTTTCGCGCAAGGAGATTCTCAACCGGGTGGTCACCCAGTCCGCCAGCGAGGTAAAGGCTGTGGTCGCGGACATGGAGAACTGGCTGTCGGGTGTCGAGGGCGCCACCCGTTTTCTTGCCCGGGTGCTGGAACGCCAGGCGGTAAGCCGCGACGAGTTGCAGGCCATGCTGCGCGACGTGGTTTCCAATAATAGCGAGATCTTCGGTGCGACCATCGCCCTGAACCCCGAGTGGCTGGGGGAGGAGCGGGGCTTTGCGCCCTATTACTTCCGCAGCAAAAGCGAGATCCGCTACGCCGACCTGACCACGCAGGAGGCGGACTACCAGAGCCGCGACTGGTTCCAGCTACCCCTGAAACTCGGTGAGCCCCTGTGGACGGAACCCTACTTCGACCGGGGTGGCGGCGAGGTCGATATGACGACCTACGCGGTACCGGTGTACCGGGTTCGCGACGGGAAGCGGATGCCCTATGCCGTGGTCACCGCTGACGTTCGCCTGGAGGATCTGCAGGAGGTGCTCAAGCAGTTGCACCAGGGGCCGAACAATTACAGCATCCTCCTGAGCCGCGAGGGTGTGGTGATGAGCGGCCGCAACAACGACAACGTGATGCGCAATTATCGCGAGGCGGAGAACAAACCCACCCGCGGGGCAATGTGGGAACAGCTGTTCCAGCGCGCCCTCGACGGCGAGGGCGGAAGCCTCGACATCCCCTGCCCCGAGGCGGAAGGCCTCTGCACCATGCGGGTGGGCCGCCTGCAGACCACCGGCTGGCCGATAGCCATCGTCTACGATCAACGCCAACTACTGGCCCCGCTGCGCGAATTCACCCTCAAGACGGCGTTTATCAGCATCACCACCCTGCTGTTCATGGCCATCGCGGTCTACTTCGTTACCGCGCGCCAGACCCGTCCGCTGCGCGCCCTGTCACTGGCTGCGGAGCACATCGGCAAGGGCCGGCTGGATTACCCCCTGCCCCGCAGTCGTGGCCGGGGCGAGATCGCCAGCCTGGTACGCGCTTTCGGCGGCATGAGCCGCGATCTCAGCCAGCATATCGATGAACTGGCCAGTGTGACTGCCAGTCGCAGCCGCCTGGAGGGAGAACTGGCGGCGGCCCGGGAAATCCAGATGTCCCTGCTGCCGGGGGGCGGTGAGGCCGTCCAGCGGGAAGGCCGCTGCAGTGTCTGGGCCCGTATCGAACCGGCCCGGGCCGTCGGTGGGGATTTCTACTCCTGGCGGGTACAGGGAAAGCACCTGTGGTTCGCCGTTGGCGACGTTTCCGACAAGGGAATTCCCGCCGCCCTGTTCATGGCCCGGGCGGCCAGCCTGCTGGACCAGCTGAGCCAGAGCGCGGCAGACCCCTCGTCGCTGCTGGCCTCACTCAACGAGCTGCTGTACCGGGACAATCCCGCCTGCATGTTCGTCACCATCTTCCTCGGCCGGATCGATACCCAGAGTGGCCTGCTGCAGTACGCGATAGCCGGGCACCCCGCGCCCAGCCTGCGCCAGGGGAAATACGTCAATTCACTGGCGCCCAGCAGCGGACCGCCCCTGGGCCTGGCCGAACAGCAGGCCTTTCCCGCCAACCAGCTGGCGCTGAATCCGGGGGATAGCCTGGCTGTCTTCACCGATGGGGTGGAGGAAGCCTTCGATCACAGCGGTGAAATGTTCGGTATGGCGCGCTTCAATGCCGCCCTCGCCGGATGCGACTCCAGGCCCATCGCCGAAGCGGGAGATACCCTGTTCGCCGCCGTGGCCGCCCACGCCGGGGAAGCCGCTCAATCCGACGATATCGCGATCCTCCTGTTGCGCTACTGGCCAGCGCAGACGGCGATGTTCCATCCCGGGGAAAGGCTGGTCAGCAGGGTCATGGGGTGGTTGCAGCCACTGCTGCAAAGCTGGGACCTGCCAAAGGAATCCGCGGGCGAGCTGGAGCTGGTGGTCGAGGAAATCGTCAGCAATATCGACAAGTACGCCCAGCTGGACGCCGACGGACAGATCGCCCTGCAGGTGATCCTCGCCGGCGATATCCTGGCGCTGGAAGTGCGCGACCACGGTATCGCTTTCGACCCATTGAGCGAGGGCGAGCGCGCGGCGCAGGAGAGCAGGGACCGGGGTGCTGGCGTCGGCGGGCTTGGTGTACACTTGATCGGCAAACTCAGCGAGCGGCAGAGTTATTCCCGCGAGGACGGATACAACATCCTGCGGGTGGAGAAATCCATCCCCTTCTCCCGGGCCGGCGCGGCCTACGACCCCGGTCGGGAACCGCTCGCCCGGGGCAGGGTCGAAAAAAATAACAGGGACAGTGAAAACAGCATGAAACTGACTACGACCGTCACCGTCGACGAAACCCAATCGCTCGCCCGCGTCCACCTCGATGGCGCACTGAATACCGATACCGCACCGGATTTCGAAAAGCGCCTGCAGGCTGTCGCCGACGAGGGCCACAAGCTTACCGTGCTGGATATGCGGGACCTCGACTACATCAGTTCGGCCGGCCTGCGGGTTATCTTCAAGGCCGCAAAGCAGATTCACCTCGCCGGCAATACGCTGGCGGCAGCAAACCGCAAACCTCACATCGACAAGGTTTTCGAAATCCTCAAGGCCCTGCCGGACATGGCCGTCTTCGCCAGCGAAGAGGAACTGGACGACTACCTCACCCACATGCAGCAACAGGTCAAGTCCGGCGAGTAGCCATGGCGATGGAATCCGGCGCGGCTTTTTCCCGGTGCAGACGCTATCGCTACGCGCTATGGCGTGTCTGGGACAGTGCGAAGCCAAGGGCAATGATAGTCGGCCTGAACCCCTCCACCGCCGATGAAAGCCACAACGACCCGACGATTACCCGCTGCATCGGCTTTGCCCGGGACTGGGGCTACGGCGGCGTCTACGTGCTCAACCTTTTCGCATTTCGGGCGACCTTCCCCAGCGACCTGAAGCGCGCAGGCGAACCGGTAGGCCCGGCCAATAACCGCTGGCTGAAAAAACTCAGCCGGGAATCCGCTATCGTGGTCGCCGCCTGGGGCAACGACGGCATGCATCGCGGCCGCTCAGCCGCGGTAAAAAGACTGCTACCGGAACTTCACTGCCTTAAAATCAACCAATCCGGGGAGCCGGCGCACCCGCTTTACCTGCGCAAGAGCCTGCATCCCCGGCCTTTACCCATTGATAACCCAAGCTAAGGAAACACCATGAAACGGATCTTCAGCTGCCTGCTTCTATCCTGCGCCACCTCATTTGCCGCTCACGCGGAAGTTCCTGCTGTCGGCAAGGCACTACCCGCACTGAATATTGCCGATCGCGGCGAAATCTCGCTGGAAGCCGGTGACACAGCCTACAAAGCCTGGAGCAGCGAAGCCCTGAAAGGGAAAGTGCAGATCGTCGAGCACACCGCCGCCCGCGCCGGCGTGGAAGACCTCAACAGCGCCTTCTACGAGGCCCTGGAAGCCGCCGGACTACCGGGAGAGGAAGTGGGCGTCACCTACATCATCAACGCCGACGACGCCCTGTGGGGAACCTCCGGCCTGGTCCCCGGAGAAGTGGAGAAATACAAGAAAGCCGATCCGGCATCCACCTTCGTGGTAGACAGCGATGGCACGGCCCAGCAGACCTGGGACCTGGAAAAGAAAAGCGCCGCGCTGATCCTCCTCGACGCCGATGCCGGGGTCATCTATTTCCGCCAGGGTGGCGTGGATGAAAGCGAAGCTGCCGAAGCGCTGAAAGTCCTCCAGGCACGACTCGCTGCCAAATAAGGGACCGGCGCTGGAAGCTCAGCCCTTCAGGAAATTGAGGATCCAGCGCCCCACCCGCTCGCCCTGCTGTTCCCCCTGCAGGGAATCCACACCCGTAGCGTAGACAGGCTCGCCAATGACCTGGCGCCGGTGTTCCATGATTTCACGCGAATAACCCGGCACGAATTCCGGGTGCCCCTGGAAGGTCAGTATATGATCGCCGACCTGCACCACCGCATTCTCGCAGAACTCCGAGCCCGCCAGCACCCGGGCGCCCTCGGCATTATCCACCACCTGGTCCTGGTGGCTCACCAGGATATCAAAGGCTGCGTTGCCACCATCGTGCCAGGCCGGTGCAGCGCCGGAGAACGTATGCCGGTGCAGGCCAACCCCCCAACCCTTCGGTGATTTCTCCGTCTTACCGCCCAGCGCCTGCGCCACCAACTGGTGACCAAAGCAAATACCCACGATTTTCTTCTTGCGCGCATCGAGTTCGCGCACGAATTCCATCAACTTCCCAATCCACGGCTTGTCTTCATACACCGAAGACTTGCTGCCGGTAATCAGGTAGGCGTCGACCTCATCGATATCCTGCGGATACACGCCCTCTTCCACGTCGTAGACGGCAAACTCCAACTCCGGATCGATGCGCCCGAGCAGGGCCACGAACATGTCCGGATACTCACCGTACTCGGCTACCCAGTCCGGGTTCACGGCGTCGGTCTTGAGAATACCTAGTTTCATCTTTGGCTCGCTTCGGGGCTATTCGGAGTGTAAGCCGCAATCTTAAGGATTGCCGGAATACTGTCCATACCACTTTGAGGCAGTACAGGTGAGCACCGGGAAGGAGTCGAGGCACATGATGTTGAATTCTTGCTGGTGGAACCGTGAGGCGACAGGACGTCGCCGACCGAGTCTGTACATGGAGAGCCTGCCCCTCTTTTTCGGGCATGTACGCTTTTTGACGTGTTCCACCAGCAAGAATTCAACATCAGGTGCCCCCTCCACACGCTTTACTTCCGCAGGCCACGCCCACCTATGTCACGGAAAATACACACATTTGTAACCTTACTGCCATCCCCCACCCCGAAAATAACAACTATGGAAATATTGGGGTCATTGCAGAGATTCGAAGCGCGTCTGTTCGCAAGCCTCTTCCGGCAAACCGAACGGCGCACCGTGATTCCGCTCGCCCGCGCAATCTCCCGCTCCGGCGACGGTTACCTGCACATACTGGTGCCGCTGGTAGTGCTGAGCACCAGCCACGAAAGCGCCAGGCCCCTGTTCGAACTGCTCGCGCTATCCCTGCTTGTGGAACGCAGCCTCTACTGGCTGGTGAAGAACAGCCTGCGCCGCCCGCGTCCGCAGGAGTCGGTCCCCGGCTTTCGCAGCCTGATCACCGCCAGCGACGAATTCAGTTTCCCCTCGGGACACAGTTCCGGCGCCTTCCTGCTGGCCACCGTCCTCCTGATCATCTATGGCGGCGCTGCGGCACCGCTTTTCCTCTGGGCGGCCGCGGTCGCCCTGTCGCGAATCCTGCTCGGCGTGCACTTTCCCGGTGACGTGCTCGCTGGCGCAGTGATGGGTAGCGGCATCGCAGTTCTCACCGCTGGACAATTGGGTCTCTATTGAAGTGAAAATACTGTACGCGGTCCAGGGCACAGGCCAGGGACACATCAGCCGGGCTCGCGCAATGGCGGACGCCCTGCGTCAATGGCCCGTGGAAGTCACCTGGCTGTTCAGCGGCCGCCCCCGGGACGCCCTGTTCGACATGCAGCCCTTCGGCGATTTCCAGCACCGCCACGGCCTCTCCTTCACCACCCGCGCCGGCAAGCTGCGCTACCTTGCCACCTTGCACAACAACAACATCCCGCGCTTCCTGCGCGAAGTCCGGGAACTGGACCTCAGCCCCTACGACCTGCTGGTCTGCGACTACGAACCGGTACTCGCCCACGCCGCTCGACGCCAGCGCCGCAAGGTCATCGGTATCGGCCACCAGTACGCCTTCGACGAGAACACGCCGCGGGCCGGCGCAACCTGGCTGCAGGAATTCGTGCTGCGCCACTTCGCCCCGGTGGATATCCCGCTGGGGCTTCACTGGCACCCCTACGCCGACAACGTGTTGCCGCCCATACTCGACCTCCCGGAGCTCCCGGTCACCCGGGAAAACCACCTCCTCGTCTACCTGCCCTTCGAGGACCAGGACGAGGTAACCCGCATACTCCACAGATTCCCGCAGCAGCGTTTCGTGCAATATTCACCGGCCCTGCAAGACGGCGAGCGCGCCAATGTCATCCGCCGCAAGGCCGACTTCGATGGTTTCAAGCGATCACTGGCAAGCTGTTCCGGGGTCATCTGCAACAGCGGCTTCGAACTGATCAGCGAGTGCCTGCAGTGGCGCAAACCGGTACTGACCAAGCCCCTGTCGGGACAGATGGAGCAGCACTCGAACGCACTGGCACTGGAAAAACTCGGTTACGCCACTACTGCCCCGGTCTTCGACGCCGCCACGCTGGGTGACTGGCTGAACGGGCGCCACCTGACGGCGGATATCCATTTTCCCCCGGTAGCCGAGGCCCTGGCGCGCTGGCTGGCCCAGGGCTGTATCGAATCCCCCGCCAGCCTGAGCTCTTCCCTATGGCAGACGCCTCCGCCGGTCAGGATTCCTGCACCAAGGCCTGCTCCCGGTCGCGAGTTTGTCGCGATAGCCTGAGCAAAATATTTGCGCAAATCTCGTCTGGACCTTTCATCCGGGGAACTTTTGGCGTTATTCGATGAGTCAGGCGGGATGCCGCTAGCTCGGGCTTCACTGCGTGTATGGCCCCCATCGTTCGAAAGCGTTTAATACTCACGCTGGGGGCCATACACGCAGCGAAGCCCTACCCTCCTCGCAACGAATAGTCCGCAGCTCTCATCGAACGTCTAAAATCCGCACGCACTTGCAGAATCCCGGTGGAGCAACCTCACCCGAGTTCTTCGCTGGCAGTGAGTGAGCATCCGCCAGTCGTTCATTTCGCGCGGCGACTATAAACGCTTTGGAGCAAGCGCGGAATGAACGACTGGCGGATGCGGGTTCGTTAGCCCCAAGCTGGCATCATCACCGATCCCGAGCTCAATCCCAGTACTAACCCGACTTTCCAGCACCACCACACTACGCTAATGTGTGCCCAAAATTCAGGAACCACCCCGTGCCGATAACAATACGCCTGCTCCCCCTGCTGCTGTTCTGTCTGCTAACCCCCGTCAATGCCAGCGAATTCGTCGGCAGCGGAGAATGCACGCAGTGCCACGCCGAGCAGCACGCCCAGTGGACAGGCTCCGACCACGACCTCGCCATGCAGGAACCGACAGAGGAGAGCGTGCTCGGCGATTTTGATAACGCAACATTCACCTACAACGGCGTGACCACGAAGTTCTACCGGCAGGGCGACAGGTTCATGGTGCGCACCGACGGCGAGGACGGTGAACTGCAGGATTTCGAAGTGGCCTACGTGTTCGGCCACACTCCGCTGCAGCAGTACCTGCTGCCGCTCGACCGCGGCCGCCTGCAGGCGCTTTCGATCGCCTGGGATTCCAGGCCGGAGAGTGCGGGGGGGCAGCGCTGGTATCACCTCTACCCGGACGAGACCGTCGATTACAGGGACCCCCTGCACTGGACCGGGCCCTACCAGAACTGGAACACCCGCTGTGCCGAGTGCCACAGTACCGACCTGCAGAAGAACTACGACCTCGCCACACGCAGCTTCAACACGCACTACGAGGAAATCGATGTCGCCTGCGAGGCCTGTCACGGGCCGGGGCAACAGCATATGGTGCTGGTGGAACAGGGCAAGGCCGCGGAAGCCGCTGACAGCGGTTTTCCCGTGCACCTGGCGCAGCGCGGGATCTGGCACTTCCCGCAGGAAGGGGCGATAGCCCGGCGCAGCGAGGTGCTGGAATCCCGCGCCCAGGTCGATGCCTGTGGGCGCTGCCACAGCCGCCGCGGCAACCTGGGTGACTATCACTACGGCGCCGACCTGCTGGACACCCACCGCGTCGCCCTGCCGCGGCCGCCGCTCTACCATGTCGATGGCCAGGTCCTCGACGAGGATTATGTCTACGGCTCATTCCTGCAGAGCAAAATGCACCAGGCCGGTGTGGTCTGCAGTAATTGTCACCAGCCCCACAGCGGTAAGCTGCGTGCGCAAGGCAATGCGGTCTGCAGCCAGTGCCACCAGCCCACCCGGTACGACAGGCCTGAACACCACTTCCACGAGAGCGGCAGCAGCGGCGCCCTCTGCGCCAACTGCCACATGCCCGAGACGACCTATATGGGCGTGGACCCGCGTCGCGACCACAGCATGCGTATACCGCGTCCCGACCTCTCTCTGGTACTGGGCGTCCCCAATGCCTGCAACCAGTGCCACAGCGAGCACAGTGCCGACTGGGCGCTGCAGGCACTGCGCGAGCACGGAGTCATCTTCCGCGACACGGTGAGCCATCCCGCCCGCGCCTTCGCCGGCCACGCGGCGGGCGATCCCCGCGCCCTCCCCGCCCTGGCGCAGATCGCAGCCGATGAGAACGCAGCACCCATATGGCGGGCCAGCGCCATGGAAGCGCTGGGGGAAAGCGGCGGCCGCGAAGCCCTGCAAAGTGTCTCCATGCTGCTCTACCACGACGACAGCCTGATTCGTGCGAGCACGGTTCGCAGCGTGGAATTCCTCGATCTGCAACAGCAGTTCCAACTGCTGATGCCGCTGGTGGACGACCCGGTACTGACGGTGCGCATGGAAGTGGCGAACCAGCTCGCAGCGGTTCCCCTGGAACAGATAGCCACGGAGCAGGCGGAACAGTTGCGTGCCCTGTTTGCCGAGTATGAAGCGGTGCTGAAAAAGGACGCCGATATGCCTGCCAACCTGATGCAACTGGGGGTTTTCCAGCTCGCTCGCGGCAAGACCGCGGAGGCAGAGGCGATGTATCGGGCGGCGCTGGAACTGAATCCCCAACTGATCGGCGCCTATCTCAACCTGGCCGACCTCAAGCGTTCGCAGGCACAGGACGACGAGGCCCGCGGCCTGCTGCTGGAAGCGCTGGCCCTGGCGCCGGAAAACGGCAATGTCCTGCACTCCCTGGGCCTGCTGGAAACCCGGGCCGGCAACAGCGAGGCGGCGCTGGACTACCTCGGCAGGGCCGCAGCCCTGGAAAGCAGCGGCACCCGGCACCGCTTTGTTTACGCTATCGCCCTGCACGACCTCGGTAAACCCGAAGCCGCCATCGCGGAGTTGGAAAAACTGCTGCGACTGGCACCGGGGGACCGGCAGCTGGTCCAGGTCCTGGCGGCTTACAGCGCAGAGACTGGCGATGATGAAGCGGCGGCGCGCTACCAGCGCATGTTGCAGGGCAGGTGATTTCCTCCGAGCGGTGTGGGAGCTCACTCTGTGAGCGATATCGCCTGGATCGCCCGCGGAGCGGGCTCCCACAAACTACGCGGGTAGCTAAGTCCGCCAGAACCACTGGTCGAGCGCCGCGAAATACAGTTCGCGCAACTCCACCGATTCGTTGGCCAGCTGGTGCCCCGCATCAGGCAGGTAAAAGCTCTCACTCCCGGGAAACAGCTTCAGCAGTTCGGGAATGTTATAGCGCCAGTCCACCGTCGTATCCTCCCTGCCCTGGATCATCAGCAGGGGCCCTGCTTCCAGGGGACCCGTCGGCAGGCTTTGCAGCCATTGCCGCAGGGCGCTGATCCAGCCCAGGGGAATCCGCCGGCTCTGCAGCGGGTCGCGACGAATAAAAGCCAGGAACTCCGCATCCGAGCTGTTGTGATTGAAATGCCGGGCAATGCTGTTGGTAAACGGGCTCAACAGCCGGCTCCCCAGGCGCACCAGCCCCCAGCTGGCGGGATGCAGCAGCGGCGCCAGGTAGGCGACGCGACTGAAAGGCCAGTACTGCTGGCGCGCGCATTCGGTGAGGGCCGCACAGCCGGTACTCTGCCCGATGGCGTGCAAAGGCAGCTCGCCTGGCAGGCCGGCGCCGGCGATTACATCCTGCACTCCCTGCGCATATTCCGCGAAGCTGTCGATCTCTGCCGGGGCGCCGGAGGAAAGGCCGTGGCCGGGTAAATCGAATATCACAACGTTGTAGCCGCGCGAGAGTCCGTAGGCGATCAACTTACCGTAAAGGCCGCTGTGGTCGAAATAGCCGTGGACCAGCAGCAGATTGGCCCGCGCCGCCGGCTGCATCCAGCGGTGAACCATCAGGCGGTAGCGACAGGAGGAGACGGTCCCGGCGCGGTAGGCGGCCTCGGGAAAGTGGGCGCTGAATTCGATGCCATAGAAGTGGCAGAAATCCAGCAGCGCTGCGCAGGGGTGGGCTGCCTCGCCGAAGGCGGGCAGGGAGTGACGCAATTGCTCCAGTTCGCTGGCGTTCAAGGTATCGGGAGGAGACCCGCGGGGCGGGTCCCCACGGGCGTCAGGCACGGGCTCCTGCAGGAGCCACGTTCAGTTGACCAGGGGCTTGAGTTCGCCGGCGTCGTAACGCTTCTGCATCGACTCCAGTGACAGCACCCTGATCTTCTCTGCCTTGCCGGCGGTACCGAAGGCCTCGTAGCGGGCGATACAGATATCGCGCATCGCCTCGATGGTCTTCGCGAGGTACTTGCGCGGGTCGAACTCCGCCGGGTTCTCCGCGAGGAAGCGACGCACGGCGCCGGTTGAAGCGAGGCGCAGGTCGGTATCGATATTCACCTTGCGCACACCGTGCTTGATGCCCTCCTGGATCTGCTCCACCGGCACGCCGTAGGTCTCGGGAATGTTGCCGCCGAACTGGTTGATGATCTCCAGCCACTCCTGGGGTACGGAAGAGGAACCGTGCATGACCAGGTGGGTGCCGGGAATGCGGGCGTGGATTTCCTTGATCCGGTCGATGGCGAGAATGTCGCCAGTGGGCGGCCGGGTGAATTTGTAGGCGCCGTGGCTGGTGCCACAGGCGATTGCCAGGGCGTCCACCTCGGTGGCCTTGACGAACTCCGCGGCCTCTTCCGGATCGGTGAGCATCTGGTCGTGGGTCAACTTGCCCTCTGCGCCGATGCCGTCTTCCTCACCGGCCTCGCCTGTCTCCAGCGAGCCGAGGCAACCCAGCTCACCTTCCACCGATACGCCGCAGGCGTGAGCCATGTCCACCGCCAGGCGGGTGACTTCCACGTTGTAGTCGTAATCCATCGGCGTCTTGCCGTCGGTGCCCAGGGAGCCGTCCATCATCACCGATGAAAAGCCCAGCTGGATGGAGCGCTGGCACACCGCCGGCGAGGTGCCGTGGTCCTGGTGTACCACCACCGGAATGTGGGGGAATTCCTTCATCGCCGCTTCCATCATGGCGTGCAGGAAGGGGGCGCCAGCGTACTTTCGCGCGCCTGCGCTGGCCTGCATGATCACCGGGGAGTTGGTCTTGTCGGCCGCCTCCATGATGGCGCGGGTCTGTTCCAGGTTGTTGACGTTGAAAGCCGGCACGCCGTACTGGTATTCGGCGGCGTGGTCCAGCAGTTGGCGCATACTGATAAGGGGCATGGTGTAACCTCTGTTGGTATTCTGGTCAGTCCGCGGCGCGGGCTTCGAGCATGGCGACGGCCGGTAAAGTCTTGCCCTCGACGTACTCGAGGAAGGCGCCGCCGCCGGTTGAAATATAGGAAACCTTATCGGCAATGCCATATTTGTCAATCGCCGCCAGGGTGTCGCCGCCACCCGCCAGGGTGAAGGCGGGAGACTCCGCAATGGCGTGGGACAGGGCCTCGGTACCGGCGCCGAACTGGTCGAATTCGAAAACGCCCACGGGGCCGTTCCAGAGGATGGTGCCCGCCTCCTTGAGGATGGCTGCAATCTCTTGCGCAGATTCCGGCCCGATGTCGAAAATCATGTCGTCGTCGGCGACCGCGTCGGCGGATTTGCATTCGGCTGCGGCGCTCTCGGAAAACTCCTTGCCGGTCACCACATCCACCGGCAGGGGGATGCTGGTCTTGCCCATCAGGGCCTGGGCAGCGGGAAGCAGGTCGTGTTCACACAGGGACTTGCCCACCGGCTTGCCGGCAGCCGCGAGAAAGGTATTGGCGATACCGCCGCCGACGATCAACTGGTCCACTTTCTCTGATAGGGTTTCCAGCACGGTGAGCTTGGTTGAAACCTTGGAGCCACCGACAATGGCGACCATCGGCCGCGCCGGCTCGGAGAGGGCCTTCTCCAGCGCGTTCAACTCGCCTTCCAGCAGTGGGCCGGCACAGGCTACCGGGGCGAACTTCGCCACACCGTGGGTGGAGGCCTGGGCCCGGTGGGCGGTGCCGAAGGCGTCCATCACGAAAATTTCGCAGAGCCCGGCGTAGGCTTTGGCCAGGGTCTCCTCGTCTTTCTTTTCACCGGGATTGAAGCGCACGTTCTCCAGCAGGGCGACCTCCCCGTCGTTCAGCTCGACCCCGAGGCGCCACTCGTCTACCAGGCTGACTTTCTGCCCGAGCAGGCCGGCCAGGTGTTCCGCCACCGGCGCCATGGAGTACTCGGCTTCGAACTCGCCTTCGGTGGGGCGACCGAGGTGGGACATGAGGATCACTTTGGCGCCGGCATCCAGGGCCAGGCGAATGGTTGGCAGCGCGGCGCGGATGCGCGCGTCGGATGTGACCTTGCCATCCTTTACCGGCACGTTGAGATCTTCCCTGATCAGTACGCGTTTGCCCGCGAGATCGAGATCCCGCATCAGTTTGACGTTGAGGGGCATCGCTTGTTTCTCCTTGTGTTTCAAATTCAGGCCCTGAGCTTAGCAGGCCAGCTGTGCACTCAGGCACTCAAACGGGTCCAGTAGTCAGCCACGTCCAGCATTCGTGTGGCGTAGGCCCACTCGTTATCGAACCAGGTCAGCACCTTGACCAGACGCGGGCCGCTGACCCGCGTCTGGCTGGCGTCAACGATACTGGATCGGGCATCGTGATTGAAATCGCAGGATGCCAGTGGCTCACGGGTAAAACCCAACACCCCGCGAAATCGTGCCTGCGCCGCTGACTCCAGCGCCGTGTTGACCGCGTCCACACTGGTATCGCTCGTCGCCTGGATGGTGAGGTCCATCGCCGACACATTGAGGGTTGGCACTCGCAGGGCCTGGGCACTGAAGCGCCCGGCCATTTCCGGCAGGATGCGTTCCACGCCCCGGGCCAGGCCCGTGTCGATGGGTATGATGGACTGGAAAGCAGCCCGTGTCTTGCGCAGGTCGGTGTGATGGTAGGCATCCAGTACCGGCTGGTCGTTCATCGCCGAGTGGATAGTGGTGATGGTGCCGCTTTCGATGCCGACGCTGTCCGCCAGGGCGCGGATGACCGGCACGATGCCGTTGGTGGTACAGGAGGCCGCGGAGACGATCCGGTGATCGGCGCACAGCTCGCTCTCATTGACCCCGAAGACGATGGTCGCATCCACGTCCGCCTCACCGGGTTGGGAAAACAGCACGCGCCGGGCGCCCTGCTGCAGGTGGCGTTCGGCGGTGGCGCGGTCGGAAAAGGCGCCACTGCACTCGAATACGATGTCGACGCCGAGCTCCCGCCAGGGGAGCTCCCCGACCTCGGGCTGGCGCAGGAGGGTAATCCGCTGGCCATCGACGCTGATGGAATGTTCGTCGCCGACCAGTTCGCCGGGGAAGCGGCCGTGGGTGGAATCGTAGCGGGTCAGGTGGAGCACCGTGCCGGCATCCGCCAGCTCGTTGATCGCCACCACTTCAAAGCGCCCGCACAGGGGACTCTCCTGCAGGGCGCGCAGCACGCAGCGACCGATGCGGCCGTAACCGTTGATCGCTATCCGTGTCACTTCGCCGCTTCCGCTCATCGCCTTACTCGTCGAAGAGTACCTCTTCGACCTGGGCGACCACGTTCTCGACGGTGAAGCCGAACTCCCTGAACAGGGCACCGCCGGGGGCGGACTCGCCGAAGCTGGTCATACCGACGACCCGGCCGTCGAGGCCGACGTACTTGTACCAGTAGTCCGCCGCCAGTGCTTCCACCGCTACCCGGGCGTACACATCAGACGGCAGGACGGACTCGCGATAGGCGGCGTCCTGGGCTTCGAAAGCCTCAGTGCAGGGCATGGAGACCACGCGGACCTGCTTGCCTTTCTGTGCCAGCTGTTCGGCCGCGTCCATGGCCAGCGCCACCTCGGAACCGGTAGCGATGATGATCGCGTCCGGCGAGCCTTCGCTGTCGCGCAGCACGTAGCCGCCGCGAGTGACGTTCGCCAGCTGCTCGGCGTCACGCTGCTGGTGGGGCAGGCCCTGGCGGGAGAGTGCCAGTGAAGTGGGGCCGTCGCGGCGCTCGAGGGCGGCCTTCCAGGCGACAGCGGTTTCCACCGCGTCGCAGGGACGCCAGTTGTAAAGGTTAGGCGTGGTGCGCATGTTGGCCAGTTGCTCCACCGGCTGGTGGGTGGGGCCGTCTTCGCCGAGGCCGATCGAGTCGTGGGTGTAGACCCAGATCGCCTGCTGCTTCATCAGCGCCGACATGCGCACCGCGTTGCGCATGTATTCCATGAAGATCAGGAAGGTCGCGCCGTAGTTGATGAAACCGCCGTGCAGGGCGATACCGTTGGCGATGGCGCCCATGCCGAATTCGCGCACGCCGTAGTAGACGTAGTTGCCGCTGGCGTCCTCGCGGGTGATGCCCTTCGAGTCGCCCCAGATGGTCAGGTTGGAACCGGCCAGGTCAGCTGAACCGCCGAGCAGTTCAGGCAGCAGGGGGCCGTAGGCGTTCAGGCAGTTCTGGGAAGCCTTGCGCGAGGCGACGGTCTGGCCGTCGGCCTGGCACTGCTCCACGTAGGCCTGTGCCTGGGCAGTGAAATCTTCGGGCAAATCGCCGGCGAGGCGGCGCTGCAGCTCTGCTGCGAGCTCAGGGTGGGCCTCGGCGTAGGCAGCCATCGCCGCGTCCCAGTCCTTCTCGGCGGCGGCGCCGGCTTCCCTGGCGTCCCAGCCGGCGTAAATCTCGCCCGGGACTTCAAAGGGAGCGTAAGGCCAGCCGATGGCTTCGCGGGTGGCGGCGACTTCGTCTTCACCCAGCGCCGCACCGTGGCAGGACTCGCTGCCTTCCTTGTTGGGCGAACCCTTGCCGATGACCGTCTTGCAGCAGATCAGGGTGGGCTTGCCCTGCTCCTGGCGCGCCGCCTCGATGGCAGCCTTGACCTCGGAGGAGCTGTGGCCGTTGACGTCGTTGACCACGTGCCAGCCATAGGCGCGGAAACGGGCGGGGGTGTCGTCGGTGAACCAGCCCTCCACCTCGCCATCGATGGAAATGCCGTTGTCGTCGTAGAAGGCGATCAGCTTGCCCAGGCCCAGGGTGCCGGCGAGGGAGCAGACCTCGTGGGAGATGCCCTCCATCAGGCAGCCATCGCCGAGGAAGACGTAGGTAAAGTGGTCGATAACCTTGTGGCCGTCGCGGTTGTAGCGGTCGGCGAGGGCCTTTTCCGCCAGCGCCATGCCCACGGCGTTGCCCAGGCCCTGGCCCAGCGGTCCGGTGGTGGTTTCAACGCCGGGGGTGTAGCCATATTCCGGGTGACCCGGGGTCTTGCTGTGCAACTGGCGGAAGTTTTTCAGTTCCTCCATCGGCAGGTCGTAGCCGGTGAGGTGGAGCAGGGAGTAAATAAGCATGGAGCCGTGACCGTTGGAGAGCACGAAACGGTCGCGGTTCGGCCACTGGGGGTTGGCCGGGTTGTGGCGCATGTAGTCGTTCCACAGCACCTCGGCGATATCCGCCATCCCCATCGGCGCACCGGGGTGTCCGCTGTTGGCCTTCTGGACCGCGTCCATACTGAGGGCGCGAATGGCATTGGCGAGTTCGAGGCGGGATGCGGGCATGGGGTTCTCCGGGCGCTTGCGGGCGGCTGGTCAAAAAAAGGCCGCTATTTTCGCGTAACAGGGGGGCCGGGGCAAACCGGGAAGCCGTGAATTGTTGGGCATTGGCGGGGGATTTGGCACTCTATATCAAAATATTTTGATATAGCCTTGTAGGGCTGCTAGACTCAATCGTCATGTCCCTAGCCCAATCCGCCATCTCGGCTGCGCCGGAGGTATCCCCTGCAGCCGATCTCCCCGATCTGGCCGCCCTGTTCAAGGCCGGCGGCGATGTCCTGCGCCTGCAGGTCCTGCGGGTGCTGCGGGAGGACTCGTTCGGCGTCTCCGAGCTTTGCAACATATTCGACCTGCGCCAGCCTGCCCTCAGCCACCACCTCAAGGTGCTCGCCAACGCGGGCCTGGTGGCCACCCGGCGTGAAGGCAACTCGATCTTCTACCGGCGCGCGCTGCCCGCCCTCCCGGCGAAGCTGGAACCCCTGCAGAACGCGCTCTTCGAGATGGTCGATCGCTGCGAGCTGCCCGATGCCGTGCTCGACGGCCTGAAGCGCCTGCAAAAGCAACGGGAGGCGAATTCCCGCAACTTCTTCCGTGACAACGCGGACAAGTTCCGCGAACAGCAGGACCTGATCGCCAGCTACGAACAATACGCCGGCACGGTCACCGGGGTGCTGGCGGAAGCGCAGCTCCCGGGAACGGGAATAGCGCTGGAGGTCGGGCCCGGTGACGGCCGCTTCCTGCTGGAGCTCTCACCGCGCTTCGAGCGGGTCGTCGCGCTGGATATCGAGACCGCCATGCTGGAGCAGGCCCGGCAGCGGGTCGAGTGTGACGGCCTGGACAACGTCGAATTCATCCACGGTGACACCACCCACCCGGCCCTCGCCGGGCTCGGCGCCGACTGTGTCATCGCCAACATGGTGCTGCACCACACTCCCGCACCCGGGCAGGTACTGGCGGATATCGCCAGCTGCCTCGGACCCCAGGGCGTGGTGCTGGTAACGGATTTGTGCGCCCACGACCAGGGCTGGGCACGCGAGAACTGCGGCGACCTGTGGCTGGGCTTCGACCCGGCCCAGCTCACCGACTGGGCGGCGGCTGCCGGCCTCGCCGAGATCGGCGGGATATTCCTGGCCCAACGCAACGGATTTCAAGTACAGGTGCGCCTTTTCGGCCGCCGCGACAAAAGGACTGAAGCATGAGCGAATACGCGATATTTACCTCGGAATCGGTATCTGAAGGCCACCCGGACAAAATGGCCGACCAGATTTCCGATGCGATCCTGGACGCCATCCTCAAGGACGACAAGAACGCCCGTGTCGCGGTCGAGACCCTGGTCAAGACCGGCATGGCGGTGGTCGCAGGTGAGGTCACCACCTCTACCTACGTCGATCTCGAACACATCGTCCGCGATGTGATTCTCGACATCGGCTACGACAGCTCTGACGTGGGCTTCGACGGCGCCTCCTGCGCGGTGCTCAACGCCATCGGCAAGCAGTCCCCCGACATCGCCCAGGGTGTCGACGAAAAAGAGGACAAGGAACAGGGCGCCGGCGACCAGGGCCTGATGTTCGGCTACGCCACCAACGAGACCGACGTGCTGATGCCAGCGCCGATCTACTACTCCCACCGCCTGGTGGAAAAGCAGGCCGAGCTGCGCAAGCACCATGTCCTGCCCTGGCTGCGCCCGGACGCCAAGAGCCAGGTCACCCTGCGCTACGAAAACGGCAAGCCGGTGGCCATCGACGCGGTGGTCCTCTCTACCCAGCACTCCCCGGACATCAGCCAGGCCGACATCCAGGAAGCGGTAATGGACCTGATCATCAAGGAAGTGCTGCCCGCAGAGTGGCTGCACGCCGACACCCGCTACCACATCAACCCGACCGGCAACTTCGTGATCGGCGGGCCGGTAGGCGACTGCGGCCTGACCGGGCGCAAGATCATCGTCGACACCTACGGCGGCATGGCGCGCCACGGCGGCGGCGCCTTCTCCGGCAAGGACCCCTCGAAAGTTGACCGCTCTGCGGCCTACGCGGGGCGCTATGTGGCCAAGAACATTGTCGCGGCCGGTTTGGCCGACCGCTGTGAGATCCAGGTGTCCTACGCGATCGGTGTCGCGGAGCCGACTTCGATCTCCATCGACACTTTTGGCACCGGCAAAATCAGCGATATGCACATTGCCGAGCTGGTGCGCGAGCACTTCGACCTGCGGCCCAAGGGGCTGATCGAGATGCTGGACCTGAAGCGGCCTATCTATCGCAAGACTGCGGCTTATGGGCACTTCGGGCGTGAGGATTCGGACTTTACCTGGGAGATGACTGACAAAGCGGATGCTTTGAAGGCTGCACTGTAGGGAGCGCTAAACCCGGTACCGATCGCGTGAATTGCCTGTTGGAGACACGCCAAAAAGCGTACATCCATGTACAGGCTCGGGCGGCGACGTCCTGTCGCCTTACGGTCTCCAACAGGCAATTCACGCGCTCGGTACCTCCCTCAGTGCGTAATTCAGACAATGCGCGCTGAATCGGATTTCGGACTCTGTGCGGTTATAGCGGATAGGAGCCACTGGAATCATCTGTGGCACTGTGGCGAGGACAGAGCAAGCTGCAAGGGCTCACGGGAACGTACGAGGCCAGGGACGGCCGAGGACGAGCTGCCATGGATGGCGCTTTTGCGGTTCCCGTGAGCCCACACAGCTTGTTCTGACCGGATTCGAAGCACCCTTATCCCATCGCATACGGGCTAGAAACAAACTCAGAAGCAAAGTGGCAGAAAGGCCACCAAGGAAACAGACATGAGCACAGCAGAACAGATCGAAACCAAGCAGGACTACAAAGTTGCGGATATCAGCCTCGCCGCCTGGGGCCGCCGTGAACTGGATATCGCCGAGGGCGAAATGCCCGCACTGATGGCCCTGCGGGAGAAGTACAGCGGCAGCAAGCCGCTGGCGGGCGCGAAGATCCTCGGTTGTATTCACATGACCATCCAGACCGGTGTTCTGATCGAGACCCTGATCGAGCTGGGCGCCGAAGTGCGCTGGTCCTCGTGCAATATTTTCTCTACCCAGGATCACGCCGCCGCCGCGATTGCCGCCGCGGGCGTACCCGTGTTCGCCTGGAAAG
Organism: Halieaceae bacterium WMMBA4; assembly: GCA_033283325.1. Classification (GTDB taxonomy): domain Bacteria; phylum Pseudomonadota; class Gammaproteobacteria; order Pseudomonadales; family Halieaceae; genus Mangrovimicrobium. Next base: position 198,582 of record JAWMQO010000002.1, read on the forward strand.
GCGAGACCGAGGAAGAGTATGACTGGTGTATCGAGCAGACCATCCTCAAGGACGGCCAGCCCTGGGACGCCAACATGGTGCTGGACGACGGCGGCGACCTGACCTCGATGCTGCACGACAAGTACCCCGCGATGCTGGACAAGATCCACGGCATCACCGAGGAGACCACCACCGGGGTGCACCGCCTGCAGGAAATGCTGGAAAAAGGCACCCTGAAAGTACCGGCGGTGAACGTCAACGACTCGGTGACCAAGTCCAAGAACGACAACAAGTACGGTTGCCGGCACAGCCTCAACGACGCGATCAAGCGCGGTACCGACCACCTGATGGCCGGCAAGAAGGCGCTGGTGATCGGCTACGGCGACGTCGGCAAGGGCTCCGCCCAGTCGCTGCGCCAGGAAGGCATGATCGTGCGGGTCACCGAGATCGACCCGATCTGTGCCATGCAGGCCTGCATGGACGGCTTCGAGGTTGTCTCGCCCTTCATCGATGGCGTCAACGACGGCAGCGAGGCGAGCATCGACGTCGGCCTGCTGCAGTGCATCGACCTCTTGGTGACCACCACCGGCAACTACAATGTCTGTGACGCCAATATGCTGAAATCGCTGAAGAACGGCGCAGTGGTCTGCAACATCGGCCATTTCGACAATGAGATCGACACCGCCTTCATGCGCCGTGAGTGGGAATGGGAAGAAGTGAAGCCCCAGGTACACAAGGTCTACCGCGACCGCGCCAGCAATGATCACCTGATCCTGCTGTCCGAAGGCCGCCTGGTGAACCTCGGCAACGCCACCGGCCACCCCAGCCGGGTGATGGACGGCTCCTTCTCCAACCAGGTGCTGGCGCAGATCTACCTGTACGAGCGCAAGTTCGCCCAGTTGGAACCGGAGATGAAGGAAGCGGCGCTGAAGGTGGAAGTACTGCCGAAGAAACTCGACGAGGAAGTGGCGGCGCACATGGTCCGCGGCTTCGGCGGCGTGATTACCCGTCTCAGCAAGGAACAGGCCGAGTACATCAACGTGAAAGTGGACGGCCCCTACAAGCCGGACAGCTACAAGTACTAAGGCAGGTCCATGGCAGCACAGCAACCCAGGATCAGTTTCGAGTTCTTCCCGCCGAAAACCCCGGCGGGAAAAGAGAAACTGCTCGAGGAAACGGTTCCGGCGCTCAACGCGCTGGACCCGGCATTCTTTTCAGTCACTTACGGTGCCGGCGGCACCACCCGGGATTCGACCCTCGGCGTCGTCTCGCAGATTCGCGCGGCTGGCATCGATGTGGCGCCCCACCTCTCTTTCGGCGGCGACGATGAAAACGCCGTGGGCGAGTTGCTCGACACCTACCGTGAGCGCGGCATCCGCCGCCTGGTGGCCCTGCGTGGCGACATGCCTTCCGGCATGGGCGCCAGCACCCAACTGGTCTACGCCAACCAGCTGGTGGAATTTGCCCGCGAGCGCTGCGGTGACCACTTCGAGATCGAGGTGGCGGCCTACCCGGAGATCCACCCGGAGTCGAAGAGCTACGATAGCGATATCCACTTCCTCAAGCAGAAGCTGGATGCCGGCGCCAACAGCGCCATCACCCAGTACTTCTACAACGTGGAGGCCTACTTCTACTATCTCGACCGCTGCGCCGCAGCGGGCATCGACAAGCCGATCTACGCCGGGGTGATGCCGATCACCAACTTCGACAACCTCGCGCGCTTCTCCCGCAACTGCGGCGCGGAGATCCCCCGCTGGATCTGCAAGCGCATGGAAGGCTATGGCGATGACCAGGACAGCGTGCGCAAGTTCGGCCTTGAGGTCGTTACGCAACTCTGCCAGACGCTGATCGATTCCGGCGCCCCGGGCATCCACTTCTACACCATGAACCAGGTGGAGCCGACCCGGGAGATCTACAACAGCCTGGGACTCTAGGCGCCTCCCGCAGCATGCGTATACCGCGTATCTTCAGCCAGCAGGCCCTGCACCCGCAGGGCCTGTTTACCCTCGAGGAGGGACCTTCCCGGCACCTGGCCGGCGCCCTGCGCATGCAGGCGGGCGACGCCCTGGTCCTGTTTGACGGCCGCGGTGGCGAATACCCGGCAAGTATCGCCTCGGTAGCAAAGAAATCCGTGCAGGTCGCCACCGGTGAGCATTGCGCCAGCGAGGCGGAATCGCCCCTGCCAATCCACCTGGCCATCGGTCTGTCCCGGGGCGAGCGCATGGACCTCGTGATACAAAAGGCAACGGAGTTGGGGGTCGCGTCGATCACCCCCCTGTTTACCGAGCGATGCGAGGTGAAGCTCAAGGGCGAGCGCGCGGACAAGAAGCTCGCTCACTGGCAGCAGGTGGTCATCAGCGCCTGCGAGCAATGCGGCCGCAACCGGCTGCCCGCCGTAAACCCTCCCCTGGAGCTCGCCAACTGGCTGCCGGCGGCGAGCAGCGAGCTGAAACTGGTACTGCATCACCGCGCCGAGAAATTCGCTACTGCGGCGGCCCCGGGTTCACTGGACCTGTTGATCGGTCCCGAAGGCGGCCTGTCAGAGAGTGAAATCAGCGCGGCGGAAGCGTCCGGCTTCAGGGCCCTGGCCCTGGGGCAGAGGGTACTGCGGACCGAAACCGCGCCACTGGCCGCGATCGCCATCCTCCAGGCCCGCTGGGGCGATATGTGCATATAACGCCAAGCCGTGCTTGCGCCGGCATAGCCCTTTGCGTACTTTAACTTCAACTTCAGGCCGGATCGGGGCGTGAGCCCACGCCGGAAACGATGATAACCACCAGCCGGATACCCGCATGACCGTAAAGCTGGGCGTGGTGATGGACCCCATCGCCAACATCACCTACAAGAAAGACACGTCCCTCGCGATGCTCTGGGCAGCCCAGGACCGCGGCTGGGAACTTCACTACATGGAGCAGGGCGACCTTTACCTGCGCGACGGTGAGGCGCGGGCCCGCATGACACCACTGGAGGTCTTCCGCGATCCGGCGCGCTGGTACGAGGCCGGGGAGACCGAGGACCGGCCACTGGCGGACCTCGACGTGATCCTGATGCGCAAGGACCCGCCCTTCGACAACGAGTTCATCTACACCACCTATATCCTGGAATTCGCCGAGCGCCAGGGCACCCTGGTCGTCAACCGCTGCCAGGGCCTGCGCGACAGCAACGAAAAAGTCTTCGCCACCGAATTCCCCCAGTGCTGCCCGCCGGTACTGGTCAGCCGTGACATGCAACGCCTGAAGGCATTTCACGCGGAACACGGCGACGTCATCTTCAAGCCCCTGGACGGCATGGGCGGCAGCAATATCTTCCGCGTCCAGCCCGGCGACCCCAATCTCAGCGTGATACTGGAGTCGCTGACCGGGCACGGCAAACAGACCGTGATGGGGCAGAAATTCATCCCCGCCATCACCGAGGGCGACAAGCGCGTACTCGTCGTCGGTGGTGAGGTCATACCCTACTGCCTCGCCCGGGTGCCCCTGGTGGGCGAGACTCGCGGCAACCTGGCCGCCGGTGGCAGCGGCCGGCCACAGCCCCTGTCCGACCGCGACCGCTGGATTGCGGAACAGGTCGCCCCGGTACTGCTGCAACGCGGCATCATCTTCGCCGGGCTGGACATCATCGGCGACTACCTGACCGAGATAAATGTCACCAGCCCCACCTGCGTGCGGGAAATCGACGCCGGCTATGGCACCGACATCGCCGGCAGCCTGATGGACTGCATCAGCAGGGAACTCGACGGCCGGGCTTGAGGGCGGGCATGTACTACCTGCACGACATGGACGCCGAACAACGCCGCATGCGCTATGCGATCAGCATGGCATTGGCCGCCCACCTGCTGGTGGTTTCCGTTGTCTCCTTCAGCAGTTTCGGCACACCCACCGAGTCCCGACAGATCGAGGTAACGCTGGCCACTCACAGCGCCGAGCGTGCCCCCGACGAGGCCCGGCACATCGCCCAGGACAACCAGTTGGGCAGTGGCCGGGAGTCGCAGCGCGACGCCGTGACCTCGCCGGATACGGCAATGCCCGTTCCCCTTCCTTCGGCGCAGCAGTCGGCGCCACCGAGCGCTGAGCAAATGAGCCGGGCCAGCGGCGAGCTGCTCTCCACCGTTGCCGCCGCCCCGCGCGCGGTGACCCCGCGGGAACAGAGCGAGCGGAGCAATACGGCGCCCGGGCTCAGCCCGGACGCGCAGCAACTGGAACAAACTCTCGCCGCCATGCAGGCCGCGCCGGACCGGCAGCTGCAGGCCGAGTCCAGCGAACCGCGAGTGCGCCGCCTTACCGGAGTTTCCGCCAAGCAGGCGGCGGACGCGGCCTACCTGCTGGACTGGCGCCAGCGGCTCGAGGCGGTAGGCAACAAATACTACCCGGAGGCCTCGGTGCGCTACGGCATGTACGGCGACCTCAAGCTCCTGGTGGCGATCCGCAGTGACGGCAGCCTCGAGGACGTGCGGGTACTGGCCTCCTCCGGTTATGCGGTGCTCGACGAGGCTGCCATCAAGATCGTGCGCATGGCCGCACCCTATTCCGCTTTCCCGCCGGAGCTGGCGGCGACAACGGACAAGCTGGAAATCGTCCGCACGTGGCAATTCCAGCAGAATGAGCTAGGCTCAAATTGACGCGCGGGTAAAGGCCCACGCAGTCAAGGAGCCCTATTCCCGCATGCCCGACCGACCACACGCAACGACGTCACGCAGCAGCGACAGCCTCAGGAACCACTTCCTGCTGGCCATGCCCTCGCTGTCCGAGGGTATTTTCTGCCACAGCATTACCTATATCTGTGAACACGGCGAAAGCGGCGCCATGGGCATCGTCATCAACCAGCCGCTGGACCTCAGCGTGGAAGAGATATTCGATCACCTGCAGATCGACAGCCTGCGGGATTTTTCCGGTGAATCGGTACTCGCAGGCGGCCCGGTACAGATAGACCACGGCTTCGTATTGCACCGCGGCAGCCCGGCGCACTGGGAGGCCAGCCTCAAGGTAACCGACGAGATCACCCTCACCACCTCGCGGGACATCCTGCGCGCCATCGCCCACGGCACCGGCCCGGAAGAACACCTGATCGCCCTGGGCTACGCCGGCTGGTCCGCCGGGCAACTGGAGCAGGAGCTGGCGGAAAACGCCTGGCTGAGCCTGCCGGCGGACAGCGACATCATTTTCCGCACCCCGGCGGAACGCCGCCTGTCGGCGGCCGCGGAACAGCTCGGCATCGACATCAACCTGATCTCCGCCAAAGCGGGGCACGCCTGAGCACGATTCTCTGCTTTGATTTCGGCCTGCGCCAGATCGGCGTGGCCACCGGCAATTCCCTGCTTGGCACCACCACGGCACTGCCCATATTGCGCGCCCGGGACGGCGTGCCGGACTGGGACGCGGTGGCCGGCGTCATCGCCGAGTGGCAACCGGAGCGCCTGCTGGTGGGGGAACCGCTGAACATGGACGGCAGCGACAGCGAACTGGCACGGCGTGCCCGGCGCTTCGGCAACCGCCTGCACGGCCGCTTCGGCCTGCCGGTGGAGATGTTCGATGAGCGGCTGAGCAGCCGCGAGGCGAAATCACTGGCCCGGGAAAGCGGCCACCGCGGCGACTACCACCGGGCGCCGGTGGACAGCCTCGCGGCGGCGCTGATACTGGAAAGCTGGCTGGCGGAGCAAAAGCCCCTGTAGGAGCACACTCTGTGCGCGATCGCTCGCGGACAGCGGGCCCCTCTTTTCGGGTCGCGGGTTCCCACAGTCTCCGGGGCGCTAGAAGCGCCCCATGAAGCGACCCGTGTCCTCGTCCTTGTCGTCCACGGAAAGGGAGAAATCGTCGCCCACCGAGCTGCGCCCCTTCTCGTGCATCTTGATCGCCAGGCGCACGTCGTTGGCGGAGTCGGCGTAGCGCACCGCGTCTTCCTTGCTGATGAGCCCATCCTTGAAGGCCTTGATCAGCGACTGGTCCAGGGTCTGCATGCCCAGTTCGGTGGATTTCGCCATCAGGTCCTTGATCAGGTGAACTTCACCCTTGCGGATATAGTCGGCCACCAGCGGCGTATTCAGCAGGATCTCCACCACCGGGGTCCGCCCCTGGCCATCCTTGCGCGGCAGCAGCTGCTGGGCAATCATCGATTTCAGGTTCAGTGACAGGTCCATCCAGACCTGGCTGTGCTGCTCCGCCGGGAAGAAACTCTGGATCCGGTCCAGGGCCTGGTTGGCGTTGTTGGCGTGCAGGGTGCAGAGGCAGAGGTGGCCGGTCTCGGCGAAAGTCAGCGCCTGCATCATGGTTTCCGCTGTACGCACCTCACCGATCAGGATCACATCCGGCGCCTGGCGCAGGGTGTTCTTCAGCGCGACGGCAAAGGACTCGGTGTCCACGCCCACCTCGCGCTGGGTGATGATGCTCTGGGCATGCTGGTGCATGTATTCGATGGGGTCCTCGATGGTGATGATGTGGCCGCGGCTGTTGCGATTGCGGTGGCCCACCATGGCTGCCAGCGAGGTCGATTTACCGGTGCCGGTGGCGCCCACGAAAATGACCAGCCCGCGCTTGGTCATCGACAGTTCCTTGATGATCGGCGGCAGGCCCAGTTCATCGACGGTGGGGATGTCGGTAACGATACGGCGCAACACCAGGCCGCACTCGCCGCGCTGGACGAAGCAACTCACCCGGAAACGTCCCAGCCCCTCGCGGCCGATGGCGAAGTTCAGTTCGTTGTGCTCGAGGAATTCCTTTTTCTGCTTCTCGTCCATGGTCGAGAGCACCAGGTCCTTGGCTTCCTCAGGTGTGAGTGGCGTCTCACGCATTGGAAAAATGGTCCCGTCCACCTTGATACTTGGCGGCGCCCCCGCGGCGATAAAGCCGTCCGAGGCCTGTTCCTCGACTACCCGTTTCAGCAAATCTTCGATAATCATCGTTCAGCCCTCCCTTGAATTGAGCGGCTAGAAGTTTTCCGGCATACGTGCCTTTTCGCGGGCCACTTCCCGGTGCACGATGCGCTTTTCCACCAGCTCCTGCAAACACTGGTCCAGGGTCTGCATACCGATGGCGTGGCCTGTCTGGATGGCGGAGTACATCTGCGCCACCTTGTCCTCGCGGATCAGGTTCCGGATCGCCGGGGTGCCGCGCATGATTTCGTGGGCCGCCACCCGGCCACCGGTTGAGCGTTTCATCAGGGTCTGGGATATGACTGCCTGCAGCGATTCCGACAGCATGGAGCGCACCATGTCCTTCTCGGCGGCGGGGAATACGTCGATCACCCGGTCGATGGTCTTGGCGGCTGAGGTGGTGTGCAGGGTGCCGAACACCAGGTGGCCGGTTTCCGCAGCGGTCAGCGCCAGGCGGATCGTTTCCAGGTCGCGCATCTCACCCACCAGGATGATGTCCGGGTCCTCCCGCAATGCGCTGCGCAGGGCCTCGGCGAAACCGTGGGTATCCTTGTGCACTTCCCGCTGGTTGACCAGGCACTTTTTCGATTCGTGGACGAATTCGATCGGGTCCTCGATGGTGAGGATGTGCTCGTACTTGTTGTCGTTGATGAAATCGACCATCGCGGCGAGGGTGGTCGACTTGCCCGAACCGGTGGGGCCGGTCACCAGCACCAGGCCCCGCGGCATCATGCTGATATCGCGGAAGACCTGCCCCATTCCCAGGTCTTCCATGGTCAGTACCTTGGAGGGAATGGTCCGGAACACCGCGCCGGAACCGCGGTTCTGGTTGAAGGCGTTGACCCGGAAACGGGCGACGCCGGGCACTTCGAAGGAGAAGTCGGTCTCGAGGAATTCCTCGTAGTCCTTGCGCTGCTTGTCGTTCATGATGTCGTAGATCAACTCATGAACCTGTTTGTGCTCCATCGGCGGCAGGTTGATACGGCGAATGTCGCCGTCCACCCGGATCATCGGCGGCAGGCCTGCCGACAGGTGTAGGTCCGATGCGCCCTGCTTGGCACTGAAGGCCAGCAGTTCGGTGATATCCATAATGCTCCCCTTGTTGGCCGGGCGCCCCGTCCGAAGACGTCCCTCCGCAGCGCCTGACCGGCGGTCTCGCCGCCTCGTTTTTTTGCCCCGCCATCCCGCCTGGGCGGGGTGGCCGCCGGGCGGCGCAATCGGCTAATATCGCCAAATGACGCCTCCCTCGCTCAAAAACAATATAACAAAGCTGACCCGGAAGGTACGTTTAACTGCAGAAATGTGCGGTCGCGCACAAGATGAAATTACCCTGCTCGCCGTAAGCAAAACCCGCCCTGCCAGCGACCTGCGGGCCGCCTTCGACTGCGGCATCCGCCAGTTCGGGGAAAATTACCTGCAGGAGGCGCTGGAAAAGATCGCCGAACTGAAAGACCTGCCCCTGGTGTGGCATTTCATCGGCCCCATACAGTCGAACAAGACCCGCCAGATCGCCGCGCATTTCGACTGGGTACAGAGCGTCGACAGGGCGAAAATCGCTCGTCGCCTGAGCGAACAGCGGCCCGAGGCGATGGCAGCGCTGAATATATGCCTGCAGGTGAACATATCCGGCGAGGACAGCAAATCGGGGGTCGCTCCCGCGGAACTGCCGGCGCTCGCCCAAACCGTCGACGAACTGCCCAGGTTGCGCCTGCGCGGCCTGATGGCCATCCCCGCCGCGACCGACGACCCCGAACGGCAACGCGCAAGCTTTGCCGAGCTGAACGGCCTGTTTCGCTCACTCCAGCAAAGCCACCCCGAGGTGGATACGCTTTCCATGGGTATGTCGGGGGATTTTGAGGCTGCAATTGCCGAAGGGGCGACACTCATTCGAATCGGTACCACTATTTTTGGTGCGCGGCCGAAGAACTGAGGCCAGTGTTGGGCGCACGGCATGCGACAGTGGCAGTACTCCCTGGGCTGGAAAATTGCCTCGGAGCACGCGGCAGGCTCGACCCCTTGGGAACCGTGAGGCGACAGGACGTCGCCGACCGAGCCTGCACATGGATGTGCGCTTTTTGGCGTGTTCCCAAGGGGTCGAGCCTGTCGCGTGCGCGCCATGTCCGAAGTTCCCAGCACTTGGAGCCCGGGCGGGTGATTTTAACTTCCCCCAGCAGGTATACTGCGAGCCAGTTTTTACCCGCACACCAACACCGCGAGGACACATTGGACTCACCCGTAATTGCCTTCATCGGCGCCGGCAACATGGCCAGCAGCATCATCGGCGGCCTGCTTGAAAGTGGCTGTCCGGCCGCCAACATCCGCGCGGCGGATCCCTACCCCGAAAGTCTTGAGCGCCTGCGCACCATTGCCCCGGTCAGCACCGGGGCAGATAACAATGCGGCAGTAGCCGGTGCCGACGTCGTTATCCTGGCGGTTAAACCGCAGGTCATGGGCGAGGTTTGCAGCGCGCTGGCGCCGGCACTGGCGGGCAGCGGTACGCTGGTAGTATCCATCGCGGCAGGGATCAGCATCGCCAGCCTGAAAAACTGGCTCGGCGCGGACACCCCGGTCGTGCGCTGCATGCCGAACACGCCTTCACTGCTGCGCTGTGGCGCTACCGGCCTCTACGCAAGTGCGGAGGTGAGCGAAGAACAGCGTGGGTACGCCGGGGAGATTCTCGGCGCCGTCGGCATCGTGGAGTGGGTGGATAGCGAGGCGCTGCTCGATGCTGTCATCGCTGTTTCCGGCAGCGCGCCGGCCTATTTTTTCCTCTTCCTCGAAGCGATTATCGATAGCGGTACGAAAATGGGACTGGATCGCGAGACCGCCACCCGGCTGGCCCAGCAAACCGCCCTCGGCGCGGCCCGCATGGCGCTGGAAGATCCCGCGGACCTGGTGGAACTGCGCCGCCGGGTTTGCAGCCCGGGGGGAACCACCCTGGCCGCCATTGACAGCTTCGAGGCGGCAAACGTGCGCAAAGTCATTGAAGATGCCATGCAGGCGGCAGTCGACCGCTCAATCGAAATGGCCAGGGAGATGGGATAACGACCGATGGGTGCCTTTAACGAAATCGCTGTCTACCTGGTGCAGACCGCCCTCAGCCTCTACCTGGTCGCAATGCTCCTGCGCTTCCTCCTGCAACTGGTAAGAGCGGACTTCTACAATCCGATCAGCCAGTTCCTGGTCAAGATCACCAATCCGCTGGTGGTACCCCTGAGGCGGGTCCTGCCCGGCTTCGGCGGGATCGACCTGGCCTCGCTGGTACTGGCCGTGGTGCTGCAAATGCTCGCCATCATTGTTCTGATGGCGCTCTACGGGGTGGGGATTCCCAATCTCCTGGTACTGCTCCTGTGGGCTGTCGTGGGCCTGCTCGGGCTGCTGGTGAACGTTTATTTTTTCGCCCTGCTGGCGATGATCATCCTCAGCTGGGTCGCGCCGGGCGGCAGCCACCCGGCCCTGCTCCTGCTCTACCAGATCACCGAGCCGGTGATGGCGCCTTTTCGCAAGCTGTTGCCGCCAATGGGGGGCATGGATTTTTCGCCTATCCTGGTGTTCATCCTGATCAACATCCTCCAGATCGTGCTGCGCCATATGGCCGGTGCCGTCGGCCTCCACCCGGCCCTGGTGATCGGGATCTGAGCCGACAACCGTGAGCCTAGCCGTGGACAGCTCCTCAGTGGGCCTGGTCAGCCCGCAGGTAGCGCGCTTCGAGGAGCCGCTGCTGCTGGCCTGCGGGCGAACCCTCGACAGCTACGAACTGGTCTACGAAACCTACGGTCAACTCAATGCCGAGCGCAGCAACGCGGTGCTGGTATGCCATGCCCTCTCCGGCCACCACCACGCAGCCGGCTACCACGAGGGCGACAAGAAACCCGGCTGGTGGGAGGAGTGCATCGGCCCCGGCAAGCCCATCGACACCGAGCGCTTTTTCGTCGTCAGCCTCAACAATCTCGGCGGTTGCCACGGTTCCACCGGGCCGATGTCCATCAACCCGGCCAGCGGCAAACCCTGGGGACCGGACTTCCCCTCCATGCGCGCCCGTGACTGGGTGCACAGCCAGGCGCGACTGGCGGACCGACTCGGCATCGATTGCTGGGCCGCCGTGATCGGCGGCAGCCTTGGCGGGATGCAGGCCATGCGCTGGGCGCTGGAGTATCCCGATCGCCTGAAGCACTGTGTGGTCATCGCCGCGGCACTGAAGCTCTCCGCGCAGAACCTCGCCTTCAATGAAGTCGCGCGGCAGGCGATTCTCTCCGACCCGGCCTTTGACGAAGGGCGCTACATCGACAATGGCGAGATCCCGGCGCAAGGCCTGGCGCTGGCGCGCATGGTCGGGCATATCACCTACCTCTCGGATAACGCCATGGCCGCCAAATTTGGCCGCGACCTGCGTTCCGGCAGTTTCAATATCGGCAATGACGAGGCGGTGGAATTCCAGGTACAAAGCTACCTGCGCTACCAGGGCAGCCGCTTTTCCGGCAGTTTCGACGCCAACACCTACGTCCTGATGACCCGCGCCCTGGACTTCTTCGACCTGGCGCGGGAATACGACAACGATCCCGTGCAGGCCTTCTCCCACGCCCGCTGCAGCTTCATGGTGATGTCCTTTTCCACCGACTGGCGTTTTTCACCCGAGCGCTCCCGGGAGATCGTCGATGCGCTCATCGCTGCCGACAAGCCGGTCAGTTACGTCGAGATCGAGGCGGACGAGGGCCACGATGCCTTCCTTATGCCGATTCCGCGCTACCTCGCGGCCTTCAGCGCCTACATGCGGCGGGTGGGAGTGAGCGACTGATGCGCCAGGACCTGACCCACATCCTGCGCTGGATCGCGTCCGGCTCACGGGTCCTCGACCTGGGTTGCGCCGGGGGCGAATTCCTCCAGTTGCTGCAGGACACCCGCGAGGTGCGCGGTACCGGTATCGAGATCGACGAGGACTGCATCAACGCGGCTATCGGCCGGGGACTGAACATCGTCGAGCAGAACATGGACGAGGGCCTGGACAACTTCCCCGACCAGAGTTTCGATACCGTGGTCATGGCCCACGCACTGCAGGCCGTACATCATCCGGACCTCATTCTCGAGGAGATGTTGCGCATCGGCCGCGAGGGTATCGTCACCTTCCCCAATTTCGGCCAGTGGCGCTGCCGCCTCTACCTCGGCCTGCGCGGTCGCATGCCGGTATCCAGGTTCATGCCCTACTCCTGGTACGATACCCCCAATATCCATTTCTGCACGGTGGAGGATTTTGAGGCCCTGTGCGCGGAAAAGGGCATCCGCATCCTGGCGCGCGACGTGGTGGGCGGCCAGAACGGCGGCACCTCGCGCCTGGCCAGCCTTTGGCCTAACCTCTTCGCCACCACTGCGATCTACCACATCACACGATAAGGGGGGATCATGCGCAACTGGTTCATCGCAAGTCTGCTCCTCGGCCTGGCCTGCTTCAGCGGCTACGCCCCGGCCCAGCAGTCCCAACTGTACGGCCCCTACGAACTCCACTACAGCGTGGTGAATACAACCTTTCTCGAGCCAAAAGTCGCCGCTGCCTACGGTCTTACCCGCGGCCAGGACTACGCCATACTCAATCTCGCCCTGCGCGAAAACCTACCGGAGGGCGGCAGTGAAGCGCGCACCATGCGCCTCAAGGGCAGCACCTGGGATCTCACCGGCCGGGTGACCGAGCTGGAGTTCCAGGAGATTCGGGAAAACCCCGCGATTTACTACATTGCGGAATTCCGCTTCTTCGAGGAGGAGTACCGGCATTTCGAGATCCACTTCCGCCCCGAGGGCGGCGAAGAAACCCTCACCTTCAAGCTGAAACACCAGATGTACCAGGACCTGGAGCAGGAGAAACCGTGAGCGGGCAAAACCGGGTAGTCGTGCTGGCCAGCGGTAACGCGGGCAAATTGCGCGAGCTGGGTCGCATCCTCGCTCCGCTGGGCGTGGAACTGCGGGCCCAGTCGGAATTCGACGTGCCCGAGGTTGCCGAGGACGGCCTCAGTTTCGTCGAGAACGCCATCATCAAGGCCCGCGCCGCCTGTGAGTACAGTGGGCTCCCCGCCATCGCCGACGATTCCGGCCTGGAGGTGGACTACCTGCAGGGCGCCCCGGGTATCCATTCCGCGCGTTTCTCCGGAGAGGGCGATGCCGGCAATAACGCCAAACTGCTGCGTGCCCTGGACGGGGTGCCAGCGGAACAACGCACTGCCCGCTTCCAGTGCGTGCTGGTCTACATGCGCCACGCTGCGGATCCCACACCGCTGGTCTGCCAGGCGAGCTGGGAGGGCAGCATTCTCAGCGCGCCGCGGGGAGAGCAGGGCTTCGGCTACGACCCACTGTTCTACGTACCGGACCAGGGCTGCAGTTCGGCCGAACTGGATCGGGACCTGAAAAACCGCATCAGTCACCGGGCCCGGGCCAGCGCGCTTCTGCTGGAGGCGCTGCGTCAGCGCGGCTGAGCGCATGCAATTGCCTCCCATCAGCCTCTACGTGCACCTGCCCTGGTGCGAGCGCAAGTGCCCCTACTGCGACTTCAACTCCCACGAGATCGAAGCCATTCCCGAGGGAGACTACGTCGCCGCGCTGCTTCGCGACCTCGAGGGCGACCTGGACCTGGCGGGCAGCAGACCCATCCAGACCCTGTTTATCGGCGGCGGCACACCGAGCCTTTTCAGTGCAGGGGCGATTGCACAGTTGATGGAGGGCCTGCGCCAGCGGCTGCATTTCGCCAGCGACATCGAGGCGACCCTGGAAGCCAACCCGGGCAGCGCCGAAGCCCTCAAGTTTCGCGAGTTCCGCGAGGCCGGCATTACCCGCCTGTCCCTGGGTATCCAGAGCTTCAACGATCGCCAACTGCGGGCCCTCGGCCGCGTCCACGACCGCAAGCAGGCCCTCGCCGCCATCGATTATGCCCGGGACGCAGGCTTCGACAGTTATAACATCGACCTCATGCACGGCTTGCCGGGGCAGTCCCGGCAGGACGCGCTGGCGGACCTGCAAAGCGCCATGGACTGCGCTCCACCACACCTGTCCTGGTACCAGCTCACCATCGAACCCAACACCGTCTTTCACAAGCGTCCCCCGCTGCTTCCGATGGAGGACGAACTGGCGGCGATACAGGATGCCGGGGAGGGATTACTGGAGCAGGCTGGCTACCAGCAGTACGAGGTCTCCGCCTACAGCCGGCCCGGGGAGCAGTGCCGGCACAATCGCAATTATTGGGATTTCGGCGATTATCTCGCGCTGGGCGCAGGCGCCCATGGCAAAATCACGTTTACCGACGGCCGGGTCCTGCGCTACGCCAAGACCCGTATGCCACGGGATTACATGCGAGCCGCCGCGGCCACCTCGGAGAAGCGCTTCCTGCAGCCGGATGATCTGGTGGGAGAGTTCATGCTCAATGCACTGCGCCTCAACCGGGGTTTCCGCCTGGCGGACTTCGAGGCCCGCACGGGTTTGTCGCGGGCGGTACTCGAGCCACAGCTTTCGGAACTCGTGGCGAAGGAACTACTCGAAACGGATGGCGCCAGCGTGACGGCCTCGCCGCTCGGGCGCCGCTTCCTGGACTCGGTAATCGCCGAGTTCCTGGCACAGTGAGGATGGGAATGAAAAAAACACTATTGGCAGCTATTGCGATGGCCGCAGTCAGTCTCACAACTGGCGCACATGCCGAGCCACCCGGCGGACTGCCCCCGGGGCTGCAGAAGAAAGTGGAACGCGGGGGGGATCTTCCCCCCGGCTGGGAAAAGAAACTGCGGGTGGGCGATGTTCTCGACTACGACATCTACCGCCACGCCAGGGTGGTCATACCGGTCGATGACGACGGCGTCGCAACCGTTGAGATCGAGGGCCATCGCATCAAGCTGGGGGTGGACACCCGGCGGATTATCGAACTTCTCGACTAGCTCGCGATTTTAGCGCGCAGGGACTCAGGCCTTTTCGAAGAGCAGGTCCCAGACGCCGTGCCCCAGCCGTTCGCCGCGGCGCTCAAACTTGGTTTGCGGGCGCCGCTCCGGACGCGGTGAGTACTCCCCCGGAGCGAGCACATTGCGCAGCGCGGGCTCCGCGCTGAGCACTTCCATCATCTGCTCAGCGTAGTTTTCCCAGTCGGTGGCCAGGTGCAGTACACCCCCCGGCCGCAACTTGCTCACCAACTGCTGCACAAACGCGGGCTGGATAAGGCGGCGCTTGTGGTGGCGCTTCTTGTGCCACGGGTCGGGGAAGTAGATCTGCACCACATCAAGGGAGGCATCGGCGATGCAGTCCCGCAGGACTTCTACCGCGTCGTGGCAATAAATCCGGATATTGTCGACATCCTGCTCGGCCATGCTCTGCAGCAGGCGCCCGACTCCGGGGCGGTGTACTTCCACACCAATGAAATTCGTTTCCGGGGCGGCAGCCGCCATGCTGACCAGCGAATGCCCCATGCCGAAGCCGATTTCCAGGACCCGCTGACCCGGCCGGCCGAAGCAGGCATCAAAATCCAGGGGTCCGTCCGCATGCTCCAGCCCCCAGCGGGCCCAGTGGGCGTCGAAGGCGCGCTGCTGCCCCGGTGTCATCCGCCCGGCACGCAGCACGTAACTGCGAATGGTGCGGTGCCTCGGTGTTTCGTTCATCTCAGGGAATCAGCTTCCAGCCCACCGCGGCGAGGCAGGCCCAGCCGGCGATGAAGGAGAGCCCACCGAGGGGAGTGATGGCGCCCAGCCACTTCACCCCGGTAAGGGCGAGGATGTAGAGGCTGCCGGAAAATACCAGTATGCCGATCAGGAAGAGCCAGCCGGCACTTTTCAGCAGGACAGTGTGCGGCTGGTGCAGGGCAATGATGCCAACCGCCAGCATCGCCAGGGTGTGGTAGAAATGGTATTGGACCGCTGTTTCAAAGACCCCCATCAGGTAATCGTCGAGGCGGTTGCGCAGACCGTGGGCGCCGAAGGCGCCGAATATGACCGCGAGCATACCGCTGAACGCGGACAGGGTGATGAAAAGTTTTGCCATAGCTGAAGTATAAACCCGGGTGCGGAGATTTGAATGTGGGAGGCGCCCCTGTTGGAGTCCACTCGGTGAGCGATTGCCCCGGTCCGCGTTCGGGCTGGGCAGACCTTATGGGAGCTCACTCCGTGAGCGATTGATCGCCCCGGTCCGCATTCGGGCAGAGCGGACTCCTACTGGCCCCTGCGACTGTTTCGGGGCGATCAGGCCGCGATAGCCGCCCGCAGCTTTTTCATTGCATTGGCTTCCAGCTGCCGGATGCGCTCGGCGGATACGCCGTACTGGTCCGCCAGCTCGTGCAGGGTAGCCTTCTCCTCCGCCAGCCAGCGGCGGGCGAGGATGTCGCGGCTGCGCTCGTCGAGATCAGACAGCGCGTTGTGCAGCTGGGCGTGGGTATTTTCCTGCCACTGGCCCTCTTCCACGTCGCGGGCCGGGTCGGCGCTGTGATCTTCCAGGAAGTACTGGGGCGCCTGCCAGGCATCGTCGTCATCGCTGTCCACCGGCATGTCGAAGGCGACGTCGCGGCTGGAGAGGCGGCCTTCCATGCGCTGTACTTCCTTGACGTCCACGCCGAGCTCTTCGGCCACCGCGCGGGTCTCGTCCGGGGTCAGCCAGGCGAGGCTCTTCTTGTGGCTGCGCAGGTTGAAGAACAGTTTGCGCTGGGCCTTGGTGGTGGCCACCTTGACGATGCGCCAGTTGCGCAGGATGAACTCGTGGATTTCGGCCTTGATCCAGTGCACCGCGAAGGAGACCAGGCGCACGCCGCGTTCCGGGTCGAAGCGCTTGACCGCCTTCATCAGGCCGACATTGCCCTCCTGGATCAGGTCCGCCTCGGCTAGGCCGTAGCCGGAATAGCTGCGGGCGATGTGCACCACGAAGCGCAGGTGGGACATCACCAGCTCGCGGGCCGCATCGAGATTGTCGTTGTAATAGAGATCTTCCGCGAGGTCGCGCTCGCGTTCCGGGCTCAGAATCGGGATGTTGCTGACCGCCTGAACATAGGCGGCGAGATTGGCACCCGGCACCAGTTGGTCGACAGGTCGCAGACTGACATCCATCATTTGGCTCTCCATGTTGAGGGCTTTCCGGTTTATGGGGCCGAAAACGCTCTGTTCAAGGGGCTTCTTGGGTCCCCTCGCGGGGAAGTAATATTAGCACTCAATCTATTAGAGTGCTAACTTCAGGAAAGTTCCCTGTGGATAAAAATATATCCTATTTTTGTCTTTTAAAATCAGCAACTTGGACCAGGCGGCCGGTTAACGGGGCTCAATTTCAGAGAGATGGCGCCCCACGGCCAGCCAGGCGCCGGCCCAGCCCAGCAGGCCACCCAGGGCCAGCAGGTTGAGCACCCCCATCAGGCCGAGACCAGTGAGCTCGAAATTGCTCTGGTAGAGGGCCGCAAGTTCGCTCACCGGGAGCTCCAGGAACCAGAGGGCGGCGCTCACCAGCAAACCGGCCACCAGGCCGCCGCCAACGCCGTACCACAGGCCGATGTAAAGGAAGGGCCGGCGGACAAAGGCATTGCTGCCACCCACCAGCTTGACGATAACGATCTCTTCCCGGCGATTCTCGATCGCCAGGCGGATGGTATTGCCGAGGATCAGTACCACCCCCACCAGCAACAGGGCACCGACCGCGAGTACCACACGGCGCCCCAGTGCCATCAGGCTGTTGAGGCGCTGCAGCCACTCCATGTCGAGCACTGCCTCGTCCACCTTCTCCATTTCCCCCAGTTGCTCCCGCAGGGCGAGAATCGCCTCCTGGTCCAGGCTCTCCACGGGCGTTACCAGCAGGAGGTTGGGCAGCGGGTTGTCCTCGAGGTTCTGGACGACATCGGCGAAGCCGGACAGGGCGCTGAACTCCGCCAGGGCGGCGTCCCGCGTCACCAGTTTCACCCCCGCAACCTCCTCGCGCGCCTCGAGCTTCGACGCCAGCTCGCCGGCCGCCGCCTCCTCCACAGCGATGTCGAGGAAGAGGGAAATCTGGGTGGGAGCGTCCCAGCGCGCGCTGAGTTCCGCGGCGTTGTCCAGGGCTACGTTCAGGCCGACCGGCAGGGTCAGGGCGACACCGATGACCAGCCAGGTCATCAGGCTGGCGAAGGGACGATCGAGTAGCCGGTGCAGGCTGTCCGCCGCCGAAAGGCGGTGGTGGTGCAGCCAGCCCTGGTACTGGTCTGCCAACCGGGTGCGACTGAGACTGGCGCCCTCGCCACGCGACCGGCTCATACCACGCCCCCGGATACCAGGCGGCCCTCGCTCAGGGTCAGGATGCGGTGGCGCAGGCGGGAAATCAGCGCCAGGTCGTGGCTGGCGATGAGTACGGTGACCCCGACCTGGTTGAAAGACTCGAAGAGCTTCATGATTTCCGCCGACAGCTGGGGATCGAGGTTGCCGGTGGGCTCATCGGCGAGCAGGATTTTCGGGCGCCCGGCCACGGCCCGGGCAATACCGACGCGCTGCTGCTCCCCGCCGGACAGTGTCACCGGATTGGCGCTCTCCCGGTTGAGCAGGCCTACCTTGTCGAGGGCGGCGCGCACGCGGCGGCCGATTTCCCGGTGATCGTAACCGGCGATGACCAGCGGCAGGGCGACGTTGTCGAAGACGCTGCGGTCATTGAGAAGCTGGTGATTCTGGAAGACCACCCCGATACCCCGGCGGTGCAGGGGAATCCGGCGGCCCGGGATGGTGGCGAGGTCGCGGCCATCCACCACGACCTTGCCGCGGCTGGGGCGGTCCATCAGCATGATCAGCCGCATCAGGGTACTTTTACCCGCGCCGGAATGGCCGGTGAGGAATACCAGGTCGTCGCGGGCTATATCGAAGCTCACTTCGCGCAGCGCATCGTGCCCCTCTGGGTAGCGCTTGCTCACCCGCTCAAAGCTGATCATGCAGCGCGGTCTTCTCCTGCGAACAGGGCGTCGATGAAGGGCTCGGCTTCAAAGGGCCGAAGGTCCTCCGCGGTCTCCCCGATACCGATAAAACGGATGGGCAGCCCGAGCTTGCGCGCGATGGCGAAAATCACCCCGCCCTTGGCGGTGCCGTCGAGCTTGGTCAGGGTAATGCCGCTGACGCCGACCCACTGGCGGAAGTGATCCGCCTGGGCCAGGGCGTTCTGGCCAGTGCCGGCATCCAGCACCAGCATCACCTCGTGGGGCGCACCGGGGTCCAGTTTGCCCATCACCCGCACCACTTTCTTCAGCTCCTCCATGAGATTGTCCTTGTTGTGCAGGCGCCCGGCGGTATCGGCGATCAGCACATCGGTGCCCCGGGTCTGCGCCGCCTGCAGGGCATCGTAGATCACCGAGGCGCTGTCCGCGCCGCTGTGCTGGGCGATCACCGGCACCCCGTTGCGCTCGCCCCAGGCCTGCAACTGCTCCACCGCGGCGGCGCGGAAAGTATCCCCGGCGGCCAGCATCACCGACTTGCCCTGGTCCTGGAAGCGGCGCGCCAGCTTGCCGATGGTCGTGGTTTTACCCACACCGTTAACGCCCACCATCAATATCACGTAGGGTTTGTGGGTGCTTACTTCAAGCTGCTCCTCGCAGGGCTTGAGCAAGGCCAGGAGTTCCTCCTGCAGCGCCTGCTGGAGGGCCGCGGGGTCAGTCAGTTCCTTGCGCGAGACCCGCTGGGTCAGGCGGCCGATGATGTCCATGGTGGCATCGACGCCGACATCCGCGAGCAGCAGGCGGGATTCCAGTTCCTCCAGCAGTTCGGCATCGATCTCCTTGCGGCCGAGGAAGATATTGCCCATGCCCTGTACAAGATTGTCACTGGTGCGGCTGAGGCCCCGGCGCAAGCGGGCGAAGAGGCCGGGCTTGTCCTTGCCACTTGTCGCCGTTGGCACCGGCCGGGGAGCGGGCTCGGGGACATTCGAGGGCGGAGTATCGGCCGGCGGCTGCGTGGCAAGCCCTGCGGGTTCGGTGAGGGTCTCTGCTAAATCTGCGACCGGAGACTCGACGGGAGCTGTGAGCGGGGACTCGACGGGTGGCATGGCTCCGTCCCGGACGGTATCCCGGGGAGCAGGGACTGCATCGCTCCCGCCAATGGGGCTCTCGCCTACCGCTGCGAGCTCTGCTACCGGGTCCTGGACAGTGTCGGTCTGCGCAGCCGCACCATCTGCGGCGGGTTCCGCAGGTACAAGCTGTTCCTCGGCGGGCGGAGACGCCTCCGGCTTCTTTTTACGTTTGAAAAATTTCATATCGGTCGTGATAGAGTGGACAGTCGCCTGATCGGCGCCCGCGAAAGCGCCCTATCCTACCATTCCTGAGCAGAGTGAAGAAATGTCGCGAGCCTCCAAGCGTGCAGAGCAAAGCAGCCTGCGTATCATCGGCGGCCAGTGGCGGGGCCGGAAACTGTCCTTTACCCCCGCCGAAGGCCTGCGGCCCACCACTGACCGGGTAAGGGAAACCCTGTTTAACTGGCTCGCCGCCGACATTCACGGCGCACACTGCCTCGACCTCTTCGCCGGCAGCGGAGCACTGGGCCTGGAGGCCCTGTCCCGCGGCGCGGCGCACTGTGACTTCGTGGACACCTCCAGGGAGGTGGTGCAGCAACTCGCCGCACACTTGCAAATCCTTGGCGCCGAAAGCCGCGGCAGGCCCGACAGGACCAGTGCACTGGAGTTCATCGAAAGTGCCAGCACACCCTGGGACATCGTGTTCGTGGACCCTCCCTTCGGCCTGGGCCTGGCGGAACCCTGCTGTAGTCTGCTGCAGTCCCGCGACCTGCTCAGCGATGGGGCGCTGGTGTACGTGGAAACAGGGAATGCCGAGGCAGCACCACAACTGCCGGCAAACTGGGACTGCCACCGGGAGAAGGTCGCGGGCGGCGTGGCCTATCGACTTTACATTGTGACGGCGAAATGAAACGGTATACCATCCGCTGCTCGCAGCTGTGACAGGAACCCGCTATGCCCACCGAGACCGTTATCTACCCGGGCACCTTCGACCCACTGACCAACGGCCACGTGAATCTCGCCGAACGCGCCTCGCGCCTCTTCGACCGGGTGGTACTGGCCATCGCCTACAGTGAAAAGAAGACGCCCCTTTTCAGTCTCGAGGAGCGCACCGCGCTGTGCCGCACCAGCCTCGCCCACCTCGACAATGTCGAGGTGATCGGCTTTTCCAACTTGCTGATCGATTTCGCCCGCAGCCAGGGTGCGCGTTGCGTGCTGCGCGGGCTGCGCGCGGTGGCGGATTTCGAATACGAGTTTCAGCTGGCCAACATGAACCGGGCCCTGTTCCCCGAGTTCGAGAGCATCTTCCTGACGCCCTCAGAGCACCTGTCCTTTATTTCTTCCTCGCTGGTGCGGGAGATCGCCAGCATGAACGGCGACATAAGGCCCTTCGTGCCGGAGCCTGTCGCCGCGGCACTGGAAGAGAAGTTCAAGGTGAAGTAGCTGGCGGCGGCTGCCGCCAGCGGCTGTTATTCCGCTTCAGCCATATCCGCAGCGGCGTCGCGCTCCTGGGCCTGACGCACCAGTTCGACATCCTTGCCGGTGTAGCCGGTATTGCGGCAACCCAGGCAACGGGCGAAGGTCGCTGCGCCCGGACCGATAATGAGCTTGTCCGCAGCTTCGCCGGCATGCCCTGCCAGCAGGGTGAAGGGCAGGCTGACCAGCCAGACAGCCGCGCCGCCTGCGGTCATCACCACGCCCAGCGGACGGGCAACTACCAGGTCCCCAACCATGGCCCACTCGTTGGGGCTCTCGTCAATTGCGGATTGGGCCCACAACATCTGTGGCGCCATCAGGCTGGCAATCAGGCATGCAGTTGCGGCGCGACGCGCGCCCATACGAATTTTCATTGTTCTATTCCCCCGAGGTTCACACCCATATCCCCTGAGTGTTTGCAACAAGTGTAGCCTGATCAGCGCTGGCAGGTCACGCAATACACCGTGGCACGCTGGCCTAATCTGGAGTTTTTTAAAGTTTTTCCGCAGCGCGGGCAGGCCTGGCCCTCGCGGCCGTAGACGCGCAGTTCCTGGGCGAAGTAGCCGGGTTTGCCATCGCCGCCGACAAAGTCCCGCAGGGTAGTTCCACCGCGCCCTATAGCGTAAGTAAGCACTTGCTTAACCTCATCGGCCAGGCGCTCGTATCGCACTTGCGCAATACGCCCTGCGGGCCGGTCCGGACGGATTCCCGCGGCAAAAAGCGCTTCCGCGGCGTAAATATTACCGACCCCGACCACCACCTTCTGGTCCATGACGAAGGGCTTCACGGGCCCCTTGCGCCCTCGCGAGAGCCTGTAGAGGTAGCTGCCGCTGAAGGCTTCCGACAGCGGCTCGGGGCCCAGTCCCGCCAGCAGCGGGTGGCTTTCACCCGGGGGCAGCCAGAGGCAGCAGCCGAAGCGCCGCGGGTCGTTGAAACGCAGGGCGAGGCCGCCATCAAACTCGATATCCAGGTGGTCGTGCTTTCCCGGCGGCAGGCCCGCATCCACCACCCGCAGGGAGCCCGACATGCCCAGGTGCAGCAGGAAGCTTCCTGCATCGGTGTGGATCAGCAGGTACTTGGCCCGCCGCTCTACGGCCCTGACAGTCGCTCCCGCGGCCAGGGTGGGCAGTTCCGGGGGCACCGGCCAGCGCAGCCGGGCATCACGCACAAGGACCCGGGCGATGCGGCGACCGCTGACATGCGGTTCCACGCCGCGGCGGGTGGTTTCTACTTCGGGGAGTTCGGGCATTGGGTTACCGGCGCATGCAGATGCGGCTAATGATAAGCCAAAAAAAACCCCGGACTGGCCGGGGTTCTTATACAGGTGCAGGAAGGCTTACTTGATCTTGCCTTCCTTGTAGACCACGTGCTTGCGGGCGACGGGATCGTACTTCTTGATTTCCATCTTTTCCGGCATGTTGCGCTTGTTCTTGTCGGTCGTGTAGAAGTGACCGGTGCCGGCAGTGGAGTTGAGGCGAATCTTGTCTCTCATGATGACTCTCCCTGCTTAGACTTTTTCACCGCGGGCACGAAGCTCCGCGAGAACGGTGTCGATGCCCTTCTTGTCGATGATGCGCATTCCCTTTGAGGATACGCGCAGGCTGACGAAGCGCTTCTCTGACTCCACCCAGAAACGGTGCTGGTGGAGATTGGGCAGGAACCGGCGACGGGTGCGGTTCTTTGCGTGTGATACGTTGTTTCCGGTGACCGGACGCTTGCCGGTGACCTGACATACTCTTGCCATGATTCTTTCTCCCAAATCGCGGGATCTGCGTAAACTGGTTGGCCTGCCGTGCCCTCGAAAAGGGTGCCGGCTGCGCGGAGCGCGACTTTATACCAGAAGGCAAATTGGGTCGCAAGTTTAAATCGAAAAACTTTGGGTGGTGGTCTAGGTTCAGGGCGGGTGGGTTGGGGGTTCTAACCCCGGCAAGAGGCGCAAACAGGGGTGCTGGAACACGCCAAAAAGCGCACATCCATGTGCAGGCTCGGGCGGCGACGTCCTGTCGCCTTACGGTTCCAGCACCCCTGTTTGCGCCTCTCGCCTGCCGCGGTGCCACATCTCAGGCGCCATCCCCATCCCCGTCTACTTCTCCATTTCCAGCCCATGATTCCGGCACCATTGCAGCAGCTCTGGCCTGCTCCCCGCCACGTCCGCTGTGTTGTCTACAGCAAACCCTGTTCGGCGAAAGAGTACTCGCGGCCCCTGCCGACGATGATGTGGTCGAGGACGCGGATGTCGAGCAGTCCGAGGGCCGAGCAGAGGCGCTCAGTGATGCGGCGGTCGGCGGCGCTGGGTTCGGCGACGCCGGAGGGGTGGTTGTGGGCGAAGATGACCGCGGCGGCGCTGTACTGGAGGGCGCGGACGGCCACTTCCCGGGGGTAGACGGCGGCGCCGTCGAGGGTGCCGAGGAAGAGGTCCTCGCAGCGGATGACGCGGTGCTGGTTGTCGAGGAAGATGACGGTGAAGACTTCGCGGCTGTGGCTGCCGAGGTGGTGTTGCAGGAAGCGCCGGGTGGCGGCGGGGCTGGAGAGTACGTCGGAGCCGTCGATTTCCTGCATGGCCTGGCGGCGGGCGAGTTCTACAGAGGCCTTCAGTATGGCCAGCTTGGCGCTGCCGATGCCCTGGCAGGCGAGCAGTCTCGAGGCGTGGGCGCGGGTGAGGCCGGCCAGGCCGCCGAACTGGTCCAGCAGTTCCCGGGCGAGGCCGACGGCGTCGCGGCGGGCGTGGCCTGTCTGCAGCAGGACCGCCAGCAATTCGGCATCGGAAAGAATTGCGGCGCCGTGGCGCAACAAGCGGTCGCGGGGACCCTCCCCCGGCTCCCAGGCCCTCTGTGCCATGGCGCTCCTCCCTGAGCTGGCAAGCCTGCCCCGGTGTCAAATATGCGGTGCAGGTGTTATCTTTCTGTCCCTTCTGCGGGGTATTGTGACAATTCAGGCGCGTTGATGGGACATCTTTTCAATCGCAATGTACTGCTTGGCGTAAGCGGGGGCATTGCCGCCTATAAATCGGCGGAGCTGGTGCGTCAGCTGCGCACTATGGGTGCGGATGTGCGGGTGATCATGACCCGGGGCGCGCAGGAGTTCATCACGCCGCTGACCCTGCAGGCGCTCTCCGGCAACCCGGTACACACCGAATTGCTGGATGAAGAAGCCGAGCTGGGGATGGGGCATATCGAGCTGGCCCGCTGGGCGGATCTGGTGCTGGTGGCGCCGGCCACCGCCGACCTGCTCGCCCGCTTCGCAGCCGGGCGCGCTGACGATCTCCTGACCACGGTCGCACTGGCGACTCCCGCGCCGCTGATGGTGGCTCCCGCAATGAACCAGCAGATGTGGGCCGATGCGGCCACCGCTGAAAACATCGCCACCCTGGAGCGGCGCGGGATACAGCGCGTGGGTCCGGCGGAAGGCGAACAGGCCTGCGGCGATATCGGCCCGGGACGCATGGCGGAGCCCGCCGACATCGCCCTGGCGGCTTCCGCTTTATTTGCACGTGGATCGCTGGCCGGGAAGCGGGTGGTGATTACCGCGGGGCCCACCCGCGAGGCCCTCGACCCGGTGCGCTACATTTCCAACCACAGCTCGGGCAAGATGGGTTACGCGCTGGCCCGCGCGGCAGCGGAAGCGGGCGCGGTCACCACCCTGGTCAGCGGGCCGGTAACCCTGCCTGTGCCGGAGCATGTCACCCGCTTTTCCGTGGAGAGCGCCCGGGACATGCTCGAGCAGTGCCTGGCCCTGGTCGAGGAGTGCGACATTTTCATCGCCTGTGCCGCGGTGGCGGACTACCGCCCGGCCAGTGCGGCCAGCGACAAGATCAAGAAGGGTGCCGAGCACAGCACACTGGAGCTGGTCCGGAATCCCGACATTGTCGCCACCATCGCGGCGCGGGAAGCGCCGCCCTTTACCGTCGGATTCGCGGCGGAAACCCGCGATGTACTCGAGTACGCACGGGGAAAAAGGGAAAAGAAGCGGCTGGGGATGATCATCGCCAACGACGTGTCAGACGGCAGTATCGGTTTCAACAGTGAGCAGAACGAGGTCACGGTGATCTGGAGCGGAGGCGAGGAGACGCTCGCGCGGGCCAGCAAGCTCACCCTCGCGGGGCAGCTGGTGGAGCTGATCGCCAGGGCCGAAGC
This sequence comes from Halieaceae bacterium WMMBA4, assembly GCA_033283325.1. Taxonomy (GTDB): domain Bacteria; phylum Pseudomonadota; class Gammaproteobacteria; order Pseudomonadales; family Halieaceae; genus Mangrovimicrobium. Next base: position 223,977 of record JAWMQO010000002.1, read on the forward strand.
TGCCGGCCAAACGTGAGAAATCCGCCATATTGCAGGTGTAGCGCGGCCTGCGAAGATAATATGATCGCTTGCTGAAGGGGAAAACGGCCGGGGACATGCTCGATAAACTCAAGAATTTTCGTTCCGGAAAGCCGTCCGGAACCGCCCCCGCACGGGGTATATCCGCGTCCGGTAACGCGATTTACACCGTCGTCGCCACCGGCCTGGGCGTCGCCCTGCTGGTCCTGGTGCTCAGCTTCGCGTTCCTCCTGCTGGTGCGTGAACCCGGGGCGCGCAACGCTCAGCTGGAACAGGTTTCCGAGACTTACGCGAGCCAACAGGCCCAGAGCCTGAACGCGCACCTTGCGCTGCTGGTGCAACGGCTGCGCAACGCGGCGGCTTCCACTTACTCCACAGAAGCGCTCGCCGACAGCCGTCCGGAAACGCTGGCGGCCACCGAGCAGGCCATGCTCGCATTCTTCCCCGACCTCAGCGCCATCAAACTCATCCAGCTCGGGGAAATGGGCACCGCCCAGATCAATCCCGGGGATCACGGCCTGCACAACCTGATCGAGGTCGACATGGTGCGGCGCGCGGCCCGGGGAGAGAATGTATTGCCGGAATCCTTCCAGGTGGATGAGGCCTGGATTACCGCGATAGTCACCCTGATCAAGCACCCCACCGATACCTCCCGGCGCACCGTCGTCCTGGCCACTCTGGACAACGCCAGCCTCGAGGCGATGCTCTCCTCGATCAACCCCGATAGCGGCGCCTACGCCCTGGAGCAATTGCATATCCAGCGCGACGGCAGCACCCACACCAATGTCATCGCCAGCGCCGGTCACGGCACGGTCACCACGCTACAGAGCTTTGCGACCATCCCGAACACCGACTGGCGCGTGGTCTTTACCCCCTCCAACAGCCTGGTGGAGGACTTCAGTGTCCCTGCCAAGGCGCTCTACATCGTCCTCGCCATGTGCCTGGTCGCGCTGCTGGGGGGCTTTGCCATCGTCGCCCTGCGCGTGCCCAAGCTGATCGAGATCGACGCCTTCCAGATGCTCACCGCGGCGGACCGCAAGACCGACCTGAGCCTGAGTATCCCGCAGCTGGTTGAGGTTGCCCGGCAGCTGCGCCGCGCCACCCTGCGCGCATTGCGCAGCAGCGAAACCCCGGGAGCCGCACCATCCACAGCCCTGGAGGAGGACGGTCTCGAGCTCGTCGACCTCGACAGCGACGAACCCGACGGTGAATTCCTGGAGCTGGATTCTTCCCTCAGCGGAGAGACGGAGGCCCCGGAAATACCCGGGGGCTTCCCGGCGCACATTTTCCGCGCCTACGATATTCGCGGCGACGCCCGCGAGGAATTGACCCCGGAACTGATGAGCGCCATCGGTGGCGCCGTCGGCACCCTCGCCGGGGAACTCGGCCAGCAATCGCTGATCGTGGGAATGGACGGGCGCAACAGCAGCCCCGCCCTGAAAAACGCACTGGTTCGCGCACTGACAGGCAGCGGCCGGGATGTCATCGATATCGGTCTCGTGCCGACCCCGGTGGCCTACTTCGCCACCCGGCACCTCAGTGCGTCTTCCGGGCTGATGATCACCGGCAGCCACAATCCGAAGACCGACAACGGCCTGAAAATCGTCATCGACCAGCACACCCTGCACGCCGGTGCGATCGAAAAGCTGCGCGACCGTGTCATCCGGGGCGAGTTCGAACAGGGCAAGGGGCGGCTTATCAGCGAGGACATCGTCTCCGCCTATATCGACCACATCCAGCAGGATATCGCCATCGCCGTGCCGCTGAAGATCGTCATCGATGCCGGCAACGGCGCAACCAGCGAAATCGCCCCCCTGCTGTTCGAGGAACTCGGCTGCGAAGTGATCCCGCTGCACTGCAGTATCGACGGCAATTTTCCCAATCATCCGCCGGACACTTCCAACGAGGCCAATCTTCGCGACCTCATCGTCGCGGTGCAGGCGCAGGAAGCGGACTTCGGCGTGGCCTTCGACGGCGATGGCGACCGCCTGGCCGTCGTCACCGGCAGCGGCCGTATCGTCCGCTCCGATGTGCTGATGATGATCTTTGCCCAGGATGTGGTGTCGCGTAATCCGGGGGCGGACGTGGTATTCGACGTCAAGTGCAGCCGCAACCTCACCGAACTTATTACCCGCTGCGGCGGCCGACCCGTGCTGTGGAAGACAGGCCACGCTTTCATGAAGGAAAAAATGGCGGAAACCGGCGCCCTGCTCGGCGGCGAGTTTTCCGGTCACGTGTTCTTCGGCGAGCGCTGGTTCGGTTTCGACGACGGCATGTACGCCGCGGCGCGGCTGGCGGAAATCCTCAGCACCCAGGGAGACAGCCTCGACAGTATCGTCGATACGTTCCCGGCAAGCGTGAATACCGCCGAGATCCTCATCCCCATCGGCGACAGTGAAAAGCAGCCACTGATCGAGCGCATCGTACGCAACGCCGATTTCAGCGGCGGTACCGTGAACACCCTCGACGGCATCCGGGTGGATTTCCCCGAGGGCTGGGGGTTGCTGCGGGCCTCCAATACCAGCGCCGCGCTGACCGCACGTTTCGAGGCACGTAACGAGGCGGAGCTCGAGGCGATCAAGAGCGAGTTTCGACAGCAGATCGCCCTGGTCGACCCCTCACTGAACGTGACTTTTTGAGCCCCCGGGGCTCGCAGGACCTGAACCATGTCTCTCAATCGCGATTCCGCAATGAATATCGCCCAGGTGCTCACCGAGGCACTCCCTTATATCCAGCGCTTCACTGGCAAGACCGTGGTGGTCAAGTTTGGCGGCAACGCCATGGTGGACCCGCAGCTCCACGAGAGTTTCGCCCGCGATGTGGTCCTGATGAAACTGGTGGGCATGAACCCGGTGGTCGTGCACGGGGGCGGACCGCAGATCGGCTCCCTGCTGAAAAAACTCAATATCGACAGCGAGTTCATCGAGGGTATGCGGGTTACCGACGAGCAGACCATGGACGTGGTCGAGATGGTGCTGGGCGGTAGCGTCAACAAGGAGATCGTCTCCTCCATCAACCGCAACGGCGGCAAGGCCATCGGCGTGACCGGCAAGGACGGCCAGCTGATCCGTGCGCGCAAGCTCAAGGTGAGCCGCAATGTGCCCGGCATGGACGCGCCGGAAATCATCGACATCGGCCACGTGGGCGAAGTGGAGCAGATCGATACCGACGTTATCGACGTGATCCTCGGCAGCGATTTCATTCCGGTCATCGCCCCCATCGGGGTCGACCGCGAGGGCCACAGCTACAACATCAATGCCGACCTGGTCGCCGGCAAGCTCGCCGAGGTGCTGCAGGCGGAAAAACTGATGCTGCTGACCAACGTGCCCGGCCTGATGGACAAGAACGACAAGATACTTACCGGCCTTTCCACCCGGGAAGTGGATGCCCTGATCGCCGACGGCACGATCTATGGCGGCATGCTGCCGAAGATCGGCTGCGCCCTGGATGCGGTCAAGGGTGGCGTGTCCAGCGCCCATATCGTCGACGGCCGGGTACCCCACGCGGTGCTGCTGGAAATCTTTACCGATGAGGGTGTCGGCACGCTGATCACCAACCGCAGCCGTTAAATTGCCGTTTCTGCCGACCGGGTCACAGTTGAATCGGCCGGAGCTTCTTGCAGGCCCTGAAGGTAATCGCTAGCATGGGCAACGGTCAGCTGCCACTTGTCACCTCCCATGCCACCTAAAAGATCGCAAAGGCGTCAGCAAATTCTGGAATCTCTGGCCCAGATGCTGGAGGCCAACCCGGGCAACCGTATCACCACTGCGGGACTGGCACGCCAGGTAGGTGTGTCGGAAGCGGCCCTGTATCGGCACTTCCCCAGCAAGTCGAAAATGTTCGAAGGCCTCATCGAATTTATCGAGGAGACCCTCTTCAGCCGTATCAACCTGATCCTCGCCGAAGAGCAGACCGCGGCCGCCCGCTGCGAGAAAATGCTCACACTGCTGCTCGCCTTCACCGAGCGCAATCCCGGCATCACCCGCATCCTTACCGGCGATGCCCTGGCCGGGGAAACCGAACGGCTTCACACCCGGGTGGCGCAATTGTTCGATCGTTTCGAAACCCAGTTGAAACAGGTGATCCGGGAAGCCGAGATTCGCGAGGGATTGCGGCCGGCGATTCCCCTGCCGGCGGCTGCCAATCTGCTGATGTCGGTCGCAGAGGGCCGCATCTCCCAGTACGTGCGCTCCAACTTCCGCCGTTCGCCAACCGAGGACTGGAAGGCGCAGTGGGACTTGTTGATGGAGGGTTTCTTCAGGAAGGCAGTGAGTCAGCCAATTCCGGGGCAGGGCGACTTTGCCCGCCCGGCGACCAGTGCCTGATCGGGGCCCGGCTTAATCCGGACTTGCAGCACTCCTCAGTGCCCGGAGCCTCCGGCCTGCGCCGAGCTGGAGTTGCGATTGGCCATTTTGCGGCGGAACTCCACCATATCTTCCAGTTCGGCGAAGCGGTCGATGTCCCGCTGGTAGGCGTCTTCCACTAACTTGAGTTCCTTGTCCCGCTCGGCAATCGCGCGATCGGTGGCGGCGATTTCGGATTGCAGGTCCTCGATGGCACTCAGGTGATCCGCGCTGACCGGGTCACCACGCCGCTGGGCCTCGGCCGCCTGGGACTGGTAATTCTCCACCTGCTGCTTCAGTGAGCGCTTGTTGCTCTTCAGGGTACTCACCCGGATCTGCAGGCCGCCCAGGGCGCGATCCCTGGCCGCCTCGATGTCCTCCACCGAGCTGTAGCGGCGCAGCAGGGATTCATCCCACTCCCGCAGGCGCTCGGCCTCGGCCTGCTGGCGCAGCTCTTCATCCACCGCGGCGCGTTGCTCCTCGGTGGCCTGCGGCGGGACAACCCGCAACACCACGCCCTCGTCATTGAGGACTTCATAGCCGTATTTGACGTACTCCGGGGGAATCCGGTAATCGATAACCGTATTGCCCCGGTCATTGGTATAGCGATACAGATCCGCGGCGAGAACCTGGGTCGACGGCAGGGCAAGCAGGAGTGCCAGTAGGCTGGCGGATATCAGGGAACAGCGCTTCATGCGCTCCAATATAGGGCCTTGCCCTGAGCCGGGCAAGTCAAACCAGATCAAACACCGTAGCGTTCGCGATAGTCCTTCATGGCGGCGATCGTGGCCTGGTCCGCGACCCCGGACTCCTCGAGGTAGTCGATGATATGGCTCATGTCGACGATGCTGAGCACCGGGATTGCGTGGCTGTCTTCCAGTTCCTGGATGGCGGACTTCTCGCCGGCGCCGCGCTCCTGCCGGTCGAGACCGATTACCACTCCCGCCGGCGTCGCCCCTGCCGCCTCGATCATCGCCAGCACCTCGCGCACTGCGGTTCCCGCAGTGATGACGTCATCGATCACCAGTACCCGCCCGCGCAGGGGAGCGCCGACCAGCAGCCCGCCCTCGCCGTGGTCCTTCGCCTCCTTGCGGTTGTAGGCGAAGGGAACATCCATGCCGTGCTCGCTGGCCAGGGCGACCGCGGTGGCCGCTGCCAGGGGAATACCCTTGTAAGCGGGGCCCAGCAGCACATCGAAGGCCACGCCCGAGTCCACGATGCGGCGGGCGTAACAGCTGCCCAGCACGGCCAGGGCGCGACCGCTGGAAAACGCGCCGGCATTGAAGAAGTAAGGGCTCTGGCGCCCGGATTTGAGGGTGAACTCGCCGAAACGCAGCACCTCGTACTCGCGTGCAAGCTGGATGAAGTCGGACTGGAATTGCTGCATCTGGCGGGCGGCCTCTTTCAATCAGGATTGTCACTGCCCGAATGGAATACGGGCTTTGTATTCGCTTGCATCCCCCGATAGAATGGGGGGTCATCCGCGTTCAGCTGCTTTAAAAATCCCTGGCGACTCCCGGGGGAACAACAGCTTTTGGCTCGACTGCGGACTAGCGGTTTGTGGAGAATTCCCGTCCTTTGCGCACGGTAGCACTCCTGCTCCGCCGGGGGCTCGGGTATCATACACGCTCAATCTACAAGGGACCATGCATGAGGATCATCAGCTTCAGCGCCGACGGCATCAGGGAGGCCGCTGAAAAGGGTTTTTACGAGTGGCTGGAGGAACAGGACGCCGACTTCGTCTGCATCCAGGACCTGCGCTGCTCGGAATATGACCTGCAGGCCGACATGTATTTCCCGGCTGAGTACAACCCCTATTTCCTCGACAATATCGACGGCAAGACCAACGGCGTTGCGCTCTACTGCCGCAAGCTGCCCAAGGCCATCATGACCGGCCTCGGCTTCACCGAATTCGATATGGAAGGCCGCTACATCCAGGCCGACTACGAGAATATCAGCATCGGCTGCCTGCTGGCGCCCTACGCCGCGCCGGGTGATGCCGAGCAGCTCGCCCGCAAGCAGGAATTCTTCCAGCTCCTGGGCAATCACCTGCAGAAAGTACGCAACAAGCGCCGGGAGTTCATCATCTGCGGCGGCTGGCACATCGCCCACACCCCCGGCGACGTGGAAGACACCGAGCGCAACAGCACCCTGCCCGGCTTCCTCGCCGAGGAGCGCCAGTGGGTCAACGAGCTGCTCGAAAACGGCTACGTCGATGCCTTCAGGGAAATCAATTCGGACCAGGACGAGTTCAGCTGGTGGCCGGAGGGTGAGCACGAGAACGGCAACGGCCTGCGCACCGATTTTCACATCGTCTCCCAGGGCCTCAAGTACAGCGTGGACTACGGCGCGATCTACAAGGTCAAGCCCTTCTCCAGCCACGCGCCGGTCATCATGGACTACGACATCGAGATCTAGGGCTCCGACGGAACCCCATCCAGGAACAACAGGGCCCCGGGCGGGGCCCCGAACTCAACCTTCTGCCAGGGCGCGCTTCTGCGCTTCCACCAGCTGGGCGATGCCGCCTTCCGCCAGGCTCAGCATGGCATCGAGTTCCTCGCGGGCGAAGGGCGCACCTTCCGCCGTACCCTGTACCTCGATAAAGCCCCCCTGCTCCCCCATGATCACATTCATGTCGGTATCCGCAGCGGAGTCCTCCGGGTAGTCCAGGTCCAGCACCGGCACTCCCTGGTAGACCCCCACCGAGACCGAGGCGACCATCTGCAGCAGCGGGTCGCTGCGCAACTGCTTCTTGCGCTGCAGATAATTGATGGCGTCCACCAGGGCGACACAGGCCCCGGTGATCGAGGCGGTGCGGGTACCGCCGTCCGCCTGGATCACGTCGCAATCGATGGTCACGGTAAACTCGCCGAGTTTCTTGAGATCAACCGCGGCACGCAGTGAGCGCCCGATCAGGCGCTGGATCTCCACCGTGCGTCCCCCCTGCTTGCCCCGCGCTGCTTCGCGGCCCATGCGGCTGCCGGTGGAACGGGGCAACATACCGTATTCCGCCGTCACCCAGCCGCTGCCACTGCCCCGCAGGAAGCGCGGCACGCCCTCTTCGACGGAGGCGGTGCAGATTACCCGCGTATCGCCAAAGGAAACCAGCACCGAGCCTTCCGCGTGACGGGTGAAATGTCGCTGGATGTCGATGTTACGGAGCTGGTCCGGTGCGCGTCCGCTGGGTCGTTGCATGGATCTGGTCCTGTCTGGCAAAAAGGGGCGACAGTATACGCAATCGACGCCACAAGCGTACTGTGAGCTCCATGGCCAAGCTGATAAACTTCCGCCTTTGATCATCACCTCGCAGGAGCCGCGCCTTTGGCCAGTATTCGCAGCATGACCGCCTTCGCCCGGGAGAGCGCCAGTACCGAGCGCGGCCTGCTCACCGTGGAGTTGCGCACCGTCAACCACCGCTACATGGAGTGCAATTTCAAGCTCCCCGAGGAGCTGCGCGCGCTGGAGCCACAGCTGCGTGAACAGCTCGGCAAGAAAATCGCAAGGGGCAAGGTGGACTGCCTGATCAGGCTGCAGGCTTCCGGCAGCGAGGCCCGCAGCTTCAGGGTCAATCACGATGCGCTGGATAAACTCGCCGAGGCCAGCGCCGTGGTGGCGGGGAAAATCGCTACCCGCGAAGCGAGCGCGCTGGAAATCCTGCAATACCCCGGCATCTGCGATGCTCCCGAGGTTGATGAAGAGTCCCTGCTCAAAGCCGTACGGGAACTGTTTGACCTGACCCTGGATTCACTCCTGCGCTTTCGCGAGCGGGAGGGGGAAAAGCTCGCCGAGTTGGTGCTCGCCCGCCTCGAACAGGTGGCGGCGGAAGTCGATACCACCCGCGAAGCGGTACCGGTACTGCGCCAGAACACCCGCGACCGGGTCCTGCAGCGAATCTCCGAGCTCGAAGTGGATGTCGACCAGGGCCGGCTGGAACAGGAACTGGTCTACCTCGCCCAGAAGGCGGATGTGGACGAGGAGCTCGACCGCCTGGTCGCCCACTGCAGCGAGGTGCGCCGCGCCCTGAAGAAGGGCAGCCCCTGTGGCCGCCGCCTGGACTTCCTGATGCAGGAACTCAATCGCGAGGCCAACACGCTCTCCTCGAAATCCAACGCCAGCGACACGACCCAGAGTGCGGTGGAGCTGAAAGTGCTCATCGAACAGATGCGCGAACAAATACAAAATATCGAATGACTGGCAGGCACCCGCGATGAGCCACACAGGCACCCTTTACACCGTCTCAGCACCCTCCGGCGCAGGCAAGACCAGCCTGGTCAACGCCCTGATCGACTCCACCGACGCGCTGCAGGTATCGATCTCCCACACCACCCGGGCGAAGCGCCCGGGTGAGGCCGACGGCGTCGACTACCACTTCATTGGCGAGCAGGAATTCCTCGCCATGCTGGAGCAGGCGGCCTTCCTCGAGCACGCCAATGTCTTCGGCCACCTCTACGGCACCTCCCAGCAATGGGTCGAGGCGCAACTGGCCGCCGGCATCGACGTGATCCTGGAAATCGACTGGCAGGGCGCCGCCCAGGTCAAGCGCCTGCGCCCTGACACCCGCTCCATCTTCATCCTGCCCCCCTCCCGCCTGACCCTGCTGCAACGGCTCACCGCCCGCGGCCAGGACGATGCCCAGACCATCGACGGGCGCATGGCCAAGGCGGTGGAGGAGATGTCGCACTACATCGAGAGCGACTTCCTGGTGGTGAACGACGACTTCGACCGGGCGCTGCTGAACCTGCAGGCCATTATTCGCTGTCACCGGCTGGCGACTGACAAGCAGCAGGAGTCACTGGAGTCCCTGCTGAAGCAGCTACTGGGTTAACTCACCTGGCCAGTAAAAGCGGAGGGGGCATCCTACGACGCCGCATTTGCGAGGCTGCGGCCCGGCTGAAACACCTCAAAAAGCGTACACGCCCAATAAAGAGGAAAGAGCCTCTTTAGAGCTACGGATGCGAGAGGTTTGGCACTCCCGTCGAGGCGCTTCTGCTGCACTTGCCCCTCTGAAACCGTGAGGCGACAGGACGTCGCCGACCGAGTCTGTACATGGATGTACGCTTTTTGACGTGTTTCAGAGGGGCAAGTGCAGCAGAAGCGCTTGCTCCCAGCGCCAAACCCCGCACTTTTCACGCTGGAGAACGTCCTGTCTCCCAGTGTATAATTTCCTGTTCCGTTGTACTGCCCACCGAAGGAAACATCACCAATGGCACGTGTTACCGTAGAAGATTGTCTCGAAAACGTCGCAAACCGCTTCGAACTGGTCATGGTGGCCAGCAAGCGCGCGCGGCAGATGGCCACTGGCGGCAAGGATCCGCTGGTCGAGGAAGAGTCCGACAAGGCCACCGTTATCGCCCTGCGCGAAATCGCCGAAGGCCTGATCACCCCGGACATCCTCACCCGTGAGGAAGAACTGGATGCCGAGGACGAACTTGCCGAAGTCATGATGGAAGTCGACCACGAGGCCCTGTAAACACTCCGGCATCGACGCGGGGCGGTACCCAGCCCATGAATGCACTACAAAGCCTTGATGCCTTTAATGCCCTGCTCCGGGGTTACCTGACCCCGGAACAGAGTAACCACGTCATACGGGCGTACTATTTCGCCGAACAGGCCCATTTCGGCCAGTTGCGGCGCAGCGGAGAGCCCTACGTCTCCCACCCGCTGGCGGTCGCCAGCATTCTCGCCAATATGCACATGGACCATCAGAGCCTGATGGCCGCCATGCTGCACGATGTCATCGAAGACACCGGCATTCCCAAGTCCGCGATCAGCGATCAGTTCGGCACCGCCGTGGCCGACCTGGTCGACGGGGTGAGCAAGCTGACCCAGATGGAGTTCGAATCGCTCGAGGAGAAGCAGGCGGAGAACTTCCAGAAGATGGCCATGGCGATGGCCCGGGATATCCGGGTGATCCTGGTCAAACTCGCCGACCGCCTGCACAACATGCGCACCCTCGGGGTGCTGCAGACCTCAAAGGCCCGGCGCATCGCCCGGGAAACCCTGGATATCTATGCCCCCATCGCCATGCGCCTGGGCATGAACAATGTGCGCATGGAATTCGAGGACCTCGGCTTCAGCGCCATGCACCCGATGCGGGCCAAGCGCATCGAGGCGGCGCGGGAGAACGCCCGCGGCCGGCGCAAGGAACTGGTAGAGAAGATCCGCCAGCAGATCGAGGCGACCCTGGAACGGGAGGGCCACGAGGCCGAGGTGATCGGCCGCGAGAAGCACCTCTACAGTATTTACAGCAAGATGAAATCCAAGCGGAAATCCTTTTCCGAGATCATGGACATCTACGCCTTCCGCATCATCGTCGACTCGGTGGACACCTGCTACCGGGTACTGGGTTGCATTCACTCGCTCTACAAGCCGGTCCCGGGGGAGTTCAAGGACTATATCGCCATCCCCAAGGCCAATGGCTACCAGTCCCTGCACACGGTGCTGATGGGCATGCACGGTGTACCCATCGAGATCCAGATCCGCACCCGGGAGATGGAGGAGATGGCCAACAACGGCATCGCCGCTCACTGGCTCTACAAGAGCGAGTCCGACTCCGCCAACGGCAGCCACCAGCGCGCGCGGGAGTGGGTGCAGGGCCTGCTGGAGATGCAGCAGCGCGCGGGCAACTCCCTGGAGTTCATCGAGAGCGTCAAGATCGACCTGTTCCCCGACGAGATCTACGTATTCACCCCCAAGGGGCGCATCCTGGAGCTGCCGCGAGGCGCCACCCCGGTGGATTTCGCCTACTCGGTGCACACCGACGTGGGCAACAGCTGCGTGGCCTGCCGCATCAACCGCAGACTGGCGCCGCTGTCGGAACCTCTGCAGAGCGGCCAGACGGTGGAGATACTCACCGCCCCCGGCGCCAGCCCCAATCCCTCGTGGTTCAACTACGCGGTGACCGCCAAGGCGCGCACCAATATCCGTCACTACCTCAAGCACCAGACCCGGGACGACTCAGTCACCCTCGGCCGGCGCCTGCTCGACCGCGCGCTGGCCAGCCTGGACAGCAATCTCGACAGCATCCCCGGGGACGAGATGGAGGACTACCTGCGCGAGCACGAGTACCCCTCCCTCGACGACATGCTCGAGGACATCGCCCGGGGCAACCGGCTGCCGGCGATCACCGCCCAGCAGATTCTCGGCGAGGGGGCCGGGGAGCAACCGGAACCCGAGGACAGCGAGCCAGTAGCCATCCGCGGCACCGAGGGCTTCATGCTGACTTTCGCCCGCTGCTGTCACCCCATTCCCGGCGACCCCATCGAGGGCTACCTGAGTTCCGAAAAGGGCGTCGTGGTGCACCGGGAGCGCTGCCGCAACCTGGCAGAAATGCGCGAGAGCAGCGACCGCCTGGTGGCCCTGCGCTGGGACGAGCGTGTCGAGGGCGACTACGCGGTGGAATTGCGCATCGAGGTGGAAAACCGGCGCGGAATGATTGCAGTCATCGCTACCCGCATCAACGCGATGGGGGTTAACATCGAGAAAATTTCTACCGAGGACAAGGACTACCAGTTCACCTTCGTCGACCTGGAAGTCCTGGTTCACAACCGGACCCACCTGGCCCGCGTGATGAAACGCCTCCGTGGCATCAGCCACGTACGCCGGGTCACCCGTTTCAAAACCGGGTGAGCACAGGCCAGTAGCCAACAACAGGCAGAGAATAGCAGGAGCAATACCGTGACCAACCGCGCCATCATTTCCACCGAGCGGGCCCCCGAGGCCATCGGCCCCTACTCCCAGGCGGTGAAAGTCGGCAACACCGTGTGGATTTCCGGGCAAATACCGCTCGTACCCGGAAGCATGGAACTGGTGACGGGTGATATCAGCGCCCAGGCGACCCAGGTGTTTGAAAACCTCTCGGCAATCGCCGAGGCCGCCGGCGGCACCCTCAACAGCGCGGTGAAGATCAACATCTCCCTGACCAATCTCGGCGACTTCGCCACGGTCAACGAAGTGATGGCCAGCTTCTTCGCCGAACCCTACCCCGCCCGCGCCTGCGTGCAGGTGGCGGCCCTGCCGAAGAACGTCGATATCGAGGTGGAAGCGATCCTCGCTGTCTGAAGCTCGCTTCCGCCAGGCCACCCATGAGTAGCCTCGCCGCTGATCCCGTCACCCAGTTGCGCGGGGTGGGGCCGAAGCTGGCGGAGAAACTCGCCGATGCCGGCATCCACCGGGTGGAGGACCTGCTCTTCCACCTGCCCCTGCGCTACCAGGACCGCACCCGGGTCACGCCCATCGCCGCCGCCCGGGAAGGCGACGACATCGTCATCGAGGGCGAGGTACGCCTCGCCGATATCGCCTTCGGTCGCCGCCGCAGCCTGGTCGTCAGGCTGCAGGACGGCAGCGGCACCATCAGCCTGCGCTTTTTCCACTTCTCCGCCGCGCAGAAGAATGCCCTGGCGCCCGGCACCCGCCTGCGCTGCTACGGCCAGGTGAGGCGCGGCGCCAGCGGCGCCGAGATGTTTCACCCGGAATATCGCCAGCTCGGGGGCGGCGAGAATGCCACCGAGGAAACCCTCACCCCGGTCTATCCCACCGTGGCCGGACTGGGCCAGCAGCAGTGGCGCAATCTCTGCGGGCAGGCGGTGAGCCGGCTGCGCCGCGCCGCCCCCCAGGAACTGTTGCCGGCACTCGATTCTCCCGCGATTGGGCTGGTGGAGGCCCTGGACTACCTGCACGCCCCGCCGCCGGATGCGCCACAGGCCGTCCTGCGGGAGGGCGAGCACCCGGCGCAAATCAGGCTCGCGCTGGAAGAACTGGTGGCCCACCAGCTCAGCCTGCGGGACCTGCGCGCCCTGCAACAACACGACGGCGCTCCTGTGCTGGCAGCGGGAGATGACTTGCTAAAGCGCTTCCTGGCTGAACTGCCCTTCTCCCTCACCGCCGCCCAGCAGCGAGTGATCGACGAGATACGGACCGACCTCGCCCAGGCCGTGCCAATGCTGCGCCTGGTCCAGGGCGACGTCGGCTCGGGCAAGACCGTGGTCGCCGCGGCCGCAGCCCTGCAGGCGATCGCCAGTGGCTACCAGGTGGCGGTGATGGCGCCTACCGAGATACTCGCGGAGCAACACCGGCGCAATTTCAGCGCCTGGTTCGAATCCCTGGGTATCGGCATTGGCTGGCTCAGTGGCCGCAGCAAAGGGCGCGCGCGGCAGGCGGCACTCGCCAGCATCGCCAGCGGCGAGGCCGGCCTGGTGGTCGGCACCCATGCCCTGTTCCAGGAGGACGTCCAGTTCCAGCGCCTCGGGCTGGTCGTGGTGGACGAGCAGCACCGCTTCGGCGTGCACCAACGACTCTCGCTGACCGAAAAGGCCGGCGCCGAGGTCGGCCGACCCCACCAGTTGGTGATGACCGCCACACCGATTCCCCGCACACTGGCCATGGTCGCCTACGCCGACCTCGACTGCTCGGTGATCGACGAGCTGCCCCCGGGCCGCAAGCCGGTGGAAACCGTGTTGATCGACAACCAGCGGCGGGAACAGGTGATGGCGCGGGTCGCCGCCGCCTGTGCCAGTGGTCGCCAGGCCTACTGGGTTTGCACACTGGTGGAGGAGAGCGATGTGCTCCAGGCACAGGCCGCCGAGGCAACAGCGCAGGAGCTGGCCGCGGCCCTGCCGCAATTGCGCGTTGGCCTGATCCACGGCCGCCTGAAAAGCGCGGAGAAAGACGCCGTCATGGCGCAGTTCAAGGCCGGGGAGCTGGACCTGCTGGTGGCGACCACGGTCATCGAGGTGGGCGTGGACGTACCCAACGCCAGCCTGATGATCATCGAGAACCCGGAGCGCCTGGGCCTCGCCCAGTTGCACCAGTTGCGCGGCCGGGTCGGCCGCGGTGAGGCGGCGAGCCACTGCGTGCTGCTCTACCAGTCGCCGCTTTCCTTCAACGGCAAGCAGCGCCTCACCGCCATGCGCGAGAGTAACGACGGCTTCTACATCGCCGAGAAAGACCTGGAGTTGCGCGGCCCGGGCGAGGTGCTGGGCACCCGGCAGACCGGCCTGATGGAGTTCCGGGTGGCGCGACTGCCCGAGCACAACCACCTGCTGGAACGGGTGCAGGCGATCGCCACGGAGATCGAGACCCGCCATCCCGACTACGCCCGCCCGCTGGTGGCGCGCTGGACCGGCAATACCCAGCGCTATGCGAAAGTCTGAACACAGCGCTTGCCCGCCAGTGCGCGATGGCGCATCCTGCCCCGCCATGTCCCATCGCGAACCCCAGTGGCGACCTGCCGAACGATTCACCCGCGCGGAACTGCCCGCCGCCGAACGCCGCTGGTTGCTCGACGACGGCTCCCTGACCGGGCGCCTGATCGACCTCGACGCGGGAATCTTCCGGGTGCGGCGCCTCTACCAGGGCTGGGCGGTGCCGCAACTCTCCGAGCGCCGGCTCCTGAAGCTACCGGGGCGGCAGACCGCCATCGTGCGCGAAGTGCTGCTGACCCTGGACGACAAGCCCGTGGTCTTCGCCCGCAGCGTCCTGCCAGTGAGCATTCTCCAGGGCCGCCTCGCCCACCTGCGGCGGCTGCGCAACAAGCCCCTGGGGGCCATCCTGTTCCGCGACCCGGGGATGCGGCGCAGCCCCTTCGAACTGGCGCAGATAGCCGGCGACAGCGATTACCTGCCGCGCAGCGTCCGCCAGGACGCGCCGGCCTGGGGCCGCAGATCCTGCTTCCGCCTGCAGGGGCATGACCTGATGGTCAGCGAAGTCTTCCTGCAGGGCTTCAGCCCCTGGGAGGCGGTACTGCCGGTACACCGCACCCAGCGCGGGAAAGTCAGCGCCGCCATCCTGCACCGGGAAGCTTAAGCAGCGACACAATCGGGAGCCCGCTGCCCGCAGCGTTAGAATTCAGCGCGCCGACACAGTAAGCTTGCAAATCCATTCTAGCGATTGACACGATGCGCGGTAAGCCCAGCCCCCAAGCCCTCCTGCAACTGATGCGTGCCGACAAACCCATCGGCACCCTGCTGCTACTCTGGCCCACCCTCTGGGCCCTGTGGATCGCCGCGGGGGGCCTTCCCGAATTCAGGTACCTGCTGATCTTTATTCTCGGCACTTTCCTGATGCGCTCGGCGGGCTGCGTGATCAATGATCTCGCCGACCGCCACTGGGATGGCGGCGTCGAGCGGACCCGGGGCCGGCCGCTGGTCACCGGCGCGGTTTCGGTCGGCCAGGCAAAGGCCCTGTTCCTGCTGCTGCTCGCAGCGGCCTTCGGCCTCGTCCTGCTGACCAATGCGCTGACCGTGCAACTGTCCTTCGTCGCCGCCGCACTGGCGTCGATCTACCCCTTCACCAAGCGCTTCACCCATTTTCCCCAGGTGGCCCTCGGCGCGGCCTTCTCCTGCGGCATCCCGATGGCCTTCAGCGCCCAGACCGGAGCCCTGCCCGCGGAACTCTGGCTGCTGTATTTCGGCAACCTGCTGTGGACGGTGGCCTACGACACCAAGTACGCGATGGTGGACCGGGACGACGACCTGGTCGTGGGCATCAAATCCACCGCCGTGTATTTCGGCCAGCGGGATCGCTGGGCTGTCGCCCTGCTGCAAGGCGGCTTCCTCCTGCTCATGTTCGTCGCCGGTCGCGCCTTCGCCATGGGCCCGGCCTACTACCTCGGCCTGCTTGGCGCCGCCGCACTGTGCGGCTACCACCAGTACCTGATCCGCGGCCGCGACCGGGATGCCTGCTTCCGCGCCTTCCTTCACAACAACTGGGTAGGCGCGGCGATCTTCGCCGGCATCGTCATTGATTTCGCCCTGCGGGGCAGCGCATGAACCTGGACGCGCATTTTCTCACCAGCATCGGGGAAGTCGCGGCAAGCGAGTGGGATGCACTGTGCCCCCCGGGCTACCCCTTCCTGCGCCACCAGTTCCTCCTCGGCCTGGAGAGCACCGGTTGCACCAGCGCTGAATCCGGCTGGCAGCCCTGCCACCTGCTGCTGCGCGAGGAAAGCGGGCGCGCAGTCGCCTGCCTGCCGCTCTACCTGAAAGGGCATTCCTACGGCGAGTACGTGTTCGACTGGTCCTGGGCCCAGGCCTGGCAGCAGGCCGGGCTGGAGTACTATCCCAAGCTGGTGAGCGCCATACCCTTCACCCCCGCCACCGGGCCGAGACTTTGCCACAGCGAAGAGATCACCACCGAAGCGGCCTGGTCCGCCGCCACTGCTGCAATTGAAGCCTTTGCAAAAAAGCAGGAACTCTCAAGTTGGCACCTCCTGTTCCCAGCCGAAGAAGAATCCGAATTGCTGCTCTCCCGGGGCTATGCCCAGCGCCGCGCGGTGCAGTTCCACTGGTTCAACGAGGGCTACGCCAGCTTCGACGATTTCCTGACTACTTTCTCCAGTCGCAAGCGCAAGTCCCTGCGCCGTGAAAGGCGCATCGTCGAGGAGCAGGGCCTGCAACTGGAAACCCTGCAGGGCGATGCCATCACAGCGAGAGACTGGGAGAATTTCCACCGCTTCTACCAACTCACTTACGCCAAGCGCAGCGGCCACGGCGGCTACCTCAACCGAGAATTTTTCACCGAGGTTGCTGCCGGCATGGGCGAGCAGGTGATCATGGTGGTCGCGCGACTGGATGGCGATGCAGTCGCGGCAGCACTTTACTTCCGCGGCGACGACACGCTCTACGGCCGCTACTGGGGCTGCCGGCGGGAATTCGACTGCCTGCACTTCGAGGCCTGCTATTACCGCGGCATCGAGTACTGCATCGAGCACGGCCTTGCGCGCTTCGATCCGGGGGCGCAGGGGGAGCACAAAATCCAGCGCGGTTTCCGGCCGGTGGAGACGTTTTCCAATCACTGGATTGCGGATCCGCGGCTGCGCCGTGCGGTGGAAGATTTCACCCGGCGGGAGCGGCCGCACACCGAAGCCTATCTGCGGGATGCCGAGACTTTACTGCCGTTTCGCAAGTGACCGGCGGCTTCGCCTACTCCCGGACATGTGCTCTACACTGATTCCAGTGTCCGCTACCGCGCAAACTGGGACGCATGGTCTACACTGACGACTTACCTGTCCGGTGACCGCTGCTGGGGTCACTCTAGTAAGCAGTGCATCAGGAGGTTTTACCCATGGTCAAGTCGCTCCTTCCCTCAGTACTTCTTACCCTCTCCGCCGCAGCATTTGCGCAAGATGCACCGCCCGGAATTCCCCCGGAAGACGTGACCTACTCACCCTACCTGACCGAAGACTTCCCCAACCAGGTCTTCTTCGGCGACACCCACCTGCACACCGCGTATTCCGCCGATGCGGGCCTCGGGGGAGCGACCACGACGCCCGACGATGCCTTCCGTTTCGCCAAGGGTGAAGTGGTGACTTCCTCAAACGGCATACCGGCGCGCCTGCAGCGCCCCCTGGATTTCCTGGTCGTCACCGACCACTCGGAGAACCTGGGCATTACGATCGCCCTCGAGGAAAATGACCCGGTCATGGAATCCAACGACTGGGCGAAGACGCTCGCAGAAAAATACGCGCCGCGCACTGTTGAAGCCATTGCCGATGCCTATGTGCATTGGTTTGGCGCGGTCAACACGCCCAACGGTACGGACCCGATGGCCGGCACCGGCCTGATGGAAAGCATGTGGAAACGGGTGATCGCGGCGGCGGAGAAGCACAATGAGCCTGGCGCATTTACCGCCTTCATTGGCTACGAATGGACCTCCGGCCCGGATGGCAATAATTTGCACCGCAATATCATCTTCCGCGATGGCATCGATCTCGCCGCCCGGGCCGTACCCTTTTCTGCCTATGACAGCGCAGACCCCGAGGATCTCTGGCAGTGGATGGCGGACTACGAAAAGGACACCGGCGGCAAGTTGCTCGCGATTCCGCACAACGGCAATCTGTCCAACGGACTGATGTTTGACGACGTCACGCTCTCGGGCAAGCCGCTTTCCACGGACTACGCCAAGCGTCGCATGCGTTGGGAGCCGGTCTACGAAATTACCCAGATCAAGGGTGACGGGGAGGCGCACCCCGGCCTGTCTCCCAACGACGAGTTCGCCGATTACTATACCTGGGACAAGGGCAGCTTCGGCGCAGAAGCCAAGACTCCGGACATGTTACCCAAGGAGTATGCGCGGTCTGCCTGGAAGCGCGGCCTGGCCTACGAGGAGAAGCTCGGGGTGAACCCCTTCAAGTTCGGCGTGGTTGGCTCGACAGACGCGCATACGGCGCTTTCGACGACCCAGGAAAACAACTTTTTCGGCAAGATTCCCCTGCTGGAACCTACCGCGGACCCGATCCGTTTCGAGGAGCCGATCACCGGCCGCTTCAGCCCCGACGACCCCTCCGACGACCTGGTCCACGCCGACGCACTCGCCGCCGGCATCGCCGCGGTCTGGGCCCGGGAGAATACCCGCGAGGCGATCTGGGACGCCCTGAAGCGCAAGGAAACCTTCGCGACCACCGGTACCCGCATCCGCGTACGCGTGTTCGGGGGCTGGGAATTCAAGGATGCAGACCTGTACCGTTCCGATTTTGCCGCACACGGCTATGACAAGGGCGTGCCCATGGGGGGCGACCTCAACAAAGCGCCGGCCGGCGCCGTACCCACTTTCCTGATCCGCGCCTTGCGCGACCCGGATGGCGCCAACCTGGATCGCGTACAGGTGATAAAGGGCTGGACTACCGCAAACGGCGAGACAAAGGAGAAAGTCTTCGACGTTGCATGGTCAGGCGACCGGGTAGTGGGTGCCAACGGCAAGCTGCCGCCTGTCGGCAATACGGTGGACCTTGAGAACGCCAGCTACTCCAATAGCATTGGTGCGCCTTTCCTGACGGCCTATTGGGCCGACCCGGATTTCGATCCTAAACAGCGCGCCTTCTATTACACGCGGGTTCTCGAAATCCCTACGCCGAGTTGGCTCGTCTACGACCGCGCCGTGTTTGGCGTGGAGATTCCAGAGGGAAAAACGACGACCCAGCAGGAGCGCGCCTATACCTCGCCGATCTGGTACACACCTTGAATAAAAAAGGGGACGGAGGGATTAAATTTAAATCCCTCCGTCCCCTTTTAGTAGTGGTCCCATTTTAGTATTTAAGATTTCAGGAGCGCCAGACCAGTAAGCGGTTATTCGCCGGCATCTCGTTGTCCGATTCCAGCTTGAATCCCGCTTCGTTCGCCAGGGCCTCGACATCCTCAAAATTGCGAATCGCGCTGTGCGGATTCTGCGCCGCCAGCCACTGGTCGAAGCGAGCGTTGCTTTCAGAGGTGTATTCGCCGCCGTAATTGAAAGGGCCGTAGATCGCCAGGATGGTATCGGGTTGTGCCCGCTCACCGAGTTCGCTGAAGAAATCCTCCACCGAAGCCCAGGGCATGATGTGCAGGCTGTTGGCGCTGAATAGCGCGTGGGGAACCTGCGTCATCCACGGGCGCTGGCTGACATCCACCACGGTGGGACTGCCGAGGTTGTTACCCGCGTAGTGCTCACAGCGCGGCATGAGCACCGACAGGTTGTTCGGCATTTCCGACGGTCGCCAGCGTAGGTGGGGCAGGTGTTCGGCAAACCAGGTGGCATGCTGGCCGGTCCCGGAGGCGATTTCCAGTACCTCGCGACGGTCGGCGAAAACCTGCGAGAGGATATCGAGGATCGGCTGCTTGTTGTTCTCGCAGGCCTGTGAATAGGGCAGCGCGTCCATGCTCAGCCTTTGGGCTCAGGCGCTTCGTCGCGGGTGAAGACCCACTCGTGGGCAGTGGAGTCCGCCTTGCGGTAGCGGTAACCGTCGACGCGGAATTTCTTCAGCTGCTCGGGATCGTTGATGGCGTTCTCGATGATGTAGCGCGCCATCTGGCCGCGGGCTTTCTTGGCGAAGAAGCTGATCACCTTGTACTTGCCGTTTTTCAGGTCCTTGAACACCGGGGTGATGACTTCCGCCTCGAGCTTGCCGGCTTTCACTGCGCGGAAGTATTCGTTGGAGGCGAGATTGACCAGCACCGGGCTGCCGGATTTCTTCAGTTGTTTCGCCAGCAGGCCGGTGATTTCCTCACCCCAGAATTCGTAGAGATTCTTGCCCCCGCGGTTGGCGAACTTGAGACCCATTTCCAGGCGGTAGGGCTGCATCAGGTCGAGCGGACGCAGAAGGCCGTAGAGTCCGGAGAGGATGCACAGGTGTTTTTGCGCGAAGGCCAGTTCCTCGCTGCCCAGGGTGTCGGCGTCCAGGCCGGTGTAGACGTCGCCCTTGAAGGCGAGCAGGGCCTGCTTGGCGTTGTCCAGGGAAAAAGGCGTGGACCAGTTCATGAAGCGGCTGTGGTTGAGTTCGGCGATATTTTCACTCACACCCATCAGGCCGCGAATATCATCGGGGCTCATTCCGCGGGCGTCCTCCACCAGCTCACTGGCGCGGGAGAGCAGTTGCGGCTGGGTGCTGCGGCGGGTTGTGGGTGGGGTCTCGAAATCCAGCGTTTTCGCCGGTGAAATAACTGTCAGCATTGCTTCCTGCCCGTAAGTCTACAAGTCGGGTTTTGCGTATCGGGTTCTGCCCTTCGGTGAGGCGCCTATGATACTCTGCACGCCAAGTAATAAAAACGCTTGTGCCCACCATGGGACTCACTAACACGCTAATCGCACTGATCGATCGCTTCACCGACGCCACAGGCCGCCTGCTTGCCTGGCTGGTGCTGGCGATGGCCTTGGTGACCAGCGTTGTCGTGGTGATGCGCTACGGCTTCAATGCCGGCTCCATCGCCGCACAGGAGAGCGTGACCTACATGCACGCCTGCCTGTTCATGCTCGGCGCCGCCTATGCCCTGAAACACGGCGCCCACGTTCGCGTGGATATTTTCTACCGCAAGTTCTCACCCCGGGGCCAGGCCTGGGTGAACGCGCTGGGCGGTGTGATATTCCTGCTGCCCCTCTGCCTGTTCATCACCGGGGCGAGCTGGAATTTCGTTACCGAGTCCTGGGCCATCCACGAAATTTCATCCGAACCCGGCGGGCTGCCCTACGTCTATCTGCTCAAATCGCTGATACCTGCCATGGCCCTCAACCTGCTGCTGCAGGGCATCGCCGAGACCCTGCGCGCGCTGCAGGTGCTGAGGAGTAACGACGGGCCGTGATCGAATACCTGTCCCTCTACCTCTTCGCGGCAGTCTGCCTGCTGTTGATGCTCGGCTTCCCGGTGGCCTTTACCCTCGCCGGCACCGCCCTGGGCTTCGCCGCCGTGGGGATTCTCTGTGGTGTTTTCGATGTGGGCTTTCTCTCGGCGCTGCCGGGGCGGGTGTTCGGCACCATCAACAACACGACCCTGATCGCAGTGCCGCTGTTCATCCTGATGGGCACGATCCTGGAAAAATCCAGGATAGCGGAGGACCTGCTCAGCAGCATGGCGCGGGTTTTTTCGGGGCTGAAGGGCGGGCTGGGCATTTCCGTCGTGGTGGTCGGCTCCCTGCTCGCGGCTTCCACCGGCATCGTCGGCGCAACCGTGGTGACCATGGGCCTGCTGTCCCTGCCGAGCATGCTGCGAGCCGGCTACTCACCCGCGCTGGCTACCGGCACGATCTGCGCAACCGGCACCCTGGGACAGATCATTCCGCCCTCCATCGCACTGGTACTGCTGGGCGATATTCTCGGCAATGCCTACCAGCAGGCGCAGCTCAAGATGAATGTGTTCTCGCCCAAGACCGTCTCGGTGGGCGACCTTTTCATCGGCGCGCTGATCCCGGGACTGGTACTGGTCGCGGCCTATATCATCTATCTATGGTGCGTCGCCCACCTGCGGCCGCAGGCGGCGCCGCCGATCGAGGATTCGGATATCAGCGCGGGGGAAGTCCTGCAGGGGCTACTGCCGCCGCTGCTGCTGATCACACTGGTGCTGGGTTCGATCCTGCTGGGTGCGGCCACCCCGACCGAAGCCGCAGGTTTTGGCGCGGTAGGCGCTCTGCTGCTGGCGCTGCTTCGCCGGCAGATGAACCTGCAGCGGCTGCGCGAGGCTGTTATCAGCACCATGGAAGTGACCTGCATGGTATTCATGATCCTGATCGGCGCAGCGGTATTCTCCCTGGTATTCCGCGGTTTCGGCGGCGAGGAACTGATTCACCACCTTTTCGAGCAAATGCCCGGCGGTGTGGTGGGCGCCACCCTGGTAGTGATGCTGGTCATTTTCCTGCTCGGCTTCATTCTCGACTTTATTGAAATCACCTTCGTCGTCGTGCCGATCGTCGCCCCCATCCTCCTGGCCATGGGGCTGGATCCGATCTGGCTCGGCATCATGATCGCGGTCAACCTGCAGACCTCCTTCCTGACACCTCCATTCGGGTTTGCGCTGTTTTACCTGCGCGGTGTGGCGCCACCGGAGCTGCCTACCGGGGCTATCTACCGCGGGGTTCTACCCTTTATAATCATTCAACTCCTGCTGATCATGGCCCTGTGGTACTGGCCCGCTATGGCGACCTGGTTACCCGCATTGCTCAAACAGTAGGCAGACACTCGCAGCGGATTCAGGCATTTCAGATGAACGATATCGACTCCAACCCAATTCCCCAGGGAGTGCTGGCCCTGCAGACAGTGGCGATGCCCCGGGACACCAATCCCAGCGGCGATATTTTCGGTGGCTGGCTGGTTTCCCAGATGGACCTGGCGGGTATGGTCACCGCCAGCGAGGCGGCCAACGGTCGCGTGGCAACCGTCGCCATCGAGGGTATGGCCTTCCTCACTCCGGTACATGTGGGCGCGGTGGTTTCTTGCTACTGCGATGTGCTGGAAATCGGCCGCAGCTCGATTCGCATGGTGGTCGAAGTGTGGATCAACTCCAAGCACGACGGCGAACCGCTGAAAGTCACCGAGGGCGAATTCGTGTTCGTCGCCATCGACGAGAACGGGCGCACGCGGGCGATCAAGCAGAAGTAATCACTGCGAATATTCGCCGATTAAAAAAGGCGCTACTGTCACCAGTAGCGCCTTTTTCGTTTCTGGCGGCGATCGCGGGTCGCAGCCCGCGATCGCCACTCAGGCTTACTTCAGGTCGAAGCGGTCGGCTGTCATCACCTTGGTCCACGCGGCGACGAAGTCGTCGACGAAGTCCTGCTTCGCATCGGACTGGGCGTAGTACTCGGAGACTGCGCGCAGCTCGGAGTTGGAGCCGAAGATCAGGTCGACCGGCGTCGCGCTCCACTTCACCTTGCCGCTGTCGCGGTCGCTGCCGACATAGAGACCCTCGGTGCCCGACTTCGCCCAAACGGTGGACATGTCCACCAGGTTGACGAAGAAGTCGTTGCTCAGGGTTCCCGGGCGGGTAGTGAGCACACCGTGCTTGCTGCCATCGGCGTTGGCGCCCAGCACCCGCATGCCGCCGACCAGCGCGGTCATCTCAGGTACGCTCAGGCCCAGCAGCGCAGCCTTCTCTACCAGTGCCTCGGCGGGCGGCCGGGCATAGCCTGCCGCAATGTAGTTGCGGAAGCCATCGGCTTTGGGCTCGAGCACCGAGAAGGAGCTGACGTCGGTCATTTCCTGGGTGGCATCGGTACGGCCGGGTACGAAAGGCACCTCGACATCGTAGCCGGCGTCCTTGGCAGCCTTCTCGATGGCGGCGGCGCCGCCCAGTACGATCAGGTCGGCCATGGAAACCTGCTTGCTGCGGCCGTTGAAGTCATCCTGGATTTCTGCGAGTTTCCCCAGCACCTTGGCCAGCGCGGCCGGCTGGTTCACCGCCCAATCCTTTTGCGGGGCCAGGCGGATGCGTGCACCGTTGGCGCCACCGCGCATGTCGGTTTCACGGAAGGAGGAAGCAGAAGCCCATGCGGTGAGGACCAGTTCCTGCACACTGAGGCCGGAGTCGAGGATTTCTTTCTTCAGCTTCTTGATGTCGCGGTCAGTGACCTGTTTGTAGTCGGCTTCAGGAACCGGATCCTGCCAGATGAACTCCTCTTTCGGTGCCCAATCGCCGAGATAGCGGGAAGACGGCCCCATGTCGCGGTGGATCAACTTGAACCACGCGCGGGCGTAGGCGTCCTCGAACTCTTCAGGATTGTTCAGCCAGCGCTGGGTGATCTCCCGGTAGGCGGGGTCTTCACGCAGTGCCAGGTCAGTGGTGAACATCATCGGCGCGTGGCGCTTGTCGGGATCGTGGGCGTCGGGGATCATGCCGGCTCCCTTGCCATCCTTCGGTTTCCACTGCTTGGCGCCACCGGGGCTGGTGGTCAGTTCCCACTCGAAGCCGTAGAGGTTTTGCAGGTAGTTGTGGGTCCACTCAGCGGGGCTCACCGTCCAGGCGCCTTCCAGGCCACTGGTCACCGTGTCCGCACCGTTGCCGGTCCCGCACTTGTTGGTCCAGCCCAGACCCTGCTCTTCCAGCGGCGCCGCTTCCGGCTCCGGTCCGACGCAGTCGGAGGCCTTGTGCGCGCCGTGGGCCTTGCCGAAGGTGTGGCCACCGGCGATCAGCGCAGCGGTTTCCTCATCGTTCATCGCCATGCGGCCAAAGGCATCGCGAATCGCGGCGGCGGCTTCCAGCGGATCGGGGTTCTGGTGCGGGCCTTCCGGGTTGACGTAGATCAGGCCCATTTCTGTCGCGCCGAAGGGGCCTTCGATGCGGCCTTCCTCGTTGCGGCGCTGGTCAGTGAGCCATTCGCCTTCCGGGCCCCAGTTGACGTCTTCAGGTACCCACTCGTCTTCTCGGCCGAAGGCGAAGCCCAGGGTCTTGAAGCCCATGTCGTCCATCGCGTAGTTGCCGGCGAGCACGATCAGGTCGGACCAGGATATGGCGTCTCCGTACTTTTCCTTGATCGGCATCAGCAGGCGGCGTGCCTTGTCGAGGGCGGCGTTATCCGGCCAGCTGTTGAGCGGCGCGAAGCGCTGCATGCCGCCGTCGGCGCCGCCGCGGCCATCGATGGTGCGGTAGGTGCCGGCGGCGTGCCAGGACATGCGAATGAAGAAGGGACCGTAGTGACCGAAGTCGGCCGGCCACCAGTCCTGGGAGGTGGTCATCAGTTCAGAGAGGTCTTTCTTGAGTTCGTCGAGGTCGACGTCCTTGAAGGCTTCTGCGTAGTCGAAATCCGCGTCGCGGGGGTCCGCGCTTGCGGAGACGTCGCGCAGTGGGGTCAGGTCCAGTCGATGGGGCCACCAGTAATCGTTGTTGCGCTCCATCGTGCCAGCGGCAAGCGCCGTACTGGAACCGATCGCGCAGAGGGTGGCAACGGTAATTGCTTTTCTCAGGGTCTTGAGTTGGTTCATTCTCTTCCTCACTTCCTGGTTATCTTGGAGTTCACTCACGGGCAGGGACGGGCTCGGATGGGCAAAAAACACAGTGGGGCACGCCCCCTCTTCCCGGTCACCTGAGATCAGGATAGATGCTTATCTGACGATCGGCATAATTTGAAATCTGGATCATGGCGTTCGATTTTATGGAATGTGGGGTTTTCACATGGCGGCAGAACTGCCGATCTACAGGGCCTGTTGTCGTCGCCCGCGTCGCCTGAATCAAGTCACATCAGAAAGTGCGATGGAAAGGTCACCGCTGATCAGAAATCCTCGTCACCCATCACTTCGTCGCGCATGTTGATATAGGCCTGCTCGGAGATGTGGTGGTAGTCACGGACATTGCGGTAGAAGCGGCGGTAGGATTCGTAGACTTTCGCTGCCATCGGGTCCCGGCTGGTGAGTTCGTCCATCGCCTGGCGGGTGCCGTCCCAGAACGCCCGCAGGACGTCGTCCGGGAAGCGGCGCAGCTGTACGCCATCGTGATCGATCAGTTGCACGAGGGCTTCGTTGTTGCGGGCGGTGTACTCGGCGAGCATGTCCTCGCTGGCCGACTTGGCCGCCGCCCGCACGATCGCCTGGAGGTCTTCCGGCAGGGCTTCCATGGACTCGCGGTTGATGATGAACTCGAGTATCGAACCGGGTTCGTGCCAGCCGGGGTAATAGTAGTACTTCGCCACTTCCTGGAAGCCCATGATGCGGTCGTTATAGGGGCCGACCCACTCCAGCGCGTCGATCACCCCGGTTTGCAGCGAGGTGTAGAGTTCACTGCCCGGGAGGGTGATGGAACTGCCGCCGGCGGCGGTGAAGACTTCGCCGGCCAGGCCGGGAATGCGCATTTTCAGGCCGCGCAGGTCGGCCACCGATTGGATTTCCCGGTTGAACCAGCCGCCCATCTGGACGCCGGTGCTGCCGCCCGCCAGCGGCACGAGGTTGAAGGGTGCGTAGGCCTCGTCCCACAGCGCCTGGCCACCCCCGTAGTGGAGCCAGCCGTACATTTCCTGGGCATTGAGGCCGAAGGGAACAGCCGTGAAGAATACCGAGGAAGGTATCTTGCCCTTCCAGTAGTAGGCTGCGCCGTGCCCGGCGTCCGCCACCCCCTGGGAAACGGCATCGAACACTCCGAGGGCGGGCACGATTTCACCGGCGCCGTAGACCCGGATGGTCAGCCGCCCATTGCTCATCGCCTCGACCCGCTGGGCGAAGAGTTCCGGGGCGCTGCCGAGGCCGGGAAAGTTCTTGGGCCAGGTGGTGACCAGCTTCCAGTGAAAGCTTCCGCTGGACGTCGCCGACCCGCTGCCGCCGTCGTTCGCCGTCTTGCCAGACTTGTCCATCGCCCACAGCCCGATGACCAGCACCAGCGCTGCGACCAGCAAGAGAATGATCAGCGGGGAGAGCCGCTGCTCGGTGGTTCCCGAAGCCATAAGCGAGTCCTTATTGTTAGATATCGGGCTGTTGGAAACCCGGTAATTCGAGGCCTTGTTATTGCGCTTTGCCTGCTCAGAGTAACTGCAGGTTAGCGTACTGCAGCACCAGCCACTTTGCCCCTTCGCCGTCGAAGTTGACTTCGACGCGCGCGCTGCCGCCGCGGCCCTCGAAGTTTAACACGGTGCCCTCGCCAAAAATCTGGTGGTAGACCCGCTGGCCCAGACCGAGGTCCGTGTCCGGTACCGCGGCGCGATCGAAACCGCTGACCGGGCGCGACAGCGTGTTGTTGATGCGCACTTCCCGCAGCAGATCCGCGGGAATTTCCCGCAGGAAGCGCGAGGGCGTATTGAAACTCTCGCTGCCGTGGAGGCGTCGGGACTCCGCGTAGGTGATGTAGAGCTTCTGCATCGCCCGGGTAATGCCCACGTAGCAAAGACGCCGCTCCTCCTCCAGCCGCCCGGGTTCCTCAACCGACATGCGGTGGGGGAAGAGGTTCTCTTCCATGCCGGCGAGGAAGACCAGCGGGAACTCCAGGCCCTTGGCGGAGTGCAGGGTCATCAGCTGGACGCTGTCCTCGTGCTCGTCGGCCTGGGCATCGCCGGCATCCAGGGCGGCGTTGTCGAGGAACTGCTGCAGCGGCGAGGTGGACTCCGCGGGATCGGCCTCGAACTGGCGCGCCGCGGCCACCAGTTCCTCGAGGTTTTCCACCCGCGCCTGGCCCTTCTCGCCCTTTTCCTGACGGTGGAAATCGAGCAGGCCCGAGCCTTCAACGACGTGCTCCACCAGCTCTTCCAGGGGCAGCTCGTCGGTGCCGGAATCCAGTTCGTCGATCAGCACCCTGAAGCCCTCAAGAGCCGACAGCGCACGCGCGGGCAGGAGTTTCTCCTCCAGCACGATGTCGATCGCCTGCCACAGGGGAAGCTCGCGCTCCCGTGCGGTATCGCGCACCTTGTCCATGGTCTTCGCGCCGATACCCCGGGGCGGGGTGTTGATCACCCGCTCCACCGCCGCATCGTCGCCGCGACCGGGCAACAGGCGCAGATAGGCGAGCGCGTTGCGGATCTCCAGGCGTTCGTAAAAGCGCTGGCCACCGTAAATCCGGTAGGGGAGCCCGACCCGCAGCAAGGCCTCTTCCAGTACCCGCGACTGGGCGTTGGAGCGGTACAGGATTGCGCTGTCAGACAGGGCCTCGCCCTCCTCCGACCAGCGTTCGATCTGCTCGACGATGAAGCGGGCCTCGTCGTGTTCGTTGTAACCGGCGTAGACGGTAATCGCCTCGCCCTGCTCTCCCGCAGTCCACAGTTCCTTGCCCAGGCGGCCGAAATTGTGGGAAATGACACCGTTGGCGGCCTCCAGGATGGTCTGGGTGGAGCGGTAGTTCTGCTCCAGGCGTACCGTCTGTACCGGGTGGAAATCGTCGCTGAAGCGTTGGATGTTTTCGATCTTCGCGCCGCGCCAGCCGTAGATGGACTGGTCGTCGTCGCCCACCGCCACCACCGGAATCCGATTCCCCGCCAGCACCCGCAGCCAGGCGTACTGGATGGTATTGGTATCCTGGAATTCATCCACCAGGATCTGGCGGAAGCGGTTCTGGTAGTGTGCGAGAACCTCGGGGTTCTTCAGCCACAGCTCATGTGCGCGCAGCAACAGCTCGGCGAAATCCACCAGCCCGGCGCGCTCACAGGCGGCTTCATAGGCGCGGTAAACCTCCAGCATGGTGCGCGCAAACAGGTCACCCGGCGCGGGTTCGATATGACGCGCCCGCAGGCCCTCGTCCTTCTGCCCGTTGATGTACCACATGGCCTGCTTCGGCGGCCAGCGCGCCTCGTCCAGTTGCAGTTCGCGGCAGACCCGCTTGACCAGGCGCAACTGGTCGTCGGCGTCCAGAATCTGGAATTCCTGGGGCAGCCCCGCTTCGCGCCAGTGGGCCTTGAGCAGGCGGTGGGCGAGGCCGTGAAAGGTGCCCATCCACAGGCCGTGGCTGCGTATCTCGAGCATTTCCTCCACCCGGGAACGCATCTCCCGCGCCGCCTTGTTGGTGAAGGTGACCGCCATGATGGAGCCCGGCGAGAGCCCCTCGGCACGGATCAGCCAGGCGATGCGGTGAACCAGCACCCGCGTCTTACCGCTACCCGCGCCGGCGAGTACGAGGAGGTTCTGGTTATCGGCAGCGACGGCTTCGCGCTGGGCCTGGTTTAGGCCGGAGAGAATATCGGATACATCCATCGCTGCATTCTACCCGAGGGGCTCGTGCAAGGGACCGGTTTTTTCCTGCCGGGCTGGCCGAAATCCCGCCCGCTCCGGCAGTTTTCAGCCCAATTCCACGTATCGGCTGCCATGGGTCTGGTACTATCATAGGCACCAAAAGGCGGGGTGGCGCGAGCGCATGAGCGAGAATAAAAATTACGGCGAAAGGGCGGACGACTGGACGACCTCACGCTTCGAAGAGTTCGGGGAGGACGAATTCGAAGCCTCTGATCGCGACAGCGACTTCGCCGCAATCTATACCGACGAGGACGATCTCGATCTCCCCGGGGAAGACCCCGAAAGCGAGCAGTGGGATTTCCTCGAGGAGCCTGAATCCACGGAAGATGGCCTGGGCGGAGAGCTCCGGGAAGACATCGACGCCGACGCCGATGACATCGCAGCCAGTGACCTGGAAGAGGTCCTGGACGGCGAGCTGGATGGGGAACTGGACAAAGATTCCGAAGCGCCCTACCGGGGCAGTTTCGAGGACGACGACGCCGACCTGGAAAACGCCGACTGGGAACTGGAAGAAGCAGTAGAGGACCAGGACTCCGACAACTGGCTGGACGAGCCCGAAGGGGCAGGCGAAACCCGGCGGGAACTCAACATCTCCCTGGGAATGATCGCGGTCGCCGCGACTGCGGTGATCCTGCTGGCCATCGGCGGTTACGGCATCATCGAGCAGCGGGCCGAGCTGCGCGAGCAGGTCAGGGATTTACGCGCCCAGCTGGCCACCGCGGCCCCGCCTTCCGATGTCAGTTCAAGCCGCGCCGCCGCGGCGCAGTCCGAGCGGGAAAACCGCTTGCTGCGCGATGAACTCGAGCAGCTCTCCCAGGAGAACCGCAGCCTTCAGGCAATCGTCAACGGCCTCGAATCCCAGCTTGAATCCCAGCAGAAGGCCCTGCAGGCGGGCTCCGTCGCATCCCGACCCGCCGCGACGCCGTCCGCTACAGCGAAACCGGCGTCCCAGGCCAGCCCCGCCACGCAAGCGGAAGGCGCCGGAGGCTGGTTCGTGAATTTCAGCTCCTATACCCAGCGCGAAACTGCCGAGAAATGGATCGGCAAGCTGCAGCCAGCCAGTGGACGGGTAGTGGTGACCACCGGGCAGAGTGCGGGCAAGACCGTGTACCGGGTGCGGGTCATCGACCTCGCGGACAAAAACATGGCAAACGATGTGGCCCGCGCCCTGGAGCAGGAATACAAACTGCCACGCCTGTGGGTGGGGCAGGACTGACAACTTGGCAGACTTCGCTGCCGGTGCTAATGTTTTGCTCCCAATAAGCCCGAAACAGGACTCCTAAATGAAAAAGTTTGCAATTCCCGCCTTCACCCTGGTGCTCGCCTCCGGCCATGCCCTCGCCCAGGACTGCACAGCCCCGGCGAAGCCGACCCTGCCCGACGGTGGGGCTGCGAGCATGGAACAGATGCTGGAAGGCCAGAAAGCGGTCAAGGCCTACCAGGCCGAAAATATCGCCTATCGCGAGTGCCTGGAGCCCGGTATGGAGAAAGCCAGGGGCCTCGCGGAACAGGGTGAGGACGGCGCCGAGGATGCCACCGAAGAGTATATGGCACTGCAGGAGGCCTACAACGCCTCCGTTACCGCGGAGGAGGAAGTGGCCGGCCAGTTCAACACTGAGGTCCGCGAGTACAAGGCCGCGAACCCGCAGTAAGGCAGTCCTGCCCGACCCGGGGCGCCGGAGTGCATCCGGCGCCCCATTGAATTCCTGCCAAAGCACGTCGCGCACCGCAGCCCGGCGGCCGGAAGACCTTGCAAGTGGGGTTGGCGGTAATTGAAACCCGGATTTTCCCCTTGATTGCAGGAGTAATTATGCGCTGGATTCGCATTTTCCTGATCCTCACCGCCCTGCCCTTCCTGGCCTCCTGCCGCCTGGAACTGCAAACCCAGGGCGCCGGCCTGATCCTCGGGGAAAACAGCAGGCAGCTCTACCGCAAAGGGCACGTTCTCGATATCAACGAGGATTTCGACGAGCAATTCCAGCCGATTCCCGCCCCCGGGCGCAGTTTTCTGCGTTGGCATACCCTCTGTGAAAACGTCAACGGCGCCTGCGAAGTGGTCCTGCGCCGGGAGGCCTGGGAACAGGATGTCGATGTCACCCTGACAGCGCAGTTCAGGCCCAACTACAACGGCCCCCTGCGCCTGCTGGACTACGACCTGTGGTGGTACCCCCAATCCCGGGAATTCGGCCTGCCCGTCGACAGCCTTTTGATCAGCGGCCTGGCCCCCTCGGGACCGGTTGAGGTATTCATGGCCTCGCAGGACATGCGGCGGGTGATTCGCGCCCGGCGCCGGGGGGACGAATACCGCTTCCCGCTCAATGAAAACGACGACCGGGAGGATTTCTGGCCCTTTATCACCGCTCGCGACAGCGAGGGGAACATCGCCAGCGTCAGCGTGGATTTCGACATGGCCGAGTTCGACGGCACGCCGCTGCAGGCCCACAACGCCAGCTCGCCCTGGGCCAATGTGCTGGCGCGCTGCGCCACTGCCAACTCCCCTTTCGAAGTCTGCCCCTTCCAGAAGTTGCCCTTGCTGGGAACGCGAACGGAAATTCCCGATGTCACGGACATCATGATGCGCACGGTCGTGTCCCACCCCTGGATGGGCCGGCGCTTCCGCGAAGTACTGCAGGAAATGCCCCCGGAAATGCTGAAGATGTTTCGCAGCGTGAGCGCGGTGGTGATCAGCAGCGAAGTGCGGCCGTCCTTCTACCTCACCGCTACGGGGGCGATCTACCTCGACCCGGACGACCTCTGGCTGACCCCCGCGGAGCGGGCGAGCATCAGCACGGAGCCGGATTATCGTGAAGAGTATGCCTCGGTTTTCGCCCTGTCGCCCTTCTGGCTCTATATGCAGGGCGACACCGAAGCCTGGATCCCGAGCGGTGAATGGCCGGCCAACAGCCAGCGTCGCATCGAGGACATCCTCCTGCCCATGGCGACCTTGCTGCTTCACGAGTTGACCCACGCCGCCGACGGGATCCCCGCCGAATTCCTGCACCAGGCGGTGGGTACCTATACACCGCTGGAGATCTCCAACCGGATTTACAACTACACCCCGACCAACCAGCTCTACGGCTCCTACCCGCTGTACTCCCGGCTGATGTACGACCTCGCCGCCAGCCTCTTCTACGGAGAGGAAGCCAGCATCGAGATCCTTTCCCTCAGTGCGCGTGACGCCGGCCTGGAATTCAGTAACCACGCGGCCAACGATCTCTACGCCTACGCCAGCGGCTGGGAAGATACGGCGATGCTGGTGGAGGAAGTGCTATCGCATCACTTCTTCGGCGTAGAGAGAATCGTGGCCTTCCTCGACGATCCCGGTGATCGCGAAGACCTCGACTGCAATGACTTCGTCCTGCGCTGGGGCGACCGCAACCGGGTTTTCAAAAGCACGGTCAGGCAGCGGGCGGAGTTGGTGCTGCGCCAGGTACTCGACGAAGCCGACCTTTCCACCTACCTGGATAACGCGCCGCGCCACCGCGGCCTGCGGGCCGGTAGTGGCGTCTGCGATTACTTCGACGTCCTCGGCTTCGATGAAAGTGTCCGCGGCCGCTCCGTATCCATACCTCAGCGAGTGACTGAACAGCTGCAACGCAGCCGCCTTCACGGGGATATCCGCAGTGGCTTCGAATCCATACGCCGCAAACAGCACGCAGATTACTGATCCAGGTCAGGAAATGAAAAACGCGGCTATGCCCAGGGGCGAATGACTCAGGGCTACG
This sequence comes from Halieaceae bacterium WMMBA4, assembly GCA_033283325.1. Lineage (GTDB taxonomy): Bacteria > Pseudomonadota > Gammaproteobacteria > Pseudomonadales > Halieaceae > Mangrovimicrobium. The sequence goes on from JAWMQO010000002.1 coordinate 256,936, forward strand.
CCGAGGATATAGAACGCCACCGCCAGTGCGGCGACGTAGGCTGCCAGGCGCGTGCGCCGGGTCCTGGCATGTCGCAGGCAGAGCATCCCCAGGGCGATGTAAACCAGCAGGGCAATGATCTTGGCGCTCAGCCAGGGCAGTGCGAAAGGCGATATCCGCCACACCACCAGCATGCCGATCGCCGAGGCCAGCAGCAGGGTGTCCACCACGTGGGGGGCCACCCTCACCAGCGGCTTTTGCAGGCGCGGGTCGGCCCTGATCGCCCAGTAGCCGCGCAGGGCGAAACCGGCGATAGAGACTATCGCGCAGGTGACGTGGAAAAATTTCAGAAACTGGAAAATGGCGGCAATCCCCGCGTGTATCGCTCCGGGACCAGCCTTGCCCAAACCTTCCTGCCGCGATTATTCAACCGTCACGGATTTGGCGAGGTTGCGCGGTTTATCCACATCAGTGCCCTTCTGCACCGCGACGTGGTAGGAGAGCAGTTGCAGGGCAACCGTATAGACGATGGGCTTCACCACCTCCGGGCAGTGGGGCATATTGAGCACCGTGAGTCGTGATTCACCACTCAGGCCCGCGTTGCGATCGGCGAATACGAAAAGCTCGCCGCCCCGGGAGCGCACTTCCTCGAGGTTCGACTTGAGCTTTTCCAGCAACTCGTCGCCCGGCGCCACCGCCACCACCGGCATGTCATTATCCACCAGGGCCAGGGGGCCGTGCTTGAGTTCCCCCGCGGGATAAGCTTCGGCATGGATGTAGGAAATTTCCTTGAGCTTCAGCGCCCCTTCCATGGCGATGGGGTACTGGATACCACGGCCCAGGAAGAGGGCGTGATGGCGGGGAATAAAGGCCTCGGACAGGTTCTCGATGGCGGCATCGAGCTCCAGGGTCTCCTGCACGTAGTCCGGCAGCTGGTGCATCGCTGTAGTGAGTTCCGATTCCTTTTCAGCTGACAGCCCTCGGCGCCGGCCGAGGACCACGGTAAACATCAACAGGGCCAGCAACTGGGTGGTGAAGGCCTTGGTAGAGGCGACGCCGATCTCGATACCGGCGCGGGTGAGAAACACCAGGTCGCTCTCACGCACCAGTGAGCTGTTGGGGACATTGGCAATGACCAGGCTGCCGATGAATTCACCCGGCGCGGTATTGCGCAGGGCGGCGAGGGTATCGGCGGTCTCGCCAGACTGGGAGATGGTCACCAGCAGCGTCCCCGGCTGGGTCACGCGGCTGCGGTAGCGAAACTCCGAGGCCACTTCCACCTGGCAGGCCACCCCGGCAATCTCCTCCAGCCAGTAGCGTGCCACCACGCCGGCGTGATAACTGGTGCCGCAGGCGACGATCTGCACCCGCTCGACCCGGTCGAACATTTCCGTTGCACCGGGGCCGAAGGCGCTCTCGCTGATCACGTGATCGCCCCCGGCGTTGAAAGTCGCAGCCAGTGCCCGGGGCTGTTCGTGGATTTCCTTGAGCATGTAGTGATCGAAGCCACCGAGATCGGCGGATTCCACCGCGCCCTGGATACGGGTCATTTCCCGGGTCAGGTCTCTGCCCTGCTGGTCGAATACCCGGATGCTGGAGGGGCTGATCTGCACCAGGTCCCCTTCCTCGAGGTAGATGAAGCGGTCCGTCACCTGGCGCAGCGCGAGATGATCGGAGGCGAGGAAGTTCTCACCGATGCCGACGCCGATCACCAGCGGGCTGCCATGCCGGGCCGCTACGACGGTATCCGGATGGGCGACATCGATGGCCGCTATGGCGTAGGCACCTTCGAGTAGCGCAACGGTTTTGCGCATGGCCTCGGCAAGTTCATCGCCCTCCACCAGTTGGCGGTGCAGCAGGTGAACGATCACTTCGCTGTCGGTCGCGGAGAGGAATTCGTAGCCCTCCTCCAGCAACTCGCGGCGCAGTTTGTCGTGATTCTCGATAATCCCGTTGTGGACCAGGGCTACCCGCTGGCCGGAGATGTGCGGGTGGGCGTTGCCGGAGGAGGGTTCGCCGTGGGTTGCCCAGCGGGTGTGGGCAATGCCGGTACAACCCAGGTGCGGCTCCATCTGTTGCGCCTGTTCCAGCTCGGCCACCTTGCCCAGGCGTTTGTGCAACAGCAGGTTGGTCTCGTTGTCGAGCAGGGCGAGGCCCGCCGAATCGTAGCCGCGATATTCCAGCCGGCGCAGTCCTTCCAGCAGGATTTCCGAAACTTCACGCCGCGCTGCGGCTGCCACGATTCCGCACATACTCAGTTCGCTCCCTGGTCTTGCTTGTTGTCGCCAGCGCCAGGCCGCTGCCAGCCCTGGATATTGCGCTGGCGGCCGCGTCCGACCGCGAGCTCATTGTCAGCGATATTTTCAGTCACCGTGGACCCGGCGGCAACGAAGCCGCCAGTGGCGATCTCCAGCGGCGCTACCAGGGTGCTGTTGGAGCCGACGAAGACACCGTCGCCGATGCTGGTGCGGTGCTTGTTCACGCCGTCGTAGTTGCAGGTGATGGTACCGGCGCCAATATTCACGCCCGCACCCATGCCACAGTCACCGATGTAGCTGAGGTGGTTGACCTTGCTGCCCTGCCCGATAGACGTATTCTTGGTCTCGACGAAGTTACCGATGCGCGCGCCGTCCGCGAGGCGGGTGCCGGGGCGCAGGCGGGCGTAGGGGCCAACGTTGACCTGCTCACCGAGTTGGGCGCTATCGAGGTGGCTCATGGCGTGGACAGTAGAGCCAGCACCGACGCTGACATCCTTGAGCACGCAGTTGGGACCAATGCTGACCCCGTCAGCCAGTTCCACTTCACCCTCGAAGACCACGTTCACGTCGATACGCACGTCGCTGCCACAGCGCAAGCTGCCGCGAACATCGAAGCGGGCGGGATCGGCAATCGCCACGCCCTCGCGCAGCAGCGTGTGGGCCAGGCGCAGCTGGTAGGCCCGTTCCACTGCCGCCAGTTGCACCCGGTCATTCACACCCTGGACTTCGATCTCGGAGCCCGCGCCCTGCGCCGCCACCGGCAGGCCATCTTCAACCGCCAGTGCGAGGATATCCGGCAGATAGTATTCACCCTGGCTGTTGGCGTTGCCCACAAGGGGCAGGTAGCGCGACAGGATCGCCGCTGGCGCGGCGATGACCCCGGTGTTCACCTCCCGCAGGGCGCGCTGTTCGGGGCTGGCATCCTTGTGCTCCACCACACCCAGGACATCGCCATCGGGGCCGCGCAGGATGCGGCCGTAGCCCGCTGGATCGGCCAGCTCGACGGTCAACAGGGCCGGCGCCTGACTGCCGAGAGCGGCGAGGGATTCGAGGGTGGGGGTTTCGATCAGGGGTACGTCGCCGTAGAGCACCAGCACCACGCTGTCGGCGGCAATGGCTGGCAGCGCCTGCAGGACCGCGTGCCCGGTGCCCAGTTGCTCGGACTGCGTTACCCAGTGCAGGTCCTCGTCGGCCAGCGCAGCCTTCACCGTATCGGCGCCGTGGCCCACGACAATATGAATGGCCCGGGGGTCGAGTGCGCGTGCGGTGTCCACCACATGGGCGAGCATCGGCCGCCCGGCCACAGGGTGCAGGACCTTGGGCAGGGAGGACTTCATGCGGGTGCCCTGCCCCGCGGCGAGGATGACGATTTCGAGCTTCATATACCTGTTTCCGGCGAGTCGTATGGCACCGCTGCCAGCTTGGGGCCGACATCGATCCGGCGGTTAGCGCATAGTAAAAACCGCTCCGGGTCAATACAACGGCTTTTGTCACAAATTTAGGCTGGCTTATGCCTTACCCCGGGGTGGTATGTGCTGAGCGCGGGATTGATCTATCCTGAGCCTTTCTGGGGACCCCCCCCTGCCGATTGCCCGGGAGCCGTCAGTTATGGAACGCATGATCAAATTCGCCGCCGCGCAATTCAGCATGAGCTGGGACACCCCGGCGAATCTCGAACACGCCGAAGCGGCCGTGCGCGAAGCCCACGCACTGGGTGCCCAGGTGATCCTGCTGCCGGAACTGTTTGCCACGCCCTATTTCTGCAAGACCCAGGATTACGCCCACCTCGAGCTCGCCGCGCCGCTGCAGGGCCACCCGCTCGTCAGCCGCTTCGCGGCGCTGGCCGCGGAGCTGGAAGTGGTCCTGCCCCTGAGCTATTTCGAGCGCGACACCAATACCCATTACAACTCCCTGGTGATGATCGATGCCGACGGACGTGTATTGGAAAACTACCGCAAGAGCCACATCCCGGATGGTCCCGGCTACTGCGAGAAGTTCTATTTCACGCCCGGCGATACCGGCTTTCAGGTCTGGGATACCCGCTACGGCCGCTTCGGCGTCGGCATCTGCTGGGACCAGTGGTTTCCGGAAACCGCCCGTTGTTGCGCACTGGCGGGCGCAGAGGCCCTGTTTTATCCCACCGCCATCGGTACGGAGCCCCAGGATCCGAGCCTGGATTCCAGCGGCCACTGGCAGCGCGTAATGCAGGGGCACGCGGCGGCCAATATTCTGCCGGTGATCGCCGCCAACCGCATCGGCGTGGAGACGGACGGCGGCGTCACCACTACCTTTTATGGCTCATCTTTCATCACCGATCACACCGGGGAAAAGATCGCCGAGGCCGGCCGGGATAGCAACGCGGTGCTGGTGACCGGCATCGACCTCGACGCCTGCGCACGCTATCGCCGCTCCTGGGGCCTGTTCCGCGATCGCAGGCCTGAATTGTATTCGCCGATTACCGCAACGCAGCGGAACCCGGCTTGAAGGATTTTCCCATCGCGTCGACGCCGCGGGCGGACGGCTTTCGCATGCCCGGAGAGCACGAAGCGCAGGCGGCTGTTCTAATGGCCTGGCCGCAACGAACGGACAACTGGCGCGAGGCCGCGGTGCCCGCCCAGAAGGCTTTCGCCGCCATCGCCAGCGCCATCCTGCCCGTCACCCCTGTCATCGTCTGTGTCGGCCCTTCCGGCCTCGCCAGTGCGAGGGCGGCCTTGCCCACCGGGGTCGAAATCCTGGAGATTCCCAGCGACGATGCCTGGATGCGCGATATCGGCCCGAGCTATGTCATTGACGCCAATGGAGAACGGCGCGGGGTGGACTGGCAATTCAATGCCTGGGGCGGCGCGCTCGACGGCCTCTACGAGGATTGGCAGCAGGACGACGCCCTCGCGGGCAAGCTCCTCGCCCTGCGCGACGAGGGCCGCTACCGTGCACCACTGATCATGGAAGGCGGTGCGTTCCACGTCGACGGAGAGGGCAGCTGCTTTACCACGGAGGAGTGCCTGCTTCATCCGGGGCGCAATCCCGGCATGGATCGCGCGGCGATTGAACAGATCCTGGGTGATTACCTGGGTGTGGACAAGGTTATCTGGGTGCCCCGGGGGGTCTACCAGGACGAAACCAATGGCCACGTGGACAACCTGCTGCATGTGGTCCGGCCCGGAGAGCTGGTGCTCAGCTGGTGTAACGATCCTGCCGACCCGATGTACGGGATCTGCCGGGACGCGCTGTCACTACTGGAATCGACACAGGATGCCCGGGGGCGTTCGCTGCAGGTGCACCGGCTGCCCATGCCCGGGCCACTCTACTATAGCGAAGCTGAAGCCCTCGGCATCACCGCCTCACCGGGTATGTCACGGCGCGCCGGGGAGCGACTCGCTGCGTCCTATGCCAATTTCCTGATCAGCAACACCCGGGTGATTTTTCCATTGCTCGACGAGCGCTTCGATGAGCAGGTACAGGAGATACTGGCGGGGCTATTCCCGGAGCGAGAGGTAGTGGGCGTACCCGGGCGGGAGATACTGCTCGGCGGTGGCAATATCCACTGCGTGACACAGCAGATTCCGGCGGTAGCCAGGCCGGCATAAACAAAAAAGCCCCGGAAATGCCGGGGCTCTGGCAGGCGGTAACAGCGCTCTCAGCCGCGGCCGGCGCGATTCTTCATCTTGCGCAGGGTGGCGAGCTGTGCCGCCGCTTCCGCGAGCTGCGCCGAGGCGCGCCCGTAGTCGAACTCGCCGGACTGGTTAGCCAGGGCGTGTTCAGCTTCGCGGCGAGCTTCTTCCGCAGCGGCTTCGTCTACATCGTCCGCACGCAGCGCGGTATCGGCGAGGATGGTGACCACGCCGGGCTGCACTTCCAGGAAGCCGCCGGAGACGTAGTAAACCTCTTCGGCGCCCTGCTGGGTGACGATGCGCACGGGGCCGGGTTTCAGGGCGGTGAGCAGCGGCGCGTGGCCGTAGTTCACACCCAGTTCACCCTCGTTACCGGTGGCGACGAGTGTTTCCACCAGCCCGGAGAAGATTTCCTCCTCCGCGCTGACGATGTCACAGTGAATAGTCATAGCCATGGTTTAGTGGCCTCTCCCTAACGAATCAGGCTTTAAGGTTCTTGGCCTTCTCGACTGCTTCTTCAATGCCGCCGACCATGTAGAACGCCTGCTCGGGCAGGTGGTCGTATTCACCGGCCAGAATGCCCTTGAATCCGGCGATGGTGTCCTTGAGGGACACGTACTTGCCGGGGGACCCGGTGAAGACTTCCGCCACGTGGAAGGGCTGGGACAGGAAACGCTCGATCTTGCGGGCGCGGTCGACTGTCTGCTTGTCTTCCTCGGACAGTTCGTCCATACCGAGGATGGCGATGATGTCCTTCAGTTCCTTGTAGCGCTGCAGTACTGACTGCACGCCGCGGGCGGTGTCGTAGTGCTCGTTGCCGATCAGCAGCGGGTCCAGCTGACGGGAAGTGGAGTCCAGCGGGTCAACCGCGGGGTAAATACCTTTCGCAGCGATGTCACGGGACAGTACCACGGTCGCGTCAAGGTGAGCGAAGGTGGTTGCAGGCGAGGGGTCGGTCAGGTCGTCCGCCGGTACGTATACCGCCTGGATGGAGGTAATGGAGCCAACCTTGGTCGAGGTAATACGCTCCTGCAGTACGCCCATCTCTTCCGCCAGGGTCGGCTGGTAGCCCACCGCGGAAGGCATACGGCCCAGCAGTGCGGATACTTCGGTTCCCGCCAGCGTGTAACGGTAGATGTTGTCGACGAACAGGAGTACGTCACGGCCTTCGTCACGGAACTTCTCGGCCATGGTCAGGCCGGTCAGCGCTACACGCAGACGGTTGCCCGGCGGCTCGTTCATCTGGCCGTAAACCATCGCAACCTTGGAGTTGCTGAAGTTCTCGACGTCGACAACCTTGGATTCCTGCATCTCGAAGTAGAAGTCGTTACCTTCACGAGTACGCTCACCCACACCGGCAAACACGGACAGGCCGCTGTGCTCGGTGGCGATGTTGTTGATGAGTTCCATCATGTTAACGGTCTTGCCCACGCCGGCGCCGCCGAACAGGCCGATCTTGCCGCCCTTGGCGAAGGGACAGACCAGGTCGATAACCTTGATGCCGGTTTCCAGCAGCTCTTCCGCGGCAGCCAGTTCCTCGTAGGTAGGCGCTGCGCGGTGAATGGAGGCGCGCTCTTTCTCACCGATGGGGCCACACTCGTCAATCGGGTTGCCGAGTACGTCCATGATGCGGCCGAGGGTTTCGAGACCGACGGGCACCTTGATCGGCGCCTTGGTGTTTTCCACGCTGAGGCCACGGGACAGGCCTTCGGAAGAACCCAGCGCAATGGAGCGAACGACACCGTCGCCCAGCTGCTGCTGTACTTCCAGGGTCAGGCCCTTGTCACTGACAGTCAGTGCGTCATACACCTGGGGCACTGCATCGCGCGGGAATTCCACGTCGATTACCGCGCCGATGATTTGTACGATGCGTCCGCTACTCATGTTCGGATCCTCTCTAAATAAATTCTTTGCGGGGACAGACCCCGGTTTTTTCTGAAAAACCGGGGTCTGTCCCCATTTAACTAGCTGATCGCCGCAGCGCCGCTGACGATTTCCGACAGCTCCTGGGTGATCGCCGCCTGGCGCGCCTTGTTGTAGATCAGCTGCAGGTCTTCGATCAGGTCGCCGGCGTTGTCGGTGGCGTTTTTCATCGCCAGCATCCGCGCCGCCTGTTCACAGGCGCCGTTCTCGACCACCGCCTGGTAAACCTGCGACTCGATGTAACGCTTCAACAGGCCTTCCAGCAGCTCCTTCGCATCGGGCTCGTAGATGTAGTCCCAGTGGTGGGCCATCTCGTCCGACTCTTCGGCTTCCAGCGGCAGCAACTGCTCGACCGTGGGCGTCTGGGTCATGGTGTTGACGAACTCGTTGCTGACCAGGAACAGGCGGTCGATACGCCCTTCCTCGTAGGCATCCAGCATCGCTTTCACGCCGCCGATCAGGTCGCCGAGGCCGGGCTCTTCACCGAGGTCGCGCACCGCGGCAATCACGTTGCCGCCGTAGCTGTTGAAGAAGGCCGAGGCTTTCGCGCCCACCAGGCTGAGGTCGATTTGCACGTCCTGCTGGTGCCATTCTTTCATCGCCCGCACGGTGGTCTTGAACAGGTTGATGTTCAGGCCGCCACACAGGCCGCGATCGGTGGAGACCACGATGAAACCGACGCGTTTGACTTCGCGCTGCTCCATGTACATGTGGCGATACTCAGGCGCGGCATTGGCCAGGTGGCCAACCACGGCGCGCATGCGGCGCGCGTAGGGCTTGCCCAGCTGCATGCGGTCCTGTGCCTTGCGCATCTTGCTCGCCGCAACCATCTCCATCGCACTGGTGATCTTCTGCGTGCTCTGGATGCTGGAGATCTTGGTGCGGATTTCTTTTCCGACTGCCATCTGCAGGTCCTCGGGCGCTTACCAGGTCTGGGTGGCTTTGAACTTCTCGATCGCCGCCTTGAAGGTCTCGGCAATCTCGTCGTTGTAGTCACCGGTCTCGACGATCTTGTTCATCAGTTCGCCGTGCTCACCGTGCATGTAGGAGAGCAGCGCCGATTCGAAATCACCGATCTTGGCGACTTCCACGTCGTTCATGTAACCCTCGTTCGCGGCATACAGCAGTACGCCCATGTCGGCAACGCTCTGCGGCGAGTACTGCTTCTGCTTCATCAGCTCGGTTACGCGCTCACCGTGGTCCAGCTGGGCCTTGGTGGCGTCGTCGAGGTCGGAAGCGAACTGGGAGAAGGCCGCCAGTTCACGGTACTGCGCCAGCGCGGTACGAATACCACCGGACAGCTTCTTCATGATCTTGGTCTGCGCGGCACCACCTACACGGGATACCGAGATACCGGCGTTCATCGCCGGGCGGATGCCCGCGTTGAACATGTCGGCTTCGAGGAAGATCTGGCCGTCGGTGATGGAGATCACGTTGGTCGGTACGAAGGCGGATACGTCACCGGCCTGGGTCTCGATCACCGGCAGTGCGGTCAGGGAGCCGGTCTGGCCTTTGACTTCACCGTTGGTGAACTTCTCGACGTAGTCGGCGTTGACGCGCGCGGCGCGCTCGAGCAGACGTGAGTGGAGGTAGAACACGTCACCGGGGTAGGCTTCACGGCCCGGGGGACGACGCAGCAGCAGCGAGATCTGGCGGTAGGCCCAGGCCTGCTTGGTCAGGTCATCGTAAATGATCAGGGCGTCTTCACCGCGGTCGCGGTAGTACTCGCCCATGGTGCAGCCGGCGAAAGGCGCCAGGTACTGCATGGCAGCCGGGTCGGATGCGGTAGCGGCTACGACGATGGTGTGATCCATCGCGCCGTGCTCTTCCAGTTTACGTACAACGGCAGCAACAGAAGACGCCTTCTGGCCAACGGCGACGTAGATACACTTAATGCCGGTGCCTTTCTGGTTGATGATGGCGTCGACGGCGATCGCGGTCTTACCGATCTGGCGGTCGCCGATGATCAGTTCCCGCTGGCCGCGGCCGATCGGCACCATGGCGTCGATGGCCTTGAGGCCGATCTGTACCGGCTGGTCAACCGACTGGCGGGCGATAACGCCGGGAGCAACTTTTTCCAGTGCGTCGGTCATGGAGGCGTTGACCGGGCCCTTGCCGTCGATGGGGTTCCCCAGGGCGTCGACTACCCGGCCCTGCAGCTCGGGGCCGACCGGCACTTCGAGGATACGGCCGGTGCAGCGGCAGCTCTGGCCTTCCGCCAGTGACTTGTAGTCACCGAGGATTACCGCACCCACGGAGTCGCGCTCCAGGTTGAGGGCCATGCCGTATACACCGCCCTCGAATTCGATCATTTCACCGTACATCACGTCCGCGAGGCCGTGGATACGAATAATACCGTCGGTTACGGAGACAACGGTGCCCTCGTTGCGGGCTTCACTGGAGACATCCAGCTGCTCGATGCGCTGCTTGATGATCTCGCTGATTTCAGATGGATTCAGTTGCTGCATGCTCTGTTCCTCAAATCCTTTATCCCGACGGTGGTCAGGAATTCAATGCCTCGGCCAGCTTGTTCAGTCGGCCGCGCACGGACCCGTCGATCACCAGATCGCCGGCCCTGATTAATACGCCACCGAGCAGGCTGCTGTCGGTGGAGGTGCTGACCTGAACTTCGCGCTCCAGTTTCCGGCCCAGCGCCTGGGACAGTTTGTCCACTGCCGCGGCTTCCAGGTCGAAAGCGGAAATCACTTCTACGTCAACGCGATGTTCCTGACTCGCCTTGAGCGCTTCGAACTGCGCACGAATTTCCGGCAGCAGCGAGAGACGCTTGTTGCTCGCCAATACCCGCACGAAATTCTGGATCTCGGCGCCAGTGGCGTCGCCGCAGAGGCTGTTCAGTGCCTCGGCCTGCTGCTCGCTGGTATTCGCCGGGCTGTCCAGCAAATCTGCCACTCGCGCGTCCGCGGCAACGTTGGCACAGGTGGCCAGTTGCTCCGACCACTGCGCGAGCACACCTTTGTCGCGGGCGTATTCGAAGGCGGCGCGGGCGTAGGGGCGTGCCAGGGTGCTTAGTTCAGCCATGGGGACCCCGCCTTAAAGTTCAGAAGCCAGTTTTTCAACCAGCTCGCTGTGCGCATTCTGGTCGATAGAAGCACCGAGAACTTTTTCCGCACCAGCCAGCGAAAGGGCTGCAACCTGCTTACGCAGCTGTTCGCGGGCGCGGTTGGTCTCCTGCTCGATTTCTGCCTGGGCAGAAGCCTTGACGCGATCGGCTTCGACCACGGCAGCTTCCTTGGCTTCGTCGACCAGCTGGTTGGCGCGCTTGTTGGCGGCATCGATGATGCCGGCCGCTTCTTCCTTGGCTTCCTTCAGTCGCTCGACTGCCTTCTCCTTCGCCAGCTCCAGATCGTGGCTGGCGCGGTCGGCAGCTGCCAGACCATCGGCAATTTTCTGCTCGCGCTCGGCCATGGCGGCCAGGATGGGCGGCCAGACATACTTCATGCAGAACCACACGAAGATGATGAAGGCGACCATTTGTCCGATAAGCGTAAGATTGATATTCACGCTCTACTCCTCACTGCTTGCTGGGGACCGACGGCATCCGACCGGCCCCGTGAATCGACAAATCCCGTTAGCCAGCAACAACGAAGATCAGGTACATCGCGATACCAACACCGATAATGGGGATCGCGTCTACCAGGCCGGCGCCCAGGAAGAAGGTCACCTGCAGTTTGGGAGCCAGTTCGGGCTGGCGAGCAGAGCCTTCGATGAGCTTTCCGCCCAGCAGGCCAACGCCGATAGCGGCGCCCAGACCACCCAGACCCATCATGATGGCGGCAGCAACGTAGATCAGTTCCATGGTTTTCTCCTAAGGTTAAGAACCAGAGTGTGGTTGATTAATTAATGGTCTTCATGGGCCATGCTGAGATACACGATCGTCAGCACCATGAAGATGAAAGCCTGCAGGGTGATTACCAGAATGTGGAAAATCGCCCAGCCGATCTGCAGCAGTCCCGCGGGCGCCATCCAGGCGATACCGGCACTGAACAGGGCTGCAATCAGAATAAAAATCATCTCGCCAGCGTACATGTTGCCGAACAGACGCAGGCCGAGGGAGAAGGGCTTGGCCAGCAGGCCAACCACTTCCATGAACAGGTTCACCGGGATGAAAAGCCAGTGGTTGAAGGGGTTCAGGGTCAACTCCTTGACGAAGCCGAAGCCCTTGACCTTGATAGAGTAGTAGAGCATCAGGATGAACACACCGACCGCCATGCCCATGGTGATGTTGGGGTCGGTGGAGGGCACGATTTTCTGGTAATCAACACCCAGCAGCATCAGGGTGTGCGGCACGAGATCGACCGGGATGATGTCCATCAGGTTCATCAGGAAGACCCAGACAAAAATGGTCAGAGCCAGGGGGGCCACCAGCTTGTTGTGGCCGTGGAAAGTGTCTTTCACGGTGCCGTCGACAAAACCGACAATCATTTCGACCGCGTTGACAAGGCCGCTGGGCACACCGGATGAAGCTTTTTTGGCTACGCTGCGGAACAACAGGCAAAAAATGATGCCCAAGCCGATTGACCACATCATGGAATCGACATGAATCGCAGTGAAACCCATCGCCGAGGCTTCAACGCCGCCATGAGCCATGGTCCATACGCCACCGGCGGGAACGATCTCGGTGGAACCATCTGCGAGGTGACGCTCGAACCCTTCTGGCAGCTTGCCATAGGTGAGGTTAGTCAGGTGGTGGACGATATATTCGGAGATTGTCTGTGATTCGCCTGAAGCTGCCATCAGTGGTGACTCTTGGATCTGACTCTCATCTCAGCGGCCGCAACAGCAGCCAGCTACCTAGTATCTGTATTGCCAGCATCGCCAGGTACCCGACGAATACGGCGAGGCCATGTATCGGCCTCAGGGTTGCGAACACGACGGCAAAACCGGCCGCGCTCAGCAGGAATTTTCCCACTTCGCCCGCGTAACTCGCGTGGGCGATCTGCCTGGCGGCGCCTGCGCCGCGCCGGCGAAAGGCCTGCAGGGCGAAATATGCCTGGGGAACGATGGCTATCAAGCCACCCGCCATGGCCGACCGGGCTATAACTGGCGCGTACGCCGCCAACGGGAGGCACACGATGAACAGGATCGCCAATTGAGCCAGGGTGATTCGATGGACGGGAGGTCTGGGGATTTCAGCACCACGCATCGGTGTCTCGCTGCCCTTCCCTAACCAAAAGCCCACACCAAGCGCCACACGGGTTTTCATCCTCGTACAGCGCGGCGCGCATTATAGGTTGATTATTACCGCTGTTTCAACACGATCGGCGACTGCGCGAGCCAATAATTTCCCGGCAATTACAGACTTTTCCTGACATATTCCGCACCTGTAATGCGCCCTGTTCAGGGCCCCTTCCCCTATCTTGTAGGTGCCTGATTTTTGACCACTATATAGTGTAGGTAGCCGGCCCTAGTGGATGTGCTTGAGAATGCCGTCGAGCTCGTCCAGCGAGTTGTAATTCAGGACCAGTTTTCCCTTCCCTTTCGGGCCGTGCTGGATCTGCACCTTCGCCCCGAGACGCTGGGAAAGATCGTCCTGCAGGTGGCGGATATTGGGGTCCAGAACCGGCTGTTCGCGCTGCTGGGGCTTTCCCGCCAGCAGCTGGCGCACCAGGGCCTCGGTTTGCCGCACCGACAGGCCGCGACCGACAACCTGGCCTGCGGCACTGGACTGGGCGCCAGCTTCGAGGGCCAGGAGAGCACGGGCGTGGCCCATCTCGAGGTCGCCGTGCTCCAGCATACGGCGCACATCGTCCTGCAGGCTCAGCAGGCGCAGCAGGTTGGCAACGGTAGAGCGGGATTTACCCACCGCCTCGGAGACTTGCTGCTGGGTGAGGCCAAACTCATCCTGCAGCCGTTTCAGGGCGACGGCTTCCTCCACCGGGTTGAGGTCTTCCCGCTGGATATTCTCGATCAGGGCCATGGCGATGGCGGCTTCGTCCGGCACGTCGCGGACCAATGCAGGAATGCTATCGAGCCCCGCCAGCTGGGTGGCGCGCCAGCGCCGCTCGCCGGCGATGATCTCGTATTTTTTATCGGAAATCGGCCGCACTACGATGGGCTGCATCACACCCTGGGCCTTGATGCTTTCGGCCAGCTCCTTCAGCGACTCGGGTTCGATATCCCGGCGCGGCTGGTATTTGCCGCGCTGAATCAGGTCTACGGGCAGTTCCCGAAGCAGCGCATCGGAGTCAGACCCTTCAGTGGCGCCAGCCGCGGGACTCTCCACTCGGCCGTGGCTGACAGCACTGGCGCCGAGCAGCGAATCCAGCCCTCTACCCAGTGAGCGTTTTTTGGCCGCCATCCTCTATCTCCGTTCAGTCAGTTATTTGCGCCGGGACCGCCGCTGTGTCCCCCGGGGCAGCGATTTCCATGCGACGGATAATCTCCCCGGCCAGCGCCATATAGGCCTTGGCACCGCGCGAGTAGCGATCGTAATGCATTGCCGGCACGCCGTGGCTGGGAGCCTCGGCGAGGCGGATATTGCGCGGCACCACCGTGCGGTAGACCCGGTCGCCGAAATGCGTGTGCAATTGATTGGAAACTTCGTTGGTCAGCGAATTGCGCGGGTCATACATGGTGCGCAGGATCCCCGCTACCTGTAACTCCGGGTTCACGGTTTCCGCGATCCTGCCGATGGTGCCCATCAGGTCCGACAGTCCCTCCAGTGCGAAGTACTCGCACTGCATGGTCACGATCACGCCATTCGCTGCCACCAGCGCGTTGAGCGTCAACATGTTCAGTGAGGGCGGGCAATCGATGAGAACATAGTCGTAACGCGGTGCGGCCACCGCCAGCGCCGCCCGCAGGCGCCGCTCCTTGTGTTCGACGTTGACCAGTTCGACTTCCGCTGCGGTGAGATCACTGTTGGCCGGCAGCACATCGAATCCCGCTGGATCAGGCCGCTGGACGACGTCGGCGATCGTCTCCATGTGTACCAGTACATCGTAGGTACTCAGTTCCACCGCGTACTTGTCGACCCCGCTACCCATGGTGGCATTGCCCTGTGGATCGAGATCCACCAGCAGTACCCGTTGTTTCATCGCGGCGAGGGACGCAGCCAGGTTAACGCAGGTCGTGGTCTTGCCCACTCCACCTTTCTGGTTTGCAATCGCGAGTATTGTCGCCACGTATCCCCGTCCCGTTATTCGCCAGCAGCGTCGCGCGGCACCAGTTCCAGCAGGTGCCGCTCGGCCTCCAGCCCCGGCACGCGCAGGGGGTGTACTGCCCGGAGTTCACATCGATCAAGCACGGCTTCCAGCTCCGCTTCCGGGTAGACGCCTTTCATGGCGAGGAAACAGCCGCCCGGGGCCAGCAAGTGCCGGCAGCCGGTAACCATATCATCGAGAGAGGCGAAGGCCCGGGAGAGCACCGCGTCGTATTCACCCGCGCCGGGAAACTCCTCGACCCGCGCATGGTGCACGATCATATTATCCAAGCCCAGTGCAGTTTTCACCTGAAACAGGAAACGGGTCTTCTTCACGTTGCTGTCGAGCAGGTGAATGTCCCGTTCAGGGTGGACAATCGACAGTGGTACGCCAGGCAGTCCACCACCAGTACCTACATCGATGACTTTGCCGGGGGCTACATGGGGGACGATCGCCAGGCTGTCGAGCAGGTGCAGGCGGACCATTTCCAGGGGATCGCGAATGGCCGTGAGGTTATAGGCCCGGTTCCACTTCTGCAGTAATTCCAGGTAAGCGAGCAGTTGCGCCTGGCGCTGCGCATCTTCCGCCACACCCAGTTCGGCACAGCCCTGCGCCAGCATATCTGCCGTGGAGAGGGTCAACTCAGGCCAGCTTGCGCGCGTCGGCGTCGCCCCGTGGGCCGAGCAGGCCGCGCTTTTTCAGGTAGATCAACAGCAGGGAAACAGCCGCCGGAGTGACACCCGGAATCCGGCTGGCACGGGCGAGGGTCTCGGGGCGTGCAGCGCCGAGTTTCTGTTTGACCTCGTTGGACAGTCCGTCGACCAGGGTGTAATCGAGTTCCTTCGGCAGGGCTGTATTTTCGTAACGCCGCAAGCGCTCGATTTCTTCCTGCTGCCGGTCGATATAACCGGCGTACTTGGCCTGGATCGCCACCTGCTCCGCCGCCTGGGCGTCAGTGGTGGGCTCCCCCTTGAGACTGGCGATATCGGCGTACTCGAGTTCCGGCCGGCGCAGCAGATCCAGCAGTGAGTACTCACGGGCCAGGGGTGATTTCAGTTTCGGCGCGAGCGCCGCGGCGGCCTCGCTGCCAGGCTGGACCCAGGTTGTCGCCAGGCGGGTATTCTCCCGCTCCATAGCCTCGCGCTTGGCCTCGAAGCGCTGCCAGCGGGCGTCGTCTACCAGTCCCAGCTCACGGCCCTTGCCGCTGAGGCGGATATCCGCGTTGTCTTCGCGCAGCAGCAAGCGGTGTTCGGCCCGGGAAGTAAACATCCGGTAGGGCTCGCTGGTGCCGAGGGTGATCAGGTCGTCTACCAGCACGCCGATGTAGGCCTCATCGCGACGCGGGCACCAGGCTTCCTCGCCGCGTGCCGCCAGTGCGGCGTTGAGACCCGCCAGCAGGCCCTGGGCCGCGGCTTCCTCGTACCCGGTGGTGCCGTTGATCTGCCCCGCCAGGTAGAGCCCGGGCAGGACCTTGCTCTGCAGCGAGTATTCCAGGTCACGCGGATCGAAGTAATCGTATTCGATGGCGTAACCCGGTCGGGTGATATGGGCGTTCTCGAAACCCCTGATCGAGTGCACCAGCTCGAGCTGGACATCGAAGGGCAGGCTGGTGGAAATGCCGTTGGGGTAGAGTTCCGGGGTAGTCAGCCCCTCCGGTTCTATGAATACCTGGTGGCTCTGTTTGTCGGCGAAGCGGTGGATCTTGTCCTCGATGCTGGGGCAATAACGCGGCCCAATGCCCTCGATAACACCGGAAAACATGGGGGAGCGATCCAGTCCGCCGCGGATGATCTCGTGGGTTCGCTCGTTGGTATGGGTGATCCAGCAGCAACGCTGTGCCGGGTGCTCGCTGACATTGCCGATGAAAGACATCACCGGCAAGGGTTCGTCACCCCACTGTTCCTCGAGTCCATCGAAGTTCACGCTGCGGGCGTCGATCCGCGGCGGCGTACCGGTTTTCAGGCGGTCAACCCGAAAGGGCATTTCCCGCAGGCGCTGGGCCAGGGCAATCGATGGTGGATCACCGGCGCGGCCACCGGAACTGTTCTCCAGGCCAATATGGATCTTGCCGCCGAGGAAAGTCCCGGTAGTCAGCACGACATGTGCAGCCCGGAACACCAGGCCCATCTGGGTTACCACACCGGCCACGCGGCCCTGCTCCACGACGAGATCGTCGACCGCCTGCTGGAAGATCAGCAGGTTTTCCTCGGCTTCGAGGATCTGGCGGATGGCATTGCGGTAGAGCACCCGGTCTGCCTGGGCGCGGGTAGCCCGCACCGCGGGACCCTTGCGGGAATTCAGGGTGCGGAACTGGATGCCGGCGCGGTCGGTGGCACGGGCCATGGCGCCACCGAGGGCGTCCACTTCCTTCACCAGGTGGCTCTTGCCGATGCCGCCGATGGCAGGGTTGCAGGACATCTGGCCGAGGGTGTCGACACTGTGGGTAAGCAACAGGGTGCGGCAGCCCATCCGCGCTGCGGCCAGGCACGCCTCGGTCCCGGCGTGTCCACCGCCGACCACAATCACGTCGAACTGTTGCTTGAATTCCATTGGCTCATCCTGCCCGCGAACTATTCCCGCCCGCGAAAATCGGCGGGGGCGCGATTATACGTGCGCAGGGCTTGCTGTTCAAAATTTGTTCGCCTATTGGGCGAACTCGTATTACTGGCCCTGCGATAGCTGCCGGTCGCACCAGGCCAGCAGGTCGCCGAGGACTTCTTCCCGCTCCGGCTCGTTGAAAATCTCATGGTAGAGACCAGGGTAAAGTTTGAGGCTTTTGTCCTCGCTGGATGCCGCCGCATAGAGCAACTGGGAGCCGGCGGGGGCCGTCATCTGGTCTGCCTCGCCGTGCAGCAGGAGGAGCGGACGTTTAATCGTCACAGCCTCTGCCTGCACCCGCCCCATGGTACTGAATAACTCGCTGACAAAGCGCGCGCTGAATTTACCGTGATGCACCAGTGGATCGGCGGTATAGGCCTCCACTACAGCCGGGTCGCGACTGACTCCGCTGGCCTCGAGCTGCATCACGCCCAGTTTCGGGAAGAGCCTGGAGAGCAAACGAATCAGTGCAATCTGCAGGAAACCGGGTTGCAGTTCCGAGGCGATCGCCGGGGCGGAAAGCGCACAGGCAATGAAATCCTCCGGATGCTCCAGCAGGTAGGCCGCGCTGATCAGCCCACCCATGCTGTGGCCCAGCAGGATCAGCGGCAGGCCGGGGAAATCAGCGGCCACCTGCTGGCGAAACAGGGCCAGACCCTCGAGATACTGGGTAAACGCGCCGACATGACCGTAATCACCATCGGATTTGCCATGGCCGGGGTGAT
Source organism: Halieaceae bacterium WMMBA4 (assembly GCA_033283325.1). GTDB lineage: Bacteria > Pseudomonadota > Gammaproteobacteria > Pseudomonadales > Halieaceae > Mangrovimicrobium. The sequence continues at coordinate 275,193 of JAWMQO010000002.1, forward strand.
CCAGGGCCGCAATGGCATAGCCGTGGGGAATAAAAAACTCCGCCAGGCCTGCGTAGCGTGAAGAGTGTTCGCCGGCACCGTGGGCAATCACCAGAACGGCACGGGGTGGACCTTCCGGCAACCAGTACTGGTAGTAGAGGGAAAGACCGTCGGGACCGTTGAAACGCCCATCCTTGTGGCTTTCGGGCATGAGTCATCACCTCCAGCATGGGGAAAACGGCAGTACAACAGACTTGTGTCGCCGCCCCGGGTTTGGTAATCATGGATACGCGGGATCAATAATAACACCATGGAGTCAAGCTATGCCTGGATTTCACGTGGTACCCCCTGTCCTGGGACTCGCCGGTCTGGCGGTCGCTTTCATCATCTATCACATCATGGTTCGCCATAATCACGGCGACGGAACGGTTAAAAAAATCGGCGACCAGATACACCTCGGTGCGATGGTCTTCATGCAGCGGGAATACAAGATGCTGGGCCTGTTCGCCCTGGTATTGCTGATTTGCCTGTTCCTTTCGCCCCTCGGTGTGAACACCGCCATCGCCTTCCTGGTTGGCGCCCTATCCTCTGCCATAGCCGGTTTCCTGGGTATGTTCGCTGCTACCAAGGCCAATGTCCGAACGGCAGTCGCCGCCCACAACCACGGGCAGGGCGCGGCCCTGTCGATAGCCTTCTACGGCGGATCGATCATGGGCCTGTGTGTGGCTTCGCTGGGCCTGATAGGCCTCGGCGGCCTCTACTGGTTCTTCGGTGGCGACCCGGAAACCGCTCACGCAATCCATGGTTTCGGCATGGGCGCTTCCACCGTAGCCCTGTTCTCCCGCGTCGGCGGCGGTATCTTCACCAAGAGCGCAGACGTCGGCGCTGACCTGGTAGGCAAGGTGGAGGCCGGTATTCCCGAGGACGATCCCCGCAACCCGGGGGTTATCGCCGACAACGTCGGTGACAACGTGGGCGACATTGCCGGCATGGGTTCGGACATTTTCGAGTCCTACTGCGGCTCCATGATCGCCTGTATCGCGATAGCCTCGACCATGGCCATACAACACCAGGCCGAATTGATGGCCCTGCCCCTGATGCTCGCCAGCATCGGCCTGCTGGCCTCCCTCTGCGGAATCGTGATCGTCAGGCTGCGCAGCAGCGCGGCGCCGGAAGCGGCCTTGCGCACAGGCACCCTGGCGGCCCCGGTGGTGTTCGTGATCGTCGCCTGGTTCCTGATCGCCGGGTTCGGACTGGAGCCGGCAATCTGGTGGTCGGTGGTCTGCGGTGCCGTTGGTGGTGTCTGCATCGGCCTGATCACCGAATACTACACTGGCTCAAAGCCGGTGGAGCGCATCGCCAGGTCAGGGGAGACCGGCCCGGCGACGGTGATGATCTCGGGCCTCGCGGTGGGGATGCAGTCAGTGGTCCTGCCCATCCTGGTACTCGCGGCGATCATTTTCCTCTCCACCTCTCTTGCCGGCTTGTACGGCGTGGGGATAGCCGCCGTGGGGATGCTGTCCACGGTGGGTATCACCATGGCCATCGATGCCTACGGGCCGGTTGCCGACAACGCCGGCGGTATCGCCGAGATGGCAGGCATGGGCGAGGAAACCCGCAAGATCACCGATGGCCTGGATGAAGTCGGCAATACCACTGCGGCCATCGGCAAGGGCTTCGCCATCGGAGCCGCGGCCCTGGCTGCCCTGGCGATCATCGCCGCCTTCGTCGAAACCGTGGAAGTTCACAATCCCGGCTTCAACCTCGATCTCGCCAGTCCGCAGGTCCTTGTCGGCATGTTTATCGGCGGCACCATCCCCTTCCTGATTGCCTCGATCACCATGACGGCTGTGGGGGAAGCGGCCTTCGACATGATCAACGAGATCCGCCGCCAGTTCCGGGAAATCCCCGGCCTGCTCGAAGGCAACGCCGAACCGGATACCGCCCGCTGTGTTGATATCGCGACCTCGGCAGCGCTGCGACGCATGCTTTTGCCGGGTGCGATCGCCGTCATCACGCCGGTTCTGGTGGGCTTCGGGCTCGGCGCGGCTTCCCTGGGTGGATTTCTCGGTGGGGCCCTGCTGGCCTGTGTGTTGATGGCACTGATGATGGCCAACGCCGGTGGAGCCTGGGACAACGCCAAGAAGTACGTGGAGCGTGGCAACCTGGGCGGCAAGGGCTCCGAGACCCATGCGGCAACCGTAGTGGGTGACACCGTCGGTGATCCTTTCAAGGATACCTCCGGACCGTCGATGAACATTCTGATCAATGTGATGGCTATCGTCAGCCTGGTGATAGCGCCTCTGCTGTGAGGCGCTCGTCGCTTACCGCCTGAAAGAATTCTGGAGAAGTGCCTGGGGAATGCTTGAGGGTGCGAACGTCCCTGTTCGCCGTAGCGCTGCCTTGCACTCCTCCAGTATCTCCATTTCACGCTGCAAAACCATTACAGCCTGTTACCGGTATTTATAGGTATATATATAAATATTGTCTTATAGGGTTATAGGTTAATTGTAGTTATTGTAATTAGGCCCGCCTTTCGCTGTGTATAAGCGGGAAAAATGCATTCAGATCATTAGCTTGCTGCAATGACAAGCTTCTGTAGAACACCTGATTGCAGTATGTGTGAACGGTGGGTTGGCGGGGTATGGATTCTGGACAGAATTGGCCCTTCGTTGGAAACGGCAACTTATCCAGAATTCTTTCTCACTGCATTCACAACTTCCCTCCCAGGATTATCCACCGGGTGGCGCCTGGGGCTCCCTGCCCCATTTTGCCTGTGCAGTGTCTGTCGTTTAGTTGTGGATGGATTGAAAAGGTGTGATCAGGCTGTGGAAAATCGGGGGACTGCCTGATGGCCGGCTGGGGATTATTTGCCGATACAGAAACTGGAGAAGATTTCGCCGAGCAATTGATCCGAGCTTACCTGCCCAGTGATTTCACCGAGGGCGTTCTGGCATTGCCGCAGGTCCTCCGCGAGGAGTTCACCCGCTCCGGCGGTTTCCAGTTGTTCGCGTCCGGCTTCCAGTGCGCTGAAAGCACTCTCGAGTGCGGCGAGGTGGCGGCGACGGGCGCTGAAGCTCCCTTCTCCCGCGTAGCCCATGCACTGTTTGAGGTGGGTTTTGAGAAGCTCCAGCCCCTCCCCGGTGCGTGCAGAGAGGGTAACGACCGTGTGGTCGCCGCTGTCCTGTAAGGCGCAGGGCCGTCCGTTGACATCGGCCTTGTTCATGATGACGCAGACCGGGATATCGCTGTGCAGTTGCTCGCGGATCGCGGGCCAGATACTGGCGGGATCGTGACTGCTGTTCGGGTCTGAGCCATCCACTACCAGCAGGATGAGGTGGGCGCTGTTCATTTCCTTCCAGGCCCTGCGAATACCTTCCCGCTCGATTTCGTCGGGGCTTTCCCGCAGGCCGGCGGTATCCACGATGTGCAGGGGCAGACCGTCGATCTGTATGTGCTCGCGCAGGACGTCCCGCGTGGTGCCCTCGATAGGGGTGACGATGGCGCTGTCCTGGCCGGAGAGCGCGTTGAGCAGGCTGGATTTACCGGCGTTGGGCTTGCCGGCGATCACCAGCTTCATGCCCTCCTGCACCAGCGCGCCCTGACGGGCTTCCCGCATGACCGTATCAAAATAGCCGGTGATTTCTGCGAGCTGGCTGCTTACCTGGCCGTCGGCCAGGAAGTCTATTTCTTCTTCCGGGAAGTCGATTGCCGCTTCGACGTAGACCCGCAGGCGGGTGACCATGTACACCAGTTTGTCTATTCGCTGGGAAAATGCTCCCTGCAGGGAGCGGGTCGCGTTGAGGGCCGCCTGTTCGGTAGTGCTGTTGATCAGGTCCGCGATTGCCTCGGCCTGGGTGAGATCAAGTTTGTCGTTGAGGTAGGCCCGTTCCGAGAATTCTCCCGGGCGCGCATTGCGGGCGCCGAGCGCGTTGCAGGTTCTGACCAGCATGTCGAGGATGACCGGCCCGCCGTGGCCCTGCAGTTCGACCACGTCTTCGCCGGTGAATGAATTCGGGGCCTGGAAATACAGTGCAATGCCGGAGTCGATTACCTGGTCTCGCGTGTCGTGGAAGCTGCAGAAGCGGGCCAGGCGTGGCTCGAGGCTGGAGCGGCAGATCGAAGTGGCGATCTCCAGTGCCCGCGGCCCCGAGAGGCGCACGATGCCAATGCCCCCGCGGCCGGGGGCGGTAGCGATCGCGGCGATGGTATCGCCGTTCATCGGCGCCAATGTCATGTTTCCCCCTGGCGGGGCCGTGTCAGCCCGCTTTTTCTATCTGCCGGGTGATCACCCACTGCTGGGTGATCGACAGCATCTGGTTGACTACCCAGTACAGTACCAGACCGGCGGGGAACCAGAGGAAGAAGAAGGTGAAAATGATCGGCAGCCACTGCATGATTTTGGCCTGCATGGGATCCGGTGGCGGCGGGTTGAGTTTCTGCGCGAACCACATGCAGGCACCCATGATGATGGGCAGGACGAAATAGGGGTCCATCACCGAGAGGTCCTTGATCCACAGCATGAAGGGCGCCTGGCGCAACTCGACGCTCTCCATCAGCACCCAGTACAGGGCGATGAATACAGGCATCTGCACGAGAATAGGCAGGCAGCCGCCCATCGGGTTGACCTTCTCCTTGCGGTAGAGCTCCATCATCGCCTGGGACTGTTTCTGTTTGTCGTCCCCGTAGCGTTCGCGCAGCTCGACAATCTTCGGCTGGACCTTGCGCATTTTCGCCATTGAGCGGTAGCTGGTGGCGGATAGTTTGAAGAATGCGCCTTTGACGATCACCGTCAGGAGGATGATCGCGCCGCCCCAGTTACCCACCAGGCTGTGGATCTTGGTCAGCAACCAGAAAAGGGGTTGGGCAATCCACCAGAGCCAGCCGTAGTCCACGACCAGGTCGAGGTAGGGGGAAATTTCCTTCAGGCGGTATTGGTCCTTGGGGCCGGCATAGAAGGATGCGCCGATGGCTCCGCTCTTGCCTGGGTCTACCGTAAGCGCCGGGGTGGTGAAGCCAATGATATTGAAGCCACTTCGGGTAGTGCGCATGTTGTAGCTGTTGAGCTGCTCGGCATCCGGTACCCAGGCACTGATAAAGTAGTGCTGGATCAAGGCTATCCAGCCCCCCTGGATTTTCTGCTTGAAGGGTGTGTCGGCAATGTCGTCGAAAGAGTACTTGGCGAAGTGGTCATCCGGAGTGGTGGTGGCTGCGCCGAGGAAGGGATGCAGGCCCATACCGGATGAGGTGTTCGGAGCAGCTGAGTTGTCACGCTTGATCTGTCCGAAGAAATTGGCCTGCCAGCGTTCGCTGCTGTTGTTACTGACCAGGTACTCGACGTTTACCAGGTAATCACCACGGGTAAAGGTAAAACGCTTGGTTACCCCGACTGCATCGTCGCCTGTCCACTCGAGGTCGACGACCAGCGTGTCGGCTTCCTCTGGCATTTCATAGGCTTTCTGTTTGGCACTGAAGCGCGCTCGTCCGCTGGCATCGATACCGTCTTTCCCGATCAGGCCGCTCTGTGCGATGTACAGCCGCTGGGCGTTATCCTCGAGCAGAACAAAGGGCTGGTCCGGCGTATCAATTTTTGCCGGGTGGCGCGGTAATGCGACACCGATGATATCGCCTCCAGCCAGATCGATGGTCAATTCCAGGCTGTCGGTGCTGACCAGGATAGTCTGTCGCGAAGTGCTCACGCCGGTTTCAGGTGCGTTGGATGCAGTGCTCTCCCCCTCTACGGAAGGAGGTGGAGGAAGGTCGTCATTGGCTCCGGCGCTGGAAGTTTCCAGTACGGGCAACTCGGTAGCTGTGTCGGAAGCGGCTGGTGCCTGCTCTGCGCTGTAGGCGACCTGGGATTCTTTTTCTTCCTTGAATGCGACCCACTCGGTCAGCAGCATGAAAGAAAGAACAGCGAGGGCAGCTATTAAAAGGGAGCGTTGCAAATCCATGGTTTCGTCTGTTCGTCAGTGTGTATGTCGGCAGGGTGGAACCGGGTCCACGCCGCCCTCGTGCCAGGGATGGCATTTCGACAGGCGCCGGACCGCCATCAGGCCACCGCGGCATACGCCGTGTTCGTTAATCGCCTGCTGCGCATAGGTGGAGCAAGTGGGGTAAAAGCGGCAGTTATCACCGAGAAACGGACTGAGCGCTACCTTGTAGCAGCCGATCAGAAAGCTGAGAAATCTGCGCATCAGGGAGATTTACCCTCGAGAGCCCGTGAAGCGTTACGCTGAAGCTTTTGCCATTGCTGCCGCAATATAGAGGATAGTTGTTTATTGTCCAACTGATCGATGCCGGGCCGTACAAGCAGGATGACATCCAGCGCGGGCTGGGATGGCGGAAGCTGGCGGAATACTTCCCGTGCTAGCCGTTTGATCCGATTGCGCTGCACCGCCAGCCGGACATGCCGTTTTGCAACGACAAGACCCAGACGATGTCTGGGTCCTGGGTTGTGCGTTGCCAGCAGCAGCAGGTGCCTGTGCCCCGCTTTCGCCTGAACGTCATTAAAGACCCGTTGGTAATCCCGGGCGTTAAGAAGGCGGTTCTGCTTGGGGAAGCGATACTCACCATTCACCCGGAGGTCACCCTCAGGTCAGTAAGGTCGCGCTATCAGGCGGACAGTACTTTGCGACCGCGTGCGCGGCGACGGTTGATCACCTGGCGACCATTCTTGGTGGCCATACGGGCGCGGAAGCCGTGGGTGCGCTTGCGCTTCAGTACGCTGGGCTGGAATGTTCTCTTCATGGCTCGAATACCTGAAAATCGGGTTGAAATTATTCGCCACGGGAGCTGGCCCGGGGCGGCAAAAAAAGGCTGGCTATTCTAGGGGAAGGCCATGGGTAATTCAATCGCGAAGTGCGCTAAATTTCGCCGCCCCCCTGGGACCTGGAGCGGGCTGAAATTCGCCCGCAGCTGAGCCATCGACCCGGCGCTTGCAGGAATGCGGCGAGGCCTTGCCAGCGCTGTAGTGCAGCAATCGCCCCACAAATTCTCAAGATTTTATTAACAGCTTATCCACAAATCCACATACAAAAAAATATTTCCCCGTCGCTGGCTTAAAAATAATCAAAAACATAATAAGACATTGAAAAGTAAGAGAAAAATATAAATTTATCCCAATAAAAAATATGTGGATAAGTCGCTAGTGCAGCGCTATTATCTCTTTCCCGTGACCTGTTTCTGACCAGGTACATACAACAACTAAACATGTAGTAAAGGCATATCTTGCGATTTGGCCTTGAGGGGGGATTTTGCCTGGCGTAGTGTGGCAACAATGTGTGGAAAGACTTCAGGATGAGCTGCCTTCCAAGCAGTTCAACACGTGGATACGGCCCTTGAAGGCCAGTCTAGAAGGACAGTCGCTCAGATTGTTCGCGCCCAACCGATTCATCAAAGACTTTGTGTCAGACAAATTTGCCGCTCGTATAAACGAACTGGTTGCCGAGGTCGGTAACTACAACCAGATGAATGTTATCTTCGAGATCGGCAGCCACAGCCTCGATGCACGGGCTCCTGGCGCAGTCAACGGGCATTCCGTCGAGAGCAGCGCCCCGGGGTTCAGTACGCTCCCTCCCGCCGTTTCAGGCAGCGCAGTGTCGGTGGTGCCAGAGCCGCAGGCAGAGTCAGAGGTACCCAGGCGGCCTTCACCAGCACCCGTTCCGCGGGCCGCTGCGGAATCCGCTCGCCAGGCTGAAATCGAAGGCTCCTTGCAGCACCAGTACAACCTGGTCGACAACTACACCTTCATGAATTTCGTTGAGGGCAAATCGAACCAGCTGGCGCTGGCGGCTGCCCGGCAGGTGGCGGAGAACCCCGGTGATTCCTATAACCCGCTGTTCCTGTACGGCGGCGTGGGCCTGGGCAAAACCCACCTGATGCACGCAGTGGGTAATGCCCTCAAGCTGCGCAAACCGGATGCAAAAATCGTCTACCTGCATTCCGAGCGTTTCGTTGCCGATATGGTAAAGGCCCTGCAGCTCAACGCCATAACCGATTTCAAGCGTTACTACCGTTCCGTCGATGCGCTGTTGATCGACGACATCCAGTTCTTTGCCAAGAAAGACCGCTCCCAGGAGGAATTTTTCCACACCTTCAACGCCCTCCTTGAGGGCGGGCAACAGATGATTCTGACCTGTGACCGCTATCCAAAGGAAATCGACGGATTGGAAGAGCGTCTGAAATCCCGCTTTGGCTGGGGACTGACGGTTGCCGTCGAACCGCCCGAGTTGGAGACCCGGGTAGCCATCCTTATGAAGAAAGCCACCCAGGCGCGAATCAACCTGCCGCCGGATGCGGCCTTCTTCATCGCCCAGCGAATTCGCTCCAATGTCCGGGAGCTGGAAGGGGCACTCAAACGGGTGATAGCGAGTGCTCACTTCATAGGTCGGGAGATCGATATCGACCTGATCAAGGACAGCCTTAAAGATCTTCTGGCCCTGCAGGACAAGCAGGTAAGCCTGGACAACATCCAGAGGACAGTGGCCGAGTATTACAAGATCAAGGTGGCGGATTTGATGTCTCGCCGGCGCAGTCGTTCAGTAGCCCGACCCCGGCAGGTTGCGATGGCGCTGTCCAAAGAATTGACCAATCACAGTCTTCCTGAAATTGGTGACAGCTTTGGAGGCAGAGATCACACGACAGTTCTGCATGCATGTCGTAAAATCAAGGAACTCCGTGAAACAAACTCGGATATTAGCGAAGATTACAAGAATTTGTTGCGTTCCCTCACTACCTGAGGGCGCCGTGACCGGCTATTTTCAGGGGGCGACCGCTGGGTCGCATTACCACCGTATTAAGGAACCACACGACCTATGAAGTTCACTGTTTCGCGGGATGCACTGCTCAAGCCACTGAATCTTGTTGCTGGCGTGGTGGAGCGCCGGCAGACCTTGCCGATACTTTCCAACATCTTGCTGGTCCTGGATAAGGACCGTCTTTCCCTCACCGGAACGGATCTCGAGGTGGAACTGATTGGCCGGCTGCAGCTGAGTGAGGCAGGAGACGAAAACGGTGAATTGACGGTTCCCGCGAGAAAACTGGTGGATATTTGCCGTTCCCTTCCGGAGGGAAGTGATATCCAGTTCAGCACGGAGGATGGCAAGGTCACGGTCCGTTCCGGTCGCAGCCGTTTCACCCTCTCCACCCTCCCCGCCAGGGAATTCCCCAATCTGGAAGACAGTATCGGCACCCACCAGCTGAACCTCAAACAGGGGCAGCTCAAGCGCCTGATCGATCGCACGGCCTTCGCCATGGCCCAGCAAGATGTGCGCTACTACCTCAACGGGATGCTCTGGGAACTCAAGGACCAGAAGCTTTCAGTTGTCGCCACGGACGGTCACCGCCTCGCCCTTTGCTCACTGCCGGGCAAGGTAGAGGTAGAAGGTGATACCCAGGTGATCCTGCCGCGCAAAGGCGTTCTGGAGCTGGCCCGCCTGCTACTGGAGGATGACGCCGATATCGCCATCGTGATTGGCAGTAACCATATCCGTGCCACCACCGACGAATTTACTTTCACATCGAAACTCGTGGACGGAAAATTCCCCGACTACCAGCGTGTGATGCCCCGGGGAGCGGACAAGACCGTGCTGGGTTCCCGCCTGGAATTGCGTCAGGCCTTTGCCCGTACCGCCATTCTTTCAAATGAGAAGTACCGCGGGGTGCGACTCAAGCTGAGCGAGAACAGTATCGATATCGTGGCCAACAACCCCGAGCAGGAACAGGCGGAAGAAGTCGTTCCCGTGGAATACGCCGGTGGGGAGCTGGAAATCGGCTTCAACGTCAGCTATCTGCTGGATGTCCTCGGTGTGTTGTCTGGTGACCAGGTGAAGATGTCGCTCTCGGATCCCAATAGCAGTGCGCTCCTCGAGGAGTCTGAAGACGACGGGGATTCTCGCTATGTGGTCATGCCCATGCGCCTCTAAACGAGGTGCTTGCGCAGCACTCAAATGACCCCTTCCCTGCTTCGAAGGGTCCAGATTACCCATATTCGTAATATCCGTGAGGCCCGCCTGGATGGTCTGGGCCCCGTGAACGTGCTTTACGGCGCTAACGGCTCTGGGAAGACCAGCGTCCTGGAGGCGATCCATCTCCTCGGTATGGCCCGTTCTTTTCGCGGCAATCCGCGCACACTGATCACCCATGGTGAGGAGTCCTGCACGGTGCACGGTCGTCTCGAGCCCGGTAATACGGGTATCGGCGTGCGTCGCGAGCGCAGGGGCGAGTTCCAGATAAAGCTCGCTGGCCAGAGTGTCCGTTCCATAGCCGAGTTGGTCGAGGCGCTGCCGGTCCAGGCAATTACGGCTGACAGTTTCGAACTGCTCAGTGGCCCACCGGGAGAGCGCAGGCGCTTCATGGACTGGGGTGTGTTCCACGTGGAACATGACTTCTATATCCAGTGGAAGCGCTACCAGCGTGGAATTAAGCAGCGCAATACCCTCCTGCGCCGTGGTAAAATGGCCGATTCGCAATTGCCCGTGTGGTCCCGGGAAATCGCGGAGTCCGGCGAGGCCCTGACCGCCCACCGAGAGCGATACGTTTCTCGCCTCGCGGAGGAGTTTTCAAAGTGCATGCAGCGTCTCGCGCCGGGTCTGGAGGGGCTGGAGTTGCGCTTTCGCAGTGGTTGGGACAGCCAACTGTCGCTGCAAGAGGCTCTCGAGAAGAGTTTGAAACTGGACCTTGAACAAGGCTTTACCCACATTGGCCCCCAGCGAGCGGACATCAGGGTCTTGATTGGGGGTCGCCCTGCGATCGAGGTGCTATCCCGGGGCCAGCAGAAGCTGGTGGTCTACGGGCTCAAGCTCTCACAGGGCAGGATTATGGGAAACTCCGGAAGGCAACACTGCCTCTACCTGGTTGATGATCTGCCCGCTGAACTGGATGAGCAGCATGCCGGCCGGGTCTGTGAGTTTCTCAGTGAACTGGACAATGGCCAGGTGTTTATCAGCAGTATCGAGAGAGACCAGGTCCTGCGCGTATGGCCTGTTTCCAGTCAGGAACAACTAGAGATGTTCCACGTGGAACATGGGGTAATAACAAGCACTTGATGTACAGGGTGTTTGGAAAACACTGCCGATCGGTAATGAGAAAAGTATGAGCGACAACGAACAGAACTACGATTCCTCCAGTATCAAGGTACTCAAGGGCCTGGACGCGGTCCGCAAACGACCGGGGATGTACATTGGTGATACCGATGACGGGACTGGCCTGCACCACATGGTTTTCGAGTTGGTGGACAATTCGATCGACGAGGCGCTGGCCGGGCACTGCTCCCGGGTCGATGTCGTTATTCATCCCGATGAGTCGGTTACTGTAAGCGATGATGGCCGTGGTATTCCCACCGAAATGCACGAAGAGGGTGTCTCCGCGGCGGAAGTGATCATGACCGTCCTCCACGCCGGCGGTAAGTTCGACGACAACACCTACAAGGTCTCCGGTGGACTCCATGGGGTAGGTGTTTCGGTGGTCAACGCGCTCTCAGAAGAACTCACCCTGACCATCCGCCGGGAAGGCAAACTCTGGGAGCAGGTCTACCGCCACGGTGTACCTGACGCCCCGCTGGCGGTCAAAGGAAACACCACCTCGACCGGTACAGCGGTCACTTTCGTCCCCTCCCAGGCCACCTTCAGCAACATCGAGTTCCATTTTGATCTTCTCGCCAAGCGCCTGCGGGAACTGGCTTTCCTGAACTCCGGCGTCTGCATCGCCCTCAAGGACGAGCGCAGTGGCAAAGAGGAGACCTACAATTACGATGGCGGCCTCCGGGAGTTCGTCGATTTTCTCAACCAGAACAAGACCCCGGTCAACAAGCCCTTTTACTTCCAGTTGGATACGGATGATGGCGTCGGCGTAGAAGTTGCCCTGCAGTGGAACGATTCCTTCCAGGAAAATATCCTCTGCTACACCAATAACATCCCCCAGCGCGACGGTGGTACTCACCTGGCCGGCTTCAGGGCTGCCCTCACCCGTAATCTCAATACCTATATAGAGAAGGAAGGCCTGGCGAAGAAAGCCTCTGTTGTGACCACCGGTGAAGACGCCCGCGAAGGTCTGACGGCAATCATCTCGGTAAAGGTACCGGATCCCAAGTTCTCCTCCCAGACCAAGGACAAACTTGTTTCCTCTGAAGTGAAGACTGCCGTCGAGCAGGCGATGAACACCCGCTTCAATGAATACCTGCTCGAAAATCCATTGGAAGCCAAGGCTGTTATTGGCAAGATGCTCGATGCGGCCAAGGCCAGGGAAGCGGCCAGGAAGGCCCGGGAGATGACTCGGCGCAAGGGTGCGCTGGATATCGCCGGACTGCCCGGCAAACTGGCCGATTGCCAGGAAAAGGACCCCGCCCTGTCGGAACTCTTCCTGGTGGAGGGGGACTCTGCCGGCGGTTCAGCCAAACAGGGTCGCAACCGCCGCTTCCAGGCCATCCTTCCGCTGAAAGGCAAGATCCTCAACGTGGAAAAGGCCCGCTTCGACAAGATGCTGGGCTCCGCTGAGGTGGGAACCATCGTGACAGCTCTCGGCTGTGGTATCGGCAAGCAGGATTTCGACGCGGACAAACTTCGCTACCACAGCATCATCATCATGACGGATGCGGATGTGGACGGTTCTCATATTCGTACCCTGTTGCTGACCTTCTTCTTCCGCCAGATGCCCGAATTGATCGAGCGCGGCCATGTGTTCATCGCCCAGCCGCCGCTGTACAAGATCGCCCGGGGCAAGCAGCACGAATATCTTAAGGACGACGAGGCGCTGAACCGCTATCTCACCCAATCGGCCCTGGATACCGCCGCAATCTACGTCAACCCCGACGCACCACCCATCAGCGGTGAGGGCCTGCAGGCCCTGGTGAACGAATACCGTGCGGTAGCGGCAACCGTGGACAGGCTGTCGCGCCTTTACTGGCCCGATGTCCTCTGGGAGATGATGTACAACGGTCTTCTGGACGTGGAACAACTGGCCGATGAAGAGGTAGTGAGTAACTACACCCAGAAACTAAGTGAGCGCTTACAAACCCTAAACTCCAGCTCCAGTAACTACTCTGCCCTTGTTCGCTGGAATCCGGAGCGGGAGCTCTACTATCCGGTGGTGAAGCTGATCGCCCACGGCGTGGAGTCCGAGACCGAGTACGGTCGCGATTTCTTCGCCTCCGCGGAATACCGCAAGCTGGTGAAGATGGGCGAGACCCTCAGCAACCTGGTGGACGAAGAGGGCTACTTCCAGCGGGGTGAAAAAACCCTGGCCACCCGCGATTTCGTCGAGGGGCTCAACTGGCTCATGGCCGAAGCGCGCAGGGGTTACTCCGTGCAGCGTTACAAGGGCCTGGGTGAGATGAACCCCGACCAGCTCTGGGAGACCACCATGGACCCGGAGGCTCGCCGCCTGCTGCAGGTGACCATCGAGGACGCAATCGCCGCGGACCAGATCTTCACTACCCTGATGGGAGACCAGGTAGAGCCGCGTCGGGATTTCATCGAGGAAAATGCCCTGGCCGTGGCCAACCTGGACGTCTAGCCTCGAGTCGGTCCGGGCTCTAACCCTACCCCACCCCCTTTTTTCATCCCCACCCCCCGCAGTTCATCGCTGCGGGGGAGCACTTCATCGCGGGCTTTGTGCAACTGGGCGAATCGCGGTTTCGCCGAATAACGATTTCCCCTAATTTTCTCCCCAAGGTTGGCCGGTATGAGAAAGGCGCCGGCCGAAACAACAAGGGCTGTGCCCGCAAGAGAAAAGGTAGGGAGTCGGAAATGGATATCAAGATGATGAAGAAAATGGCTGGTGTCGCGGTAATGGGTTCAGTCGTAGCGTTGGGAGCGGCCCAGGCCGCTGTTGCGATGGACGAAACCAGTGTCCGCGGCACTGCGGTCAACACCAATTCGGTGTCTTTCAAGCGCTCGGAGTTGCTCACCAGCGAAGGTCGCGCGCGGATCGAAAGTCGTATTCGCCGTGCCGCGGAAGACGTGTGTGGCGAGTCCGATCCCAGGATGACCGGGAGCCTGTCGGTGTCAGCCCAGCGCGAAGCCTGTTACGACCGCGCTGTGAGCGATGCAATGAGCCAACTGAATGCTGGCCAGGTGGCATCTGCCGACTGATCTGCGTCTCCCGGTTCCCTGCAACCCCTGGTGGGGACCGCCCTGGGGCACTGCTTGCGGAGGCAGTGCCCCACTCTTATTCCCCCTCTTCCGCGGCCGCGGTCTCGCTGTCTTCGGGTTCCGGCTCTGGTATTTCTGCAGCTTCCGTCGGCATCAGTTCTATCGCCTGCAGGCGTTCGATTTCGAAATCCGCGTGTAGCGGATCCAGTTCGACCATCTGCTTGCTGGCCTTGCTTGATAGTTGTTTGAAGCGATCGACCTTACCGATAAGCCCCTGTTGCCCCGCGAGGCCGACGACGGTCTGGTTGTAGTGATTGCTCACGGTGTTCAGGGTAGCGCCGAGTTTCTGCAGTCGCTCGGCGACAACACACACCTGGTTGTAGATCTCCCCGGCCTTGGTGCTGATCTCCCGCGCCTCGCGGTTACTCTGGTCGATCCGCCAGAGGTTGGCGACGGTGCGCAGGATGGGCATCAGCGTCGTGTGAGAAACCATCACCACGCCGCGCTGGTAGCCGTAGTTGAAGAGGTCGCGGTTGAGCTTGAGCGCCTCGATGTAGGCGGGCTCCACCGGCATGAACATGAGAACGAAGTCGGGACTGTCCAGGCCGGGAAGATTGGAATAATCCTTTGAGGCGAGATCATCGATGTGCCGGCGCACCGCTGCGGCGTGTGCGGCAAGTGCATCCTCCCTTTCCTCGTCGGTCTCCGCGGAGATCGCGCGGTCGTAATCGACCAGCGACACTTTACTGTCGATCACCATGCTTTTGCTGTCGGGCAGCTTGATAACGAAGTCCGGCAGTCGCCGTTTGCCACTGCCATCGGTAAAGCTTTCCTGGGTGCTGTAGTGGTCGTCGCGCAGCAGGCCCGCCAGTTCCAGGGTTCGTTCGAGTTGGGCCTCGCCCCAGTTGCCGGTGGTTTTCTTGTCGCCCTTCAGCGCGGTAGTGAGGTTGGCCGCCTGGGTGTTCATAGCCAGGCCGACCTCCAGGACTTTCTTGATCTCCGCTTCCAGGGTGGTATGACCCTTCACCGATTCCGTGTGCACCTGGTTGATACGGGACTGGAATTCCGTGATCTGCTGGCGGAAGGGGCGCAGCAGCAGGTCGATGGATTCCCGGTTGGTGGCGCTGAGGTTTTTACCCTTTTCTTCAAAAATCCGGTTAGCGAGCAGTTCGAAATCCTGCTTCAGGTTTTCCCGCGCCTCCTGCAAGAGCTTGAGTTGCTCGGCGTGGCGCTCTTTCTTTTCTTCCTGCTGGGTCTGCAGGCGGGTGTGTTCGTTCTGCAGAATGTGCAGCTGGCTGCGCAGACCCTCTGCATCGACCCGTACTTGCCTGGTCTCTTCTTCCCGCTCCAGGAGTCGCTGGTTGAGCTGTTGTTCACGGGTTTGCAGGCGGGCCAAGTCCACGCCGCTTTCGTTCAACTGCTGGCGAAGGTCGGCCGCTTCGCTTTCGCATGCTTCGCGCAGCTTCGCAAGGGCTGTCTGTCCACGCAAACTTGCCCACAGCCCGCCGATGGCAAGCCCCAGTATGCCTGCGCCGGTACAGGAGAGCGCCAGTACATAGTCGGGGTTATCGAGAAATTGCTCCAGAGTCATGCCGCCAGTGTAATGCATACGCGAAAAAAAGGCGGGGTTTTCCCGCCTTCTGCATTCGTGACCCGTCGCCTTTTCAGGCGGGCGTCAGTCTTTGCCGACCACCAGTTGGGAGATGTCGGCGACCTGCAGGAATTCATCCCGCAGCTGCCTGAGCAGGTTGAGGCGATTGTGTCGCAGTTGTTCGTCTTCCGCGTTGACCATCACGTCATCGAAGAAGCTATCCACCGCTTCGCGCAGTTCCGCGAGCACCGCCAGGGCCTCCGTGTACTCGCCTTTCTCCAGGTGGGCCCCGGCCTTTCCGGAGAGGCGATCGAGGCTTTGGGCCAGCACGTTTTCGGCTTTTTCCTGAAGCAGGGCCTTGTCGACGGCACCAAAGGCGTGGTCCGCCTCGAGCTTGCCGAGGATATTGGACACCCGCTTGTTGGCGGCGGCGAGTGCACTGGCCTCGGGTAGCTGGCTGAAGGCGTGCACCGCGTGTACCCGGCGCTGGATGTCCAGGGGGCGAGTCAGCTTGCGGGCGCTCACTGCACGGAAGACCTCCGTGGGGATATTCTCGTCTTCGTACCAGGCGCGGAAGCGCTCGATCACGTACTCCAGCACCTGTTCGGTGGTGTCTTCGGCGATAACACCCGCCGGATACTGGTCCACCGCCATTTGCAGGCAGTCCCGCAGGTCCAGGTCCAGCTGCTTCTCCACGATGATGCGCAAAACGGCGAGGGAGGCGCGGCGCAGGGCGAATGGGTCCTTGGAGCCACTGGGCGGCTGGCCGATGCCGAAGATGCCCACCAGGGTATCCAGGCGGTCGGCGATGCCGAGAGTGGCGGCGACACTGCCTTCCGGCAGTCGGTCGCCGGCGAAGCGGGGCCAGTACTGCTGCGCGAGCGCGGCGGCGACCTCGGCATCCTCGCCATCGTTGGCGGCGTAGTAGGCGCCGGCGATGCCCTGCATGTCGGGGAATTCCAGCACCATCTCCGTAACCAGGTCGGTTTTGCCGAGCAGGGCGGCGCGTCCGGCCAGTTCGGCCGAGGCGCCGACAGCCGGGGCGAGAGCCTCGGCCAGCTTCTGTACCCGACGGGTTTTGTCGGCCAGGGTACCCAGTTTCTGCTGGAAGACGATGGCCTCGAGCTTTTCCACCCGCTGCGCCAGCGGCGTCTTGCGGTCGGTCTCGTAGAAGAAAGCAGCGTCGGCGAGGCGCGGGCGGATAACCCGCTCGTTGCCGGCGATCACCTGTACCGGATCCTTGCTCTCGATGTTGGAAATGGTGATGAAGTTGGGCAGCAGCCTGCCCTCCCCGTCCACCACGTGGAAATATTTCTGGTGCTCCTTCATCGACGACACCAGGGCTTCCTGGGGTACTTCGAGGAAGCGCTCGTCGAAGGAGCCGGTCAGCGCGACCGGCCACTCCACCAGGCCGGTGACCTCGTCGAGCAGGTCGTCCTCGATCACTGCCTGGGCCTGCAGGGCACTGGCCTCGACCTCCACCTGCTCGCGAATGGACGACTGCCGCTCATCGAAGCTCGCTATCACCCTGGCCTCGGCGAGGCGGGCGACGTAGTCCTCGGGACGGGCCAGCGTGATTTCGCCGGCGCCGAGGAAGCGGTGCCCGCGGGTGACATTGCCGCTGGGCAATCCGAGTACGTCGCCGTGCCCGTACTGCTCGCCGAGCATGCTGACGACCCAGTGTACCGGCCGGACAAACTCGGTGCGGCTGGCGCCCCAGCGCATGCGCTTGGGTATCGGTAGCGCGGCGATGGCTTCGTGAATGATCGCGTTGAGGCTGTCGCTGGTGCTGGCGCCGGATTCGGTGCGGCGCAGTCCCAGGCGCGGGCCCTTGGCAGTGTCGATGGTTTCCAGCGCATCGGGTTCGATACCCTGCTTTTTCGCAAAGCCGACGGCCGCAGGTGTCCACTCGCCCTGTGCGTCGCGGGCGCGGTCCGCCGGCGGTCCGAGCAGTTCCACCGCCTTGTCGGCGGCGTTCAGCGCCACGTCCCTGATCAGGACGGCGAGGCGGCGCGGGGTGGCATACCACTGTACTTCGCCGTGGCCCAGCTCGCGCTGGGCCAGTCCGCTTACGATAGCGTCGCGAAAGGCGAGTCCCAGGGACTTCAGGGCCTTGGGCGGCAGCTCCTCGGTGCCAATTTCGACCAGCAGGGTTTCCGTACTCATGCCGAAGCCTCCTGTGCCAGGCGTTCGAGGACTTCCTTGCGCAGTGACTCCTCCGCCAGCGGGAAGCCGAGCTCCGCCCGGGCGTTGAAGTAGGCCTGGGCCACGGCGCGGGCCAGGGTGCGCACGCGCAGGATGAAGCGCTGGCGTTCGGTGACCGAGATGGCGTGGCGGGCGTCCAGCAGGTTGAAGCTGTGGGAGGCTTTCATCACCATTTCATAGGCCGGCAGGGGCAGGCCGGCTTCCACCAGGCGCAGGGCTTCGCGCTCGCACTGGTCGAAGAAGCCGAAGAGGTAGTCGACATCCGCCTCCTCGAAGTTGTAGCGCGACATCTCCACCTCGTTCTGGTGGAAAACGTCGCCGTAGGTGACCTTGCCCGAGGGGCCCTCGGCCCAGACCAGGTCGTAGATACTGTCGACGCCCTGCAGGTACATGGCGATACGCTCGATGCCGTAGGTGATCTCGCCGGTCACGGGGTAGCACTCGAGGCCCCCGGCCTGCTGGAAATAGGTGAACTGGGTGACTTCCATGCCGTTGAGCCAGACTTCCCAGCCGAGCCCCCAGGCGCCGAGGGTCGGGGATTCCCAGTTGTCCTCGACGAAGCGCACGTCGTGGATGTCGGTGTCGATGCCCAGGGCCGCCAGTGACTCGAGGTAAATCTGCTGGAATTCCAGCGGCGATGGCTTCATCACCACCTGGAACTGGTAGTAGTGCTGCAGTCGGTTGGGATTCTCGCCGTAGCGCCCGTCGGTCGGCCGGCGGCTCGGTTGTACGTAAGCGGCGTTCCAGTTCTCCGGCCCTACCGCCCGCAGGAAGGTCGCCGGGTGAAAGGTGCCGGCCCCCACTTCCATGTCCAGCGGCTGCAGCACGACGCAGCCGCGCTGTGCCCAGAACTGCTGGAGACGGAGGATAAGCTCCTGAAACGTACGTGGTTTGTCCTGTATTTCTGCCAAGGGTCTGTCCCGCGGTCACTGCAAAAAGCCCGGTATTATACAGGCTCTTTTGGCGGCATAATACGCGCTTTGCCTGAAAGTGATTTGCCCCCATGCCCGGCCTCAAGGCTGCCCTGGTCAAGCTTCTCCTCCACCTCTCCTCCTGGCTTCCCCTGCGCTGGGCGCGGGCCCTCGGCCGCGGCGCCGGCCGGCTGATCTGGTGGCTCAAGCTGTCCAGCCGTCGGGTAACCGAACGCAACATCGAACTCGCCTTTCCCGAGAAAACGCCCGCCGAGCAGCGGCGGCTCGCCCTGCGCAGCCTGCAGGCCACCGCGGAGCTGGCGGCGGAAATGGGGCACATCTGGTTGCGGCCCTGGGAATATGTACGTGAGCGCATTGATTCCGTCGAAGGCGCAGAACTGATCAGCGAGGCGCTGGCGAGCGGCCGCGGCGCGGTGGTTCTGGGCCCGCACATCGGCAACTGGGAAGTGGTAGGACTGCACCTGGCGACCCTGGGTCCTGCGGTGTCCCTCTACGAACCACCCCATCTCAGTGGCATCGATTCCCTGATCCGGGCCGCGCGCGAGCGCAGTGGCGCTCAACTGGTGCCGACCGACAGTCGGGGTCTCGCCACCCTCCTGCGCTGTATCAAGCGCGGGCAGATCGCCGGGATATTGCCCGACCAGTCACCGCGCGCCCTGAATGCAGGGCAAAACGTCCCCTTCATGGGCGTACGCTGTTTCACCCCGACCCTCGCCTCCCAGATGATCCGCCGCAGCGGTGCCGTCGCGGTTTTCGCCATGGCCCTGAGAACGGACGGCGGCTTCCGCGTGGTCTACTTCCCGGCGGAGGAAGCGATCTACTCTGAAGACATCACCGAATCCCTCGAGGCGATGAATCGCGGGGTCGAGCGCTGTGTGCGCGCCGCCGAGGAGCAGTACCAGTGGGAGTACAAACGCTTCAAGGTGCGCCCCAAGGAGGGGCCAGGTGCCTACAGCGATCTGTAGTGGGACTACAACGACCTGTAACAGGAACACTGCTCAATGATGATTTTTGGCAAACTGATCGGCGGCCTGATCGGGCTGCTCACCCTCGGTCCGATCGGCCTGATCGCCGGTGTATTTGTCGGCCACATGTTCGATCGCGGATTGGCGGGTGTGGGGCAGATGGCTTCGCCGGAAAACCTCGCCCGCCTGCAGCGCGCCTTCTTCGAGACGACATTCCTCCTGCTGGGCTACCTGGCCAAAGCCGATGGCCGGATTTCCGAGCAGGAAGTCGGCCACACCGAACAGGTCATCAGCAGTATGGGCCTGTCGGGAAGCCAGCGGAGCGAGGCAATAGCCCTGTTCAAGCGCGGTGCGGCAGCGGATTTCAATCCCGAAACGACCGTGGCTGCGTTCCTGCAAACCTGCGGCCGGCAGCGCCAACTGATCCAGACTCTCCTGCTCTTCCTCGTCGGCCTGGCACTGGCGGACCACCGCATCGATTCCGCCGAGCGTGAGGCCCTCGGCCGCATAGCCGGCTGGCTGGGTATCTCCCCGGCCCAGATGGAGCAGCTCCTGCGCATGGCCGAGGCCCAGAGCCATTTCCACGGCGGAGCGGGTTCGGCCGGGCAGCCCTCCGCAACAGACCTTCTGGCGGATGCTTACGAGGCACTGGGTGTGGGGCCCGATGTCGACCAGAAGGGACTGAAGCGCGCCTACCGGAAACTGATGAGCGAGAATCACCCGGACAAACTGATTGCCAGGGGTGTGCCGGAGGAAATGGTCAAGCTCGCCACCGAGCGCTCCCAGGATATCCAGTCGGCCTACGAAACCGTCTGCAAAGCGCGGGGCTTCAAGCGCTGACTGCGATCAGGTGCGCCAGAAGGCGGGCGTAAAGAGTACCAGCAGGGTGAAGATCTCCAGACGGCCGAGCAGCATGGCAAAGCACATGATAGCCTTGGCGGTATCGCTGATCTCGCCGAAGCCTGCCGCGACACCGGCGATCCCCATGCCGAGGTTATTCAGCGAGGCGGCCACCGAGGAAAAAGCGGTGAGGAAGTCCATGCCAGTGGCCATCAGCAGCAGCATCAGGATGATGTATACCGAGGTATAGATCGCGAAGAAACTCCACACGGCGCTGACCACCGTGGCCTCCACCCGGCGCCGGCCCACCTTGAGCGGAATCACCGCCTGGGGATGCACCAGCTGCTTCAGTTCCCGCACGCCCTGCTTGGCGATCAGCATCAGGCGCATGGCCTTGATTCCCCCCGCCGTGGAACCCACACAGCCGCCCATACAGGAAAAGAAGATGGCGAGGATGGGCAGGCTCGCCGGCCAGACGGCGAGATTCTCCGTGGAATAACCGGTGGTGGTGATGATCGACAGTACCTGGAAGACACCGTGAATGACGCTCTCGTGGTGACCGTGGGTATTGGTGTAGATCAGGATGACGATCGTCGCCAGGATGCAGATGCCCACGGCGGAAAGGAAAAAGCGCGTCTCCGAGTCCTCCCGGTAGACCCGCAGGGACCGCCGTCGCCAGGCGAGGAAATGCAGGCCGAAATTCAGGCCCGAGAGGAGCATGAAGACGCTGGCCGCGATCAGTATGGGGTTGCTGTCGAAGAATCCCAGGCTGGTGTCGTGGGTGGAAAAACCCGCCAGTGCGATGGTCGAAAAGGCGTGGCCTATGGCGTCGAAGGCGGACATGCCTAGCAGGTAATAAGTGGCCGCGCAGAGGGCGGTAAGGATGACGTAGGCACCGAAAAGGACCTTCGCGGTACCGGCGATGCGCGGGGTGAGCTTGCTGTCCTTGGAGGGTCCCGGCGTCTCCGCCTTGTACAACTGCATACCACCGACGCCGAGCATTGGCAGGATGGCCACGGCGACAACGATGATGCCGATGCCCCCCATCCACTGCAGTAACTGCCGGTAAAACAGGATGGACGGCGGCAGTTCGTCGAGACCGACAATCACCGTTGCGCCGGTGGCGGTGAGCCCCGAGATCGATTCGAAAATCGCATCGATGGGGTCCAGTTCCAGCCCTTCCGCCAGGGCGAGGGGCAGCGCACCAAAGGTACCCAGTACCGTCCAGAACAGGGAGGTTATCAGGAACCCGTCGCGCAGTCGCAGTTCCTGCTGCACATTGCGCAGCGGCGCCCACATCAGCAGGCCGGAGAAAAAGGTGATGCCCAGGGCGGAGAGAAAGCCGATGGCAGCGTGGTCATCCGCCAGCAGCGCCATCACCAGCGGTGGCACCATGGTGGTGGAAAACAGCATCAACAGGATGCCGAGAACCCGCAGGGTGACGGCGAAGTGCATCAGTGTTTCATCCCGCGGACCCTGGCGGCCGCGCCGCTAGGTGAGTTATCGCTAAACCGGCGCACTAGAAAAATCCGAAACCCACGGCAAACAGTTTTTCCACTGCCCGGATCTTGCTCTTGTCGACCAGGAATATGATGACGTGGTCGTCGGTTTCGATCACCACGTCGCCGTGGGCGATGAGTACCTCATCACCGCGCACGATGGCGCCGATGGTGACACCGTCAGGGAGGGTAATCTCGTCCAGCCGCCGCCCCACTACGCGGGATGAATAGGGGTCGCCGTGGGCGGTGACCTCGATGGCCTCCGCCGCGCCGCGGCGCAGTGAGTGCACATTGCTGATATCGCCGCGCCGCACGTGGGTGAGCAGGCTGCCGATGGTGATCTGTTGCGGCGAAATCGCGATATCGATCTCGTCGCCCACCAGTTCCGAGTAGGCGGGGTTGGTAATCAGCGTGATCACCTTCTTGGCGCCCATGCGCTTGGCCAGCATGGACATCATGATGTTGGATTCGTCGTTGTTGGTCAGGGCGCAGAAGACGTCGCAGCCCTCGATATTTTCCTGGGTCAGCAGCTGTGGCTCGGCGGCGCTGCCGTTCAGTACGATGGTGTGACGCAGTCGCTCGGACAGGATCTTGCAGCGGTCATAGGAGCGCTCGATGACTTTTACCCGGTACTTGTGCTCGATGCTCTGGGCGAGGGTCGCGCCGATGTTGCCGCCGCCGGCGATCATCACCCTTTTGTAGGGTTTGTCGACCTTGCGCAGTTCCGCCACCACGGCGCGAATGTGCTCCCTGGCGGCGATGAAGAAGACCTCGTCGCCCACTTCGATGATGGTGTTACCCTCGGGAATGATCGGCCGGTTCTGGCGGAAGATCGCCGCCACCCGGGTATCGACATTGGGCATGTGGTCGCGGATCTCGCGCAGTTCGTGGCCGACGATGGGGCCGTCGTGATAGGCCTTCACCGCTACCAGCTGGATGCGGCCGTCGGCAAAATCCAGCACCTGCAGCGCCCCGGGATTATCGATCAACTGCTCGATGCTGCGGGTCACCAGTTGTTCCGGGCCGATGATCACGTCGACGGGGATGTGGTCGCGAGTGAACAGTTCTTCCTGGTGGGCGAGGTAGTTGGGGGAGCGTACGCGGGAGATCTTGGTGGGGGTGTTGTAGAGAGTGTGGGCCACCTGGCAGGCCATCATATTGATTTCGTCGGAGTTGGTGACGGCGATCAGCATGTCCGCGTCCTCCGCCCCTGCCTTGAACAGGGTAGCGGGATGGGACGCCGCCCCCAGTACCGTGCCGATGTCCAGCCGGTCCTGCAGCGCTCGCAGCTTGCCGCTGTTGGTATCGACGACGGTAATGTCGTTCTGCTCGTTGGCGAGGTGTTCCGCCAGGGCGCCGCCCACCTGTCCCGCGCCCAGAATAATGATCTTCATGAATCGCCGATCCTGTTAAAGCCCGCTGGCTCCCCCTGGCGCGTCTAGAGCGCGCTGGTGCTTAACAAGCTGGTGTATTACAAGCCGCCGTTGTGCCAGCAAGCCTTTACAACCTGGCCTTCAAAAGTTGGCCGGATAGGACACTCGGGAACGATAATGAAAAGAGTGGCATATTGTAAGAACCCCGGGCGCGTAATTGTGCATATTGCCGTTCAGCGTTTTTGCAAGGCGGCGTAATACAGGCCGTCCGGTCCCCCTGCCGAGGGCAGTACCTGTCGCCCGTAAAGGGTGGCCACGCCCCAGCCCTTTTCGATGGTTTCAGGAAGCGCATCGGCGGTTTCGGCGGTGAAAGCCTCGATCACCCCGTCGTTTTCCTGCCGCAGTACTGAACAGGTCGCGTAGACAAGGCGGCCTCCCGGGCGCAACAGTGGCCACAATCCGCGGAGAATGGCGAGCTGCAACTCTGCCAGCGCGGGGATGTCCTCCTCCCGGCGGAGGAATTTCACGTCCGGGTGGCGGCGGATCACACCGGTGGCGCTGCAGGGCGCGTCTACCAGGACGCGGTCAAAGGGCGCCAGTGCTTTCAGCGCGTCCGGCGAACTGGCATCGGCGACGACACAGCGTGCGTCGAGTTTGAGCCGCTGCAGGTTTTCCTGCACTCGCTCCAGGCGCGTGGCGTCGACATCCGCTGCGACCAGTTCGGCGAGTTCTTCTCCCAGCTCGAGTATGTGGCAGCTCTTGCCGCCGGGCGCGGCACAGGCATCGAGGATGCGTTCGCCGGGCTCTGCCGCCATGACCTGTGCCGCCAGCTGAGCCGCCTCGTCCTGGACGCTGGCTGCGCCATCGGCGAAACCTGGCAGGTATTTCACATCGATCGGGGAATCCAGGTAAATCGCCTCACCTGAAAGCCAGCCGGGGTGCGCGGCAATATCCACGCTGCGCAATTCCTGCAAATAGGATTCCCGGCTTGTGAGCCGCTGATTGATCCGCAGGGTCATCGGCGGCTGCAGGTTATTGGCTTCCACTATGCCCGGGAAGGCCTCCGGCCACTGACTAAGCAGCTGCCGGTAGAGCCATTCGGGATGGGCCGCGCCCTCCGCTTCGGCCAGGCCGCTGCACAACTCCTCCCGCTCCCGCAAAAAGCGCCTGAGCAGGGCATTGCACAGGCCTTTGGCCCAGGGTTTTTTCAGCCGTGACGCAGCGGAGACGGTTTCCGCGACAGCGGCGTGATCCGGAATGCGGCTGTCCTCCAACTGGTAGAGCCCGAGCAGGAGCAGCGCCTCGACGTCGCGGTCCCGGGGTTTCAGGGGCTTGTCGAGCAGCTTGCCCAGCAAGGCCTGGTAGCGTGGCCCCAGGCGCAGGGTGCCGTAGCAGAGTTGCTGCAACAGCGGGCGGTCCGCGGCGGCCACTTGTTGCAGCGCGGCGGGCAGGGCCTGGTTAAGTGAGCGGCCGCCGAATACCTGGCCCAGGGTCCTGGCCGCGGTCGCGCGTAGATTTGCCGCCATCAGTCATTCCGTTCCGGGCTGTCGAAGCGGGCGCCGCTGTGGAAGAGCTCGCCGCTGCCGTTGAGGATTTGCGCCGCGTCCAGAGGGCGGCCGCCGGGGAGCTGTAGTTGGGTGAGCCGCAGCTGCCCCTGGCCGGTATTCACCAGGATGCCCTCGCGAGAGGCCTGCAGTACCGTGCCGGGGGGCTCCGGCAGTGGCGCACTACCCGCGGGCAGTGCCGCCCAGATTTTCACCCGCTGGCCGCCCAGGTGGCTGAAGCTCACCGGCATGGGGTTGAAGGCGCGTATTTTCCGGGCGAGGGTTTCCGCCGGCAGTTCCCAGTCCATTTCGGCCTCTGCCTTGCTGATTTTTGCCGCGTAGCAGGTCTCGCTGTCGTCCTGTGCAGCCGCCCGGGCCTGGAAGCCCGGGAGGTCGGCGAGCACCTCCAGCAGCAGCGCCGGGCCGCTCTCTCCCAGTGCGGCTTCGAGGCTGGACGCCGTGGTCTGTGCATCGATGGGCACACGGGCGGTGGCCAGCATCGCGCCGGTGTCCAGGCCGGCGTCCATCTGCATGATGGTGACACCGGATTCGGCGTCCCCGGCTTCGATGGCCCGCTGGATGGGTGCCGCGCCACGCCAGCGCGGCAGTAGTGAGGCGTGCACATTGATGCAGCCAAGGCGCGGGCTGTCGAGCACGGCCTGGGGCAGGATCAGGCCGTAGGCCACCACTACCATGGCGTCCGCGCCGAGGGCGGCGAGCTCCGCCTGGGCCTGCGCATCGCGCAGGCTGGCGGGCTGGAATACCGGCAGGCCGGCGTTGCGGGCGACTTCCTTCACCGGGCTCGCCTGCAGTTTCTTGCCCCGGCCAGCGGGCCGGTCCGGCTGGGTATAGACGCCAATTAGTTGGTGCTCACTACCAATTAGGGCCTTTAAATGCAGAGCAGCGAAGGCCGGGGTACCGGCAAATAGAAGTTTCAGACTGGCCATGGTTCAGGCACGGCGGCGCTGGGTTTTCTCCAGCTTCTTGCGGATTCGTGTGCGTTTCAGCGGCGAGATGTAATCCACGAAGAGTTTGCCGTCCAGGTGATCGATCTCGTGTTGCAGGCAGATGGCCGCCAGGCCCTCGAGTTCCTCAATGAAACTCTCGCCGTTGCGATCCAGCGCGGTGACGCGGATCCGTCGGGGGCGATTCACGGTTTCGTAGAAGCCCGGCACCGACAGGCAGCCCTCGTCGTACTCGCCCAGTTCGGGATCGAGGATTTCCACTTCCGGGTTGATGTAGACCTTCGGGCTGTCCTGTTCCTCGGAGAGATCCATGACCAGCAGTCGCTGGTGGACATCGACCTGGGTCGCGGCCAGGCCGATGCCCGGCGCCGCGTACATGGTCTCGAACATATCGTCGATCAGGGTTCGAGTGGCGTCGCTGACTTCCGTAACTGGTGAGGCTACGGTGCGCAGGCGCGGGTCGGGAAATTCGAGGATGTCGAGAGTGGCCATGGGGTGTATTGCTCTTTGCCAGCCGTAACAGGCTGTAGAAATAGTAACATTTAGGCTTGCCAGCGGCACAACGCGGCAGCACACTTGCTACTATTATACTGTCCGGTAATAAGGGGCGCCCAGTGGTGGATTACACAACGGGGTGACATTAGCGGACAGGCGCCGCGTAAGCGCTCTCGCTAATACCGTGTTTTGGTCGAGTGTTGAATGCGCTGGCGTTGCTGCCATTTCAGGCAGCTTTTGCGAAGCATAACAAGGCCACGCAGGGACGAGAACACAATGAAAGCAAGGTCACTCTCAGTCGGGCTGCTGCTGGCGTCGCTGTTTTTCAGCGCCTGCCTGCAGGCAGTAGAACTCAACGAAGATGTGCCGGAAACCTACATCGTCAAGAAGGGCGATACCCTCTGGGGCATTTCCGGCATGTATCTGCGCGAGCCCTGGCTGTGGCCTGAGCTCTGGGACGTCAACCCGCAGATCGACAACCCTCACCTGATCTTCCCCGGCGACGAACTCTACCTGACCTGGGTAGACGGGCAGCCCCGTTTGCGCCTGCGCCGTGGCGATCTCAAGCTGGAGCCCAGCATGCGGGTTTCGGCGCTGGACCTCGCGATTCCCGCCATTCCGCTGGACGCTATCGAGCCCTTCCTCCTGCATCACCGCATCGTCGATGCCGAGGGCATGAACAATTCCGCCTACGTGGTAGCCGGCGCGCAGGAGCACCTGATCAGCGCCCCGGGTGACCGGGTATTCGGACGCGGCTTCTTCCCAGAGGGCGAGCGGGCCTACGGCATCTACCGCGCCGGTGATGTCTACCGCGATCCAATGACCGACGAGCTGCTCGGCTACCAGGCCCAGGACATCGGCAACGCCAAGCTCTTGTCCGCCAGCCAGGAAGATATCAAGGAACTGGAAATCAACCGCGTCACCGAAGAAGTACGCATCGCCGACCGCCTGCTGCCGGCAGCGGAAGAGGTACTGGATTCCACTTTCTACCCCAAAGCCCCCGAGGTAGCGGTCGAAAATGGCTACATGATTGCGGTGGATGGCGGCGTGACCCAGATCGGCACCACTGATATCGTTGTGCTCAACAAGGGCGAGCGCGATGGGTTGATGGTCGGCGATGTGCTGGCTGTCTACCAGTCAGGTGAACTGGTCTATGACCAGGTAGCCGAGGAAAATGTGCAATTGCCGGATGTCCGGGCGGGCCTGGCGATGGTCTTCAGGACTTTCGAGAAAGCCAGCTATGCGCTGATCCTGAAATCCAACCGGCCGCTCAAGGTCCTGGACAAGGTCAAGAACCCCTAGTCGGGGCACCCGCCCCGGGAAATCCGCAGGGCAGGAAACTCCGGGGGGGGCCACAGGGAAGTGGCCACCCCACAAATCAACTCCAACTGCCATATGGTCAAGGACGATCTATGCATGTTGCGCAGCCCTCGGGCGGGGAAGTCACTCTCCTCGATCTGAACGACTCACGTTACCCGGCGCTCCTTCGCCACATTCCAGACCCGCCCAGAGAACTCTATATCCGCGGCGATCCCGCTCTGCTGCAACGGCCGATGCTGGCCATGGTCGGTGCCCGCAGGGCATCGGCGGCGGGCCTGCAGGCGGCGGCTTCCCTCGCCCGCAACCTGGGCGAACTCGGCCTGGGTGTCTGCAGCGGCCTGGCTCTGGGTATCGACGCCGCGGCTCACAGGGCGGCGCTGGATTGCGGGGCCGTCACGGTGGCGGTGATGGGTACCGGGATCGACGCCATCTACCCCCGGCGCAACCGCCAACTGGGTGAGCAGATTGCCGGGTCTGGGTGCCTGGTGACGGAATTTCCGCCAGGCGAGCCGCCCCGCCCCGGTCATTTTCCCAGGCGCAACCGGATTATCAGCGGCCTGTCCCTGGGGGTGATCGTGGTCGAAGCCGCTCTGCGCAGCGGTTCGCTGATTACTGCGCGGATGGCCACGGAGCAGGGGCGCGAGGTCTTCGCCCTGCCCTGGTCGATAGCCCATGACGGAGGCTCGGGCTGCCTTCACCTGCTGCGAGATGGGGCTAAAATGGTACAGGGTGTCGAAGACGTGCTGGAAGAACTGGGCCCGCTGTATTCCTTGCTCAAGGCCAGTGCCCCCGCAGCACCAATCGCGACGGGCGGGCCTGAAGGGGCCGGTTCGCTCCTGTTGGGGCTGATCGGCGATACCGAGGTCGCCATCGACGAACTGGCCCGCCTGTCCGGCCTGCCGGTGGCGCAGTTGCTCGGCCAGTTGTCGGCCCTTGAACTGGCAGGTGCGGTGGCTCGGGGGCCCGCGGGTTATCACCGTCTGCCGGGTGGCGGGAACGGCTTGCCAAGTGGCCGGCGCTCTGGTTAAATTTCGCGCCTTTTTCCGGGCTCACCCGCCCTTTGCAAACCAGTGGAGCAAATCGATGAGCAAACCATTTGTCGCGATAGTCATGGGGTCGGACTCCGACCTGCCGGTAATGGAAGCCTGTTTCGCGGTCCTGCGTGATTTCGGTATCGACTTCGAGGCGCGTATTACTTCCGCCCACCGCACCCCCGAAGTGACCAAGGCGTTCATCAAGGACGCGGACAGCCGCGGCTGCGCGGTGTTCATCGCCGCCGCTGGCATGGCTGCACACCTCGCCGGTGCTGTCTCCGCCACCACGGTGAAGCCGGTGATCGGCGTGCCGATGAACAGCTCCCTGGATGGCCTGGACGCGCTGCTCTCCACCGTGCAAATGCCTGCCGGCATTCCCGTGGCATCTGTCGCGATCGGCAAGGCCGGCGCCAAGAACGCCGCCTACCTTGCAGTGCAGATACTGGCTACCGCTGATGCGGAACTGGCGGCCAAACTGCGTGACGAGCGTGCGGCCAATGCCGCGGCTATCGCCGAGAAAGACGCTGCCCTGCAGGCCTCCCTGCAGGCTTGATCCCCGGCTACGCCATTTCGCGGCTGCGCCTTGCCGCCGCGCTGCAGGCCCTGTCCCGCGAGGGGGTGGTGGCCTGCCCGACGGAAGCGGTCTGGGGCCTGTCCTGCGACCCGGATTCCGAGGCGGCTGTGCGCCGCCTGCTCGGGCTCAAACGCCGCCCGGTGGAAAAAGGCCTTATTCTGGTGGCGGCCAGTGAAAGCCAGCTGGGCTTCCTGCTGCAGGATTTGCCCCGGGACCAGCGCGAGGCCCTCGCGGCCAGCTGGCCTGGACCGAATACCTGGCTGATCCCCCATCGCGGGCGGGTCCAGCCCTGGGTGCACGGCGCCTTTGATACGGTCGCCGTCCGCGTCAGTGACCACCCGGTTGTGCAGGCGCTGTGCGCTGCCTGGGGCGGGCCCCTGGTTTCCACCTCCGCCAATCCGGCGGGCGCCCAGCCCCCTCGCGAGGCCTTCCAGGTGCGGCGCTACTTTGGCGCGGCGCTGGATAGCATACTTCCCGGCGCCTGCGGCGGCGCCAATCGCCCCAGCACTATTCGTGATCTTGCCAGTGGCAACACTCTCCGCGCCTGATCGCTTTTTGCCTGTCGGTGCCCCCCCGGGGTGCGTATAATGCACCCGCGTCTGCAGTAAGGAAGTATCCCATGCAATTCGAACAGGTCAGGTCCTACCTGCTTTCCCTCCAGGACAGTATCTGCTCGGCCCTCGCCGAGGAGGACGGCGAACGTGACTTCATCACCGACGAGTGGCAGCGCGTGGAAGGCGGCGGCGGCCGCAGCCGGGTGCTGAGCGAAGGCGCGCTGTTTGAAAAGGCGGGAGTCAATTTCTCCCATGTCCGCGGCGCCAGCCTGCCGCCCTCTGCCAGCGCCTCGCGGCCCGAACTCGCCGGACGCAGTTTTCAGGCCATGGGCGTTTCCCTGGTAATCCACCCTCGCAACCCCTACGTGCCGACCTCCCACGCCAATGTGCGCATGTTCGTGGCGGAGCGCGAGGGCGCCGAACCGGTGTGGTGGTTCGGTGGTGGTTACGACCTGACGCCCTACTACGGCAACCGGGACGACTGTATCGAGTGGCACCGCACCGCAGAGCGGGCCTGCAAGCCATTCGGGGATGATGTGTACCCACGTTTCAAGAAATGGTGTGACGAGTATTTCTATCTGAAACACCGCGCCGAGCCGCGCGGGGTCGGCGGCCTGTTCTTCGACGATCTCAACGACTGGGACTTCGAGACCAGCTTCGCCTTCATGCGTTCGGTCGGGGATTCCTATATCGAGGCCTACCGGCCGATCGTCGCCCGCCGCAAGGAGATGGCCTGGGGTGAGCGCGAGCGGCAGTTCCAGCTCTATCGCCGGGGGCGCTACGCGGAATTCAACCTGGTCTATGATCGCGGCACCCTCTTCGGCCTGCAATCGGACGGTCGTACAGAGGCGATCCTGATGTCCCTGCCGCCCCTGGTGCGCTGGGAGTACGATTACCACCCGGAGCCCGGCACGCCTGAGGCAGAGCTGACGGACTACTATCTGCAGGACCGCGACTGGCTGTTGGAGGCCGCCGATGACTGATCGCGACAAGTACGCTGTATTCGGCAACCCGGTTAAACACAGCAAGTCACCCGCGATACACGCAGCTTTCGCCACCCAGTCCAACCAGAACCTGCTGTACCGTGCGGTGCGGGTCGAAATCGGGGACTTCGAGCGCGCGATGCGCCAGTTCTTCGCAGGTGGCGGCGCCGGACTCAACATCACCCTGCCCTTCAAGGAGGAGGCCTTCCGCCTGGCCGATCGCCTCAGCCAGCGCGCGCAGCGTGCGGGTGCGGTCAACACCCTGACAATGGCGGAAGACGGTCTGCTCGATGGCGACAATACCGATGGTATCGGCTTGGTTCGCGACATGATCGCCAACCTGGGCTGGGTCATCCAGGGCCAGCGGATACTGATCATCGGTGCCGGTGGAGCGGCCCGCGGCGTGCTCGAACCGCTGCTGCGGGAAAAACCCCGCTCTGTGCACCTGGCAAACCGTACCGCCGCCCGGGCCGAAGTCCTGGCGGAGGAGTTCGGCGATCTGGGCCCGGTGTCGGGAGGCAGCATGGAGAGCGTCGAGGGCTACCAGTACGACCTGCTGATCAATGCCAGCAGCGCCGGCCTGGAGGGTGAAATGCCTTCCCTTCCCAGCTCCGTGTTGACCGAGCGCAGCTGCTGCTATGACATGATTTACGGTGCCCAACCTACGCCTTTCATGCGTTGGGCCGCCCATCACGCCGCCTGGGCGGTGGCGGATGGCCTGGGTATGCTGGTGGAACAGGCGGCACAGTCTTTCTACCTGTGGCGCCATGTGCGCCCGGCGACCCAGCCGGTGATCAGCGCCATTCGCGAGGCCATGGAAGCCGCATGACGGCGAGGCCCTAGATTGTTCCCTCCAGCTCTGCCAGGTGCTGGTTTTTCAGGCGAACGTAGTTATTGGCGCTGTAGCGGAAGTAATCCCTTTCCTTCTGGCTGAGCGGGCGGACTTCCCTGGCCGGGCTGCCGGCATAGAGGTAGCCGCTGCGCAGGGTCTTGCCGGGGGTGACCAGCGCGCCGGCAGCGATCACCACTTCGTCTTCCACCACGGCGCCGTCCATCACGGTGGCGCCCATGCCCACCAGCACCCGGTCGCCAATCCGGCAGCCGTGCAGGACCGCCGCGTGGCCGATGGTGACGTCGGCGCCTATTTCCAGCGGATAGCCGTCCGGATTGTAGGGTCCCGCGTGGGTGATATGCAGTACGCAGCCATCCTGTACGGAACTGCGCGCGCCGACCCGGATCCAGTGCATGTCACCGCGAATGGAAACCTGCGGCCACACCGACACATCATCGGCGAGCTTGACCTCGCCCTGCACCACCGCGCTGGGATCGATGAAAACTCCATCGCCGAGGACCGGTGTCTTGCCCTGGAAACTGCGCAGGCTCGTGGGTGTGTAGTGCTTGGGCATACGGTTCACCGCTGCTTGTGGGGGCTGATACAATAGCGCCTGCGCAGCTGACTGAAAACCCAGGAGAACCCATGCCCACCCCACCCCAACGTCGCAGATTTATCGCCGGAGCCGTGTGCCCGCGGTGCGGGGCGATGGACAAGCTCGTGGTGGATATGGACACCCAGCGCCGCGAGTGCGTGGCCTGTGATTTCAGCGAGGAACGGCCGGTGGATGCTCCCGCGCGGGAAGTGCCCACCGCCCCCCGTGAAGTGCCCACCCGGGTTACCCGGGGCGTGGCCCGCCGTCTCGATACCCCGGCTGAAGCGGTAACACTGATCGATCCGGGGAAGAAAAGCGGGGCCTAGCGGCCCTCGAGGCGCAATTTCACCACCGGGCGCCCGTTCCTGAAGCTGTGGCTCGAGATAGGTATCACCTCCCCCACCACGACCCCGGGAAGCATCCTCACCTTGTCCCAGACATGTTCCCGCTCGAGCAGGCCGGCCGCCGTGTACTGGACGCGCTGCTCCAGGCGGGTGGCGAACTCATCACCCAGCAGGTAGTGGACGATCAGGTTCGCCTCGGTCATGTCGACCGGCAGCAGCGGACGCTGCAGGTGGCGTATGTGGTGATCGTTGACCTCCTCGATCACCCGGTGGGCGAGGAAGGCCTCGTCCAGCAGCGCCTCCAGGCCACCGTCTGCGGGCAGTTCGTCCGGGGGGTTGAGAAAGTAGTCCTCGGCCATCTTCAGGAACGGTTCAGCGTAGTCGTAAAAGCCATAGCGTTTGCTGACAGCACTCACGAGAGAGAGACTGCCCGGGACGCTCTCGGCGTAATCGACGACGAAATCCATCAGTGCGTCGACCGGTTGGTCTTCCTGCAGCAGCAGCTTGGCTTTCAGCTCGGCGAGGTCATGCTCCAGCCTGCGACGAAACCTGCCAGTGCGCGCCTCGTGGCTTATCGCCGCGTTGATGGATTCCCTGATTCCGGGTTTGGCCATGCTTGGGTACCAGCCGGTCACGGGTAAGGAGAACTCTAATACCTGCAGGTAGAGCCGGGGGATTGGCTTCACCAGTCGCCCCGCCGAAGCGAGTTCGCCTCTCATCTTCTTGCAGGCCCAGACATGAAGTTAGTACATATTTGCTCAATTTCTAGTCAAATCACGTCCAAGCCAGAGCCCCTCCCGACTGAGCAGGCGGAAGCGCAGGTAAAGCGAGATTCCGCGGGAGAGATTAAACGCGCAAAAAGCCAGCCAGAGCCCGTGATTTCCCCAGGCCAGGGTCAGGTACCAGAGGGGGATGTAGACGCAAACCAGGCTGAAAAGCACCGTGACCATCATGTGGCGGGTTTCGCTGGCGCCGATGAATACCCCGTCCAGAAGATAGGCGGGAGCAGCCAGGAGAGGCATTGCCATCAGCCAGGGATAGTAGTTCGCGAGCAGCCCGCGCACGGCTTCCAGGTCGGTGAGAGAGAATACCAGCAAGGGCTTGAGAGCCAGCAGGCCGGCGCTGAGGACGAAGGCGCAGGCGGCGGACCAGAGTGCGCAGCGTCTCACCGCGCGGTAAAACCCCTGCAGGTCGCGGCGGCCGAGTTCGTGGCCGGAGAGCCCTTCGGCTGCGTAGGCAAAGCCATCCAGACCGTAGGCCGCCATCATCAGCAGGTGCAGCAGGAGGGTATTGGCGGCCACCACCTCGCTGCCCAGGTTTTCGCTCTGGGCGGTAAAAAAGGCGAATCCGAACAAGAGGCAGACGGTGCGGACGAAGAGGTGCCGGTTACTCCGCAGCAGCTCCGAGTAGGCCTCCAGGTTCGCAAGTTCCTTCAGAATCCCGCTGTGCGGATAGGTCCGAAGCTGCCACAGGACGCAGGCGATAGCGACACCACCACCGAGGTATTCAGCCGCCACGGTGGCGAGGGCAGCGCCATCGCTGCGCATGTCCAGACCGACGATCAGCAGGAAGTCCAGCGCGATATTCGCGATATTGGTGAGGATGACGATCAGCATCGGCCAGCGGGTGTTCTGGCGGCCAATGAACCAGCCAACGACGGTGTAGGTGAGCAGTACCGCCGGGGCGCTGTAGATGCGGATGCGCGCGTAGGATTCGGCCAGTGGATAGAGTTCGCTGGAGGGCCCCATGAGCAGGAGCCCGAAGTCGATGAGCAGGGGGTGTGCGAGGACCACCAGGGCGGCGATGACAAGGGCCAGAATCGCGGAGCGCAGCAGGATCAGCACCGATGCCCTCTGGTCCCCCGCACCCTCGGCGCGGGCTACCAGCCCGGTGGTTCCCATACGCAAAAAGCTGAAACCCCAGTAGAGAAAGCTGAGCAGGGCTGAGCCAATCGCGACGGCGGCCAGGTAGCGGCTGCTGCCGAGGTGACCGAGGATTGCCGAGTCGACCAGACCGAGTAGCGGAATGGAAACATTGGAGAGGATGGCGGGCCAGGCGATGCCCCATATTTTGCGGTCCAGCCGTCGCTCAGGTTGCATATAATGAGATTAGCCCGTTTTTTCTGGTGGCGTGGATCGCACTGTACCCGGGTTTTGCCCGGGTAAAGACCATGCAAATGTTTGGGAATTGACGGTGACTGCGGTTATACTTCCGGCGTTTTGCCGCTGCGACTAATTGTCGCACCAACGGCATCACAGAGTCAGCTGGTAATCCATGCCCTGTCTTTCACTCCGGTCACGAGACTTTCTCGCGCCGGGTTATTGGCACTGGGCAGGACCCGGGCGCCTGCTGAAAAGTACGCCCTCCAGTCCAGTTGTCGGGGAATACAATCAAAATTCTAGAAAATGGAGAACACGGGAAATGTGTCTTGAAGCGAAGCGGCTCCTGAAGCTCGCGCTTGGTCCTGTGCTGCTGCTTTGGGGTGCCGTCGCCCTGGGATACGGCGGTGAGGTGAACCAGGTGAACATGGCGCCGGGTGTAACTGAAGTCGGCAAGAAGATCTATGATCTGCACATGATCATCCTCGGCATCTGTACGGTGATCGGTATTGGGGTATTCGGGGTGATGTTCTACTCCATGTACGCCCACCGGAAATCGAAGGGGGCGGTGCCGGCGACCTTCCACGAAAACACCAAGATCGAAATCATCTGGACGGTCATTCCCTTCTTCATCCTGGTGGGTATGGCATGGCCCGCCACATCCACCCTGCTGGCCATCTACGATAACGAGGACGCCGACCTGGACGTGCTGGTTACCGGCTACCAGTGGAAGTGGAAATACGAATACCTGAACGAGGACGGCGAGAACGTCACCTTCTTCAGCAACCTGCGCACTCCGCAGAGCGAAATCCGCAACAGCGAACCCAAGGGCGAGCACTACCTGCTGGAAGTTGACGAGCCCCTGGTGCTCCCCGCTGGCAAAAAAGTGCGCTTCCTGGTCACCGCCAACGACGTAATTCACTCCTGGTGGGTTCCCGAGTTGGCCGTCAAGAAAGATGCCATCCCCGGCTTCATCAACGAAGCCTGGACCCGCACCACCGAGGAAGGTGTGTACCGCGGCCAGTGCGCCGAGCTGTGTGGCAAGGACCACGGGTTCATGCCCATCGTCGTGGACGTGGTCAATGAATCTGAGTTCAACGACTGGATGGCCAGCAAGCAGGTCGAGGCCGCCGAGATCAAGAAGCTGATGGCCCAGACCTTCACCATGGACGAGCTGATGGAGCGCGGCAAGGCGGTCTACGAGCGCAACTGCCTGGCCTGCCACGGCGCTGCCGGTGAAGGCGGCGTGGGCAAGCCGATTGCCGGCAGCCCGATCGCGACAGGCGAACTTTCGCAGCACCTGGACATTTCCATCAACGGCGTGCCGGGGACTGCGATGCAGGCCTTCGGCGGCCAGCTTAACGACGTCGATATGGCTGCGGTGGTGACCTACCAGCGCAACGCATTCGGCAATAACATGGGCGACATGGTTCAGCCCATTGACGTTTTCAACCACAAGAAAGGCTGATCGGAGGACTTAACGATGGGAGATCATCATCACGGCCCTGCGAAGGGCATTTCACGGTGGCTCTTTACCACCAACCACAAAGACATTGGAACCATGTACCTGTGGTTCTCGTTCGCCATGTTCCTGCTTGGCGGCACCTTTGCCATGATCATTCGCGCCGAGCTGTTCCAGCCCGGCATGCAACTGGTAGAGCCTGAGTTCTTCAACCAGATGACCACCCTGCACGGCCTGGTCATGGTGTTCGGGGCGATCATGCCCTCCTTCGTCGGCCTGGCCAACTGGTTGATCCCGATGATGATCGGCGCGCCGGACATGGCCCTGCCGCGGATGAACAACTGGTCCTTCTGGATTCTGCCGCCGGCCTTCCTGCTGCTGGCCTCCACCCTGTTCATGGAAGGCGGCGCTCCGGCAGCCGGCTGGACCTTCTACGCCCCGCTGTCAACGACCTATGCGGGCCCCTCGGTCACTATCTTCATCTTCTGTATCCACATTCTCGGTCTGTCCTCCATCATGGGCTCGATCAACATCATCGCCACGGTGATGAACATGCGCGCCCCGGGCATGACCTACATGAAGATGCCGATGTTCGTCTGGACCTGGCTGATCACCGCTTTCCTGCTGGTTGCGGTAATGCCGGTACTTGCGGGAGCGGTGACCATGATGCTGATGGACGTGCACTGGGGCACCAGCTTCTTCTCCGCCGCTGGCGGTGGTGACCCGGTACTGTTCCAGCACGTGTTCTGGTTCTTCGGTCACCCCGAGGTGTACATCATCATCCT
The DNA here is from genome assembly GCA_033283325.1 of Halieaceae bacterium WMMBA4. Classification (GTDB taxonomy): domain Bacteria; phylum Pseudomonadota; class Gammaproteobacteria; order Pseudomonadales; family Halieaceae; genus Mangrovimicrobium. Next base: position 312,250 of record JAWMQO010000002.1, read on the forward strand.
GCCGGCCTTCGGCGTGGTTTCACAGATCATCCCGGCCTTCTCGCGCAAGCCGCTGTTCGGCTACGACTCCATGGTTTACGCCACCGCGTCTATCGCGATCCTGTCCTTCGTCGTGTGGGCCCACCACATGTACACCGTGGGCATGCCCTTTGCCGGTGAGCTGTTCTTCATGTACGCCACCATGCTGATCGCGGTGCCCACCGGGGTGAAAGTGTTCAACTGGATCTCCACCATGTGGCGCGGCTCCCTCACCTTCGAGACCCCGATGCTGTTCAGCATGGGCTTCCTGGTGCTGTTCACGCTGGGTGGTTTCACCGGCCTGATGCTGTCCATCGCGCCGGCGGACTTCCAGTACCACGACACCTACTTCGTGGTCGCCCACTTCCACTACGTGATGGTGGCGGGCGCGGTATTCTCGATGACCGCGGCGATCTACTTCTGGCTGCCCAAGTGGTGCGGCAAGATGTACAACGAGACCATGGGCAAGACCCACTTCTGGATCTCCTTCATCGGCTTCAACCTGACCTTCTTCCCGCAGCACTTCGTCGGCCTGGCCGGCATGCCGCGGCGGATTCCGGACTATGCGCTGCAGTTCACCGACTTCAACATGATGTCCAGCATCGGCGCGTTCATCTACGGTGCCTCGCAGATCCTGTTCCTCTACAACGTGATCGCGACCATCGTTGCCGGCAAGCCGGTCTCCGACGAGAAAGTCTGGGATGGCGCAGAAGGTCTCGAGTGGACAGTGCCGACGCCGGCGCCCTACCACACCTTCGAGACGCCGCCGAAAGTCGATCCGGCGCACGCGCACTCCTGAGGATCTAGGGCGAAATGATCCGACTCAGCGCCAACCCCGCCATGGATACCGTCATCAAGCTGGTGACGGTAGCCGTGGCAATGTTTGCGTTTGTCTTCGTGGTCATGGTGCCGCTCTACAACGTCCTCTGTGACGCGCTCGGAATCAACGGCAAGCCCTCGGGCGAAGCCTACACCTCGGTGCAGGCCGGGGTGGACGAGAGCCGCACGATCACCGTGCAGTTCATCGCCCGCAACAACGACGGCATGCCCTGGGAATTCAGCCCCAGTGTCACCGCCATGAAGGTTCACCCGGGCGCCAGCAACGAAACCGTGTTCCTGGCGGTCAACCCGATGCGCGAGGCCATGGTCGGCCAGGCAATACCCAGTGTGTCACCGAGCCGGGCCGCAGAATATTTTCACAAGACAGAGTGTTTCTGCTTTCACCAGCAGCCACTGGAGGGACAGAGCTCCGCGGAATTGCCGCTGCAGTTCATCATCGACCAGGGCCTGCCGGCGGATATCAGGACGATCACCCTGTCCTATACCTTGTTTGACGTAACAGATATGGTCGACGACGCACCAGTCGCCGCCCGATGACGCAGGTCGGGGAACCTGCAGTCCATTAATGGAGAAATAAAGATGACAAGCCCAACGTCCACCGAGTACGAAAAGTATTACGTACCGGAACAGAGCAAGATGGCGGTGATGGCCACCATCGGCCTGGTGCTGAGTATCTTCGGCGCTTCCCAGGTGATGAACGACCACACCTTCGGCGACGGTATCACCGGCGGCTCCTGGTCGATCCTGCTGTTCGGACTCTTCTTCTTCATGGCGACCCTGTTCGTCTGGTTCCGCCAGGCGATCCGGGAAAACATGGCTGGCCTGAACAGCGCGCAGCTCAAGCACTCCTACGTGCTGGGCATGTTCTGGTTTATTTTCTCCGAGGTGATGTTCTTCTTCGCCTTCTTTGGCGCGCTGTTCTACGTGCGCAACCTGGTCGGCCCCTGGCTGGCCGGTGAAGGCGAAGCGGGACGCATGAACGGCCTGCTCTGGGAAGGTTTCCAGTACGACTGGCCGATGATGCAGACTCCCCAGGAAGCCATGGGCGGCGCAGCGGCGCAGCCTATCGCCAACAACGGCAGCTTTGCCTCCGCGCACACCAGCATGGCCTTCGGCGACGCCCACGCCTGGTACAAGTGGCTGCCCCTGTGGAACACCATCATCCTGTTGAGCTCCAGCTTCACCGTGCACATGGCGCACCTGGGCATCCTCAACGGCGACCGCAAGAAGTTCAACGCCTGGCTGGCCTTTACCGTGCTGTTGGGTATCGTGTTCCTCTTCGTCCAGTTCTACGAGTATTACGAAGCCTACGCCCACTTCGGCCTGACCCTGAATTCCGGCATCTACGGCTCGACCTTCTTCATGTTGACCGGCTTCCACGGCTTCCACGTGTTCATGGGCATGACCATGCTGGCGATTCAGCTGATTCGCAGCCTGCGCGGGCACTTCACGGCGGAAGACCACTTCGGCTTCGAGGCTTCGAGCTGGTACTGGCACTTCGTCGACGTGGTCTGGGTCTTCCTCTTCCTGTTTGTCTACATTCTGTAGGAAGGCAGACTCCTTGCCGTGGGATTTCCCCCGGCGGGAAATGGAAACAAAAACAAAGGGGCGTCAGCCCCTTTGTTTTTTTATAGCAGTATGTGTGTTTGGTTTGCCTTGGCGTTTAGCAGGTATCGCGGTCTTACTCGCCGCTTTCGCTCGGTACGGTCCGCGGCCCTGCATCCCAGGGGTTGCGATGTCCCAACTGGCCGGTGGCCACGCCGTAGGTGATCAACACCAGGAGTGTGACGGCGAGGGTCAGGCGGACGCCCAGGGAATGAAAGGTACGGCGCTTTTCCTTGTCGCCCTGGTCCACCATCAGGTAATAAAACCCGCTACCCAGGCTCACAACCAGTGCCAGCATCAATATGACTATCGCTACTTTTAACAAGATATCTACTCCTGAATCTGGTTTGCAGTATAAACCAGCGAGTGCTCTGGGTGTGGGTTGGGAGTTCTTTCGCCGCGCTTCGCGCGCAGCCCAGCCTGCCTGCTGGGACACGCCAAAAAGCGTACATCCATGTACAGGCTCGGTCGGCGACGTCCTGTCGCCTCACGGTCCCGGCAGGCAGGCTGGGCTGCACACGAATCGCTACCCCCAGTGCCATGCATCTGATGTTGGGGATAGTGCCCAATGAGCCGGCGATTGGAGTTTGATTTTGAATGGCGAATTACGCTGTTCACTTTGTGCCTGCTCCCCCTGCTGATCTCGCTGGGTTTCTGGCAATTGCAGCGGGAAACGGAAAAGCAGGCGCTGGCGGAAGACTTCGCCCGCAAACAGGCGCAGGCCCCGGTGGAACTGGCCGGGATAGAGATGGAAAGCCCGGAAGCGCTCGCCTACCTGCCGGTAAAACTGGAAGGGCACTTCCGTCCCGTGGAAAGCTTTCTGCTCGACAACCGGACACGTGAAGGGCGCTATGGAAACGAGGTCTACACGGTCTTTGAGCTAAGCGACGGCACGCCGGTGCTGGTAAACCGCGGCTGGGTGCCAGCCGACCCGGCGCGTCAGCGGGCCACGGAGATTCCGGGTCTGACGCCGCTGGCGGAGAATTATTGGGTGAACGGCCAGGTTTACGTGGCGCCGGGCAAGCCCTACCTGCTTGAAGATGACACGCTGAGCGCCGGCTGGCCGAAAACCATCCAGGCGCTGGATATGGATTCGGTGGCGGAGATACTGGGCGAAACGCCCTTCCCCTACCCGGTGCGCATCGACGCCGGTGAGCCGGGGGCGTTGCAGGTCGACTGGCAGGTCATTAATATCAGCCCCGCCAAACACCGGGGCTACGCGGTGCAGTGGTTCAGCATGGCCGCTGTGCTGTTCCTGCTGTACCTGCTGCGCAGTACCAATATTTGGCAAGTAATCAAGGGTTCCCCGCGCCGGGGCGCCGACACCGAGTAAGTTATGACTGAGCAATCCCGCAGTAACCGGCTGGTACTCCTGACCATTATCGGGCTACCCGTCACCATGTTCCTGACCGCCACCTGGCTCTGGTACTACGTGGCCAGTGGCCACCTGGACCTGGTGGGCGCCCTGGGTACCGCCAACCAGGGTACGCTGGTGGAGCCGCCGCGGCCGCTGCACGAGGCACAATTGCTCGCAGCCGATGGGCCGAAGCCCTATGCCGGGCTGCCGGTCAAATGGACCATGCTGGTGGTGAATCCGGGAGCGGAGTGTGGGGAAGCCTGCGAAGCCAAGCTGTATGTGACCCGCCAGATCCACCTCGCGCTGGGCAAGTATTTTGACCGGGTTGATCGCATTTACCTGAGTGATGCTGGACTATCGGAGACAGAGCTGGCCGTAGATGCGCTCAGCGACCAGTCACCCTTGCCGGATAGCTTCGCGAGCTACATGGAACAGCAACACCGGGACCTGCTGCCGCTCACCCTCGCCAGCGGCGAGCTGGGGGCCCTGGTTCCGGAGTTGCGTGAGGACCCCAGCACCTGGTACCTGGTGGACCCGGCGGGCTGGGTGATGATGTCCTACAATAGCTCGATCAGCTATAAGGACGTGATTTCCGATCTCAAATTCCTGCTCAAGAACTCGAGCGAATAGGTAGCGCAATGGCAGATGCAAACAGCACCACCGCCGCCGCCACCTGGCGCGATTACAAAGAGCTGACCAAGCCCAACGTCGTCCTGCTGATGATCCTCACCTCGGTCATCGGCATGTTCATGGCGGTACCGGGCATGGTACCCCTGCGGGTCCTGATCCTGGGCAACCTGGGTATTGCCCTGTGCGCCGGTGCCGCCGCGACCATCAACCACCTGGTGGACCAGCGCATCGACACCCAGATGGCGCGGACCGCCAACCGGCCGGTGGCGCGGGGGCGGGTGGGCACTGCACAGGCTGCGCTGTTTGCCCTGCTGCTGGGCGGTCTCGGCATGGCGGTGCTGATCTTCTACATCAATCCGCTCACCGCCTGGCTGACCTTCGCCTCACTGGTCGGCTACGCCTTTGTCTACACCATGTTCCTGAAACGCGCTACGCCGCAAAACATCGTGATCGGTGGCCTCGCCGGCGCCGCCCCGCCGCTGCTCGGCTGGACCGCCGTCACCGGTGAGATTCACGGCCACGCCCTGTTGCTGGTGCTGATCATTTTCGCCTGGACGCCGCCGCATTTCTGGGCGCTTGCCATTCACCGGCGCGAGGAATACGCCTCGGTGGGTATTCCGATGCTGCCGGTAACCCACGGCGTCGCCTTTACCAAGCTGCAGATCCTGCTCTACACCATCCTGATGTTCCTGATCACCCTGCTGCCTTTTGCAACGCATATGAGTGGGCCGCTCTACCTGCTGGGGGCAATCGTGCTCGGTGCCGGCTTCCTCTACTGGGCGATCGAACTGCTGCGGGACAAGAACCCCAGGGCGCCGATGGAAACCTTCAAGTACTCGATCATCTATCTGATGGCCCTGTTCCTGGTGATGCTGCTTGATCACTACCTGTTCCCGGTGACCCTATGAACAACCCTGCCCACGGCGCTGTAGACGGCAAGGCCCAGCGCAGGAATATCTGGCTGACCGTGGCCGTGGTTATGGCCTTTATCCTCGTGGTGGTCGGGAGTTTCGTTTACCGGGTGCAGCAGCCGCGGATCATCACACCCGCGGAGATGAAGGCCAACGGGCTCTATCTCCTGCCCACGCCGCGCAACTTCGGCGAGGTAAACCTGGTGGATCACCGTGGCCAGGCATTCACCCGGGAGAGCCTGGAGGGGCACTGGACGCTGGTGTTCTTCGGCTTCACCCACTGCCCGGATATCTGCCCAACCACCATGAGCTTTCTCAATGACTTTATGGCCAGCGTCGAGGGCAGCGAGGTGGAGGATACCCAGGTCGTCATGGTTACAGTGGACCCGGCCCGGGATTCTGTGGAGACACTGGCGAGCTATGTGCCTTTCTTCAACCCGGGCTTTATCGGTGTGACCGGCGAGTTCCTGGATATTCACCGCTTTGCCACCGGGCTCAATACGCCCTTTCGCAAGGTTCCCGGCCAGGATGAGAACTACCAGGTGGATCACAGCGCCAACGTCGTGCTGATAAACCCCAGGGGTGACTACCACGGCTTTTTCAAGGCGCCCCTGGACAAGGCGAAGATGAAACTGACCCTGCGTTCGGCTCGCGCCATGTGGGAGCACTGAATCCCGGACACCGGGCCCCGGGGTGGCAATGATTTCGGAACGTGTCTAAAGCAAGCGCGCAAACAAACTATGGTAAAGGTACACCCGGGAGGTGGCAGTGAGCTCCAGTAATAACGATGCGGCACCACTGGTGCTGGTGGATGGCTCCTCCTACCTTTACCGGGCCTTCCACGCACTGCCCATGCTCACCACGTCCTCGGGTGAACATACCGGCGCCGTGCGCGGGGTGATCAGCATGCTGCGCAAGCTGGTCAGCGAATACCCCGACTCCCCGGTGGCAGTGGTGTTTGACGCCAAGGGCAAAACCTTCCGCGACGAGATGTTCGCCCAGTACAAGGCGCAGCGACCGCCGATGCCCGACGAACTGCGCGAACAGGTTGAACCGATTCACGCCATCGTCCGGGCCATGGGACTGCCCCTGCTCTGCGTTCCGGGTGTCGAGGCGGATGACGTCATTGGCACCCTGGCCAGGGAGGCCAGTGGCCGGGGCCGGCCGGTGGTGGTCTCCACCGGCGACAAGGACATGGCCCAGCTGGTGGATGAGAACACCACCCTGGTCAACACCATGACCGACACCACCCTCGACGTCGCGGGCGTGGAAGAAAAATTCGGCATTCCGCCGCAGCTGGTTATCGACCTGCTGGCGCTGATGGGGGACAAGGTGGATAACATACCGGGCGTCGCAGGCGTGGGTGAGAAAACCGCCCTCGGCCTGCTCCAGGGCCTCGGTGGCCTCGACGCGATCTACGCCAATCTCGACAAGGTGGCGGAACTGTCCTTCCGCGGCGCAAAATCCCTGGCGCCCAAGCTGGAGGCGGAGAAAGACAATGCCTACCTCTCCTACCAGCTGGCCACCATCAAGACCGACGTGGAACTGGATGAGCATCCTGCCGATATCGCCAGGGGCGAGGCCGACCGCGACGCGCTGATCGAATGGTTCAGCCGGCTGGAGTTCCGCGGTTGGCTGGAGGAATTGCTCGACGGCGGCGGCGCCCCCGAGACTCAGGGCGAGGCGGAGGAGGCCGACTACCAGATCATCACCGAACAGTCGCAGCTGGACAGCTGGCTGGAAAAACTTGCCGCCGCCGAACTCTTCGCTTTCGACACCGAGACCACCAGCCTCAACTACATGGAAGCGCGAATCGTCGGCGTCTCCTTTGCGGTGGAGACCGGCTGCGCGGCCTACGTACCGCTGGCCCACGACTACCTTGGCGCGCCGGAGCAACTGGACCGGGACAAGGTGCTGGAGCAACTGCGCCCGCTGCTGGAGGACGCCGACAAACACAAGGTGGGGCAGAACCTGAAGTACGACATGAGCGTACTGGCCAACCACGGTATCACGCTGCGCGGCATCGCCCACGACACCATGCTCGAATCCTACGTGCTGGATTCCACCGCCACCCGCCACGACATGGACAGCCTGGCCCTGAAATACCTCGGCCGCAGCACCATCCACTTCGAGGATATTGCGGGCAAGGGCGCCAAGCAGCTCACCTTCAACGCGATAAAGGTCGAGGAAGCGGGCCCCTACGCCGCCGAGGACGCCGACATCACCCTGCGCCTGCACCAGACCTTGTGGCCGCGCCTGGAAGCCGAAGGACGGCTGGCTTCCGTGTTTCGGGATATCGAGCTGCCGCTGGTGCCGATTCTCTCGAAGATCGAGCGCCAGGGCGCCCTCCTCGATGTCGCCATGCTCGGCCGGCAGAGTGAGGAGCTGGGCAAGCGCCTGAAGGAACTGGAGACCGAGGCCCACGAGGCGGCCGGGGAAGCCTTCAACCTGGGCTCGCCCAAGCAGCTGGGAGAAATCCTCTTCCAGAAGCTGGAACTGCCGGTAATCAAGAAGACCCCCAAGGGTGCACCGAGCACCGCCGAGGAAGTCCTGCAGGAACTGGCACTGGACTACGAACTCCCGCGCCTGGTGCTGGAGCACCGGGGCCTGTCGAAACTCAAGTCCACCTACACCGACAAACTGCCGGGGATGGTCAACCCGCAGACTGGCCGGGTACACACTTCCTACCACCAGGCGGTGGCGGCCACCGGGCGGCTCTCCTCCTCGGACCCGAACCTGCAGAACATCCCGATTCGCACGGAAGAGGGCCGGCGTATCCGCCAGGCCTTTATCGCGCCGGCGGGTTACCGCGTCGTCGCCGCCGACTACTCCCAGATCGAGCTGCGTATCATGGCCCATCTCTCGGAAGACCCGGGCCTGCTGGGCGCCTTCCAGGAAGGCCGGGACGTACACCGGGCTACTGCCGCCGAGGTTTTCGAGGTGGAGCTGGAACAGGTCTCCACGGAGCAGCGGCGCAAGGCCAAGGCCATCAACTTCGGCCTGATCTACGGCATGTCGGCCTTCGGCCTGGCGCGCCAGCTGCACCTCGGCCGGGGTGAGGCGCAGGCCTATATCGACCGCTATTTCGAACGCTACCCGGGCGTGGCCCAGTACATGGAACGCACCCGGGAACAGGCTCGCGAGCTGGGCTACGTGGAAACTCTCTTCGGCCGGCGTCTCTACCTGCCAGACATCAACGCCCGCAACCGCATGCGCGCGCAGGCGGCCGAGCGCACCGCGATCAATGCGCCGATGCAGGGCAGTGCCGCGGACATCATCAAGCGCGCCATGCTGGCGGTAGACGACTGGCTGGTGCGGGACAAGGTGGACGCGCGCATGATCATGCAGGTCCACGACGAGCTGGTGCTGGAAGTGGCGGATGCCGCGGTAGACGAGGTTTGCGAGGAACTCTGCCAGCGCATGGCCGCGGCGGCTGATTTGTCTGTGCCGCTGCTGGTCGAGGCCGGCGTGGGAGCCAACTGGGACGAGGCCCATTAGACGGCTGGCCCCTGCCGCCAGCCGATCACTCCCGGATCAATTTTTTTGCTGCGACGCTGAACTTTTCCCGCAGGCCCCAGTCATATCTATTGCAGCAACCGCTGCACCCCTGTTGAAGGCTTTTCTCCATGAGTCTTCGCAAAAGCAAGTCTCTTTTCCCCAGAGACCCTAGTATCCCGGTTGCCTTCCCCCCTAGAGGCAACCGGGTTTTTTATATCCCCTCTTCACCTTCTTCCCCCTCGTCGTCGTAGACGCTGGCATCGGTCAGCCAGGCGCCGAGAACGCTCTCGAGTTGCTCCAGGCCACTGTGCTTCAGGGCGGAAAACAGCTGCACGCTGACCAGCTCCGCCTGCGCCTGCAGCGCCTTGCGCACGGCCAATAAGCTGTTGTTGGCAGGGCCTTTTTTCAGTTTGTCAGCCTTGGTGAGGAGTATGTGGACGGGCATCTGGGCGGCGTTGGCCCAGCCCAGCATCTGCTGGTCGAATTCCTGCAGGGGGTGGCGAACATCCATCAGCAGGATCAGGCCGCGCAGGCTCTGCCGGCGCGACAGGTAGCGTTCCAGTTCCTTGGTCCAGGCTTTTTTAACCGCCGGTGGTACCTTGGCATAGCCGTAGCCGGGCAGATCGACCAGACGCTGCTGTGGCGACAGTTCGAAATAGTTGATGAGCTGGGTGCGGCCCGGTGTGCGCGAGGTCTTCGCGAGTTTCTTGTTTCCCGTCAAACTATTGATTGCGCTGGATTTTCCCGCATTGGAGCGGCCTGCAAACGCGACTTCCCAGCCCGCGTCCTCCGGGCTCTGCTCCAGCCGTGCGGCGCTGGTGAGAAAGCGCGCAGCGCGAAAATTCGGTGCGGCGGGGGCCGGGACCGGGGCTTCTTCGGACATTGTGGGCTTGAGCCTTTTTAGCTTTCGGTATGTTGTATATAATGCCACAGCTTTTTTGCCAGTAATCAATTGCTTGCGCGGCGGTGCCGCGCTCCCGCGAGGTGCAAATGAAGAAAGTTGTCGCTACCGCCCTGCTGCTGTGGGCCGGCGTTGCTACGATCCAGCCGAGTGTGGCCCAGCCGAATATGGACCAGTACAACAAGAGCTGTGCCGTCTGCCACGCCAGCGGAGCAGCTAATGCGCCCAAAACCCACGATGTGGAAGCCTGGAAACCGCGCCTGGAGAAAGGCATGGACGCACTGGTACAGTCGGTGAGCACTGGCCTCAACGCTATGCCGCCCAAAGGTATGTGTTTCGATTGCAAACCCGAGGATTACCAGGCCCTGATCGAATTTATGTCCTCGCCGGCCGAATAAGGCGAGCCAGGCACAACCAACTGCTGGAAAGATCATGAAAAAAACCCTGCTTATCACTTCCCTCGTGCTGGGGATGGCGCAAACTGCCCTGGTCCAGGCTGCTGGCGATGCCGCTGCCGGCGAAGCCCAGACTGCGGTGTGTGGCGCCTGCCACGGCGCCGACGGTAACAGCGCCGCTCCGACTTTCCCCAAGCTTGCGGGGCTGGGAGAGAAATACCTGCTCAAGCAGCTCACCGATATCCGTGACGGCGCGCGCCCCGTACCGACGATGGCCGGCCAGCTCGACGGCAAGAGCGACCAGGATCTCGCCGATATCGCCGCCTACTTTGACAGCCAGCCTCGCAGCGGCGGCCAGGCGGCCCCTGAACTGGTAGCGCTGGGCGAGAAAGTCTTCCGCGCCGGTGTTGCCGAGCGCAGCGTGCCGGCCTGTATGGCCTGCCATTCACCCAACGGCAAGGGCAACGCCCCCGCCGGCTTCCCGCCCCTCGCCGGCCAGCATGCGGATTACATCGCTACCCAGCTGAAGGCCTATCGCAAGGGCTACGAAGACCCGGCCGGCCGGACCAACGATGGCGATATCAAGATTATGCGCACGGTCGCTTTCGGCCTGTCCGACAAGGAGATCGAAGCGGTCTCCAGTTACGCTTCCGGCCTGAAGTAATCTGCTTGAAAAAGGCGGCATTTTGCCGCCTTTTTTGCGCCTGCCAGAACCGTCGGCGATATGCGCTGTCAGAATATCGCGAGACCAACCAGGAGAAACTAAATGTTGAAGCGTACCTTGTGGGCCCTTTCCCTGTGCCTGCTGCCCCTGATCGCGTGTGCCCAGGACACCACCACCGCCTGGAAAGCCGGCGAGCACTACGATGTAATCACACCGGCGCAGCGCACCACGGACAATTCAAAAATCGAGGTGGCGGAGTTTTTCTGGTACGGCTGCGGCCACTGCTACAATTTCGAGCCCGCGCTCAAGGCCTGGGTCAAGAAACTGCCCGAGGACGTGTATTTTCGCGGGGTTCCCGCGATGTGGGGTGGCGCGATGAAACTGCATGCGCAGGCCTACTATACCGCCCAGGCGCTGGGGGTTTCGGATCAGCTCAACGACGCGATATTTGCCGCGATGAACGTCGATCGTAAGCCGCTGAAGAGTGAAAAAGAGATCGCGGACCTCTTTGTCCAGAACGGCGTGGACGCAGACAAGTTCGAGCAGATGTTCAATTCCTTTGGCGTCAACAGCCAGGTAAGCCAGGCGTCCGCCGCCGCTCGCGGTGCCAAAGTCACCGGAACGCCGGCGATGATGGTCGCCGGTAAGTACCTGATCTCCCCGCGCAAGGCGGGCAGCTATCCCAATATGCTGGTTATCGCTGACTACCTGATCGAACAGGAACGCGCCGAGAAGCAGTAAGATCTTTCCCGCGCCACCTTTAAAGGTGGCGCAATTCCCCACCCCTGCTTCGCGTAATCCAGTCGCCGCGGGGCGGGTTTGCTCAGATATCCAGCCATGCCGGCACCGGTAGTCCCTTGTTCTGCAGAAAGACCGGGTTGAACAGCTTGCTCTGGTAACGGTTGCCGTAGTCGCAGAGTATCGTGACGATGGTGTGGCCGGGTCCCAGTTCTTTCGCCAGGCGCACCGCACCGGCGATGTTCACCGCCGACGAGCCTCCCAGGCAAAGGCCCTCGTGTTCCAGCAGGGCGTAGATATGCGGCAATGCCTCTTGATCGCTGATGTGCCAGGCGTGATCCACCTTCGCCTGCGCCACATTGTTGGTGACGTGATTGATACCGATTCCCTCGACAATGGAATTTCCCTCGCTCGGCTCAAGATTGCCGCGGGTGAAGTGATTGAACAGGGAAGCGCCGCTGGGGTCGGCGAGGCCGATGCTGACCGCCGGATTTTTCTCCTTCAGGGTCGAGGACACGCCGGCCAGCGTTCCCCCGGTGCCGACGGCGCAGATGAAGCCGTCCACCCTGCCCTGGGTCTGGTCCCAGATCTCCATGCCGGTGGTACGGGCGTGAATATCCATGTTGGCGAGGTTGTCGAACTGGCGGGCCCAGATCACCCCGTTCTGTTCCTTCCTGGCCAGGTCCTGGGCGAGGCGTTCGGCGGTGTGGATGTAGTGATTGGGGTCCGAGTAGGAAGTGGCCCCCACCAGGTGGAGGTCGGCGCCGAGCAGTTCCAGCGAATCGATTTTCTCCTTGCTCTGGGTAATCGGCATCACCACCGTGCTCTTGTAGCCGAGCGCGTTGGCCAGCAGGGTCAGCCCGATGCCGGTATTTCCCGCAGTGCCTTCGACGATCCGGCCCCCCGGGCCCAGCTCTCCGGCCGCCTCGGCCGCACGAATAATGCCCAGCGCTGTGCGGTCTTTCACCGACTGCCCCGGGTTCATGAACTCCGCCTTGCCGAGGATGGTGCAGCCGGTCAGCTCCGAGACCTGCCGCAGTTTCAGCAGCGGGGTATTGCCAATCAGTTGGGTGACGTCGGCGGCGGTATGCACAGCAATAACTCTCCTGAAAACAACTCGGGCAGTATGCCACAGTGTCGTGGGCCGGGTCAGTTGGGCCGGGAGCCCGGATGCCTGGCTAAAGGCCTGGAAGACCGGGAGGCTGGCAGCAGGGACTCCGGTCCACGCATGCATCCGGCATTTTTTCCAAGCTCCTCCAAAGCGTTCTGAGTCGTCGCTTGGAAAAAATGCCGGATGCATGCTCCGTTGGGCAGGAATTCGCGGCATTTACCCTCTTCCACGCGACTATAAACGCTTTGGAGCGGGGAAGAGGGTAAATGCCGTGAAGTCCGGGAATGTGGCTCCGGGGACTTCGATCCACGCATCGCCCCGCCATTCTTCAACGCTCCTCCAAAGCGTTCTGAGTCGTCGCTTATGAACAATGCCGGGGCGATGCTCGGTCGCTAGGACTTCCAGGCCTTTAGCCTGTCCGAAGCGACTATAAACGCTTTGGAGCGGAGGGCAGGCTAAAGGCCTGGAAGGCCGGGAAGCTGGCACCGGGGACTTCGATCCACGCATCGCCCCGCCATTCTTCAACGCTCCTCCAAAGCGTTCTGAGTCGTCGCTTATGAACAATGCCGGGGCGCTGCTCCGTCGGCAGGGGTTCCGGGCATTTGCCCTGTTCCGCGCGACTATAAACGCTTTGGAGCGAGGGGCAGGGTAAATGTCCGGAAGCCCGGGAAACTGGCACCCGGGACTCCGGTCCACGCATCACCCCGCCATTCTTCAACACTCCTCCAAAGCGTTCTGAGTCGTCGCTTATGAACAATGCCGGGGCGCTGCTCCGTCGGTAGGACTTCCAGGCATTCAGCCTGTCCGCAGCGACTACAAACGCTTTGGAGCGTTAGGGCAGGCTGAATACCTGGAAGACCGGGAAGCTGGCACCCGTCACTCCGGTCCACGCATCGGCCGTCAAGCGCATAGTTACAGCTCCGTCTTGTCGTCGATATGGTCCAGGGGAAGCACCGTGCGCTGGACGACCCGGCGCAGCTCGAAACTGGAGTGCACGCCGGTGACGCCGGGGATGCGGGTGAGCTTGCCGAGCAGGAAGCGCTCGTAGTATTCCATGTCGGCGACCACCGCAGTCAGCAGGTAGTCCGCTGCCTGCCCGGTGACCACCGAGCACTGCATGACCTCGGGAAAACTCATCACCTGTTCCTCGAAGGCCTCGAAGCGGTCAGGCGTATGCCGGTCCATGCTGATACCGATAAAGGCCGTCAGCTTGAGTCCGAGCCGGGACTGGTCGAGCAGGGTTACGTGGCCGCGAATCAGGCCGGATTCCTCCAAGCGCTTGACCCGGCGTGAGCAGGGCGTGGGTGAAAGCCCCACCCGTTCCGCAAGCTCGAGGTTGGAGATGCGGGCGTTGCTCTGCATCAGGGCGAGGATGCGGCGGTCTGTGCGGTCGAGCTTCATGGTGATCCTGTGCAGCTAAGGGCGACAGTTGTGTAATATATCACCAATTTCAATTGGTAAAGTAGAGATATATTGCCCAATGATTATCTTGGCGTGCAATATTTGCAATCATTCCCTAGGCGGATGGCCTTATAGTATCTATCAGGCTGGGCACTGCCTTTCCCATCTGCGGGGATTACCCTTCCCCGCTTCGGGCGCCACCCCACAAGGGTGGTAATCGCTCACAGAGTGAGCTCCTACAGGCACACTTGTAGGAGCCCGCTCCGCAGGCGATCCACAGGCCACGACCTCACGAGGGTAGCCGGGCACAGCCTCCCGAATTTACTGGATGTATCCAGAGACAATCGCAAGCAGCGAAAACAAGGTCGACAACAAGGAACAGCGCCGTGAGCCAGTTCGAGTACAGCAAGTACCAGCCCTTCCAGCCCATTCGCAAGACCGACCGGCGCTGGCCGGACCAGGTCATAGAGAAAGCCCCCCGCTGGGCCAGTGTCGACCTGCGCGATGGCAACCAGGCGCTGATCGAGCCGATGACGGCGCGGCAGAAGTCCCGCCTCTGGGACCTGCTGGTCAAGGTCGGTTTCAAGGAAATCGAGGTGGGATTCCCCTCAGCCTCCAGCCACGACTTTGACTTCGTGCGCGACCTGATCGAAAACGACCGCATCCCCGAGGACGTCACCGTGCAGGTGCTGGTCCAGGCGCGTCCCGAGTTGATCGAGAAAACCTTCAAGGCCCTGGAGGGCGTGCGCCGGGCCGTGGTGCACGTCTACAACTCCACCTCAACCGTGCAGCGCGAGCAGGTTTTCGGCCTCGAGCGCCAGGGCATTATCGACATCGCCGTGAACGGTGCGAAGCTGGTGCAGGAGCACGCGGCGAAGTACCCGGATACCGAGTGGGTCTTCGAGTACTCGCCGGAGAGCTTTACCGGCACGGAACTCGATTTCGCCGTTGAAGTCTGCGACGCGGTCACCGCCGTATGGCAGCCGACCCCCGAGCACCCGGTGATCATCAACCTCCCCGCCACGGTGGAGATGAGCACGCCGAACGTCTACGCCGACCAGATCGAGTGGTTCTGCGATAACGTCGCCCGCCGCGACAGCATCATTGTTTCCCTGCACACCCACAACGACCGCGGCTGTGCCGTGGCGGCTGCGGAACTCGGTGTCATGGCCGGGGCCGACCGGGTGGAAGGCACCCTGCTCGGCAACGGCGAGCGCACCGGGAACATGGACATCGTCACCATGGCGATGAACCTCTACAGCCAGGGCGTCGACCCGAAACTGGATCTGTCCAACATGGACGAGATCATCCAGACCTGTAAGGAATGCACCCAACTGCCGGTCCACCCGCGCCACCCCTGGGCCGGCGAGCTGGTTTTCACCGCCTTTTCCGGCAGCCACCAGGACGCGATCAAGAAGTGCCTGTCGCAACAGGATGGCCGCGAGTACTGGGAAGTGGCCTACCTGCCGATCGACCCGGCGGACATCGGCCGTTCCTACCAGGAGGTCATCCGCATCAACAGCCAGTCCGGCAAGGGCGGTATCGCCTACGTGCTGGAGCGGGACTACGGCATCGCCATTCCCCGCTGGCTGCAGATAGACTTCAGCCCGGTGGTCCAGGCCTACGCCGAGCAGCAGGAGACCGAAGTCGGCTCCGAGGCGATTCACCAGCTGTTCCAGAAGACCTACCTGAACGGCGCCGGTCGCTGGGATCTGGGCGACTACCAGGTCAACCGCGAGAACGGTGTGGATCGCCTGCAGGCGGAGCTCACCCGCGGCGGAGTCCGCGAGCAGATCGTCGGCAGCGGCAGCGGCGTCGTCGCCGCCTTCGTCGATGCGATGGAGAAGTTCACTGGCAAACAGATCGTGCTGGTGGAATACAGTGAGCACGCCCTGAGCCAGAGTGCCGACGCCGAGGCCATGTGTTACATCCAGCTCAATATCGCCGGCGAGCGCTACTGCGGCTGCGGCCGCAGCGACGATATCGTACAGGCCTCCCTGGACGGCATCCTGCGCGCTATCAACAAGGCCGCCGAAGCCGATTCGGAAGCCGCCGCCTGACGGTCACGCCCCGGCCCTTGCAGGAGCCAGCTCCGTGGGCGATCGGCTCGGGTGCTATCGCCCACACAGTGCGCTCCTGCCGGGTTTGGCGATTCAGTAGGGGTGCCGCTGGAAGTAGTCTTTCGCGGCCTCAACTACCCGCGGCGCCAACAGCAGGGTCGCGGTCATTGTCGGTATCGTCATCAGGCCGTAGCAGCCCGAGATGATATTCCACACCACCTCCAGGCTAACCACCGAACCGAAAACCACGGTAGCGATGAAAAACCAGCGATAGTGGTGCTGGTGTTGCGCCCCGAAGAGGAAGCCGAAACACTTCGCGCCGTAGTACCACATGGTGAACATCGTGGTAGTGCTGAGGACCAAAGCCACCAGAGCCAGCAGCCATCCCCCGATGGTTCCCAGTTCCTGGCGGAAGGAATCCAGGGTCAGGCTGACGCCGCTGAGACCTCCGGTTTCCTGCCAGTTGCCCGCGATCAGGATCACCAGGGCGGTACAGGTACATACGATCAGTGTATCGATGACCGGCCCGAGGGAGGCCACCAGGCCCTCGCGGACCGGCTCGCTGGTGCGGGCGGCGCCGTGGGCCATGACCTCGGTACCGACACCGGCCTCGTTAGAGAACACTGCCCGGCTGACCCCGATGAGCGCAACGCCGAGCACCCCCCCGCCCACTGCCTGCGGATTGAAAGCCTCGCTGACGATACTGCCGAGCAGCGCCGGCACCTGCCCGGCGTGGGTGATCAGCACCAGCAGGGTCATGAGCAGGTAGAGCACGACCATCGCCGGCACCAGGGAGACCGCCACGTGGGCCACCCGCTGCAGGCCGCCGAAAACTACTCCGCCCACCACCAGGGCGGTAGCGACGCCGATCATCGCGTCACTGCGGAAAGATCCCTGCGCTCCCAGCAGGGTCTCGTTGATCACCACCGTGAGCTGGTTGGCCTGGTAGATGGGCAGGGTACCGACCAGGCCGACCACCGCGAACATGATTGCCAGCGGATAGAAGCGCTTGGGCAGGCCCTCGCGAATCATGTACATCGGTCCGCCCTGCAGGCGGCCGAGGCTGTCGTTGCCGCGGTACATCACCCCGAGGCTGCAGGTGAAGAACTTGGTGGCGATGCCGACCAGGGCAGACAGCCACATCCAGAACACCGCTCCCGGCCCCCCGGCGGACACCGCCAGCGCGACGCCTGAAATATTGCCGAGCCCGAGGGTGCCCGAGAGCGCCGCGGCCAGGGCCTGCCCATGGCTCAGCTCACCGGGCGCCGAGGGAGTGCTGTGACGGCCCAGAACCAGGCCGATGGCGTGGCCGAGATGGCGGTAGGGAAGCAGTCGGGAGAAAGCGGCGAAGAAGAGGCCGCCGCCGAGCAGGGCGATTACCAGCGGGGTGCTCCAGACTGCGCCTGCGAAGTGGGCGGACCACTGCTGTAATAAATCCATGTATCTCCTTTTAACTGCGTGAATGCCACGCGGTGAACCGGCGCCGCTGAAGTTTCACCCTAACACAGCCCCCGGCCGCCCGATCCACTCCTGAAGCGCACGCCGCGCGGGCGATCACAGGGCATGGAAGGTGTTCAGCAGCCCAATCGCGCAGGGAGGTGCACTCCTTTAGCCTTGTAGGAGCCCGCTCCGCGGGCGATCATGGTCCGGCCAGGATGTCTGGAGGTGCCAAAGCCCATGAACCCGCTCCCGATCGCTCTATGGGCCGCCCTCCTGCCCTTCCTGGCGGTTCATCTCACCTACCTGCTGGCCGCCACTTTCGAGATCGTGCCCTGGTGCCTGCCCTACATCGATAGCTGTACTTCCATCAGCGCCACCGGCCGGCACCCACCCGCGAGCTATCTGTTTCGCGCAAGCATGCTGCCAGCCGCCCTGCTCCTGCTGGCCTACTGGTGGCTCAATGCGGTTTGGCTGCGGGCGCGGCTCGGCGCTGGAGGACAGTCGGCTGGCTACCTCCAGGCGATGCTGTGGCTGGCGGCAGTGGCGAGCGTGGGACTGGTTCTCTACGTGACAGTGCTGGGGGAAGCCGGCGAGCGCTGGCAGCACCTGCGCCGCATCGGCATCGTGCTGTTCTTCAGTTTCACCTACATGTCCCAGTTGCTGCTGTGGAGCGTGATTCATCGCGCCGGAGAACGACTGGAGCACCTGCGTAAACTGGCACGGGGGATGGCCTTCCTGTGTATCCTGCTGCTCTGCGTGGGGCTGCTCACCGTGTTCCTGGACGCGAGAGACCCGGTGGCCTACGACGAGGTGGAAGACGCTTTCGAGTGGTGGCTCGCGCTGTTGCTGCAAGGCAACGTCCTGCTGGGCTACCTGATGTGGCGGCGCGATGGTTGGCGCCTCGAGGTCCGGCCCTGAGGGCGTGGCAGCGAGCCCGGGCTGCTACAATGCGGTGCTTGATTCAGGGAGCCAGCGGCTCCGCGAGACCCAGGGAGTCCCCATGCCACAGCGCCCTGCAGCGCCCACACTGGCCGATATCAGCACGGCCCACCAGCGTATTGCCCAGCACATCCACCGCACACCGGTCATGCACAGCCGGTTGCTGGATGAGCTCAGCGGATCGCAGGTCCGCTTCAAGTGCGAACACCTGCAGCGTATCGGTGCATTCAAGGCCCGCGGCGCCTTTAATGCGGTGCTCGGACTGGACGCCGAGAGTGCCGCCCGCGGTGTGCTTACCCACTCGTCCGGCAACCATGGCGCCGCACTGGCGCTGGCGGCAGCTACCCGGGGCATTCCCGCTCATATTGTCATGCCCGCCAATGCCCCCGCCGCCAAGCGCGCGGCGGTGGCCGCTTACGGGGGTACCATCGTCGAATGCGAGCCGACCCTGGCGAGCAGGGAGAGTACCGCCCGGGAGTTGATGGAGCGCACTGGCGCCCACCAGGTGCATCCCTACAACGATCCGCGCGTCATCGCCGGCCAGGGCACGGTGGCCCTGGAGCTGCTGGAGCAGGAACCGCAGCTCCAGGTTATAGCGGTTCCGGTGGGCGGCGGCGGCCTGTTGTCAGGTGTCGCCACGGTGATCAAGGCCCTGCGGCCGGAAATCGAGGTGATCGGGGTGGAGCCCGCCGGCGCCGACGACGCCTTCCGTTCCTTCGGCTTCGGCGAACTGCAGGGCCAGCCTGACCCCCGAACGATTGCCGACGGCCTGCGCGGCGCGCTGGGTGAGCTGAACTTCGAGATCATCCGTAAACACGTGGATACCATTGTGACGGTTACCGACGAGGAAATCGTCGAGGCCATGCAGCTCCTCTGGTCACGCATGAAGCAGGTCGTGGAACCGTCCGGTGCAGTAAGCTTCGCCGCCCTGCTGGCCCATCCGGAGCGCTTTGCCGGGCGCCGCGCCGGGGTCATAATCAGTGGCGGCAACGTGGATATCCATTCACTACCCTGGTAGCGGGCTGCCAGTGGCCTGCTACCGGGAGAGCACCCGGGGGAGAGAGCATGCGTCGCGAAGCGCGAATCATGCGATGGATCGCAGTGGGCCTGGCCATGGTATTGCTGGCGGCATGCAGCAGTACCACTTTCATCTACAATCGCCTCGACTTCTTCATCCCCTGGCAGGTCGGCAAGTATGTGGATCTGGACCGTGTCCAGGAACGGCACCTCGACGACCTCCTGCTCCCCTTCCTGCGCTGGCACCGCCAGGAGGAGCTGCCGGTCTACCTCGCCTGGCTGGAAGAAGTTGAAACGCAGCTCGACCGGGAAATAAGCCCGGAGCAGCTGGCGGCGCTGGGCGAGGAGATGCAGGTCGCGTGGTCGCGGATTGAGGCGCGGGGCCTCGATTGGATGATCGGCGTCGGCGAGGCCCTGGACGACGAGCAGGTAGCCGAGTTCATGGAGAGCCTGTGGGAGAAGCAGGAAGAATACGAGGAAGACGACCTTTCCCGCGACGATGACGAATACCGCGCGGATTTGCGGGAAAACCTGGAAGACAATATCGAGGACTTTCTCGGCCGCATCAATGACGAACAGGAGGCGATGCTTGACGAGGCCGCCAGCCAGTTGTGGCGCGCGGACCGGGCCTGGCTGGCAGAGCGGGCGCGTTGGCTGGAGCGGCTCGGGGAAATCCTCCAGCGTGAACCCGGCTGGCAGGATGAACTGCGCGCGGCGATTGCCAGCCGCGAGTACTTCGACTCCCCGGAGTACCTGGCGACCTATGAGCACAACTCCGCGCTCATGTTTGCAGTGGTCGCGCGGGTCCTGAACGGGCGGACCGAGCACCAGGACAGGCATTTGCGTCACAAGTTGCACAGACTACAGCAGGATCTGGAAAAACTGATTGCCGAATGAATTTTCGCAGAACCCGGGAACAAGCGTAATGGAACAGTCGAGGGTGAAACCCGGCAAGTACCGCCATTTCAAGGGCGGAGAATACGAGGTACACGGTGTGGCGCGGCACTCCGAGAGCGGAGATTTGCTGGTGGTCTACACTCCCCTCTACGGCGAGGGTGGCCTGTGGGTCCGGCCGCTTGGCATGTTCGAGGAATGCGTGGTGCGCGAGGGCCGGGAGGTCCCCCGCTTCGAATACATCGGCCCCTAGGGCTGCCTTTTTACCGTCACTGTGTAGTTCTCGTCGAGGGGGAAGCTGACGCCGGACACCGGGCGGGGGCTGTAGTGCTGCTCCAGGGCGCTGATCTCCGCGTCGCCAAGTTGCAGATCGAGAGCGCTGAGGGCGCTGCCGAGATGCCCGGGTTTGGTAGCGCCGATGATTGGGGCGCTGACTTCAGGCTTGTGCAGCACCCAGGCCAGCGCCACTTCCGCGGGGCTGACACCGCGTTTCCCGGCGATTTCGGCAACAGTGTCGGCGATGGCCCGGTCGCTCGCCGCGTAGTCGCCCAGGGCTGAACTGTAGCGATTGGCCCGGGTGCGTGGCGTCTCGGCGCCGGACGGGCGAACCAGTCGCCCGCCGGCCAGCGGGCTCCAGGGAATCACCCCCACCCCCATGTCCCGGCACAGCGGCAACATTTCGCGCTCTTCCTCGCGATAGAGCAGGTTGTATTGCGGCTGCATCGAAACGAAAGGCGTCCAGCCCTGCTGTCTGGCCACGTACTGCATTTTGGAGAACTGCCAGGCCATCATCGAGGAGGCGCCGATGTAGCGCGCCTTGCCGGCTTTCACGATGTCGTGGAGCGCTTCCATCGTCTCTTCCACCGGCGAAGTCTCGTCGAAGCGGTGAATCTGGAACAGGTCGACATGATCCATGCCCAGGCGGGTCAGGCTGTCATCGATCGCGCTGAACAGCGCCTTGCGCGAGAGCCCGCCGGTGTTGGGCGCATTGCGCCAGGCCCCGTAGGCCTTGGTGGCGACCACGATTTCATCGCGCTTCGCCATCTCGCGCAGTATCCGGCCGGTAATTTCCTCGGAGCTGCCGGCGGTGTAGATATTGGCGGTGTCGAAAAAATTGATACCCGCTTCCAGTGCCTGGTGGAAATAGGGGCGGCACTCGCGCTCGTCCAGCACCCAGTCCCAGAAACTGCCGCCCCGCGCGGCATCGCCGAAACTCATGCAGCCCAGGCAGAGGCGGGAAATCCGCAGGCCGGTGTTACCGAGCGTTGTGTATTCCATGGAATCGCTCCATTCCGCGGGGGTGGGTGGGACGCTAGAAGGGAATATCGCTGTCGCCGAAGTCGTCGGGGGTGGGGTAAGGCGGCGCCTCGGCGTAATCCGGTCCGGCTGACGCAGCCTGGCTTTCCACCCGCCAACCCTGCAGGTTATTGAAGTAGCGCCCGTTGTATTCACGACCGCGAATGTCGAAGGTGACGGTCACCTCCTGCCCCGGTGCAAGGTTATCCAGCAGGGCGATCTTGTCCTGCACGAACTCGATGAGGATTTCCTGCGGGTACTTGCCGTCCTCCACGGTCACCACCATTTCGCGCTTGGTGAAGCCGCTGTTGAAGGTCTTGGGTTCGAAAATCAGCTTGATCTTGCCGGTGAGTTCATAAGCCATTAAATCAGTTCCAGTCAGTCGAGGAGCGAGAGGTCGCGCACGGCGCCTTTGTCGGCGCTGGTCGCCATCTTGGCGTAGACCTTCAGCGCCGCGCTTACCTTGCGTGGGCGCTCCTTGGCGGGCTTCCAGGCATCCTCGCCCTTCGCTTCCATCGCCGCGCGGCGTTCGGCGAGCTCGCCGTCGGAAAGCCGCACGTTGATGCTGCGCCCGGGGATGTCGATGTCGATAATGTCGCCGTGCTCCACCAGGCCGATAGCGCCGCCCGCCGCGGCTTCAGGTGAGGCGTGGCCGATGGAGAGGCCAGAGGTGCCGCCGGAAAAGCGCCCGTCGGTGAGCAGCGCGCAGGCTTTACCCAGCCCCTTCGATTTCAGGTAGCTGGTGGGGTAGAGCATCTCCTGCATGCCGGGGCCGCCGCGCGGGCCCTCGTAGCGGATGATGACCACGTCGCCCTCTTTCACCTTGCCATCGAGAATGTCGGCGACGGCGTCCTCCTGGCTTTCACAGACATAGGCGGGGCCGGAGAACTTGAGAATGGACTCGTCGACGCCGGAGGTTTTCACCACACAGCCGTCCTCGGCGATATTGCCGCTGAGTACGGCGAGGCCGCCCTCGAGGGAGAAGGCGTGCTCAATAGAGCGGATGCAGCCGCCGGCGCGGTCGTCGTCGAGCGAGGGCCAGCGCGTGTCCTGTGAGAACGCGGTCTGGGTCGGGATGCCCGCCGGGCCCGCCTTGTAGAACTCGTGGACCGCGGGATCGTCGCTGAGGGTGATATCCCACTGCTTGAGCGCTTCGGCCATCGTGGGGCTGTGCACGGTAGAGCAATCGCTGTGCAGGAGCCCGGCGCGATCGAGTTCGCCGAGGATGCCCATGATGCCGCCGGCGCGGTGTACGTCTTCCATGTGGTACTGGGGGGTATTCGGCGCCACCTTGCACAGCTGGGGAACCTTGCGCGAGAGGCGGTCGATATCGCTCATGCCGAAGTCCAGGCCGGCTTCCTGGGCCGCTGCCAGCAGGTGCAGGATGGTGTTGGTGGAGCCGCCCATGGCGATGTCGAGGCTCATGGCGTTCTCGAAAGCCTTGAAGCTACCGATGTTGCGCGGCAGTACCGATTCGTCGCCCTCGCCGTAGTAGCGCTGGCACAGTTCCACCACCAGTTCGCCGGCGCGGTGGAAGAGGCGCTCGCGGTCGGCGTGGGTCGCCAGGGTCGAGCCATTGCCGGGAAGCGACAGCCCCAGGGCCTCGGTGAGGCAGTTCATGGAGTTGGCGGTGAACATGCCGGAGCAGGAACCGCAGGTGGGGCAGGCGGAGCGCTCGTACTCCTCCACTTTTTCATCCGAGGCGGAGCTGTCGGCGGCGATCACCATCGCGTCCACCAGGTCCAGCTTGTGCTCGGAGAGCTTGGTCTTGCCCGCCTCCATCGGCCCGCCGGAAACGAACACCGCGGGAATGTTCAGGCGCATGGCGGCGTTGAGCATGCCGGGGGTGATCTTGTCGCAGTTGGAGATGCAGACCATGGCATCGGCGCAGTGCGCGTTGACCATGTATTCCACCGAGTCGGCGATCAGGTCGCGGGAGGGCAGGCTGTAGAGCATGCCGTCGTGGCCCATGGCGATACCGTCGTCCACCGCGATGGTGTTGAATTCCTTGGCCACGCCGCCAGCCTTTTCGATTTCGCGCGCCACCAGCTGGCCGAGGTCCTTCAGGTGCACGTGGCCGGGGACGAACTGGGTGAAGGAATTGACGACGGCGATGATGGGCTTCTTGAAGTCCTCGTCTTTCATGCCGGTGGCACGCCAGAGGGCGCGGGCTCCGGCCATGTTGCGGCCGGCAGTAGAGGTCTTGGAGCGGTAGTCAGGCATCGTGTACTTCCCTTGCGGCGCGTGCAAGCGGCGTCCGCTGGTGACAAAAAATCAGGCAGCGCAGGATAGCAAATTAGCCGGTGCTTGTATTGGCGGGGATGGTGTGGAGCGAGGGAAGCCCTGGGGCCAGAAACAATTCACCCGCGGCTGGGCGCGGGTGAAAAGTCGTTGTTATTGGTGTTGCTGTTTAGAGTCGTAGCGACTGCGGCGCTCAGGAGCTGGCGAGGGCCTCTTCGCGGCTGCGGTATTCCTGCAGCTCCACGTTGTAGCTCTTGGCCACTTCTTCGGCGCGGGTCACGAAGAAGTTGTACTCGAAGATGCCGATCTGGTCTTCGCGGCACTCGAGGAACTTCTCCACCTCGGCGACGTAGGCCTTGGTGGCTTCCTGGGCTTCGAACATCGCCTTGGCGTCGGATACGGCGCCGTCGGGGATGGCCGGAGCGCTGTCCGGGCGAGCCGCGATGCAGGCCGCGTTCACGTTCGCAGCGAGCAACAGTGCAGGTATTGATAACAGAGCTTTCATGGTTAAACCTCCTCAGGTTTGTGGTTTTGATTCAGGCGTTACCTGTGTGTTACCTATATTCCCACAAACCAGTAGCAATGCAATACCCCTGATGTGAACTTTTGGCTACAAATTGCTGATATAAAATGACTTTTATCATGATCTTGCCCGCCGCTGGTGCGCCGCACCGTTCTGGTAACACATTTTGCACCATAAGGTAACGGGAATGTCACGGTCGGTGCGTGTTGCAGGCCCGAACAGAAGGTGCGGGCCGGTGGGCTTGTTTTCGCTGCAGGGAAGCGCTTACTGTGTGCGCCACAGACACAGGCAGACAGGATTCATTTGTGACGACTTTGCGCCGGCTTTCCCTCGCCGCCATTTGCACGCTGCTGGCCGCTTGCGGCAGCGACAGCAGTAAGCACGGGCAAAGCCCCGAGCCAGAATTACCCCAGCCGCCACAGCTGGAGTTCGAGATCTCGGAGGCACCGATCTCACTGCCGGGCATCGCCGCCAGCTTCGCCGCGGACATCGCCTATGGCGATGCGGAGCGCAATCGCCTCGACATCTACCTCCCGGAGGACTGTGACGGGCCGACGCCGCTGGTCATTTATATTCACGGCGGCGGCTTCACCGTGGGCGACAAGGGCAGTGCCCACGACAGCTTCGCCGACCAGATACGCGAGTTCCTGCAGTCCTGCGTGGCCTACGCAAGCATCAACTACACCTTGCTCGAAGTCCCCGAAGCCGATGAAAGTATCGCCCCGGCAGTCCAGCAGGGCGGTGTGCTGACCTCCATGGAAGATAGCGCCCGGGCCCTGCAGTTCCTGCGCTACTACCGGGCGAGTTTCAACATCGACGCCGAAAACGTGGCTCTCTATGGCGTGTCCGCCGGCGCCGGGACCAGCCTGTGGCTGGGTACCCACGACGACCTCGCCCAGCCCGATGCCGAGGACCCGGTGCTGCGCGAATCAACCCGGGTAAAAGCGGTAGGCGCGCTGGCCACCCAGGCCACCTACGACCTGTTGCGCTGGGAAGCGATACTCCTGCCGGTGACAGAGCCGCTGGAGTCCATTCTCGGTGGTACCGATATTCCCACCATTGCCACGACCCTGGGCGTGACCAACTACATGCTGACTTTTCTCGCAGTGGGGAGCGTTGAGGATATCTATTCAGATGCCAACGAGGCGTATCGCGCCAATGTCGATATGTTGGGCCTGATGGACGCCGCGGACGCGCCGATCTTCGTGCAGAATTTCACCACCGGCTTCGACGACCCACTGAACATGCTCCTGCACCACGCCCTGCACGCCCACGCGGTGAAGGCGCGGGCGGACGAGGTCGGCCTGGAGAGCGTCGCCTATTCGGAAGACCCGAACTTCCCGCTCAGCGACCCTTCGGAAGAGGGGGTGGTCTCCTTCCTGATGCGGCACATCCGCTGAGGGTCGGCGCTATAGCGCTTTGAAAAACACCTTGGAATTGCGCTGCAGGTTGTAGAGCGCCTGCTTGCGCTGCGGCAGGGCGTCCCGTTCCGCTGCTGCAAAGCCCTGCTCCAGGAACCAGTGTGCGGTCTGGGTGCTGAGCACGAAGACGCGGTCCAGTCCCTGGCTCCGGGCCTCGCTTTCCAGTTCCCGCAGCAGTCGCTCGCCGCGCTTGCCGCCGCGGTAATCCGGGTGGCTGACCACGCAGGCGATTTCCCCGCAGCCCTCTTCGGGGAACGGATACAGCGCTGCGCAGGCGATGATGCGGCCGTCCCGCTCCAGCAGGCGGAACTGCTCTATTTCGTTCTCCAGCAGTTCCCGGGAGCGCTTCAGCAGGATGCCGCCCTGCTCCAGTGGCTCGATCAGCTCGAGTATGCCCCCCACGTCATCGATACCTGCCCGGCGGCAGGTCTCGTAGTCGGCATCGGATACCAGGGTGCCGCTGCCGTCGTGGGTGAACAACTCCTCGAGCAGGGCGCAGTCATCGCGATAGCTGATGATGTGGCAGCGCGGCACGCCCAACTGGCAGGCGCGGCTGGCGGTCTGCAGTACGGTGAGTTGCTCGGGGTCCGCGGGTGTCAGGCCTTCGACTTCCCCGACGGCCAGCTGACGCAGCAATTGCCCGCCGGCATCGGCGACGCCCGCCTCTGCGCCAAACAGGATCAGCTTGTCCGCACCGATCGCGGCGGCACAGTTCACGGCGATATCTTCCAGCGCCAGGTTGAATATTTCCCCGGTGGGAGAGTAGCCCAGCGGTGAAAGGAGCACGATAGCCTCGTTCTGCAACTGGTAATGGATGCCTTCGGCGTCGATGCGCCTCACTTTGCCGGTGTGCTGGAAATCCACCCCGTCGACTACGCCGATTGGCTTGGCGGTAACGAAATTCCCGCTGCACACGCGCATCTTCGCGCCCAGCATCGGCGAGTTGGGCAGCCCCATGGAGAGCAGCGCCTCGATCTGGGCCCGCAGTGACCCGGCAGCGTCCTTGACGTGCTCGAGCGCGCAGGTGTCGGTGATACGGATATCGTTGTGTACCTGGCTTTCGATCCCCGCGGCGGCCAGCCGTTCGGCGATTTGCGGCCGGGCCCCGTGGACCAGCACCAGGCGCACGCCGAGGCTTTCCAGCAGGGCGATATCGTGGATGATGTTGGGAAAGTTCGGGTCCTGCGCGACCTCACCCCCCAACATCAGCACGAAGGTCTTGCCCCGGTGCATATTGATGTAGGGTGCGGTATTCCTGAACCAGCGGATGTGTTCCCGGCCCTGGCTGCTCACCTTTTTCTGCCTGTTTCGTCGAATCGAAGCGCAAAGGTTACCGAATGCGTGCAGGTTTCCCTAATGGCAATATTGCACAGGCCCCGTATACCTCGCGAGTCAGAGGCAGTAATGGCGGATAAAGTGCTCCAGCAAATCCACACAGGGGCGAATCTGCTCCAGCGGCAGGAACTCGTCGGGTTGGTGGGCGCGGTCGATCGAGCCGGGTCCCAATACGATGGTTTCCATTCCGAGCTGCTGGAGAAAAGAGGCCTCGGTGGCGAACGCCACTGCCTCGGCGCTGTGCCCTGTGAGTTTTTCGGCCAGGCGGACCAACTCGCTGTCAGCCGGCTGCTCGAAGGGTTCCACATCCTCGATCAGCTGGCGAACTTCGATGGCGAGTTCGCGCTGGGCGCCCAGCGCCCGCAGGCGCGAGCTCAGTTCGCCCAGCACCTGCGTGTTGCTCCCGGCCGGGGTCAGTCGCAGGTCGAAATGCAGTTCGCTGTGGCCGCAAATGCGATTGGGGCTGTCGCCGCCGTGAACGCGGCCGAAGTTGAGGGTCGGGGTGGGGACCTCGAAGGCGGGATTGGGGTAGCGCTGCCCCAGTTCCTGGCGAAAAGCCTGTAACTCGCCCATCACCGCATGCAGGCCGTCGAGTGCGCTGTTACCCAGCGCAGGATTCGAGGAATGCCCTGCCCTGCCGGTGATCTGGGCGCTGAGCATCATGATGCCCTTGTGCATGCGGATCGGCTTGAGCCCGGTGGGTTCGCCGATGATTGCCGCCCGGGCCCGCGGGTAGCCGGCGGCGGCGAGCGCGCGGGCGCCGCACATGGTGCTCTCTTCATCCGCGGTGGCGAGCAGGATCAGGGGCTGCTTCAGCGGCACATCGGCAAAGCGCTCGGCGGCGGCGATGGCCAGCGGGAAAAAGCCCTTCATGTCGGTGCTGCCGAGGCCGTAAAGCCCGTTGTCCCGCTCCTGCAGGGACAGCGGGTCGCTGTGCCAGCGACCCTCGTCGAAGGGGACGGTGTCGCTGTGACCCGCCAGAACCAGGCCGCCGGGCCCGCTGCCCCGGGTCGCCACCAGGTTGGCCTTGTGGCCGCTCTCCGACAGGGGCTGGATCTCCGTGGCGAAGCCCAGGTCTTCGAGCCACTGTGCCAGCAGTTCGACAACGCCGCGATTGCCCTGGTCCCAGCTCTTGTCAGTGGAACTGACCGAGGGGCTTGCGACCAGCTGTTGCAGCCGGGTGAATATGCGCTTGTCTGTGGTGGGCATCTGGGGTCCGGCCCTTAGCGGGAACTTGCGGGAGGCAGGGGCCAGTCTAGTCAAGCCGGGCGTTTCCGCCAATACCCCCCGAATCGCTTCGGGGCAGCCGGGATTCACCTGCTGGCCAGCGTATCGCAGCTCGCGCTTTTCGCCAGTTTCCACGCGGGGGTGGCAGTGGCCCTGTGCTAGCATTGTGGCATCAGGGCCCGGCGATCCGGGTGGCAGCTACGCGACAGGAATAAGTATTCGATGGCGACGAACCAGGGCCTGCATGCCGGAGAGCAAAAACTCGAACTGGGCAGTCTTGCCCGGCAATTACACGCCGACGGGCGCATAGCCGACACCGATCTCGCGCTGGTGCTGAAGCAGGCCCGGGTGGCGGTGCATCCCCTGGTCGCGCTGGCCGAGCTGAATTTTCCCGACCGGGCAAATCCGGGTAGCAATCTCGATATGGACGCATTGCTGGCCTGGCTGGGCGAGCGCTGCGGCCAGGCTCCCTATGAAATCGATCCCCTGAAGATCAATGTAGGCGCTGTCGCCGAGGTGATGTCGCGGGCCTTTGCCGAGCGCCACCGCATCCTCGCGGTCGAGTTGCGCGAGCGCGAGGTATTGGTGGCCTCCGCCGAGCCCTGGATCCGGGGCTGGGAAGGCAACCTCGAGCACGTGCTGCGCAAGCGCGTGGTCCGGGTGCTGGCGGACCCCCGGGATATCACCCGCCATACCGCCGAGTTTTACACCATGGCCGGTTCCGTGCTGGGCGCGCGACGCTCGGACCAGGCCGACCAGCGTTTGCCCACCGGCAACCTGGAACAGATGCTCGAACTGGGCTCGATGCGCGAGCTGGATGCCAACGACCAGCACGTGGTGAGTATCGTCGACTGGCTGCTGCAATACGCCTTCGAACAACGCGCCAGCGATATCCACATCGAGCCGCGCCGGGACGTCGGCAACGTGCGTTTTCGCATCGACGGCGTGCTGCACAGCGTCTACGAGTTACCGGGCAAGGTCTGTGCGGCGGTCACCAGCCGGGTGAAGATCCTCGGTCGCATGGACGTGGCGGAGAAGCGCCGCCCCCAGGACGGCCGCCTGAAAACCCGCACTCCCGAGGGCAACGAGGTGGAGCTGCGCCTGGCGACGCTGCCCACCGCCTTCGGCGAGAAGCTGGTGATGCGGATCTTCGATCCGGAGATGCTGAACAAGACTTTCCAGCAACTCGGGCTGGCCAGGGACGACCTCGCCAACTGGAACCACATGACCGGCATGGGTAACGGCATCGTGCTGGTCACCGGCCCCACGGGTTCGGGCAAGACCACCACCCTGTATTCCACCCTGCGCCAGCTCGCCACCAGCGAGGTCAACGTCTGTACCATCGAGGACCCCATCGAGATGATGGAGAGCGCCTTCAACCAGATGCAGGTCAACCATGGCATCGGCCTCGATTTCGCCAAGGGGGTGCGCGCGCTGATGCGCCAGGACCCCGACATCATCATGATCGGCGAGATTCGCGACCTGGAAACAGCGAACATGGCCGTGCAGGCGGCTCTCACCGGCCACCTGGTACTGTCGACACTGCATACCAACGACTCCCCCAGCTCGCTGTCGCGCCTGCTGGAACTGGGTGTGCCCGCCTACCTGATCAAGGCCACGGTGCGCGGCATCATGTCACAGCGCCTGGTTCGCATTCTCTGTCCTCACTGCAAGTCCAGCGAGCCCCTGGACCCGGATGCCTGGAGCCAGCTCGTCGCACCCTGGAGCGTCAAGCCGCCGGAGAAGGTCGCGCGCCCGGTCGGCTGCAAGGTCTGCCGCGAGACCGGTTATATCGGCCGGCAAGGGATCTACGAAGTCCTCGTCAGCAGCAAGGCCGTGCAGGCCGAAATCCACTCCCACCTGGAGGCGGCGAAGGTGCGCGCAGTGGCGATGGGTGAAGGCATGCGCACCTTGCGACTCTCCGGCGCGGCGAGGGTTGCCCGTGGTGAAACCACGATCGAGGAAGTGCTGCGGGTCGCCCCGGCACTGGAGAACTGACACCCGTAGCGATGTGTATCGACACCACAGGCCTGCCGGAACCCCTGGCGGTCCAGGCGGAAAAGGTCTGGCAGGGCATCCTGGAGCGCGCCGATGACAGCGCGCAGCTCGAGGCCACCGCGGGGTCTGACCCGGTCCGCGGACAACTGGCCCGGGCGCTTTCCTGCAGTAGCTTCATTGCCGAATTCGGGCGTAGTAATCCAATGGGGTTTGCCCGGCTGCTGCGCGACGACTCGCTGCAGCGTTCGCTCGCCGCCCCGGAACTTGTACTCCAGCTGGGCGAAGCGCTGCATGCCGAGGGCGCGGAATTGTCTCCAGTGCTGCGGCGTTTCCGGCAGTACCAGATGGCCCGCATCATCTGGCGCGATTTCTGCCGGCTGGCCGATACCCGCGAGACCGTCGCAGATACCTCGGCACTGGCTGACGCCTGTATAGTCCAGTCGCTCGCGATTCTGCAGCCACAGCTCGAAGAGCGCCTCGGTCGACCGCTCGGCCGGTATAGCGCGGAGCACCAGCAGCTGATCGTGCTGGCCATGGGCAAGCTGGGCGCCGGTGAACTCAATGTCTCTTCGGATATCGATCTGGTCTTCTGCTATCCAGAGGCAGGCGAGACCAAGGGCGGGAAACGCTGTGTCAGTAACGAGCAGTTTTTCATCAAACTGGGGCAGAGCCTGATCAGCGCCCTCGACCAGCAGACTGTGGACGGCTTTGTCTTCCGGGTCGATATGCGCCTGCGCCCCTACGGGGAGAGCGGTGCACTTGTGCACAGTTTCGCGGCGCTGGAAGAATACTACCAGGACCAGGGGCGCGACTGGGAACGCTACGCCCTGATCAAGGCCCGCCCGGTTACCGGCGATCCGGCCTGCAGCGCCGGACTGATGGAGGCCCTGCGCCCCTTCGTATACCGCCGTTACGTGGATTTCAGCGCCATCGAAAGCCTGCGCGGCATGAAGCAGATGATCAGCGCCGAAGTGCGGCGCCGGGGGCTGGAGGATAACGTCAAGCTGGGCAGCGGCGGGATTCGCGAAGTGGAATTTATCGCCCAGTGTTTCCAGTTGATCAGGGGCGGTCGCGATCTCGGCCTGCAGCAGCGCGAATTGCTCCGGGTGCTGGACGAATGCGTGAGCCTGGCCTGCCTGCCGGAAGCGGTCGCCGGTGAATTGCGCGCGGCCTACCTCTTCCTGCGCGACAGCGAACACGCAATCCAGGGCTACGGCGATCGCCAGAGCCAGGAATTGCCGGTGGACCCCCTGCCCCGAATGGCCATGGCCACCGTGATGGGCTTCGCCGATTGGGCGGGCTACCGCGCCGCCCTCGAACATCACCGGGCCCGGGTCGCACATCATTTCGCCGAGCTGATCGCACCGCCGGAAGAGGAAGGCGCGGAATCAGTAGCGCATCCGGCGCACCTTTGGGGCGACGATCTCGACCCCGCGAGCCTGCTCGAACTGGGTTACCGGGAGGTTGGAGCCGCCTGCAGCGCGCTCCACGAGCTGCGTGTCAGCCCGCGCGTCGCATCGCTGCAGGCAACCGGACGCGACCGGCTCGACCAGTTCATGCCGCAGCTGGTGCTGGCTTGCGCCCGGGAAACCGGGGATCCCGACCTCACATTGAAGCGCCTGTTGCCGCTGGTGGTGGCGGTGGCCAGGCGCAGCGCCTACCTGCTCCTCCTGCTGGAAAACCCCCCGGCCCTGGACGAGCTGGTGCGGCTGTGCGGCGCAAGCCCCTGGATCGCCGACCAGCTCACCCGCCACCCGGCGCTGCTGGACGAATTGCTGGATCGCCGCAGTCTCTACCAGCCCCCGGACAGGGACGACTTGCGCAGCCTGCTGATCCAGGAGGTGGCGCGGATCCCGATCGAGGACCTGGAAGCCCAGATGGACGCCCTGCGCTATTTCAAGGCGGCACAGGTGCTGCGGGTCGCCGCCAGCGAGCTCGCCGGGCGGCTGCCGGTGATGAAGGTCAGTGACAAGCTGACCTGGATCGCCGAAGTGGTACTCGAACAGGTCCTGGCTGTCGCCTGGGCGGACCTGGCGCGCAAATACGGCGAGCCAGCCCGCAGCAGTGACAGTTACGGCATGGCCGTCTTCGGATACGGCAAGCTCGGTGGCATCGAACTCGGCTACGGCTCGGACCTGGACCTGGTGTTCGTCAACAACAGTGAACGCCAGGGAGTGACGGACGGTGAGCGCAGTATCGACAACGTGGTGTTCTACACCCGCCTGGCCCAGCGCATGATTCATATCCTCGAGGCGCGCATGGCCCTGGGCAAGCTTTACGAAGTCGATATGCGCCTGCGCCCGGACGGCGATTCCGGCGTTCTGGTGCCCAGCCTGGAAGCCTTTGCCGGCTACCAGCGCAAGGATGCCTGGACCTGGGAGCACCAGGCCCTGGTGCGGGCCCGGCACGTCGCCGGCGACGCCAGCGTGGCCGCCGCCGTGGAGGCGGTGCGGCAGGAGATTCTGCGCCGGCAGCGGGACGAACAGCAGCTGGCCCGTGAGGTCATCGCCATGCGCAAGCGCATGCGCGAACACCTGCTGCCGCAGGAGGATGGACAGCGTTTTCACCTCAAGCAGGGCTCGGGCGGCATCGTGGATATCGAGTTCATGGTGCAGTACGCGGTGCTCGCCTGGTCACATCGGCAAGCGGACCTGGCTCACTGGCCGGATAACATGCGAATCCTGGAATGCCTCGGAGGCGGCGGGCTGATGCCGCCAGAGCATGCCGAGGCCCTTGGGCAGGCGTATCTGGCATACCGCAGCGCCGCGCATCAACTGGCCCTGCAACAGCTTCCCGGGGAGGTCAACGCGGCGGAATTCGCCGCCCACCGCGCCAGTGTGCTCGAGGCCTGGCAGTCCATGTTCGGCGCGCCGGAGTAGGGTTCAATATGCGCATCGCTTTCGCCATTCCCGATCCCGCGCACGTCGAGGCCGCAGGCATCGACTTGCACCGCCTGCTGTTGACCGCGCGGACGCGGGGCCACGCCTGCCGGGTCTACAGCGCCGCCGCCGAGCCCGCGCCGGTAGACGGGGTGGCCTGGCGCGAGCTGCCGGCCAAATCTCGCGGGGCCCACCGGCAGCACGCGGACTTTGTCGAGCAGTTGGCACAAATGCTGGCGCGCGAGCCGGCGGACGCGGTGCTGGGCTTCGGCCCTTTGCCCGGCGTAGATGTGGTGCTGCTAACGGACATGCCGATGGCGGAGCGGCCGGTGGCCGGCTGGATCGCGCGCCGCGGTGGCGCATCGCGCTATTTCCGCGGTTGCGAGGAGGCCCTGTTCGGCAAGGCGGGACCTTCACACCTGCTGTTTCTCTCGCCGGGGCAGCAGTCGCGCTATCGCCAGCACTATTCCCTGGACAGCGCCCGCACTACTGTCCTGCCACCCGGGGTGGAGCCCGAGCTGCCCGGCACCGAGGCCCGCGAGCAGCGCCGCAAGTGCCGCGAGCAACTGGCGGCGCGGGAGGGGGAATTGTTGCTGCTCTTCGCCGGCAGTGATTTCCAGAGCCAGGGCCTGGAGCGAAGTATTCGTGCGCTGGCCCATGCCCGCGAGGCGCAACCCCACCAGGCCATGCGCCTGCTGGTGGCCGGCGACCAGCGCTACCGCAGCTACCAACACCTGGCCCGCAAACTGGGGGTAGGCGACGCGGTGGAATTCCTGCGCGGTGAATATGCGCTTGCGCAACTGCTGCTCGCTGTCGATACACTACTGCACCCGGCGCTGCCCGAGGCCAGTGGTGCGGTATTGCTGCGCGCGCTGGTGGCGGGTCTGCCGGTGATTACCACCCAGGAGAGTGGCTACGCGGCACACATCGCCGCCGCCCGGGGTGGTTTGGTGCTGCGCAGCCCCTTCCAGCAGGAGGACCTGGACGAGGCGCTGCTGCGCTGTATCGACGGTATATATCGCTCCCTTTGCCGTGAAACCGGGCAGACCTACGCCCGTCTCAGCGACCTGTATTCCCTGCCCGAAACCTGCATTGCGACCTTGGAAAAGTGGGCGAAAGTGGCGCCGGGGCTGGGCGCACCCCGGGACAGGTAGTAAGATGACTTCCCCTCTTCGTCCGGTAGATTGGGAGTGACCCGGTGGCAGAAAAAATCCTGATTACAGGCGCGGGCGGCCAGCTTGGCCGCGAACTCGCCCAGAGCGTCCCCGCAGGTGCGGAATCCCGTGCCCTGGCGCGGGCGGAGCTGGACATCAGCGACCCGCAGCGTATCGGGGAAGTTATCGCGGAGATGTCGCCAACGGTCGTTATCAATGCCGCCGCATACACGGCGGTCGATCGCGCCGAGAGCGAAGTAGCCGCCG
Organism: Halieaceae bacterium WMMBA4; assembly: GCA_033283325.1. Classification (GTDB taxonomy): domain Bacteria; phylum Pseudomonadota; class Gammaproteobacteria; order Pseudomonadales; family Halieaceae; genus Mangrovimicrobium. The sequence continues at coordinate 347,010 of JAWMQO010000002.1, forward strand.
CCATGGCGGCGAATGCCGGTGCACCTGCATCTCTCGCGGCGGCGTGCGCCGCACACGGGGCGCGGCTGATCCATATTTCCACCGACTTCGTTTTCGATGGGGGATCCAGTGTTCCGTATCAGCCGGACGCCCGTGCGGCGCCGCTCGGCGTGTACGGGCGCAGCAAGCTGGCGGGAGAGGAGCGGGTTCGGGCGTGTCTGCCCGACGCCGTGATCCTGCGCACCGGTTGGGTTTACTCGGCGCTGGGCGCCAATTTTGTCAAAACCATGTTGCGCCTGATGGCCGAACGCGAAGAACTCAGTGTGGTTGCCGACCAGGTCGGAACGCCCACCTGGGCCGCCGGATTGGCTGCGGCGGTATGGGCCGCCGTCGAGCGGCCGGAGATCAGCGGGACCTATCACTGGAGCGATGCCGGCGCCTGCAGCTGGTATGACTTTGCGGTAGCCATCGCCGAGGAAGCGGAGGCTGTGGGCCTGCTGGAGCGGGTGCCGCGGATCAAACCGATTCCCGGCAGCGCCTACCCCACGCCGGCACGACGGCCCGCATACAGCGTATTGGACAAATCCGCCAGCTGGCGCGACCTCGCCCTGCAGCCGGTGCACTGGCGGCAGAACCTTCGCGCCATGCTGGCGCAATTGCTTACCCAGGATTCAAGCGGGTCCTGAACCTGGTCAAGGAGTCTTCCCGATGTCCCGATCCCTACTGGTCACCGGCGCCGCCGGCTTTATCGGTGCCAATTTCGTCCACTATTGGCGCGCCCTCAACCCCGGGGACACGGTCGTCGCCCTGGATGCCCTGACCTACGCCGGCAATCGTGCCAGCCTGGCAAGCCTGGAGGGGGGCGAGGGGTTTCATTTCCTGCACGCGGACATCCGTGACTACGACGCAGTACTCGGCGCGCTGAAGAACTTCGAGGTGGACACCCTGGTGCATTTCGCCGCCGAAAGTCATGTGGACCGTTCCATCACCGGTCCGGCAGCTTTCATTGAAACCAATGTGCTGGGCACGCAGGTCCTGCTCGAAGCCGCCCGCGCCCACTGGCTGAGCGGCAGCGGCAGCCCCCACCGCTTTCACCATGTTTCCACTGACGAGGTCTACGGTTCCCTGGCGCCGGATGCGCCGGGCTTTCATGAGGAACAGAAGTACGAACCCAATTCGCCCTACTCCGCCAGCAAGGCTGCCTCGGACCACCTGGTGCGCGCCTGGCACCATACCTATGGCCTGCAGGTGACGACCAGCAACTGCTCCAACAACTACGGCCCCTACCATTTCCCGGAGAAGCTGATCCCGCTGTGCCTCACCAATATCCTGCGCGGACTGCCGCTGCCGGTGTACGGCGACGGCAGCAATATCCGCGACTGGCTGTACGTGGAGGATCACTGCCGCGGCATCCACAAGGTGCTGCAGGAGGGAGTGGTCGGGGAGACCTACAATATCGGCGGGAACAACGAGTGGAACAACCTGTCGATTGTCGAGTTACTCTGCGAGCAGGTCGACGCCCGTTTCGCCGCGGACCCCTCCCTGGCGCAGCGCTTTTCAGAGGCGCCGCCCGCCGCCGGTAAATCCTGCCGGGAGCTGGTTGAGTTCGTGCAGGACCGGGCGGGCCATGACTGGCGCTATGCGATCGATGCCAGCAAGTCGCGCCGCGAGCTGGGTTACGCCCCGCAGGAAACCTTCGAGACCGGCCTCGCCAGGACTATCGACTGGTACCTGGCCAACGAGGACTGGTGGCGGCCGCTGCTGGCCTGAAGCAGGCCGGGTGAAGCTGGCAGGCCCCTCAATAATCCAGCAGGGGGGCTTCGGCCAGGGACAGCCCGGCACTGTCCTTGGCTGACAGTTGTGGTTCCTCGCCTTCCGGGATCGGCCATTCGATCCCGACGTCCGGATCGTCCCAGGCCAGTGAAGCTTCACTTTGCGGGTGGTAGAAGTTGTCGCACTTGTAAAGGAAGTCGGCGGATTCGCTGAGAACGTAAAAGCCGTGGGCGAAGCCCGGCGGCACCCAGAGCATCTGGTGGTTTTCAGCGCTGAGCGTCGCACCATACCACTGGCCCCGGGTCGGTGAATCCCGCCGCATATCGACCACGGCGTCAAATACGCTGCCCGCGGTAACCCGTACCAGTTTTCCCTGGGTCTGTTCGAGCTGGTAATGCATGCCGCGCAGGATGCCCCGGCTGGACCGGCTGTGGTTGTCCTGTACAAAGTTGATGCCGAGCCCCGCTTCAGCGAATGCGCGCGCGTTCCAGGTCTCCATGAAGAAGCCCCGCGGGTCACCGAAGACTTTGGGTGTTATGAGATAGACGCCCTCCAGTGGCGTCGCTTCGAAGTTCATCGGATGTTCCCCCGCGATAGCAAATTGTTGAGATAGATACCGTAGCCGCTTTTCTCCAGCGGGGCTGCCAGCGCCTGCAGTTGCCTGGCGTCGATGTAGCCCATGTAGTACGCCACCTCTTCCGGGCAGGCTATTTTCAGCCCCTGGCGTTGCTCGACCACGCGAATGAAATTAGCGGCGTCGAGCAGGGAGTTATGGGTACCGGTATCCAGCCAGGCGGTGCCGCGGCTCATCACCTCGACGTTGAGGTCGCCGCGTTGCATGTAGTGCCTGTTGACGTCGGTGATCTCCAGCTCGCCGCGCGGCGAGGGCTTCACATTGCGCGCTATCTCCACTACGTCGTTGTCGTAGAAGTACAGCCCGGTAACCGCGAACTGTGACTTGGGATTCTCGGGCTTTTCCTCGATGTCCATGGCGATGCCATCTTCATCAAAGGAGACCACGCCATAGCGTTCCGGATCCTGTACGTAGTATGCAAACACCGAGGCGCCGCTTACCCTCTGGCTGGCACTGCGCAGTTTATCGGTGAAGCCGCCGCCGTAGAAGATGTTGTCCCCGAGCACCAGGGCCACCGGGGAGTCGCCTATGAATTCCTCGCCAAGAATGAAGGCCTGGGCGAGTCCGTCGGGACTCGGTTGCGCGGTGTAGCTGAGCTGGAGGCCCCATTGATTGCCGTCCCCCAGCAGCTCGCGGAAGGCCGCCTGGTCCCGCGGGGTGGTGATGATGAGGATTTCCCGAATCCCGGCCAGCATCAGCGTGGCCAGTGGGTAGTAGATCATCGGTTTGTCGTAGACCGGCATCAGCTGTTTTGAGACTGTACTGGTCAATGGGTGCAGGCGAGTGCCGCTACCGCCGGCAAGTATGATTCCCCTATAGGCAGACTCTGCCATACCGCTGTCCCCTCCCCCGCGGGTCCGTCCGAAGCGAATGAGTATAGCGGAATCATCGCGCAACTGTCCTTCGCTGGATTTTTGCAGCACCGCTGCTTAGAATCCGTTTTCTACCTGCGGAATTGCCAGTGCGTCAATTCCGTTCCCTGGAGTCCCCGGCCTTTCCAATCATAATTTGAGGAAGCTGATATCAGGCAGCCAGAGACAGTTCCGGCCGAGGCGCAACCCCGCGTCGCTGCCAGCCCGGTGGCGGCTTGCCAGGTGCAGCCGCTGCGCATCGCGCTGCTCGGTTATCGCAGCAACCCCCATGGCGGCGGGCAGGGTATTTATCTTCACTACCTGAGCAAGGCGCTGGTGGAGGCGGGTCACCAGGTAGATGTGATTTCCGGTCCGCCCTACCCGAATCTCGATCCACGGGTCGGTTTTGTGGCGCTGCCCAGCCTGGATCTCTACCAGAACGGACTGCGCTCCCTGCGTCCCCATCACCTGTCCTCGATGAGTAACATTATCGAGTGGAGCAGCAAGCTCACGGGCGGCTTCGCGGAGCCTTACACTTTCAGCCGGCGGGCGGTGAAATACCTGCGTGCCAATGGCCATCGCTACGACATCATTCACGACAACCAGTGCCTGGCTTACGGCATGCTGGAATTGCAGCGCATGGGCCTGCCACTGGTGACCACGGTGCATCACCCGGTGACCAGCGATTTGCGGATCGCCCTCGGGGCGGCCAAAAGCCCCGTGGAAAAGCTCCTGATACGGCGCTGGCACTCCTTTCTCGGCATGCAGACCCGGGTTATACGACAACTGCGGCACATTGTTACGGTGTCAGAGAGTTCGCGCCAGGACATCGCCCGGGATTTCGGCCTGCAGCCAGCGGGTATAGATACCATTCACATCGGCATCGACACGGAGACCTTCCGTCCCATGCCATCGGTGCCGCGGCGTCCACAGCGGCTGATGGCGACCTGTTCCGCAGATGCCCCGCTCAAGGGACTGCGCTACCTGCTGCGCGCCTATGCTGAACTCCTGAGCCGCTGGCCGGAGCTGGAGTTGCTGGTTGTCAGCAAGCCCAGGCCCGGCGGCGAAACCGAGCACCTATTGCGTGAACTCGGCCTCCAGGACCGGGTCCAGTTCGTCAGTGGAATCTCTACCGCGGAGATGGTGGAGTACTATGCACAGGCGACGATTGCCGTGGTTCCGTCGGTTTATGAAGGTTTCGGCCTGCCGGCAGGTGAGGCCATGGCCTGCGGTGTGCCACTGGTTTCCACCGACGGCGGTGCCCTGCCCGAAGTGACCGGTGATGCAGCCGTGCAGGTACCGGTAAAGTCGGCGGGGGCGCTCGCCGCTGCCATCGACGAGCTACTGCGCGATGCCCCACGCCGTGCAACGCTGGGTGCTGCGGGTCGGGAGCGCATACTGGATATGTTCAGCTGGGAGCGCTGCGCGCAACGGATGGTCGAGTATTACAGGGAGGTATTGGAGCGTGCAGACAGTTGATTTCAGCCACTTGCCACTCGAGCCGGGTGACGTGGTTCTGGACCTTGGCTGTGGCGAAGGTCGCCATGTCATTTCAACTTACCTCGAGGGGCGGGTGCATTCGGTGGGGGTCGACCTGTCCCTGCCGGACCTGCTGACCACCCGGGCAAAGCTGGAAGAATTTCCCGCGCCCGCCGGCGACGGGCGCAGCTTTGGCCTGTCTTCGGCCAGTGCACTGGCCCTGCCCTTTGCCGACAACACCTTCGACAAGATCATCTGCAGCGAAGTACTCGAGCATATTCCCGATTACCGCGCGGCCCTGCGGGAAATCGAGCGGGTGCTGAAGCCCGGTGGCCTGTTTTGCGCCAGCGTGCCGCGGCGCTGGCCGGAACGCCTGTGCTGGTGGCTGAGCGAGGATTACCACAACACGCCCGGCGGACACATCCGCATTTTCCGCGCGGCGCAGTTGCGTGGGGAGATTGAAGCCCTGGGCCTGCAGCACTACCACCGCCACTGGGCCCACGCCCTGCACGTGCCCTTCTGGTGGCTGAAGTGCCTGTTCTGGGGCAACGATGAACAGTGGCTGGTGCGCCAGTACCACCGCCTGCTGGTCTGGGACATCATGAGCCAGCCGCGCCTGACACGGGTCAGTGAAAAACTGCTTAATCCGCTTATGGGCAAGAGCGTCGTCATGTATTTTCGCAAGGGAGCGGCGCTATGAGCGGACTCTACCTCAGTCCCGGCCTGTTTCCCGCGGAGTTCCTGAGACCAACCGTCCAGTTCATTCTCGACTGCCAGCGCCCCGGCGGCGAGATACCCTGGTTCCCCGGCGGGCACACCGACCCCTGGGATCATGTCGAGGCCGCCATGGGCCTGGTGATCGGCGGGGAGTACGCCGCCGCGCGGCGCGCCTATGGCTGGCTGCGGGATATGCAACTGGAGGACGGCAGCTGGTGGGCCGCCTACCGCGATGGCCAGCCCGATTGCGAGGAGGGCCGCCGCGAGAGCAATTTCGTCGCCTATGTGGCAACCGGCGTCTGGCACTATTACCTGGTCACCGAGGAGTTGGCTTTCCTCGGCGAGATGTGGCCGATGGTGGAGCGGGCGATCAACTTCGTGCTCTCCCTGCAAACCGGGCACGGCGATATTCACTGGGCGGTGGACCGGCAGGGTGAAGCCAAGCGGGATGCGCTGGTAACCGGTTGTTCCTCGATATTCAAAAGCCTGGAGTGCGCCTGCAATATCGCCCGCACCCTTGGCGAGCCGCGGCCCGCCTGGGCAACTGCCCGGGACAGCCTGGGCCACGCCCTGCGCTCGCGACCGGAGCGTTTCGACCGCACCTGGGAGAGCAAGGCCCGCTATTCCATGGACTGGTTCTATCCGGTGCTGGCGGGCGTCCTGCCCCAGGCGGAAGCGCGGGCCCGGCTGCGGGCGCGCTGGGACGAGTTTGTGGAGGAGGGACTCGGCTGTCGCTGCGTCGCTGACGAGCCCTGGGTGACCGTGGCGGAATCCTGCGAACTGGTGCTGGCCCTGCTCGCTGCCGGGGATCATGCGCGGGCGGTGGAGATCTACAGCTGGCTGCAGCAATGGCGCCTTGCAGACGGCAGTTACTGGACCGGTTACCAGATGGTGGAAGATCTCCTCTGGCCCGACGAAAAGCCCACCTGGACCGCGGCGGCCATCCTGCTGGCTGCGGATGCCCTCACCCGGCACACGGCAGCCGCGGAACTCTTCTGCAGCGTCAAGTTGCTCAGCGAGGACAGCGCGGCGCGCAAACGGCGAGTGGATTAAGCCTCGCTGTTACAGCCGTCGCAGGATTCCCAGGCTGTCTTCCCGTTCGATTTCCTCGAACTGGCCGGAGGCGAGCGCCATACGGTAAATCGCGAAGGGAGCCTGGCCGCCTTCATGGGCGTCCTCGAAGAGGTCGTGGACCGCGAGAACGCCGCCCGGCAGCACCCAGGGGCTCCAGCAGCGGTAGTCCATCAGCGCAGCGTCCAGGCTGTGCCCGCCATCGATGAATACCATACCCAGCGGGGTACGCCAGGCGCGGGCTGTCACCGCGGAGCCGGCGACGACCGGGACAACCGTATCCTCAAGGCCCGCCGCGCGGATATTGCGGCGGAACTCCCGGAAGCTGTCGAAGCGTTCTTCCCCCGAATCGAACAGCTCCGGATCGTGAAAAAACTCTCCGGGCTGGTGCTCCTCGGAACCCCCGTGATGATCCAGCGCGAACAGGGTGGCGCTATTGCGCCTGCATCCAAGCCCGAGGTAAATCGTGGATTTGCCGCAGTAACTGCCGATTTCCAGTACCGGGCCCAAGCCGCTGGCCTGCGCGGCGTGTCGATACAGGGCATCGCCCTCGCCGCCGGCGAGAAATCCCTTGATGCTATCGATGTTGTCCGGGAGGCCTTCAATCATGTCGTTGTCTGCGTGTCGGGGGCTCCGCAAAGTAGCGGGTTTGGCTTATAGAGGCAAGGCAGTTGCGGTATTCTTGGCGCCGATGGAACCGTCCGGAGGCGCCGATGCGCTACCTGTATAGCGCCCTCTTCTACCTCTTGTTGCCGTTGATCCTGCTGCGGATGCTGTGGCGCTCGCGCCGCGCGCCGGCCTACCGGCGGCGGCTTGCCGAGCGCCTCGGTTTCTTCCCGGCGCCGCCGCGTACGGGCGGCAAGGTCGTGTGGGTGCACGCAGCCTCGGTGGGCGAGACCCTCGCCGCGCAGCCGCTGGTCGAAGCCCTGGGACGCAGCCGGCCGGAAATCCGGATCGTGGTCACTACCACGACGCCCACGGGGTCGGCGCAGGTGCAAAGCCTTTTCGCTGATGGCGTGTTTCACGTCTATTGCCCCTGGGATCTGCCGGGCGCTGTGCAGCGTTTCCTCGAGCGCCTGCGTCCCGATGTGCTGTTGCTGATGGAAACCGAGCTCTGGCCCAACCTGCTGCATTACAGCCGCCTGCGTGGCTGCGCGGTGTTGCTGGCCAACGCCCGCATGTCCGAGCGCTCCGCGCGGGGCTATGCGCGTTTTGCCGGATTCACGGCGCAGATGCTGGGCAATGTTGATATCGCGGCCTGCCAGGCGCAGGCCGATGCACAGCGCCTCGTCGAGCTCGGCCTGCCGGGGAACCGGGCGCGGGTCTGCGGCAGCCTGAAGTTCGACTTCGAACTGGACGAGACACTGCGGGTTGAGGCGACGGCCTTGCGCCAGGCACTCGATCGCCCGGTTCTGCTGGGAGCGAGTACTCACCCCGGTGAGGAGGCGCTGCTGCTCGATGCATTTCGCACGGCGAGGGAGTCTCTGCCGGAACTGCTCTGCCTCCTGGTGCCACGGCATCCCGAGCGCTTCGAAGAGGTTTTCCGGCTCTGCCGCGATCGCGGTCTGTCGGTGGTGCGACGCTCGACCGGCGCGCCGGTAGCCACCAGTGACGAAGTTTTACTCGGCGACACCATGGGCGAACTGCGACTGCTCTGTGGAGCGGCCACGCTCTGCGTGGTCGGTGGCAGTTTCGTGCCGCACGGTGGCCAGAATCCGCTGGAGGCCGCGGCCTGGGGTGTCCCGCTGCTGTGTGGGCCGCAGATGTTCAACTTCGCGGAAATCACCCGCCTCCTGCTCGACGCCGGGGGCATGATCCAGCTCGAGGACGATACGGCGCTCGCGCCCGCTGTGCAGGATTTACTGGCAGACCGGCAACGGAGTTCCGAAATGGGAGTCGCCGCGGCGGCCGTCGTGGAAGCCAACCGCGGGGCGCGGGAAGAGATTCTGGAGTTGCTGGCCGGCCTGCTGGCCGGCCATTAGGATCGCTAGTTGCCCGCTCTTTACCGGAGCTGACGGCTCTTTACCGGAGCTGACGGCTCTCTACCAGGGAGAGTTGGCCCCGGGAAGAGCCGGCAATCAGGGAGAGCTGGCACTCTCCTTGCCGTTGGCGCTGGGCGGTGGGGCCACCTCGAGGAAGGAATTGAGCTTGATGACGTCTTCCGGGCTCAGCAGGCCGGCCTGCTCCTTCAACAGGAGCAGGTTGACGATGTAGTCGTAGCGGCTGTTGGCGTAGTCCCGCTCGGCGGCGTAGAGGGTCTGTTGCGCGTTGAGCACATCGACCACGTTACGGGTACCGACTTCGTAACCCGCCTGGGTGGCGTCCAGGGCGCTCTTGGATGAGACGATGCTCTGCTTGCGCGCCGCGACGCGGGTGACGTCGCTCATTACCGTCATGTGCAGGGAGCGGGTATTGGTCACCGTATTACGCATCAGGTTGATACGGTTTTCCTGCGCGGCGATATATTCCTGCGCGGACTGGCGCCGCTGGGCACTGATAGCGCCACCGGCAAACAGCGGAACTTCCAGCCGCAGCTCCCAGACGTCGCCCTCGCTGGTGTTGTAGGGCGAAGTCAGGAAGTCCGTCGGCGGGTCGATGCTGCGGCTGCCATCGGTCTCCCTGTCGGAATAGGCATAGCTGCCGGTGAGGGTCGGTGCGTGTTGCCAGGTGCTGGCCTGTGAGGCCTGGCGCGCGGCTTCCTCGCCGTAGCGGGCCGCCTGCAGGGTGAAGTTGTTCTCCAGGGCGAAGTCGACCCAGGCGGAACGGTCCACCGGCTCCGGCTTGTTGATATCGAAATCCTCACTGAGCACGTCGAGGTTACTGTGTTTTTGGCCGGTCAGGATGGAGAGCTGCTCCAGCGCCACCGCGACGCTGTTTTCATCGACGATGCGGTTGACCTGGGAGAGGTCGTAGGCGGCCTGCGCCTCGTAGACGTCGGTGATCGCGATAAGGCCCACATCGAAGCGCTGCTGGGTTTGCTCCAGCTGGCGTTCGAAGGCGCGCTCCTGGGCCTTGGACGCAGCGAGGTTGTCGCGGGCGCGCAATACCTCAAGGTAGGCCTCGACCACGCGGACGATCAGGTTCTGCTGGTTGCCGGCGAAGGTCGCCTCCGCCTGCTTCGAAACTTCCTTGCCCTGCTTGAAGCCGAACCAGGCGGGAAGGTCGAAGATGGGCTGGCTCAGGGAGACCTGCCAGCCCTTGGTGATGGTATCCGAGTTGGAGTTACTGTCGACGCTGACCACGCCGTCCTCCCCAAGCTGCAGGTTCTCCGATTCGGTGTCAGTGTCGGATCCGGAGCGGGAGTACTCCGCGCCAATCTGGGGCAACAGCCCTGACAGGCCGAGGTTTTCGGCCTCCCGGTTGGCGAGGTATTGGGCCTCCTCGGCTTTTAACTGGGCGTCATTTTCCAGCGCGAGTTCGTAGATATCCAGCAGGGAGTCGGCCTGGGCGGCCCCGGCTGCCAGTGATACCGCTAGCGCCAGCATGGCAGCTCCGGTCCGTTTCATGTGTCTTCCTCTTTAACAGTTCTGCGCGCGGGCAGTGCTTGCAGTGCGGGCTCCGCTGTCTTGAAGCGGTGATTTAGAATGTGAACCGCGGCGCAAAAATGCCGTAGCGCTGCCAATCATAAGTGTTACACTCAATCTGTGTCCACGGTGCAAACCGTGCCGGATTCACATCCGGCGGTGACGTGATCTCAGTTTGGGAGTTGGTTGTTGCAAAACGCAAAGAACAAGCAGCCGGGTATGAATCTGGCCGAGTTGCACGCGATTTGCGAGGCGAATTACGTTCGCCTGTTGAGCCTGTTTCCCGCGTATGAAACTGCGAACCAGCGCGAATTTATCGTCGGCGATGCCCATGTGACCATCGAAGTCGTCGATCGTTCGCGTTACACCACCATATTCCGCATCAACCAGATACACGGAGGTGAGCGCTGGCTCGGCAGCCTGCGCCTGGAAGTCCGCGCCTACCACGACGCCACGATGCTCGAAGTGGGCAGCTTCCAGTCCCATCGCCGGGTGCAGCCGCTCTACCGCTACCCCAACCCACATATGCACCAGCAGGACGAAAAGGCCGGGCAGAATCGTTTTCTTGCCGACTGGCTGGAACACTGTCTTGCCCAGGGCCGCAGCCTTGGCTGCGTCCACACTCCGGCCTGAACCGGTCCAACGCGCCCTGGCCCATGCAGTCCTCCCTCGACAAGCAGCGCTGTATCACCCCCGGCGGCGAATCTGTCCACCTTGTGCAGCTCACCGATACCCACCTGTGTGCGGAACCCGGCGGCACCCTGCTCGGCATGGACACCGACCGCTCGTTACAGCTGGTGATCGAGCGGGTGCTGCGCGAGCGCGAACATATCGACCTAGTGCTGGCGACCGGAGATCTGTCGGATCGCGGTTCCCAGCCCGCCTACCGCCGGCTGCAGGGCTATTTGCAGCGTATTTCCGCGCCCTGTAGCTGGCTGCCCGGAAATCACGATAATCGCCAGGAGATGGTTGCCGCACTCGGCGATGGCGAGGAATTGTGCGTGGATATCCGGGCCGCGGGCTGGCAGATCCTGATGCTCGATTCGCAGATACCGGGCCAGGTGGGTGGAGGCCTCGGTGATGCGGAGCTTTCCGGCTTGCGCAGCGCACTGGAAAGAGCCGCGGAAGCGGGCCTGTATACGCTGATTTGCCTGCACCACCAGCCACTGCCCATCGGCAGCGCATGGCTCGACCGGCAAATGGTCAAGGACGCGGACGCGTTCTGGCAGGTGGTGGATGATTTTACCGGGGTTCGTGGCGTGCTCTGGGGCCACGTGCACCAGGAGGTCGAGAAGCGCCGTGGCGACGTCCGCTTGCTGGCGTCGCCTTCCACCTGCGTGCAGTTCGCCCCCGGCAGCGTCGAATTCAAGGCCGATGACCGTCCCCCGGGTTACCGCTGGCTCGAACTGGCTCCGGATGGCGCGATTCACAGCGCTGTGTCCCGCGTGACTGACGCCACATTCACCGTCGATCTCGAATCAGACGGCTACGAGTAATTGCCCGCGCAGCGGGCTCCCACGGCGCTCAAGGCACCCCTACTACCCGTGGGAGCTCACTCCGTGAGCGATAGCCCCTTGGTCCACACCTTCCACACAATTGATTTGCCGCCGCGCCGCCAGCCTCATGTACAATGCGGACAGTCACTCACTGTCCGTATCCGAGCCTGAATGAGCCAGTACACCGCTGAAGATATCGAGGTCCTTACCGGACTCGAGCCCGTGCGCAAGCGCCCGGGCATGTACACCGATACCACCCGCCCCAACCACCTCGCCCAGGAAGTCATCGATAACAGTGTCGACGAGGCACTGGCCGGGCACGCCAACCAGATTGACGTCACCCTGCACGCCGACGGCTCGCTCACCGTCGGCGACAACGGTCGCGGCATGCCGGTGGACATCCACCCCGAGCAGGGCAAGCCAGGCGTGGAGGTGATCCTCTCCACCCTGCATGCCGGCGGCAAGTTCTCCAATAAGAGTTACCAGTTCAGCGGCGGCCTGCACGGTGTCGGTGTCTCGGTGGTCAATGCGCTGTCCAGCGATCTCACCGTCACCATTCGGCGCAATGGCAGCGTCCACCGCATCCGCTTCGGCGGCGGCGAGAAAGTGTCGGACCTCGAGGTGATCGACAGCTGCGGAAAGCGCAATACCGGTACGACAGTGAGTTTCACTCCCGACCCGAAATATTTCGATTCGGTGAATTTCTCCGTGCCGCGGCTCACCCACCTGCTGCGCGCGAAGGCGGTGCTCTGCCCCGGCCTGCGGGTCAAGTTCACCGACGAAAAGAAGAAAGAGAGCGAGGAGTGGTACTACGAGGACGGTCTCAGCGACTACCTCGCTGACACAACGATCGACTTCCCGGTGGTGCCCGAACAACCCTTCACCGGCAGTTTCAGCGGCTCCAACGAGGGCGTCGACTGGGCCGTGCAGTGGCTGCCGGAAGGTGGCGAGGTGACCCAGGAGTCCTACGTCAACCTCATCCCCACCCCCCAGGGTGGCACCCACGTCAACGGCCTGCGCACCGGCCTGCTGGATGCGATGCGTGAATTTTGCGAACTGCGCAGCCTGCTGCCCCGTGGCGTGAAGCTGGCCCCGGACGATATCTGGGACCGCTGTGCCTACGTACTCTCCTCCAAGCTGGAAGACCCGCAATTTTCCGGGCAGACCAAGGAGCGCCTGTCCTCCCGGGAAGCGGCGGCTTTCGTTTCCGGGGTCGCCAAGGATGCCTTCAGCCTGTGGCTGAACCAGCACACGGTGGAGGCGGAAAAAATTGCCGAACTGTGTATCAACAGCGCCCAGAGCCGTCTGCGCAGCGCCAAGAAAGTCGTGCGCAAGAAGGTCTCCGCGGGCCCCGCCCTCCCCGGCAAGCTGGCGGACTGTTCCGGCGAGGACACCTCGCGCTCGGAACTCTTCCTGGTGGAGGGGGATTCAGCCGGCGGTAGCGCCAAGCAGGCCCGCGACCGCGAGTTCCAGGCCATCCTGCCCCTGCGCGGCAAAATCCTGAACACCTGGGAAGTGGATTCCCAGGAGATTCTCGCCTCCCAGGAAGTGCACAACATTTCCGTGGCGCTGGGTATCGACCCCGCCAGCGACGACCTCACCGGACTGCGCTACGGCAAGGTCTGTATCCTCGCCGACGCGGATTCCGACGGCCTGCACATCGCTACCCTGATCTGCGCCCTCTTCGTACGCCACTTCCCCGCCCTCGTCAGCGCCGGGCACGTCTACGTGGCGATGCCGCCGCTGTACCGGATCGACGTCGGCAAGGAGGTGTTTTACGCCCTCGACGAAGCGGAAAAACAGGGTGTGCTGGATCGCATTGAGGCGGAGAAAATCCGCGGCAAGGTCAACGTGCAGCGCTTCAAGGGCCTCGGCGAGATGAACCCCCTGCAGTTGCGCGAAACCACCATGGACCCGGATACCCGCCGCCTGGTGCGGCTGGTGCTGGACGCCGGCGACGGCACTCACAAGATGCTGGACATGTTGCTGGCCAAGAAGCGCTCGGCGGACCGCAAGACCTGGCTCGAAAGCAAGGGGGACCTGGCGGAGGTGGTGTGAGCCGGGCCGTATTCGAAGCCCCGGGTTTTACAGTATTTCACCCCCGGCTTGTCTGGTCTTTCCAGGCGGGCAAGCCGACCCACTGATGACACAAGCGGAGGAAGACCATGTTGAGAAAATTGAGTGTGCTGGGACTATTGCTGGTCCTCGCGTTCCCGGCGGCAGCGCAGTGGGAGCTGGACAATAGCCATTCGAGCATCTATTTCATTTCAATCAAGAATGACGGCATTGCCGAAACCCACCATTTCGAAAGCCTGCTCGGCTATGTCGGCAAAGATGGGCAGGTCTCCATCACTATCGATCTCAACAGCGCCGAAACCATGATCCCGATCCGCAACGAAAGGCTGCGCGAGATGCTCTTCGAAACCGCCAGCTTTCCCACCGCAACGGTAAGCGCGGAAATCGATCCGGCGATACTCGCCGAGGTTGCCAAGGGCGCGACCATCAGCACCGAGGTGCCTGTCACCCTGTCCCTGCACGGTCTCGAGCAGACCATCGAGGCGCCGCTGACGGTGTTCAGCGACGGGGCCAGTGTGCACGCCATCAGCCCCCACCCGGTTATCGTCAAGGCAGAGGACTTCGGCCTCGCCGGTGGTGTGCAGGCCCTGCGCGAAGTGGCCGGCCTCAAGGCCATCAGTACGGCGGTTCCGGTCAGCTTCAGCCTGGCTTTCAAGGAGGCGGCAAAGTAGTAGTGCAATCCGGCGGCCGGCTTCGAGCCGGCCGCGCTCAGCCCGTGCCGAGGAATTTCTGCACGCCCTCGAAGAACATCTGCACCGAGATGATCACCAGCATCATCCCCATCAGTCGCTCCACCGCCGTCAGGCCGCGGTCGCCGAGGCTGCGCAGCAGCAGCGGCGCGAACATCAGGATCACCGCACAGGCTGCCCAGGCGCCCACCAGTGCCAGGGTCCAGTCGAGCATGCGGCCCGGGTTGGAGGTCACCATCAGCATGGACACTGCCAGTGCGGAGGGGCCCGCCACCATCGGGATGGCCAGTGGCACGATAAAGGGCTCGCCGTCGGGCAGTTGCCCCATGATCCCGTGGGGCGAGGGAAAAATCATGCGCAGGGCGATGAGGAACAGGATGATGGCGCCGGCGATGCTGATCGATTCCTGGCGCAAACCGAGCAGGTCGAGCAGCGCCCCGCCACCCCAGAGGAAAATCAGCAGGACTACCAACGCGATCAACAGCTCGCGGATGAGCACGCGCTGGCGACGGGCGGGATCCACATCCTTGAGCACGGCGAGGAAGACCGGCACGTTGCCCAGGGGGTCCATGACGAACAGGAGCGTAATAAAGGCGGCAGTGATTTCCATGGGATTAAAAGATAGCCTAAGCACACCGGTTTATGCAGCGATTTCATCATGAATAACGGCCAGGCCGACCTCGACTCCATTCGCAGCTTGCTGCGAGCCGGCGACTACGAAATGGCGCTGGGCCACGCCGCCGAGCTGGTGGACAAACTTCCCGAGCTCTGGGAAGCCTACTTCCTGCTGGGCTGCGCGTGTCGCGGGCTGGGCGACCTGAACAACGCCCAGATGGCGCTGCGGGGGGTGTTGCAGGCCCAGCCCGATCACCGCGGGGCCCTGCGGGAGCTCACCCAGGTGCTGGAATACCAGGACGAACTGGAAGCGGCGCTGGCAACTTGCCAGCGTCTGCTTGCCCTCGAGCCCGAAGATGTCGGCGCCGGCCTGAAAGTGGCGGAAATACAGGCGGCTTTGGGTCATTCGGCAGCAGCGGAAGGCAGTTATCGCGCGCTACTGGAAATTCAGCCTTCGAACTTGCCTGCGCTCCTGGGGGCCGGTCACGCCGCCCGGGCCCTGGGTCGGCGCGAAGCCGCAATCGATTGTTACCGCCGCGGTCTCGAAGCGCATCCCGCCAGCGGCGCGCTCTGGCACAGCCTGGCTAACCTCAAGGATTACCACTTCAGCGAGGTGGAGATCGATGCGCTGGAGCGCGCTGTCGCTGCCAGCGGGGAGGACGCCGCTGCTCTCGGCCTGTGGTTCGCCCTGGGCAAGGCCTGTGACGATCGCGCCGAGTATGATCGCGCCTGGGACTGCTATCGGCGCGGCAACGCGCTGGGGGAGCGCCTGCGTCCCTGGGACCGCGGCGCCCACGAGGCGCTGGTCGATGCGTTGATAGAAAATTCCAGTGCCAGGACGCCTGCGGCGGGTGCTGTGACGCCCCAACCAGCCCCCACCCCGATATTCATCGTCGGTCTTCCCCGCTCCGGCTCGACCCTGGTGGAGCAGATCCTGGCCAGCCACAGCGCGATCCAGGCAACGCGGGAATTGCCGATTCTGCCGCGTATCACCCGCAGCTTGCGCTCGCGACGAGACCAGAGCAGGGGCTACCCCGCACTCCTCCCGGAACTGGAAGCGGGTGATTTCGGGTTGCTGGCGGAGGATTACCTCGCCAGTGCGATTCCCCACCTGGCCGGGGCTACTCCTTTCTTCATCGACAAGATGCCGAACAATTTTCTGCACCTTGGCCTTATCGACAGGATGTTCCCCCGCTCGCCAATCGTACATGTCCAGCGCGAGCCGCTGGACGTGTGTGTCGCCAACCTGCGCCACCACTTTGCCCGCGAGCAGAACTTCGCCTATAGCGAGGAAAACATCGCCCACTATCACAGCCAGTATCGCCGCCTGATGGCCCACTGGGACGCCATACTGCCGGGTCGGATCGTGCATGTGAGCTATGAATCCCTGGCAAGGGAGCCCGCAAGGGTGATTCCCGCTCTACTGGAAGCTCTCGACCTGCCTTTAGAGCCGGCCTGCCTGGACTTTCACCTGAGCGAGCGCGCGATTCAGACCGCGAGTTCGGAGCAGGTGCGCCAGCCCATGTACACCTCTGCGATCGACTACTGGCGCCACTACGAAAACCACCTGGGCGAGTTGCGCAGCCTGCTGGAAAGCGCTGCCTGATCCATGGCCCTTGCGCGGACTAAACCACGGGCCAGGCCAGGGAATTTGGAGCAGGCATAAAAAAAGCCCGCAACGTAAGTTGCGGGCTTTTTTGTATCAGGTGCCGGCCGGGGCCGGCTCCCATAAGCGCTTAGAAGCGCAGGGTCACACGACCGTAGTACTCGCGGCCAATCGCATCGTAGAACGACTGGTTGTACTCGGGCCAACCGGTTTCGGTCGGGTCCTCGTTCGGGCCTTCGTCGGTCACGTTGTTGACACCGAGCTGGACGCTCCAGTTGTCGGTGATGTCCCAACCGCCGGACAGGTTCAGCTTCCACTGGTCGTCAACGGTTTCACCGCCTTCGATCTCACCCGGATCGAAGAAGCGGGCGTTGAAACCTTCCATTTCACCCAGGTAGGTGACGAAGGCAGTGGCGTAGAACGAATCCAGGTACCAGTTCAGGGTGAAGTTGGCTTTCCACTCGGGAACAGAGCCTTCATCGAGGTAGTCGATCACGGGATCGGCTTCGGTGAACTGGTCGTCGTAGGTCATCATGTAGGTGGCGTTAGCCTTGAATACCCACATACCCAGCGCGCTGTCCATGCTATAGCTCATCGCCATGTCCAGACCTTCCGATTCCAGGAACGACAGGTTCTGGGCGGTGGCGTTGATCACGTCGATGAAGCCGGTGGTCGGGTTACGGGTGATCAGGCTGCCGTAGGTGGCCGGGTCGTTGGCGATGGTCTGTGAGTCAATCTCGTTGACGATGTCTTCGATTTCGATGCTCCACCAATCGAGAGACAGCTGCCAGTCACCGGCGAATTCGAACTCGTAGACCGCACCGACGTTCCAGCTGGTGCCGGTTTCGGCGTCGAGATCCGGGTTGGCGCCAGAGTTGGAGTCGATGTAGAGCTCACCGTTACAGGCGGCGATGCTGCTGCCCGGGCCGATGGTGCCGCCGGCGTTCTCACAACCCTGCGGGTCAGTGATCTGCTGGAAGCCGAATACCGGGTCGCCGTAGACGCGTGCCAGGTCGGGAGCGCGGAAGGTCTCACCCCAGCTGGCACGCAGCAGGAGGGAGTCAACCGGGCGCCATGAACCGGAGAACTGGAACACGGTGCTGTCACCGAAGTCGCTGTAGTCGTCGTAACGTACCGCGCCGCTGACTTCAACGCTGTCGAATACCGGGATCAGGACCTCGCCGTAAACGGAGTCCCAGTCACGGGTGCCGGAACCGCCGGATGCGCCGGTGGAGAGGATTTCGTTGTTCTTGGAGGCCTCATCGGCATCACGCTTGAAATACTCTTTGTAGGTTTCGATACCGGCTGCGTACTTCACCATGCCCGCGGGAGCTTCGAAGATGTCGCCGGAGAAGGTCAGGTAGCCGCCCATCAGGGTGGACTCGTCTTTCGCCGTCGGGTTGTAGCGGGTGGCCGCAACGTCGGAAGCAGCGATCGGCTTCAGCAGGGAGTTACCGTTGGCACCGTTGGTTTCACCAATGATGTAACGGAAGAAGCTCTCCGCGCTGGCGTAGCCGGGGGAGTTGGTGTTGAGCGCCTGGCGGCCCCAGTTGTAGCCCAGTGCCCAGTCGTGTGAATCGAACAGGGTGCCGGTCAGCTCGGTGGCGAAACGGAAGTTGTCGGTTTCGTAGTCATCGGTACGGGGACCGTACTCTACCGCACGACGGGTGTAGTAGTAGCCGCCGTCCGCAAGGTCAGCGAAGTCGCCGTCGAAGGCGGTTGCCTGATCGAGGAAGGCGTTGCTGCCGGAACGATCGGAAATCGCTTCAACCATGCCGTTTTCGACGTAGAAGGTGTACTCGTCTATCGGCATCATTTCGATTTCGCGGTGGGTGTTGGAGCGCGTGTAGTTCAGAGTCGTTTTCAGTGACATGGTGTCGCTGAAGTCGAAGCGGTTGCGCAGCATGGTGGACAGGCGATCCTGTTCCGGCATCAGGTGGCGGTAGTTGGTACGGTTAAAGCCACAGATGTTGGTGCCGGGGATGATGTCCCAGGGCTGCATACCACGCGAGAGACATTCCTCGGGGTCCAGCGTTTTCACCGGCAGGCCGGAGAAGGAGCGCAGGGACGCACCGTAGGAGCTGTAGGAACCCCACTGGTTGTCGAAGGCGAAGTCGTCGCCGATGTCGAAGTCTTTACGCTGGTTGGCGAAAAGGTCGTCCATGTTTTCGTATTCGAGGAAGAACATGGTTGAGGACTTTTCAGTGCTGGTACCGGCGATGATGGACGCGGTAGCAGTCGCGCGACCGCCCTGGTCGGTGTCGGAACCGCGAACGGAAACTTCCACGCCGTCGAAATCATCTTTCATGATGATGTTGATAACACCACCCATGGCGTCCGCGCCGTAAATCGCAGAGGCGCCAGAGGTCAGCACCTCGATGCGCTCGATCGCACCGATGGGAATGTTCGCGGTGTCGGTGAAGGTGATGGTGCCACCCGCGCCGATCGGGAAGGAGGGAACACGCAGACCGTCGATCAGCGTCAGCGAGCGGCCGAGGCCGGCGCCGCGCAGGTCAATGCCGGATGCGGAAGGTGTGAAACCGAAGCCTTCCTGCTGGGTCAGCGACCCGCCGGTGTTCTGGGTCAGGCTGTTCAGCACGTCCTGGGTGCTGACGAAGCCCTGGCTCTTGATTGCCTCGGAGTCAACGGATATCACCGGCGTGGGGCCGGTGAACTGGTCCCGGGCGATGCGGGAGCCGGTTACTACCACTTCCTCCACCTGGTCCATTTCGCTGTCCTGCGCCATGGCGAATTGCGGCAGGAGTGCCGCTGCGCCCAGGCCCATCGCGGTGGAGACCGCGAGAGTGAGACGATTTTTCCTCAACATATGAAATACCCCTGTTGTATGTTCATTTAGCTGTGAGGTGGCCGCGGATAGCCACTGTACACTCAATGTAAACGAAGAATCGGAGTGGGGCCTCAAGGGAGGTGGCAAATTTGTGACATATTCACAAAATACGTCGGGAACTTGTCAAAGTACCAGAAATTCACCCTGAGGAAGCCCGGGTAAGTCCCTGAAATAGAAAGACTACTTTATTTTTTTGACACCGACCGAACGGCCGCTGGCGAGGTGTTCCATCTCAAAGAAGCCGAAGGAATTGCGTCGAATGACGACTTTTGTTTCTTCGCCCCGATAATAGAAGCGACCGCTGATGCGCTGCTGCCAGACTTCGCCGTTGTCCAGATGGAAGCGGGTCTTGCCCGTCCAGCCGCTGAAAGGGGGTTTCACGTGGGCGGTCAGCCCGGTGTCCCGTTCGATGGCCTTTACCGCGTCGGAATCTTTGCGCAACTGGGGCGCTTCCCAGGCAGTGTAGCGGATCAGCCACTCGTTCAGGGCCTCCCGTTCTGCCGGGCTGAGCTTCTGCAGGCCGGCGTCCCGGTATTCCTGCTCGGACATCAGTTCCTGCACGCCGGGGAAGTCATCAGCTGCAGGAACCATCGTCGCCGGCAGCAGGACGGCGGGCAGGGCGATGAGTTTCAGTAATCGGCGCATACGCATGTTTCCTCCCTCAAAAGCGCTGGCTCAGCCGGGTGTACCAGAAGCGGCCCTTGAGGTCGTGGGTCCGGCCGTCGATGTTATCGTTAAAGGCGGAGACTGCCAAAGGCGCGTCGGTATCGAAAAGGTTGTCGATGCCCAGGGTCAGTCGCAGTCCCTTGAGCAGGTCGAGCCGGTAGTTGAGCTGCAGGTCGTGGACCCACCAGCTGTCGATCTGCCGGGTCCGGGTGCTCTCGGGTACCTGTTCGCGCATGCTGTCCACGTAGTGCACCTGGTAGCTCGCCTGCCAGCGCTCGCGGCTCCAGTTCAGGCCCAGCTGCAGTTTCCATTCGGGAATCCCCCCCAGGCCCTCGGAAGCTTCGTCGCGGAAGGTGCCGGCAATGTCCAGTTCCGGCGCGTTGGCATCCTGCTGTGACAGGTACTCGGCGATCCAGCTGGCGCTGCCGCTGAGGCCGAATTGCCCGTAGCTGCCCCTGCCGAGATTCCAGTCGAGGCCGAAGTCGGCGCCGCTGACCCGGCGGCGGCCGATATTCAGGTTGCTGGCCCGCACCAGTTGGAGGTTGCCCATCGCGTCCCGTTCCACCAGCTCGGTGAAGCTGCCATTGCGCGCGTTCTGCGTGACCACGTACTGCGCGCTGGCGGCCACCACGTCGCGTTGCTCGATGCGAAAGAGATCGGCGCTGAGGGAGAAACCGGGGATGCCTGGGGGGGTCCACACCAGGCCCATTCCCCAGGTGTCGGAAGTCTCCGGTTCCAGCTCCGGGTTGCCGCCCTCGAGGGTGAGGAACTGGTTCAGGCTGGGGTCTGATTGCACTGTGCAGCCGGGAAGGGCGGCGACGTTCTCCGCCAGGGCGCAGGGGTCGTTGATGAAGGCCTGGTTCTCGGTGACGCCTTCGTAGAGTTCGTTCAGGCTGGGGGCGCGAAACCCGCTGGCATAGCTGGCGCGCAGCACGAGGGCGGGGCTGGTCTGCCAGCGCAGCGCGATTCCGGGGTTGCTGGTGGCGCCGAAGTCGCTGTAGTGGGAGAAGCGCAGCGCTGCCTCGAGCTCGATACTGGCCAGTCCGTCCGCGCTTTCCCAGACCGGCAGCAGCAGTTCCGAGAAAACCTCCGTAATGTTGCGTTCGCCCCGCGTTGGTTCGAAGTTGGTGGCACCGATCACACTGGTAGAGGCGAGCAGCGGCCCCGGTTGCTTGCTGGTGGACTCGCGCCGGTGTTCCATGCCGAACGCGATATCGGCCCGTCCCGCGGGCAGCGCCGGAATGGCGCGGGCAAAGCTGAGACTGGTGGAGGACAGCTCATAGTAGCCGCTGACCCTGCCGCGGGTAGAAATGTAATCGACCTGCGCGGCATCCAGGCTGCCGGCCGGCCCGGCGAGGTCCACCGCGACGCAGTCGTCCAGCGGCGGGCCCTGGCAGTCGGCTGCGGGCCCGATGGCGCGGCGCAGGTGATCGGCGTTGACGATGGCGCTGTTGGTTTCGCTGGCCTCGCTGCGGCTCCAGTTGTAGGCCAGCTCCCACTGCCAGTCGGTCCACAGGCCTTCCAGGGCGGCTCCGGCGCGAATCACCTCTGATTCGTTGCGCTGGCGGCGATCGGGGAATTCCACCAACCTCCGGCGTACGTCATTCAGGGGCTGGCCGAAGTCGTTGTAGGGGTTGTCGGCAGCCACCACCAGTGGTTCCTGCTGGAAGGCGCTGAAAATGGGCGTCGGCGCCAGCACCGCCTCCGCATCGGTCTTCAGGTAGCTGAATTCGGCAAGGCCGGTAACCCATTCGCTGAAGTCGTAACTGCCGTTGGCGTAAAGGTTGGCTCGCTCGAAGGGTACCACCGCGGTGGTGTACTGCTGGTAGTTGAACAGGTCTTCGTTGCTTGCGGGGCGATAACCGTCGGGCGTCGCGATCAGCGGGGCCTGTCCGGGCAGCGCTACCCGGGCGTCCGGGGTGGCGCTGGAGCGCTGGTCGGTGCCCCCCAGTGGGCGGGTGTCGGCGGAAGCGGATACCCGGCGGTCGCGGCTGAATATCGGGTCCTGCTGGTAGAGGGACGCGCTGACGAAGAGCGAGCCCTCGCCGAGGGTTGTGCCGTACTGCAGGGTCTGGGTGCTGGTCTCCAGGTCGCCGCGCTCGGTGGCGCCGTAGTAGGCCTCGGCGAGAAAACCGTGGAAGTCCCGGCGGGTGATGATATTGATCACGCCGGCGATGGCGTCCGAGCCGTAGACCGCCGATGCGCCGTCCTTGAGTATCTCGATACGCTCGACCGCAGCGGGGGAGATGCTGTTGAGGTCCACCGCGTCGCCCGCGAGGCCGTCGTTGGCGACGCGCCTGCCGTTGATCAGCACCAGGGTGTTGTTGGCGGGCAGTCCGCGCAGGGTGACGGTGGCAGTTCCGTCTCCGCCGTTGGAGATGGCTGTGCTGGTGGCATTGCCGGATACGGCGGGCACGAATTTCAGCAGCTCACCGATATTCTGCGCGCCGCTCAACTCGATTTCACTGCGGGTATAGATCTCCACCGGCGCGCCCCCGGTGTAATTGGCCCGGCGTATCCGCGAGCCGGTCACCCGGGTGCCGTAGACGTAGGTCTCCTCGAGGCCGGGAACATAGACCGGGTACTTTGCCAGCAGATAGTCCGGTCCCGGGCAGGCCCCGTTCTCCTGGACGCAGCGCTGCGGAAAGACCGCGATGACACGCTTGTCCACCAGCTCCCAGGTCAGCCCGGTGTCCTCCAGCAGGCGGCCCAGCGCCGCCTCCAGGGTGAACGTCCCCGCCAGTGACTGGGCGCCGCGTCCGCGCAGCGCGTGATCGGAGAAAACAATGGAGAGTTGGCTCTGCCGGCTGAACTGGATCAGGGCAGTAGAGAGCTGGGGGGCGTCGATCTGCAGTCGGAAGCTGTCCGCGGCAGCCAGGGACGGGCTGCTCAAACTCAGGGCGGCATGCAGCAGTGCAGTGCCGATCAGCCCGCGCGCGCCCCGCCATCGGGTGTTGGTAAAGGCTTCCAAGTGAGATATCGCCCGCCGCGAAAGCGGCCGCTGCCGCTGTGGATTCCTGTTACGTGAAGGCGGGAATTGTAACCCGAGGAGGGGGCAAAGGGGCTAGTAAGGCTGCCCCTATTGGGTTTTGAGCAACTGTACGGTGTTTTCGTCGAGTTGCTGGGCCTCGAGATCCAGGCTCAGCTCGAGTGCGCGCAGGATGGACTGGGGCTGGTCGAGGTCGAAAACCCCGGAGACGGCAAGCGAGGCCATGCCGGGTGAACCGAGCAGGTAGGTGGTTTCATGGTAGCGCTCCAGTTGGGCGATCAATTCCGGCAGCGGCATGCCGCGGGCGACCAGGCGGCCCTCACGCCAGGCCAGCTGGCGCTTCACGGTGTCCTCTTCGAACTGGTCGACTTCCCAAGCGGTGCCGATGGCGCGCAGGTACTGGTTGCGGTGGAGGATCTCCACGCTGGGAGCGCGGCTGCCGGTCGTTCCGGTCTCGTTCACCCGCACCACACCCTCGGTAACGGTGACTTCGGTGGCGTCGTTGTGGCGGTAGACGTCAAATGCGGTGCCCAGTGCAGTGACCCGGGTTTCACCGGCGTCGACCTGGAAGGGCCGCCCGGGATTCTTGCGCACCGAGAACCAGGCCTGGCCGCGGCGCAGGACAATCTGGCGGGTCTCGTCGCTGTAGTTCACCCGGATAAGGGTGTCGGTATTCAGCAGGGCCTGCGAGCCATCGGGCAGGGTGACTTCCAGGCGCTCACCCATGGCGGTGCGAAAGACCTGTTCGGCCGGGGCATCGCCGGTTGACGGCCAGAAGATAATGGCCAGCAAGAGGGTCGCGGCCAGGGCTACGGCGCTGGGAATCCAGCGTCGGCTCAGGGCCGGGGTCGGGGCCGGCAGCGGCTGGGCCTGCAGGATATCGCCGAGTTCGCTCCAGAGGCTTTGCGCTTCGTCCATGGCGTGTCGGTTGGCAGCGCTGTCGTTCAACCACAACGCAAAAGCCTGCCGATCGGCGTCCGTGGCCGAATCCGCGCGCAGGCGCGAAATCCAGGCCAGAGCCGCGTCCAGCGCTTCGCTGTTGCTGTCTGCAGTCGTGTTCACCTTACGTTCGTTTCCCTACGTTTACCGGGTCGCTTGCTCGCGGTTGTCCTGCGCCCGGAATTGGATCGTTGTGTCATTGAGACGAGCGGGGTGCCCGAAACCTCAATTCGCCCTTTGCCAAATGTTACTTTTCCCTTCATTCCGCATCTTCCTGCGGCTCGATTGCCGCCCGGCACACACGCAGCGCCTGGAGGATGTACTTCTCCACGCTGGACACCGAAACCTGCAGCTCCGCGGCGATGGTGCTGTAGGGCAGTCCGCTCTGTCGGTGCATCAGGAATGCCTGCCGCGCCTTGAAGGGCAGCTCGTCGATCGCCCGGTTTACCGCGTCCAGGCGTTGCCGGGCGTTGAGAATCTGTTCCGGCGAGGCGCTCACCGCGTGGGACTGGGTTTCGTACTCCTCCTCGGTGCGCTGCTCGCGGGCGAGAAAACGGAAGTGGAGTTTGCGCCGGCGCAGCTGGTCGATGGCGAGATTACTCGCCGCCTGGTAGAGATAGGCGCGCGGATTATCCAGTTTTTCCGGCTCATCCAGGCGGTGCAGGCGGATGAAGACCTCCTGCGCCAGTTCTGCCGCATCGTCGGGATTGCCCAGTCGCTGAGTCAGGAAGTTCTCCAGCGCGCTGCCGTGATCACTTACCAGCTCGGCGATGAACTTGTCTTTAGTCTCTGCCACGGAAAGATCATGCCACCGGAACGAGCGAGCGCGCCAGCCCTGCAGCCGGCCTCAGAACAGCACTCGCGAGCGAATCGTACCCTCGACGGCGGCCAGCTTCTCCAGCACCACGTCGCTGTACTCGGCGTCAACATCCATCACCACGTAGCCCACGGCCTCGTTGGTCTGCAGGTACTGGGCGGAAACGTTCACGCCGGTACCGGAAAACACGCTGTTGATCGCGCTCATCACACCCGGCACGTTGTGGTGGATGTGCAGCAGGCGGTGGCTGCCCTCGTGTTCGGGCAGGGCGACCTCGGGGAAGTTCACCGAGGATGTCGTGGTGCCATTGTCCGAGTAGCGCGCCAGCTTCTCCGCCACTTCCATGCCGATATTCTCCTGCGCTTCCACCGTGCTGCCGCCGATGTGGGGGGTCAGGAAGGTGTTCTCAAACTCGCGCAGGGGGGAGGTGAATTCCTCGTCGTTGGAGCGCGGTTCCACCGGGAAGACGTCGATGGCGGCGCCGGCGATCTTCTTCGAGGCCAGGCCGGCGGCCAGGGCCTCGATGTCCACCACGGTGCCGCGGGAGGCGTTGATCAGGATCCCGCCTTCGCGCATCTGCGCCAGTTCGTCGGCACCGATCATGTTGCGGGTGGAGGGGGTGTCCGGCACATGCAGGCTGACCACGTCCGAGGAGGCCAGCAGGTGGCCGAGACTCGGCACCTGGCGGGCGTTGCCCAGGGGCAGCTTGTTGACCACGTCATAAAATTGCACCTGCATGCCGAGGCTCTCGGCGATGATGCCGAGCTGTACGCCGATATTGCCGTAACCGACGATGCCGAGCTTCTTGCCGCGGATCTCATAGGAGCCCGTCGCGGTTTTCATCCACTGGCCGCGGTGGGCGGCGGCGTTTTTCTCCGCCACGCCGCGCAGCAGCAGGATCGCCTCGGCGATGACCAGTTCGGCGACGCTGCGGGTGTTGGAGAAGGGCGCGTTGAACACCGCGATGCCCCGCGTAGTAGCCGCTTTCAGGTCCACCTGGTTGGTGCCGATGCAGAAGCAGCCCACCGCGACGAGTTTCTTCGCCGCGGCGAACACTTCCTCGCTCAGCTGGGTGCGCGAGCGGATGCCGACGAAGTGGGCGTTGGCGATGGCCGCCTTCAGTTCTTCGGTGGGCAGTGCCTTGTTGTGCATCTCTATGTTGGTGTACCCGGCGCGCTCGAGGGTCTCCACGGCGGAGGGGTGAACGCCCTCGAGGAGGAGGAACTTGATCTTTTCCTTGGGCAGCGACTGTCTGGCCATTTGCGATACATCCTGTGTGTGGGGTCGACCCCGGGGCCCCTGAGAATAAGGGGGGGCGGGAAAAAAGGCGGCGTATGTTACCATATGCGGCCGCTGATTCGCTGACCTGTGAATATTGCACAGGTGGCTGGTGTGGTGGCGTGACATTCCCGGTCTGGGGCGCGAACGAGGCGGTGACTTCCCCTGGGGAACACGCCAAAAAACGCACATCCATGTGCAGGCTCGGTCGGCGACGTGCCCGACAAGAGGGGCAGGCTCTCCTGTCGCCTCACGGTTCCCCAGGGGAAGTCACCGCCTCGCTCGCTAAATCGTACCCGCGGCACTAACGAACTTTATCCTGGAGGAGCCTTTCTTGGCTGCTATTGCACCTGCGTTGCGTGACGAGCTGGAAGCTATTGTCGGTAGTGATCGCGTTCTGACCGACGCTGATTCCCTGCAACATTACGGTCGTGACTGGACCCGGTTTTACGAGCCCTCGCCCTGCGTGGTGGTCCTTCCCGGCGCTATCGAGGAGGTTCAGGCGGTGGTGCGCCTCGCCGCAAGGGAGAACCTGGCCATCGTGCCCTCCGGTGGGCGCACTGGCCTCAGTGCCGGCGGCGTGGCGAAGAACGGCGAGCTGGTGCTGGCGCTGGATCGCCTGAACCGCATCGAGGATTACAACCCGGTGGATCGCACCGTGCGCTGTGGTGCGGGGGTGATCACCGAGCAGCTGCAGCACTATGCCGAGGAGCAGGGCCTGTTCTACCCCGTGGACTTCGCCTCCTCCGGTTCCAGCCAGATCGGCGGCAATATCTCCACCAACGCCGGCGGGATCAAGGTGATCCGCCACGGCATGACCCGGGACTGGGTGGCCGGGCTCAAGCTGGTCACCGGCACCGGTGAGCTGCTCGAACTCAACCGCGGGCTGGTGAAGAACAATACCGGCTACGACCTGCGCCACCTGGTGATCGGCGCCGAAGGCACCCTGGGGATCGTGGTGGAGGCGACGATGCAGCTCGACCAGCCACCGCAGGACCTCGCGGTGATGGTGCTCGGCGCCCCGGATATGGGCGCGATCATGCAGGTATTGGCGGCGTTTCGCGCCGAAGTTACGCTATCTGCCTTCGAATTCTTCTCCGAGCCCGCCCTGCAGAAGGTGGTGGCGCACCAGGGCCTGCCGCGCCCCTTCGAGACGGTGGCCGAGTACTACGCCCTGCTGGAATTCGAGCAGGGCGACCCCGAGGCGATGGACCGGGCCATGGCGGCGTTCGAGCGCTGCGTAGAAGAGGGCTGGGTGCTGGACGGCACGGTCAGCCAGTCACTGTCACAGGCTCAGAACCTGTGGCGCCTGCGGGAGGACATTTCCGAGACGATCACGCCCTGGACGCCCTACAAGAACGACATTTCCACTGTGGTCTCCAAAGTGCCCGAGTTCCTCGATGAGGTGGAGCGGGTGGTCAACTCGGCTTACCCGGACTTCGAGATCATCTGGTTCGGGCATATCGGCGATGGCAATGTGCACCTGAACATTCTCAAGCCCGAGGCCTTGGAGATCGATACTTTCCGGGAGCAGTGCGGGGAGGTTTCGAAGCTGGTGTTCGATATTGTGCAGCGCTTCGGGGGCTCGGTTTCTGCGGAGCATGGGGTGGGGCTGCTGAAGAAGGACTACCTGGAGTATTCCCGTTCGCCGCTTGAGATCGAGATCATGCGGCAGATCAAGAAGGCTTTTGATCCGCAGGGGATTATGAATCCCGGGAAGATTTTTGATTCCTGAGTTTGGGCTTTGGTGCGGTAGAACCGCCGTATTGGCGCGCAAGCCCCACTGAACGACCGCAAACTCCGTCGTGCTCGCGGGCTGCTGCGCAACTCGACCATTTTTCGCGATGCGAAAAATTGGGACTCGAACAGTGCTCGCAGAAAGCCCCCGCGAGCACGACTCCGTAAAAGCAGCGGTCTGATTGTTCAGTGGGGCTTGCGCGCCAATACGGCTGACGCCACTGTTTTGGCGGATGTCACAATGCGCCCTACTCGCTAGATGGATTCGTGCTGCTGCGGTTGAATTCACCAGGAGCCTTGCAGCGGGAGCGGGGCCTGCAAAACATTCAGGCCCCGCTCCCGCTGCAAGGCGGCGCCTGAACGCGGCCCCAGGCGACCAACTAAAGCAAGCGCAATGGTTCTTCTTGCAAAGCCGCCATTTGCTCTCGCAACTCGAGAATATGCTCCGCCCAATACCGCTCCGTATTGAACCAGGTAAAAGCCCGCGGAAACGCAGGGTCCTCCCAACGCCGCCCCAGCCACGCCGCATAGTTCACCAGCCGCAAAGTCCGCAGCGGCTCTATCCAGCGCAACTGCCGCGGCGCGAAATCGCAGAACTCCGAGTAGCCTTCAATCAGCTCGGCCAGTTGCATCTCCCGCTCATGGTTAGTGCCCGAGAGAAACATCCACAGGTCCTGGATGGCCGGTGCCGTTACACAGTCATCGAGGTCGACAAAGTGGGCCACATCGTCGCGCCAGAGGATATTGCCCACGTGGCAGTCGCCGTGAACCCGGATCTGGTCTTCATCCGAAGGCTGGTACTGGGCCTCGACAGCTGCCAGCAAGTCAGCCGTCAGGGTTTCGTAGGCCGGGATGAGCTCCCTGGGGATAAATTCCGCCAGCAGGAACTCCCGACTATCGGCCAGCATGCGCCGGATGCTGATGGCGTGGCGGTGCTTGAAGTCAGCGGCGGCGCCGACAGCGTGAATGCGCCCCAGGGTCCGGCCGAGCACCAGCAGGTTGTCGTAGTTGTCCAGTTCCGGGGGATAGCCGCCGCGCCGCGGGAACACGGCGAAGTGAAAGCCGGCGTGTTCGTGCAGGGTGACGCCGGCCGCGTCAGCCAGCGGGGCGACTACCGAGATTTCCGCCGCCGCCAGTTCCAGGGTGAACGCGTGCTCCTCCAGGATCTGCTCCCGGGTCCAGCGTTCCGGGCGGTAGAACTTGGCGATCAGCGGTTCGCCGTCCTCGATGCCGACCTGGTAGACGCGGTTTTCATAACTGTTCAGCGCCAGCAGGCGGGCGTCGCAGAGCCGGTGGGTGGTTTCCACCGCGGCCATGACCAGCTCTGGCGTCAGCGCGTCGTAGGGGTGTTGGTTCACAGGCCCGTCTCATCCTCAATTTCCGGGTGCCGGCGTGCGTGCCAGACACCATATTTCAACGTGCCGGGCGCCCGCCAGGCGCAGAGTTCGGGCGGCTTCACGGGCGGTCGCGCCGGTGGTGAGCACGTCATCCACCACCGCTATGCGGAGGTTGTCACAGGGCTGGCGGACAGTAAAGGCGCCGCGCAGGTTGCGCGCGCGGGCGCGGGCGTCCATGCCGGACTGGGCCGCGGTGGCCCGCTGCCGCACGAGCAGGCGGTGCTCGACCCGGGTACCGGGCAGGCGCTGTGACAGCAGGCTCGCCAGGAGCTGGGCCTGGTTGTATCCGCGCTGCCACAGGCGCCGCCAGTGCAGTGGTATCGGGACCAGGGCATCAGGTAACGGTGGGTCGGGCTCCCGGCTGAGCCAGAGATCCGCCAGCAGCGGGCTGAGGTCGTCGCGGCCGTGGAATTTCCACAGCTGGATGAGGTGGGCGAAGTACTCGCTGTATAGCCAGGGTGCACGGACCTGTTCAAAAGGTGGAGGAGTGCCCAGGCAGGCGCCGCAAATGCCTGGCCGTGGGAGGGGGAGGGCGCAGCGCTGGCAGGCCAGCAGGTTTGCCGCGAGTTCACTGCGGCAGGACTCACACAGCGGCAGCGGATTGTCGGCGGGCCACTGGCAGAGAGTACAGGTGGCGGGGAAGAGCCCGTCGAGGATTACCCCCGTCGCCCTGTTAACCCACATGGGCTCTGCTGGTTGACAGCTTCGGGGTGCCCGGTATCATTGCCCTATTCCTTCCCAGCTTGCAAGCAGGTGTGCCATGAACGACGCCACAGCCAGCCCTGTGCCGATGACGGACGACATTCGTCACGACTGGAGCCGCAACGAAATCCAGGCGCTGTTCGCCCTGCCCTTCAACGACCTGCTGTTTCGCGCGCAAAGTATCCACCGGCGCTATTTTGACCCCAACGAGGTGCAGGTCAGCACTTTGCTTTCCATCAAAACCGGCGCCTGTCCCGAGGACTGTGCCTACTGCCCCCAGAGCTCGCGCTACGACACGGGCCTGGAGGCGGAAAAGCTCATGCAGGTACAGGAAGTGCTGGAGCAGGCCCGGGCCGCCAGGGCCGCCGGCGCCAGCCGCTTCTGCATGGGGGCCGCCTGGCGCTCACCCAAGCCGCGGGAGATGCCCCACGTGGTCGCCATGGTCAAGGGCGTCCGGGCCCTCGGTCTGGAAACCTGTATGACCCTGGGCATGCTCAGCGAGGAGCAGGCGCGGGAGCTGGCGGAAGCCGGTCTCGACTACTACAACCACAACCTGGACACCTCCCCGGAGTACTACGGCGACATCATCACCACCCGCACCTACCAGGATCGCCTCGACACCCTGTCCCATGTGCGCGACGCGGGGATGAAAATCTGCTCCGGCGGCATCGTCGGCATGGGCGAGGGGCAGGGTGACCGGGCCGGCCTGCTGCAACAACTGGCCAACCTGCCTGAACACCCCGAGAGCGTGCCCATCAATATGCTGGTGAAGGTCGAGGGCACACCACTCGACCAGCAGGAAGATCTCGACCCCTTCGAGTTCATTCGCACTATCGCCGTTGCGCGTATCGTGATGCCCGCCTCCCATGTCCGCCTCTCGGCCGGGCGGGAATCCATGAACGAGGAGATGCACGCCCTGGCTTACTTCGCCGGCGCCAACTCGATCTTCTATGGCGAAAAGCTCCTCACCACAGCCAACCCGGAAGCTAACCGCGACATGGAGTTGTTCGCCCGGCTCGGCATTCGCCCGGAAGAGCGCGAGCTGGAAGCCCTGCCCGCCGACCCCAGTCCGCAGTTCTACGATGCGGCCGCCAGCCGCGCCTGAGGCGTGTGGTGGATGGTTTTGCGGCGCGCATCAGCGCCTCGCTGCAGCAGCGTCGTGAGGCCGGGCTTTACCGCCAGCGCCTGACCCTGGCCTCGGCCCAGGGGCCGGTGGTGCGTCTGGAAGGGCGCGAATACCTCAACTTTTGCAGTAACGATTACCTGGGCCTCGCCGGACACCCGAAAGTGGTGGAGGGCCTGGTCGCGGGCGCTCGTCGATACGGTGCGGGCAGCGGCGCCTCCCACCTGGTCTGTGGCCATGCCGAACCCCACCACCAATTGGAAGAGGCCCTCGCGGAACTGACCGGGCGCCAGCGGGCGCTGTTGTTCTCTTCCGGCTACGCCGCCAACTGCGGCACCCTGACCGCACTGTTGAAACCGGGGGACCAGGTGTTCGAGGATCGCCTGAACCACGCCTCCCTGCTGGACGGCGGCCGCTTCAGCGGCGCCCGCTTCCGCCGCTTTGCCCACAATGATGTCGCCGATCTCGAACGCAGGATGGATGCCGCAGATGGCGCCAAACTCGTGGTGGTCGACGGAGTATTCAGCATGGACGGCGACAGCGCCCCGCTGGCGGAGCTGGCCGCGCTGTGCCAGCACCATTCCGCCTGGCTGATGGTCGACGACGCCCACGGCATCGGTGTACTGGGGCCTGAGGGGGCCGGCAGCTGTGCCGCAGCCGGGCTGGGCAGTGGCGAGGTGCCCATATTGATGGCCACTCTCGGCAAGGCCCTCGGCTCCGCCGGGGCTTTTGTGGCGGGAGACACGGACCTGATCGAGTTCCTGATCCAGGAAGCCCGCCAGTATATCTATACCACCGCGATTCCCCCGGCGGTGGCTGCAGCGACCCTCGCGGCACTCGATGTATTGCGTGAAGAAAGCTGGCGGCGTCAGCACCTCGATGCATTGATACAGCGCTTTCGCGCCGGGGCCGAGGCCCTGGACCTGCCCCTGATGCCCTCCGCGACGGCGATCCAGCCCCTGCTGGTGGGTGAGGCCGAAGAGGCCAGCAGGCTCAGTGCCCGCCTGCGCGAGCGCGGCCTGCTGATCGGCGCCATCCGCCCACCCACGGTGCCCCAGGGCACGTCGCGCCTGCGTATTACCCTCAGTGCGGCGCATAGCAGTGCGCAGGTGGACCGGCTGCTGGAAGGCCTCGCCGCGGAGTGGGCCGCGGGCCAATGAGCATGGAGTACCTTCCCGCCACGGCCGGCAGCGGGCCGGAGATTGTCCTGCTGCACGGCTGGGCCAACAACCGTGAGGTTTGGCGGCCACTGCTCGCCCGCCTGCGCGGCTGGGCCAACGTCACCCTGCTGGACCTGCCCGGCCTGGCTCCCGGCTTGCCCGCCAGGGCCGACTGCCTGGATGAAATAGTGGCCGAACTACTCGGGCAATGCCCCGACCAGGCCCTCTATATCGGCTGGTCGCTGGGCGGGCAAGTGGCGACAAAGTTGGCGCTTACATACCCGGAAAGGGCTTCTGCGCTTGTGACGCTAGCCAGCAATCCACATTTTGTTGCGATGCCGGACTGGCCCGGCATGGCACCGGCCACCTTCAGTGCCTTCTGTGAGGACGCCCGACAGCGGCCCGCCCCCACCCTGCGCCGCTTCCAGGGCCTGCAGGCGAGTGGTTCGGCACAGCCGCGCGACTTGATACGCGAGCTTTCGGCCCTGCATACGGGGGAGGGCGGTGATCTGCCGGCCGCCGGGCTGGCCTGGCTGGCGGAGCTCGATACCCGCGGCTCCCTGCAGGCGCTGAACATTCCCCAACTGCATCTGCTCGCCGGGGCGGACGCCATGGTACCCGCCACTACAGCCGACCGCCTGCAGGCCCTGCTGGCCGACAGGCCAGCAGCCAGGGTTGAAACACTCGACAAGGCCTCCCACCTCCTGCCACTGGAACATCCCGCGGCCCTCGCCGCTCGCCTGCACAGCGCCTGCGAGGAATGGGGTCTGCTCGACCCGGTAGCGGCCACGCCTGTGGCCCTGGACAAGCGTGACGTCGCCGCCTCCTTCAGCCGTGCGGCCACCGGCTACGATTCGATGGCCCGCCTGCAGCGGGACGTCGGCCTCGCCCTGCTGGAGCGCAGCGAGGCGTCTCCAGCTGTAGTGCGGGATGTGCTGGACCTGGGCAGCGGTACCGGCTATTTCTGCCCCGCCCTGCGCGAGCGCTTCCCTGCTGCCACTTACACCGGGCTGGACATCGCCGAGGGGATGGCGCACTACGCCCGGGAACATCACCCCGGGCAGGGGCAGTGGCTGGTGGGCGACGCCGAGGCCCTGCCCCTGGCTGCGGAATCGGTGGACTTCGTTTTCAGCAGCCTGGCGATCCAGTGGTGCCTGAATCCCGCGGCCCTGCTTGCCGAGCTGCTGCGGGTCTTGCGGCCCGGGGGGCGTTGCGTATTCGCCACCCTCGGTCCGGCGACCCTGGACGAGCTTCGCAGTGCCTGGGCTGCGGTAGACGCCTACCAGCACGTCAACGAGTTCCTGCCGGCGAGCGCGCTGGAAGAGGGCGCCCGGCGCCTTCGCGGTGCACAACTGCACCTGGCCACTCGGGCCTTCCGCATGGACTACGACAGCGTGCGCGAGCTCCTGCTGGAACTGAAAACCATCGGCGCGCACAACGTGAACCAGCGCCGCCCGGGCGGCCTGACTTCCCCCGCGACCCTGCGCCGCATGATGGCGGCCTATGAGGATTTCCGTATCGACGGCCGCCTGCCGGCCAGCTACGAAGTGATTTTTGGCGAACTGGAGAAGCGATGAGCAAGGCATTTTTCGTCACCGGCACCGACACCGAAGTCGGCAAGACCGCGGTCAGCTGCGCCCTGCTGGCGGCTGCCCGCGAGCGCGGCCTCAGCACGGCGGCGGTCAAGCCGGTGGCCGCAGGTTGCGATGACCAGGGCCGTAATGAAGATGCCATCGCGCTGATGCAGCATATCTCCCTCGACCTGGACTATGAGCAGGTCAACCCGGTGGCGCTGCAGCCGGCCATCGCACCGCACATCGCCGCTGCCCAGGCGGGTCGTATGCTGCGTGCCGGCCAGCTGGCGGGACTTTGCCGCGGCGTGCTGGGCGAGCGCGCGGACCTGACCCTGGTCGAGGGCGCCGGCGGCTGGCGGGTACCGATATCGCCGCGGGAAAGCCTCGCCACCGTGGCGGCGGAATTGCGCCTGGGGGTGATCCTCGTCGTCGGCATGCGCCTGGGTTGCATCAACCACGCCCTGCTCACGGCGGATGCCATCACGCGTGACGGCCTGAATATTGCAGGCTGGGTGGCTAACCAGCCGGGTGAACAGATGGCCTGCCACGCCGAGAACGTGGCGACCCTGCGCGCCCTGCTGCCGGCGCCCTGTCTCGGTGAATTACCGCTGCTGCAGCCCTGGGATGCCCTGCAGGCGGCGGCTTTTATGGATCTCGAGCCGCTGCTGGGTGCCCAATAGGGATTCTCGACAGCGGAGGGAGAAACCGACAAACGGGGATTGACTTCCGCGCCCAGCTGGCGACAATGTGAACACCGAACACATTGCCCCGGCTGTGGGCACGTGCCTGCCTCCCGGCGGGGCATACTTGC
Organism: Halieaceae bacterium WMMBA4; assembly: GCA_033283325.1. Taxonomy (GTDB): domain Bacteria; phylum Pseudomonadota; class Gammaproteobacteria; order Pseudomonadales; family Halieaceae; genus Mangrovimicrobium. The sequence goes on from JAWMQO010000002.1 coordinate 381,561, forward strand.
AATGAGGTAATCACCATGCCCGAGTACAAAGCGCCCCTGCGCGATATGCGCTTCATCACCCATGAAGTTCTTCAGGCGGAGAGCCAGTTCCAGCAACTGCCCGGCTACGAAGAGGCCACCACGGACCTGGTTGATGCCATCTTCGAAGAGGGTGCCAAATTCTGCGAGGGCGTGATCGCCCCCCTCAACCGCAGCGGCGACGAAGAAGGCTGTACCTGGAGCGAGGATGGCGTGGCGACGCCGAAAGGCTTCAAGGAGGCCTACCAGCAGTTCGTCGAAAACGGCTGGCCGGCACTCTCGGCGGACGTGGAAGCCGGCGGCCAGGGCATGCCCAACATGCTCGGCGTGGCCTTCAACGAGATGGGCGGCACCGCCAACTGGGCCTGGATGATGTACCCCGGCCTCAGCCACGGTGCGGTGAAAACCATCGAGGCCCACGGCACCCCTGAGCAGAAAGAGACCTTCCTCACCCGCCTCGTTTCCGGCGAGTGGACCGGCACCATGTGCCTCACCGAATCCCACTGCGGCTCCGACCTCGGCCTGCTGCGGACCAAGGCGGAACCGCAGGCTGACGGCAGTTACGCGATTACCGGCCAGAAGATCTTCATCAGCGCCGGTGAGCACGACATGACCGAGAACATCGTGCACATCGTACTCGCCCGCCTGCCCGACGCGCCGGCCGGCACCAAGGGTATCTCCCTGTTCATCGTACCCAAGTTCTTCGTCAACGAAGACGGTTCGCTGGGTGAGCACAACGGCGTCCACTGCGCCTCGATCGAACACAAGATGGGCATTCACGGCAACGCCACCTGCGTGATGAACTTCGACGGCGCCACCGGCTACCTGATCGGCCCGGAAAATCGCGGCCTGAACTGCATGTTTACCTTCATGAACACCGCCCGCATCGGTACCGCGGTCCAGGGTGTCGCCCACAGCGAACTGGCCTTCCAGGGCGCGCTGGCCTACGCCCGCGAACGCCTCGCCATGCGCAGCCTGAGCGGACCGAAAAACCCCGATGGCCCGGCGGACCCGATCATCGTTCACCCCGACGTACGCCGCATGCTGCTGACCCAGAAAGCCTTCGCCGAGGGCGGCCGTGCGTTGCTTTACTACCTCGCGCTGCAGGGCGATATCGTCGACAAGGGCGGCGAGGACGAGGCCAAGGCGGCGGACGACCTGATGTCCCTGCTCACGCCGATCGCCAAGGCCTTCCTCACCGAAACCGGTTTCGAGTGCGCCAACCTTGGCGTGCAGGTCTTCGGTGGCCACGGCTACATCGCCGAGTGGGGCATGGAGCAGATCGTCCGCGACTGCCGCATCTCCATGCTCTACGAGGGCACCACCGGCATCCAGGCCCTCGACCTGCTGGGTCGCAAGGTGCTCGGTTCCGGCGGCCAGATGCTGCTGCAGTTCACCGGCATCATCGAGCGCTTCTGCGCGGAAAACACTGCCGAGGAAGACAAGCCCTTCATCGAGGCCCTGAGCGCTGCCAAGGACGAGTGGCTGGAGCTGTCGATGAAAATCGGTGAAGCGGCCATGAAGGATCCTGAAGAAGCCGGCGCCGCATCGGTCGATTACCTGATGTACTCCGGCTACATCACCCTCGCTTACTTCTGGGCCCGGATGGCGGTCGTGGCACGGCAGAATCTCGGCGGCGATGACGCAGACTTCTATCGCGCCAAGCTCATCACTGCCGAGTTCTACTTCCAGCGCCTGCTGCCGCGCACCGAGAGCCTGAAGAAAACCATGCTTTCGGGCGCCGCCAACCTGATGCAGATGCCCGAGGAACTGTTCGCACTTTGAACCCGCTGGTCAGTCGGGAACTGCGGCCGCCGGCCCGGGGTGACATTTGCCCCCGCGGGGAGGAAAATACACCTCCCCGTAGCGGCGGCGATACCCGACGATTTGCCATGAGTGAACGACCCACTTCGAGTGAAGCAAGCGACAAGCAGCAGGACAGCAGTTACCAGAACCGGCTGTATCCCGAAGACCAGCAAAAGGTCGACGAATTCCTTGAGCGGGGGGTGAACTCGGTCGAGCGCAAGCCCTTCCGCCCCGTCCTCCTTCTGCTGATTCTCATCCTGGTAGTAACCGGCATCTCCCTGTTCAGCCAGTTCCTGGCCAGCGCCTTCGGCATTATCTAGGGGGTGGAGGGTATGGCCTGCCCTTCCCTGAATCGGCCCGTGTGCGGACGCGCAGCCAGGCCGCCTACACGGCCGCGGGCGATGCCGGGGATTAGCGCTTGAACCTTCCGCGCACCAAGCCTGCCCTGGCCGTGCTGTTCTGGCGCAGTGCCGCTCTGGTGACTCTCGGTCTTGGCGGCATCGGCATTCTGCTGCCCGGTCTTCCCACGGTCCCATTCTGGATACTCTCCGCCTACTGCGCCGGTCGCGGCTGGCCCGCCGTGGAGGATTGGCTGCTCAACCATCCGCGCCATGGCGGCACTATTCGGCAGTGGCGCGAGCAGGGTGCGGTCCCGCGGCGGGCCAAGTGGGCGGCAACGCTGATGATGTGCGCCAGTTCCCTTTTGATTGTCAGCCTGCCAATCGTCACCTGGGCCAAGTTCGCCGGCCCGGGAACCATGCTGGTGGTCGCCATCTGGTTGTGGCGACGCCCCGAACCCTGAGCCCGTACCGACTCTAACCCTCCGGCGAGGCGACCACTCCCGCTTGGGCTAGACTTAGGTCCATGGAAACGGCCAAGTGGGACTCTGCTTCATGCAAAAACGGATGCGCGCCAGCGGCGCCGGCGCCCTGACACTGACTTTGCTACTCGCCCCAGGGCTGGCGCGTGCGGAGGAATCCGCCGACGCTGACAGCGCGGCGCAGGATTCAGGCATGCGAAACAGCCCCTGGCTGCTGACCCCCCTGGTGAGCAGTAACCCCAAGCTGGGTACGTCGGGCGGCGCAATGGCGGCCTATGTTACGCGCCTGGGACTTGGGCGGACGCCGCCCTCGATGTTCGGCGCGATGGCCACCTACAGCACTACCGAGTCCTATGTCTATGGTGCTTTCGCCCGGGCCTTCCTCGGCGAGGACCAGCACCGGATTTTGCTGTTCCTCGGTGGCGGGAAGGCCAACAACGACTACCAGGACTACCTCGGATCCGGGCTGGAGGTCGAGACCACCGACGATTTCCAGGCGGGCTACGCCAGCTACCTCTACCGCATCTCCGAACACTGGTATCTCGGTGGCCAGGGCGTGATCAATCACTACTCGATGCTCGGCGCCAACGATTTTTCCAACAGCATCATCGATGCCCTGAACCTCGGCGGCTTCAATTCCAATGCCCTGGGGCTGAAAGTGGAATACGACAGCCGCGACGACACCAACTCCCCCCTCAGGGGTCAGTTCCTTACCCTGGGGCAGCAGTCCTACCGGGAATCATTCGGCGGCGATGTCGACTTCGATGTCTTCCATGTCACCTGGCGGTATTACCTGGCCCACGGCGAAGGTTCGGTATTCGCGCAAAAACTGGAGGGCCACTTTACCTACGATGCCCCCCCCAGTGGTTTCTCCACCCTGCGCCAGCGCGGCTATATACCGGGGGAATTCAAGGCCGAGCACATGGTCAGTTGGGAGGGCGAGGAGCGCTATTACCTCGCCGATCGCTGGCGTATTGCCGCTTTCGCGGGCCTGGGCTGTCTGGTCAACAGCCTGAGCGATTGTGACGACACCGGAAACCTCTATTTGTCAGGGGGCGTAGGCGTTCACTTTGTCCTGCGCCCGCGGGAAAAGATGATCGTGCGACTCGATGCCGCGGCGGGCGAGGGCGGCAGCACGGGCTTCTACATGAAGTTTGGGCAGGAGTTCTGAGCCCTCCGATTTCCCGGCTAGAGAGGGTAAAGGAGGTCGCTGCGAATAATGTACTTGCGGCCCCGGGTGATCGGCTCCGAGCTGTGCAGGCAGTGCAGCGGATGGAAGCCGTGGGGAAAACAGAGTACGCCGCCCGCTGGTGTGCGGATGTCGACGATGCTGACCCGGTCGCCGCGTTTTGCCGGTAGCCCGGGGCTGTCCGCGTTGGTCAGGAAGCGCGTGGCGCCCCCCTCGAAATCCTCGTTGAGGAATATCAGGAAGGTCATCCGGCTGAAACGGTCCGGGAAGGCGTTGGTCACCAGCTCGCCATCGCTTACCCGGCTACCGGGCCATGCGCCATCCGTATGGGGCTGGAAATAATCACCTTCGCCGTAGCGGTAAAAGCGAAAGCGCTGGTTCAGGCCGACGCCGGCATCCCCCTCGAATATTCCGTCTTCATCCGTGCAATACGCGGCGACTCGCCGCCAGATCAGCTCGTGGCTGGCGTCGTCCACGATCCAGACCATGTTGTCATTGTGGCGGATCGAACGCGGCAGGGAGACGGCCGCATCGGGCAGGTAGCCCAGTTGCTCGCTGAGCTCGATCAGCCGCCGGCACTCCTCGTCGCTGAATACGCCACTGAGCTGGAAGGCTCCAGGTACCGCGGCCAGGGACACTCGGCGCACGCTTGCCGCTGTCCCGGTTGCCAGCCCCGCGGGATTATCGCCGTGATTGGCCCAGCTTGGCAGGGAGGGATGCTCCGCGCCAGGCTCCCTGGCGACCACGTAAAAGCCCTCGGGCGGGCGGGTTTCACTGGCGGGTAAGGATGAAGATGACATTACTGTAAGCCTTTGGCCCCGGTGCGAAGGGCCGCTGGGTGTCCGGTTTCAGCTATTATGATGCAGGCCGAGGGTCCCACACAAAAAAGAGGAACAGACATGAGCGATGAATCGAGTGCCGAAATCCGCGATGCCCGCAAGGACTGGGTGGTCGAACACCGTGAGATGTACCTGCGTTCCGGCGGCGCCGAGGGACACATCATGGACCTCACCCCGGTGGGCGGCCACCCCTTCGGTACCCACTGCCTGATCAAGTATGTCGGCCGCAAGAGCGGCAAGGTTTTCATCACGCCCCTGTGCTACGGCGATATCGGCGGTGAAGTGGTGATCGTCGCCTCCAAGGGCGGTGCCGACCAGCACCCGGCCTGGTATCTCAACCTGCGTGAAGCCGACGAGGTGGAGTTCCAGATCGCCACCCAGGCCTTCCGCGGCAGCTGGCGGGAGCCGGAGGGCGCCGAGCGGGAGAAGGTTTGGAACTTCATGGTCGACAACTACCCCTTCTACGCCGACTACCAGGCTTCAACCGACAGGGTGATTCCCCTGGTCATGATGAAGGCGGTCGAAGCCATCGAGGTATTCACCGAGGCTGACGCCACCGGCCAGCGTCAGTTCTGAGCCCGGCGGCCCGGCCCCGCGGATGGGCGTGGGGCCAGCCTGAACCAATGCCCCGCTTGTCGGGTCTACACACCCGGACAAACCGCCGGAACGCCTGATCTGTACTGGCCTGTCCTTTTTTTGTCACAATTGGCCGTTAGGATTCCCCGCCTTTGTTGTAGTGATTCTCTGGATATGCTGAACCGTCGATATCTCCTCAAGCAGGCCATGGTGGCCCTCGCTGCGGCGCCTGCCTTTGCTCCCCTCAGTGTCCGCGCTAACACCGCGGCAAATGGACGGCTCGCCGAACTTTGTGGCGATACCCGCTATGACGCCGAGCTGAAAGCCACGCTTCCGCGCGCTGCGAAACTGCGCGTGGTTGCCCGCTCCAGCAAACCCGTGGCGAGCGCTTCCGACTACCTCTGGCACGGCGCCCCTGACGGCGGGGCCTGTTTTCCCGCCGCCGATGGCGGCTGGATCTACGTCTCCAACAGCGAACTGCCAACGGACACCGCCCACAGTATGGGCGGCGCCGGCGCGTTGCGCTTCGACGCCAGCGGCAAAGTGATGGACGCCTACCCTATCCTGGAAAACACCCGCCTCAACTGCGCCGGAGGAAAAAGCCTCTGGGGCACCTGGCTTTCCTGCGAGGAATACGGCGAGAGCGGCCTGGTCTATGAGTGCGACCCCGAGGGCAAACGCCCCGCTGTGGCGCGACCGGCAATGGGCGCTTTCTGCCACGAGGCCGTGGCCATGGACCCGAAGACCGGCCGTGCCTATCTCACCGAGGACCAGCCCAATGGCTGCCTCTACCGCTTCACGCCTGCAAAAGCCGGCGACCTCAGCGAGGGGCTGCTGGAACTCGCCGTCGCCCGGGGCATGCACCTTGAATGGAAAAAAGTCCCCGACCCTGGCGCCAGCCGCAGGCCGCTGCGCCACCAGGTCCCGGAGGCGGCCCGCTTCAGCGGCGGCGAGGGTATCGTCTACAGCGAGGGAGCCATCTACTTCACCACCAAGCACGACAACCGCGTCTGGCGCCTCGACCTCGCCGACGACCACCTGTCCGTGGTCTACGACGCCAGCCTCAGCGAGGCTCCGGTACTGAGTGGCGTGGACAACATCGAAGTCGCCCCCGGGGGCGAACTGCTGGTAGCGGAAGACGGCGGCGACATGCAGATCGTCGCCCTGACCGGGGACTGCCTGCCCCTGTCGCTGATAACCCTGCACGAGCAGGATGAATCCGAGATCACCGGCCCGGCCTTCTCGCCCGATGGGCGGCGGCTCTATTTCAGCTCGCAACGAGGTTTTAGCGGGCGCTCGGAGGACGGGCTGACCTACGAATTGCTGCTGCCTGCCTGACAGCTCTGTGGGAGCCCGCTCAGCTGCGGGATTCTGGCACCCGGCCTGACTACAATCCGACTGGCGATTTCCCAGGCTCCCCCGCAATCTCCCGAACGAGTTTGGGTACCAGATAGCCCGGCAATCGAGCGCCGAGTGCTTTCCACAGGTCAACTGCCTCCTCCTCCGGCACATCGAAATGAGCCGCCCCGGCAACTTTATCCAGCACATGCAGGTAGTAAGGCAAAACCCCCGCGGCAAAGAGCCTCTCACTCAGCTGCGCCAGTGACTCGCAAGTGTCGTTCACCCCTCGCAACAGCACCGACTGGTTGAGCAGGGTAAAACCTGCTTGCCGCAGCCGCCCCATCGCCGCGGCTACCTCCGGGTCGATCTCGTTGGCGTGATTGGCATGAATGACTACCACCGTATCCAGCCCCGGGCGTGCCAGTGCTTCGACCAGCCCTTCGGTGACCCGAGCCGGGATCACCACCGGCAGCCGTGTGTGAACCCGCAGGCGACGGACATGGGGAATCTCCGCAATCGCGTCCACCAGCCCGGCCAGTTGCGCATCCCCGGGCAACAGAGGGTCGCCGCCACTGAGAATGACCTCGGAAATGCTTTCGTCGGCGTGTACCGCGGACAGGGTGTCCCGCCACTGCAGGCGATTCACGCGGTTGTCACTGTAGGGGAAGTGGCGGCGGAAACAGTAGCGGCAGTTCACCGCGCAGCCACCGCTGACCAGCAGCAGTGCGCGGCCATGATATTTCTGCAGCAGCCCCGGACGTGCGTTCACTGTGCCGGTTTCACCTACCGGGTCAGTGCCGAAACCGGGGGCCTCGAGGACTTCACTGCCGCTTGCCAGTACCTGGCGCAGCAGCGGGTCCGCCGGATCGCCGCGACGCATACGCCGGACGAAGGCCCGCGGCACCTTGAGGGGGAAATCTTCCGCGGCCGCCGTGCTCAGGTCGGCCAGGGCGGGCTCGAGGTCGAGCAGGCCGAGCAGTTCCCGGCCCGAGCTGACCACGTCGCGCAGTTGGCTCTGCCAGCTATCGGGGCCGGAGATGGGCAGGCTGTTTTGGCTCATGGGTGACCGCACCAGGCAAATTCGGGGCCGGCTATTCTAGCAGCTTAAACCGCCAAATAAGCCCGGCATACTCGTCTGGACCGCAGGCGGGGTAGACGTGCTCAGACGCAGAGGATTCGCCGCAGCAGGCTGTCCTCGTGGCGCAGGCTCTCCCGTTTCAGCAGCAGTTCGCTGATCTGCGCCTCAATACGCCCGGCCACCTGCTCCCGCAGCATGTGCAACTGCTCCGTTCCCGGCTGCCGCTTGCCGGCATAGGGCGCCAGGTTCAGTGGCTCGCCAAAGCCGATCAGGCAGCGCTGCGGTTTGGGGAAGAGCGAATTCAGGGCACCCAGCGGCAGTGGTGGCAGCAGGTCCCTGCGTGTGTTGGGGCCGAGCAGGCCTGCGACCCGCAGCAGTTTGCCGAGGGGCGTGTCCGGCAGTTCCTCGCCGTCGTAGAGATAGTTGTAGAACTCGTCAGGACCGACCATGCCTACCGGCACGATGGTATAGCCGTGTTTTGCTGCCAGTCGCAGGAAACCGTGACGGGCCCGCCACTGCAGGGTGTAGCGCTGCCGCTGGGGTTTCACCGATTCGTGGGCGCCCCCGGGGTAGAGCAGGATATGCTGCCCCTCCTCCATCAGCGCCGAGCAGACTTCCGGGTGCCCCATTACCAGCCCGTTGTTGAGCAGGTGATCGCCCACCAGGTCGCTGAAGAACAGGGCCTTGTCGGCCATGGGGCGGGCGAAGATCCCCAGCTCCACCTGTAATACCGGCCACAACACCAGGGTATCCAGGGCAAACAGGGAGTGGTTGCCGATAAACAGGCAGGGCCGGTCGGGAATGTTGTCGGCGCCGTAAACGACGGGCTGGAAGAGGCGGCTCACCAGGCGGTAGAGCAGTTCGAGTTGTGCCTGCGGTGGCCGGTTCGCGGCCCTCACTTTGGCGATATGCCTCGCCAGCCTTTTGCCTTTCAGGGGTTGGCTGTCTTTATCGAGGACTCCCGCCATCGAGCCTGCTCCCGCTTGTTCAGCCCAGTTTGTCGCGCAAGCTGTAGAATAGCATCCCCGCGACCAGTCCCGGCCAGCGTAATAGCGTACCCCCGGGAAAAGTCCTTGTCGGGACCCGGGCCATCAGGTCGAAGCGCTCGGCGCTTCCGCTGATAACCTCCGCCAGAAGCTTGCCCGCGAGTGTGCCGGTGGGCACGCCGTGACCGGAAAAGCCCTGGGCGCAGAAGACCTTCGAGGAGAGCCTGGAGAAGTCGGGCATGCGGTTCATGGTGATCGCCAGTGTGCCGCCCCAGCCGTAGTCGATGCGGGCGTTTTCCAGCTCGGGGTAGACCCGCAGCATGTACTTGCGGACAAAATTACGAATGTCCCGGGGGAACTTGCTGCTGTAGTTCTCGCCGCCACCGAAGAGCAGGCGGTTGTCCGCGGACAGCTTCCAGTAGTTGATCACGAAGAGACTGTCGGACATGGAGACATCGTCGCGAATCAGCTGGCGCGCCAGTTCTTCCGGCAGCGCTTCGGTGGCCAGCATGAAATTGTTGATCGGCATGATTCGCCCGGCGGCCCTGGGCGCCAGCTTTTCCAGGTAGCCGTTGCAGGCGAGCACGAGGTAGTCGGCGCGCACTTCCCCCGCAGCGCTCCGGACGCAGACCTGCTGCCCTTCCTGGTAGGAGAGCGCACGGCTTTGCTCGAAGATCTGCACGCCGCAATCGCGGGCGGCCCGGGCCAGGCCCAGGGCGAAGTTCAGCGGGTGCAGGTGGCGGGCGCCGCTGTCGAGGATGCCGCAGTGAAAGCCCTGGCCGGAAGTCATCCCGGCGAGTTCTTCCCGGTCGACGAAGCGCGCCCCCTGGTAGCCGTATACCGACTGCAGGTGTTCCACCTCCTCACGGAAGTCGCCTTCCTCCCTGGCCTTGGAGGCCACGTGCAGGTTGCCGTTTTTCAATTCGCAGTCGATGGCGTGCCGGTCGATAAGGTCACAGACCGTATCCACTGCCTCCAGGCCCAATTGCCATAAGCCCCTGGCGTCCTCGAGGCCGACCAGTTTTTCCAGGGTCGCCTGGTCCGCCCGCTGGCCGGTGCCGACGTGGCCGCCGTTGCGGCCGGAGGCTCCCCAGCCCACCCGGTTGGCTTCGAGCAGGATGACCGAGTAGCCGCGCTCGCGCAGGTGCAGGGCGGTGGACAGGCCGGTATAGCCGCCGCCAATGATGCAGACATCCGCGCGCTGCTCCCCGCGCAGCACCGGGAATTCCAGTTGCTGGTTGGCTGAGGCGGCGTACCAGGATTCGACATGAGCTGTATTTTGCATGGCGGCAATATACCGTTGCGGGGGGCGCCAGGTTCATAACACCATAGGGTTAAGCTCGTGGCCAGGCCCTTGAATGGCTCCAGTTTCGTCGCGATACTGCCGGATTGTGGCTACTATGGATACTCTATGAGTACCGATACGCAGGTAATTCAGGACTGGCTCCGGCAACACCAGATTTCCGAGGTGGAAGTCCTCGTGCCGGACATGACCGGTAACGCCCGGGGCAAATTCGTCCCCGCGCACCAGTTTCTCAGCATGGGCGAACCCAAGCTGCCGGAAAGTATCCTGGTGCAGAGCGTCACCGGCGAGTACTGTGACGAGCACTGGGAACTGGTGGAACCGACTGACGCCGATATGGTGCTGCGCCCCGATACCACTGCGATGCGCGTCGTGCCCTGGGCCAGGGAACCCACCGCGCAGATCATCCACGATTGCTACAACACCCGCGGTGAACTTCATCCGCTGTCCACCCGCAATGTCCTGCGCAAGGTGCTGGATCTGTTCGCCGCCGAAGGTCTACAGCCGGTGGTGGCGCCGGAAGTGGAGTTCTACCTCGTCGCCCGTAACCTCGACCCCGACTATGTACTGGAGCCGCCGAACGGACGCTCCGGGCGCCGGGAGACCTCGCGCTTGTCCTACAGCATTGACGCGGTGGCGGAGTTCGAGGACTTCGTCGAGGACATGTACGACTACGCCGAAGCGCAGGAACTGCAGGTAGATACCCTGATTCACGAGAACGGCGCCGCCCAGATGGAGATCAATTTCCTCCACGGCGATGCCATGAGCCTCGCCGACCAGGTCTTCACCTTCAAGCGTACTGTCCGCGAAACCGCGCACAAGCACGGCGTCTACGCCACCTTCATGGCAAAGCCGATGCAGAACGATGCGGGTAGCGCCCTGCATATTCACCAGAGCATGCTGCGCGCGGACACCGGGGAAAATATTTTCGCCGACAAGAACGGCAAGCACACCGAGGCCTTCCTCAATTACATCGGTGGCCTGCAACACTACACCCCGGAGCTGATTTCCTTCTACGCACCCAACGTGAATTCCTACCGCCGCCTGGCGCCGGACATCGCGGCACCGATCAATGTGAACTGGGGTGTGGCCAACCGCACCACCGCGTTCCGGGTGCCGGAAAGTGGCCCTGCCGCGACCCGGGTGGAAAATCGCTTCCCCGGTGCCGATGCCAATCCCTACCTGGCAATGGCTGCCACCCTGGCCTCGGGCTTCCTCGGCATGCAGCGCAAAATCCAGCCGAGCGCGCCACACCAGGGCACGGCGAACGAGGACGAGGTGGAAGTCGCGCGGACCCTGGAAGAAGGCCTGCGCAGTCTCGGCAACTCACCAGAGGTGCGCGAGGTCTTCGGCGGGCTCTTCCTCAAGGCTTTCGCCGCGGTGAAACGCGACGAATTCGAGGAGTTCAATCGCGTGATTTCTTCCTGGGAGCGGGAACACCTGCTCCTCCAGGTCTGACCCCGGAGAGCTGGCAGCGCAGATGGGCGAACAGGAAACACTATTTGGTAGTAAAGCCCACTATCGCTGGTTCACGGCGGTCAAATACATCGTCTACGTGCTCCTCGCCTTCAACGTCTGGCTTTTCCTGCAGGAGGAGCTGGGCGCACTGGAATACACCTTCGTCGACGGCTTTGAACTGTCACAGGTGATCCAGGTGTTCTCGGCCACCATCGACACCGCGGCCTGGCTGATACTGCTGATCCTGTTCGAACTCGAGACCTCGGTGCTCGATGATCGGAGGATTCGCGGCCCGGTGAAATGGGCATTGCACGGGCTCCGCCTGGTCTGTTACGTCGCTGTTTTTTACGCCTTCGTGGGCTACCTCGACGAGTTGCTGGTGCTCTACAAGGTCTCGGCCATGCCGGGCTTCGACGCGTGCGCCAGCCTCGGCCAGGGCTTTTCACTGCAACTTGACCTCGACGAGTACACTGCCCTGGACGCGGGCAACTGCGGCGCAGTGATTGGCGAGGTGTTCCGCCTGGACGGCTTTTCCATTATCTCGCCGGCTGAAACCCTGCAGAGCGCCCGCTGGCTGGCGTGGACGGACGTGATCAATTCCGCGGCCTGGCTGCTGGTGGTAATCGTGCTCGAGGTCGAAGTGCGACTGCAATTGCGCGGCGAACTCTCCGCCGGCACCATGCACGCCATGCGCGTCCTGAAGGGGCTTATCTACGGCACGCTCTTCCTTGCTGCCGCTTACTGGGGTTATGCTGGAGACTTTCTCGATTTCTGGGATGCCGCGCTGTGGCTATTCGCCTTTATCTTCATCGAAATGAATGTCTTCGAGTGGCAGTACGAAACTGCCCATTCGTCACCGGAAGTGGCTGCGGAGGCAAACGCCTCCCCAGCCTGACCCGGGCCTGAACCATGGCAGCTGCTAACCCGACGCCCAGCCTGCGCTGGAACGCGGCGAGCGGGGCCGTGGAGATCGTCGACCAGACGCTCCTGCCCCATCGCCTGGACTGGCTGACGCTGGACTCCCTGGATGATTACTGCGACGCGATTACTGCCATGCGGGTGCGCGGCGCACCGCTGATCGGTATCACGGCTGCCTATGGCCTGGCATACGCTGCTTCCCTCGACGCCGCGGATGAAGCGCTGGAGGCGGCGAGTGCGCGTCTCATGGAGACCCGGCCCACCGCCGTCAATCTGCGCTGGGCGCTTGAAGCGGTAAATGCAGCTCTCGAGGCTGTACCCGTCTCCACACGGGCCGCGGCCGCCCTGGAATGCGCGCATGCCCTGTGCGCGGCGGAAGTCGCCAGCTGTGCCGCTATCGGTGAACACGGCCTGGAACTCCTGCAAGCGCAACGCAAGCCCGGTGAAGTCCTGCAGATCATGACCCACTGTAACGCTGGCGCGCTGGCGACGGTCGAATGGGGTACCGCGCTGGCGCCCATCTATCGCGCACATGCCGATGGCATTCCACTGCAGGTCTGGGTATCCGAAACCCGCCCGCGCAACCAGGGCACCTCTCTCACGGCGTGGGAGCTGCAGCAGGCCGGCGTGCCCTTTACCATCGTCACCGACAGCGCCTGTGGGCAGCTTATACGCGACGGCAAAGTGGATTGCGTTATCGTGGGTGCCGACCGGGTCGCCGCCAACGGCGATGTCTGCAACAAGGTGGGCACGTATCTCAAAGCCCTGGCCTGCGCCGACAACAAGGTACCGTTCTACACCGCGATGCCGGTTTCCACTATCGACTGGCGTTGTGCCAGCGGCGACGACATACCTATCGAGGAGCGCGCCATCGACGAAGTTCTGTCAGTCAGCGGGCGTAATCACCTGGGCGAAGCCGGCAGGCTGGCCCTGGCGGCGGAGGGTGTGCGGGTCGCCAACCCGGCCTTCGATGTGACACCGGCGCGACTGGTGACGGCATTGATTACCGAGTACGGGGTGTTCGAGGCCGGTCCCGAATCCCTGGGTGAGTTGAGAAAGGCCTGTCAGGGCTTTTCATCCACCCCGATGTGATCGATACGCGGATAGGCTCGCCACTGGAAGATCTGGGTGTGGTTGCAGATGAGGCAGCGGTGTTCAATGTCACCGGTGTGCTCGTCCATCGGGCCTGACTGGCTCATCATCCCCTGGCCGCAGGCGTCGCAGACGTAGTTTACTTCGATGGGGCGTACTTCACGCTTGATTTCCGGCATGCTGCGAACCCCCTGGGTATAGCGATGGCAGCTGGATGGTTTATCCCGGGTGTGCGGTTTGGAGTCCGCCGGCAGCGCCGGCGACGACAGCGGAAAACTGGCCGGGCGAGCCTCTAGTAGTCGCCCAGGTCCAGATCGTAATAGCCCAGCTCTTCGCGGAGACGTTTTTCTTCCAGCCGCTGTTCTGCGCGACGGCGTTTTTCCGCCAGGCGCTGCTTGTCAGTGGCTACAGGGGTCATTTCGTCGAGGTCTTCCTCGGGCAGGTCGCTGAAGATTGGCTCGAACATGTCGTCGTATGAATCCGAGGAAGATTCCTGGCTGCGCTCTCCCATAAACCACCTCCCGATGATTTACATCCAAGGTAACACTGAGGCAGAAAATACTTCTGCCTTAGCGCGGAGTAAATCAAAAAAAAATCGGGATGGCGAATATTTTTTGCCAGTAAATTATGCACAAAAAATTGGACAGCCCGCCGGCCATTCCGGCCCTCCGTGGCCGGTTTGCGACATCCTTGTCGATCACCCCCCCCGGGTGAGGCCGGCGGGCTGTCCTTGTATGATGTTTGCAATCGCTGTGCCAGTGACGCGGGCCCGGAAACATGGGGTAAAAGAGGCTTTTTGTGACGATTCCGTGAATCGGCGCCCTGTCCGTACATGTCCGGCGGGTTCAGGTGCCGAGGCGGCAGATCTCCCGGGCCACCGCTGCGGGGCTCTGCCCGTCGGTGTCCACCACGTACTGCGCATATCGCTCGTACAAGGGGGTGCGTTCGGCGAATATGTCGGCAAAGCTTTGTCGGGTATCGCTGGCTATGCCACGCGGGGGCGCCGCCGCCACCCGCTGCTGCAGAGTCGCCAGCCCCGAGTGCAGGTAGACCAGCGGGCCGAGGGAGGCCAGTTTTTCCATAACGGCCTGGCTGTACACCGCACTGCCGCCGGTGGCGATTACCGCGCGGTCCAGGTCGAGGTCCAGCAGGACTTCTTCTTCAATGTCCCGCAAGCGCTGGAAACCTTCCGCCTGAAGGATTTCTTCCAGGGTCGCTCCCGCCCGCACCTGGATGTCGAGGTCGGTATCGATGAAACGCAGGCCGCAGAGCTTGGCCAGCAGTACCCCGACGCTGCTCTTGCCGGCACCGGGCATGCCGATCAGGCTGATGCTCTTGAATTCATGCATAAAACTGTCTCCGGGCGTGAATGGCATTATCCGCAAGCGCGCCCGGCGGCGCCAGTAGACGCGCTTGCAGCCTGCGTTCCCCATGGTTAGAGTTGCGGTTTTCCGCGCCAGCCCGAGTGACCTGCCATGGACCTCCTGACCACCCCCCTGAACGCCCTGCACCGCGAACTCGGTGCCAAGATGGTGCCCTTCGCCGGTTACGACATGCCGGTACAGTTTCCCGGTGGCATAATCCGCGAGCACCAGCACACGAGGGAGCATGCTGGACTCTTCGATGTCTCGCACATGGGCCAGGTGCTGGTGCAGGGGGAGGGCGCCGCCGACGCACTGGAAGCCCTCGTCCCCGCGGATCTCGAAGGCCTGGCCCAGGACCGGCAGACCTACACCCTGCTCACCAATCCCGAAGGTGGCGTGCTGGACGACCTCATTATTACCCGCTGGGGTCCGGACGCATTCTTCCTGGTAGTTAACGCCGCCTGCAAGGAACAGGATATCGCCCACCTGCGGCAGTCCCTGGGCGGCCTGCAGATCGATGTACTGGAAAACCGGGCGCTGCTGGCCCTGCAGGGTCCCGCCGCGCGTGAAGTCATGAAGCAACTCTGCCCGGCCGCCGCAGAACTGGTATTCCTGCAGGGTGCGAGCCTGGGCGTCGCCGGCGCCGAGGCCTATGTCACCTGCTCCGGCTACACCGGGGAAGACGGCTTTGAACTCTCCCTCCCCGCCGCCGACGCCGAGCGCGTCGCCCGCGAGCTCCTCGCCTTCGAGCAGGTGGAATCCATCGGCCTCGGCGCCCGCGACTCCCTGCGCCTGGAGGCCGGGCTCTGCCTCTACGGCCACGAACTGAGCGAGACCATCGACCCGATTCAGGCCGGCCTCGGCTGGGCGATCGCCAAAGCCCGCAGGGCGGATGGGGCACGCCCGGGCGGCTTCCCCGGGGCGGACATCATTCTTGACCGCATGCAGAATCCGCCGGCGTTGCGCAGGGTCGGACTTGCAGTCGACGGCAAGCGCCCGGTGCGCGAGGGCCAGGCAGTGCTGAATGGCGCCGGGGAAACTGTCGGCGAGGTTTGCTCGGCAGCCTTCGGTGCGACAGTCGGCGGCCCGATTGCGATGGCCTATGTGCAGCGCGCCGATGGCGAGCCGGGAAGCTCACTCTGCGTTGATGTGCGCGGGAAGCAGATCCCCGTCACGGCAACGCGGATGCCCTTTGTACCACAGCGTTATTTCCGCGGTTGAGAGCGGACCTGACATTACCTGGTGTGTACTATCGCCGCGAGTACGCCGTTATAGCCCAGTCGGAACGACCACTCGCTACGCCCCGTTTTCGGGCCGCTGCGCAACTCGACCATTTTTCGCTGTGCGAAAAATCGGGACTCGAACAGTGCTCGCGGAAAGCCCCCGAAAACGGGGCTTCGCTAAAAGCAGTGGTCTGAAAGTTTCGACGGGGCTATAACGGCGTACTCGCTACCGCTTGTAGAGTCGCAAGGCTCTGAACCGCTACTGTAAACGCCATAAGTAAGTGTCTGCCGCGCGTGGGATGCGGCCCGATCTGACCCTGGACAAGTGCGCTTGCTATCTCTGGAGTGCCCTGGTGTTGAACGCTGAACAGCCCTAGTGCGCCCAGTCGCGCTTGGCCTTGAACTGCCGCGACAGGTATTCCATCTGGTCGACGAGAATCCGGTCCTTGGCGAGGAAGTGCCACTCGAAGGGGTTGGGGCGGAAAGGCACCGCCAGCAGCGGCATGTGCGCCTCCTCTGGCGTCATGTTGTCCTTCTGCCAGTTACAGCGCTTGCAGGCGGCGACCACGTTTTCCCACTTGTCGCGCCCGCCCCGGGAAGTCGGCAGGACATGGTCCCGTGTAAGTTCAGAGCGGGTGTACTGCTGGCCGCAGTAGAGGCAGCGGTGGTCGTCGCGGCGGAACAGCGTGCGGTTACAAAGCGGGGGAGTGAAATCGCGGACGATTCGTCCCTGGGTGGCGATGATCGGTTGCAGGTCGATGCGGGAACGGAGGCCTGAAATTCGCTGGATGCCGCCGAAAATTGGGGGAAGGGTGTCCCCGATGCCGTAGATGACATCGCCTTTGGCATAGGCGGATACCGCCTCCTGAATGGTGATCCAGCCGCGTGGCTGGCCCGCCATATCCAGTCGAAGGATCAACTCCCCAGGCTCCCTATCGCAGGTTCCGCTGTTACGCTACTGCAATTTCGTGATAACCACAATCGTGATTTATTGCGACCGCCGCTACATCAATGCGTGGTCGCGCAGGGCCTGGGTGTCAGAAAGCCCGGGGGGATGGATGCCGTAACTCGCCTCGAAGGCGTCGGGCGGCATTGGGCGATCGAAAAAATAGCCCTGTATCAGGTCGCAACCGAGTTCCTTGAGCCGCTCCGCTACCGCTTCAGTCTCCACCCCTTCGGCAACGACTTTCAGCGAGAAGTTGTGCGCCAGGTCGATTACCGCCTTGACGATCGCTTCATCCTTTCCGCATTCCAGCATGTTGCGTACGAAGCAGCAGTCGATCTTGATTTCGTCTACCGGCAGGTCGCGGAAGTAGGACAGGGAGGAGTAGCCGGTACCGAAATCGTCCAGCGAGACCTGCACGCCGATCAGGCGCAGGCGCGCCAGCTGAGCCAGCATGGTTGTCGGGCTGCCCACCATGATGCGCTCGGTAACTTCCAGGACCAGGCGCTGCGGTGAAACGCAGTGGATGGCCAGAGCGTCCTCTACCACCGCGAGGATCTGGTCGTCGAGCAGCAGCTGCGGGGCGATATTGACAGCAATCGTGAGATCTTCCGGCCAGCGGGCGAGCCGCGCAACGGCGGTTTTTATCGCCCACCAGGTCAGCGGGCGGATGATCTCGTGCTCCTCGGCGACGGGAATGAAGTCGCCGGCAGGTACCAACTCGCCGTCCGGCTTGCGCCAGCGCATCAGGGCCTCTGCCCCGGCAAGCGAGCGATACATGGTCTGTACCTTGGGCTGGTAATACAGCTGTATTTCACCGCGCGCCAGGGCCTCCTCGAGGCTCTGCAGCAGCTTGCGCTGATTGTCGGCCCGGGTTTCGGCATGCGGCGTGTAAACCTGGTAGTTGCTGCTATTGGCCCGGGCCTCGCGCAGTGCCAGGTTGGCCTGGCGCAAGGTTTCCTCGCTTTGTCTGTCGCCCTCCACGCTGGCGAAACCGGCGCGAAATCCCAACTGTACCGGGCGTCCGAACTGGTAATGAGGATTCTTGAAGATGCTCTCCAGCTTGGCCGTGGCCAGCGCCAGTTCGCCGCTGCTGCCAACACCGCGAAGGGTCACGCAGACCCGGTTGTCGCCGAGGTAGTGCATCTCGTCGCGCGGCCGCAGCCAGTCCTCCAGGCGCTGGCAGAAGGCCTTCTGGAAATCCTCCAGGGTCAGCCTGCCGTGGCGGTCGAGCAGGATGTCTGCGTCCGCCAGTTCGATGACACCCACCATGTTTTGCACAGAGCTCATCATATGAAGTACTCCTCGCTGTTCAGGCCGTAGCTGCCGGGCAGCAACTCACGGGTGATCCAGCGTTCGGGGTCCCGCTGCTGCTTGGCGAGGTCGACAATTTCTACCGGGTCCGCTTCCTGCTTGTCACTGTTGAGAACCACGACGACCTCCGGCTTCAGGCGCCGGGTCGGGTTCTGCCTGGTGACAATGGCCACTTCGCCGCTGTTGAGCTCCACCAGGGTCCCGGTCGGAAACAGGCCGATGGCCTGGATGAACTGTTCCACCAGGGCGTCCTGGAAGAGTACGCCCTTGGCGTCGATCAGTTCCTGTACGGCATCGTGGGAGGTGCGCGCCTCAGCCCAGGGTCGCGGTTTGATCATCGCGTCGTAGGTGTCTACCAGGCCCGCGATTCGCGCCAGCAAGGGAATTTCCGCCCCCTCCACGCCCCTTGGATAGCCGGAGCCGTCGAGCCGTTCGTGATGGTTTTCCACGATCGCGCGTACTTCGACGTTCATGCGGCCAGTGCCCTCCAGCAGCTCGCTGCCCATGACCGGGTGGGCGCGCATGATCTGACGTTCCCTGCTGTCCAGTTTTCGCGGCTGCTCCAGTAAACCGGCAGGAAGCTGCGTCATTCCCACATCGCACATCGCGCAACCGAGGGCCAGCGTCTCCAGGTCTTCCCTGGGCAGGCCGACCTGGCGGCCGAGGATGGCGGACCACACCGCCATCGATATACCGTGCTCGAAGCGGTAGTCACCAGTTTCCTTCAGTCGGAGTAAGGCCGCGGTGGCTTCCTGGTTGCGAAATATGGTTTCGATGAGTGGGCTGATGGCTTCCTGTACCACCCGGATATCGGTATTCCTGCCCGCTCGCAGGGATTCGAAAACCCTGTCCAGCGTATCGGCCGCGTTATCGAAGCACGAGCGGGCTTCCTGCAGGTCGGCTTTCAGTTCCAGCCTGTCGCGGGGTGTCTGCTGGGCGGGTTCGGCGAGGAGATCGGCATGTACCTGTGCGCCCTGGTAATCTGCATCCACGTAGACATGCTCCACGTACCTCGACACGTAGAGAATCTCGCTGTTGTCCCGCACCACGAAGCCCTGCAAGGCAAAGGGTGTTTCCAGCCACGGCCTGTCGAGCTCGGCGATAAACATGCCGGGCTGCAGACTCATGGCCGGTAGTTTTACCAGGCGCATCCCAGCTCCCCTGGAAACAAGAAGTCGTGACAAGACTACTCTTGACGGGCACCCTGGTGCGCACTGTAAAGGTGGATTTGTGACAGGAGTCCGCCACCAATCCGGGCTTTCGTGATGTATTTCACATCGGAGGTCGGGAAGGGTTCAATTCCCGGCGGTCCAGCTCGCTTCCGCCAGGGTGTGTTCGCCGTGGAATATCCGGCCGTGGAAGCGCTCACCGGCCACCACCGCGCCGACCCCCGCGGGGGTCCCGGTCATGACGATGTCGCCGTCTTCGAGGGTGGTGAAGGTGGCCAGCTCGCGCAGGATAAGCTCCGGTGGGTAGAGCATCAGGCTGACGTCGCCGCGCTGGCGGGGCTTGTCGTCCACCAGCAGCTCGAGGCCGAGTTGCGAAGTGTCGCCATCGATGGGGGCGAAGTCGCTGAACAGCGCAGCGCCGTCGAAGGCCTTGGCCCGCTCCCAGGGCAGGCCTCGCTCCTTGAGTTTCGATTGCAGGGCGCGCTTGGTGAGGTCGAGGCCGAAGGCGGCGCCGGCAGCGCGGCCGTTCTCGATGAGCAGGGCGATTTCGCCCTCGTAGTGCAGGGTCTCGCCGGACCGGCTGGCGAAGAGCTGCGAGCCGATGGCGGAATTCGGCTTGCCGAATACCACCATGCTCTCGGGAACCTCGTTGCCGAGCTCTTCGATGTGCGCCACGTAATTGCGGCCCACACAGACTATCTTCGAGGGAAAGACCGCTTTCCCGGCAAACATTACGCTCTGCATTGTGCCTCCGGGACTATTCCTGCATGCCGTGGTAGAGGAGCCGTACCAGCAGGCGGGCGCCGTCGTTGTCCTTCAGCTCCGCGTAGCGCGGTCCCTCGCGCTTGCCGATATCGCGGATATCTGCCATCAGCTCAGGGTGAAACTGGCAGGTGAACGAACGCCGGATGGTGTGGGTTTCCCAGTCCTTGTAGTAAATGCAGGTCGTGCCCACCTCTGTCCAGTCGTCGCCGCCGACATAGGTCTGGGAGAGGATCTCGATGGCGTAGGGCATGCTCAGCAGCCAGGCGAGGGGGGTTACCGCAATCTGGTAGCGCAGCGGTACGATGGTGTCGTGCAGGAGCTTGTAGGCCCAGTTGGCGAACAGGGCCGCCTCCTCGTTGACCTCGTCGCCATGGAACATCGATATATTCAGCGAGCGTTCGCTGCGCATCATGGTATCTATCACGCCCTCGAGATCGTCCGCCACCAGCGCATGGGTGTCGTAGAGCTCGGCGGGGATGTGGTCGCGGGGGCTGCGCGAACCGTAGGGCAATAGCTGTCGCTCGCCGACTTCCACCTGTTCGTTGGCGGCGACGGCGAAACAGGGATCTTCCCAGCCCCTGGCGATGACCTCGTCACTCTTGATGACCTGGAGTGTGCTGCCCATGTTCTCGATCAGGGAAGCCACTCGCTTCAGGTTGGCGAGAGTGCGGCCGCTATCGTCCAGTGGCAGCGTATCCGTCGCCATGATTTCGCGCACGGCGCGGCGCAGCAGGCGGATGTGCGAGGTGGCGGCGAGCTGGTGGCCGAGGCAGATGAAAATACTCGGCCCGCTGTCGGTGGAACGCCGCAGCAGCAGTTCATCGATGAGCGAGAGAATGTCATCGCGGCTGGCCTCGGAGCCGGCGAAGCTGTCGGGATCGTAGGCAGAGGGATTGCCGCCCTGCACGATGGTGGCGATGCCCGCGCTCATGGTGTGCGCCATGCGCCGGGCATTGAAAATACCGCTCTGCCACACCGGGTAGAGGATGGTATCCGCGTCTGCCACCTGCTGCAGGATATAGGCGATGTTCTTTGAGGCGCGTACCGCCTCGCCCTGCAGGTTGATACCGACGTTGGCCCAGGGCTCCACCACGTGCACGCTCTGCCGGTAGACTTCCGGCAGGCTCAGCAGGAGCGAGAGCTCATCTTCGTCGTGGATGACCTTTTCCAGCGGTGGCGCCACGCCCCAATCGAACAGGCTGCCGTCCAGCAGCATGTCGCGGCCCGGGTAGGGAGATGGCGAGGTCCGGTCGTTGAGGTAGTAGCCAAGCAGGGCGTGAATCGATTCCGGCGTGGCGGGGTGGTGCCCCAGGATCCCGGGCGAGGTGCGCCAGGCGAGCATTTCCAGGGTTGGCTTGCGCCTTTTGAGTTGGCCGGTCATCTGGCTCGAATCCGTATGAATTGTTGTCAGCGGAAGCGGGACGGATGCGTATCAGGCTTTGCCCCGGGGAAGACAGTATCCGGGGAAATGACCCCGCGGTCCAGAATGTTACAGATCGACGCAGCCCCTCAGGAGGTATAGGCGCTGCGCCGGCTGCGCCGGTAGCGGTACAGTGACAGGCTGGCGCTGGCACCGACCACCAGTGCGCAGCCCAGCAGCTTGCGCGCGGTGAAGGGTTCGTCGAGGAATACCGCGCTGCCGGTCAGGGCGCCAGGCAGGTAGAGGTAGTAGATCATGCTCGAGTGCAGGGCGGGCAGTTCGGTGCTGGATTTGACCCAGAGGCCGTGGGCGAACAGCGTGCAGATGACGCCGAGGGCCAGTAATTTGTAGTAGTCGCTCTGTGCGAGATTCCAGTCCGCCTTGCTCCAGAACGGGAGGAATACGATGAGCGCGAAAAAAAACTGGCCCCAGGTGCGGCCGAGGGTGCCAATGGCCATGGCGCGCTGGTGCAGCAGGGGCAAGGCCGCGTAGCACAGCGCGCTCACCAGCCCCACTGCGATCCCCAGGGAGATACTGTTCTGCAGCGAAAAACCCGGCGACACGATCAGGCAACCGAGAAAGCAGAGTGCGATGGCGCACCATTCAACCGGGGTGACCCGCTCCTTGTTGAACAGCCAGGCAAGTATCAGGTATTGCACGCTGTAGGTGGTGATGGTGAGGGCGGCGATGGCGGCTGTGGCCAGCTTGATGCTGAAGAAATACAGTAACCAGTGCACTCCGAAGACCGTTCCGATGACCACCAGCTGTCCCCACTGGCGCCGGTCCAGCTTGCGTAACTGGCCGCTGTAAATCACCAGTGGCGTGAGCGCCACGATCGCCACCGCGAGGCGGAAAATACCGATGGCGTACTCGTTGGCCACGGTGGATTTCACCAGCACGGGTACGGCGGACATCATGAATACCGAGGCGATTGCGACCAGGATCAGCTGTTGTCGGGGCATGTTGGCGGCTCAATTTGACAGGGTCTTCGCCGCCGGCCGTGGGTTCGCGGTCCGGCGAGGCGCACAGCTTACACCCCGCGCCAGCGATGTGCATGCCTGCCGGTCAGGTCGCAGTAGTATGAAATTGACGCGCGCCGGGAACTCAGGCGGCCTGTTCGTCCCTGGCGCGGGCCAGGAGTTCGCGCAACTCCGGGATGCAGGAGCCGCACTGGGTGCCGCAACGCAGGGCCTTGCCCAGAGTTTCAACCGAGTCGGCGCCATCGGCGATGGCCCTGCCGATCTGGGCCTCGCCCACTTCCCAGCAGCTGCAGACCAGGCGACCGCTGTCCTCGCGGTCCGGACTGAAGCCGGCGAGGTAGTTGTGCACCGTCCCGGGCTCCGGGGATTCTGCCCCCAGCGCCGACATCCAGCCCCGCTCGGGCAGTACGGCGCGTTCAGGGTTGAGGAACAGGGCGTATTCCAGCCTGCCCTCGCGGTGGCCGATTTCGCGGAAATCACCCTTCGCGCTGTCCTCGTAGGTGGCGAAATCCAGCGCCGCCTCGCGCAGTTGCGCCTGCAGTTCAGCGTAGACGGCTTCGCTCGCCGCGCCGTCGGCCAGCAGGGTGAGGTAACCACCGGTCACCGCGATGCGCGACCAGTAGTCGAGTTCCCCCGGCCGGTACTGGCGGCGGGAAAACAGCAACCCCCAACAATTTGCCGTGACCGGCATAAGCCGCGCGCCGGCGAACTTCGACTGGGGCTGTCCCGAGTGGGGGTCGGTGAGGGCCGGTATAAGCCCGCTGGCCCGCGCCTCGGCAGAGAACTGGCCGCTCCAGTGAATCGGTACGAAGCTCTGCCCGGGGGCGATCCCTGCATCGAGATTGGCGATGCCGCGTACCCGGCCCTGCGGGTTTTCCAGCTGCACCAGGTCGCCCTCGCCGAAGCCGGCACTGGCGGCGTCTGCCGGATTAAGGGCGATACTGAAGAAATCGCGGTGCTGGGACAGGCGCGGCACCCGGCCGGTGCGGGTCATGGTGTGCCACTGGTCGCGCAGGCGCCCGGTGTTGACCAGCAGCTTGCCCTGGGCCGTGGGCAGTTCTGGTTCCACCCTGACGATGCGTGCGCGACCCGATGGCGTGAAGAAGTGGCCGTCGCTGAACAGCTCGCCGCGGCTGCCGCCGGCAGGCAGGGGCCAGCGCCTCGGTGCCAGGGCGGCGTAATCGACATCGCTGAGCTGGGCCAGTGCGCTGATGTCGAAGGCGCGCCTGCCCTGGTTCTCGTAGCCGGAAAGTGCAGCGTGCTCGCGAAACACGTCGGCCGCGCTGCGGTAGGGAAAGTACTCGGCAAGACCCAGCTTGTGGGCGAGTTCGGTGACAATCCACCAGTCCGGTCGCGCCTCGCCCATCGCTTCCACCAATTGTCGCTGGCGGGAAATCACCCGCTCCGAGTTGGTGACGGTACCCTCTTTCTCGCCCCAGGGCGCCGCCGGCAGCAGCAGGTCGGCAAAGTCAGCGGTATCGGTCTGCGCGGTGCAGTCGGAGACCACCACGAAATCGCAGCGCTCCAGCGCCCGCCGCACCCTGGCACTGTCGGGCAGGCTAACCGCCGGGTTGGTAGCCATGATCCACAGGACCTTGATCCGGCCCTCGGCGGCCGCGTCGAATAGCTCGACAGCCTTCATGCCGGGCTGTGACGCCATGCCGGTAGCGCCCCAGAAGCGTTGCACGCGATCGACATCTTCCGCGGTGAAGTCCATGTGAGCGGCCAGCTGGTTGGCCAGGCCGCCGACTTCACGGCCCCCCATGGCATTGGGCTGGCCGGTGATGGAAAAGGGGCCGGCGCCGGGATGGCCGATGCGGCCGGTGGCCAGGTGGCAATTGATGATCGCATTGCACTTGTCGGTGCCGGTAGCGGACTGCTTCACACCCTGGGAGAACATGGTCACGGTCCTGGGCGTATCGGTGAACCACTGGTAGAAGCGGCGCAGGTCTTCCTCCGCCAGGCCGGTGGCTGCGGCTACCTCGCTGATGCCCAGCCCGGCGCAGGCTTCCAGGGCCGCTTCCCAGCCCTCGGTGTGACGCGCGATGAATCCTTCGTCGAGGGCGCCGTTATCCGCGAGAAATTTCAGCAGGCCGCAGAACAGGTGGCCATCGGAGCCCGGGCGCAATTGCAGGTGGAGGTCGGCGCTGTCGCAGCTGGCGGTTCGCCGCGGGTCGATGACCACGATACGCTTGCGCTGCCCTGCCCGCTTCGCTGCCTCCACCCGCTGGTAGACCACGGGGTGGGTCCAGGCGGCGTTGGAGCCAACCATGACCAGCAGCTCGCAGGCCTCCACATCCTCGTAGGTGCAGGGAACGATGTCCTCGCCGAAGGCGCGCTTGTGCGCCGCCACCGCAGAAGACATGCACAGCCGGGAGTTGGTGTCGACATTGGCTGTGTTGAGGTAACCCTTCACCAGCTTGTTGGCGACGTAGTAGTCCTCGGTGAGCAGCTGGCCCGAGAGATAGAATGCCACGGAGTCGGGCCCGTGCTCTGCCTGGGCCTGGCGAATCCGTGATGCCAGCGTGCCCAGCGCCTGGTCCCAGTCGACCCTGCGGCCCTGTAATTGCGGGTAGAGCAAGCGGCCTTCATCGCCGAGGGTCTCGGCGAGGGCGGTTCCCTTCACACAGAGTCGACCGAAATTGGCGGGGTGTTTCTTGTCACCACTGACCGCGATGACCTTGTCGTCCTCCAGCTGGGCGGTCACGCCGCAGCCGACGCCACAATAGGGACAGGTTGTATTGGAGTTCCGTTGCATAGTGCTCTGCCGGTCTCGATTAGCTCAGGCGGCCACCGCGGCGGATTGGCTCGCGCTCTCTTCCCTGCCGAAGGCCAGGCTCGAGCGAATGCTGCTGATGTCGCGTCCCTGGCTGATCAGGTCGCTGTACCAGGTGCCGCCGCGCTTGTCGCCCACCAGCACCGCCCCGATCAGGCGGTCATTCCTTATTACCAGGCGGCGGTAGACGCCGGAGCCGTGGACAAGGATCTGCTCGGACGCGTCGTCGAGCTCGCCGGCGCGGTAGATTTCCACACCGGAGATCTTCAACTGCGTCGGGTAATCCTGCAAGCGGAATGGCGCCGGGCTTTCTCCCCCCAGCTGTGCCGCCAGCACGGCGGCCTGCTCGCGAATCGGCGCGACCAGCCCGAAGCAGGTGTCCCCGAACTGGGAGCACTCGCCCAGGGCGTAGATTCCGGGCTCGGAGCAGCGCAGGTGCTCGTCCACCAGAATGCCGCGTTCGGTCGCCAGCCCGCTGGCTTGCGCCAGGGCGATGTTGGGGGTGATGCCGGTGGCGAAGAGCAGCAGGTCGCAGGCCAGGCTGGAGCCATCATCCAGCTGGATACCGCGGATGTGGCCCTCGGTGTCAGTATCCAGTGCCGCTATCTGTGCGCCGAGTTTGAAGTGCAGGCCGCGCTCCTCGAGGTCGCGCTGGAGCTGGCGGCCGCCCTCGGCGTCAAGCTGGCGGTTCATGATAACCGGGTTGCGGTGCAGTACCCGGGTATGGAAGCCGAGGGCGTTGAGGCCGTGGGCGGCTTCCAGTCCCAGCAGGCCGCCGCCGACCACGACGGCGCTGCGCCCGGTGGCTTCCAGTGCGCGCAGTTCCCGGGTATCGGCCACGGTGCGGAACTCGCGCACGCCGCCCACGCCCGTGCAATCTACCGGCGGTCGGGCCACGTTTGCGCCGGTCGCGAAGACCAGGGCGTCGTAGGCCAGGCGCTCGCCGTCGTCCGTGGTGGCAACGCCGAGTTTGCTGTCGATGTGCGTGATGCGCCGGCCGGTGATAATGCGCGGGGCTGCGGCGACATTGCCGTCATCGCTGGCGGGTGCCGTGGCGAGCATGTCCAGGTCCGTTTCGCTGTTCTCACCGGAAAGCACGTTGGAGAGCAGTACGCGGTTGTAACAGGCTTCTGCCTCCTCGCCGACCACCGTCACCTGCAGGCGATGCGGGCGCTTTGCCAGCTCCTGCAGCAGGTAGGCGGCGGCCATACCGGCGCCGACGATGAGCAGTCTACCGCTCATTTTGCCTTCAGGCGGCCTCCGTGTCCGGATCGCCTTCACTGGACGACTTTCCCGCGGCGTCCTCGCTGGACTCGCGCACCGGCAGGGTGCTGGTCTTGCTGGCGGGGTGAACGTGCTTGGCGTAGAGGAATTCGAGTACCTGCTGGCGCAGGTGAACGAACTCGGGGTCTTCCGCCAGGTCGAGGCGGTCGCGTGGCCGTGCAAGTTTCACTTCGAGGATTTCGCCGATGGTAGCGGCGGGGCCATTGGTCATCATCACGATCCGGTCTGAGAGCAGAACAGCCTCGTCCACATCGTGGGTGATCATGATTACGGTGTTGCCGAGTTCCGCCTGGATCCGCATCAGCGAGTCCTGCAACTGGGCCCGGGTCAGTGCGTCCAGCGCGCCGAAGGGCTCGTCCATCAGCAGTACTTTGGGTTGCATGGCCAGACAGCGGGCGATGCCCACGCGCTGCTTCATGCCGCCGGAGATTTCACTGGGCAACTTGTCCAGGGCGTGGTCCATGTTGACCAGCTTCAGGTTGTGCTCGATCCACTCGCGGCGCTCGGCGCGGTTCTTGGTCTTGCGAAATACCTGGTTCACCGCCAGTTCAACGTTTTGGTAGACAGTGAGCCAGGGCATCAGCGAGTGATTCTGGAAGACCACTGCCCGGTCGGGGCCCGGGTCGATGACTTCCTTGCCTTCCAGGGCGACGCCGCCCTCGGTAGCATGCAGCAATCCGGCAACGATGTTGAGCACAGTGGATTTGCCGCAGCCGGAGTGGCCGATCAGGGAAACGAATTCTCCCTTGGCCAGCTTCAGGTTGACGTCCTGCAGGGCGCGGAACTTCTTGCCGCCGGTGTCGAATTCGATGCCGACGCCGGTAATGTCGAGATATTTCGCTTGCATAGTCCTATTGCTCCTTTAGCGCAGTACGGCGCTCTTGTCCCAGGTAGCCCGCTTCTGCAGGGTCAGCATCATCTTGTCGAGCATGAAACCGATAAAGCCGATGGCCAGTACCGCCACCATGATGCGGCCGAGTGAATCCGAGCTGCCATTCTGGAATTCATCCCACACGAACTTGCCGAGGCCGGGATTCTGCGCCAGCATCTCGGCGGCGATCAGTACCATCCAGCCGGTGGCCAGCGACAGGCGCAGGCCGGTGAAAATCATCGGGATCGCGGCGGGAACCACGATCTTGCTGATATGGGTACGCCAGGGCAGGGCCATTACCCTGCTGACGTTGACCAGGTCGCGATCGATACCTGCGACGCCCACAGTCGTGTTGATCAGGGTGGGCCAGAGGCAGCACAGGGCCACGGTAATTGCAGAATTGAGGAATGACTTCTGCAGCATGGGATCGTCGGCGGTATAGGTGGCGCTCACCACCATGGTGACCAGCGGCAGCCAGGCAAGGGGCGACACCGGTTTGAATATCTGGATGATCGGGTTCATCGCCTTGTACATGCTGGCACTGAGGCCACAGACGATACCGAGGGGAATGGCGATGAGGTTGGCAATAAGGAAGCCGGCGGCGACGGTCAGCAGGCTGGTGCCGATCTGGTCGACGAAAGTCGGCTTGCCGGTGTAATCGCGCCACTTGATGGTAGCGTCGGGGTTTTTCTCCAGCTTCTTCGCGTTGCGATCTTCCTGGCGCTGGTAAAACTCCGCTTCTTTCTCGCGCTCGCGGGAGTGTTCCCCGGCGAGATTCTGAACCTGTTCCCACACCTGTACCGGACCCGGGAACTGTCCCAGGGAGGTGTCGATGCGGTTTGCGGCAAACTGCCAGACCAGCAGGAAGGCGATGATGCCCAGGGCCGGAAGAAGGAGTCCCTCCACGAAACTCTTGGAGCTGATGCCTTCTATCATCTGCCGGAAACGCTCGTCGGGCCTGAGTGCTACCACTGTGTCAGTCATGGCAATTTTCCTGTGTTGCAAGTGCGCCGCCCCGTTACAGGGCGGCCGGTTTCACGGTTTAAATAGTCTCGTCGCCCTTGAGGCCGATCGGGAACTGTTCCAGGTAAGCGTTGGGCTTGGTGCCGTCGAAGACCTTCTCGTCGATGAATTCAGCCTGCGGAGCGCGGTAGCCGTCCTCGCTGGAGAATTCCGGGAAGTCCGCGGCGTCCATCTCGCCCTCGGCGATCAACTCTTTCGCGGCCAGCTCGTAGATGTCGGGGCGGTAGACGCTTTTGGCGACTTCGTCGTACCAGCTGTCGGGCTTGGCTTCCGCGATCTGGCCCCAGCGGCGCATCTGGGTGAGGTACCAGACGGCGTCGGAGTAGTAAGGGAAGGTCGCGTAGTAGCGGAAGAACACGTTGAAATCGGGGATTTCCCGCTTGTCGCCCTTCTCGTACTCGAAGGTGCCGGTCATGGAGTTGGCGATGACATCGTAGTCCGCGCCCACGTATTCGGGACGGGAAAGAATCTCTACCGCTTCCGGGCGATTGGCGTTGTCGTTCTCGTCCAGCCATTTCGCAGCACGGAGAAGTGCCTTCACTACGCGGACGGTGGTGTTGGGATACTTGTCGGTGAATTCCTTGGTCATGCCGAAGACTTTTTCCGGATTGTTTTTCCAGATTTCGTAGTCGGTGATGACCGGCACGCCGATGCCTTTGAACACCGCCTGCTGGTTCCAGGGCTCACCCACGCAGTAGCCGTAGATAGTGCCGGCTTCCAGGGTGGCCGGCATTTGTGGCGGTGGAGTTACCGACAGCAGCGCATCCGCATTGATCTGGCCGGAGATGTCGCCCGTGGCAGGCGCGTAGTAGCCGGGGTGGATGCCGCCGGCCGCCAGCCAGTAGCGCAGTTCGTAGTTGTGGGTGGAAACCGGGAACACCATGCCCATGTTGAAGGGCTTGCCCTCGGCCTTGTACTTGTCCACCACTGGCTTCAGGTAGTCGGCCTTGATCGGGTGCACCGGCTTGCCGTCTTCGTGGGGGATGTTTTTCTTCATCTCTTCCCAGACGCTGTTGGAAACGGTGATGCCGTTGCCGTTCAGGTCCATGGAGAAGGGGGTAACGATGTGGGCCTTGGTGCCGAAGCCGATGGTGGCCGCCAGCGGCTGCCCGGCGAGCATGTGGGCGCCGTCGAGCTGACCGTCGATTACGCCGTCGAGCAGTACTTTCCAGTTGGCCTGGGCTTCGAGGGTGACGTAGAGGCCCTCGTCTTCGAAGTAGTGATTCTCGTAGGCCACCGCCAGCGGAGCCATGTCGGTGAGCTTGATGAAGCCGAACTTCAGTTCGTCTTTTTCCGGCTCGCCGATTTCAGCGGACGCGGTAAAGGGCAGTGCGACTGCCAGCAGGGAGCCGAGCGCAACGCTGTTGAAGCGCCGCCGGGTCAGTGGAAATATACCTTTGCGAATCATTGTAAACCCCTTGAATGAATGGTGTGAGTCCAACGAACGCTCCCCTCGTAATCGGGCCAATAGCCTTGCGAGGGAGAGCAGCGTTGCTCGGAGGGGAGGTTCACGATGTTGTCTGGTATACCGTGGGAGGTATTACAAGACTCGCGCCAACAATCGAAAAATACCGTTAATTCAGAAGCTTATGTATTTTTTGTCGATCTTGCCCGGGGCGGGGTCGAGGTGAACGGGGAATTGCCGCACCACGATGGGCCACCAAGTGGTGCGGGTGAGTCGTTTCAGGGCGTCAGCAGCAGGTCCGGGCCGAGTTCGATACCAGGCTCGATTTCCCATGCTTCGCTGTGCCGGTTGAGCGGTTTGTAGTCCTGGTTGGGGCAGGGAATGTCGAGGTAGCGGGCGGCTTCGCGATAGAGGTCCGTGCGCATGGTGCGCTGTGCCAGCGACTTGATGTCGGCATCGTCGAATTCCTTGCCCAGGGACTCGCCGATATGCTGCACCATATGGATGCCGTCCGAGCGCCAGGGGAAGCCGGCCTGGAAGCGTCCGAATACGTGGAAGTGCGGCATCTCCTGCGCCGGGCCTCCCTTGCTGAATGCGAATTTTCCGGTGAGCGAAGGGCGCAATACGTCTTCCGGCAGGTCGAGATAGGCCGGATCGGCAAGTACCGAGACCGTCTGCTCCCGGTTGAAGGGATGGGACAGCCAGGTACAGGCTTCCATCAATGCCAGGCGCAGGCGCAGGTGGCTGGCCGGGTTTTTCTGGTGCCAGTGCTCGGTCACGCCGAGCACCTTTTCCGCGCTGTTGTTCCAGATGTCGTAGCCGGTGGCCTGCACCACGCCGATGCCGTGTTGCACCGCCATGCTGTTCCAGGGCTCGCCGACACAGAAGCCGTCGATGATCCCGCGGGCGAGGCTGTCTACCATCTGTTGTGGCGGCAGTACGATAATGCGCACGTCGCGGTCCGGGTCGAGGCCGCCGGCGCGCAGCCACTGGCGCAACTGCAGGGTGTGGCAGGAAAAGGTGTGGGCGGATGCCAGGGTGATCTGCTTGCCGCCCTGGCGCAGGTAGGCGGCCAGCGCGTCTGCGGTGGCCTTGGCACCGGCAAGGGGGTCGCCGCCAAAGTCCGCCAGGAGTCCGGCAAGTGCCTGGCTCAAGGTGATGGCGTTGCCGTTGAGGCTCAGGGCGAGCCCGGTGATGACATCGGCGCGAATACCGCCGACCCCGAGGGTGGTCGCCAGCGGCAGGGGGGCGAGCATCTGCGCGGCATCGATGACGCCGGCCACCAGCTTGTCCCGCAGGTTCGCCCAGGAAACTTCCTGGTGGAGCTTGATGTCCAGACCGTACTTTTCGTAGTAGCCGAGTTCCTGCGCCATGATCAACGGCGCGCTGTCGGTAAGCCGCAGGAAGCCGAGCTCGAGGTCGCGTTTCTCCGCCGGCGGCAGACGTCTCACGTCGCTCATCGGTTTTTCCCTTTCAATTTGTTCCGCTCGAGGATGGAGATCACCTCGCGGGCGGTCTCCCCCAGGGTACGGTTCTTGTCCATGGCCAGCTTGCGCAGGGTGGCGAAGGCTTCCTCCTCTTCCACCTTGTGGATGGACATCAATAAGCCCTTGGCCTTCTCGACGAGTTTGCGCTCCTCCAGTTGCCGGCGGGTCTCATCCAGTTGTTCGCGCAGGCTGTCGTACGCCGAGAACTGCGCCACCGCGATATCGATGGCCGCGCGCACCCGGGCGGGGTTGATGTCTTCCGCCTGGTAGGCGGTCACCCCGGCGCGGATGGCGTCGGTAATGAAGCTCTGGTCACCGGCTTCGGAGAACATCACCACCGGGCGTGGGTTGTGACTCGAGGCGATGGTCAGGCTCTCCAGTACGTCGCGGTCTGGTGAATCCAGGGCAATGATCACCACGTCGGGTTCCTGCTGGGCCATCTGGTAGAGCAGGCCGGAAGCCGTGGGAATGACCGAGAGCACTTCGTAGCCGACATCGCGAAGCTTGCTCTCTACCGCGCTGGCGCGGCTGTGGTCGTCATCGACGAGGATGACACGTAATACTTTGTTGTTGCTGGTCGTTGTTGGCACGTAGCGGTTTCGCCGGCGGGCTTGTGGCCCGCCGGCGCTTCAGGATTCAGGATCAGATCTTGAATTGTACCGTCATCCACGCCTTGTCGACATCCACGTAGTTGTCGCTGTCGGCAAAAAAGCCGGCGTACTTCAGTTGCAGGCTCAGTTGCTTGTTCACCGGCCAGGTGGCAACCAGGTCGAGTTCAGAGCCGTAGTCGTCGCCCGACTCGTCAGCGGAGAACTCGTGGTAGGTGCCCGCCAGTTTGACCGGACCGAGTGCGCCGGCGAGGCCGAAGTAGATATCTTCGATACCGTCACCAGGGGTGACCAGGAACTGGTCGGCCCAACCCTGGAACTTGTGCAGGGTGGCGTAAGGGGTCTTGAAGCCGACACCGTCACCCGCGCCGAGAACTTCGTAGCCAAGGGTTGCGCTGAGTCCGGCAAAGCCGAGCTTGCCTTCGATCAGGTAGTAATCCGCGTCGTAATCCAGCGGCGAGTCGCCGGCGTCGCTTTGCGAAGCGTAGGCAGCGGTCAGGCCCAACGGGCCGAGTTTTCCGGCGTACTCTACACCCCAGGTGTCGGAAGAGTTGCCGGAAGAGCGTCCCAGGGGGTAGTCGGTGGCCGGATCGACATCCAGCAGGTAGCCGAAGCCGGTGAGCGTGTGGCTCTCGGCGATCTTCCAGTCGGCACGGATAAAGCTGTTCTCGCCGTGCAGGTTGGCGGGCTGTACCGGGCCGTCGTCGGGACCGAAGATCCGGTTGACGTTGTAGACGTAGGCGTAATCGAAAGTCACGCTCTCGCCGCCATAGTAAAGACGGAAGCCGTCGTAGGTCTGTTCGTTCTGGCGCCAGCCGACGCCACCGACGAAACGCTGGCTGCCGTGCAGGATGCGCTGGCGGCCGTAGGTGCCGCTGGTTTTCCCGTAGGCATATTTCGCCCAGGCCTGGTTGAAGTCGGTGCCCTCGGGGTCGGCGACCACCGGGTACTTGGTGTTGCCGTTGGCGGTGGAGTTGTAGTTGTCGTCGCCGATGGAGGTAACGTCGTCGAACTCCATCAGCATGGAGAAACCATTGTAAGCGGCTGAGGAATAGGTCAGCCGGCTGCGCAGCGTGGAGGCCGCGGCGTTCTTGTCGAAACCTTCCTGGTCCACGTATTCGAAACGGTAACGGAAGTCCAGGGAGGCCTTACCCATGGTGAACATTTCGGTAAAGCTCGTGGGAGCCGCTGGTGCTTCTTCGGCGCTCGCCGTAACACCCAGGGCGGCGAGGATCGCCCCGGACATGAGCGTACGTGCATATTTTACTACTGCCATTTTCTTGCTCCTTAAAAATAAAAAAAGCCTGCGCGCCTCACCCCTTCAGGGGTTTGGCGGGCAGGCATCGTTGCCGAATAACTGGTCAGTGTGGATTGTGTTCCCGATGATCGTAAGCAATTAGCGGGCCACATGAGTTAAGTGATTGTAAAACAGATGTTTTTAAAATTTTTTCCAGCTAAGAAGAGGTCGCTTAACTGTACGTCCGAGTGCACGACGCACAGATATGGGTAGCGAGCTGCACCTCAATCGTTCAACGGAAAAGGAAGTAGAGGCTTGCCAGTTGAGCGAGCAGGAGGGCACCGCACAGTGCCTTCCAGACCCGCAGGGGGTCGCGTTGCAAGAGGGGGCGGCGGTCGTATTCGAGGTAGCGCGGGTTGGGGTGTTTGAGCTCGTGGGCGAACTCCATCACATCGCCGTGGCGGCGCTCCGGTTCGAAGCGCAGGCCTTTGCGCAGGGCGCCGTCCACCCAGTGGGGGATGTGCGGGTTGTAGCGGTAGCTCTCGGTGTAGCGCGTGGCGAGGTAGGCACGGCGGGACTTGCAGTTCTCCAGTTTTCCGCCAAAGGGTTGTTTGCCGGTGAGCATCTCGTAGCTGATCACCGCCAGTGAAAACTGGTCTGACTGGTAGCCGGGTCGCGCACCGAGGGTGTGTTCCGGCGCTGAGTAGTTTGCGGTTCCGAGGGGAATATCCCGTTGCAAAGGCGTGCTGATTTCGCTGATGCCCGCCACGTGACAGGCGCCGAAATCCACCAGTTTTATGTGTCCGTGGCGATCGATGAGTATATTGTCGGGCTTGAGGTCCTGGTGCAGGGTCTCGCGCCGGTGGAAGGCGCGCACGCCCTTGGCGATCTGCTCGATGAGATAGACGGCTTCTTCTACCTGCGGCCGCGGGTTCTCCAGCATCCAGCGCGAAAGGGTAATTCCCGCCACGTATTCGGTAAGGTAATAGAGGCAGCTCTTGGCGCGCGGCGGTTCCACAACCCGCACCACGTAGGGGCTGTGAATCCGCGAGCCTATCCAGCTCTCCATCACGAAGCGCTCGATGTAGGCCGGATCGTCCTCGAAGTTTACCGAGGGCGTTTTCATGCAGAACTGCTCTCCGCTTTCCACATCCTCGACGTGATAGACCTGGCTGCGGGTGCTGGCGTGCAGTTCCCGGATGACGCGGTAGCCGTCGAGGATCATGTCCGGCTCGAGCAGGGGCGGGAAGTGCAGCTCCGTCAGCTGGCTGACGACGTCGTCGATATCGGCGGTGGGAAGGGTCTCGACCCGCAGCAGCTGGCAGCTGATGTTGTCAGTGCTGCCGGCTGCCAGCGCGGCATGCGCGATACGCTGGCAGATCGATTCCAGCTCGCCCGCCCCGGCATCCTCGAGGAAGGCGGCGAGGTCCGCGGTGGGGAGGGTGTCGTGGATGCCGTCGGTCGTGAGTACGTAGAGGTCGCCCTGCTCCACCGGCTCGCAGCGGTAATCCACTTCGAGGTGTACGTCCATGCCCAGCGCGCGGGTAAGGTAGGCGTGGTTTTCCGATACCGGCATGCTGTGATCGGTGGTGAGCTGGAGCAGCTCGCCTCCCCTATAGCGGTAAATCCGGCTGTCGCCAACATGAAAGATATGTGCCTGCCGGGATTTCAGCACAAGGGCGCTGAAGGTGGTGAGATAGCCGCGGGTGCTGTCCGCGTAACTGCGGCCCCGGTTGTAGAGCCAGCGGTTGAGTGATGTCAGAACCTGTCCCCCGGACTTGCGCGCGCTCCAGGTTTCCGGGGTGGAAAAATAATCGGTGAGAAAGCCGGTGACCGCGGTCTGGCTGGCTTCCTTGCCCGCCTCCGCCGCGCTGATGCCATCGGCAATGACCGCCGCCGCGCCCTTGCTGCCAAGGAGGACGCCCTCGGGCAGGCGAATGCCGATGGCGTCCTCGTTGTCAGGCTTGCGGCCCGCGTCGCTGTACTGGCCCAGGTCCAGGGCCAGTTTGCCGCAGCCCAGGTGTGACGGCGAAGGCGTCCCGGGGTTTTCTGTCATCAGGCAACGTCGATCAGTTGAACCGTGCCGTCCGGCAGCACTTCACGCATCTGGCCGGAGGGCTCCTCGAGCAGGAATTGTACGATAAAGAAGCATATCGCAGCGCTGCCGGCGATCACCATGAAGAAGGTGGAGTTATCGACGAAGGAAAGAACCGTGA
This sequence comes from Halieaceae bacterium WMMBA4, assembly GCA_033283325.1. Lineage (GTDB taxonomy): Bacteria > Pseudomonadota > Gammaproteobacteria > Pseudomonadales > Halieaceae > Mangrovimicrobium. The sequence goes on from JAWMQO010000002.1 coordinate 417,070, forward strand.
GATAAGTTACCGCGCCGACGTTGCCGAATGCCCCGGTCATGCCGGCGATCTGGCCGGTCATGCGTCGCTTGATCAGCGGCACGACGGCGAACACCGCGCCCTCCCCGGCCTGGACGAAGAAGGAGCAGGCCATGGTGGCTGCGACAGCTGCGGGAATCCACCAGCCCGAATCGACCTGCGACATTACAAGATATCCCAGGGTAAGGCCGGCGATGAGGATTGCCAGGGAGCGTTTGCGACCGAAGGTGTCGGAGAGATAGCCGCCACCGGGGCGGGCGACGAGGTTCATGAAGGCGAAGCCCGAGGCCAGCAGGCCGGCGTAGACCGCGTCGAGTTCGAAAGTGTCCATGAAGAACAGCGGTAGCATTGAGACCACTGCCAGTTCGGAACCGAAGGTGACGAAGTAGGCCCAGTTGAGTGCCGCGACCTGGCGGAACTTGTAGCGCTCGTACTCGGGAACGCCGTCCTTGAGGTTGTCCTTGTTCACCTTCCAGATCTGGCTGGTCTGGAACAGGAAGAGCACCACGAACAGCGCGTAGAGGCTGGAGGTCGCGGTCTGGGAGAGCAGCCCGAGGTTTATCGGGGACAGTTTCCAGGTCAGTACGGCGAGCGCGATGTACAGGGGCAGGGTCATGGCGATGTAAAAGAGGAGATCACCCCGTGAGCTCACTTCCAGGCCGCCGTGGCGCTTGGGCTTGAAGTAGGTGGAACCCTTCGGGGTGTTGCGGGCGCGGATGTAGAAGAAGATGCCATAGAGGAAGGCGATCAGTCCCGCCGTGGCGATGGCGTAGCGCCAGCCGTCGTCACCGCCATAAAGCAGGGCGATGGTCGGCAAGGTCATTGCGGCCGCAGCGGAGCCGAAATTGCCCCAGCCGCCGTAGATACCCTGGGCCATGCCCACCTGGCGGGCGGGGAACCACTCGCCCACCAGGCGAATGCCGATGACGAAGCCGGCGCCGACGAAGCCGCCGAGGAAGCGGAACAGAGCTAGCATTTCATAGGAGGTGGCGAAGGCGAAGCCCCAGCAGAAGAAGGCCGAGATCATCAGCAGGGCGCTGAACACGATGCGCGGGCCGAAGCGGTCCACCAGCATGCCGATCACGATGCGCGCGGGAATGGTCAGCGCCACGTTGAGAATCAGCAGGGCTTTCACCTCCTGGTCGCTGAGTGTAAAGGCCTCGCGGATATGGGCCAGCAGGGGGGCGTGGCTGAACCAGACCACGAAGGTGAGGAAAAAGGCGAACCAGCCCAGGTGCAGGGTGCGGATGGCGGGGTCGGAAAAATTCAAAATCTTAACGGGGCTGCTCATTGAAGAGCCTCCTTCAGCTGGTTATAGATGATCAAATTGGTTTGGGGGGTTGATCGGACAGCGACCCGCCGTTAGGTCGATACCGGATATGCCATCGGAGGGGGAAAAGATTTCCGGGTGATGACATAGTAGGCACGGGATTTGCAACATTTATACCAAGACAGCAGTCCAGGCGCGAAATCGCCCCGGAAGTGAGCAAAACCGGGGCCTAAACGCCTTCATTACGCACTAATTTCAGGAAACAACTCCAAAGGTGGATGCGCGAACTTGGTGCGTATGCACTGTTGTGCGCGCTCTTTCGGTGCAGATTTGCGCTTTTCCACCCTTGAAGTCGAGGCCCAGCCGGTCCTGGTTTTTTGTACTTTGAGGAGAAGTAGCATGAGCAATCGCGAGATCGTAGTAGTCGGAAACGGCATGGTCGGTCACCACTTCGTGGAGACCCTGGTAAAGGCCGAGACCGGTGATCGCATTACCGTGATTGGCGGCGAGCCCCGCCCCGCCTATGACCGGGTTCACCTTTCCGACGTATTCGCCGGCCGTTCCCCGGAAGACCTGGCCATGACCACCCGCGAGACCTACCAGGGCTGGGGCGTCAACGGCATTTTCGGTGACCCGGTGGCCACTGTCGACCGGGACAGGAAGGTCGTTGTCACCGAAGGTGATCGCGAGATCGCCTACGACAAGCTGATCCTCGCCACCGGCTCCTATCCTTTCGTGCCTCCCGTACCCGGCCACGAAAACAAGCGCTGCCTCGTCTACCGCACCATCGATGATCTCGGCCATATCCGCGCTACTGCCAAGGACAGCAAGATCGGCGTAGTGGTCGGCGGCGGCCTGCTCGGCCTGGAATGCGCCAACGCGCTGAAAAACCTGGGCCTCGAGACCCACGTGGTGGAATTCGCCCCGGGCCTGATGGGCGTGCAGCTGGACGAGGGCGGCTCCGGCATGCTGCGGCGCAAGATCGAGGAACTGGACGTCACCGTCCACACCAGCAAGAACACCAAACAGATAGTAGAAGGTGACGAATGCGCCCTGCGCATGGAATTCGCCGATGACTCGGTGCTGGAGACCGACATGATCGTGTTCTCCGCCGGCATCCGCCCCTGGGACCAGTTGGGTCGCGACTGCGGCCTGGAGGTCGGCGAGCGCGGCGGAATCGTGATCGACCAGAAATGCCGCACCTCCGACAGCGACATCTACGCCATCGGTGAATGCGCCCTCTTCGGCGGTCGTATCTTCGGCCTGGTTGCGCCGGGTTACCGTATGGCGGAAACCGCAGTGGGCAGTCTCGGCAGCACTGAGGGCGCACTGTTCCAGGGCGCGGACATGAGCACCAAGCTGAAGCTGCTGGGGGTCGACGTGGGCTCCATCGGCGATGCCCACGGCCGCACGGCAGGCTCTATGTCATTTGTCTTCAGTGACCAGCGCGAAAATGTCTACAAGCGCCTGGTCACCAGCGCCGATGGAAAGCTCCTGCTGGGCGCGGTGCTGGTCGGCGACTGCGATGACTACGACACCCTGCTGCAGTACTACCTCAACGAGATCGAGCTGCCGGGAGATCCCCAGGCCCTGATCCTGCCCAATGTGGGCGGCGGACCGATTGCGCTGGGCGTCGCCGCCCTGCCGATGACCGCCAGCATCTGCTCATGCCACAACGTCACCAAGGGCGACATCGTCGCCGCGATCGACGGCGGTTGCTGCACCCTCGGTGATGTGAAGTCTTCGACCAAGGCGAGCACTGGCTGCGGCGGCTGTGCCGCGATGCTGAAAAACCTCGTCGACGACGAGCTGACGTCCCGCGGTGTGGAAGTGGATACCAGCATCTGTGAGCACTTCCCCTACACCCGCCAGGATATCTACGGCATCGTGCGGGTGGAGAATATCCATTCATTCGGCGAATTGCTGGAAAAACACGGCAAGGGCCACGGCTGTGACATCTGCAAGCCCGCGGTAGCCTCCATCCTCGCCAGCTGCTGGAACGACTACGTGCTGGAGACGCCCCACTCGGTACTGCAGGACACCAACGACCGTTACCTCGCCAACCTGCAAAAAGACGGTACTTACTCGGTGGTGCCGCGGGTTGCCGGCGGTGAGATCACCCCGGAAAAACTGGTGGTCCTCGGCCAGGTGGCAAAGAAGTATGACCTCTACACGAAGATCACCGGCGGCCAGCGCATCGACCTGTTCGGCGCGCGCATGGAGCAACTGCCGGCGATCTGGCGCGAGCTGGTGGACGCCGGCTTTGAGACCGGCCACGCCTACGGCAAGGCCCTGCGTACGGTGAAGTCCTGTGTCGGCTCCACCTGGTGCCGCTATGGAGTGCAGGATTCTGTCGGCATGGCCATCGTGCTGGAGAACCGCTACAAGGGCCTGCGTTCGCCGCACAAGCTGAAGAGTGCTGTCTCCGGCTGTACCCGCGAGTGCGCCGAGGCCCAGTCCAAGGACTTCGGCGTCATCGCCACGGAAAATGGCTGGAACCTCTACCTCTGCGGTAATGGCGGCATGAAGCCGCGTCACGCGGACCTCTTCGCCACGGACCTCGATGACGAGACCCTGATCAAGTACATCGACCGTTTCCTGATGTTCTATGTGAAGACTGCGGATCGCCTGCAGCGCACCTCGGTGTGGATGGACAACCTGGAGGGCGGCCTCGACTACCTGCGCTCGGTGATTATCGATGACAGCCTCGGTATCTGCGCGGAACTCGAAACGCAGATGCAGGCGGTGGTCGACAGCTACCAGTGCGAGTGGAAGACCACCATCGAGAATCCCGAGAAGGTCAAGCAGTTCACGCACTTCGTCAACGCCGACGAGAGCGACAGCAACGTGGTGTTCGTGCGCGAGCGCGAGCAGATACGTCCCGCGCGCCCGGAGGAAAAGGGCGCCCCGGACGGGGACCTGCTGGCCACAGCTTCCTGATATCGACCTGTAGGAGCCCGCTTTGTGGACGATCCCCAAACACCGGATCGCTCACGGCGCGGGCTCAGACAAAACGAGCCCCTGGATACAGCGGGCCCTTGAAAGAATACAAAGGTGAAGAAAATGAGCAACTGGACTGACATCTGCAGCGTCGCCGACATCCTCCCCAATGCGGGCCGCTGCGCCCTGCACGAAGGCGAGCAGGTGGCGATTTTCCGCGTATCCCAGGGCGATAGCGAGGCCTGGTTCGCACTCTCCAACTTCGATCCCTGCAGCGGCGCCAACGTCATCAGCCGCGGCATCGTCGGCAGCCAGGGCGAGCACCTGGTAGTGGCCTCCCCGGTCTACAAGCAGCACTTCCGCCTCGACACCGGCGAGTGCCTGGAAGAAGAAAACGTGAGCCTGAAAACCTGGCCGGTCCGGGTGGAAGGCGACAAGGTGCAACTGGCAGGCTGAGGGACTTCCCCATGCTGTTTGGCAGAAAGAAAAAAAATCCAATTATCCTGCGCGACAAGGGCGTGGTGGAGTGGAAGTACGCCACCTGTGGTTACTGTTCCACCGGCTGTTCGATCGAGGTGGGTGTCGATGAGCAGGGCGAGGCGGTTACTACCCGGGGCGTCGCCGACGCGCCGGTGAACCGCGGCAAGCTCTGTATCAAGGGCATCACCGAGGCGGAGATATTCAATGCTCCGGGCCGCGGCACCGAACCGCTGTTGCGCGATCACCCCTACGATCCCTGGCAATCGCCGGGCTGGGACGCGGTGCTGGACAAAACCGCCGCCGAGTTCAAGCGCATTCAGGAAAAGTACGGTCGCGACAGTGTGGCGGTGGTGTCCACCGGGCAGATCCTCACCGAGGAGTTCTACACCCTCGGCAAACTCACCCGCGGTGTGATCGGTACCAACAACTACGACGGCAACACCACCCTGTGCATGGCGTCCGCGGTGTCGGGATACAAGCGCTCCTTCGGCTCCGACGGCCCCCCCGGCTGCTACGACGATTTCGAGCACACCGATTGCCTGCTGGCTTTCGGTTCCAACCTGCCGGAGCAACACCCGGTGATCTACTGGCGCCTGAAGGAGGCGCTGGAAAAACGCACGTTCCCGATCGTGGTGGTGGACCCACGGGTGACCATGTTTGCCCAGTTCGCGGACATCCACCTGCCGGTCACCCCTGGAACCGACCTGGTGCTGCTCAACAGCCTCGCCCACGTGATTCTGGACGAGGGCCTGGCGGACCGCGAGTACATCAACGCGCACACCAATGGCATCGGGGAATTCGAGGAACTGGTGAAGCGCTACGACCCGGTGAGCGCGTCGCGTATCTGTGGCATCGACGCGGACACTATCCGCAATGTCGCACGCCTCTATGCGAAGGCGGGGGCAGCCATGTCCATCTGGACCATGGGCATCAACCAGAGCACCCACGGTTCCGACGGAGTCTGTGGCATCAACAACCTCAACCTGATTACCGGAAACATCGGCAAGCCGGGCGGCACGTCCCTGTCGATCACCGGCCAGTGCAATGCCATGGGCACCCGTGAGTGGTCTTCCTGCTCCGGCCTGCCCGGCTACCGGGCGCTGGAAAATCCCGCGCACCGGGAAGAGGTGGGCAAGTTCTGGAATGTGGATCCGGCGTTTTTCCCGGAAAAACGTGGCCTGTTCATGACTGATATCTTCCCGGCCATCGAGTCCGGGCAGATCAAGGCACTGTGGCTGGTCGCCACCAACCCGATGACCTCCATGCCCAATACCCATCGCATTCGCCGCATTCTGGAGAAACTGGAGTTCTGTGTGGTGCAGGACGCCTACCAGGACGTGGAGGCGACCCAGTACGCCCACGCCTACCTGCCGGCATCCGTATGGGCCGAAAAAGAAGGCTGTTTCACCAACACGGAGCGCCGGGTGAATCTCGTTACCCAGGTCAAGCCGCCGTTAGCGAATTCCAGACCGGACCTGTGGATCTTCAACGAACTGGCCAAGCGCTGGCCCGCCGCGGAAAAAATGCAGTGGCCGGAGCGCGCCTCCGGCGTCTTCGACGAAATGCGCGCCTTATCTGTCGGCACCGGCGCCAACGGCGAGGCGCGGATGCTGGATATCTCCGGCATGAGCCACGAGAAAATACTGCAGCAGCGGGGTATCCAGTGGCCCATGCGCGATGGCGACGACACCGGTAGCCAGCGCCTGTATGGCGACGGCGTATTCCAGTTTCCCGACGGCAAGGCCAAACTGCTGGCGCTGGACTGGGTGGACAACAACGAGAAGCCCGACGCGGACTTCCCCTTCTGGCTCAACAGCGGCCGGGTGGTGGAGCACTTCCACACCCGCACCCGCACCGGCAAGGTGGGCAACTGCAACAAGTTCAGTCCCACCCCCTACATGGAAATGAACCCGGACGCCGCGGCGGAGCTGGGATTGAAAAACATGGAGTACGTGCGCCTGGTATCGCGGCGCGGCGACGCGGTGGTGATGGTTCAGCTCACCCAGCGGGTGCCCTTCAACATGGTCTTCATTCCCTTCCACTTCCACGACTGCGTCAACCGCCTGAGCCTCGGTCTGCTCGACCCGCACTCGCGCCAGCCTGCGTTCAAACAGTGCTCGGTGCGGGTGGAAAAAACCGACCAGGCCGAAGCGGCGAAAATGAACGCCCAGATGCGCGCCTTCTAGAATGCGCAAGGATAAGAACGAATCATGACTGTCGAACTGTTTGAACCGATCGCCCGCTCGCGCAGGTCGCAATCGATTTTCCCGCTGCGGGAGAACGAGCCGGAATACGCCCGGCTCAATGACCCGAACACCCAGGAGCGCAACCGCTACGGCGATCTCATCGAGCTGAAAACCCTGGTGGACGAAGCGGTCTCGCTGAATATCAACGGTGTCAGCGAGATCGGTTTCAACCCCAACCGGCACAAGCAGCACGCTTTTCACTTCACCGCGGACAACTGCATCGGTTGCCACGCCTGTGAGTCCGCCTGCTCGGAAAAGAACGACTTGCCGCCGCACCTGAGTTTCCGTTCCGTGGGTTACGTGGAAGGGGGCAGCTACCCCAATTACACCCGCATGAACATCTCCATGGCCTGCAACCACTGCGACGACCCGGTCTGTCTGAAGGGCTGCCCCACCCGGGCCTACACCAAGCACCCGGAATACGGCGCGGTGATCCAGGATCCGAACATCTGCTTCGGCTGCGGCTACTGCACCTGGGTCTGCCCCTACAACGCGCCGCAACTGGACCCGGTGGCGGGCCAGGTGGAGAAGTGCAATATGTGCGTGGACCGCCTGGAAGTCGGTCTCAAGCCCGCCTGTGTCTCCGCCTGCCTCGGCAATGCGCTGAATTTCGGTGTGGTGGAGAACACCCCGCAGAACCGCGAACAGATCGAGACCAGTATTCCCGGCTTCCCCGACCCGGAGATCACCCATCCCAACATCCGCTTCCAGCAGACCCGCAGCATGCCCAGGGAGGTTACGCGCACCGATTCCATGCCGGTGAAGTACCAGCGGGACGACAAGTCCGGTCGCTATCGCCCGGTGGTGGACCAGAAGGCCGGCAAGCTGCGTTCCTGGAATCTTTCCCGGCTCTCCAGCCGCGAGAATCCGCTGGTAGTGTTCACCCTGGCGACCCAGGCGGCCATCGGGATGATGGCAACGTTGTTCCTTGGCACCCTGTTCGGCGTGGCGCCGCTGGCCACTGTAGCCAACTCCCCCGCCTATCCCGCCGCCCTGCTCGGCAGTCTCGCGCTGGTCGGCCTTGGCCTGTTGATGTCGGCGATGCACCTGGGCAAGCCCCTGCGTTTCTATCGCGGCTTCAACAACTACCGCCACTCACCGGTTGCGAGGGAAGGGCTCGGCGCCCTGTTTTTCATGGTCTTCACCGGTCTCCACTTCCTTTGTGTACTGCCAACCCAGGGCTGGCTTCAATCCCTCCTGCCCTGGGTTGAGGCACTCGCCGGCCCGCTGGGTGGGCTGGCGCCCGTCTTCGGTGTCCTGGCTCTGGCGGCCGGCAGCGTATGCGTCTACTACATGTATCGCTGTTATCGGATCAAGGCGCGCCCCTTCTGGAATCACTGGCAGACCGCGACCTCCTTCGTCGGCACCGCGCTGCACCTGGGCGCGATTGCAACCGCGCTGCTGGGCCTGCCCACACTGCTCCTGCTGGGTGAGCCGGTGGCGCCCCTGGCCATGGTTTGCGCCGGCCTGATGCTCGCCGGCCTGCTGCTCGAGGGAATTGGACTGTGGCGCCACGCTCACGACATGAACCTCGCCAACAGCGAGGGGGCCGTATCCCACTACGTGCAGTGCACGACCTTCGGCAAGACCTACCTCCTGCGCAATGCGCTGCTCGGGGCCTCCACGGCGGCGCTGCTCGTGTTCCTCGGGCTGTCGCCGGACGGGATCGTAGCGATTGCCGGTCTCGCTGTTATTGCCACAATGGTGGCGGCGATGGCGCTCATTGGCCGCGCGCTCTTCTACGTCCTCGTGGTGCCCACAACCATGCCCGGTGCGTTCTTCTGGAAGAACAAGGGCTTCGAGGAACATGCCCGGGAAATCGGCCTCGCCAACATGCCCCAGGTCGGCGTGGTTCCCCACGCTCACTGAGCCTGCTTATCGCGATGCGGTGGTCTTACGGGCGCCGCATCGCGATGAACACGCTTCGCTTCCCCTTCGGTTTCGGCAACAGGCATGGGACCGCTGATCCAAAACCCGCTATCCTTTTTTCTCCATCTGCAAATTTCATCCCCGGAGAATAAAAAGTGAGCGAAACCGACTTGACCCCCGAACTGCTGGCCTTTGTCCGCGAACAGAAGGACCGCCAGGAAATCCACGACTGCCTGATGCGCTACGCCCGCGGGGTGGATCGACTGGACAAGGAACTGATGGCCTCCGCCTACCATCCCGATGCCTATGACAAGCACGGCATCGCGGAGGGCAATCCGAGCGACTTCTGTGACTGGGCCATCGGCATGCACGGTTCCACCCAGGCCGGTCACCAGCACATCATCAATAACCACAGCGTGGAAATCGATGGTGATGTGGCCCACGCCGAAACCTATTTCAGCTTCTGGGGGGAGAACAACGAGGGGCCGCCGTTACTCGCTTTCGGGCGTTACATCGATCGTTTTGAAAAGCGCGATGGGAAGTGGGCAATTGCCTACCGGGTCTGTATGACCGAGCAGACCGGGCATTTCATTCCGACAAACTATCCGCAGGAGGTGCGGCAGGCGTCCAACTCAACGGGGCCCTGCACCCGGGACAAGCGGGACCTGTCTTACGTAAGGCCTCTGGTCCCGGGAGCGGTTGTAGCCCGAGAGTAGGCAGGCTGCGGTGTGGATGCTCAGCCCAGGCTCTGCGCCGCCGGGCGCTCCTCGCCGATGACGTAGAGCGCAGGCTGGACCGGGCGGTAACCCTCAACGACCACTTCGGACAGGGTCTCAAGCGCTCTTTGCCAGGCATTTTTGGTTTCGGCGGAAATGTCACCGAGGGCGCGCAGTATCGTCCACAACAGGGCGTCACGCGCGAGTTTGAGTTCCGCCGGACCTATGCCCTCACGGCGCAGTCGGTGCCCGATCGCGCGCAGCGCGGGGGTCAGGTTATCCACCAGGTCAAGCGTGGCGACCGCGGTGTTGAACAGTGCCAGCAGCAGGGGGGCCTGGTTGCGGGTCGCGCGTTCCAGGCCGAGACGCACTCCCGGTGCGGTCTTGGTCAGGCGCTGCTGAAACAATACGGCGAATGCCTCCGAGGGGGGAGAGATGGCTGCCCAGGATTGCTGTACCAGCGCGATCTGATTTGGTGTCATCCCTTGGTTATTCCTGCATTAAAAATACGCCCCACACCGACGATACCGAATGCCGGGCGGGGCGCCATTGCCCTGGATGGTCTTGGTAGTCCAGATCCCCCGGCGCGATGCTTCCAGCCGTCGAAAAACAGGACCAACCACTGAGGACAGAAGCAGGAACTGTGCCAACTAGCTAAGTCATTGAATTATCGGTGTAAACATTGGGGTGCCCGGTGGCGAATGCGGGCATTTCACGGATGGCGGTGCATTTCCTGCACCATCGCGGGGCCAGCGCCGCCCGGGGCGTCGCCACGGCGTCGTCCCGCCCACTTCGAGGCCTCGCGCGGGGCGTGGCGGCATTGGCCCCGCCGGAGCTTGAAGGTGATCGAAGTGGTTCCGACCTCAGCGGGGGCAGGTGGAAATGGTCAGTGAGGGATTGCGAATCTCCAGCACGCCGTTGGCCTGGTGCAGCAGGCCGGCGAGCACAGCGGATTTCCCCGGGGGCAGGTCCAGATTGACGCTGACCTCTGCCCAGTCGCTGGCCCCCATGTGAGGTTCATGTTCCAGGACGGAGCGCAACACCTGCCGGCCCTGTTTTTGCACAGTGATGGAAAGGCCGCCACCCTGCTTGAACCCGTGGAAGGGGTCCGGTGGCTGCAGGTCGAGCTTGATCTCTGCCCGGTAGTGCAGTTTCCGGCCAGGTACCCCGCTGGTGTCGATGGCCTGGCTGACCAGTGCCCAGGGTTCCTTGCCGGTTTTGCGGATACTGAGAACGCCGTCCTCGACCTCGTAGGCGAAGGAGCCGATGCCCGCATGCTCGGAGATGGACCACTGCCAGTTGCGCCGTGCACCAGTTAAGCTGCTGAAAGCGGGGTCAGCCAGCAGATTGGCGCTCCCATCACATGCTGGTGCGGCATCTTTTGAGCCACAGGCCGCGAGCTGTATACAAGCTCCAAGCAGCACGCAGGCCGCCAGTTGCGGAAACCGTCGCGTTTTTCTGGACAGCATAGGAATCCCCCGGGAACACCGCGCGGAACGGCGCGGAGGGGCAACTTTAGCACAGCTGTCGGTCCTCTCGGCAAAGGGGATTGCACCGGCGGTACGCTGTGGGTGAGTATGGTCCCGTGCAATGGTTGGCGATTCGGGATGGACGGCATGGGCCTGTATGGGAATGATCGGCGGAGCAGGGCGGAAGTCGTCGGCGCGCTGCGCACGATGGCAGCGCGCGGCCTGAACCAGGGAAGCTCGGGCAATGTGTCAGTGCGCATTCCCGGGGGCATGCTGGTCACGCCGACCGGGCTGGCGCCAGACACGCTGGTGCCGGAGCAGGTGGTCGCAATGGGCCTGGATGGGGAAATCGCAGCGGGAGAGTGCACCCCCTCCAGTGAGTGGCGCATGCACGCCGACCTCTATCGCGCGCGCCCCGAAGTGCATGCAATCGTGCACTGCCACTCGCCCTACGCCGCCATCCTCGCTTGCGCCCGTCGGGAAATACCGGCAATGCACTATATGGTGGCCGGTGCGGGCGGTACCCGGATTCCGCTTGCCGACTATGCGACCTTCGGCACCGCGGCCTTGTCCCGCGCCGCCCTGGATGTCCTCCAGGGGGTCTCCGCCTGCCTGCTGGCCAACCACGGCCAGCTGGCGCTGGGCCCCGATCTCCCGGCAGCGCTCAAGCTGGCTTCACTGGTGGAAGAGATGGCGCACTGCTACTGGGGGACGCTGGCGATTGGCGGCCCCCATGTCCTGAGCGAGGGTCAGATGGAGGACGTGCTGGCGAGCTTTGCCACCTACGGACAGCAGGCCCCTGCGGGAGGTTCTTGATCCAGCTGCCCGGGTAGTGCGTAGGAAGGTCGAGAACTCGGGGAAGTATTTTGCAGGCAGGCGGCACCAGTAAAACAAACGGGGAGCAGCGTCGGGCATTCCGCTGCCAGTTGTCGGCGCTGTCCCTCACCAAGCTCGGCGACGCGCTGGTCAGCAGCCGCCTGGTGCTGGCATGGATGCTGAGCGCTATCGGCGCCCCGGCTTTCCTGGTCTCGATGTTGGTGCCCCTGCGTGAGTCCCTCGCCCTGTTACCTCAGCTCTTTGTCGCTGCCTGGGTCCAGCGCTTTCCTGTACGCAAGTGGTTCTGGGTGCTGGGAAGTGCCGGCCAGGCTCTTGCGCTGTGCGGGATGCTGGTGGCGCTGCTCACGCTCCCTGGAACTGCCGCCGGCCTGTTCATCGTGTTCTTCCTGGCGCTGTTCAGTCTGTCGCGCGGTGTCTGCTCTGTGGTGGCAAAAGACGTGCTGGGGAAAACGGTTCCCCGTCTTCGCCGGGGGCGTCTCTCCGGGCTGGCGGCATCCGTGTCCGGTCTGGTCTCCCTGGGGGTGGCGGCGCTGATCTGGTGGTCGCCCGGATCACTGCCGGGTGGGGAGGATGTCCATCTTTTCGCCGCGTTGCTTGGTGTCAGCGCCCTCCTCTGGGTGCTCGCCGCCCTGATATACAGTGCGGTGCCGGAGGTCGCGGGGGAGGTGCAGGTTAGTGGCGATGTGCTGCGGGAGGGCCTGCGCAGCCTTGGCCTGCTGAGGACCGACCGGCAACTGCGGCAGTTCATACTGGCGCGCATGCTGCTGGTCGCCACGGCGTTTGCGATTCCCTACATCGTCGTCACTATCCAGCGCGCCGGTGGCAGCGGGGTAGGAGGGCTCGCTGCCCTCATGTTGGCCGAAGGTGCTGCAGGGCTGGTGTCCGGGGCTTTCTGGGGTATCTGGTCTGATAGGGCCGCGCACAGGGTAATGGCTGCATCGGCGGCGCTGGGGGGAGTTGTGATCGGGCTCTGTCTCTTGCTGGAGAGCGAGGCGCGGAACTGGCTGGCCCAGCCGCTGCTGGGGGCCGCCCTCCTGTTCATCGCCGCTGTCGCTCACCACGGGGCGCGGATCAGCCGTGCGACCTATCTCGTCGACATGTCCAATGAGAGCAATCGCCTGCGCTACACGGCAGTGAGCAACACGGTGATGGGATTCCTGCTGCTCTCCGGTATTGGCCTGGGTCTGCTGGATGCCCAGCTTGGCACAAAAGCGGTGTTGTGCTTCCTGCTGGCAATGGCCTTGCTGGCGACCTTGCGCTGCCTGCGCCTGCCCGCTATCGATTAAGCCGGCTACGGCGGCCTGTGACGCTGGTTCAGGCGTCGTTACCGGGCGCGACGTCGGCGTAGCCCACGCCCTCGTCGGTCAGTTGGTAACGGTCGAGGTTGCCCACATCCAGAACCGGCGAGGCGTCGATGTCCTGGGCGTCCATCATGTGGGCGATCCGCTGCAGGGAGGCGATGATCATGGTCTGCTCCCATTCATGGAGGTTCGAGAACTGCCTGGCGAACTGGTCCTGCAGGGGCATGGGGGCATCCTTCAGGACCTGCACTCCGGCCTCCGTCAGGCAGGCATGTACCTTGCGGCGGTCTTTCTGGGAGCGCTCGCGGTAGACATAGCCGCGGCGCTCGAGACGGTCGAGGATGTTGGTTACGGTCGCCTGGCTGAGGCTGACCTCGCTGGCCAGGTCGCCGATCGTGGTTCCGCCCTCACCCTTGCGGATGGCCTGCAGCAGCAGAATCTGCGGTGCGGTCAGCCCCGTGGTCTTGGAGAGGTGCTTGGAATGCAGGTCAGTTGCCCGGATCACCCTCCGCAGGGCAATCAACACTTCTGCTATTCGATCCAACTCTGCGCGTTCCTGTTCTGCGGGGTTGCCCATTATACGCAGAGCGGACGCGGAATGTTGCGGCGCCTTGATTTTTTGATTACTGATAAATTTCTCCGTCTTTACCGACCGTGTTTGTCTGTAAATATTTAGTCATATAAACATAATCTATGTGAATGATTGGCATATTATGCTGATTTCTTGAGAAAAATAAATAGTTTCGGTATAGTCCGCACTCTTTTTCCATAGTGCTCTAAATATTTGAGATGAATATGAATGAAAGCAAGGCCGACCTGTGCCTTCGCGAACCCCGATCCGAAGACGGCGCTGCCCTGCATGCGCTGATCGAGGCCTGTCCGCCCCTGGACCTGAATTCGGTCTACTGCTACCTGCTGCAGTGCAGCCATTTCGCCGCGACCTCGGTGGTCGCGGAGCGCGACGGCGAGCTGGTGGGGGCGATCACCGGCTACCTGCCCCCGGCCCAGCCGGACACCCTGTTCATCTGGCAGGTGGCGGTCAGCGACAAGGCGCGCGGCGAAGGGCTCGCCCGGCGCATGCTGAACCACATCGTCGACCGGGACGCCTGTGCCGCGGTCAGCTTCATGAATACGACGGTAACCGAAGACAACGCGGCCTCCTGGGCCCTGTTCGAGAGCTTCGCCCGGGGCCGCGACGCCGCCCTCGAGCGCAGCGTGATGTTCGACCGGGAATCGCACTTCCGCGGCGCCCACGACACTGAATTCCTGGCGCGTATCGGGCCGTTCCAGCGCTGATAGCGCTACACCCGGTACGTCCAAGCCAATTACTTACGGAGAATCAGCCAGCATGAAAATTTTTGAAGAGATCGAGTCGGAAGTTCAAAGCTACGCGCGTTCTTTCCCGCGCGTATTCAATCGCGCCCTGGGCGAATTCCTCTACGACGAGGAAGGCAACGAGTACCTCGACTTCCTCGCCGGCGCGGGAACCCTGAATTACGGGCACAACAACCCCCTGTTCAAGCAGAAGCTGCTCGAGTACATCGAAGCCGACGGCATCACCCACGGCCTCGACCTGCACACGAAGGCCAAGGGCGAGTTTCTCGAGGCATTCAACGAGAAAATCCTCAAGCCCCGCGGCATGAACTACATGGTGCAGTTCACCGGCCCCACCGGCACCAACGCGGTGGAAGCCGCGCTGAAGCTGGCGCGCAACGTAACCGGCCGCCACAACATCGTCGCCTTCACCAACGGCTTCCACGGCGTGAGCCTCGGTGCGCTGGCGACAACGGGTAACTCCCACCACCGCAACGCTGCGGGCATCGATCTGGGCGGCGCCAGCCGGGTACCCTACGACGCCTATCTCGGCGAAGACATCGATACCACCGGCTACCTGGACAAGGTCCTCAGTGACTCCAGCAGCGGCGTCGACAAGCCCGCGGCGGTCATCGTCGAGTGCGTGCAGGGCGAGGGTGGAATCAACGCCGCCAGCGTGGACTGGATGCGGAATCTCGACAAGGTCTGCAAAAAGCACGACGTGCTGCTGATCGTGGATGACATCCAGGCCGGTTGCGGCCGTACCGGCACCTTCTTCAGCTTTGAAGAGGCTGGCATCAAACCGGACATCATCACGCTCTCCAAGTCGCTGAGCGGCTACGGCCTGCCTTTCGCGGTGGTCATGATTTCCCCGGAGCTGGACCAGTGGAAGCCCGGCGAGCATAACGGCACCTTCCGCGGCAACAACCTGGCCTTCGTCACCGCCAAGGCGGCCATCGACCATTACTGGAGCAATGACCACTTCGCAGCGGAGGTGCGCCGCAAGGGCGCCTATATCACCCGCCGCCTGGAGGAGATCGTCGACAAGTACGGCAACGGCAACTTCACCACCCGGGGCCGCGGCATGTTCCAGGGCATCAATTGCATCAATGGGGACCTCGCCAGCGCGATCACCCAACGGGCGTTCAAAAAGGGCCTGATCATCGAGACCAGCGGTGCTGACGACCAGGTCGTCAAACTGCTGTGTCCGCTGGTGATCAGCGATGACAACCTGAAGAAGGGCATCGATATCCTCGAAGAGGCGATCAAGGCGACCTGCGAAGCCAACACCTCCATCCCCGAGGAAGTGGACTTCTTCGACGACGATCGCGAGATCGCCTGAACCGAAACCAGTTAAGAGGTAGCAGTAATGATTGTCCGACAGTTACAGGAAGCCGAAGCGAGCAATCGCCGTATCGTCAGTCCCGATAGCAACTGGGAGAGCACCCGCATGTTGCTCAAGGATGACAGGATGGGCTTTTCCTTCCATATCACCACCATCTACAAGGGCGCGGACTTCCGCATGCACTACCAGAACCACCTGGAGTCGGTGTACTGCATTTCCGGGCGCGGCGAGGTGGAAACCCTGGACGATGGCAAGAAATACCCCATCACTCCCGGCACCCTTTATATCCTCGACAAGCACGACAGGCACATGCTGCGCGCCTTCGAGGAAATGAAAATGGCCTGTGTTTTCAACCCACCGCTGAGCGGCAAGGAAGTGCACAATGCCGAGGGCGCCTACGAACTGGAGGCAGAGGCGATCGACCAATGACTACGCGCCAACACACTGTCGAGAAAATCGGCGGCACCAGCATGCTGGATTACGCCGCGGTACGCGACAACATCATTGGCCATCCTGCGGCGCAGCACAATGGACTGTACCAGCGCGTCTTTGTGGTTTCCGCTTACGGAGGCATCACCAACCGCTTGCTGGAACACAAAAAGTCCGGCCGGCCGGGCGTCTACGCCCTGTTTGCCTCCAGTGAATCCGAGCGCACATGGCGCGAGGAACTGGACGTGCTGCAGGGCGAGATGTACCAGCTAAACGCCGAGTACTTCGTCGATCCTGAAAAAATCGGCGAAGCCAATCACTTTATCGACGAGCGTATCGAGTCGGCGCGCCAGTGCCTGCAAAATCTCGAGCAACTGTGCCGCCACGGCCACTTCTCGCTGGAATCGCATCTCGCCACCGTGCGGGAGATGCTCGCCAGCCTGGGCGAAGCCCAGAGCGCCTGGAACACGGTACAGCTCCTGCGTCGCGACGGGATCAATGCGCGCTTCATCGACCTGACCGGCTGGCGCGATGACGAGCACCTGAGCCTGGACGAGCGTATCCAGCGGGCCTTCGAGAATGTGGACCTGGCGTCCGAGCTGCCTATCGTCACCGGTTACGCCCACACCCGCTACGGGCTGATGGCGAGTTTCGATCGCGGCTACAGCGAGATGACTTTCAGTCGTATTGCGGTGGTAACCGAAGCGCGGGAAGCGATTATTCACAAGGAGTTCCACCTCTCCAGCGCCGATCCGAACATTGTCGGTGAGGAGCACGCTGTGCCGATCGGCCGTACCAATTACGATGTGGCCGACCAGCTCGCGAACCTCGGTATGGAGGCGATCCACCCCAAGGCGGCCAAGGGCCTGCGGCAGAACAATATCCCGCTGCGGGTGAAGAATACTTTCGAGCCGGAGCACGCCGGCACCCTGATCACCTCGGATTACGTCACCGAAACGCCGCGTGCGGAGATCATCGCTGGGTCACGGGGCGTATACGCGCTGGAGCTCTTCGACCAGGACATGGCGGGCCAGATCGACGTTTACGACCGCGAGTTTCTCGCGACGATTCGCCGCTTCCGCGGGCAGATCATCGCCAAGGACATCAATGCGAACACGATTACCCACTACCTCGGCGGCAACCTGAAAACCATCAAGCGTATCCGCCAGGCGCTGGAAGAGGCTTTCCCGGATGCGGAGATCGACCAGACCAAGGTGGCTATCGTTTCCGCCATTGGCAGCGATCTCAAGGTGACCGGTATACTGGCCAAGGCGGTATCGGGGCTCGCCAGTTACGATATCGGTGTGCAGGCCATGCACCAGTCCATGCGCCAGGTCGACATGCAGTTCGTAATCAACGACGAGGACTTCGACGCCGCGGTCAAGGCGCTGCACGAGTGCCTCGTGGAGGTTCACGATCACGGCGCGGCCATCTGCCTCGCCCAGGCCTGAGGGCTTGAACCGGCTGCGGCCATATAACGACAGCAACCAGGGGACGCCACGGTGCTTGTATCATTCCTGATCTTCCTGGCCGCATTTACTGCGATCGGGTTGTCTTCCTTTTTCCACAGTCGTGGCACCCGCCACGACTACTATCTCGCCGGCAACTCGATCAAACCCTGGCTGGTCGGCCTGTCCGCGGTGGCGACCAACAACAGCGGATACATGTTCATCGGGGTCATCGGTTATACCTACGCGACGGGCCTTCCGGCTTTCTGGCTGATGGCAGGGTGGATCCTCGGTGACTATCTCGGTTCCACCTTCGTGCATTCGCGCCTGCATGCGGCCACCGCCCGCTGTGACGAAGTCAGCTACGCCGGTGTACTGAGCCAATGGTACGGCCAGAAGCAGGGCGGCCTGCAGCGTCTCATTGGCCTGATCTCGCTGGCATTTCTGCTCTGCTACGCGAGTGCCCAGCTCCTGGCGGGGTCGAAAGCCTTGCACGTGTTATTCGACTGGCCACTCTGGGCGGGTTCCACCATCGGTGCTGTCATGGTTGCTCTCTACTGTTTTGCCGGTGGGATTCGCGCCTCGATCTGGACTGATGCCGCGCAATCCTTTGTGATGATCTTCGCCATGGGGCTGTTGCTGTGGGTGGCAATCGCCGCCAAGGGCGGATTTGCAGCCAGTTGGCAGGCACTGGACAGCATCCCGGAATTCACCTCCTGGTTCCCGCAGGACCTGCCCCTGCCAGGGCTCGCGGGGCCGCTGATGTTCGTCGCAGGCTGGATGGTGGCGGGGCTCTCGGTGATCGGCCAGCCCCATATCATGGTGCGCTTCATGACCCTCGACGATGGGGCCAACATGCGCCAGGCGCGAATCTGGTATTACCTCTGGTTTACCGCATTCTACACAATGGCGACCACGGTCGGCCTGCTGTCACGCCTGTACATCCCCGGCGGTGAAAGCTTCGACGCGGAGCTCGCCCTGCCGACCATGGCGCTGGAACTCCTCCCGCCCTGGCTGGTCGGCGTGATCCTGGCGGGAATCTTCGCCGCCACCATGTCGACCGCGGACTCCCTGATCCTCAGCTGTTCCGCTTCGTTGACCCATGATGTTTTGCCGCAACGGATCGAGGGGCAGGGCCTGATCAAGGCGACGACCATCGTGGTTACCGGGCTGGCCCTGCTGCTCGCGCTGGCTAATTTCGAGAGCGTCTTCAACATGGTGATACTGGCCTGGTCGGGTTTGGGTAGTGCCTTTGGCCCCTTGCTCATTGCGCTCTGCCTGGGCATGCGGCCCTCCCAGGGCGCGGCGAGTGCCAGCGTTGTGGCGGGTATTCTCACCGCCCTGTTATGGCGGTACTTCGGCTTGCACGCTTACGTGTTCGAGGGCCTGCCCGGTATCGCTGCGGGGCTTCTGGTCCTGCTGGCCTTCGGTCGTGGAGCGGGGAAATCGCAGCTCGCGGATTCCTGAGCGCGGGGTGGAATTGATGAAGCGCATGTCACCGGGCACCGGTGACATGCGGCTTTGATGCGCAGAAGGTGGCGGCTGTCAGCCTACCATGTCATCCGAATCGTCGGAGTCATCGGAGTCATCGGAGTCATCGGAGTCATCGGAGTCATCGGAGTCATCGGAGTCATCGGAGTCATCGGAGTCATCAGAGTCATCAGAGTCATCGGAATCGTCCGAGTCATCGGAATCGTCGGAGTCGTCTGAATCATCCGAGTCATCCGGGTCTGCCAGGTCATCCGGATCATCTAGATCGTTGTAATCCTTACCGGTAAAGCCCTCGAGTTTGGCGTGGGCGCCGAGTACCCCGAGTTTGTCGCCGGGGCCCACAGCCATTCCCAGTACATCCGCCAGCAGCGCCGCGCCTTCATCCGTCAGGTAAAGGAAAAGCTTGCGCAGTACCAGCTTGCCGTTTCTCTGCATGGAGATATCGGCCTCTTCCAGGCCGATCTCGAAAAGCGGAATGCGCTCGATGTAACTGCCGTCGATCTCGACAGCCGCGCTGATGATATTCGGTTCTCCCAGGGCCTCGATGGTCATATTGTGCAGGACGACTTCGGTGTCATCCCCGCCCACCAGCCGCAGTCCGCCGGATAAATCGATCTCTCCAAAGGTGCCGTCGAGGTCGACCACACCCCCGCTGACCGGTGCTCGCAACCAGTCCCTGTTGGGAAGGAGTCGGGCGGGTTTTTCCCCATCTGCGCTCACATTGGCATTGTCCAGCGCTTCCATGAACAGGTTGGACAAAAACAGGGTGCTTCCACCGGCCTGGCGTTTTACCTGGAATGTGGGTTCGGCCGCAAGATTGGCTGAACCGAGGTTGAGTGCTACCAGGGTGCCGGCGACAATGGCCTTCAGTCGATGTGTCTTTTTCATAGGGTACTCCTGAGCTGGTGGCGCAAGTCCGGCCAATTCAGGTCATTGGCCGGTAAATTACAGCGTTGAATTATCGTCTTGACCCCAATTCCAAGGGGTCGGTTCATCTTCATATAATAGTCATAATTAACGCGAGGGTATTGATCTAGGTTTGGAAAAGTCATGATTTCAAGAGCACCTATCGCGATCAGTTACCGGCCGAAAGCACAGGATTACCTGCCGGTGGTGGTCGCCTCGATTCGCCATCACCTGGGCGACTGGCCGATCAGCCTGCTCACGGAGTCCGCCAGCCTGCCACCCAATAAGTGGTTGGAAAACAATAGGATACAGGCGATCACCGACTGGGAGCACAGCGCCGGCGCGAACAAGATCCTGCGCCTGTGGGAGCACCAGGAGATTTTCGCCCGCCACCACGAACGCTGGATCTGGTGGCATGACGATATGCTGCTCCTGCGGCAACTGGAAAATCCGGAACACGAGTTTTCCCGGCCGCTGGTGCGTCACGGCCAGCGCAAGCGTCCCAACAAGGAGCTCAATAACTGGCACCTGTGGCTCTGGGACACGCTGGGCTTTTTTCGCTGCCTCTCGGTGGCGGCGCCTAATCCTGTCCTGCATACGCCGCGCCTGATCGAGCGAGCATGCCTTGCGGAGATTCCCGCCCAGTGGAATCGCAAGCGCCTGCTGTTCGAGCCGACCTACCTGCTGTGGAAATGGCACCGGCGCGGGATGCGTACGGAAATCGCGGAAAATTTCCGCGAGTGTTGTTTCGAGGGTGAAATTCCATCACTGCAGGAGCTCGAAGCCACAGGGAGCACGATATTTAACTGGGGGCGGCATATCGACCACGCGGCGGCAGCGCGGGTATTTTCCCGTCGGTATCCGCTGGCGTTCGAGTGAGGTCCCGCCTCCCTCCAGCCGCCGCGGGCCGAATCAGCTGCCCTGGTCAGCCGCGTCCAGCGCCTCGCTGATAGCTTCGTTCATCACGTGCTCGCGTTCGGCCTTGCGCACCGCTTTTTCCACCGTTTCCTCGATGTAGATCTCCTCCGAGAAACCGACCCACTGGGCGTAGACGCCGACCAGGAGGACCAGCGCAAAGGGCAGGCCGGTGCTGACCGCGGCTGTTTGCAGGGTGGCCAGGCCGCCGCCGATCAGCAGTACTGCCGCGATGGCGCCTTCCATGATCGCCCAGAAAACGCGCTGGCCGGTGGGTGAGTCCAGTTTGCCGCCGGAGGTCAGGTGGTCGACGACCAGCGAGCCCGAGTCAGAAGAGGTGACGAAGAACACCGTCACCAGGATTACGGCGATGGTGCAGAGCACGCCCGCCAGGGGCAGGGCCTCGAGCATGACGAACATCGCCTTGGCGACATCCTCGTTGACTGCAGACAGGATGTCGGCGACGCCGTACACCTGCTCGTAGAGCGCGGTACCGCCGAATACCGACATCCAGAAGAAAGACAGCAGGGTGGGAATGAAGATTACGCCGAAGACAAATTCACGAACGGTCCGGCCTTTGGAAATCCGGGCGATGAACATGCCGACGAAGGGCGACCAGGAAATCCACCACGCCCAGTAGAAAACCGTCCAGCCCCCCTGCCAGTTGGAATCGCGAAAGGTTTCGGTCCACATGCTCATGGCGGGAAGGATGGCCGCGTAGAAGCCCAGGTTCTGGGTGAAGCCGCTGAGCAGGTAGACCGTTGGGCCGGCTACCAGCAGAAACAGCAGAAACGCGCCGGCGAGAATCATGTTGGCCTGGCTCAGGCGCTTTACCCCGCCGTCCAGGCCCGCCATGACCGAGAGTGTAGCGATCCCGGTGATGATGGCGATCAGCGTGACCTGTATGCTCACGCTGATATCGATGCCGAGCAGGAAATGCAGCCCGGCGTTGATCTGGCTTACCCCGAGTCCCAATGAGGTGGCCAGGCCGACCAGGGTCGCCAGTACCGACAGAATATCGATGAGATTCCCCCAGAAGCCGTAGATACGTTCGCCGAGCAGGGGATAGAAAATCGAGCGAATGGTCAGCGGCAGCCCGCGGTTGTAGGCGAAAAATGCCAAGCCCAGTCCGACGATGGCGTAAGTGGCCCAGGGATGAATGCCCCAGTGGAAGAAAGTCACGCTCATGGCCGCCTGGGCGGCCTCGGGCGATTGCGGTTCGACGCCTGGAAACATTGGCGACGGTGTGCCGAAGTGGGTGATCGGCTCGCCGACGCTCCAGAACATCAGGCCGATGCCCATGCCGGCGCTGAGCAGCATGGCGTACCACGCGAGGGTGCTGAATTCCGGCTGGGCCTCGTTGCCGCCGATGCGTATTCTGCCGAAGCGGCCCAGGGCAAAGTAGAGCGCCGCGATGATGAATACATTGGCGGCGAGGACCAGGAACCAGCCGCTGGTGCGGGTGATGAATTGCAGGGCGCTGCCAAATGCGCTGCTGACCTGTTCCTGGAACATCAGTGTGAGTACGATGAACAGGATCAGTATCGCCGCGGAGAAGATGGTGACCTGTGGGTGTATGTCGAAGCCGAAACCGGTCCAGTTGCGGTCGCCGGGTTCGCGGCCCCCGGAATCGTCCTCGTAGGACGCAGTGGGATCGATCTGTAAACCGAAAAACTGCGCCCGTTCCCGGATGGCGCGTTCGCGCGCTCTCTCCTCCACCAGCTTCAACTTTTCAGCCAGGGTCCTCGACTTGCTCGCTTGTCTGCTTGTGCCGGTATTGCTCATTGTCATAAATCGAGCCCGATGGGCTCGTGACGCTGCTCAGACTGATTGCAGGCCCCGCCCGCTCTGCGCCGGCGCGCTCGATTCAACCTCCCTTGCGTAGTTTTTCCACGTGTTTTTCCACCAGCGCAAGATAGCGGGGCGTGTAGCCCACATCTTCGTAGACCGGATCACCTTCCTCGTCGTGGGTGATGACCCGGCTTCCCTGCTCGTAGGGAAAAGAGGCGACAAGTTCGTCGAGCGCAGTGCCGATTAGCTCGGCAATGAGTTGTTCGCGGGAACGGCCCGGGAACAGTTCGGCGAGGGCTTCGATCTTGGCGGCGTCCTCGACGGTGAGGGCGACCCGGTAGCGCTCCTGCACCAACTCGCCGGAGGCCTGCTGATCCCAGATACCTACCAGATCGACGAAACTCATTTGCGCCCTCCACCACTGACAACAGGATCATCGCAACGAGGCCTCGCTGCTCTGTTCAGCCTAGCGCATCTGTGCCCCGGTAGCGAATTATCGGGTTTTACGGGACTTTTACCCGGCTGTTGATGGGAGTAGTCTGGGCACAGGTGCTCAGCAGGGCCTGGCCGATGGTGCACAGCACGCTGATGGAGGAGGACTTTCCCGCCCGTCTCGAGGCGGAATTTCCCGATCGTGCGGCCGCTGCGGCCGCCGCCGAAACCCTTTGCCAGCGCTTCGGGCTGGACGCTTCCCAGCTCGGGATAGCCGAGCAATTTCCCCTGCGGGCGGCGCATCGAAACCGTTTCGCTGTTCGTGCCAGCGGTCGCCTGGTGCAGAAGCGGCAGCTGTGGATGGTAGCGATAACCTTTGGACTGCTGACAG
This sequence comes from Halieaceae bacterium WMMBA4, assembly GCA_033283325.1. GTDB lineage: Bacteria > Pseudomonadota > Gammaproteobacteria > Pseudomonadales > Halieaceae > Mangrovimicrobium. Next base: position 440,678 of record JAWMQO010000002.1, read on the forward strand.
CGGGGTTTATCCTCGTCGCCCTGCTCGAGTATTTCGGTCTGGTGACCCAGGAAATCATCACCGGGATGTTGGCCCTGCTGCTGGGCGTGGCATTACTGCCGCTCGCGGCCGGATTGCTTTCGTGGCGCCGGGAGGGGGTGCCCGGTGACGCTGGACTCTGCCGGGCCTGTGGCACCCTGCTGCTGGTGGAGGTTCACGATCTCAGTGAGCAGTACCGGATCCGCGAGGCCTTGAGCGAAATGGGAGCCCGCTTCGACAGCAGGGATATTGCCGGCGCATCCTGATTTAATTCGAATTAATCGAAATATAAATCCGTATATATGCGATTTATATCCAATTTTAGCGAATATATCCTGTCCCCATCAGTTCCCAAACGTGGAATTCGTTGACTGAATGAGGAAATTCCCCATGCAAGACAAACTCGCCCACGGCGACCATCCCATTAACGAGTTGCTGGCACGGCGCTTCAGCCCCTATGCCTTCGACCCCGAGCGTCCGGTGAGCGAGGAGGATGTACATTCCCTCTTCGAGGCGGCGCGCTGGACCATGTCCTCTTACAACGCCCAGCCCTGGCGCTACATCGTCGCCCGCAAAGGCGACGGCGACACCTGGGACAAAATTCACGCCTGCCTGGTGGAGGGCAACCGGCCCTGGGCTGCCAATGCCCCGGTACTGGCCCTCGGGCTGGTACAGACTCACTTTGCCCACAACGGTAAAGCCAACGCCGCCGCCGAGCACGACCTCGGCGCCGCATCCGCAATGCTGACGGTGGAAGCCACGGCACGGGGCCTGGTGGTTCACCAGATGATCGGTATCGAGCCACAGAAAGTCATCGAGACCTTCGCCCCCGGCGAGGATCTGAAGCCGCTCACCGCACTGGCAATTGGCTACGCCGGTGAAGCCCGGGTGATTCCCGCCGCTTACGCCGAGCGCGACGCCAAGCCCCGCGAGCGACTCCCCCTCGGTGAGATTTTGCTCTGAGGCTTCACTTGAGGCCCGGCAGCCCTGCGTGTAATGTGAGCGCCCGGTTCGGGCGCAAGTGCCCGCTCATTGCGCGGAGAGTGAATGGACAAGGTCGACCTTGCGGGTTTCGATACGGTGATCGTCGGCGCCGGCAGCGCCGGCTGCGTGCTGGCCAACCGGCTCTCCGCGGATCCGGCGCGCCGCGTGCTCCTGCTGGAAGCCGGTGGTAACGACAGCTGGCACTGGTTCCATATTCCTGTCGGCTACCTGTTCGCGATGGGCAATCCCCGGGCCGACTGGTGCTACCAGCTGGAAGCCCAGCCGGGGCTGAACGGCCGCAGCCTTCCCTACCCCCGTGGCAAGGTGCTGGGCGGCTGCAGTGCCATCAACGGCATGATCTACATGCGTGGCCAGCGCCAGGATTATGACGGTTGGGGGCTTCCGGGGTGGTCCTGGGACGAGGTCCTGCCGCGCTTCATCAAGTCGGAAAATTTCTACGCTGGCGCCTCGGCGCACCACGGTACGGGGGGGGAACTGCGGGTAGAACAACAGCGCCTGCGCTGGCCGGTGCTGGACGCCTGGGAGGAGGCCTGCGCCGAGTACGGCATCGCCCCGACCGAGGACTTCAACACAGGCGACAACAGTGGCGTCGGGCTGTTCCACGTCAACCAGGTGGGCGGCGTGCGCTGCTCGGCCAAGCGGGCCTTCCTGAAGCCCGTGATGGGACGTCCGAACCTTGAGGTCCTCACCGGCGTATTGGTCGACCGGCTGATCTGGGAGGGCCAGCGCGTCGCCGGCCTGGAGGTGATCGTGAACGGCAAGCGCCAGCGCATCGATGCCTCTGGGGAGGTCATCCTCTCTGCCGGCGCCGTCTCCTCGCCCTGCATCCTGCAGCGCAGCGGCATTGGCGGCGAGCAACAGTTGGGCGAGGCCGGTGTGCCCTGCCGCCTGCGCCTGGAGGGCGTGGGCGGCAACCTGCAGGACCATCTGCAGATCCGGGTACAATTCCGGGTCGAGGGCGCAACCACGCTGAATTGCCTCAGCGGTAGCTGGCATGGTCGCGCACGGATGGGGCTGGAGTACCTCCTGCGCCGTTCGGGGCCCCTGTCGATGGCCCCGAGTCAGCTGGGCGCATTCTTCAAGTCCGATGAGGCCCTCGACCGACCCGATCTCGAATACCATGTGCAACCCATGAGCGCCGAAAAACTGGGGCTCGACCTGCATCCGTTCCCCGGCATTACCGCCAGTGTCTGTAACCTGCGTCCCAGCAGTCGTGGGCGGGTGGACATCCGCAGCGACGATCCCGCTGCGCCGCCGCGCATCGATCCGCGCTACCTGAGCACGGAGGCGGACCGTCGCATCGCCGCGCGTTCCATTGAAATCACCCGGGAAATTTGCAGCCAGCCGGCTGTCGCCCGCTACCGGCCCGTGGAAATAAAACCCGGGCCCGAACTGGCTTCCCCCGAAGAGCTGGCGCGGGCCGCCGGTGACATCGCCACCACGATTTTCCACCCGACCTGCACCTGCAAGATGGGAGCGGACGAGGACCCTCTCGCGGTGACCGACGCCCGCCTCCGGGTCCGCGGGCTGGACAACCTGTATATTGCCGACGCCTCGGTAATGCCGGACATCACCAGCGGCAACACCCATGCGCCGGTGGTGATGATTGCCGAGACCCTCAGCGAGTTTCTTTCTACCTGATCTGGCTGAGGGCTCTCTACATGGCGTGGCTGAAGGCTCTCTACCTGATTTGGCAGGAGGCCGGGCCTATATCATACTGGTGGCGCATCTCTGACCAGATAAAAGAGGCCCACCCTGAGCCCGAGCAATCCATCCGCGCACCAGCGTATTGAAATCGACGCCGTGGAGATTCGCCTCGGCATCATCGGCGACCTGCACACCCACTGGGACGATGTCGATATCTGGCAGTTCGCCAATGCACCCTACGACCTGCTGTTCTTCGCCGGCGATCTCGGCGGGGGCCTCGCCGACAGTACCCTGAGAGTGGCGCGTTCGATTTCCCGGCTGCGTCAGCCCACGCTGGTAATGCCCGGCAACAACGACACCGTCGACGTGGAGGAACTCGCCGCCGAACTCGCCCTGCAGGGCGGCGTCAGCAAGATCATGGCGATTACCCGGGACAGTGCCGCCAGTGATGTGCGCCTGTGTGGCTACAGCCTGCACGAGCTGCGCGCGCCCGGCCTCGCGGTAGACCTGATCGCCGGTCGGCCCCACAGCATGGGCGGACCGCAGCTGTCCTTCCCCGATTACATGGCTTCCACATACGCGGTACACAGCCTCGCCGATTCCACCGAGCGCCTGTGCGGCCTGGTGGATGCTTCCAGCGCCGAGGCCATCGTGTTCCTTGCCCACAATGGTCCCACCGGGCTCGGCGAGGAGGCGGGAGACATCTGGGGATGCGATTTCAAACCGGGTGGGGGTGATTGGGGCGATCCCGATCTGGCGCTGGCGATCGACTACGCCCGTGACCGCGGCAAGCGCGTGCTGGCTGTCGTGGCGGGGCATATGCACCTGCGCACCAAGCACGGGGAGGAACGGCCCTGGCTGCTCGACCGCAACGGCACCCTGTATGTGAACTCAGCGCGGGTGCCGCGAATTTTCTCCGGACAGGACGATGTCTACCGGCATCACCTGGAGATGCGCATTTCCCTCGAGGGCGTCGCGGTACAGGAACTCATGGTGCCCGAATCGGGAGAGATCGGCTCGGCGCCCTGATCAGGCGATTTCACCCAGTAGCTGGGTAGCGCGTTTCGAGGAAACGCCAAACCACTCCGCAACATCGTCGAGCAGCGCCATCTCCGCCTCGGCCACTTCGTCGTCGGCGAGAGCGACGGCGGCGGCCAGGGTGAAGGCGGTTTCCCGATCACTGCGATCGGCACACAGGCGACTCCCCAGTACCTGCAGCAGTGTGGCCGGCCCGCGCTCCCGGGCCGCGGCCTCACAACTGGCCAGTAGCCCGTCGAGGTCTTCGGCGGTGATCAGGTCGCCGGCGAGGATGCGAATGGCGCCACGCAGTGAGGCGATCTCCTCCGGCGCGTGGTGGCCGTCGGCGATCATCACCAGGTACATGGTTTCAGCGAAGGGCGCCACCCGGGCGAGGGCGGCCTGCCGGCGGGAGTCGATGTGGCTCTCTCCCGGCGCGCTTTGCAGGTCTGCCTCGGCGAGCAGGGCGTCGCGCAGGCGGCGGATGGTGTCAGTGTCGATATCCAGGCTCATTTATGTCGCTCCAGGGCGAGTTATTAGTAAAACACCAGTAATCGCGATTCCATGCTCTCCCGCGGCGCCGCATCGGAGGGCGCCAGCGGGTTGTCGAAGGCGGAGTGGGCGGAGCGTGCCGCGCCCTCCCCGGGGTCGCTGTCGAAGGTCTTTATCAACAGCACTTCGTCTTCTCCCATCTCGGGGAAATAGTACCAGTTGTGTCGGGGATTCCAGCTGACCAGTTCCAGTTCTCCAATGCGGTCTTCGGCGCGCCGCTCCGCGGCGACCAGGTCCTCCCTGGCGAGGGTGCGCCCGTCACAGCAGGCGAGGGGGCTGTTCCAGACGGTTCCGACGATGCTGCGCCAGGCGTTGACGATGGCGAAACGGCGCTGCAGGCGGTATTCCGTCGCTACCCGGGGCAGCAGGTCGGACAGGCGGCGTTGCGCGGAGGCGTCGGAATAGTCGTTGTGAATGACGGCGGCGGGCTCGCGGGTATTGCGCTGCCCGCGAATACTCGGGGAGTCGGAGCGCAGGGTGTGATCGAAAACCAGGGCTTCCCTGCCTCCGCTGGCCTCGAGTACCAGGCGGATTATCTGTGCCTCGTAAGCGGGCAGCTGATCCCCCAGCTGGTAAAAATCGAACTCGTCCGCCGGGTGTTCTCGCAGGCAAAATCCCTCACGCTGTAGTTCAGGCGGGGGCTGCAGTGCGCGCGCATTGCCAATGCTGACTTGCCGTGACTCGAATTCGGCGCCGATTTTCAGGGCGGCCTCTGCGCCGCCGCGGGAGGCGAAGTAGATCGGTCGCTCACCAGTGGGGATGAGGTAGTTGAGGCAGGCGGTAAGTTCGGGTTTGGCCATGGAAGCCAATATTACACCCGCGCAGCCTGCATTAAAGCACCAGCCAGGCCAGGGCGAGGGCCGTCACCACCAGCAGAACGGCGAGGCCCACGATGGGGACACCGGCGCGGTAGGTTTCGTTACTCTCCCTTTCAATGATCTTCTGGTGGGTACGGAAACGCCAGGTTGAAAACACGATCACTGCGATACCCACCAGAACCAGTAACAGGGCCAGCGGGTTAACCCCCGGTGGCGTTGGAGACGCGGGGGCTCCCGCCGCGGCGGAGGCCTTCAGGTAGGCGGTGAATAACTCGAAGCGCTCGATGATGAAGCCGAAGGCGATAATTGCGATGGCGGTGCGAATCCAGGCCAGCCAGGTGCGTTCGTTGGCGGCGTGGTCGCGGTAGTTCTTCAAGCGGCCTCTTCCCCGGAATCCGCTGACTTTCGCTTCTCGACGAAGCGACCGAAGAATACCCCGATCTCGAACAGCAGCCACATCGGTCCGGCCAGCAGGCTCTGGGAGATCACGTCCGGAGGTGTCAGCAGCATCCCGACCACGAAGCAGCCGACGATGATATAGGGGCGTTTGCGGCCGAGGTCCTCGGCGGTCGTGATGCCGCTCCAGATCAGCAGGACCGCGGCGATGGGTATTTCAAAGGCCACCCCGAAGGCGAAGAAGAGCTTGAGCACGAAATTGAGGTAGCTGTTGATGTCGGTCATGATCGCCACGCCCTCGGGACCGACGCTGGTAAAGAAGCCGAAAATCAGCGGGAACACCACGAAGTAGGCGAAGGCGGCGCCAGCGTAGAACAGGCCGATGCTGGTCACCAGCAGGGGCACCGCGAAGCGCTTCTCGTGGCGGTACATGCCCGGTGCCACGAAGCTCCAGGCCTGGTAGAGCACATAGGGCACCGCGATCAAAATCGCCGTGAACAGGGTCAGCTTGAAGGGCGTAAGAAAGGGCGAGGCCACCTCGGTGGCGATCATGCTGGCACCCGGCGGGAGCAGTTCCCGCAGGGGCCTGGAGATGTAGGCATAAATTTCGTTGGAGAAGGGAAACAGGCCGATGAAGACCAGCAGTACCCCGAGTATCGCGCGCAACAGGCGGTCGCGCAGTTCCGTCAGGTGGGCCACCAGCGGCAGCGCTGGATCCTGGGTATCCTGCTCGCTCATGGCTTGGGACGCTCCTGCTCCGCGTCCCCTGCGGGCTTGTCCACAGGCTCCTGAAGCTCTTTTTCCACCTGCTGCTCTACTTTCTGTACCTGCTCATCGAACTCGCGGCGCGTTTCCTTCAATTCCTGCAAGAGGGCGTCGTTGTGCAACTCCCTTTCGACTTCCGCCTTGATCTGGTTGAAACTGCGCCGGAAGCGCGAGAACCAGGCGGCCCCGGTGCGGATGGCGCCGGGCAGGCGCTCCGGGCCGATCACCAACAGGCCGACCACGGCCACGATGATCAGCTCGGCAAAACCGATATCGAACATCGTTGCGGGCTCTATTTGTCCTTATCGGCCAGAGGCTTTTCGTCGCTGCCGGGTTCCTCGCCGATGGTCTTTTCCTCCACCGGTTTTTCGCTGCTGTCCTCGTCGGACATGCTCTTGCGGAAGCCCTTGACCGCGCTTCCGAGATCAGAACCCAGGGTACGCAGGCGCTTGGTGCCGAACAACATCACCACGATGGCGAGTATGATCAGCAGCTGCCAGATACTGATTCCACCTAAACCCATAACTTTCTCCGTTCAAAAAAATCTGTCTTAAGGCCCTTTGCGGGCCGCTTTCTCGTCCAGGCCGGACACACCGAATCTCTGCTCCAGGCAGGCGCTCACTGCATCCGCGGGTACACCGAGGTGTGAGAGCATGACCAGGGAGTGGAACCACAGGTCGGCGACCTCGCCGACCAGCGCGTCCGGACTGCCGCCCGCTTCCATGTCGCGTGCCGCGAGGATGGTCTCGACCGCCTCCTCGCCCACCTTCTCCAGGATCTTGTTCAGCCCCTTGTGGTGGAGGCTGGCGACGTAGGAGCTTTCCGGATCGGCATTTCGCCGCTGTTCCAGGGTCGCCGCGAGTTGCTGCAGGATATCGTTCATTCGCCCTTGGCTCCGTACATGTCCTCCGGGCTGCGCAGAACTGTCTCCACCGTTGCCAGTGAACCGTCGGGCTGCGCCACCCGGTAAAAGCAGTTGCGGCGCCCGGTATGACAGGCGATACCGCCTATTTGTTCCACCTTCATCAGGACTGTGTCGCCGTCGCAGTCCACCCGCAACTCCTTGAGTTGCTGCACATTGCCCGATGACTCGCCCTTGCGCCACAGGGACTGGCGCGAGCGCGACCAGTACACCGCCCGCTGCTCCTGCAGGGTCAGTTCCAGTGACTCGGGGTTCATCCATGCGAGCATCAGTACCTCACCGCTGCGCCAGTCCTGGGCGATGGCGGCTACCAGTCCCTGCTCGTTCCACTTGATCTCGTCGCTGATGCTCATCTCGACCCCTTCATAACGGCGCGATTATCGCACAGGCGGGCGTGGCTCACGACCGGCGCGGCCACAGCAGGGCGAGCCCCGCGGCGCCCAGCAGCCAGCTGGCGAGCGGAACCCGGGACAGCCACTGGGCGGTGTCCGGCACAGCCCAGAGCGCGGCGAGGACCAGCGCGAGCACGCCGGCGACCACCCGGTAAGTGGCAACCGGCGTGCGCACTTTTCGCGCTGCCGGTGCGGGGTTTGGCGTAGCGGAGATGCCGCTCTCAAGGCGCTGCAGTACGAGGTCTGGGACCCGCGGTAATTGCTCGAGCCAGGATGGGGCCTGGCGCTGCAGCTTCTGCAGCATGGCCTGGGGTGAGTAGCGCTCCGTCATCCATTGCTCGAGAAAAGGCTGCGCAGTGTCCCAGAGATTGAGGTCCGGGTAAAGCTGGCGGCCCAGTCCCTCGATATTCAGCAGGGTTTTCTGCAACAGCACCAGCGAGGGCTGTACTTCCATATCGAAACGCGCGGCGGTACGGAACAGGTAGACCAGCAACTGGCCGAAGGAAATTTCACTGATCGGCCGCTCGAATACCGGCTCGCAGACGGCGCGCATGGCGGCCTCGAAATCCTGCACCCGTGTATCCGGCGGCACCCATCCGCATTCCACGTGGAGCTGGGCCACCTCGCGGTAGTCGCGGTGGAAAATCGCCAGCAAGTTGCGGGCAAGGTAGTACTGGTCGGAATCCGAGAGGGAGCCGATGATGGCGCAGTCCACCGCGATGTAGGTCGGGTCCGCCGGGTCGGTGGCATCGACGAAAATATTGCCGGGGTGCATGTCGGCATGGAAAAAACTGTCGCGCAGGACCTGGGTGAAGAATATTTCGACGCCGCGCTCTGCCAGCAGTTTCAGGTCGACGTTTTTGTCCTTCAGGGTTTTGACATCGGTGACCGGGATGCCCTGGATGCGCTCCATGGTGAATACGTTGTGGGCGCTGTAATCCCAGTAGACCTTCGGTACGTAGACCAGCGGACTATCCTCGAAATTGCGTCGCAGCTGGGATGCGTTTGCCGCTTCGCGGCCCAGGTCCAGTTCGTCGAGGACCACCAGCTTGTAATCGTCCACCACCTCCACCGGCCGCAGGCGGCGGCCGAAAGGCAGGAAGCGTTCAACCAGGCGCGCCAGGGTGTAGAGCAGGGCGATATCCTGGCGGATGACCGGTTCGATATCGGGCCGCAGCACTTTCACCACCACTGACTCGCCGCCAGCCAGGGTCGCCTGGTGCACCTGGGCGACCGAGGCGGACGCCAGGGGCTCGGCTTCGAACTCGGTGAACAGTTCCGCCACCGGGCGGCCCAGGGCGCTCTCGATGATGGCCACTGCCTGGTCGCCAGGGAAAGGCGGCACGGCGTCCTGCAGGCGCGCCAGTTCGTCGGCGATATCCTCCGGCAGCAGGTCGCGGCGGGTGGACAGCATCTGGCCGAACTTGACGAATACCGGCCCCAGTTCCTCCAGGGCCCGGCGCAGGCGTTCCCCCCGGGGCATCTCGGGCTCCGGCAGGAATCGCCAGGGGGCGAGGCGGAAGGCGGCCCGGGGCATCGGCGGCAGGTTCGCGGGATCCAGCAGCAGGTCCAGCCGGTAGCGGCCGCTGACACGAAGGATCTTCAACAGGCGCAGGCTGCGGGACATGGTCAGTCGCGGTCCTTGTACTCGTCGATGCGGCGGCGCAGGCGGGCGATGCGGGAATCGAGCCGCTCCACGCGCAGGCCGAGGTCCTGGACCTCGCGATAGAAATCTTCCAGCTCCAGGCGCGGCGGCGTCAGGCGAGCTTCCTCCTGGATGAACTCGGACAGTTGCCGGGTAAGGCCCTCTCCGGCCTGCCGGCCCCAGCCGAAAGCGCCGCGCAAGAGTTCCGCGAGCTGGTGGCCGGCGACGTCGCCCAGCGCGTTGACCAGTGGCGCCTCCCAGTCGGGTTCCAGGCCGCTGATCACTTTTTGCAGTTCGATCAGTGCGGCGCTGTCGCCGTGCAACTCGAGGCCGCCGTTGATCAGTGCCGCGGCGGGGTCTTCGGCGGTGGCCAGCGCGCTGAATTCCGCCGCCTCGCCCCGCAGGCTGGTGTTGACCTCGCCGTCCCAGGCGCCGAGCACGCGCACGCCTCCTGCCGAGGGCAGAAGGTAGGCATCGAGTTGCGGGGCCGTGCAGTGCAGGGCGAAGACCTTATCCTCGAAGGGCGCGAGCGCTTCGCAGCCGCCCGGGGAGAGCGCCAGAGCCCGGTTGAGCAGGGATTCGACTGCTGCCAGCGCTGCGGTCTGCAGGGCGGGATCGACAGTGGCTGACACGTCAGGCCTTTACCCCGCGGTGCACCGCGACGATGCCGCCGGTCATGTTGTGGTACTCGACGCTGGCGAAGCCCGCGTCCTCCATCATGTCCTTGAGTGTCTCCTGGTCGGGATGCATGCGAATGGATTCCGCCAGGTACTGGTAGCTGTCGGCGTCGCCGGCCACCAGCTTGCCCATAAAGGGCAGTACGTGGAAGGAGTAGCTGTCGTAGGCCTTGCTCAGCAGGTCGTTCTGCGGCTTGGAAAACTCCAGCACCAGCAGTCGCCCGCCGGGCTTGAGCACCCGCAGCATGGACCGCAGGGCGAGGTCCTTGTCGGTGACGTTGCGCAGCCCGAAGGCGATGGTGATGCAATCGAAGCTCTCGTCGGGGAAGGGCAGGAACTGGGCATCCGCCTGGACGAATTCGATCCTGCCCAGCCGTCCCGTATCGAGCAGCTTGTCGCGGCCAACCTGCAGCATGGATTCGTTGATGTCGGCCAGTACCACCCGGCCGTCTGCGCCGACGATGTCGGCGAAGCGCGCCGCCAGGTCACCGGTGCCACCGGCGATGTCCAGCACGGCGTTGCCCCGGCGGACACCGGACAGTTCGATGGTAAAACGCTTCCACAGGCGGTGGATGCCGCCGGACATGAGGTCGTTCATCAGGTCGTAGCGCGCCGCCACGGAATGGAATACGTCCGCCACCATGCCGGCCTTTGCATCGGTGTCGACTTCGCGGTAGCCGAAGTGGGTTTTGTCTTTTGCGCTCATGGGTCCTCCAGGGAGGCGGTGATTGTACCCCGAGGAGGGTTGGCAGGTCAGTGGTTGAACTGGCGCTGTTTATGCGTGGAGGGTAATCGAATCGCACCTGAGGCCGCCAGCCCCCACTGAAACGCGCCAAAAAGCGTACATCCATGTACAGGCTCGGGCGGCGACGTCTTGTCGCCTTACGGTTTCAGTGGGGCTTGGCGGCCTCAGGTGCTCGCTCCGTAGCCAGCGAACGGCACGGATCACGGTTGGAACTTGACTACCTGCACATCCGGGTCCCGGGTCGCTCCGGCAGCATCCATACGCTGCAGGTAGTCCTGCCAGCGCGCCTCCTGCTCTGTGCAGAGCCGGTGGAGATAGTCCCAGGAGTAGAGCCCCGAGTCGTGGCCGTCGTCGAACACCAGTTGCAGCGCGTAGTTGCCGACCGGTTTGATCGCCGAGATGCCGACGTTCAGCTTGCCGACCTGCAGGACCTCCTGTCCCGGGCCGTGGCCCTGTACTTCAGCCGAGGGCGAGAAAACCCGCAGGTACTCGCAGGGAAGGCGAAAGCTGCTGCCGTCGGCGTAGCTCAGCTCCAGTTCTCGGGAGCGCTTGTGCAGTTCAATGCCGGTGGGTCTGGTGTCACTCATCCTGGTCGGGCCTAGAGTATGAAGCGCGAGAGGTCTTCGTCGGCGGACAGGGCTTCCAGTTTACTGTCCACGTAGGCGGCGTCGATGCTCAGGGTCTGGCCCGAAACGCTGGAGTCGGCGGCGTCGTAGGAGGCCTCTTCGAGCAGGCGCTCCAGCACCGTGTGCAGGCGGCGGGCGCCGATGTTCTCGGTGCGTTCGTTCACGTGCCAGGCGGTTTCGGCGATGCGGCGGATGCCGTCTGCGCTGAATTCCACCTTGAGCCCTTCGGTGGCCAGCAGGGCCTGGTACTGCTCGGTGAGGGAGGCATTGGGTTCGGTGAGGATGCGTTCGAAGTCCTCGGGGCTCAGCGCCGCCAGTTCCACCCGGATGGGCAGGCGGCCCTGGAGTTCGGGAATCAGGTCCGAGGGCTTGGCCAGGTGGAAGGCGCCGGAGGCGATGAACAGGATGTGGTCGGTCTTGATCATGCCGTGCTTGGTGGTCACGGTGGAACCCTCGATCAGCGGCAGCAGGTCGCGCTGTACGCCCTCGCGGGAGACATCGGCGCCAGCGCCTTCGCTGCGCTTGGCGACCTTGTCCAGCTCATCGATAAATACGATGCCGTTCTGCTCGGCGGCTTCCACCGCCTGTTGCTTCAGGTCGTCCTCGTTGACGAGCTTTGCCGCCTCGTCCTCGGTGAGGGCGGCGAAGGCGGCCTTGACGGTCATTTTCTGGGTCTTCTTCTGGCCGCGGTTCATGTTGGAGAACATGCTCTGCAGCTGGCTGGTCATCTCCTCCATACCCGGGGGAGCCATGATTTCCATGCCCATCACCGGGTTGCGCAGTTCGACTTCGATTTCCTTGTCGTCCAGCTCGCCCTCGCGCAGCTTCTTGCGCAGCAGCTGACGGGTGCCCTGGCCGGAAGATGCATCATTATCGCCACGCGCCGGCGGAAGCAGGATATCGAGCACCCGCTCCTCGGCGGCTTCCTCGGCACGATAGCGCACCCGGCTCATCTCCTGCTCGCGGTGCATCTTGATCGAGACATCAACCAGGTCGCGGACGATGGACTCGACATCGCGACCCACGTAGCCCACCTCGGTGAACTTGGTCGCCTCCACCTTGACGAAGGGCGCACCGGCCAGTTTCGCCAGGCGCCGGGCGATCTCGGTCTTGCCGACGCCGGTGGGGCCAATCATCAGGATGTTCTTGGGGGTGATTTCCGCCCGCAGTTCCTCGGGCAGCTGCATGCGCCGCCAGCGGTTGCGCAGGGCGATGGCGACTGCCCGCTTGGCCTCGTTCTGGCCGATGATGTGACGGTCGAGTTCCGAGACGATCTCCCGGGGTGTCATGTTGGACATGGGAATCAGTAATCCAGTTGTTCGATGGTGCGGTTGTGGTTGGTGTAGATGCAGATGTCGCCGGCGATCTCCAGCCCTTTTTCGACGATATCGCGGGCGCTGAGTTCAGTGTTGTCCAGCAGTGCCCGGGCAGCGGACTGGGCGAAGGGCCCACCGGAGCCGATGGCGATGAGATTGTCCTCCGGCTCGATGACGTCGCCGTTGCCAGTAATGATCAGCGAGGTGGTCTTGTCCGCCACCGCCAGCAGGGCCTCCAGCCGGCGCAGGGCGCGCTCGGTGCGCCAGGCCTTGGCCAGCTCGACGGAGGCACGAACCAGGTGGCCCTGGTGCTTGTCGAGCTGCGCTTCGAACAGCTCGAAGAGGGTAAAGGCATCCGCCGTACCGCCGGCGAACCCGGCCACCACCTGGTCCTTGAACAGCCGGCGCACTTTTCGCGCGTTGCCCTTCATCACGGTATTGCCCAGCGATACCTGGCCGTCACCGCCAATAACCACGCTATTCCCCCGGCGAACCGAGAGAATCGTGGTGCCTCTGTACTGTTCCACAATTGTGTCTCCTGTGTCTCAGCTTCCAATATGGGGGTGGAAACCCAGGATTCAAGGCCGGGACTTCGATCCACGCATCGCCCCGCCATTCTTCAACGCTCCTCCAAAGCGTTCTGAGTCGTCGCTTATGAACAATGCCGGGGCGCTGCTCCGTCGGCAGGGGTTCCGGGCATTTGCCCTGTTCCGCGCGACTATAAACGCTTTGGAGCGAGGGGCAGGGTAAATGTCCGGAAGCCCGGGAAACTGGCACCCGGGACTCCGGTCCACGCATCCCCCCGGCATTCTTCAACGCTCCTCCAAAGCGTTCTGAGTCGTCGCTTATGAACAATGCCGGGGCGCTGCTCGGTCGGTAGGGGTTTCGGGCATTTGCCCTGTTCCGCGCGACTATAAACGCTTTGGAGCGTGGGGCAGGGCAAATGCCCGGAATCCCGGGAAGTTGGCACCGGGAACTCCGGTCCACGCATCGCCCCGCCATTCTTCAACACTCCTCCAAAGCGTTCTGAGTCGTCGCTTATGAAGAATGCCGGGGCGCTGCTCGGTCGGTAGGGCTTCCAGGCGTTTAGCCTGTCCGTAGCGACTATAAACGCTTTGGAGCGTAGGGCAGGCTAAAGGCCTGGAAGTCCGGGAAGCTGGCACTCCGGGCTCCGGCCCACGCATTCATCCGACATTTTTCCCAGACTCCTCCAAAGCGTTCTGAGTCGTCGCTTGGAAAAAATGCCGTGAAGTCCGGGAGGGTACCCGCCGATTCCTATTGTGCCGTTGGGCGCTTCAGCAAGAGAGTGTCGATGCCCTGCCCCGCAGTCAGGCCGCGAGCCCTGGACATCTTGGCGTGGGTGTCGAAGGGGCCGAGGTAGACCCGGAACCAGCGCCCCGTATCGCTGCTGTTTTCCTGGATGGTCGGCTCGAGGCCGAGCAGGATCAGCTCCGCGCGTCGGCGGTCGGCGTCCTCGCGCTGGCGAAAAGAGCCCGCCTGCAGGAGGAAGTAGGTGGAGGCCGGCTGGCTGGCCGCCCGGGCGGGTTCCCGCTCCTCGGCGGGGGCCTGGTAGTCGCTCTCCATGCTCTGTTCCGGCAGCATGGTGTAGAAGTCATAGCGCGGCTGGGGCGTGGCCGACTCCGGGGCGGCAGCGGCGCGTTCCGCCGGTTTGCCCGGATCCGCCGGTGGCAGGGTGCCGAGGTAGACCAGGAAGCTCAGGAAGACACCGGTAAGTGCGCCGGCGCCGAACCAGTTCCAGTGGCCGCCGCCCGATTTGGCGGCAGATTTGCGCTTGGCCGCCGGCGCCTTGCGGCCGCGTTGCGAGCCGCCGCGTTTGGCGTAGTCCCGGGCCACGGATTACATGCTCTCCGGTGCCGAGACACCGAGCAGGTCGAGGCCGTTGGCGATGACCTGCCTGACGGCCAGGGACAGGGCGAGGCGGGCGTCCCGCAGCGGCTTGTCCTCGACCAGGGTCTTGTGGGCGTTGTACCAGGTGTGGAATTCGCCGGCGAGATCGCGCAGGTAGTTGGCCACCTGGTGAGGTTCGGAATTGGTGGCGGCGTTGGTCACCACTTCCGGGTAGCGATCGAGCTGGCGCAGCACGGATTTCTCCTGCTCTTCGGTCAGCAGGCCGAGTTGTTCCAGCGCTTCCGGCTGGTCCCAGCTACCGCCCTCCTCTTCCAGCTTGCGGAGGATGGAGCACACCCGCGCGTGGGCGTACTGGATGTAGTAGACCGGGTTGTCGTTGCTCTGGGACAGGGCGAGATCGATGTCGAAGGTGAGCTGTGAGGTCGGCGCCCGGGCGACCAGGAAGTAGCGGGTGGCGTCGCGCCCTACTTCGTCGATCAGGTCGCGCAGGGTGACGTAGCTGCCGGCGCGTTTGGAGATCTTGACCTCCTCGCCATCGCGCATCACCGTCACCATCTGGTGCAGTACATAGTCCGGCCAGCCCTCGGGAATCCCCTCCCCCAGTGCCTGCAGCCCCGCGCGCACCCGGGTCACGGTGCTGTGGTGGTCGGCCCCCTGCTCGTTGATCACCCGGCCAAAACCGCGTTGCCACTTGTTCAGGTGGTAGGCCACATCGGGCAGGAAGTAGGTATAGCCGCCCTCACTCTTGCGCATCACACGATCCTTGTCATCGCCAAAGTCGGTGGTGCGCAGCCACAACGCGCCGTCCTTCTCGTAGGTGTGGCCGTTGGCTACCAGACGCTCCACCGCCGCTTCCACGGCGCCGTTTTCGTAGAGCGAAGACTCGAGGAAGTAACAGTCGAAGTGAACACTGAAAGCCTTCAGATCGAGATCCTGCTCCCGGCGCAGGTAGGCCACCGCAAAGTGGCGGATGGCTTCGATATCGGCGGGATCGGCGGCGCCAGTCACGTGCTGGTCCTCGGCGTCGATGGACTCGCCGGCCAGGTAGGCTGTGGCGACATCTGCTATGTAGTCACCCCGGTAACCGTCTTCCGGCCACTCCGGGCTCTCCGGCCCCAGGCCCTGGCAGCGTGCCTGCACCGAGCGCGCCAGATTGTCGATCTGCGCCCCGGCGTCGTTGTAGTAAAACTCGCTGGCCACGTCCCAGCCAGTGGCGGCCAGCAGGCGGCAGAGACTGTCACCCACCGCCGCGCCGCGACCATGGCCGACATGCAGCGGCCCGGTAGGGTTCGCGGAAACGAATTCCACCTGCACCCGGCGTCCCTCGCCACTGTCGTTGCGGCCGAAGGCTTCACCCTGTTCGAGAATCCGGCGCACGACGGCCTGGCCGCTGTCTTCGCTGAGGAAGAAGTTGATAAATCCGGGGCCGGCGATTTCGGTGCGTTCGACGATTTCGCTGGCCGGCAGGGCGGCGCAGATCAGCTCTGCTACTTTACGTGGCGGCTTGCCGGCGGCCTTGGCCAGGGTCAGCGCGACATTGCTGGCGAGGTCGCCGTGGGCCTTGTCGCGGGTCCGGTCCACCTGGATCCGGGCCTCGGTGCCGGCTGGCAGCTGCTGGTCATCAACGAGGGTTTCCAGCGCCTGGGCGATAAGCTGGGAAATTGCGTCCTTCATCTACTGGGGTACTACCTGAACGTGTGTGCCTGGCCCGGTGGGGCCGGGCGGAAAAGGCGCTATTATCCCTGCATACATTGGGGATGGCCAGTTTACGCCGCGGTCCTTTTGCACGAGATTCGTGCCATCTGCCCGCGCGCGAAGCCCGAGCCGCCATCTGAAACACGCCAAAAAGCGTACGTCCATGTACAGGCTCGGTCGGCGACGTCCTGTCGCCTCACGGTTTCAGATGGCGGCTCGGGCTCCGCGCGCGCGCTCACTGCCAATTCCAGCCCGAGTCGCGGTCCCAGCGTACGATTTCCTCGTAGATATTCGACGAATTGCTTGTGTCAGGACCGGGGGTACGCTCCGAACCAGCATTCCACCGCGATTTTTCCTAAGCGACGACTCAGAACGCTTTGGAGGAGTGTGGAAAAATCGCGGTGGAATGCGGCGCTACGAAGCTCAAAACCAGCCGCTATACCAGCGGTCCTCAAAACATGTCCTGTGGATCAACGTCCAGGGACCATTTCAGCCCCTTGCGAGCAGGAATACCCTGAGCGGCAGCCACGACGGCTCGTGCCGCGCTGCGTGCCGCTGGGCGGGAGTCGCAGTGGATGAGCAACTGGCTGCGGAAGCGGCCTGCGCGGCGTTGCATTGGGGCTGGCAGGGGGCCGATCAGGCGGGCCGTGCCTGAAAGCTGTGGTTCGACGGCCTGGCGCAACTGGCGCAGGAAGTCCTCGCCGGTGTCGGCGTCGCTGCAATCGCTGCGCACCAGGAGGAGGCGGCCGAAAGGGGGAAGGCCCGTCGCTTGCCTCTGGGCCAGCAACGAGTCAGCGTGCTGGTCGTAAGGCTGGTCGAGCAGTGCCCGCAGGGCCGGGTGTTCCGGGTGGTGGGTCTGCAGGAGGACGCGGCCTGCGCCGGTTTCCCGGCCGGCACGGCCGGCGACCTGGCGCAGCAGTTGGGCGGCGTGTTCCTCGCCGCGAAAGTCAGTGCTGAAGAGCATCGCGTCCATGTCGATGATGCCCACCAGGGCCAGGGCCGGGAAGTGGTGGCCCTTGGCGAGCATCTGGGTACCCAGCAGGATGCAGGGGGCGCCGCGGTTTACCTCTTCCACCAAGTCGTGCATCGCCGCCCTGCCCTGCATGGAGTCGCTGTCCACCCGGTAGACCGGCCAGGCCGCGAACTGCCGGCGCAGGAACGCTTCGGTTTGCTCGGTGCCGAGGCCTTTGCCGAGCAGTTGCTCGCTGTGACAGTCGGGGCACGTTCTGGGTGGCGGCTGCGTTGCGCCGCAGTGGTGGCAGCGCAGGCGCTGGGGCCGGCGGTGGAGGGTGAGGCGGGCGTCGCAGTGCTGGCAGCCTGCGATCCAGCCGCAGTCGTGGCACTGGAGAGTCGGCGCGTAACCGCGGCGATTGAGAAAGAGCATGACCTGGCCGCCGGCTTCCAGGGTGTCGCTCACCGCTCTTGCCAGCGACTCCGAGAGACCGGCCTGCAGGGGTGCGTGGCGCACGTCCAGCGCCTGGATGCGCGGCGGCAGTTCGCCGCCGACCCTGCGGGTCAGGCGGGAGTGGGTGTAGCGGCCGCTGCGGGCGTTGTGCAGGCTCTCCAGGGAGGGCGTTGCGCTGCCCAGGATTACCGGGCAGGCCTCCAGCTGGGCTCGTTTCACGGCTATGTCGCGGGCGTGATAGCGAAAGCCGTCCTGCTGCTTGTAGGAACCGTCGTGCTCCTCATCCACGATGATCAGCCCGGGCCGGGCCAGCGGTGTGAAGACGGCCGAGCGGGTGCCGATGACGATGTGGGCGATGCCGCTGCGGGCCGCTTCCCAGCCCCGGTAGCGCTCGGCATCGCCCAGGCCCGAGTGCAGCACGGTCACGCCTTCGCCGAAGCGGGCTCGGAAGCGGGCGACGGTCTGCGGGGTGAGGCCGATCTCGGGGATCAGGACCAGCGCCTGGCGGCTTGCGGCCAGGCAGTCGGCGATCACTTGCAGGTAGATTTCCGTCTTTCCGCTGCCGGTAACGCCTTCCAGCAGGTGGGCGGCGAAGCCGCTGTGCTCGCGCAAGGCCGCAAGCACCGCACTTTGTTCACTGTTGAGGTCGGGCTCCGGGCCGGGAGTAATCGGGGTGGCGGCCAGCGGGATGTCGCAGGGCTCCGCGAGGGTTTTTTCTTCCAGGGCCTTGAGCGTGGCGCGGGAAATTCCCGCCAACCTGAAGTGCTCCGCCGCTACCCACGGCGAGTGTTGCAGCAGGGCCAGCGCCTGCGCCTGTTTGGGCGAGCGTCCCAGTGCCCCTTCGGGCAGGCCCTTGCCCCGCGTGGTCAGGCGCCAGGCGGTTTGGGTCAGGAGCCGGTGAGGCTGGCCCTTGCGCAGGGCCGCGGGAAAGCCCGCGCTCAGGACTTCCCCCGGGGGGTGCTGGTAATAATC
Organism: Halieaceae bacterium WMMBA4; assembly: GCA_033283325.1. Classification (GTDB taxonomy): domain Bacteria; phylum Pseudomonadota; class Gammaproteobacteria; order Pseudomonadales; family Halieaceae; genus Mangrovimicrobium. The sequence goes on from JAWMQO010000002.1 coordinate 459,160, forward strand.
CGCTGCCCACTGCAGTAGTTGCAGCAGCGAGTCGGGGAGGAGGGCTGTGTCGTCCAGTATTTCCAGGGCGGGTTTCAGCGCGCCTGAATCCACCTCCGGGGCCTCGACGACCTGCACCAGCCAGCCGGTCAGCTCGCGCTTGCCGAAGGGGACGCGCAGGCGAACACCCGTTTCCAGGGCGCCAGGGGGAGCCGCTGCCGGGGGCAGGTAGTCAAACAGGCCGTACAATGGTGATGGTACGGCCACGCGTAAAATGGTCATCGGGCTCCGGGCAGGCGGGGGCGTGAACCGGCGCAGTGTAGCAACCCGGCGCCGATGGGGGCCATTATCCGGGCCTGCGGGCGGGAATAATTTAACTGCCGCAGCCCTTGCCAATGGCGCCCTGTCTGGTAATATGCGCGCCTATTTTTTCCCGACACCGTGCCCGGCAGAAGATCGGGTGGCGGCGTCCATGCGCGAGGAGCAGCACCAATGAAGGCAGAAATTCACCCTAAATATGAAGAGGTTACCGCGACCTGCAGTTGCGGCAACACCATCAAGACCCGTTCGACCCTGTGCGAAGACATCCATGTCGACGTCTGCTCGAACTGCCACCCCTTCTTCACCGGCAAGCAGAAAATTGTCGATTCCGGCGGCCGGGTGGATCGCTTCAAGAAGCGTTTCGGTACTCGCGGCGCCAAGCGCTAGGCTAGCGCCTTGCTGCGTGCCGCAGCGAAAAAGCGCCAGGGGCAGCATGTCCTGGCGCTTTTTTTATGCCTGCTTGCCGTTGGCTGTACAGCAGAGCAGCCCGGGCGGGAGACGTCCCCCGACTGCACCCTGGCAGGCAGCGAGGCACGAGAATTCAGGGTGGAGCGGGTTGTTGACGGCGACACCCTGCGGCTGGCGGGCGGCGAGAGAGTCCGCCTGATCGGCATCAACACCCCTGAGCTGGGGCACGGCTCCGGCGCCGATGAACCCCTCGCACCCGAAGCCCGGGATGCCCTCAGGGAGCTCGCCGGGAGCCGGGTCCGCCTGCTGGATGGCCCGGATGCCCGCGATGACCATGGGCGCCGCCTGGCCTGGGCCTTCGATAGCGCGGGTAACAGCGTCGAAGCCGAACTGTTGCGCCGTGGCCTGGGCTTCCACGTGGCGATTGCGCCCAATTCCGGGGGCGCCGAGTGTCTCGCAGCTGCCGAGGCAGATGCGCGAGAACATGCTCGCGGCGTGTGGGATGAACCTTTCTATCGGCCGCGTACTGCCGCCGCTCTGGCGCCGGGCTATCGTGGCTTCGCCCTGCTGGAGGACCGGGTTACCCGGGTCAGCTTCAAGGAAAATGGTTGGTGGCTGCAGCTGGGAGGGAAAATTGGCGTGAAGATTTCGCCCGAGTCCCAGCACCTTTATTCCCGCAAGGCCCTGGCGGGACTGGAGGGGCGGTCGGCCAGTGTACGGGGGTGGTTGGTGCCCATGTCTGGCGGTTGGTGGGTGCTCACTCTCGGCCACCCGGGCATGTTGCAGCCTGATGCCCGGTCTGCGATGGTGGAATAAATTGGCTTGTTCGGAATAGGGCTTTTCTTTATCCTCGGGGACCTTTTTTAGGCGGTGTCTCCCAATTTAGCGGTGTCTTCTTATGTCTGACGACCTGAAGCGAGCGGCTCTCGCGTACCATGCCGAGCCAGTACCCGGCAAAATCAGTGTGGAATTGACCAAGCCGGCGCAGACCCAACTTGACCTCTCCCTGGCCTACAGTCCCGGGGTGGCGGAGCCTTGCCGGGAGATCGCGCGGGACGCGGAGACGGCCTATCGCTATACCGGCAAGGGCAACCTCGTCGCGGTTATCAGTAACGGTACTGCGGTGCTTGGCCTGGGTAACCTCGGTGCGCTGGCAAGCAAACCAGTGATGGAGGGCAAGGCCCTCCTGTTCAAGCGCTTCGCAGGTATCAACGCCATCGACATCGAAGTCGATACCGAGGACGCGGGGGAATTCATCGAAACCGTGGCGCGCATTGCCGACAGTTTTGGCGGCATCAACCTGGAAGATATCAGGGCACCTGAATGCTTCGAGATCGAGGCGGCGCTGGTGGAGCAGTGCGACATACCGGTTTTCCACGACGACCAGCACGGCACCGCAATCGTTACCGCAGCGGGCCTCGTCAACGCACTGGAAATCCAGGGCAAGCGCCTCGAAGACGCGGTCATTACCTGCCTTGGTGCGGGTGCAGCCGCGATTGCCTGCATGCGCCTCCTGGTCAGCCTGGGCGCCCGGCGTGAAAACATCTACATGCTGGACAGGCGCGGCGTGATCTATGCAGGTCGCGAGGGGGTGAACGCTTACAAACAGGAGTTCGCAAATCGTACGGAGAAACGCAGTCTCTCCGATGCCATCGCCGGCGCCGATGTCTTCGTCGGCCTGTCCGGCGCCGACCTGCTCAGCGCGGATATGCTGCGTTCGATGGCCGACCGTCCGGTGGTTTTTGCCTGCTCCAATCCCGATCCCGAGATCAGGCCCGAGCTGGCCCTGGCCACCCGGGACGACCTGATCATCGCCACCGGGCGTTCCGACTACCCCAACCAGGTCAACAACGTGCTGGGCTTCCCCTTCATTTTCCGCGGCGCCCTGGATGTTCGGGCCAGTTGCATCAACGAGGAGATGAAGATTGCGGCGGTGCATGCCCTGTGCGCCCTTGCCAGGGAGTCGGTGCCCCTGGAAGTCCTCCAGGCCTGTTCCCTCGAGCGCCTTGAATTTGGCCCGGATTACATCATTCCGAAACCCATGGACATCCGCCTGCTGGACCGGCTCTCAGCGGCCGTCGCTCGCGCGGCGGTGGACAGTGGTGTCGCGCGCCTGCCCCTGCCGGTGGATTACGCCGAGGCAGTCTAGGCGCTGCGCAGGCAGCGGCTAGAAGATATCCCGCACCAGGTTGTCCTCTCGCTGCTGGTCAGGGCGTTCGCCCTGGCCGTTACTGTTGTCTGAATCCGGCACGGATTCTTCCCGGAAATACTCGAAGATCGCATCTGATTCTCCCGGCGCCGCGAGGCCGCCGGTGTTCGGGTTGATGCGTACGGTTACGACTCCGGGGGGAATCGGGCGCTGCTCGTCAGGGCTGTCGCGCAGGGCTTCGCGCATGAAGTCGATCCAGATGGGCAGCGCCGCGGTGCCGCCGAACTCACGTCTGCCCAGCGGCGTGTAATTGTCGAAGCCTACCCAGGTCGTGGTGACCACGTCGCGGTTGAAACCCGAGAACCAGGCATCCATGGGGCCGTTGGTGGTGCCGGTCTTGCCGGCGATGTCATTGCGTTCCAGCACCAGCGCCCGCCTCCCCGTGCCGCGTTTGATAACGTCCTGCAAAATACTGTTCATGATGAAGCTGACCCGGCCATCCATCACCCGCTCCGGCTGCGGCAGGGGCGCCGGGGCATCCTCCTGGGCGAGAATCTCCTCCATGCTCAACTCTCCCCGGGGGGTCGCAGGTGGCGCTTCCCTGCAGTCGCGGCACACGGTGGGCGGCCGCGCCTCGTAGATGACCTTGCCTTCCATGTCTTCGACGCGCTCGATCAGGTAGGGCTCCACCCGGTAGCCGCCGTTGGCGATGGTGGCATAGCCGGTGACCACTTCCATGGGGCTCATCGCGTGGGTTCCCAGCGCCAGGGAGAGGTTCGCCTCCATTTCCGTTGTATCGATCCCGTAGCGTTCGAGCGCGGCCACCAGATTATTGACGCCGAGTTGCTGCAGCAGGCGAATGGAGACCAGGTTGCGGGATTTGGTCAGCGCCCAGCGCAGTCGCGTCGGGCCATAGAATTCGCCGCTGTCGTTCTCCGGGCGCCAGATGTCCTCGATGGAGCTGTCCTCGAGTACGATCGGTGCGTCGTTGATCAGGCTCGCAGCGGTGAAGCCCGCCTCCAGCGCTGCGCTATAAAGAAAGGGCTTGAAGTTCGAGCCGGGTTGTCGCATCGCCTGGCTGGCGCGGTTGAACTTGCTCAATTCAAAACCCATTCCGCCGACCACGCTGAGAACCGCGCCGTTGTCGGGGTTGAGCGAGACCAGCGCACCCTGCGCGGCGGGCACCTGGGTGAGTTGCCACTCACCGGCCTCGTTGGGTGTCACCCGGATGAGGTCGCCGGGGCGGAAAAGGTCTGCAGGAGACGCGGGCGCATTACCGACATAGTTCTCGCTGCGATAGGGGCGCGCACTGGAGATTCCGTTATCCCAGAGCAGTTCGCCGCGGGAGTTGTCGCGGAACAGGAGCGCGACGCGGTCCTCGAGAATTTCGGTGACGACTGCGGGTGTCTGGCCGATGATCTGGGGGATGGCCTCCAGCTTCTCCTGCCAGTACTCCAGTGCGGGCTCATTGCCGTCTTCCGGCATTGGCCAGCGCTGCTCGGGGCCGCGATAGCCGTGGCGCTTGTCGTAGGCGATCAGGCCGTTCACTACTGATTGGCGGGCGATTCTCTGCAGGCGGGAGTCGATCGTTGTGTAGACAAGGTAGCCGTCGTTATAGGCTTCGACGCCATAGCGATCGAGCATTTCCTGGCGCGCCATCTCCGCCGCGTAGTGGGCCGCGAAACTGATTTGCGCACCGTGTAGCCCCGCGGTGATCGGCGCTGCCGCTGCTGCCGAGTATTCCTCTGCGGAGATATATCCCAGCGTGCGCATGCGCCCCAGGATCCAGTTGCGACGCTCCATGCCCGCCTCCGGCCCGCTGATCGGGTTGTTGCGCGAGGGCGCTTTTGGAATACCGGCTAGCATCGCGAACTGGGCTAGATTGAGTTCACTGATGCTGGTGCCGTAATAGACCTGCGAGGCAGCTTCGAATCCGTAGGCGCGGTGACCAAGGAACACCCGGTTCACGTACAGTTCCATGATTTCCTGCTTGCTCAGTCGCCGCTCGATCTCGATGGCGAGCAAAATTTCGTTGAACTTTCGCATGAAAGTTTTTTCAAGCGTGAGGAAATAATTGCGCGCCACCTGCATGGTGAGCGTGCTGCCGCCGGAACCTTTTTCGCCGGTAATTACCAGTTCCGAAACCGCTCGGGCCAGGCCCATTACGTCGATACCCTGGTGGCGGAAAAAGTTGTCGTCTTCCGCGGCGAGCAGTGCCTCGATGAACTGCGGCGGTATCTGGTCATAGCTCAGTGGGCTGCGTTTTTGTTCACCAAACTGGCCTATAAGTTCGCCGTCGTGGGTGTACACGCGCATGGGTGTTTGCAGGCGAACATCGCGCAGTGTTTTTACGTCGGGGAGGTTTGGGCTGAGGAATAAATAGATTCCCGCGAGCAGCCAAAGCACGCCGAAGCAGCCGATAAGTCCAAAACGAAGCAGAAAGTTGAGAAAGCGCATGAATTCTCTTTACAAAGCAGGGGCCTGAGTTACTGTTATAAGCGGGGGCGGGCATGTATTTGGTAATTATATGCCTTTTTTGGTTTGGGATATATTTGCCGCTATGTTATAAGTTCTTATTAATGTATCGGTGCATAAAAATATCCTAAGCTAGTGAAACACATAGGGAAAAGAGTTGCTTGGTCTAATAGGGAAAAGAAAAGCGACACCGGTTCTGGGGCTTGATATCAGTTCGACGACAGTGAAGTTACTGGAGTTGAGCTACTCAGGGGGACGCTATCGGGTAGAGAGCTACGCAGTGAGCTCCCTGCCGGTAGACGCGGTCGTCGAAAAGAATATCAGCGATGTGGAAGGCGTTGCCAACGCCATTCGCAGCGTTGTGGCCCAGTCGCGCACGAAGCTCAAGACAGTGTCCGCCGCGGTCGCCGGTTCCTCCGTGATCACCAAGGTGATCGACATGCCGGCGGGACTCAGCGACGACGACCTGGAGACTCAGCTGACGCTCGAAGCCGATCAGTATATCCCCTACCCTCTCGAGGAAGTGGCGATCGATTTCGAGATCCAGGGGCCTTCGCCTAACGGTTCGAACCAGGTCGAGGTGCTGCTGGCGGCCTGCCGGCGGGAAACCATCGACATGCGGGTCGAAGCCATCGAGGAAGCGGAGCTGATGCCGCGCATCATGGATGTAGAAGCCTACGCCATGGAGCGGGCCTTCTCCCTGATCCGCAGCCCTCTCGAACTCGAGGAAGACAGCACAGTTGCGGTGGTCGATATCGGCGCGACGATGACCACACTCAGTGTGATCAGCGGCGACCACACCATCTACACCCGAGAGCAGCTGTTCGGCGGCAAGCAACTCACCGATGAAATCATGCGCCGCTATGGCCTGCCCCTCGAAGAGGCCGGCCTGGCCAAGAAGCAGGGCGGGCTGCCCGACGACTACGAGCCCGAAGTACTGGAACCCTTCAAGGACGCAGTGGTTCAGCAGGTAGCGCGCTCCCTGCAGTTCTTTTTCTCTTCCAGCCAGTATAACGATGTCGATTGCATCATCCTTGCGGGCGGTGTGGCCTCCATGGAGGGGCTTCCCGAGCTGGTGCAGGAGAAACTCGGCACACCGACCACGATTGCCAATCCCTTTGCCGATATGTCGATCTCCTCGAGAGTGAACGCGGTGGCGCTTTCCAGCGACGCCCCGGCAATGATGATTGCGTGCGGTCTCGCGCTACGGAGTTTCGACTGATGGCCCAGATCAACTTATTGCCGTGGAGAGAGGAGCGGCGCCAGGAGCTGAAGCGGGAGTTTCTCGTGATACTCGGGCTGGTCGCCGTGATGGGGGCCGCCCTGGTTTTTCTGTGGGATCGTAGCGTCAATGGCCAGATAGACTATCAGCGCCAGCGCAACGATTACCTTGCCCAGCATATTCGCGAACTGGATAAAGAGGTCGCGGAGATCAAGGAGTTGCAGAAGCGTCGCAACCAGTTGATCGAGCGCATGCGGGTGATCCAGGAGTTGCAGGGTAACCGGCCGGTTATTGTGCGGATCATGGACCAGGTCGTACGCACCGTTCCGGATGGGGTGTTCTATACCAACCTCAAGAACACCAGCCGCAAGATCACGATCAACGGCATCGCGGAATCCAATAACAGGGTATCCAGCCTGATGCGCCGGCTCGATGCATCGGACTGGCTGGCGGGGCCCAATCTCGACAAGGTCCGCGCAGCTTCCCAGTACGGAGACCAGGCGACCACGTTCAACCTGACGGTAAACGTGGAGTTGCCCAAAACAGATTCAGAGCAGGGGGGGCAGTGATCCATGGCATTTGAAGATTCCATGCGCTCCCTGCGCGAGTTCGATATCAATGATCTTGATTTCGACAATGTTGGTTCCTGGCCGATTCTGGTCAAGCTGATCATCTGGGGCCTGTTGCTGGGACTGCTGCTCGGTGGGGGTTACTACTACCACATCAAGGGGCTGCAGGAGCAACTCGTCAAGGAAGAGCGCAAAGAAGAGCAGTTGAAGAAGGACTTTGAGAAAAAAGCCTTCGAAGCGGCCAATCTCGATGCGTATCGGCAGCAACTCAAGGAGATGGAAGAGTCCTTCGGGGCCCTGGTCAAGCAACTTCCCAGCGACACTGAAGTGCCGGGCCTGCTGGAGGACATCACCAACAAGGGCCTGCTCAATGGCATGAAGATCGCCTCTATCGATCTGCAGCCTGAAATCCAGCGCGAATTCTACGTAGAGCTGCCGATTTCAATTTCGGCCAGCGGGTCCTATCACGACCTGGGCGCATTCGTCAGCAGCATGGCGGCCTTGCCGCGTATTGTAACTCTGCACGATTTTACAATCTCTGCGCCCAAGGGGGACGCCAACAACCTGCAGATTTACATTATCGCCAAGACCTACCGCTACAGGGATGACGAGGTATGAGTATGCAGCGAATGACTCGAAATATCGCACTGCTCTGCCTGTGTTCCACCGTGGCAGCATGTGGTGGGCGAGGTTTCAATGACCTCGACGCCTTCATGGCGGAAAAGCGCAGTCGCCCGGGCGGCATTATCGCGCCGATTCCGACCTTCAAGGCCTATGAAGCTTTTGGTTACAGCGCGACTACCCTGCGCAGCCCCTTCGAACGCCCGATTGAGGTACGCGAAATCGCGCAGCTGCAGTCAGTCAGTGCGGTCAAGCCGGATACCCAGCGGCCGAAGGAGTTCCTCGAGCAGTTCACGCTGGACTCCCTCAGCATGGTGGGCACGCTGGAGCGTAGCGGCACCAACTGGGTGCTGATACGCGACCCCGAAGGTGGGATACACCGGGCGACCCTGGGTAATTTCCTTGGGCGTCACTACGGCAAGATCGTGGAAATGGGGGAAACCTGGGTGGCAGTCGTGGAGATTGTCAGCGATGGCAGCTCGGACGGTTGGGTGGAACGTCCGCGCACAATCAAGTTATCCGGTATCTAGGCCGGGGATGTGAGTGATTGCCATGACAAATAGAAAACAACATTTGGGGACAAGGGCCGTGGGGAAAGGAAGATTGCGAGTTAGGAACTGGATGCGGCTGGCAGCAGGGTTGCTGCTTGGGGCTGGAGCCCTCGCGGCGGCTGCGGAGCCCACGATTACCGATATCGAATTCACTTCCCGCCCGGGCAGTAAATTCGAGGTGCGGCTGGACTTCGACGAGGCTCCGCCGGAGATGCAGGCTTACACTATTGAGAAGCCGGCACGTATCGCGGTGGATTTCCCCGGTACCAAGAGCGGACTGTCTGAAAAACGCTTCGAGTTACCCTACGGCAATGCGACGGGCGTTGTAGTGCTCGAGTCGGGTGATCGTACCCGCATGGTGGTAAACCTGGTCAAGCTCGTGCCCTATGAAACCCGCGTCGATGGCAACAGCCTGTTCCTCGTGGTCGGACAGGAGTCGGGTGATTACCTCAAGCCAACTACTGATCCCAATCGCCTGCCGAGTAAGGTGGAGGAAGTCGCCAGTATTCGCTCGGAAATTCGCGACCTGCAATTCCAGCGTACACCTGAAGGCGAAGGGCGGCTCACGCTGGAGCTTACAGATCCCTCAGTGGACGTGAACGTATACAGCGAAGCCGGCGACGTCAAAGTCCAGTTTGTTGAAACGACTGTCCCCGAGCGCCTGATGCGTCGCTACGACGTGACTGACTTCGCCACGCCGGTGAACAGCGTGGACGTCAATACCACCTCGCGTGGTGCCACCCTGACACTCAAGACCCAGGGTGAGTTTGATTACCTCGCATATCAGACAAACAATGAGTACGTTGTAAGCGTCAAGCCCCTCACCCAGCGTGAAGTCGAGGAGCGTCGCAAGGAGTTCGCTTACACGGGCGACCGTATCTCGCTGAACTTCCAGGACATTGAGGTTCGGGCCGTGCTGCAGCTGATCGCGGATTTCACTGAGTTGAACCTGGTAGCCAGCGACACTGTCGACGGCCGGATCACGCTGCGCCTGCAGAACGTACCCTGGGATCAGGCTCTGGAACTGGTACTCAAGACCAAGGGGCTCGACAAGCGCCAGGTGGGCAACGTATTGATGGTGGCGCCCGCGGCCGAGATCGCCGAGCGGGAACGCCAGGAAATCGAAGCCAACAAGCAGATCGCCGAGCTGGCACCCCTGCAGTCAGAGTTCGTTCGCATCCGTTACGCCAATGCCGGCCAGATCGTCAATCTGTTCAACGCGGGTTCGGAGGACGGCGGAAGCCTGCTTTCATCCCGTGGCACGGTGGTGGTCGAACCGCGTACCAACTCCCTGATCATTACCGATACTGCGGCGAAACTTGCAGACATTCGCGAACTGATTGATCGCGTGGATATCCCGGTTCGTCAGGTGATGATCGAGTCGCGCATCGTTATCGCCAGCTCTGATCTTACCCACAACCTGGGTATCGAGTGGGGTGGCGGCTACCTGACTTCCGATGACGACAGCATCGTTTCAATATCTGGCGATGCCGCCAACGTGGTTGGCCTGAACAATTCGGTGATCAACGGTGGCGTTCCGAGCGTGACCTATCCGGGCGCGCTGCTTGTAGACCTGGGTGTAGCGTCCAACAGCGGCTTCGCCATCGGCTTTACCAGTGAGGACCTGTTCCTTACAGCAGAACTCTCCGCGCTGGAAGCCGCGGGGCAGGGTGAAGTGGTATCCCAACCCAAGGTAATCACCGGGGACAAGCAGCGGGCCAATATCAAGTCGGGCCAGGAGATTCCCTACCAGGAAGCGGCCGCCTCTGGTGCGACCTCGGTATCCTTCAAGGAAGCGGTGCTGGAGCTCGAGGTTACCCCGAACATTACGCCGGATGACCGCATCCTGCTGGAGTTGCAGGTCAAGCAGGATTCCGTGGGCGACCTGGTGCCCAGTGGCAGCCTCGGTGGCTTCATCCCCTCCATCGACACGACTGAACTGAATACCCAGGTGCTGGTCGGCAACGGCGAGACCGTGGTGCTCGGTGGCGTGTTCAAGACCGAGGACATCGAGACTGTAAACAAAGTGCCCTTCTTCGGCGATATTCCCTACATCGGCGCTTTCTTCCGCAGCGAATCCCAGTCCAAAACCAAGACTGAAACGCTTATCTTCATCACTCCGCGTATTCTGGCGGATACTCTCCTCGACTGATGGCAGTACAGCGGGTATTTCTTGTCGGCCCCATGGGGGCCGGCAAGAGCACCATCGGCCGCTATCTCGCCGATGCCCGGGGCCTGGAATTCATCGACAGCGATACCGAGATCGAAGCGCGTACCGGTGCGGATATCCCCTGGATCTTCGATGTGGAAGGGGAGTCGGGCTTCCGCGAGCGCGAGAGCCAGGTTATCGAGGAGCTGACCCAGCGGGACGGGATCGTGCTCGCCACCGGCGGTGGCGCAATCCTGCGTCCGGAAAACCGCCTGGCCCTGTCGAGTCGCGGAATCGTCGCCTACCTCTATACCAGTGTGGAGGAGCAGGTGCGGCGCACCCGTCGCGACCGCAAGCGCCCCCTGTTGCAGGGTGTCGATCCGGAGCAGACCCTGCGTGAGCTGATGCAGGTACGCGACCCGCTCTACCGGGAAATAGCCGATGTGATCGTCGACACGGATGCCGGCAGTCCGCGGGCTGTTGCCCAGCGGCTGGCACAGGACATCCCGGACTAAAGACAGTCGCCCCCCGCAGGAAGTATCATAGCTGGCCGTTTCGGGCCAGAGGATTCAACAGTGTCTCTTGTAATGCACACCCTCCACGTGGATCTGGGTGAGCGCAGCTATCCCATTTATATCGGTCGCGACCTCCTGCGCGATCCCTCCCTGCTGGCTTCACACGTGGCCGGGTCGCAGGTCGTGTTGGTCAGCAACGATACCGTGGCGCCGCTCTACCTGGACCGGGTCCGCGAAAGCCTGGGCGAGCGCAGCCTGGTGACCGAAGTCATCCTGCCCGATGGGGAGCGCTACAAGAACCTGGAAAGCTACAGCCACATACTGGACCGGGTGCTGGCCGACCGGCACAGCCGGACTACCACCATGCTCGCCCTCGGCGGGGGCGTGATCGGGGATATCACCGGCTTTGCCGCGGCCTCCTATCAGCGCGGCGTCAACTTTATACAATTGCCGACCACCCTGCTCTCCCAGGTGGATTCCTCCGTGGGCGGTAAAACCGCGGTGAATCACCCCCTGGGCAAGAACATGATCGGCGCGTTCTACCAGCCTTCGGCGGTGGTAATCGATATCGCGACCCTGGCGAGCCTGCCGAAGCGGGAATTCGCAGCCGGCCTGGCCGAGGTGGTCAAGTACGGGCTCATTTGCGACGCCCCGTTCTACCACTGGCTGGAGGAGCAGATGCCGCGCCTGCTGGCCCGGGAAGAGGCGGCGCTTGGGGAGGCCATCGAACGCAGTTGCGCCAACAAGGCGCGGGTGGTGGCGGAGGACGAGCGGGAATCCGGATTGCGTGCCATTCTTAATCTGGGCCACACCTTCGGCCACGCCATCGAAACCGCCCAGGGCTACGGGGAATGGCTGCACGGCGAGGCGGTTGCCGCGGGCATGGTCCTGGCGCTTGAGTTGTCGGCCCGCCGGGGGTGGATCGAAAGCAGCGAAGTGGTGGCCTTCAGCGGCCTGCTGCGTAGCATGGGCCTGCCGGAAAAGCCGCCTGCCGGGATAACCGCGGATCAGTTTATCGACCTGATGTCCCGTGACAAAAAGGTGGTGGATGGCCGCTTGCGACTGGTCCTCCTAAGTTCGCTGGGTGAGGCCTGCATTGTCGATGATGTGACGGAACAGGAATTGCATGCTTTGTTGGCGTAGGCATGGCCGGAGCTTCGGGCGGTTTGTCGGATTCTGGCCGTCTGTGTAAAATAGCGCCCCCTCTTGCGCCGTCCGGCCCGGTTTGCAGTCTTGGGGTCGAGTTTTAACTTATTGTTTTACCTAACTATTTTGGACTGACTATGAGCGCAGGCCTTTACAGACCTGAAGAGTTCCGCGACAACTGCGGGTTTGGGCTGATAGCCCATACCTCGGGTGATGCCAGCCATCGCCTGCTGCAAACGGCAATCGAGTCCCTGACTTGCATGACCCATCGTGGTGGCATCGCTGCTGACGGCAAGACCGGCGACGGCTGTGGTCTGCTGATGCAGATGCCGGTTCAGTTCATGCGCACCCTGGCGCAGGAGTGCTTCTCGGTGGAGCCCTCCGAGAGTTTCGCCGTTGGGCAGATTTTCCTCAGCCGCGAGGAGGCGCAGGCGCAGGCGGCCCGTGAGGCAACCGAAAAAGCCTTGGTCGACCTGGGCTTCGAAGTCCTGGGTTGGCGCGAAGTGCCCACCGATCCCTCGGTCTGCGGCGATATCGCCCTGCAGACCCTGCCGCGGATCGAACAGATTTTCGTCGACGGCAAGGGTTTCTCTGACGTCGATCTCGCCACTCGCCTGTTCGTCGCCCGGCGCAAGGCGGAAATCGCCCTTGAAGGGGACAAGGACTTCTACATTTGCAGCCTGTCCGGCCGGGTCATTTCCTACAAGGGCCTGGTCATGCCGGTGGACCTGCCCAGGTTCTACGGCGATCTCGCGGACGAGCGCCTGCAAACTGCGATCTGTGTTTTCCACCAGCGCTTCTCGACCAATACCTCGCCGCGCTGGCCGCTGGCACAGCCCTTCCGCCTGCTGGCCCACAACGGCGAGATCAATACCATCGAGGGCAATCGCAACTGGGCCGAGGCGCGTACCGCCCGCTTCGAGACCGAGCGCCTGCCCAATATTCGCGAGATCGCCCCCCTGGTGAATCGCACCGGTTCCGACTCCTCCAGCCTCGACAACATGCTGGAATTGCTGCTCACCGGCGGCGTGGATATGGCCCGCGCCCTGCGCATGCTGATTCCGCCGGCCTGGCAGAACATGGAATTGATGGACCCCGATCTCAAGGCCTTCTACGAGTACCACTCCATGCACATGGAGCCCTGGGACGGCCCCGCCGGTGTCGTGCTGACCGATGGCCGCTATGCGGTCTGTCTGCTGGACCGTAACGGCCTGCGCCCGGCCCGCTGGGTGCGCACCAAGGACGGTTTCATCACCCTGGCTTCAGAGGTCGGTACTTACGGCTACAAGAACGAGGACGTGGTAGCGAAGGGGCGCGTTGGGCCCGGCCAGATCCTGATGGTCGATACCCATACCGGTGAACTGCTGCAGACCGAGGAAATCGAGAACCGCCTCAAGTCCCGACAGCCCTACAAGCGCTGGTTGCAGGAAAAAGCCCAGCGGATCGAGGGTACCCTGAGCAGCGAGGCGGTGTCCGGCCTGGACCGCGAATTGATCAAGACCTACATGAAGATGTTCCAGGTCTCCTTCGAGGAGCAGGACCAGGTCCTGAGCCCGCTGGGCGAGACCGGCAACGAGGCCGTGGGTTCCATGGGCGACGACACGCCGATGGCGGTGTTGTCCCGGACCGAGCGGCCGCTCTACGATTTTTTCCGCCAGAAGTTCGCCCAGGTGACCAACCCGCCGATCGACCCCCTGCGGGAAACCATCGTCATGTCCCTGGAGACTGACCTCGGTGGCGAGAAAAACGTATTCTATGAGGGTCCCGAACACGCGGACCGGGTCATCCTGACCTCGCCGGTGCTGTCCCAGGGCAAGTTCACCACCCTGATGAACCTGGAGCGTCCCGGCTTCACCGTGAGTCGGGTGGACTGCACCTACAAGCCCGACGAGATGAACCTGGAGCAGGCCATCGCGGCGGTCCAGGCCGCGGCGGAGCAGGCGGTGCGCGACGGCGCCACCATCCTGGTGCTGTCTGACCGCGCCATCGGCAAGGACCGGCTCCCGGTACACAGCCTGCTGGCGACCGGCGCGGTGCACCACCACCTGATCAAGCAGGGCCTGCGGGCGGACGCCAACATCATCACGGAAACTGCCAGTGCGCGGGATTCCCACCAGATTGCATGCCTGCTCGGTTTTGGTGCAACCGCAGTCTACCCCTACCTTGCCTATAGCGTGCTCGAGGAACTGATTCGCTCCGGTGAACTGCTCGGTGAACCCAGCGTCTGCTACAAGAACTACCGCAAGGGCATCAACAAGGGCCTGTTGAAGATCATGTCCAAGATGGGCATCTCGGCGGTTTCCTCCTACCGCGGTGCGCAGCTCTTCGAGGCTGTGGGCCTGGCGAAGGAAGTCGTGGACACGGCCTTCTGCGGCGTCGCTTCACGCATCGAGGGCGCAGGCTTTGCCGAACTGGAAGCCGACCAGAAGCTGCTCGCGGCGCGAGCCTGGAAACCGCGCAAGGAAATCGACCCGGGCGGCCTGCTGAAATACATGCATGGCCAGGAATACCACGCCTTCAACCCCGACGTGGTAATGACCCTGCAACAGGCCGTGGCCAGTGGTGACTACACCGATTACCAGCGCTACGCCGCCCTGGTGAACGAGCGCCCCGTGGCCACCCTGCGCGACCTGATGAGCCCGGTGCTCAAGGACGCTGCAATGCCGCTGGACCAGGTGGAGCCGATCGAGAAGATCCTGCCCCGCTTCGACTCCGCGGGCATGTCTCTCGGCGCGCTCAGCCCCGAGGCCCACGAGGCCCTCGCAGCGGCGATGAATCGCATCGGTGCCCGTTCCAACTCAGGGGAAGGTGGCGAGGACCCGGCGCGTTACGGCACCGAGCGCTCTTCCAAGATCAAGCAGATTGCCTCAGGCCGCTTCGGCGTGACCCCCCACTACCTGGTCAACGCCGAAGTGCTGCAGATCAAGGTGGCCCAGGGCGCCAAGCCCGGCGAAGGCGGGCAGTTGCCCGGCGGCAAGGTCAATGACCTGATCGCCCGCCTGCGCTACTCCGTGCCCGGAGTGACCCTGATTTCGCCGCCGCCGCACCACGATATTTACTCTATCGAGGATCTCGCCCAGCTGATCTTCGACCTCAAGCAGGTCAATCCCGATGCCCTGGTATCGGTGAAGCTGGTGTCCGAGCCCGGCGTCGGCACCATTGCCGCGGGCGTGGCCAAGGCCTACGCCGACCTGATCACGATTTCCGGCTACGACGGCGGTACTGCGGCCAGCCCGCTGACTTCCATTCGTTACGCCGGTTCGCCCTTCGAACTGGGCCTGGCGGAGGTTCAGCAGACCCTGCGCGGCAATAAACTCCGTGGCGCCATCCGATTGCAGGCCGACGGTGGTATGAAAACCGGTCTCGACGTGATCAAGGCGGCGATCCTCGGCGCCGAGAGCTTCGGCTTCGGCACCGCGCCGATGGTCGCCCTGGGTTGTAAATACCTGCGTATCTGCCACCTCAACAACTGTGCCACTGGCGTCGCTACCCAGCACGAGAAGCTGCGCGACGACCACTTCAAGGGCACAGTCGACATGGTGGTGAACTTCTTTACCTTCGTCGCCATCGAGGTGCGCGAATGGCTGGCCAAGCTCGGCGTGGCTTCCCTCGAGGAACTGATCGGTCGCACCGACCTGCTGGAACTGCTTCCCGGGTCCACCGAGAAGCAGGCGCGCCTGGACCTCTCGCCGATCCTCTACAAGGACCCCGCGGCGGAAGGCGAGCCCGAGTTCTGCCAGGTTAGCCGCAACGCGCCTTTTGACAAGGGCGAGAAAGCCGAGGCGATGGTCGCCGCGACCCTCACCTCTATCGAAGCTGGCAGCGGTGGCGAGTTTGAATTCGAGGTCTGCAACTGCGACCGCTCCATCGGCGCCCGCCTGTCCGGCGAGATCGCAAAGCGCTGGGGCAACGCCGGCATGGAGAGCAATCCGCTGGTACTCCGCCTCACTGGTACTGCCGGGCAGAGCTTCGGCGTGTGGAACGCTGGCGGCCTGCACATGTATCTCGAGGGCGATTCCAACGACTACGTGGGCAAGGGCATGGCTGGCGGCAAGCTGGTGGTCTATCCGCCCGCGGACTCTGCCTACAAGTCCCAGGAAGCCTCCATCATCGGTAACACCTGTCTTTACGGCGCTACCGGGGGGCGCCTGTTCGCCGCGGGCATCGCCGGCGAGCGCTTCGGGGTGCGCAACTCCGGCGCCCACGCGGTAGTCGAGGGTGCCGGTGATCACTGTTGTGAATACATGACGGGCGGTAACGTCACCGTGCTGGGCAAGACCGGAGTGAACTTCGGTGCCGGCATGACCGGGGGCTTCGCCTATGTGCTCGACCTCGACCGGACCTTCATCGACAAGTACAACAGCGAACTGGTGGATATTCACCGGGTGAGCTCCGAGTACATGGAGGCCTACCGCAACCACCTGCGCGGTAACATCCGCGAGTTTGTCGAGGAAACCGGTTCCGCGTGGGGTACTCACCTGCTGGAGAACTTCGAGGATTATGTCGGCAAATTCTGGCTGGTGAAGCCGAAGGCCGCGGAATTCGACCGCCTGTTGTCCCGTCTGCGCAACACGGATTGACGCAGCGACTGGAGAAGCTTTTATGACTAACCGTTTGTCGAATACCTTCCAGTTCATCGACGTCGGCCGCAACGACCCGGATAAAAAGGCGCTGGACGAGCGCAAGCGGGAGTATGTGGAGATCTACAACCCCTTCACCCGCGAGCAGGTTGCCGAGCAATCCCATCGCTGCCTGGAGTGCGGTAACCCCTATTGTGAATGGAAGTGCCCGGTGCACAACTTCATTCCCAACTGGCTGAAGCTGGTCTCCGAGGGCAACCTCTTCGAAGCGGCAGAACTGAGCCACCAGACCAACACCCTGCCGGAAGTCTGCGGCCGGGTCTGTCCGCAGGACCGCCTCTGCGAAGGCGCCTGCACCCTGAATGACGGCTTCGGCGCTGTGACCATAGGCTCCTCCGAGAAATACATTACCGACACTGCCCTGGCCATGGGCTGGCGCCCGGACATGAGCGGTGTCGTCGAGACCGGCAAACGGGTGGCCATCATCGGCGCCGGCCCCGCCGGGCTTGGCTGCGCCGACGTGCTCACCCGCAATGGCGTCAAGGCGGTGGTCTACGACCGCTACCCCGAAATCGGCGGCCTGCTGACCTTCGGTATTCCCGAATTCAAGCTGGAAAAGCAGGTCATGGTGCGCCGCCGTGAAGTCTTCGAGGGTATGGGCGTCGAGTTCCGCCTCAACACGGAAATCGGCAGCGACGTCAGCATCGACGAACTGCTCGCCGACTACGACGCCGTGTTCATGGGCATGGGTACCTACACCTACATGAAGGGTGGCTTCCCCGGCGAGGAACTGCCCGGTGTCTACGAAGCGCTGCCCTACCTCGTGGGCAACGTGAACCACAACCTCGGCTTCGAGCAGGACGACTCCGCCTACGTCAACCTCAAGGACAAGCGCGTGATCGTCCTCGGCGGCGGCGACACCGCGATGGACTGCGTGCGCACCGCGGTACGCCAGCAGGCATCACAGGTCATCTGCGCCTACCGCCGCGACGAGCTGAATATGCCCGGCTCGCGCCGCGAAGTGCAGAACGCCCGCGAAGAGGGCGTGGAATTCCTCTTCAACCAGCAGCCCATCGAAGTCGTCGAATACTTCGGCCAGGCCTGCGGCGTGAAAGTGGTCGAAACCGAACTCGGCGAGCCCGGCCCGGACGGCCGTCGCCGTCCCCAGCCGATTGCCGGCAGCGAGCGCGTACTGGAAGCGGACGCGGTGATTATCGCCTTCGGTTTCCAGCCCAGCCCTGCTGACTGGTTCGCCGGCGCGAATGTCGAGATCAACGACTGGAAGGGTGTGGTCGCGGAGGAACACCAGCAATTCAAGTTCCAGACCAGCAACCCGAAGATCTTCGCCGGCGGCGACATGGTGCGCGGCTCGGACCTGGTGGTCACAGCCATCTGGGAAGGGCGTCAGGCAGCCGAAGGAATCCTGGACTATCTCGACGTCTGATCGGACGCTGCGATTCAACCACATTCTGTGGGCTTCGATCCCGGTGATCCCATGCAGATGGCCACCGCGGCTCGAAAGCGTTTAATACTCACCGCGGTGGCCATCTGCATGGGATCACCTCGCGCAGTGGAGACAACTTCAGCAGGGAGGCGCGGTTCGCTTGCTCCGATGCCGGGGTCCCGGGTTGCAGAGTCGGAGTTCTGAATGCCGGTGTTCCAGTGCGCATGGTCAACGCTTTCGAGCAGCGGGGGCTATGCAGGCCGTAAGGTGCGGGTTTCGAAGTTCCCAGCCACGATAACCCCATCGTCCGACAAGAATTAGCGAGAGGGCAGGGCCATTCAGAACGCGGCCACAAAATGCCATAATGCCGCCCCCCGAGAAGATAAACAGGGATACCCGTGACCGAACTCAAGAATGACCGCTTCCTCCGCGCCCTGCGCCGCGAACCCGTAGATCGCACCCCCATCTGGATGATGCGCCAGGCCGGGCGCTATCTGCCCGAGTATCGCGCCACGCGGGAACAGGCCGGATCGTTCCTCGACCTGTGCAAGAACGCCGAGCTGGCCTGCGAAGTGACCATGCAGCCGCTGCGCCGTTATCCCATGGATGCCGCCATCCTGTTCTCGGATATCCTCACCGTCCCGGACGCCCTCGGCCTGGGCCTTTACTTCGAAACCGGGGAAGGCCCGAAATTCCGCAAGACCGTTCGCAGTGAAGCGGATCTGGCCGGGCTCAACAGCATTCGCGCCGACGATGACCTGGGTTATGTGATGAATGCGGTGCGCACCATTCGTGCCGAGTTAAATGGCGCGGTACCCCTGATCGGTTTTTCCGGCAGCCCCTGGACCCTCGCCACCTACATGGTGGAGGGCGGCTCCTCCAAGGACTTCGCCCAGGTCAAGGGCATGGCCTACGACAAGCCGGAACTGATGCACGCCCTGCTGACCCTGCTGGCCGACGCGGTGGCCGACTACCTCGGCGCCCAGGTGCGCGCAGGTGCACAGGCCCTGCAGATTTTCGATACCTGGGGTGGCAGCCTGTCCGCCGCGGGCTACAAGGAATACTCGCTGAAATACATGCAGCGGGTGATCGGCCGCCTGAAGGCGGACGAGGAAACCCGCGAGGTGCCGGTGATCGTCTTCACCAAGGGCGGCGGGCAGTGGCTCGGGGCCATCGCGGACTGCGGCGCCACGGGCGTGGGTGTCGACTGGACGACTGACATCGGCCTCGCCCGGCAGCAGGTCGGCGACCGCGTTGCCCTGCAGGGCAACATGGACCCGGCTATGCTGTTCGCCTCACCGGCGCGGATTCGCGAGGAAGTCGCCACGATTCTCGCGGCCTATGGTCATGGCAGTGGCCATGTGTTCAACCTGGGTCACGGGATTACGCCCGGGGTGAATCCGGAGCATGTCACTGCTTTTGTTGATGCGGTGCAGGAGCTTTCTCCCCAGTATCACCTGGACTCCTGACTTTTCCGGTTCTCCGGCGCAGTAGTGGAATCCCGGCATCCGGTCGGCGATGCCCCTCTTCGCTCGAAAGCGTTTATACTCGCTACGAGGGGCATCGCCGACCGGATGCCTCGCGCAGTACTTCGCCTGAACGCCTCGAACCCCACACTCCAGGCTCTGCACCTCACCCTGACACTGGCACTGCGTCAGCGACTTGCTCCCCACAGGGCTTTCGCTGCGAGTATAAACGCTTTCGAGTAGCGGGAGTCCTGTGGGGAGCAAGTCGCGGGTTTCGGAGCACTCTTGTGTCGGACTTGCCAGTCCTGGAATCTGGCAGTTATGAGGGGCGCCTGAGTCGCACGCCGACGCGAGCACCTGCCGCCCTGCATTGTCCACAGAGCGAGTATTAAACGCTTTCGAGCGGTGTGGACAATGAGGCGGCAGGTGCGGGTCATGCGCACCGAACTAAGAACGCTCAGTTCTGCCCTTCAGCCCGCCGTTCTTTCTCCCCGGAATCACAACAAAAGTCATGATCCATATCGAGCGCCGGTGATTCAGACGCAGGCCGGCCGACGATCTTGGCGGGAACGCCAGCGACCGTCGTATGGGGCGGCACTTCTTCCAGCACAACGCTGCCAGCGCCGACCTTGGCGCCCTCGCCCACCCGGATATTGCCGAGAATTTTGGCGCCGGCGCTGATCAGCACGCCGTCGCTGATTTTCGGGTGGCGGTCGCCGGTTTCCTTGCCGGTGCCGCCGAGGGTGACGGACTGGAGGATGGAGACGTTGTTGCCGACCACCGCGGTTTCACCGACGACCAGGCCGGTGGCGTGGTCGAGCATGATGCCGTGGCCCATGCGGGCATTGGGGTGAATGTCGACGCCGAACTGGACCGAGACCCGGTTCTGGAAGAACAGCCCCATGGATTGCCGATCGTGGGTCCACAGCCAGTGGGCGATACGGTGGCTCTGCAGGGCGTGGAAACCCTTGAAATACAGGAAGGGGATGTACAGCTCGTGGCAGGCGGAATCCCGCTCTTCGACGGCAAGCAGGTCGGCGCGTACGGCCTCCCGGATCGAGGCGTCGTTTTCCAGGGCCTGCAGCATGACCTCGCGCAACAGCAGTGAGGTCACCGTCGGGCTGTCGAGCTGGCTGGCGAGATGGAAGCTCAGCGCGCACTCGAGGGTCTTGTGATTGAGGATGGTCGCGTGCAGGAAGCTCGCCAGGATGGGTTCTTCCTGGGCGTGTCGCTCGGTTTCGGAGCGAATGCGCTCCCAGACCGGATCAGGTTGCTTGCTTGGCATGTGCTTACCTCACTTTGGAGCGTGGACTGTAGCTCATAACCCGGCGTTCGTCACGGCGGCGGGGCTGCGGAAGCGCCAGAGCTGGTGGCCGCTGCGATGGTACTTCTGCTCGAAAAGGGTCAGCCCTTCGGGCTCCGCGAGCCGCTGAACCAGGCCGGCTCGCCCCGCAATGCCCATCGCAACGCCGAATTCCTCAGCATAGACCACCCAGTTGGAGCGCAGTTCGATCTGCCCGCCAAGCGAGATCAGCAGGGGGAAGGCGGGGTGGCCGTGGATGCGACGCTTCAGGTGTGCGGACTTCGGCCAGGGATTGGGATAGAGCAGGTAGTGGAAGTCCACTTGCCAGCCACTGCCCTGGAGCAGTTGCCAGATGTCCTCACACTGGGCGCGCAGTAGCAGGTAATTACCGGGGTCCCCGTCCTGGTGGCGCTGCAGCCGGTGATCCGATTGATCGATACCGACCACCCGGTGGCCCGGATGGCGCTGCGCCAGCAATTGTGTGCTCAGGCCCGTGCCGCAAAACGAATCCAGCACTAGTGGGCGGGGGTCAGCCGCTTGCGCTTCCGCCAGCGAGGCGAAGGCCTCGCGGTTGTGCGCCGCAATCGGTTTGCGCCAGCGCTCGGCAAGGTGCCTGCCAACCACCGGGCCCAGCTTCGGGTGCAGCCAGGGCTGGTTGCTGCTTACGGGACGGGAGTCGGTTTGCAATTGCTCGGTCCTGCGGTACCTTTTGTGGCCGTTGCCCGGCGGGTACTTATGCTCGCCGGCACGCGACATATTAAAACGGCTGTCCGCCCCTTGCTAATGGAAGCGATGATCGATGCGCGAGGACTTACGCCCCTACTGGGTCAAGAAAAACTACCTTCGACTGCGCGCCTGGTATACCCGCCATTTCCTGGTGCCCGAATGTGAGAGCTTTGGCCCCTACGCCAGTGTGATGAAGCCCTGGCACGTAAAGATTTCCGGGCCGAATATCCGGATCGGTCGCTGCCTGACCGCCATCGGCGAGCCCAACAGCCCGGTGCAAATCGGAGTCTGGGGTCGGGAGCCTGGCCAGGGCAGGGTGGAAATCGGGGATTGCGTACTCCTGAGCCCCGGTAGCAGGATCAGTGCCTGCGACGAGATCACTATTGGCGATGGCACCATGTTCGCCCACGGCGTCTACGTCACCGACAGCGACTGGCACACCCTGTATGACCGCACCCGCCGCGACGAGCGGAAAATGCCGGTGCACATCGGCCGCAACGTCTGGCTGGGGGATCACGCTACCGTGCTCAAGGGCGTCACTATCGGGGAAAACTCGGTGGTCGCGGCGCGGGCCGTGGTTACCCGTGACGTGCCCGCTAATGTGGTAGTGGCGGGCAATCCCGCCCGTGTGGTCAGGGAGCTGGACCCGCAGCGGGAATTTACCACCCGGATGGATTATTTCAGCAACCCGGAGGAACTGGCGCATTTCTTTGATGGCGTCGATCGCCAGGTACTAGCGGGTAACAGTCTCTGGCGCTGGTTGCTCTCGCTGGTCTACCCGGCCGCTGCGCGCCGCTGAAACTACTCGGCGAGCAGGGTTTTTACGCCCGCGGCAGTGCCGAGCAACAATACATCGGCAGGACGCAAGGCAAACAGCCCGTTGGTTACCACGCCGGTGATACCGTTGATCTTCTCCTCGGTTGCGAGGGGCTGGGCGATGGGGAAGTTGTGAACATCGAGAATAATGTTCCCGTTATCAGTCACCACACCATCGCGGTAGACCGGGTCGCCACCCAGTTTGACCAGTTCCCTGGCCACGTAACTGCGGGCCATGGGAATCACCTCCACCGGCAGGGGGAATTCCCCCAGCGTATGTACCAGCTTTGACTCATCCGCGATGCAGACGAACACCTTGGCCACCGCTGCGACAATCTTCTCCCGGGTGAGCGCACCGCCGCCGCCCTTGATCAGGTGCAACGCCCGGTTGCTTTCGTCGGCGCCGTCAATGTAGAAATCCACCTTGTCGACGGCGTTGAGGTCGAGCACCGGGATGCCGTGATTCCTCAGGCGCTCCGCCGAGGCCTCGGAACTGGCCACGGTGGCGCCGATCAGCCCCTTCACCTTCGCCAGGCAGTCGATGAAGCGGTTGGCGGTGGAGCCGGTGCCGATGCCGAGCACGGTATCGGCTTCGAGCTGCGGGCGGATATAGGCCAGCGCAGCTTCGGCAACGGCCTGTTTCAGTTCGTCCTGGGTCATGGTCTTTCCGCCTGGCGGCTGATGGGGGCGTCATTATAGCCGCCAATATTGACGGCTTGCGAATTCGTGTGGGTGCCACGAAACCGCAGGCCCTGGCGCATGTCCCGTGCTTGTTCGAAAGCGTTCTGACTCACCGCACGGAACATGCGCCAGGGCCTGCTAACACGGGAGCCGATCCCGAACGAAGGCACTGGCCCATCAGGATCTTCCGGCGCGAGAACTCAAAGCCCGAGGGCGCTCCCGTCGCGAGTATAAACGCTTTCGAGCAGAGGGAGCGCCCTCGGTCTTTGAGTTCGTGATGGTCTACCCGATCACCGGTTTTCAGCGTCCACGGCCAGGTCCCGCAGGCACAGGGGTGGAATTCTCGCCCCGCTGCTTTAAGATTGCCGCTTCGTCGCACACTGGTGGTGGAAAATGCCGCAGTCCTACATAAAACGCATCCTCGACGCCCGGGTCTACGACGTGGCGCGGGAAACTCCCGTCGACCTCGCCGAGTTGATGAGCCGGCGCCTCGGCAACCAGGTGTGGTTCAAGCGCGAAGACCTGCAGCCCGTGTTTTCCTTCAAGCTGCGCGGCGCCTACAACAAGATGCAGCAGCTCAGCGAGGCGGAGCGCAAGTGCGGGGTGGTCGCCGCATCCGCGGGCAACCATGCCCAGGGCCTGGCCATGGCCGCCAGCCGTATGGGCGTGAAGGCGACGATCGTGATGCCGCGGACCACGCCGAGCATCAAGGTCGAGGCTGTGCGCAATCGCGGCGGCAAAGTGGTACTGCACGGGGATTCCTTCGAGGAAGCGGCGGACAAGGCCCAGGAGCTGGTCGATACCCTGGGCCTGGTATATGTGCATCCCTTCGATGATCCCGATGTGATCGCCGGGCAGGGTACGGTCGCCATGGAGATCGTGCGCCAATTGCAGGCGCCGCTGGATGCGATCTTCGTGCCCGTCGGCGGTGGCGGGCTGCTCGCCGGGGTGGCTGCCTACATCCGTTACGTCTGGCCGAAGACCAGGATCATCGGCGTGGAGCCGGAGGATGCCGCCTGCCTCAAGCTGGCAATGGAACGGCAGCGCCGCGACAAGCTTCCCGAGGTGGGCATCTTCGCCGAGGGCTGCGCGGTTGCGCAGATTGGCAAGGAGCCTTTCCGGGTGATCCGCGAGACGGTGGACGAGGTGATCACCGCGACCACGGATGAAATGTGCGCCGCGATCAAGGACATTTTCGAAGACACCCGCAGTATCGCCGAACCGGCTGGCGCGCTGGCCCTCGCTGGCCTGAAGACCTACGTCGAGCGCGAGGGCGTGAGCGGGCAGAACCTGCTGGCCATTGTCAGCGGCGCGAACACCAATTTCGATCGCCTGCGATACATCTCCGAGCGCACCGAGATCGGTGAGCAGCGCGAGGCCATCCTTTCGGTGACGATCCCGGAGAAGAGCGGCAGTTTCCGCAGCTTCTGCCACGCTCTCGGGCGACGCAACATCACCGAGTTCAATTACCGCTACGCGGACCCGGCCTCCGCCCAGGTCTTCGTCGGACTCTCCGTGATCCCGGGCGGCAATGACCTGGCGGAATTACTGGCCAATCTCGCGGACAAGGGTTATGTCGCGGAGAACCTCAGCGATAACGAGGTGGCCAAGTTGCACGTGCGCTACATGGTCGGCGGCCACTCCCCCGCGGGCATGGAGAACGAGCGGGTCTACCGGGTCGAGTTTCCTGAGCGTCCCGGCACCCTGGCGAAGTTTCTCTCCGGGCTCGGCCAGCGCTGGAACATTTCCATGTTTCACTACCGCAATCACGGCTCGGCTTTTGGCCGAATCCTGGTCGGGGTACAGGTCGCGCCGGCGGAGTTACGCGAATTCGAGGGGGTCCTGGATGGCATCGGCTACCGCTACTGGGACGAGACGGACAACCTGGCTTACCACCTTTACCTGGGTAAACGCCCGGGATGAGACCTGCATCACGTTCAGCAGAAAAATTTATTCCACGAAAACTTGCTTTTTTTCACTTGAGGGTCTGGACAGAACATTTTCCTGTGAAATAATGCCAAAGACATCGACGGGGGCTCCAGAACTTCCGCGATGCAGATAACAGCGGTAAAGGCGTCTCACAGAAGCGCCAAACCTTGTGACGTGATTACAGAGAGTGTACCCCAGCGTGGAACGTAAACCGGACCTGATGCTAGTTTTGATGGCGGTATTCGGCTTTGGCCTTGTGGTCAGCCTGATGCTCCCCATGGCCGCCAATGACACCGTAGCCGCCCCGGCTTCGGAACTGCAGGCAGGCGTGATCATCGAGGACTGAGCGGAGCATTCACTGCACCCTCGGTTCAGGATGGCGCCAACTGCAAGTCACTGCCTGCATTTATGCAGAAAGGACTCTGTCGCCACAAAATCCATCGCCACATCCCAGGGTTCTCGCGGTAGCGATTCGACTTCCTGGATCGTGAAGGCGAGGCCGATTTTCAGTGCCTTCGTGCCCCCCAGGCTGCGGTCATAGAATCCCCCGCCCATGCCCAGGCGCCCGCCGGACCTGTCCCAGGCCACCAGAGGTATCAGCAAGGCGTCGAATTCATCCGCCGCGATCCTTGGCTGTTCAGGCAGCGGCTCCGGAATTCCGAATTTGTTCGCGAGAAGAGGGTCACCCGGGCGCCAGGGGGCAAAGAGCAAGCTGCGGTCTTCCCGGATAACCGGAAGATAGGTGTCGCGGCCTGACTCATACAGGTGTTGCAGCAGCGGTTCGGGATCTATTTCACCGTCGGCCGCGAAATAGCCCGCCACACGCTGGCACTGTGCCCAGCCGGGCAGGGCTGCGAACTGGGATAGCAGTTGCAGGGAGGCTTTTTGGCGCTGGGTTTTTGACAGGGCCTTGCGACGTTGCCGCAGGTCGAGGCGCAACTCCTGTTTGTTGCTGCGTTCATGCATTGAGAAGATTCCCGGCGTACCGCTGACAGCGCTGCCCTTGAACCCGACGGTTCAAGGAGGGGGCCTCCGCACTGTATCAGGCTTCCCGGTCATTGGCCGGACTTGCACACAACAGTGACTAGCTGCCCCCGGTGTAACTTTTATCGGCTCGAGGACTGTCTGCCTGGCGCATACGCCAGGGATCCGTAGCCATTATAACGCAGGGGGTTTTGCCCTTCGCCCTTGATTTTTGCGGCTGGATGAGGCTCGGCTCAGCCGATTTCCATCTGTCGCAGCTGGTAGAGAGCGTCGTCGAGTTTGCGATTGAGCTTGTCCATGGCGCCGCTGTCGGGTGCCGGCTGCTCGGCCCCTGACTGGTCGGAGGCCTGCAGCAGTTCGTAGCTGATATTGAGCGCGGCCATCACCGCGATCCGTTCCAGGCCAATAACCTTGCCGGAATCGCGGATGCTGCGCATTTGTTTGTCGAGGTACTTGGCGGAGACGATCAACTCCGCTTCCTGCTCTTCCGGGCAGGCCACCTGGTATTCCTTGTCGAGGATTTTGACCGTGACGGTATGTGGTTGTGGCACGGTTTTACTCCATGGTCCGCAGGCGGGTAATCATGGCCTCGACTTTAGAGCGGGCCGACTCGTTCTTATCGATAAGATCCTGGCGTTCGCGTTGCCAGCTGGCGGATTGCGCCTTCAGCATCTTGTTTTCCCTGTTCAGCTCCTGGCACAGCCGGATCAGTTCGTCGATCTTCTGTTCCAGAGCCTTCACTTGCTTGTCCGCCATGGAGATGTACTGGTCTTAGCTTGACAGGAGTTTTACTATAAGGGCGCCGCAAGGTGAGGTCAACGAATCAAAACCAACGAAAAATCAACAGCCTGCCGGGTTTTTCAAAAGTGGGCTGAAAGCGCTGCCGGGGCCCCTGAATTCATCCGGGCAGCGTCGCGAGTGAGTCTATGGAAGAGCAAAACACACCTTTTGATTTCGACGAGGTAGCAGGTCATCTCGTCGAGCAGGGCGTCGATACCAGCCCTTCGGGTTTGCACGGTTGCCTCTGCGGTCTGCTCGCGGGGGGCGCGCCGGCCGAGCCCGAAGCCGGGCTGGCCCTGCTGTGCCAGGCGATGGGCGTTGATCTTTACGGCGAGCTGGCCGGCCTGGTCATGGGCCTGCACGAAGTCTCCGCGGCGGCGCTGGAAGACGAGGAGTTTGATTTTCACCCGCTCCTGCCTGATGACGACACCGAGCTCGACGAGCGCACGCTTGCGCTGGCCGACTGGGTGCGCGGCTTCCTGACCGGATTCGCCCAGGTTACCTCCGCTGAACTGCGCCAGGACAGCGGGGAAATCCTCGGCGACTTCGCCGCCATCGCCGAGGCCTGCGTGGGCGAGGGGAGCGACGAAGACGAGGCCGAGGGCAGCTACCTCGAACTGGTGGAGTACCTTCGCTTCGGCGCCCTCAACGTCTACATGGACACCCGTGCGGCCCAGGAGGGGGGCAGCAAGCCCGCGCTGCACTGATGGCCACCCTGCAAGCGGGTACCCGGCCCGTCACGGGCGGGAAGTTGAGGATTCCGGGCAGTGAGTTCGCCCGTCGCCGCCGCCGGCTGATGGACATGATGGAGCCCAACAGCATCGCCATCATTCCCTCTGCCAGGGAGGTGCTGCGTTCCCGGGACACCGGGTACCCCTTCCGCCAGGACAGCGACTTCTATTATCTCAGCGGTTTTGCGGAACCCGAATCGGTGCTGGTACTGGTGCCCGGGCGGGATCACGCCGAGTACGTCATGTTCTGTCGCGAGCGCGACAGCCAGCAGGAGCTGTGGCATGGCCGGCGGGCGGGACCGGAGGGCGCTTGCGAGCATTTTGGCGCTGACGACGCCTTCCCGATTGGCGACATCGACGAGATCCTGCCGGGCCTGATCGAGGGCCGCGAGCGGGTTTACTATTCCATGGGGCGCAGCGCCGGCTTCGACGGTCGTATCATGGAGTGGGTCAAGACCATCCGCAGCAAGGAGGCCAGTGGCGCTGTTCCCCCCGGCGAATTCACCGACCTCGACCACATGCTGCACGATATGCGCCTGGTCAAGAGTGCTGCGGAGCAACGCCTGATGCGCCACGCCGGGGAAATCAGCGCCGCCGCCCACCGCGAGGTCATGCGCAAGTGCCGCCCTGGCATGTTCGAGTACCAGCTCGAAGGCGAGATGCACTACCAGTTCGTGCAGCGCGGCGCCCGCCATCCGGCCTACCAGAGCATCGTTGGCGGCGGCCGCAATGCCTGTACGCTGCACTACGTGGAAAACAGCGCGAGCCTGCGGGACGGCGACCTTGTGCTCATCGACGCGGGCTGCGAATTCGAATACTACGCCGCGGATGTCACCCGCACCTTTCCGGTTGGCGGACGCTTCACGCCGGAGCAGCGGCAGATATACGAGCTGGTACTGCAGGCTCACCAGGCCGCCTGCGCGGAAATCCGGCCGGGTAACCACTGGAACCAGCCCCACGATGCCAGTGTGCGGGTGATTACCGAGGGCCTGTGCCGCCTGGGCCTGCTCGAGGGCGAGCCGCAGGCGGCGATCGAGTCGGAAGCCTACCGTGAGTTTTACATGCACCGGGTTGGTCACTGGCTGGGCCTGGATGTCCACGACGTCGGTGATTACCGTGTTGGCGGCGAGTGGCGTTTGCTGGAGCCCGGTATGGTGATGACGGTCGAGCCGGGTATTTACATCGCCCCGGACAACAACCGGGTGGCGCGAAAGTGGCGTGGCATCGGCGTCCGTATCGAGGACGACGCACTGGTGACCGCGGGCGGACACGAGCTGCTCACCGATGCCGTGCCGCGCCGGGTCGAGGAAATTGAAGCACTGATGAGCGCGGCATGAACGGGCAGGGCAACATTGTGATCGCCGGTGGCGGGATGGTGGGCATCAGTCTCGCACTGCAACTTGCCCAGAGCCTGCCCCCGGGGCGCGGTATCACGCTGGTGGAAGGCTTCCCCCTGCCCGGGGGGGGCAGTGGCGAACCCGCCTACCACCCTTCTTTTGACGCGCGTTCCACTGCGTTGAGCTACTCGAGCCGTCGCATATTCGAAGCGCTCGGCGTCTGGGATGCGATCGCCTCTCACGCCAGTCCCATCGACACCATCCATGTTTCCAACAGGGGGCGCTTTGGCAGCACCCTGCTGAGGGCCGCCGACTACGACTGGCCGGCGCTGGGGCACGTGGTGGAAAACCCCTGGCTGGGTCGCTGCCTGGCGGCGGCGCTGCGCTGCCAGCCCGGGGTGGAAGTCCTCAGTCCGGCGAATGTGGAAAGCGCCAGTGTCTCGGCATCGGGTGTGCAACTCACGCTCAGTGGCGAGGCGCCGGCGAGCCTGCAGGCCTCCCTGCTGATCGTCGCCGACGGTGCCGCTTCCGGCCTGCGCGCCGCTCTCGGCGTCGCCGCAGAGGAAAAAAGTTACGGCCAGCACGCCCTGATCGCCAATATCGAGCACGCCGAGCCCCACGGCTGCTGCGCATTTGAGCGTTTCACTGCGTCCGGTCCGCTGGCCCTGCTGCCCCTCCCCGGAATCGCTGGAGCGGCCCATCGCAGTGCGCTGGTCTGGTCGATGGACCCGGTGCGAGCGGAAACACTGGCGAACTGCTCCGGGCGGGAATTCCTCACCGCGCTGCAGGAAGCCTTCGGCTATCGGCTGGGGCGCCTGCGCAAAGCGGGTGAACGCACTGCCTACCCCCTGGCGCTGGTGCAGGCGAACGAACAGGTGCGCAGCTCGGTGGTGGTGATGGGCAATGCAGCCCACGCCCTGCACCCGGTTGCCGGACAGGGTTTCAACCTTGCCCTGCGCGCCGTGGCGGTGCTGGCGGAAACTCTCGCAGCGGCCGTCGCCCAAGGCGAGAATCCCGGAAATCTCTCGGTACTGCACCGCTATGAGCACCGGCAGCGCGCCGATCGGCGTCGGACCATCGCCTTCAGCGATCGCCTGCCCGCACTTTTTGCCCACCCGGATCCGCTGCTGGGCCTCAGCCGGGACATCGCCCTTTCCGGCCTGGATCTCCTGCCCGGCCTCAAGCGGGAATTCGTGCGTCATACCGCGGGCGTTGCGGCGCGCGGTGAGTAAAGTGAACGAATACGACGTCGCCGTGATCGGCGCCGGCATCGCCGGAAGCGCGCTGGCGATCAGCCTCGCCCGCGGGGGCCTGCAGGTTGCCCTGGTGGAGGCGCGGCCCTTGCAGCGCCCTGGACTGCCCGCGGCCCGGGATATCAATTCCTTCGACCTGCGGGTAAGTGCCCTGACCCCAGCCTCCCTCAGGCTTCTCGATGCCCTCGGTGCATGGAAAGTGATAGCCGATTACCGCGCCTGTTCCTACCGGCACATGGCCGTCTGGGACGCGGAGGGCACCGGCCGAATCGACTTCGATGCCGCTGACCTGCAGGTGCCCGCACTGGGTTGCATCGTCGAAAACCGGGTGATCGTCGACGCCCTGCTGGCGGTACTGGAGGCAACGCCGGGTGTCCGGCAGATCGCACCGGACAAACTCGAGGGCTGCGAGCACCACCCTGATGGCAAAGTTGCAGTCAGCCTCGAAAGCGGAACACGTTTCACTACCTCCCTCCTCGTCGGCGCCGACGGCGCCCTCTCCAAGGTGCGTGACATCTGCGGCTTCGACACCCGCGAGTGGGACTACGGCCACGGCGCCATCGTCGCCACCATCCAGACCGAACACAGCCATGCCGACACCGCCTGGCAACGCTTCCTGCCTAGCGGCCCCCTCGCCTTCCTGCCCCTGCCCGGCGAGGAAAGTGCTCATTTCTGCTCCATCGTCTGGTCCCTGGAAACCCCCCTCGTGGCCCCCCTGCTGGAACTGGACGAAGAAGCATTTTGCGCCGAACTGACCCGCGCCTCCGAAGCCTGTCTCGGCGAAGTACTCGGCGTCGGCCCGCGCGCCAGCTTCCCCCTGCGCCAGCGCCATGCCCGGGAATACGTCCAACCGGGCGTCGCCCTGGTGGGCGACGCCGCCCACACCATCCACCCCCTCGCGGGCCAGGGTATCAACCTCGGCCTCTCTGACGTCGCCGCGCTGGCGGAGGAGATCAGCTGGGCGGTCGAGCGTCGACTGTCACCTGGCCGCATCGAGGTCCTGAACCGCTACCAGCGCCGCCGCAAGGGCGAGAACCTGCTGATGATGGGCGCGATGGAAGGCTTCAAGCGCCTCTTCGAGCAACAGGCCCTGCCGGTGCGCTGGCTGCGCAATACGGGCATGCGGGGTGTCGCGGGTATTGCTCCGCTGAAACGCCGCCTGATGCGGCATGCGATGGGCATTTCCTGAATTCGGTCAGGCTCAAAGACAGCCGTGGGTTTTGGGCAGTGGGAGAGTCCCCGTGAGTAAAAGGTTGGCACGGCGGTCGAGGGCGAGAGTCGATCAATCCCTGCTGGAACCGTGAGGCGACAGGACGTCGCCGACCGAGTCTGTACATGGATGTACGCTTTTTGACGTGTTCCAGCAGGGATTGATCGACTCTTGCCCTGCGCCAATCGTTCGGTTCGCCTTTCAATGGTGATCCGCGATCAGCGCCGTATTGTTTTTCCACAGTTGGCAGTTAGAATTACCCGGTCAATCGCGCCAGCCTCCATTCCCCGGAGCCAGCATTCAGAGGACCCCAGATGAGCCAGACGCCCAGTGAATTGAGATACGCCAAAAGCCACGAGTGGGCCCGTCTCGAAGAGGACGGCACCGTGACCGTCGGTATTACCGATCACGCGCAGGATGCCCTGGGCGACGTGGTATTCGTCGAACTGCCGGAAGTCGGCAGCACCCTCGCAGCGGGGGACGACGCTGGCGTGGTCGAATCCGTCAAGGCGGCGTCCGACATATACGCGCCCGTCGGCGGTGAAGTCATCGCGATCAACGAAGTCCTCGAGGACGAACCGGAGACCGTCAACTCCGATCCCTACAACGATGGCTGGTTCTTCAAGCTGCAACCCTCCGAAGTGTCGGAGCTGGAAGACCTGCTCAGTTCCGACGAATACACCGAGGCCTGCGACGAGGACGACTAGTCCTCGCGCCTGCCGTCTTTGCAGTCCCGCAAAGCATGACTCCCTCCGGCGAGTTGTTCCTCCGGCAGGGTGCCGACCGGCGCCTGCGCGGCGGCCATCTGTGGGTCTATTCAAACGAGGTGGATAGCGAGCGCACGCCCCTCGGCCATTTCTCCGCCGGCGACGCCGTACTGGTGCGCAACGCCAGGGGTGATCTGCTTGGCTCCGCCTACATGGATCCCCAGTCCCTGATCTGCGCCCGCCTCTACGCGCCCGGCGAGGAACGGGCGTTGGATACCGGGTTCTGTATCGGGCGCATCGCCACGGCGCTCGCGGGCCGCGAGGCCGCATTCCCGGGTTCCTGCTACCGGCTTGTCTACGGCGACAGCGATGGCCTGCCCGGTGTCGTGGTCGACCGCTTTGCCAATCACCTGGTGCTGCAACTGAACAATGCCGGTGCCGAACATTATCGCCAGCCCCTGGTGGATGCCCTGGTGGATTTGCTCCAGCCCGCCGGCATCCTGTTGCGCGGCGACAGCCGGGAGCGGCGCGACAGCGGCCTGGCTTCCGGCGCCGAAATCGCCTGGGGCGAGGTGCCCGAGCAGGTGGAACTGGTGGAAAACGGGGTGCGCTTCCTCGCGCCGCTGCACCACGGCCAGAAAACCGGCTGGTTCTACGATCACCGCATGGGGCGGGACCGCCTGGCCAACTGGGTGGACGGCAAGTCTGTGCTCGACGTCTACAGCTACATTGGCGGCTGGGGAGTCCAGGCGGCTGCCAGGGGAGCGGCATCGGTCCTTGCCGTGGACAGTTCAGCCCTGGCGCTGGAAGGTGTGATGGCCAACGCCGAGCTCAACGGGGTGGCCGGGCGGGTATCGGTGCGCCAGGGTTCCGCCACGGAAACCCTGCAGGCGATGCGCGAGGAGGGCCTCGATTTCGATGTCGTGGTGGTCGACCCGCCCGCGTTCATCCAGCGCCGTAAGGACCAGAAAAAGGGGCAGGCAGCCTACCGCAAGCTGTTCGAGCTGGGCCTGCGCCTGACTCGCCCGGGCGGCCTGCTGGTGGCGGCTTCCTGCTCCATGCACCTGGCGCGCAGCGACATGCTCGCGCTGCTCGCACAGGCGGCAGTGCGTGCAGACTGTCGCATCCAGGTGGTGGAACAGAGCGGCCAGGGCCCGGACCACCCGGTTCACCCGGCCATCCCGGAAACTGAATACCTGAAAAGCCTCTTCGCCCGCCGTCTGTAGCGGGTCAATCCGGAAAATTTCCTGCCCAAAACTGGGCAATCTGTGAAATATTGCCTAAAATTTAACCAGCGGATTGCGGGCAGTGAGCGATACTTGACGCTCTTGCCCATAAAAAAGCCGCGCACGCTACCGTAAGAGCAGCGCGAGAGGCAGACTGATGACTTCAATAAAGTCGGCCGCCGCTACCGCCGAAGTAAGCGAGATGGCCGTTGTAGATACATTTACCAAGTTGATCTTCGAGCAGGAATCGGAGTATTCGGCGGATGAGCGCGCGATCATCGAGGCCCTGAGGAGGGTCGACGGCAATATGCTGCTCGACTCCCCCGAGGAAATGGGCGCCTATCTCAAGGCCCTGGGTGTGGCGGAGATGATCAAACTGGTAGGCCGGGTGGTTTCCCGCCTGGCGGATGAGAACCCTGTCGGCACCCCTCACCAGGAGCGCCCGGGCGCTTCCCACGCCTACCGCCAGCTTCACTGACGGCGACGACGGCGACGCCAAGCACCTTCCCCGTCGGGGCCCCTATTGCCCGGAGGGGCTGTCCTCGGTTTTCTTTGCCTTGAGCGGTTTCAGGCCACAGTCGGGCAAAAGCTCAAAATTGGCCTGGAAGAGATTCTCCCGGTCCACCCCCGCGAAGCGCACATCCACGACCTGCTCCAGTTGGAAGCGTCGGGTCGTGCTGGTCAGGCTGGCGGTCCATTTGTCGTAGCTGAATTTTTCCGGGTCCTTGCGCAGGTCGACAAAACCCTCCAGGCCGAAATCCTCCAGGCGCACATTGAACCCGCTGCTGGTGACGTGGCTGATCCTCGCCTGGAAACTGGTCTCGGGTACTGCTGCCAGTTGTTGCAGGTAGCGGCCGGCAAGCCAGCGCTCCGCTTCCTGGGTGGCCGCGCGGGCCCGCTGCAGGCGATCCTTCAGGGCTTGCAGCATGTCCTGCGTCAGGCTCTGCTCCTCGTCGCCGCGCAGCAGGCGCTTGATCTGCACATGCACGAGGAAATCCAGGTTCTTGCGCAGTGGGGAAGTGCAATTGGTGTAGCAGTCCAGGGCCATGCCCATGTGCGGCCCGGCTGTGGTCGACAGTTCGGCGCGGGTGAGCAGGCGGTTCACCATGCTCCGGAGCGGCAGTTCATGCCCCGGCGCGGCCAGCTTGCGCATGATCTCCCCGTAACCGGCGACGCTGGCAGGGTCCTGTTGGGTCAACTCGGGGTCGTGCATCTGCAGGAAGCGCTGGATTTCCTCGCCGCGATCACTGCGAAAGCCCGGGTGAACGACGAAGGGCCCGTTTGCAGCGCGTTCCTTGAGAAACTTCGCGGCGCAGCGGTTGGCGGCGATCATGCATTCCTCGACGAGTTTCTGCGACTGCAGCTTCTCGATGGGCTCGATGCTCTCGATACGCTTGTTGTCGTCCAGCAGCCAGCGGTACTCGCGGCGGTCTTCCATCACCAGGTGGTGGCTCTCGCGGTGGCTGCGCAGCGCGCGGTACACCTGGTACAGGGCCTCCAGCGGCGACGCGTGCATCATCAACTCGTCGGCCTGCCCGCTGAGGTAGCGGTCAACCGCGAAGTAGGACAGCTTGGCCCGGGAGCGGATATTGGCCTCGATGAACTCGAAGTCGCCGAGCTCGCCGCTGTCCTTCACCGATATCCGGCAAACCAGGGAGGGGCGGTCGACGCCCTCGGCAAGGGCGCAGGTTTCCTGGGACAGTTCCTCCGGCAGCATGGGCACGATGTCACCGTGGAAATAGACCGTGGTGCCGCGCGCGGTGATGTCGTTGTAAAGGCCGGAATCGGTGGAGATGTAGGCCGTGGGGTCGGCGATGGCGACGAACAGGGTCCAGCCGTCATCCGCGACCTGTGCGTAGAGCGCGTCGTCGATATCCAGGGTCTTGGCGGCGTCGATGGAGATGAACTCCAGGTCGCTGAGGTCCTGGCGGCCCGGTTCTTCCAGCGGGCGGACCTCGGCCAGTTGCTTCTCGAGTTCCTTGCGGCTGGCGCTGTTCCACTCGGTGGGCAGGCCGTACTTGGCGATGCAATAGGCGTTCTCGATGCCGGGCGTGTCGTCGTTGCCGAGGACGCTGAGGATCTTGGCCTGCGGTTTGCCGTCGCGGATCGGGTGGCGCAGGATGCCACCGCGCACGTAATCACCCTCCTTGACGCCGTTGCGGGCGTGGGGAGGGATAAACAGCCAGCGGCGCAGGTTGGGCAGGTCCGGTTCCACGAACAAGGCCTTGCCCTTGCGGACGCAGCGACCGGTGAATTCTGCCAGGGGGCTGTCGACGAGTTGCTCTATATCGGCGATGACCCGCTTGTCCTTGGCCGGCCTGATACAGACTTTCACCCGGTCATCGGGAAAGGCCTTGAGCATTTCATCGGGTGGAATGAAGATTTCCCGCCCGTCGTCCAGGATAGCGAAGCCGTAGCGTGCCTGAGTGCCTTTGATGACGGCCTCAGCGCGCTCTTTTTCCGCCTCCATCTGCGACTTTAGGCCCTTCAGTTGCGCGAGGGAGTCCTGATTGAGCATGAAAAGATGTTATTTCAACGATTTGATTTGAGCCCGCTATCGTAGCCTATATTACGGGTCCTGTCAGTGAGCAGCGATGCAGAAAGGAAATGCTGCCATTGATCTACCCGCTGGCGTTGACAGGGCGTCGAAGCCGCTTTAATAATGAAGCCATAGACGTTGTGTCGGACACGTCGGGTATTTCGATTTGAAAGAGCTGCAGGCGCAGGCTTCGCGATGACGAGCGGGCCGCGGGCGCCAATCAACAAGCGTAATCCGTACGCTGCCACTGAGCCTCACCTGCTCCGCTCTCCTGCACCGTACCGCCCCCCGATTTTTCACCCTTCCCGGAACCGCCGCCGGACCCAGAAGCCGGCCACCAAACAGGAGTTTCCCTCGCTTCCACCGCCGCTAGTGGAGTCGGGACCCTTTTGTCCCGCTGCTCTCGGCCCCCACCTTCGAGACCAATTAGTGATAAACCTGTGAGGAATGCTTTATGGATTCAGGCTCTGCCCTGCGCGTAGAAAAATCCGCCACCCTGAAACCCGTCGTCCGCAAAACCTATGTACTGGACACCAACGTGCTGCTGCACGACCCGACAGCAGTAACCGCCTTCAAGAATCACCACGTGGTCATACCCATGACAGTGCTGGAGGAGCTCGACCACATCAAGGACCGCCGGGACAAGACCGTCAGCCGGGAGGCGCGGATTGCGATCCAGATGATCGACAAGGTCGTGGATGCGGCGACGCCCCAGCAGATCCAGGAGGGGGTCGAAGTGCCGGGTTCCGACCTGGAAGGCTCGGGCGTGGGTACCCTGGCGATCTTTCCGGACCAGTTGCTCGGTGACGACTCGGACGTGCCCTTCCTCGACGGCACCACCGACCAGGCCAACGACAACCGCATCATCAATGTGGCCCTGCGGCTGCAGGCGGAAGACCCCAGCGGTTTTATCTGCCTGGTGACCAAGGACATCAACATGCGCATCAAGGCCAAGGGTTCCGGCCTGGTGCACGTCGAGGACTACCGGCGGGACCGGGTGCTGGATGACATCGACCTGCTGGCCAAGGGCTACGAGCATATCGAGGGGGATTTCTGGGCCACCATCGAGGAGGTGGATACCCTGCGCGAGGGCGATTGCACCCTGCACCGGGTGCCCCGGGCATCGCTGCCCAAGGCCTATCCCAACCAGTTCCTGCACGATGACCAGGACTTCATGGCCTTCGTCAAGCGGGTGGAGGAAGACTATGTCTACCTGCGCTGCGACAGCCGGGATAACCTCATGAACCGGCGCTTCTGGGGCCTGGCGCCGCGCAATCTCGAGCAGGCCATGGCGATGGCGCTGCTGGATGACGAGGACGTCGACATGACGGTCCTGACCGGGCCGGCGGGCTCGGGCAAGACCCTGCTGGCGCTGGCCTATGGCCTCCACGCGATTCTCGAGCAGAAGAAGTACTCCAAGCTCATCGTCGCCCGTTCCACCCCGCCGATCGCCGAGGATATCGGCTTCCTCCCCGGCACCGAGGAGGAGAAGATGGCCCCCTGGCTGGCGGCCTTCGACGACAACCTGGAAATTCTCCACGGCACCGACGAGTCCTGCCACGGCAGCATCGAGTACGTGAAGGAGCGCGCCAATATCCAGTTCAAGTCCCTGAACTTCATGCGCGGACGCTCTTTCAACAACGCCTATATCATCATCGATGAGAGCCAGGGCCTGACCCAGTTCCAGCTGAAGTCGGTGATCAGCCGGGTGGGAGCGGATTCCAAGATCGTGGTGCTGGGCAACCTCGCACAGATCGACAACAAGTACATCAGCCCACTGACCTCCGGGCTGACCTACCTGGTCGAGAAGAGCAAGCAGTACTCCCACGCGGGCATCATGAACGTGAACGGTATCGTGCGCTCGCGGCTGGCGGCCTTCGCCGAGGAAAACCTCTAGGCGAACCGCCGATTCCCCCCGCCGCGTGATCGCGGCGGGGCCACTTCCCGCCCTGCGCTGTGAACGCAGGCATTCTGCCTTTGCCACCCTGCCGACGGTTCCCGCCGGGCCTGCTGTCGCAACTAATGCATTACCAAACGCGTTCCAGGCATTACACTACGCCCCCATGGACACTCTCTTCATATTCCTGCAACACATCGTCCCGCAGCATTTGCTGTCGCGCTTTACCGGCTGGCTGGCGGAACTCGAACACCCCGAATGGCTGAAGAACTGGGTCATCGCCCGTTTCGCCGCGCATTTTCGCGTCGATATGAGCGAGGCCGAGGAGCCGGAGCTCAGTCGCTATCGCAACTTTAACGCCTTTTTTACCCGCGCCCTGCGCGAGGGAGCACGGCCGCTCGACGACGCGGCAGTGCTCAGTCCGGCCGACGGTGCGATCAGCCAGTGCGGCGATATCGTCGAGGGGCGCATGCTGCAGGCGAAGGGCTGTTATTTCAGCGCGATCGAGTTGCTCGGCGGCGATCCGGAGCGCGCGGCGGACTTCGCCGACGGCAGTTTCGCCACGATTTACCTGTCCCCGCGGGATTACCATCGCGTGCACATGCCCATCGACGGCGAACTGCTTTCCACTACCTATGTGCCCGGCGACCTGTTCTCGGTGAATGCGGTCACCGCTGAAGGAGTGGACAATCTTTTCGCCCGCAACGAGCGCCTGGTCTGTTACTTCGAGACTCCTCTGGGGCCCATGGCGATGGTGCTGGTGGGTGCGATGATCGTCGCCGGCATCGAAACGGTCTGGGCCGGGCAGGTGGCTCCCCCGGCCAGCGGGGCCCTGAGCGTGGATTTCCGCCAGCCGCCGGCGCCGGTGAAACTGGCGAAAGGTGAGGAGATGGGCCGCTTCAAACTCGGGTCCACGGTGATCCT
The DNA here is from genome assembly GCA_033283325.1 of Halieaceae bacterium WMMBA4. GTDB lineage: Bacteria > Pseudomonadota > Gammaproteobacteria > Pseudomonadales > Halieaceae > Mangrovimicrobium. Next base: position 497,798 of record JAWMQO010000002.1, read on the forward strand.
GCTCTTCCCGAAAGGTGCCGTGAACTTCGATGATTCCATTCGTGCCGGCGCCAGCGTGCGCCTCGGGCAGGCACTCGCCACCAACCCGGCCTAATCGAAGGAACTGCCTTCCAGGCCAGCCACCATGTGGCGGTAGCTCTGCAGCCGTGCCGCGGTGATCGCGCCGGATTCCGCCGCTGCCAGGATGGCGCAGTCGGGCTCCTGTTCGTGGCGGCAGTCGCGAAACTTGCAGTGCCCCAGGAAGGGGCGAAACTCGCGAAAACCCGATTCCACCTCCTCGCGGCTCATATGCCACAGGCCGAATTCGCGAATCCCCGGAGAATCGATCAGGCGTCCGCCGCAGTCGAGGTGAAACAGTCGCGCGGTGGTGGTGGTGTGGGTTCCCTTGTCCCGCTTGTCGGACAACTCGCCGACCCGCAGCCCGGCATCGGGCAGCAGGCTGTTTACCAGGGAGGACTTGCCGACCCCGGACTGGCCGACGAACACACTGGTGCGCTCGTTGAGCGCCGCCATCAGTTCGTCGAGTCCGCCGACCTTGGCCGAGGTGTGCAGCACCCGGTAGCCCAGCTCGGGGTAAATCGCCACCAGGGCGGAAATCTGTGCGGCCAGCGCGGCGTCCTGCTCCAGCAGGTCGGACTTGTTGACCACCAGCACCGGCTCGATCTCCACCGCCTCGGCGGCCACAAGGTAACGGTCGATGAGATTGGCATGGGGTTCCGGACGCGCGGCGATGACAATCAGGATCTGGTCGATATTGGCCGCCACCGCCTTCAGCGTACCGCTGGCATCGGGTCGCGCGAGTTCACTGCTGCGCTCCAGCTGCGCGACCACCACGCCGGTGGGCTCGCCGTCGCGCCAGACTACCCGGTCACCCGTGACCAGGCCATCGAGGTTGGCGCGCAGGTGGCAGCGCTGCACCACCCCCGCGGCGTTGGCCACTTCCAGCTGGGTGCCGAAGTGGGCAATCACCTCGCCTTCCTGTTCCGGGCCGAGCTCGCCGCTGCGCAGCGCATCCTCCGCCAGGTCCTCGCGCTTCGAAGCACGCCGCGCACGTTCCTGCTGGATCTTCTCGACCCGCCAGGCCTGCTGCCGGCTGAGTTTACGTTTTCCCATAACTGAATTATTGGGCTGCGGCATGGGCCTGTCGAGGCAATTTGTTACACTGCCAGCACAAATGACGCAAAAGGCCGAGAAGCATGCAGGATGCGGGGAACCTGATCTGGGTGGATATGGAGATGACGGGGCTGAATCCCGATCGGGATGTGATCATCGAAATCGCCACCATCGTGACCGACAGCAATCTCACCACCCTGGCCGAGGGGCCGGTCATCGCCATTCACCAGAGCGACGCCCGTCTCGATGCAATGGACGAGTGGAATACCACTCACCACAACAACTCCGGGCTGGTGGCCCGGGTGCGGGCCAGCGACTACGACGAGCGCCGCGCGGCGGCGGAGACCCTGGCCTTCCTCGAAAAGTGGGTACCCAAGGGCGCCTCGCCGATGTGTGGGAACACGATCTGCCAGGACCGCCGTTTCATGAGCCGTCACATGCCGGAGCTGGAGGTCTATTTCCACTACCGCAACCTCGATGTCAGCACCCTCAAAATCCTGATGCAGCGCTGGCGGCCGGAGCTGGAGGCGGGCATGAGCAAGTCCGGGTCCCACCTGGCGCTGGAGGATATCCGCGAGTCGGTGGAGGAACTCCGCTACTACCGTGAGCATTTCCTGCGGGCGCCTTGAGGTCTCACTCTTCGCTACCTTGGTGCACGAACCCGGCCTGCTTCCTGTAGAGAGCTTCCCGAAAACCGCAAAAGCGCCATCCATGGCAGCTCGTCCTCGGCCGTCCCTGGCCTCGTACGTTTTCGGGAAGCTCTCTACAGGAAACAGGCCTCGCGCAGTGCCTGAAGCGGCGTTGTGAAAGCACTCGAGCGTGAGGACGCAGGCGCTGCCCTGGCGAAACAATCAGGCCGCCGCTTTTGCTCAGCCCGGTTTTCGGGGGTTTTCCGCGAGGACTGTCCGAGTCCCGGCTTTTCGCGCAGCGAAAAGCGGTCGAGTTCCGCAGCGGCCCGAAAACCGGGCTGAGCTTGCGGCCGTTTCGCCAGGGCAGCGCCTGCGTCCGGATGTTAGGCTCCAGCCTATTCAGGGCTTTGCCAATCGCACCAATGCCCACGCAACATGCTCTCGAACCAGCTCGGAAGGAAACTCACGTCGACTCTCCAGAGCCGCAATCGCCTCCGCACTGGCAGGCCCATTCCCCAGCCCGACCGCCAGATTCCGCAACCAGCACTCATAACCAATCCGCCGTATTGCCGAGCCTTCAGTGCGAGAGAGAAAGGTCTCCTCATCCCAGAGAAAAAGCTCCACCAGCGAGGCGCTATCGAGCCCGTGGCGCGGCTCGAAGTCGCTCTCTCCCGAAGCCCGGGCGAACTTGTTCCAGGGGCAGACCAGCTGGCAGTCGTCGCAGCCGAAGATCCGGTTGCCCATCAGTGGCCGTAGTTCCGGGTCGATGCTGCCGCGGTGCTCGATGGTGAGGTAGGAGATACAGCGGCGGGCGTCGAGCTGGAAAGGTCCGACGAAGGCATCTGTGGGGCAGATTTCCAGGCAGGCAGTACAGGTGCCACAGTGCCTGGTTTCCTGCGCCGCAGTGGTGGGCAGGGGCAGGTCGGTGTAGATCTCGCCGAGGAAAAACCAGGAACCCGCCTCGCTGTTGATCAGCATGGTGTTCTTGGCGATCCAGCCGAGCCCGGCCTTTTCGGCGATGGCCCGTTCCAGTACCGGGGCGCTGTCGACAAAGGCGCGGTAGCGGCCGCCGCCGGTTTCCTCCTCGATGCGCCGGGCCAGTTGCGCCAGGCGTTTGCGGATGAGCTTGTGGTAGTCGCGGCCCAGGGTATAGCGGGAAATGTAAGCGCGTTCCGATGAGGCCAGTACATCCCGGGCCGTGTCGTTGGCGAGGTAATCCATGCGCACGGAGATCACCCGGCAGGTTTCCGGCACCAGGGTTCCGGGCTGGCCGCGCATTTCTGCGTGGCGGGCCATGTATTGCATGCTGCCGTGATAGCCGGCGTCCAGCCATTTGCGCAGGTAGGCCGGGTGTTCGCCGAGATTGACGTCCGTCACCCCGAGCTGCTGGAAGCCGAGTTCACTGGCCCAGTGGCGCAGGGTGTCGAGCATTTGTGGTGAGTCCGGTGCAGGCATGGGGCTACTAAAGCGAGACATGTGCGTATAATTTTGCCAGAACTCGCGACGCTTCACAGGTCGCACCTTTGGAAACACCCGACGAGCGCAAGCCGGAGACTCAACTGGCATGGACACCTCCCGACTGGAACCGCTTTTCACCGCGGAACAGACCCGCGCACTGGATCGCTGCGCCATCGAAACTTTCGGCCTGCCGGGTATTACCCTGATGTCCCGCGCCGCAAGCGCCGCCTTCGGCTGCCTGCTTCGCGCCTGGCCGGACCTGGACCAGGTGCAGGTGCTCTGCGGTACTGGCAACAATGGCGGCGATGGCTTCCTTGTCGCCGATCTTGCGCACAAGCGCGGCATACCAGTGAGGGTCCTGCAACTGGGTGACCCGGGGAAAATAGGCGGCGACGCGCTGTTGGCCCGGCGCCAGGCGGAGGCAAACGGTGTCCCCATCGAGCCGTTCGCGAAGGACAGGATCGCTATTTCCGGAGTACTTGTCGACGCCATGCTGGGTACAGGCCTGGGCGGCGAGGTGCGGGCGGAATACCGCGAGGCGATCGACGCGATGAACGACAGCGCTCTGCCAGTGCTGGCGGTGGATATTCCTTCAGGCCTGTGCGCCGACAGCGGCCGTGTCCTGGGTGCGGCGATTCGCGCGGAGCGCACCGTGACCTTTATCGGGCGCAAGCGCGGCCTGTATACCCTGGCGGCGCAGGACTGCAGCGGCCTGATCGAATTCCACGACCTCGGTGTGCCCGAAGAAGTGTATCGACAGATCGACCCCGATGGCTTTCTGCTCGATCTGCAGCAGGCGCTGGCGCTGCTGCCGCCGCGATCGGCCTCGGCGCACAAGGGCAGCTTCGGTAGCGTGCTGGTGATCGGCGGCGACAGGGGTATGGCGGGCGCAGCCGCCCTCGCCGGCGAAGCGGCACTGCGCTGCGGTGCGGGCCTGGTGCAGGTGGCGACGCACGCCGAGCATGTCGCTCCGCTCGTAGCGCGTACCCCGGAGTTGATGCCCCGGGGGGTGGAGTCCGGCGAGGATCTCAAGCCCCTGCTGAATGCCGCGGACGTGCTGGTAGTGGGTCCGGGGCTCGGCCAGTCCTCCTGGTCGGAATTCCTGTTTCGCGCGGCGATGGCCAGCGCCAAACCCATGGTCCTCGACGCGGATGGGCTGAACCTGCTGGCGGCGGGAAAAGTGTCGCCGCGGGGAAATACGGTGTATACGCCCCATCCCGGCGAGGCCTCCCGGCTGCTGGGCGGCACTACTGCGGAGGTTCAGGCAGATCGCTTTGCCGCGGTGCGCCTGCTGCAGGAAAAACTGGGGGGCGCAGTGGTGCTCAAGGGCAATGGCAGCCTGGTGGCTGATGCCGGGGAATTGCTTTTGTGCCCCTACGGCAACCCGGGCATGGCGAGCGGCGGCATGGGCGACGTGCTCAGCGGCGTGATCGGGGCCCTGCTGGGGCAGGGTTTGTCGCCCGTGGATGCCGCCGCGCTGGGTGTCAGCCTGCACGGCGCCGCGGCCGACCGGGCGGCCCAGGCCGGCATGCGCGGCCTGCTGGCCTCGGATTTGATGCCGCAGCTGCGGGAGCTGCTGGGATGAGCAGGGAACTGGTGCTGGAAGCCGAGGACGAGGCAGCCATGGTCGATTGCGGCGGGCGGCTGGCCGCCGCGCTGGGCCCAGGCATGGTGGTGCACCTGGAAGGGGACCTCGGCATGGGCAAGACCACCCTGAGCCGGGGCATCCTGCGCGGATTCGGCCACCCGGGCGCGGTGAAAAGCCCTACCTACACGCTGGTCGAACCCTATTCCCTGGAGGACCTGGACCTCTACCATTTCGACCTCTACCGCCTCGGCGACCCCGAGGAGCTGGAGTTCATGGGAATCCGTGATTATTTCACAGGACAGGCAATCTGCCTCATAGAGTGGCCGGAACGCGGCCTGGGGGTTTTGCCCCCGGCTGATATAGTGATTAACATAGAGAGAAAAGGCGCGGGCCGCCTGCTGCAACTGGCTGGTCACAGCGCACAGGGTGACGAGACGCTGGCCCGGATGGCGGAGACCTGAAGGCGGCGATAACAAGCGCGGGGCGCGTGAGTGAAATGATCAGGGCGTGGGTAGGAGCGGTACTCGCACTGCTACTGGCTTCTGTCGCGCAGGCGGCGGAAGTGCGCGACGTGCGCCTGTGGCGCGCCCCTGACCATACGCGGGTGGTCTTCGACCTCTCGGGTCCCGCCGAGCACAAGCTCTTCGTTCTGGAAAACCCCACCCGCATCGTGCTCGATGTTTCGAACACCCGCCTGACCAGCGATTTTCCCAGCCTGAAGCTGGACAATACCCCCATCGACAATATCCGCTCCGGCGTCCGCGAGGGCGATGACCTGCGGGTGGTCTTCGATATCAAGGATTCCGTCAACCCCCGGAGCTTCGCCCTGCGCGCCAATGAGCAGGCGGGCGATCGCCTGGTGGTGGACCTCTACGACCTTAAACCTGCGGGTGAAGGCCTGGCGGCGGGCGCCGAACCGGAAGTGAAGAAGAGCGTTGACCAGGGCAGCAAGCGCGACATCATCGTCGCGATTGACGCCGGGCACGGGGGGGAGGACCCGGGCGCGATTGGCCCCGGACGCAAGCGCGAAAAGGATGTGGTTCTGGCGATTGCGCGGGAAGTACACAAGCTTTTCGAGGCGGATACCGGTTTCACGCCAACCCTGATCCGCAGCGGCGACTACTATGTAAGCCTCGCCGGCCGCCGCGACCTCGCCCGCAAGCGCCAGGCGGATCTCTTCGTCTCGATTCACGCCGACGCCTTTACCAACCCGCAGGCCCACGGCGCTTCGGTTTACGCCCTGTCCCTCAGCGGCGCCACCAGCACGACCGCCCGTTACCTGGCCAAGCGCGAAAACGATTCCGACCTCGTTGGGGGTGTCAATCTCGGTGCGCACGACGATGTCCTGGCCGGCGTGCTCGCCGACCTCTCCATGACCTCGACCCTCGACTCGAGCCTGCAGGTGGGCAGCTATGTGCTGCGCAACATGGGTGGCCTGACCCGCCTGCACAAACGCAATGTTGAACAGGCGGGATTCGCTGTGCTCAAATCGCCGGATATTCCCTCCATCCTGGTGGAGACCGGCTTCATCTCCAACCCCCAGGAGTCGCGCAAGCTGACCACCAGCAGTTACCAGAAGCAGATGGCCAGGGCGATTCACAGCGGCATCCGCAGCTGGTTCACCGCCCACCCGCCCTCGGGCACCCTGGTCGCGTTCAACAAGGCACAGGGCGGCACCGAGTACATCATCGCCCGAGGTGATACACTTTCCGACATCGCCCAGCGCTTCAATGTCCCTGTCGCCTCGCTGAAAAGCGTCAACGGGATCAGCGGTTCGACAATCATGGTTGGGCAGAAGCTGACCATCCCCGCGACCTGAAGGCGGGCCCGGAAACGAATTTTTGGCCTGAGCGCAAATGCCAGTAATCCATCGCCTGTCGCCCCGACTGGCCAACCAGATCGCCGCCGGCGAAGTCGTCGAGCGCCCCGCCTCGGTGGTCAAGGAAGTGCTGGAAAACAGCCTCGACGCCGGTGCGACACGTATCGACATCGAAGTCGAGGCCGGCGGAACCCGGCTGATTCGCATCCGCGACAACGGTTGCGGTCTGGCGCCGGACGACCTTCCGCTGGCCCTGGCACGGCACGCCACCAGCAAGATCGTCTCCCTCGAGGACCTGGAGTCTGTGGGCAGCCTCGGCTTTCGCGGCGAGGCGCTGGCGAGTATCGGCTCGGTTTCCCGCCTCACCCTGACCAGCAATCCCTCCGAGAGTGGCAGCGAGGGCAATATGGCGGCCTCCGAGGGGCGGGACATGGCAGTGGTGACCCGGCCGGCGCCCCATCCCCGCGGTACTACGGTGGAAGTGCGCGACCTGTTCTTCAATACGCCGGCGCGGCGCAAGTTCCTGCGCACGGAGAAAACCGAGTTCAACCATCTCGAGGAAGTAGTCAAGCGGCTGGCCCTGTCGCGCTTCGATGTCTCCTTCAGCCTGCGCCACAACGGCCGCGGCGTGCACGATTTTCGCGCCGGCGAAAGTGAAGCCGAGCGCCAGCGGCGGGTCGCCGCGGTCTGTGGGCCGGCCTTCATGGAGCAGGCCATCTACGTGGAAAACCAGGCAGGGAGTTTTCGCCTGCACGGCTGGGTGGGCCTGCCGACCTTCTCGCGGAGCCAGGCGGACCTGCAGTATTTTTACGTCAACGGCCGCATCATCCGCGACCGCCTGATCGCCCATGCGATCAAGCAGGCCTACCGCGACGTGCTCTATCACGGGCGCCACCCGGCCTTCGTGCTCTACCTGGAGCTGGATCCGGCGCAGGTCGACGTCAACGTGCATCCCACCAAGCACGAGGTACGCTTCCGCGACGGCCGCTCGGTGCACAATTTCATCTTCTCGAGCCTGCATCGCAGCCTCGCTGATGTGCGCCCGGCGGACCAGCTGGCGCCGGCGGCGGGCGAGGTGGTGGATGTCGCCACCGGCGAAATACGCAGCCAGGCCGGCCTGGCCCTGCCTGTCGATGATCGCCCGCGCAATGGCTTCATGGACTCCCCCGCAGGAGTCCGCTCCGCCAGCGATCACCTCCCCGTCCAGCCCCGGGGAAACCACTTCCCTCGGCCCGCTGCCGCCGCGTCACAACTCGACAGCTACCGCCAGCTCTACGGCAAGCCGCAGGAAGGCGAGGTCGCCGAGGCGGAAATACCCCCCCTGGGCTACGCCCTGGCACAACTCAAGGGCATCTATATCCTTGCCGAAAACGCCAGTGGCCTGGTGCTGGTGGACATGCACGCCGCGCATGAGCGCATTACCTACGAGCGCCTCAAGCAGGCCCGCGACAGCGATGGCATTCGCAGCCAGCCGCTGCTGGTGCCGCGGTCGGTGGCGCTCAGCCAGCGGGAGGTCGCCACCGCCCTGGAGCACGCCAGCCTGTTTGCCGCCCTGGGCCTGCAGGTGGACGCGGCGGGAGAGGAGTCGCTGCTGATTCGCGAGGTGCCGGTGAGCCTGCGCGATGCGGATGTAGAGCAGTTGCTGCGCGATGTGCTCGCCGACCTGATCGAATACGGCAGCTCGGAACGCATCGAGGCCCACATGGACGAACTGCTTTCGACGATGGCCTGCCACGGCTCGGTCCGCGCCGGGCGCCGCCTGAGTGTGCCGGAAATGAACGCCCTGCTGCGCGACATGGAGGCCACCGAACGCTCCGGCCAGTGCAACCACGGCCGCCCGACCTGGACGCAGTTGAGCCTGGGGGAGCTGGACAAGCTCTTCCTGCGCGGCCGCTGAGCCTGCCGTGAGCGACCCCCGCCCCCGGTTGATCTGCCTGCTCGGACCAACCGCTTCGGGTAAGACCGATCTCGCCATCGCCCTGGCGGAGTCACTCGACTGTGAACTCGTGAGCGTCGATTCCGCACTGGTCTACCGCGGGCTCGACATCGGCAGCGCCAAGCCCGACTACCCCCATCACCTGGTGGATATCTGTGATCCGGCCGAGTCCTACTCCGCCGCCCGCTTCGTCGAGGACGCTCGCCGTACCTGCGCGGAAATCGTTTCCCGCGGCCGCACACCCCTCCTGGTGGGCGGCACCATGCTGTATTTTCGTGCTTTTCTGGAGGGGCTCGCGCCGATGCCGGAGGCCGACCCCGCGCTACGCGGGGAAATCGAGGCCCTGGCCGCCGAGCAGGGTTGGCCCGCCGTCCACGCGGAACTGGCACGGGTCGATCCCGAGTCCGCGGCGCGTATCCACCCCAACCACTCCCAGCGCCTGTGCCGCGCACTGGAGGTCTATCGCTCCAGCGGCAAGCCCATGTCCGCCTGGCATGCCGAAAGCGGCGCCGCGCCGGGGGATGACTACCGGATCAGCCAGTTTGCGCTGTGCCCGCTGGACCGCGGCGAACTGCACCGGCGTATCGCCCTGCGCTTCGAGCTGATGATGCAGGGCGGTTTCCTCGAGGAGGTGCAGGGCCTCTACCAGCGCGGGGACCTGCACGCGGGCCTGCCGGCAATTCGCGCGGTGGGCTACCGCCAGCTCTGGCAGTACCTCGAGGGCCAATGTTCCCTGGAGGAGGCGGTGGAGGCGGGCATCGCCGCCACCCGTCAACTGGCGAAGCGCCAGCTGACCTGGTTGCGCAAGTGGCCCGATCTGGGGTGGATATTCACCGATCCGGAGGGGAACATCTCGCCCGGAGGCCTGTCTGAGTCATATCCGGAGACAATCGGTGGCCCCCCGGCCGCACTTGCTGGTAATTTTTTCCACTAGGGTGCTGCGCTACTGGTCACTGAATGCTCTATAATGTGAACAGGAGTCACAGGGGCCACTCATCGAGTGCCGCCAATCGCCCGAGCGGGTGATTGGGCAAACAGGCACGGTGGTGATTCCGGTGGCTTTAGTATTGCCAGTCGCTTCTGCACCAGAAGCCCACTTCATTTTTTTTCGGCTCGAGTTGAGCCTGTTAGGAGATCGCACTATGTCAAAAGGGCATACGCTACAAGACCCTTACCTGAATCTACTGCGTAAGGAACGCATTCCGGTTTCAATCTACCTGGTCAACGGCATCAAGCTGCAGGGCCAGATTGAATCCTTCGATCAATTCGTCGTACTGCTCAAGAATACGGTTAGCCAGATGGTGTACAAGCACGCCATCTCCACCGTTGTGCCGAGCCGTGTCGTGCGCCTGCCGATGCAGCATCCCCCGGAAGAGGGTAGTGGCAGCTAGGTATTTTTCCGGCGGCGCCATGCGCCGCCTGTCCGCTAACCGAGGCTATCTTGTTTTTTGACCGACCCGAGTCCGGGGAGCGGGCAGTGCTCGTTCACCTCAACCTCGACAGCGAAGCCGAGCGCGAGGATCCACGAGAATTCGAGGAACTGGTGCTTTCCGCCGGTGGTGACCCTGTCGCCTACGTGATGGGCTCCCGCGCCGCTCCCGACCCCCGTAGTTTTGTCGGCCGTGGCAAGCTCGAGGAAATCCTGGAGGAGGTGCGCCTGCATGAGGCGGAAGTAGTGATATTCAATCACTCCCTCTCGCCCAGCCAGGAGCGCAACCTCGAGAAGGAATTCAAATGCCGGGTGCTCGACCGCACCGGGCTGATTCTCGACATCTTCGCCCAGCGCGCCCGCACCCACGAGGGCAAGCTGCAGGTGGAGCTGGCCCAGTTGCAGCACATGAGCACCCGGCTGGTCCGCGGCTGGACCCACCTGGAGCGCCAGAAGGGCGGTATCGGCCTGCGCGGCCCGGGTGAAACCCAGCTGGAAACCGACCGCCGCCTGCTGCGCCAGCGCATCAAGTCGATCAGCGCGCGGCTGGAGAAAGTCCGCAAGCAGCGCGACCAGGGCCGCCGCTCCCGCCAGCGCCAGGATATCCCCACCGTCTCCCTGGTGGGCTACACCAACGCTGGCAAATCCACCCTGTTCAACCGCCTGACCTCCGCCGAGGTCTACGCCGCGGACCAGCTCTTCGCCACCCTCGACCCGACCCTGCGCCGCCTCGAACTCGACAACGTCGGCCCGGTGGTCCTGGCCGACACCGTGGGCTTTATCGCCCACCTGCCGCACAAGCTGGTCGAAGCCTTCAAGGCGACCCTGGAAGAAACCCTCAACGCCGATCTACTGCTGCACGTCATCGACGCCGCCAGCCACGAGCGCGAGGGCAACATCTACCAGGTGCGTGAAGTCCTCGAGGAGATCGGTGCCAGCGGTATTCCCCTGCTGGAGGTCTACAACAAACTCGATCTCCTCGAAATGGAGCCGCGCATCGACCGGGACCCGGACGGTCGACCCGAACGGGTCTGGCTGAGCGCCGCTACTGGCGCGGGGCTCGAGCTGTTGCTGCAGGCGGTGAGCGAGCTGGTTGGCGAGGACATGGTCAACGAGGAGCTTGAGCTCCAGCCCGACCAGGGTGGTTTGCGCGCGGCCCTGTACCGCCTTGGCGCAGTGGAGTCTGAGGACTATACCGACGATGGCCTGACTCACCTGCAGGTACGTTTGCCCAGGGCTGAATGGAATCGCCTGATGAAAAAGGGGCCAGAGCCGTTATTTTAGTGACTTGATGCGTTTGGTGGGTCTGGTGCCTCGATCCGGGCCGCGAAATGAAAAGTGACTTATGGAACACGCCAAAAAGCGTACATCCATGTACAGGCTCGGTCGGCGACGTCCTGTCGCCTCACGGTTCCATAAGTCACTTTTCGTTCCGCAGCCCTCGCGCAGTGCCATCATCGCATGTCCGTGCACGACCACCACCACAGGGTTTCAGCGCTCTTCAGTTCCCATCCTGATCGAGTACTGGGTGAATAGAGGCCAGAGTTACAGTACAGCTTTTTCTGATCTGCTCGCCGCCCATACCCGTACTGATGGAAGGGCGAAATTGCGAGGACGGTAGGGTGACTGGATCAGCAAGCCCTGTGAAACCGTGAGGCGACAGGACGTCGCCGACCGAGCCTGTACATGGATGTACGCTTTTTGGCGTGTTTCACAGGGCTTGCTGATCCAGGCGCCCGGGAATTCCACTCACAGGGCCCGCAGCGTCGGAAATTGGCAACAGGGATAACCCGCAAGCACCAGATTTGTTAGACTTCCCCAGACTTTTTAACAGGAGCTGAATATGGCCTGGAATGAACCGGGTGGCGGCAACAATAATGGCCCCCGCGACCCATGGGGTGGCGGCGACCAGGGCCCGCCTGACCTCGACGAAGCACTGAAGAAACTGCAGGAAAAATTCGGCGGTTTATTCGGCGGAGGCTCAGGCAGTTCCGGCAGCAGTGGTGGGGGTGGTATCTCAGGTCGCCTGGTGGGCGTACTGGTCGCCATACTGATCGGTATCTGGTTCTTCATGGGCCTGTACCAGCTCGACGAGCAGGAGCGCGCCGTGGTGCTGCGCTTCGGCAAGTACGTCGACACCGTCGGTCCCGGACTGCACTGGAATCCGCCCCTGGTGGACGTCGTTATCAAGGACAACACCACCAAGGTCCGCGCTGCCACGCTCGACGAGATCATGCTCACCAAGGACGAGAATATCGTCGAGGTGAAAATGTCCCTGCAGTACGTGATCGACGACCTGACCAAGTTCGTGCTGAAAGTGCGCGATCCCGAGATATCCCTGCAGCATGCCGCCCAGAGCGCGCTGCGTCACGTGGTCGGCGACACCCGCATGGATATGGCCCTGACAGAAGGGCGGGCACAGATTGCCGTGGACGTGCGCACTCGCCTGCAGGCTTACCTCGATGCCTATGAAACCGGCATCCGGGTCAGCAAGGTGAACATCGACGAGTCCAAGCCGCCGCGCCAGGTGCAGTCGGCCTTTGACGACGTGATCAAGGCGCGCGAGGACGAGGAGCGGGTGAAAAACGAAGCCCAGGCCTATGCCAACGGCGTGATACCCGAGGCCCGGGGTGCCGCCCAGCGACAGATCGAGGACGCCAGTGCATATAAAGAGCAGGTGGTGGCCAATGCCCAGGGTGAAGCGGATCGCTTCGACAAGCTGCTCGCCGAGTACCGCAAGGCGCCGGAAGTGACCCGCGAGCGACTATACCTGGATGCGGTGCAAGCCGTGTATGGCTCCACCAGCAAGGTTTTGGTGGATGTTGAGGGAGGCAACAACATGATGTACCTGCCGCTGGACAAGCTGGGCCAGCCCCAGTCCACCAGTGCACCGCGCCGGCTGACGCTGGACAACAGCTCCCTGCGCCAGATCACCGATGCGGTTACCGAGCAGTTGCGGCGCGACGCCGCGGCGTCCAGTTCCTCAAGCCGGGGAGGTCGCTGATATGTCCAGTCGTAATATGATTGTGCTGATCCTTGTTGTCGCCGTGCTGTGGGTGCTCAGCAACAGCCTGTTCGTGGTGCGTGAGACCGAGCGCGGCGTGATGCTCAAGTTTGGTGAAGTGGTCAACCCGGACCTCCAGCCCGGCCTTGGCTGGAAGGTCCCCTTCGTCAACAGCGTCCGCCTGTTCGACGGTCGGGTACTGACCGTGGATTCCCAGCCCGAGCGTTTCTTCACCCAGGAGAAGAAGGCACTGATCGTCGATTCCTACGCGAAATTCCGGGTTTCCGACACCGCCAAGTTCTACACCGCCACCAACGGTGAAGTGCTCAGGGCGATGCAGCTCCTGTCCCAGCGCATCAACGACGGCCTGCGCAACCAGGTGGCGACCCGCACCATCCAGGAAGTGGTGTCCGGGGAGCGCGACCAGCTGATGGTCGACCTGCAGGAATCCCTCAACGACGTGGCGCGCTCGGAACTGGGCGTCGAGCTGGTGGATGTTAGGGTGAAGCGCATCGACCTGCCGGCGGACGTCTCAGAGTCGGTCTACCGGCGCATGAACGCCGAGCGTGAGAAGGAAGCCCGGGAACACCGTTCACAGGGCCAGGAACTGGCCGAGGGAATTCGCGCCGCCGCCGATCGCGAGGTAACGGTGATCAAGGCCAATGCCTACCGCGAGGCGGAGCAGATCCGTGGTGAGGGCGATGCCGAGGCGACACGCATCTACGCGGAGTCCTTCAACCAGGACCCGGAGTTCTACTCCTTCACCCGCAGCCTGAAGGCCTACCAGGATGCCTTCCAGGGCGAGGGTAATATCCTGCTGGTGGAGCCGGACAGTGAGTTCTTCCGCTATCTGAAGGATTCACGCGGCGGGAAGTAGCGCCGAATGCGCCGAATGGGGTCAGAGCCCTTTTTCCGGGCAGGGCGAGTGCCCTGCCCGGAAAAAGGGCTCTGACCCCAGTCCGGAGTACCCACAAATTCACAGGTACTATCCACGCCGGATGTGATAGCATTCCGTAACCGTGGGATTCGACGTTTGCACAGCAGGCGGCGCACCCGCGGTTTTTTGTGTCCGGCTGAACGAGGAGGGGCAATGGACTTCTGGCAAGTGCTCCCCGCGGCGCTGGCACTGGTACTGATTATCGAAGGGGTGATGCCCTTCCTGAGTCCGTCGCGCTGGCGCGAGCTGGTGGCGACTGTGGCGGCGATGGACGATCGCATCATTCGCAACATCGGCCTGGTGAGCATGCTCAGCGGGCTCGCCATGCTTTACTGGGTACACTGAAGGTGAGTAATGACATCGGTTGATCGTTGGCGGCTGCCGGACGGTATCGAAGAGGTTTTGCCCGGACAGGCGGCGCTCGTGGAGCAGTTGCGGCGGCGCCTGCTCGATCTTTTCGCCAGCTGGGGTTACGAGCTGGTGATCCCGCCGCTGGTCGAGTTCACCGACTCCCTGCTGACCGGGCTGGGCCAGGACCTCGACCTGCGCACCTTCAAGCTGACCGACCAGCTTTCCGGGCGCAGCATGGGCGTGCGCGCCGACATCACGCCGCAGGTGGCGCGCATCGACGCCCACAGCCTGGCGCGCGACGGCATCAGCCGCCTGTGCTATGCCGGCTCCATCCTGCACACCCGGCCCAACTCCCTGATGGCCTCCCGCTCGCCGATCCAGCTTGGCGCCGAACTCTACGGCGACGACAGCCTGGCCGCCGATGTCGAGGTGATCCGCCTCATGCTGGCCACCCTGGAAGCGCTGGGCCTGGAAAGCTATACCCTGGACCTCGGCCATGTCGGCGCCTACCGCGCGGTGCTCGAGGCAGCTGGCCTCGACGATGAGCGAGAGGCGCGGATATTCGATTGCCTGCAACGCAAATCCCTGCCGGATCTCCGCATCGCGGTGGAAGGCCTGGACGCCGCCACCGCCGAGCTGGTCCTGGGGCTGGTCGAGTTGCACGGCGGTGACGACGTCCTGAACCGTGCCCGGGAGCTGTTTGCACGCAGCGCACCGGCTGCGCTGTCTGCGGTAGAATCACTCGAGCGGGTGGCGCAACAACTGCGCCAGCAGCAACCCGATATGCAGATTTACTACGACCTCGCCGAATTGCGCGGCTATCATTACCATACCGGTTTGGTATTCGCCGCCTATGTGCCCGGCCAGGGCAAGGCGCTCGCCAACGGTGGTCGCTACAATGGGGTAGGGGAGGTCTTCGGTCGCTCCCGTGCTGCCACCGGTTTTGCGACCGACCTGAAGGCGCTGATGAGCCTGTCCGCGGAAACCGTTTCCGCGCAGGCGGCAATTGCCATGCCGGACAGCGACGACCCCGAACTCGCACTCAAAGTCAAAGCCTTGCGCGAGGCGGGTGAGATCGTGATAAACCGTCTTGCCTCTGCACCGGACCCCCGTTGTGATCGGGAGCTGGTGGAAGTCGATGCGGTATGGCAGGTTCGCAAGTTGAAGTAAGGCCCAGCTTGCACCACTGGAGTTTGAACTGAAATGGACCAGACCCGCAGGAGCCAACTCCTCGGGTGAGCCGCCCGCGGAGCGGGCTCCTACGAAGCAAGACACGAGCAAATCACATGAGCAAGAACGTAGTCGTCCTTGGCACCCAGTGGGGTGACGAAGGCAAGGGTAAGATTGTCGACCTCCTCACCGACCAGGCTGACGCGGTGGTGCGTTTCCAGGGCGGGCACAACGCCGGCCACACACTGGTCATCGACGGTGAAAAAACGGTACTGCACCTGATACCTTCGGGCATCCTGCGCGACAAGGTCGAATGCCTGATCGGTAACGGCGTGGTGCTGGCCCCGGACGCCCTGCTCAAGGAAATGGCCGAACTCGAGGAGCGCGGCGTGCCGGTGCGCGAGCGCCTGAAGATCTCGCCCGCCTGCCCCCTGATCCTGCCCTACCACGTGGCCCTCGACCAGGCCCGCGAGGCGCGCAAGGGCAACGACAAGATCGGCACCACCGGGCGCGGCATCGGCCCGGCCTACGAGGACAAGGTCGCCCGTCGCGGACTGCGCCTTGGCGATCTCAAGGACGAAAAGCGCTTCGCGCGCAAACTGAAAGAGGTCATGGAGTACCACAATTTCGCCCTGCAGCACTTCTACCAGGTCGAGCCGCTGGACTACGACAAGGTGCTCGCGGATACCATGGCAATGGCCAAACAACTGCTGCCGATGATGGCGGATGTCACCGCCATGCTGCACCAATACCGCCAGACCAAAGCCAATATCATGTTCGAGGGCGCCCAGGGCTCCCTGCTGGATATCGACCACGGCACCTATCCCTTCGTCACCAGCTCCAACACCACGGCCGGCGGTACCGCGACCGGTTCCGGCTTCGGGCCGCTCTACCTGGATTACGTGCTGGGCATCACCAAGGCCTACACCACCCGCGTCGGCTCCGGCCCCTTCCCCACCGAACTGTTCGATGAAACCGGCAAGCACCTGGCTTCCCGCGGTCACGAATTCGGCGCCACCACCGGCCGTCCGCGGCGCTGTGGCTGGTTCGACGCTGTCGCCCTGCGCAACGCGGTTAACATCAACTCGGTGAGCGGCCTGTGCCTGACCAAGCTGGACGTGCTGGACGGCCTCGAATCCATCCAGATCTGCATCGGCTACGCCGATGAAAACGGCGAAGCGGTACCCAACCCCGTCGACTCGGACGATTACGAAGGCCTGTACCCCGTATACGAGGTGGTGCCCGGCTGGAGCGAGTCCACCATTGGCGCGAAGAGCCTCGACGAGCTGCCCGAGGCGGCCCGGGACTACATCGCCAAGATCGAGGAAGTGGTCGGTGCGCCGATCGATATTATCTCTACCGGGCCGGACCGGGTGGAGACCATTATCCTGCGGCATCCCTTCGGCGCCTGATGTACGGCCATGGCGCGGGTTTGCCGGCCCCGTGGGGGCGGTGAAGCCGTGCCCTCGCAGCGCCAGTTCATCTTCACCATTACCCCCGGCCACACGGGCACGACCTGGCTGAGTCGCTTGCTGGGCGAAAACCTTCCTGACAGCAGCGTGTTCCACGAGATCCTCGGTTACGATCGCTTCGGTGTGGATACGCCTGACGTTTCCCACATGACCCTGTTCAACTCTCAGGGCAATGTGCCGCAGGTGCGTGCGTTCTGGGAGCGAAAAGCGCAGCGGATTCTTGCGCGGCAGCAGCGCTACTACGGAGAGACCTCGCACCTGCTGGCAAAGTGTGGGCTGATGGAGAACATCGACCTGTTCACCGACGCCGGCCAGGTCCATATCCTGTGCCTCGACCGTGATTTTCTGGCCCTGGTCAGGTCGATGCGGCGCCGCGGAGACATGCTCAACAAGGGGGACCAGTGGCTGTGGCACCTCGATCCGGACTACCCGCGCAAACTGCTTTCCACAGGGTTTTTCCTGCCCCATGGCATAGACGGCCTGCGGCTCTGGTACGCTTGCGAAATGCGAACCCGGGCTGCCTATTACCGCCAGATGTTCGCGGGTGAAACGCGGGTCAGTTTCATCACGACATCGCTCGAAGCGCTGTCCGGCCCCGCGGCTGTTGCCGGCTTGTTGGCGCAGCTGGGCTGTAGTAAATCTCCCGACGAGATCGCAGCTCCGGCCCGGGCAAATGCGTCCGGTGGTGACTTCCCTGTCGAGGAAGAGCCGATTGCGGGGGTCATCGAGCAGATGCAGTTTGACCCCGAAGGCATCGCGCGGGACTACCTTGGCATGGGCTACCGGCTCGGTCACCCAGTAGCCCGGGAACTTTCGCCCCTATGACGAATCAGCCGCCTTACAGACTCTGCCTCAACATGATCGTTCGCGATGAGGCGCACGTAATTACTGAATGCCTCGATTCCGTCGCTCCTTACATCGACTACTGGGTTATTTGTGATACCGGCTCGCAGGACGAAACCCCTGCCATCATCGAAGCGTACTTCGCGCAAAAACAGATTCCCGGCGAACTGCATCACCACGAATGGCAGGACTTCGGTCACAACCGCAGCCTGGCGCTGCAACTGGTGCGCGGCAAGGCGGCTTTTGCCTGGGTGATAGACGCCGATGACTATCTCGATGGCAGGCCGGATTTCTCGGAGCTCGCTGCTGGTTCCTACGATCTCTCCTACCGCCTCGGTGACAGCTGTTCCTACTGGCGCCGGCAGATATTCAGGATGGACCTGCCCTGGGAGTATCGCGGAGTAGTGCATGAATACGCCCACTCGGATATCCCCGCCGAGTCGGAGCGCCTCCCGGGCGATTACCACATCGAGGCGCGACGCCTTGGCGGTGTGCGCAACAGTGACCCGGGCGCCAAATACGCGCGCGATGTCGCCCTGCTGGAGGGAGCCCACCAGAAAGACCCCGATGACGCACGAACGGTTTTCTACCTCGCCCAGAGCCATTACGACCACGGCAATATGCGCATGGCCGAACACTGGTATCGCATGCGCGCCGCGATGGGAGGCTGGGAGGAAGAGGTGTTTTACGCCAGCTTGCGTGTCGGCCTGGCACTGGAGGCACAGGCTCAGCCCTTCAACGTAGTGCGTAGCGCCCTGCTCGACGCCTGGGAAGCGCGGCCGCAGCGGGCAGAGCCGCTGTGCCATCTGGCGCGCCTGTGCCGCCTCGGCGAGCAGTGGCAACAGGCCTACCTGTTTGCCCGTGAGGCGGTGGCGACACCTTTCCCGGAGGGGGATGTGCTGTTTGTCGACGATTCGGTCTGGGCCTGGCGCGCGCAGGATGAGCTGGCGATTGCGGCCTATTGGACGGGGCGCTTCGAGGAGAGTCGCGAGCTTTGCCAGCGCCTGCTGAAAACGGATGCTCTGCCCGGGGCGGAGCGCGAGCGGGTCCGGGCCAATCTGCAGTTTGCCGTAGCGCGTTGCGCGTGAAGCTGCCCAGGCGCTAGCGCTGTTGGCAGCGCTTCACGCCCGGGCTGCGGCCAGGGGAAATCCCACTCGTCAAGGCGGGTCCGCCACGCAAATCACATAGGCTGTGACGGAAACCGCGGTGGCCGCGCCGCTGCCGTTCGGAAGCTGGTAGCCCTGCACTCGCCATTGTGTGTCGGAGAATGGGTAGCTGGTTCTGATAAACGCCCTCGCACCCGATGCGGTTCCACCGCCTCCCACTACAACCTCGTTGGCGTTGGGGCAGCTCACAGTGACTGTTCCAACGCCACTTGCAGTGTTGCGGCTGATCGATCCGATGCCGCCAGCGCCGGTCGGCCCGGTGGCGCCGGTTGGCCCGGTAGCACCCACAGGGCCGGTTGCTCCCGCAGCGCCGGTTGCTCCCGCAGCGCCGGTAGGCCCGATAGGCCCGGGAACTCCCGGTATACCCATCGGTCCGGTATCGCCTTGAGGCCCCTGGGGGCCTGTGTCTCCCTGGGGTCCCTGCGCTCCCGTATCCCCTTGCGGCCCCTGTGGCCCGGTGGCGCCCGCCGCGCCGGCTGGTCCGGTGTCCCCTTGCGGTCCCTGCGGTCCAGTGTCTCCTTGTGGTCCCTGCGGTCCAGTGTCTCCTTGTGGTCCCTGCGGCCCGGTGGCGCCCGCCGCGCCGGCTGGTCCGGTGTCCCCTTGCGGTCCCTGTGGTCCGGTATCTCCCTGTGGTCCCTGCGGCCCGGTGGCGCCCGCCGCGCCGGCTGGCCCGGTGTCCCCTTGCGGTCCCTGTGGTCCAGTGTCTCCTTGTGGTCCCTGCGGTCCGGTGGCACCTGTCGCCCCCGCCGCTCCCTGAGTCCCCGTTGCGCCGGTTGGGCCGGCAGTGCCCGTCGCGCCGGTCGGTCCTGTTGCCCCGGTCGGGCCGGTCGCTCCTGCACCTGTCGCACCGGTGGGACCGGTTGCACCTGTCGCACCGGTGGCTCCAGTCGGGCCGGTCGCTCCTGCGCCTGTCGCACCGGTGGGCCCGGTTGGGCCGGTTGCACCTGTCGCACCGGTGGCAGGGCCGGCACAGGTGGTCAGCTGGCCGGTAGCGGTGTCGAAACACACTCCGTCGCTGTTGGCCGGGGTGCCGTTAAGGTCCGGCAGTACCACCCTGCCGCTGATATTCACCTGCCCACCCGCTGCAGGCTGGATGTCCACGTTCTGGCTCACCGCGACGAGTGGGCTCAGCGCATAGCTGACTGCCATCGCCAGTTGCAGCTTGCGCAGTGGCGGACGGCGGAGAATGGCCAGGGGCGATTTCTCGTGGGGCAGGCGCGTTGTTTCGGTCATGGACGAGACCTTTCAGTCAGAGGTGGAACAATGAATCTCGAAGCGAGAGCGAGCAGAAGCAGCATCAGGAAGAATGTTGCTGTTCGCGGCAGGGTGTCGATTTCCTCGACAGACTGGGAACTGGTCCCCGGGGGCGTGACACCGCCGACGGGGCGGAAGACGAACCAGTTGCTGTTACCCCCGGCGTCGATGGAGCTGAAGTCGGCCGGCGGGCGCGGGGCGATGGTCTGCTGCGCGCTGGCGTCGTTGTCGGCGACATCGACACCGAAGATGTCCTGGGACGCACCGAAATTGAGGGTGAAGAACGCCGGCACACCAGCAGAGCTGCTGCGGATGCTCAGGTAGTTTGGTGGCGCGCCGCGCAGGGTCAGGTTGTCGGTGAAGACCTGGCTGGAACCGGAGGCCACCTGCAGCGACCTGCCCACGGCGGTGGTGATGCTGAAATCGGTGAAGGTGCTGTCGCCGGACATGGCGGTGGTCGTGGTGCCGCAGCCGTCGACGATCTCCACGCTGCCGGTACCCGGGGTGAAGGTCCCGGCGTTGCTCCAGTTGCCGGACAGCGAGATCAGGCCGCTGCCGACGGTGATATCGCCGCCGCTGGAAATGCTCACATGGCGGATGGTTTGCGCGCTGCCGGCGGCGATGGTGAAATCCCCCGCTACCGTCAGGTCGCCGCAGTTGAGTTGCACGCTGCCGTCGCCGACGGAGAAAGTACTGCCTCCCTGGACAGTAATGGATTGCGCATGCACGGTGAGGGGAGCCAGCGACAGAACACCGGCGAGGGATAATGCCCCGCTGATCTTTGCCAGCGCCCTGCTTGCATAAGCGAAATGCTTCACTTGCATGGAGTGCATCACACGTCAGAGTTGAATAGTGTTTTTCTACTGGTACCAAGATACCAGTTTGGCGGTGACTGCCACAATCCCAGGTTCTCCATGGGTCGGCGCAGCGTGCCGTTGGCCATGCACTGGCGTGCCTGCTCGCAGGCAAGACTGCGATTGGACCGGGCGGGCGAAAAGCCTCGCACTGCCCTTACCAGCCTCAATAGAGATGTTCCGCGCCTGCATGCATGGAGCAGGCGCGACTTCAATAATGCACTCGTCACGCGTCAGATCTTTTGGTTTTCTTGTAAATTGCAGGCTAATGGTCGGAGCTGCACGGAACAACGTGAGGGCCGCCATAATGTGATCTGGTTCACATTATGGCGGGTGTGTGGTGCCGGGGTGCGCTGTTTGCCTGCTGCTCAAACCTGGTAGTAGTCGCGGTACCACGCGATAAACCGGCCTACCCCTACTTCAATCGGCGTCGCCGGGCGATAGCCCACGGCCGTCTCCAGCGCATCGATGTCGGCGAAGGTAGCGGGGACGTCCCCGGGCTGGATCGGCAACAATTCCTTTTCCGCCTCCATGCCCAGCGCCTCTTCGATGGCGCTGATGAAGTCGAGAAGTTTCACCGGCTGGTTGTTGCCGATGTTGTAGATCCGGTAGGGCGCGCTGCTGCTGCCGGGGTCCGGGCTCGCGCTGTCCCAGTCCGGGTTGGGCTGGGCGGGCTGGTCCAGCACCCGGACCACACCCTCGACGATATCGTCTATGTAGGTGAAGTCCCGCCGCATTTCCCCATGGTTGAATACCTTGATCGGTTCCCCGGCGAGTATCGCGCGGGTAAACAGGAACAGCGCCATGTCGGGCCGGCCCCAGGGGCCGTAGACGGTGAAAAAGCGCAGCCCCGTGGTGGGAACGCCGTAGAGATGCGAATAGGTGTGGGCCATCAATTCGTTGGCCTTCTTGCTCGCGGCGTAGAGCGAAACCGGGTGGTCCACGTTGTCGTGTACCGAGAAGGGCATGTTGGTGTTCATGCCATAGACCGAACTGCTACTGGCGTAGACGAGGTGGGCCACCCTGTTGTGCCGGCAGCATTCGAGGATGTTGGTGAAGCCGACCAGGTTGCTGTCAATGTAGGCGTGGGGGTTCTCCAGCGAGTAGCGCACCCCCGCCTGTGCGGCGAGGTTTATGACGCCTTCGAAACGGTGCTCCTGGAACAGGGTTTCCATGGCGCTGCGCTCCTCCAGCCCGGCGCGCAGGAAACTGAAGCCCGGGTCGCTCTGCAACTGGGCGAGGCGGGCTTCCTTGAGGCCAACTTCGTAGTAATCGTTGACGTTGTCGAGGCCGACGACGCTGTCGCCGCGGGCGAGCAGGGCCCGGCAGACGTGGAAGCCGATAAATCCGGCAGCGCCGGTAACCAATACCTTCATTTCGGGGCTCCCTGGTCCTTTCTTATAGTCGCAGGTCGCTGTCTTCGACCGAGACAACTTCCTTCAGGTCATAGAGTACATGGGTGGAGCGGCCCAGGGCCCGGATCCAGCGAACGCCAAGCTCGATGAATTCACCGTGGGCCACCGCGATGATGATTCCGTCATAGGTATCGCCCAGTGGCTGCTCGAGCAGGTCGATATCGTACAGGGCCGCCGCTTCCGCCGGGTCGGCCCAGGGGTCGTAGACGTCTATCTCCACGCTGTAGGACTGCAATTCGCGGAGGATGTCGATCACCCGGGTGTTGCGCAGGTCCGGGCAGTTTTCCTTGAAACTCAAACCCATCACCAGGATCCTGGCGCCCTTGACCCGGATGTCCCGCTGCAGCAGCGCCTTGATGAACTGAGAGGCGACATACTCGCCCATCTGGTCGTTGATGCGGCGGCCCGCGAGCACCATCTCCGGGTGATAGCCCGCAGCCTGGGCGCGGTGGGTGAGGTAGTAGGGGTCAACGCCGATGCAGTGCCCGCCGACCAGCCCCGGCTTGAAGGGCAGGAAATTCCACTTGGTACCGGCGGCGGCGAGTACGTGGGAGGTCTCGATTTCCAGGCGATTGAAGATCATCGCCAGTTCGTTCATCAGGGCGATATTGACGTCGCGCTGGGTGTTCTCGATGACTTTGGCCGCCTCGGCGACGCGGATGCTCTGTGCGCGGTGGGTGCCAGCATCGATGATTGCCGCGTAAAGCCCGTCGATATAGCTGGCGCTTTCCGGGGTGGAACCGGCGGTGACCTTGGTGATTGCGCTGAGGCGGTGCTGCTTGTCACCGGGGTTGATGCGCTCGGGGCTGTAGCCGACAAAAAAATCTTCATTGAAGCTGAGCCCCGATACATCTTCGAGGATGGGCACACAGAATTCCTCGGTGGCACCGGGGTAGACAGTGGATTCGTAGATGACCACATCGCCGGGCTTGAGCAGGCGGGCGGCGGTCTCACTGGCCGCGGCCAGTGGTGTGAGATCCGGTTGTTTGTGGCTGTCGATCGGGGTCGGGACGGTGACAATATAGGTATTGGCGTCGGCGATGTCCGCGCTGTCGCCACTGAATTCGAGCATAGTGGCCGCGGCCAGGGCCGCCGCCTCGACTTCCCTGGTGCGGTCGTGGCCTTCGCGCAGTTCGGCAATGCGCTCCGGATTGACATCGTAGCCGGTGGTGGCGAAACGCCTGCCAAATTCCACAGCAAGCGGCAGGCCGACATAGCCAAGGCCAATCACGGCGATTCTCGGGTCTGAATTCACGGTGTGGATTCCAGCAGCTTATTCTTCGTTGGCGCGAGCGTGTAGGCGCGACGATTCCCGAGGATCACATTGCCCGAAATGCGCCGTGAAATACAGTGCTCAGTGGCTAAATGACGAGGGAATCGCCCCGGGGCGGGAATCCAGAGACTTTTTGGGTACACCTGTCCGGGTCGTCCGCTGCGTCGCTCCCGGTGCAATGAGCGACAGCGCACGCTACAATCGCCGCGCAATCAAACAGGGACGCATCCATGTCGCAGACTATCCTGGTAACCGGTGGTGCCGGTTACATTGGCAGCCACGCTTGCATTGCACTGTTATCCGCCGGTTACCGGGTCCTCGTG
Source organism: Halieaceae bacterium WMMBA4 (assembly GCA_033283325.1). Lineage (GTDB taxonomy): Bacteria > Pseudomonadota > Gammaproteobacteria > Pseudomonadales > Halieaceae > Mangrovimicrobium. The sequence continues at coordinate 521,832 of JAWMQO010000002.1, forward strand.
CTCGATAACCTGTGCAACAGCAGCGCCGAGGCCGTGCGCAGGGTCGGTGAGATCTGTGGAACGCAGCCCACCTTCGTCGAGGGCGACATTCGCGATGCCGCCTGCCTGGACCGCCTCTTCGCCAGTCACCCGGTGGATGCGGTCATGCATTTCGCGGGACTCAAGGCTGTAGGGGAGTCAGTGGAAAAGCCGCTGGCCTATTTCGATAACAACGTCCACGGCAGCCTGGTGTTGCTGGAGGCGATGCAGCGGGCCGGCGTCACGCGGCTTATCTTTTCCTCTTCCGCGACGGTCTACGGCGATCCCTCTACAGTACCCATCCGCGAGGATTTTCCCACCAGCGCCGCCAATCCCTACGGCCGTTCCAAGCTCATGGTGGAGGAGATCCTCGGTGACTGGCACCATGCCCAGCCCGAGTGGAGCATTGGCCGCCTGCGCTACTTCAATCCGGTGGGGGCCCACCCCAGCGGGCGAATCGGCGAGGACCCCCGTGGCTGGCCCAACAACCTGATGCCCTTCGTCGCCCAGGTTGCGGTGGGTCGGCGGGAAAAACTCTCGGTTTTCGGCAGTGACTACCCCACGCCGGATGGCACGGGTGTGCGCGATTACATCCACGTGATGGACCTGGTCGAGGGCCACGTGGCCGCTTTGCGCTATCTCTTCGACAATAGCGGCCTGCTGACCGTCAATCTGGGCACTGGCCGGGGAGCCTCGGTGCTGGAACTGGTGGCGGCATTTGAGCAGGCCTCCGGCCGTCAGATACCCTATGAAATGGTTGGCCGGCGAGCGGGGGATATCGCTGCGTGCTGGGCCGACCCGGCGCTGGCGCAGGAGTTACTGGGGTGGCGCGCCAGTCGTAGTGTCGAGGAGATGTGCACCGATACCTGGCGTTGGCAGTCCGCCAATCCCCAGGGTTACGAATAAGACCGAAGCGACCGCGGCGCGCTGACGCCGGAGGGCGACATTACGGGGGCACTGAGATGCCGGAATTGACCTTTGGCAGCACCAAGATCCTTTCTTTATTGGCCTACCCGGTAAGTCAGTGCATACTTACTATGGCCATCGGGCTGCTCTTCTGGCGCTTCCGGCGCTTGTCTTTCGTCTGTGTGCTGCTCGCTGCGGGCTGGCTATACCTCTGCGCAAGCGGCTGGTTCGCAGATCTGCTGGTCGCTTCACTGGAAGACCGCAACCCGCCCACTGCCCTCTCTGTCCTGCCCGAGGCCGACGCCATCGTGGTCCTGGGTGGCTCGACCCGGGGCGATGCCCACATGGGCACTTACGCCGACCTCAACGGCCAGGCTGACCGGATCACCCATGCCGCGCTCCTGTACCAGGCAGGGAAGGCACCACTGGTCCTGTTTACCGGTGGCTCCGGCACCGGGGGCCGCCCCGAGGCGGACCAGGCGGAACCCTTCCTCACCCTGATGGGGGTTCCCCCGCAGGCGCTGCTGCTGGAGCGCAGCAGCGTCGATACGCGGGAAAACGCGGTGAATTCGGCGCGCCTGCTGAAGGCCCGTGGCCTCCATTCCATACTGCTGGTTACATCGGCTTTCCATATGCCGCGCGCCCGGGCCCTGTTCCAGCGGGAAGGCCTCGAGGTCAGGCCGGCGCCTACGGATTTCCAGCGCGCAAGTGGCAAGCCAGCGGTTCCAGGCTGGTTGCCGACAGTTGAAGACCTGCAGCGTTCGACATTTGCGATGCGTGAACATGTCGGAATCATTTACTACCGCTTGCGGGGCTGGTTGTAAAAAAAGTGACCAGTTTTTGTGACTTGATTCTAGTATTTAGGTAAATCAACGATTTAGTGCCGGTCGGCCAGCCTATAATGCAATTCCCTGAGAATTGTCTGGAAATACATGCCGCGCAAAATAACCTCCAATATCCTGGCGTGGTCCCTTCTCCTCCTGGCCCTGTTGCCCGGCGCACTCCTGTTCTGGGAATTGTCGGGGGGCGGGATATCGGAGGGAGGCTCCCTGGTACAGCCTTCACTCACCGTCACAGACGGCAGCGAGACGCTGTTCAACCTGCAGGGTGGTTGGCATTTCCAGCCCGGCGATGACTCAAGCTGGAGCGCACCGGATTTTGATGACAGCAGCTGGGGACGCAAGCCGGTGCCCGGCCGCTGGAGTATCGGCGGCTACCCCGAGCACGGCCAGATGGCCTGGTATCGCCTCAGCCTGACGCTTCCCCCGGAGACTGCCCGGGACCATCGTTCCGGAAAATTACTTGCGTTTTCTGCCGGCAAGATCATGAGCGCCTATGAAGTATACGCAGGAGGGCAGCTCCTCGGCGGAGTGGGCAAGATCGGTTCGCAGCAGGATACCCAGTACGATCGGCAGCTCCTTTACATGATTCCCCAGTCGGCTGTCGCGGACGATGGCCGGCTGCTTGTGGCCTTGCGTGTCTGGGGCGGCAGCGAAGCCGCTGTGAATGCCTGGGGCGGCGGCCCTTATGCCGGCACCTTCATGTTGGGGGACGCCCGGGCACTGACCTTCCGCGGCGTCATCGGCGGCCTGCCGGGCCTGCTCTTCTGTGCACTGACCATCGCCTTTGGCGCGCACCACCTGATGATCTACCTGCGTAACCGCAGCCTGCCGGCCTACCTGTGGTTCGCGATGGTGGCCATCGACATCGCCGTATACGGCCTGATGCTGACGCAGTGGAAGTTCCTCTTGCCCCTGCCTTTCGTGCTGTTGAAGAAGCTGGAATTCTTCACCCTCTACCTGTTTCCGGCCCTGGCCCTGCAAATGTTGTGGACCCTCACCGACCAGCGCTTTAACCGGATAACCCGGGCCTACCAGGCCTACTTCGTGGTGGTGGCCCTGCTGGTGCTGCTGGTGCCGGGACAGGTAGTGCATTTCTACACACTTTCCCTGTGGCAGGCCTCGGTGTTGCCGATATTCATCGTCGTTCCGTGGGTACTGGTCAAGCGCTGGCGAGCGGGCAACCGGGAAGCACGCATCATCCTCCCCGCGGTGGCGCTCTTTCTCACCACCTGCTTCAACGACCTGATGATCGATGTGGTCAATCACGACGGGCCGCGCCTGATGCCCCTGGGCTTCATCGCCATGCTGATCGGCATGTCCATATCCCTTATTGGCCGCTTCACCCGGATGTTCACGCGCCTGGAACTGGAGGTGGAGCAACGCACCACCGAATTGCGCGACGCCAACCGCCGTCTGGTGGAAGCAGCAAGGGAAGACCCGCTCACCGGGGTGCTGAACCGTCGCGGCTTCACCGAAGAGGCGGAAGCCGAGATCACCCGCATGCAGCGCACCGGCGAGGGTTTTTCAGTCGTGCTCGCCGATGTCGACTATTTCAAACGCTTCAACGATGAATACGGGCATGTCTGTGGGGACCACGTACTCAAGCGGGTTGCCGCGATCCTGCACCAGAACACCAGGGACATCGACCAGATCGGCCGCTGGGGTGGTGAGGAGTTCATCCTGCTGCTACCGGGCACCGATGCGGAGGGCGCGGCGGTGCTCGCGGAAAAACTGCGCGAGGCCATCGCCGTGAACGTGTTCGAGTTCCAGGGCAAGCAGATGAACCTGACCCTGACCTTCGGCGTCTCCGCCTTCCGCGCTGGCGATACCCTGGACAGCTGCATCGCTCGCGCGGATACAGCGCTTTACCACGGCAAGAAAAACGGCCGCAACAGGGTGATGATCGGCAAGCGTACCGGCCTGAGTGTGGTCAGCTAGACCAGGCTGGCCGAGCCCGCCCCGCCAATCACTTAAACCTGCCCATCCAGATGTTGCTCTTTGTAGCGGGTGTAACTGATACCGGTCCAGCGGCGGAAGGCGCGATAGAAACTGTTCACTTCCAGGTAGCCGAGCTGGGCTGCCAGGCATTTGCCCGGCAGCCACTGACGCCTAAGCTGTTGCTCGCAGCGGTACTGCCGGGCGCGATCGAGCAGGAACTGGTAGCAGGTGTGATCCGCCCTGAGCCGGCGGCGCAGGGTGGTGGCACTGATGCCAAGGGTCTCCGCCACGCTGTCGGCCCGCATGCGGGCGAGGTCGCCATCGAGTAGCAAGCGCAGGACGCGGTCGGTTGTCCGGTACTGTCTGTTGTCCGGTGCAGCGCGCGACGCGCACGCCGCTTCACCGCCTGTGAGGTGTTGGGGATTCTCCATAGCCATAACATCCTTGTCGTGGTCTGTGGGTTGTAACCGCCTGTATGCGGTTCAAGGAGCTTAGCAAAGGGCGCTGGGCTCAGCAGGGCGGGGACATGTTTTGATGGATTTTAGAGCAGCTCGGGGGCCGGACAGTCCATCACCGCGGCGATGGAAGCGACGATCTCGCGTTCCGCGGGACTCAGCCTGCCGTCTTCGCTGGCAGCTTCCACCATGCCCTTGAGCAGGCGCGGCTTGAGCAGCGGGTAGAGGTTCGCCAGTTCGTGTACGGCTTCGCTGAACCCCGCCACGCTGCACTGTTCCCGAGGCCGCAGCTCGATGCCCGGCAGCTCCAGTTCATTGCGGCCGGCGGCGAATGCGGCCTCCGCCTCCCCGCCACCTTCATGGGCCAGCACCGAGAGCACCATTTCGATCTGGCTCTTCACCTGCTTCAGTTTGCGATAGCGCGGTGCGCTGGGGCGAACCTGGACGAATTCCGGGTCGAGGTAGTGGCGTACCAGCTGGTAGATACACCACTCGAACAGTTCGGTACGTGCATCGGCTTTAATCAGTCCCAACAGGCATTGCTTGAGGCGCTGGTATTGCCCGGGTGAGATTGCCCTGAGTGCGGGTAGGCAGAGTTCGATCAGCGGTAACCTGCGCGGAGCGCCGAGGGCGTGAACCCCGGGGTAGAGGGTATGGGCGAGCTCTGGCAAGCCGCGGGCACCGGCTTCCGCGAGGACCGCCATCTGCCGCTGGTAAACCTCGGGTTCGGCGTGGAGCAACAGGCAGCTGAGGATGGCCTGGGCGCCGAGCGGCTCACGGCAGTGCCGCACCAGGGCCAGGGGGATGTCCTCGCGCTGGGAGGTTTCGGCCTCCCCGCCGTCGGTTTCATCGGCGAATTCGGCGTCCGGGGCTAGCGGGGGCGTGGTGGCGCTGGCCAGCCCTGCGGCAGCCGCCGCTGCAGCGATAAGAGCCCGCGCGCCCTGGTTGGACTCGCCGCCGGAATCGATCGGCGGGTTCGGGTAATGGCGTTGCTTGCGGCTGATGTACTCGCCGTTCCAGCTCGGTTCCAGGCGTTGAATCCGGGTGTCCAGTGGCGGATGCGTGGCGAAACCCTGCCACAAGGGGTGAATCACCTGGCCGAAGAAAATGTGGGACATTTCCGCTGCCCGCGCAGCGTGGACAAGGGTGCCCGGCACATAACCGCCGATCACCTTGAGCGCATCGGCGATGCCTTCGTTGTCGCGGGTGAACTGCACGGCGCTGGCGTCCGCGAGGTATTCCCGTTGCCGGCTGATGGCGGCGCGCAGGAAGTCCGCGATCAGGCCGCCCAGCCAGCCGAGGACACAGAGAATCATGCCGAGTATCGGCAGCGCTGCCGCGCCATTATCCCGGCTGCTGCTGCTGCTGCGTCGGGCGGAAGAGCTGCTGCGCAACAAGATGTAGCCGACATCGCCAACGAAAGTGATGCCCTTGAGCAGCGCGGCGAGGCGGATGTTGAGCCGCATGTCGCCGTTGAGGATATGGCTGAATTCGTGGCCGATCACACCCTGCAGTTCGGCCCGCTTGAAGTGATCGATGGCGCCCCGGGTGACTGCAACCACGGCGTCGGCGGGCACGATGCCGGCGGCAAATGCATTGATGCCGCGCTCGTGTTCGAGCACGTAGACTGCCGGCACCGGCATATTCGCCGCCAGGGCGAGTTCTTCTACCACATTGAGACAGCGCCGCTCTGCGGGATCGTCGCTGCCGGGGAGAATACGTCGTCCACCCATGGCCTCGGCCACCACCTTGCCCCCGCTGGAGAGCTGCATCCAGCGGAACAGCACGACCAGCGCCACTGTCCCGGTGACGGCGAGGCCGATCAGGCCGAAACGCTCGAGGTTGAAGTAGGAGAGAAAGCCCGCCCAGCCGCCGCGGCTGCCGCTGTAGACGTTGAAGTCGTCGCCAAAGTAGAGGAAGGCGGCGACCGCTGCGTTGGTGAGCAGGATCAGGCCGAAGACCGCCAGCGAGAAGACCAGCACCAGCAGGCGGCTGTTGCGGCGGGCGTTATCCTGGTGCTGGAAAAAATCCATGGGTGTCCTGGCAAGTCATCGCCCGCGGAGCGGGCTCCCAAAGCCAGGCCTGAGCAAAGTCACTGTGGGAGCTCGCTCCGCGAGCGATCGAAACTCGCCCAAACCTCAGGAAAATTCCACCTTGGGTGCCGCCTGGATCTGCGCGGAATCATCAAACTCCAACAGCTGCGCATCATCAGGGTGACCGAACTTTGCCGCGAAAAACACCGGCGGGAAAGTTTGGCGATAGGTGTTGTAGGCCATCACCGCATCGTTGTAACCCTGGCGGGCAAAGGCGATGCGGTTCTCCGTGGTGGTGAGTTCCTCAGACAACTGCTGCATATTCTCGCTGGCCTTGAGGTCCGGGTAGGCTTCAACGGTGACATTGAGCTTACCCAGCGCGCCCTGCAGCGCATTTTCCGCGCTGGCCAGCTTGCCGATGTCGGCGGCGGCGAGGTCGCTGCCGTGGAGGGCCTTCAGGGCGGCAGCCGCCTCGTTGCGTGCGGCGACCACATTCTCGAGGGTCTCCCGTTCGTGTTGCAGGTAGCCCTTCGCCGTCTCGACGAGGTTGGGAATCAGGTCGTAGCGTCGCTTCAGTTGGACCTCGATCTGGGCGAAGGCGTTTTTGAAGCGGTTTTTCAGTGTTACCAGCTTGTTGTAGATGCTGATGACGTAGATCACCAGAGCCAGTATTACCAACCAGAAGATTGTGCCAGCCATGATTGTCCCCCGGGACATTATCTCGTTCGTGCTTCGATGTTAGCACGTGCTGTCGGAAAACGGTGTGACGCGGTCGGCGCTTTTCCGCCTCCGACGGTGTAGTATCTGCATCCCCCGCCACCCCAGCACCGGAGCCAGCCATGCAAGAAAATCACTCCATGCACTTCGGTATCGCCGTGCTGCTGGCCCTGACCATGGCCCTCGGCCCCCTGGCCCTGGATACCTACCTGCCGGCCTTTCCCGCCATGGCGGTGAGCCTGGGGACGACGGTTCACCAGATCGCGCTCAGTGTTTCCGTATACGTATTTTCCCTGGCCTTCGGTCAACTGGTGGCGGGGCCGCTGGCGGACCGTTTCGGCCGCCTGCCGGTGATGTTGACGGGGCTGGCCATCTTCGGCATCGCAAGCCTGCTGATAACCCGCGTCCACAGCATCGAGGAATTACTGGCCCTGCGCATACTGCAGGCCTTTGGCGGCGGCTGGGCGACGGTGTGCGTGCCGGCGATCGTGCGCGACCGCCTGACCGGGGCGGAGGCGGCGCGCTTTTTCAGCCTGATCGGCCTGATCATGATCCTGGCCCCGGCGATAGCGCCGAGCATCGGCAGCGCCCTGCTCCTGCTCTGGGGCTGGGAGTCCATCTTCCTCTTCGTCAGCGCCTACGCCTTCGGCGTGGCCCTGCTGCTCCAGTTGAGCGTATCCAAGGCGCGGCGGGCCCGGCGTCCGCCGGCTTCCGACCTGAGTGTCCTGCAGCGCTACCGCGCTGTTTTCGCCACCCGGCGGGCATTGCCTTATATGCTGCTGCAGACCCTCGCCTTCGCCGGCATGCTGCTGTTCATCACTCACGCTTCTTTCATCTACCAGCAAACCTTCAATGCGGGACCGCGTGCTTTCGCCCTGCTTTTTGGCGCGAACATCATCGTGATGATCGCGGCGAACCTGAGTAATCGACGCCTGCTCAAGCGCTACCTGCCTCAGCAAATCCTGCGCTGGGCCCTGACTATCCAGGGCTTCGCATGCCTGACCCTGGTGCTGGTCAGCCTGCTGCTGCCGAAGCTGTGGCTGTTTCTCCCGGCGATGATGTTCACCATCGGCAGCATGGGCGCGATCACCCCGAACACCCAGGCTTGTTACATGGATTACTTCGCCGAGAACGGCGGTACCGCCGCGGCGCTGATGGGTGCCACCCAGTTTTTTGTCGCAGGGCTGATCTCCGCCGCTTCCGCCCTGCTGCCGGAGACATTGAGCGCCGTCGTCCTGGCGCAGGCGGCCTGCTTCCTGCCCTGCCTGGCCCTGGTCTGGCTGCGTCGGCGGCGGGAGGCTCGCGGCGAAAGTTAGCGGCTTGGCAGGGCACGACGGGCGAGGGCTGCGAGCGCCAGTATGATGAGCGCGAGTGACCCGCCACCCCAGAGCGTGACAGCACCACCGGTAACGGCGATGAGTACGAAGGCGCGGCCCTGTGCTGACAGGGCGTCGCCGTCATCGGAAGTGCCGAGGGCGAGGACTTCATTCACGTGCAGGCTCACCGCCTCGCCGACCACCGACTGCTGGAACTGGCAGCTGTAGCTGGCCCCCGGCGCCAGGGTCTGGGGCAGGCTGCAATTTCCTTTTCCGTTCAGGTCGCCGTACACCGAGTCCGTCAGTGACTCCAGTTCCACGCTGTCACTGGGGGACGTGTTGGTCACCTCGACAGTGAATGTCACCGGGCCGCCGGGGGGTGGCAGGAAGCTCGGCGCCGCGCGCTTGACCAGGGACAGGCCCGGCGAAGCGTCGAGAATCGCAACCCGGGCAGACGCTTTGTCCCGTACCCTGTTGCCGGATCCGTCATCGCCGCTGGCGATCACCGCGTTGACCTCCTCGTCACCGCCCTGCCCGGAAACCAGCCCGGTAAACCCGCAGGTATGGGGACCGGCGCCAGCGGGAATCAGTATGGGCAGTACGCAGCTTCCCTGCCGATCAAGGTTGCCGAACACGGAATCCACCAGCGTATCGACCGTCAGGTCGCGTACCGAGGAGGTGTTGAAAATCTGCAGGGTGAAGTTTACGTCTTCCCCGGGTTCGGTTACCGCGGTGGGACTGGCCAGTTTCGAGATGCTGATCCCGGCGGTGAGCCCCCCGGCGTCAACGATATACACCGTCGCGCCGTCGGATTCGGATACCGCTTCGCCGTCGTCGTCCGTACCGCTCACCGTGACCACGTCGGTTTCGAAATCGCCAACTATTCCCGTCACCAGGGCGTCGAATTGGCACAGGTAGCTGCCGCCCCGGGGAGCGAGGACCTGGGGAACGGAGCAGTCCCCCTGGCCATTGAGATCGCCGTGCACGCTGTCCACGAGGCTGGTGATGGTGACCTCGTCCACCGCGGATTCGTTCTGCACCGCGACGGTGAAGGTGACGAGGCCCGCCGGTGCGATCACCTGCAGGGGGAAGGGGACCTTTTCCACCGCGATCTGCGCATTGCGGTTGGTGACAGTGACCGCTGCCTGGTCCTCTGCCAGTAGCGCGTTGCCGTTATCGTCGAGCCCGGTCGCGGTCACCGTATCGACGATGACATCCCCCGGGTCGCCGTTCACCAGGGCCTGGAACTGGCAGAGATAGAAGGGCTGGTCGGGCCGCAAATACTGGGGCACCGAGCAGGAGCCGCGCCCGTCGAGATCGCCGTAGAGATCGTCCACCAGTGTTTCAAGGGTGACCGGGACCTCGGTTGTGCTGGTGGCCAGCACACTGTAACGGGCGATGCCGCCCGGTTCAGGCAGGGAGCGGGGCAGGGCCACCTTGAACAGTTCGATATTCCCCTCCCTCTGCGGCGTACCTATGATCCTGACTGTCGCCGAATCGACGCCGGAAACCGGTGTGCCTTCGTTGTCTGTGCCGCCGGCCGTTACGGTATCCGTGATCGAATCCCCCGCCACGCCGGTCACGGTCTCGGTAAATGAACACTGCCGGGACTGGCCGGGCGCCAGTTTGATTGGCAGGGCGCAGGTGCCGCGGCCGGCGAGATTGCCGTAGGGGTTATCGGTCAGTGAGGTGATGGTTACCGGGTCGGTGATGCTGGAGGTATTCTGGATGGCCACGTAGTAAGTGACCTCGGCACTGATCGGCGTGCCCTGCGCGACGAGCACGGCGGGCACCGCGACCTTGACGACCTCGATGGACGGGGGCAGCTCGACGCGAATCGGCAGGTCGTAGTTGAGATCGGCGATGCATTTGGGTGGGTCAGGGTAAAACTGGGTTTCGTCATCGGGATCGCTGCAGTCCGCCGCGTTACCCTGGTTGCTGTAGGAGATGACATAGCCGACGTCGATCTGGCCATCGCCGTCGCGGTCCTCACAGAGCAGGTTGTTGCTGCTGATATCCACATAGGTGACATTCGAGGCGCTGAGATCCCCGCAGCTGTCGCCGTCAAGGACCTCGAAGGGGCCGCTGCCCGAGGTCAGGTCCAGCGGTGGCGGTGGCCCGGTCGGTTCCAGTGACTGGAATGCGCAGCTGCTGCCGCCGATCGGTTCCTCGCCGTTTTCACCAACAAAGAAGCCGAGGTCGTAGCGCTCATTGGCGCCGCCGCCATCGCCGAAGAAAACGCGAATGGTAGCGGAGATTGTTTCACCTTCAGTGCAGGCATCGGGCCCGGCGACCACCTGGGTGCCGGTAGGCTGCAGGTCATTGGCAGTGCAACGGTCGGCGTCGATATTGCTCGGGCAGGTGGCGCCGTAGGATGGTGTGCCAGTGAGTAAACCCAGGAATACGATTGCTGCGCCTAAGCCTGGAAGCCGGCGCAGTGCCCGCGCAAAGCCTGTGCTGTCCGAGCGGTCGAATCCCGTCCCCGCGCTTTCAGGTGGCTGTGCTGCCATCGCTTTCTCCGAAAAATTGGGCTGCTCCCAGCCACCGGACTGATCCGGGTGAATGTCAGAGCCTGTTAGGGGCGGCGAACTCCCGGTGAATACACCAGGGGCAGTCCATGCGGCGGCATACTTTGATGCTAAACTGGCGGCGGAAAGTCATCGCTCCAGTCCACTATGATAGAACAAATCAAGCTTACCGAATTCAGCCACGGCGCCGGCTGCGGCTGCAAGATCGCCCCGGCGGTACTCGAACAGATCCTCGCCGGCTCGAAGGTCGAGTTCAGCGACCCGGCCCTGCTGGTGGGCAACGCCACCAAGGACGACGCCGCGGCCTACGATCTCGGCAACGGCGAGGTGATCCTCAGCACCACCGATTTCTTCATGCCCATCGCCGACGACGCCTACGATTTCGGCCGCATCGCCGCCGCCAATGCGATCAGCGACATCTACGCCATGGGCGGCAGGCCGATGATGGCCATCGCCATCCTCGGCTGGCCGATCAATCAGCTGCCGGCAGAGCTGGCGGGCAGGGTGATCGAAGGCGGCCGCGCGATCTGCGCCGAGGCGGGCATCGCCCTCGCCGGTGGCCACAGCATCGATTCACCCGAGCCCATATTCGGCCTCGCCGTGAGCGGCCGGGTGCGCCGCGAACACCTGCGCCGCAATGCTTCCGCCCGGGCGGGGGACAGGCTCTACCTCACCAAGCCCCTCGGTATCGGCATCCTGAGCACGGCGCAAAAGCAGAAACTGCTGCGCCCGGAGCACGAGCACCTGGCCCGCGACTGGATGTGCCGCCTCAACTCGGTGGGCGCCGAACTCTCGCCGCTGGCCGGCCTCAGCGCCATGACTGACGTCACCGGCTTCGGCCTCCTCGGCCACCTGCTGGAACTCTGCGAGGGCTCCGGCCTCGGCGCCCGCCTGGACTTCGCCGCCATTCCCCTGCTCGAACCCGTCCGCGACTACCTCACCGCCGGCGCCATTCCCGGCGGCACCGGCCGCAACTTCGCCAGCTACGGCGAGCGCGCCGGAGTACTCAGCGAGGAGCAGCGCCACCTGCTCTGCGACCCCCAGACCAGCGGCGGTCTCCTGCTGGCCGTCCAGCCCGAGGCCTGTAGCGAGGTAGAGCAGATCCTCGCCGCCTCAGGTTGCCCGGTACACTGCATCGGCGAAATGCAGCCCACCAGCAGCGACATCCTGGTGGAGATCGCCGGGTGAGTGACACCGCCGACTACGCGGGCCTGTTTCTCGCAGACGTGCCGATGATGGACACGCGCGCGCCGGTGGAATTTGCAAAAGGCAGTTTCCCCGGCGCCGAGAACCACCCCCTGATGGTCGACGAGGAGCGCGCCGCCGTCGGCACCTGTTACAAGGAAAAAGGCCAGGCCGCCGCCATCGAACTCGGCCACCAACTCGTCAGCGGAGACGTAAAAGAAGCACGCGTCCACGACTGGCTCGACTTCGCCCGCCGCAATCCCGGAGGCTACCTCTTCTGCTTCCGCGGCGGACTGCGCTCGCAAATCTGCCAGCAGTGGATGCACGAGGCCGGCTGCGACTACCCGAGAATCCAGGGCGGCTACAAAGCCATGCGCCGCTTCCTCCTGGAAACCACCGAAACCGAATGCGAGCGCCGCAAACTCGTGGTCCTCGCCGGCCACACCGGCTCCGCCAAAACCGAAGTCCTGCAGCACCTCCCCAACAGCATCGACCTCGAAGGCCTCGCCCACCACCGCGGCAGCGCCTTCGGCAAACGCCCCGGAGGCCAGCCGCCGCAAATCAGCTTCGAAAACGCCATCGGCGTCGCCCTGCTAAAGCAGGCCCACAATATCCCTGGCAACACCACCGTCGTCGAAGACGAAAGCCACCTCATCGGCCGCCTTAACCTGCCTGAACCGCTGCGCGACGCCATGGCCCAGGCGCCAGTCGTCCTCGTCGAGCGAACACTGCAGCAACGCGTGGAACACACTTTCGAAAACTACATCCTCGACGCCCTGCGCGAACGCCAGGACTACTTCGGCGAAGAAGCCGGCTTCCAAGAATTCGCCGCCTACCTGCGCGACTCTCTCCACAACATCCGCCGCCGTCTCGGCGGAGCCCGCTACGCGGAGATGGCGACAGTGCTGGATACTGCACTGGATGCACACGCACGGGGGGATGCGGAGGGGCACCTGACCTGGATCGAAACCCTGCTGCAGCACTACTACGACCCGATGTACGAATACCAGATCGCGAAAAAACGCGAGAGGGTGGTTTTCGCTGGTGACTCTGACGCAGTGATTCAATATCTGGCAGAAATCGATGCGGGTTGAATTCGAAGTGCGAGGCGTAATCGAAGGCAACTTGCTGGTGGGGACCGTGAGGCGACAGGACGTCGCCGACCGAGCCTGTACATGGATGTACGCTTTTTGGCGTGTCCCCACCAGCAAGTTGCCTTTGATTGCGCCGTCCCCGAACAGGGCTCACTCCTAAAAACCAAAGGAAAAAACAATGAAGAAATGGATCGCCCTGCTTAGTCTCACGCTATTCGCAGGCACTGCGACAGCACAGACCTTCACCTTCACCGCCATCCCCGACGAAGACGAATCCCGCCTCGTACAACGCTTCAGCAAAGTCGCCGACTACCTGGAAACACGCCTGGGAGTAGACGTAGAGTACATCCCGGTAAAATCCTACCCCGCCGCCATCACCGCCTTCCGCCTCGGCCAGGTCCAGCTCGCCTGGTTCGGCGGCCTCTCCGGCGTACAGGCCCGCAGGCTAGTCCCCGGCGCCGAGGCTATCGCCCAGGGCTACGAAGACCAGTACTTCAAAAGCTACATCGTCGCCCACCACAGCACCGGCCTGGAAAAAAGCGATGAGCTCAATCCGGCAATCCAAGGCAAGACATTCACCTTCGGCGCCAAAGGGTCCACCTCCGGGCGCCTTATGCCCGAGTACTATTTGCGGGAGCATTTTGGCAAAGCGCCGGACGAACTGTTCCCGCGAGTGGGCTTCTCCGGCGACCACAGCATGACCATCGCCCAGGTACAGGCCGGCGTCTACCAACTCGGGGTGGTGAACTACCTGGTATGGGAGAACGAAGTCGCCGCCGGCAAGGTCGACCCCGCAAAGATCAGCGTAATCTGGGAAACCCCGAACTACCCCGACTACCAGTGGACCCTGCGCGGCGATGTCGACACCACATTCGGCGAAGGCTTTGCCGCCAGGGTGCGCGCAGCACTGCTGGAGATGGACGACCCGGAACTGCTCGGCGCCTTCCCGCGCGAATCCTTCGTCCCCGCATCCAACGCGGACTACGCCCCGATAGAAGAAGTCGCCCAGTCCCTCGACCTGCTGCAATGAGCCAGCTCGTCGCCCTGCAGGGATTCACGCTGGAGCGCGACGGCCATACCCTGCTGCGCGGCATCGATCTCGCGATCAACCGGGGCGAGAAGGTCGCCCTGGTCGGGGTCAGTGGCGCGGGCAAGTCCTCGCTGCTGCTGGAGCTGTACCAGCGTATGCGTGGGAGTGCCGCACTCTGCCCACAGCAGCTCGGCCTGGTCGATCCCCTCTCCGCCTACCACAACATCTACATGGGTCGGCTTGAACAACGCTCCTTCATTGCCAACCTCCTGAACCTGGCACTGCCACTGCCTGGGCCGCGGCGGGAAGTCGCCGCGCTGGCGGGGGACTTCGGTATCGAGGGATTGCTGCGGCGGCGGGTGGCCACACTCTCTGGCGGCGAACGCCAGCGGGTCGCCCTGGCCCGGGCCACGTATCGCCAACAGGAGGCATTCCTCGGTGACGAACCGGTTTCCAGCCTGGACCCGGAACAGGGGCGACAATTGCTGGCGCGCATTTGCGCAAGCCACGAAACCGTGGTCGCCGCCCTGCACAGCCCGGAGCAGGCCCTGCACAATTTCCAGCGGGTGATCGCACTGCGTGCCGGTGAGGTGGCTTTCGACGGGCCGGCGGAGCGGCTTTCGCTGGAGTGGCTCAACGACTTCTATCGCGGTGCCTAGCGTGCTGCGCCGTGTCGCCGGCTGGCGCCGCCGGAACCCGGAAGCGGGCGCTGCCCTTGTTTTCCTGCTCCTGGCGCTACTGGCCCTGCCCTTCCTGGACCTGCAGATCTACGCCGTCGAGCCCTGGCAGGAACTCGGCCGCATCGGCCGCGGCCTGATTACACCGCGCTGGGACGATTGGCCGGTGCTCGGCCAGGCCCTCGTGCATACGGTGGCTTTTGCCCTCTGTGCGGTGGTGATCGCCGTCGTCGCCGGTGGCTGCCTTTCACTGGTCTATGCATGGTGGCCGGTGCGTGCGCTCTGCGCAGCGGTGCGCGGCGTGCACGAAATTTTCTGGGGGCTGATCTTCATGCAGTTCTTTGGCCTTTCCGCGCTCACCGGTGTACTGGCGATAGCACTGCCCTATAGCGGCATCTTCGCCCGGGTGTTCGCGGATATCTTTGCAGAGCAATCCCCCTTGCCGCGCGCCACCCTCGCGCCGGGCCGCCTGTCATTGAGCCAGTGGTGTTACACGACACTGGCCCAGTCCTGGTGGTCCCTCTGCGCCTATGTGCGCTACCGATTCGAATGTGCCCTGCGGGCCAGCACCATCCTCGGCTTTATCGGCCTGCCCACACTGGGTTTCCACTTCGAGACCGCCTTCCGGCAGGGGCAGTACGCCGAGGCGGCCTGCCTTCTCTGGGTCTTCCTGCTGATGATCGCCAGCCTGCGCTGGTGGCTGCACTGGCGCCTGCTGCCTATCTACTGCCTTGCCGCATTTTTCCTGCTGCCGGACTCACCGCCGGTGGCGGGCGGCTTTGTCTGGGAGTTTCTCAGCCGGGATATCTGGCCCGCCTCTCTGGTAGGCGGTGACTTGCCAGCTGCATTGCGGTGGTATGGAAGTGAACTCTGGTCGGTCGCCCTGCCGGCGGCACTCTACACAGTAGGCCTGTCGCTCGTCGCCCTGGCGCTCAGCGGCCTGCTGGTGCTGCTGGGCTTCCCGCTGGCCACCCGGCCCTGCGCAGGGCGCGGCGCGCTGCTTGGCCACGGCCTGCTGGTCTTCCTGCGGGCAACCCCTGAAATGATGCTGGCCTTCGTCTTCCTCTTGCTCTTCGGCCCTTCCGCCCTGCCGGCGATCCTCGCCCTGGCCCTGCACAATGGCGGCCTGATCGCCTACCTCACCGCCCGCGACGCCGACCGCCTGCCCCTGCGCCCCGATGCCCCCGCCGGGGCCAACCTCTGGGCCTACGAGATGGTGCCGCGCCTGTTCCCGCGCATCAGCGCACTGCTGCTCTACCGCTGGGAAGTGATCATGCGCGAGAGCGCCATGCTCGGCATCCTCGGCGTGGCCACCCTCGGTTTCTATGTCGATTCCGCTTTCGCCGAATTCCGCATGGACAAGGCCCTGCTGCTGATCGCCGTCAGCGTGCTGCTGAACATCGCCGTGGAATTCCTCAGTCAGCGTATCAACACAAGCCTGCGCCACGAGACGCAACTGGCCAGCCAGGTACGCTGAGCCCCCAGCCAGCAGCGAAGCCCCCGGCTCCACTTGATAAATGCCCTTGTAGGAGCGCGCTCCGCGAGGGATCATCCGCCCACAGCCATCACCGCAGCAATGAAGTGGCCCCAATCCATGCCCGCAACTACCCATAACTTCGACCAGGCTATCAAGCTCGCAACCACCAGCGATGGCCGCTACACCGGCCAGGCCCTGCCCGCCTACACCAACCTCGTGGGCCCCTTCGGCGGCGTCACCGCTGCGACCCTGCTCAACGCGGCCTGCCTGCACGCGGAGGTGCTCGGTGAACCGGTATCGCTGACGGTGAACTTTGCCGCGCCGATCACCGATGCGCCTTTCGAGGTCATCGCCCGGCCCGCACGGACCAACCGCTCCACCCAGCACTGGATCGTGGAAATCCACCAGGACAGCGCCGTGGTCGCCACCGCTACCGCGGTCTTTGCCCGTCGCCGGGATACCTGGTCCTCACTGGAAATCACGCCCCCAACGGCGCCACCGGCGGCAGAAGTCGCTGTAGTCGACCTGCCCGCGGGCTTCCCCGCCTGGCTGGACAACTACGAGATGCGCCTGGTGGAAGGCGGGGTGGATTTCTCCGGCAAGCAGGAGGAGGGCGGTTCGGTGACCACCCTGTGGATGCGCGACGCGCCGCCGCGGCCGCTTGACCATCTCTCCCTCGCCGCGCTCTGCGACGCCTTCCTGCCGCGTATTTTCGTGCGCCGCCAGAGCTTCGTGCCCATCGGCACCGTGACCATGACGGCGTATTTCCACGCCGACAGCGCCCTGCTCGCCGGGCAGGGCACGGAACCGCTGCTGGCGACGGCGCGCGCCTCGCGCTTCCACGACGGTTATTTCGACCAGACCGCAGAGATCTGGGGCGCCAATGGCGAACTGCTGGCGACGACCCATCAATTGGTTTACTACCGCGAATAAACAGGGACAACAGACAGCAATGCCCGAGCAAGAACAAGAAAACATGGGCCTGATCGTCGCCATCACCGTGGTGGCGACCATCGGCGGTTTCCTCTTCGGCTTCGACAGTGGCGTGATCAACGGCACCGTCGATGGCCTGCGCCAGGCCTTCAATTCCGACAATATCGGCACCGGCTTCAACGTCGCCTCCATGCTGCTGGGCTGCGCCGTGGGTGCGTTTTTCGCCGCTCGCCTGGCGGACCGCTTCGGCCGGCGCAGCCTGTTAATCGTGGCGGCCCTGTGCTTCCTGGTCAGCGCCTGGGGCTCGGGCGTATCAGGCAGTTCAGGTCAATTCGTGCTGTTCCGCATGCTCGGAGGCCTCGCCGTGGGCGCGGCCAGTGTGCTCGCCCCGGCCTATATCAGTGAAATCGCCCCGGCGCGGTTGCGCGGCACACTGACCACCATCCAGCAGATCGCCATCATCGTCGGCCTGTTCTGCGCCTTCGTCAGCAACTACCTGATCGCAGGCGTCGCCGGCACTTCCCTCACGCCGCTATGGTGGGGCTACGAGGCCTGGCGCTGGATGTTCTGGATGGAAATGTTCCCGGCGGCCCTGTTCTTCCTCGGCCTGCTGTTGATCCCCGAAAGCCCCCGCTACCTCGTCCTGCGCGGCGCCCCCGAGCGCAGCCGGCAGGTGCTGGACAGGCTCTTCGGCGCGCAAGTAGCGACGGAAAAAGTCGCGGAGATCGAGGCCTCCCTGGCCCGCGACCACCACCGGCCAAAACTGTCGGACCTGCTCGAGCCCGGCACCAGCCGACTGCGCCGGCTGGTCTGGGTGGGCCTGGGCCTCGCCGTGTTCCAGCAGCTGGTGGGCATCAACGTGGTGTTCTACTACGGCGCCGTGCTCTGGCAGTCGGTGGGCTTCTCCGAGGCTGACGCCCTGCTGATCAACATCATCACCGGCGGCAGCAGCATCGTCGCCTGCTCCATCACCCTGGCCCTGATCGACCGCCTCGGCCGGCGCTTCTTCCTGCTGCTCGGCTCCATCGGGATGACCCTCTCACTGGCCATCATGGCCCTGGCCTTTTCCACCGCGACCCTGGGGGAGGGGGGGCTGCTGCAGATGGAGGAAACCACCGGCCGCTACGCCCTGGTGGCGGCGGTGGTCTACGCCTTCCTCTTCAACATGTCCTGGGGCCCGGTAATGTGGGTGATGCTGGGGGAGATGTTCCCCAACCAGCTGCGCGGCTCCGGCCTGGCGGTGAGCGGCCTCGCCCAGTGGCTGGCGAACTTCGCCATCATCATGACCTTCCCGGTGATGCTGGCGGGTATCGGGCTGGCGGGGGCCTATACGATCTATGCGGTGTTTGCCCTGCTGTCGATCGCGTTCGTCTTGTTCATGGTGCATGAGACGCGGGGGCTGGAGCTGGAGGAGATGTCGGGGTGATGGGCTAGAAATGCAAAAGGCCAGTCATTCGACTGGCCTTTCTATATATGGTGCCCAGGAGAGGACTTGAACCTCCACGCCCTTTCGAGCACTAGCACCTGAAGCTAGCGTGTCTACCAATTTCACCACCTGGGCTCAGGGTCAGCGGATTCAGCGATCCACTGCCTTTGAGGGCGCGCACTTTATTATTACCGCGCGGCCTTGTCAATCCTCACGTATACTACTTTTCACTACAAAGCCAAGTCACTCATATATTTCCACAATCACAGGCACCTTATGGCCAAAGAAGGCAAGCTTGCCGACCCTCACGCCGCGCGTGAGGCCGCCCAGTACGACAACCCGATCCCCAGCCGAGAACTGATTCTCGAGGTCCTGCAGGAGGCCAAGCGGCCCCTGACCCACCCCAAGCTGTGCAAGAAGCTGTCCCTCCATGACGAGCAGGACCAGGATGCGCTGCGCAAGCGCCTGCGGGCCATGGAGCGCGACGGCCAGCTGATGTACGACCGCAAGGGCGCCTACGCCCTGGTCGACAAGCTCAAGCTTATCCACTGCAAAGTACAGGGGCATCGCGACGGCTACGGCTTCGCCATGCCCCTGAAAGAGGGCGACGACGTCTACCTCAACGCCCGGCAGATGCACTTCGTCTTCGATGGCGACGAGGTGCTGGTGCAGGTCACCGGCGAGGACCGCCGTGGGCGCCTGGAGGGCAAGGTGGTGGAAGTGGTGGCGCGGGGCATTTCCAGCGTCGTCGGCCGCTACCAGGAGGAGAGCGGCATAGGTGTGGTGATCCCCGACAACGGCCGCCTGACCCAGCAGATTCTCATTCCCCCGAACGCCAAGGGCGCGGCCAAAAATGGCCAGATCGTCACCGCCGAGATTACCGATTACCCCACCCGTACCCTGGGGGCCAAGGCCCGCATTACCGAGGTGCTGGGCGACCATCTCGACCCGGGCATGGAGATCGACATCGCCATCCGCTCCCACGGCATTCCTTTCGAGTGGCCGGAGGCGGTGCAGGCGGAGGCAGCGGCGCTGGAAGCAGAGCCGCTGGAGCAGGACAAGGAGCACCGGGTCGACCTGCGCGAGCTGCCCTTCGTCACCATCGACGGTGAGGACGCCCGGGATTTCGACGACGCGGTCTACTGCGAAAAGCGCCGCGGTGGCTGGCGGCTGTTCGTTGCGATTGCCGATGTCTCTCACTACGTGCGCCCGGGCATGGCCCTGGACGAGGAGGCGGCCCAGCGCGGCAACTCGGTCTACTTCCCCGAGCGGGTGGTGCCCATGCTGCCGGAGGCGCTGTCCAACGGCCTTTGCTCACTGAAACCGCAGGTGGACCGGCTGGCGATGGTCTGCGAGATGGAGATCACCCACGCCGGCCGCCTCTCCCGCCACCAGTTCTACGAGGCGGTGATCCACTCCGCCGCGCGGCTCACCTATACCCAGGTCGGCGCGGTGCTGGAGAAGGGCGGCAGCCACGAGGTGCGCAAGTTCCTGATTCCCCACCTCGAGCGCCTGCACCAGCTCTACAAGGTGCTGCGTGACGCCCGTGATACACGCGGCGCCATCGATTTCGAGACGGTGGAAACCCGGATCATCTTCGACGAGCAACGCAAGATCGACAGCATCGTGCCGGTGCAGCGCAACGACGCCCACAAACTGATCGAGGAGTGCATGCTGGCGGCCAACGTCGCCACGGCGGAGTTCTTCGAGGCCAGTGGCCTGCCGATCCTCTACCGGGTGCACGAGGGGCCGACGGAAGAGAAGCTCGAGGGCCTGCGCAAGTTCCTCGGCGAACTCGGCCTCGATCTCGGCGGCGGGGTGAAGCCCACGCCGCTGCATTACCAGAAGCTGCTGGAGCAGGTGGCGGAGCGCGACGATGCCCATGTCATCCAGACCATGCTGCTGCGCTCCCTCAGCCAGGCGGTCTACCAGCCGGAGAACAAGGGCCACTTCGGCCTGCACTATCCCGCCTACGCCCACTTCACCTCGCCCATCCGCCGCTACCCGGACCTGCTGGTGCACCGGGGCATTCGCCACCTGATCCGCTCCGATCAGAAGGTGGAAGGGGTGCGCCGGGTGGATGGCGCCGGGACGATTCCCGCGAAGCAGATTTTCCCCTACAACGAAGTGAACATGGCCGCCGCGGGCGAACAGTGCTCGATGACCGAGCGCCGCGCCGATGACGCGACCCGCGAGGTGGACGCCTGGCTCAAGTGCGAGTACCTGCAGGATCACGTCGGCGACGAATTCGACGGGGTGATCAGCGCGGTGACCAGCTTCGGCCTCTTCGTCGAGCTGAAGGATCTCTACATCGAGGGCCTGGTACACGTGACCGGCCTGCCGGGGGACTACTACAACTTCGACCACGCCAAGCAGCGCCTCACCGGCGAGCGCACCGGCCGCAGTTTCCAGCTCGGCGGCAGCGTGCGGGTGCAGGTGGCGCGGGTGGACCTGGACGATCGCAAGATCGATCTGGAGTTGCTGGATGCGAAGCCGCCGAAGAAGAAAGACCGGCCGGCGCAGAATGGTCCCAAGGGCGGCAAGAAGAAAAAGTCGAAGAACGAGAGTAAGCGGCCGCGTAAATCCGGCCACCGGCGGCGTTATTGAGCTACTAAGCTGTGGGAGCCCACTCTGTGGGCGATTATCCCCTATCGCCCACGGAGTGGGCTCCCACAGGAGAATGTCAAAGCCCGCCGGGAGTTTAGAGAGAATCCACAGTCACTATGAGTAACGAGTTAGTCTACGGCATCCACGCGGTGGACAGCCTGCTGCGCCACAACCCGAAGAGTATCCGCTTGCTGCGCGCCCAGCAGGGCCGCGAGGACAAGCGCCTGGCCGGCCTGCTGGACCTGGCGCGCCAGCAGGGCGTACGGGTGGAGCGCGAACCGCGCAAGGCTCTGGACCAGCGCGTCGACGGCCGCCACCAGGGCGTGGTGGCGGAGGTCTCGGCTGCGGAGGCGGGCGCCAGTGGTGATAACCTCTGGGACGAAACCCGCCTGCTGCGTGAACTGGACGCGCTGGAGACGCCAGCACTGATCCTGGTGCTGGATGGCGTCACTGACCCCCACAACCTCGGCGCCTGCCTGCGCAGCGCGGACGCCGCCGGCGTCACTGCCGTCATCGTGCCGAAGGACAAGGCTGCCGATCTCAACCCCACCTCCCGCAAGGTGGCCTGCGGCGCCGCCGAGGTGGTGCCTTTCGTGCGCGTGACCAATCTGGCCCGCACCCTCGACGCCCTGAAGGAGCGCGGCGTCTGGATTTATGGCACTGCCGGGGAAGCCGAGGAGCATATCTACGCCCGGGACCTCACCGGCTCGCTCGCCCTGGTCATGGGCGCCGAGGGCAAGGGCCTGCGGCGCTTGACCCGGGAGCACTGCGACTTCCTGATCAAGCTGCCGATGGCGGGTTCCGTCAGCAGCCTCAACGTGTCCGTGGCCACCGGGGTCTGCCTGTTCGAAG
This sequence comes from Halieaceae bacterium WMMBA4, assembly GCA_033283325.1. Taxonomy (GTDB): domain Bacteria; phylum Pseudomonadota; class Gammaproteobacteria; order Pseudomonadales; family Halieaceae; genus Mangrovimicrobium. Next base: position 543,866 of record JAWMQO010000002.1, read on the forward strand.
TGGTGCGCCAGCGCGGCAGCTAGGCGCCGGCCCTGCTGCCGGCCAGGCGCCGCTGCAGTCCCAGTCCGGCGAAGATCAACAGACCCATCAGCAGCACCAGGCCGTATTCGACCATGGGTATCCGCAGCACCACCAGGAAGCCGCTTCCCTCGCCCCAGAACAGTGTCGCGACTGCAGCCATGTAGAGTGCCGCCAGCAGTAACAGCCAGCGCCGTTTGAGCCCCAGTCCGTGCATCTGGGTGACCACGAAGAGGGCGAGGAAGCCGAAAAAAAACATCCGCCAGGTGCCCTCCGAGAGCGTCAGGTAGGCGACGATGGCGCCGTGTACGGCAACGAAGCATTCCAGCGTCACCGTCCACCAGCGATTACTGTGGTAGCGGGTACGCGCCAGGGAGCCCTGGAACAGGATCAGGAAGGTGTAGAACAGGCCCAGCAGGTGCCCGGCGTTGTCCTCGATGGGGTGGAACCAGAAGGTATAGATGATCGCCCAGGCGAAATAGTAGCCGTGGTACTGGCGCAGGAAGGCCCCGGGGCGCTGCAGCCAGTTGAGGCGGTGGCCGAAGAACAGCCCGCGGCGCTGGTTCTCGAACAGCAGCACCATCACCAGCAGCAGCACCACGGAGCCCTGGCTGGCCATCACCGACGTGTCCTGGGCGAGGCCATCGTAGAAAATCCGGGTCTGCAGCACATGCAGGAGGATGAACAGGGCGTTGACCCCGAGCGCCAGCCAGTTCAGGGGCTGCATGCCGCCAGGCTGCCCGGGCGGCTGGGCGCGGAAGCGGGCGATCAGCCACCAGATGGCGAGCTGGTGGCAGAGATAGAACAGCCAGGCGCTGACCCGGCCGCCCAGGGTGGGTTCGGGAAGTTTCCAGTAGTACCAGCTGGCGCCCTCGTCGGGAAGGAACATGCCCGGGTGGCTGTACGGGCCAAGGGCGATGACCAGCGCGATCAGGCCGAGGCAGGCGCCAATGCCGAGCAGGTGGACCCTGTTCACAGTGGGCTCGCGCCGGGAAGCGCTGGCGCGGGTGCGCTGGCCGGCTGAACTTTCAAGGACCACAGGCAGACCAGGGCGTTGAACAGGCCGAACAGGGCAAAGGGCGCCGAGGGCATCACGGTGGCGAAGAGCCAGCCGCCGCCGGCGGTGCCCACTAAAATACCCACCGCTCCGGCGACGCCGAAGAAGCCGATCACGGTGCCGCGCCGCTGCGCGGGCGCGCGCTCGCCTACCAGCGCCTGGCTGCTGACGAAAGCACTGATTTCTGCAATTCCCATCACGAACAACAAGCCCATCATCCACGGTGCACTGGGATCATCTACGCACAGAATCGCCAGGTAGACCACAGCGGCCAGCCCCGAGGCGATGGTAACCGCGCGTACCCGGCTGATGCGGTCGCTGAGGAAGCCCATCAGCAGTGCCCCCAGCAATGCGCCGGAGACCACCGCGAGCACCCGCGGTACCGCCAGTTCATACATCGCCGCGCTGGGGCTCAGGCCATGCACGGCGACGCCGACCTGGACCAGCCACAGGCTGACGAAGGCACTGGTGACCGCGAGGTCGCCGCGGGAAATAAAGGCAGCGCCGTAGGACAGCGCGACGCCGGGATCGCGCGCGGCGCCCATGCCTTCGCGTAGCATCTGGCGCAGGGGGACGCGCAGGTTCTCGACCCATTGGCCGGCCCGGGGCGCCAGTCCGCGCCAGGCCACCAGCGCGCCGATTAAGCCCAGGCCGGCGGCGGCCAGGAAGGTCATACGCTGGGCCTCGAGTTCGCTGGCGCCCCCTGCAACCAGCGCCTGGGGCAGGCTGGCAAGGGCCGGTGGTACAAAGGCGCCGAGGGTCGCCACCAGGCCCTGCAGGCCGTTGGCGCGGCCGCGGGTACGGTCGCGGGTGTAGTCGGCAATCACGGTGACCATCATGCCGATGATTGCGGCGCCGCCGACAGCCACCACGAGACGGTAGAGCAGCAGTTCCGCAATCGAGTCCGCCCGGGGGTAGAGAGCGAGGCCGGCGGCGGTCGCAAGCATGCCGAAGATGTAGACTGGCCTGCGGCCGAAACGGTCCGCCAGCGCGCCTGCCGGCCCCATCAGCAGGATCAGAACAACTTCCTGTACTGCGCTGAGATAGCCGGTGAGGCTTGCCTGTTCCGCCGGGGGAATGCCCATCACCTGCAGCAGTGCGGGTTGCAGGATGGCCAGCGTGCCCGCATAACTGGAGGAGACCAGGGCGAGCAGCAGGTAGGCGAGCAGGTGGCGCCGCCGGATACCCTCGTTGAGGTCGATACCCAGGAAGTGAACGCTGGTGGCAGGTCGGCTGGCGATATCGCTGTCAGCGCTGCGAGTCATGTCGATGGTATCCGGCTTCGCACTACAGGCTTTCAGCCATGGTATCCCTGTGGAAAACAGGGACTTTGCGTAATATCAATTTCCGGGCTTCTGGTCCGTGCTGTAATCCGCTACGTATACAAGCGCAGCGATGCCTTAACAGTGGAGCAGGTAAAACGATGTTGACGAATCTCTGGTACGTGGCCGAGTGGTCGAACAAGGTCACGAGCAAGCCGGTAAAAGTGAAGTTGCTGGGCCAGAATTTCGTGCTGTTCCGCGACAGCAAGGGGAAGGTCAACTGCCTGAGCGATATCTGCATCCACCGCGGCGCATCCCTGGCCGGCGGCAAGACCACCAAACGCGACTGCGTGGCCTGCCCCTATCACGGCTGGGAGTTCAACGGCGAGGGCAAGGTGGCCTTTATCCCCTCTCGGGGCGAGGGGGCGGACGTGCCCCAGAGAGCCCGCGTCGACGCCTACCCGACCGAGGAGCGCTACGGCATGATCTGGGTGTTCCTCGGCGATTTGCCCGAGGAGGAGCGCTACCCCATCCCACCCTTCCCCGAGTTCGAGGACCGCAAGAACTGGCGGCCGATCTACACCCAGTTCGACTGGAGCGGTTCGGTGGATCGGGTGGTGGAGAATGGTATCGACATCGCCCACACCGCTTTTGTCCACCCGGGCTTCGGCTACCCCGAGATGGCGGACAAGAACCATATCGCCAGTATCGAAGCTACCGAAAACTCCGGCGCCTCTTCCTGCGTGCTCTACCCGCCGCAACTGGAGGGCAATCTCGGCCTGATGCGCTTCGCCCGTCGCGACAAGGCGGAGACCCACGTCCACCCGGGCTTTTACCTCTCCGGCCACTGCGTGCGCCTGCACATCCAGATCAATGCCTGGATGGAAACCATCATCTTCGATGCCAACACGCCGATCGATGAAAATCACACCCGTTCCTTCGTGGTGCAACTGCGCAACTTCTTCAAGTGGGGCATCTTCGACAAGGGTTCGGTGAAGCGCACCCAGAAGGTGTTTGGCGAGGATGCGGCCATCGTCGAGGCGCTCTCCCCCAACTACCTGCCGGAAACCCTGCAGACCGAGGTCTCGGTGGAGCAGGACCGTTTCATGAACGCCTGGCGCCGGGTGCGCAAGGTGCATATCGAGAAGGGCTGGAAGATCGACAGCAAGGCCATGGAGCCCTTTGCGGGTGAAAAGGTGTTTACCATCCCGTCTCCGCCGCGGCGCAACAACCCCGATATCGCCTGGGCCCTGGAGACCGTGCCGCTGGTACCGCCGGTGGCGAGTCCCCGCAGGGTCGAGCAGGAGGAACTGGATTCCCGCAGCGCCTGAGTGGCGCTGCGATCATCCGCTAGATATAAGCGGAATAGCCCAGCGCTATTCCGCCAGCGCCATATCCTTGAGTGCCAGGTGGTCGAGAATTTCCACCGTGTGGGCTGAATGGATGTCGATCACGCCATCGCGCTTGAGTTTGCTGAAGGCACGGCTCACCGTCTCGATGGTGAGGCCGAGATAGTCGGCGATGTCCTGGCGCGTCATCACCAGTTCCACCATCCGCGTGCGCGGGTCGGGCTTGCGGCTGTGCAGTTGCTGGAGCAGGAAGCAGACCCGCTCATGGGCTTTTTTCTGTCCCAGGGCGAATACCTGGTCGAGGGCGTGGGCGAGAATATTGCCGCCGATGTAGCGCACGTTTTCCTTCAGCTGGGGGATTTCCTCCTGCAGCGGCAGGAAGGAGCGCATCGGCAGTTCCCGGACCGTCGCCGGGGTGAGGGCCGATACCGAAAACTCGTAGTACTTGTACTGGGCGATGCCGATGAAATTGCCGGGGTGGATGAAGGCCACCACCTGGCGGCGGCCCGTGGATGAGTTGCGCTCCATCATCATCACCCCGTCCTCCACCATGTAGACCGAGCGCGCCTCGCTGTGCTGGTGCATCAGGAAGGATTCCGGCGCGATCTGGCGGCGGACCGTGCACTGGTTCAGTTTGGCGACCTCGGCCTCTGACAGCCCGGTCAACAGGGTGGTCAGTGGGGTGGTGGGAAGCTTGCTTGCGCTGCCGGGCACGTGGGCTTTCTCGGTAGGTGTCCTGCAGCGATAGTAAACGCTCCCACCTGCCGGTGCCAGCCAGTCCCGGGCTTCGCTGCGCATCTCAGTCAATGTAGTGCGCGGAGAGAATGTGCTCGCCCGGCTCCCAGCGCAGGACCCCGAAGGTCGTGTAGCGGGTGCGCTGGGAGGCGATGATCTGCCAGGCGCAGACGGTCGTGTAATCCTCGTCGACCACGGTCTCCCGGGACCACAGTTTTTCCGCCTCGCCCAGCACGTGACGCACCGAGTAGAGGTAGCGCCCGTAGGACTTGCCGTTGCCGTGCAGGTCGGGACCGTGGAACTGGTGGCCGCCGCCATTGCGGGTGCGCAGGGCGGTCCACTTGCGATTGATCACCCCGCTGATCTCGATGGTCTGCTCCGAGTGCAGCAGGTTGATGGGGCGGTGGTGCACGGTGACCGTACTGGTGCCGACAAAGTTCTGCTGCTCGTCGTAGACCTCGAACTCGCCGCGGAACACGCCCTGGTGTTTCACCGGCAGGTTGAAGGGGCGCTTGGCATCGACTTTTTCCCGCGCCAGGAAGTCCTCCACCCCTTGCCGGGTCTCGGGGTTGGTGTCGTAGTCCTGGGTCACCACGTAGAGGCCGTTGAACACGCCCACGAGGGTGTCGCCCTCGAACAACTGGGAGGAGTAGACCTGCAGGCCGAGTTCCGGCACCACGTGGTTGACGGTGCGCAGTTGCACGTTCCAGCCCGGCGAGTAGTAGTAGGAATCCACCAGCAGGCCGTAGGGTTTGCCGGAGCCGTAGAAGTCGGGGCCGGTGTAGATGCGGTCCTGGTCCGAGTCGATGACGCCGAACTCCATGCGCGCGCCGATCTCGAAGCGGTCCATCAGCGGGCCGGTCGCGTCGAACTTCGTTTCCATCCAGAAAGTGGTGCGGCCGTCGTGGAATTCGCTGGCGCGCTTGACCCGGTTGTCGCCGACCCAGGTGCCGTCGTGCGCGAACAGGGAGGGGCAGCCGTGCCATTGGCCGTCGATCGACTGCTGCCAGTTGCTGGGTTTCTTGTCGTCTGTCATGAATGGTCCTTTGCCATTGGTCGTGAATACATGTTCCGCGCTGTCTTCGATGCGCCTGCCCTACTGCGCCAGCCAGGCCTGCGGGTTGCCGAGCTGGCGTTCCAGCGCCGCAAGCGCGCCTGCCTCCTGCCGGCAATAGCCGCGCAGGAAGCGGCTGATCGCCAGCAGCAACTGGCGGCGCAGGTGGTGGGCGGGGCGGGTGATCGGGTAATCGATGAAGGGGCGCCCGGTACAGCCGTCCTCGGGGAAGGCCAGGGAAAAATGGTTGGCGCCGCGCAGGATGCCGAGGTGGCTGGCCGCGCGCTGCGCGGGCAGGGCCTCCCCGAAGCTTCGTCGCAGCATGTCCGCGGCGCTCAGTGAGCCGGCATCCAGCCCGTAGCGGTGCAGGCTCTCGGCAATGCAGCCGTCACACTCGCCGCCCAGCATCAGGGTCGGCACTTCCGCCTGCAGGGCGAACTGCGCGCCCCCGGCGTAGCCGAGGGCGCTGGCGGCGCCGGCGTGGGCGCCGTAGGTGAAGGTCGCGCAGAGCCCCGCGAGCCAGTCCCGGCGGGCGTTGAGCAGGGCGACGCTGCCGCCCGCCGAGTGGCCGCCGAGTACGATGCGCTGCAGATCCAGCAGGCCCTCCAGCAGTCCCGAAGTATTGAGTTCGACCAGCGCCTCGCGGATTGCGCCCAGCGCCGTGGCGGAGGGGCGCGTGCCGTACTGGTCGGGCAGCAGGGCGGTAATATCCAGCCCCGGTGTCAGGCTGGTGTAGCCCGGCATTTCCTCGCCGATCATGCTGGGCAGCACGCAGACAAAACCCTGCGCCGCCAGTGCCTGCGCCAGCCAGGCGTAGGACTCCGGGCCGACGTTGATACCCGGCAGCAGGATCACCACCGGGCAGGGTCCCCTGCCGTGGTCCGCGGGCACGCAGCCGCTGTTGCGCTCCTCCGCGCTGTTGCCGAAGGCAGCTGGGTAGTAGGCCTTGAGGGTGACGCGGTCGTAGGGGGCGCCCAGCCCGGGCACGGCGGCCGCCCGGTACAGCGCCCGCACCCGCCAGTTACGCATATTCAGTTGAGGCCGGGTCGCGGCAGGGTGCGGTTGCCGCCCCACAGGGTTTCCACCATGGCGTTGGCGGTTTCCACGCCGAACATCCTGTCGGCGATGACATTGGCCGGGTCGCGTTCGCAGATGGTGCGGCGGATAGCCTCGTCGCGGGCGGCCAGTGCTGCCCGTTCCTCGACGGGGGTGGCCTCCGCGGCGTCGACCCATCCCATCCAGCGCTCCAGGCGCTCCAGGGCGACATCGCGTAGCAGGGCGATGGTGTCGTCCGCCACCGGCGCGGTGTAGCACACGGCGGTTGGGGTCAGCGCGACCCGGGTGTAAAGGTCCTGGCTGACGAAGGGATTGAGGCGCTGGTCAGCCTGCAGGCGCAGGTATTCCTGGTTGACCTCGGTGTAGTAGCGGTCGAGGTAGTCGGGGTTGGTCGCCAGTTCGCAGCGCGGCAGGTAATCCATGTAAACGAAGATGTCCGGCACGGTGCCCAGTGCGAAACCGAAGTGGGGTACCCGGGACTGGGGCCCCATGCTCAGCGTGATATGCATGTTGGTGAAGGTCGCTTCCGGCGAGCCGATGTAGGAATGCACGTACCAGTCCACTTCCGGCCCGCTGAAGGCGCTGAGGGAGCCCTCCGATTCGCTGCCCAGTTCGCGGTAGTCGGCGAAGCGCTCGCAGCAGGGATCGGGATTCAGTTCGAAGCGCTGCTGGATGCGCTGGTCCATCTCGCCGAGGATTGCCCACAACTGCTCGAACACGCCGCGGTTGTCGACGTCGGGGGTCTGTTCCACGAGGTCGGCGATAGAGGTCAGGATGCGGTCGCTCATGTGTGCTCACTTCTCGAAAGACTGGGTGACGAGTAGTGATCATACGCAGCGGCGTAGGCGCCAGCTTGACAATAGTCAAACCTCGGTGCCTCGCGCGGCGCTACCTTTATCCCGGACGCCACGGCGGCTCACACGGACCAGATGGTCGACTGGAAGGGCGTCTCGTGCACCGGCCCCTCGCTGCCGCGCGGGTCCAGCGGGTGGCGCCGCTCGCAGCTGGGCCACAACCGTGTACCGCGGGCGGTGAGGGTGCGCACCGCCGCGCCGTGGCGGTAGAGCACGGTGTGGCGCACCCGTTCGCCCGGCGCGGTGAGCATGATGAAGTCCGGTTCCATGTAGGTGCCGGTGGCGGCATCCAGCTGGCGGGCGTTGAAGGTCAGGATACCCGGCCCGCCGGACATGCCGATGTTCTCGTAGGCGCCGGGGCCGAGGGAATCGAACACCAGCAGCCCGTCGCGCATGTGGCCGCTGAAAGTTTTCACGCCGGCCTCGCGTCCGCGGATGTGCACATTGGTGAGTTGCAGGCGCTCGCCGTCGAAGTCCAGGTAGACGAGGTTGTCGAAGGGTCCCGGGCCCGGCGTTCCGGCACCGGCGCCGGAGTCGTCGTCCAGCGGGCTGCCGTCGAGGTTGTAGAGCTCGATATGGTCGTGCCAGGTACCGTGCATCTGCTGCAGGGTGTGGCCGACGGAGCCGAGCGGGTAGCGGGTCTTCGGTGTGGAAGTATTGGGGCTCATAGGGTCCTCATTGCAGCTGGCGGCGGGACAAGCCCGGCGCCGGGAAATTCAGGAGTGAAGGGTGTCAGGCCACCCGGGGGAAAGGCATGAAAAACATTGTTATCACTGGCAGCACGCGCGGTATCGGCCTCGGCCTCGCGCGCAGCTTTCTCGAACTCGGTTGCGCCGTGGTGATCGCCGGGCGCAGCGCGGAGGACGTCGCCAGGCGGGTGGAGGCCCTGGGCGCCGAATTCGGCAGCGAGCGGGTGACTGGCGCCGCCTGCGAAGTGACGTCCAGCGAGGACCTGCAGGCCCTGTGGCAGACTGCGGTGGACGCTTTCGGCGGCGTCGATATCTGGATCAACAATGCCGGGATCAGCGTGCCGCGCAAGGCCCTCTGGGAGCAGTCTCCCGAGGACCTCATGCAAGTGGTGGACGTCAATCTCGGCGGCGTGCTGCTGGCCAGCCGGGTGGCGCTGGCGGGAATGCTGGCCCAGGGTCGGGGCCAGCTCTGGAACATGGAGGGCTTCGGCAGCGGCGGCCAGGTGCAGCCGGGCATGTGCGCCTACGGCGCTACCAAGCGGGCGGTGAATTACCTCAACGGCGCGCTGCAAAAAGAGGTGCGCGGGACGCAGGTGCAGGTGAGCACCCTGAGCCCGGGCATCGTGGTGACCGACCTGCTGGTGGGCGACTATGACACCACCTCCGCCCAGTGGGAAAAGAGCAAGCGTATCTTCAACATCCTCGGCGACCGGGTGGAAACCGTGACGCCCTGGCTCGCCCGGCGGGTGCTGGCCTCGCGCAAAAGTGGCGATACCGTGGCCTGGCTCAGCGGTCGCAAGGCGTTCTGGCGCTTTCTCACCGCGGCCTTCAACAAGCGCGACCTGTTCGCGGGCATGGCCTGATCAGGAGCCGCTGGCCTCGGCCAGCGGTGCGTCGGGCTGCAGGCGCAGCAGCAGCGCCCAGGCGCAGACCAGCGCCGCGATCAGGCCGAAAAATACGAAGGGGCCGGAGTTCAGCCAGTGGTCGAAGAGGTAGCCCCCGACCACCGAGGCGATGAGGATGCCCACCGCCCCGGAGAGCGTGAAGATACCCACTACCGAACCGCGCAGCCGGTCGGGCGCCTGCTCGGCGATCAGGACCCCGCTGGTGATGATGCAGCCCACCTCCGCCATGCCGATCAGTACCAGGCAGATAATCGCCGGCAGGCCGAAGGGGCTGTCGACAAAGTAGGTCGCGCTGTAGCCCACCGCGCCGATGGCAAGGGTCAGGGCCAGCGCCGTCACCCGGCGCAGGCGGTCGGTGAGCATGCCGAAGACCGGCGCGCTGACCAGCGAGGCGGAATAGGAGATCGCCAGCAGGCCGCCGCTCTTGCTGACCGCCTCGGCGGAGGTCATTCCCAGCACCGTGGTGCCGTAGATCGAGGCCCACAGGGTGTAGAAGGTGCCGACTACCGCCAGGTTGCCGCGGGCGACGAAAGAGGCGGCGTAGGCCAGCGCGACCACCGGGCGGCGCGCTTCGCCCATGCCCTCACGCAACTGTTGCAGCAGGGGCGGGCTGTCCTCATGGCGCTGCTCGACGCCGCGCTTGAGGCCGAAGAACATCGCCGCGGCGATGGCGACGACCACCAACGCCATGGTGGTGTAGGTCGCCCAGGCCGCCTGCTCCGCGTCCATTCCCTGGCCCTGGTACATCGCGGGCAGGCGCAGCAGGAAGAGGGCGGCGGTCATCGCGCCCAGGCCGTTCATCACTCCCAGCCAGCCGGTGGCCTTGCCGCGGCTGGTGTCGGTGACGTAGTCGGCCATCAGGGTGATCAGCATGGTGCTGATGGCGGCGATACCGGCGGAGTAGATGGCGCGCGCCAGCAGCAGCCCGTTGAGGTCGCGGGTGACCCCGTACATGAAGATGCCGGCGGCGATCAGCACAAAACCCAGCACGGTGACCCAGCGCCGGCCGATGCGGTCGGAGAGGGAACCCCAGATGCCGACGCTGAGGATGATGACGATTTCACCCCAGAAATTGAGGTTGCCGCTGACCACGCCCTGGCGGCTGGTCTCGAGTTGCAGCACCTCGTTGAGGAGAAAGGGCTGGGTCTGCGGCACGAAAGTGGCGAGCATGATCGCTGCGTAGCAGGACAGGTAGAAAGTGAGCATGTGTCCGGTGGCGACGCCCGGGTTGAGGGCGATGCCGAGAAAGCGTGGCTGAGCGGCTGTGACAGACATGTAAGGGGTTCCCTGTGGTTTAGCAGTAGTACGCAGCCCGGGGCGGGCTGGCTCTGTTCGCGAGGCATCCGCTCAAAGCAGGTGCAGGCCGATGGCGGCGTTGAGGAACAGTCCGGCCCAGATACACCAGACCCAGGGCCGGCAGCGGGCAATGCTGCGCTGCAGGGTGGCGTTGGCCTGGTCGACGTCGCTGCCCGCCAGCAGTTTGCCGAAGGCCGCACCGAAGGGCCGCAGGTTGAGGCGGATCAGCAGGCCGCAGGCCACCATGGCGGCGAAGACCAGGATCTTCCAGCCGAGCCAGTCACCGCTGGCCTGCAGGCCGCCGGCGAGGATGGCAAAGCCGGCGCAGAACAGGACCACGACTACGGCGATGCGAAACCAGAAGTCCAGCGCAGCGATGTGCCGGGCTATCGGCTGTCCCTCGCGCAGGTGGATCAGCAGCACCATGGCGGTCCACAGCGCCACCGCCAGCCACAGGGCAGCCAGCGCCGCCGAGGGCAGGGCCAGCATGCCCGCGCTGCAGGCCAGCTGTACCCCGAGGGCGAGGATTACAGGCATGCTCAGTTTCGGCCCCATATCACAGGCCAGCATGATGTGCAGGGCGGTGCTGCGGGCTTCGATGCCGAGGTCCTTGCGCACCACCTGGCGGCTGGCGAGGTAGGTACCGAGGTCGCCGCCCAGCCAGTAGACGAAGGCGATCAGGTGGGCGAATTTGAGCGCGAGGTAGGTGCTCATGCCGGTGTCTCCATTGCGTTGCCCCGATTGGCAAAAGTCAAAAAAACTCGTGGCGGGGTTGGTAGGATAGGGTGCTGTCGCACTCGCCCGGGTGCTTTGACAATTATCACCTTTGGACACTCTTTATGACCGCCACCATCCGTGTAGCCGCCGCGCAGTTCCATGTCGGGAACGACGTCGCCGCCAATCTCGCCACCTGCCTGCGCATGCTCGACAGCGCCGCCGGGTGCCAGCCGGACCTGGTCCTGCTGCCGGAATTCTGCAACCACCTGTCCTGGTACGATGACGGGGAACAGTGTTACCAGGTGGCGGTCGAGCTGGACGGTCCCTTCCTCGCGGCCATCGCAGCGAAGGCGGTGGAGCTCGGCATTTATGTCGCCATCAACTGTACCGTGCGCCGCCCGGGGGGCCTGACCACCGGTTCCAGCCTGCTCTATTCGCCGCAGGGTGAACTGCTGGCGGACAACACCAAGCAGATCTACATCGGCCACGAGAACACCTTCCTGGAAAAGGCGCTGACACCGGCACCGGTGGTGGACACCCCGCTTGGCCGCCTCGGCCTCTACGCCTGCATGGACGGGGTGATCAACGAGCCGCCGCGGGCGCTGGCCCTCAATGGCGCCCAGGTGTTGCTGAACAGCTTCAATTCCTTCGCAACCGACGAGGGCAGCCTGCACGTGCCGGTGCGGGCGGCGGAGAACCGGGTCTTCGTGGTGGCGGCGAACAAGGTGGGACCCCTGGTGCCGGAGGGTATGCTCGAGGCGGTAAGCGCCGCCACCGGGATACCGCCGCGCTTTCTTTGCGGCGCCGGCGAGAGCCAGATTGTCGCCCCGGACGGTGAGGTACTGGCCATCGCCTCGATGGATCGGGAGGAGGTGATCTTTGCCGACATCCAGCCGGCCCTGGCGCTGGACAAGCGGCGCCCGGATGGCACCGACCTGTTCGCCAGCCGGCGCCCCTCCCTCTACCAGCCGATCACCGACGACCCCGCCGGCCAGGTACTCCCCGCCATGAATGGCGCACAGAAGTTACCGGCGGCGCTGGTGCAGTGGGCTGGCGAGGCAGACGCGGCGCAGCTGGGTGAGCAGGTCGCCGCTGCTGTCCAGGGGGGGGCCGCGCTGGTCCTCTTGCCGCCGCTGTTTGCTGCCGCGAGTGAGCCCGGCGCCGCAGCGGAGCGTTGCGCCGCGCTGCTGCCGGTGATCAGTGCCGCTGCCGGCGCCGCCCATGTCGCCACCAGTGCAATCCTGTCGGGAGAATCCGGCCTGCAACACTGCGCCGTGCTGCTCGACCACCGCGGAATTGTGCTGCGCCAGCCTCAGGTACACCACTCCGAACGCTTTGCCTTCAGCGAACTGGCCGATGCATTCACCAGCGTAGAAACGCCCGGGGCGAGGGTGGCGGTGCTCGCCAGTGACGACACGCTGTACCCCGAGACCTTCCGCCTGCTCGCCCTGCAGGGTGTCGAGGTTGTACTGGTCCCCCTGGCGCCGCTGGAGGACTGGGAGCTGCGTACTGGCCTGGTGGAGCGCGCCGCGGAGAACCGCATCAACCTGCTGGCCTGCGCGGCCGATACGCAGTTCGGAGAGAGCCTCGCCTGTGTGCTGCAAACCGACTTCACCGTCTTGACCGAGTGGCAGGAGCGACCCTTCGACGGCCTGCTCAGCCAGCCGGAGTTGACCCGCTTCCCAGGCACCAGCGGCGTATTCCCGGTGATCCTGCGGCCGGCCAACGCGGCGAACAAGGTAGTGTCCGAGAACACCGACCTGCTGGCGGATCGCCCCTGGCAGCCCTGCGCTGTGATCAGCGCAGTGAGCTGCTGATTGCCTGTTTTGCCTTTTATCAAGACCCTGCGGCTACCGGCCGTGCACACTCAGTGCTGACTGATAGTAATCCCGGTTGCCGCCGCTGCGGCGCCGGCAGCAACTGGAGCGTGGTATGAGTGAGATTCAGCAATCCCTCCCGGAAGCCCTTTTCCGCGGCACACTGGAGGCCATCGTGACGCGTTTTGGCCTGGTGGAGCAGGCGGGCGAGGACGGGGGGTCCTACATGACGCTGGAGAGCCAGCTGCCGATGGTGCAGGGCAGTGTCGGTAACGTGCGCCTGTTCACCGGCGCGCCCCTGTTCCGCCTGGTGACCTGTTCGCTGACGGTGGCGCCGATGCAACTGGATTCCCACATGCTCTTCGCCTTTACCCCCGGCGCTTCGCCACTGCCTCACTTCACCCTGGATTCGGTCAAGGCCGGCGAGCACTTCGCCTTTCACCTCGACCTGATACCGCGCCTGGACCTGGGGGCCAACCTCGCCTACCTGGACAGCGTATTCCACCCGCTGACGGAGGTGTTCGAAGCCGCTCGCGAGATCGAAGGCCTGTCCCGGGCGCACCTGTCGCCGCGCCAGCTGGCGGTGATGTCACCGTGGATGCTCGCGCACCGCGCCGATGCCTCAGCCTTCGAGGCTATCGAGGGTACCGTGCAGGCCTACCGGGACCACTGGTGCGCGCTGGTGGAGGCCGGCATTCCCGCGGCGGTCTGCGGTGGCGTCAGCGCCGAGGCGCTGCAGTCCCGCAACCTGGCCAACAAGGCGATGCTGTTCAGCCCGGAGATCGATCCGGTATGGCAGCGCATCGAAGGGCTGATTGGCGCGGAGGCGGTCGCTGCCCAGCGCGCACTGTTGCTGGGGGCCGACGAATGAGTATCGCGCAAGACACGCTGGAAGCTGTCCGGCTGACCGGCGAAGTACTGGTCGAGAACATGACTGCCGCCGAGCGCGGCCGCGCCGAGCGGGTGGAGTCGGTATTGCCGGCATTGCGCGAACAGGCGGCGGCGGTGGATGCCGAGGGGGCCTTCCACCGCCCCCATGTGCAGACACTGTCGTCAGCGGGCTTGCTCGGTCTGGTTGTGCCGGAACAGTACGGCGGCCTTGGCGGTGGCCTGCGCGACCTGTGCGCGGCGACTTTCGCCCTCGCCACCGCCTGCCCGTCCACTGCGCTCACCTTCTTTTTCCACTGCAGCTCCGCCTCCCGCGGGCTGCTGGCCCTGGAGGCCATCGACGCCGGCCTGATCGGTGCGGAAGAACAGCCCACCGTGCGCGCCTTCGCCGAGCAGGTCCTGAGCACCATGGGCCGCGGCCAGTGGCTGGCCAATTTCGCCAGCGAATCGGTGAAGTCGGAAAAGGCGGCGGTCACCATCGGCACCAGCGCCCGCAGGGTCGAAGGCGGCTACCGCCTGAACGGGGTGAAGTCCTTCGGTTGCGCCACCGGCGTGGCGGACCGCTACCTGGTCACCGCCAGCCTCGAGGGTTACGACACCGCAGAGGGCCTGTGCACCTTTTTCGTCGAGCGCGACGCCGAGGGCGTCAGCGAGCGGGCGAAGTGGGACGCCATCGGCATGCGCGGCACCGCCACCCACGGCATCGTGCTGGAGGAGGTGTTCGTCGCCGATGACAGCGCCATGGCGATTCCCGGCGTGTTTACCCGCTGCATGCAGATGAGCCGCGGCTCCTTTGTCGGCAACCAGGTGGCGGGGGTGGCCTGCTACCTCGGCGCGGCCTGGTCGCTGTACCAGTACACCATCACCGATTTGCGTACCCGGCGCTTCGCCGACAGCGACAAGCCGGTGGGCACCGCGCCCTACCAGCAGGAACTGATTGGCAACATGCTCAACGACCTGGAAACCGCGCTGCTCTGGCTGCGCCGGCAGATCGAGCTGGAAAGCGTCGAGACGCCCTTGCTACCAAAACAGGAAGTCGTAAAGCGCTGGCGCCTGTGCAAGGGCACGGTCGCGGAGGCGGCCTTCCGGGTCGGCACCGCGTCGCTCAAGGCCTGTGGCACCGGCGGTACCGGCAACACCGGGGTGCCGGCGCGCGCCCTGCGAGACCTGGCCATGGGCCTGGTGCAGGCCTTCCCCGCCGAGCGCGGCCGGCTGATGGCAGCGCAGATGGAAATCGAGGGCAGCGAGCAGGCCGCTTTCGGCACCCGCTCGAGTTGAAGCCGGTGTTCCGCCCTGCGCAACAACATCCGCTGTTGATCGGCGGCCGCGCCTGCGCGCCGCACAGCGGGCAGTATTTCGATGTCAGCGCTCCCGCCGATGGCGCCCTGCTGGCCCAGGTGGGCCGCGCCGGCGCGGCGGATGTGGCGGCAGCCGTGGAATGTGCCCGCGAGGGCTTCCTCAAATGGTCTGCGCTCGCGCCGGCGGCCAGGGAGGCGGTGCTGCTGCGCGCCGCGGAACTGGTCGCCAGCGAGGGCGAGGCGCGTTTCCTCGATACCCTCATCGACGAAAGCGGCAGCGTGATCAGCAAGGCGCGCATGGAAATCCGCTACGCGGTGGACCTGTTGCGCACCGCTGCGGGGGAGGCCCGCCGTCTCTATGGCGACACCTTCCCTAACGACAATCCGGCGCGCCTGTCGCTGGTGCTGCGCGAGCCGCTGGGGGTAGTCGGGGTGATCTCCCCCTACAACGCGCCGCTGTCGCTACTGGTGAAGATGAGCGCCTTCCCGCTGGCGGCGGGAAACGCCCTGGTGATCAAGCCCTCCGAGGAAACCCCGCTGACCGCATTGGCCTTCGGTCAGCTCTTGCTCGACGCTGGCCTGCCCCCGGCGGCGATTTCCATCGTCACCGGCTACGGCGCCGAGTGCGGCGCGCCGCTGGTGGACCACCCCGACCTCGATTGCATCGCCCTCACCGGTTCCACCGCCACCGGCATCGCCGTGGGCACCGCCGCCATGCGCAGGATGCGCCGCTGCCAACTGGAGCTCGGTGGCAAGAGTGCGCTGCTGGTACTGGCGGACGCGGACCCGGAGCAAGCCGCGGCCATCGCCGCGGACGGCATCTTCACCCACGCCGGACAGATCTGCATGGCCAACTCCCGGGTGGTGGTGGAGGAACGCCTGCTGGAGCCATTTTTGCAGGCCTTCGTGTCCCGGGCCGAGGCCCTGCATTTGGGTGACCTGCGCGACGAAAGCAGCCGCTACGGCCCCCTGATCAACCGGGCGGCACTGGACAAGGCCCTCGGCCAGGTGGACGTGGCGGTCGCCGCCGGGGCGCAACTGCTGACCGGCGGCGCGGCCCTGCGTGGCCTGGTCATGCAGCCGACGATATTGCGCGAGCCGCCCCGGGACAGCGCCGTGTGGCGCGAGGAGACCTTCGCCCCGGTGGTCTCTGTGGTCGGCGCCCGCGACCTCGACGACGCGGTGGCGATTGCCAACGACAGCGATTACGGCCTCTCCGCGGCGGTGTTGACCAACGACCTGCAGCGCGGGCTGTCCGCCGCCCGCCGCCTGCGCAGCGGCGCCGTGCACATCGGCATGCACGCCTTCCAGAGCAACGCGCTTGCGCCGGTCGGCGGCGTGGGGCTGTCCGGCCTGGGGCGCAGCGGCGGCAAGTACAGCACCGAGGAATTTACCGAGCTGAAGTGGATCAGCATGGAAGCCCCGGCCCATGAAACGCATTGAGGGCGGTATCGACCGGATGAAAACCCGCGAGCGCAGCCAGTACAGCGACGGTTACCTCGACAACTACGTCGGCCACCGGGCGCGCATCGGCGTCATCCTGCCCTCCACCAATACCTCGGTGGAATACGACTGCCAGCGGATTGTCCCGCGGGGGGTGAGCTGGCATTTCGGCCGCTTCCTGATCGAGCACGTGGATTTTCGCGACGATGAGAACTTCCTGCACTTTCTCGACCTGATGCGCCAGACCATCGGTGCCTCCATCGAGAGCATCCTCACCTGCCGCCCCGACCACGTCATGCTGGGCATGTCGGCGGAGACCTTCTGGGGCGGCATCGAGGGCAACGATGGTTTTGTCGATCGCATCCAGCAATTACTCGGCGAGGGTACCGGCCTGACCACTGGCGCCAACGCGGCGCAGCGCGCGCTGGAAGTGCTCGGGGTGGCTGGCAACAGCGGCAAGACCATCTCCGTGATCACGCCCTACCAGCCGGTGGGCGACCGCAACGTGCGCATGTTCTTCGAGGATGCCGGCTACCGGGTCAAGCACGTGCTCGGCCTGCGCTGCGCCAACGCCCACGACGCCATCGCCCTGCTGCCGGAACAGCGGATCATGGACGCGGTGCGCGCTGTGGACGGCGACGACGTCGACGCCATCGTGCAGGTGGGCACCAACCTCAGCACGCTGGGTATTTTCCCCACGCTGGAGAAGTGGCTGGCCAAGCCGCTGCTGCCGATCAACGTCGCCACCTGCTGGCACGCCCTGCGCAGCTGCGGCATCAAGGACCAGTTCGACCATCTCGGGAGACTTTTCGAGCAACACTGATGCAGGTGAATACCAGGGGACCGGCATGCTGATCATTTTTCTCGTTATCGTGCTGGACCTCGTGGGCTTCGGCATCATGGTGCCGATCCTCGCCTATTACGTGATCCAGCTCGGCGGCGGCCCCGAACTCGCCACCCTGTGCATGTCGCTCTACTCGCTGGGGATGCTGGTGGCGACGCCGGTGATGGGCCGGCTGTCGGATATCCATGGCCGCAAGCCGGTGCTGGTCCTGTCGATGATCGGCGCCATCCTCGGCTACCTCATGCTCGGCTTCGCCGAATCGGTATGGGTCATCGCCCTGTCGCGGCTGCTGGCCGGACTGATGGCGGGGAACATCTCCGCGGCCCAGGCTTATATCGCCGATATCACCAGTCCCGCCGACCGGGCAAAGGGGATGGGGATGATCGGCGCCGCCTTCGGTATCGGCTTCATCCTCGGCCCCGCTCTCGGCAGCTGGCTGGCGGGGGATGACTTCGCCACCGCCAACCTGGTCACCCCGGCCCTGCTGTCCGCGGCACTGGCGAGCGGGGCGCTGCTGATGGTGATCTTCCGCCTGCCGGAGAGCCTCCACCCGTCCCACCGGGCCGCCGCCAGGGCAGCGCCACGGGTCGGCCGCATCCGCGCCCTGGGCATGCTCTGGTCACGCAAGCTGGTGCCGCAGTTTCTCATCGGTGTGCTCATCTACAATCTCGGCGCGGGGCTGGTCGAGGCGATCTATCCCCTGTGGGTCCGCGATACCGGCATTGCCGCGGGTCCGCGGGACCTGACACCCCTGCTGCTTGCCGGCGGGCTGGTGATGGCGGTGGTCCAGGGGGGGATGATCGGACCGCTGGCGCGGCGTTTTGGCGAGCGCCGCCTGTTCCAGTGGGGAGCGCTGCTGTTTGCGCTGGCGATGCTGGCGACGATTGCCGCGGGGAGCACCAGCAATTACTACGCCGCGATAGGCGCCATCGCCCTGCAATCCGTCGCCTCCGCCCTGGTGCTCACCTCCATGCAGAGCCTGGTCTCACAACTGGCCGAGCCGCAGGAGCGCGGGATGCTGCTGGGGGTGTACGCCTCGGCGGGGACCCTCGGACGCGGTGCCGGCACGCTGTTAACCGGTATCCTGTTCGCGGCGCTGGGTATTCACTCTCCCTACTGGATCGCGGTGGCGATGATGCTGCTTCTGCTGTTCATTGCCCGGGACGTCGCGTCGCGGTCCCGGGCGGTCTGAGGGTGCGGGGGATGTCCGCCGCAGTGCCCGTGCTACTCCCGTGCCGCGCGGCCGCTGCGCGGGTCGATGGGGGTCGTCCACAGTACCCGGATGCAGAATACATAGAGCAGCAACACCGTCGCCATGGCGATGGGATGGCGGTCCGCCCGCAGGTAGAACTCGTAGAGTACCTCGTAGAAGGCGAAGGTCTCCGGGATGAACCAGGCCACGCCGACGGCGCCGATGCCGTAGCGAATCGCCATCCCCGCTTCGCGCTGCTGGGTGCACTTGTACAGCAGGTAAAGTCCCCACAGGGAGACCAGCGTGGACAGCGTATAGGTGACCGGGTGGTAGAGGCCGAACAGGCGCGGGTCGATGATGGTGATCATCAGCACGTACATGAACCAGGTGACGAAGAAGTACTCGAAGGCGGCGACGCGCGCCACATTGGGCCGGTAGGCCTGGGTAGGCGGCCCGACCACCTCGCCGAGGCCGATGCGCCGACGAATCCACACCAGCATGCGGCAGCGCACATCCTTGTTGAGCATCAGAAAGAACAGGCTGGTGACGCAGAGCATGCCGCTCATCTGCAGGAAAATGTGCTCGCCAAGCAGGCCCGCCATCATGTTGCCGTCCTCCGGCAGCGCCGGGGGGATCTGCGCGAGGTGGGCCAGGGCCGGGTTGCCCGATTCGAACCAGGACATCCAGATCAGCACCCCGCCGAGATAGCCGAGCAGGGAGCCGCGCACCTCGTCGCGGCCCATGCCGCGAATCACCAGCCACACCCCGAAGGCGCCGATGACGCCTGGCACGATGTACTTCCAGGGTGCGGGCAGGACGTAGATGGTGATCGCGGTGTAACTGTGCGCGAGCATTTTTTCACACAGCATCATGGTGACGATCACCAGTCCGAGGACGGGTGCTCGCCGAAAGAAGGCCAACGGCGCGGGCCGGGCGTCAGTAGCGGCATCGCTGGCGGTGGTGGAGGGGGCAGTGGCCATTGGGGCTCCGTGTTTCCAGTGGGAAAACGGCAGAGTACATCACTGGCGGGGGCGCCGGATTGACAAAGCGCAAGGCACCGGACACGCCCGTTTCTGCCGGTGCTGGCACCCCGGTATCGCACTGGCTGGCTCTGGGTTTCCCCCTGCGGGTCGGCGAAGCTGGGCGGCCGCGATTCCTCGCGGGCGCGAACAATGAGAGAAGGAAGAGGCAGGACAATGATTGACTGGATAAGGGTTCTCGGGATCGGTGTAGTGACTGTGGGTGTGTCGCCGGCCCTTGCCGCCCCGCTGGAATTGAGCGATGACAATGTCTGCGCCTGGGTGCTGCAGCAGGTCACCGGGAGCGAACTGGAAGCGGAGGTGGCCGTGGTCCAGACCTTCGAGGAGTTCAAGGATGCCAAGGCAGAGGCATCGCCACTGCGGGTCAAGCAGTACCGCTCACCGGAGCAGGGCATGGCGCAGTCGGTGTCCTGCAAGCTCAGCAGTGTCGAGGGCCTGAGGGAAAAGGCCGGGGCCCCGGCCAAGCTGCTCGGCGAGCAGCGCTCCTGCCAGTTCGCCCACCAGCGCATGCTGGAGATCGAGTACCAGCGGCTCGATCCCGACCGCCGCAAACGCTCACCGGCGGATTTTACCCTGCTGGAGGACGAGACTACCTGGATGGGGCCACAGTGGCTGTACCCCAAGCCCTATCCGGCCCTCCGCCAGGGAGGGAGCGGCGCCTGGCAGCTGCAGGGGAAAGTGCTGGAGGTGTCCACCGCCTGGTATATCCCGCTACCGGCGTCGATCAAGGGGGTGCACTACTGCGCGGTGGTTGCCCCGGAATACCTGCGCGCCGTCCTTTCCGGGGATGAGTAAGCCGTCGATGACGATTCCGTGAAAGCTTTGTAGCCGGATTTGATTTTTATCATGAGTGCCCTACTGGCGACCCGATATACATAGGCACAAGCGAAGAGTTTTCGCGAAACACAATTTGTTGTTACGCAAAAAGCGACGGATTGGATCAGTGAGGGATGGCGCCCGCAAGCGCCCGGAACTTACAGAATGAAGGGATAGAAAACAATGCACCCCGTTCGCACTGAAACGGTAATCGTCATCTTTTAGGGGATTTTGCATGTTCAAGAGAAACGCCATTTTCACTGCCGTTGTCATGGCAGCGTCCGCACCAGGCCTGATGGCACAGACGGATGGGCGCCAGGTACACGCCCTGCGTGGAGACGATTTCCTGGTGGAGGAGGTCCTGGTGACGGCCAGGAAGAAGGAGGAAAACCTGCAGTCGGTCCCTATCGGCATCGACGCCTTCACCGCCCACCAAATCGAGGAAAAGGCGATCAGTACGGTTGCCGACGTCGCCAAGTACTCACCCAGCCTGACCTTCGAGCAGGGCGTCTTGCCCAACGATACCCGGCCCACCATACGCGGCATGAACATTTCCCGGGGCCGCCCCAATGTGGCCATCCTGATCGACGGCGTGGATGTCTCATCGGAAACCCTGACCGTGGCCGGGGGAGGCGCCTTCGTCAACATGGGCCTGATGGACCTGGAGCGGATCGAGGTGATCAAGGGGCCGCAGAGCGTGACTTTTGGCCGCTCCGCCTTCGCCGGCGCGGTGAACTACGTTACCAAGCGGCCCGACCCCTCCCTGCCATTCTCCAGCTCGATCGAGGGCGAGACCAACGAGCACGGCTACTGGAAGGGCCAGGCCGGTGCCACTTTCGCCATTATTCCCGACACCCTTGCGGCGGGTGTCACCCTGCTCACCAGCGAGTTTGACGGCTATTACGAAAACCCCAACACCGGCGGTGACCTCGGCGGTGTCGAACAGCAGGGCGTGGCACTGAGCCTGAATTTCAACCCGGAGGGGATGTTTTCGGCCTACTTCCGCGCCGAGTATTCCGACGAGGAGTACACCCCCCGGGCGATAGCGGTCACCCAGTCCGTTTCGCCCATCAGCACGCCGGGCGATTTTTTCCTGGCCGGTACGATCAACGAAGGGGCGCAAAACGTGCCCATCCCCGGCGGCGCCTACGGCAACCCCACGGCGACCGCGGAAGAGTGCGCCAACGCAGTGCCTTTCGCCTACCTCTACGGCCAGAGCGCGGCCTGCGCCTCCATGTTGATTGGCGAGGTGTCTGCGCTGGGTGAAAAGGATATCGACCAGTCGCCGAACCCGCTGACCGGTGAGGACTTCGACGGTACTTCCGTCGAGAACCTGCGGGTCGCCCTGGAACTCGGCTGGGAAATGGAGGCGCTGGATATTGTTTCCATCTCCAGTTACACCGATAACGAGACCAGCGTGGAAGAGGATTTCGACCTCACCAACTTCGACCTCCAGTCCCTGGGCCCGGGCTCCGCGAATTACGATCCACAGTACAGCTACGCCAACCCCTTCGGGCCAGAACCTGACTACACCCCGCTGAACAACGACCCGACAGCCGCCTACACCCAGTTCGGGGTTAACACCAACTCCGATACCTCATTTGAATACCAGCAATTCTCCCAGGAGTTCCGCGTCAGTGGCGACATGGGCAAGCTGGACTGGATGGTGGATGCACTGTACTGGCAGGAAGAGATGGAAGCGGTCATGAACCAGATGTGGTGGGCGCGCGAGACCGTCGACGCCACTTACTGGAACTCGATACTTTCGCGTTTTGCCGACCCCACCTGCGCGATCCCGGGCAAGGTAGAGACCTGCATGTTCTTCTCCGGCATCGAGACCGAGATGACCCCGCTGCCCATCCCCATGTCGCGGGATACTACCCACTGGTCCCTGGCGGCGTCGTTCACCTACAGCCTGACCGACGCCCTGCGGCTGACACTCGAGGGTCGCTACCTGGAGGAAACCCTGGAGTACGAGAGCCTGCCGCTGGATACTTTCATCCACGGCTTCCTGCGCATGCCCTACTTCGATCCGGTGACCTATTCCTTCACCCCCGAAATGCAGCAACGCGAACTCGATTACAACGCCTTCGTGCCGCGGGTCAGCCTGGACTGGCAGATGACCGACGAGATGTTCATGTACGCCTCGATCGGCGAGGGCTTCAAGCCGGGCGGCATCGCCACCACGGACGGCAACGGCGATATCTCTACCGGCGAATACGATCCGGAAGAACTGGTCGCCTACGAAATCGGCATCAAGACCGACCTGCTGGAGAACCGCCTGCGCCTGAACGCAGCGCTGTTCTACAACGACTACACCGACCAGCAGGTGCCGTTCTTCATCACCAGCCCCTCCGGTGTTTCCAACGTCTCGGTGACCAACGCCGGCGAGAGCGAGGTCTTCGGTGGCGAAGTCGAGGTGGTCTACCGCCCCTCGGCGAACTGGACCTTCCTCCTGTCGTACACTCACAACGAGACCGAGTACAAGGAGTTCAACCTCAGTCATCTCAGCCGGCCGGGTATCTACGACAAGATCCAGTCCGGTAACACCGAGGGGGATTTCAGTGGCAAGTCGTTCACCAATACCCCCGAGGACCTGGCGGTGATGTCGGTCCGCTACGACGGCCGGTTCAGCAACGGGTGGCACTATTTCACCGAGCTGTTCACCAGCTACGAGTCCAAGGAGTACCTCGACGCGGGTAACCTGAGCTACCTGCCCGAAGTCTGGCTAACCGATTTCACCGCCGGGCTTGGCAACGACAACTGGCAGATCACCGCCTATGTCGACAACCTCACCGACGAGGGCCGGGCGCAGAGCGGGCTGGGTAACGTGAGTTACGGCTTCATGCCGACGGGCCAGGTGCCGCCCTTCTCGGCGAGCCAGATACTGCGCGATCCGCGCACGGTAGGTATCCGGGCCCGCTACAGGTTCTGAGTCGGTGTTCGCCCTGCAATTCTCCAACCGCGCTCCGGCGCGGTTTTTTGTCGTCGCCGTGTGGGCGACTTCACGCTTGCCTGGCCAGTGGAGGTCGAAACATTGAGTTCAATCAGGGTTGCTGCGCTGCAGTTCGCTACCGCCAGTACGGTGGATGAGAATCTCGACAGCTGTTTGCGGATGATCGACCAGGCCGCCGAAGCAGGTGCGCAGCTCATGGTGCTGCCGGAATTCTGCAATCACCTGTCCTGGTACCGCGATGCCGACCACGCCTGGGCCGTCGCCGTGGAGGAGGGCGGGGATTTTCTCTCCGCCATCGCCGGGCGCGCCGCCCGGCACCGGGCGCACATCGTGGTCAATGTCTCCCTGCGACGGGCGCCGGGCTGCATCACGGTGAGCTCACTGCTCTACGGCCCCGAGGGAAGCTGCCTGGCGATCGCCGACAAGCAGACCCTGATGGGGCACGAGAATACCTGGTTCCAGCGCGCGCGGGAGCGTACCCCGGTAGTGCCCACAGCGCTGGGCCGGCTGGGACTGTTTCCCTGCCGCGACGGAGTGACTTTCGAGACCGCTCGGATGCTGGCTCTGGAAGGCGCACAGGTATTTTGCGATTCACTGCACTCCTTCGCCCTCGATGAAGCGGCCCTGCACGTTCCCGCGCGGGCGCCGGAAAACCGGGTGTTCATGGTGGCTGCGAACAAGGTCGGGCCCCTGATTCCCGAACAGGATCTGCACGGGGTCGCGGCCCAGAGCGGGATACCAGAGCGCTTCCTGCACGGTGCTGGCGGGAGCCAGGTGGTCGCACCCGACGGCGTCATCCTGGCCCGGGCGCCGGCGGAGGGCGAAGCCATTGTGCTCGCCGATATCGATCCAGCGCTAGCGGGCGATAAATACCGCGCTGACGGCGTGGACCTCCTGGCCAGTCGGCGGCCGCGCCTGTACCAGCCGCTTGGCGAGGGCGAGCCGCGACCGGTAGCCACTGACGTGCCCGAGTCGCTGTCGGTTGCCTGCCTCGCGCCGCCGGCGCCGGGCGCTGCCGCGCGGGGACACCTGGCGCCGGGGACCCGGCTGGCTGTCATTCCCGAATGCTGGGGCATACCGGCCACTATCATGGAGGCCTTGTGTGGCGGCGAGGGTTTCGACATCGATGCGGTTGTCGCCGCGTCCACGGAACTGGTGGAGCGCCTGCGCCAATTCTGCCAGGAAAAGGGTGAGCTCAGGATTGTCGCGTCGCTGCCCTGGTCGCTCGACGATGGCCTCTCGCTGACCGCCCTGTTGATCAGCGCGCGGGGTGTCGAGGCCAGCCAGCCGCAGCTACATCCCGTCCGCGGGATGCCCTGGTCCCGCCAGGGCACGGCCTTGCAAGTGGTGGACCTCGAGTGGGGCCGCCTGGCGATGCTGGTCGGCAATGACAGCCTCTACCCGGAACTGGTCAAGATGGCGGCTCTCGATGGGGCACATTTGCTGGCAATCCCTCTCGGTTTCACCGAACCTGCAGATACCAGGTTGGGTCTGCCCTCCCGCGCCGCGGAGAACCGCCTGTGCATCGTGGCCAGTGGCGGGGCGGGGCACAGCGGGCTGATCGCCAGCCTCGAGCCTGAATTCACCCTGATGGAGAACTGGCCCAGCCGGGTTTTCGACGGCAATATCAACACGCCGCTGCTCACGGAGCAGCGCGGGGAGGTCACCCAGGGCATGGTCAATCTGCGCGCGGCAGCCAATAAATTGATGTCGGCCCGGACCGACCTGCTGGCGGACCGACCCTGGCGACTCTGTGCCCCGTTATGGGAAGAGCCGGTACTGGAGGATTAATGATGTCGTTTAATGAGCGCTGGCGGGGACTGCTTGCGAAAAGCGTGCTGGGTCTTGCCGTGGCCTACTCTGCATCTGCTGGTGCGCAGGAGCAGGCAACGCTGCGAGTTACGGTGGAGGGGCTTGGCCAGGAGAGCCCGAAGGTCTACGTCTCGGTCTATGCCGGCGACGACAGCTGGTTGGGGGAAAGCCCCGTGGCGCGTGCCGCAATCGAGCCGGCCAGCGGCGAGCTGAGCACGGAGATCAGCTTGCCACTCGGCGAATACGCCTTCAGCGCGTTCCTCGATGTCAACCGCAATGGCGAACTGGACACCAACTTTATCGGCATTCCCAAAGAGCCCGTCGCGGTGTCGAACGACGCCCGTCCGAGTTTCGGTCCACCGAGTTACGAGGACGCGAAATTCGACCTGGGTAGCGCGGGGATCGCACAGACGATACGGCTGGAGGAACCCTAGCTGGAACGCCCGCTGGTGTTTCAACGGGCGCTTGAACCGCCGATTTCGTCCTGGGGTGAAAGCCCGACCACCCGGGCGCCGGTGAAAAAGCGAATGGACTGTGCGGCGCCTTCCTCACCGAGGCCGGAGAGGCCCCAGGCGCTGCGGGGTGCGGTGCCGCT
The DNA here is from genome assembly GCA_033283325.1 of Halieaceae bacterium WMMBA4. Classification (GTDB taxonomy): domain Bacteria; phylum Pseudomonadota; class Gammaproteobacteria; order Pseudomonadales; family Halieaceae; genus Mangrovimicrobium. The sequence continues at coordinate 569,559 of JAWMQO010000002.1, forward strand.
CAGGGCCAGCAGGCTGTAACCGTTGATCTTCACACTGCCGCAGCGAATTTTCCGGCTGAAGGCGCGCGCCCGGTTTTCATCGGCACTGTAAACGTAGGCCGCAAGGCCGTATGCAGTACCGTTGGCCAGCGCCAGGGCCTGCTCCTCGGTGTCGAAGGTATGAATGCAGGCCACCGGGCCGAAGTTTTCCTCCAGGCTGTGTTCGGGCGCGCAGCCGTCGATCAGCGTGGGGGCGACGAAATAGCCTGGCAGGTCGGGTAGCGGCGTGGGTGCGATCACCTTGCCGCCGAGGCTTTGCAGCCGCTCGATCTCGGCGAGCATGCCGTGATACTGCTGCTCGTGGATCAGCGGCCCCATGTCGCTGTCAGCGTCCAGCGAGTGGCCGAGATTCAGCGATGCCAGCAATTCGTTAACCCGTTCCAGCAAGGGGCCCTTAACCGAGCGGTGTACCAGCAGCCGACCCAGGGCGCGACACCACTGGGCGTTGAGGTTGCTCAGGCCGTAGACCACACCGCGGGCGGCGAGATCGAGGTCGGCGTCTTCCAGCACTATGAGGGGATTGTTGCCGCCCAGTTCCAGTTGCAGCGGCTTGAAGTCCTTCGCAGTGGCCTCGGCGATACTGCGGCCACCGGCGACGCCGCCAGTGAAGGAGATCGCCCGGACGCGCGGGTCTGCTGCCATGGCGGCGCCGATGTCGCGATTGCCGCAGACCAGCTGGAAGGCGCCTCGTGGCAGGTCCACCCGGCTGATGGCTTCGGCCATGATAAGCGTCGAATGCGGGGCCCACTCGGAAGGTTTGATGATGCACGGTGCTCCCGCGGCGAGCGCGCTGGCGATCTTGTGCGAGCCGATGGCCGTGGGGCCGTTCCAGGGGGTGATCAGCAGTGCGGGTCCCCAGGGGCTGCGGAAGTAGTCGATATCGCCCAGCTTCCCCGGCAATACCCTGTGCAGTGAGCCATTGCGCAGGCAGGCGGCGGCACCGCGAAAGACCTGGGGCACAAAGGACGCCATCAGGCGGGTGACTTTGAGCACCGCTCCCGTGGTCAGGGCGTCGGCCTCGGCCATTCTCTCGGCGACCTCATTCGTCGCCAGGTGCTCGGCGATGTTCTCGAGTATCTCGGCGCGCCGGGCGGGGGAATGCGCCTCCCATTCGCCATGTTCGTGGGCTCGCTGGACCGTCGCCAGTGCGGCTTCAACCTGCGCTGGACTGCTGCCGCGCTGCTCCTGCAGGTCCCACCTGATGTTGGGATCTTTCAGCCAGCAATCGTGACTGAGCTCGGGAACACTCGTCGTATTGTCGATATAATTGCGCAGCTCGGGCAGGCGAGGGGCTTGTGCTTGTGCTTCGTTCATGGGGGCAATTCTGCGTCAGCGCTCCCGGGGTGGTCTTGCGCTTTGTCAAATTTGCCGTTTATCCGCGGAGTAATATTCCCGGACCTTTCTCGCCTTTCATTTAACAGGGAACACAGGACATGAGACTTCTGAACCTCGACCACTCGCCCTACGCAACGCGGGTGCGTATGCAGATTCGCCACAAGCAACTCCCGGTTGAGCTGGCGGCGCCCGACCTCCCCCTGCGCACACCTGAGTTTCTCGAGCGCTATCCCCTGGGAAAAGTGCCCGTGTTGCTGCTGGACGATGGCCGCAGTGTCGGCGAGTCGATGGCCATCCTGCGCTACCTCGAGGCCGCTTTCCCGGAGCCGTCGCTGCTGCCTGCAAGCGCTGACCAGATCGCCTTTGACAGCATGCTGGCCGGCTATGCGGACAGCCACCTGGCACCGGCCCTGTTCCCCCTGTTCGGCGCCCTGATGGGAAACGCGAAGGTCGATACCGACTCGCGGCTTGCGGACATCGAGGCACAGCTGCGCAAACTGGAGCGCCTGCTGGCGCAGTGGGGGGTGAGCGAAGCCCGGCTGACCCTGGGGGCGATCTGCCTGTCCACGGTCCTCGCCTTCACCCTGGAACTCTGCGCTCGTTTCGACCGGCCGGCGGTGCTGGAAGGATTGCCCAATACCCGACTCTGGTGGCAGAGCCTGCAGGGCTTCGGGGTGGTTGAATCGACGCTGGACGAAATGCTCGCCGCCCTGGAGGTCTTCCTGAGCCAGTCCTGAGGCTGGAGGCCACGGTGCCCGGGGGCCGCAGGGGCTTTTCGAGCCCCGCCCGGCCCCGTTTTTAATGACTTGCAGCAACTGATCAAACTACGTACAATCCGCGCCTCAAAATTTGCCCGGCGGCCCCAAGGCCGTCGATCTCCTTGCCACACCGCCCCGGGAGGGTGACGGGTGGCATTAACCCGTAAGGAGCCTTTGATGCGACATTACGAAATCGTATTTATGGTCCATCCGGACCAGTCCGAACAAGTGCCCGGCATGATCGAGCGCTACACCTCTACCATTACCAAGGACGGTGGCGCTGTACACCGCCTGGAAGACTGGGGCCGCCGCCAGCTGGCCTACCCCATCAACAAGGTGCACAAGGCGCACTACATCCTGATGAACGTCGAAGCTTCAAACGACGCCATGGATGAACTGAACACCACCTTCCGCTACAACGACGCCGTGATCCGCAACCTGGTGATCCGTCGCGACGAGCCCGTGACCGACGAGTCCTTCATCATGAAGGCCGAGAAAGAGTCCCGCGAGCGCAAGAGCCGCAACGACGAACGCCGCGCTGCCTCTGAAAACGCGGACAACCAATCTTCCGACGCACCGGCTCGCGAAGCCGCTGCCGAAGAAGGCGAAGAGTAAGGAGTAGAGTCATGGCCCGTTTTTTCCGTCGTCGCAAGTTCTGCCGTTTCACCGCTGAAGGCGTCAAAGAGATCGATTACAAGGATCTGGACACCCTGAAGGCCTACATCTCCGAGACCGGCAAGATCGTACCCAGCCGCATTACCGGCACCAAGGCGAAGTACCAGCGCCAGCTGGCTACTGCTGTGAAGCGCGCGCGCTTCCTGGCCCTGCTGCCCTACTCGGATTCACACGGCTGATATAGACGTTTTGCGCATCGCACCCCGGCCCAGCCTGCTGTGAAGGCGATAGCTGAGTTTGCCATGCGCGGCCGCTTCCAGGCCCTGGCGCTGACTGTCGCCGGAGCCGGAAGCATTCTTTTTTGCTGGCTCAGCGCCGCTATCCTGGCGCTGGTCACCCTGCGCAAAGGCGTAGGCGCGGGGGCCCAATTGCTGTTCTGGGCCCTGCTGCCCTCCGGCGTATTGATGTACGCCGTGGGCGATAGCGGTCCGCTGATGCTGCTGGTCGGTACCGGCATGATGGCAGCCGTTTTGCGGAGTTCGGTCAGCCTGCCCCTGGCACTGCTGTCGAGCACTGCGGTCGGCGTACTGGCCGGCCTGGCCATGCTGCTGTTTGGCGGCCAGTACCTGGACCAGTTGCTGGCAGTATTCAGCGAAGCGTTGGCAACGTTCGAGCAACAGCTGAGCCAGGGCGGCGGCCAGGCGGTGGAAATCGCCCGGCCAACCGAGCTGCAGATCGCCGGGCTCATGGGTGCCGGGACCGCCATGCTGGCGACCCTCTGCCTGCTGCTGGCTCGCTACTGGCAGGCGGCGCTGTACAACCCTGGGGGCTTTGGAAGCGAATTCCGGGCCCTGCGCTACCCACCCGCGGTGGCGCTGGTCACCGTGGCGCTAGCGCTGCTGTTGTCCAGCCTGGGGATGGAGTACCGGACCTGGGCGGTGATAGCCCTGTTGCCGATGAGTTTCGCCGGGCTGTCGCTGGTTCACGCGCGAGTGCGGGCAAAAGGCCAGGGTTCGACCTGGCTGACGTTTTTCTACCTGGCCTGGCTGCTGCTGGACCCGGTAAAGCTGGTGGTGATGGTGCTCGCCGTCGCCGACAGCTGGTTTGATTTTCGCCGCCGCTGGGCGGGTACAGATGTCGCCGGCAAGGGCGACTGACTGAACAAATTTTGCAGGAGAGGGAGTTCGCTCCCCACGAAAGAGGAAAGAAAGATGGAAGTCATTCTGCTGGAGAATATCGGCAACCTGGGTGTGCTGGGCGACAAGGTGGAAGTGAAAGCCGGTTTCGGCCGCAATTTCCTGATCCCCCAGGGCAAGGCCGTTCCCGCGACCGAAGCCGCGATCGCCGAATTCGAAGCGCGCCGCGCCGACCTGGAAGCCGCTGCTGCTGAGGCCCTGGCCGCCGCTGAAGCCCGCGCCGCCACGATCAACGAACTGGACGTCATCACCATCGCCGCCAACGCCGGCGAGGAAGGCAAGCTCTTCGGTTCCATCGGCACCCGCGATATCGCCGAGGCGATCACCGCTGCCGGCTGCGAAGTCGAGAAGTCCGAAGTACGCCTGCCGGAAGGCGCCCTGCGCGAGACTGGCGAGTACGAAGTCGACGTGCAGGTGCACGGCGACGTTACTGCCACCATCACCCTGGCGGTTGTCCCCGAATAAGTCTCTTGCCGGCGCTTGGCGTCGGTCAGGACAACTCTCTCGATGCACTGGCCACTTTGTGGCCAGTGCATTTTTATTGCCTCGGGATTTGTCCTGAGTGCTGGGGCGACCGGGCTGCGGATAGCGCTTCCACTGCTCGAGAGCGTTTAATACTCGCAGTGGAAGCGCTATCCACAGCCCGGTCTTCTTCCTGACCCATCGTGGAAATATCGAGGCACCGAATCTGGCCTGGTGAGAACCGGGGCGCGGGGATGGCTCCCCGGCTCAGCCGGAAATCCCCAGCGACTCGCGGTGGTAGAGTCGAGCGGCGACCAGCCAGAGCAACAGGCCGAGCCCGAACCCGCAGAGCATGTAGACTCCCCACTCGCCCGCGGAGATCACTTCACCCCGGATCAGCTTGAGCAGCATCTGGTTCTGCGCCAGGAAGGGTACCGCGAACTGCCAGAGCTGGTTCTTCAGCGGGTTAATCATCAGCACAAAGGTCGGCACGATGGGCAGGAACATCAGGATGCTCATGTAGCTCTGGGCCTCCTTGACCGAGCGCGCGCCGGCGGAGATGAGGGTGAGCAGGGTTGTGCCGATCAGGATCATGGGCAGCAGGACCAGCAGGAGCTGTAGCGCGACCGCCAGTGAGACATGGACCAGTTGCAGCGGCCCCGGCGCCAGCTGGAAGCTGATTCTGAAGGCCACCACGATCAGCGTCACACTGAGCAGGCCGAACAGGCAGGCCGCCAGGATTTTGCCGCTCATGATGGTGGTGCGCGCCACCGGGGTGGCGAGCAGGGGTTCCAGCGACTGCCGCTCGCGTTCGCCGGCAGTGACGTCGATCACCAGGGCGGCGCTGCCGATAAAGCTGAACAGGATCAGCAGGTAGGGCAGGAAGGTCAGCAGCATGCCGCGGCGGGCTTCGGGGGTGGCGGCGTCGCGCAGTCCCACCAGCACGGCGTGGCCGGCCAGCGGGCTCTGGCCCCGCTGCAGTCCGCGCAGGGCGCCCACGGTGGTGCTGTACTCCGTCAACACCTTTTGCACGCGCTGCAGGGGAATCTGCGCATCCTGCAGCGAACTGTCGTAGGTGAGTTCCACCGGCGCCGGCAGGCTCTCGCGCCAGCGCTCGGCGTAGCTGGGGTCGATGCGCAGGACGACGGGTGCTTCCTGTTCACGCACGGCCTGTATCGGGTCTTCGGGGGCTGCCGTGATCCGGATATTGCGGCTCTGCAGGAAGGCGACCAGGTTGGGCGCCCGCTCCGCGCCGATCACTGGCAGCTCCAGCGTGGATTCAAGCTGCGTCCGGACCTTGTTCTCCACCATCGCGCCGGTGCCCAGTATGAAACCGGGCATGGCCAGTGGGCCCAGCAGCAGGCCGAGCATGACCGTCTTGCGGTCGCGGAAGAGGTCGATCAGCTCCTTTCTGGCGATCGTCCAGACAGCCTTTATTCCCTCAGCCCTCATGCCGCATTTTCCTCAAGGCCGGCCAGCTGGACGAAGGTGTCTTCCAGGTCGTCGAGGCCGGTCAGGGCGCGCAGTTCATCGGGGGAGCCGCTGGCCTGTACTTCACCCCGGGCGATTACCACGATGCGGTCACACAGGGCCGCGACCTCCTGCATGATATGGCTTGAAAATACGATGCAGTGCCCCTCGTCGCGCAAGCCTCGCAAGAAGGATCGCAGCCGGCGAGTGGTCATGACATCGAGGCCGTTGGTCGGCTCGTCGAGGATCACGTTGCGCGGGTTGTGGACGAGGGCGCGGGCGATGGCGGTCTTGGTTCGCTGCCCCTGGGAAAATCCCTCCGCACGCCGGTCGAGAAAGTCGCCCATGGCCAGGGTGTCGGCCAGTGCCGCGATGCGGGCGTCGATGGTGTTCTCGTCGAGGCCCTGCAGGCGGCCGAAGTAGGCGATGTTCTCCCGCGCCGTCAGGCGCTTGTAGATGCCCCGGGCATCCGGCAGCACCCCGAGTTGCCGCCGCGCGGCGGTAGGCTGCTCCTGTACATCCAGGCCGTCCACCTCGATGTATCCCCGATCGGGTGCCATCAGCGTGTAGAGCATGCGCAGGGTGGTGGTCTTGCCGGCGCCGTTGGGCCCCAGCAGGCCGAGGATCTCGCCGTCCCTGGCGCTGAAGCTGACCCCGCGCACAGCTTCCACGGTGCCCGTACGACTGCGGAAGGACTTGTGCAGATTGTCGATCTGGATCATCTCAGGGCTCCCAGCCAAAGCGGCCGGCATAGGGCGGCGGCGCGATCAATTGTTCCAGGCAGCTGGCGTCGAGTTGCCCGGCATCGGCGCTCTCCAGGAACTGGGCAGCCAGGCGCGGTGTGCAGCCGACGGCCATAACGCTGTGGCCCTGCCCGGGGAGGACGAGGTGGCGGGCGTTGGTGAGTTCCGCGACGACGGCATCGCCATAGCGCGGCGGGGTAACCGGGTCGAACTCACCGCTGAGGGCGAGCACCGGGATGCCGCCCGACAGTGGCCTGCGGAAATGCGCCGGCAGCTTGCCCGTGGGCCATTCGGCGCACATGGCGCGGGTCTGGCTCACGAATTCGGGGCCGAGCACGGTGCCCTCGTCGCGGGGGTCTGGCTGGAGTTCCTTTGCATCCTCACTGCAGGTGACCGAGAGGCTCATGCCCATGGCCAGGCTCTGGCCGAGATCCTGTGAAACCATCCGCGCCTGGGCGAGCATGCTCTGGTACTGCCCCTGGGCTGCCTCGTGCAGGAGCAGGGGCAGCGAGGCCGCCATCGCGGGTTGGTAGGCGTAAAGGCGCAGCAGGATGGCCAGGTGGTCGAAGCGCGGGACTTCCTCCCGCCACTCACCGCTGACCGGGTCGCGATAGCGCACCGCCTCCGGGGCTCTGTCGCCCAGGTCCTCGCGAATCTGCGCCAGCTGAGCGCGGGGGTCACCCAGTTCATCTTTGCAGGCCGGGTCTTGCTGGCAACGCTGGAATTGCCGGTCCAGTACCTGCTCGAGATTGCGGGCGTGCTCCTGGCCCAGCACCAGGGTGTTGGGCACCACGGAATCCAGGATCAGGGTCCGGGTCTTTGCCGGGTGGGTGGCGGCGTATTGTTGGGCGACGCGGGTGCCATAGGAAATGCCGAGCAGGTTGAGCCGCTCGACGCCCAGGGCGGAGCGCAGTTGCTCCAGGTCGCGAACGTGATCCGTGGTGGTGTAGAAGCGTAGGTCGGCGCGCTCCGCGAGGGCGTCACGGCACTGCGCGGCATAGAGGCGGGCGGCTTCCGCTGTTGCCTCGCCGTTGGCCGCGAACAGCGCATCGGCGCTTTCCATGTCACAGTGCAGGGGGTTGGACGAGCCGGTGCCCCGGGCATCGAGCAACAGCACGTGGCGGTTGCGCAGCACCTCGCCAAAAGCGCCCTGCACTTCGGGGTAGCTTTCCAATGCGGACTGGCCCGGGCCGCCGGCCAGCATGACCACCGGATCCGCTTCGGCAAGGCCGGTGGCCGTCACCAGCGCCAGCGCCAGTTCCAGGGAGCGGGTGCCCGGTAAAGCGGGGTTTTCAGCGACCTCCAGGTGCCCGCAGTGCGCTTTGACCGACTGGCCGCTGGCACTGTTGAGGGAGCAGGGGGTGAAAGTGATGTCGCCGTAGACCAGGTGGCCGCTGGCGTTGGCTTCGGGCCCCGGCGCGCGCTGTGCGCCCCCGTTGCCGCAGGCACCCAGGCACAGGGTCAGCACCAGCGTAAGAATGACTGATGATCGTGGCACTGCGGCGCCGCGCAAATGAGTTACCGCTTCCATGCCCTGTCCCCTTGATCAGATTGTCCGCGTCACTTGCTTGTCGCACCCCGGGCAGGCAAATTCCCGGGGAGCTTTCTAATGGCGACCGACCAATGGCGACCGCGTCAGGTGAAATTCACGAACCAGTGCTAATGCCATCATGTTCCCCAATGGCAGGCAAGAGATCAAATGCAGTCGGACACAGGGTCCCCCGGCAGCGCCAACTTTACACGGACCTGCCGGCGCAAAGCTCTTGGACTCCCCGGTCGACTTCGGTACCCTGTCAGGCCCGATAAGAAATCCTCCCGATGGCCGAGCCCGACTACATCGAAGAGCCCCGCGAACCCGCCTGGACCCCCGACGGCGAGCTTGCGCGCATCAAGATGCAGCCCCACTCGGTGGAGGCGGAGCAGTCCGTGCTCGGCGGCCTGCTGCTCTCCGCGGACGGCTGGGACGCGGTGGCCGAAGAGGTCGCCGCAGACGATTTCTATCGCCCCAACCACCGCCTGATCTTCCGCGAGATCGCCCGCCTGGCCAACGAGGCCGAGCCTGTGGACGTGATCACCGTGGCGGACAAACTCGAGGCCCGCGGGGAACTGGACTCTGCCGGCGGCCTGCCCTACCTGGCGGAGCTGGCCCAGAATACCCCCAGTGCCTCCAATATTCGCGCCTACGCCCAGGTGGTGCGAGAGCGGGCGGCGCTGCGCAAGCTGATCGAGGCCGCCCAGTCCATTGCCGAGTCCGGCTTCAGCCCCGAGGGGCGCAATTCCACGGAGCTGATCGACGAGGCGGAGCGCCTGATCATGCAGATCTCCGAGCAGGGCCGGAAGAGCGGCGGGCCGGAGGGAGTGAACCCCCTGCTGCGCAAGGCCCTGGACCGGATCGAGGAGCTGTTCAATTCCGGCGGCGATATCACCGGCCTTACCACCGGCTTCATGGACCTCGACAACTTTACCTCCGGCCTGCAGCCAGCGGACCTGGTGATCGTCGCCGGCCGGCCCTCCATGGGCAAGACCAGTTTCGCCATGAACCTGGTGGAGAACGCCGCCCTTGCGCAGGGCAAGCCGATCCTGGTGTTTTCCATGGAGATGCCGGCGGAGCAGCTGATCATTCGCATGCTGTCCTCGGTGGGCCGTATCGACCAGCGGCGCATCCGCACCGGCAAGCTGGAACAGGAGGACTGGCCCAAGCTCAGCGCGGCCATGAACAAGCTCAAGGACGTGCCGCTGTATATCGACGACACTCCGGCGCTGACGCCCACCGAATTGCGCAGCCGGGTGCGCAAGGTGGTGCGGGAGAATCGCGGCGACATCGGCCTGGTGATGATCGACTACCTGCAGTTGATGCAGGTGGCGGGCAGCTCTGAAGGCCGGACCGCGGAGATCTCCGAGATTTCCCGTAGCCTCAAGGCCATCGCCAAGGAATTCAATGTGCCGGTGGTGGCGCTATCCCAGCTCAACCGCTCCCTGGAGCAGCGGCCCAACAAGCGCCCGGTGAACTCGGATCTGCGGGAATCCGGCGCCATCGAGCAGGACGCGGACGTGATCATGTTCATCTACCGCGATGAGGTCTACCACGAGGATACGCCGGACAAGGGCGTCGCCGAGATCATTATCGGCAAGCAGCGGAACGGCCCCATCGGCACCTGCCGGCTGGCCTTCATTGGCGAGTTCACCCGCTTCGAGAACCTGGCCCGCGGCGGCGAATACTGATAGGCCCAGCGCCTGCCCCGGCCCGATACCGCACGGCCTCCTGGGCCCTGCACCGCGCGAACCCTGCCCTGTAGGAGCTCACTCTGTGAGCGATTGCCCCCAGCCCTATCGCCCGCAGAGCGGGCTCCCACAGGCCGGTATTCTCGTGTAGGAGCTCACTCTGTGAGCGATTGCCCCCAGCCCTATCGCCCGCAGAGCGGGCTCCCACAGGCCGGTATTCTCGTGTAGGAGCTCACTCTGTGAGCGATTGCCCTCAGCCCTATCGCCCGCAGAGCGGGCTCCTACAGGCCGGTGTCCTCGCGAAGTGCCTGCAGGGCTGCCTGTTTCTCTTCGGGGGACATCGGTGTCCCCCCCTGCTGTTCCAGCGCTTCGGGCGCGGGAACTTCCAGCGTTTCACCCCGCAGCACGGCGCTGCACCAGCGTTGGTAGTGCTCACGAAATAGCGGCCAACTGCGGTGTTCCGGCTCGTTGGCCAGGAAAAACCAGTCGCTGTCGCGGCCGGCGAGATAGACCGCCGGGTGGCTCCAGGCCTGGGCGGATTTGGGCGACGGCGCGTTGCATGCCTCCAGGTAGGCGTCCCGCGGCGCCGGCAGGCCCAGTGAGCTGAGACTGGCGGAGCAGCACTCCAGCATACGGTTCAGGGTCGGCAGGTACTCGCTGTTCTCGATCGCGTGTTTGGCCCCGCGGAGAATCTGTTCCACCGGCAATTCAGCCAGTGCGTCCAGCCACAGTTTCTTGATCTGGCTGAGCTGTGTCTGGTCCGGGTAGGCCGCGTAGTACTGGTTGTGGTAGTTCAGGCGGAACAGGGCAAAGACCTGGTTGATGGCCTCGACATGGCCCTCGGGCGGCGCGCCGGGCTTTTCAGCTTGCCCAGCTGGTGTCGCTGAGGTCGTCTTCGAGGCTGCGATCCCGCGTCCGACCTGTTGAATGAGATCCCTGCTGTCCGGCATTGCTCTTACCTGCTGTTTGCATCTGGTGGCGCTTGGCCCAGTGGAACTTGACGTGCTGCAGGAACTTGCTGTTCCAGGATGTGTGCACCTGCCCGCTGTCTTTCCAGTAGACGATGAATTCTGGCAGCAGGGAGCGGGCGAAGTCGAGGTCGATGTGCGACATGTGCAGGATGTCGTAGACATCCCGGCTCGGCTGCCAGTGATCGGCAATCGGCCGCGGCTCGCTGCCGTGTTCCACCGCGGCAGTATAGCGCGCCCACTGGATGCGGATGTGCTGGATGAACTTTGAGTTCAGCTCCTTTGGCGCGGCCCCGCGCTCGCGCCAGTAGAGAATGAACTCCGGAATGGCATCCTCGATGAAGTTCCGGTTGATCCCGCCGCGCAGCATGATCTCCATGGCGTCGGCACTGGGCCGCCAGTCGTTGTCCAGGGGCGTCGGCTCCGGCACCTCGAAGCGGCTGCGCTTGTCCTGTTGTTGCTGCCGGTGGCGCCAGTTGTTGGTCACATGCTGGCGGAACTTGTTCTCCCAGGCGTGGTGAGTCTCCCCGCGCTCGCGCCAGTAAAAGATGAAATCTTCCAGTTGGTCCAGGGCGAACTGCCGCGGTATGTTGTGGTTGAGCGCCAGCAGCTGCAGCAGGTCTTCGCTCGGCGCCCAGTTTGCCGGTAGCGGCGCCGCGCTGCGGCGGACCGGTGCCGGCGCTTCCGGGGCGCGCTGCGCAGCTCTTGCGGTCTGGCGCACTGGCTCGTTGAGGGCGAATACCAGGCGCTCGCTGGAGTGTAGCGGCGGTGAATCCACCAGGATTACCCCGTTATCCACCAGGGAACGGCTGATCCGGTGCAGGTCCACGGCGTTCCAGAAGGGCAGCGAGGAGAGCAGGTATTCCCGGGAGACCGCCAGCCAGGCGTGGTTGTCGCGTATCTGCGGCTGGTGGTGCTGGAACAGGCCGTGCAGGTGCTGCAGCAGGATGGCTTCCTCCAGCCCGATGGTCGCCGCGAGTCCTGCGGAGAAGACCAGTTGGCGTTCAGGGACGAGCGAGGATTCCATCGTTGCCTTGTCAGTTATCATGGGCGGTCTGTTAGGATACCGAGCTGTGGTGAATAACGACAGTTAAACCCGAAAATCCTTGCGGCAGAGCCGGGAAGTTTCGATCCGCGCTCACAACGGCCAGGCCCCACTGGAACACGCCAAAAAGCGCACATCCATGTGCAGGCTCGGGCGGCGACGTCCTGTCGCCTTACGGTTCCAGTGGGGCCTGGCCGTCGCGAACGCTGCGCCGTGCCAGATCACAACCCGTGCCGGTCAGGGCACGCTTTAAAAACGGAAGTCCGATGGCCAAACAAAAGACCGCCTATGTCTGCACCGAATGTGGCTCCGATTACGCCAAGTGGCAGGGCCAGTGCGCTGACTGCGGCGCCTGGAATACCGTCAGTGAAGTGCGCCTCGGGCCGGCCAGGAGCGGCCGAGCCGGGAGCCGGGCCGGTGGCAGCCGCGCGGGCTTTGCCGGTGCGCTATCCGGGGCGAAGACCCTCGCGGAAATCGACGTCGAAGACCTGCCGCGTTTCACCTCTGGCACCGGGGAGTTCGACCGGGTGCTCGGTGGTGGCCTGGTGCCCGGCTCCGCAGTACTGGTGGGCGGTCACCCGGGGGCGGGCAAGAGTACCCTGCTGTTGCAGACCATGTGCCATCTCGCCGGGAGCATGGAGGCGCTCTATGTGACCGGGGAGGAATCCCTGCAACAGGTGGCGATGCGGGCGCGGCGCCTGCAGTTGCCGATGGAGCGGCTGCGGATGATGGCAGAGACCAGCGTGGAGACGATCATCGCCGCGGCGGAGGAGTTCAAGCCGCGGGTGCTGGTGGTGGACTCGATACAGGTGGTGCACAGCGAGGATATCGCCTCGGCGCCTGGGAGCGTCTCCCAGGTGCGGGAGTGTGCGGCTTTTCTCACGCGTTTCGCCAAGCAAAGTGGCACAGTGCTGTTCCTCGTAGGTCACGTGACCAAGGATGGCTCCCTGGCGGGGCCGAAGGTGCTGGAGCACATGATCGACTGCTCCATCCTGCTGGAGGGCTCCCACGATTCGCGCTTCCGCACCCTGCGGGGGCAGAAGAACCGCTTCGGCGCAGTCAACGAGCTCGGCGTGTTCGCCATGACCGAGCAGGGCCTGCGGGAGGTGAAAAACCCTTCGGCCATTTTCCTCGACCGCAGCCACGGCCCGGCCCCGGGCAGCGCGGTGATGGTGGTATGGGAGGGCACTCGTCCACTGCTGGTGGAAATCCAGGCCCTGGTGGACGACAGCCAGCTCGGCAATCCCCGGCGGGTGGCGGTGGGCCTGGAGCAGAACCGCCTCGCCATGTTGCTGGCGGTACTGCACCGCCACGGCGGCCTGCAGGTGGGGGACCAGGATGTTTTCGCCAACGTGGTCGGCGGGGTGAAAGTGCTGGAGACCAGCGCCGATCTCGCGCTGCTCCTGGCGATCGTATCCAGCTACCGCGACCGCCTGCTGCCGCGGGACATGGTGGTGTTTGGGGAGGTGGGTTTGTCGGGGGAGATCCGCCCGGTACCCTCGGGCCAGGAACGGCTCTCGGAAGCGGCCAAGCACGGCTTCAAGCGGGCGATCGTGCCGAAGGCCAACGCCCCGCGGACAGCGCCCGCCGGGATGCAGGTCACCGCTGTCTCAACCCTCGCCGAGGCGCTTTCGGCGGTCGAATAGGTCAGGGCGTCGCCGCGGTGGATTGCTGGTCGGGCGCCAGCGACCAGGCTCCAGCGCAGTCGGAGCCTTTGGCTCAGGCCTCCTCCAGCCGGCGGAGCTCCTCTTCCAGCAGCGCGATATCCATGTGTTGGGCCAGCAAGTCACGCAGTGGGTCGATATTCTCCCGGTCGACATGTTGCACGGTAAAGCCCAGTCGTCCGGCTTCCACGTGCTGCAGGTAGGCATAGAGTTCCAGTTCCTCCCCGCCGGGAAGCTGGATCAGCAGGGTGAAGGGCTCGTTGTACTGGGCATCCCAGACTGCCGGCTGGTCGGTGGAGGCGCCGTTCAGGGAGATGTCGATCAGCCGCTGGCGCCAGACGCTGCCGCCCTGGTGGACCTCCACCGGTAATTCCAGGGCGACACGGGTGAACTGGCGTTTTTCATTAAAGTTTTCGGTCATATTGAGCGCAGCTCTGCAGAAGGCCTTGCGCTCACTATAGCGCTACATCGGTCTGAGGCAAATCTCCCCAAGTTCCCGGTCTGCTTGCCGATGTCAATTCTCGCGACTACCTTTTTAGCGGGTGGCCCGCTTGCCTGCGCCGCCAAATCTTTTGTCCCAGAGGAAAGTGAAGCAATGAAAAAAATACTGGTATCCATCATCGGAAGTGTCTCCCTGCTGGTGGCTTTTGCCGCCGCCGCCGACGTGCAAAGCGGCCGCATGGTCCAGGTAGAGGCCGAGGCGGAAGTGGCCGCGATCGATCTCGAGACCCGGCAGGTCAGCCTGAAACTCCCGAGCGGAGAGATCATAACGGTTGCGGCGCCCGAAAAGGTGGTCAAGCTGGAGGACGTGAGCGTCGGTGACGTCGTGCATGCAGCCTATGTCGCCGGCATCGAAGGAGAGGTCCGCGAGCCTACCGAGGAAGAATTGGCAGAACCCTGGGTAGTACTGCAGGACGCGGGCGCCGGCATGGTAGAGGGCCAGCCAACCGTGGGTGCTGCGCGGGTGATCCGGGCCGTATGTACGGTAGAGGGCATGAATCGCCTGCTGGGCACCGCAACGCTGATGGATTCCATGGGCCGTGTGCATGTGATTGGCGAAGTTGAGCCCGCCAAAATGGAGGGCGTCACCCTCGGCCAGACCGTGGTGGTCGTATTCCAGGAGGCCCTGGCCGTGACCCTGGAACCGGTGGGGGCGGGCGAAGCGCCCTGACGAGAGCCGAATAATTCGCCCGCGGAGCGGGCTCCCACAGGACTGGCGGGCTCCTACAGGGCTGGCGGGCTCCTACAGGGCTGGCGGGCTCCTACAGGGCTGGCGGGCTCATACAGGGCTAGCGGGCTCATACAGGGCTGGCGGGCTCATACAGAGCTGGCTGGCTCCCACAGGGCTGGAGTCTTGTGTCTTGTGTGGGAGCCCGCTCCGCGGGCGATAGCCTGCCCGGATCTGCCCGTCGGCCGTTTTCCTCGTTCGCGCTAAAGGGGATCGCTCACGGAGTGAGCTCCTTCAGGCCGTACCCCGGGTTCTATTTCAGTTTGCGGTACTTGACCCGCTGGGGCTGGTCCGCTGCGGCGCCGAGGCGGGCCTTGCGGTCCTCTTCGTACTCCTGGAAGTTACCCTCGTGGAAGACCACGCTGCCGTCGTCTTCGTAGGCGAGGATGTGAGTGGCGATGCGGTCGAGGAACCAGCGGTCGTGCGAGATCACCAGGGCACTGCCGGGGAAGGCCAGCAGCGCCTCTTCCAGCGCCCGCAGGGTTTCCACGTCGAGGTCGTTGGTCGGTTCGTCGAGCAGCAGGACGTTGCCACCCTGCTTCAGCAGCTTGGCCAGGTGCAGGCGGTTGCGCTCACCGCCGGACAGGTCTTTCACGTGTTTCTGCTGGTCTCCGCCCTTGAAGTTGAAGCGGCCACAGTAGGAGCGCGAGGGCACTTCATAGCTGCCGATGCGCATGATGTCGTGGCCACCGGAAATTTCCTCCCACACGGTCTTCGAACCGTCGAGATCGTCGCGGCTCTGGTCCACGTAGGACAGCTGCACCGACTCGCCGATTTTGATCTCGCCGCCGTCGGGCTGCTCGACACCCATCAGCAGCTTGAACAGGGTGGATTTACCCATGCCATTGGCGCCGATGATGCCCACAATACTGCCCTTGGGTACCGTAAAGCTGACATTGTCGAACAGCAGGCGGTCGCCAAAAGTCTTCTTCAGGTTGGTGACTTCCACCACGTTGTCACCGAGACGCGGCCCCGGCGGGATGTAGATCTCGTTGGTCTCGTTGCGCTCCTGGAATTCCTGCGACTGCAGTTCCTCGAAGCGCTGCAGGCGCGCCTTGCTCTTGGCCTGGCGCCCCTTGGGGTTGGAGCGCACCCACTCCAGTTCCGCCTTGATCGCCTTCTGGTGGGAAGCTTCCTGGCGCTTCTCCTGCTCCAGGCGCTTTTCCTTGGCGTCCAGCCAGTCGGAGTAGTTGCCCTCGTAGGGAATGCCGCGACCGCGGTCCAGTTCCAGAATCCAGCCGGCGGCGTTGTCGAGGAAGTAGCGGTCGTGGGTGATGGCCACCACGGTGCCGGGGAAGTCGTGGAGGAAACGCTCCAGCCAGCCGACACTCTCCGCGTCGAGGTGGTTGGTGGGTTCGTCCAGCAGCAGCATGTCCGGCGCCGAGAGCAGCAGCCGGCACAGGGCGACCCGGCGGCGCTCGCCGCCGGAGAGTTTGGTCACGTCCGCATCCCAGGGCGGTAGGCGCAGCGCGTCGGCGGCGACTTCAAGCTTGGTCTCGATATTGTGGGCGTCGGTGGCCTGGATGATGTCCTCCAGGCGCGCCTGTTCCTTGGCCAGGGCGTCGAAGTCGGCGTCCGGCTCGGCGTAGTCGGCATAGACCTTCTCCAGACCGGCCAGCGCGTCGATGGCGTCCTGCAGGCCCTCTTCCACATTGCCGCGCACGTCTTTATCCGGATTCAGTTGCGGCTCCTGGGGCAGGTAGCCGATCTTGATCCCGGGCTGGGGCCGCGCCTCGCCGAGGATCTCGGTATCGATGCCGGCCATGATTTTCAGCAGGGTGGATTTGCCCGCGCCGTTGAGTCCCAGTACGCCGATCTTGGCGCCGGGGAAGAAGGACAGGGAGATGTCCTCGAGGATCTTTTTCTTGGGCGGCACGACTTTGCCGACCCTGTTCATGGTGTAGACGTACTGGGCCATGGGGGTTCCGTTAACGCTGGTGGAAATTTGCGCGGATTTTAGCAGCCGTGGGGGGAGGGTGCATCATCGATCCTTGGGTTGTGTTGTCGGCGGCCTGCCGGCCGCTGCATTGTCGCCGTGCGGTGAAGGGCTTTTGCTCCATTACGGGCGCTTGCGGCGCGTTGGCCGCTTAGATTCTTTACCTCGCGAGTTGCGACCTCTTGTTACATGAGCGCTGAGCGGGATGGAGGATCGGTGCTTCGTGGGTGGGTTGGTTCGGCAGGAGGTGCGCACTGTGTTGGTGACTAAAGTAAGGAAGGGCTGAGTTCGCACCGACGCCCTCCAAGTCCGCAAAAGCCCTTCACCGCACAGCGCCAATGCGGAGTGCGAACTGACAGGCGCAGGGCGCTCAGCCCAGCTTCACTGGCACCTGAGTCAGGGAGTCACGGATCGAAGTGGAACGGGGAGAGTTTACTCCCGCGTTGACTGTGGGTGCGTATGCTCTTTTACGGACTTGGAGGGCGTCGGCGCGAACTCGGCCTTGTGCGGAACCTCAGCGCCCCGCGCCCCTCCTACCGAACCAACCCACCCACGAGGCACCAAGCCCTCACCGGGCACGGCGGCAAATCCACGCCCGGTCGCAACTCGCAAGATTCCGGGCCACTCCGGTCAACGCGCCGCAAGCGCCCGCAATGGAGTAAAAGAGCCTACGCACCCGCAGGCAGCGCAGCGGCCGAAAGGCCGCCACCCCGAACAGAACTCCCCCGCAACACCGCCCAACGCGCCGCAATTGCCCGCAACTAAGCAAGAGAGCCTGTCAACGAATCCAGCAGGGGGAGAATCAGTCGGCCCGCTTGCCAGTCACCTTCGCCTTGCCAAAGATGCCCATCTTCACCTTGCCGGAAATCGTGTCACCTTCGACGACCAGATCGTACTTGAGGGTCAGCTTCATCGGTTTCACCACCTTGAGGTCGAACTTCAGCGAATTGCCTTCCAACGTGCCACCATCAAAGAGCTGTTCCCCTTCAGCGGCTTTGAGATAGCCGCTCACCGCGCTGCCATCGGTCTCGAAGTGGCCGACCATCGGCTGCGGCCCGACCGGGGAGGCGAGCACCATGTCCCAGTCACCGTCGATATTCACCGCGACAGAGGCGGATTCCTCCCGTGGGATCTCGTTTTGCGCGCGATCATCGCTCACGGAGTCGGCTGATACAGGTTCGGGGACATCCACTGGCTCCAGTGTGGGGGCCAGCTCCGGAGCGGGGGCGTGGGCCGTCAGGTCCCGCCCCTCGATCACGCTGAGGATCTTCGGCGGCGTCAGCGGCAGGTCGATGGCGATCTCGCCGAAGGGCGAGATCGCGTCGGCGATGGCGTTGACCAGGGTCGGGGTGCCGATGATGGCGCCGCCCTCGCCGACACCGCGCATGCCGCCCACCGATTGCGAGGGCGTGTTGCAGTGGACGAACTCGAACTCCGGGACGTCGGAGATCGCCGGCAGGTGGTAGTCCTTGTAGGTCGGGGTGACGATGTTGCCCTGGGCGTCGAAGTCGACTTTCTCCAGCAGCGCCATGCCGATGGCCTGGGCGAGGCCGCCGGAGACCTGGCCTTCCACTACCGCCGGGTTGATCGGGGTGCCGCAGTCCTCGGCACTGATCCAGCGCAGGATGCTGACGAAGCCGGTATCCGGGTCCACTTCCACCACGCAGGCGTTGGCGGCGCTGGCGAAAGTCATGGGCGGCGGCTGGTAGCGGTGCTGGACTTCCAGGCCGGACTCGAAGCCTTCGGGCAGGCGGTCGGGTTCGCCGTAGGCGATGTTGGCCAGTTCCCCGAGGCTCATGCTGGCCTCGCCGCCGTCGACGCGGACCACGCCGCTTTCGATGACGATATTTTCTTCCGCCGCATCCAGCAGGTGCGCGGCGAGAGTTTTGATCTTCTGCGCCAGCAGGTCCGAGGCGAGGATCACCGCGCCGCCGGCGATCACGCCCTGGCGGCTGCCGGCGGCGCCGGGGGAGAAGCCGCCCCGGGAGCTGTCGCCCTCGAAGATGGCGACGTGCTCGTAATCCACGCCCACCCGGTCGGCGATGATCTGCGCCATGGTGGTGGCGGTGCCGTGGCCCTGGGAGTGGGTGCTCAGGGTGGCGGTGACCTGGCCGGTGGGCTCGACGCGTACCTGCGCCAGTTCCCCGGTCATGGTGGCGATGGCGCCGGCCGCGCCAGTGGGTTCGATGTAGGCGGCGATGCCCAGGCCGAGGTAGCGGCCGTTTTCCCGCGCCTCGGCCTGCTCGCGGCGAAATTCGCTGACGTCGAAGTAGTCCAGCAGTTTGTCCAGGCACTCGGCGGGGGTGATGTCCTCCAGCGGAATGCCCATGCAGGTTTCCACCGGCTGGTCGCTGAGCCGCACCAGGTTGCGCCGGCGCAGTTCCACCGGGTCCATGCCCATCCTGCGGGCGGCGACGTCCAGCGCGGTTTCCCGCACCAGGGATTCCATCGCCCAGGGGCCGCGGTAGGCGGCGTAGCCGATGGTGTTGCTGTACCAGCCGCGGGTAACGAAGCCGTAGTGGGGCAGCTTGTAGGCGCCCCAGACGAACATGTGTACGGCGATGTTGCATTCGGAAAGCTGGGGGAAAGCGCCGACGTTACAGCTGTAATCCCCGTAGGAGCCGAGCAGATTGCCCTCGGCGTCGAAGCCGATGTCCAGGGTCATTTCCTGTTCCCGGGCCTGGTTGGCGCCGGTCAGGTTTTCGTAACGGTCCTCGATCCACTTTACCGGGCGGCGCAGGGTCAGGGCGCCGAGGATGACGGCTACTTCTTCCTTCCAGGGATGGTTTTTCAGGCCGAAACCGCCGCCCACGTCCTTGGCGATCACGCGAACGGAAGTCTGCGGCCGGCCCAGGGCGATGGACACCCAGCGGGCGACCATGTGCGGGCTCTGGCAGGTGATGTAGAGGGTGAGTTCCTCGGCGCCCTCGGGACAGGCGACCACGCCGCGGGTCTCCATCGGCGACTGGGAGATCCGCTGGTGCACTACTTTGTGCTTGATCCGGTGGGCGGCGTTCTCGAGGGCCTCGACGAGTTCGTCCTCGATGTCCTCATCACCCATTTCCGCGTTGAGGTTGTCTTCCTTGTCCGGGTGCACCGGCGCGCCGCTGCGGGCGTCGGCGATGCTGACCACGGGCGTCTCTTCCGCGTACTCCACTTCCACCAGGGAGGCGGCGTCCTCGGCGACGGCGCGGCTCTCGGCGATCACCAGGGCCACCGGTTCGCCGGCGTAGGCAACGCGGCCGTCCGCCAGCGGCGTGGTGTGCACATCCTGGGGGGAGAGGTAGAAGCTGATCATGGTGACCCCGAAGTGCTCGAGGTCTTCCTGGGTCAGCACCGCGGTGACGCCGGGGACGTCGCGGGCGGTCTGCAGGTCCATGGAAACGATGCGGCCGCGGGCCACCGGGCTGCGGGCGAAGGCGGCGTAGAGCATGCCGGGTACGGCGATGTCGTCGACGTACTGGCCGTGGCCGGTGAGCAGGCGCGGATCTTCCTTGCGGCGTACCCGTTGGCCGATGTAGCGGCCGGTGGTGATTTTTGGTTTTTGTTCGCCGTCGGCGGGTTTTTCCGCCCGGGGGGCGGAATCCAGCGCCTCGGCAGGAGGATGGGTCAGGTCGTTCATGACTGGGCCTCCTGCTGGGGTGTTTGGGTGGCGTGGCGCTGTGGGAGCTCGCTCCGCGAGCGATCGCCCACAGAGTGGGCTCCTACGGGGTCGGGATCGCCCACAGAGTGGGCTCCTACGGGGGGGTAGGTGGAATCGATCATGCCTGCTCCTCCGTGGCGTCGTAGGCGAGTGTGCGCACCGCCTTGCGGATGCCCTGGTAGCCGGTACAGCGGCAGATGTTGCCGGAGAGCGCCTTCACCATCTCTTCCTCACTGGGCTTTTGCTCGCCGGCGGTGATCGCCGCAAGGGTCATCACGAAACCCGGAGTACAGAAGCCGCACTGCAGGCCGTGGGAATCCATCAAGGCCTGCTGTACCGGGTGCAGGGTGCCGTCTTCGGCAGCCAGGCCTTCCACGGTGGTGATCTCGGCGCCGTCCGCCTGCACCGCCAGCATCAGGCAGCTGCGCACTGCAGCGCCGTCAACCATTACAGTACAGGCGCCGCAGACCCCGTGCTCGCAGCCCAGGTGGACGCCGGTGTAGCCAGCCTGGTCGCGCAGGAAATCAGCCAGGGAAGTGCGGGCCTCGGTGCTGCCCCGGTGGCGCCGGCCGTTGATGGTCAGCTCTATTTTATGTTCGCTCATGCGGCCTCCCGTTGTTGCAGGGTTTCGCGCAGGGCGCGGGTCAGGATGCGTTTGCCGACGGTGCGGCGGTACTCGGCGCTGGCGTGGATGTCGTCGAAGGGCGCGGTGTCGCCCACTGCCGCTTCGGCGACCGCGTCGATATCCACTTCTTCGGGAGCCTTGCCGAGCAGTAGCGCTTCCGCGCTGCTGGCGTGTATCGGGGTCGGGCCCATGGCCAGCCAGGCCAGCCCGGCGCGGCTGATTTTGTCGTCAACCAGTGCCAGGGCGCCGACGACGCCTGAGAGCGCGAAGTCACCGGGCCGCTGGGCCAATTCCCTGAACAGCGACAGGTGCCCCTCCGGCCAGGCCGGGAAGCGGATGGCGGTGAGCAGTTCATCGGGTTCCAGGGCAGTCATGTAGGGGCCGATGTAGAACTCCCGGGCGGGGAGTTCACGGCTGCCGCGAACTGATCGCAGTTCCACGGTGGCGTCCAGGGCGACTGCCGTCGCGGGCAATTCCGCCGCCGGTTCGCCGAGAGAGATGGAGCCGCCGACGGTGCCGCGATTGCGGGTCTGGTAGTGGCCGACGTGGCTCACCGCGCGCACCACGGTGGGCAATTCACGGGCCAGTAAATCGCTGCTCAGCACTTCGCACTGGCGGGTGACCGGACCGACCTTGATCACGTCGCCGCTGCGCTCGATGCCCTTCAGTTCCCCGATGCCGTTGATATCCAGCAGGATAAAGGGCTGGCTCATGCGCAGGTTGAGCAGGGGCATCAGGGTCTGGCCACCGGCCAGGATGGTGGCGCCACCACCTGCTTCATCGAGCAGGCGGCAGGCCTCTTCCACGGTGCTGGGCGCGTAGTAGTCGAAGGGTGCCGGCTTCATGTTCAGTCCCCGCTGGTCAGTTTGCGCAATAGCGCTGCATCCAGCACCAGAACCTGCTGGGCGCTGCGCCGCCCGTATTCGAAGGCGGCGCTGGCGACCACCAGCAGGATCAGGCCGATGGCAAGCCCCGCCCAGGCCGTGTCTGCGGACTCACCCTGGTAGCCAAAGAAGAAACCAGTGGCCGCGGCGATGATCAGGGCCAGCACCCAGGCGATGGGGGAGCCGGCGGGGCGTGGCGCTGCGGCGGCAGCGGCAGCGGCCGGGGCGGCCTCGGCAGCGGCGACAGCGGGTTTGACCCCGCTGACGATCTCACCGAAGCGGGAGAAGAACCTGCCCGCGAGCTGCTTGGCGGTGGCGTCGATGATCGGGCCGCCGAGCTGGGCCATGCGGCCGCCGACCTGGGTGTCCGCCTCGTACCTGACCAGGGTGGCCCCGCTGGCTTCCTCGAGCCGCACCCGCACCAGGCCTTTCACCGAGCCGGCGATACCGCCGTTGCCCTCGAGGTTCAGGGTATAGCTGTCGGGGGCGTTGATATCGCTGAGGGAAACCGCGCCCTTGAAGCGGGCGCCGATGGGGCCGACCTTCACTTCGACGATCGCCGAGAAGCGATCATCAGACTCCTTGCTCAGGCTCTGGCATCCGGGAATGCTGGCCCGCAGCACATCGGGGTCGTTCAGTGCCTCCCAAACTTTCTGGCGGGGTGCTGCTACCCGCTGCTCGCCGAGCATCTGCATAGTGGGTCTCCATGAGGGATTATATTTAAGGCGCTAAAGTCTATTGGAAGTAATTGCTGTCGCCAAGCTGACGCAAAATAAAAATTGGTAATCTCTCTTGTCTGTCTCGGCCATGGATTTGCGGTGGCGCGGCAAATTCCGCGCCATCGTGGGATGTCCGGACGGTGAATATTTGCGGCTCGCACGACTTGCCCGAGGGTATAGCATTTCGCGGAAAAGCCCATTAAGCTGTGCGACCGCTTCGTGCGTTTGCCCAAGATTTAGTCAGCATTATCCTATGACCTACTGTATCGGAATCAGGCTCAAAGAGGGCCTGGTCTTTTGTTCTGACTCCCGCACCAACGCGGGAGCGGACCGCGTTAGCACCTATGGCAAGTTACATCGCTACTCCGAGCCCGGCGAGCGCCAGCTCATGCTGATGACCGCCGGCAACCTGGCCACCAGCCAGGCCGTGGTGGCCCAGATCGAGCGCGACCTGCGCGAGGACGCCGATTTCAACGTCGCCAAGGCGCAGTACGTCTCGGACATCGCTGACTACGTCGGCAAGCTCGGCCTCGCCGAGCAGCACAAGTACGCCAACGGCGGCCCTGGCGCCGGCTTCAACGCGGAAGCGACCTTCATCCTCGGCGGCCAGATCAAGGGCCAGCCCACCGAGATGTACATGATCTACCCGGAAGGCAACCACATCACGGTTTCCGAGCAATACCCTTTCCTGCAGATCGGCGAGACCAAGTACGGCAAGCCGATCCTCGATCGCATCATCCGCCCGGAGACTGACTACGAGACGGCCATGCGCTGCGCCCTGGTGTCCATGGACTCCACCATGCGCAGTAATGCCACGGTAGGCCCGCCAATCGAGTTGCTGTTCTACCGCGCGGAATCTCTCTCGGAACCTGCGGAGTACTGCAAGTTCGAGGAAAACGACGAGTACCTGGTAAGCTTGCGGCGCGCCTGGGACGAGAATATCCGCAAGGCATTCAATGAGTTGCCTTCTCTGCAGGAAGTCTTCGAGGCTGACGACGAGTAGTCCGGGCTCGGTATTTATGGCTCCCGCCTGATAAGGTCGGTGCTTTAGAAACCGCATCCGCCGGCGCTTTATTACCGCACTCCTCCAAAGCGTTCTGAGTCGTCGCGCGATAATAAAGCGCCGGCGGATGCTCTGTCAGTGCCTGCTTCCGGCGCCGCTAAGGCGGTAGCGACCTGAGTCGACGCGCGGTAAAAAGCACCGGCGAATGCTCCGTCAGTGACTGCTTCTGACACCGCCAATGGCAGTGCGCCAGGGCCTCACTATAAGTCTCGGGATTGTCAGTCCTCAGCCAGTTTCAACCAGCTGAATCTTCAAGCCCTCGTGACTGTCATCCAGCCACAACTGGCAGGACAGCCGCGACGTCGGGCAGCGGTTCTCCACGCCATCCAACAGGGCATCCTCATCGTCCGACATCGGCGCCAGCCGCTCGAAATCCGCCGGGTCGATGTGGACATGGCAAGTGGCGCAGCTCAGGCAGCCGCCACAGAGGGCGAGGAGTTCGTCGCAGTTGGCATCGCGGATGGCCTCCATCAGCGTGCCGGTGGAGTCTACGTCGAGGTCCTGCTGTTGGCCGTCGACCCGGGTCAGCTTTACCGTGGGCATGTTGCTAGTCGCTCCGCAATTCAGGCAGACAGTTTCAGGTGCAGTTCCGAGAGACCGCGGATGATGAAGCTGGCTTCGTAGTCCATCTCCCGGTTGGCCTTGTCGCCGTGCTTCTCCTCGTCGATGTCGATCAGCGAGGTGTTCTCCAGCAGGTGCTCGAGGATGATGCGCACTTCCACCCGGGCCAGCGGTGCGCCGGCGCAGACGTGGGGGCCGCGGCTGAAGGCCAGGTGCTCGCGCAGTTTGGGGCGGTCCAGCTTGAATTCGGCGGGGGATTCCCAGCGCTTGGCGTCGCGGTTGGCGGCGGCAATGGCGATCATCACCTTGGTGCCGGCGGGGATGTCCATCTCGCCGATCTTGGTGTCGCGGACCGCGATGCGCGCGGTCATCTTGGTTGAGCCTTCGATGCGCAGCACTTCCTCGATGAAGTCCGGGATCAGTGACGGGTCGGCGCGCAGTTGGGCCTGCAACTCATGGTCCTCGCCGAGGCGGCGCAGGGAATTGCCCAGCAGCTTGGCGCTGGTGTCCTGGCCCGCCCCGAACAGGAAGATGGCCAGGCGGACGATTTCCAGGGCGTCGGGCAGGGAGCCGTCGGGGTAGGTGGCGGTGGCGAGTTCGGTGAGGATGTCCTCGCGGGGGTTCTCGCGGCGCTCGGTCACGTAGTTGTAGAAATAGCCGCCCATGATCACCAGGGGGCTGTTTTCGTCCATTACCATGCCCTCGGTCTCCAGGTTGCCCGGGGGCGGGGCGTTGTCGATGACTTCACGGAAGTGCTCGCGGTCGTCCTCGGGGACGCCGAGCAGGTCTGCGATGACCAGGGTGACGAAGGGCGTGGCCACTTCGTTGATCAGTTCGCAGCCGCCCTTGGCGACCATCTCCTTGACCAGCTTTTCCGAGTAGGCCTGGATGAACTCCTCGTTGGCCTTCAGGCGTGAAGGCGTGAAGAGGCGGTTGAGGATCGAGCGGGAAAATTTGTGCTGCTGCCCGTCGTAGGCGACCAGCAGGTCGCCGCCGACGAATTCATTGCGATGGGCCTCGATCTGCTCGCGGATGTCACCGCCTTTCGGCTCGAAGGGCAGGGGCAGGGCGGGGCCCTGCGGGGCGATGGCGGAAGAAAAGTCCTCGGCGTTGCGCAGTACTTCCACGGATTCTTCGAAGCCAGTCACGATGATCACATCGGGTCGAACGGTGGAGCGGTAGACGCCACCGCGGTCGCGCATGGATTCGAAGTATTCGTAGGGGTCCTTGAGGACGCCGTAGTCGGTGAAATAGTCCTTTTCGATGTTCGCGTTCATGGCTCGCTCTCTCAGGCCGGTGGGCGCTGGCGCTGAGACTCGGCGGGCGCCTACCCCGGGTTTATATTTATGGAACTAAGGGTTCTAAAAGTCGTGGCTTGGGATAGTGCCAGCGAGCTTGGGTCAAGTCAATGATGTGACCCTGAGTCGGATGTAATCATGCTTTAAATAACGGTTTACAGGTGAATTTCCTCGCCGGGTATCGTGGGGCCTATGTCCCGCTTGCTTGTGATACGGTACTATCGGTTCCATAACAAGCGAGACGCCAGGCCAGGCAGACGGAGCAGTAATGAGCGCAAGAATGATAGCCAGCGGCGATCCCAGGGTGGCGCGAACCCGCGAGGCCCTGCGCTGTGCAATGTTGGCCCTGCTGGAGCGCAAACCGCTGCAGCAGATCACCATCGCTGATATCGTGCAGGCGGCGGGCGTCGGCAAGACCACATTCTTCCGGCATTTCACCTCGAAGGAAGCGCTGCTGGACGATATCGCCGCCGACCAGATCGACCGGCTGATCGGCCTGACCCTGCCGATCTCTGAGGCACATGACCTCAGCGCCGCCGCGATGGCGCTGTTCTCCTACGTGAATGCCCATCGCCCGCTGTGGACTGCCCTGCTCACCGGGGGTGCTGCCGGCGCGGTGCGAGAGGCCTACCTGCGGGAGGCGCGGGCGGTGGCGGCCGAGAAAGCTCCGCAGGGGGGCTGGCTGCCGGCGGACTGCGGCGTGGTCCTGATTGTTAGCGGAACCATGGAATTGCTGCGCTGGTGGCTGGAGCAGGGCGATCCGCTGCCGGTGGCAAAGGTGGCGCAGATCTACGAGCGGATTATTGTGTCGCCGGCGATAGAGGCCAACCTGCCCTGACACGCGTGCCTGTTCAGGCTTCCACGCGTTCTACATCCACCGCCACCTTCAGCTGCTGGCTGGTGCCACCGCCAAATACCGAGCCTTTCAGCGGTGTTACATCTGAATAATCCCTGCCCCAGGCTGTGGTGATGTGCTGCTCCGCCGCCATCCGGTCGTTGGTCGGGTCGAAGTCCGCCCAGCCCTCGATCGGGGAGTAGACCGCAAACCAGGCGTGGCTGGCGTCGGCGCCTTCCAGTCGCGGGCTGCCCGGCGGCGGCAGGGTTTCCAGGTAGCCGCTGACATAGCGCGCGGGATAACCCAGTGAGCGCAGGCAGCCGATGGCAAGGTGGGCGAAGTCCTGGCAGACGCCGCGGCGATTGGCGAGCACTTCCTCCGGCGGAGTAGTGACCTGCGTTGCCCGGGGGTCGAACTCGAATTCCGCGTAGATCTTGCTGGTGAAGCTGCGCACGCAGGACAGGAAGGGCAACTCGTCCCGGAAGGTGCCGCGGGCGTAGTCGGCGAGAGCCTGGCTACGCCTTATGCGCGGCGAATCGAGCAGGAATTCCCGGGCGAGCACATTCTCCGGCGGCTCCAGGTTCTGCAGGAGTGAGCGTACCTCGGCACAACTGGCGCCGAAGTCGAGTGGCATGCTCTGGCGCGGGTCGAGGATTTCCACCTCGCTCTCCGCCACCACCTCGAGGTAGCGGTGAGGAAACTGGACCGAGAAATAGTAGCTGTTGTTGCCGAAGTAGTCGCTGCGCCGGGAGCTGAAGGCGGGCAGCGGATCGACAGTAATGCTGGAGCGGCTGCATTTCTGGTAGCGGGTGTCCCGGGGCAGCAGGTGAGTGAGGCTGAAACACTGGCTGACGACAGCCGGGTAGTCATAGCGGGTGCGATGGCGGATACGGTATTTCAAGGCTCTGTCCGTCGCTCGGAGAAGCTCATCGGCTGCAGGCTGATGGCGTGCTCGAAGTAGCGGTCGCTGACTGCAGTGGCGACATCGCTGATCAGGCGCTGCAGGCGCGCCAGCAACTGGTCGA
Source organism: Halieaceae bacterium WMMBA4 (assembly GCA_033283325.1). Taxonomy (GTDB): domain Bacteria; phylum Pseudomonadota; class Gammaproteobacteria; order Pseudomonadales; family Halieaceae; genus Mangrovimicrobium. Next base: position 596,893 of record JAWMQO010000002.1, read on the forward strand.
GATCGCCGCGCAGGAAGGCGTCGGGGCCTTTGTTCACCAGTGTTTGCAGGTCGGCCAGGGTCAGCTGTGAGCTGGCTTCAAGGCAGAGGCGCTGCTCCGTGGTAAGGCGTTCGCTGCCGGTACTCTCGGGCAGGGAGTCCAGGTGGGCTTCCATGCGCTGCAACTGGAACAGCAGCGAGCGCGGGTTCGCGGTCTCCAGCAGCAGCAGGTCCAGCGCGTTGTCGATATTGACGTTGCTCTGGTAGCGGCGGCGATAGGTCATCAGGGCCTCCGCGCTGATCAGGACAGTCTCCAGTACCAGTGGTTCGGTGTTGATGTCCACCTTCGGAACCAGCAGTGAGCGCATCAGCGAGAGGGTCAGCAGGGCGCGTTCGATGCGCCGCCCCATGTCGAGGAAGTGCCAGCCCTGGCCGCGCACCATGGATTCCTGTGACAGCCCCGCCAGCGCCAGCAGCAGGGAGACCAGCCGGTCCAGTGCCTCCTCTGGCGCGGTGCTGAAGTCGTGTTGTAACTGGCCGGGCAGGGAGGCCATTTCGTCGCGCAGGTCGTTGAGGATGCGCTGGGTGTCCGCGGACATGTAGTCCTTGACCTGGTCCACTGCCTGCAACAAGGCCTGCAGCGAGAAGGCGACACTACCCGCCCGGTTCTCGTCGAGGATCACCGAGCGCAGTTCGTCGAGGGGCGCGGCGAAATTGGCGTTCCTGTCGAGGAAGCCGGGGAAGGTGCAGGTCAGCTGGGTCACGGCGCGCAGCAGCACCGGGTGGCTGGCGGGATCCACCGGGCAGTCGCCCTTGATGCAGGTCATCACGGTGCGGATCAGCCGCAGCGAAGCCTCCGCGCGCTCCGTGTAGCGGCCCACCCAGAACAGGTTGTCCACCACCCGGCTGGGCAGTTCCGTGCTGGTCCAGCCGAGGCCGGCGGTGCGTGACTCGGCGGCAACCTCCGCCTCGGGACGTTTTTCCGGCTCGGAGGCGAGAATCCAGGTGTCCTTGCTCAGGGAGCCCAGGCGGTTGGATATTTCGAAGGCCCCTTCGGGGGTGCCGACCCGGGTCAGGCCACCGGGCATCACGATGTAGGAAGAGTCGCCGGCGACGGCGAAGCTGCGCAGAACCGTCGGTTGCGCAGGGGCGTCTCCATTCCTCCACACCGGGGAAACCGAGGGGTCGAGGTACTCCTGGGCGATGTAGGCGCCGGGGTTGGCGCGGACCTCGCTGAGCAGCGTCTGGCGATCCGCCTGGCTGAGCTGGCCGGCATGGGTGATTCGCGAGCCGGCACCGCGGGTCGTGGTCTTGATCACCAGCTTGTCGAGATTCTGCGTCACGTAGTCGAGATCCTTCGGATCGCCGCACCACCAGGTGCTGGCGCTGGGAAGGCTCAGTTCGCGGCCGAGGAAATGTCGGGCCACCGCGGGCAGGTAGCGGGCCATGCCGCGGCTCTCCAGGATGCCCGAACCCAGCGGGTTGGCGACAGCGACGTTGCCCATGCGCACTGCTTCCAACAGTCCCGGCACGCCGAGATGTGAATCGCTGATCAGCTCCACCGGGTCGCACCAGGTGTCGTCGACCCGGCGCAGGATCACGTCGATGCGGGAGAGCCCGTCCAGGGTCTTGAGCCAGACATAGCCGTCGCGCACGGTCAGGTCGCGGCCCTGCACCAGGGGAAAGCCGAGGTGGTTGGCGAGGAAAACGTGCTCGAAATAGGTCTCGTTGTAGGCGCCGGGGGTGAGCACGGCGACCCGCGCCACGTCCCCGTTGGGATTCAGCTCGTTGAGCTTGTGGCGCACTTTGTTGAAGTACTGCGACAGGCGGTGGACGTGGCTGTCGCGGAACAGGCTGGGAAATACCCTGCTCATGGCCTGGCGGTTGATCAGCGTGTAGCCGGTGCCGCTGGGGGTCTGGGTGCGGTCCGACATCACCTTGAGCTCACCGTCGGGGGTGCGCACCAGGTCCGTGGCGTAGAGGATCAGCTGCTGCTCGCCGGGAAGCTTCAGGCCCTGGCACTGGCGCAGGAAGGCCTCGTCGCCGTAGATCAGCTCCGGCGGTATGACACCGTGGCGGAGGAGGGTACGGGGGCCGTAGATGTCCTGCAGTACCAGGTCGAGCAGTTCGGCGCGCTCGCGCACGCCCGCTTCGATCCGGCTCCACTCGCCGCTCTCGAGAACCAGCGGAATCGGGTCCAGGCCCCAGGGTCGGGCCACCAGCCCGGGTTTGTAATCGTTATAGGTGGCGCCGTTGTCGCGCAGGATACGATCCAGCGCCTGGCGGCGCAGGCCGAATTCCTCTTCGCCCAGCTTGTCGAGGGTATCCAGCAGGTACTGCCAGTGCGGACGTACCTCACCCCTGGAGCCGTAAGCCTCCTGGTAGGCCGCCTGGGCGGCGGCCGTGGATGAGATGGTCTGGTCCTGGGAGCCCATGAAACTCGCTTGACGTTATATCCGGGCCATCCATTATTGCCCAAATACCCGTATCAGCCCAGTGGCCGCCGCAGGTCGAGGGTGTGGGGGTATTCCCCGGTAGGCTCCTCGGGCGGCGGCGCCATCGGGCGCGGCGGGTGATGGTTGGGGAAGAACTCGCGGATGCTGTCGAAATCCCCCAGCGGTGGTATCACGTTCGGCGTGTGGCCGAAGTCCCAGAAACGGTTCACCCGCCGCGACTCCGCCTCGAAGGCGTTCACCGGGAAGGTGTCGTAGCTGCGCCCACCCGGGTGGGAGACGTGGTAGGTACAGCCGCCGATGGAGCGCCCGTTCCAGGTATCGATCAGGTCGAAGACCAGCGGCGCGTGGATGCCGATCCGCGGGTGCAGGGCCGAGGGCGGTTGCCAGGCCCGGTAGCGCACCGCCGCCACGTATTCGCCATGGGTGCCGGTCTCGCGCAGGGGCACCCGGCGGCCGTTGCAGGCCAGTACATAGCGGCCCGGAGTCAGGCCGCTGAGGCGCACCTGCAGGCGCTCCACCGAGGAATCCACGTAGCGCGAGGTGCCGAAGCTGGAGACTTCCTCGCCGAGTACGTGCCAGGGTTCGATGGCCCAGCGCAGTTCCAGGTGGATGTCGCCGATGTCCATGTTGCCATAGTGGGGGAAGCGGAATTCCTCGAAGGCCGCCAGCCACTCCAGCTGGAAGGGCAGGCCGTGTTCCTGCAGGTCGTCGACGACCTCCTTGATGTCGTTCCAGACGTAGTGGGGCATCATGAACTTGTCGTGCAGCAGGGTGCCCCAGCGGACCAGTTTCTGCCGGTAGGGGGCTTTCCAGAAGCGCGCCACCAGGCAGCGCAGCAGGAGGACCTGGACCAGCGCCATGTGTGGATGGGGTGGCATCTCGAAGCCGCGGAACTCCAGCAGGCCGAGACGGCCGGTGGCGGAGCCCGGGGCGTAGAGCTTGTCGATACAGAACTCGGAGCGGTGGGTGTTGCCGGTGATGTCGATCAGCAGGTTGCGGAACAGGCGGTCCACCAGCCAGGGCTGGGGTACTTCACCCTTGGGCATCTGGCTGAAGGCGATTTCCAGCTCGTAGAGCATCTCGTCGCGGCCCTCGTCCACCCGCGGCGCCTGGCTGGTGGGGCCGAGGAAGAGGCCGGAGAACAGGTAGGACAGTCCCGGGTGGTGCTGCCAGTAGGAGACCAGGCTCTGCAGCAGGTCGGGCCGGCGCAGCAGCGGGCTGTCCTCCGGCGAGGCCGCACCCAGGGTGACGTGGTTGCCGCCGCCGGTGCCGGAGTGGCGACCGTCGAGCATGAATTTCTCGGTGCCGAGCCGGGACTGGCGCGCCTCCTCGTAGAGGATCGTGGTGTTATCGACCAGTTCCGCCCAACTCGACGCCGGATGGATATTGACCTCGATGACACCCGGGTCCGGGGTAACCAGCAGGCGCTGCAGGCGCGGGTCGCGGGGCGGTTCGTAGCCTTCGATCATCAGCGGTAGCTTGAGATCGCGGGCCGTGTCCTCCATCGCCTTGATCAGCTCGACATAGTGCTCGAGGTACTGCAGGGGCGGCAGGAAGACGTGTAGTTTTCCGTCTCGCGGTTCGATGCACAGCACAGTCCGCACCACCTTGGCGGGATCGCTGTCGTCGGCCTCGGGTGCGGTCTGGGATTGTATGGGCTGGCCGACCGGGGGCGCCTCGCCCAGCGCCGTGCGCGGATCGAAGGGGTCGCGTTCGGGCTTCATGACATCCCTGGGGTTGTCGGGGAAGAGCAGGTTGTCCAGCGGCAGTCTCAGCCCCATGGGCGAATCCCCGGGAATCAGGTTGACCCGCTCCGAGCGCAACTTCCAGCGGCCGCTGCGCCAGGGGCCGCCGGGGTCCCGTTCCAGCGGCAGCAGGTAGCCGGTGGGGGTATTCAGGCCGCGGCTGAGCAGCGCCGCGAGGCGGCGTCGCTCGGCGTCGTCCTTGATGTTCGCCTTGGTCGGGTCGAGGTTGTCCGGCAGGTTCTGCTCCTTCCACATGTAGTAGAGGGCGTCCTCGTAGGCGGGCAGGATGTAATCGGTGTCGATTCCCAGGGCTGCGGTCAGCCAGTAGATGAAGGCTTCAGCCTGCGGCAGCTCCTGGCCGTAGTCCCGGTCCACCCGGGCAAGCAGGGCGGGGTCTTTCCACAGGGGTTCGCCGTCGGTGCGCCAGAAACAACCCAGCGCCCAGCGCGGCGTGGGTTCGCCGGGGTACCACTTGCCCTGGCCGTAGTGCAGCAGGCCGCCGGGGGCGAAGCGGTCGCGCAGGCGGATCAGCAGGTCCTTGGCGAGTTTCAACTTGTGGCTGCCGAGGGCCTCGATGTTCCACTGGGCCGAGTCCATGTCGTCGATGGAAACAAAGGTCGGTTCGCCGCCCATGGTCAGGCGCACGTCGCCGGAGCTCAGTTCCGCGTCAACCGCCTCGCCCAGCGCCTGGATCGCAATCCACTCTTCCTCGCTGTAGGGCTTGGTGACCCGCGGGTCCTCGTGGATGCGCTCCACTTCGTTGACGTAACTGAATTCCACCTCGCACTTGTCGGTGGCGCCGGTGATCGGCGCGGCCGAGATCGGGCTGGGGGTGCAGGCCAGCGGGATATGGCTCTCGCCGGCAAACAGGCCCGAGGTCGGGTCCAGCCCGACCCAGCCGGCGCCGGGAAGGAAGACCTCGCACCAGGCGTGCAGGTCGGTGAAGTCTTCCTCGGGGCCCGAGGGGCCCTCGAGGGATTTCTGGTCGGGGGCCAGCTGCACCAGGTAACCGGAGCAGAAGCGCGCCGCCAGGCCCAGGTGGCGCAGTACCTGCACCATCAGCCAGCCAGAGTCGCGGCAGGAGCCGCGCTTGATCTCCAGGGTTTCCTCGCAGGTCTGTACCCCGGGCTCCATGCGCACGTTGTAGTCGATGTCCTGCTCCAGCCGCTGGTTCAGGGCGACCAGGAAATCGATGATCGGCATTTCGTCGCGCTTCACGCCCGACAGCCAGGCCTTCAGCAGAGGCCCGTCCTCGGTCACTTCGAGATAGGGCCCCAGTTCCTTGCGCAGTACGTCGTCATACTCGAAGGGGTAGCTCTCGGCGTACTCCTCCACGAAAAAGTCGAAGGGGTTGACCACGGTCATGTCGGTGATCAGCTCCACCTCCACCGAGAGGTGATCCTCTTTCTCCGGGAAAACCAGGCGGGCGAGGAAGTTGCCGAAGGGATCCTGCTGCCAGTTGATGAAGTGATTCTCCGGCTGCACCTTCAGGGAATAGCTGTAGATGCGGTTGCGGCAGTGGGGTGCCGGACGCAGGCGCAGTACGTGGGGAGAAATACCCACGTGGCGGTCAAAGTGGTAATAGGTGTTGTGCCTGACGGCAACACGAATGGCCATATACAGCTACTCTTGTGGCGGCGGGAACCAGGTCTCGCAGATCGAATCGGAAAGTTCGTTGAGATCGAGTTGCAGGCGATCGATAAAGTGATGCAGCTTTTCAGGATGCTTTTCATCGGCCTGGAAGCGGGCAAGTTTTCGCCTTGAGCGCTCCAGTATCCGCAGTGAATCGTCGTTGTCCCGCAAGGGAGTGAGTTCCTTGCGTATGCCGTCAAGGCAAAACTTCACCGAGCGCGGCAGGGAGGCATCGCGGAACACGAAGTCCACTACCGCGTCCGCCTCGATCAGCGGGCCGATAGTACGGCGGTAGGTGCCCATGGCTGACAGAGAGCGCAGCAGGCTGGCCCAGATCAGCGGGGTCATCGCGGGGTTGGACACCTGGTCGCCGAGCAGGGCGCCGGCGCCAACGTCGATGACCCGGGTGGTCATGTCGGCGCGCTCCAGCAGGCGGCCTACCTTGATGAAGCGGTAGGCGTGGTCGCGGCAGAGGGTCGACATCATCAGGCCGTTGATCATCTGGCAGCGGGTGTAGACCTCTTCCAGGAATTCGTGGCGGTTGCGCCGCCCCACGGAACTCTCCGCGGTCTCCCGGGCGTAGTGGTAGAGCTCGTTGACGTGTTCCCAGGCTTCCTCGGGCAGCACGTCGCGGGTGGTGCGGACGTTCTCCCGCGCCGCCACCACTGCCCGGTGGATACTGCCGGAGTTGTCGGTGTCGGCGATCAGGAAGCGCAGCACGTTCTGTTCCGAGTAGACCCGGAAGCGATTGCTGAAGACCGGCTCTGCGTCGAGGATATTCACCAGGATTTCCCAGCCCGGCTCGGAGCCTTCAGGCAGGTCCATCACCAGGTGGGCGTAGGCCTGGGTAAGGCGCGCGGTATCCTCGGCGCGCTCGAGGTAGCGGGCCATCCAGAAGAGTCTTTCGGCGACCCTGGAGAGCATGGTCATGATTTGCCCTCCAGGATCCAGGTGTCTTTACTGCCGCCGCCCTGGGAGGAATTCACCACCAGCGAGCCCTTGACCAGCGCCACCCGGGTGAGCCCCCCCGGGGTGACCCAGGACTCCTTGCTGCTGAGGATGAAGGGACGCAGATCGAGGTGGCGAGGCTGCACGCTCCCGTCGAGATAGGTGGGGGCGGTAGACAGGGCCAGGGTCGGCTGGGCGATGTAGTTACGCGGGTTTTCCTCGATCAGCCTGGCGAACTTGGCTCGGGTGGCCTTGGATGCGCGCGGCCCGACCATCAGGCCGTAGCCGCCGGACTCGTTGGCCGGCTTGACTACCAGTTTGTCCAGGTTATTGAGGACGTATTCCCGCTCCTTCTCGTTCATACACAGGTAAGTCTTGACCGATGCCAGCTTGGGCTCTTCCTTCAGGTAGTAGCGGATCATTTCCGGTACGTAGGCGTAGACGACCTTGTCGTCCGCCACACCCGAACCAGGGGCGTTGGCAATGGCGACATTGCCTTTCTTCCAGGCCCGCATGATGCCGGGGATGCCGAGAATGGAATCCTTGCGGAAGGCTTCCGGATCGAGGAAGTCGTCGTCGATGCGGCGGTAGACCACATCCACCCGCTCCGGGCCATCCACGGTGCGCATATAGAGGCAGTCATCCTCGCCGACGAAGAGGTCAGGCCCCTCCACCAGTTCGGCGCCCATCCCCCGGGCGAGGAAGGAGTGCTCGAAGTAGGCGGAGTTGTAGATGCCCGGGGTCAGCACCACCACGCAGGGGCGCTTGCGCTCCCGGGGCGAGAGTGCAGCCAGGGTGGAGTACAGTCGCGCCGGGTAATCGTCCACCGGGCGGATGCTGTAGTTTTCGAACAGCTCCGGCAGCGCGCGCTTGGTGATTTCCCGGTTCTCGAGCATGTAGGAGACCCCGGAGGGAACTCGCAGGTTGTCCTCGAGAACATAGAACTTACCGTCCTTGTCCCGCACCAGATCTGTACCGCAGATGTGAGCCCACGCACCGAAGCGGGGCGAAATCCCGGCGCACTGGGGTTTGTAGTTGTTGGAATCGAGGACGATATCGGCGGGCATGATGCCGTCCTTGAGAATGCGCTGGCGGTTGTAAATGTCGTTGATGAAAGCGTTGAGCGCACGGGTGCGCTGAGCCAGCCCCTCGCTGACCTTGTCCCACTCGCGCCCCGGGATGACCCGCGGAATGATGTCGAAGGGCCAGGCCCGGTCGATATTCTTGCCTTCAGAATAGATGGTGAAGGAGATGCCCATCTCCTTGATAGCCAGTTCGGCGGCGGCCCGCCGGGCCTCCATCTCTTCCGGAGACAGGCTTTGCAGCAGATTCACCGCTCGCCTTGCGGCCACCCGGGGTTTGCCCGCGGGTGTAATCAGTTCGTCGTAGAAGGGGCCGCTGTCGTAGGACTTCCAGCTTCGTTCCATGGGGTTCCTTATTTAGGGGCCGCGATTGCGCATGCGGGTTGCAGACATAAGTGCTAGCAAACTACGCGCCATAGTTGGTGGTATAGCCCAAATATAGTGCGGCGTCCAAGGGGATTGTTTAAGACATAAGTCTTCAACGAGCGTGGAGCTAATGCAAGTAGTTTGATTGGTCGCTTTTCGCTGATTCACTGGCGCCAGACCGAATTCACCGGCATGGAGCCATAGTCGGTCGGAGACACTCCCGGGGTTAGAGCTTGGCGCTTTTGGGCCTCCCGGGGTGAGTATAAACGCTCTCGAGCCCCGGGAGGCCCAAAAGCGCCAAGCTCGGATTCGTGGCACCAAACGGTGCAACCAATACACTCAAACAAGTGTCCAGCAGCCCCTCAAAAGACGGTCGAAATGCAGCTTTAGCGCAGGGGCCTTTTTCTGTAAAATGCGCCGCTTTCCAGAGGGGCCCCCGAGGCCCGAACTACCGGGAGAGCCCCCATGTTCGACAAAAGCATGACCATCCAGGGTTTTGACGACGAGATCTTCGCCGCGATTGGCGAGGAAGAGCGCCGCCAGGAGGAGCATATCGAGCTGATTGCCTCCGAAAACTACTGCAGCCCGCGGGTTATGCAGGCCCAGGGCACCGCCCTGACCAACAAGTACGCAGAGGGCTACCCTGGCAAGCGCTACTACGGTGGCTGCGAGTACGTCGACAAGGCGGAAGAGCTGGCCATCGAGCGCGCCAAGGCGCTGTTTGGTGCGGATTACGCCAACGTCCAGCCCCACTCCGGTTCCCAGGCTAACAGCGCCGTCTACCTCGCCCTGCTGCAGGCCGGCGACACCGTGCTCGGCATGAGCCTCGACGCCGGTGGCCACCTGACCCACGGCGCCAAGCCCAACTTCTCCGGCAAGGTCTACAACTCCGTGCAGTACGGCCTCAACCCGGAAACCGGCGAAATCGACTACGCGCAGGTCGAAGCCCTGGCCCTCGAGCACAAGCCGAAGATGATCGTCGCCGGCTTCTCCGCCTACTCTGGCATCGTCGACTGGCAGCGCTTCCGCGACATAGCCGACAAGGTCGGCGCTTACCTGATGGTCGACATGGCCCACGTGGCCGGCCTGGTCGCGGCCGGTCTCTACCCCAACCCGGTGCCGATCGCCGACGTGGTGACCTCCACCACCCACAAGACCCTGCGCGGGCCCCGCGGCGGTATCATCCTCGCCCGCGCCAACGAGGAACTGGAGAAGAAGTTCAACTCCGCGGTTTTCCCCGGCGGTCAGGGCGGCCCGCTGATGCACGTCATCGCGGCCAAGGCAGTCTCCTTCAAGGAGGCGGCCAGCCCCGATTTCGTCGAGTACCAGAAGCAGGTCGTGGCCAATGCCAAGGCGATGGCGGCCACCTTCATCGAGCGCGGCATCAAGATCGTCTCCGGCGGCACCGAGAACCACCTGATGCTGGTGGACCTGATCGGCAAGCCCTACACCGGCAAGGACGCGGACGCCGCTCTCGGCGACGCCTACATCACGGTGAACAAGAACGCGGTGCCCAACGACCCGCGCTCTCCCTTCATCACTTCCGGCCTGCGCGTCGGTACCCCGGCCATCACTACCCGGGGTTTTGGTGAGGATGAGACCGTTCAACTGACGCACTGGATGTGCGATGTGCTGGAGTCGCTGGAAAACGGCAACTCGGAGCAGGTGATTGCCGAGGTCAAGGGCAAGGTGCTGGAGATCTGCCAGCGCTTCCCGGTCTACGCGTGAGGGCGCGAGGCAAGCTGGAAAGGCCGCTGATGCGGCCTTTTTTGTGCCCGGTGATCGCTGCAACTTTTGCCGATCAAATATCCGCTAGCTGCCGGGAATTGTGTTAAGGTTCAGCCACTTAAACACAGGGGTTGGCCGATGCACTGCCCATTTTGCGCCGCTCAGGACACCAAGGTGATCGACTCGCGACTGGTCGCCGAAGGCGACCAGGTCCGGCGCCGCCGCGAGTGCCTGAGCTGCAGCGAGCGTTTTACCACTTACGAGGTTGCCGAACTGGTGATGCCGCGCATCATCAAGCAAAACGGTGATCGCGAACCCTTCAACGAGGAGAAGCTGCGCGCTGGCTTCCAGCGGGCGCTGGAAAAACGTCCGGTATCTGTCGAGGATATCGAGGCGGTGGTCCAGCAGATCAAGCATGAGCTGCGCGCCATGGGTGAACGGGAAGTGCGTTCCAGGGAGCTGGGCGAACTGGTGATGGAAAACCTCAAGAAGCTGGACAAGGTTGCCTACGTGCGCTTCGCCTCGGTCTACAAGAATTTTGAGGACGTCGACGAGTTCCGCCGGGCCATTGAGTCGCTGGAAGCGGAGCCTCGCGTCGAGACCTGAGCGTGGCCGCTGAATTCGACACACGCATGATGGCCCGCGCCCTGCAACTGGCGCGTTTCGGCCGCTACTCCGCCAAACCCAATCCCCACGTCGGCTGTGTGCTGGTGCGCGGCGGGGAAGTCATCGGCGAGGGTTTTACCCAGCCCGCCGGGGGCGACCACGCGGAGATCCAGGCGCTGAAGGCCGCCGGAGACGCCGCCGGCGCCACTGCCTACGTCACGCTTGAGCCCTGTTCCCACCAGGGCCGCACCGGTCCCTGCGTGGATGCCTTGCTGGCGGCGGGTATCGGGCGCGTTGTCGCCGCGACCACGGACCCCAATCCGCAGGTGGCCGGGGAAGGTCTGCGCCGGCTCGCGGCCGCGGGTCTGGACGTGGAGTGCGGCCTCATGGAAGTGGAGGCGCGGGCGGAAATCGCCGGATTTATCGCCCGCATGCAGCGCGGGCGCGGCAGGGTGCGGGTGAAGCTGGCCAGCTCCCTGGACGGGCGCACGGCGATGGCTTCGGGCGAGAGCCAGTGGATTACCGGGCCTGCAGCCCGGCGCGATGTGCAGCGCCTGCGCGCCCAGAGCTGCGCGGTGGTCACCGGCATAGGCACGGTACTGGCCGACGACTGCTCGCTGACGGTTCGCGAGGCAGAGTTGGGGCTGACCCCGGCCGAGGCTGCACTCGCGGTGGCGCACCAGCCCCTGCGCGTGGTTCTGGATTCTCGGGCGCAGACTCCGGTCAGCGCGAAGGTCCTTGATGCAAGCGCGCCAAGCCTGCTCTGTCACGCGCGGGGCGCAGCGGTACCGTCGGCCCTGCGCGGGGCCGACGTGGAATTGATGGGCCTGCAGCCGGGTGATTCGGGGCTCGAGCTTGGTGAATTAATGACAGAGCTGGCGGCGCGGCAATGTAATGAAATTCTGGTAGAATGCGGCCCCCGTTTGGCTGGTGCACTGTTGCAGGCGGGGCTGTTGGACGAATTGATCATCTATATGGCGCCGGTCCTGATGGGCAGCAGCGCGCTGCCTCTGCTGGACCTGCCGCTGTCGAAAATGGCGGAGAAGGTTCCGCTGCAAATCAGTGACATGCGCCGCTTGGGTGAGGATTGGCGAATTACTGCTATACCTGCAGGGGTGTCGCTCACGCAGTGAGCTCCCACAGGAGAGCATTGCAGGAGCCCGCGCCGCGGGTTATTCAGGAGACACATGTTTACAGGTATCGTGCAGGCCGTGGGTGAAATCGCCGCGCTGGAACCCTCCGGTGGCGACCTTCGCCTGCGCATTCGTACTGGCAAGCTGGATCTGGGCGATGTGGCTCTCGGCGACAGCATCTGCACCAATGGCGTCTGCCTGACCGTGACGGAACTGCCCGGTGACGGCTACTGGGCGGATGTGTCAGTGGAGACGCTGCAGCACACCACGCTGGGCAGCCTCGGGCTCGGGTCCCGGGTCAACCTGGAGAAGTCACTCACTCCCGCCAGCCGCCTCGGCGGGCATATCGTCTCAGGCCACGTGGACGGTGTCGGCGAGGTCGTCAGCCAGCACAGCGACGCGCGCTCCATCCGCTTCGTGATGCGCGCCCCCGATGCCCTGGCACGCTATATCGCCCACAAGGGCAGTATCACCGTGGACGGCACCAGCCTGACGGTGAACGCTGTCGACGGCGCCGAATTCGACCTCAATATCATCCCCCAGACCATGGAGGAGACGGTCTTTAGTGACTATCGCGCGGGCAGCCGGGTCAATCTCGAAGTCGACCTGATCGCCCGTTACCTCGAGCGCCTGATGCTGGGGGATGCGGCGGCGCAACCCGGTTCCGGCGGCCTGTCCCTCGCCACGCTGGCGGAAAACGGGTTCCTCGGCCGGGGCGACAAGGCATAGGCAGCAGCCACTGGCCTAACGAACATGCAGGAGCCCGCTCCGCGGGCGATCTAGACTATGCAAGTAAACACCGTAGACGAACTGATTTCCGATCTCCGCCAGGGCCGCATGGTCGTGCTGGTGGACGATCACACGGAAAGCCTTAACCAGGGCGTGGTGATGGTGGCCGCCGAGCACTGCGATGCCGGCCACGTCAATTTCATGGCGCGCAAGGCCCGCGGGCTGGTCTGCCTGACCCTGACCGAGGAGCGCTGCCGGCAACTCGACCTGCCGCCGATGGTGGATGTGGCGATGGGGGAAAAGTCCAATTTCACCCTCTCCATCGAAGCCGCGGAGGGCATCGACACCGGGATTTCCGCCGCCGATCGCGCGCTTACCGTGCAGGCCGCCGTGGCACCCTACGCGACACCTTCCGACATCGTCCAGCCGGGTCATATCTTCCCCCTGGCTTGCATGCCGGGCGGCGTGCTGACCCGCGCCGGGCACACCGAGGCTGCGACTGACTACGCGCGCCTCGCCGGTTTACTGCCGGCGGCGGTGATCGCCGATATCCTCTCCGCGGACGGCACGCTCGCGGAAGGGCAGTCCCTGGCGGATTTCGCCACCGAGCACGGCCTGAAGATCGGCGCAATCGACGACCTGATCCACTTCCGCATGGTCAACGAGCGCACCATCAAGCGGGTGCGTGACGGCGTGATCAACACCGCCTTTGGCGAGTTCCGCCTGATCGCCTACCGCGATGCCAACATCCCCGGCGTTCACCTCGCCCTGAGCCGCGGCACGATCAGTGCGGACGTGCCTACGCTGGTGCGGGTGCACGCCCAGTCAACCCTGCGCGATCTTTGCCTGAGCGAGGTACCTGGTCGCGAGAGCTGGAATCTCTCCCGTTGCCTGGAGACGGTAGCCGCCGCGGAACGCGGTGTGATCGTGGTGCTGGCGAAAGATGAAAGTGACGAGCGCCTGCTGTCGAGTATCGACATGGCGCTGGGCGAGGCGGACGCCGGGGCACAGACTGCACCGGACATCTATACTTCCGTCGGCCTCGGCTCGCAGATTCTGCGCGACATGGGGGTGGGAAAAATTCATTTGATGGGTGCGCCCATCAAGTACAATGCGATTTCCGGGTTCGGGCTCGAGGTGCTTGAATTCGTTGATCCGCAGGGTTGATCGCCCGCGGAGCGACTACCGGGACGACCGGGGTCAGAGCCCTTTTTTGGCTAGCCAAAAAAGGGTTCTGACCCCATAGAAACAACAACTCAGGACGCACCTATGAGCGACATCAAAACCATCGAAGGCGATTTCACCGGCACGAAGGGCAAATACGCCATCGTCGTTGGTCGCTGGAACAGCTTTGTGGTCGAGCACCTCCTCGAAGGGGCAATCGACTGCCTGCGCCGTCACGGCGTGAGCAAGAGCCAGATCACCATCGTTCGTGCGCCCGGCGCTTTCGAGATTCCCCTGGTCTGCAGGAAAGTCGCCCAGCAGGGTGAGGCGGATGCCATCATCGCCCTTGGCGCGGTGATCCGCGGCGGCACCCCGCATTTCGAATACGTTGCCGGTGAGTGCACCAAGGGCCTGTCCTCCGTGAGCATGGAATTCGGCCTTCCCGTCGCTTTCGGCGTTCTCACGGTGGATACCATCGAGCAGGCGGTGGAGCGCTCCGGCACCAAGGCGGGCAACAAGGGCGAGGAAGCTGCCATGTCCGCGCTGGAGATGGTCAGCCTCCTGGAAAAGCTCAGCTGAGCCGGCATCACCATGGCGAAAACAACACCCAATACACTGGCAGCGGAGCGTCGCAAGGCGCGCCACTACGGTACGCAGGCGCTCTACCAGTGGTACATGGCAGCAGCGCCGCTGAGCGATATCGAGGCGGAATTTCGCACCGAGTACGACTTCGCCAACGTTGACCTCGAGTACTTCCAGGCCCTCCTGCATGGTGTACCCGCCCAGGTGGAAGAGCTGGAGGCGATCTTCGAGCCGCTGCTGGATCGCAAGCTCTCGGAGCTCGACCCCATCGAACGCACGCTGTTACGCATGGGGACTTTCGAGCTGAAAGAACGCATCGACGTACCCTACAAGGTGGTGATCAACGAGGCGGTGGCCCTGGCGAAAAAATTCGGCGCCACCGACGGCCACAAATACATCAATGGCGTACTGGACAAAGCGGCTCGCCAGTTGCGCGAACTGGAAGTGAACGCCGCCCAGTAGGAGCCCGCTCAGCGGGCGGTCACCGCCTGCTGGATGTCCGTGCTTCGGGACCCCGACTCTCCCAAGGCGAATAGTCAAACCTATGTCCATCGGTGAATTCGACCTGATCTATCGCTACTTCTCGGCCCTGGGCCGCGGCCCGGGAGTGGATCTCTCGGTGGGTGACGATTGCGCCATCCTGCGCCTCGAGGCGGGGGAGCGCCTGGCGACCTCGGTGGATACCGTGGTCGAGGGCGTGCATTTCCCCGAAGACATGTTCCCGGAAGACCTCGGCTTCCGCGCCGTCTCGGTGGCGGCCTCGGACCTCGCCGCCATGGGTGCGCGGCCACTGGGCATGACCATCGCGCTGACCCTGCCCGAAGCTGACCAGCTTTTCCTGCACGCCTTCAGTGAGGGCGTCGCGCAGGCGGTGAGTGAGTACCAACTGCCCCTGGTGGGTGGTGACACCACGCGGGGCCCGCTGAGCATTGCGGTGCAGGTCCTGGGCGCAGTACCCCGGGACCGGGCGCTGCTGCGCAGCGGGGCGCGTGTGGGTGATCGTTTGTGTGTCTCTGGCCCGCTCGGGGACGCGGCGGCGGCCCTGTCGGTGATGAACGGGGAGTGGCGCCCCGAGGCGGATGTGGCTGAGGCACTGATGGCGCGCTATAACCGGCCCCGGCCCCGGCTCGATCTGGGGCGCGAGCTGCTCCATGTCGCCACCGCCTGTATCGATATCTCCGACGGGCTGCTGGCGGACGCGGGGCATATTGCGGCCGGCAGCGGGGTTGGCCTGCGCATTGATCCGGACGCACTGCCCCTTTCTGCGGCCCTGCGCACGCACCCGGAGCGGCAGCAGGTTCTGCGCTGGGCGCTGGCAGGGGGCGACGACTATGAGCTGTGCTTCACCCTGTCGCCCGACAGCGATTTGCCTGCAGGCTGTGTGCAGATTGGCGAGGTGGTGTCCGGCAGCGGGGTCGAGACGGGGCTTGACGAGGCCTTTGTCGGTGGATTCCAGCATTTTTGAATGCAGGGCTTGTGAGATCGCTCACGGAGTGAGCTCCCACAGGGCCGCGCGCACTTCTTGCCGTTGTGGGAGACCGCTCCGCGGGCGATGATACTGCCATGAACCAGCAACCTACTCCGTTCAAGTCACCCGTACAGTTTCTCGCCTTCGGCTTTGGCAGCGGCCTCAGCCCGAAAGCCCCCGGGACGGCCGGCACGATAGCGGCCCTGCCACTCTACTGGCTGCTCGCCCAACTGGGGCTGGTGGGCTACACCCTGGCGGTCTTGCTGGCCCTGGTCGCCGGCATCTGGATATGCCAGCGCGCCAGCGATGAACTGGGCGTCCACGATCACGGCGGTATCGTCTGGGACGAGTTCGTCGGCCTGTGGATAGCGCTTTGGGCCCTGCCCGTGGATTGGCTGTGGGCGCTCGGCGGCTTCGCCCTGTTCCGCCTGTTCGATATCGCCAAGCCCTGGCCTATCGGTTATCTTGACAAGAGCGTGGACGGAGGGCTGGGGATCATGCTTGATGACATTGTCGCAGGACTCTTGGCCTGTGCCTGCTTGCATGGAATACACTGGTGGCTCGCTTGAAGGGCGCGCTTGTCTGCTTTGTTTTGCTGCTGCCGCTCCTGCCCGGGGTGGTCAGGGCCGAGCCCAGGATCACCGTGGAAGGATTGATGCCCGGTGCCGCGGTCCTGGTCATCGACGGCCAGCGCAAGATGCTCAGGGAGGGGCAGAGCCACGCCGGAGTCACCCTGGTGAGTTCGCGCTCCCAGATCGCGACACTCGAGGTGGATGGGCAGCGCCAGGTGCTGGGCCTGTCGGACCGGGTGGGAACCAACTATGTCGCGGCCGAGACCCGCTCGGTGGATATCCACCGCAACGCCTACCTGCAGTACCACACCACTGCCGAGATCAACGGCCGCCAGATACCGGTGATGGTCGATACCGGCGCCAACCTGGTGGCGATGAACGAAAACCACGCCCGGCGGCTGGGCATCGACCTGGAAAAGGCCCAGGCGACCCAGGTGGAGACCGCATCCGGGCTCGCCCAGGCCTGGATGGTCAGCCTGCGTTCGGTCAATATCGGCGGTATAGAAGTCCACAACGTGGAAGCGGGAGTACTGCAGGGTAATTTTCCGGCCAGTATCCTCCTTGGCATGACCTATTTGCGCCATGTCAAAATAGAAGAGAATCAGGGTGTTATGACTTTATCCCAGCAGCGCTAGGGCAACTCGCCCGGGCCGTGGGAAACCTGTTAGAATACGCGCCCCCTGAACGGAAACCTCCCCATTGACTGTACGTTACGTAGAATCCTCCCGCCTGCCCACCGCCTGGGGTGACTTCGCGATGCATGGCTTCGAGGACCCGGAAGCCAACAAGGAGCACGTGGTCCTGACCATGGGCGATGTCTCCGACGGCGAGCCGGTGCTGGCGCGGGTGCACTCCGAATGCCTGACCGGCGACGCCCTGTTCAGTATGCGCTGCGATTGCGGTAATCAGCTGCAGGCCGCCATGGAAGCGATCGCGAAGGAGGGGCGAGGCGCCATTTTTTACCTGCGCCAGGAAGGTCGCGGTATCGGCCTGCTCAACAAGATCCGGGCCTACAAGCTACAGGATGCGGGTGCGGATACGGTGGAGGCCAATGAGCAGCTCGGTTTTGGCGCCGATATGCGTGATTACAGTATTCTCAAGCCAATGATCGAGCACCTCGGCACCCGCAGGCTGCGTCTCATGACCAACAACCCGCGCAAGGTGGAGGCCCTGGATGAACTCGGGGTCGAGGTCACGGAGCGCATTCCCCTGCATACCCACAGCAACCCCCACAACGAGAAGTACCTGCAGACCAAGGGCGCGAAACTGGGGCACCTGTTCGAGAAGTAGCTGTTCCCGGGCCGGCACGGGGCCCGAAACTCAGCGATTTCTCTCAACGATGTAGCTTGCCAGTTCCCTCAGGCCGTCAGCCGGTTCGCCAAAGCCTTCCAGGGCGGCAAGCGCCAGGCCAAGCAGGCGCCCGGCTTCTTCCTTCGCGCCTTCCAGTCCCAGCAGCTTTACGTAGGTGGGCTTGTTCGCCTCCATATCCTTGCCGCTGGTTTTACCCAGGGTCGCGGAATCGCCCTCGACGTCGAGAATGTCATCCACCACCTGGAAGGCCAGGCCGATGTGGCGACCGTAGTCGTCCAGCGCTGACAGCTCTTGGGTGCCCGCGTTTGCGGCCATGCCGCCGAGGGCAAGTGAGGCACGGATCAGGGCGCCTGTCTTCATTTCGTGCATGGCCCTGAGCGCCTCCAGGGACATGTCTGAATCGGTGGCCTGGATGTCGATGTATTGCCCGCCTACCATCCCCGCAAAGCCGGATGCCCTCGCCAGCGTATTGATCATCAGGACCTTTTGTTCTGCACGGAGCTCCGGGGCCTCGGTGATCAGGGCAAAGGCCCGGGCCTGTAACCCATCGCCAACGAGGACGGCCGTGGCTTCGTCAAAGGCTTTGTGCAGGGAGGGGCGGCCCCGGCGTATGTCATCGTCGTCCATGGCTGGAAGATCGTCATGAATCAGCGAATAAGTGTGGATGAGCTCGAGCGCGAGGGCCGGGATCGCAGCCAGTTTTTGTACCTGCGGGGAATCACTGCCGGTGATGCACTGGGCTGCCAGCAGAACCAGGCTTGGTCGCACCATTTTACCGCTGCCATCCAGGGCGAAAGCGATTGCTTTTTCGAGGCCGGCGGGAGTGTCGGATTCCGGGATGAGACGTTCCAGGTCTGTGCGCAAACTCTGCTGGATATGCTCAAGAATCGAGGGGGCCTGTATGGCTTTATTCACCAAGCGTACTACCCTGTTCGCCGTTGGCTTCAATGAGCTGAATGCGCTGCTCCGCCTCTGAGAGGTAGGCCTGCGCCTTGCGCAGGATGGCGATGCCGCGTTCGTATGCCGCCATCGCTGCATCGAGCTCGATATCATCCTGCTCCAGTTTGCTGATAACGTCCTGGAGCGACGATACCAAGGGCTCGAATTTCTGTACTTCTTGGTCTTCCACGGATTGCTTTCTCCAGTGCCTCGCTGCAGAATTTTGCCAAGTGACTGGCAGGGGGCAATACTAGCACCCCGGCAGGGATCAGGTCAGGCCGATTTTGGTCCGAGTTCAAGCAGAACAAAATGACTGGCTGCAGCCGTTAGCGCGTAAAATGGGGGATTGCTTTGAAGAACTTTGCCATAATCGGTGTGGCGGGCTATATCGCACCCCGACATCTGAAGGCAATCAAAGATACCGGCAATGAATTGGTTGCCGCACTTGATCCCAACGACTCAGTAGGCATTATTGACAGTTATTTCCCCCAGGCGAACTTCTTCACCGAGTTCGAGCGCTTCGACCGCCACCTGGACAAGATGCGGCGGAGCAACGCCCCCGACAAAGTTGACTATATCTCCATTTGTTCCCCCAATTACCTGCACGACGCGCACATGCGGTTCGCGATTCGTTCGGGCGCCCACGCGATCTGCGAAAAACCGCTGGTGCTCAACCCCTGGAATATCGATGGGCTGGTCGCGCTGGAGCAGGATACCGGGCGCAAGATCAACACTATTTTGCAGCTGAGACTGCACCCCGCGATCATTTCGCTGAAAGAAGAAGTGCAGGGCCGCAGGGATGGACACAAGTATGAAGTCGACCTGACTTATATAACGTCCAGGGGCCGGTGGTATCTGCGTTCCTGGAAAGGTGATGAGAAAAAGTCAGGAGGGATTGCAACCAATATCGGGGTGCACTTCTACGACATGCTGCATTACCTGTTCGGTGATTTACAGGCGAATCATATCCATTACCGCAGCGATACCAAGGCCTCGGGTTATCTGGAGTATCAACACGCCCGTGTTCGCTGGTTCCTGTCCATCGACGCTGACGACTTGCCGCAAAGCGCGATCGAGTCCGGGGCGCGAACCTTCAGGTCCATTACCGCAGATGGCCAGGAAATAGAATTCTCTGGCGGGTTCACCGATCTGCATACCAGGAGCTACGAGGAAATCCTTGCCGGGCATGGGTTTGGCCTGGAAGACAATCGCGTTGCCATCGAAACGGTCGCCGATATACGCAATCTGCCGCTTGCCCCTGGTCGCGCTGACCAACATCCCTTCCTGGAAAAGCTCTGAGCAATGTCAGTCTATGTGGACGACAGCGCAATAGTTGATGAAGGGGCCCTTATCGGCGAAGGCAGTCGTGTGTGGCATTTCGCCCACGTTTGCGCTGGCGCGCAGGTAGGCAGGAACGTCAGTCTGGGTCAGAACGTGTTTGTCGGCGGCAGGGCCGTCATTGGCGATGGTTGCAAGGTCCAGAATAACGTCTCGGTTTACGACGACGTGATTCTCGAAGCAGAGGTGTTTTGCGGCCCGAGTGCGGTCTTCACCAATGTCTACAATCCGCGTTCTACGGTAAACCGGAAGGCTGAATACCGTACTACCAGAGTCTGTCGTGGCGCTACTTTGGGCGCCAACTGCACCATCGTGTGTGGCGTCACCATCGGCGAGCACGCTTTTGTTGGCGCCGGTGCCGTGATTACCGAGGACGTCGCTGCCCATGCGCTTGTAGTCGGCGTCCCGGCAAGGCAAGTCGGCTGGATGAGCCGCTATGGTGAGCGCCTGGACCTGCCGCTTGAGGGGGAGGCGGAAGCAGATTGTCCCCATACAGGCGACCACTATCGGCTGATAGGCCAGACACTGGAATTGGTAGCCGCCGAATGAGTATCGAGTTCATCGACCTGAAGAGCCAGTACCGGGACCTCAAGCCGGGGATCCAGGAGCGGATAGACAGGGTGCTCGAGCACGGCCAGTACATCATGGGTCCGGAGGTGGCGGAACTTGAAGCGCATCTCGAAACCTTCAGCGGCGCTAAACACTGTGTGACAGTGGCGAGCGGCACCGAAGCGCTGTTGATCAGCCTGATGGCGCTCGGCATAGGTCCGGGCGACGAAGTCATTACCACCCCGTTTTCCTTTATCGCCACCGCTGAAGTCGTCGCCTTGCTGGGAGCGCGCCCGGTATTCGCCGATATCGATCCCCAGACCTGCAACATTGATCCGGCGGGGATTCGTGAGTGCATTAGCGGGAAAACACGTGCGATTATGCCGGTTAGCCTATATGGGCAGCCAGCCGACATGGATGAAATAAATGCCATCGCTTGGGAAGCCGGCAATATCCCCGTCATCGAGGACGCCGCCCAGAGTTTCGGCGCCAGCTACCGTGGAGCCCGCAGCTGTAACCTCAGTACCATTGGCTGCACGAGCTTTTTTCCCAGCAAGCCGCTGGGCTGCTACGGTGATGGGGGTGCGATATTCACCAACGATACTGAAATTGCGCAAAAGTGCAGGGAACTGCGGGTCCATGGGCAGCGCGAGCGCTACCAGCATCACTCTATCGGCGTGGGTGGTCGCATGGATACCTTGCAGTGTGCAATCGTCCTGGCCAAGCTGGAAGTCTTCGAGGAAGAAATCCACCTCAGGGAAGAGGTGGCGAAGCGTTATCACGAGCTGATCGGTGAATCGTTGCCTGGCCTACAGGTGCTGCCGTGGCCAGGGGAGGATCGCAGCAGTGTATTTGCCCAGTTCACCCTGTTGGCAGAGGAGCGGGAGTCGCTGCGCAAGCACCTCCAGGCTGCTGGAATTCCCACCGCCGTGCACTATCCGGTTCCGATCAGCCAGCAGCCCGCCTACAGGGATTATGCGCAGGCGCACCGGTATCCGCAGGCTGAACGTGCTTCGGCGCAGGTGTTGAGCTTGCCGATGCATCCCAGGCTGCAAGCGGAAGAACAGGAACTAATCGTCGGCCAGTTGGAAGCTGGCCTGCGTTCAGGGAGTCACTGAAGATAATGAGCACTATTTCTGGCAAGCGCATATTCATAACCGGGGGCGCCGGGTTTATCGGTTCGACGCTGACCGGCCAGCTGGTGGAAGACAACCAGATTGTCGTATTCGACAATCTGGAACGGAACACCCTGGCGACCCGGGAATTTGCCTCGCATCCCCATATCCAGCTCATCGAGGGCGATATTCTCGATCGGGACGCACTTGTGGCCGCGGCCAGGGATGCCCAGCTGTTTATCCACGCGGCAGCCATCGCCGGGATCAATAACACCGTCACCAATCCCGTGCGGACGATGCGGGTCAACATGGAGGGCACCTCCAATGCACTTTATGCGGCCCAGCAGGCGGGTACCGTCGAGCGATTTCTAGAGTTCTCGACCTCCGAGGTATTTGGCAGCCGGGCCTATCGCGTGGAAGAAGGTGATTCGACAACAACGGGGGCAGTTGGCGAAGCGCGCTGGACCTACGCGGTCAGCAAGCTGGCGGGCGAGCACCTGACCCACGCCTACTACCGCGAGTTCGGGCTGCCTACGGTGACCGTAAGGCCCTTCAATGTCTACGGCCCGGGCCAGCTGGGCGAGGGGGCGGTCTCCATCATGATCCGCAAGGCGCTGGGTAATGAAGATATCTATATTTTTGGGGACGGCTCACAGATCCGCGCCTGGTGTTATGTCGATGACATGGTGGAGGCGTTGATTCGCGCGCTGCACATGCCCGCTGCCGTGGGCGAGTCATTCAATATCGGCAATGCCCGTGCGGTGACCACGATCTTTGGCCTTGCGGAAACGATTTGCAGGGTACTGGGCTCCAAATCCAGGATTGTTTTCAGGGACGCCCTGTCGGCCGATATCGAACTCAGGATTCCCAAGGTAGACAAGGCGAGGGAATTGATCGAATTCGAAGCCAGGGTAGACCTGGAGGAGGGGCTGATGAAGACCGCTCGCTGGATTGAGGACAACGCCGACAAGTTCGCACCGATGCCGGCGATGTTCCGCTCAAGTGGCTGACCTGATAAGACTTTCCGCTCCCGTTCTGCCCGAGGCCGCGATCAGCCAGGTCGCTGAGGTTCTGCGCAGCGGCCAGCTGGTGCACGCCGCACAGTGCAACGCCTTCGAGGAAGAGCTGGCGGCGGCTCTCGGCGTGACCTCGGTTTCAGTCGTATCCAGTGGCACTGCGGCTTTGCACCTGTCACTGCTGGCGCTGGGTATCGGCCCCGGTGACGCCGTCATCGTGCCTGATTTCACCTTTGTGGCAACGGCAAATGCCGTTGAGATGACTGGCGCGAGGGCCGTGGTGGTCGATGTCCAGGCGGACTCCTACAACCTCGATCCGCATGCGCTGGAGGAGTTTATCCGCGGCTGGAACCATGCGGAAACACTGAGGGCGATAATCCCCGTCTTCGAATTCGGCAACGCCGTAAACAGCGAGCGCTACCGGGAAATCGCCAGGCGTTACGGTTTGGCCTTGATCGAAGATGCGGCCTGCGCTTTCGGAGCGCAGGATGGAGCCAGCAAGGCGGGTTCGCTGGGAGATCTCGCCTGTTTCTCTTTCCACCCCCGCAAGACCCTCACGACCGGTGAGGGCGGCGCGGTGGCCACCAGCGACCCGGAACTGGCGCGCAGGGTTCGACTGCTGCGCAGTCACGGCATGACCCGCGGCGGGGGGGGAGTGCAGTTCGAGAGCATCGGTTTGAATTACCGGATGACGGAGTTCCAGGCGGTTATCGGGCGGGCTCTACTGGGTCTGGTCCCGGCATGGATTGAGCGGCGCCGTGAACTCGCAAAGCGTTATGGGCAGGTACTTTCAAAACTCTCCCAGCGCGGCTGGGTCCGCCTGCCGGTCATCGGCGAGGGCCACGCCTGCCAGAGTTACATGCTCACCCTGGAAGAGCAGTTCGAGCCTCGGGCCGTGATCGAGTGGATGCGTGCGGCGGGGGTCGAGCTAAACGTGGGGGCACAGAGCATGACATCGCTTGGCCTTTACCCTCACGCGGCGAATAGTCATTCAGTTGTCGGTACCCGGCTCGCGGCACAAGGACTCGTGTTACCGCTTCACGAGCACCTGAGTGACGATGACGTGAATCGGGTTGCCGCCAGTCTTGAGCGCTGTCTCGCAGAGATGCGGAAATGACGTTGTAGCCCCGGCCCCGGCCCTGGCGCCAGGCTGGCATGACGCCGGCTCAAAGCGACTGATACAGTTCCAGAACCTGTTGGTTGATCGTGTCGTGGTCGATGTGTGATTTCACGAACGCGATGCCCCGCCGCCCCAGGTCCAGGCGCAGGTCGGGCTGGCTGATCAATTCTTCCAGGTGTTCCGCGATCTGGTCGAGCGTGGTGTTGTAGACCGGGCAATCGGGAAAGTGCTCGGCCATGACATCCGGCAGCACATAGCTCACCACAGGCTTGCCAAGCCCCATGCCCTCGAAGGCGAGCGTGCCGATCCCGCCAATCAGGAACTGGTCGACGATAATATCCGCCTCCCGGTAAATCTTCTGCGCCTCCTGGTTAGGCATCCCTGAAACTTCCCGGTATTCGAACTCAACACCGAGGGCCCTGAGCTCTGCGATAGCCCGTTCCACGTAGATCGTACCCTTGATGTTGCGCTCGGAGGGTGCGTGTACGACCAGGGGCCTCTTGTTGGTGTGCAGGCTCTGTGGATCCGGGCAGATGGAAGTGTCGAAGCCGATATTGTGGACCCAGCAGTGGGTTACCAGCTTTTCAGTTGGAACGAGTCCCTGGGTAAATGCGACAAGGTTACGCACGGCGATAATCTTGTGACACCAGATACCCTGCCAGCGCATCTTGCATCGCTTTGTCCAATCCAGTGCTGGCCGGTTAAGGCCCAGGTTGAGCAAATGGACATAGGGATTTCGCGTGCGCTCGACACTGATCAGGCGAATGTCGGAGCCACAGTAGGTCATCACTATTTTTTTTCGAAACAGCCGGAGCAAGGGGAGGTCCAGGCCGAATGGAAGCAGCGTCTTGCCGAAATAGAAATTGAAATGGGAGTAGTGCAGCAGGCAAATTGGGAACCAGAACAATTGCGTCACCACAACCTTGAGCAGGAAGAAGGGAGCGCGGATATCAAAATTCAGGTCGTAATTGCGGAATGGGCCGGAGTCGTGGAGGGTGACAAAATCGGACTTGTAACCCTGCTTTTTCTGGTACGCAGCCAGGAACCCACCTATTCCGACAATGTTGACCGGGCCGTGATAGATGGACGTTTTGCGTGGTTTCACCTGCGTCACCCCGGGCGTAGCTCGGAAAATGGTACCGCGTAGAAGTAATCGTAGTGCTCCTGGAAGAAGGCGGCATCGTGATCGAGCAGGCCCTCTCTCTTGGCAAAAATGTGGTACTTGTATGGCAATTCCACCGTTCCCCATTTTTTCTTGAATTTGTAGACCCCCTGCTGGCTCGCCTGGGTTCCACCCCAATTCCAGCGCCGATAGCCGCTGTCGATGGCATCGCACATCGCCTGGAAAATCAGCAGGGAAGGAGCCTCGAGGTTGCGGTGGGCTTTGAGGGTTGCCGGCGTGTAGTACTCGACGGTGTCCTTGAAGTAAAAGACGAGCAGTGCCGCAACCAGTTCTGAATCGAGTCGGGCAGTGTAAAGCTGGTAGTTTTCCCCGGCGTTAAAAAAATCCGGCAGGAGCGTGAAGAACTCGTCGGGCTTTGCCTTGACGCCGATGTCTTGCATGTTCCCCTGGTGTAGTCGGCAGAGCTCACCCAGCGCCTGGTTTTCGATGGCGACTGTCAAGCCGGCGCGTTGGGCCTTGCGCACGTCCCGGCGCGCCGGGGAGCTGAACGAGGCCAACAGGACGTCGTGAGCATGGGCGCTGCTGGGTGGCAGTTCTGTAACCATGCCAATTCGATGGTCCTCAAACCGCCGCCCAGGAAGTCCGGGCGGCTCCTCGCCTGGTGCGGCCCATAAACTCGGGATGATGGTCGTGCTGACCACGGCCGGTTCGTCATGCTGCTCGCGCACGCATGCCGACAGCAGCGTCCCGGCCGCCGCATCTTTACTGAGGATTCCGCCGTGACTGCCAAAAAATGGCGAAGAATTGATGACCACGCCCGCGGGGCCCTCCTTGTAAGACAGTGCTATCGCAGCGGACACGCACTCTCCTTCCCGGACCGCGAATACACGAGTACTGAAATTTCCCAGTCTCGCGGCGAACCTGCAATAGGCCTCGCTGTGATACAGCATGGACTGCTGGTTCTCCAGCAGGAATTTCCCGTACGCCTCGCGATCCCCGGCTATCGAAAAGTCGAGTTCACAAATCTCGCTCATGCCGGGCCGCTGGATGGAGGCTGGTCTCCGGCGTCGGACGCAAGGCTGTAATTGCGTTCAAGCGCCCTGATCAATTGCTTCCAGTCGTTGTCGTCAACGCGCTTTGAGTCCCTTGAACTCAAGGTATCAGGTAGTCTCTGCAGGTTCAGGTCGGGTAGTTCGAATTGCTCGGAAAGCGCCCGGTAGACATCTTCTACCAGGCTCGCGGGGTGATTGCGCACAGATTCGAGATCGGCGACTACAAGGCGTTTGTCGGGGAGAGCACTGAGACCACGGGTGATTTCCTGCTCGGAATAATAGATTTGGCCGGCAATCTGTTCGGACCAGTGGAGGTCTTTCAGTTCCGCGTAATTCGGCGGCCTGATAGACCACCAGCTGTTTCTGTCTCCATAGCGCCGTAACCTGCTGGAGAGGAGTGACTGGGCGCAGAATTCGTGGTCTCTCCGACAATATACGAAAACCGCATCCGGAAAGATGTCGTGCAACATTGGAATATGGAAATCGCACCAGGTCGGGTTCTTGAACACCAGGGGACGCCCCATAAAGCACGCCAGTTCGTTAACTGATTGCCTGAGCCCTGTCCGGTCGAAATTCTCTGCCAGGGCCCGGGGCAGCATGTGAGTGTCCTGCCCCAGTTCGAACCAGCGGTTCCAGAAGTAGCCGAATTCATGCGGCTCTGTCAGGCCTTCTGTCGCGCCATGGGTCGAATCGAAAGTGGAGACAAAATCCTCCTGTGAAAAGCCGAGACTTCTTTCAACCATTGCGCCGAGGACTGGAGCCATCCAGAAATTGGCAATAATATTGCTGATATAGGAGAACGCGCTGACCGATGCGAGCAACTGGCCTGCCAGGGTAGTTCCGCAGTGAGGCAGGCCAACTATAAAGATTTTGGGAGGGGGGCGGTGCGCATTCGAGGCCGATGGAAAGGCCTGGAGATCTATAGAGGCTATGCAGGCGTTAAGTTGCGCCCTGAGCTCTTCCATTGCCGGTAGCTTGGCTAAAGCGGGAGTTCTTTCAGGTTCGATAATCGGCATCGGATGTCAGGCAACGAGCCTGTAGTATGTGACTGTTATCAGCAATTTCGCTACCCATTGACGCGCGTCTATTATAGCCTTGACCCCAAGTGGCGACCAGAGCCAGTCGGTTGTCGCAGCCTTTTTTAGTGCTTTTTCGAGAATAATCCGGCGCTAGCCGCGCGAACATCGAACACTGGTCGGCCGATGGCAGGTATTTACAACACCCTTTTGAGAACCAGTGTGGTGTATACGCTGACCGCGGCATTGACCAGCGGCCTTTCCCTGATACTCCTCCCGCTTTACACCCGCGTGCTTTCTCCCGGGGACTATGGCTCCCTGGACCTGATGATCTTATTCGCCAACCTCGCCAATCTCGTGATCGCCCTGGAGGTCATCCAGGGGATGGGGCGGTATTACACCCAGGAGACGAATCCCGAGCACAGGCGATCGTATGCAGGCACCGCCCTGGTATTTACCCTGTTATGCCACGCGCTTTTTTTTCTTTGCATGTTTTTTTTCGCGCCCCACCTCGCGCCCCTGATACTGGGGCAGGATGGGCTGGTCCCGGAGTTCCGGACGGGCGCGCTTTTCATCGTAGTTAATTCTCTCTACCTCGTTGCGCAGGCTGTCCTGCGCTGGCAGTTCAGGGCGCGTGGCTACGCCCTGGTGTCTCTCGTCTACGCAACTGTTACCGGCTTCGCATCTCTCGCATTTGCTTTCGTTTTCGATCTCGGCCTGTCCGGGTTTCTATGGGGAATGGTTGCAGGGGCAGGCGCAGGGCTGGTGTCGGCGTTGCGCTTGCTGCGTGGTGAAATCCGCTACGGCCTGGATCTGTACAGCCTGGCTGAGATGCTGCGATTCTCGGTGCTGTTGGTGCCTTCCAGTCTGTCCGTCTTTTTTGGCGCGTACATCGATCGCTTGATGATCAGCGCATTTCTCGGAACCGAGCAGGTAGGTGTGTTTGCGGTTGGCTACCGTGTCGCCAGTCTCCTGATGTTCGCTGTCATCGGAATCCGTGGCTCGCTGACACCGCTGGTGTACACGCACAGCGACAGTCCCGATACGCCCGACCAACTGGCCGTAATATTCCGCGTATTCATTGCAGCGTCTATCGTGTTTTACGCCCTGCTCGGCTTGTTTTCGGCAGATATCATCGGGCTTTTGAGTACGGATGAGTATCGCGGGGCGGCGAGAGTCGTCGTGCTGCTGGCGCCCGCACTGCTGCTCTCGCAGATGTACATCTTTGCCCCCGGCATGGGAATAAGGAAGCGAGCCGGAATCATCGCGACCCTGAATTTTGTCGGAATGTCGTTCAACGCCGCCCTGAACTACCTGCTGATTCCGCGCTTTGGAGTGGAGGGCGCTGCCGCTGCGACGCTGCTGGGCTACACCCTGGCGTTTGCCTTGTTTATGTACTCAAGTCAGCGCCTGTACCCGGTTCCGCACCAGTGGAAAAACATCTCGCTGATAAGCCTGCTCGCATTCGCGAGCGTTACATTATTCAGTCGGCTTGAGCTGGATTTTGTCTTCCGGATTGCTCTCAATCTTTTGGTGGTGGCCGGACTCTGCCTCGCCTGTATCAAGGCCCGTCTCGTAAGTCTATCGGAGATCGGCTCCCTCAGGAGCATCCGTGCGATGCCATCGCGCAAAAGTGTATGAACTGTTGTAGCCGGCTCAGGTGTTTGTGACGCGGCGCGCAAACAGGTTTTTGCGCTGGGTCAAAAGCTGGGGCTGCTTATCTGGCCGGCCGTCCTTATCCAGAGCGAACACTTCCCAGCCGTGTGAAGCGAAGTAATCGATGAAGTCCGACAGTGCGCTGCTCGGCCAGCGTTCAAAAAAGACCAGTTTGAGCGAATCGCTCGAAAGCAGTTTGTTCGCGCCCTTTAGCGCTGCCAGATCGTAGCCTTCCAGGTCGGTTTTAAGGAATGCCACAGGTGGGTTGTTCATGGACTCGAGTAGGGAATCCAGGGTCACCATCTGCACCTTGATCGTGTTCCCGGACTGGGCGCCATCGCTGATCTGGTTCTGGCAACTGGTGCCGCTATCGTCGGGAAACTCTACCTCGCACTCTGTCTCGCCCACGGCGCATTGCCTGATATTAAAGTTTTCCAGAGGCAGTCCGTTCAACTCGAGATTTTCCCTTGCACGCGACACGCAGTTGGGATTGGCATCCAGTAGCAGGCCGCCACTGACGATGTCCGCCAGGGCCAGCGTCCGGTTGCCCACGTTGCACCCGGCATCGACGATAAAATCGCCCGCCGCGAGTGATTCGCGAATAAACTTCGTCTCCAGATAGTCGACGTTCTGGTTGAACAGATAGGCGACGCCCGAGTCGGAGTCCGGGTGAACCCTGGACTTCATTCCGTTGTCCAGGGTGACCTGGACTACCTCGCCGCGAGGTTTCTGGACGAGAAACCACTTCATGTAATTGTTCAGGAATTTGAGGCGCTGACCCTTGTTGCGTGGCTCCAGAAGTACCCGGAAGAGCAGCTGGTAGGAATGAAAGACCACCGGGTTTTTCCCCAGACTCTGTTTGATGACTCTGGCTCTGTTGCGCCATTGCATGACCATAATTAAATTACCTTGTGCATCGCGGCATTGAATTCATGCGCGGGAGCGGGCGCGACGGACAGTTCGGGCGCCAGGATTGCGCCTATTCTCCGTGCGCGGGCGGACCAGCTGTGTTGCTGGTGAACCACGCTGATGTTGTCGCGAAAGCTGGCAATTTGCTCATGAAATTCGCGGGATTTTACCAGTGGAGCTATCGCTTCCGGATTTTCAACCACCCAGCCAGACCTGTCCTGCTCAAGTTGCCAGGCGAGCGCTTTCTGATAGCTGCAGCAGATTACCGGGAGCCCGTGGCCGATGCTCTCAGCGTATTTCACCGGTACTGCAAAATCCCAGTACTCGTGCCTGTCGACGGCCAGCAGGAAGGCATCGGATTGCTGATAAAGGCTTTGCAGGGAGTCTCCCGCCTCGTGGTGGATGCTGACGTTGTCACCGATAAACTCCCGCAGATCGGCAGCATAGCGCTCCCACTCGTCCTTGCGGCAGCATAGCGCAAGTCGTATACCGGGTTGATTCCTTATCGCCGAAAGCGCAAGTTTCATGGAGTACACTGGCGCCTGCAGGCCGCCCACGTAAAGCAGGTTTACGCAGTCCTGGTCGGGAGGCGATTGGCGTGGGGGAGGGTGGTCCAGGCTGTGCCCGGGTGGCAGCGGCGCAAAACTTCCCTCTGGCCTGGGTGTCGGCAGCCAGGAGTTCATCTCCCGGGAGGGAAGAAAAACCATCTCGGCGGCATCGTCAATCAACCACCAGTCCAACCAGTTCAGGCGCATCGCGATTACAGACAGGGGCCAGGGAAGCATCTGTTTGAAAAAGGGGAAACGCCAGAGCACGTCCCGGTAAAAATATCCCAGGGTGATGTCAGTGCGCTTGAGCCAGTGCAGGAAACGAACATGCTGGATGAAGGACATCGGCGTCAAACGCCTTCCCTGCAGCAGGCTTGGCGCATTGGTGTTCTCGGCATAGACGAAATCGATGACAAGCCCGTTTTCGACCTCGCGCTTCAGTTCCCGAATCAGGGCGGCCCTGTCCTGTGTGCTGCCGGCAATGATGCGGAGATTCGGATAGCTTTTTTTCAGCGCATCGCTGATCGCTTTGACCCTGACAGCACTGCCCCGGTTTGCGCTCTCGAGAATGGGGCCAGCGAAATAGAAAACCTGAACCGACGACATATTTGTAGTCGATGCGCTCGCCGAATTGCTGGGCGTATGCGTGGGCAAGAGGGCTTTCCTAGGATGCTTTCGTGTTCATTTCTGCATGATAGTGCATCATTGTTGCCATTTTTACGAGCAGGAACCCGCGGATTCTGCTGAAGTCTGTACGGCTTGTGTGGAGGGAGTGTTACATTATCGCGCGTACTGAGCGAGCCACTGGGCGGAATCAATATTTCAATGGAAGAGAGATACCCTGTTACCCCGACTGCACCCTGTGGGGATACCGAGTGAGCGCCAGGCTATCCGTCGTGGTGCTCACCTCAACCTATCCCAGATGGGAGAAGGACACCGAGCCCGCTTTTGTCCACGAACTCAGCAAACGTCTAACAAACGAATACGACGTTCATGTGATAGCCCCTCACTTTCGCGCCGCCCGTGTGTTCGAGGTGCTCGATGGGGTGAGCGTACATCGCTTTCGCTATTGCATTCCCAGTATGGAACGCCTCGCCTATGAGGGTGGGATGCTATCCCGGCTGAAGGAGAGTCCCTGGCAGGCACTGATGCTGCCCCTGTTCCTGTCTTCCCAGTTTATCTGCGCGCTGCGCGTCATAATCAAGTACAGGGTTAGTCTCGTACACGCCCACTGGGTGGTACCGCAGGGCCTGGTAGGCTGGCTACTGAGAATCTTTTCACCCGCTAAAGCCCTTCTCGTGACCTCCCACGGTGGTGATGTCTATGGATTGCGCGGTGGTTTGTTGTCGCGGATCAAGCGGGCAATCTATCGCCGGGCGAATGCGGTCACAGTGGTAAGCGAGGCCATGCGCCAGCAGGTCGAGGCGCAGGTGGCGGGAACCCTGGAGGTAGCTCCCATGGGCGTGGACCTGCGGCACAGGTTCGTAGTGCTGGACGATGCTTCGGGTCGGCAGGGGCTGGTATTTGTGGGTCGACTGGTTGAGAAAAAAGGGGTTGATGTATTACTGCGCGCCTATGCGCGCCTGTCACCCGAGATGCGCAGCCAGGCGCCCCTGACCCTGGTTGGAGATGGTCCACTCAGGGCCGGGCTGGAAGCGCTCGCTGCGGAGCTCGGCATCGAGGCACAAACGCAATTCCTTGGTGCCCTGGCCAATGACAGGCTGCCGGCTATCCTGAACCGGCATGCGATCGCCGTTGTGCCTTCCGTCGTGGCCAGCAGCGGGGACCAGGAAGGGCTGGGGCTGGTAACAATTGAAGCCATGGGTTGTGGCTGTGCAGTGATAGCTTCCGACCTTCCCGCAATTCGCGACGTGGTGGAACACGGGGAAAACGGCCTGCTGGCCGAGGTCGGTAATCCGGTGGCGCTGGCAGAAGCACTGGAGAGACTGGTTTCGGACGACTCACTCAGGCTCTCCCTGGCCGCTAGAGGCCGGGAACTCGCCCTGGAACGCTTCGACTGGTCTATTGCTACAGGGCGTTACCGGAAGCTCTATGAGGCTCTGCTGGAGCATCATCCAGCGCTTTAGACGACAGTCGCGACTCGATTGCGGCGACGATGCCGTCCGCGTCCAGGCCAAGCCCGGCGAGGAGCCCGTGGTGTGAGCCGTGGTCGATGAAGCTGTCTGGGATGCCGAGGTTGAGGACCTGGCGCCCGGGCGGCGGGTTTCCGGTGACGCTGGGATCAAGGGTAGTCGAGCTGGCCGCGTGTGGGAGCTCCCCCTGGTAGCGATGGGAGAGCGCTGCGCTGCCAGTGCGGTTCAGGAGTTCGTTGACAGCCGAGCCTGCACCCCCGGCGACCACGTTTTCCTCCACAGTTACCAGCAGTTCGTGGCTACCCGCAGCCTCCAGCACGACCTCCTCATCCAGCGGTTTCACCCAGCGCATATCAAGCAAAGTCGCGCCGACTCGTTCCGCGGCTTCCCGCGCTGCTGGCAGCAGGGCGCCGAAGTTGAGAATCGCCACCCGTGAACCCCGCAGGACGGTCACCGCCTTGCCGATTTCCAGCGCGGTCATTTCCTGCCGGATTTCCGCGCCGGGGCCGGTGCCCCGAGGGTAGCGTACCGCCGCCGGCCCCGGGTGCTGGTAGGCCGTGTACAGCAACTGCCGGCACTCGTTTTCGTCGGAGGGCGCCGCGATCACCAGGTTGGGTATGCAGCGCAGGTAACTGAGGTCGAAGGCCCCGTGGTGGGTCGGGCCGTCTTCCCCGACCAGGCCGGCGCGATCGATGCCGAAGGTGACGTCGAGGTTCTGCAGGGCGACATCGTGGATCAGCTGGTCGTAGCCGCGCTGCAGGAATGTGGAGTAGATCGCGACCACCGGCTTGAGGCCATCGCAGGCCATGCCTGCCGCCAGGGTAACCGCGTGCTGCTCGGCAATGGCGACATCGTAGTAGCGCTCCGGGTAGCTGGCGGCGAAATCCACCATGCCGGAGCCTTCGCACATGGCCGGGGTGATGCCCACCAGCTTTTCGTCCTGCGCCGCCATGTCGCACAGCCACTGGCCGAACACGGCCTGGTACCTGGGGCCGCCGGGTTTGGCGGGAAGCCCTGGCTGGGGTGTCTTCGGCTTGGCTTCCAGCTTGTTGATGGCGTGGTAGCCTACCGGGTCTTCCTCGGCGGGGCTGAAGCCCTTGCCCTTCACCGTGCGGATGTGCAGCAGCTGGGGGCCTTCCAGGTCCTTCATATTGTTCAGGGTGCGCACCAGCAGGGGCAGGTCGTGGCCGTCCAGCGGCCCGATGTAGTGAAAGCCCAACTCCTCGAACAGGGTTCCCGGGGCGACCATGCCCTTCATATGCTCTTCGGTGCGCTTGGCCCATTCCCAGAGGAAGCTGAAGCGCTCGAGGAAGCGCTTGGAGCGCTCGCGCATGCCGAGGTAGGTCTTGGTAGCCCAGATCTTGGCGAAATAGGTGGCCAGCCCGCCGGTGTTGTGGCCGATGGACATCTGGTTGTCGTTGAGTATCACCAGCATATTGGGCCGTTCGTGGCCGGCGTGGGCCAGCGCTTCGAAGGCCATGCCCCCGGTGATCGCGCCGTCGCCGATTACCGCCACCACCTTGCGCTCGATGCCCTGCTGGCGGGCTGCGATGGCCATGCCCATCGCAGCGGAAATACTGGTGGACGAATGGCCGACGCCGAAGGTGTCGTATTCGCTCTCGGCCCGCTTGGGGAAGCCGGCGAGGCCGCCCGCCTGGCGGATCGACTGCATCTGGGCCATGCGCCCGGTCAGGATTTTGTGCGGATAGGTCTGGTGGCCCACATCCCAGACCAGGCGGTCCTCGGGGGTATTGAATACGTGGTGCAGCGCCACGGTGAGTTCCACCACGCCCAGTCCCGCGCCGAAATGCCCGCCGGACTGACCGACGCTGTAGAGCAGGAATTCCCGCAGTTCGCCGGCCAGGTCCTCGAGCTGGTGAGAGTCCAGGCTGGCGATGGCCGTGCCGCTGTCGACGGCGTCGAGCAGGGGGGTCAGTGGTGGGGTGATGGGCAGTTCCGAGATCATGGGCGCATTCTACCCCATAAATTGCCGCTGAGTTGGCAAGATTCAGGACGCCCGGGGGGCTTTTGCGCTCTTTTCAATCGCCGCCTTTAGCAGCAGGGAAAGCCTCAGGTAGCCGTGTTCGTTGAGGTTTACGCCGTCGAAGCGGTAGTAGGTCGGGTCGGGCTTGCCGGACTGGTCCTGGAGGTAGCTGTTGGCGTCGAGGATATTCACCCGTGGCAGGCCGGCCGCCCACGCCTTGAGCAGGCGGGAAGTCGCTTCTATTTTGCTTTCGTCACCCGGGTGGAGGGGGGTCTCCAGGGGGGTGAAGATGAAGAGTTCGCCGTCCGGGCGGTGGGACTTGTCGATCATGGCAAGATCGCGGATGCCCCGGAACAGCTCGTCTGCGTCCTTGGCGTCGCGGATGTGGAACTCGCTGTCGCCGGGGAGGAAGACCAGGGTTTCCGGGCGATAGTAGGCCACCAGCCGCTGGTAGTAATGGCTGATGTCGTCGACCGTGGCATTGCCGAGGCCACGCATGAGCACTGGCCGTGGCGCCAGCACCGCTTCCAGCCCGCGCCAGAGTTTTACCCGGTGTCCGCCAATGACTTCAATCGGGTTGTCGGGGAGGGCGCTCGACTGGTCCTGACGCAGGTAGGCCTCCATTTCATCAGCCCAGGCCTCCGGTGAGGCGTTCATGGAGTCGAGCAT
The DNA here is from genome assembly GCA_033283325.1 of Halieaceae bacterium WMMBA4. Classification (GTDB taxonomy): domain Bacteria; phylum Pseudomonadota; class Gammaproteobacteria; order Pseudomonadales; family Halieaceae; genus Mangrovimicrobium. The sequence goes on from JAWMQO010000002.1 coordinate 631,520, forward strand.
GTCCCGCGACACCAGGTAGGCCAGGTGTACGATGGGCAGCAGTAGTAGCGCCAGGCAAGCGGCGCGGGTATGTCTCCAGGCGATCATATGGAAACTCCGGTATGCCGACAGTTTCACCCGGAACGCCGCTCTGGCAAAGCTTGTTAGTATCCGCTTGTGATGCAAGTCGCAGGATTTGTACGCTGCGGGGGGCAAATCCGTCATTCGAGTGTAGGATTCAGGAATGATTTACCAGCGCCACATGCCGCGGGAGGAGCTGTTTTCCGCCCAGTTGGAGATGCTCATGCAGAATGGGCAGCTACCTACTGTGGCAGCGCACCTGATCGCGGTGGCGGCGACCCTCGCCATGTTCTGGTCCTTCCTCGACATGTTCACCCTGCTGCTGTGTGCCGGCGGCTTCCTGGTATTGCTGTTGCTGCGCTCCCTGCATATGAGCCGGGCACTTTCCAGTCACGCCTATCGGGATCGCCCCTTGCGGGTGTATTTCTGGCTGGTGGCCGGTTCCGGCCTGACCGGGCTGGCCTGGGCGGGGATGTATATATTCGCTGCCAACCACCTGCCGATCACCATGCAGTACACATTCCTGCTGATGATCCTGATGGTTACCGCCATCTCGGTGGGCTTCTCCGTGATCATTCGCGAGTACTTCATCATCTACCTCTTTACCGCGGTCTGGCCAATCGCCTGGTGGAGCCTGGCCAACTACTGGGAGCAGCCCTACAACCTGGTGATCGGCCTCAGCCTGCTCGCGTTCTGTGCCATCCTGGTGCTGGTCTGTGACCGGCTCTACCGCTTTTTCCGCAACATGCTCTCCCTGAGCTGGGAGCGGGAAAACATGTCACGGGAGTTGGGCCAGCTCACCAATTCCCTGCGCGACCGCAATCGCCAGCTGCGCTCTGCCCGGGCGCAGCTTACCGATCTGGCAAACATCGACGAGTTGACCGGCCTGGCCAACCGCCGGCGCGCCAATGCGGCCCTGCAGGAGGAGTTCACCAGGGCCCTGGAGAGCCGCGCCAACCTCTCGTTGATCCTGCTGGACGTGGATAACTTCAAGCTCTACAACGACACTTACGGACACCCCGCCGGTGACGAGGTGCTGAGGAAACTGGCCAGTATCATGCTCAGCGTCACCGGAAGGGCCCGCGAATTGGTGGCGCGTTTCGGCGGCGAGGAGTTCCTTATCCTCCTGCCCGGCGCCTCCGCGGAGGCCGCTGACCGCGCCGCTGAGCGCCTGCGCCTGCTGGTGGAAGCCACTGGGATTCCCCACGGAGCCCCGGGGGCGGGGCCGGTGATCACTGTCAGCCAGGGTCTCATAACGGTGTTGCCGGCGCCGGGAATGGACGCCTACGAACTGATCGCGCGGGCGGACGAGGCGCTCTACGCCGCCAAGCAGGACGGCCGCAACCGGGTTGCCACGGTGGCCCTGGTATCGGCCTGAGCGAGGAAGGCCTACTCCCCGGTCTTGAAGCGGTGGATTTGCCGTCGCTGCTTCTTGGTCGGGCGACTGGCCGGGCGCTCGATCATGCCCCCTGCGGCTTTGCGCGCCGCCGCCTCGGCCTCCCGGCGCTGCAGGCTTTCGCCGGTTTCAGCATACAGTGCCTGGGCCTCGGGCGCGCCTCGGCGCTGGTCTGACAGGGCCTTTACCACCACGGTCTTTTCGTCCCAGCCCTGGCGGATCTGCAGGGTGTCACCGACGCTGATTTCCCGCGAAACTTTCACCCTGTCCCCGCCGAGGTGGACCTTGCCTCCCTCGATCGCGGCCTTGGCGAGGCTGCGGGTCTTGAAGAAGCGCGCCGCCCACAGCCACTTGTCGAGGCGCAGTTTGTCTCCCTGGAATTCACCCATTGGCCTGGCTCATGGCTGTCCACTGGCTCATGGCTGTACCGCCTCGGGCATGATCTCGTCGAAGTGGTGGATGCCGGGAAAGCGGGTGTCGATGCGTTTCTGTCGCTGGCTATCAGGTTGCAGCAGGGTGAGCAGGTGGGCGATTCCGTAGTCCCGGGCGGACTCGAGGACCCGCTCGGTGTCGTCGATCAGCAGGGTGCGCGCCGGATCGAAGGGGTGCAGTTCCTGCAGGCGCTGCCAGAAAGCCTGCTGCTCCTTGGGGGCGTCAAGTTCGTGGGAGACTACGACCCGGTCAAACCAGCCGGTGATGTCGATGTGGCCCATCTTGATGTCCAGGGTTTTGCGGTGTGCATTGGTGACCATTACCACGTCCCGGTGCGAGGCGTGCAGGCGTTCGAGGAACTCCTGGGCATAAGGGCGCATGGCGACCATGTGGCAAAGTTCCCGGGTGAGGGCGGGTATGTCCAGCTGCAGGCGCTCCGACCAGTAGTCCAGGGAGTACCAGTCCAGCGTCCCCTGCTCGATGTCGAAGGCGTCCTTGAGCCGGGCGCTGGATTCCTCCGCGTCCAGTCCGTGGGTCTGGCTGTAGATACGGGGGATATGCTGCACCCAGAAGTAGTTGTCGAAGTGCAGGTCGAGGAGGGTGCCGTCCATGTCCAGCAGCACCGTGTCTATGGCGTTCCAGTCGATCATTGCTCGGGCGTTTGTGAGTGTCGCCGCAAGTATAACCGAGTGGGCCGCTGCTGCGGGGAGCGCTATATGCCGGCCTGCTATATAAAACACGCGGTACAGGCGGCACTGGTTGTGGCCTGTGCTTGTGCGGGTAATCGAATCGGGTATAGAGTTGCACTCTTGTTGAGACACTTGGCACAGGGACGCACATTGCGCGCATGACAGATACCAGAGAACCCGGCTTCGGGGGGAATGCATCGCAGGAAGCTGCTAACGAGGTAATGACCCCGGCCATGCGCCTGATTCAGTTGCAGGGAAAGCACCGCGCGCTGGATGCGCGAATTCACGAGATGTACCAGTACCCCTACCAGAACCAGATTCTGCTGCAGCGCCTGAAGAAGGAAAAGCTGCGCCTGAAGGATGCCATCGAGCGCCTGAAGGACGAGATGATCCCCGACCTGAACGCCTGAAATCCCACGCGAACGGAGGTATAACAACATGCTGAAACCGCTAATCGCAGTGCTCGGTCTCACCCTCTGCTTCGGATTACCCGCCAGCGCCCAGGTCGCGGAGGGCGTGCCCAGGGTACAGGTCACCCCGATCAAGGGCCCCCTGTTCGAGTTGCGCGGTAAAGGCGGCAACGTTGTGGCGTCGATCGGCGAAGACGGCGTGCTGCTGATCGACTCCGACTACGAGGAGTACGCCGAGGCCCATGAGGCGGCGCTCGCCGCACTGCAGGTAAGCCCGGGAGCGCCGCGTTTCCTGTTCAATACCCACTGGCATTTCGACCACGTCGGCGGCAATCTTTTCTGGGGCGAGAAAGGCACCCTGATCGCGGCTCACGAGAACGTCTACCAGCGTATGAGCACCCGGCAGGAAATGAAAATCTTCGACCGCGTGGTAGAGGCCGCCCCCAGGGCCGCGCAGCCGGTAATCACCTACGAAGACGAGATGGTGGTCAATTTCAACGAAGACCGAATCCGCGCTAAACACTTCCCCCACGGCCATACCGATGGCGACAGCATCATTTTCTTTACCGCGCAGAATGTGGTGCATATGGGTGATCACCTCTTCAAAGGCGCCTTTCCATTCATCGATATCGGCTCCGGAGGTAACGCGCTGGGGCTGGTCGAGAACCTGCGCACGGTGCTGGGCATGATCAACGACGAGACGATCATCGTTCCCGGCCATGGCGAGGGCTTCCTCAACAAGGCCGAACTGGCGGCCTATACCGAATTGCTGGCTGGCAGCGTCGAGACCGTGAAGGCCGGCCTGGCGGCAGGCAAGAGCGCCGAGGAGATCGCCGCCGCGGGGCTGGGGCCGGAATACGCCAGCTTCGGCAATGGCTTTATCAATACCGAAGCCTGGGTCAGTTTCATCGCCGGGAGCCTCTGACCCGGCGCCGCCAGCCGCGTGAAACTGCTCGAATACGCCATTCCCTTCTTCATTCTCGCCATCTTCCTGGAACTGGCCTGGGGAGTCCTGCGCGGGCGTAACACCTATCGGGTCAACGATGCGGTGGGCAGTCTTTTCCTCGGGGTGCTGAGCCAGGCCCGCCGCTTTGTGACCCTCGGCATCGGCGGCTACGTCTATTACCTGGTCACCGAGTACTTCTCCCTGCCGCTGATGGACGCGGGCCACTGGTGGACCTGGGTGCTGGCGATGATTCTCTATGACTTCTGCTACTACTGGTCACATCGCCTGGGCCATGAGCGGCGGATACTCTGGGCTGCACATGTCGCCCATCACCAGAGCGAGGATTACAACCTCAGCACTGCCCTGCGCCAGACCAGCACCGGCTTCCTGCTGGGGTGGACTTTCTACATTCCGATGTACCTGCTGGGTATTCCCGCCGAGGTCGTAGTGACTGTTGGCGCCCTCAACCTGATCTACCAGTTCTGGGTGCACACCCAGCATATCCCCAAGCTGGGCTGGTACGAGTGGTTCTTCGTCACGCCTTCCAACCACCGGGTGCACCACGCCCAGAACGACATCTATGTCGACCGCAACTACGGGGGCTTCCTGATTATCTGGGACCGTATTTTTGGCACATTCCAGGAAGAGCGCGCGGAAGTCCCCCCGGTCTATGGCATCCGCGGGCCGCTGCACAGCTTCAACCCCCTGCGGGCGCTGACCCATGTCTATATCGATATGGTGCGGGATTGCTGGCGTACCGCCGGCTGGCGGAACAAGTTGCGGGTCTGGGTGGCGCCCACCACCTGGCGCCCGGCGGACCTGCTGGCCAATGACCCGCAGCCCAAGCCGGCGCTGGCCGACTTCCAGCTCTACAACCCGCGGGTCGGCGCCTGGGTGAACGCCTATGCCCTCTGCCAGCTGGTCGCGGCGATTGCACTGCTGGGCGCCATCCTGGGGTGGCAGCCGGCTTACTGGCCCGGTGTGGCCGCCTGGCTGCTGTTGGTCGGTACTGGCGCGAGCACCGCGCAGTGGCTGGAAGGCCGGCCGGCGCTGGACATCCTGCCCTGGGAGGTCGCCCGCCTGCTCCTGGCGGGGGTCTTGCTTGCGCTCGCCGCAGCCAGCGGCATGGGTTTGACCGTGCTCGCTGCCGGAGGTCTCTACCTGGCGCTTACCCTGGCCCTACTGTTCGGCGTCGTCCGCGGTACTTCTGTTGCCGATGTGCGGCCGCCACACTACGGCAGCGCAGAGTGTGGCCACGGTGGCGTCAGCGACTAGTGCCAGCAGGTCCGCGACCGGAGCCTGCCCGGCGGTGTGCTCTGGGCGCAGGGCGAAGAAGATGATCGGAGCGGCAATTCCCAGGTAGAGGGTGAGCGAGGCCCGGCCGAAGAGGCCGAGCGCAATAAAGAGGTAACTTCCGCCCTGCAGCAGTAACCAGAGTCCGGTTTCATCCAGCGGCCGGAACCAGAGGGAGGCCACCATCGCCACCCCGACCAGGCTGGCGGCGATGGCGGCGAGGTTACGCAGGCTGGAAGCGCTGAGCTGCGCCACTGGCGAAAATCCGCTCTTGCCAGCTCAGATACGCATGGCGCGGGATACCCGGGAAACACTGGGTCTGCCGAGCACAGCCGAAATATTGCGCCCCGCGGTGATCAACTTCGGCAGGTCGATGCCGGTTTCAATGCCAAGGCCCTGCAGCATGTACACCACGTCCTCGGTGGCGACATTGCCAGTGGCGCCCTCCGCGTAGGGGCAGCCGCCGAGGCCTGCGACCGAGGCATCCACCGTGGCGATACCGTGCTGCAGTGCCACCAGGATGTTGGCGAGGGCCTGGCCATAGGTGTCGTGGCAGTGCACCGCAAGTTTTTCGGCGGGGTAGTGCGCGAGCAGGGTGTCCAGCAGGGTCGCCATGCTGCCGGCTGTGCCGGTGCCTATGGTGTCGCCGAGGGAGACTTCGTAACAACCCATCTCAAAGAGGGCGCGGGTGACTTCCAGTACGGCCTGCGGCGCGATCTCGCCCCCGTAGGGGCAGCCGAGCACGCAGGACACGTAACCACGCACCGGGATGTTCTCCGCTTTCGCCGCTTCAATCACCGGCTCGAAGCGGGCGATGCTCTCGGCGATGCTGCAGTTGATGTTCTTCTGAGAGAAGGATTCGGAGGCCGCTGCGAAGATGGCGACCTCGTCCGCTTTCACCGCCATCGCCCGCTCGAAGCCCTTCAGGTTGGGTGTGAGGGCGGCGTAGCGCACACCGGGGGCGCGCTTCACCTGCTGGAAGATCGCCTCGCTGTCGGCCATCTGCGGCACCCATTTCGGGTTCACGAAGCTGCCTGCTTCGAGCACCGTGTGGCCCGCTTCGGCGAGTTCGTCGAGCAGGCGCAGCTTGGCGTCCAGCGGGATGGTGCCGGGCTCGTTCTGCAGGCCGTCGCGGGGGCCGACTTCCACAAGGGTGACGCGTTGGGGCAGTGTCATGGGTAAATCCTTACAGCTCAGTGTTGGTTTATGCGGATGCCTTGAACAGCTCGCGGCCGATCAGCATGCGGCGGATCTCGGAAGTGCCGGCACCGATCTCATACAGCTTGGCGTCGCGCAGCAGGCGCCCGGTGTTGGCTTCGTTGGTGTAGCCGAAGCCGCCCATGGACTGGATGGCCTGCAGGGCGCACTGGGTGGCTTTTTCGGCAGTGTAGAGGATTACTGCTGCGCAGTCCTGGCGGGTTTCCTCGCCCCGGTCGCAGGCGGCTGCGACCGCGTAGAGATAGGCGCGGCATGCGTTGAGGTCGGCGTACATGTCCGCCAGCTTGCCCTGCATCAGCTGGAATTCGCCGATGCTCTTGCCGAACTGCTTGCGGTCGTGGAGGTAGGGGAGCACCTCGTCGATGCAGGCCTGCATGATCCCTACCGGCCCTGCTGAGAGTACCGTGCGTTCGTAGTCCAGACCGGACATGAGGATGCCCACGCCATCGCCCTCGTTCTTCAGCAGGTTTGTCGCCGGTACGGCGCAGTCCTCGAACACCAGCTCGCAGGTGTTGGAGCCGCGCATGCCCAGCTTGTCCAGCTTGGGGGAGCGGCTGAAGCCGGGCAGGTCGCGCTCGACGATGAAGGCGGAGATCCCCTTCGGGCCGGCCTCCGGGTCGGTTCTGGCATAGACGATGTAGACATCGGCGTCGGGGCCGTTGGTGATCCACATCTTGGTGCCATTGAAGATGTAGTGGTCGCCGTCTTTCCTGGCCTGCAGTTTCATGGCGACAACATCGGAGCCGGCGTTGGCCTCGCTCATCGCCAGCGCGCCAACCTTTGCGCCACTGCACAGCCCCGGCAGGTATTTTTCCTTCTGCTCCGGGCTGCCGTGTTTGCGCAGCTGGTTGAGGCAGAGGTTGGACATGGCGCCATAGGAGAGGCCTACCGAGGCGGAGGCACGGCTGATTTCCTCCATGACCACTGCATGGGCGAGGTAGCCCATGCCGGAGCCGCCAAACTCTTCCTCCACGGTGATGCCGAGTAGACCCATCGCGCCGAATTTTGGCCACAGGTCCGCGGGAAACTGGTTGTCGCGGTCAATATCGGCGGCGCGCGGGGCGATTTCCTTGAGGCACATCTGGCGCACCGCGTCGCGGAGCATGTCGATGTCTTCACCGAGACCGAAATTGAGAGTGGGGTAAGCGTTGGCCATGGGGGTGGCCCCCCTTACTGGGTTGCTGGAAAGAGCCGGCAAGTATAATTAAGGGGGCTGCCGAGGTAAATTCAAGTGCCTGCTGTCTTTCCAGCAGGGGAGTATCGCTCACAGAGTGAGCTCCCACAGATTATGGCCCACATTGTGGGAGCTCACTCTGTGAGCGATATTCCCCCGCAGCCCCCAGGCGCATAAAAAATCTCCCGAGCTTGCTATCATGCGACAGTCTCCACCCGCACTGGCAACTCCATGGTCAACCGTCACCTGCTCACGCTCCTCTCCACCGGCGAATTCGTTTCCGGACAGGCTATCGCCGATACGCTCGGGGTGAGCCGCACTGCGGTATGGAAGCAGCTCAACAAGCTCGGCGAGTTCGATCTCGAACTGGAGTCGGTCAAGGGCCGGGGTTACCGGATTCCCGGCGGGATCGAGTTACTGGACGAGGCGCGGGTGCGCAGCGGCATGCAGTCCAGGGCGCAGGCCCTGCTGCAACGCCTCGACTTGTGCGAAGACATTCAGTCCACCAACGCCGAGGCACTCGCGGCGCTGGGCGCGGGCGCTGGCCGGGGCTATGTCTGCAGTGCCGAGCGCCAGAGCGCCGGCCGCGGCAGGCGCGGCCGGGCCTGGGCCAGCCCCTTTGCCCGCAATCTCTACGTTTCCGCGGTCTGGGAATACACCCAGGGTGCCGCGGCACTGGAAGGCCTCAGCCTGGCCGTCGGTGTGGCAGTCGCGAGGGCGCTGGAGCGCGCTGGCGTGAAAGGCACGCGCCTCAAATGGCCCAACGATGTCCTCTTCGATGGTGCAAAGCTCGGCGGTATTCTGCTGGAAATGAGCGGTGATGCGGCGGGGCCCTGCCAGGTAGTGGTCGGCATCGGCCTGAATGTGGATATGCCCGATTCCGCGGCGCAGCATATCGACCAGGCCTGGACTGACCTGCGCCGGGCCGGCGGTGAGGTCGGCCGCAATGCGCTGCTGGGTCTCCTGCTCGACGAGTTGCTGCCACTGCTGGCGGATTTCGAGAGCGGCGGATTCGCCCCCTGGCGCGACGCCTGGCAGGGGCTGGATGCCTACGCCAATCGGCCGGTGATTCTCAGTACCGGCTCCCAGCGCTCGGCGGGTATTGCAAGGGGGGTCGACGAACGCGGTGCGCTGCTGCTGGAGACCGCCTCCGGTGATGTCCAGCCGGTGTATGGCGGGGAGGTTTCCCTGAGGCCGGGAGAATGAGCACAAGCCTGCAGGTAGACCTCGGCAACAGCAGCGCCAAGTGGCGGCTGGTTCAACAGGGGGAGGTGCGCGCGAGGGGCAGCTTCGTGCCCCTGGCCGAGGCCATGTTCGCCGGACTGATCGAGCGCCCCGACAAGGTCTGGGTCTCGAGTGTTGCCAGTCCCGCGGTGGAGGATGCGCTGTGCCAGTCTATCCAGGCACGCTGGGAGCTCGATGCGTGGTTTGCGCGTACCCCGGCAAGTTGTGCCGGCCTGGTGAACAGCTATGCCGAACCGGGGCGCATGGGAGTGGATCGCTGGCTGGCGATGCTGGGCGCTCGGGCGCGCTGTGAGGCGCGCCTGTGCGTGGTCGACGCCGGCTCCGCCCTGACCATCGACCTGGTGGCTCTGGACGGCCATCACGAGGGCGGCTACATCATCCCGGGCGCCCACCTCATGGAGCAGTCCCTGCTGCGGGACACGGAGCGTGTGCGCTTCGATGAACCTGAACCCTACGCCCTGGAACCCGGCCGCTCGACTTCCGCGGCGGTGCGTCACGGTGTCGCCCTGGCCCAGGCCGGCGCGGTGCGTGCAGCGCTGGCCGAGGTGGCCGGGGAGCCGCCAAAGCTTTTCTACTGTGGCGGTGGTGGCGAAGCGCTGCGCGACCTGGTTGGCTGTGGGGGTAGCTGGGCGCCCGACCTGGTCTTCGAGGGCCTCGAAGTTATGGCGGCCCAATCCTCGCCGGGCTGAGTTGTAGCCCGGATCAGTTGTAGCCCGGATCAAAGTCCCGTTTTCCAGGCTCCCGGAGCCGGCAGCATTTTTGCTTGTGGCTGAGAGTTTTCTGGCTGTTTCTCCCGTTTTCGATTGACATGCAACGAGCGCGTCCTGATCCTCCCCGGTGAAAAACAGGCAGGCAAGCGCATTCGTTTCGGCAAGCGCTGGCCTTGTAGTCAGGAGATGCCAGAAATGGAATTCAGCCGCTGTCGTTACGCGCTTCTCGCATTGATCCCGCTGCTCATGGTGTCCAGTCCGGCGTCCGCGCTCGGACCGGAGTTGCAGCAGGCGGTTGGCGCAAACTGGTTTTACGGGCTGGATCTCATCGGCACACTGGCCTTCGGCATTGCGGGCTTCATTCGTGCCGTCGAGGAGGACTACGACCTGGGCGGGATGTTCATACTCACAGCCCTGCCCGCTGTCGGTGGCGGTACCCTGCGGGACCTGCTGGTGGGCGGGGAGCGCCTGCCGCCCTTTGTCTTCTCCGACCCGACTTACCTGTACATCGTCCTCGCCATCGTTGTCCTGGGCGCCCCGCTGGCGCGCGTCTGGCCCCCGGTTGGCAAGTCCAATTCGGTGTTTTCAGAGTTGATGTTCATCAGTGACAGCATCGGCCTGTCCGCCTTTGCGATCATCGGGGCGACCGTGGCGATCGTCGCCGGCCTGCACTGGATCTGGGTGCCGATACTCTCGGCGATGACCTGCGCGGGCGGCGGTATTCTCCTGGACATCTGCACCGGCAAGCCACCGCGGGTACTGCGCGAGGATCACTACGAGGAACTCGCTGCTGCGGGCGGCCTGTTGTACCTGGGGCTCGTCAATCTCGCAGTCTGGGCCAGTAATCACGTCCCCGGCCTGCATCTTTCCACCCTGGTTGTGGTGAGTGTCCTGGCGTCGCTGGCCACGACTTTTGTGACGCGGGTAGGGCTGGTGCGCTTTGGCTGGGCGAAGCCTTTCCGGGTGCGGCGGGGCGCCGCGCAGAACACAGGCCCGGAGTCGGCCTGAATAATCAGAGATAACAGGGAGAAGGGGATGAGGGACCTCGATAACATCCATCTGCTGGAGTTCCAGCAGCCGCTCAACTGCTGCAACGTGACGGCGCTTGCCTACGCGTTCTCTGCGCTGGGTAGCCCCACCAGTGTCGAGGACATTTTCTATGAGGCGCGCCTGCCCATTCACTGGGTGGTGGATGCGGGTATGACCCTGCAGGCTACCGCCGATGCCGGCAGCAGATATATCGAGAAGACCGGGCAGCCCTTTGAAGTGAATGCGTTCCACATGGATTCCGGTCGCCTGTCACATCAGGAGTTCCGCGACTTGCTGAAAGAATCGGTTGCCGACCCGGACGATATTCACATCATGAATTTCAGGGTAGGGATCGCCCACGGCATCCCCTCACTCGCCGGCGGCCATTTTTCCTTGCTGGCGGATTACGACCACGATGAGGACCGTGTCACTATCGCCGACACTCATCCCAAGAAATACGGGCGTATGTGGCATACCAGCAGCGAGGCGCTCTACCAGGCCTGTTCCGATGAGGACAGCAGTGTCGGGCGTGCACGCGGTTATATCACGGTGCGGCGGCTATAGGGGTGTCAGGTAGTGGTCGCGGCAATTCTTATTGCATCCCCAAACCCCTTTCCCTACAATTGCCCGCCGTTGAGTCGGGCGCTGGTTTCCAGCGTGTAGTTAGTGGACTCACAGGCCTTTGTCAGGCTGGCGTAGCTCAGCAGGTAGAGCAGCTGATTTGTAATCAGCCGGTCGGGGGTTCGATTCCTCTCGCCAGCTCCATTCCCTTACCGGAATTGCGCTTCTGTCTCCTGGAAATGGGGGCGGTAAAGCGCGCCTGCAGGGGTGGATTTCCGGGTCCCCGACCCCGAATTCTGCCCCCCTTGCAAAAAACTCACCAAGTCACGAATTTTCCTGCCGATAAGCTGTTGACAAGGGTGATAGGCATCCGGACAATATGCCGCCTTTCCGGAGGGGTTCCCGAGTGGCCAAAGGGATCAGACTGTAAATCTGACGCGAGAGCTTCGGTGGTTCGAATCCACCCCCCTCCACCATGTTTTTGGGGTGGTAACGGTTAAGTTTATCGGCCCATGGTGGAGATTTTCACCAGAATTGTGGTGTTCGACGAGAGCCGTCGTTCACCTGGGATGGCAGGTTCATCCCGTGGCTGCCTGGCAGCCTGGAGGCGCAGTGCCGTACCGACTGGCGGCGCCTTCACTGACAATCAGGTTAGCGAGTCGCGGGTATAGTTCAATGGTAGAACCTCAGCCTTCCAAGCTGATGATGCGGGTTCGATTCCCGCTACCCGCTCCAGGATTGGAAAGGATAAAGCTCATATAGCTCAGTCGGTAGAGCACTTCCTTGGTAAGGAAGAGGTCACCGGTTCAAATCCGGTTATGAGCTCCATTCCACTTTATTTAGAAGCGGTTTTGGTTTTTCAGGCGGTACAAGCAAGGCTGACGCCACTGTTAAGGAGACTGTCGTAATGGGCAAGGCAACTTTCGAACGTACTAAGCCCCACGTCAATGTGGGCACCATCGGTCACGTTGACCACGGCAAAACCACCCTGACCGCGGCCCTGACCCGCGTCTGCGCCGAGACCTGGGGTGGCGCTGCGGTAGCCTTCGACGGCATCGACAACGCACCGGAAGAGAAAGAGCGTGGTATCACCATCGCGACTTCCCACG